>NZ_CP096379.1:0-2522500 GCF_053903075.1 Bacillus sp. AK128 | reverse complement strand
AGGATGTGGAGTTGCCCAGACAACCAGGATGTTGGCTTAGAAGCAGCCACCATTTAAAGAGTGCGTAATAGCTCACTGGTCGAGTGACTCTGCGCCGAAAATGTACCGGGGCTAAACGTATCACCGAAGCTGTGGAATGTCTAACGACATTGGTAGGAGAGCGTTCTAAGGGCGTTGAAGCTAGACCGTAAGGACTGGTGGAGCGCTTAGAAGTGAGAATGCCGGTATGAGTAGCGAAAGACAAGTGAGAATCTTGTCCACCGAATGCCTAAGGTTTCCTGAGGAAGGCTCGTCCGCTCAGGGTTAGTCAGGACCTAAGCCGAGGCCGAAAGGCGTAGGCGATGGACAACAGGTTGATATTCCTGTACCACCTCCTCACCGTTTGAGCAATGGGGGGACGCAGGAGGATAGAGAATCGCGCGATTGGAAGTGCGCGTCCAAGCAGTTAGGCTGGTAAGTAGGCAAATCCGCTTACCATAAAGGCTGAGCTGTGATGGCGAGGGAAATATAGTACCGAAGTTCTTGATTCCACACTGCCAAGAAAAGCCTCTAGCGAGGTGAGAGGTGCCTGTACCGCAAACCGACACAGGTAGGCGAGGAGAGAATCCTAAGGTGATCGAGAGAACTCTCGTTAAGGAACTCGGCAAAATGACCCCGTAACTTCGGGAGAAGGGGTGCTCTGGTAGGGTGAAAGCCCGAGAGAGCCGCAGTGAAAAGGCCCAAGCGACTGTTTAGCAAAAACACAGGTCTCTGCGAAGCCGCAAGGCGAAGTATAGGGGCTGACACCTGCCCGGTGCTGGAAGGTTAAGAGGAGAGGTTAGCGTAAGCGAAGCTTTGAATTGAAGCCCCAGTAAACGGCGGCCGTAACTATAACGGTCCTAAGGTAGCGAAATTCCTTGTCAGGTAAGTTCTGACCCGCACGAAAGGTGTAACGATTTGGGCACTGTCTCAACGAGAGACTCGGTGAAATTATAGTACCTGTGAAGATGCAGGTTACCCGCGACAGGACGGAAAGACCCCGTGGAGCTTTACTGTAGCCTGATATTGAATTTTGGTACAGCTTGTACAGGATAGGTAGGAGCCTGAGAAGCCGGAGCGCCAGCTTCGGTGGAGGCGTCGGTGGGATACTACCCTGGCTGTATTGAAATTCTAACCCACAGCCGTAACCCGGCTGGGAGACAGTGTCAGGTGGGCAGTTTGACTGGGGCGGTCGCCTCCTAAAATGTAACGGAGGCGCCCAAAGGTTCCCTCAGAATGGTTGGAAATCATTCGTAGAGTGTAAAGGCACAAGGGAGCTTGACTGCGAGACCTACAAGTCGAGCAGGGACGAAAGTCGGGCTTAGTGATCCGGTGGTTCCGCATGGAAGGGCCATCGCTCAACGGATAAAAGCTACCCCGGGGATAACAGGCTTATCTCCCCCAAGAGTCCACATCGACGGGGAGGTTTGGCACCTCGATGTCGGCTCATCGCATCCTGGGGCTGTAGTCGGTCCCAAGGGTTGGGCTGTTCGCCCATTAAAGCGGTACGCGAGCTGGGTTCAGAACGTCGTGAGACAGTTCGGTCCCTATCCGTCGTGGGCGTAGGAAATTTGAGAGGAGCTGTCCTTAGTACGAGAGGACCGGGATGGACACACCGCTGGTGTACCAGTTGTTCTGCCAAGGGCATCGCTGGGTAGCTATGTGTGGACGGGATAAGTGCTGAAAGCATCTAAGCATGAAGCCCCCCTCAAGATGAGATTTCCCATTCTTTAGAAGTAAGACCCCTGAAAGACGATCAGGTTGATAGGTCTGAGGTGGAAGCGTGGTGACACGTGGAGCTGACAGATACTAATAGGTCGAGGACTTAACCATATTTAAACGACAATCTTGCATACGAACATTATCTAGTTTTGAGGGAGCAATCCTTCAATCAAATAGTTTGGTGATGATGGCGAAGAGGTCACACCCGTTCCCATTCCGAACACGGAAGTTAAGCTCTTCAGCGCCGATGGTAGTTGGGGCATTGCCCCTGTGAGAGTAGGACGTTGCCAAGCAAAGAGAAAGAGCGTAGCTATTGTAGTTACGCTTTTTTGTTGCCAATTTTAAAATAAAAGACTTCAAATATGTAATAATATGGAAATGTCGTTTTTAAGTCTGCCATTTACTATATAAAACATAATAATCGTTGATAAGCTATATAGTTTGGTTGATACTTTTGGAAAGTTAGATTATGTAGGTCCAATTGGTTTCTGCGGAATTATTATAAGAAATCGTGAAATAAATGAGAAAATCGTGGAATTAATTTACTTTTTCATGGAATTAACTTAAAAACTACGGAATTAGATGTATTTTTCGTGGAATTATCTTAAAACTACAGAATTAGATGCATATTCGTCATGGATTAGCCTTTGTATCAGCTGGTTCTAGTAACATTACATAATCTACTGTGATCTTATAATGCAAAAAACTTAAATTTAAGCAATAAAATTGTCATTTCGAAATCCCAACAGAATTATTATATAAATAACTGTCATGAGAATAATTAATGGCTAAGGATGGGAATCTATGGTCATGAGATATTTACTTGGTTGCCTAATTAGTTTAGTTATATTGTCATTTACAAGCATGGTAGAAGCAGATGAAAAGATTGTAAAGGTTAAACTTGTTAATTATATTGGAGAAACTTCTAAGGTAGCACTTCAATTAAAGGGAGATTACATGTCATTAGATCCTACATTAACTTTATTGGAGGGGACTACATATTACCTTGTAGTGAAAAAAGGACAGCTTTATATAATTGGTGGAGGTGTAGAACAAAAATTAAATGGTACTTTTGCACTTGTACCAAGAGCGTATGATGAAAATCATGTAATAACAATTAATGATCGCTCTTATTTAGGTGCCTTTGAATTTCAAATTGAAAAAAACAAATATATTAGACCAGTTAATCAATTACCACTTGAGGATTATTTAAAGGGAGTAGTTCCATTTGAGGTTTTCCCTTCATGGGGCATTGAGACATTAAAAGCTCAGGCGCTTGCAGCAAGAACCTATGCAGTCTCACATCTTAACGCAGACATGAATGATACGATTCAATATCAAGTTTATGCAGGGTATGATTGGAGACCTTCAACAACAAGGGCAGTAGAGGAAACAAAAGGTGAAGTAATAACTTTTCAAAATAAATTAATTGATGCCTTTTACTCTGCAAGTAATGGTGGAGTGACTGAAAGTAATGAAAATGTTTGGGGAGGAAAGTCTATTTCCTACTATCCAATTAAACCAGATCCTTATGATCCAGTTAACCCTTGGGAATACAAGTTAAAGCACACTCAAATTGAATTGGAAGATATAAACTGGGATCAATCTGAATCATGGGAAAATCTTGTTGAAAAGGATGAGGGAGTTACCACTACTATGAAAAAGTGGTTAGAAAGGCAGGGATACCTAGGGGAGATTAAAATTCTCTCAATTCCTAGATTTGAACTATCAAGTCAACGTCTTGATTCTGGCCGTTCACTAAAGGGCTCTATATCCATTCAATTCCTCCAACGAATAATTGATGGAACAGTACTTTATAACGAGATAAAACTAGAGGATGTTAACATAAATAAAATAAGGCCGATGATCGGTGGAGTTCTTTTTAAGAGCTATTTAATAGACTCCCTAAAAGACCAGAATGGTGAATATACGATGAAAGGAAGAGGCTATGGTCATGGTGTAGGCATGAGTCAATGGGGTGCCCATGTCATGGGAAAAGAAGGGAAGTCTTATAAGGAAATTCTGCAGTTCTATTTTCCAGGAACTGAAATTACGAATATTAGTGAGTGATTTTAATAAAGAGCCGGCCATTCTAAAGTGGGGCTCTTTATTGATTCAATTGAACGGGGTGGGACGTTCTATGGGCCTTTTTCTTTATTTAATGGAACAGGTCCCCATCACCGATTTGTTGATGATCTTCTTCATCAACTTTAAGTTGGTGTTTGTTTATTCATTTCTTTTTTTTGTCTTTCCTTATGTAATAATAAAAATAGGAAAATGGCTAAAATTACAAATATATAAATATTACAAGTTGAGAGGTGTTTGGGTTGGAAAAGAAAATTAGAGTTGGAATTATCGGAACAGGCTTCGGTGCAAAGGTACATGCTCCAATTATGCAATCTCATCCAGGTTTTGAAGTTGTTGCGATTTCAAGTGTATATCGGGGAAATCTTGATTCTGTTAAACAGGAAACCGGAGTTGAAAATATTTACGATGATTGGAAGAAAATGTTGCAAGAGCAAGAACTTGACTTACTTTCTATAGCATCCGCTCCTTACTTACATCATGACATGGTATTAGAGGGTTTTAAAAAGAATTTACATATCCTATGTGAAAAGCCAATGGCATTTGATGCAAATGAATCGAAGCAAATGATTACGGCTAGAGATCAAGCTGGAAAATTTGGTTTCATTAATTTTGAATTTAGATTTCTGCCAGCTAGAATGAAGGTTAAGGAAATCTTATCAAGTGGGAGTTTAGGTGAGATTACTCATGTTTCATATAAAGCGAACTTTTCCTCTTATCAAGGTTTATTAAAGAATCATCGTGGATGGCTCGGACAAGAACAGTATGGTGGAGGAATGCTTGGTGCGATTGGGTCACATATGTTTGATTCATTAACATGGTGGTTAGAGGACGATGTAAATGAAGTAAGTGGTCAATTACCAATCCATGTTCAAAAAGTAACACATGATGGTGAAACGGAGGAGCGTACAGCAGAGGATTCCTTCCAAGCATTTGGAACATTGAAAAAGGGAACTAGCTTTTCAGTCGAACTATTATCAGCTACGAGGCATCGTTCTGACCAGTGGAAATTAGAAATCTTCGGTAAAAATGGTTCTCTTATTTTGACAGATGATCAAATAGTCGAAGTGGCTATAGGAAATGATGAATTATCAGCTGTAGAGCTAACAAGGAGGATTGAAGAACCAAGTGATTTATCGGCTAGAGCCCTCTCTTATTATCAAGCGTTCTATCCTATGTTAGATCATCTACATTCATCTGTTAGTAATAGTCATCTTACTGAAGCATTACCAACCTTTGAAAATGGCCATCGTGTCCAACTTATTCTAGATGCAATCCGTTTGTCCGCTAAAGAAGGTAGAAAAATTAAGCCTTAAACATAAAGAAGAGTCGGTATTCTGATATCCAGATGCCGTCTTTTTATTAAGCTCTTTTCTAAAACTTTGTTGGCTTACCTAAAGCAACAATCTATATAAAAACATCCTTTTTTTAATTATGATCATCTAGAGCAAAGGGGTAAAACCTATGAAGCGAACCATTTTGAAAAATATGTATATCATATATACTTTTATTTTGGTAGTGTATACAGTTAATATATTTTGGGGAAATAGTCTTATAGACTTACTTGTAGGAATTCTAGCGATACCTATGTTGATGCTATCATTTTTTGGTGCTAGTAAATTATTTAGAATTCTTGGGAGTTTATTTATTAGTGTTGGTGTGATTCTTTTTATAACCTCTAATTTATCAGTTGGGAGTATTCCTGAATTTATGACTGTAAATATGCCGTTATTGGCATTTTTACTTGTTCTTCCTTGGATGAACAGTATAGTTAGAGCTGGACGGTATGACAGACGCCTGAAGGAAATGATGGAGGACAACGTCTCAAACTTAGGAAAGCTTTATGTAAGAAGTTCTTTTACGACTTATATTTTATGCACATTTATTAATATATCGGCATTATCATTAACTCAAGAAATATTGATGAATAATCTTTCGAAAGCTAAAAAGAAGCTCAGAGATTCCTTTATAAGTAGAATTACACTACGTGCATTTGCTTTAGCCCTTGCGTGGAGTCCGATGGAAATCATGGTCGCTATGACGATAGAAGCTACAGGTGTGAGTTATTTAAAATATTTACCATGGTTAGTCCTGATATCTGTTTTTGTTTTATTAATAGATTGGTGGAACGGTAGAAGAAGATTTAAAGATTTCCCCTATGAACCAGCTGAAACTAGGAGGATAAGAAAACTAGATCCGCAAAAGGTTACAATATATATCATCAAGCTTATAAGCGCTCTTATCGTATTTTTAACTCTTGTCGTAACGGCCGGGAATGTATTTCATTTAAATTTTATTTTGTCAGTTACATTAGTCATACTACCCTTTTCATTTGGTTGGGCGATACTCATGAAAAGAACACGAAGTTTTATTCATATTGGGTGGAAATCTTGGAAGATTCGTTCTAATAATATTCAAAACTTTGTCGTCCTTTTTTTATCATTGTCTTTTTTTACGAGTACCTTAAATGAAACTCCCTTCCTACAACTTATTCAGCAACCATTTATAGCAGCAGAAGGTTCACCTTTACTTATCTTATTGCTCATACAATTTACTTACCTGGGGATGACACTAATTGGGGTTCATCCGGTAGCAACGATTGGAATTCTAGCAGAGGTGATTCAGCCATTATTTTCATTTGTTAATCCTTTAAGCATCGGAATAGTACTCATTGTGGGTGCATTGACTACTGCAACAGTGGGAGCCTATGGGGTGACTGTAACGTTAACCTCAATGAACACCAAACAGAATCCATATCGCATCATGATAAGAAACATGCCGTTTTCACTTTTTTATGGGACATTAGGCACGTTACTGGCTTTTTTATTATTATGATTAAGCGATAAGGCCATATTAATCAAATAGTCATAAATATAATCTGTACTGACAAAAGCAGGTTGTTTGTAATATTGGTTTTAATAAAAATTTATAACTACTTTTGGTTGCAATTTAGATTCTTTTTTTTATTTCTTCAGTGACAATAAAGGCAAGCTCCTCATTGCCAAATAGAGACAGAACACCTAATAATGTGTGATCGGATATTTCTCCGGCCTCATGTTTATCGACAGTTAACTCCATTGCTTCTCGTAAATGGGGATTAGAACCTTGGTCTGGATAAGCTTTTACATATAGTGCCTCAGGATTAAGGTCATGGTTTACACACCACTGAGCAAACACAAGAATCATCATTTTTTCGTCTTGTTGGTAATTATGGATAATGCTTTGTTCAAGTTCTTTTTTGTTCATGAGAGGTGCTCCTTTTAATAACATAGTATTAAGAAATTCTATCAGAAGTTTCGGCCCAAGCATAGGTTGATATCTGAAACTATAATGAATATAAAAGACACTGTCCAATGAACAGTGTCCTTTTATTAGTCTGCAAGAGGAACATGTACTTTTCTTCTTGAATATTGATCTTTTTTAACTGGTGCAGTTGTTTTTCTCTTGATGTCTTCCTTGAAATAACTGATAACTTTTGAGATTACGAAGATGGAGAGAATTGAGCACAACCCTTTTATCCAGCCTAGTAAGAAGAAACTTGATAAAACAACAAGCAAATCAAATATAAAATTTACGGTACCGGGATTAAAGTTAAACCGTTTTTGCAAGAAGAGTGCTAGAATATTAGCTCCACCGAGAGAGGCTCCATTCATAAAAATGACAGTTAAACCTAATCCAATTAATAACCCACCTAAAATAGATCCCACTAGCATAGGAATCGTGAAGCTAGGCAGAAACTGATCAACAGCTGTCATAAGGGACAGAACAGAAACAGCACCTGCAGTCGTTAATGTAAATCTCCAGCCCATTTGAAGCACAGAGAAAATATAGAAAGGGAGATTAATAATAAAGAAGATGATCGCAAAGGGGAGGTTTGTAAGATAGGTAACACTTAATGCAAGGCCCGCAGTACCACCAGTAACGATATTAGAGTGTCTTAAAAGAATGACACCACAAGTAACAACAAAACAGCCTAATAATATTAATAATATTTTTTTCATATATATTCACCCCGTTTCTTGTATAAATATCCTTATAATAAATATAAAAGATAAACGGAGTAATTCACATGCAATAATGAAGGTATTATGTTAAAATCATAAACAAATTGAATTAATTAATGAATATTCGTATTCATTTTGAAAGAAGGCGTTTTCAGTGGACAAGATAGATCTCAAACTACTAGAACTTTTACAAAAAAATGCTCGGATGACAATTAGTGACTTATCAACTGAATTAGCTTTAAGCAGACCAAGTATTACAGAAAGACTCCACCGGTTGCAGGAAAATAAAGTGATTGAAGAATTTACAACAAGGGTCTCATTACCAGGGGTGGGTAGAGAGATTATGCTTATTATCTTAGTGGGGAGCTTAAAAGTCTCCATTTCAGAGTTTGAACAAATGGCGATTGACACAGAGGAAATTATCGAGTGCCATCGTGTGACTGGGGAAGTAAGTTATGTAATAAAGGCTGCTGTATCAAACATGAATAATATGAGATTATTGATTGACCGACTAATTCCTTATGGACAAATTAATACATCAACTGTTTTAGCTTCTCCAGTTCCTTATCGCTATATTTTACCAATAGAAGACTAAAGATTGGTTATTATGCTTGAAAAAAGGGTAGACAATCTACATAACCACATAACCAAAAGATGGAGGTAAGTTAATGAAACTTAAGTCAAAAAAAATAATCCAGTTAGTAAGCCCTGATTTTGAAGACCTTGAATTATGGTATCCCGTTTTGAGGTTGCGAGAAGAAGGAGCAAAAGTAGTTATTGTTGGAGAAAAGGCAGATGAAAAATATGTAGGGAAGTATGGGGTTCCGATTACATCGGATCTTTCCTTTAAAGATGTAAACCCTGATGAATATGACGCCATTTTAGTACCAGGTGGATGGTCACCTGACTTATTAAGAAGATATGATGAAGTATTAAATATGGTAAAAGCGATGGATAAACAAAAGAAACCTATTGGGCAGATTTGTCATGCTGGCTGGGTTCTAATTTCAGCTAGAATTTTATCAGGCAGAAAAGTAACTAGTACACCCGGTATCAAAGATGATATGGAGAATGCTGGGGCTACGTGGGTAGATGAACCAGTGGTAGTAGATGGACATATTGTGTCTAGTCGACGTCCACCGGATTTACCTGATTATATGAAGGAATTTATTTCTATTCTGTCAAAATAATGAATAGCTTGAGGATATTATCCTCAAGCTATTTTTATGGATTCTTTTATCTACTCTTGTTAAGGCCATAAAGAACTTTAAACTAATTGTACGCTTTACTGGATAAGTAAAGAAAAAGAAAGTAAAGATAATAGGGAAACTAGTAGTAGATCTAAGCCTTTTATCCAAAAAAACATAGGTAATAACTGAGTATAGTAGGAGGGTGAAATTGATAGCTAAGTGCTAGCAAGGTGATAATTTTAAGATAGACACTGTTATATTTTAAAATAAATCAGTTTCTTCATTGAATTATGTTAGAAAATTAGATAGATTTGGGTATAGTATGGTAAGCTTTAAATACCTTACATAATGTTCAATTAATTTGATAAGTATGTAATAAACAACAAATCCAACTGATCAAGGACTTGATCCCTAAGAGAGAATGGGGGCATTTATTATGAACAATAGTGAATCAAAAAGAATATGGGAATCATTTTATGGTCCAAATATGGGCTATATTTATGAGGCGTATGAAAAATACCAGAAAGACCCACTTTCCGTTGATGAAACATTAAAAGCTTTATTCGAACAAATTGGTCCACCTCCTATAGAGGATGAATCTGCTCATTTAGCTGAACCAACAGTGCAGCCTGTCCAAAACCAAGACCTTAAAGCTACAGTTTCTGCCATGAAACTGTTAAGAAATCTTCGTCGATTTGGACACTTAGCTGCAACGATCAATCCACTTGAAGACAAGTATTCAAAAGTATCAAGATTTAAAGAACTGGATTCATATAACCTCACAAGAGCTCAACTCGAGCAAATTCCAGTAGAATTGCTTTGGGAAGATGCTCCACACTTTATTAAAAATGGCTTAGAGGCATATGAGCATTTGTCCAATGTGTATTCTCAAAGTATTGCATATGAGTTTGAGCATATTCATGATGAAGTTGAAAGACAATGGTTAGATCAATACGTTGAACAGGAAAAGATTAATATAGCTCTTCCTGATGAAGAACGAATGAAACTCCTTGAAAGACTTCTCCAGGTAGAAGGATTTGAAAAGTTTCTACAGCAGGCGTTTGTTGGCCAGAAGCGTTTTTCTATTGAAGGTTTAGATATGCTTGTACCAATGCTTGATAAGCTTATTGAAGAAGGCTGTGAGGATCATACTGAGAATATATTTATCGGAATGGCCCATCGTGGACGATTAAATGTACTGGCTCACGTTCTTGGTAAACCGTATGAGCTTATTTTTTCTGAGTTTCACCATGCTCCTAACAAGGAGCTAGTTCCATCAGAAGGTTCTCGTGGAATCAATTATGGTTGGTCTGGTGATGTTAAATATCATCTTGGGGCTAATCGTGAGGTTCAAGGTGAAGAGCGGACTATTCGAATCAATCTTGCAAATAATCCTAGTCACCTTGAGTTTGTTAATCCTGTTGTTCAAGGAATGACAAGGGCTTCCCAACAAGAACGTCATCAGAAGGGCTTTCCAAATCCTGATAAGCAAAAAGCATTTAGCGTACTTGTTCATGGAGATGCGGCTTTTCCAGGAGAGGGAGTTGTGGCAGAAACGCTTAATTTAAGCCGTTTAAAAGGTTATGAAACAGGTGGCACCATACACATTATTGCTAATAATCAGCTTGGATTTACTACAGATTATGAGGACTCTCGTTCCACTACGTATGCAAGTGACTTAGCAAAAGGCTTTGAAATCCCAATCCTTCATGTTAATGCTGATGATCCTGAAAGTTGTCTAGCAGTGATGGTTTTTGCATACGAATATCGTAAAAAGTTCCAAAAGGATGTCTTAATAGACTTAGTTGGCTATCGACGTTTTGGTCATAATGAAATGGATGATCCATCAGCAACTCAACCGTTAAGATATGAAAAAATTAAAAACCACCCTACCGTGGCTAAGAAATATATGAATGTTTTAGTTTCAAAGCAAATAATAACAGAAGAAGAAGGAAGCGAAAAAGAAAGTGTATTTATGGAAAAGCTTCAGTCTATCTTTGATGAATTAATTGAAAAGAAAGCTAGTGATGAGAAAAAGCCTATTCCTAAACCAGTTTCAGAAGGTATTCCAGTTGTGGATACAACCGTTCCTTTGGATGTCCTCAAAACAATAAACCAAAATTTATTGGAATGGCCAAAAGATTTTAATGTTTATCCTAAGCTTGAAAAGATTCTAAAGCGTAGAGAAAAAGCACTAGAAGATGGGAATCATGTTGATTGGGCCCTAGCAGAAACATTGGCATTTGCTTCGATTTTAAATGATGGTAAACCAGTCCGTTTAACTGGGCAAGATAGTGAAAGAGGAACGTTTGCTCATCGACACTTAGTCTTGCATGACTATAAAAATAACAATAGGTATTTACCATTGCACCATTTACCTGATGCCAAAGCCTCGTTTTCTCTTTTTAACAGCCCATTGTCAGAGTCTGCTGTTTTAGGATTCGAATACGGATATAGTGTTCAAGCACAGGAAGCCTTGGTATTGTGGGAAGCTCAATTTGGAGATTTCGTGAATGTTGCTCAACCGATTATTGACCAATTTATCGCTGCGGGTCGTGCGAAGTGGGGACAAAAATCAAGTCTAGTTATGCTCCTTCCTCATGGTTATGAGGGTCAAGGCCCTGAACATTCAAGCGGTCGGATGGAAAGATTTCTCCAATCAGCTGCCGAAAATAACTGGACTGTAGCTAATTTAACAAGTGCAGCACAATATTTTCATATATTGAGAAGGCAGGCCATTATAACTGATCGAGAAGAAGCTCGACCATTAATTATCATGACACCAAAAAGTTTATTGCGCCATTCCTTGACAGGATCACCTGGTACAGACCTAAGTGACGGGGAATTCAAGTTACTTTTAGAGCAAAAAGGAACAGGCGAACAACCTGACAAAGTGAAACGCCTCATTTTATGCAGTGGAAAAGTGGCAATAGATCTCGCAACGGAACTTGATAAAATGGAGAATAAGGATAAAAGTCTTCTACACATAGCTAGAGTCGAACAACTGTATCCGTTTCCTAAAAAGGAAGTAAAAGAACTGCTTGGTCGTTTCTCTAATCTTGATGAAGTATGTTGGGTTCAAGAGGAGCCAAAGAATATGGGTGCTTGGACAGTTATACAAGATTATATTAGAGAGCTTGTTCCGGACAATGTTAACGTTGAATATATTGGTCGTCATAAACGGTCTAGCCCATCTACAGGTGAGCCACATATTCATAAGCATGAACAAGCAAGAATTGTTGAGGATGCGTTAAATGTGAGTAAAGGGGGAGCAAGGAATGAAGGAAATTAAAGTGCCAGAGCTAGCTGAGTCCCTAACAGAAGGTACGATTGCCGAATGGCTTAAAAAAGAAGGGGATTTTATAGAAAAAGGTGAAGCGATCGCTGAGCTTGAAACAGATAAAGTAAATGTTGAAATAAATAGTGAAGATAGTGGCGTGATTGCTGAGTTCCTCTTTCAGCCTGGTGATACGGTAGAAGTCGGGCAAGTCATTGCAAGGCTGGATGAAAAAGGAACAGCATCAACAACAAATGAATCCACCAAAACAGAAGAAGCTACTGAAGAAAAAGATGAACCAAAAACTGTAACAAAAGATGAAACACCAAAAGAGAGTTCGCAACAATCAGAGTCAAATCCAGAAAAAGGTAAGGATAGAAAGCCAATTGCATCCCCTGCTGCAAGAAAGCGGGCCCGTGAACTAGGAATTGATCTAAATGAAATCCCTTACCAGGATCCATTAGGTCGAATTCGTCAAGAGGATGTAGAAGCTTACAAAAAACAATCCTCTTCGAAAAAAGAAGAAACGAATACAGCACCTCAAACGAAGGCTACAAAGCAAGAGGATCATCGAGTAGAGCGAATTAAAATGTCAAGAAGACGTCAAACCATTGCAAAACGTCTTGTTGAAGCTCAGCAAACTGCAGCGATGCTTACTACTTTTAATGAAGTGGATATGACAGCTATTCTTGACCTGAGAAATCGCCGTAAGGATGCATTTTTAAAGAAAAATGATGTTAAGCTTGGCTTCATGTCATTTTTCACAAAAGCTGTAATCGGTGCGTTAAAGGAATTCCCATTAGTAAATGCAGAAATCCAAGGTAATGAAATACTACTTAAAAAGTTTTATGATATTGGGATTGCCGTATCGACAGATGATGGTTTAGTCGTACCTGTTGTTAGGAATGCGGATGGACTAAGCTTTGCTGGAATTGAACGTGAAATAGGCAGGTTATCTGAAAAGGCTAGAAATAACTCATTAGGACTAGATGATTTAACCGGTGGTACGTTTACCATTACAAATGGAGGGATTTTTGGTTCGTTAAATTCTACTCCTATCTTGAACACACCTCAGGTTGGAATTTTAGGGATGCATAAAATCCAAAAACGTCCAGTTGTTGTTGATGAAAAGAACGATACCGTTGAAGTAAGACCGATGATGCATCTAGCCCTTTCTTATGATCATCGTATTATTGATGGAAAAGAAGCTGTTCAATTCTTAGTTCGTGTTAAGCAGTTATTGGAAGACCCTGAAGATTTATTATTAGAAGGTTAAACTCAAAATGTAGAGAAGCCAAATTTGGTTTCTCTACATTTTTTTTAAATTTAATTGAAAGTGGGTGAGTAGATTAAGAATGGTTCTTGGGGTTTTTCTAATTCATATGAAGGAATTTTTCTTATTGTACAATACAATGTAGAATGAGATAATTCCCATATAATGTAATGAAGAGGAGAGCGGAAATTGAAAACATCTAAGGTTTCCAAAGGTTATATTCATTATGAGATAGTAGGTAGTGGTTTTCCGATTGTGATCATGCATGCTATGGGTACTGATCATCGCTCAATGAAATGGATAGAGTCAATATTTAAAACGGTTCGTGGTTTTATGAGAATCTATATTGATTTACCTGCTCACGGTAAAAGTATAATAAGTGATGATTTACGGACATCTGATGATATTCTAACAAACATATTAGAATTTATTGATCAAGTTATTCCCAATCAACTATTCTCCCTAATTGGGTCGTCATATGGCGGCTATTTAGCACAAGGTATATTGCATCATAGGAGTGAAAAAGTAAAGAGTATTTGTTTGTTGGCTCCTGCTCTTCACTTAAGAAAGAGAAATATACCTGAAAAAGTTATCCTTGCTAAAGATGAGGAAATAGTAAATGAGCTTTCACCTGGAATTAGAACGGCATTCGAAACATTAATGATTAATCAAACTAGGGAGAACCTTACCATTTTCTTAAATGAAATTCAGCCAGGACGATTGTTAGCCAATCGAGAGTTCCTGATGTCAAATTGGAGAGATGAAGGATATTTTTTCAAGTTTGAACTCTTTAAAAAAGCGGTAGAATTCTCTCAGCCAGCCCTAATCATATTGGGAAAACAAGATTCGATTTGTGGATATAAGGATCATTATTTTCTCCTTGATAAATTTCCTAATGGAACCTTAACTGTATTAAATCAAGCAGGTCATATGCTTTATATCGATAAACGGGAAGTCGTGGAAATCTTGATAAAGGATTGGCTGATAAGGACAAATGAGGCGAAGAGTGACTAGGTAGGTGTTAAAACTAACTACGATCAAGTGGAAACATCTAAAAAATAACGCTCAGTTCAAAACTCTGAGCGTTTGGTAGTTAAGTCGATTTTTTTAAAAAAATATCACATTATTTAGTTACTTCCCAATAAAACATATCATTCTCTTGCCTAGTCTTCTCCATTCCTACTTTTTCGAGTACTCTAATTGATGGAGTGTTTGAAGTTAAACACTCTGCTTTTACTTTATTTACGTGTTCAAAAGAGAGCGCCCATTCAATCAGCTTATTGACAGCTTCGGTTGCGTAACCATTCCCGTGAACTTCTGGAACCATCCCATAACCTACCTCAACTGAACTCTCTAAGTCAGGCTTTCCTTTAAAACCTATATCCCCAATAATTTTGTTGTTTTCTTTCTGTATAACTAACCAAGCACCCCAGCCTAAAAGTGACGAGTCTTCTGATAGTTTTTTTAAGTAATCCAGAATATGAGGGCCAATTTTATATTCTTCCGAGATTTCTATTATTAATTCGTTTGTACAAGGTACGATGATTAATCTTTCTGTATGTAGTTTCATTTTTAGATCTCCTTTTACATGTAAACTATTATTCTAATTGATTTCATATAAGATTTATCTTTAAAATTTATCTTTCCAAAATCTTACTAATATTTTACAATATGTAAGGGTTATTATGATATAAATATTTTCAAAATAAAACAAAGCTTAGGGGATTATTTGGATGAAGCATTTAAAAGGTACATTGGCGGGACATAACATTCGAGTTATGTACTGGGTTCATTTTTTTGGGGCGATTAGTTTCTTAGCTCCAGTTTTAACGTTATTTTATACAGAAAGAGGCTTATCTGCATCTCAGATTTTAATTGTATTAATGTTTTGGAGTGGTGCTGTTTTAATAGGGGAAGTGCCAACTGGAGTTTTTGCAGATCGATTTGGAGCTAAGATTTCATTTTTAACAGGTACTCTATTAAAAATCCTAAGTTTAGTATTATTGTTGTTTGCATATGAACCGTGGATGTTTTTCTTATATAGCTTTATTAATGGATTTTCAGTGACATTTTTTTCTGGAGCAGATGAAGCACTAATCTATGATTCTTTAAAAGAGAGTGGTCATGAGAACCAGATGGATCAGGCTATGGGTCATATTCAAGCAGCAGGTTTTATTTCAATGGTATTTGCTGTATTGTTTGGTGCTTATTTAGCAAAGGATCTACAAAATGAGCAGTTTATCTTATTGATTGGACTAGGTTTACTTTTTTACCTTGTGGAATTAATCCTTGTACTTCGAGTGAAGCAGCCACAACAAGAAACGCCTTATCGGGAAAATCCGTTCACACAAGTGAAAAGTGGACTTAAAGTAATTAGAGAAGCACCACAGTTACTTGTGATGTTTTTAAATGTAACGTTAGTATTTATTCCTGCAGGTGTGGTCTATAGCTATTTTGATCAGCCATTAATGTTAGAGTCGGGTTTACCAGTATATCTAATTGGTGTTATGTACGCGGTTGCTTCATTAATTGGCTATATTGCTTCTAATTCGATAGGATGGATGACAAAGAAGTTTTCAAGAGTTTTTCTTATGAATATTACAGGGGTATTCGCAGTACTAGGATTACTTATGTCAGCATTCATCTCTCATTCTCTGTTTGTTATATTAGGAGCCTTCTTAGTCCTTAGGTTTATTCAAGCCGTTCGTTATCCAATTTATTCTCAATTAAGTAATGATTTAATTCCGTCTAATGTTCGAGCCACCACTATTTCATTATTATCAATCGTGGACTCCATGTTGGACTTAGTCTTGTTTGCAACACTATCCACTGTGGCTCTGACTGGATACACAAATGTACTGGTTGCTTCAGCAGTGATTGTGTTGATTGGAACACTACTCCCGATCAGAAAAGTAAGGAAAGAGATTGTGCTAGAGAATGCTGAGGATCAAGTAGTATAAACTTATGCAAAATATAGATAAAGGCAACTAGGATCTCATAGAACTAGTTGCCTTTTGTAAATTAGAAATATACTTATTGATTACATTTTCTCTTCAAAATCATCCAAATACCTACGGTCTGCTTCAACAACTCCATCCATAATCGTCTTGGCCATGACAATCCCAATTAAAAATATGCTGACTACAATAAAATAAGCCATAAACATCTAACATCACTCCTGTATTTAGTTTATAGCTTTATTGTAAAAGTTCTTTATTAATCTTCCTGTGAGGTTTCTCACAATTGGATGAGGATTATTTTTACAAATTTGTGACAATAAACCTATTTATACATTGCTTGGAGGTTTTCTAAATCCACTACTAGTTGTTTTATTTGCAACTGTGTAAGAATTACCGGCATTTGATCATATAGAGTAATAATTTGACCGTCGTGTTGGTCTTCATGCTGCCTTAGGTAGTGATATAATTTAGTGAACTGATTCTTGTTAAGGACTGAACCTGTTTCAAAGCCTTTAACCTGCTGTATATAAAATTCATTGGTGCCTGCATCAAATTCTCCCGAAATAATATTACCTTCGATATGAATAAAAATCACCTCAATTAGATAGATTCAGGTATAGTTTATCCAATTCTATAAATTTCCATTTAATATTTTTTAGTATCATTGTTTATTTAATGAAGGCTGTTTTCGTTCAATTATTGGTTTGCGTAAAAATGCCTATAGAAGGATTTTCACCTTAGTATCAAGATCTTGCAATACATTTAGAGAGTTGCTCTTTTCTACATCCATACTCAATTTTCTTATAAAACTGATAGTACACCTACTAAATGAACACGATAGCGACAAAGTTTTATAAAAAGAGCCTTCATGAGAAGAATTAGATGAAAAGTATTTTTCTCTAGCTAAGCCAATCAAGGAATAAAGAAGGCAATTTAATTAAAAATAACAATGTAATAATAAAAAGGAGATGGATCAATGAAAAGTAGATATAAAATGTCGTTATTTTTGTTTTCATTAATATTCATATTTGTTTCGCAAAGTGTTGGACAAGTTGCAGCTCAACCAAATAATAATTTACCGCCTTTAAAAGGTGGGGCTGAAACTGAACGTGTCCGTAATCCAGTTTCTAATATTGTGTTACAGCAGAGGTATCCTGAAACGATTGTGTTAAGAGGTCCGCAAAATGTAAATAAGGTTGCTCTTACCTTTGATGATGGTCCTGACCCTAGGTTCACCCCTGAGGTATTAGAAGTTTTGAAGGAGTACAATGTCAAGGCAACCTTTTTCTTAATGGGATCACGTGCTAAAGCCTATCCTGAGCTAGTTCAGAGAATTATTGATGAAGGACATATTATCGGAAACCATACTTATTGGCATCCGAATCTGGTTAAAGAAGGGGAGATAGCCACTTTAGAAAGAGAGGTTTCCCAAACAGAGGATGCCTTAGCTGAACAAATTGGCTACCGAACTAAATTATTCAGAGCACCATACGGTTTTTTATACAATGAATTAGTCGAAGAACTTAAGCAATTAAACTATACAGTTGTAGGTTGGTCTGTAGATTCATTAGATTGGCAAGAAGCTCCTCCTGAACAAATTTCCTATAATGTAATCAGTAATGTACATCCAGGTGCTATTATACTCATGCATGATGGAGCGGAATGGGACGGTGATCGTACTAATACAATTAAATCTCTTCGTCAAATCATTCCAGCATTAAAGAAGCAAGGCCTTGATTTTGAAACTGTACCAAACTTACTTAATATCCCATACCGAAAGTGAAAAATAAATCGACAGCTGTCGATTTATTTATTTTGTATTCATTTACCGAATTTCATAAAATATTTGGTAAGAACTTTTATTTATAGGAATATTTTAGGTAATCTGATAGATTAAAGAGAGGGGGATATAAGCTTTTGGTAAGGAGTAAATAAATGAAAAAAACTGTTGGAATGTTAATCATTAAATTATTAATATTAAGTATATACTTTAGCCTTTTGCCATTTATGTTTCAAATGAGCGATGTAATGAGGTTTATACATATTGTGCTGTTTTTTCCACTTGCTTTTCTAGTTTCAAAACTGGACGGTTCTGAAGGAATGAAAAGCTATGGAATAACTTTTCATTCTGCATGGATCAAGCGGTTATTATATGGTCTACTACTAGGTTCCTTTGCTTGGTGGGTGTTATTTGCATTTTATTTATATTTTGGAAAGCTCCAGTTCCAAGGAATAAAGGAATTTAGTTACAGTCTACCCACATTTCTAATTATATTGTTTGGTTTTGGGACAGGTTCACTAATAAACGACATGATTACTAGGGGCTTGGTGTTCTATCATTTGAAAAATAGAATTTCCCCCGTGTTATTGTTTGTTATTAGTATCTCTATCTATACGTTTGATGATGGCTGGTATGCAGGTTTTAGTCTTCAAAATACACTCTTCTCGGTTTCGCTCGGACTCAGTTTAACTTATGTATTCTATAAGACAAATTCAATATGGGCAACTACTGGAATTCACTTCGGTTTAAACCTTGTTTACGGTCTGTTTTTTGGAATAACAGGGGTAGCGGGTGATGGTGTATTTGTAGTGAGTGAAGGTACTAACACTCCTAATTGGACTGACTGGTTATCAATATTCGTTGCGGCTGGAATTTTTTACTGTGTACTATTTTACTTCAGAAGAAAGAAGATTTTAACTGATACTGTACAAATCCAGATTCAAAAGTAGTTGTTAAGCTTTCTTATTTCAACAAAATCTAGGGAGGAAGCTATTTCTTTTATCCTCACAGTACAAAAAAATGAAAGGGATGATGAAAATATGATGATATCTATAAACCCTAGTAGTATTTCGGAAAGAGAAAGCTATAAGTTATTAATAGGAAGTATTGTGCCGAGGCCAATCGCATTTGTTACGACGCTCTCCAAGGAAGGAGTTTTAAATGGTGCTCCTTTTAGTTACTTTAATATAGTATCATCTAATCCTCCGATGATTTCGTTGTCTGTCCAGCGTTCGGCAGGCAGGCTAAAGGACACAGCGAAGAACATTCTTGAAAGTAAGGAGTTTGTCGTTCATATTGTAGATGAGCAAAATGTTGATAAAGTTAATGAAACAGCTGCGAGTTTACCACCAGACCAAAGTGAAATTGAGCATGTCAATCTTACACCAGTAAATAGTATAAAGGTGACAGTACCAGGAGTGGAAGAGGCTAAAATCCGAATGGAGTGTATCTTAGAACAATCTATACAATTAGGTGATAAAGATTCTCCAAGTTGTGATTTATTTATCGGAAAAGTGGTTCAGGTTCACATAAATCAAGCCATTTATGAAAACGGTAAAATTGACCCAAGAGGTTTAGGGGCTATTAGTAGATTAGCAGGAAATGATTATGCGAAAGTTGGAGACATCTTCACAATCGAAAGACCAAAGTAAAAAATTAAGTCCGTAAAAAAAAGAGGCAAAAGCTACTTAACGAGCTTTTGCCTTATTTTTAGTTTTCAGCCTTATCTAATAAGGTGTTTGATAGGGTTGATAGATTTTTAGTTGTATGATTAATCTCACGGATCGAATAAACGATCGAATCAAGGTCCTGTTTGTTACGATCAAACAGTGAGATATAGTTTTCCATCTCCATTTTAACTGTTGATAGTCCGTTCTTAACTTGGTGCATCTGCTCTTGAGAGCTTTGTGTAGAATGATTCATGGACTTCATATTTTCTACTAAATGTAGGATAGAATGATTATTTTGATCTACTAAAGTTTTAATTTCATTGCTTAGCAATTTAGAGTTTTCTGCCAATTTTCGTACCTCTGACGCAACAACTGCAAATCCTTTTCCTTGTTCTCCTGCTCTGGCTGCCTCAATTGAAGCATTTAAGGCGAGAAGATTAGTTTGATCGGCTATTCCTTCAATATTTTTTGTCATTGATAGAATTTTTTCCGAAGTCTCTTTCAGATGAACGATTCCCTGGATGGAGGAATCAACCTCTTGAATCACTTCGTTAAACGCTCCGATCATTGAACTCATTTGAGTTTCATTCTCATTTGTTAAATTTAATAGGTTCTGACTACTCTTTTGAGTATACTCTGTCTCTTGTCGAATCTGGTCTGCCTTTGAGCTAGTCTCATAAATAGAAGCTTCTGTTTCTTCCACTGAAGCAGCTACTTCTTGGCTAATGGCGACTAGTTCCTTCTGAAGCATTTCTTTATTTGCATTTAGTTCCTTTAGCTCGTTTATTCTTGATTCTATATAGTTCTCCACAACTAGCTGTGAGTCAAGATTAGTTATATGGGTAATAGCAAGAATCATTTTTGATAATGTTTCAGGGTCGCCCTTAAACTTTCTGATGATTTGAGGTATAAGTAGAGTGTTTAAAGCTGAATAGGTGGCTATAAACCATGAAGCAGGTAGATTAGCACCATTGTGGGTTCCACCAATTCTTTTTCTCATTTCAAAATATTGTTCATCTAGGTTACCACTAAGCACACTCTTAAAATACCTAACAAATACTTGATACAATCGTTCTCTGTTCGTATGTTCTGAAGCAATTCCCTTTAAAATTGGTTGTTTATATAACTGATCTAATACTTTTTGTAAAACTTCGTCTACCATTTCAAATATAAATTCTTGTGAATTCTGTAACAAATTTAAGTGTTCCTGTGTCATTCCCATATAATTCAATTTTGCTGCAATATTTTTTTCGTTTACAATTGCAATCTGATGATCCTTTGGAAACTCTATGATTGGTTCAAATAAATCTTCTTTAGCTCTAGTATTTTTCATTAGTCCAAACATTTTCTCATGTCCCTCCAATTTGCGATAACTATATTGTATAACATATGTATAACATATGTATAGGTTTTATTTTCGAAATAAACGTATTTAAATTGTGGGTAAATTTGGTATTATGAAGGAAATAAAGGTTTCAAAGAGAAGATATAGCTCTTACTAGTTAAATAAAGATTCTAAAAGAATTCTAGACAAAGAAGTGGGGGTTTTTAATGTTTATTCTACCAAAACGAGATTTGCCAGCAGAGAAAATAAACGATTTCTTTAAGCGTTACTGGGGAAGTTCAGAGATGGTTATTACAAGTGGAGTATATGATTGTCACTTATTAGACGGCGTTTCTGTTATAGACACCAAAGGCACTATAATGGGTCTCATCACTTATACTATTAATGGAGATGAATGTGAAATTATTTCACTAGATAGTGTTCAGGAAGGCAAGGGGTTCGGAACATTGCTTGTACAGGAAGTTGAAAATATAGCAAGACATGATAAATGTAAGTTAGTAAAACTTATAACTACTAATGATAATTTAAACGCATTAAAATTCTATCAAAAGCGAGGATTTATCCTATCAAACCTATATATTAATGCTGTTGATAAAGCGAGAAAATACAAACCTACGATCCCACATATAGGGTATGAAGGAATTCCAATTAGGGACGAAATTGAGCTTCAAAAGATCCTTTAACAAGTAATGAAAAAATAGAGTTAAGGAGAATAGATGATGATTAAATATCCGATTCTTTTAAAAGAAGCTACTATTGGAGTAACTGCACCATCAAGTGGGGTACCAGAGCCTTTGCATGATATGTTCAAATCTGCGTGTGATCGAATGGAATCAAGAGGATTCAAGGTCGTTTGTGGGGAAACTGTCTGGACTCAAGATAAGGCAAAGTCAGCACCTGCAATCAAGCGGGCTGATGAGTTTAATAATATGATGAAAAACGAAGATATTCATTTAGTTATTCCAAACTGGGGTGGAGAACTCTTAATCGAAATATTGGAAGATCTAGATTTTAATAGCATGAGAAATAAGTGGGTGCTTGGATATTCTGATACTAGTGTATTACTTTTGGCGGTTACTTTAAGAACGGGTATAGCCACAGCCCATGGTTCTAACTTTGTAGATTTAAGAGGGGAATACTATGACGAGACAACTGCCATGTGGGAATCCGTTCTTTCTACCAATGTAGGTGAAACTGTTCTTCAGCAATCATCTGCTAACTTTCAAAAAGAGTGGAATCACGCTGAGCCTAGTCCATGTGTGTTCCATTTGACTGAACCAACCTATTGGAAATCTATCTCAAATCAACCTGTTCAAATAAAAGGAAGATTGCTAGGTGGATGTATTGACGTCATTAGACACCTAATCGGAACTCCATATGGGGATGTACAAGGGTTTAGAAAAAAGTTTACGAAAGAAGAACCCCTTATCTGGTATTTAGAAAACTGTGAATTAAATACTGCAGATTTAAGAAGGTCTTTAGTACAAATGAAGCTAGCGGGGTGGTTCCAAAGTTGTTCCGGAATTATGTTTGGAAGAAGTGCTTTAAATAAACCTGTTGATAACTATACGGAAGAGGATGTGTATCTAGACCTTTACAACGAGCTGCAGATCCCTATTATTTATGACATTGATTGTGGGCATATGCCTCCACAAATCACACTAATTAATGGCGCTATTGCAGAAGTTATTGTTGAAAATGGTAAAGGTACAATTAAGCAGCAATTTAAGTGATCATCATTTTACAATTTCATAAGAGTATATATTCAAGCAAGATTTCTTTCTGATAAGTAGCTAAGTAGTTTATTAGACTTGAAAATAGTAAGATTTGCTCATCAGGACTGAATCCAGTAATTTGTGATGATTGTACGTTTGGGTAAAGGTCATTCATACTATTAAAATAACTTATTGCTACTTCAGAAAGAACTATTGGTTGAATTCGATGGTAATAGACATAACTTAAAAGATCAGGGTCGTTTAGTAGTTCATCATATAAATCAGGAAACTTTGTAAGGTTAAAGGTGCTTTTTATTGCCGTTTTTATTTGTTTTCTAGAGACCTGTTTATTGGCGTACTTCTTTATTAGTAAATTTTCAGGGTGGATCATGTTTTGGGCAGTATTGTAGGTATCTAAATACCTTGGAAGTAACGCTTTAAGAAGGTCTGTAATTAGTAGCAAAGATTTTGCTTTTTCTTCTATACTATTAGCGAGCAAAATTAGTTGTTGATCATCTAGAAGAAGAGGATTTGTTATATCATCTTCAAACTGTTCTATTTCATTCAGTAGACTTAAAATTCTTTCATAAAAGGTGTTAAACCCATAACTAGCACTCCATTTATACGTCATAAAATCCCAGACTTTATTCAGGACTATTTCTTTTGAAGCTATTTGTTGGAAAAATTCTGGAACTTCTTCAACACCTAAGAGTATCTTTATTTCTTCATAGATTTTTTTGATTTCAGGAGAAGCATCTTCTGGCGAGACTATCTCGTCCTCTTCTTTTGATGAAGTTCCTTTTTCCGTCACACCCAACCCAACAGTTCCAGAGTCTTCTATTTTAATAATCTTTAAATCGCCTATATAAAAACGGTGGACACCGTCCTCTTCTTTTATTTCTTCCTCCATTAAATGACCTATCTGTAATGTGCCCTTCACACTTTCCACTGTAACTTTTTGTATATAATATTCGTATACATTTATCTCTGATAAGTATTTATTTAAATGCTGTGTGTATTGATGCAAGTGTTCGATTTGTTGTTGTATTTTTTTTAAGGAATCCACTTCATTTTCCATCAAATAATCTCCTTTTCATGATGAATCACACCTTTAAGGGATCTGAATAGACTATATAATACTTATTCTCTTGGAGGTATTGATATGAATAACAATAAGAATGTGTATGGTATGCCCCCAAACACTCAAAATAAACAACCGCCGATCCGTAAAAATGAAATTCGTTCTCCTAAGGTTGATTTATTTGAAACCAATCAACAATACTTCTTACGTCTTAGTTTACCAGGGGTAAAAAAAGAGAATTTAAAAATATTATTAAATGAACAAGGTTTCCTTGATATTAGTGGTAAAGTTGTTACTCATTTCCCGGAAGTTACTAGAAACATTATCGTACAGGAAATTTTTCAAGGACCCTTTCAACGCAAAGTGAAGATCCCGGGGGGCGTGGATAAACAGAGTATTAAGTTTCATTATGACAATGGCATTTTAGAAGTTTATATGGCAAAAATATAAGGTTGTGAAAAAATGGTATTAGGTGATAATGAACCGGTAAGTATAGTGTTTTTCGGGGGTATTAAAGTAAACCAAATGGAAACAAATGCTGCCTTTTCTGTGGGAGAATCGTTTTATCAATCATTAGAAAGTCAGGTTAAAAATAATCTTATTGCAGGGCAGACATTTGGTGACTTTGTTTTTAACAATTTTAATCCTATAGCTTCTCCAGTTTATGACCCCGATGGAATGGATTCATTTATGCCAATAGCCCAATCTTCTTTAGGATTAGAAGATTGAGTGAAAATTTCTTAATTGAAGTGTTAAATACTAAAATGATAAAACCACCTGTTACTAGCTTGTAGCAGGTGGTTTTATATATTGATTAGAATATGGAATGAAATAATGTGTTGGGTACATGGCATAATGATACTGCTGCAAAGGATGATAGGATTGCTGGTAATAAGGATTATATTTATTAGTTATGTCTGGATCATTAACTGGAGACTGATAAGGACTCATATTTATATAAGACCCATCCCCATATGCACTCCCAACACCATTTGTAGTTTTTGATTGGCTAGACAGATCCTCGTAATTTCCCTTGCCAATAACTAAAGAAGAGGTACCTGATAAACTAAGAACTTTGAAGTTACCTATGTTAATTTCTATTTTTGGAATGTTCCTCTCCTCCTTTTGTTAAAAGTCAAATGGGATTTCAATTTCATCTTTTATTTTTATGAAAGTAAAGGAGAGCACACCATCTTCAAAGCTTGAAGAATAATCAGTGGTGACTACTGACTTTTTAAGGTGAATCTCCCTCTCAAAGTTATTTTGGGGTAATTCACTAGAAAGAAGTGTAGTTGCTCCTTCTGGTTTTATAGAATGTGATTTGAGGATTAGTTTTAAATCTTGGTCGTTCTGAAATTGTATTCTTGCGTATTTTATATCTGGTAATCCCGGACAAATAACAGATAAATATACAAATTTATCATTTTCCCAAACCTCGATCGGAATAACGGGTTCTCTTTTATTTTTCTTTACTCTCATGCCATGAATATCGCTCCAAAAATCTTCATTTAACATGGAGTGATATTGTTTTACCATTTTCTTCAAATCATAAAGATCTTCTGGATTAAACTGTGATTCAGGTATAGCGTTAAAAGGAAATCCGTCTTTTCCTTTAAAAAAATCCATTGGATTCATGTTGTTTGCCTTCCTCCCAAACTGTTCTCATTTAGCCTATTCAGGGAATTAGCTATTGGTTCAAGACAGAATGATTTTTATTAAAGGCTTTTATTAAAACTGGTTGTGGTACACCTTTACATATATATTGGCAGTAGCCTTAGTTACAAGACAGAATAATCAACAAACAATACCTCAGCTTTGAAAATTACATATATAAGAAAATTTCTATAGACACATGGTAATAAAATGGTAATTTTATAATAAAGGTAGTAAAAAATACAAGGGAAAAGAGGAATCTGTGTGACAAATACAGCTTTACTTGTTGTTGATGTTCAGGTTGGGATTATTGATCTAGAGTTTAAGGTTAATAATCTGGAATATTATGCTAAAATTAAATTAGAGAGTAATCATTAGTAACTAATTTGGTCACATTCTTCGGTTGTTCTATGTCTTATTTGATGAATTATTTATGTAGAAAATCGATATTCATCTCTAATAAAGGAGGGAATACCATTAACCAAAAAAGATTAATCACTTCTCTATTGGTTTTATGTTTCTTAATAGAGTTAGTCATCGTGTCTATAATGAATTCTAGATTTCTAATCTTGAAGACTTCAACTTATTATACGCTTATAATATTTCAGGTAGTTCTTCTATTTAACTTAAAAAGTGACAGAGTAAAAAGAATAATTATTTTAAACATCATCTTATTACTCCTCATTCCGACTTTGTTATTTTCAACTTTGCCACCTTACAACTATGAGAAAGGAAAAGACCTTATTGAAGAAGAATTAAAGGGGATGGAATATGCATTTATCCCTATAAAAAATAAAATTGTTCCTACTACTAAAATACTAAAATATAAATCGATTGTACTAACCAACGATTATTTTTACTATAAAGTGGAGGTTAATGGAAAAGAGTATTTTTATTCAGTAAGTCCTTTTGATGGTTCTGTCTTTGAACTTGAGAGAGACTTTTTTAGCCCTTAGAATTATGTAACTAGTGTAGTTTTGTTAATTGAAATGTATATTTTAGGACACCAGATGGGTATGTTGATTTAGGTAAATATCATTGGACTTCACTGACTCCAGGTAAATTAAAGTAGAATAAAATTGAAGTAACTTTGAGTGTTTGATTAAATCCGATCTTTGTTGAAGTTTTCATATTTTTTGCTTGTTACAAGGATGTTGTAATTGTCAACTCAAAATTCCACCAAATAATCATTTAAAATTCCCCCACCTAATTTTTCCAGTTAGGCAGAGGAACGACTTATTAAAAGGGCAGTTTCTCTAAGTGAACTTCTAATTGCTCTATTATTCTAGCCTTTTCATTCCGCAGATTTCTAATTTCGTTTTTTAGATTTTTATTTTCTTCAAGCAATCTATCGATTTTTGTTTTTTCATCAATTCCTTCTTCATAAGGAGTACCTTTCCATCTACACCATTCATTAAACTGATATAAATCTTCTTCACTTACAGAAGATTTTCTTTCGGTTTGACTTTCTATCAACCACTGCTGGACTAGATTCTCTTCGCACTTCACTCCATAAGACCGAAAGAAAATCATAGTCTCCACTGCTTCTAATCTTTTCATTAATAATTCTCCCTTACCCTAATTGTTGTTTTGCTAGCCACTCTTTTGTTTGTTTCATTCGGTAAGAGTTGCCGTTCATATTTACAAAATAACTTTGATGGGTCAACCGATCAATCATGGCAGCTGTCATAATCGGATCTTGGAAGATCTCTCCCCATCTCTCGAAGGATAGATTTGTTGTAATGATAGTTGATTTCTGTCCAGCCCTCAGTGAGAGGTGAGTAAACAATAACTCAGCTCCTTCTTTATCAAATGAGATGTAGCCCATTTCGTCCGCTATCACGAGGTCAAATCTCTCGAATCGGTTTTGAAAAGAACGAAGAGTTCTCTCAGATCGACATTCTTTAATCTGATTAATCAATAAGGGAACCGTAGTAAACCAAACCTTATAACCTTCCATGCAAGCTTTTAACCCTAAGCCTATGGCCATGTGCGACTTACCAGTACCTGGATTACCTGCTAAAATTAAGTTCCTGCCTTCCTTTATGAATTCTAGCGTTTTAAGGTGTTTATATTTCTTTTGGGCATCTTCAGGTAAATCTTCGACTGAAAGATCCTCTAAATATTTTTTATAAGGAAATTCTGCTCTTCTAATTCGATTATATTGTGCATTTTCCTGACGGAAATCCCATTCCTTTTGTAATAGTAAAGCTAGAAATTCTTCATATGATGTTTCTTTTTGATTCGCGTCTTTAATGACCTCTTGAAAAGTCTGTTTGATCATAGGTAACTTTAACTCACTTGTGTAAGTACAGATCTCATCGATTCTTTGTTTTGATTTGTTCATGCAATGGCCTCCTGTTTTCCTAGTGTCTCAATCTGGAATAGCTCATCATACTTTTTAAGGTGAGCAATAGCTTGATCATTTATTTCCTTTGATTCCTTTGAAATAGGCAGACTGGAGGATAATTTCGTTTTATTCTTTGCACATAAAACTTTAATCTTGTCTGTTGTTACATGCACAGGATTAATTCGGCGAAGCTCTTCAATACATTGTTCAATTTCACTAACACTTGATTCTCCTTTTAAATATTGTATTAACTCTACAAATTCTCTCTCGCGGCTGATATAATAAGTCTTGTATATATTTTTTAGTTTTTCGTCTGCCTGTTGTAATGCTGTGCTACCAGCTAATGCACCAGGCTTTTTCTTTATCGTTTCTAGATAATGTTCAAGTTGTAGCCTCCACTCATGACACCCAGTAAGACGGACATGATCAGCTATCTTATTCCCCTCATAGAAACAGAGAACTCGATTTGAATAGATTTTCACTGTTACCTTTTGTTCGACTAAATGATCAGGAACCGAGTAATGGCTTTGATCAATGACGACGGTTGAATATTTGTCCACGCGCACGTCTTGGACACGAGCTGCATCGAACGGATGGGGAAGAGGGAGGAAAAGTTCCTGTTCTAGTATGAGAGACTGTTTCGCAGTCTGATTTTGGTTGGATGGCTGTGGTTTTTGGTTAAGCCGTTCACAAACTTGATACAGATATTGATTTGCTTCTTCAAGGGTTTCAAAGGTATCACGGAACGCAAATGCTTTTCTTCGGATGACTTCAACGCTTCGTTCAACATGCCCTTTTTCATTTCCACGGCGAACGTTACAGAAGCGATAATCGAACCCATAATAGATTGATAGCTTTAAGAGGCCATCTGTTGGCTCTTTTTCTGTACCAACAAAGCGTTTAACAGCCACCCTCATATTGTCATAGACCATTGTTTTATATACGCCATCAGTTTCTTTAAAGAAGAGAACATGCGCTTCCTGGAAGCATTCCATCTTCTGCTTCGTAAATAAGAAGGCCATTCGGAAGTTCCCAAAGGCAGATGTAAATACCGCCATTTGAAGCTTTGTCCACTTTCCGTTTATGTTTACTTTCACTTCACCCCAATCAAACTCACAAATATCTCCTGGTAAATAGGAGCCTTTGATGAAAGCCTCTTTAACTTTCTTTTCTATCTTACGAATGGTTCGAAGAACCGTACTATAGCTAATTTCTATACCTTCGGCATCCAAAGCCTCATAGACGTCTATAGGTTTCTTTAATTGCTTTCTCAAACCCTTTTGCTTTTTCTCATCATTCTCCCTAAGATGATCCATAATTTGTTGTTTAATTTCCGTTGTCATAACTCGGCTTGTACGATTTTCTACTTTATATTTTGGAGATTCAACTAGTTCTTGTATCAGCTCCCCAACATGAATAGAATCTTTGTTTTCTTCAATTTCTTTCCGCCTGTCTTCATACTCATTTATGTATTTACTAACTGTTTTACGGTCAATTTCAAGCATTCTAGCAATCTCTCTCTGCGATCTGCCCTCCCTTAAATACATAAGTAGGACCTCTTGTTTCTTCTTCAATGTAATCAACTCTCCAGACTCCCCACATAATGAATATTTTTCTTTGTGGGATTATTATATACTGGGGGATTTTTCAATGACTACTGTGGTCCATTTTTAGGTTACTATAAACAGATGTCTAAATAAATGAATTAGTGTTGAGAAATGAGGGACAATACTAACTTATTTAAATGTTTTAACTCTCAAAGTGTTGTAATCGCTTAAATGTTTTGGAGGTATTTGTTGTAATGAGATTTGTATTTTTACTTGTATCTTTATTAGTGTTAGTTACATCATGCAGTAACACTAGTATAGATTCAATCTTAACGGTTAAAGAGATGGAATCTATAAAAGAGAAAATTGACTCAGATGAGGAAAAATGGCATGTTGGTAAAATAATCGATACTCCATTTCACGCTTATACAGTAATGGGAGAAGCTAATATAGAAGATCAACATACATCAAAAACAACCGGACCGATAGAAGTGTCGATTGGTGGAGCTTACGTTTTGTTTGAAGGAACAAAATATGCAAAACCAAAAAAAGATAGCAGTTTAAACTACTTTGTTGTCTATGAAATTACTATGGAAAATAGCACCAATGAAGATTACCTATTTGACCTATTTGGATCCATACCAAATCACGAGGCAAAACTCATGCTCAATCAAAATGAGGTTTCCCTTTCCGTAAGTAGTCTTCAATCGTTTATGGGACCTCAGATAGAGAGTCAATCTTCTCATCAAACATATCTATGGTTTCCTATTACTAGAGAAGATGTTAATAAGTTGAAGACTGCCACTTTACAAATAGATGGTCCATATGGTCCAGTATCAGGAGGAACTGAACTAGAAGAACTCGCTGAAGATGATAAGGTAGGGGAAGATTTAAACTTTCCTATTCAATTTACAAATGCAATCCCTACAGAAATAGAGGTTACTACTAATCAAGATATAAATTGGAGTGAACTCCCAGATGCCGTAATGGATGAAATTCACATGACGAAGGAGCAGTTTGATGAGTTCTTACTTCATATTTCAAACTCAAAGGATATAGTATCAAGTATTGAATGGATGAATGAACAAACCATTGAGGTGACGATTAATAATATAGAGGGAAGAAATAGTTTTGAGAATTTAATTAGGATTGACCTGTTGGATGGAATCCTTAGACCCGCCTATAAAAATTCAAAGTATTTTACTGGAGAAGAACCAACTTTTCGATTTGTGAATGTAAATAGTGAAATCATTGGTGAATATGATCTGCCATTTGAGAAGAGGGAAAGACAAGCACAAGAATTGGGAAGCTTTGAAATAGGTGATGTTGTGAATGATTACGGATTAGAGATACAAGTCTTAGACGCGTATTATACAGACTACCGTGATCCATATAGTGAAGAGGTACCAGAGCAAGTACTTCGTGTAGAATTTATGATTAGAAATAAGGATGATCGACCTAGAACAATAAGTTTTGTTGATTTTACTCTATTGGACAAAGACGGAGAGGAACTTGGCTTTTATCATGATATTGAGAATTTTAGAGAGTCTCCCAAAATTGGTGAAGAGTTCTACGGTGTCTTTCATTTAAGTGTGAATGATAATGAACCCTATGTGCTCAAATACAAAAATGTTTACGATTCAACAGCCACCTGGACGATTGTCCCCAGTTCTTACTAATGAAAGCTGGATACCAAAATTATTTGCAAAAAAAGGACAAAGACTATATTAGTTTTTGTCCTCATTTCATTCTATATAAACTTTTTAATATCTAGAATAGCCTGTAAATGCATACCCTCATGGAAAATAGTCCGAATTAACACTTGTTCGATCGTATTCATTCCCATCTCAGTAGGAGGGAATTGCTCTTCAAGCCTCTTACTATAAACCTCTCTAATATGAGCGGGTTGGTTTTCAAGTAAGCTCTTTAGTTCTTCTAAAGAGGGGGTTTCTGGTTGAAAGTTAGCTGGAGACGTTCCATAACCAAACCACTGATTAAACGATTCAGGTAGAACAGTTTTTTCTTTTGTAACGGCTTGTATCCATAAATATTGGTCCGTATAAATATGACCTAAATTCCATCGAATATTATTGTTAAAGCCACTTGGAATTAGCTCTGCCTCTTGTTCGGTTAATTGTCCTACTACACCTAAAATATCGGTTCGATAGCTTTCTAATTGATTAAATAATATTTCATGACGGGTTTCCATTAAAATCCACTCCTTAAATTTAATAAACAAATATTCGAACATAAAAGATTTATTTCCTGCTTTTGTTATGAAAATATGAAAGAAAAATCAAGAAAAAAGCTAAGAAGTAATTTTTACCTCTTAGCTTTTTCTTAAGTCTGTTTTTGTATAGATTGTTGCTTTACGTAAAAATCCCAAAAGCCGGATTTTTACCTTAGTATTAAGATGTTCCTATACAAAAAGAGCCTTTCTTAATGAGCAGGAAAGAAAATCATTTGGATTAGGAAAATCACACCGAATACATATAAAATAGGGTGTACTTCTTTCCATTTACCACTAACCACTTTCATGAGTGGATACGTAATGATTCCGATGGCAATACCTGTTGCAATACTAGAAGTTAGTGGCATTGTTAGGATAATTGCAAATGCAGGGAACGCTTCATCGAAAGTTTTCCAATCAATTTTAGAAAGGCCTTCCATCATAAAGCACCCGACGATTATCAGAACAGGTGCCGTTATTGCAGGTAATGCAGATATAGCCGAAATGGCAGGTGAAAAAAACATCGCAACTAAAAATAGGATGGCAACAATAATAGATGTTAACCCTGTTCTACCTCCAGCTGCTACTCCTGAAGAGGATTCAATATAAGCACTAGATGGACTTGTACCGAATGTAGATCCTACTGTGGTTGCTAGAGCATCAGCCATTAAAGCTGATTTTGCTCTTGGAAACTTTCCATTCTTTGTTAAGCCTGCTTGATCAGCAACTCCAATCATTGTTCCTGTTGTATCAAAAATAGTGACCAACAGGAAAGCAAACACGACCGTGTATAACCCTTCTGTAAAGACACCAGCTACGTTTAAATCAAGAAACACAGGAGAAGGTGGAATCGATACAACTCCTTCAAAATTAAGAAGGTTGGTTGAAATCCCAAGGATAGCAGTAACAAGCATTCCTATAAACAGCGCACTATTTATTTTTCTAGCTAGTAAAATAAGTGTTAAAAACAAACCGAACAAAGATAGTAGTGTAACAGGCTGATGTAAATCTCCAAACGTTACCATTGTAGATTCACTAGGGACAACGATACCAGCCATCTTTAACCCTATAAATGCAATGAATAAACCTATCCCAGATGTGATTCCATATTTAAGGGAATTTGGAATTGCCTGAATTAAGGTTTCTCGTAAAGAAGTAAATGTCATGACGATGAATAAGATCCCAGCTAAAAAGACAGTACCAAATACAATCTGATAAGATACACCTTGGGTTGCAACCACACTTGCAAAATAAGCATTCATACCCATTCCTGGTGCGATAGCAATAGGGTACTTTGCAAAAATACCCATATAAAGTGTTCCAACTACTGCTGCAATAATGGTTGCCATGAATACTTGATCAAATGGTACTCCAGCAGAAGATAGGATAGCAGGATTTACAACAATGATATAAACCATTGTTAAAAAGGTAGTAAAACCTGCTACGATTTCAGTTTTAACAGTTGAACCACGTTCTTTAAGATTAAATAACTTTTCCATAATAGCCTCCATTTATAAAACTTTAACAAGCACAAAAAAATCCTAACTACAAATGGGTAGAATAAATACCCATTCGTAGTTAGGACTTTACGGTTCCTTCTAGAAACCCTCAAACCATATCTTTGAGGATATACGAACAATTGGAAATAAGTATATAATTTTCATCACCTAGTGAATGATAATACAAACGATAAAGGTGTGTCAAGTTGTTATTGTTCGTGTTTAAGGGGTTAGATGAATAGGTTACTTGGAATCGTAAAGCTATTAAAGGATATAAGATATGAAAGAGTAGGCTTTCAGAGTCAGAACCGAGTTAATAAAGATGAACAAGCAATTTATCGATTAGAGATTTAGAGGTACCTAATTGATGAAAATTAGCACCCTCCATAAGGAGAGTGCTAGTTATCATTTATGGTAAAATATTTCCTGCTGCACGGTATATACTATACCATTCTTCACGAGTCATCTGTAGTTCGGTTGCTTTACAGCAATCCTTTAAACGATCTATGTTCATTGTTCCAATTACTGGTTGCATTTTAGCAGGATGGCGTAATAGCCATGCGACTGCAATGGTTGTATTGCTCACCCCGTATTGATCAGCCACTTCATTTATTCTTTGATTTAATTCAGGGAATTTTTCGTTTCCTAAAAATACTCCCTCAAAGAAACCATACTGGAAAGGTGACCATGGCTGAATTGTAATATCATGAAGCCTGCAATAATCCAAAATGCTCCCATCTCTGTCAACAGCCGCTTCATTTTCCATATTTACATTAAAACCATTCGAAATCATATTGGAATTTGTAATACTTAATTGAAGCTGGTTTGCTACAAGTGGTTGTTTCACGTATTTTTTAAGTAACTCGATTTGCATAGGTTTTTGATTAGATACTCCAAAATGGCGAACTTTCCCAGATTTTTCTAAAATGTCAAATGCCTCTGCAACTTCTTCTGGTTCTACTAATGTATCTGGGCGATGTAGTAATAGAATATCGAGATATTCGGTTTTCAATCGTTTTAAGATTCCATCAACAGAATCTAGTATATGTTCCTTCGAAAAGTCGAACATTCCATTTCGGATTCCACATTTAGACTGAAGGATGATTTTCTCGCGAATATCATTATTCATATGTATGGCATCTGCGAATATTTCCTCACAGCTTCCACCACCATAAATATCAGCGTGATCGAAAAAGTTAGCTCCTAATTCTAGTGCCGTTTTAACAAATTGCTCGGCCTCATTTTTTTGTAGTGAATTTATACGCATACAGCCTACTGAAATAACCGGTACTTCCAAAGAGCTCTTGCCGAGTTGCATGGTTCTCATTAATATTCCTCCATTTTGTTTAATGAAATAAGTGAATAATACATGGCTAGAAAGTCACAAGTATCCTCAATAAATGAAGGAAACCGGTTTACATTCTATGTACTATTACTTCTTACTACTTAATATTGACACAATAGTATAATCGGTATCAAGTTTTAATAAATTTGTGTTTTAGTAGAAGTTTTAATTGTTAAAAATGGTAAATTAAGCAGCTGGCATTATTTGGTTTACAATTATTGGATAAAAACTGACCGTTTGTAATAAAATGTAAATACTAATTCTCTAGGAGTTCAATCTAATCAATGTTAAATATAATTTATGCTTCTTTATGGTTGTTCGCATTATGGAAATGGGGAGATTGGAGAAACTGGAAAGTATATTACCCAACTTTCCTTTTCTTTATAATTGGTGACTTCCTTTATCTATATTTATTATCTGATGCATATCCAATGTGGAGATATAATCCTCCACCTATTGATAGGGATATGGGAATCACTAATTCACATGTTTCTTTGTCCATAATGGCTATTAAATACCCTGCGACTGTTCTTATCTATCTGTCCAATTTTCCTGATCAAAATAAACTAAGTCAAATTCTATATGTAGTGGGTTGGGTAGTCATTTACGCTGTAAATGAATTAGTTGATTTACACTTAGGGGTTATACAATACTTTAATGACTGGAATTTTTGGTGGTCTTGCTTGTTTAATGTGATTGTTTTTACCCTTCTGAGAGTTCATATTAAAAATCCCTTATTAGCATGGGTTTATTCTATTGGGGTTGTCATCACCCTATGGAATATTTTTAACGTACCTGATACGGTGTTTAGATAAGTAAAGACCAGTGAACTGAAGAAAATTAACTGCCTTAAGTAACGAGTTCTAACAAAGGAACGTTCCCAAAAAAGGTTCTGAACATCAATATAGATGATCAGAACCTTCATTTTAACTTTTTTTCAGACTAGTTTTGTTCTAGCCTCTTAATTTAATTGAAAATCACCTGATGACACTCGAATTTTCACTATGTGTTCACCACTACCAATTTTTCCAATAATCAAGTCTTCAGCTTTTTCCTCGTAAAGGACACCTTCTAAATTAATAATACCTTCGCCTGAACTAGACCGGAAATCTATAGCTAAAGAGCTCGGAATTTCTTTATAGTTTACCGTTACGTCTCCACTCGAAGCCTCCGCTATAAAGTCTCCAGAGATTTCTTGACTATCTAAGTTGATTTCACCTGAAGAGGTATTTACCATAATATCTCCTTCAACATCTTTGAAGGAAATATCACCGCTACTAGCATTTGCCTCGAACTGAGGGGAAGTAGAATCAATCACTTCGATACTGCCGCTAGATGCTTCCAAACTAATAGATGAAGCTGCGGAACTATCTTGCAAATTTATATCTCCAGAACTAGATTCTAAGACAAGGTGATCCGCATTCATACCTTTAAGTGTAATGTCACCTGAACTAGAATTAACATCAATAGAATGATAGCTTTTTTCAGGAAGATGTACGTCAAGAGTTAGGTCTGCAATTGCCACCCCAATATTAAAATATAGGTCAAGGTCAAGCGAAATAGTCAAGGTATCACCGCTTTCCTTTACCTCAAACTCGTATTGGTCCAGCACTTTTTCACTTACTTTACCATCTAGAATTACTTTTATCTTATCTTGATCTGTAGGTATCAGATTAATCTCCGGAGAAGAGGCATCTACCATTACTTTATTAATATCTTCTTTACTTTCATATTCTTCATGTAGACCTACCGTGTCAAAAGAAAACGTATCAGTGACACCGGCTGTAACGGCTGTTCCAAGAATTCCAACTAGTAATAAAATTAACGCAGTTACGACAATCCTTTTCATGCTGCTTCCACTCCTTTTTCGCCTTTTATAATTCTTACATTAAATCTGATATACGTTAAAATAGTGCGATATAAAAATTTGCCGACGTAAATCATAGCAATGCTTAGTAAAATTCCTAAACTACAAGTAACCATGGAAGCAAAAGTTAGAAATACTACGTCTTCAAAACCGTTAAAAATAATCGACCCAATAATCGCAAGAGGGGAAATCGTTAAGATGAATGCAGTTGCACATAATCCAACATAAACTCCAAATATCCCAAGAACAGGACCGAGAATAAAAACTAGATTGAAAAAACTCAAGCTTATAGTTGCAATGACTGCCTTTGTAATATTAGGGAGGGACTGGTCACTTTCAGCTCTTGTAATCCGATATTCAGCTAATAAATCTCTTGCTATGATGTTAGGGTCGCCTAATTCATCAATCATTTCTTGTTCTGATCTGCCGTTTGCAACCCCAATTGAAAAATGCTCTTCAAAATCATAAAGCATTTCTTTTCGGTCCTGTTCAGGTATTTTACTTAGCAATTCATTTAGTCTTTTTAAAAATTTATTGTTCTCCAATTTCGGTTCCCTCCACGATAAATTCATTAACTGCATTTGAAAATTGACGCCATTCTTTTACTAAGAGTTTCATATATTCCCGCCCTTTGGTACTAAGCGAGTAATATTTTCTAGGTGGTCCTTCAGAAGATTCTGCCAAATATGTGGTGACGTAATCTTCCTTTGTTAATCTTCTTAATAAAGGGTATAGAGTTCCTTCAGCAACCTCGATTTTATTCGAAATATTTTGTGCAAGTTCGTACCCATACTGATCTTTATTTGAAATTAGAACTAACACACAAAGCTCTAGAGCACCTTTTTTAAATTGAACATTCAAATCTTATTCACCTACATTTCATGATCCAAGTTGTTTATTCCAAATAATTCCTTTGCCTTTAATAGAATATAACAAGGTAGTGAATAATGCAAGGTACTAAACAATATATTTTGAAAAAAATTACAAATTCTGAAATGACGTAGTTTTAAATCCTTCTCCTTATCCTAAAAATATGTCATCAAATGATATAGATTGTTTGTTAGAATATAAAAGATGAAAAAATAAAGTTGTTTTTTATATAAATTACTAAGATTAACAAGATCAGTTGATTTCCGCTACAATCAACTCTAGCGATTAACACAGTTACATTAAAAACAATATTCATTACTAAATGAGACTAATAGAAAATTTGTAGGAGTACTCAATGAACTTATCAACCATTTCAACACATAATATAAGAATCATGTTTTGGATTCGCTTTTTTGGAACCATTAATTTTATTGCGCCAGTTTTAACTCTTTTTTATTTAGGAAGAGGCTTGGAAGCTTCTCATATTCTTTTATTACAAATATTTTGGAGTGGAGCAGTACTTATTGGAGAGGTTCCCGGAGGTATTGTAGCAGACCGTTTTGGTGCCAAGATTTCATTTTTAATAGGTGTGGTTCTAAAAATTGGTAGTCTAGTGTTATTAATCTTTGCTTATGAACCATGGATGTTTTTCTTGTTTAGTGCAATAAATGGATTCTCTGTAACCTTTTTCTCTGGAGCAGATGAAGCTCTTGTGTATGAATCGCTTAAAGAAGACAATGATCACCATAGAATGGACAGAGCGATGGGGAAAATTCAATCGGCAGGATTTGTGTCAATGATTCTTGCTGTTATCTTTGGAGCATATTTTGCAAAAGACCTTCAGGATAACCAGTTTGTCTTTTTAATTATTTTTGGGGTGATGTTTCATTTAATTGAACTTGTACTCATTTTCTTTGTTAGAAACCCTAGTAACTATGGAATGTACCGAGAAAATCCGTTCAGACAAGTTGCTTCTGGTGTGAGGGCAATTAAGAAAGCACCTACGTTATTATTATTATTTATCAATTTTACACTCGTATTTATTCCGGCTGATTCTGTGTATGAAGCATTTAATCAACCAATCTTTACGGAGGCAGGTTTACCGGTCGTAATGATAGGAGTTTTGTATGCCCTAGCAGCCGTTCTAGGTTTTATAACATCACAATCAGTGGGGTGGTTTACCAAGCATTTTTCTAGAAAATTGTTGATGAATATCACTGGCAGCTTGGCCGCTTTAGGCTTATTGTTATCCGCTTTATTAGGAGAGTCATTATGGTTTGTTATCGGAGCCTTTTTCATACTAAGAATGGGTCAAGCCATTAGAAGGCCGATTTATTCACAGTTAAAAAATGATCTGATTCCTTCAGAAATTCGGGCAACTACTTTGTCGTTAATTTCTGTTTTGGATTCAGCATTTGATTTAATTATTTTTGGTTTATTATCAGTTATTGCATTAAAGGGTATAACAGGGATTTTATTGGCAAGCAGTTTAATTGCATTGATAGGAACGTTAACTCCTATTCAAACGAAAATGAATCGTAAAATGTCAGAGCATAAGACAGCGTAGAGTATGGTGGTGTAATACATATGACAGGTAAGAAAAAACTTCAAGAGATTGATTTATATAAACCTATCCAACGAAATTTTGTCCGGGAAGGGTATGAGGTTTACGGTGAAGTAAAGGATTGTGATATGGTTGCCTTAAAGGAAGAGGAACTTATAATCGTCGAATTAAAGTTGAATTTAAGTGTGGACCTTCTAGTACAAGCGACTAAACGGCAGCGCATTTCTGATTTGGTGTATATTGCCATTCCAAAACCAAGTTATAAACTCCGCTCAAAGCGATGGACTGACCTTTGTCACTTAGTGAAGAGGTTAGAGCTTGGCCTGATTATTGTTTCTTTTTCAGGTTCTCGAAAGAAGGTAGAATTCGTTCTACATCCGACCAGCTATGAAAAATCAAAAGGGCGTAATAAGCAAAAAAGAACGACCTTGTTGAAAGAAATCAATGGAAGAAGTGCTGACTATAATATAGGTGGAAGCAATCGAACAAAAATTATGACAGCCTATAAAGAAAATTGTGTCCAAATCGCCTGTTATCTAGAACACTATGGCACCTTATCTCCAAAGTCATTGGTTGAATTAGGTGCAGGTCATAAAACTTCGTCTATTTTAACTAAGAATTATTACGGCTGGTTTGAACGTATAAAACGAGGAGTATATATGATTAGTGAGAAGGGGAAGGAAGAGATCAAGCAATATCCGGAATTAGTAAATTACTATGCAGACAAGATAACTACTTGAAAAATTTGTCCCAAAAGAAAAAAATATAGATTTTTATTTATTGAGAACATTTTTATGATGTTCAGCATATATTAACTTTCGTGTGAGTATATGTTGAAAGGATGATCCTTATGAGTAGTAATCAAACCAATAGTAGTTCGTCTAGTAAGATTTGTACAGATTCTGGTTATAAAATTGTACAGATAAATATGTCAGACTCTACTGAAAATCTATATGCAGTTGTTACACCCGTTAAAATTAAATAATTGCTTTGAATAGGAAACTGTACTTAGGTTATTAAAAACTGTAAATAAAACCAACAAAATGCATAGAGAAACATATGCATTTTGTTGGTTTCTTTATAATGAGAAAAAGCCTTATATTGTTTTTTAGGAATTTACTCAACGCTAATTTAAATTTAAGGTTTTAGTGGATTGATTTGTTCTTTTAAGAGGAAAATGAAGGTTGAGGGAAAGTAAAGATTAGACAGCATATTTAATTGTCTTATTTAAGCTTCCAAGTTACTAAGCTTTATTATTTCAAAAAAGTATAAATAGTTTGTACTTTTCTGATCTACTTTATTGACGGTATCATGGATTATATATACTATAAATATGATGATATTATCTATGATTTGGCAATTCGTCTAGAAATACCCGACAGAATTCTAAATTACATGCTATTCTTATATTAGACAATTTTTATGAGGTGAAGCTTATGGAACGCACTGCAATAAAAAATAATGATGATACAAAAGAAGGTAATAAAGTGACTTATACAAGAATGAATCCATTTCAAGCCAAGGTTCTCGAAAATATAAATTTAAACAAAGAAGGTTCAAGCAAAGAAACAAGGCATATCGAACTTTCCTTAAAGGATTCTGGATTATCGTACGACCCAGGTGACTGTCTAGGGATTATCCCAGAAAACTCCGAAAAACTTGTTGAACTATTAATTTCAGAAATGAACTGGAATCCAGAGGAAGTAGTAACGATTAATAAGCAGGGTGAAACACTTCCGTTAAAGGAAGCATTAAAAGCGTATTTTGAAATTACATTATTAACGAAAAAGATACTTCAACAGGCTGCTGAATTTACAGATAACAGTGATTTGAAGGAGCTTGTAAAAATTGAAAACACAAGCCAATTAAAAGAATATATGGATGGCCGTGATTTACTTGATATGCTTCGTGATTTCGGACCTTGGAATGCGTCAGCACAAGAAATTACTTCCCTTTTAAGAAAGATGCCTCCTAGACTATATTCTATTGCAAGTAGTATTTCTGCTAATCCTGACGAAGTACATTTAACAATTGGTGCTGTTAGGTACACTGCTCATGGACGTGAGCGTGAAGGTGTCTGTTCTGTTCAATGCGCAGAACGTCTTCCAGTAGGAGAAACAATTCCTGTTTTTGTTCAACAAAATAAACATTTTTATCTGCCAGAGTCTCGAGATATTGATATTATCATGGTTGGGCCAGGTACAGGTATTGCCCCGTTTCGTTCATTTATTCAAGAACGTGCAGTTAATCCTGGAAAAGGTAGATCTTGGTTGTTCTTTGGGGATCAACGTTCAACAACCGACTTCTTGTATCAAGAAGAATTAGAAAAATACCAGGAAGATGGTATTTTAACTAATCTAGAAACGGCATTTTCACGTGATTCAGACCAAAAAGTATATGTACAGCATAAGATGGCTGAAAATAGTAAAGAGTTATTTGATTGGTTAGATAATGGAGCATACTTTTATGTGTGTGGAGATAAACAATTTATGGCAAAAGATGTTCATGAAACCCTCATTAGCATTATTGAAAAAGAGGGCGGGATGAGTCGTGAAGATGCAGAAGCCTATCTTAATGACATGCAAAAGCAAAAGCGTTATCAGCGAGATGTTTATTAATAAGATCGTGATCGCCCTTTAAAGAAGACCATATTATCAATCGAAACGATAATGACTTCATACTATGCGGTATACCGAATAGTATGAAGTCATTTTTGTATCGAAAAATTTACATTTAATTAGATTGAAGTAAATTCATTATATCTTTATAATAAAACGTATTGGTTAAAAGCTATGAAACTACATTCCAAAAACGGAAACCGGTTTCCGAATAAAATCATCATGTGTAAACAATCTTGCAACGAAAGGCATGTGAAACACTACATGAAAACAACAACACCGCTCAAATTATTTTTATTCTTTGTCCAAGCCACTGGTTTTATTTGTACATCCTATTTACCGCTCTATTTATTAAGTAAAGGGTATACTCCCTCACAAGTTGGGATCTTACTTGCAATTGGACCGTTTGCAGCTATTATTTCCGAACCAATGAGTGGGTATTTTAGTGATAAGCTAAGAAGTATCAAAAAAGTGTTATTTGTTAGTATCGTGGGAATGCTTATTTCTGGAATCATTTTATTTCAACTGGATCATTTTGCAACAACAGCGTTACTCATTTATTGTTTATTCTTCTTCTTAGCTCCATCCGGTTCATTAGGGGATAGTTTATCTCAAAAAACCGCTAATGATTTAAATGTTTCTTTTGGGAGTATCCGCATGTGGGGTTCGCTTGGATTTGGTATTGCTAGTATCGTAACAGGTTACCTCTTAACTTGGATTGGAATTGAAAATATTGTCGTACCATTTGCGTTCTTTACTGGAATTGTTTTAATTATTTGTTTCTTCCTAAAGGATGTAAAAGTAAAAGATCTTTCTGACGATACAGGGGTAAGTGTAAAAGATGCATTACTACTTATGAAAAATAAACCATTTATTTTGTTTCTCCTAATTGTTGTGTTAATTACGTTAGGGCATAGAGCAAATGATATTTATTTAAGTGTTTTTATCAAAGAACTTGGTGGAACTGAAACACTAATTGGATGGGCATTCTTTTGGGGTGTAGCAACTGAGGTACTTGTCTTCTTTACTAGTCATTTATGGTATCGTAAATTTAAAGATCTTACGTTTATAATTCTTGCCGCTGTTCTTTATGCTATTCGATTTGTAGGAATGTCCTTTGCATCGACTCCACAAGAACTTGTTCTTTATCAGTTATTCCATGGTTTTACATTTGGAATTTTCTTTACTGTAGCCCTATCTTATGTTTCAAAAATTGTTCCTGTACGACTACAGTCGACCGGACATCTCTTATTGATTACAGTATTTTTCGGATTATCTGGTATGGTAAGTGCATTCTTCGGCGGAATATTAATAGAGTCATATAGTGTTTATACTCTTTACTTCTCAATTGGTGCAGCCGCACTAATTGGTGGAATCCTTTTAATGATTTATAAATATGCAGTTAAGACCGATATACCTGCTGAATCAGCCTAATCAAAATTAGTTAAGTAAATCTAGTCTAATCTAATTGTCCAAGATGAAATCTCTAAGATTTCATCTTTTTTTATTCTTGGAAGAGGATGATTGTAAGTGCAATTTTAATTCTTCCAGATGCCGTATTTTTTAGTGGTTATCCACTATTTGTATGGGTTATTTTAGTACCCTTTGTTCCGTTATTACTAGCGTTTATCTTTTATCGGCAATCACATGGTGAACAAAATGTTCATTAAGCTTGTTAAACTCACTTTAAGAGAGTGTAGCTTTCTTTAAAAGTTCTATTTACTGAGTGATTGTTAATTATCGGTTGATGATAGTAAACATATAGGGTGATTTTACTTCAGGTGATTAGAGGAATTACACATCTTGTTCAAAATTTGTAACACTTTAGTCGATTTAGTTAACATTCATGTCTTCTTTTTCCCCTTCTTATTTGGTATCTTTAATAGGTCCCTTTATCGAGGGGGAGGTTTTTAATGTAGTTGGTTAAGCTAAATGTACCTACAAAGATTAACCAACTATTTTTGAAGGAGTGATAGTATGAGCAAGGCTAAGGCTAAAGGTGGAACAGGAAGAGGGACTGGTAAAAAAGGTTGGAATCGCTGGCAGGCTGCTGCTAAAAAAGCAAAGAGTGCCAAACCTTATGTAAGCAAAGGGACTTCGAAAAAAGCAGCTACGAGTTCTTCAAACGAAGATATTGAACAACGAATTGAAAAATAAAGATTTATTTTAGAATATTATGAAGAGTTGGAGCAAAACCAACTCTTTATTTTGTTTAAAACCTTATTTGTATATCTATAAGAAAGAACTTATAATCCCTACACAAAATCAGCAATCGTTTCTCGTAAGATTAGATTTGTATCATTGTTTTCCTCCTTGAGTGAGTATGTCCGTGTTTACTAAGTAACTGAAGATTTTTAAACTCTACTAATGGATTTCTGATTAATGACATTCAATCAGGACATACTATCAGCAAGATTATTCATATAATGGGAGGAATAAATTTGGAATCACTGTCACAGCAAACTGAATTATCGGTTTATGCCTTAGGTGGCTTGCATGAAGTGGGAAAGAATATGTACATAATCGAATACGGGGATAATATTTTTGTGATTGATTGCGGGAATAAGTTTCCAGATGAGAGCCTATTAGGTATTGATTTAATCATTCCTGATATTACATACCTTGAAGAAAACAAAGATAGGGTGAAGGCCCTAATTGTTACACATGGACATGAGGACCATATAGGTGGCATACCTTTCTTTTTAAAAAAATTAAATGTTCCTGTATATGGAACACGTTTTACATTAGGATTAATTGAACTAAAGTTAAAAGAACATAAAATTTTAAGAGAAACAGAATTAAATGAAATTAATTCAGAAGCTAATTTGAAATTTGGGGAAATTGGAGTGAGCTTCTTCAAAGTTAATCACAGTATTCCTGATTGCCTCGGTATTGTTTTTGATACCCCAGAAGGGAAAGTTGTTCACACAGGTGATTTTAAATTTGATTTAACCCCAGTTAATAATCAGCATTCCGATATTCATAAGATGGCTGAGATTGGCAGAGAGGGTGTATTACTACTATTATCAGAGAGTACGAATGCAGAGCGTCCCGGATCCACACCATCAGAGGAAATGGTCGGTAGACATATGGATGAGGCTTTTTTACGTGCAAAACGTAAGGTGATAGTTTCAACCTTTGCCTCAAATATAAGTCGTGTTCAACAGGTAATAGATTCTGCACATAAGACTAATCGGAAACTAGCACTCCTTGGTAGAAGTATGGTCAATGTAGTTGAGGTTGCTATGGAACGCGGTTATCTAGATGTTCCAGATGGCATGCTGATTAATCAAAATGAAATAAATGATTTTGCTCCAGAGAAGTTGGCAATCTTATGTACGGGTAGTCAAGGAGAACCATTAGCAGCACTTGCTAGACTTTCGACCGGGAATTTTAGGGGTGCTGAAATCTTACCAGAGGATATGGTAATTCTTGCAGCAGGCCCAATCCCAGGTAATGAAAAAAATGTAACACGGGTTATTGATCAATTATTTGCACTTGGTGCTAAGGTTATTTATGGTTCAGGTGTATCAACAGGTATGCATGTTTCTGGTCATGGGTACCAAGAAGATCTGAAGCTCATGCTAACCTTAATGAGGCCAAAGTATTTTATCCCAATTCACGGTGAATATAGAATGTTATTTAAGCACCGAGAATTGGCTGAAGCGATTGGAGTAGAAAATGGTCATTGTTTTATTTTAAATAATGGCGATGTAGTTGATATTAAAAATAAAGAAGCACGGCACACAAGAAAGATAGCTGCAGGTAATACGTATGTCGATGGAGTCGGTGTCGGTGATGTAGGTGACGTTGTGTTACGAGATCGTAAGCAACTTTCCGAGGATGGGATGTTAGTCATTGTTTTAACGATGAGTAAGTCAGAACGAAAGCTGCTATCAAATCCTGATACCATTTCGAGAGGATTTGTGTATGTAAGGGATTCTGAAGAGTTACTTGGTGAAGTAGATCGTCTAATCAAGAGGACAGTAAATGATTTTCAAGCACAGCATAAATCGTCTCACCATTGGGGTGCTCTAAAGCAAGAGGTAAGAAAATCGATAGGAGAGTTTTTATTTCAAAAAATCAAACGTAAACCAATGGTTCTCCCAATTATTATTGAAGTATAAATAGTTTCATCAATCTTTTCGAATAATGTCCACCACCAAACAATATATTGATAAAAAACACATAACAATGGTTATGTGTTTTTTGTTTGAATATAACAGCGAGGTGGGAACTTAATGAACGGTAACGGAAGTATTATGCTAGATGCCAGTATAGAAAAAGCCTGGGAGGGCCTATTTGATCCCGATATTCTAGAAAAGTGTATGATGGGGTGTAAAAAGTTAACCTTAGTAGATAAAAATACGTATTTAGCAGAATTAAAAATTGGAGTGCCACCTGTAAGCGGCAAATACGAATCTAATATAGTTACAGAAGAAGTTGAAAAACTAAAAACATACAGATTAATAATTAAAGCAGAAGGTGATGCTGGTGGGGTCGAAGCAACGAGCCTAATTAATTTAAGTAAAGAAGATGGTAATAAGACACTCCTTAGCTACAGCTTTAATGCGGAGGTAAATGGTAAAGCGTCTAAGGTAGGTGATCGTATCTTAAAGGGTGTTGGAAAAATACTTATTCAGGACTTTTTTAAAAAATTTGGGAAAGAATTAAAGAAAACTTATAGTGCATAGTAAGAAGCCCCGATACCTTAAAACAGGTGTTCGGGCTTTTTTTTTTTTTAGTCTTTGAGAATTGTAAGGAGCAGATTCAAACAAACAAATACATTTTTTTACAAAATCCCTCAATTATTTTGTTATAATAGTAATTAAGGGAGGGAATCAATATTAACATTCCAACTAAAAATGAACACTACAAAACCTTTGATGAGATTGCAGATGACGTGATTCGAATTGCAAACCATGTTATTGGGACACGCACTTTGTTCATAAGTCGCATTAATAAAGAAAACTTTTCTTTAATTAAAACACAAAATAGTTCTGATGGAAGCCTCCTTAATGAAGGTGAAGTGCACCCATATAGTAATGTAGTTTGAAGTAAGCTGAAACTTGGTGGTCGTGAACCACTCATTATTAATGATACATTAAATAGCTCTATCACAAAGGACATGCCTATCATTTATGAAGCTAAAGTAGGTTCCTACTTGGGACTACCGATTCTTTTGCAGGATGGTTCCTTATTTGGTACTCTTTGTGCAGTAGATCCTGAGCCTTATTCATTTACGGAAGAAGAAATTGAAGTAATGACTAGTTTATCAAAAATCTTAACGAACTATCTTGATCGAAACCATTCTATGGTTCAATTCTCCAAAGAGGAGGAGTTACGTCAACTTGAAAAACTAGAGCAAATAGGATTAATGGCTTCCGGATTAGCACATGAAGTAGGGAATCCGATGCAATCCATTAAGGGGTTCATCCAGTATATTTTTAAAGATTCAAATATTGATTCTACATTTCAAAAAATTGTTATGGATGAAATCAGCCGAGTCGAAGAGGTAATCAGTGAATTTGTCCTATCGATTCAACCATCATCACCAGTCAAGTCAACTTCATCAGTTACTGAGATCATAAAGGCTTCATTGGAATCTATTCATAACGAAGCTGAGCAAAAAGAAATAACGGTAACAAATGAGATAGAAAGCAATCTACCAAACATAAATGTGGAACCGTTACAAATAAAGAAGGTACTAGTAAATTTATTAAAAAATGCCCTTGAGGCGAGTAATCAAAATGGGCATATTAAGGTTCATGCTTCGGTGGATGAGTTCTATTTCATCGTCATTGATGTGATCGATGATGGTGAAGGCATTCCTACCTCCATTGTACAAAAGGTGGGCACACCGTTTTTTACTACGAAAGATTATGGAACAGGTTTAGGTTTATCTGTCTCAAAAAACATTATCCGTTCACATGGAGGCACTTTAAGTGTTGTAAGTGATCATAGTGGAACAAAGGTTACGGTTAGAGTACCGGCAATACTTGAAAAAATAGAGTTGTGAAAATAAAACAAATAACATTAAAAAGCCCAAATTCTCTTATCTAGGAATTTGGGCTTTTGATTATTGATATGATTTCTCCAATTCATCAACTAGAGAGCCAACATACGTTACAGCCAATCGAATAGCATCTGGCTTTGACATATCCACCCCAGCATGCTTAATGAGTTCAAGAGGAGTCTTCGTTCCCCCAGCACGAAGGACATCTAACCATTTCTCTACTACTGGTTGGCCCTCGTCTTGAATCATTTGGGCAACTGCTGTTGAAACAGTTAAACCAGCTGAGTAGGTATATGGATATAAACCCATATAGTAGTGAGGCTGACGCATCCAAGTTAGCTTAGCACCATCATCAATGGTAACCGTATCTCCCCAGAAATTTGAAAGGACGTTTCCTTTAATCTCAGTTAATGACTGAGCGTTTAATGCTTTTCCTGCTTCAGCTGTTTGGTATACTTTTCGCTGATATTCACCCTCAAGTACATGGGTAACAAAGTTGTGGTAATACGTACCCAATAGCTGCAGTACTAACCAACGACGCATTTTTGGTTCCTTCGTGTTTTTAAATAAATGCTGTGCGAGTAAGAGCTCATTCATTGTTGATGGTGCCTCAACAAAATATGTGGACGGGCGAGTGTTATGAATTCGTTGATTTTTATTGGCTAAGTAAAAATGACCAGCATGTCCTAGCTCATGTGCAAGAGTGAATACATTTCGCATCGTGTTTTGCCATGTAATAAGAATAAATGGATGTGAACCGTATGGACTAGAACAAAAAGCACCAGTTGATTTACCAACATTATCAGACAAGTCAACCCAACGGTCCTGTAAACCTTTTTCCATGATCTCGATATACTCAGGTCCCATGATTTGTAGAGACTCAAGAATCATAGAGCTTGCCTCATCATAGGAGACTTTAGGGTTAAAGCTTGAATCAAGTGGAGCCTTTAAATCACAGAACAACATCTCCTCAACACCTAATATCTTCTTTTTAAGTGTTGCAAAACGACGCATATGCGGAGCTAGTTCAGTTGTAATGAAATCTAGCTGATTATGATACATTTCCTCTGTAACTTGTTGCGGTTTCAATAGCATTTCAGTAACAGATTCGTAATTTCTTAGCTTTGAAAAGGTGATTTGCTTTTGTACTTCAGTAGCATAAGTGGTAGCAAATGTATTCCGGTATTGCTTTAGCGTGCTTACAAATGATTGGTATGCTTTTCTTCGAAGAACTGTATCGGATGAAAATTCATATCTCGTTTCAAATAAAGAAAAGGAGACTGGTAGTTCATTTCCGTCTTCATCCTCAATTGGGGTAAATTCCATATCTGTTAGTTTACTCATACCAAAAATTTGATACGGCGCATTAAGCACTTCACCAAGAGCAGCCAGAACCTTTTCAGTTTCTGATGAGAAACGATGCTCTTTCTTTTCAAGAAGCTCCTGTATATGTCTTTGGAATGATTGGAGTTCGAGTTCTTCGTTAACAAAGTCCTCAATTAATCCATCTGGTAAATCTAATATTTCAGATTCTATAAATGAAAGCTTAGCATCCACTGTAGCTTTTAACGCGGAAACTTTAGATGAGTTTGACTGATTAATTGAATCGGTCCCATCAGCAGCTTTCCTAAGGTGAGCATAAGTGGTTGCTTTAATGAATTTTATAGCCAATTGTTCTTGAGCAAGAAGACAATTAAGAAATGTTTTTGCACTGCTATGTAATGACCCTTTATACGTTTCTATTTGGGCAGCTTCTTGTTCAATCTTTGTTAATTCTGCTTCCCATTCCTGAGTTGATCCGAACAGATCATTGAGGTTCCATGTTAACTCTTCAGGTACTTCAGAGCGGGTGAGTCGTCTTTCGCTAGATTTCTGCATTTTATTCCTCCTTCTTTAAGCCTATACAATCATTTTATATGAAATGATAAACATTATAAAATATTTATCCTCTAAAGATGTAGGAGAAATGTTACTTGGAGAATGAGCGCTAATATTCCAAATGCTGGTTCACACTAAGAGAGGCATGCCCCATTACTATTTCAAAAACAATATGACCAAAAAATAACCTTCCTACAGTTTTTTTGTAAGAAGGTTACTCTTTCTGTTTTTTAACTTTTTTTGTAAATTGTTCAATTGCTCCATTAAAAGGAAATATTCTTCCTGTTCAATAGTACAGGAAAGAATTTCTTGAGTAACTTTATCAGTAATTTCTTTTTTCCTCACAAGGGCTTTCTCTTCTAAAAGTAAACGAATATTACGTTCGTCTGTTATAGAACGCTCTCTTTTAAGCCAACCCTTCACTTCCATCCGCTTCAGCATAGGTGTTAGAGTGCCGGTACCTAATCCAAGCTTTTCACCTAACTGTTTGAGATTTAAACCATCTTGTTCCCATAAGGTTAGTAGAACTAAATACTGTGGATAGGTTAATTCGAATTCAAGAAGAACCTTCGTATATAGTTTTGTAAATTCACTTGATGTTTCATATAACGCAAAACAGAGCTGATTATCTAAATTTGAGAAGTCCTTCAATACAATTCACCTTTCGATTGCTAAATAAGCTTTTTTAAATCTTTCTCTATTTTACTTGGTAAAACAGACGGTGCATAGCGTTTTAAGACGTTACCATTGCGGTCAACAAGGAATTTTGTGAAATTCCACTTTATAGCTTTTGATAACAATCCTTTTTTCTGTTCCTTCAAATAGGTAAAGAGGGGATCCTCATTATCCCCATTGACATCAATTTTTGCGTGCATAGGAAAGCTTACACCGTAATTGATTTGACAATATTCTACAGTTTCATCAATATCATCATATTCCTGATCATTAAATTGATCACAGGGAAAGCCGAGTATTTCAAATCCTTGTGGGTTATATTTCTCATATAGCTTCTGTAATCCTTCAAATTGAGGTGTTAGTCCACACTTACTGGCAGTATTAACGATTAACAGTACCTTATCCTCATATTTACGCAATGAATGATCCTCATTCTTAGTCGATTTAACGGTGAAATCATAAACGGTTTTCATATAATTACCTCCATCAATCATTAATTTAAATCGTATACGATTTAATCTTATGCGATTAGTGTGGAAATGACAACTATTTATACTTATTTTGGAATAAGGGTTTGCTTATGATTGTTTCGTTTCTTAGAAAATAGTAATTTATGGACGAACCAATTGGATACTTCCTTTTTAGATAATGATGTAAATTAACCTATTCAGTTTATTTCAAGTATAATGAAGAATAGTCATATTTTGCATATGGTTGTTTTTTCTTGCAAATTCTATGTACAAATACATTGAAAATGAGGTTATTACATAATGAAACAAGCAAGCTTTGAAGATTATCATCTTAGTGAAGAAATAAAGAGGGCGATTAGTCTACTCAAGTATGAAACACCAACTGAGGTCCAAAGGGAAGTGATACCGCATGCTATGGACAATCAAGATCTTGTGGTTAAATCTCAGACCGGAAGTGGAAAAACGGCTTCCTTTGGTATTCCTATCTGCGAGAAGATTGAATGGGAGGAAAGGCTACCACAGGTTTTAATCCTTACCCCAACTAGGGAGTTAGCTGCCCAGGTTCGCGAGGATCTTACCAATATAGGTCGGTTTAAACGAATTAAGGCGATGGCTGTTTACGGTAAAGAACCATTTACTAAACAAAAAGATGAATTAAAGCAGAAGACCCATGTTGTTGTGGGTACGCCTGGACGAGTAAACGATCATATTGAAAGAGGCACGCTAGTCTTAGAACAAATTAAGTATTTAATTATTGATGAAGCTGATGAAATGTTAAATATGGGCTTCATAGATGAGGTTGAATCAATTATAAATGGTCTTCCTAAAGATCGGGTAACCATGGTCTTTTCGGCTACCTTACCAAAGGATGTTGAAAAACTTTGCCATCAATATATGAAAGATCCCATTCATATAGAGATTGCTGCAAAAGAAGCTTCAACCACTACGATTGAGCATCATCTTGTTAAAATTACTAATGAGGAAAAAATCGCTGTTCTTAAAAATATAACTGTGGTAGAAAATCCTGACAGCACAATTATTTTCTGTAATACTAAGGAACATGTTGAAGCCGTCTTTTCTGAATTAAACGAGTCTGGTTATTCCTGCGAAAGATTACATGGAGGTCTTTTACAGGAGGATCGATTTGCTGTAATGGATGGTTTCAAGCAAGGTAATTTTCGTTATCTGATTGCGACTGATGTTGCTTCTAGAGGAATTGATGTTGATAATGTAACACTTATTATTAATTATGATGTTCCAATGGAAAAAGAGAGCTATGTTCACCGAACGGGTCGAACAGGCAGGGCAGGAAATAAAGGAAAAGCCATTACTCTTGCTACTGATCATGAGGAGAAGTATATTAGGTCGATTGAACGATATTTAGGGTTCGAGTTAACAGACATGGAAGCTCCATCACAGCTCGAGGTTATCCGTGGACAAGCGGCCTTTGATGAAAAAATAGGTGGTCGTCGAGTGGTTAGAAATAATAAAACAGAACGGATTAATAAAGAAATTATGAAGCTTCATTTTAGTGGTGGGAAAAAGAAGAAGCTTCGGGCTGTAGATTTTGTAGGAGCAATTTCCAATATCGAAGGTGTATCAGCTGATGATATTGGGATCATTACGATATTGGATCATCTTACATATGTCGATATCCTAAACGGCAAAGGCTCTGTCGTTGTTCAAGCAATGGGCGATATGACAATAAAAGGGAAGAAGCTAAAAGTTAGTAAGGCAAATAAATAAAAATTCAGAATCAACCCTTACAAGATTTTGTCTTACTTGTATCCAAAAGATTTTGCCAAAACACAAAATCAAATTTCCAGAATTTTATCAAAATGAATTGACACTTTATAAAAAAGCATGATATAAACAATATAAGATAATTTAACGCATAAAAGCATAAAAGCGTAAAAGCGTGAAAGTGTCAAACTTGATAAATAATGTAATGAAACAGGAGGAATACCATGGAACTTCGTAGTAATATTATTGATTGTACGATTCGCGATGGAGGTTTAGTAAATAATTGGGATTTTAGTGTCGAATTTGTTCAAGACTTATATAATGGCCTAAGCGCTGCAGGTGTTGAATATATGGAAATAGGATACAAAAATTCCGCTAAGCTTCTTAACGCTACCGAACCCAATCCATGGAGATTTCTTGATGACAATTTTCTTAAAGAAATTATCCCTACAAAAAAATCAACAAAACTATCTGCTTTAGTAGATATTGGGCGTGTTGACCCAGAAGATATCTTACCACGCTCAGAGAGTCCATTAGATATGATACGTGTTGCTTGTTACATTCGAGAAGTAGATAAAGGGCTTGAGCTTGTGCAAATGTTTCATAAATTAGGATATGAAACTTCACTTAATATCATGGCTTTATCAAGTGTACCTGAAAGTCAGTTAATTGAAGCATTTGAAATGGTGAAGAATAGTCCTGTTGATGTAGTGTATATTGTAGACTCATTTGGAAGCTTAGATCCAAGTGATATTGAGCACCAAGTGAAAAAGTTTAAGGCTATGATTCCAAATAAGCAACTTGGAATTCATACTCATAACAATATGCAGTTAGCGTTCGCCAATACCTTAATGGCTTTAAAAAATGGTGTAACATTCCTAGATTCATCCGTGTATGGAATGGGTAGAGCAGCGGGGAATTGTCACACAGAATTACTAGTTAATCACATTCAAAAGCCAAGCTATGAATTGAAACCAGTACTAGGTGTAATCGAAAAACATATGTTAGAAATGCGTCAAAAGTGGGAGTGGGGATATATTATTCCCTACATGATTTCTGGAGCTCTTAATGAGCATCCACGGGTCGCAATGGCTTATCGAGATAGCGAAGACCGTGATAAGTTTGTCCAATTTTATGACAAAGTTACCTCACCAGAAGCATCATTGGCTCCTGCATCAAAATAAAATTGTATATATTTAGCTGAAAAACAATTCGTTTAAATGTAGCGGATTGTTTTTTTATTTTTCTTCCAAGCACTTGAGAAGTTCACTTTTAACAATTTTTTTAATATACATAATGTACCCATAAATAGATTGTTAGATTAGTAAGATCTCATCAACCACATATGAAAAGGAGTGAATGATGATGTCGGAGAATAGGAAAAGCATTCGCTTTAAAGAAAAGGATAAAGATATTCTATGGCATTCTATGAAACCATATAACCCCGACTCAACAATGGTTGTTGAAAAAGCAGAAGGGTCATGGATAACTGATCAAGATGGTAACAAATATTTAGATGCAATGTCTGGATTGTGGTGTGTAAACGTTGGATATGGAAGAACAGAACTTGCTGAAGCAGCCTTTGAACAATTAAAGGAGATGGCTTATTATCCTTTAACTCAGAGTCATAAGCCAGCTATTCTTCTAGCTGAGAAATTAAATGAAATGCTTGGAGACGAGTATGTCATTTTCTTCTCTAATAGTGGTTCAGAAGCGAATGAAACTGCTTTTAAGATCGTTAGACAATATCATCAACAAAACGGAGAGCAACAACGCTATAAAATTATCTCAAGATATAGAGGATACCATGGAAACACGATGGGCGCATTAGCTGCAACAGGTCAAGCGCAAAGGATCTATAAGTACGAACCTTTGGCTCCTGGGTTTATTAAGGTTGCCCCTCCTGATACTTATCGAAACCCTGATCCTGAACATACAAAACCCAATAAGCTTAGTGCTGTACAAGAAATAGACCGCGTTATGACGTGGGAGTTAAGTGAAACGATAGCTGCTGTCATAATGGAGCCCATCATAACAGGTGGAGGAGTGATAATGCCACCGGAAGGTTATTTAACTGGCGTAAAAGAGGTTTGTGAAAAGCATGGAGCTCTATTAATTGTTGATGAAGTGATTTGTGGATTTGGTCGAACTGGAGAAGCTTTCGGGTTTATGAACTATGGAGTTAAGCCTGATATCATTACAATGGCTAAAGGTATTACAAGTGGGTATTTACCGCTCTCTGCAACGGCTGTAAAAAAGGATATTTACGAAACCTTTAAAGGATCGGACGAATATGATTACTTCCGTCATATCAATACATTTGGAGGAAATCCTGCTGCATGTGCACTTGCCTTGAAAAATATTGAAATCATGGAAACAGAAGGACTATTTGATCGTTCAAAAAAATTAGGAGATAATCTTAAACACACCTTAATAACCTTGTTAAGTGATCATCCTTTTGTTGGTGATATAAGAGGAAGAGGGCTTTTAATTGGGATCGAATTAGTAAAGGACAAAGTGACCAAGGAACCTTTGGAAGTTGATTTAATTAATGAAATCATCACAGGCTGCAAAAAGAAAGGTCTTATTATTGGGAAGAATGGTGCTACTGTTGCTGGATTTAACAATGTTTTAGCATTAGCTCCACCATTAACCATTCTTGAACAGGACTTGGAATTATTGATTAGAACCTTAGTTGAGGAAATTAATATGATTCATCACTAGCTTTTAATCTAAAAAAACAGTTTAGTAGATCTATAAAAATAAAGTCACTCTCAAGCTGAGTCGGCTTTATTTTTTTTGGAATAAACGGGCTTTAATAATAAAACACTTATTCTAAACAGTTCAAAAAGAAAGATAAAAAATAACCAGATTTATTGTTTGACAGTTTTAGTCGAATCTTGTAAAATTTTAAAAGTGTCAATTCAACTGAATATATAGACCTCACTTTTCCGGTGAGGTAGAGGTGCATTATTTAATAGTCTTTGGAAGAGCAAGAGGTGCGATGATACCAAGGAGAAGGAAATAGTGCCGAAGCAAAAAGTAGACCTCATCTACTACTTGCTGGGTCTGTAGTTAAGAGCTACAGAACTGTCTCGATAAACTTCCTTGTTTATTGAGGTGTGCTATCTCATCTGAGAAGAGGAATTAGGGGTTATTCTGTATAACGGCGACCTGAGTTCATTCTCAGGTCGTTTTTTGTAGCTTAGGAAATTATAAAATGTATCATTTGTGGGTAACTCAAGTCTGTGCATTTCAATCTAGCTCCAGCGCCCAGCCCCTCGAGGTTAAATAACCTGAAGAGAATAAAATGGAAAGAGCACCATTTTTTTCTCTTCAGAACATTTACTTGTCGGGGCTAAACGGGGCGCTTGCGCCTTTTGTTCCTTTGAACAACAAGATTTTAACAAAAAAGGAGAAAAATTTATTATGAGAAAAAAATTATCATTATTTTTGGCAGTTGCTTTAACGGCTATGATTCTAGTAACAGGATGTGGAACAGCAAACGATAGTGGATCAGAGTCTGAAGATAATACATTCAAGGTAGGTCTTGAAGCTGGATATGCACCATTTAATTGGACGCAAAAGGATGATACAAATGGTGGAGTAAAGATTGAAGGCAATGCAGAATACGCTGGAGGTTATGACGTAGAAATTGCTAAGAAAATTGCTGAAGGCTTAGGAAAAGAATTAGTGATTGTAAAGACTGAGTGGGATGGACTTGTGCCAGCTCTAACTTCAGGTAAAATTGACGCAATTATTGCTGGGATGTCTCCAACTGAAAAACGTAAAGAAACCATTGATTTTTCTGATAACTATTATAAAACGGATTTAGTCATGGTGGTAAAAAAAGGTAGCGAATTTGAAAGTGCTACATCGATCCAAGATTTTAGTGGAGCAAAGATCACAGCACAATTAAATACTTTCCATTATTCAGTAATTGAACAAATTGAGGGTGTTGAGTTACAAACAGCGATGGACAATTTCCCTGCAATGAGAGTTGCACTTGAGTCCGGCGTAATTGATGGGTATGTTTCAGAACGTCCAGAAGGTATTAGTGCTTCAGCAGCAAACGAAAACTTCGCGATGGTTGAGTTCACTGAAGGATTTGAAACCTCTGAAGATGATACTGCAATCGCCGTGGGTCTAGAAAAAGGTAGCGAGCTAACAGAAAAGATTAATGAAATATTGGCAGGAATTTCTGAAGATGACCGTATTAACATTATGGATGCTGCGATTCAAAACCAGCCATCAGCAAACTAATATATAGAGAGAAACCGGCTACATAAAGTTGTAGTCGGTTTCCATTTGTAGGAGGAGAATCATGAGCTTCGAATGGGTTATAAGAATACTAGTTGAAAATTGGCCAATGTTTCTTCGGGGAGCCGGGGTTACTCTATTAATTGCGCTAGTAGGGACGATTCTCGGGGCAATTATTGGGTTATTAATTGGTGTGATCCGAACCATACCACTACCAGAGCGTGGAATAAGAAGAGTATTATTAAAAGTAATAAACGCGATTTTATCCATTTATATTGAAATTTTCCGCGGAACTCCAATGATTGTACAAGCTATGGTTATCTTTTATGGGGCAGCATTAGCATTTGGTTTAGATATGGATCGAATTGTGGCTGCAATCCTAATTGTTTCTATTAATACTGGCGCCTATATGGCTGAGTTTGTCCGTGGGGGTATTGTTTCGATTGATAAGGGACAATATGAAGCTGCACAAGCAATTGGTATGAATCATTTTCAAACAATGACTAATGTTGTGTTACCACAGGTAATCCGAAACATTATCCCAGCAACAGGTAATCAATTTATTATTAATATAAAAGATACATCTGTTCTAAACGTTATTTCTGTTACAGAATTATATTTTCAAACCAAATCTATTGCAGGAAATAACTTTAAATATTTTGAATCCTTCTTCATCGCCTCAGCGATTTATTTAGTATTAACCCTATCATCCACCATCCTATTACGTTATTTTGAACGTAGGCTTGATGGACCAGATAATTATCAAATGATTGGAACGCCTAATCAAATTGATTCAAAAAACACGAATACTGCAATTTAAAGTTGTTGTAAGGAGGAAGCAATGGAAAATATCATAAACATCCAACATTTAAGCAAATCCTTCGGAACCCATGAAGTATTAAGAGACATTAACTTTTCTGTTCAAAAAGGAGAGGTTGTGACCATCATTGGTTCTTCAGGTTCAGGTAAATCTACTCTTCTACGTTGCGTTAATCTACTAGAGAAGCCAACTGGAGGCCAAATTATTTATAAAGGTGAAAATATTCTGGATGATAAGCATGATGTCCATGCATATCGGAAAAATCTAGGAATGGTATTCCAACAATTTAACTTGTTTAATAATCACAATGTTTTACAAAATTGTGTAGTAGGTCAAGTGAAGGTTCTTAAACGTTCAAAAGAAGAAGCTGAAACCATTGCTAAAAAATATTTAAAAGTTGTTGGAATGGATCAGTATGTGAATGCAAAAGCAAGACAGTTGTCTGGTGGTCAAAAACAACGTGTAGCAATTGCTCGAGCCCTATCTATGGAACCAGACGTCATGCTTTTTGATGAGCCAACGTCAGCCCTTGATCCGGAAATGGTAGGAGAAGTTCTAAGAGTTATGAAGGAACTTGCTCAATCTGGGCTTACGATGCTTATAGTTACCCATGAGATGGAATTTGCACGCGAGGTTTCAGATCGAATTGTATTCATGGAAAAGGGAATTATTGCAGAAGAAGGGACACCCGAACAAATCTTTAATAATCCGAAACAAGAACGTACAAGACAGTTCTTACAACGTACGATATAAGAAATAGAAGGGTCACAGCATAACGTTGTGATCCTTTCTAATTTCAACAAGGGATTTATATTATGATATAATTAGTGTAGGAAAAGTGTATGTAGATTTTATTTCCTTAGAAGGAGGAGGCATATGGATTTTAAGCTTAGTCAAAAAAAGATAAAAGAAATATGTGGTACCGTCTCCTTCAAAAGAGGAGATTCTTTTTATCGTGGAAACAAAGTGGTCATTGAAAGTGAAGGAGTCAACTTTTGTGAAGCTACAGTAAAAGGAACAGAAAACTTTCAAGTTTTGATTAATTGGGAAACCGGATCCATTCAGACAAACTGTAGCTGTCCTAAACTTTCCTCCTTTCAAAAAGAATGTCAGCATGTCGCAGCTGTTTTACTTTTATTACTTGAACATCAACAAAAAGGAAACTATCAATCTTCTCAAGTTGATGATTCTTCTAATACACTACTTAATCCTTCTTCATCAAATGAGTTACTCTCCATTTTTAGAAATGAGCCAAACTATTCAAGTGGATATAGATTACATTTTGAAGATAGAAAAATTCTTGATGTTACGTTTATTTGTAGCCCTTACCAATTACCGACTGGACAAGTCTTGCTCACTCTAATGTTGGAAGTTAACCAAATATTAGTCCGGTATGTGCGTGAGTTTCTTGAGGATGTGTATAACGGAACAGCTAGTCATATATCTACTAATTTAACGTACAATCCAGAACAGGATTGCTTCTTAAAAGAGATAGATGATGTGATCCAGGTACTTAATCAAGTGATAAAAACTGAGAACATGTTCGTTAGTGACCCCTCATTTAAAGGTAAAGAAGACATGCTACCTTTATCACCGATTACTTGGGAAAGGTTATTTCCTTTACTGGCACATGCTCCAAACGTAAAGATTTATACAAACGGCCAAACATTTGAAGGTCTTCAAGTGACAACTGAGAAACTTCCTTTACAGTTTGTGCTATCTGAAACAAAAGAGAAAGAGTTTACACTTACCGTGAATGGCTACGACCAAATCGTTATATTAGATTTATATGAGTTTATTTTGTTTGATGGAAAATTGATACCTTGTAATCGGGATGACTTAAAACGTCTTATGGAATTGAGAAGAATCATGGACGTTACAGGAAAAAATGAAATTTCCATCCCACACAAAGAAATTGGATTTTTCATTGAGAAAGTAGTTCCAGGATTAAGAAAACTAGGGGAAGTTAATGTATTAGGGCAAATAGCTGCTCATATTGTAAAAACTCCATTACAAGCAAAACTTTATTTAGATCGTGTAAAGGACCGACTCCTTGCCGGCTTAGAGTTTTACTATGACCATTATATGTTTAATCCATTGGTAGAGCAGGACCTAAAATCGAGTTCATTAATTATCAGAGACGAAATGAAAGAACAAGAAATTCTTCAGCTTATGCAAGAAAGTTCCTTTATTAAAAATGATGAGGGTTATTATTTGCATAATGAAGACTTGGAATATGAGTTCTTACACTATATGGTACCTAAACTTCAAAAAGTAGTTCAATTGTACGCGACAACTGCAGTTAGAAACAGGGTTTTTAGAAATAATCCGAAACCTAAGATTAGAGTGAAGATAAAAAAGGAAAGAACAAATTGGTTAGAATTTAAGTTTGAAATGACAGGGATTCCTGATGATGATATTCGAGAGGTTTTAGCAGCTCTTGAAGAAAAGCGAAAATATTATCGAATGAGAAACGGCTCTTTGCTTTCATTAGAAACTAATGAGTTTGCCGAAATTCAACGATTCCTTCATGGGTTTCCTAATAATAAATTAAAATTGGCTGATGGAGTAGGTATTTCGGCTTTAGAGAGTATAGACTATCTTGATACGATTGAAACAAAAAATATTTTTATGGTGGAAGATTCATTTCGTGAGTTTCTTGAAAGTATAAGAAATCCAGAGAGTCTGTCGTTTGTGGTTCCAAAGACTATTGAGCCAATCCTACGGGACTATCAAATTAATGGATATAAATGGTTGAAATCATTAGCTAGTTATGGATTTGGTGGTATTTTGGCAGATGATATGGGACTTGGTAAAACACTTCAAGCAATCACATACATTTTATCTAATCTTTCAGAGATACGTGAATCAAGATGTCCTGTATTAATTGTTTGTCCAACGTCCCTTTCGTACAATTGGTTGAATGAATTTACTCATTTCACTCCTGAAATTGAAGTCTTAGTAGTAGATGGTAACCAGCGTTTGAGGCACCAACTTTTAAAAGGGATTAAGGACATGGATGTCATTATTACCTCTTATCCATTAATACGACGTGATATTGATAGGATAGACAAGGAGTACTTTCATACAGTGTTTTTTGATGAAGCACAGGCATTTAAAAATCCATTGACACAGACTGCCAAAGCCGTAAAGAAAGTTAAAGCTAATCATAAATTTGCTCTAACAGGAACCCCTGTAGAGAATTCAATTGAAGAACTATGGGCAATTTTCCATATTGTGTTTCCAGAACTGTTTCGTGGGTTGACGGAATACAGTAGGTTGAACAATGATTCAATTGCGAGGAGAGTTCGTCCTTTCTTACTTCGAAGATTAAAAAAAGATGTGCTTTCAGAGCTCCCTAGAAAGATAGAGTCACTTGAATCTATTGAATTGTTGCCTGATCAAAAAACATTATATGGTGCGTATTTAGCAAAGCTTCGGCATGAAACATTAAAGCAGCTTGATAAAGAAACACTGCGGAAAAATCGAATTAAAATATTGGCAGGCTTAACCAGATTACGGCAAATCTGCTGTCATCCTGCCTTATTTGTAGATAACTATAAAGGTAGTTCTGCAAAATTCGAGCAGCTTTTTCAAATTATTGAAGAAGCTAAACAATCAGGTCGAAGGGTACTCATCTTCTCTCAATTTACCAAGATGTTAGGGCTGATTGGTAGTAGACTGACTGAACAAGGGTTAGCGTATTTCTATTTAGATGGTCAAACCCCTTCAGATGAAAGACTGGAAATTTGTAATCGATTTAATAGCGGAGATCGAGACTATTTTTTAATTTCCTTAAAAGCAGGTGGCACTGGTCTTAATCTAACGGGTGCTGACACAGTTGTTCTGTATGATATGTGGTGGAATCCTGCCGTTGAAGAACAAGCAGCAGACAGAGCACACCGTATGGGTCAAAAGAATAATGTCCATGTTATTAAGCTAGTCTCAAAGGGAACAATCGAAGAGAAAATTAATAATCTTCAAGATAAAAAGCGGACTCTCGTGGACGAAATCGTCCAAGTTAATCATCAAGGATTATCTACACTTACTGAAGAGGATATCCGGGAATTGCTAATGGTTTAGTATCTATTACTAATAACAGAGTTTACTATCGATTGCGAATAAATTTTAAGAAATTAAACTTGGCCAAGTCTTAATGATTTGGCCTTTTTTCATTTCTTTTAACAAACTAATCTGTACACACAATTTGATTAAACGATCAAGTTATAGTTAAAGGTTTGAAAGGAAAAACTAGAGGGTATTCATATAGCAATACAAGGGGTGTTTAATTATTATAAAATGTATCGCAATAGACATGGATGGAACATTATTGAATAACGATCATATTGTAAGCAATGAAAATGCACAAGCTGTAATGAGGGCACAATCAAAAGGGATTAAGGTAGTGGTTGCAACAGGAAGGTCTTTTAAAGAAGCTAAATATGTTCTTGTTGAAGCCGGGATTCACTGCCCTATTATTGCTGTAAATGGCGCAGAAATGCGTAACGAAGAAGGACAGTCAATCTACTCAAATCCACTTGCCAAACAAAAAGCGAGAGAATTAGCTGAACTCCTTCAAAAACATGATGCTTATTATGAGTTATATACAAGTGAAGGGACTTATACAAAGGATTATGATAAGGCATTAACCGTAATCATGGATATATTTATGAGTGCAAGTATAAGAAGTAATTATGATAAAGCAATAGAAGCAGCGAAAGACCGTTTTGATCAGGGAATGGTCCATCTCGTTGATACTTTTAAACCTTTACTTGAAGATAACAAAATACCTTTATACAAATTTATTGTTTTTTCATTTGATGAAGAAAAACTAAAAGCGGTTCATCATGATCTCAGGCAACTACACGATGTTGCGATTACCTCATCTGGTAAAGAAAACATTGAAATTAATAGTATTCAAGCTCAAAAAGGGATTGCCCTTTCCGCCTTTGTAAAGGAGCAGAAAATAGAATTAAATGAGACGATGGCAATTGGTGATAATTACAATGATATTTCGATGCTTAAAATAGCGGGAAGAGCTGTTGCGATGGGGAATGGACCTGTGGAGGTCCAAAAACATGCTCATATCATTACGGATTCGAATCATGAAAACGGTGTTGCGAAAGCCATTTTTGAAGTCTTATAAGAAATGGTTATCTAAAAACCTCATAATTTTCTTGAATTCTGAAACAATTTATATAAATCTCCCGTTACATAGTTGAAATGACAATTAAGGGAGATGGATACATTGAATAAATGGAAGACGTTGTCAGCGACAGTTTTGACTGCATCTGTGTTGTTGTTAGGAGTACCTACAGGAGCTACTGCTGCCGAAGAAAATATTAACTACTCAATTTTTGATTTATCAGGAATGTTAAAAGAAGGATCAAAAGGAGAAAATGTGAAAATGATGCAACGTGCCTTGAACGAGGCTATGGGTGCAGAGTTAACAGAAGATGGTATGTTTGGTCCAAATACTAAGAGAGCTGTTATCGCTTTTCAAAAATCAAAAAAATTACTTAAAGACGGTGTATACGGACCTAATACACATGCTGCTTTATCAAAAGAGGTAAACTCATTTGGTTTTGATGATACTCTATTAAAGCTAGGAAGTCGCGGGGAAGCCGTGAAAACTCTTCAAATGGGCTTAAAGGATATGAGCTATGAAGTAACAGTAGATGGTATATATGGACCGCAAACAAAAGCGGCAGTAATGAAGTTCCAGGAACGATTTCCTGAATTAGTAAACGATGGAGTTTTTGGTCCAAATACAAAAACAGTAATGGATAAAGTATTAAATGAATAATTCTCATTTACAAAAAGGTGTAGAGTGTGTTCTCTACACCTTTTTTGTATGACCAATAAGGTACTGTGCAGAATAGAATTAAGCAGTAAGTAAAAATAAGTAAATAAAGATAGGAGAATGCCGTTATGAACCAATTTCTTAATCCACCGGTACTTATGATATTGGATGTTCAAAAGGGGTTTGACGATCCATATTGGGGGAAACGAAACAATCCGAATGCGGAGGAGAATATTCTTCAATTATTAATGGAATGGAGAAAGCGAAGCTGGAAGGTTGTCTTTTCTCTACATTTATCGCTTTTACCTAAATCTCCACTTAATCATAAGAATAAGGAAGGTACAGATTTTAAAGAAAAGATTAAACCGGAACCAAACGAAAAAGTATTTACTAAAAATGTTAATAGTGCATTTATTGGTACTCAACTAGAGTCTTATTTGCGAGAAAATAAGGTTTCTACAGTTGTCATTACAGGTCTTTCAACTCAGCACTGTGTATCCACAACCACCAGGATGAGTGGTAATTTAGGGTTTGATACATACCTAGTGTCTGACGCAATTGCTGCCTTCGAAATTAATGACCAGAATGGAAACCTTCATACTCCGGATGAGATTCAAAGAGTCGAACTTGCTACGTTACATAAAGAATTTGCAACGATTATGACGACAAAGCAAATTTTAAAAAAAATTTAACAATTGGCAAATAGACCCTCATATTAACTTTTGTGGGTCTATTTACCAATTGTTAAAATAAGATACTTTTCTGCACTAATTATTTGTAAAGCGCAGACTTTTAGCTTATATACTCTAAAAAAAATAGGACCCTCCTACAATAGTATAGGAACGTATTACTATATGGTAAGTGGAGGATTGATGATATATTTAAAGCGCTAACAAGGATAACGCCAGAGACATAGACATAAAAACCTTAAGGAGAATTTAAATGAACATAACAATCGAAGTCATACATGATGTGGTCCAGATCACATTGAAGGGTTCAATGTATGTCAAGCAATCTATTACTCTACGAGAAGAAGCATACCAATATATTCACCAAGGATTTAAGGAATTTTCTTTTGATATGGAATCACTTGAATACATTGATAGTGCTGGTTTAGGTGTTTTAGTGGGTCTTCATAAGAAAGTAGTAGGAATGGATGGCAGAGTAAAGCTAATAAAGCTAAGTGAACCAGTTAAAGAGATTTTAAATCTAACAAGATTAAATCTAATATTTGACACTAAATAATATACTGTGACTTACTACTAAGAGGTGAACCATCATGAAAAGGATAAAAATAAAACGACTTGCAACCAAGATGACGATCTTATTATTAACACTGAGTATTATCCCAATGGGTATTTTGAGTTTTGTAAGTATTTATAATTCTTCAGAGGCTATTGAAGAAGAAAAATCAAGTAAACTTACGGCTGTGAGAGATATCAAAAAAACACAGATTGAAAACTATTTTATTGAGAGATTTGGAGATATAGAAATACTTTCAAAGAGAAATTTAATTATAAGTTCTATGAGCGAGTTTGATGAAGTAACGGCTATTCATGAAATAGATAGCTCAGCATATAACGAAGTTAGTTCTAAGTATCATGAAGATTTAGAGTACTTTACAAACAAATATGGTTATTATGATTTAATTCTTATTGATTCAGCAGGAGACATTGTGTATACCGTAGCTAAAGAATCAGATTTGGGAGAAAATGTTGTCAATGGTACATTAAAAGATACGAACTTAGCGCACGCATTTGATGTTGCTAAGACAGATTCAGCTTTAGAGGACTATGATTATTATGAGCCTTCTAAAACATATGCATCATTTATTGCAGCACCGATTAATGATAAAACCGGTCGTTTCCTTGGAGTGGTGGCACTGCAAATTTCTGATGAAGCCATTCAAAGAATTATGAATGAGAGAACTGGGATGGGTGAATCTGGTGAGACGTATATAGTAGGACCAAATAAATTCATGCGATCAGATTCTATTTTTACAGAAGAATTGGATATTGGTGTAAAAGAAATTGATACAAAAGCAACACAGGAAGCATTAGCAGGAGTTACCGATGTACAACTCATTAAAGATTATCGTGGAATAAATGTATATAGTGCATATGCACCGTTAGAGATTGCTGGGATGCAGTGGGCAATCGTTGCTGAAATTGATGAAGCAGAGGCAAAAGCACCAATAAAAACATTAACAATAGCTTCTATTACTCTTTTAGGAGTTTCAGCGTTAATCGTTGCAGGTATTTCAATCTATTTTGCTCGTTTGATTAGTAAACCAATTATTGAAGCAAGTGAAAGAGTTAAAGAAATTGAAAAAGGAAATCTCTCTCATGATCCTCTGAAGGTAAGTAGTAATGATGAGGTCGGTGTGCTTGTTCATGCATTAAATGCTATGAATAAAAAGATGCATGAACTAGTTGGTGGAATTAGGAAATCAGCAGAAGAATTAACTTCCGGTTCAGAGGAAACAGCAGCATCTGTTGAGCAAGTTACTGCATCGGTTGAAGAATTAAATCGAGTGGTACAAGGACTTGCTGAAGATTCTACCAAAGGAAAAGATGCAACATTAGAAGCGTCACAATCATTAATACAATTATCTTCTTTAATTCAACTAGCGAAGGAGAAAGCATCAACTGGTATTGTTAGTTCTCAAAATACCATGCAATCTGCTAAAGGCGGTGCTGAGAAGGTAGAAGAAACGATTAACAAAATGGGTGAAATTGAATTTAAAACAGAAGAAACCCAATTGTTAATTAAGGAATTAGAATTATATTCAAATGAAATTGGTCAAATTACTAGTACAATTACATCAATTGCCGAGCAAACAAATCTATTGGCTCTCAATGCTTCCATTGAGGCGGCTCGAGCTGGTGAACATGGTAAAGGTTTTGCCGTAGTAGCAGAAGAGGTTCGTAAACTAGCAGAACAGTCTAATCAAGGAGCAGCAGAAGTATCAAAACTAACTCAAAAGATTGCAGAACTTACTCAAAAATCTGCTATTTCAATGACTGAGAGTAGAAATATTGTCAACGAAGGAACAAACGTTGCAAAAATTGCAGGCAAATCGATCAATCAAATAGTTGAGGCTGTAAACGAAACTGTACAAGCGATAAGTGAAATAGATGAAATTACAAGTGATGAAGTAGCCACTTCTGATGCAATTGTAAATTTAATAAACAATTTATCGACGATTGTAGAAACAACAGCAGCAAGTGCAGAAGAAATGATGGCTTCATTTGAGGAAACAACAGCCTCTATGCAGAATGTTAGTGCAGTATCGGAAGAGTCTTCTGGAATGGCAAGTGAATTAACGAGTTCTGTTGAAAAGTTTAAACTTTAAAAATCATAACTAAAACAGTGAAAGAGTAGATTTCAAAATCTACTCTTTTATTGTTTTGTATCCAGAGGTATATTGAATGTTATTCAAACCAACTAAACATTTTTACTCTTCTTATTTACCTTCTCTAATGTTTCACTTTCGGGTTTATTTTGAATGGAAGAATCAAACATATTTTTTGAAACTGAATTTAGCTTATTTAGAAACCTGTTAAAACCGAATCCGACAAAGAATGCAATGCAAATTTGGGCAAAAGGTCCGTCAGCATGATCTGTGAATTCAATAAATAAAATTCCACTTTCAATTAAAGTTACGGCAATAACAGCCGTACCTGTTGCGAATATTGGGTAAAAGATATACATGATCCAAACTCTATAATCATCTAGCTCTCCCTTCATATAATTAGAACAAAACATGTAAAGATGGCGAAGGGATCCACCTATAGCTCCTGCAAAGAAAAAATATAAAAAGATTTTAATCTCAGTAATCACTGGGAATGTATCATCAAAATAACCCGTCCAAAGGAAACCGACAGCTAAAAAGCTACCAAAAAACAATAATGAAAGATAGATTAAAATCACTGTTTTTAACCAATTTTCCAATTAAACACCTCGCTTTTCTTAATCATCTTTATAAGTATTTATATGGGAAAACTACGTAATCTGTTAAAGTAACATAATAATAAAAAGTAAAAGGGCTATTTTCAAATTAGAGAATGGCTATTTGGATTGAATGAATATTTGTACTCAAAAAATGTATTTTAATGGTAAAATCATGTAAGGAAGATTTATAAGATATACCATTATGAAAGTGGATTCTTAATATTTGAGGTGATTAAGTGATTGAACTAAACTTATTATTTATTTTACTTTTACTAACAACACTTGCTCGTTATCTTGTATTCGGTGTGTTTGAACTCCATATTTTTGCGACTATTTTCTTATTTCCAGTTGGAGCTCTAGTTATCTATATAATTAGTAAAAGAATGTCCCGAAAAGAACTTTTCTATCAACCTAAAGATATTCCAGGGTGGTCGTTTTATAATATTCAAAAGTCTATTATGATTAGAAAACCCTTATTTCATGGAGATATTCAGAGAGGGTATGTAAAACGGTATTTCCCCCAAAAATGGCAATATGCTTTTGCTGATATTTTCGGTTTTAATTGGTATTTGTCTCTTGAAATTAAAATTGACCAAGATCAATACGATGTGCGTTGGTATCGTAAAAAATGGTTTACCCAACAAGATCAATGGTTTATAAGTAGAAACGGTGAAAAAATTGGAGAAGCACACACATTGATTAACCTTAAAAACACAGCAAAACTTAAAGAGGCTATTAACTATAAAATTTATAATAATACTTACATGTCGTCGGCGTCGACTGTAACCTCAACCATTGCTCTTACTGAAGGTGACTCTTCACTGGGTACACTAAAGAGAAATCATATAATTAGTAACATACAAGTCATTGACATAAAAGAAAACAAACCAGAGCATCTTGTTGCCTTAATTATTCATTCATTCTATTTCAAGAATAAATAAAGATATTTTTTACTAACAAACCATACATATTTTAGTGACTGCTCACTTAGTTGATAAAGAGTATTTTAAATTTAGAGCCTGGATTTATCAGGCTCTTTTCTTCTGTTTTTGGATCTAATTTTAAGGATATTTTTTAAACTGTAAAACTTAAATTAACACAAAGTCGTCTAATAGGTTGAAAGGAGCAGGTTATATTGGAACAGAGCATTGTTGCACAGATGACAATACAGGATAGAGAAGAAATTATTGATCTTTTAATGGAGCAATATGGAGAGGAATTATTATATCTTATATATTCTTACGTAAAAAACAAGGAGGTTGCAAAAGACCTTACCCAAGAAGTATTTATTAAATGTTTCCAGAAATTAAACCAATATAACCAGAAATCCTCCCTAAAAACTTGGCTCTGGCGAATTGCCATTAATCACTGTAAAGACTACTTGAAAAGCTGGCAATACAGACATATTGTAGTCTCTGAAGAAAAATCTAAGCTTTCCTCAAGCCAAAAATCGGACGTTGAAAACTTAATCATTCAAAAATATGAAGACGAGGAACTAGCACTCACCGTGATGGATTTACCAGACCCCTATAGGGAAGTCATTTATTTATTTTACTTTGAGGAGCTTTCGATTAAGGAAATGTCATATCTAACAAAATTAAATGAAAATACGATAAAAACCAGGCTAAAAAGAGCAAAGGAACTATTAAGAGAATGCTTGGAGGTAAAATCATGGAAGAGCGTTTAAAAAACTTTAAGAGAGCAATGAAAGAAAATGTATTAGAAGATCTTACGTTCAGTGAAGATCAAAAGAAGAGCATTAGACAGCAGATTAAGAATATGAATGAATCTTCGGAAGAAAATATGCTTTTATCCATTCTGCAGTTACTCATGCAAGAAAGAACAGGATTTGAATTATATAGACTCCTTCGTGCGAGAGGTTTAAAACAGTATGAAGATAAAGAGGGTTTATTGTATTCATCATTGCATCAGCTTGAACAAAAAGGTTATCTACATTCAAATTGGAAAGATTATGAACAGAAGTCCTATCAGCTTACTAACAAGGGCAAAAAAATATTAAAAACGATTGAAAATAAAGACCGTTCAAAGCTATATAATTTAAAAGAGCTACTTAGAGAGGTGACAATTTGTGAGTAGATTAAAGGATAGCTTCTTATCAGAAGTGCTCCAAAACATAAAATCAACAGAGGCTAAGGAACTAGTGCATAAAGAGTTAAACTATCATATAAAACAGTCTAAATCGGAGTTGTTAAAAAATGGTATTAATGAAGTAGAGGCAGAAGAACAAGCAGTAAAACAAATGGGAAGCCCAACTGAGATTGGCCATCATTTTAATAGACTCTATCGTCCTAAAATAGACTGGAAGCTATCTAGCTTATATATTGTCATTCTTTTTATGAGTTTACTGCCCATTATTTCTATTCAAGATCAATATACTGAAAACTACTTCTTGAAACAAATGATTTATATTGTTTTAGGAACTATAATTGCATTTGCAGCAATGTTGATTGATTATCGAAAAATAGAAAAAACAGGCTGGTTCTTTCTTGCAGGAGGTTTGCTACTATTACTAGCTCTAAATCAATTTCCAAATGCAATGGTGAATGGAACAAGTTATATCAATATCGCAGGATTTACAATAAGCGGTACAACCGTATTACCTCTATTATTTGTATTTTGGGCTTTTTATTTCTCAAAGGAAAACCCAAACTTATTGATTGCTTTAGGAATTTTCCTATTTACTGTATTCATGTTTCTGGGATTACCAAGCTTACCGGATTTATTTATTTACAGCGTTCTAGTCTTGGCTTTATTTTGTGGTAGCTCATTTAAAAGAAAAACCAAAAAAATAATAATTGGAGCTAGTATAGGCACTTTAATTACTTCTTTAATAGCCTTTTGGATTTTATCTGCCGATTATCAGAAACTCAGAATCCTTGCTTTTTTAGAACCTGAAGAATACGCGCAAAATGCTGGTTATATGTATATAAGGATTAAGGAATTATTAAATAGTGGTGGTTGGTTGGGAAATCAAGTAACTCCAAAACTTGAAGTGGGTATGACCACAGATTTAGCTTTTGTAAATATTACTTACTTTTATGGTTGGTTATTAGCGGGCTTTTTATTTTGTTTACTTTCTTTACTACTGGTTAGAATGGTAATGGTCTCAATTCAGATTAAAGACCGTTTTGGGAAACAGCTTGTTATAGGTGTATGTTTACTCTTTTCTATTCAATTTGTGTATAACATTGGAATGGTCTTAGGTTTTCTTCCAATCATTTCAATGACACTTCCTTTTATAAGTTACGGATTAACGCCAACTGTTTTAAACTCTTTTCTTATTGGTGTTACATTAAGTGTATATCGGAGAAAAAATCTAATTGTAAGGATATAAGTTGGTTATAAATAATACCATCAGTTTTGGAAAACCTATTAGTAATTCTTTAATAGGAGTGTCAATATGGAAAAAATAACAAATGAAAATAAAAAAACGTTTTGCTTTACGGAATATGATGAGTTAAAAAAGGTTGTTTTATGTCAGCCTCAATATATGGCAATACGTGATGCTATAAATGAAACACAAAAGCACTTCGCGAATGAGGGAATACATATTGAAACAGCTGTTAAACAGCATAATGATTTAGTAAAGACATTAAAAGATCACGGAATTGAAGTCACCCTGTTACCATATCATAAAAAATATCCTGAGCAGGTATTTACACGTGATATTGGAGTGACCATTGGACAAACGATTTTTGTTACTCATATGGCCCATGAGTTAAGAAAAGGGGAAGAAAATGTCTTAAAGCAATGGCTTGATGATGAGGAAATCTCTTACTTTAACCTATTAGAGGATATGATTGAAGGCGGAGATGTGGTTATTGATCGTGATACAGTCTTTGTTGGTTTGAGTAATCGAACGAATCAAAAAGCTGCCGATCACTTACAAAGTATATTAAGTGACCATAAAGTTGTTTCAGTTGAGTTTCAAGAGAAGTATTTACATTTGGATTGCGTATTTAACATTGTCTCTCCTGATACTGCGCTTATATATCCAGATGCATTTACACCTGACAAAATTGAGATTTTTAAAACTCGTTATAATTTAATTGAAGTAGACGAAGACGAGCAGTTTACATTGGGTACAAATGTACTGGGGATTGGAAATAAGAAAATCCTTAGCGTTCCCGTTAATAAAAAAGTAAATAGTGAGCTTCGTAACAGAGGCTTTGAGGTTATTGAAGTAGACATTACCGAAATTATTAAATCAGGTGGATCATTCCGTTGCTGTACACTTCCTTTATTACGTGCTGAAAGTAAATAGAATTTCAAACAGCCTAGCCAAAAGTGCTAAGCTGTTTTTTTGTTTTATGTCTTTTTTCAATGATCATTATCCTTGGTTTAAATATTTCATTTCCAATGATTGTACTTTACACAATTCATTAATCAGATCATGGATAGAAAGTAACTCATAAAGAATGGCGGTTTCGGGAGATATATGGTGTCCAGTTTCGGATATTTCATGGTCAGAAAAATGTTGATTGGAAAATAAAGTGCTAACTTCTTCCATATTATGATGAAAGTCTTCCTCACACAGGAACGATTGATTACTTAGTGTATTCTTAATTGAGGTAACCGTAGAAAGAATTAACTTTTTTCTACTTTCCTCTATGCTCACATGATAAAAAGGTAGGTATACTAGGTTGCCAATATGAAACACGAGTTGACGTAAGAGGATTAATTTTTTAAATTCATAATGGAACAGTCGAATAGCCTTCCGATTCACCCGATGGTATTTCCATTCTTCCTTTTGGTACTGGCAGATGGTTTCAGCTTTATCAATGTGTTTGATTAAGTATTGAAAATCTTGTCGGATTTTCTTATCAGCGGGTTGTTTTTGAAACCATTCATTAGCACGCTTTTCTAATATAACACCTGATTTCTGAAACAACGATTGGACTTCGTTTGCTATAGTCCTAGAATAATTTGGCGGCAAGATAAAGAAATTCACGAGTGTGGATACTATTAGTCCGGTGCTTGTTGTGCCAAGGCGTATAAATAAAGAAGCAGCATAGTGGTCATGAACAGTTGAGATCATGGCTACCCCTGTTAAGGTAGCAACTAGGGTACCATCATGTAGCTTTAACTTATGGCAGGAAATGATCGTTGTAAATGCAACAAGTGCATACGTATATGGAGTATCTCCTAATAAATACGTGAAAACTACAGCTAACCCAGCTCCAATTACTGAAGCGGGAAATCTGACAAATGCTTTTTTAATTGAATCTCCAACAGTTGGCTCAATTGTTACAATCGCCGTTATAACTGCATACATTGCTGGCCAATTTAGCATATGGCAAATAAATGCCGTTAAAAAGACCGCGATTCCTGTTTTAATGATTCTTCCTCCGACAAATGTAAATCTCTGTTTATTCATAAAACTCAAACCTTCTTTAGTATTAGAAATACAAATTTTAATAGAATGTATAAAAATAAATACTCTATTTTATTGTAACCTCTCATCTTAAAAAACATAACCCGTAAGTGACATAAAGGAATTTTACACATTAATGTAGAACTTATTTTAAATCCTAATGGGTATAACAAATATTTGTTAATGAGTAGTTTGAAATCACTGAGAAAAATTTATAGTTATAGAGGGTTTATAGCTTAGTACTTTTTTAGAAAGCTGTGTTAAAGTACAGTGTTGATTTTTATCAGAGTTGATTGAAGTGGAAGGATGCGAGACTCCTGCGGTAGAAGCGTGGTGAAGGAGACCCCACAGGCGGTAACGCCGAGGAGGCTCCCGAACCAAGCGAGTGTCCTGGAACGGAAATCAACAACAGTCTTTAACAGAGTCTCTTAGAAAGAAGGGAATGTATGATTACAGAGCTTAATAAGACTGATTTTTATAAGTGTAAGCATTTGTTAAATGAAAGAGGGCAAGTAGAAGCAAAAGCAGTAGTTAGTGGTGTTAACCCTGGGAGAATCTTTGTTGATCATCTAACAGCACCTTCCTCTGGGTTTATTTGGTTAGGAAATAATGATGGGTTTATCTTTATTGGAGATTCCGAAAATAAGAAATTTTATAGTGAGATTAACCACTTCTTTGATCAAGTCATTATACCGGAAGCAAAGGCGTTTGGTTTGAACTGGTTTGAAGGTGTAGGTAATCATTCGAGCTGGAACACAACAATTAACCAACTGTTTGAACATCGTAATTTAGGATGTTGGAATCAACGAGTGTACACCTTAAAAGTAGAAGATTATAGGTATGAACATGAACCTACTATTGAACGTCCATACACTATTATTAAAATTAACCCCACTTTACTTGAAAATAAGGATTCTTCTATTCACAACATTAAGTTCTTGCATGAGAAAATTCTAGAGTTCTGGTCTTCGATGCAAAGCTTTATTGATCATGGAATAGGTTATTGTATGGTTCATAACAATGACATTGTAAGTGTTTGTTTTTCAGGTTTTGTCTTTAACAATGTACATGGTATTGATATTGAGACAATGATGGAACATCGAGGGAAAAAATTAGCTCAAAAATTAGTGCATATGTATGTGAAAGAATGTTTTGCGAATAGTTTACTTCCTTACTGGGATTGTATGGAAAAAAAATAGTCCATCTGTTTCAATTGCTGAAAGCATCGGTTTTAAAAATACTTATAATTATATAGGGTATGAATTTCAATTTACTACATAAGTGTATTACTGCTCTTTTATCTAAAGTTAAGGTTGTTGGGGGTGAATAATAAAGTGAAGGGAAATTTAACAAAAAGGATACACATTATTTAGTAATGAATGCCCTTCAAGTATTAACTGTAACATTATCAAACTAAATCATTATTAACTATTAATGCTCAAGCTTGGATCAACCGAAGCTTGAGCATTATTTTGTTCAAGTCACTTGAATGTTTTACACAGTTTAGATACTAATTTTGTATTTTGTTCAAATTGTTTTAATTCGTTTCAGATGATGAATTTATAATAAGAATCTCAAATTAAACGTTTTGTACCTTTAATCGTCGGGAATGTGATTAAGGAAGGAAATTCTAACAAGAGCTTAAGGAAATGATGGTATAGTACCAGACATGATTGGGGGGATAAATGGTGCAGGCAATATCAAGAGACTTATTCTTATATCTATCAAAAAATAAAACATTGAATAGAGCAGCCCAAAACTGGGGGGGAGAACTTGCTACTGGGAATATTATTGGAGGAACAGATTTTTCAAGTTCCATCCACACTATTAATGAGTTAAATAGTCAAGGATTCTCTGTAACGGTTGATCATCTAGGAGAGTTTGTTACTGATCAGGAAGTAGCAACTGAACGTGCTAATGAATGTATAAAAACGATCGAAATGATTTCAAATAACGGATTAGACTCTCATGTTTCATTAAAATTGACATCGTTAGGACTAGGTATTGATGATCGGTTAGTATATGAAAATATGAAACGAATCTTAGATACTGCTGATAAACATGAAGTTATGGTTACGATTGATATGGAAGACGAACTGCGGTGTCAAAAGACAATTGACATATTTAAAGAGTTTAAAGAACAATACACCTACGTTAGTACTGTCCTACAAGCCTATCTTTATCGAACCAAGGATGACCTTACTGACTTACAATCCTACCACCCGTTCTTAAGACTTGTTAAGGGTGCCTATAAGGAATCAGCTAGAGTGGCATATCCTGAGAAAAAAAACGTGGATGAAAACTTTAAAAAGTTGATAAAGAATAATTTACTGAATGGTTATTACACCGGAATTGCCACACATGACGATAAAATCATTGAGTACACCAAAAACCTCGTAAAGGAGCACGGTATAGGGTTAGATACGTTTGAATTCCAAATGTTATACGGTATGAGGAGCACGACCCAAATGGAGCTATTGAATGAAGGATTTAACGTACGTATATATGTTCCTTATGGAGAAGATTGGTATGGATATTTCATGAGAAGACTTGCGGAACGACCTGCTAACCTTGCGTTTGTTTTGAAAGGACTAGCTAAAAAATAGAAAAACAGAAAGGTTGATGAAACATGACAACAGCTTATAAGCACGAACCATTTACAGATTTTAATAATGAAGCAAACAGGGTTGCTTTTGAACAGGAACTAGAAAACGTAAAAAATGTTTTAGGTAGAGACTACCCTCTTGTAATCAATGGAGAAAGACTCTCTACTGAGGAAAAAATTCATTCTATTAATCCAGCAAATAAAGAGGAGATTGTCGGTTCTGTTTCAAAAGCCAGACAAGAACATGCTGAAATGGCCATTCAAGCAGCGGCAGATGCCTTTGAAGAATGGAGATATTGGAATCCAGAGGAAAGAGCGAATATATTATTTCGTGCTGCAGCCATTATCCGTAGGAAGAAACATTTTTTCTCTGCTCTATTAGTAAAGGAAGCTGGAAAGCCTTGGAAAGAAGCAGATGCTGATACGGCTGAAGCAATTGACTTCCTAGAATATTATGGTCGTCAAATGATTGAACTAGCACAAGGAAAACCTGTTAACAGTCGTGAAGGAGAAATTAATAAATATATTTATACTCCTACAGGTGTATCCGTTGTTATTCCACCTTGGAATTTCTTATTTGCCATCATGGCAGGTATAACCGTTGCACCAATCGTAACGGGTAACACAGTTGTACTAAAGCCAGCTAGTGCCACACCAATTATTGCTGCATTATTTGTAGAGGTATTAGAAGAGGCAGGTTTACCAAAAGGTGTAGTTAACTTTGTTCCGGGGAGTGGAGCTGAAGTTGGTGACTACTTAGTTGATCACCCGAAAACAAGTATTATAACGTTCACAGGGTCTCGAGAGGTGGGAACACGTATTTTTGAACGGGCTGCTAAGGTTCAACCAGAACAAACTCATTTAAAAAGAGTCATTGCTGAAATGGGAGGAAAAGATACTGTCGTTGTTGACAAAGATTGTGATATTGAGTTGGCTGCTCAATCGATATTTACCTCAGCGTTTGGATTTTCTGGACAAAAATGTTCAGCAGGATCTCGTGCAGTAGTACATACTGATGTTTATGACGAAGTATTAAAACGAGTGATTGAGATTACTGAGCAAAAAATAACTGGAAATCCGGAAAATGCGGAGACCTATATGGGTCCTGTTATTAATCAAGGGTCTTTTGATAAAATTATGGAGTATATTGAAATTGGTAAGGAAGAGGGGCGATTGGTAAGTGGTGGTAAGGGAGATCATTCAAAAGGCTACTTTATAGAACCAACCATATTTGCTGATTTAAATCCTAAGGACCGATTAATGCAGGAGGAAATCTTTGGCCCAGTTGTTGCTTTTTCAAAAGCAGAGAACTTTGACGACGCTCTAAAAATTGCGAACAACACAGAATATGGATTAACTGGTGCAGTCATAACGAATAACAGACAGCATATTGAGCGTGCAAAACAAGAATTTCATGTAGGAAATCTATATTTTAATAGAAATTGTACAGGAGCAATCGTTGGGTACCACCCATTTGGTGGTTTTAAAATGTCTGGTACTGATTCAAAGGCAGGCGGACCAGATTACTTAACTCTTCATATGCAACCGAAGACAATTAGTGAAATGCTATAGTAATTAGAAACAAAGAAAGCGGCAGTGGAGACAAAGGCTCTACTGCTTTTTTGCTTACAAGATTAAAAAACCGGTCCCAATAGTGATAAGCATTCCACCTATAACAGTAAATTTAGTTGGTTTTTCTTTTAAAATAAAGATACTTAGTACCATCGTAATAACGACACTAAATTTATCAATAGGTGTGACAACACTTACTTTTCCAATTGCAATTGCTGCGAAATAACATAACCATGAGAACCCAGTTGCTGCACCTGAAAGTATTAAAAATATATAAGATTTTTTTGAAATAGTTTTCAGTTCTCTTGTTGTTTTTTGAAAAAACACAATTCCCCAAGCGAAAATAATAATCACCACAGTTCTTATAAACGTAGCAACATTTGAATCAACATCTTCAATTCCAATCTTCGCTAAAATGTTAGTCAGAGAAGCAAAAACAGCCGAGAGGACTGCTAGAAATATATAATTGGACTTAATATCCTTTTTTTGTTTCTCTTTTCTTCCTATCAATACAAATGTTCCAATTGAAATAATGATTCCTCCCGTTACAACGAGAGGTGTTGCAGGCTCTTGCAGTATAATAAATGATAAGAGTATGGTAAGGATAACACTGGCTTTATCAATCGGAACCACTTTAGACACATCACCAATTTGAATGGCTTTGAAAAAGCATAGCCATGATAATCCGGTGGTGATACCTGAGAGAATTAGAAAGATTAAAGAATGCATCGTGACCGAAAACAGCTCACCAGTTTGTCCAGTAATGACGACCATTATAAACGCCATCAGAACAACGACGATTGTACGAACGGCAGTAGCTAAATTGGAATCGACATTCTCGATTCCAATTTTTGCAAGGATTGCCGTAAATGATGCAAATAATGCGGCGAGAAGGGCTAGAATAATACTCATATTATCAACTCTTTTGAATTTAATTTACCTGGTTGTTAATCTCTCTTTAGTAGGGCATCTTACAAATAATTATTTATTCATTTTTGTAAAATTCAGAAATCTAAACCATTCCTCTAGGATCTAATAATACTTCTATTTCTGGAGTAAATAATCCTTTTTCTTCAAGTACCGCTTCAAGCTTTTCTTCTCTGTATCAGCTTGTTTCCCAATCTGAGAAGCGAGATCATACCCCATCATTGGGCTTAGCGCTGTAACTAATGATAAGCTTTCTTCCATCCATTTCTTACAATTATCCTCTTTTGCCTGTATACCATTTATGCACTTATTCACCAATGTCATAAGTGCATTTGACATGATATCAATAGAATGAAGTAAGGTATGAGCAATCACTGGCATCATCACATTTATTTCTAGTTGACTTGCCATAATTGCTGTCGCCATAGCACTCTCAAATCCAATAACTTGGCAGCATACCATATGTGTCATTTCTAAAATAGCTGGATTAACTTTCCCCGGCATTATTGTCGATCCTGGTTGTACTGAAGGAAGAGTAATTTCCGCTAAACCTGTTCTAGGCCCTGAACTAAGTAACCGAAGATCACTAGTAATCTTTATTAAATGAACAGACAATTCCTTTAGCGCTAATAACATTCGCATTGAGGCATTTCTATTTTGCATGAAAGAAAACATATTTTCAGGCTTACGAAAGGGAAGGTTGGTTCTTTTACAAATCTCTCGTATTACAACAGGCTGATAACTTGGTATACTATTCATCCCTGTTCCAATTGCTGTTCCACCCACACCAATTTCATAAAAAGAATCTAGGACAGTTTCAATATTTTTATAACATTCTTTAATTGTTTCAGAAAAGCCTGCAAACTCTTGTCCTAAACGAATAGGCACTGCATCATGTAAATGAGTTCTACCACTTTTAAGGATTGGCATTAATTCAATGGATTTCTTTTCTAGAGCCTGCTGCAATTTTAATAAATTGGGTAGTAGGTTCTCTACAGTGTTCTCTGCTGCGGCAATATGTAGAGAAGATGGAAAGGTATCATTTGTAGATTGAGACATATTTACATCATCATTAGGATGTACGAGATTAGATTTTAGAGATCCCCCCATGATTTCAGAGGCACGATTGGCAATAATTTCATTTGCATTCATATTCTGTGAGGTACCAGCTCCTGCTTGATAAACATCAATGACAAATTGATGGTCCCATTTGCCTTGGATGACTTCCTCAGAAGCAACTAAAATAGCCTTACCTTTGTCTTGATTAAGTTTTCCTGTTTCCATATTGGCAACTGCAGCAGCAGCTTTAATAATTCCTTGTGCTTTAATAAAAGACCGGGGTAAACGGATCCCACTGATTTGATAATTAATAACAGCTCGTTGAGTCTGGGACCCATAGTAAGCAGAGGCAGGTACCTTAATTTCACCAAGTGGATCACTTTCTGAACGGTATAGGTCTGAGGATTCCATATTTCTCTCCTTTGTGATTCTTATTTAATCATTATTCTTTCCGGGAGAGGGGAGTATTATATACTATTTTTTAAGGAACAGGAAATAGGCAACCCAATGAATTGGCTTGCCTTTGTTATATAAATAAAAATTTATTGTTGGAATTATCCGCGTCTTCCGCCTCTACCGCCACGTTTTGTCTCGGTACTACGTTTTAGAGTAGATAAGTTTTCTTCACTACTCTTTAGAAAACGTGCCATTTTATCTTCGAAGCTCTCTTTTGGTTTGAAATTACCCTTAGAACGAGAGTCTCTAGATGAGCCACCGTCTCTACCTTGACGAGGTGGACGTTGAGAATAAGAAGAGGTTTTTACTTCAGGTCGATCAATCGCCTTTTTAATAGAAAGTGCAATTTTTCCGTCCTTTTCACTAATAACCTTCACTTCAACTTGGTCACCAACTGTAAGATGTTCGTTCACATCTTTAACATAGCTATCTGCAACCTCACTGATATGGACGAGACCTGTTACGCCTCCTGGTAATTCTACGAATGCTCCAAAATTAGTAATACCTGTTACTTTTCCTTGAACCTTGCTTCCGATTTCGATTGACAAAAAATTTCCCCCTTAAAACTTTTAACAACGAACATATTATACCAAATTATAAGATTAATATCTATTAGTGTGTATAGGTTTACGATTTTTAATAAAAAAAAATGAAAAAAAGTGATGTTATTACTTAACTTTAGCCTAAAAATTAAAAAACGATCAATAACTTTTTCGAATGGGGTGTTTAAATCAAGTATAAAAAGGAGCCTTACATGGAAATCAAAAAATTAAATCCTAAAAATGTAGCACCACCGATTGCTCAATACCATCATGTAACCGTTATTCCTAGAAATGCTGAATTAATTGTTTTATCTGGACAAGTTGGAAATGATAAAGATGGTTCAATCCCGGTTGATACTGAAACTCAATTTTCTAATGCTTTAGATAACATTAAATCTATTTTATTAAGTGAAGGAATCGATACAAATAGCATTTTTAAAATTTACATTTGGTTAACTGAAAAAATGAATAGAGAATCTTATACACAAAAATGGAGTGAATTCCATCATCAATCTCCACCAGCTACGACCTTAGCATATGTTGCTGCGTTAGCTAAACCAGAAATCAAAGTTGAAGTTGAAGCGAGGGCTGCGAGGTAATGAAGGGGAATTTAGATTTTTATTAATATTCTTTTATGTTCTGGGTAGTAGAAAAAGGAGCTATTGTTTAACGAAGCCCCTTTTCTATATTTTATAATCTTTTTGTGAAACTTAACGTTTTTTCTTCTTAGAATCTATGGCTGCTTGAGTAGTTTTAATAATGGCATCTAAACTGACTTCAACAAATATTTTCTTATCATCGACTTTAGTAACCTTTGTGACTTTACCTTTTCGCCCCTTGATCGTTAAAGATTCTCCTTCAGAAGGTACTTGTCTTCGCAACTGATTTAATAAGAGGTTTTTGTTTTCAAAAAAATGGACATTAAACATGATCTTCACCTATTTCTTATCAAAATGATTACATCATTCTTCATACTGTAACCTTCATATAAAATATTTTCAGTTCTCTAGATTTATACCAAACGAACATTGTTTTTATCGTTTTAACAGCAGATATGTATTTCGTATCACGAAATTTATTATCGAAAATGATAGAATTTTGTGATATATTCAATTTATGGAATATTTACATATCTATACGAAAAGTATCAAGGGGGATTTTTATGCAATTTAATGACTATCAATACATAAGACCTAACGTGGAAGAGGTAGAATCAGGTTTCCAACAACTATTGGTAAAATTCCAATCAGCTGAATCTTTTGAAGTTCAAAATGAAGTCATGAAAGAAATAAATGGGTTACGTTCTGAGTTTGAATCAATGAGACAGCTTGTTCAGATTCGTCAAACGATCAATACGACAGATGAATTTTATAAAAAGGAAAAAGAATTCTTTAATGAAGTCGGACCAGCTTACCAAGGTCTAATTACAAAATATTATGAAGCTCTTACAGGCTCAAACTTTCGTACTCAACTAGAAGAGAAGTGGGGCAAACAGTTATTCCAACTTGCTGACAGTCAGCTTAAAACCTTTTCACCTGAAGTTCTAAAAGACATGCAGGAAGAAAATAAACTAGTAAGTGAATATGTGAATTTACTTGCTGCTGCGAAGATTCCATTTGATGGAGATGTGAAGAACTTATCTCAACTTGTTCCATATCAGCAATCTCCAGACAGAGATGTACGTAAAGAATCAAATGAAGCTAAATATAAATTCTTTGTCGAGAATGCTGAAAAGTTAGATGAGTTATACGATCAGCTCGTAAAAGTACGGACAAATATTGCTAAAAAACTAGGATTCTCTTCTTTCACAGAGTTAGCCTACGCTCGTTTATCACGTACAGATTATGATGCGGAGATGGTTGCAAAATTCCGTGATCAAGTTAAAGAGTATATTGTGCCTTTAGCAACGAAATTAAAGAAAAAACAACAGGAACGGATTGGCGTAGATACGTTAAAGTATTATGATAATAGCTTTAGCTTTAAAACTGGAAACCCGGATCCTAAAGGAGACGCTGAGTGGATCGTTGAACAAGGAAAAAAGATGTATGAAGAAATGTCCCCTGAGACGAATGACTTTTACACGTTTATGGTGGAAAACAATCTCATGGATTTATTAAGTAAGTCAGGAAAAGCAGGTGGAGGCTATTGTACATACATTAGCAAGTATAAATCACCTTATATCTTCGCTAACTTTAACGGAACAAACGGTGATGTACGGGTGTTAAAGCATGAAGTAGGGCACGCCTTTCAAGTATTTGAAAGCCGTGGTTTTGAAGTGCCTGAATATGGTTTCCCAACTCTAGAAGCTTGTGAAATTCATTCAATGAGTATGGAGTTCTTCGCTTGGCCATGGATGGAGTTGTTCTTCAAGGAGAATACCGACAAGTATAAGTTCTCACATTTAAGTGAAGCTGTATTATTTATCCCTTATGGAGTTGCGGTAGATGAATTCCAGCATTTCGTATATGCAAATCCAGAGGTTACTCCGGAAGAACGCAAGCAAGCATGGAGAGAAATCGAGAAGAAGTATTTACCTCATTTAAATTATGAAGGAAATGATTTCTTAGAAAACGGTGGATTCTGGCAACAGCAAGGTCATATATACAAAGTCCCATTCTATTATATTGATTACACACTTGCACAGATTTGTGCCCTTCAATTCTGGAAGAGAAATCAAGATGATGCAGAGGTTGCATGGAAAGATTATTTACACCTATGTAAACAGGGTGGAAGTAAATCCTTTACAGAGCTTGTCAAAGAAGCGAACTTAATTTCTCCATTTGAAGATGGTTGTGTGAAATCAGTTATAAATGAAATTGAGGTTTACTTAGATTCCATCAATGATAAAGCCTTGTAGAAACCAACACATATAAAAATCCCCCTTATTTAACTGTTGATCAGATAAATAAGGGGTTTTTATCTTTTATTGGAATAATGATAGAGATGATAGAGCTATGACTTTTCTATCCAGTAACTTATTAAAAAACAGTCTCAGTAAAAGAATTGTGAAATCATCCAATAGATTATTTATCAAAAAACATGATTAATCTTTTAACATTATTTAACAAAATAGGATAATGATGATTTATACTATAGTAGCAATAATAGCTTATTGTACAAACTAGCAAAAAGAACGTGGTGATTAATTTGTATAAACTATTAGTAATAGAAGATGACGCAACTCTTTTTGAAGAGATTAAGAGTCGGCTTATAGGATGGGGGTATGAGGTAAATGGTATCTCAGACTTTAGCCAAGTGATTCAAGAATTTTCAGCCATTAATCCAGACTTAGTAGTGGTTGATATTCAACTACCGAAATACGACGGTTTTCATTGGTGTCGTATGATTCGTGCGCACTCCAATGTACCGATTATATTTTTATCATCTCGTGATCATCCATCAGATATGGTTATGTCTATGCAGTTAGGGGCAGATGACTTTATTCAAAAGCCTTTCCATTTTGATGTGCTAGTGGCAAAAATACAAGCTACTCTTCGCCGTGTATATAATTACAGTATAGGACAGACCTATTTAAAAACATGGTGTAATGCCACAATAGATTTTGAAAAGAATACGGTCTCTAATGAAGTAGGAAGCATTGAATTAACTAAAAATGAGATATTCATTCTAAAAGTTCTAGTCGAGGATAAGAACAAAATTGTAAGTCGTGAAAAGATCATAAATAGCTTGTGGGATGACCAACGTTTTATTAGTGATAATACATTAACAGTAAATATTAACCGGCTACGAAAAAGATTAGATGAAATTAACTTGGGTCACTTTATCCAAACGAAGGTTGGTCAAGGCTATGTGGCAACGGAAGAGGTCAGCAATGATTAAGGAGTTTTTAATAGAGAGACGTAGTTGGATACTCTTATTTATTATTCAACAACTTCTCATTATCTTTATTGCTTTACTTGATGTAAGCATTCCAGTCCAACCAATCTTGTATATAAGTTTTCTTTCAATCATCATCTTTGTTATTTTCATAGGCATTCGCTTTAATAAAGAAACTTCATTTTACAAAAAGATTAGTGAGCGAGTTCAAAACTTAGATCTAGATTCAGTTCCAGAGTCTACTAGTCCTTTTGAAAAAGTTATTGAAAATAGTATAACTGAACATCTTGCACAACTAAAAACAACACTCTCTGATTATTCTATAACGATTGAACAGGAGAAGGATGACCTTTTAGCATGGGTTCACGAAGTAAAAACCCCCTTAACTGCTATGAGTCTAATGATCGAGAGAATAGAGGATGAGAAACTTAAGGCACATCTTACATTTGAATGGCTAAGAATATATTTGTTATTAGATCAGCAGCTTCACCAAAAACGACTTTTCACCCTTGAAAACGATGTGTGTATTGAACGGTTAGACCTTCAACCAATTGTTTTTAGTGAGTTAAAGACTGTTCAATCCTGGTGTATTCAAAAGGGAATCGGTTTTGATCTTAACCTTGAGGCTCCCCATGTTTTAACTGATGGGAAATGGTTGGCATTTATAATAAGGCAGCTTATAACAAATGCCATCAAGTATAGTGATGCGGATATAACCATTACTAGCTATATGGAAAATGAGCAAGTAGTCTTAGAAGTAAAGGATTTGGGAAGAGGGATTGATAAAAAAGATCTTCCGCGTATATATGATAAAGGCTTTACATCTACTTTAGATCATCTTGAACAATCAGCATCGGGGATGGGTCTCTATTTAACTAAAAAAGCTGTTGATTTTTTACACATAAACTTAACTATTACCTCGAATCTCGGAGAAGGTACGACCTGCAAATTAACTTTTCCTAAGAATAATGATTTTGTACATATAACGAGCATGTGACAAAAATGTCACATGCTTCTTGTATTTGTTAGGTGAAACGAAGGAAAACGATAAACGCAGTTTTTATAATAAAGCTATCAAGTAAAAGGAGAATGAGTGATGAACATTTTAGAGGCAAAAAAGATATATAAAACATATGGAAACAAGTTAAACAAGCAGGAAGTGCTAAAAGGAATTGATATGACCATTAAAAAAGGAGAGTTTTTAGGTATTATGGGTTCTTCTGGTTCAGGAAAAACAACCTTACTAAATGTCCTTTCATCGATTGATCAAGTTAGCAATGGAAGTATTGAAATTGAAGGGAAGGAAATGACTTCCATGAAAGAAAAACAACTAGCTGAATTTAGAAAAAGAAACTTAGGATTTATCTTTCAGGATTATAATCTTTTAGATACATTAACGGTAAAAGAAAATATTTTATTACCTTTATCAATCTCAAAAACACCTAGAAAAATTGCACTTGAAAAATTTGAGGGTTTGGCAAAGGATTTAGGAATCTCTGAGTTAAGAGATAAATATCCAAATGAAATATCAGGAGGCCAAAAACAGCGTACATCGGCAGCGCGAGCTTTTATACATGATCCAAGTATCATTTTTGCCGACGAACCTACAGGAGCTTTAGATTCCAAGTCAGCTTCAGATTTATTGAACAAATTAAGTGAACTTAATCAAAAGCGTATAACTACGATTGCAATGGTGACACATGATCCAGTTGCTGCAAGCTATTGCAGTAGAGTTATTTTTATAAAAGATGGAAAAATGTACACACAATTAAATAAAGGAGAGGAATCGAGACAAGAATTCTTCCAAGCTATAATGAAAATACAGGGTGTGTTAGGTGGTGTTCAATATGAGCATTAACCAACTTATTTTTCGAAATCTAAAGAAGAATGTTAAAAATTATTACTTATATGTATTTGCACTAGTGTTTAGCGTAGCGTTATATTTTGCCTTTGTAACGCTACAATATGATCCAGCTTTAGATGAAACAAAGGGCAGCATTAAAGGTGCTGCAGCTATTCGAACAGGTTCAATTCTACTTGTTTGGATTGTTACGATTTTTCTCATATATGCAAACAATTTATTTATTAAACAACGTAGTAAGGAGATTGGGTTGTTTCAATTAATTGGAATGACACGTAGTAAAATCTTTCGAATACTTACAATTGAAAATTTCCTGCTTTATTTTTGTTCATTAGGCTTTGGTATTTTCATAGGTTTTTCGTTTTCGAAGTTGATGTCGTTGATCCTTTTCAAAATAGTTGGTGTAAATGAGATAGCACGGCTACATTTCTCTGTTCAAGCATTTACACAAACACTTATCGTGTTTGGAATCATTTTCCTACTAATGATGATCATGAACTATTCTTTTATCAAAAGGCAAACCATATTATCGTTGTTCCATGTGACTTCACGAACAGAAAACCGAACCATGCATTTTTCCATGATTGAAATGTTGGTAGGTGTTGTCGGAATTGCCCTTATTCTTATAGGCTACTATATATCTTCAAAGCTTTTTACTGGTGATTTTACTGAATTAAATGAGTTATTTTTAGCTATGACATTTATATTAGCGTCTGTCATTATTGGGACATATTTATTTTATAAAGGTTCTGTAGGCTTTATTTCAAACCTAGTAAGGAAGCGGAAGAAGGGGTACTTAGCTATTCACGAAGTGCTTTCATTATCAACTATCATGTTTAGAATAAAGTCGAACTCGTTCTTACTTACTGTCATTACGACCCTATCAGCCTTGGCAATTGGATTATTATCATTAAGCTATATCTCTTATTATGGTGCGGAGAAAATGGGGTCAAATAATGTTCCTGCTGATTTTTCGTTAACGAATGAAGAAGATGCTGTTTTATTTAAGAAGGCTTTAGAGGAAAATGAAATTAAGTATGGTGAGACGAGGATTGAGGTATTGATGGCTATAGTAGATGCATCAGAGCTTTTTGATATAACTCTAAGCAATGTACTACTAGATCCAGCTGCATTAAGAGTACCGGTTATTAGTGATCGTGCCTTAAAGGATATTGATGTAAACGATAATGAGATGATTTTTACTGGGTATAGTGATATCCTTCGAAAGTTTATGCCTATGGAAGGTTCAGGTTCTATTATATGGAAAGGGCAAAAGGAGTCCATTACACAAACGTATTTGGGATTAAATAAAGAATATGTAATTTCTTGGTATTTTACGAATGGTGGTATTCCCACAGCAATAGTCGATGATTCAATCTTTCACCGCTTAAAGGCAGATCAGCCTCCAGATATCCAAGGGGAGAGTTCCATTTATATCGGAATATCTATATCCGATCAAAACATGCTTCAGCAAGCAAATGAATTGTTCCAAAACTTGTTTACAAATACTTCAGGACATCATTCCCAGTTGGATTTAGTTCTAAGCCAGAAAAACACAATGGGTCTTATGATGTTTATAGTTGGGTTCTTAGGATTAACTTTTCTTGTTACTTCAGGATGCATTCTTTACTTTAAACAAATGGGGGAAGGCGAGGAAGAGAAGGGACAATATACAATTTTAAGAAAGCTTGGATTTACTAGAGAAGACCTGCTTAAAGGAATTCAAGTGCGACAATTGTTTAGCTTTGGTATTCCATTAGTTCTAGGACTTTTTCATAGTTATTTTGCGGTACAATCTGGGTGGTTTTTATTTGGTACAGAACTCTGGACACCGATGATTCTTGTGATGATCCTGTACACAGCTCTGTACTCGATTTTTATTCTGTTATCTGTGCTTTATTATAAGAAGGTTATTCGAGAGGCACTTTAATATAGGGGAAAGAGGTAGTTAGTAACTAATTAAAAGGTTAGGGTAACTACTTCTTTTTTATTGTTTATTATTGTTTTTAACCATTAATACAAGATAGTAGAACTAGATGAACATGATTTTGAATGGATAGAGATGAATCATTAATGTGTATAATGGAAATAGCAAAGATTATATAGTTTGATTTCATCATTTACACTTTCAGAAAGGTAAGGAAATGGAATTTCTGTCTATCATTTTAAAAGCTATGCTAATTAGTTTTATAGAATTATTTTACCTTTTTGGGGTCATCATTACCGTCGGTTTTATTATTGGGTGGATAGAAAGAAAAATTCACACTTATTTGGTTAGAGCTTTTGGTCCACGTGGGATTCTTCTTACCGCATGGATCGGAACGCCTATTCATGAATTAGGACATTTGGTCCAATGCTTTATTTGGGGGCATCGAGTAAAGAAGGTAAAGCTTTTACAAGTTCATGCTCCAAACGGTGTTCTTGGTTATGTTGAACATCAATACAACCTAAACAGCCTTTACCATCAGGTCGGTAATTTCTTCATAGGAATCGGGCCTATTATTAGTGGAATTGGTTCCCTTATACTTGGGATGTATGTCTTCATTCCAGAGGCTTTTCAGATTTTTACAGCAAGTCTACATCAGAATATTACAATAGACTATTACAGTGTGGAATATATGGTCTGGTCTACTTTAGATACGGTGATTCTATTAATGACAAGTATGTTTACTCTAGATCATCTCTTTCATCCTTTATTTTGGATATATCTCGTACTAGCTATGTGTATAAGTTCTCATATGGCTTTAAGTAAGCAGGATATAAAGGGTTCAGCAAGAGGCCTTTTGACAATCTTTATGGTCCTTGTTTTAATCAAGCTAGGTGCGGGGCTCTTAGGGTTTGATAGTCATCTGTTGGTTATAAAAGTAGCGGAGTATAACGCGTATGTAATGGCTTATTCTTTTATTGGAATATTATTTGCTCTGTTTTCATTATTGGTCAGTTATATTATTTACATAGTAAAAAGTAAGAAGGAGATTTCACATGGACATAAAAAATATCCTTATAGTCGGTAACGTTCAAGAGGAATTTGAGAAACAAAAATTGAGCCAGTATACACAGAATTTCCGTTTCGTCTCGGTCGAAGAGATAACAGAGGCGGATTTCATATGGGCAGATGTGTATGTTGGTTCAAGGCCCAGTACTAATTTCGATTTATCAAAATTAAAGTGGGTTCATTCTTTTAACGCAGGGGTTAATAATTTCTTAGCAATGGAGGGCTGGAAGGAACAAAATATCTTATTAACTCGAACAATATGCTCGTTTGGAAAAAGAATTAGTGAGTATTGCTTAAGTTATGTATTAAGAGATCTACAATATCATTCGGAATTCCAACAAAAGCAACATGATAAAAATTGGCAGCCTAAAACCCCTAAAATGTTGAAAGACCGAACGATTCTCATATATGGAACCGGTGAAATAGGTCAAGATTTGGCAAGATCGTTTCATTTCTTTGGTGCAACCGTTTATGGTGTTTCTAGAATGGGTCAGCAAAAAGATTACTTTAAAGAGGTTGTAGAAATTAATTCTGAACCCGCTCTTTTATTAAAAGCAGATTACATTATTAGTACCTTACCGTTAACAAATGAAACGAGCCAACTCTTTAACAAACATTATTTCAAACAGATGAGAAATTCTTTCTTCATCAATGTTGGAAGAGGAGCAACGGTAGATGAAGAAGCGTTGGTTCAAGCTTTAAACAATGGTAATCTACGGTTTGCTGTATTAGATGTTGTAACCGAAGAGCCTTTACCAAAACATTCAATGTTGTGGGAAAGACAGGATGTGATGATTACTCCCCATATTTCAGCTGTAACAGAATTAAACGAAGCAACATCCTGTTTTTTTGACACACTTAAAAAAGTAGAAAATAATGAGAAGTTATCTAACAAGGTTGATTTCGTAAAGGGCTATTAATTTAGAGCTGATAGATCGAAACTTAAGCGCTTATTTGAATCATTGACAACTTCGGAAGAATAAATTTGAATGAACACACGACCATGTTTAGCGTTTGCTCGAATAAGAATAGGCTGATTAAATTCATTTTTAAATGTGAAATCCGGTCCATACCAACTTACTGTCGCATCTCTTCCAGGTGGCACATACGGAACACTTCGGCTATGAGAATACCGTTGAATAATTTTTACTCCTGCTTTGTCCACAGCATTAAACAAGGTAGAAGAAACTTGACAGATTCCACCACCAACTCCATCATAAAGTTCTCCCTTTATAATGATAGGAGCTGGAAGGTAACCCTTTTCAACCGTTCGTTTACCTACAATCTTGTTAAAAGAAAATACTTCTCCTTGGAAAACAACTTGGTTGTTAATTGCCTCAGTAGCCAGGTGAATATTGTGTGAACGTTTCGTTTTATGTTTATTAAAATAAGTAACATAGCTTCCTATTTCTTTTACATATATCTCGGCTAGAAGCTCACCACTTACTCTAGGGTGAATGATACGAGTAGGGATATCAAGTGTTTTCGGATTATGATTTAAGAAATAGGTATATAGTTCTTTGGTTAAAGTCTCACGATCTAGCCTATATCCTGGACTACCAGCGACGATCTCATTTCGTTCATTAATAAACGCATCAACGGGGTCTTGATTAATTTGTTGCTCAAGCTTATCGAGAAGTTGTGAAAACATTTGATGATTGATTAATGGTAGATCTGTTAAAGATGAGGTAAACGCATCATGATTTATAGTAGCAATAGTTTCTCCTTGATAAGTTAGAATTAAATCATCAAAATCATGTTCAGTTGCGGATGAGACTATCAAAAAAATACTCAAAAGGATTCGTTTCATTTTTGTTCCTCCTGAAGGTAGTATTTCTCAAATTTATGATTAAAATGAGGAATAGTAACTTTGGTAGGAACTTTTTTTGACTTCTCAAGCTTATTACTTGACCACTTATTCTTATCATGCTAGATTTTTAATATATTCTAATAATTTCGAAGCGCGAAATAATTATCGAAGAGTTCGTTTTCGGAGTACTGGTATCATTACATAATTTACTATTATTGCACGAATCTTTGATATCTTTTTTTGATTAGTATCAAGGAGCATCATTACCGGTCCAAATGGCAAAATAACGGTTGGAATTACTTAATCTTACATATAGATGAAGAATTCATTCATTATATAAAAAAGGAGAAATGAAGATGAACATTGTTACATTAAATAATGGTTTAAAAATGCCTCAGCTTGGATTTGGCGTTTGGCAAGTTACTGACGAGGAAGCAACCACAGCAGTCGCAAAAGCAATTGATACTGGTTACAGATCTATTGATACAGCAATGATCTACAAGAATGAACGAGGTGTAGGAGAAGCAATTAAAAATTCTTCAGTACCACGTGAAGAATTATTTATCACAACTAAGGTTTGGAATAGTGATCAAGGCTATGACAATACATTACGGGCATTTGATGAAAGCTTGGAAAGACTTGGTTTAGACTATGTAGATTTATACTTAGTCCATTGGCCGACTCCTGAATTTGATCAGTATGTAGACACATATAAAGCACTAGAGAAACTTTATCAGGACGGTAAGGTAAAAGCGATTGGTGTTTGTAATTTTGAAATTGAGCATTTAGAACGTCTATTAAATGAGTGTGAGGTTGTACCGGTATTAAATCAAATTGAATGTCATCCTTACTTAGCACAAAATGAACTAAAGGAATTTTGTACTAAGCATAACATTTTCGTAGAAGCATGGAGCCCACTTGAGCAAGGAGGAGATGTGTTAAAGGATGAGGTGATTACAAAGATCGCTGAGTCACATCAAAAGTCTCCAGCGCAAGTTGTATTACGATGGCACGTACAAAATAATACGATTGTGATCCCTAAATCAGTTACACCTTCTAGAATTGAAGAAAACTTTAATGTTTTCGATTTTGAATTAACGGCTGATGAGATGACACAGATTGATGGACTTAACATCAATAGACGTAGAGGTAAGCACCCAAATGAGATGAATTTTAGATAAATGAAGGATTAGACGTGTAGAGTCATTATGACTCTGCACGTTTTTATATTGGGCCATGATCGATCTAAGAAAGAGTAAAAAGGCCTCTATAACTCTACCAATTTATTGAAATAGGTAGAAAATAACGTTACATTAGAATTATTGGTTACCTTATATTTGTGTATTTTATAATTTACATAGTAACTAGAAGATTAAGTAATTTTATATATTTAAAGAAAAGGGGATAAAGAAATGTCTATTACAGAGGGCTATATTGAGGTTACTGGTGGGAAGGTATGGTATCAGATTCATGATAACCATACTAACACGACGCCGGTTATTATTTTACATGGTGGACCGGGGTCTTCTTCTTATTCCATACAGGTGCTAAAGGAACTTGCAAAAGAACGTCCTGTCATTTTTTATGATCAATTAGGATGTGGAAAGTCGGATCGACCTACAGATTCTTCATTATGGACAATTGATCGATTTGTAGAGGAGTTAGGACAAATACGCGATGCACTATCTCTAAATGAGTATCATATCCTTGGTCATTCTTGGGGAACGACACTAGCAGCAGCCTATTATTTTGTAAAACCGGAAGGAATAAAGAGTGTTACCTTTTCTAGTCCATGTTTAAGTGCACCTAGGTGGGCTGATGATCAGGAAGAAAATCGAAAACAACTCCCTATCCAAGTTCAAAATACGTTAAAAAAATGTGAAGTTAATGGTACTACTGATTCTGAAGAATATAAGGAAGCTACAAAAGTATTCAATCAGCACTTTGTGTGTCGACTCAATCCTTTTCCAGAGTTTCTAAAGGCCGGAAAAGACCAACAAAATCCTGAAATTTATAACATTATGTGGGGCCCATCTGAATTTCATGTAACAGGAAATCTTAAAGATTTTGACTGTACCTCACAATTACATTCGATCACGGTTCCTACACTGTTTACATGTGGAAGATATGATGAAGCTACCCCAGCTTCTACCGAATATTTCAGTTCACTCACACCCAACGGAAAAGTTCATATATTTGAACAAAGTGCTCATTTACCTTATATCGAAGAACCTGAAGAGTATACAAAGGTAATAGGAAGTTTTTTAAAAGAAATTGACAGAAATATATAGTTTTATAACATAAAAAAACAGACTGAATTAGGTCTGTTTTTAAATTTTTCGTATTATCTTAGGCTTACGATGCAAAAATCTTCCATTGGTTTTGCTTTGCAATTTTCATCATATCTTCTTTAGGATTGACAACGACAGGATGAGTGACAAATTTCAATAAGGGTATATCACTTTCACTATCAGCATATGCCCATATTTCCTCTGTTTGATTGGATTGTTGGTGGTCAATCCAATCTTTCAGTTTCTCAACTTTCACATTTCCATTAATAATTTGGCCAATTTCACCAGAGCAAAAACCTCTTTGATCAAATAGTAATTTTGTACTAATTACCTCAACCTCTAATCCTAGATAATTTGTAAAAGCGACTAAAAATGGATGAAGTGCTCCTGATAATATGATAATAGTGTCACCATTTCTTTGATGTTCTTTAATTTTGCTGACTAGTTTGTGATGAATTTCTGATTTGCCTAACTCAACAAGATCCTGAAAAAATATGTCTAACTCTTCAGCTGTTTGTCCCTTAAATGTTTTAGCAAATGCTTTAAAAAATTCATGTTGAAATGAAATTTTTCCTTTCCTAAGACCAATGAACACTGCTTTAATTAATCCTTGAATGACTGCTAACCACTGTTTTGTAGTGAATCTCTTTTTACCAATTTCAAACATTGCTTTAAAGGAATTACCCTGGTATAGGGTTCCATCAAAATCAACTGTAATGATTGCCAAACCTTTCACCTCATTTTTAGTTTAGAGTTTTACCAAAGAAGGGGACAGTTTAGACAGGTTCCCTTGTTATATATGATAGAATCAAAATAAATCATCAGAAGGAGGTAGTATTTTGTCAAAGCCTAAAAATATATTACTAGGTCTTACGGGATCGATAAGCGTTTCTAACATCATTCCTTATATTGGAGCTATACAAAACAGCTTCGGATGTAGAATGCATATAATGATGACGCCAGCAGCACAGAGCTTTATACCAGCTAGTACCCTTATACATAGTGTGGATGGAACTGTATTTGTAGATTTATCAGAAAAAGGCCCTTTTAAAATGCCTCACGTTGAGCTCACACATTGGGCAGATGCAATTGTCATCTTACCTGCATCAGCAAATACATTAGCAAAAACAGCACATGGCTTTGCCCAAGATATTGTTTCTGCAACTATTCTGGCTTCTGAAACGCCAACCATCTTTTTTCCAAGTATGTATGCTGGAATGTGGCGTAAGAATAGTGTTCAACAGAATATTAAACGGTTAATTGAAGATGATTTTATTATTTATTCAACAGAAACCGAGAAAAGTGGATTAGCTTCTTTGTCTGGTGGTTCTCTTCCAACTCCTATAGAAGCATGTCGGTTTATTAGTAATTACTTATAAGGTAAATAATATGATTATGAAAAAACAGGTTAAAAATAACGGAGAGTAGCATAAACAAATGCTACTCTCTTTACCTTTAATAATCTGTAACTGTTAAATTTCTTTCTAGATAAGACTCAATTACTTCGCTAATTTGGAAGGACACTTGAGGTAAATCATAGTTTTCAAAGGAATGCTCACATTGGGACTTGTATGCCATTGTTTGATCGTAGTATTCCATATGTACTTTTATAGCCTCAGCATCGTCACCACGTTCTTTTTGTCTTTGAATAACCGTGTCTCGGTCAGCTGATATAAATAATCGGACGACTTGATCTCCATATAATTTTTTAAGAAGCTCTGCACCTTCTATGTTTACGGTGAAATAAACTACTTTATGGTTATTAAAGATATTTTGAATATCAATCTCACGAATCCCATAGTAAGCTCCATGAATGTTGACGGTTTCGATAAATTCATCCTGATGTTTCATTTGGAGAAATGTTTCTTCTTTAATAAAGTGATAATCCTTACCATTAACTTCAAAAGGACGAGGAGCTCGAGTAGTAAATGAGGGGACGGTTTCCATATCAAATGCGGTTGAAACCATTTTTGCTAACGTTTTTCTTCCAGATCCATCTGGACCTGTATAAATGAAAAGCATCTCTTTTTCTTTTAATTGATACATAGATTTCCTCCTTGGTTTATAAAATAGTTTGGTTATTATGTAAATTATACCATATTTTGGACTGGAAGTCTCGTCTGCTTAAAAGAATTTATTGAATAGAAAGAAGATTTAAAAAATCCTTTTCAACTCATATAAGTAAAAATACCCTACGGCTAGTAGGGCATTCTGGTTATACTAGTAATTTCTTTAATTGTAAGAGTTACCTATTTGGGATGAAGTCCTATTTTAAGAGCTGGTCAATAGTACCTTCCATGTAGTCGTCTTCAGCTTGTTCATGTGTAGTAGCAAGTCCTTTTTCTACCTGTGTGTTACCATTATGATCTGATGGGTCAAATTGTTTCCCAGCAATTTCTAAATTTTCTTTGTCTCGAATTTTGTTTTCCTTTTCCACGAGAAAACCTCCTTTCTAATTACTTCTATTATGTGAATAAATATCATTTTTATATGTGGAATCTCAATATACTCTTATTTGTAATTGTAACTAAGAGTAAAGTAAAGAACGGATCTCTTTAACAGGGGACCGTTCTATTAAATTGAAACAGAACTTTACTTTAGCTTACAGCCAATATGTTTGCTTAATAAATTCAACCTCCCTCCATAACAAAATTTACTACTATCCAATCGAATTTTGGGAAATAGTAATGAATAATGGAAAGGTGGAAATAATGGATACATTTACTCATTATAAAATTAGTACTATTGGTAATGAAACTGAAGTGATCTTGTATATGAACCAACTTGGAACTGAGTTTTCATCAGAATTGGGACAGCTATCTGAAGAAGCAAACCAGAATATTGAACAAGAAGCCGTAGGTTATGTAAAAAGAATGCTACCAAGTTTAAAGATATCAAGTATTAAAGTAATGGTAGGTGCGATTGTTCTTACATCAATTGGGATCGGGACATTTTCATCAAAAAATGCATCTGCAGCTTCAATAACCGAAGAGATTCAGCCTCAAATAGCAAATTCATCTTATATGGTTGTCTCGGGTGATACGTTATCCGGAATTGCAAAACGCTTTGGTACTACGGTTGAAGCGTTAAGAAATGAAAATCAATTAAGTAATGAACTAATAAGAATTGGTCAAATGCTAAAAATTCCAACTAGCAATAGCTTATTGGTAACCACTGATTCAGATCTTACCAATACTTCATATATGGTGTCACCAGGTGATACATTATCTGGAATTGCAAAGCATTTTGCTGTAACAGTTGAGGGAATCAAAAAAACGAATCAATTAACCACCGACTTTTTAAGAATCGGCCAATTACTCACAATACCATCCAGTACCAAAGCTGACGAAATAGTGAACAAAACAACAACTTCGTCGGAAATGTATCATGTAGTCTCAGGTGACACATTATCTGGAATTGCGAAGCGTTATGGAGTAACGGTTGAGGAAATTAAACAAACGAATCATTTAACTTCCGATTTTTTAAGAATGGACCAGCCACTAATAATTCCAACGAGTACAAAAAATACCTCTGTATTAAATGGAACTGCCACTGACGCTGCTTCTGGTAAGTATCAAGTGGTTTCAGGTGATACGTTATCAGCTATAGCAAAACGAAGTGGGACTTCGGTGGAAACCATCAAACAGGTTAATCAGTTAAGCTCTGATTTTTTGAGAATTGGACAAATCTTAACAATCCCATCTGGGACAAGCATTCAACCTGAAACGAATACAGCTTCTACCAACACAACTATGTATAAAGTTGTGGCAGGAGATACATTATCCCATATTGCAAAAAGAAATGGCACAACAGTTGATAGCATTAAGCAATCCAATCAATTAAGTACTGATTTCCTAAGGGTTGGTCAATCATTAATCATTCCTTCGGGTTCTAAAGCTAATTCTACACCTGGTGATTCTATTAAAGTAGAATCAACCGTTAATCAGGAAGACCTTATGTGGCTAGCAAAGATGATTTATAGTGAGGCAAGAGGAGAATCGTTACAAGGACAAATTGCAGTAGGGGCTGTCATTATGAACCGTGTGAAGAGCCCATTATTCCCAAACAGCGTGAAAGAAGTTTTATTTCAGATTAGTAATGGTTATTATCAATTTACTCCAGCGGAAAGCGGCACATTAAATCGAGCAACTCCTAATTCTCAAAATATCGAAGCTGCCATGCGAGCACTTAAAGGTGAAGATCCAACAAACGGCTCCCTTTATTTTTATAATCCCACAAAAACAAGTAGTGTATGGTTGAAAAGTAGAACGGTATCAACTACAATCGGGAACCATACTTTTGCTTATTAGATATAAATGAAGGGGAGGCTGAGACATAAGTATTTCAGTTAGTGAAAAACCCGAACAATTAAAGTGCATTCTATTTTTAAAAACTAGTGGAATGGAGCGAAAGACGCTCGACTCCTGGAGCGACCGAGCCTAGGTCGTAACATATAGCGGGTGGGATTCCCGTCGAGAAAGAACTAACCATTCGCTCGTAGCGAGTCTTGGAGAGTAATTGGTAACAATTACTTTTAAGCGTAGACAGTTAGGTAATGGGCCGTAAGCCTTTAAGGTTGAAGGGATTGAGCTTCGAAATGAGTGTGAGTTGGGAAGGCCGATGCGTTCAGGGGTGCAGAAGGCAATATTGTAATTTTCGCTAAGGTGAGAGGATTACAACTTCCTCGGAGTCGATGACCATGGCACGTTACACATTGATATGTTACGGCAACTCGGGAGAACCTTTAGGTCTTATCCGTCAAGGATAAGTAATGACGAACAAGCGATAACAAAGTAAGGGCTGTCAAATGCCTAAAGGTAGTCGGATAGTGTCATAGTACCAATGAAGTTCGGTAATTCGAACGGAGGAAAGGACACTACCCGTCATCACCCTTGATTGGGAAACATTAACTACACGTAGAGGTAGGGGAATAATGGAAACAAAACTTGATAGGATAGCAGAATTAGCAAGAACCAATCATGATATGAAGTTCACAACTCTTGCGCACTTATTAACGGAAGATAATCTCAAACAATGTCACCATGAACTAAAAAGTGGCAAAGCTACAGGTATAAATGGAGTCACTAAAGAGAAATATGGCGACAAGTTAGATGATAACATCAACAGTCTAGTAAAACGACTAAAGAGTAAGAGTTATCGACCTGTACCTGTTAAAAGGACTTACATTGATAAGCCTGGGTCGAAGACCAAACGACCACTTGGTATACCAGACCACGAGGATAAAATCGTTCAGCGTGCGGTAACTAAAATCCTAAACGCTATTTACGAAAATGACTTCCTTGATTGTTCTTTTGGATTCCGTCCAAATAGAAACTGCCATGATGCGTTAAAGATTCTGAATGTCTATATAGAAAACAGATCTACTAATTATGTAGTTGACGCAGATATAAAAGGATTCTTTGATAATGTGGATCATGAGTGGGTGATGAAATTTCTAAATCACCGTATTAATGACCCAAGTTTCCTAAGGATTATCCACCGTTTCTTAAAGGGGGGGTATATGGAGGAAGGTAAGTACATTGATACAGACAAAGGAACACCCCAAGGGGGTGTTATCTCACCCGTTCTCGCTAATGTATATCTTCATTATGTCCTCGATTTATGGTTTGAGAAGGTGGTCAGAAAGCAGTGCAAAGGTCAAGCTTATATGGTTCGTTATGCTGATGATTGTGTGCCACGAAGGCAAACAAAGTGTGCTTGAAAAGCACACCTAGTAAGCCGTGCTGCACTTAAGATGAGAGTAGGCCTCTCGCAATCGCTATACAGGTGGAGATTGCAAACCACCCTAAGGTGCTTTAGTCAAAAGCTATGGTATTGAGCGTTAGGGAAAAGGCAGAACAAGATTCTGTCAGGTACATATTAAGGAGACGAAAACCATTGAACCGCTGAGGAAGTATCGAAAGCGTATAGATGTCATCAAAACCGAGGGGGAGTCGTTAACTCGGGATAAGTTCGGAAGAAACCTGTTTTACTGTCCGTTCGGTGACCGGTATAAAGGCGGCGTGAACTTAATATAGGCTTTTGTGTGGAACGTGGGAACCTACGACATGGATGCTAAGGGAGAAATTCGAGTGGAAGCCCCACAAGAATCAGAGTACCAATGCCATGTATAGGGGCGGAATAACTCGTAGTAGCTATGAAACCTCCTAACGGAGGTGGAGCAAAGGGGTTATGTTATTCAGTTTTATGAGCAAGTCAACCATTAGTGGGAGGAACTTATGAATAAAACAAAGCCATATGCAATATCTAAAAAGATAGTTTATGACGCCTTTCTAAGAGTAAAAGCAAATAAAGGGTCAGCTGGGATTGATGAAGAGTCAATAGAACAATTCGAAATGAACCTAAAAGATAATCTCTATAAACTATGGAATAGAATGTCTTCAGGAAGTTACTTTCCTCCAGCAGTTAAAGCTGTAGAAATACCGAAGAAAGCTGGTGGTACTAGGACATTAGGGATTCCAACTGTGGCAGATAGAGTTGCACAAATGGTAGTAAAACTATATTTTGAACCCTCTGTAGAAACTTTCTTTCACGAGGATTCCTATGGGTATAGACCTAACAAAAGTGCCATTCAAGCATTAGAGATAACCCGCAAAAGGTGTTGGAAATACAATTGGGTTCTAGAATTTGATATTAAAGGCTTATTCGACAACATTGATCATGGATTACTAATGAAAGCAGTGGAAAAGCACACAAATATCAGATGGGTAAAACTATATATTGAAAGATGGTTAAAGGCACCTTTCCAAACGAAAGAAGGTGTAAAGGAACGTACCGCTGGCACACCGCAAGGTGGAGTCATAAGTCCTGTTCTTGCGAACCTATTTCTACATTACACATTTGATAAATGGATGGCTATTAACCATTCAAACAACCCATTCGCAAGATATGCGGATGACGCAGTCATCCACTGTAAGACAGAAGATGAGGCATTGAGACTGCTTGAATCCTTAAACACTAGGATGAACGAATGTAAACTTGAACTACATCCAACTAAAACAAGGATTGTTTACTGTAAGGATGAAGATAGAAAAAGAAAATCACGAAAACACTACGTTTGATTTCCTGGGGTACACGTTCAGACCAAGACTGTCCAAAAACAGGTGGGGTAAGCACTTTGTAAACTTTACACCTGCGATTAGTAATAAATCTAAGAAATCAATTCGGCAAAAAGTCAGGGACTGGAAGCTTCAGTTGAAAGCTGGAAAGGACCTTTCGGACCTATCAAATATGTTTAACTCAAAGATAAAAGGTTGGATTAACTACTATGGCAAGTTCTACAAATCAGAAATGTACTCAACGTTAAGGCATATTAATAAAGCTTTAATAATGTGGGCACGAAAGAAATATAAAAGGCTCGCTCGTCATAAGAAAAGGGCGGAACATTTTATTGGTAGAATTGCAAAACAAAATCCCAGACTCTTTAAACACTGGGAATTAGGTATTAAACCATCAGCTGAATAATGGGAGCCGGATGAGCTGAGAGGTTCACGTCCGGTTCTGTGAGGGACTACTGGGGAGGTTCCAGTGGTCTACTTGCCTTGTGTGCTGTTTTCAACTGCGTAGTGATGCTGAAAACTTCTACAAAGCTTTAATCGAGCGACTTGAAATGTTTAGCCTTGAAGTGGCGGAGGATAAAACCAAAATCATTACCTTCGGTAGATTTGCCGAAAGTGAGTTTAGAAGGAATGGTCAAGGCAAACCACCTACATTCGACTTTCTAGGTTTTACTCACTACTGTAGTAAAAGTAGGAGTGGACAATTCAGAGTCAAACGTAAAAGTAGTCAAAAGAAGGTCAGAGCCAAATTAAAGAATCACAAGGCTTGGTTAAAATCTCATCGTACAACCGACATAAAAGACATCATGTCTAGATTGAGTAGGTCTCTAGCGGGATACTACACCTATTACTGCATTACAGACAACACTAAAACAGTAAGTGGGTTTCTAGAAAGTGTAAAACGTCTGTTATTTAAGTGGATGAACAGAAGAGGTCAAAGGAAATCGTTTAGCTGGGAAAAGTTCAACTTATTTCTAACAAAGTTTCCTCTACCTGAACCGAAGGTTAAAGTGAGCATTTATAAATTGAGAAAAGACATTAATTATATTCTGTGAATGATGATGGGAAGAGCCGTGTGCGTTAGTAGCGCAAGCACGGTTCTGTGAGGAGTGAGGCTAGAGTTCTAAATTAGAGAACAAAAGCCCGCTTACTCGACCGGGAGATAGAGGAAAGGCTGAGACCCCGCAGGCGTAGCCGAGGAGGCTCAGATTCCTCCCCGCGGAAAGCGAGCGGCTGCAGCGCAATGGAACAACCCTGTTTTTCCAGCTTAACTAGTTAATAAGTACGAAAAAAACCGTAAACAGTTTTTATATTTGATAGGTAGACAAATTTTAAGATTATTCGTCTTTGAGACTGGGGTATTTTGTATTGTCTCAGCCTCATTTTAAAAAAACAATTACTTTGATAACCGAAATAAATCTGATAGAATAATAGAGAATTCTACTAATTTTCAGTATTTAATGAGTTCTATAAATCAAGACGGGGGCAAGATGATGAGTTTAGAACAATTTCTAAAACAGCAAAATGAAATAATGAAAGAACTACATACTAACAGAGCGCAGTCCTCTTGGATGTCATCTACAACTGGGGAAGAGGAATGGAATAAAAAAACGGCAGAAGCACAAACAGAAATGAACATCTATTTTTCCAATAAAGAACTTTTTGAACAAGTTAACGATTATTTGAACCAAGAAAACCTGAATCCTCTCGATCAACGTGAGTTGGAAACTCTTTATTCAAGTATGGTCAGAAACCAGTTACCAGAAGAGGATTTAAAAGAGATGGTACAACTATCCACTGAGCTGGTTAGTGTATTTAATACGTTCCGTGCAACTCTTGATGGGAAAGAAGTCTCTGAAAATGATGTTCGTGATATTCTAATCAAGAGTAATGATTTAGAGCTAAGAGAAAGAGCTTGGCATGCTAGTAAGCAAATTGGACAAGAAGTTGAAGAGAAGCTATTAACACTTGTTCGAAAGCGTAATGAAACAGCTCGTCAATTAGGTTTTGAAGACTACCATCAAATGAGTTTTGAGCTACAAGAATTGGACCGTGACTATGTTTTTAATACATTTAATGAATTGGTAGAGCTTTCTAATGAACCTTTTCGTCAACTAAAGGGAGAAATGGATGCAGAATTAGCAGAGCGCTTTCAAGTCTCTGTTGAAGAATTACGTCCATGGCATTATGCCGATCCATTTTTTCAAGAAGCTCCACCTTCTAAGGAGTTGGACTTAGATCCTTATTATCAAGGGAAAAATTTAGAAGAACTAACTAGTGCAACTTTTATGAGTATGGGGATGGATATTACAGACATGCTCTCAAAGAGTGATTTGTATCCACGAGCTAAGAAAAATCAACATGCCTTTTGTACAGATATTGATCGTGAAGGCGACGTTCGTGTGTTATGTAACAACACTGAATCAGATTACTGGTCAGCTACCATGCTCCACGAATATGGACATGCGGTATATTTTAAATATATAGATAAAAGCCTACCATTTAGCTTAAGAAGACCAGCACATACCTTAACTACAGAGGCGATTGCTATGCTATATGGTCGTATGGCTAAAGATCCTGTTTGGATGAAGCAGTTCTTAGGTTTAGATCAAAACGATATAGAAAAGTTAAAACCACAAATAGAGTTGTCTCTTCGTAGACAAATGCTGATTTCTGCTCGCTGGATTATGACATTTGCATTTTTTGAACGTGAGCTTTACAAAAATCCAAATCAAGATTTAAATGCACTATGGTGGAAGATTGTAAACGAGGTACAGTTTGTGAATCCTCCAGAAGATCAAGACTACCCACACTGGGCAGCTAAAATCCATTTCACTCTTGTCCCAGTTTACTATCAAAACTATTTATTAGGCGAGCTAACAACTTCACAACTACAGAGATATATCGAGAAAAATGTATCAGAAGATTTCTTTTCAAAGAGTGTTGGTGAATTCCTGATTAATCAATTCTTCGTACCAGGTGCACGCAATCATTGGAATACAAAGATCGAAAAAGCAACCGGGGAGAAACTAAATCCGAGACATTTTGTTGAACAGTTTGTGAATGTGAATCAAGAGGTTTAATTTAAAGGCTGCCAACAATTTAAGAGAAGCGATCCGAGTCAATGGATCGCTTTTTTTCAAGACTGCTAGTTTTTAACACATCAAAATCAAGGTTTGTTGTAAACTATAACCAACTGTTTATAGAAAGGATAGTTCAGATGAAACATCAAGAAGTACTAAATGAAGCACAGAAAACGATTGGTACAAAAAAAGAGAGTGTCAGAAGGTCACAGTGGTATCCGACCTACCATATGGCACCACAAGTAGGTTGGATGAACGATCCGAATGGATTTAGTTATTATAAGGGAGAATACCATGTGTTTTATCAGCATCATCCATTTTCGCCTAATTGGGGTCCTATGTATTGGGGGCATGCAAAGAGTAAGGATTTATCAACATGGGAGCATATGCCGATTGCCTTAGCACCAAGCGAGGAGTATGACAAGGATGGGTGTTTTTCAGGGAGTGCTATTGAAATAGATGAGAAGATGTATTTATTCTATACGGGAAATGTATGGACAGGAGAGGACCGTGACCATGACTTAAAGCAGGTCCAATGTATGGCAATAAGTGAGGATGGTATTCATTTTAAAAAGGATGAACAAAATCCTATTATTACCGAAGCACCAGCTGGTGACATACATCCGTTTCACTTTAGAGACCCAAAGGTATGGAAAAAAGATGATATCTATTACATGGTACTGGGATCAAAAACAGAAGAAAACATCGGACAAATTTTACTCTATCAATCAAAAGATCTACATACATGGGAGTTTATCAATGTTGCAGCAACTGGAAAAGGTAATTTCGGTTTTATGTGGGAATGCCCTGATATCTTTCAACTAGAGGGTCATGATATTCTTCTAATGTCACCTCAAGGAATGAAGCCAGACGATTATAAGTACCATAATCTCCACCAATCTGGGTATGTAATGGGAACACTTGATTATGAAAAAGGTAAATTACAACATGGTCCGTTTGAGCTTTTAGATTACGGTTTTGATGTATATGCACCTCAGTCCACCATAGATGATCAAGGAAGAAGAGTGATCATTTCATGGATGAATATGTGGGAAAGTGATATGCCTGAACAAAAAGATGAATGGGCAGGTGCTCTAACTATTCCTCGAGTCATGACAATAGAGGATGATAACATTCGGTTTCGACCAGTCCCTGAATTACAGTCACTACGAAAAGAGAAGGTTGCTTACCAAAATATTAAAGTTAACGGGAGCATTGAATTAGAGGGGATAAATGGTAATAGTATCGAAATATTGGCTACGATTGATGCAAGTGAAGCATCTCGTTTTGGAATCAAGCTTAGAGTAAATAAAAAGCTTGGTGAGGAAACAGTCCTTACATTCGATAAATCCAACGGGCTATTTTCTTTTGATCGTGAGAATTCGGGAGCTGGACCTAAAGGAATTCGGAATGCACCAGTAAAACTACAAAACAATAAGCTTCATCTTCAGATTTTTCTTGATCAGTCTTCGGTAGAAGTTTTTATTAATAACGGTGAGAAAGTAATGACAGGAAGAATTTACCCTAATCAACAGTCGAGTAATATTCAATTCTTTAGTGATGGAGAAAGTCATATTGTTGAACTAGAAAAATGGAAATTAGGAAGTGCGTTTAACTATTAATAATGAAACAACATATTCTCCGAATAAATGAAGGGAGTGTTAGAATGATGGCCACTTTATCAATCCGTCAAAAAATTGGTCAGTTAATGGTCTGTGGTTTTCAAGGTGATCAAATTGATTCCATATCTGACATTAAAAATCTTATTGAAACCTACCATATTGGAGGACTCATTTTATTCGGAAGAAATATAGGGACGCCTCAACAGGTATTAGAAGTAACAACCTCCCTACAAAAGCATGCGAAAACAAATGGTCATGATCAACCTCTTCTTATAAGTATTGATCAGGAAAATGGAATGGTGAGAAGACTTGGAGAAGGAACTACTCCGTTTCCTGGTGCGATGCTACTAGCTGCAACTGATGACGACAAGCTTACATATGAGATAGGAAAAGCTACGGCTAGAGAACTTAGGGCTCTCGGTATTAATTGGAACTTTGCACCAGTTGTTGATATTAATAATAATCCTGAAAATCCAGTGATAGGGGTACGGTCATTTGGTGAAACAGCTAAAAGTGTTAGTAGATTTGCTAAAGCCTCGATGAAGGGAATGCAAGCAGAAGGAGTAATAACCACTTTAAAGCATTTCCCTGGTCATGGTGATACCCATGTGGATTCACATCTAGCACTACCTGTCATAACACATCCTTTGGGTACACTAGATAAACTAGAGTTAGTTCCTTTTAAAGAATGTATCGCTGATGGTGCCGATACTATTATGACGGCTCATGTTTATTTTCCTGGGCTTGAAGCTGAGAGTAATCGACCCGCAACAATGTCACATAAAGTCATCACTGGTTTACTTCGTGAAAAGCTTGGTTTTGACGGCGTTGTGACAACTGATTGTATGGAGATGAAGGCTATCGCAGATACAGTTGGAACAGCAAAAGGGGCAGTGGAAGCCATTAAAGCAGGTGTCGATCTTATCATGATTTCTCATTTGCCATCGCTACAGGTAGAGACAATTGAAAGGGTTGTTTCCGCAGTTGAATCCGGGGAAATTTCTGAAAGTAGAATAAATGAATCATATCTCAGAGTACAAAAGCTTAAAGAAAAATATCTTTCATGGTCCGATTACTCAGTTAGTATGGATGGATTGGCAGTACCAGAAATCGTAGGGTGTGAGAAACACCATGAATTAGCAGAAAAAGCGTTTAGAAAAGGGATAACAATTGTTAAAAATGAAGACAAAGTTCTTCCGCTCAAAACTGATGAATCCCATAAAATTATGGTCGTTTATCCTTCAGCATCCTACTTAACATTAGTAGAAGAGCAGGGTTATTCTCGTAATGAATTAGGTATGATTATTCAGGATTACCATCCTTCTGCAAAAGTATTTCCGGTTTCGACTGAGCCGAGCGGGGAAGAAATAAACGAAATACTAAAGATTGTTCATTCCTTTGATACGATTATAATTGGAACATTGTCTGCTCAAAAATCATCAGGACAAAAAGAACTCTTACGTTTGTTATTGGATACGGGAAAATCAGTGATTGTACTGGCGATGAGAAATCCTTACGATTTAGCGATTGTACCAAATGCACCTGCTTTTGTTACAACCTATGAGTTTACTTCGAATGCATTAAGGATGGCTGTGAAGGCGATATTTGGAGAGGAAGAAGTAACAGGAAAACTTCCAATTTCACTACCTTTTTAATAGAATGACTTGTTTAGAGTAACAAGGTATTAATTTTACTATCACCTGCTACCATTAAGATAGCAGGTGATAGTATTTTATTTAACGATAAGTGATGTGAATAATTAGACTAGGAAAATTGAATACTTTTCTGATGTTAGTTTAGAGAAATCTTTCCTTTGTTAATTATTCTAATAACACCAATAATCAATCTACAAAGCCAAAGTTTTAAAACCAAGCTGATTAGTGAGTGATACCAAGACCACCCTTTTCTCCAAGTAATCAGTTTTGTTCTTTTTGCTGCAATCGTTTCTATTATTACTTGAGGTACTACAATTGGAAATACTTTTAAGAATACACCAATAGGCGAGCTGTTTAGTGTCCATTGATTATAATAAAGTAACATTAAAGGATAGTGTATATAGTCAAATGGGAGATGGATTTTGAACTTATTAAAAGGTTTTATTTTATATTTTAAATATCCTTTAGAAACTAAATATTTATCAGCACCATAATTTCCAATACAAGATACTAGGTATACAATAATCCAATCTTTAAAAGGACGTTTAATTATTGCGAAGGGCAATAGGACTAATCCTATAATGGTAGTCCATATTAAAAAATTGTATGAAATATTCTTGTTTGATTTTATTTTTACCACCTCCAACTGTATTTTGTCTTATTTCTATTGTTTCTATGTTAAATCTTACTTTTTTTTGGCAAAAAGATAGAACCTAAGGCAAAAGCGCCTTATTGGTACAACAAACAAATGTTCAAAGAAGGTGAAATAGATAAATTGCCATCTTTTCTTCTTGGGTACAAGTTACTTTCCTGATATTACTTCTCCTTCATTTAACTAAAATTTTTTATTACACAATGATCCCTTTATCCTAACTATGTGGTCACGATATTGATGTTTTGTTAAAATAAATGTAAAGAAATTTAGGGAGGGTTACTATGATTGCTCGTGTTTGGAGAGGATGGACAAGTGAGGGAAATGCTGATGCTTACGAAAATCTGTTGAGGACAACTATTCTTCCTAGCTTTAGCAAAATCGACGGTTATCTTGGTGGTACTATTTTAAGAGCCATTCAGAACCAAGATGAAGTAGAGTTCATCATCACAAATTATTTCGCTTCTTTGGATTCAATCTTAGACTTCGCTAGTCAAGAAGATTTTACAATCGCAGTTATAGAGCCAGAAGCTAGAGAACTGCTTTCAAGAGTCGACACACATGCAACTCATTATCAGGTAAAAGAAGCATTTCAACTAGAAGGTTTTTTTAAAGGAGATTAATGTCTTTGGAAACAAAAATTCATATATCTCATATCGTGATTGTCTATACAAGTAACGATTGTGTGGAGTGTACATATGTAAAGAAAATGCTTGAAGAAGTAGGTGTACCTTTTCAAGTAAGAAATATTACTGAGCAGGAGCAATATAAACAAGAAGTCGAGAAGTTTGGTTTTTTGGGTGTACCGGTAACAGTTGTTGGTGACACTGCTATAAAAGGATTTACTCTTGAACTCGTTGAATTAATCAATAACATTAGTAATGGTACAGAATAGCATAAAATGTTCTACTTTTCCTAAGATATCTATATATCATACATATATTTATGGTAGACTAATGACTATTGCATAAGTACCAAATTAGAATACATATAAGATCAAGAAAGGTTGAGAAAGAGTGGAAAATAATTCTTCCAATTTTATCAGAAATATTATTATAAACGATTTAGAGACAGGTAAACGAAACCATGTCATTACTCGGTTTCCACCAGAACCAAATGGATACTTACATATAGGTCATGCGAAATCAATTGTCATTAACTTTGACTTAGCGGATGAATTTAACGGAAAAACTAATCTGCGTTTTGATGATACGAACCCTTTAAAGGAAGACGTAGAATTTGTAAATGCGATTAAAGAAGATGTAAAATGGCTTGGTTATGAATGGGATGGGCTCTTTTATGCTTCTAACTATTTTCAAGAAATGTATGAAAAGGCTGTCCTTTTAATCAACAAAGGTAAAGCATATGTTGATGACCTTTCACCTGATGAAATCCGTGAATACCGCGGAACATTAAAGGAGCCGGGAAAAGATAGTCCATATCGTAATCGTTCAATTGAAGAAAATCTAGACTTATTTGATCGGATGCGTAAGGGTGAGTTTAAAAATGGAGAAAAGGTGTTAAGAGCCAAAATTGATATGGGTTCTCCAAATATTAATTTACGTGATCCTGTTATTTACCGTATTTCTCATGCAACTCATCATAATACAGGGGACGAATGGTGTATATATCCTATGTATGCTTTTGCTCATCCGCTAGAGGACGCAATAGAGGATGTAACGCATTCCCTTTGTACAACTGAGTTTGAAGATCAACGTCCATTATACAACTGGATAGTAGAAGAGTGTGAAATGGTAAGTAAGCCACAGCAAATCGAATTTGGCCGTTTAAATATAACGAACGCTGTAATGAGTAAGCGTAAGCTAAAGCAACTTGTGGATGAAGGTTTTGTTGATGGATGGGATGATCCTCGTATGCCTACAATCTCTGGCTTAAGAAGAAGAGGTTATACTCCAGAAGCAATTCGTACATTCGTAAGAGAAACAGGTGTATCCAAAGGATCTGGTGTAGTTGACTCTCAAATGCTAGACCATTATGTTCGTGAGGATTTAAAACTAAAAGCACCGAGAACAATGGGGGTTGTTCGGCCGATAAAAGTGGTTATTACCAATTACCCAGAAGGACAAGTTGAAATGCTTGATGCTGAAATCAATCCTGAAAATCCGGAAATGGGGACAAGACAAATCCCATTCTCAAGGGAGATTTACATTGAACAGGACGATTTTATGGAGGATCCTCCAAAGAAATACTTCCGTCTTTTCCCTGGTAATGAAGTTCGATTAAAGCATGCCTATTTCATTAAGTGTGAGGATTTCATAAAAGATGAAAATGGTAATGTAGTAGAAATCCATTGTACGTATGATCCTGAAACGAAGAGTGGAACAGGTTTTACAGGTCGTAAGGTAAAAGGAACGATTCATTGGGTAGAGGCTACACAAGCTGTACCTGCTGAGTTCCGTTTATATGAGCCATTACTCGTAAGCGAGCAAACAGAGGAAGTCGACGAAGTGGTAAAAGATATAGAGGTTGAAAAATCATTCTTAGACCAAGTCAATCCGAACTCACTAGAAATTTTAAATGGCTTTGTAGAACCAAACCTAAAAGATGTCGAAACGGAAACAAAGCTACAATTCTTTAGACACGGCTACTTTAATGTGGATACAAAGCATACAACGAAAGAGCAAATTGTGTTTAATTTAATCGTATCTTTAAAGAGTTCGTTTAAGCTCTAGTTTTGAGCATCTAACACTACGTAACATCGGGACGGTTCTCACTCGGTTTTTGAGTGGAGAACTGTCCCTTTACTATTCAGAAAACACTAAATAAGTATTTGGAGGTAATAAATTGAATAATAACGATCGCTTGATTAGATTACGTTATGCATTAGATTTAAGAAATACAGAGATGGTTGAAATATTTAAACTAGGTGGTATTGCCATTACAAAAGAAGAAGTCCTCAAGCTACTAACTAAGCAGAAGGAAAGTGAAGATTTTGAAGGTGATCTTGAGCAAAATGAAGGATGTACGAACCAGATGTTAGAGTCCTTTCTAAACGGATTTATTATCTATAAAAGAGGGAAACAAGATCCAAAACCAGGACAACCAGACATGCCCGAGTTGACCAATGAATCAATGAATAATACTTTGTTAAAAAAAGTAAAAATTGCTTTATCGTTAACAACTGAGGATATGTTAGACATCTTTTTAAAAGCTGGAATTCTAGTTACAAAAGGAGAGCTTGGGGCGTTACTTAGGAGAGAGGGACATAAAAATTATAAAGAATGCGGAGATAACTTCGCGAGGAATTTCTTAAAGGGACTGGCAATTAAGTATCGATCGTAAAACCACCTTTTAAGTGAATACTAACTACTTGGGATCAGCCAACTTTTACCTCAAATCTACACTATAAAGCTTTTTAATATTGTTTTCCATCAAACTCCTTTATCTCACCATTTATAGTCTTTAACTGGAATAGATTCTTCTCATCTTGGGGATTAATGAGAAGGAATAGGTTAGAGATAGGAGGGCCTCAATGGAATCAAATAAAATTATTTTTGACCTTGAAGAAATATATGATTTCTCAAATAAGAATCAACAAATTGAGAGAATTGATGTAGAAAAAAAATATAACGAAATAGACCTTATTAAGAAGAAATATGAAGAAAAAAAGGAACTTCTAGAGCAGACGCTTAATCTGAATCAAAAAGAATTAAATAATAGATTAAATAGGCTTCAAGCTAATACTTTTTTAAAGCCCATAAATGTAACTTTTATGCTGATTGCAATCTATTTAAGTTTAGAATATAAGAATAATTTGTATTTTAACCCAGTACTCCCGAGTCTATTGTTTTTATACGTTTTTAGTGATTACTTTATCAGAAAAAACGATATATCTAATGTTAAACAGAGACTAGTTAAGATAGAAAATCAGTACAATGAACACTTGTGCAATTTAAAAGATCAGCAAACACAAGAAATCAAGACCATAATTGACAAGCTTACATAATCGTGAAAAACATGTCTCTCTAAAAGGGACGTGTTTTTTTTGCTATATTAAAGGCACAGCTCGAATAGCCTATAACATAAAAAAATTTATTTACAGCCTAGGTACATATTATAAAAGCAGGGAGGTTAATGATGGATCAAGCATTTATTGCTACTACCCTAATCTTATTGACTTTAGCTTACTTTGTGGGTGTAAAAAAACAAACATGGTTATTATCGGGCTTTAATCAAAAGCGTGTAAGAGAACAAGAAAAACTTTCAAAAATAGTTGGTACTTACAATCTAATAATGGGGATTGCCATGTTTATAGGTATTTTTATTGATCATCCGGATAGACAAGTGTTATTTCCAATATTGGTCATAGGATATGTCATCCTTATAGGCTATGTAAATACAAAAATGGTTGAGTAGACAAACGTGAGAGAATCTGATGAGAGTTATTCTCCTAATAAAATAATCCGAATCATCTGTAAAACAAGGACTATGATGATAAATTGATTGAAATAAACAGAAGTAACTCTACATAGTTATTTCAGGGTCCAAGAGAGTTACTTCTGTTTATGCATTGGCTAATTACTTGTTTTGTGAGTTAAAGTAAAGTCTCCTTAGGGTTGACGTATCATATACCTCTAATTTTTTTAACCCCACTGGATGTCGATTAATCCCTGCAGCCTTTAATTGTTGAACAAACCATCCCTTTGAACCAGTATATGGCATCATAATTCCCCTTTCTTTTTTTGTTGAATTATATCCTTATGTATGAGAATCATGAGATATGAATGAGAGGTAAAGAGATATCAAGAAATACTAAAAATTCTAGTGAAAAGTGGATATATGACTACCGAGCAAGTCATTTTGTTTCTTTCACATCTACTGATACTATAGGAGTATATCTTTTTGTGAAAGGACAAGATCATTATGGCAAACATTCAAATACCTATATCTGCACTAAACCTAGCGCCAATTCGTCAAGGGCAAACCCCTTCACAAGCAATTGAATCAATGATTGATTTGGCTCAAGCACTTGAAAAAATGGACTATGAACGATATTGGATTGCAGAGCATCACAATACTCCAACACTTGTTAGTTCTGCTACAGCCCTTTTAATTAAACATACATTAGAACATACAAACAGTATTCGTGTAGGTTCAGGAGGAGTTATGCTTCCGAACCATTCTCCACTAGTAGTAGCTGAACAGTTTGGTACAATGGCTACCATTTATCCTAATCGAGTAGACCTTGGACTGGGCCGTGCTCCTGGGACAGACATGATGACAGCAAGTGCTCTAAGACGTTCACAGAAGGATTCTGTTTATACCTTTCCTGATGATGTACAGTCACTATTGACCTACTTTGGTCCTGAAGAAAACCAAGCGTATGTGAAGGCGCATCCAGGTGTGGGAACCAATGTACCGATTTATATTCTCGGATCTTCAACTGATTCTGCTTATTTAGCAGCAAGTTTAGGACTTCCATACGCATTTGCCTCTCATTTTGCGCCAGCTCATATGGAAGAAGCAATCCAGATTTATCGCCGCCGTTTTAAGCCTTCACAATATCTAGAAAAGCCATATATGATGGTTTGTTTAAATGTGATTGCGGCGGATACTGATGACGAGGCAGAGGTATTATCCACGTCGATGAAACAATTCTTTCTTAACATAGTACGTGGGACACAAAATCCACTACAGCCACCAGTAGATAACATGGACAATATTTGGAGCCCTGCTGAAAAAGAAATGTCATCTAAAATGACAAGTGTTACACTAATGGGAAGTAAGGATACGGTAAGAAAACAGTTTACACGTTTTCAAGAACTATACAATGTTGATGAAATAATGGCTGTTTCATATATATTCGATGAAGAAAAACAAAAACGATCCTATGAGATCTTTAAACAAGTAGTGGATGGAAAATAGGATGTAATAAAGGCGCAGTGCTAAACTTAGTACTGCGCTTTTTGAAGAAAAATAGAACTTGAGTTAGTGAAGGCGAAAGCAATTATAGAATTCTGCGTTCATCTATTTAGTACGTTAATAATCAGGAGACAATTTAGCAGAATCATAATTTAAAAAGGTCCAAACCTCCCATTTTTGTTTTCTTACTTCCGCTAAATATTCCCAATACACCTGACTATTGAATGGTTTTCTTTATTTTCACCCAAATTTCATTATTTTGTTTGTATAATGAAAGCTTGAACAATGATAGTTTAGGAGGATTTGTTTATGATGGGATGGGCGTTAGGTTTTTTAGTAGGATCAGCAGCACTGTTGCTCATTTTTTCTTTTTTTCAAAACAGACAGCTAGCGAAAACCGAGCAGCAGAAATTAGATACGATGTACTTAACAATGATGGAGGAAATCAATAAGCTCCAGTCACAGATTAAGAGGATTGAACTTGATGTAGAGATTACTGGACAAGAAGTCGGGATTAGCTCTAAGGAACGTCAATTAATCCGTGAATTACTAGATTTATATAAACGTGGATACTCAATAGAAAGCATTGCTTCTGAAAAGCAGGTAGACGAAAAGGATGTGCAACAGTTACTCGCTCCTTACATAAGCCCTGTGCATGAAAGGGGATCAGTAGTCAATGAGCACTAATCAAAAGAATAGTTTTGCAGCTGGTCTTTTAGTCGCAACGATTGTATGTGGAATCGCTTATTTTATCGAGCCAAGCCAAGCAGCTACTATTTCTGAAGTTCAAGAGCTTACTGAAGCCGAGATGAAGGAAAGCTTAACTTCAGCCGGATATATAATACACACAAAAGAAGAGTGGAATAAACAGCTTGCTGCTTTAGAAGAAGTAGTAGTTGAGAATGAAACAACTAGTGAAACAGAAGAGACCACTGAGACAATTGAATCGGAAGAAGAACAAGAACAGGTTGTCTATCGAACAATTCTTAATATAGCTTCAGGAATGACAAGTATTGATGTAGGTCGAGTACTTGTAGAGACTAATATCACGGACAGCGCTATGTCATTCGTACAAGAAGTAGAGAAAAGAGGGTTAGCCAATGATCTTCGCCCAGGTACGTATGAAATTAATAGTAATATGACAGTCGATGATGTAATCGCTTTGGTTTTTAAATAAGGTTCTTTTTTTGGATTTTAACAAAGCAACAGTCTATACGAAAACAACCTTAAATAAATGTAAGGCATCCCTAAGTGGATGTCTTTTATTTATTTCATTAGACCAAAGTGAGAAACTTTCGCTTAAAAATTTTATTTGAAAAAGAAATACTGGATATTTATGTTAAAATCATATTAAAAACAATAGGAGAATGATTATGATTTTAGTAAGTTCCTGTTTAGCCGGCATGAAGGTTAGGTATAATGGTTCCCATTGTTTAGATCATAAGATTAGTAAATTAATAGAAGAAGATAGAATTGGCATTAGCATAACCTAAAATATATAGAAATAGGTGATCATTATTAACAATGCTATTCAAACAAAACTTTGTCAAAGCTATGGTCTTCCACCATCCGTGGTTATAAATCTTTTAAACGATGGAGAAAATCAAACTTTTATAACAGAATTAAATGAGATAGTGATTAGAAAATACCGGACCAATCGATTTTCGAAACAGCAGATTCAAGCCGAAATAGCATGGTTAAAAGTACTGGGTGGGGATTTCTTAGTCCCAAACATTATTCTCAATAGTGATAATGAGGAAGTTACATCTATCATTAGTGAGAACAAGGAACTTCACTTTACTGCCTTTCAGTTTATTACCGGAGAAGAAATTACAGACCCTGGTCAATCAGACTATGAAAAGCTAGGGGGAATCATGTATCAACTTCATCAAAAATCTAATCAAATCATTAAAGAGACTCCAAAGACTTGGGTTGGATTTCAAAGACCAATATTTGATGAGAAATTAGTGATTCATGATTCCTTAGAAAACCTTTGTAATGCCTCATTCCTAACTACAACACAAAAGGATTTATCGATAAAAATTGCAGAAAAAATCCAGAAACTTTTACCCGGACTTGGTGAATTGCAATTTATTCATAGTGACTTACATTTTGGGAATATACTACAAAGTCATACGGAATGGCATATATTAGATTTTGATGAATGTGGATTTGGCTACCAATCCTTTGACCTTGCTGTTCCACGAATGTTTCTACTGGCAAGCAATCAGCTTCATAACAATTGGAACTCTTTTAAAAATGGCTACAACCACACTCCTTCAGAAACCGCTATTCGTACAGGAACAGCCATGAGAATCTTTTATATGACAGGAAAGATTCCGAATCGGTTAGATATCGAACATATTGGGAAAAACCCAAGCCGATTTGTGGATAGATATTTACAATTAATTGAGGAAGAATTGTCAGGAGAAACACTTGTATAATAGTGTAATCAATTATATTAGCTAGTAACGATGAGTAAGACTACAATAAACCAGCGTAACTAGGATAAGGAGTACAAAATATATGAAGACAGAAAAAGAGAAAATGATAGCAGGAGAGATGTATAATTCTGCTGATCCTCAGTTAATGAAGGAACGCGAACATACAAGAGGGTTGCTTAGACAGTTTAATCAAACGTTAGAAATAGAAAGTGAAAAAAGGACAGAACTATTAAAAGAGATATTAGGTTCAGCTGGAGAGAACGTGTACATAGAACCTACAATCCGGTTTGATTATGGCTACAATACATATGTAGGAAAGGATTTTTACGCAAATTTTGACTGTTTAATCCTAGACGTTTGTGAAGTCAGAATTGGTGACAATTGTATGCTAGGTCCGGGCGTACATATATACACTGCAACACATCCTGTGGACGCAGTAGAGCGAAATGCCGGTAAGGAATTTGGAAAGCCTGTTACAATCGGGGACAATGTATGGATTGGCGGTCGTGCTGTTATAAATCCAGGAATTAAAATCGGTGACAATTCTGTCATTGCTTCAGGTTCAATTGTCACCAAGGATATTCCTGATAACGTCGTGGTTGGAGGGAATCCAGCAAAAGTGATCAAGCAGATCCAAATAAAATAATCGCATTAAAATATCTTGACTATCACCCAGTTATGTCATAAAATTTTGAAAAATCCAACAAAAGAACGTTGATAAAGGATCAGTATGCGGACCTTGTTGTGACAGAGAGCGAAGTTTATTAGCTGGAAGATTTCGCCACAAACAAATCGCAAAACCTACCTTTTGAGTCCTATGAAAACATAGGCGTCTAACCTGACGTTACAGGTAGAGTGGGATGTCAACACACATCCAAATTTGGTGGTACCACGGAAGCTAAGCCCTTTCGTCCTTATTAATAGGATGACTGGGCTTTTTTCTTATTATAAAAAAGGAGGGTTATAGAATGGGGAAAAAGCGTATTGTCGTGAAGATTGGGAGTAGTTCATTAACAAACGAAGGAGGAGAAATTGATTTACTAAAGCTAGCTGACCATGTCGCAGCAATTGCAACACTAAGAAAAGAAGGCCATGAAGTAATATTGGTATCTTCCGGCGCTGTTGCGGCTGGATTTAAAAATTTAGGGTATCCAACAAGACCGAAAACTCTTAAGGGGAAACAAGCAGCAGCATCTGTTGGTCAAGGCCTGTTAATGCGTACTTATTATGAACAGCTTTGTACTTATGGCATTCATCCGGCACAAATACTGTTAACACGTTCGGATTTTTCCAATCGTAATCGGTATAAAAACGCCTATTCGACATTACATGAGCTTTTAGAAAGAGGAATGTTACCGATCATAAATGAGAATGACACTGTTTCTGTTGAAGAGCTGACATTTGGAGATAACGATATGCTTTCAGCCCTTGTAAGTGGACTTGTTCATGCAAACACTTTGATTATCTTGACAGACATTAATGGAATTTATGAAGAAAATCCAAGACATAACCCTACTGCAAAACGAATCGATTATCTAGTTGAAATTAATAAGGACCTTTTAATGGCGGTTGAAGGGTCAGACTCCAAATTAGGTACCGGTGGAATGAAATCGAAGTTATTAGCAGCCAGTACTTCCTTAAAACTAGGTGTTCCGGTGTTTATAGGGCAAGGAAAAGGTTCTAACAAATTAACTAACATTCTAGCAGGTAAGGGAGATGGGACGTACATCGGAGGTCAAGAACTTGTCTCTATAAATACAAAGCGCCAATGGATTGCCTTTCATTCAGAGGTAGCAGGAAGAATTTATGTTGATCCAGGAGCAGAGTCTGCATTGCTGTTCAATGGCAAAAGTCTATTACCCGCTGGCGTCTATGGCGTAGAAGGAAACTTTAAAATAGGGGATGTTGTAGAAGTTTTGGGTGAAGGTGGGTTATTAGGCAAGGGTGAAGTTTCTTGTTCATCAGAAGATTTAAAGTTTACGATAGCTTGTCAAAATAAAAAGAGAGAGAAATCAGCAGAAATTATTCATCGAGATAAATGGGTGAAAATTTAGATTGGAGGTTATGCCGGTGAGTGAGGTTCAAAAAAAGGGACATTTAGCTAAAAAAGCAAGTTTTAGTTTGGTGGGTGTAACAACTACAGAAAAGAACGCTGCCTTAAGAAGGATAGCGATACAATTGCTCAATGACAAAGACGCGATTATTCAGGCAAATCGTATAGATTTACAAGTAGGGACTAATAATGGTTTATCAGAAGCCATGCTTGACCGTATTCTTTTAAATGAAAAAAGAATACAGGATATGGTTGATGCTATTCACCTTTTAATTGATTTAAAGGACCCTATCGGAGAAACCATTGAGACGATTAAGAAAGAAAATGGATTAATCATTTTGAATAAGCGTGTTCCACTCGGAGTTGTTGGGATCATCTATGAAGCAAGACCTAATGTAACAGTTGATGCAGCAACTTTAGCACTTAAAACAGGGAATGCTGTTATATTAAGGGGAAGTTCTTCTGCTAAACATTCAAACATAGCAATCGTTCAATCCATTCATCGAGGATTACGAGAAGGTAGTCTTCCGGTTGATGCTGTTCAACTAATAGAGGATACATCTAGAGAAACTGCTAAAGAACTTTTTCACTTAAACGAATACTTAGATGTACTCATTCCAAGAGGTGGAAAGCAGCTGATTGAAACTGTTGTCAGAGAAGCAAAGGTACCCGTTATTGAAACTGGGGCAGGGAATTGTCATCTTTATATTGATGAAACTGCTGATTTTCAAATGGCGGTGAGAATTCTCTTAAATGGAAAAACTCAACGGCCTTCTGTTTGTAACTCCCTTGAAACTGTACTTATTCATGAAGGATGGTTTAAGGAGTATGGAAAGCATTTATTGAACACGCTTCATGACCATAGCGTTGAAATATATGGAGATGAATGGGTTTGTGATAGTTTTGATCACGCCAAACAGGCAACTGAAGATGACTGGTACACCGAATACTTAGGGCTATCGATAAGCGCAAAGGTTGTCGGAAATCTAATGGAGGCCATTGATCATATTAATCGCTATGGGACCAGACATTCAGAGGCTATTATTACGAGTGAACCAATTCAAGCAACTCTCTTTCAAACGAATGTGGATGCTGCCGCAGTATATCACAATGCATCAACTCGTTTTACAGATGGATTTGAATTCGGGTATGGGGCTGAAATCGGAATCAGTACTCAAAAGCTTCATGCAAGAGGACCAATGGGGCTAAAGGCGTTAACTTCAAGTAAATATTTTATTTATGGAGATGGACAGGTACGGTAAAATGAATACATTTTTCTTTAACAAAGAACCTCCTTGACTTGTTTAGTTTCCGATGAGAAAACTCGGTAAAATAAAGGTATATTCACAAATATGGAGAAGTAATTAAACGTAAAGCTAAAACTAAAGTTTATCTTTAGCCTACGGGAAATGATGGTGAAAAAGTGAAACTATATTTTATAGAAATAATAGCGTATAAATTAGCTTCAAAACCATGCTTTTGTATTACAAAGTATGTACGCAAATAGGAGGCAACATATGAATAATACTACCTTGAACACTTTTATTGAATCCATACAAGACGAGCTTATTTTACGAAGAAGAGAATTTCATCAATATCCAGAAGTGGGCTTCACTGAGTATGTAACAACATACAAGATTGGAAGGGAACTAGAATCATTAGGATTTAAGCTTGCCATTGGAAAAGAATCGATGGTTGGGGATTCTCGACTTGGTATGCCCATAAAGGAGTTACTAGAGGAAAATGAACAAAGAGCACGTGAGATGGGGGTTCCTGATGACTGGATGGAGAAAATGATCGGTGGTCACACTGGACTAGTTGCTGAACTTGATACAGGTCGCGTTGGAAAGCATTTAGCGATGCGGTTTGATATTGATGCGTTACCTATTTTTGAAGCTAAAGAAGAACAGCATCTTCCTTTCAAAGAAGGGTTTCATTCAAAGCGTGACGGTGTCATGCATTCCTGCGGTCATGATGGACACACTGTCATTGGTTTGGGGATAGCTCGTTTTTTACAACACTTTAAGGAAGACTTAACAGGACGTTTCACCCTACTTTTTCAGCCTGCTGAAGAGGGAGGAAGAGGAGCAAAACCCATGGTTGATAAGGGCTGGCTAGATAACGCTGATTTTTTTATTAGTGGCCATATTGGAATTCATTCCTTACCTGTAGGTCAAATCGCCGCGACAACCACAAAGTTTCTAGCAAGTACGAAATATAATGTCTCGTATCGCGGGAAATCAGCACATGCTGGATTAGAGCCAAACGAAGGCAGAAATGCTTTGTTAGCAGCCGCAGCAGCAAGCCTTCATTTAAACGGCATCACCCGTCATTCTGATGGCGCTACAAGAGTTAATGTCGGAAAACTAGAAGCTGGAACCGGTCGAAATATAGTTGCGGATTCCGCGAAGATGGAAATTGAAACACGTGGTGAAACAACAGCTCTAAGTGACTATATGAGAGAAGAAGCTCTGCGTATCATTAAGGCAACATCATCCCTTTACGATGTCAAAGAAAATATTGATATAGTTGGATTTGCTCCAAGTGCAGAGTGCAATCAGGAATGGGTTAGTTTGATAGAAAAGGCTTGCACTAATAGTGATCGCATTAAGGGTGTTATTCCAGTTTTACCACTTGGTGCTTCAGAGGATGTTACCTTTATGATTAACCATGTACAAAAACAAGGTGGGCTTGCTACTTACTTAGTATTTGCTTCACCTCTTCCAGCGGGGCATCACCATCCAAGCTTTGATTTTGATGAATCCGTCATTCCTGTAGCGATAGAGACTATGGCTAGAATCATAATAGAAGTATCAAATTTATAGGTGCTGATTTAAACGTTGTCAGGGTCGATAAAGAGCAGGTTGTGATCATGGAAGATAAGACTTTTTTGGAATGTGATTTGTCACAATTAGTCATATGATTGGATGCCAACCTCTACAGTTTGATGATAGAATAAAGGTTATATTCACTTTTAGAAACAATCCCAAAGGAAATTAAACCCTTTGGTTTTTTTACAAATTTAATTTTCTGTATATTTAAAATATTTAGCATTTAAGTTGTATCTACTTAAATAACCGCCTCACCACAGGATTCATTCATTGAAAAGAATAAGTATTACATGATAGAGAGGGGTTCTTGAATATGCCAAGTTTAATGAATAATGAAATTGAAAAATTATTGCTAGGTGAAATTAGTTTAGATGTCCCTAAGGCTGTGTTAGAAAGGTTTAGTACATTAATACGTGAGTCAGGAAGTGAGGATGAAAGGATTGCTTCTTATTTTCTTACAAGCCACCTCGAGAAATGGGGCGTGCCTTTTAAGGTACATACACCAGAGTTATATTTAAGTGTCCCAAAGAAAGCTACTATGAAGCTTACTAGTCCAATAGAAAAGGAGTTTCGAGTTAAGACTCCATCATTCTCCATTGCGACAGGGGACCAAGCAATAAGTGGTGAACTTGTATATGTTAATACAGGCTACGCCAAAGGAATTAATGATATCTTTGGAACAAAAGTGGAAAACAATATTGGTGATTTAACAGGGAAAATAGTCTTAACAGAGGGTTTCCCAATGCCAGGAAAAGTACAGGAATTTACCGATTTGGGTGTTACAGCCATGATGTTCATTAGTCCGGGTAAAAATATTCATGAAGGTATTTGTACGACCATTTGGGGTGCGCCAGATCTTGATAACATGAATGATGAGCCTAAAATCCCTGTATTGGCCATTAATAAACCTGACGGGGAAGAATTGAAAATCCTATCTCAAAATGGAAAAGTTGAGATTGAATGTAATACATTTTTAGAAAAGGATTGGATGGAATGTCCAGTTATTGATATTTTCATAGAAGGAACAGATGAGCCTGAGAAATATATTCTTCTTCATGGACATCTAGATTCCTGGCATGAAGGAATAGGTGATAATGCAACTGGAGATGCTACGCTGCTTGAACTGGCAAGAATTTTTCATAAACACCGTGACAAGTTAAAGCGGAGTGTTCGGATTGCTGTTTGGACCGGACATTCTACAGGACGATACGGTGGTTCGACATGGTTTGTTGACCAATTCGGGTTAGACTTAGAAAGAAATTGTATCGCTCAGGTAAACTGTGATTCTCCGGGGTGCGTGGACGCAACATCCTATGAATATATGATGTGGATGAGTGAAGCTGATGAATTTTGTAAAGATGTCATCAATGATGTAGTAAGCCAGCCAGCAAAGGGTACAAGGCCACTACGTGCAGGTGACTATTCATTTAATAATATTGGAATCACTTCGTTTTTCATGCTTTCATCGAGCATGCCTGAAGAGCTACTAAAAGAAAAAGGCTATTATCCAGTCGGGGGATGTGGTGCGAATATTGAGTGGCATACAGAGGAAGACTTGATGCATGTAGCAGACCTGTCTATCTTAGAAAAAGACATGAAGATTTATCTTACAGCTATTCTTCGTGCTGTTAATTCAACAATCCATCCGTTTAATTTCGTCCACACCGCAGATGAATTTGAGGCAACTATTAAAACATACCAAGAAAAAGCCGGTAATCACTTTGATTTTACTCCTGCGCTTCATGAAGTTGCTAGCTTAAGAGAGGACTTAGTTGTTTTTTATAAAAGAATGCAAGAATTGAAAGGTCTTGAAATAAGTGACACAAAGGTTAAAAAGGTGAATTCAACCATTGAAAAATTAGCCCGAATCCTTGTTACGATTAATTTCACAAGGAAAGGAAAGTTCCGTCATGATTCCGCTTTAAATGTTCCCCCTCTTCCAGATATTGCACCAGCTACAAATTTTTCAAAGGTTACTGAGGGATCGCATGAATATAAAGTGTTAAAGACACATTTAACTCGAGGCCAAAACCGGGTAGTGTGGTCACTTCAACAAGCTAGAGAATTACTAGGGAACGTATAATAAAAGAAGTAAACAAAATGTATTAATAGTATGGCATCGAGTGTCCATGTCATGTCTTTGTGGTTAGGAACTACTACTCACCAACACCAGAAAATGAATCAGACTACAAAGCAGGATTAAAATCACACCAATTTTAATCTTGCTTTTTCACTTTGACCAGAGTTTTATCCCCTGAATTTGCTACCTAGCTATGCTACGATATTACTGAAGATCTTATGTATCTGACGACTTATCAAAACCGGGAGGAGAAAAATTGAATCGGTCAACTGATGAAAATATAACGTTTAAAGGAACACTGACATTTAAAGATTTTAAGAAATATAATATGTTTCATGTTAGAAAAGCGATGCTATCTATGTTTATCCTTAGTTTTCTTTTGTCCTTCTTATTGTTGTCTGCTTTTATTTACGAAGACATTACTCTAACTGTTTTAATTAATTCCTTTATTATAGGGGTATTTGGACTACTATTTTTATTTAGTTTAAATCATTTTCAAACCAGGAAACTATTCTACAGCGAGTCGTTCTTGAAATTACAACAAGTTTACACAGTAAATAAAGAAGGAATGATTCTTGAAACGGAGAGAAGTAAAACTTACTACAGATGGTCTGATGTAACTAAGAGTTACGAGCTTGAAGAAATGTTTCTTCTTTACGTTTCAAAAGCAAAAGCAATGGTAATTCCAAAAACATACTTTTTTACTGAAAGTGATATAGATACATTCAGATCATTTATAAAAATTGAATTGAACGACCATAAGACTCTGATGCGAAATGAAAAAATTAATAAAAACCTAACAGAAAAGATACTTGCGGCAATTCCCCACGTTATAGCCATTATCCCTATTCCTGGATTAAACTTTACTATAACGTTTGTTTATTGGTATTTTCTTAGATATCAATCTAAATTCATAGATTTCCACGGAAAGCAGTCTATCAATTTCCAGTTAAGCTTAACCATTTATTCTTTAACATCGATTACTGTATTTTATACGGTTAATTTTCTTTTAAGAGATTCGGGTCCTGGCAGTGTTTTAGTCACGATTCTCGCCATTGCTTGTTTAATTGCTGGTGGCTTGTTTTATGTAGTGACCATTATAATTGCGCTGATTGGTTCATTATTGGGGAAAGAATTTAAATACCCACTGACGATAAGAATATTGAGATAAGTATTTAAGTTAATCTCTTCTCTTTATGTGAATATACTTGAGTGGGAGGGGGTGTTTTATGTTTTGGGGAATTGTTTCTCTCATTGTCATTTCATTCTTGATATTTGGTTTTTTAATAGATAACAGGACAAATCGTTATAAATCACTTCACGATCAAAAAGTAAAAGAATCAATCGAAGAAGTTAAAGACGAAACACAAAAACAAAACCCATCTAATATTAACAATATCGGACCTTGGTAGAAAATTAATAGCCTATTTGTTTAAATAAGCGTTAATCATAACGATTAGCGCTTATTGATGCTGGTTGAAATAATTAAATTATATATATCAAACCTAACAAATAGGACAAATGTAGGATGAGATTTAGAAAAAAGCCACAAAAGGACTAGTTTATTAGGTCATTAAAATAAGTTCACTATCCTATATCCTCATCTTACCGATTCCTGTAAACTGAGTAAGATTCGGGTTATTTCGACAGTTATTGGAAAAAAGGGAATAAGGTGAACTTATGGAACTACCAGCACAATCAAGGAAAGAAACTGCAACACTAAACAAAAGGAGAAAGAGAATGTATGTCTTTCTTTCTTTAATGATCCTCATTTTTACTGTAGCAATCTTTTACTATAAAGAGGAACCCACGAACGACAAAATGTTGGCAACAAAATTGACTTTTAAAGAGATTGAGGTAAGTGCTAAAGATCGTGTTTCTTCTAATCAGGAGGTTATACAAAATTTATCTACAACACCATCAGAAGAGGAAACAAAGGATGTAATAAGTGAGGAATTGGTTGCTGAAGAATCAGTAAATAAAGTATTACCTAACTCCTCGGATCAGAAAGAACTAGCTCCTAAACCTCAAAAAACTATAAAAAATTCTTTTTCTCGTAACTCCGGAATGTTAATTATTGAACATACCGTCCAAAGTAAAGAAACATTGTATAGTATTTCTAAATTATATTATGAAAAGGATCATGTTGAGCAACTTCTTCTCTTTAATAACATTCAGCATCCAGAACTGGAGATTAAAGAAGGGATGAAAATCCTGATTCCTAACCCAACATACTTGACCCAACATAAGGTACAAAAAGGTGAAACCTTGTATCAGATTATTAGGACTTTTTACAGTAAATCAAAGTTAGTAAACTATTTGAGTGAGTATAATAATATTGAAGATCCCTCATTGGATATTCAGGCGGATAAAAGAATCACTGTTTTTCATGATCATCAATTGATTTCCCATACAATTAGACCAACTGAAACATTGTTTGGAATCATGAGTTCATACTATAAATTTTCAACTTTTTTATCAATGACCAAGGAAGTAAATCAGATATCTGAGAATATAACAATCGGACAAACAATAAAAATCGTAAACCCTTACCGAAGTAAAGCACAAACCATTATAGACGATGTAATCCCTGATTGGATGATAAGAATTTCCTTGAAAAACAATCAATTAACCATATATAAAGATAGTGAAATTTATAAAACAGTCACTGTCGCAACAGGAAAAGAATCATTAACACCAAAAGGAACGTACCGAATTATAACCAAAATTAGCAACCCCGGTTATACTCCTAAGGGCATTCCTGGTGGAGATCCTAGAAATCCATTAGGGACTAGATGGCTTGGCCTAGATGTAAACGGTACTAGCGGACGAACTTATGGAATTCATGGAACTAGTGATCCAACATCAATAGGTAAATATGTAACGAATGGCTGTATTCGTCTGGAAAATAGCGTTATAGAAGAACTGTTTGAAATACTCCCGTTGGAAACAAAGGTAATAATAGAGTAGTTAATGATAGATAATACAAGTCCAAATACTAAAAAACCTGAGGTGTAATTCCTCAGGTTTTTTCCTTTTATAAACAAAATTATAACTAAATTATGTTACATTAGATAACTTTATTAGAGTAAACGCTTTCAGAAAATTTCTGAAATTTTTTATTTAAAAACTGTTGTCAAAATCAATAAATCTCAATATAATCAATGTAAGGAAAAATAACATAAAAATGTGAGGTAATGTGACATGGCAGATGTAATTACAAAAGATAGCACGGGAACACTTGAGCAGATTAAAGAGACAATTAAACAAAAGAGTGTAGAACTACTTCACCTACAATTCATTGATATCGAAGGAATTTTAAAACATGTAACAGTAACTGCAGATCAATTTGATGATGTAGTAGAAGGAAAGATGATGTTTGACGGATCTTCTATTAAAGGATTTTCTCCAATAAACAAATCAGACCTTTATCTACTTCCAGATTTAAATACTTTTGCCGTATTACCATGGACTGTGGAAGATAGCTATTCGGAAGCTCGTTTCCTTTGCTCTGTAACAAACCCTGATGGTAGTTTATTTGAAGGAGACACAAGAAACGTTTTAAAAAAGACAGTAGAACGCGCAGCTGATCAAGGCTACTCAATCTCTGTAGGTCCAGAGCTAGAGTTCTTCTTATTTAAAACAGATGAGTACGGTACTCCTACTCTTGAATTAAGTGATGTTGGTGGTTATTTTGAACCATCACCTAAGGATATCGGTGAGCGCGTTCGTTTAGAAATCTATCGTGCATTAAAAGCAATGGGCTTTACTATTGAAGCTTCTCACCATGAAGTGGCTGAAGGGCAGCATGAAATCAACTTCAAATACGCAGATGTTTTAAGTGCAGCTGACAATGCAACTACTTATAAGTGGGTTGTTAAAACAGTAGCACGTCAATATGGTTTACATGCTACTTTTATGCCAAAGCCAGTTTACGGGATTAACGGTTCAGGAATGCACGTAAATATGTCATTATTTGAAGGAAGCGAGAACTCTTTCTACGATGCAGCTGATAAGAACCAATTATCTGAAAAAGCTTACCAATTTATTGCAGGAATTTTAGATAACGTAAAGAGCTTTGTAGCGGTAACCAACCCTCTAGTAAACTCTTATAAGCGTTTAGTTCCTGGTTATGAAGCACCTTGCTATATTGCATGGTCACCTTCTAACCGTTCTGCATTAATTCGTATCCCAGCTAAGAAAGGTTTAGCAACTCGCGTAGAATTACGTTGTCCAGATCCATCTTCAAACCCATACCTAACTTTCGCTTTAATAGCATCTGCTGGGTTAGATGGAATTGAAAGAGGACTCGAAGTTCGTGATTCAATCGACGCTGATATCTTCCATATGTCAGAAGATGTTCGTGCTGACCTTGGAATTGAAAACCTACCTGGTAGCTTAGAAGCTGCCTTAGCAGAATTACAAGCTGGTGAAATTGGTCTTAAAACTTTAGGAGAGCATGTGTATGGGGAATATGTAGCTCTTAAAAAGGCTGAATGGGATGACTACCGTACTGCCGTACATTCATGGGAACTTGAAAACTATCATACTAAGTTTTAATCAAAAAGCGGGAATGCTCCCGCTTTTTTAATTTAGGCTCTTTTTTAAAGCTTTGTTGCTTTTGTGACATTAAGTTTGGCTGTGCAACCAGTATGATAAGTAAATTGAGTAGAGATTGGAAAAGAGCGACTGTCTTTATGTATAGTAAGATCTTAATACTAAGCTGAAAATCCGGCTTTTGGGATTTTTACGCAAAGCAACAATCTATACAAACAGCCTTAATTTATAATTAACTTTTTCCGTGTAACTCACTCACTAATAACTCAACAGCAGGAAGATCTGCCGGGGCCCATTTTAATGATGATAAATTTTCTCGTTTTACCCATTGGAGGGATGCGTGTTCAGTTGGAAAGGGAGCTCCCTTTACAATCATACATTTTATAGTAATCAAATTAATAATAAAGCTGTCATATTCATGGATATTCTCGTGAAATAGTTCATTTGCTTTTATATTACATTGTAATTCCTCTAAAATTTCTCTTTCAAGTGCAGAATATATATCCTCGTTTTCCTCAACCTTTCCACCTGGAAATTCCCAATAATCAGGCTGAGACATTTCTTTAGATCTGAGTGCACATAGGATTTCTTTTTGGTCATTCTCAATAATTGCCGCGACAACTTTAATTTCATTCATTTTAAATCTTCTCCTATTAAATGTTTCCTATATTATGTTTCAACGTTCCAAAATTTTCAAATCCCTATCTTTCTAATTTACAATCATTTTAATCACAGATGCAGTAGTGGTTTAAATGATAATCGAAATTTTAATAAACAGGACCATGATTCACACAATTTGCAGACCGGACCCCCAAAGAACATTTGAATTTCATTGCATAAATTTGGTTTCCCTTAATACAATAAATGGAATTAATATCTTAGGGGGGACAGCTGTGCCTAAAGCTAAGAAGCTTTTTGTTGGAAATTACAAGGGTGGGGTTGGGAAGACAACTAGTATTTATCAAATCGCATTACATATGGTGGATTCCGGAAAAAAAGTGTTGCTAATTGACTTAGATCCACAATGCTCACTTAGTGAAATATGCTTAACCCGTACCGGGATGGACCTTGAAAGATTAAAGAATAACGAATGCTTAAATTACGTATATGATATATGGTTCCAAAAAGAGGAATACCCACATCTTAACGTAACGTTAGAAAAGAAGAACTTAATTAAAGAAACGGATGAAGGTGTACACTTTATTCCTTCTAATATTTTTTATAGAAATGGCGGTTTAGATGATTTTGCTCAACGACTACAGGATGATTTCTACGATTTATTGACTCTTCAGCAGTTTTTCCAGTCTAGTCATGTGGAAGATGACTTTGATTATATATTGTTTGATTGCCCACCGAGTAACAATATTATTACACAAGGGGCATTTTTGTTGTCAGATTTTTATATTATCCCCTCGATCATCCAAACAATGAGTGTACGAGGCATCGTTCATTATATAAAAACAGTAGATAAAATTTTTCAAAAAACATGTAAGGAAGCTAAGAATGCTAGTCTAGCTTTAGAATTATTCGGAGATAAACCTGAACTTTTAGGAATCTTTGAAACAATGAAAAAAGGCACAGCTAATTATGACACGGTTATGAATGATTTAAAGAAAGATTTAACGAAAGCGAAGGTTGAAACACTGTTGTCAAACATTGGTGTGGAGAAGTATGTATTTGATACAGTCATTCATAATTATGAACATATTGCTAGAGCAACGGCTAATGGAGAAAAAGCAGCTGAATACAAGGAGCTAACAAACGAAATTATCACCTGCATTGAACAAAAGCCGATCAAAACTCTCATATTTTCAGGTGGAAAACGATGGCTAAAATAACTTTTGGACATATTTCAAGTTATATAGAAAAGTTGAGAAGTATTTATCAATCAATTGATGAAGGTTTATTCAAAAATGAAATTATAGAGTTGAATAAAACCATTGAACTATTAAACAGCATTCAAAAAGGTTCATTGCTCCCGACAGACTTAGTAAAAGAACAAGACCATCAACAGAAACCAAAACTGGCAGGAAAACCGAGAGAAAACACAAAAGAGAAATCGAATATTAAGTTAAATAAATTTGATCAGGGGTTAAAATTATTATCCCAAGGAAAATATAACGAACTCAAGGGAACAAAATTAAATTACGAAGAAATAACAAAAGAAGAAGATGTTGTCCAATTTCTTGAAGAAACTACCGATTCACAAGTATTAAATCATGCTACAGCTATAGACTTAAAACTACTATATTGTATCTTAACTGGAGAAACGGTTGAGATTAAAGGGAAAAATAAAAAAGCGTTGCTCCAAACAATAAAGTTAAATATTCACGCAGCAAGACGTGGAGCTGCATTTACAAAAACGAAATAATTTAATACATTAAAGCAGTGGGGGCCTGTCCCCCACTGCTTTAATGTGTATAAGTGACAATAATTTTATTATGTAAACTAATTTACATTCTAATAAATTTATTGTTTATAATACTTCGACAATCGTAATTTTTAAGGTAGAATAATAATATCTTAGTAAAATAATAGTTACTTTTAGTTAGAAGGTGTAATGATGGAATTTGTTTTGGTATTAATACCCGTTTTTATTGTCTTTGCGGTTGGGTTTATAGGACAGAGAACGTTAAACATCAATCCGAAGAGTATTTCAAAAATGGCTTTATATTTACTAATGCCATTTTTGGTGTTTAAAACATTTTATGAGAATGAGCTAAACGCCACTTATCTTCATTTGACCATTTTTGCTTTAGGTGTGTGCTTTGGACTGATTACCCTCGTCTATGCCATCTCATATTTTAAGAAGTATACAAGAAATGAAGCTAGCTCACTAGTGTTATCTTCAGCTTTTATGAATAACGGTAACTACGGTACGCCGGTGGCACTTTTTGCATTTGGAGCTGCAGGTTTTGATATTGCGATTATTTTGATGGTTATCCAATCTTTAATTATGACAACAGTAGGGATCTATTATGCAGCAAAGGGAAGTGATGAGAAGCAAACTGGTATTCTAGGAGCTTTGTTAGCAGTTGTTAAAATGCCGACGGTTTATGCAGCTTTAGCCGGAATACTCTTTCAGTTAGCTCCTTTTGACTTACCTGAGATGATTCATAGAAGTGTCACACTAGTTGCGGATGCTGCTATTCCAACAGTTATGATTATCCTTGGTATGCAACTAGCCACCATTCGGATTAAAAATCTAGAGATAGAAAAAATGTCGTATTCGCTTGGATTAAAATTAGTTGTTTCACCTTTAATTGCCTTTCTTTTTGCGCTTGTTCTCCCGGTATCAGATTTAGTGGGTGATATTATGATCCTCATGGCTGCTATGCCATCAGCAGCCAATACAACGATGATGTCGCTAGAATTTAATACGAAGCCTGAATTTGTTTCTTCAGTTACCCTGGTTAGTACATTAGCAAGCGTCATTACCTTACCTATTATACTTGCGTTAATTTCATAGACCTTACCCCAGTAGCTAAAGGACTGGGTTTTTTTAATACTCAATAACTTATACACTATCAAAATATTTTACACAGGAATTCCTTCCAATTAAACGAACTTATATAGTAGAAAGGAAGTGTACCGGTATGACACAATCCCATTTTGTATTTGTCTATGGAACGCTAAGGATAGGAGAGACAAACCATTACTTACTTGAAAGGTCAAGTCTTGTAGCCGAGCAATGCTGGACGTTTGGAGAAATGTTTGATAGTGGTTTTGGGTACCCTGCTATAAGAAAATCGACTACTAGTTTGATATATGGTGAGCTTTACTCGGTAAACGATGAAGAACTTAAGCAATTAGATGAGCTAGAGGATTATATAGAAGGAGGTACTGATAACTTATATAACCGCATTTCTCAAACGATCCATACTGACACAAAAACCATACAGGCTTTCATTTATGTGGCAAATGATATAAGACTACTTCAAGAACCGATTACACATGGAGACTGGAAGCGATATCGATTACTAAACCATGAAGAAAGCATATTGTACTTTGCTTATGGAAGCTGTATGGATGATCAGCGATTTATTGAACATGGAGTGGAACATTATTTTAAAAAGGTAAAAGGAAGAGGGGTTTTAGCCGGTTATTCACTCAGGTTTACAAAGCATTCGAATGATGGAGGTCGTGCTGATCTTGTTGAAGAGGGGGGAGTCGTAGAAGGTAAAGTATATGAGATTCCCATTGAAGCAATATTTAATTATCTATTTGACCGAGAAGGGGTTAATTTTCAAACCTATCGTCCGACATTTGTTACGATAGAGACAGATGGAAACATCTTACAGAATGTGCTTACCTTTGTTGTGGTTCAAAAAAAGGCAGAACTAGCCCCGCCTCTGCATTACGAAAAAGAAATTATTCGTGGAGCAAATGGGTTGTTAAGTGAAGAATATGTATAAAAACTTAAAGCATCTATACATAAATTAAGATAGGAACAAGTGTTCTATTTATGATATAATAGAAGGTAACTACATAAGCAGGTGAGCGGTTAACTACTTCCCTAAGGTTGGGAGGTGGTTTAATGACAGCATATGAGGCGTTGACAATTGCCCTTCAATCGAATTTAGTCATACTCGGCATCTTGTCTATCACGATCATGCTTTTTGTTTCAAACAAAAAGAAGTAACCGTCTCACCTCCCCAGGCCGAAGACAGTTACTTCTTTTTATTTATCTTTATCTTGGGTTAGCCACTTATTTTGCGGCTGTAGTTAACGATCAGGTGTTCGCACCACCTGATCATTTATTACTATATGTTCATTATAAATAAGTATGTTCTGTTTTTCAATAAATAGTCTTTTATTAAGGCTGTTTGTATAGATTGTTGCTTTGCGAAAAAATCCCAAAAGCCGGATTTTTACCTTAGTATTAAGATCTTGCTATACATAAAGAAGGTCGCTACTTTCTAATCTCTACTCATTTTATTTATAATACCGGTTGTACAGCCAAAATAAATGTCACAAAAGCAACAAAGTGTTAGAAAAGAGCCTTTATTAAACTCACATCAACTTTTTATTTGAGTAAATATAAAAACCTTGATATAATTAAAATACTTACAAATAAATACTCCAAAGGGGAGTAGCTTTCACAATAAAGTCGTCATTACAGGGATTCTTCCTCGGCTTTAATTGGCAGCTTCGGCTGTTAGCGAGACCTTTGCCTAATGGTAAAGCCCCTTTGTATTAGCAAAACACTTTACCATTTGCGTAGAGTGTTTTTTGTATAAAAATCAAAAGAAAAAGGTGATCTTTATGCTAGATAAACTCTTTAAGTATTTTCTAAAAAGCAAAAGTAAATCGTATTATAAACATTATTCAAGCAGTGATTTTAAAAAGAAACCATACGGACACCATCCTTCAAAATATGGCCATGGTTATTATAAAAAGAAGCATAAGCCAACCGGATTTTTTGGTAAGTCCTATAGCAGTAGCTAAGGATGTTCAATCTTAATGATTGGTTGGAGAGACCGTATAAGGCAGGGACCACTCTAAACAAGAGATATAAAATACTTCACTTTATTGGGAAAGGCAGCTACGGTATGGTTTATCGTGCAACAGACCCATTAACAGGGAATATAGTGGTGATTAAACAAGCCCGGAACCGCAAGAAAAAAGAAAGGGAGGGCTATTTACAGCGTGAGGCAGAAATGCTTGCTGCATTGAGCCATTCAAGAATTCCGACCTGCCTTGATTTCTTTGAAGAACGGGACCGGGCCTTTCTAGTCATGGAATGGAAACCAGGAAAGAATATTGAGGATCTTATTTTTCAAGATGGTCAACAATTTAACGAAGAAGATAGTCTTCAGCTACTAGTTAAAGTTCTAAAGATTGTCCATTATTTACATGAGCATGAAGTGATCCACCGTGACCTTCGTATTCCTAATATTCTAATTGACAAAGAAGACGTTTCCATTATCGACTTAGGACTTGCCACTAGACTAGATCACGTAAATGACTTAGAAATACTACCGTCAATGCCGTTAGAAAAACAATTGTACCGAGAGATTTCTGTTACAAGTGACTTTTATGCACTTGGCCATTTCCTGCTTTTTTTACTGTATTCAACATATAAGCCTTCATCAAGGAAGGAACTCAGCTGGGAAGAGGAACTTTCTATACACCCCCGAACAAAAATGCTTGTACGAAAATTATTAAAGTTAGATAACCCCTTTCAAGACATCAATGAAATAATAAAAGAGGTAAATTTTATTACCTCGTTACTAAAGGCTTGCGTGTAATATGCAGGCCTTTCACTTTGCTTCCCAAGTTGCCGAAATATTGATAATATAAGGAAGAGAGTAGAGTAGATAGGAGAGATTATATGACAACATTTCAAGAGAAATTAGAAAAATATGCAGCACTTGCGGTTGAAATCGGTGTAAATGTTCAAAAAGGTCAGACTCTTGTCATTACGGCCCCCATTTCAGCAGCTGAATTTGTTCGTAACATTTCTAAAAAAGCATATGAAAAAGGCGCAAAACATGTGGTCATTGATTGGCAAGACGATGAGCTTACACGAATGAAATTTGAGTTAGCACCAGACGAAGCCTTTACAGAATATCCTTATTGGATGTCAAAAGGAAAGAATGAACTAGCTGAAGAAGGCGCAGCATTTTTACATATTGATTCAAAAAATCCAGATCTTTTAAAAGGAATTTCTCAGGAGCGTATTCAAAATTCTACAAAAGCTGCTTCTAATGTATTAAAGCCTTATCGTAACAGAATGATGAGTGATAAAAACAGCTGGTCAATAGTGGCCATTCCAACTCAAGCTTGGGCCGATAAAGTATTTCCTGATCTTGAAGAAGGTAAGCGTATGGATGCTCTTTGGGATGCCATCTTCCAAGCTACTAGAGTTGACAAAGAGAACCCTGTTGAAGAATGGAAAAACCATACTAATATACTAGATTCTAAAGCAGACTTCTTAAATGAAAAGAAATTTCATGCTCTTCATTATACAGCACCCGGAACAGATTTGACGGTTGAACTTGCAAAGGATCATATTTGGGTTAGTGCGGGTAGCATTAACGAGAACGGCAACGAGTTTATAGCAAATATGCCAACGGAAGAAGTCTTTACCGCTAATGCTAAGACAGGTGTTAATGGTGTTGTTTCAAGCACGAAGCCGTTAAGCTATGCAGGTAATTTAATTGAAAAATCCACGTTAACCTTCGAAAATGGCAAGATTGTTGATTTTACCGCTGAAAAGGGGTATGAAGCATTAAAGAAGCTTCTTGAAACAGATGAAGGTTCTGCATACCTGGGAGAGGTGGCACTTGTTCCACATAACTCACCGATTTCTAATACTGATTTAATTTTCTTCAACACTCTATTTGATGAAAATGCATCGAATCATTTTGCTATCGGAAAAGCGTATCCGTTCTGCGTAGAAGGAGGCAAAAACATGAGTGAAGAAGAAGTTGTCGCACATGGATTAAATGATAGTTTATCTCACGTAGACTTTATGGTCGGTTCAGCCGAAATGAACATTGATGGTATTACAAAAGATGGGCAAAAAGTTGCCGTATTTAGAAATGGTAGCTGGGCATTTTAATTTAGGCTGTGTTAAACCTCGTTGTTGATTTTCGTTACAGGACACTCGCTTTCCGTGGGGCGTGCGGTGAGCCTCCTCGGCTGCGCCTGTGGGGTCTCACCTGTCACGCTACTCCCACAGGAGTCTCGCGTCCTTCCACTTCAATCAACTGTGCAAAAAAATCAACATTGTACTTTAACAGAGCCTTAATTTAAAGTAATCTAAAACAATTTCAAAAAAGTGTATGGATTCCTTCCATGCACTTTTTTACGTTTTAAGATACGTACGCAGGATCGAATTGTTAACAATTCATGACATTATAACAAGAGTACTTTACATATAATTCCATTAAGTTTAGGTTTAAATTAGTAGGTGGATGAATACTTTCTATTTATTTTTTCAATACCAATAGATAGCCTTTTATTATGATAAACACATACTAGCATTGATGATTAAACAGAAAATGGGTGATGAATATGAAAAAAGGACTTATTTTCGGACTTGGTTATTTCTTATTTATTATAGCTATCATTTCAATTGGTATCTTTTATTCAACCCTAGATATACCTAAACAATCCCCTGCCAATGAAGCTACACAAACTAAACTGAATCAGAGCTTTGATGAAGCATTGAAAGAACACCAAGAAAAAATAGAAGAAAAAAAGAAAAACGAGGATCCAAACAAGTGGAAGCCATCTTCTTCATTTGTACTTACTGCTGTATCCCTTGGAGCCATTGCTGACATCGTCATCGTAATCCTATGGGCACGTCATGAAAACAGAAAGAAAGAAAGCGGAATAATAGTAGGTAACAAAACAAAAAAAAGAATAACAGAATCAGCAATCTTTTGGTGGATTATCGGACTTGGTATCGTGAGAAAGAAGAATGATAGGTTAGTTATTGATTGGAAATATATTGTTGTTTATTTATTACTTGGATTACTGGTTAAAGTTTGGATTACCAAAGAATTAGTATAGAAATAATAAGTAGGAGTTGGTACAAGCTTTGTGGGTTGCGGTAAATACTATTTTTCAAGTTATGACGATGACTACAATATGACGCATTATCTTATACAGGTAAGAAAACTGCCTGCAACAAGCATTTTTTAATAAAACTACCTAAACGAACAAAAATAGGGATTTAAATAGGGACTTTTTCTTTACTTAGAGTTCGAGAGCTAAAAAGTTTTAGAATAAGTCTTAACTATAGAAAAAAACACGCACAATGGCGTGTTTACTTTACTTAAATAATATATGCTCCTAAAACTATTTGTTAAATGGACCATCCTGATCAATTACCTGCTGTAAAGCTTGGACAAAAACATCCGTTCCCTGCGCACCAGTCAAAGCATATTTTTCATTAATGATAAAGGTTGGAATGCTTCTAATCCCGAATCGGCCAGCGTTTTCTTCATCAGTTCGAACTTCTTCGGTCATGGCCTCACTTACAAGCAAGCTTGCAACCTCATCACGCTCTAAACCAATTTCAACAGCCAACTCAATTAATGTCTCGTGATCTCCAATGTGTTTAGATTCAGTATAGTAAGCATGTAATAAACGATTTGTCATTTCATGCATTAACCCTTTAGATTTAGCAAACATAGTGAGACGATGGGCATCAAAGGTATTTGTTAAAATGATTGTATCCATCTTATAATCCAAGCCCTCAGCTTTTGCCATTTCAACCATTTGTTGAGTATTAGCTTTTGCCTGTTCAATACTCATACCATATTTCTCCGCTAGTTTCTCATAGATATTATAGTCAACGTTCCGCTCAGCATTAGGATCTAATTCAAAGCAACGATAGACGACCTCGACCGGTTGATCAATTTTTTTAATAGCGTCCTCCAGACGCTTTTTGCCAATATAGCAAAATGGTCAAGAGAAGTCTGTCCACATTTCAATTAACATATGATTACCTCCATAATTTTTTTTATAGTATAACGATTATTCCGCTAGTTTGTCCAATTAGTTGTTTGAGACCAACAACAAGATTGAAAGTAACCGATGTTTGTCTCAACTTATTAGAAAAAACATTTTATATGACAGTTTTCTTTTTTTATAATGTATCCGTTTTCATGCATTGCCCTTTTTTTTCTATGTGTTACAATAGCTTCTAAATCTATTATTAGAAAATTCCAATATGTTTGAAAGTGAGGACCGATTATGCCGGATACTCTTCAGCGTGTAAAAGTAGAAGATATTTTAAAAGCATACCAGGTGTTAAAGGATATAGTGATTAAAACTCCTTTTCAAAAGGATGAAATCTTATCGGAACGTTATGAGTGTAATGTCTTTTTAAAAAGAGAGGATTTACAAATTGTTCGTTCCTTTAAAATTAGAGGGGCTTACTATTTAGTGCAGAGTCTCACCGAAAAAGAACGTGAACGGGGTGTAGTCTGTGCAAGTGCTGGGAACCATGCGCAGGGAGTCGCTTATGCATGTAAGGCTCTTGGAATTAAGGGGAAAATTTTTATGCCTTCAACGACACCTAGACAAAAGGTGTCAAGAGTTGAATTTTTCGGTGGTGAATTTACCGAGGTGATTTTAACAGGTGACACCTTTGATGATTCGTATGAAAAGGCTCAAGCTTATTGTCAGAACCATGAAATGAACTTCATTCATCCTTTTGATGATTATTTAACAATAACGGGACAAGGCACAGTTGGAGTTGAAATCCTTAATGAGATGGAGGAGCCGATCTCTCATCTATTCATGAGCATCGGTGGAGGGGGTCTTGCCTCTGGAGTCGGTTCCTATATTAAAAGTATTACGCCTGATACGAAACTTATTGGCGTTGAACCTGAAGGTGCCCCTGGTATGAAGGAATCTTTTAGTAATAATTCAGTTGTCACGCTAGAGAATATTGATAAATTTGTTGATGGTGCAGCCGTAAAACAGGTCGGAACACTTACATTTGAAATGTCTAAAGACTTGCTAGATGATATTGTGCTTGTACCAGAAGGAAAGGTTTGTTCGACTATTTTATCTCTCTATAATGAGAATGCCATTATTGCTGAGCCAGCCGGTGCGCTATCAATTGCCGCATTAGATGACTACCGAGAAGAGATAAAAGGTAAGAATGTCGTATGTATTGTAAGTGGGGGAAATAATGATTTGGATCGAATGCAGGAAATTAAAGAGCGCTCACTTATTTTCGAAGGACTCAAACATTACTTCATTGTAAATTTCCCGCAGCGAGCTGGTGCTTTACGTGAGTTCATGCATGATGTACTTGGTGAAACGGATGACATTACAAGATTCGAATACACAAAACGAAATAATCGTGATAAAGGACCTGTTTTAGTTGGAATTGAAGTGAAAGATCAAAAGGATTATTTTAAACTTATCGAAAATATGAAATCAAAAGGATTTACATATATAGAAATAAATAAAGATCCAGACCTTTTTAATCTATTGATTTAGTTCTTAGAGGAGACATTTTATTGTCTCTTTTTTTTGTTTGGCTTACGTGCTAAAACTAGGCTAATCTTAGTAATACCAAGGCTGAAAACGCTCTTTTATATGTGAGGTTTTCTGACATAAAAAAACCTAAAAAAAAGTTTATGAAGAGGTTGAAAACGCTTTCTTCATTAATAGGACAATATTGTAAGCGTTTTCCATTATTCAGTATAGTCTAAATTATCTGAAAAATACTGTTGACGCCCTATTTAAACGGGTTTACAATAGCTAACAATCAAGAGAAAATATTTGGAAGAAAATTTAGAAAAAAGAATTTTTCACCAATACGGCTTTAATTAAAAAGGAGAGTAATTTGAATGAGTAAGTGGATTTATTTAAATGGTGAATTTGTTGAAAAAGAAAAAGCAGTCGTGTCCGTTTATGATCATGGCTTTTTATATGGAGATGGTGTCTTCGAAGGAATTCGCGTCTATTCAGGTAATGTTTTTCGTTTGAAAGAACATTTAGAGCGACTTTTCGATTCTGCAAAGGCTATTTTACTAAATGTTCCTTATACGTATGAGGAACTGGAAGAAATCGTTGTTGAAACATTAAGAAAAAATGAATTTAAGGATGCGTATATCCGTTTAGTTCTTTCAAGAGGAGCAGGAGATCTTGGGTTAGATCCAAGAAAATGTAAAGCACCTAATTTAGTAGTAATCGCCGAGCAGCTTGCCTTATTTCCAAAAGAGCTATATGAAAAAGGAATTACAATGGTAACCGTTCCAACAAGAAGAAATAGACCTGACATCTTAAGCCCTAAGGTTAAATCACTTAACTATTTAAATAACATAATGATTAAAGTAGAAGCAACAAATGCTGGAGCTGATGAAGCATTAACATTAAATACAGAAGGCTATGTCGCTGAGGGATCTGGGCAAAATATCTTCCTAGTCAAACGTGGAGTACTCTATACACCTCCAAGTTATGTAGGTGCTTTAGAAGGTGTGACTAGAAATGCGATTATCGATCTTGCTAAAGATCTAGGTTATGTTGTGAAAGAAGAACCATTTACTAGATACGATGTGTATGTTGCTGATGAAGTATTTTTAACAGGAACTGCAGCTGAGGTAATTCCGGTAGTTAGTCTTGATTCAAGAACGATTGCAGATGGCAAACCAGGAATCCACACTCATACTTTATTAAACGCATTTAGAAGATTAGTAGTGGAAGATGGAGTAAAGATATATTCAGAGAATGAGGTTCAAGCAGGGTAATATTACACAATAAGGATAGGAAGAGGTTTTAAACAATGAGAAGTAACATGATTAAACAAGGGGTAAATAGAGCCCCTCATCGCAGTCTGCTATATGCAACAGGTGTTAAGCCTGAAGATATGGATAAACCATTTATCGGAGTGTGTAACTCCTATATTGATATTATTCCAGGACATATGCATCTAAATAAGTTTGCTGAGGTCGTTAAGGATGCAATTCGTGAAGCAGGAGGAATTCCATTTGAATTCAATACAATTGGTGTTGATGATGGAATAGCAATGGGACACATTGGAATGAGATATTCTTTACCAAGTCGTGAGATCATTGCCGATGCTGCTGAAACGGTGATTAATGCCCACTGGTTTGATGGAGTATTTTATATTCCAAACTGTGACAAAATCACACCAGGAATGCTAATGGCAGCGGCGAGAACAAACGTTCCAGCGGTGTTTGTATCAGGTGGACCGATGGAAGCAGGGAGAACGAAGGACGGAAAGCCACTTTCTCTCGTTTCTGTTTTTGAAGGTGTTGGAAGCTTCCTATCCGGAAAAATGAGTCGTGAAGAATTACTAGAAATTGAATCTAGTGCCTGTCCAACCTGTGGTTCTTGCTCAGGGATGTTCACTGCAAATTCTATGAACACATTAATGGAAATGTTAGGTGTGGCATTGCCTGGTAACGGGACGCTTGTTGCTACTTCTAATGAGCGCCACAAGTTAATCAAAGATGCCGCTCGTCATTTAATCGATCTTGTTAAGAAAGATATCAAACCTCGTGACATTATAACAAAAGAAGCAATCGACGATGCCTTTGCTTTAGATATGGCAATGGGTGGATCGACTAATACAGTTTTGCATACATTAGCGATTGCTCATGAAGCAGGTATTGATTACGACTTAGCTGAGATTAATAGAATTGCAGAACGTGTTCCATATTTAAGTAAAATCAGTCCAGCTTCTGACTACTCGATGCAGGATGTTCATGAAGCGGGTGGAGTAAGTGCCATTATAAAGGAACTATGTGGTATCGAAGGAGCAATCCACCCTGATCGTATAACAATCTCTGGTCGTACGATTAGAGAAACAGTCGAATCTGCAGAGATTACAAATGATAAAGTCATTCGTCGTAAAGAAGATCCATATAGCCCAGTTGGTGGTTTGTCAATGTTATTTGGAAATATTGCACCAAACGGAGGGGTAATTAAAGTCGGTGGAGTCGATCCTTCAATTAAGCAATTTAAAGGAGAAGCTATCATTTTTGAATCACAAGATGCTGCACAAGAGGGAATTGATAGCGGCCTTGTAAGAGAAGGGCATGTCGTGGTAATTCGTTACGAAGGACCTAAGGGTGGACCGGGAATGCCTGAAATGTTAGCACCAACTTCTTCAATTGCAGGAAGAGGATTATCTACTAAGGTCGCTTTAATCACAGATGGCCGTTTCTCTGGTGCGACTAGAGGAATTTCAATAGGTCATATCTCCCCAGAAGCTGCAGAAGGTGGACCAATTGCTTTTGTAGAAAACGGAGACATTATCGAAATAGACTTAGAAAAACGTACGATTCACTTGGAAGTAGCTGAAGAAGTTTTAGAAGAAAGAAAGAAAAACTTCGTTCAGCCTGAACCAAAGGTTAAAACAGGCTACTTAGCTCGATATGCAAAACTAGTAACATCAGCAAGCACTGGTGGAGTATTAAAAATCTAGAGAAACAGGGAGGTGGCATTATAAAGTGAAAACGGTAGAGGAAAAACAAACAAGTCAATTACTTTCAGGATCAAGAATGATTGTTGAAGCATTAAAGAAAGAGAATGTGGAGGTTGTGTTTGGTTATCCAGGCGGTGCGGTCTTAAATATATATGACGCTTTATATGACGGGGGGATTCCGCATATTTTACCCCGTCATGAGCAGGGAGCGATTCACGCTGCAGAAGGGTATGCTCGAGTAACAGGAAAACCTGGTGTCGTTATTGCGACATCGGGACCTGGTGCAACAAACATTATAACAGGTCTAGCTGATGCAATGATGGATTCATTACCACTTGTCGTGTTTACAGGTCAAGTTGCAGAAGCAGCACTAGGTACTGATGCCTTTCAAGAAGCACCAGTTCTCGGAATTTCAATGCCAATCACAAAACACAATTATCAGGTACTGAATATAAAGGATTTACCGCGCATCATTAAAGAGGCCTTTCATATTGCCACAACTGGAAGACCTGGCCCTGTACTCATTGACATACCTAAGAATATAAGTGCTGTCATCGGAGAGTTTGATTATAAAGATGAGCTCAATATCCCGGGTTATAAATTTAAAAAGACTCCTAATCAAGACGATATAAACCGGGTTGTCGAAGCAATAAAAGTCGCCAAAAAGCCTGTTATTTTAGCGGGTGCTGGTGTACAGTTTGCTGGTGGACACGAGGAATTATTACAGTTCGCTGAACGAATAGATATCCCTGTCGTTAATACATTATTAGGTCTTGGTACGTTCCCGAATACTCACAACCTGTTCTTAGGTATGGGAGGTATGCACGGGACATATGCAGCTAACATCGGATTATACGAGAGTGATCTTTTAATTAACATAGGTGCACGTTTTGATGACCGACTAACAGGGAATTTGGATCACTTCGCAAAATTTGCCACAGTCGTTCATGTTGATATCGATCCTGCTGAAATTGGTAAAAATATTCATACTCATATTCCAGTGGTTGGGGATGCAAAGGAAGCTTTAACCCTTTTATTACAAGCAGATTTAGAAGCACCTCCATCATCTGATTGGAATTCATATTTACAGCAACTAAAGAAAGATTACCCTCTTTGGTATAAAGAGGAAGGATCTTATTTAAAGCCGCAGCGTGTTATTGAAATCGTCCATCAACTAACACATGGTGAAGCGATTGTGACAACCGATGTTGGACAGCACCAAATGTGGGCTGCTCAGTTTTATGGATTTACATCACCTAATCGCTGGGTTACTTCGGGAGGACTAGGTACGATGGGCTTTGGTTTACCGGCTGCAATCGGGGCTCAAATAGGTGAGCCAGATTCAACAGTTGTTGCCCTAGTAGGAGATGCGGGTTTCCAAATGACGCTTCAAGAAATCGCCTTACTAAAACAATACAAACTTCCAGTAATCGTAGTAATTGTGAATAATCAAGCAATGGGAATGGTTAGACAATGGCAGGAATTATTCTATAATGGCAGATACTCAGAATCTTTACTCCCTAACCAACCAGACTATATTAAACTAGCAGATGCTTATGGTGTTAAGGGTGTACTAGTTGATAATGAAGAAAACTTTGTCCAAGAATTTAAGGAATCACTACAAAGAAATGAAGCGGTAATTATTGATTGTCGTGTAAATCCTATGGAAAATGTGTATCCGATGGTTTCTCCAGGCAAAGGGATTCAAGAAATGGAAGGTGTTAAGCCTTGAAAAGAACTCTCTCCATGATTGTGAATAATAACCTTGGTGTATTAAACAGGATGACGAACCTCTTTTTACGCAAAGGATTAAATATCGAAAGCTTAACAGTGGGACCTATAGATGACCATAAGATCTCTTTACTCACCGTTGTTCTAAATATAGAAGAAGAAACCGAGTTTGAACAAATCAAACGACAGCTAGAGAAGCAAATAGATGTAATTCAAATCACTGATATTACACAAAGTTTTCTTAATTTACCAGTTGAAAACAATGTATAGTCTTGAACCCTGGCTATAAAGACCAGCTTTGGCCAGGATTCTATACATAATTAAAAGTAAAATAGTCGGAATAATCAAATTACTCATTAAAAGGAGACAACTAAAATGACAGCAAATATGTATTATGATCAAGATATTTCATTAGAGGCACTTAAAGGTAAAAAGGTAGCAGTAATCGGTTATGGTTCTCAAGGGCATGCACACTCACAAAACCTTAGAGATAACGGCTTTGATGTTGTGGTAGGATTACGACCGGGTGGTTCTTTCGAGAAGGCTAAAAGTGATGGATTTCAAGTATTAAGTGTAGCTGAAGCTACAAGAGCTGCAGATGTAATTATGATTTTACTCCCTGATGAAAGTCAGCCAAAGGTATTTAAAAATGAAATTGAACCTTACTTAACTAGTGGTAAAGCATTAGCATTTGCACATGGTTTCAATGTTCACTTTAACCAGGTAGTACCACCAGCAGATGTTGATGTATTCTTAGTTGCACCGAAGGGCCCAGGACATTTAGTACGTCGTGTATTTGTTGAAGGTGGCGGTGTTCCAGCATTATTCGCTGTCTATCAAGATGCATCAGGTCAAGCAAAAGATCTTGCATTAGCATACGCTAAAGGTGTTGGCGGTGGTCGTGCAGCTGTTATTGAAACAACGTTTGAGGAAGAAACAGAGACAGATCTATTCGGAGAGCAAGCTGTATTATGTGGAGGTGTATCTGCACTAGTAAAGGCTGGATTCGAAACATTAACAGAAGCTGGCTATCAGCCTGAGGTTGCTTACTTTGAATGTTTACATGAATTAAAGTTAATCGTTGATCTATTCTACGAGTCTGGTTTAGAGGGAATGAGATATTCTGTATCTGACACAGCTCAGTGGGGTGACTTCACGGCAGGACCACGTGTAGTAAATGATTCAACTAAAGCTGAAATGAAGAAAATCCTATCTGAAATCCAAAATGGGGAATTTGCAAAGGGGTGGATTCTAGAAAACCAAGCAAATCGTCCTGTATTCAATGCTATTAATAGAAAAGAAAGTCAACACCCAATCGAAGTGGTTGGTCGTGAGCTAAGAGAAAAAATGCCGTTTGTCCAGTCAAAAAAGAAAGGATTGGTAACTAGTGCGCAAAGTTGATATTTTTGATACAACATTACGCGATGGTGAACAGTCTGCTGGGGTGAATCTTCACCCCCATGAAAAATTAGAAATCGCCCGTCAGCTTGAACGATACGGGGTTGATGTGATGGAAGCAGGATTTGCTGCTTCCTCAAAAGGTGACTTTTTATCTGTTCAACAAATCGGTCAAACTATAAAAAATTGCAAGGTTGTTGGTCTAGCAAGAGCAAACAAGGGTGACATTGATACTACCTGGGAAGCACTTAATGGTGCAGCACACCCAGGTATTCATCTTTTTATTGCTACTTCACCTCTCCACATGGAATACAAGCTAAAAATGACTCAGCAAGAGGTCATTGAAAAGGCTGTTTGGTCGGTACAGTATGCTTCACAGTTTTTCTCACATGTACAATGGTCAGCCGAAGATGCAACAAGAAGCGATTGGCCGTTTTTAGCTCATATCATTGAAAAAGTGATTGACGCAGGTGCTAAAGTAATAAACCTACCAGACACAGTCGGCTTCATTACACCACAAGAATATAGTGAGTTATTTTCTTATATATTAAAAACCGTTCCTAATATTGATCGTGTTAAGCTTTCCTGTCATTGTCATGATGATTTGGGAATGGCGGTTGCCAATAGCCTCGCAGCAGTTAGAAGTGGAGTTCATCAAATAGAAGGCACGATCAATGGAATCGGTGAACGAGCAGGGAATGCGGCACTAGAGGAAATTGCAGTCGCCTTAAATATTCGAAAAGATACGTATCAGGTACAAACTAATATTGACCTTAAACAAACAATTAGAACAAGCCAGTTAGTTAGCAAGCTTACTGGAATGGTCGTACCGCAAAATAAAGCTGTTGTTGGTGCGAATGCATTTGCCCATGAATCAGGAATTCATCAAGATGGAGTTTTAAAGAATAAATTAACTTATGAGATTATTGAACCAGAAATGGTAGGTTTAAACTCTAATAAAATGGTACTAGGGAAGCATTCAGGAAGCCATGCATTCAAGGAAAGATGTAAAGAGCTAGGAATTAACCTTGAAGAAACAGAAGAGAAAAAGTTGTTCCAAGCATTTAAAGAATTAACAGCTAAGAAAAAAGAAGTAACAGAAGATGATATCTTTGCACTAATGATGGATTCTAGTTTAAAGGGAATTGGTTCGGGTTATGAATTAGAGCAGCTTCAGGTTTCATATGGTTCTAATCTTATTCCAACGGCTACTATTCTAGTAAAAACTCCTGAAGGAACCGTCCAACAAGAATCAGGAACAGGTTCTGGAAGTGTAGAAGCAGTTTATAATACGATTGCTCGTTTATTAGATCGACCCGCTCAACTAGTAGACTACCGAATCCAATCTACCACAAATGGGCATGATGCATTAGCTGAAGTATATGTAAAGCTTAATTATGACGGATATGTAAGCAGTGGCCGTGGGATTGAACATGACGTTTTAGAGGCTTCAGCAAAAGCATATCTTGATGCTGTTAACCGTAGTTTAATTAAAACATGGTTTGGCTACCAATCAAAAGGAGTCGAGATTCTATGAACTTTAAAATCGCGGTCTTAGAAGGAGATGGAGTTGGTCCTGAAATCGTAAAAGAGGCTGTATTATTACTCCAGACTATTGGAGAGCAATATGGACATTCTTTCGAGTTCCAATACGGCAAAATTGGTGGTTCCGCGGTTGATGAAGAAGGCACTCCGCTACCAGATCAGACTATTGAGTTATGTAAAAATAGTGACGCAGTTTTACTAGGTGCTGTAGGTGGACCTAAATGGGACAATGAATCCTCAGAACGGAGACCAGAAGCAGGATTACTAAAAATTCGTAAGGAGCTTGAGTTATTTGCGAATATCCGCCCTGTAAAAGTGTTCTCACCTTTAATTGACACTTCTCCTTTAAAGGAAGAGATCATAAAAGATGCGGATTTCGTCATTGTTCGTGAATTAACAGGAGGGATTTACTTCGGAAGTCCTCGGGAACGTAGAATGACTGAAAGTGGTCTCGAAGTCATTGACACTCTTGTTTACAAAGAATCAGAGATTGAAAGAATTTTAAGAGAAGCGTTTGAACTTGCAAATCAACGAAATAAAAAACTAACTTCCGTTGATAAAGCAAATGTATTAGAAAGTAGTCGAGTGTGGAGAGAGTGCGCAAACCGTTTGTCAGAGATTTATCCTGAAGTTGAGCTAAATCATATGTTAGTTGATAATGCAGCGATGCAACTAATCAAAAATCCTGGTCAATTCGATGTGATTGTTACAGAAAACATGTTTGGTGACATTTTGAGTGATGAAGCATCAGTCATTACTGGATCTATTGGATTACTTCCTTCAGCAAGTTTAGGAGTTGGACCTAGTCTATATGAACCGATTCACGGCTCAGCACCAGATATTGCTGGCAAGAACATTGCCAATCCATTAGCAACTCTATCCTCTGTTGCCTTAATGCTGCGTTACTCATTAGGTCTTCATCAAGAAGCCCAAGATGTGGAGGATTCAATAGATGAAGTCCTTCAAAATGGATATAGGACAAAGGACTTGGCGAAGTCCTCAGAAGCCTTTTTGACCACTAGCGAAATGGGTGACAAGGTTCGAGTAACATTAACTTCTAAAAAAGTATTGGTAAACTAGCCATTCTATCTAAAAGTAGGTGATTCTTATGAAACCAAAAACGTTAGTTGAGAAAATATGGGACCAACATATTGTGGTTGAAGAAACAAATAAGCCTGATTTACTCTATATTGATTTGCATCTTATCCATGAAGTAACCTCACCTCAAGCATTTGAAGGGATTCGTTTAGCTAATCGAAAAGTCCGTAGACCAGACCTTACATTTGCTACCATGGACCATAATGTTCCAACTTTAAATCCATTTTTTATTAAGGATGAGATTGCCTTAAATCAAATCGATACACTTAAAAAAAATTGTGAAGAATTCGGGATCACTCTTGCTGATTTACATAGCTCGGAGCAAGGAATAGTTCACGTAATTGGTCCTGAACTAGGTTTAACATCACCAGGAAAAACGATTGTTTGTGGTGACAGTCATACGTCGACACATGGTGCATTTGGAGCGCTTGCTTTTGGAATAGGTACCAGTGAGGTTGAACATGTGTTATCTACCCAATGCTTATGGCAGGCAAAACCAAAAACCTTAAAGGTCGAATTAACAGGTAAACGCCCTTTAGGAATTGCATCAAAGGATATCATACTAGGTCTAATTGCTAATTTTGGTGTTGATTTTGGAACGGGTTATATTATTGAGTATACTGGTGAAGTAATAAAGGAAATGTCTATGGAAGAACGTATGACAGTATGTAATATGTCAATAGAAGCTGGAGCTAAAGCAGGCCTAATCCAACCAGACGATGTTACATTCTCTTATTTAAAAGGAAAAAAATATTCACCAAAAGGTGAAGAATTTAACAAGGCTGTACAATATTGGAAAACCCTATATTCAGATGACGATGCAGTTTTTGACCGTGTCTTACAATTCGATATTAGTGAACTTGAACCACAGGTGACTTGGGGAACAAATCCATCTATGGGTGTAAGTGTAAATGGAGTTGTTCCAAATCCATTTGATGTTAATGATCCTGTTCAACAAACAACCATTCAAAAAGCACTAACATATATGGGGCTTGAAGCAGGAATGAATATAAAGGACATCGAAATTGACTATGTATTTATTGGTTCCTGTACGAATTCAAGAATTGAAGATTTACGAGAAGCAGCTAAGGTTGTTAAAGGCAGAAAGGTTTCGACTCAAGTAACAGCTCTAGTAGTGCCTGGCTCAAAACAAGTGAAACAAAAAGCAGAAGAGGAAGGGTTAGATCAAATATTTGTAGAAGCTGGTTTTGAATGGAGAGAATCAGGCTGCAGTATGTGTTTAAGTATGAATCCTGATGTAGTACCTCCTGGTAAACGTTGTGCATCAACCTCTAACCGAAATTTTGAAGGAAGACAAGGTAGAGGTGCTCGTACCCACCTCGTCAGTCCTGCTATGGCTGCAGCGGCTGCTGTTACTGGTCATTTTATTGACGTTAACGAACTTGTCCAATCTGGGAGTGTTGTCTCATGAAACCATTTATCAAACATACAGGCTTAGTTGCACCGTTACCAATAGCTAATGTTGATACAGATCAGATTATCCCTAAACAGTTCCTGAAAAGAATAGAAAGAACCGGATTTGGGCAGTTTTTATTCTATGACTGGAGATTCAAGGATGATGGGAGCCCTAATGAAGAATTCATTTTGAATAGCAGAGACTATCATGGTGCTAGCATTTTGATAGCTCACCACAACTTCGGCTGTGGTTCATCAAGAGAGCACGCTCCTTGGGCCTTACTGGACTATGGATTCCGTGCAGTTATTGCACCTTCCTATGCTGACATATTTTTTAACAATTGTTTTAAAAATGGAATCCTACCGATTGTATTAAAGGAAGAAGAGATTTATACTTTATTTAATCTTTCAAAGGAAGGACCGTTTGATTTGACCATTGACTTAGAAAATCAAACGATCTCAGCTCCTGGAAATCTAGTTTATTCTTTTGACACAGATCCATATAGAAGAAAGATGCTATTGGAGGGTCTTGATGATATTGGACTAACTGAAAAATTCAATAAAGAAATTTCCGCTTTTGAAGAGAAACGAGAATTGCTCTTTAAGTAATTCAAAGGTAGAGAGGTAGGGATTCCTACTTCTCTTTTGTATTTAAAGTAATTATTCTGAATTTATAGAAAAAGGTGAATGTGTATGGGGCAAATATATAATTTTTCCGCGGGACCTTCTGTCTTACCTAAACCAGTTTTAGAAAAGGTTCAAAAGGAGCTACTTTCCTATCAAGGCCTTGGCATGTCTGTGATGGAAATGAGTCATCGTTCTAGTTATTTTGAAGAAATTATCCTTCAAGCCGAGGCATTACTAAGACAGCTTATGAATATACCTTCTAATTACAAAGTCCTCTTTATTCAAGGTGGAGCATCCTTACAGTTTTCGATGGTTCCCATGAATCTCCTAAATCGATCGAATCGTGCCTATTATGTAAATACTGGATCCTGGTCAGATAAAGCATTTAAAGAAGCGCAAAAGCATGGTGAAGTAACAATCTTAGCATCTTCAAAGAAACAAAACTATACTGAAATACCAATTATAGATACAGATGCAATTGATCAAAGTGCTGATTATGTTCATATTACGACCAATAACACAATAGAAGGTACCCGCTTTTTAAACATCCCTGAAACAGGTGACGTTCCGCTTGTAGCTGATATGTCATCGAATATTCTATCTGAGGTTTATGACGTTTCAAAATTCGGACTAATTTATGCGGGTGCTCAAAAAAACATTGGGCCAGCAGGGTTAACAGTTGTAATAGTAAAAGAAGATTTACTTGGTCACTTTAATAAAAATAATCCTACTATGCTAAACTATGAGACTTATTCAACTTCTGGTTCTCTATATAATACCCCACCTACCTTTCCTATTTACGTAACCAAATTAGTGTTAGAATGGTTACGGGATTTAGGCGGAGTAGAAGAAATGGAAAAAATAAATCGTGAAAAAGCTTCATTACTGTATCAATTTATTGATGAATCTTCTATGTTTGAAAATCGTGTTGAAGAAAGTAGCCGATCATTAATGAACATTCCATTTACAACATCTTCCGATGGATTAAACAAAAATTTCTTACAAACTGCTTCTTCAAAAGGACTGATCACACTTGAAGGACATCGATCTACAGGAGGAATGCGTGCAAGTATATATAATGCTATGCCAATTGAAGGAGTTAAGAAGCTTATAGATTGTATGAAAGAATTTGAAGTGGAAAATCGTTAGGGGGAAGATTAGTGTATAACATTCAAGTTTATAATTCTATTGCAGAACGTGGGTTAGCTGTTTTAAATGGGGATACATATCAAGTAGGTTCAGGAGAAGCCGCTGATGCAATTTTACTTCGGAGCTATAATCTTCATGGAACAGATATCTCATCATCTGTAAAAGCCATTGCAAGAGCTGGTGTTGGTGTTAATAATATTCCAGTTGAAGAACTAACTGAAAGAGGAGTTATTGTATTTAATACTCCGGGTGCAAATGCAAATGCGGTAAAGGAGCTTGTTCTTATGAGCTTAATTGCTTCTTCACGTAATTTGTTTAAAGCAGTGGCTTGGACTAATACTCTAAAAGGTGAAGGCGAATTAGTACCTGAACAAGTTGAATCCGGGAAAAAAGACTTTGTTGGAACTGAAATACAGGGGAAAAGGTTAGGCGTTATAGGGGTTGGTGCGATTGGTGTCTTAGTAGCGAATGATGCAACATCACTTGGGATGGAGGTTGTTGCGTATGATCCATTTATATCTGTAAATACTGCATGGCAGCTATCGCGTGATGTACAGCGTGCACATAGTCCAGAAGAAATCTTTCAAACATGTGACTACATAACGATGCATGTCCCGTTAACCGATCAAACAAAGGAAATGCTAAATACAAAAGCGTTCCAACAAATGAAGCCTGGAATGAGAATTTTAAATTTCTCCCGTGGAGAACTTGTAGATGAAACGGCCTTAAAACAAGCGATTGAAGAAGATATCGTAGGAAGCTATATCACTGATTTTCCAAACGATCAATTACTTGGTATGAAAAACGTAGTAGCCATTCCTCATTTAGGTGCATCTACGTATGAATCTGAAGTAAATTGTGCAGTAATGGCAGCTTCTCAATTAAAGCAATTTTTAGAAACGGGTAATATTCAAAACTCTGTTAACTTCCCTAATGTCTTTATGCCTGTATCAGGCAAAAAGAGATTAACGGTCGTTCACCAAAATATACCTAATATGGTAGGTCAAATCACATCCATATTAGCGAATCATTCCATTAATATTGCGGATATGATGAACCGCAGTAAAGGACAGTGGGCTTACACATTAATCGACCTAGACCAAGATTTCAACAATAAGAATGAGCTTATTGAGAAAGTAATGAAAATAGAAGGCGTCCGCCATGTCCGTGTTATATAGTTTCTCTAGTTTTATATAAGGTACCAGTTCAGTGGTGCCTTTTTTAATAGATTTTACATAAGGAGTGTTTATCTTACATGATTAACGCCGTGATTTTTGATCTTGACGATACATTACTTTGGGACCATAAAAGTGTGAAGGAAGCTTTTAAAGCCACTTGTCAACTTGCAAAACGAAAATATGGAATTGACCCAAACCAATTAGAAGAGGCTGTTCGAACTGAAGCAACTAAACTTTACGCTTCCTACGAAACATACGAATTCACAAAAATGATTGGAATCAATCCTTTTGAAGGATTATGGGGGAATTTCTTAGATGATCATGATCAGTTTCGTAAGATGAAGGAAATCGTTCCTACATATAGAAAAGAAGCATGGACAAGAGGATTAAAACAACTTGGAATTGTTGATCATGATTTTGGATCAGAACTTGCTGAACGGTTCCCAGTTGAACGACAAAACCTCCCATTTGTTTATGAAGAAACGTTTCATGTTCTTAATCAGCTGAAGGGGAATTATAAGCTATTACTTTTAACGAATGGTTCACCAGATTTACAAAACACGAAGCTTCGTATTACTCCTGAACTTGTCCCTTATTTTGACCATATTATTATTTCGGGCGCCTTTGGTAAAGGAAAGCCTGACCCATCCATATTCACCCATGCACTAGAGAAGCTTGAGGTTGATAAAGAAAATGTTCTTATGGTTGGAGATAATTTAATGACAGATATTTTAGGCGCATCGCGTGTTGGAATTAAATCAGTTTGGATTAATCGTGAAAATAAAGCAAAGAAAGAAGTAATTCCTGATTTTGAAATCACTCATCTTGACGAATTGTTTCCTATATTAGAGGAGCTTAAATAGAGGAGGAACGATGAATGACTTTGAATGACAAGAATATAAAAGAGACTTATAAATTATTGCTAAATGTTAACGAAGTACAAGAAGGCCTTCAATTTATTGAAAATCAACAAGAGCAAACACTAGAAGACCAAATCCTTTTAACAGAAATCCCTGCTCCTACCTTTCTTGAAGATGTTCGAGGAGAGTTCTTCTACAAGAGATTTATAGAATTGGGGTTACAGAATGTACAAAAAGATAGAGTTGGCAACATTCTTGGACTTCGCCCTGGCAAAGGGGATGGACCAAAGCTAGTGGTTTCAGCGCATTTAGATACCGTTTTTCCGGAAGGCACGGAGGTAAGGGCGATCAAAAAGGATGGGAGAGTTTATGCTCCCGGAATCTCAGACGATGGAAGAGGTTTGGCAGCCCTGTTAACGCTGATTAAAACCGTGCAGAAAATGGAATTCGAGACTACTGGAGATCTACTGTTTGTTGCAACAGTTGGGGAGGAAGGTCTTGGTGATTTACGGGGTGTAAAAGCTTTGTTTGAAGATCGAGATGACATCGACGGTTTTATTTCAATTGAACCAGGCTCACCATCAAGAATTATTTATTTAGCAACTGGTAGTCATCGTTATAGGGTGACCTTTAAAGGTACTGGTGGGCATAGCTTTGGTGATTTTGGTACACCAAGTGCAATACACGCACTAGGTAGAGCAGTTGCCTTGATCTCAGACTTACAAGTTCCAAATGACCCGAAAACAACCTTTAATGTAGGTGAGATATCAGGAGGAACATCAGTCAATACAATTGCTCAAGAAGCAACCATGATTATTGATATCCGTTCTACAACACCTAGTTCACTATTAGAAATTGAAGAAAAGATACTAAACGCCATCCATGAAGGAGCTCAAGCTGAAAATAATCGATGGGGCAAGGATATCATAGAAGTTAACATTGAGCTAGTAGGAGATCGTCCAGCTGGTACTCAATCATCAGAATCACCTATAGTTCAAGCCGCACTAGCTTCAACCCATGCAATCGGAGCAGAGATCTTGTTATTAGGTCCAACAAGTACCGATTCAAACGTCCCAATCAGTCTTAATATACCTGCCGTAACATTAGGTGGGGGAGGCGAGTGTGGAGGGGTGCATACTCTTGAAGAATGGTTTGATCCAACCAATGCTCATTTGGGAGTTCAACAAATTTTGTTAACAATGCTTGGACTTGTTGGCTTAGAGAATCAAACAAAGCCTATTCTATAAGTAAGAAGTAGTTGCACATAATAAAGTTATGTAAACTAGATATAGATCATCAACAATAAATAAGCCATAATTAGAATTAAAAATTAAAAAGCCCTTTAACAAGGGCTTTTAGTTTGGCTTACAATTTTTCAATTTCATTTTGGTCATTATTAATTTCAACAGTTATTTTCTTTATTCTACGGTTATGTACTTCATCTAAAGTCACTTTTAAGTTTTCATAAGTAAAGGAATCACCATTAGAAGGGATAGATTCAAAACTTTCTAGTACCCATCCACCTAAAGTATGGTAGGTGGTTTCGGGGAGTGTCACATTTAAAAGCTCAGAGAAATCCTCTAAAGGATATTGACCATCAAACTTATAAGTATAATCGTTTTTCTTAGTCATCAGACTAGTTTTTTCATCCTGTTCATCCCAAATTTCTCCGACTATTTCTTCAAGTATATCTTCTAAGGTTAGTAGACCAGAGGTTCCTCCGTATTCATCTAATACGATTGCCATATGAACCTTGCTTTTCTGGAGGTTAGGCAACAGGGATGATATCTTCATTGACTCCACAACAAAGAGTGGGTCTCTTAATAATTCACGAATATCAATCTTATCATACATTAGTAAATGAGCGAATAGCTCTTTATCTGAGAGAATTCCAATAATTTTATCAATACTTTCTTCATATACCGGAACTCTTGAAAAACGCTCTTCCAAAAAGAGCTGTTTAATTTCCTCAATTGGCTGGTTAACCTCAATGGCAACCATATCAGTACGTGGAACTAGTATTTCTCTAGCAAGAATATCATCAAAATCCATCGAACGATAGATTAATTCTCGTTCTTCTTTGTCAATCACACCTTCTTCTTCACTAATAGTAATCATAGCTTTTAATTCTTCTTCAGTGACAGAAGGCATATCGTCATTGCTTTTAAAAAACTTGGAAACGTAATCTTTTAATTTAATAAAGAAGAAGTTTATAGGTGCTAGTATCTTTATCAAAAAGAATAAAACACCAGATATAGTTAGCGTATAAGATTCTGCTCGTTCTTTTGCAAGTGATTTTGGAAGAATCTCACCAAATATTAGTATTAGAATGGTCATTACAAAGGTACTGATAAACAGTCCTGCGTTACCACCTACTAAATCAGTAGCAAGCTTAGCAGAGATACTTGCAGCAGCAATATTTACAATATTATTACCTATTAGGATCGTCGATAATGCCTTGTCAAAATTTTCTGTAATATAATATGCCCGTTTACTTCCTCGTTTTCCCTCTTCAACAAAACCTTTCAATCTAATCCTGTTAACACTGGAATAAGCGGTTTCTGCAGAGGAAAAGAACGCAGATAAAAAAATTAAAACAATTAATAATAATACAGAAAACAGTGGTATTTCGTCCAAAAAAGTTCACAACCTTATTTTTAAATTTTCAAAACATATATCTAGTGATAAGATTAGTATGTTTTAGAAGGAAATTTTTCCTATTTATTAATGATATACCTTTATTTATACTATAGAATTTTAAGTTTTGTAAAGTTTAAGCTATGTAATCAAACTAATTTTCCTTTAACAAAAAGGAGATAAATGTTAACAGAATGCAATCCACTCTCATTAAATCTATTTAATTTTATAAAAGAGACCCTGATTGGGGTCTCTTTTAGCAGACCAACTTACATACCTTGCTGGTCCTTGAGGTGTTGTTCTGCCATGGCCACAAGGCGTTTTGTCATTTCGCCTCCGACAGAACCATTAGCTCTCGCGGTCGTATCAGCACCAAGTTGAACTCCAAACTCATTGGCTATTTCTTGTTTCATTTGATCAAGAACGTTACCTGCACCAGGAACCAGTAGTTTGTTTCTTGCCATGATACATCACTCCCGACGAAGTTTGGAACCGTTTTGACGGTTCATTGCTTAGCTTAACCGATTAATTGGAAATTATCAGTTATTTCTTGGGAAACCGCAGGATTAGACGAATTTATCGCCAAATCTACTTCAGATGACCGGATGTGTTGAAAATGCTGTAGAATTTTGATGTTTGCTGCAATTATACGGTAGTGTTTTTTTGTACTGTTTACTTTGGGAAATGAGATCCATCGTTATTTGATAGTCGAAAATTCAAATCGGTCATCAATTACCATGATTCACCCTATCAAAAAGGATAGATTATTTGTTATACTTTTAAAGCAATAATTATTGAAATAGGTGAAGTTAAAATGCAGCAAAGATACTTTTCACAGCCATTTGGATTGTCAAACGAAGTAATACCCACTGCTATATTAGCAGATACCACCACTAGTGAAACGATCGTGTTACATACAGATCACGATTCTTCCTTTTATAGAGCTTTAGAGGAGAAGGGGATTTATTTAAACAAGGCCCAAATCGATGCTGTCCGGCATAAGGATGGACCTCTGTTAACATTAGCTGGAGCAGGATCAGGGAAAACGTCTGTTCTAGTTTCTCGTGCTGGTTATTTAATTCAGGTTCATCATATTCACCCTCGACATATATTACTTGTCACGTTTTCCAAAAAAGCAGCCGATGAAATGAAAGAGAGAATCGGTTTATTACCAGGTTTAAACCGGGCGGACATTAGTAGCTTACAAGCTAGTACCTTTCATTCGTTTTTTCTAACACTTCTTAGAAGTAGAGGGTTTTCAGAAGAAATAATGAGCAGTGATCGCTATCGCCAAATGATACTGAAACAAATGATGAGAGAACTCAATATGCGTGATACCTATCAGCCAGAGACACTTCTAGCTCAATTTTCATCTTTTAAGGTGAACTTAATAGAAAATATCCCTTCTAAAACCGAGGAAGAACAAGAAATCAAGGAACTTTATGTAAAATATGAGGATTGGAAATCTCGACACCATAAAATGGATTTTGATGACATTTTAGTTAAAGCCTATCATTTACTGCTTGAAACTCCCTCACTTGTAAAGGCATTACAAGATCGATTCCAATATATAATGGTAGACGAATTTCAAGACACGAACCTTATCCAATATGAGCTAATGAAACTAATCACGAACACGAACCAAAACCTATTTGTGGTTGGTGACGATGATCAAACGATCTATTCCTTTAACGGAGCTCGTAATGAATTTATTTTGCAATTTGACCAAGTATATCCGCAGGCCAGGACCATTACCCTCGATATCAATTACCGATCAACAGATTCGATTGTAGGCTTAGGGAATGAAGTTATCAAGCATAATCGTAATAGAAAGGTTAAAACACTAAAGGCGACAAAAGCTTTGCAAATCAAGCCAAAGTTTAGTAGGCCTAATACAACAGACGATGAAGCGAAATGGATTATTGAGGATATCAAGGAAAAGGTAGAAAAAGGAAGTCATTCATATGATGATTTCGCCATTTTACACCGTACTTCCAGTAATAGTAGAGCTATTTTTGAGCAGCTTATGATGGAGAAGATTCCGTTTATCTTCTATTCTGGGAACGATAAGCTCTTCTACGACCATTGGTCAATCAAGCCCTTGGTTGATCATTTAAGACTTTCCATTGACCCAAGAAATTTTGATGCGATGGATGGAATGGTTTCCACTCTTTATATCCAAAGGGAAAAGGCAATGGACTATATTTGGAATCAGGAGCAGCAAGGTTCCAAAAAATATCCTCTAATTCATCTTGTTTCTTTCCCTGGGTTAAGGAGCTTTCAAATAGAAAAGGTGAAGGAACGAATACGGCTACTTAAAGAATTTCATGAACTTGAGCCTGTAGTTGCAATTAGAAAATTACGTCAATCTTTCTATGATAAGTATCTAGAAACCGAAGGTAAGCAGCAAGTGACTGTTCAGAAGGAAGACTTAAAGGAAATGCTTGATGAATTAGAAGCATCTGCAAAACGATTTAACACAATTTCTGATTTCCTTCATTTTATTTTGGAAGTAATCGAACAGCACCAACAGATGAAAAAAGGTGTTTATCACAATCAACCAACCGTATCATTAATGACCATTCACAAGGCAAAAGGATTGGAATTTCGTTCTGTGTATTTAATTGGTGCCTCAGAAGGTATTCTTCCACATGCAACAGCGTTAGAAGCTGGAAGAATAGAAGAGATAGGGAAAAAAGAAAATGAAAGATTGAAAATTATAAGAGCTATAGAGGAAGAAAGACGGTTAGCATATGTAGGTGTAACTAGAGCAAAAGATGAGCTGATTGTCTTATCACCCGCATATTATCGTGGAAAAAAGGTAGAAGTTTCGCGTTTTTTTCTTGAAGCATTTCAAGACAGAGAAGTTGATCCAAAAAAAACAGAAAACAAAGAAACCGTTCTCGCCTGGATTTGTTCCAGCGGTAATTGTATTGCTTGGCAAAAAATCACAACTTATGAGGAGACACAAGTTGAGATAAAAGAGTGTCCAATGTGTAAATCTCCGATGGCAAAGGGTTCAAAAGAACTATGAGGTAACATACTACTAGAAGAGTAAATGAGATTTTGTAAAGAATAAAAGCACTCAGAGTTTACGCTCTGGGTGCTTTATTTTATAGTTTTGAATAACTAAACCAAGTAAGCCTCGATTAATTTCCGCCTCTTAGCTCATTATGCTTTGCTTCACCGATATCGTTACCAAAATCCTTTTCTTGATTAATTGCATTGCTCGCTTTTTTCATTTTCTTTGTTTGGTTTTTATGACTATCTCGTTTTGCCATAGTAATCCCTCTTTCTTTTAAAATTCATTTCGTTTTAGTTTGTACAGAATAAAGGCTAATCATTACTTTCTTCTTATGAGTTGAACAGTTAGCTTGAAAAGGCTATGCTTAATAGTAGTTTATATAGGAAAGGATTGCTTCTATGAGTAAACAATTAGTACTAGCAGAGAAACCCTCAGTTGGACGAGACTTAGCCAGAGTGCTGGGCTGCCAAAAGAAGGGAAACGGTTTTTTTGAAGGTTCACAATATATAGTCACCTGGGCACTAGGGCATTTAGTGACACTAGCCGATCCAGAAACCTACGATGATAAATACAAGACATGGAGAATAGAAGACCTGCCTATGCTTCCTCCTTCGTTAAAACTATCAGTAATTAAACAAACGGGAAAACAATTTCAAACCGTTAAATCACAAATGGCTCGAAATGATGTAAAGGACATCATTATTGCTACAGATGCTGGGCGCGAAGGAGAGCTAGTCGCAAGATGGATTATTGAAAAGGCTAGAATCAACAAGCCGATTAAGCGTCTTTGGATTTCATCTGTAACAGACAGAGCTATAAAAGAAGGTTTTTCCAAGTTACGTAATGGGAAGGAGTATGAAAACCTCTATGCCTCAGCCGTTGCTAGATCTGAAGCTGATTGGTATGTTGGGTTAAATGCTACAAGAGCACTTACAACCAAATATAATGCTCAGCTTTCCTGCGGAAGAGTACAAACCCCAACACTTGCGATGATTGCCAAGCGAGAAGAGGAAATCAAACAATTTCGTCCTAAAACATACTATGGTTTAAAGGCCCAAACTGAAAACCTTACGCTAAATTGGCAGGATCCAAAATCAAAGGACCAAAAAACCTTTGATAAAAACCGTATCGATTCTTTACTTTCTTCGTTGGAAAATAAGAAGGCAGAACTAATCGATGTCTCTAAAGTTGCCAAGAAGAGTTTTTCACCTCAGCTCTATGATTTAACCGAGCTTCAGAGGGATGGACATAAATTATTTGGATTTTCCGCTAAAGAGACTTTATCAATTATGCAAAAGCTCTACGAACAGCATAAGCTTGTTACGTATCCCCGGACTGATTCGAGATACCTATCCTCCGATATGGTAGACACATTAAAGGATCGTATAGAAGCTGTCATGATTCCTGGGTATGCTCCACTTGCCAGAAAAGCTTTAACAACCATGAAAATTAATAAGGCATTTGTTGACGATAGCAAAGTGTCTGACCATCATGCGATTATCCCAACTGAACAGCGGGCTGATCTACGAGCATTAAGTGATAAAGAACGAAAAATTTATGAGTTAATCGTAAAACGTTTCTTAGCAGTATTATTTCCTCCGTATGAGTTTGAACAAACGACTCTACTCGCAAAAATTGGTTCAGAAATATTTGTTGCACGTGGTAAAACAGTCTTAGCAGCGGGCTGGAAAGAAGTTTACGGGACAAATCTTTCCGAAGAAGATGATGATGGTGGAGATCAGCTTTTACCTTCAGTTAAAAAAGGTGATATTCTCCCAGTACAAAAGCTCTCTCAAACAACAGGTGAAACAAAGCCTCCGAACCGATTTAATGAGGGAACACTATTATCTGCAATGGAAAACCCATCCAAGTTTATGGCAGGAGAGAGTAAGGAACTCATCCAAACAATTGGTAAAACTGGTGGACTTGGAACAGTAGCAACACGAGCAGACATTATCGAGAAGTTATTTAATAGCTTTTTACTAGAACAAAAAGGGAAAGAAATCTTTATCACCAACAAAGGGAAGCAGCTTTTAGAGTTAGTCCCAGAGGATCTAAAATCTCCAGCATTAACAGCGGAATGGGAATTAAAGCTTGAGCTCATCGCAAAAGGAAATTTAAAGAAAGAGGCATTCATTCGAGAAATTAAGGATTATGCAAAAACAGCTGTATATGAAATTAAAAATAGCGAGGCAAGATTTAAACATGACAACATGACGGGAACAAAATGTCCGGACTGCGGAAAACTGATGCTTGAAGTGAACGGAAAAAAAGGCAAGATGCTTGTCTGTCAAGATCGTGAATGTGGCCATCGCAAAAACATTTCAAAAGTCACCAATGCTCGTTGTCCAAATTGTCATAAAAAACTTGAGCTTCGTGGTCAGGGCGAAGGACAAATATTCTTCTGTAAATGTGGCCATCGCGAAAAGCTATCTACCTTCCAAGAACGTAGAAAACAAAATCAACATAGTAAAGCATCCAAGCATGAAGTTAATAAGTACTTAAAAAAGCAGGATGATGCCCCTGTCAACACCGCAATGGCAGACGCATTGGCAAAATTAAAGTTGAAGAAATAAAAATAAGATAAATAGAGAAAACGCAGATGGCTAAGGACCTCTGCGTTTTTATGTACTAGTTGGATCCAACAATCTAAAAAGTTGAGTTTACTTTATCCGGTTCGACCCTTGCTAGTCATGAAATTCAATTGTATTTTAGTCCTTTTCCATGATTCTTTGTCTATTTTCGAAAGCTTGGACATAAGATGTACAAGTTGTACTGAAAAAGAACATGGAGTGATCCCATTGAGTATTAGCATATTATTTAGCTACATCCTATTAGGAGTTACATTAGCCGCACCAATAGGTCCTGTAAATTCAGTTCGCCTTGATAAAGGCTTAAAGAATGGTTTTTGGCATGCATGGATTGTTGGAGTAGGGTCCATGATTGCAGATGGTATTTTTATGGCACTTGTTTATTTTGGGATTGTTCATTTCTTAGATTCTCCTCCCATACAAGTGTTTCTCTGGTTGTTTGGTGGTTTCGTCCTAATCTATTCAGGAGTAGAGAATATTTTAAGTGCCAATAAAATTAATCTTCACCACATAAGAAGTAAAGATTCGCTCATGAAATGTTTTTTAACTGGTTTCATAATGTCGATTTCCAGCCCATTATCTATACTATTTTGGCTTGGTATTTATGGATCTGTCCTGGCAAAAACAGCCGTAACCTACGGAACACAAGAACTCCTAGTCTATAGTTCGATGATTTTTGTCGGATTGGCATTATGGGATTTGTTTGTAGCCAGTTTAACCTCAGGATTTCGACGCTTCTTAAACCTAAGAAGCATTATCATCATTTCAATCATTTCGGGTCTTTCACTGATTGGCTTTGGACTGTACTTTGGGTTCCAAGGACTTCACGCATTGTTTGGATAACATTCATTTTTCTCGATCCAATAATACATCCTCAATGATTTCAATATGGACATTTGCCCAAGCCCGTTCGTGGAAATGGAGATAAATCCCTACTAACAACAGAGTTACATAAATTAACACAAAAGGAACCCATAGATTAAAATCTCCAAAGAGTAAATCAAGAAGTGGCTTAGAAAAAATAAATAACAACCATGGAATAGTTGTTACGAGTAATGGAATAGACCCAGAAGCTTTTTGCTCCTTCATCATTTGATATTTAATTTTGTAAAGCAAGGAATGATCTAATGATTGGTAATATCGAATAATTGTTGTTAATTCATTAATTTCTTTCATTTCGTTATGCTGTTCAAGCTTTGATTCCCTCATCTTTAAATAAAACCGATGTGCATCACCGCGAAAAGTAAACATACCAGTACCTCCCAAACCTTAATGTGTCCGAATAAAAAGGTTCTAAACGTACAACTTTAGAAAAAGTATATGTTTATTCAATTTGGGAGGTAAACATCTGGTCTAATTGGATTGCTTGAAACGGATTGTTACGGTGGTCCCTTTATGTTCTTCACTTTGTATTTGAAAGCTCCCACCATGATTTTCAATAATTTTGATTGTAGTCATGAGTCCAAGACCCGTACCTTTTTCTTTTAACGTGTAAAAAGGTTGACCAATATTAGGTAAACGGTCTTTGGGGATGCCAACTCCAGTATCACGAATGGTAGCCTTTATTCCACCTTCTTCTTCTTTCAAGTTAATTTGGATAACTCCACCTTCTTGCATGGCATCAATTGAGTTTTTAAAAATATTGATAAATGCTTGCTTCAACTCGTTCACATCGCATAATAAAGGAATCTCATCTAAATCAGTTTTTAGTTCGATCATAACTTTATGTAGAAGAGCTTCAGGCTGAAGTAAGGTGATAATCTCTTTTATTATCTTTTTAAGATCCGAGGTACGAAAGTTTTTCGCCTGAGGCTTTGCTAAGATTAAAAAGTCATTTGTCACTTGGTTTAATCGGTCTAACTCAGAAAGAATCACATCATAGTAAACAGGAGAGTGGGTTGATTCACGCATAACCTGGATGAATCCCTTTATACTAGTGAGGGGATTTCTAATTTCATGTGCAATCCCAGCTGCAAGCTGACCAACTACCGCTAATTTGTCAGAAACCATCAATAACTCTTCTGTTCTCTTTCGTTCAGAAATATCTCTTAATACGAGCTGCACACATTTTAGTTCATTGTAATAGCAAAGAATTGCCTTGGATTCGATATAAACTGGGGCACCAGATTTATGAATTAATTCTATTTCTAATAAATCTAAATGCTTTTTCTTACCACCATAAGCCTCTTGTTGCCTCTTTTTAATAAGGTCATGAGTAGATGGATGGGTAAATTCTAAAATTGATTTCCCAGTTGCAGAACCATATTCATACCCCAGAAGACGATACATGGAAGGATTACCATATAGAATTGTGCCATTATGGTGAATAAGAATACCATCTGGGTGATTTTCAACTAAGGTTTTATAACGTTCATCACTTTCTTTCTGCTTTTGGAGCGACTTGTTTTCTAAAAAAGAATGTAATAGATAACTAAACATAGAGGAGATAAAAAAATAAGGAATGATGACTAAATAAAGAGTTTGGTTCGTAATGTTAATATCTAAGATTAGTAGAAGTATTAAAAGTATGATGAATGCTGAGACTATGAAAAGGCTAAATAGTATAAATGGTTTGTTTCTATAAAGGTCCGGTCCGTTCAAATATTTTTCACTCCTTTCATTTAAAAAGCAGGATTACAAATCAATCTTTACTATTATAATATCAGAACTATCAATAAATGGAAGAGTCGGTAAAGCGCTTTCATTAAATAATAAAACCCAAATGCTTAAACAGTTGCAGTATTTCTAAGATACATTCTAAGCCGAGCCATATTCTTTGGCTCTTTTTTGTATTCGAAATCTAAGATTGTATTCTAATACAACATATTTTCAAAGGAATATGGAATAAGATGCAAACTATATATTGAATTATGTAATATATATGTTACAATTTTAATAGGAGGGATTAATTTGAATAATTTCGTTAAAATTTCCCGCGTCCAAATTGGATTAACTCAACAACAGTTAGCCGAAAAGGTTGGAGTTACTCGTCAAACTATTAGTTTAATTGAAAAAGGGAAGTATAATCCCACTTTAAAGTTATGTCTAGAGATTTGCTATGTCGTTAACAAAACCTTGGATGAAGTATTCTGGATGGAAAGGGAGAGAGAATAATATGAAAATGATAAAAGACGAGCGATTAGTTGTGCAAAATCTAAAAAATATCAGGATCGCCTTTGTTTTTCAGACTGTTTGTATCATAGGGATTTTAATCTTTGAGGCGATTACTAAAGGCTTCAACCAGGTTACAGACCACCCGCTTTGGTTAGTATTTATAGGAACGTCCGTTCTGTTAGGTTATTTGAACATCCGAATATCTGTCGATGAGTATGATACACACTCTACAAAGAAGCAAGGGCCATACTATCAAACTATACTAATTTCATTAGCAGTCGGAATCGTCTTTGCATTGATGACTTTATTTTCACCGGACGGAACAATAAAAGATGCTTTATTAATTGGTGGAGTATTGTTTTTTTGCTTCTTGTTTTCTTTCTCATTTGTCTATTTTATGAGAAAGAAAAGAGAACAAGAGGAAGATGAGGAAGCATAATTTGGACACTTTTTACCTGACAAATTATTTAGAATTAACTCTAAAAAAACGACCCGCCTGGAGCTTTTTCCCAAGCGGGTCGTTTTTTCTATAACTTACAAAACCATTTTTGATTGAACATAGTGAAAAAGTAGCTTAGCTGTATTCTCAATCGAATCCTTATGTGTACGTTCAAATGCATGTGAAGAGTCAATCCCAGGTCCAATCAATCCATGAACAATATCATGTCCAGAACGGATTGCGGCTGAAGCATCTGAACCATAATAAGGATAGATGTCTAATTGATATCCAATTCCGTTTTCTTCTGCAAGTTGGACAAGTTTTTTCCTGAATTCATAGTGATAAGGTCCACTTGCATCCTTTACGCAGATGGAGACAGTATATTCATCTGTTGATTGACCATCACCCATTGCTCCCATATCAACCGCCAAATACTCAACCGTTTCAGGAGTAATGTTTGAGTTTCCTCCATAACCAATTTCCTCATTATTTGAAATTAAGAAATGGGTCGTATAGGGAAGTTCTATACTTTCTGTTTGAATTTCTTTTATTAACTGAAGAAGGATCCCAACACTTGCTTTATCATCTAAATGTCTAGATTTTATGTATCCATTTGGAAGTACTTGAACACGAGGATCGAAGGAGACAAAATCACCGACTTCAATACCAAGCTGACGAACTTCTGCTGCACTATGAACCTTCTCATCAATTCTAATCTCAATATTATCCTGGTTTCGCTCTGCTTTTCCGGCATCCTTATATACATGAACAGAAGTTTGATGCATAAGGATTGTTCCCGTATATTTCTTTCCCGTTGAAGTCTGAATGTGGCAATATTCACCTTCGATGGAGTTATAACGGAAACCACCAATTAAATCAATCTTTAATCGACCACTTGGTTTGATCTCTTTTACCATAGCCCCTAATGTATCCACGTGAGCGGTAAGCATGCGGTGCTGGTCTTTATTCTTTCCTTGTATCGTTGCAATGAGGCCGCCTTTACGGTTTCTTTTCGTTTCAACATTAAGTTCTGATAGAAATCCTTCCACATATGTAATGACTTCATCTGTGTTACCTGATGGACTTGGTATTGATACAAGTTGTTTAATTAATTCAATTGTTTCCTCAGTATTTACTTTTGGCATTATAAACTCCCCCTAATTTTAGACTACTCTATAAGGTTATTATACATCCAAATAATCAGGATGACGATATACGGTGAAAAAGGAAAGACCACAGTACAACAACTGTGGCCTGCTTACTACTAATAATATCTTCTTGGACTATAACCACGGTACGGCCCTTCTAGAAGCTCTCCACCTAGAAATCCTAAACCAAGGCCTAGTAATCCAGCTCCTAATGGACCACCAAATGGTCCAAAACCACCGTAACCTGGGCCAAACCCATATCCAAAACCAGGTCTGATTCCGGGTCCAAATCCATATCCGTAGCCGGGACCGAAGCCGCCAATTCCGGGTCCAAAGCCTCCAAAACCTGGACCAAAGCCTGGTCCAAAACCACCATAGCCAAATGGTCTTCTTTGATTTACCATCCTGTTGTCTCCTCTCAAACTTTTATAAATTATTGTTTCCATTTAGACTATGTAACTACGGCAAAAGCGGACTAGACCATCGCCCTGTTTTAGTATATTTTAAGCTTTTTAAGTTCATTTTTTCATGTTTCTTTATAGGACTTACTCAAGTTGTTATAGCTACCATTATCGAACATCATAAGGGATAACTGAATATTGAGAGTCGACTTGGAAAAGGGACTACTTTTTATATTTCTAACCCATTGATAAATAGACCACTAGTGTAGTCTAGTGTTTTTTCTTTCTACTAGGGGTCTTATTCTAGCATCAATTGCAAAAACTAGGTAAAATAAAGGAAAGGGAGGAATTTTAATCATGAATAAAATTAAGCTAGGAATTATTGGCCTTGGGGCAATTGGAAATAGAATGTTAAAGCCTATAGCAGAGCAATACAGTGAACAACTTGAGGTAGTGGCGGTGTGTGATGCAAATGAAACATTGGCTCACCAGGTAGCTACTGAATTCTCGATCCCAAACTATTTTACCTCACACAAAGAATTATTAGAAAAGGTGCAAATGGATCTTGTTTATATTGCTGTTCCACCTAAATTTCATGAACAGGTTGCATTAGATACAATCGCAGCAGGAGTCCATATCCTTTGTGAAAAGCCATTAGCTAACTCGTTAGAAGAGGCAGCGAATATGGTAAAGGCAGTAGAGAACACATCACTTATACATATGATGAATTTTCCACTCAACTATCAAGCTCAGATGTACAAAATGATGAATCTCATTCAGACAGGTTATATTGGATCTATTAGAAGAATAGATTTAAATCTTCATTTCCCTGAATGGCCACGCGTATGGCAGAAAAATAGCTGGGTTGGTAAACGAGAGCAAGGTGGCTATATATTAGAAGTCGGTGCACATTGGATTCAATTTATTCAAAAGAATTTCGGACAAATAAACTTTATACAAGGTGAAGTTACTTATCCCGAAGACGATACACTTTGCGAAAACAGTGTAAGTGCTAAATTAGCGCTTGATAATGGAATTACTGTAAATGTGGACGGAATTAGTCAAATACCAGGTCAGGAAAAGGTGGAACTAATGGTTCATGGTACAGAAGGTTCTCTTTTACTTGAAAACTGGGGAACCTTAAAAGGTGGAAAAGTGGGGCAGCCATACGAGCAAATCTCTACTGAAGGAATGAACGTTGGATCATTATTCGATCATTTAATTGACGCAATTAGAGGCAATAATGCAAATTTATATGATTTCAGAGTGGGATATAATGTTCAAGTAGTGTTGGAAGCTTTTAAAAATCCTGAATTACCAAACGGTCTGTATCTAGTCGAGCAATATAAATAGTCAGGAGGTAAAAATCCGGCTTTTAGGATTATTATCTAAGGCAACAATTTATACGAAAAACAGCCATTTTTAAAGGAGAGCGATTCATAATGGTGGCTCTCCTTTTTACCATGGTGTAGGAAGGGAAGGCTTTTATGAAGAGAGCCACAATATGGGGGATAATTTGCTCTCAAATACTGTTTCTATCACTCTATTCAGTTTGGTGGAAGCTTACTACTTATTTACATCCAATTGTTATACCGGTAATATGGCTGTGTTTGACTGGGATGATTCTTTTTATCGCTTACTATTTCCAGAGGATTGTGATCTTTTTAGATTATAGACTAATAGGTATTGGTTTGTTCTTTTATTCTGTCGGACTGTTGATTTTGTTATTCTTTCGTCCATCCAATCAAAGCTATAATCATTTCAACCTCATTCCGTTTCAGACCATTTTTTATTTCCTCTTTCAAGAACCTTCTTTTTTAGTAGCTTTCTATAATTTAGCCGCTAATGTAGCACTCTTTGTTCCTTTCGGTGTATTTATTCCGTTTCTAGTCTCACTAGGAAAGAGAACCATGTATATCGTTCCCGTTTTAATCATCTCTACCATTGAATTACTGCAGATGTTCTCTCACCGTGGCAGTTTAGATATTGATGATTTGTTACTTAACCTTATCGGAATTTACTTAGGATATTTTCTTTCAGGAGTTGTTGGAAGGGTGATAAAGATTAAATAAGTGATATTTTCTATATTTAGAAATTGACTCTGTTAAAGTACAATGTTGAATTTTAAACAGAGTTGATTGTAGTGGAAGGGTGCGAGACTCCTGCGGGAGCAGCGTGACAGGAGAGACCCCGCAGGCAAAGCCGAGGAGGCTCACCGCACGCCCCGCGGAAAGCGAGTATCCTGTAACGAAAATCCACACCAAGGTTTAACACAGCCTCGAAATTAATCGTTGAAGAAATTTAGTATAACTAGTCAAAAAGAAATGAGGAATTTATATGAGCAATTGGTGGTATGCATTTTATTTTCTAATTTTAGGTGTAGTCTCTTTCTTTACAGGTGAGATTGTTACATTTATTATGCTAGGGTTTATTTTATTAAGCCTCAACAACATAAACACAACACTTAAGAAAATATATAAGCAACGTATTAAAAATGAGAACAATTAATTGGCACTAGCATTTCTATAAAACCATTATAGATTCCTACTAAGCTTGTCATCGTTTATCACATTTGTACATAGGTTTAAGTAGGAGGGGATGAGCATGGAATCATTGATGGGGATGGAATTCACGGCATATGTGGGATTAGCTGTTTTACTTTTCGCCATTCGTCAGGCTACTGGTATACATAATCGTTATATACCTATAACAGGAGTTGTGTTGGGGATCGCTTTTGCGATGTTTGAATATAAGGAGTTCTCTTTTGATATTTTCCTTATTGGTTTAAAATACGCATTATACGGAGTTGGAACTGTAGCAACCATCAAGTATACATTAACTAAATCTGATAAAAGGGCAGCTGAATAATCCTCAGTTGCTTTTTCTTTATAGTTTTGTGATCTAACTGTCGAAATATAGGAGTTGCATTATAGAATTGATATGTTAAAATATGGGTTATTAATACCTAATAATTCTAGGTAGGTGATAGAATGTTTGATCGTGAGCTTGTGAAAGGAAGTACATCGTTAATCTTACTTCAGCTTTTAGAACAGCAGGATATGTATGGCTACCAGCTCGTGAAGGAAATGGAAGAAAAAAGTGGGCATGCTCTTCAGGTGAAAGAAGGAACTCTTTACCCCGCACTACATAAACTTGAGCAAAAGGGCTATGTAGAAGCTTATTGGCAAGAGCAAGAAAAGGGACCCGCTCGTAAATATTATAAAATTACGAATGAAGGTCAAAAAATACTTGAGCATAAAACAAAGGAATGGAATCACTTTGTGAATATGATTCAAGGTTTTATCGGTAGGAGTTAACATGAACCTTACAACTAAAAAAGAATTTTTACAAGAGCTTGAAAAATCACTCCCATCATCTGTCAATAAAGTAGAAATACTAACAGAATGGGAAATTCACATCGAAGAGGCTATTAGGGAAGAAACAGAGGAGACGGTCATTCGAAGATTTGGTGACCCAACTGACATTGCTAAGGCATATCGTAAGAACACTGCCTTGCAAAAAGAATGGGTAGTCCCATTCTTCCTAGGAATCAATAGCCTATTTTTTATTGTTGGTTCATTGTTAACACTAGCCTATCATGTGACTGATTTAAAAATCGCTGACCTTGTATGGAACCGTCTCGTGGAAGTTGCACCTGTCATTATGGGAGGCTATTTACTATTTTGGATCTTTCTTGGTTTTGAAATTGGAAGGTCTTATGGTTTAAAAGGCAGTGGGTTACTAACTAAGACGGTCTTACTAAGCATGATCCCAAACCTATTATTAATGATGTTAACCCTCTATAACTGGATTCCAACTGACATCTTTTCACCTTTGTTAACTCCAATGTTTGTAATAGTATGTGTGCTCTTTACACTTTTAGTGTATCCAATCTGCTGCTTAGCCTATCGACTTGGAATATCTCGGTCTCTCTAGGGACCCGTTTTTTTAATAACATACCTAGAAATACTATGTATAAAGGGGTTTGAACATGATTGAAAAACTTTTATATCAAAAGCAAACTTTAATACTGTTACTTTTTTGTTTTCTGTCTGGCTTATGTTTTCACTACTTTTTCTATGGAAAAACAGTAGGAATCTCCGTTCCAATTTATACCATTATTCTTTATTTTATATACTTTAGACAATATCCTGAGTTAATTCGAAACCAAAGAAAGTTAGGCTGGTTCTTTTTCATTATCATTCTATTACTTTCAATTACGTTTGCATTGTTTAGTAATGAAATGTTTCGCTTTTTTAATATTCTCCTATTGCCCCTGTTATTTTTATACCACACTTTTCTTCTCAAAAAAGGGGAAAGTGGAGAATGGGCAAAACCAATTATGATTGCAAAACTTGGAGTTACCATTTCCTATAGCATAAAAATTTTAAGTCGACTCTTCCCATTCTTAGGAAAACTAATCGTAAAGGATGATAAAAGACATAAATATGAACATTTAAAAAGTATTCTAATTGGAATCATCATTTCCGCACCCATTCTGGTCTTTGTTACCTTTTTATTAATGTCATCTGATGAAAATTTCTTTTCTATGATAATAAAAGTTCCAGTATGGTTTACCAAGCTATCGATGGGGTCCATCCTCGTTCAATCATTCATCATTTTATTTATATCTTTAAGTTTATTTAGCTATTTTCTTTCCTTACAGCTTAACGCGAACTTTGAAATGAATGAAGTCCAAGCTAAAAACAACGGTTATTTTAATTCGGTGATCATTGGTACGGTGCTCACCCTTATTAATTTTGTATATATTTTATATATGATCAGTCAGTTTTCTTATTTCTTTGATGTTAATCCGGCAAATATAAGTAATTCTTATTCCTACGCAACATACGCAAGAAGAGGATTTGCTGAATTAACTATTGTTTCGATGATTAACTTTACCATTCTTCTTTTCATAGTTTATAAAACAAACCAACAATCAGCGTTCTCAAAAACAATAATCCGATTCTTATTAAGTCTTCTCGTAGTTTTTACAGCTGCGATCCTGTTTTCAGCATTTTACCGCTTATCACTCTACGAAGAAGCATATGGATTTACTTACTCAAGGGTACTGGCTCATTCATTTATGATCTTACTGTTAATTCTATTAATCTGTAGTTTTCTTCGAATTTGGTTAAAACAGCTTCCGTTGTTAAAAATCTTTGTCCTATTATCACTAACATTCTATGTTGGTTTAAATTACTTGAACATTGATGTATTCATTATTGAACAAAATATAGCTAGATATGAACAAAGCGGTAAGATTGATTTAGAATACATAGGAGTGCTTTCAGATGATGTAATTCCTTATTTAATTCAATTACAAGAGTCTGGAAACATGACCATTCCCTCGTTAATTTATAAACAAGAGACTTTGTTAATCAGGCAGGATGACTGGCAAGAGTGGAATTGGTCTAGCCATAAAGCTTACCAATTATTAAAGGAGTCAAGATGAGGAAGCTTGGACAAAACCCAATACCCCAGTCTCAAAGACGAATAATCTCAAAATTAGTCTACCTATCAAATATAAAACTGTTTTCGTTTTTTTCATACTTATAAACCAGTTAAGCTGGTAAAACAGGGTTGTTCCATTGCGCTGCAGCCGCTCGCTTTCCGCGGGGAGGAATCTGAGCCTCCTCGGCTACGCCTGTGGGGTCTCAGCCTTTCCTCTATCTCCCGCAGGAGTCGACGTCTTCCGCTCCATTCCACTAGTTTTTTAAAATAATGCAATTATAAACAAATCAATAAAAGTAACAGAAAAAAGACCCGCAATAGCAGGTGAAAGATACATCAAAATATCACCTAATTGTTCGGGTTTTTCACTAACTGAAATCTTATGTCCCAGCCTCTTTTATTCTTTTAGAAGAAAGATAGTGCCAGGAAATATTAATATGGCCATTTGAATAGGCTCTTTTCTAAAACTTTGTTGCTTTTGTGACATTGAGTTTGGCTGTACAACGCAGTATTTTAAGTAAAATTGGATAGAGATTAGAAAAGAGCAACTTTCTTGATGTATAGCAAGGATCTTGATACTAAGGTAATAATCCGGCTTTTGGGATTTTTATAAAAAAACAATCTATACGAAAACAGCCTTTGAATATTAGGAAATTATGGTAAAATGAAGTAAAAAAGATAGGTGGAGACATACATGACCCACTCAACAAAATTGCATTTTAACGAACTAGTAACCTCTGAACAAGAGCTTCGTTTACTTTTAGGTGAACCTAGTAAACTAGCAGGTAATAAAGTCATTCATAAATTAGATTCGCATTGTAAAACGTTAATCAAGCACTCACCCTTTTTAGTCATCTCCACTTCTAATCAGGATGGAAGCTGTGATGCTTCACCAAGAGGAGATGCTCCGGGATTTGTCTACATTGCCGATGACCACCACCTAATCATTCCTGAAAGACCAGGAAATAAACGAGCAGACTCAATATATAACATTCTTTCAAACCCACATATCGGTTTGATTTTTATGATCCCTGGTATGGAGGAAACACTACGAATTAATGGAACAGCATTTATTATTCAGGATCAGGATTGGCTTGAAAAAATGAAGGCTCAAAATAAAATTCCAGAGCTCGGAATTGTGGTAAAGATAGAAGAAATTTTTATGCACTGTGCCAAAGCATTTAAACGCTCTAATCTATGGAATCCAAATAGCTGGCCAAATCGACAGGAATTACCGTCTATGGCTGAAATTATGAAGGATCATGTAAATAAGGTTGATTTGACAGTAGATTCAATCAATGACCTATTAGAGGAAAGCTATTCAAAAAGACTATATTAGGAGTCAGGTGATATAAATGGAACAGGTATCCTTAAAGCCAATTGGGAAGGTCATAGCGGGAAGAGAGCAAATTGAGGATGATCATTGGGGTGAGGAGATCTCAATAATAGAAATAGATCCTAATCAATTTTCCTCTGACGTACTACTCGGATTGAACGATTTTTCTCATTTAGAAGTGATCTATTTTATGCATGGAGTCGATGAACTTCAAATAGAATTAACAGCTCGTCATCCAAGAAATAATAAGAACTGGCCACTGGTCGGTATTTTTGCTCAACGCCCAAAAGCAAGACCCAACCGTTTAGGCTTATCTCGATGTAGAATCTTAAAAGTGGCTGGGATGCAAATAACAGTTCAGGCTCTTGATGCAATCGTTGGTACACCTATCCTTGATATAAAGCCATATATGAAGGAATTTGGTCCAATAGGTGATATTAAGCAACCCGATTGGGCTAGTGAATTAATGGAAAGGTATTATCTAAAATCACCATACTCTAAGTAATGTACATCACCTAGATACAAAAACCTGCATCAACCCACTATTAAATAATGAAGGAGGATGAGACATGACATTGATTCAAAAAGCTAAGGAATTAGCAAGTAAGGCGCACGCTGGACAAACAAGAAAATTATCAACAGAACCCTATTTTATTCACCCCGAAGCAGTAGCGACCATCCTTCAACAAGCTGGATTGTCTGAAGAGGTTGTAGCCTCAGGATATTTACATGATACAGTGGAGGATACTGAAATTACCCTCGCTACTATCCGAGAGACATTTGGTGAAAAGGTCGCCACAATTGTCGCAGGAAATACGGAGGATAAATCAAAAACATGGGAAGAACGAAAACAACATACAATTGACACAGTAAAGACAGCAAGCTTCGATGTGAAATGCTTAGTTGCAGCAGATAAACTTGATAATTTAAAAAGTCTAATAAAGGCTTCTAATGAAGCATCAGATGAAATATGGTCATATTTTAAAAGAGGGAAAGAAAAGCAAGCTTGGTATTATACCAATATTGCAAATGCTTTATTTGAAAATCTTAAAGAAGATGAGATTCCGGAGTTTTTTAGGGACTATCAAAAATTAGTTCATGACTTTTTCGAGTAATTACGTACAGGGGGCCCGAGATGATCTGGAGCTTTTTATCTTTTTTAATTATAATTTATCTAGTTTATAGTCTACATGTCATTAAGAACCAATTAGATGATATACAGAGGAAACTTGGAATATATGAAGAAAAGTACCCCCAGCTTACTGATGAAGAAATTGAAAAGGAATTAATAGAAGAAATAGATAATGGAGGAAAATCAATATGAACGGGACACTTGTTAGAATAGGAACCATTTATTTACCTGTGACCGATTTAGAAGCCTCCACTGATTGGTACGTAAAAAAACTTGCAGCGGAAGTAAACTATAAAGATACAGATAAATCCATTTTAAATCTAGCAAACATGAGCATACTTTTAGTTAAAGCACTCTCTGAACAAAGCTCTAATTTCATAGATTCCTATGGAAATAAACGCTTTTCGATGACCTTTGAAGTAGATGGATTAAATGAGCTTACAACATTTCACAAGAAATTAGTAGAGTCAGGCGTAACGGTTGGTGAAATCGAAAACCGTGGACATGCTGGGCGCAACTTTATTTTCCATGATCCAGATGGAAATATATTTGATGTTTGGAGTGAATTAAGTCCCACATACAAACAAAAATCTGTACAAGCTTAGGAGATGTGTCATCTTGAAATTCTATGTAGCATCAGGATTTACTAATAAGGAGAACGTTAAAAGAGTATCAAACCGTTTAAAGGAAAAGGGGTATACTCATACATATGATTGGACGATTAACGGAAGAGCGGAAACACTTGAACAACTTAAAGAAATTGGCCAACAGGAAAAAGAAGCCGTAAAAGCGTCAGACTTTCTTGTAGTGATTTTACCTGGAGGAAAAGGAACACATATTGAACTCGGAATCGCATTAGGACTTTCAAAAAGAATTTATCTTTATTCAGCCACCGAAGAAGTATTTAATCCGAGCGTAACTAGCACCTTTTATCATGTCCCTGAAGTAAAGATATTTATTGGTGAGTTAGATTCCTTTATAAGCTTTATCATTTCACAGGAAGAAAACCTATAACGAAAGAAGGGAGAGCGTATGTTTCTATATACAATTAACGAACAAATTTCTTTAAAGATAGCAGAGGAAAAGGATGCCGAACGTCTATTCGAGTTAATTGACCGTTCTCGTGAGCACCTTAGACGATGGCTTGGTTGGTTAGATGGCACTACTTCAGTTGAGGATACAAGAAACTTTATAAAATCAACTCGATCGGGTTACTCGGAACATCGAAGTTTGACTACAGTTATCCTTTATAAAGGCGAGATTGTAGGAACTACTAGCTTTAATCAAATCGATTGGAATACAAAGATTGCCTATGTGGGTTACTGGCTTGATCAAGAATATCAAGGTTCAGGAATTATGACTAAGGCTGTAGAAGCAATGATTAATTATGCCTTTTATGAATTAAACCTAAACAGAGTGGATATCCGAGTGGCAGAAGGAAACAACAAAAGTCGAGCTTTACCAGAGCGACTCGGCTTCGTGCAAGAAGGGAAAATTCGTGATGCAGAATTTCTTTACGATCATTACGTCGACCACATTGTATACGGAATGCTTGCATCAGAATGGAACAAAACAGTCTAACCTTAAGAGGTGTGTGGAAGCAGCCATTTATAAAGAAAAACATCAGTCAGGCTGTCCTGTTAGTGGAAGGAAAGTTAAATAACTAAGCCTGCTAGACTTGACCCATTAGGGGTCTTTTTTATTTTGTAGTATAGGCATGAGGAATAAACGAAAACAATCGTTAAAAAAATAGCTGAAGTGTGCTATAATGAATGAATACTCATTCAAAATATATTTTTGTAAAATAATAAAGCTTTAACGAGGTGATTGGATTGGAAAGAATCGGCCCTTTGCTCATTATAGAAGGTCCTAAATATAGTAAAGTCCCTTTTTCAAGGAGTTTATATCTCGATTGCCCAGAGAAAGTACTTTTTGACTCTGGCGCAGATCCTGACTCATTACTAAAAGTTCATGATCAATTCGGAATTGAATTGATCATGAATACGCATTATCATCCCGACCATACCCAACATAATTATCTATTTCCACATGCAGAAAAATGGATTAATCCCATTGAGTTTAAAACGGCTAGGACGATTGATGGGATTGCGAAATCAAATGGAATCTACCAAGAGTGGGGTCAAGCTGGTATCGAGATGTGGAAAAATAATCTGCCAGAAAAGTGGATTAACAGTATTGGCGAAATTTCTGGGACCTATGACTATGAGACTGATTATATATTCGGAGGAATAAAGGTCCAGTTTCTTCACACCCCAGGACATACAAGCGGACTCGGATCTCCTTATTTCCCAGATTTAGGTGTTGCATATGTAGGTGACTATGATATGACTTCGTTTGGTCCATGGTACAACGGGACGGATGGTAACATTGAGGAATTTATAAAGTCTGGTAGACGACTGCTTGATCTAGATGCATCTACTTATATTACAGGTCACCAAAAGGGAATATTTACGAAACAAGAATTTACAGAAGAGATGGAAAAATACTTATCAATCATTGAAAAGCGGGATGAAACGATTGAACAGTATGTGCAGAAGGGACTATCGTTTGAAGAGTTAACAGAAATAGGTATTTTTTATCCGAAAAATACCTTGGATGTTCCCATCTTTAAAACATGGGAGCGAAGCGGGATTAGAAAACATTTAAAGCGATTAGGACTTACTGTTTACACGTCAGATGGTGCGCTTGTTTCAATGAAGTAGGTAACGATGGAAGCAGTTACTCTACTAATCGGTGTATCAATCTTATTGTACGGTATATTTAATCTGTTTTTAACCAAAAAGTATGTCAAACACTCATCGGTCGTTCAAGGTAAGATCATTGAACTAAGTAAGGAACCTGTTTCAAGAACTACAGCATATTTTCCAGTCATCGAATATTACGATGAATTTGAACAACAAAAAAAAGTGTTCAAATCGATGATGGGTTATGATAAACATCGATTTGAAGTAGGGGATCTTGTTGAAGTAAGATCCTATATGAAGAAAAATAAACAAGAATTACTTATCAATAATTGGTCAGCTATCTGGGGAAAGGGAGTATTTTCCGTTGTGTTTGGAGCGTTTTGGTTTCTAATTGGAACGATTCAATTATTTCAATAGACATATATAATAAAGAAGAAGGTAAGTAAGGAGACCTTCTTCTTTATTCTGGCTTATTTTTAGACTGTATTTTCTCAATTACATGATGAAGATCATCAGGCTTCAACAATTCTAACGGAGAATATCCTTTTTCAAACATGATCGAATCACCTTCGAGGAGAATCACATAACGTCCATTGATCTTAGCGATATGAACATTTTCACCAAAGTCAGAAAGCATTCCTTTCACTTGGAGATGATCAAGCTTTAGACTCAGCCCGATTTCAGGAGTATGCTCAGTAATCTGTGAAGCGGCTTCGATCACTTGTTCTGTCGAAAATCTTTCTTGTAGCTCACGCTTTGGACTAGAAGCCCATACCTCCATTGCAGATTCAAACTTTTCACGAACTTCGCTTTCAGGATCATATGACTCTTCAATATGCTGCTTAACCATACCTAACACCTGTGATTTAACAATTTCAGGCATGGATTCTCTGTAGTCTACATATTTTAAAAAGTCTTCAAAATAGCGGGCGTGAGAGGACTGGTGAAGTTTAACTTCACTTACTTCAACCATACCTTCTTCCGGAATATAAGGATATTGGATAGACTTCATGTTTTTAGTGGTAATAGCCATCTCAACATTCCGAATTAGGGTAGACTCGTCAGATATCGAAGCAACTTTTGGCTCAAAGTCACATTTCATAATAAACACAAATGGGTCGTTAAAAAATTTAGTGAGTTTTGCATTTACTACTATAAAGACTCCTTCACGTACTGCACTTGCTTCTGTATAGGCAACCACAAATTTTTCACCTTCGTCTCTAAACTTATCAAGAGAGTCTGCAAACCTAACACGCTGAAACAAATTGAAGTTTGGATTAGAATCTAGCTCATGCCCCTCAGCTGTAACAAAATACCCCAGTTTAGTTGGAACTTGGTCCGTTTTAGGATGTCGTTCTACCTTACGCTTAACTATTTTTGCTAGCTCTCCATCTAAGAAATCCTTAAGTGCACTGTATTCATATGTAGTAGCATCTAATGTCTTAAAATGCTTATAACTTTTTTGGGATAATTCCCCTTTTCCTTCAACTTTAACCACATAGAACGATAAATAATTGATTTGGAAATCCATTTTTGTTTTCCACCTATATTCTTAAATTTACCTAACCAAGTATAGGAGAGGTGAAGAGACTAGTCAATTTAAAACAAATATTTTCCTAATACAAAGAGTAAAAAACTTACATTTGAAGAAAACTATCTTTAAATAATAGATGGAGGTGTGGACAATTAAAGCTGTAACGTATCAAGGTCCAAACAATGTTGAGGTAAAACAAGTCGAGGATGCAAAAATTGAAAAACACGATGATATCATAGTTAAAATTACATCTACTGCCATATGCGGTTCCGATTTACACTTATATCAAGGAAATATGCCACTACCAAACGGCTACATAATCGGTCATGAACCTATGGGGATTGTCGAAGAAGTTGGCCCAGCTGTTACAAAGGTAAAAAAAGGAGATCGGGTGGTTGTCCCATTTAATGTTTCCTGCGGTCAATGCTTCTACTGCCAACATGAAATGGAGAGCCAATGCGATCACTCTAATCCTCATTATGATTCCGGAGGTTATTTTGGATACACTGAAAAATTCGGTGATCACCCAGGTGGACAAGCAGAATATCTAAAAGTTCCTTATGGTAATTTCACTCCTTTTCTAGTACCCGAATCATGTGAGTTAGAGGATGAATCTTTGTTATTTTTGAGTGATGTAATTCCAACTGCTTATTGGAGTGTCCTACATGCTGGTGTAAAAAAAGGGGATACGGTTGTTGTTTTAGGTTGTGGACCTGTTGGACTAATGGCACAAAAGTTTGCCTGGATGGAAGGTGCAAAGCGTGTCATTGCCATTGATTATTTAGGTTATCGATTAAACCATGCTAAGAAAACAAACAAAGTGGAAACATTTGATTTTACCGAATACCCTGATATGGGAGAACATATTAAAGAAATTACACAAGGCGGGGCAGATGTCGTCATCGATTGTGTAGGGATGGATGGTAAAAAATCACCCCTTGAATTCATTGAGCAAAAACTTAAGCTACAGGGTGGAACACTTGGAGCCATTCAAATTGCTACGAAAGCTGTTCGTAAATTCGGAACTGTTCAATTAACGGGAGTTTACGGTGCTAACTATAATAATTTCCCGTTAGGTGCATTCTTCTCTAGAAATGTCTCAATTAAAATGGGTCAAGCTCCTGTTATTCATCTAATGCCTGAACTATATAAAAAAATAACAAAAGAAGAGTTCAACCCAAAGGACATTATTACACATAGACTCGATTTAAATGAGGCTAGTCACGGATATAAAATATTTAATGGTCGAGAAGATGATTGTATTAAGGTTATTTTAAAACCATAGCAACAAAAACCGTTCAGTTGAGCGGTTTTTTTAATGGTAATTACAGTTATTTACGATTATATCATTACTAGATATGTCATCTATGATAAAGTAATACTAAATGCTTTTGATAGGGTGAAGAGATGAACAATCATATCTGTACTAATTGTGGAAATCGATTTAAATGGACGAGCATCTTTAAAAATATTTGGCAAGCATACAAACCTTTAATATGCCAGGAGTGTGAAGTGAAGCATAGGGTTACACATGGATCTCAAGCTTTTGTATCACTCTTAATTATTTTACCTATGCTTTTATTTGGAGAGGTCTTTGCAGGGTTATCACTTATTCCTAAGTTAATGATCATGCTTACTATAGGATTTATTATTTCTTTATTTGTTCCTTTTATGGTCAAATATAAGCTTGAACCTCAAAAGAAAGAAGCCAGAGTTTTAAATAAGTAACCATTCCTAATAAGGGAAGAGGTTACTTTTTTTATGGCTATATTCATGAAAGTATAATTGAAAGTAGGAGGGGAGAAAGCGAGTGGTAAGAATAGTTAGAAGTCATTTAGTAGAAGAATTTAAGATGATTGAATTATTGTTGAATTAAAAGTAAAAGAACCATCATTTCCGTCTTTGGAATTGTGGTTCTTGTATTTACAACGATATAATAAATCCTTTTTAGTCTTCGTTTTTCTAGTTGTTAGGTCTAGATGAGCAAATGGACTTCGACTAGCCTCGGGATTTCTTTTCCCTTCTCGAACATTTTTTTCACGGATTTTCTTGGCTTTAGATTTAGCCATCAAAATCAACTCCTTCTTTGTTAGAATCTTATTATAACTGTTTTTTATTAAAATAGTATAAAAATGTAAAAAATATATTAATAATCCTGTAACAATATTTATTACTTACCGTCTAACCTTTTGAAAACAATCAATTAACTTATTAAAAGGGGTTAGAACAATGCTAAATAAATCAGCTATTCTTATTGTAAGTTCAGCATTAACACTCTTGCTAGCAAGTGGTTGTGGTGCTGTTGAAGGAACAACTCAAGGGAACCAGGGTGGCGAGAGCCAAGAAGAGGTACAGACGATATATAAAACATATATTGAAGCAGGAGAAGAAAATAACCAAGTAAAAGTAGTTTATAAGGTTGAAAATATATCTGGTGAGGATCAAACACTTACTTTTACAAGTGGGTTACAGGCAGATGTTATCGTCTATGACAAAGAAGGAAATAAGGTTTATCAGTATTCAGATGAATTTATGTCAACACAAGCAATCGAAAATTTAACTTTGAAACCAAGTGATCTATTAGAAAAGGAATTCGTCTTCTCTGGTTTAGAAAATGGGAACTACGTTGTAGAAGCATTTTTAACTGCAAAAGAAGAACAAGCAAAAGTTATGATGGATTTAACTATAGAACATTCTTATACACAAGCTGCTGGAACATTGATTGGAGTGATTGATTCTCATTCTGTCGAAATTGAGGTGAATGGAACAACATCAGCTTATCAATTATCAGATGCTGCAAAATCACAGCTTCAATTTATCCATGATGGTACTAATGTTGAATTCTTATATGCTGTAAACGAAAACAAGCAACAAGTCATACAAGAATTCATTACAGAACAACCACAAACCATTGAATTAGAAGAGTCTGTGTTAGTACTAGATGATAAGTTAGTTGAATTATCTGATAATTTTAATTTAAATAAAGAAAAGGATTCAGCATATTTAGCAAATCTACAACCTTTTCAAATCTTTAAGCTTTATATGTATACACAGGCTGGTCAAGACTTTGAGAAATTATATTATTTCCATTTTGTAGATCAAGACAATCTACCAGTAGACCAATATGTAGCTGAATCGAAAAATGAATCAAATGTAAAAAATATTGATGCTTTTATGAAAAGATTAGATCAAGTGAGAGAATTTACGGTAGTACCAGTCGATGATACTCGTGTAAATATTGAATTTGGCTTAGATGGTGAAATGCTTCAATTTAAAATGGAAAAAGATGAGCAGAATGTTTGGCGAGTATTATGGATGCCATTTCAATAGTAATGAAGCGAAAAACTTTAGAGTTGATCTAGAGTTTTTTTGTTTGGATTATATAAAATTGATATTTCCGTCTCAAAATCCTAGTAAACTTTTGTTTGTGAGATGGTTTTTGGTTTATTTTTATTGGTTCTCATAATATATATTATGTCGGGGGCGTTAAAAGAAAGAAGATTTAAAAACTTAATTACTCACCCCTTTATTCAATTCGATGTCTAAAACTAGCTTTCTTTATTTTTGTTAGATCTATATACCTAACACTATATTCAATTACATCATTTATATAAAGATCATGATTCTTTGCAAATTCTTTTACATCTTCCAATAACCCTTTATCATATGTAGTCTTGTATTGGATTCTATCCTTTGGTCTTGTGTCTTTACTAAAGTTTATAACACCAGCCTCCAGAACTTTTTGTAATCCTGTTTCAATAAGATAATTTACATGGGTATTATGTTCTAAAGCTAGTTGGTTTAGATATTCTATTGTAGATTTGCTGACATTTGTTCTAAATTTAACTCTTGATTCATCTATTGTATGAACTAATCTGCCATTTATGGATTTCCACATATTTATCTCTCCTTATTATATCTTTGCATCATGTATTCTTTTTTATAAGAATAGTAAGGCTCAATAGACTCATTATAAATAATTTTTCCTAACTCAGGAAGGACATGTTTTCCCTTTACCCATACGCGATATATAACATTACCTGTTTTACTACTTTCGACAGTAATTTCGGATCGTAAATGCCAAGAATTAAAGACAGAAAGTAATCCCTTTGCAAAAGCATGGCTGCCAGTAGTGATATTCATAACATAACCAGTTTTTTGTACCCAACCATCTCCATCTATAACACCTCTAATGAATGAAGGCAAATACTTTACTGGTATCGTTGGGAATTCTATGGTTAGCGATTTTCTTGCTTTGACACCTAAATTTCCAAGATCAGATTTTATTTCTTTTGAGTTAATAATTAAAGTTGGAGTTTGGGTTGTTTTTCTGATTGGTGCTAAAACATAATCAGCATCCATATACTTTGCTACAAGTTTTAAAATTTGTTCATTTTTTTGAGTTAAAGTAATACTATTTATATCTTTATTTATACAACCATCAGTTATTATTAATCCAAGTATCCAGGCCATTTCATGGGACCATATCTTAAAAAAGTTTTCGTTTACACTATGTTTTCTAGGTTGACCAGACGATTGTTCACGATTCATTTTTACTCCATGTTTATACAAAACATTTCGAATTGCTCGGTCAGATATTCCTGTAATTTGACACATTTCCTTAAAATTAACACCATTCTTGTACATCTTTATAATATCTTGATCAGTAATCCCTGGATTTCTAGGCAAAAAAACTCCTCCCCTCTTCATTTATTATATCGAACATTAGTTCTTATTTCAAATGAAACCAAATGTAGTCCATATCTTTTTCTCTCGGTAAAAGCCACTAAATATTTCACTTATCTATAAACCGTGAAATATATTAATGTCAAAACTATGTTAAACATTCTAGTATTACTATGATACTCAATCAATCTATCATATACTAAATAATAAAAAGATTTAGTTATCCTTCTCAAACCTTATCCCTACACTAAGGAGGTATTTCAATGTCATTTAAGCTTGAAGAAGCCACCATTCTCGAACTACAGGAGGCTATGAATCAAGGAAGGATCACTTCCAAGCAGCTTGTCCAATTATATTTGGACAGAATTGCAAAATATGACTCTATATTAAATGCCATAACTATTATTAACCCGAATGCACTCGAAACAGCTGCTAAACTTGATCAAGAACGAGAACAAACCGGCCCCCGAGGACCTTTACATGGAACCCCTATTATCGTAAAAGACAATTATGATACATACGACATGCCGACAACCGCAGGCTCTAAATCTCTTGAAGGATCTATTCCACCGGATGATTCCTTTCAAGTCGAACGGCTTCGCTCGGCAGGTGCCGTTATCATCGCAAAATCCAATATGGCCGAATTTGCCTTTAGTCCGAATGAAACGGTTAGCTCCATTGCTGGAACGACCGTCAACCCTTATGACATAGAAAGGGTACCTGCAGGTTCAAGTGGCGGAACAGCAGCTGCCATTGCAGCTAATTTTGCCGCAGTTGGGCTCGGCACAGATACAGGGAACTCAATTAGAGGTCCTGGTTCACATACTAGTTTAGTAGGTATCCGTTCAACAATGGGACTAACTAGTCGTGATGGGATCGTTCCGATTATTCTGAATCAGGACATTGGAGGACCGCTTGCTAGAACTGTGACTGATGCAGCAATTATATTGGATGCTATTGCTGGATATGATCCAAAAGATCCCGTTACAGCAAAAAGCATCGGAAATATGCCTGAGAGCTACTTAGATTTCCTTGATACAAACGGTCTTAAAGAAGCCAAATTTGGTGTTCTGCGTCAATATTTCCCTGATGACAAAATTGATTCAGAAGTGAAAGAACTAATGGAACAAGCAATTATAGACTTAGAAAAGAATGGTGCTAAAGTTGTAGATGACTTCTATATCCCCAATTTAGAGAAATTGTTTGAAGAAACAAATGGGCCATTCACCATGAAAACAGATATTAATGCCTACCTGGAAACTCTTGGTACCAATGCTCCTGTCAAATCATTGGATGAGATCATTGAATCCGGGAAATACCATCCTTCCATTGAAGAAGGATTAAAGTACGGTCAAGCTGTAAAGCTACCACCTATGGAAGATCCAGACTACTACAAGTCTCAAGTTAATCGCGAGATCTACCGAATGGCTATTTTAAAGGCAATGGCAGATCAAGATGTAGATGTTATTATTTTTCCGACGTGGAATTATCCACCTCGAAAAGTAGGTGACTTGGAAAGCCCACATGGAAATAATAGCTATCAAATGAGCCCCCTACTGGCTTTCCAGCTCTTACCGTTCCCATGGGGTACAGTTATGGAAAACTTCCAGCTGGATTACAATTTGTGGGTAGACCATTTAGTGAATCTTCACTGATAAAGTACGCCTTTGCGTATGAACAAGCGACGCATCATAGACGTGAACCAATATTTTAGTAGCTAGTATAGATAAATTAAAAAACCTTGCAAGGTTCTTTAACTTTGCAAGGTTTTTCTTTATTAAAGTGGTTCGATAGCGAATATCAAACCAAGTTTGGCATAATTCTTGATTTATTCAAATCTTAAATCTACCCTTCAATAATCGTATCCAAAGCGATTTCAATCATCTCTTTAAAGGTTACTTGTCTCTCTTCTGATGAGGTGAGTTCTCCTGTTAATAGGTGGTCACTGACAGTTAAAATTGAGAGTGCTTGTGCGTTGTAACGGGCTGCGATCGTATAAAGAGCAGCGGTTTCCATTTCGACAGCAAGCGATCCATGTTTCCTAAGCGCAGGGATAAAATTTTCATTTGAATCATAAAACAGATCACTCGTAAACACGTTACCAACATGAACATTTTTTCCTGTTTGAGAAACAACATCATGTGCTTTTTTGAGTAAACTAAAATTCGCAGTCGGAGCAAAGTCTAGTCCATGAAAAGCGTTCTTATTTGTGTTTGAATCTGTTGAAGCACTCATGGCTAATATAACGTCTCTTACTTTCACATCATCTTGAAATGCTCCGGCAGTACCTACTCTGATTAATTTCTTCACATCAAACTCATTTATTAACTCATGAACATAAATTGAGATTGAAGGAATTCCCATACCAGTTCCCTGAACAGATACTTTTTCCCCTTTATAGGTTCCTGTGAAGCCCAGCATTCCCCTCACTTCATTATACTTCACAGGATTTTCAAGAAAGTTCTCAGCAATAAATTGAGCGCGTAAGGGATCTCCTGGTAATAAAATCTTATCTGCGATATCGCCTTTATTTGCACCAATATGTATACTCATTTCAACACTCCATCTAATCGAATTTATTTACTCGTATAGTATTGGATTATTTGTAACAAAAAATAAGAAATTAGAAAAGTTTTCTTTTTATGTCTATAAACACTCTTCTTCCTCAGCAACCTTCACAAGCTGTTTGCCAATATTGTCTCCACGGAATAGACCTAAAAATGCATCCACCGTATTTTCAAACCCTACAACTATATTTTCCCTGTATTGAACTTTTCCTTCCTTTACCCACTGAGTTAGTTCTGTCAAACCTTCTCGATTGTGTTCAGCGAAGTCTGACACGATAAACCCCTTCATTAATGCACTTTTTGTAAGAAGCTGCCCCGCTACTCTAGGACCCATTTCAGGCTTCTCTAAGTTGTACTGTGAGATTTGCCCACATATGACGATTCTAGCTTGAAAATTAATAAGTGTTAGAACCGCATCACTAACCTCTCCACCAACGTTGTCAAAATAAACGTCCACTCCGTTAGGACATGCTTCTTTTAAAGCTTCTCGTAGATTAGAGGTAGATTTATAGTTGATCGCTGTATCAAACCCTAATTCATTCGTTAGAAACTCACACTTATCTTGCCCACCAGCAATTCCGACCACCTTGCAACCCTTGAGTTTTGCAATTTGACCTACAATCGTCCCTACTGCTCCAGAAGCTCCTGAAACTACAACTGTTTCCCCTTCCTTAGGCTGACCAATATGTAATAAACCAAAATAAGCTGTTAAACCAGGCATACCAAGGACATGGAGACTAGTTGTAACAGGGGCAAGTTCAGGCTTCAATCTCCGGATATTGCTACCATCTGATAAATTGTACTCTGCCCAGTCTAGACGTCCTTCGATATATGCTCCGACTTGGTATTTTTCATTTTTAGATTCTACAACCTTCCCTACAATTCCACCAATAAATGGCTCCCCGACTTTATATGGCTGGGCGTAAGATTTAGCGTCAGACATTCTACCGCGCATATAGGGGTCTACCGAAATATACAAAGTCTTGATTAACACTTCTCCGTCGCTTATTACAGGGATTTGATTCTGTGTCATAGTAAAGTTTCTTTCATCAGGCATACCAGCAGGTCTACTTGCTAATAAGATCTTTCTATTCGTTCCTTCCATCATCATCCACACTCCCTAAGTTTATAATATATAGCTCCTTACCTATTTCTATTTATACAAGGATATTCCCTGCTAATGATTAAATTAGGTTGCATGCTATTATACTTAGGTTAGAGTATTAAATAATTGACTTGACCATAAACCTTTGATAAATGATATAACTCCTCTTACTTATCCATACTATTCTGTAACAACATCCACTTTCGTTCTGTACCACCTTCTATAAGAAAAGACGACAATTAAAATGAAGAGTAAATAAATGCAAATTCCTACTATAAGCGAATGATTCGAGGTCATGAGTTGATTTCCTAAGTAAGCAAAAATAATTGTCCCAGGAATTTTAGCCAGTGCTGTAGCCAGAATGAAGATCTTAAACGTCATGGCACTTAGACCGAGATATATGTTTACTACTGGCGTAGGGACAAAAGGAATCACCCTAATGAATAATACAGAGACAAAGGGATTGCGACTTATAATCGCATCAAATTTTTTTATCTTCGTTAATTTATTTAAGTATCGGCGAAATCGGTGAACAAAAAAGTAACGAGCAAGTATAAAAAAAACTGCTGAAGCACCAATTGTACCGATCCAATTAATGGCAGAACCAATCCAGGTCCCATATTTCGCACCCATAAGTGCAGCAAAGACGGTATAGGGAATCACTGGAATGATCCCTAATGCGATCGCAAGTATAAACATGAGCGGAAGCTGTGATAAATCACTATGATTTAACCACACTAGTAAAGGTTCTCTGTATAAAAAGGCAATGTATAGAATGATTCCATAGATAACGGCAAATAAGGCTCCTTTTTTCATGTAATGACTCCCTTAGATCTAGTAATTAGTTAATAGACTAAGATGGGATGCTTGGTGTATGCTTCTGATAATCTTGGCATCCAGATCGTTTATTAAAACTAAAGAAATTCTAATTAGTAAATGTGATATAACATAGCATTTACCATTATTATTCCCTTTATGAAAGGTGGAGTGTGTATACCGCAATATAAGTGCTTTTCATGTATAATTTGAAATATATAAGAAGAATATTATAGTAGCATTTGGCCAAGGGGGTATTGTAATGAGTAATAAACCAAATATCGATGATTATTTGAATCAAGGAATTTATGGAACAAAGGAGATTAAACCTGAGGAGCGTAATCAATTTTTAGGGACACTAAGAGAACGGGTAGTTGCTGTATTGACACAACAACAAGTGAGAGAGCCTGGAACTTACATAGAACTAGAAGAATTATTGAAATTACATCCCAAAGCAACCCTATATTTGAATGGAAATATTACTTATACTTATTTATCAGATTATATAAAATTAGCAAACAAACACGATAATGGTTTTAAACTCGTTACAAATAAGAAGGTCAATTCTGAACTTGGCCTTGTATTAGCCTATGATTATGCTGTTGATCAGGAGAATATATACATCAACAAAAATGAAGAACATAAAGAAAAGGAAGATGAAAACTTTTTTTCCTCCTTCTTTAAACGATTATTTCAATAATTGTCTCCCTTCCTCGGTAACTACATTCACATAAGAAGAATCACACCAACTTAACAAAAAATCTCTCCTTCATATAGAGGAGAGATTTTTTCGTATTCTATTGTATATGTTTAGTATGAACCGTAACCATATGGGGTACCAAAATTAGGTGTTCCACCATATCCATACCCAGGGTACTGCCCGTAGCCATGATGATGTCCGTGATGTCCATGGTGATGTCCATGGTGATGCCCGTGGTGGTGTCCATGGTGATGTCCGTGATGTCCATGATGACCATGATGGTGCCCGTGATGATATCCTCCATAATGTTGATGTAAAGAATACGGTGCTCCGAAACCAAATCCAGGAAAACCGCCAAATCCTCCTAGTCCATACCCAAATGAAAAGTTTCTCTGATCTAAACCATTTTGCATAATATTTGTCTCCTTTTTATATGAAAATTTCATTACAATTCCATAGTATGAAGGAGAACATTATATGGTTGGGTTTTGGCCTAGTGGACAATTTCATCACTAAAATAAGAAAAATTATCGGTAAAAAAAATCCCGACATTACACTCGGGACTAGTAATCCTTACTAATTAGTTACCACTTACTTAGGTTTATATTATTATTGCAACAGATTTAAAAACTGTCTGGTTCGTTCTTGCTTTGGGTTAATAAATAATTCAGAAGGTGTTCCTCGTTCAATGATTGTCCCTTGATCCATAAAAATGACTTCATCCGCAACTTCTTTTGCAAAGCTCATCTCATGCGTAACAACGATCATTGTCATACCTTCATTAGCGAGGTCCTTCATTACCTTTAGAACTTCCCCCACTAACTCAGGGTCTAATGCAGAAGTTGCTTCATCAAAAAGCATCACTTCAGGTTCCATTGCCAACGCCCTTGCTATCCCGACCCTTTGTTGCTGACCACCCGATAATTGAAAAGGATACTCATTCATTTTCTCTTTTAAGCCAACCTTTGTTAATAATTCCTCTGCTGTTTTTTGAGCTTGATCTTTTGGAATCTTTTTAACCGTTACAGGGCCCTCAAAAACATTTTGGAGTGCTGTAAAATGAGGAAATAAATTGTAATTTTGAAATACCATACCTGTTAATTTTCGAAATCCTTGTATATGAGCTTTAGATACTCTATTTGAGAAGTCTAGTGTAGAGGTTCCGATAGTAATCCGACCAGATGTTGGCGTTTCTAATACATTTAAACATCTTAGTAATGTTGTCTTCCCTGAACCAGAAGGGCCAATTACAACTACTACTTTCCCTTTTTCTATCTTTAAATCTATTCCTTTTAATACATGTAAGCTACCAAATTTCTTCTGTAATTGTTGAATTTCAATCATCTTGAAACTCCTTTTTTTTATTTTGCCACATATCGATCAAATCGGTGCTCAAGTCTTCCCTGTACGATTGAAAGTCCAAAGCAAATTACCCAATAAAGGACAGCTGCTTCAGTGTACAAGTATAAAAACTCATAGGTTTGTGCCGCTATTTCCTGAGCGCGTCTAAACATTTCTGTTACTAGAATTAGAGACGCAAGGGATGTATCCTTTACTAAACTAATGAACGTATTAGAAAGTGGAGGAATCGAGACTCGTGAAGCCTGAGGTAGAATGACTCTTCTAAGCGCTTGGTGATAATTCATTCCAATCGAATATGCCGCTTCCCATTGTCCTTTTGGTGTTGATAAAATCGCTGCTCTAATAATCTCAGATGCGTAAGCACCAACATTTAATGAAAATCCAATGACCGCAGAAGGAAAAGGATCAATAACTAATCCGATTGTTGGAAGTCCATAAAAAATAATAAATAATTGAACGAGTAGCGGTGTTCCTCGAATAATAGACACATATATTCGAGCTGGAACAGTTAATAAGGAATTCCCCGAAATTCTTGCTAAAGCGGTTAACACTGCAATTAATATACCCACTATAAATGAGAGGAGTGTTAATGGAATCGTATAATAAAGAGCTCCCTTCAATAAAGGAAGAAGGGAACTCCATAATATATCTATTAAACGCTCCATTTTCTCTGGATCAGAAAAAATATTACTTAGATACATCTTCACCAAACCACTTTTCAGAAATTTCTAGATATGTGCCATCTTCCTTCATTTCTGTTAAAGCTTGGTTGACTGCTTCAACTAATGTTTCATTATCTTGACGGAACATTAGTCCACTTTGAGAAGCATCTTCAGAGGTTGCTGCAATTTTAATCGGTGCATCTGGCTTTTGCTTTAAGAAATCAAGGACAGAAAGCTTGTCATTGATCGTTACGTCCACACGTCCTGAGCTAAGTAATTCAATAGCTTGGTTGAATCCTTCAACTCCTGTGATCTCAGCACCATGTTCTTTAGCAATATCAGCATAATTACTAGTTAATGATTGAGCGGCTTTTAATCCAGCAATGTCTTCAAAACTTGAAACTGCTTCATTGTCCTTTTGAGTTACTAATACAGCAGATGACGAAATATAAGGATCCGAGAAATCATATTTTTCTTGGCGATCTGGTCGAATACCAACTTGATTCGCTATCATATCAAAGCGCTCTGCATCTAACCCAGCAAACATTGCGTCCCATTGTGTTTCTAAAAACACTGGTTCTACTCCTAGACGAGCAGCAACTTCACGGGCAATCTCTACATCAAATCCTGTTAATTCACCGGTTTCGTCATGGAAAGTGAATGGAGGGTAAGTCCCTTCTGTTCCAATTTTAAGTTCTCCGATTTCTTGTATATTAGTTAATAGATCATCTTGATCAGTTAATGAGTTCGTTTCTGCTTCATCCTTAACCTGTTCCTCTGTCTTTCCCTGTTCATCGTCTCCACCACAAGCAGAAAGAAAAACAATTAACCCTAAAAATAATATAAATAGCTTTTTCATTCATTAAACCCCCGTATTCTGATTGGATTTCTTATTTTATCCTTTGCAATCTTATTAAAAGACATTTTGTTTGTCAACAATCTTGACTCGACCTTCTTGCAATCAAAACACTAAATCGATTATTAATATGTTTCTTGATTTTCATAAAGCACTGATGCTTAATACCAAAATTAAAAGTCCTGTTTTTAAATTTTATATTAAAAGACGTACAAAACCAGAGATTTTGTACGTTCTTATCTATGAACTCCTACTTCTTAGGTTTAAACGTCTTACAACAAGTTTCAGCAGAATTTCCTGCCTCATCAATATGATTCTTTTCGGTTAATTCAGATGCCATTTCAGTATCATATCTATAGTGATTATCAAGTTCTACCATGATCTTCTCAGCTGTACACACATTACCTTCTCCATAAAACGTGCAGTTCGAAATTGCGCATGAGACCTCAACTTTAGGCAAGGTACATACCTCCTATTCTTTTATCAATTTCTCTTTATTATTTTCTTCAAAGAGCTTGATTTTTACTCAAGAGAATAGGATATAAATAATTAAGAGTAAATCTTAACAGCAAAAGAAGCATACGATAATGGAATTCGTATGCTTCTTCTTTAAATTAATTATATGAGTTGCTTATCAAGGAATGTATAGAAATCCACCCACTCATCAATTTGCTTTGATGTTGGTTTTCCTAATCCATGACCAGCCTTAGACTCTAGGCGGAGGATAATCGTTGAATCTGCAGTTGCCTTTTCTTTTAAGGTTGCTGTGAATTTTTTAGCATGGGCAGGAACCACACGGTCATCACTATCTGCTGTAGCAATTAAAATGGGTGGATACTTTTCTCCCTCTTTCACATTATGAAGTGGAGAATATGCATATAAGAACGGAAATTGCTCCGGCTTCTCAGCGTTCCCATATTCGGGAATCCAATATCTCCCTATAGTAAATGTGTGATAACGTAGCATATCGATAACTGGAACTCTACAAATGATAGCACCATAAAGATCAGGACGTTGAACCATACAAGCAGCTACTAACAAACCGCCGTTAGAACCACCCATAATGGATAGCTTGGTTTTTGAAGTATAATTATTTTCAATTAACCATTCACCTGCAGCGATGAAGTCATCAAATACATTTTGTTTTTTATCAAGCATTCCTGCTTTGTGCCACTCATCACCATATTCAGAACCTCCACGAAGATTGGCAACAGCATAAACTCCACCCTTTTCGAGCCAACGAAGTATGGCTGGGTTAAATGACGGAGTTAAACTAACGTTAAAGCCGCCGTATGCATATAAAATAACAGGATTCATACCGTTCAATGCTAATCCCTTTTTATGGGTTAAAAACATCGGAACCCGTGTACCATCCTTTGATGTATAAAAGATTTGGGTCGTTTCAAATTCAGAAACATTGATTGGAAGCTCAGATTGTTCAAGTACTTCTAATTGAGCATCTTTAATGTCATAACGGTAAGTACTTGTTGGATGTAAAAATGAAGTTAACCCAAAATAAATCTCACCATCTCCTTTATTAACATTCAGTTCTGTTAAAGAGCCAATAAAAGGTAATGGTATTTCCTTATCAAATGAACCATCTTTATTAAAAATTTGAATGATATTATGTGCATCCTTTAACAGCACCATAATATATTTGTCATTCACGTACTTGATCTGTTGGATTACATATTCTTGTTCTGGAATAACTTGTTTCCAATTTTCTTTACCCGGGTTGTCTAGATCAATTGAAATGACTCGTCCTTTTGAAGCCCCAAGGTCTGTCTGGAAGAAAAACACTTGATTGTCATTGGTTACATAGGAATACTCAGCATCTTGCTCATCTAGGAGCTTAATGAATTCACCATCAGAATCTACTTTCTTAAGATAAAAACGGTTTTCAGCTGCTGTTCCATATCTTACATTTAAGCATAGATATTTCTTATCCTCTGAAAGGATCGGGATAAACATTAGTTCCTTCTCTTCTGACTGCTCGTGAACGAGTAGATCATCAGATTGAGAAGTACCGAACCTATGAAAGTATACCTTGTTATAGTTACTTTCATCTTCTTTACTAACAGTTCCTGGTTCAGGAAATTTACTATAGAAAAAACCTGTATAATCAGGACTCCAAGTGATAGAGGTGAATTTCACCCATTTAATTACCTCGTCTAGGTCATTACCAGACTGAATATCTCGAACTCTGATTTCTTGCCAATCACTCCCATTAGCTGAAGTTGCGTATGCAATATAACGAGCATCCCCACTGAATGAGAAGTTTGTCATAGCAACCGTTCCGTCTTCCGATAGTTGATTGGGGTCTATTAATACTTTTTCAACATTATCTTTTTTCATGAAAAGAACAGCTTGGTTTTGAAGCCCATCATTTTTTTGATAAAACAACGTATCTTCAATTTTTTTAGGTACAAAATATTTCGGGTAATTCCAGAGCTCCGTTAGGCGTTCTTTATCTTTATTTCGTGTATTTGATTGTGAGAAGTAGGTGTCACTCTCGGTCTTCATTTCCTTTTCCCACTCATGTGTTTCTGGCAAATTTGTATCCTCTAACCATCGATAGGGATCTGCTACTTTTGTTCCGTGAAAGTCCTCAATGATGTCGCTTTTCTTCATTGTAGTCATCATATTCCTCCTAAAAACGTTTATATTTAAAATTTCGACAAACGAAATATAATTCCTGCTTGAACCTGTATAGGTATATAATTTTTTTTAACAAATCGTTTTAGTTTAATTGATATTACATAAAAACAATGACCGCACCCCTGTGAGTGCGGTCATTGACGAAATGTACTATTTATTAAACCATTGAGTCATATAATCCTTAAACAGTTCATTGGTTGAAATCGTAATTAACCATTGAACGGAGAATAACATAATGATCATCGGATTAATATTATTGGTCAGAATCGATAATATAAAAAAGAACGTAGCAGCAATCGCTAATGAAATTCCAAATACATTTAAGTAATGTTTAAATTTATAAATATCCATTTCTTCACATCCTAATCTTCCTATTTAGGAACATTATTAACATGATTTTCCAATTCATACATAGGTTATGTTACCTTTTAATTGAGGTCAGTAAAGGCTCTTTCTACCCTTTCTAGAGCTTCCTTAATGATAGGTCTCGGTGATGGGATACATATTCTCTGGAAATCCCTACCCTCTTCCCCAAACATACTGCCATCTTCTAATATTACATTTGCCTCATTATAAATTCTGTGATGAACTTCCTCCGGAGAAATATGATAAGCACTGAAGTCCAGCCACATGACATATGTTCCTTCAGGAATTCTAACCTTTACTTTAGGCATCCGTTCTGATAAAAAACGTTTTACATATTCTAATGTCTCATCAATGTAATCTACCAATTGGTTAAGCCAATCCTCTCCTTCATTATAAACTGCAATGAGGGCAGCAATGGTAAATGGCGATGCAAGCTGAAAACCCATCGTTTCAATAAACTTTTTTCTATACTCAGCATTGGGGATGATTACATTAGTACAATGCAATCCCGCTACATTAAAAGTTTTATTAATCGCTGTAAAAGTAATAATATGTTCACTTTCATTAGCAACTTTAGCTATTGGAAGAAATACTTGGTCTTTTCTAATTAAGTCTCCATGAATTTCATCAGCAACGATAAGAACATTGTGTTTAGCACAAAGATCAGATAATTTGCTAAGTTCTTCTTTAGTAAATACTCGACCTGTTGGGTTATGCGGATGACATAGGATAAACATTTTCGTTGTTTCATTTTTTGCCTTAGCTTCAAAATCTTCAAAATCAATGGAGTAATAACCCTCCGAATCACAAAGTAAGGCATTATTTATGACCACTCTTCCGTTGCCTTCAATGGTAGAAGTAAAGGGCGGATAAACCGGACGCTGAATAATAATTCCGTCTCCTGGTTCAGTAAAGGCTCTCACAGCCATATTTAAGGCGTGAACAGTTCCTGGACTATAAACAATATGTTCTTTTTTTATTTCCCAATTATGACGTTGATCAAACCACTTGATAATCGATTCATAGTACGTCTCTGGAAAAACTGAATACCCAAATATTCGATGATCTACCGTCTTATGTAATGCTTCAATTAAGGGTTGAGGAACCGGTAAATCCATATCTGCAGTAAATAATGGGATGGTTTCTTGATCATATCTTTCCGTCATACCCATCTCTTTAATAAGTTCTCCGCCATCCCATTTGACAGAATAGGTTCCACGGCGATCTACGACTTCATCAAAATTATACTTCATAAAAGTACCTCCCTATATTTAACATAACGGGTTCTCTTTTGATGTGCAAAACATGAAAAAACAACACAAATAGCATGCCAAATCGCATATGATTTAGCATGCTATTTTTTATTGATATATCAAGGTTTACGTAATTTTAACGTTAGAATTAACACTGTAATTAGCATACTAATTATCAAAGTGAGAATGATCATTCTCATGCTGTTAGTTTATATGCTAAAATGGTTGTCAATACTAGTGCTAAAATACATAGAAAGGATTGCCACTATGTCTAAATCATTGGAATTTATCAAGCCTAAAAACAAAAATGCTCAACATGTAGACTGGAAAATCTCTGAACGAACTAGAGCAACAGTGTCTTACTTTGCAGAATATAGCGAATATAGTGAAGAGGAAGTTGTGGATGAATTTCTTCTGCGAAATCTTTTAAAAGATGAGAATTTTATAGAATGGATAAAATCTCGTCGCAATAACAAACGTATGCTCAAATCTATTGGTTTAGAAGAGTGAGGTGAGGAAATCTTATGCCAAAATTAAAACGATTACTGCCCTCAGATAAAGATGTGGTTGAAATAGACATTCCTGTTAGCGAAGATGAGACTTTAGATCGTCAGCTACAATATCCTATACTCCAACCAAATAAGTTCGCGAAACGCTATCATAAGCATCTATACGCGCCTGTCTCTTTTAAATGGGAAGGTAAAGAGTATTCTATTCAAGCCAATCACTGCACCAATCCTTTTTGTGAATCGTTTGGTCTAAAACAAGAACGATTTGATGCGATTAAAAATAAACCATACCGATACAAGTTGAAAGGCTCAAGCAAAAATGGAACGAAAAGCATATTTTGCAATCCTATTCCTATCCCTACGAACCTACCTAAAGTAAGCCTTGGATGTACAACATATACAGTTTCTAATTGGTCGATTGCAGAAGAAATCAAGCGTCTTATTGAATTACAAACGGTTGAAGAACTTCAACCGGAATATGTTTTTCATAAGGAAGGTTGTTCACTTGATGGTGTCACCCCGTTTGATGAACCTAAGAAATTTCATAGTAGAGGTACAAGCACAAGTAAATCTCCTAAATATCAATGTTTAGAGTGTAATAAATATACAAATGTTCTTCCGTCAAAGAGACGGTCAACGACCTATCACCAGAAGCGTAATGATGTGCTCCCTATGTTCAGCAAGCTCTTACTTAGTAAGACACCAGTTAAGCGAACCTGTGAAATATTAAAAATGGGTAATAAAACGTACTATACCAAATTAGAATGGCTCTATCGTTGTTGTATAGAATTTCTTGAAAAACATGAGAAGAAAGGGTTTCAGCGTATCTCCTTTGACGAACTCTGGATCAATAGTGACAAGATGCAGTATTACCTTAACAATGTAAGACAGAAAGGAAGAGGTGGTACGCACTATTCGGACATAGAAGATAAGATTCTACAAACTCACATTGTCATTTCAGCAGATGTAAAGTCTCGGTATGTATTTCGTAGTGACATAGCTTATGATTGGAATGTTACACTGAAACAATTGGAGGAAGAGACGTTATGGTATCGAGATGACCATGTAGATTCTTTCTGTCGGAAAAACGACCGGTTGCGTTTTTCTTATTATCCTCAAGAGCCGTCAAAAGTAGATGAACAAACACATTCCGGTTATAACGAGGAATTTTATAAAATAAAGGAACGGGAAAAGTATATCGATGGCCTACACGTTAAATCTAACTATACGGCAATGGCTCACTTTTGGTTAATTAAGCAGATGGTGCAAGCAAAAGAATGGAGGTTTGTCACAGATGAAGATTATTCGTTGATAAACAGTGTATATAGGATGTTTTCAGATGATTTTAGGTTGTATAATGCTCACCATTTTATTAATAAAATTGATAAAACGAAGAGCAGAAAACAAGCGTATGAAGAATACATAGAGGCTCGGAAGTTTTTGAAATCCTGGGGAGAAGGGAAAAATCACACCAATGTTGCTCATGCATATTTAGTGGAGCAATTAAAGACACACCAATTTTGTAAAGAGGTCCAGCTTCCTGATAAAAAAGTCATGGCATACCTCAACAATCCAATTAACCATCCATTGCCTGGCATTGATAAAGGTACTATGACTGTTGATTGTAGGACAGATATTAGCGGTTTTGATAATAGCAAACTGGCATCCATGATACTTAATGTTAGCGATCATGCTACAAACAGCTTTATTCAACAAATTCGTAGACGTATATCGATTTTAGAACGCCCCTTGATGACGGCTAGAGCAGAAGGTAAGAGCTACATTTATGCAAACTTCAACCCTAAATATGCTCAATATGCCATTACCATTTTGCGAACATTTTATAACTTCTGTTATACAGACAAAGAAGGAAAAACCCCATCACAAAGAATCGGTATAACGAATAAAGTATTTGATGTAAATGATATCCTTTATAAAACATAAAAAGATGCAACTGATATTATCAGCTGCATCTCAAGTCTATTTTAAGATATCGAGAAATTAGCAAATTTTTCTTTCATGTTTTCAATGTAGGTACCCTAAAAATACACCCTTGAACGAGGTCATAAAACTTATCATTAATAGCCGCTTATGAAAAATCATTAATAATTTCAACCACTTCAATCTTACCATTAATTAATAACTCTGGAAGATCGTTTCTTTTATTACCTTTCCAATATTCCCTAGCTTGTTCAATTTTTTTAGAGAAAGGAACACTATCTTCTTTTGGTAGTAGGTTTCCATCTCCTTCAAAATAGTTTCCATTAACACGCAGTTTAACGATTTGCAAAACTTTCCGATTATAAGAATCAAATAACTCTTTCCATTTTAATGCGTCTTCATAACTCTTAGCAGCATATAAGCAAGATAATCTAGAAGGATATTCAGGAAATTCTTGAAGTCTAACCATTTCTACTATCACTTCTCTTATAGCTCTTATAGTTTGACCTACATACCTAATAGCCACATCGGCATTTTCCTTATTCATGTTTAATCCTTCATTTGAATAATGTCCATATAATATCTGTATAAAGTCTTCACCTTTAGGGTTTAATTGTTCCTTATCAAAAAAGAAATGATATAAGGTATTTTTTTGATCTTTATCAAAGTTTATTACCTGACCTAGACTCATATGTTTTCTAGTTACAAGGTGGTAAACATACTGTTCGTTCTTTTCCATGACAAGTCCCCCAGTTCTATAGTAATCGTGTTTTCTTTATTTTATCTGGATTACCATTTATTACTATTATAATAACTTTTATATTTTTTTGTTAAAAAACAACAATCTTTACGGAAATAACTTTCTTAAATTCATATTGTTACTCCTTAGGATTCGATTTTTTCTCTAACTTCAAAGTCATATTCATGCCTTACCCAAGCTTTATCTAGCCAATTTTTATTTACTATATCTGTACCACTCCACCCAAGTATTCGTCGTTTTCCACACCAAGAGCTCTCTTGATACCACCAAATAGTTTCTCCGTTAAGTAAGTGTTTTTTTATCGTTTTATATCGATGGATAAACATTAATTCCTCCCTAGTTATGCATTTATGGTCAACAGCGACTTATTAAATTCATCAAATTCTAACTGTTCTTATACTTCTAATTATATCAGCGCTGAATTATAACGGATAATATCGGATAACCGTATTTTAAGAAAAACGAAAAAGCATGATAATTGAGTTGCTAATTACCATGCTTTTTCTAACGTTATTTCTAATGTTTTTTTACGTTTTGCACTCCAAAAGAGAACCCGTTAATATTTAACACCCTAACCCCTTTTTCATAAGCCATAAATCATCCCTAATTATCTATGTGAATGTTTACTATATATATTTCAACAGTTGATGGAATATCCCTTTTGGAAAGCCAGCTTTATCTCGGTTAAGTGAAAGTGATTTTCCTGAGTTTACCTTTCTTGGTTACTGAAATTATATAGACTGATTGGCAAGTGTAGCAATACTCTATAAGAGAATTTTAACTCAAATGAGAATCATCATGTTTCATTAAAAACGTGAGAGGATTTTGTCCTCTCACGTTGATCTATTATAGCCAAAACTTGGCTTTATTGTATTTTTCATACATATGTTCTTCAAACTCTCTTGTAATTTCTTTCTTCAACACATATTCTGGTCCATTTTTTATGGTTTCTTTCGTTAAGTCCACATGAACAGTTCTGTCTTCCCAGACGACGTCTATTATCCAATCTGGTGAGACAAGCACCTTTTTCCCTGGCCACCAGCTTTTGGTGTCGATAATTAAATATTTAATCGACCAAGTCTTATCACAAATGATAAAATCTTCGACATGGCCAATATTACCATCAACTGCATGAATATGGTAACCTGTTACTTCCTTCATACTTCTTAAATTAGACTCGTCTTTTACTTGCGAATCAGGACGCTCGACATGTTGATTACGGTTAACTAACAGTTCGCCAGGGAACCAATATCCTCCCCATACGCCTGTCCCGCCAGCACTTTGATAAGGGGGATAGCCATAGTAAGTGCCAAATTCAATTTCTTTCTGTTTAGATATTGGTTGATCTGTATCTATATCGGGACTGTCTTTTATCTTATCTTTTGGTAATGCGATCTTTACCGTATTCTCTAATTCATGAACGGCTTCAATTGCCATTGGAGAGAGTAAGACCTTTTTACTTGGTAACCACTTTATTGTATCAATCGCTAAATAGCGGGTTGTCCATTTTTCGTCATCAAAGAAAAAGTCATATACGGTTCCAATTCCTCCATCTGTTGCTTGAATATCATATTTTTTAAGTTCTTTACCCTCGTGATACATAAAATCTCCTCCTTCAATATATTTTCATTTATCTAAAACTCTATCTAAATTGATTATCTAAATTTTAGTGCAGCATAAAATTCTGGTGTTTTTGAATCTTACCATCTTTTCTATGGATAATAAGTCTAGTCTTTTGATTACTGGCAATCTGTTGGCCTTTTTTTAATGCTTCGTTTTTAGTATCAAATAGGTTACTAGGTTTTTCAGCATGTTCCGCTTTTACAGCCCAACCACTTTCGTGTGGTACAACGTGGTGAGCAGAATTTTGTTCTCCTCCCCATTCCTTTGCTTTTTCAATTGCAATTGAAATCGCCCTTCCTTCTTCATAGCCTTCGTCTAATAAGGCATTTGCTATTTCAATCGCTTTATTTCGAATAGGTTCCATAAGATTTTTCATTGAATCGGGATAACTTTGTTTATTCCACATTCTAAAATCCTCCTTTTTCGAGTTAAGTTGATTGTCTATATTATTTATTTACCCGCTATATAAGAGGTAAAACATAGTTTCTATGATCCTGTTCAATATAACCTAGCGTAAGCAAACCGTTTTGACTCAGCAAAGCAGCTACTCTGCCGCTCTAATTCGGTTCTATGATCAACAATTGTTTGATTTGTAAACCCTCTTAAAAATAAAAAAACGAGAATCTGAGATTCCCGTTTTTCCACTAGTGTTACTATTATACTTTCGTTAACATCCTCGATCCGTTGAATACGGACCATGGGCTTCCATCTTGATTAAAATAAAAACGGATGGGCTTCTCAGTTTCTAGCATGACGAATGTATCAGCTGAACTAGGTCTTAGCTCCACCTTCTCGTCCTCTATTAGAGCATATAGTTTACCTTCTACTAATGAAATCAATATGTTTCCACCTTCCTTTGAAACATATTGACCTTCAAACTTTTTCAGCTCGCTAATCGGACTCTGAAAAACTGGCGCCGTACTATTCTTATAGTTTACCGGAAGGCCAAGTGCTACATGTAATGCTGAATGCCAGATCTCCCCGGCACTAACACCACCTACATTTGTCAAGACCGTTACTACCAGTTGTTTTTCAGGTACAAACCCGAAGTTTGAGGATACTCCTGGCTGTCCACCTCCATGCTGAACAACCAGGTATTTTCCTGCGTAGTTTGGCGTACTGTTTAATGCATACCCATAATATAGATCTCGCCCTACCTGATAAACAGGCTTCCACATCTGTTCAATTGAGGGGTTGCTTCTTTGCACAAAGGCTTGTCCATATTTTAATAAATCCACAACATTAGACCGAATTCCACCACCGGTTTCATAGGTCCCAAGACTAGGCCAGTCCACTCTTTCCAATTGTTTGGAGGTTTTATTATACTGATAAGGCACAGATACGTTATCCATCTTATGAACTTCTTCTAAGCTAAAGCTTGATCGATTCATATTGTATCGTTCTAAAAACTGACTGGTTATGTATCTTCTAAACAGCTGACCTGTTAATCTTTCAATAATAGCTCCTAGTAATAGAAAGCTATCATTACAGTAACTAAAATATTCACCAGGTTCTCCTAATAAATCAATCTTCGTTTCATTAATGTAAGCTATATGTTCATGATAGGTATTTAATTGCTCTCTTCTTTCCATCGGAGGCATCCCTGTTGTGTGTGAAAGTAAATGGTGAATTTTTATGGTTTCCATATTATCTACACCATTTATTTTTAACTCGGGTAGGTATTTAATAATCGGATCATCTATAGACAAAAATCCTTGTGCTTCTAGTTGGATAATAGCCATCGCCGTAAAAGACTTTGTCACAGAAGCTATCCCAAATACTGTTTCAGGGGTTACAGGTAGTTGTTTTTCTAGATCTCTATAACCAAAGCCTTTTTGATAAATTGTTTTTCCATCTAATGAGATTCCAACACATACCCCAGCAATATGTTCCTTTTTCATCTGTTTAAGGATGACTTCTTCTAGTTGGTCCCAACGATTATGGTTCATTAAGCATACCTCCATTCAACTAAATGAATTCAACATAAAAAAAGTAATCTCCTTTTTGTTGTTGTAAAAATTTAAAAATAAAAAGGAGTTCTACTATAAAATGAAACAGCAGAACTCTTTTGTTAATATTGTTCACGTAAGAATTTACTAGCATACCCTTCACACTTTTCGTTATAATGATTAGCTTCCTTCAAACCAACGGCGAACGTTATTAAATAACATATCTTGTATTTGATCGTCGCTTACTCCATTTCTTTGTAAATCTGGAATAACTTCTTCTAGTACGAAGCTCATCGTCCATTTTGGAAACAGCATTCCAGCAACTCCTTCAGGATACCAATCAAGTGTACAACAATAATCTTGAGATAAAAACATTCGATCTGAAAATCCACGTTTAGCTAGTTCAATAACCGTGGAATTTCGGTCCTCAGTCGTACATTCGTTTGTTAAGCCATACCGATCCATTCCAATATATGCGCCACTCTCAAGAACTTGTAAGATATAATCCATATTGTTCGTATCTCCGGTATGACCAATCAGGATTTTATTGGGATTAACCCCTTCTTCTATAAGTATTTCTAGTTGCATTAAGCCAGTTCCACTTGCTGGATGTGAATGGGTCATGATCGGTACACCTGTTTTTATATGTGCACGTGCCGCTGCTCGAATGACCTTCTCTACGTCTGGAGTAATGCCTTGTGCATCGGCTGCACATTTTAGAAATCCTGCTTTAATTGATGTATTCTGGACTCCCACCTCAATATCTCTCACAAATAAATCTGCCATATAGTCAATATCACGATTTTGAAAATGTGGGGGAATATAGTGATAAGAATAAATTCCTGTAGCAGCGATAATTTGCATGTCCGTTTCACGAGCCACTCTTTCTATAAACCGAATGTCCCTGCCTAGTTCCATTACAGTTGGGTCACAGATTGTCTTAACACCAAGCTCCTTTACTCTTTTAACTTGCTCTACTGCCTTAGCAAACTCTTGATCTTCATCATACAAATGTGGAAATTGAGTAACTACAGATTCAGAGCGAACACGCATATGTTCATGAATTAATGTACAACCTAAGCTAGTTGATTCTACTTTACCAGTTACTGAATTAATAAGTGTCATATAATAGGCTCCCTCACTTCTAGTAAAAGATTAAACTTAGCATGTAACCGTTATACCCACTTTGATAACGCTTACATTTTATTAAAAAAATTAGTAAACACTTTTATGCTTCTATAAGCTTGTAATAAATAACAATCATATCACTAAGAATGTTAAAATATATGCTATAGTCCATCAGCTCATACCATGTCAAAAATCATTTTTATTAATATTTATTTGGGTGCGAGGGTAGTACCGTAAAATTCTCTTTAGTCACGAGGCGGTTGTATTGATCACTCACTCAACCAGCATCTTTTAGCAGTTTCAATAATATAAAACTAAAAATTAACTAGAAAGAGGTACATAAAATGTTAGTGAAAAATGCCCAATATTGGATAGAATATTTACAGCTTCTCCCCCATCCTGAAGGAGGATTCTACAAAAATTCTTATTCATCTCAAGAGGAAATGATCTTAAATGATAGAACCCGTAAGTTATACACGAGTATCTATTTCCTTCTACGTTCAGAAGATATTTCTCATTTTCATAGATTAAAATCAGATGAGCTTTGGTATTTTCACGGAGGTAGCCCTCTAACCGTACATACTATAGATGCTTCTGGAAAATACGAACAACTAAAACTAGGTCTGAATATAGAGCAAGGAGAATTACCACAAATTTTAGTGCCACAAAATACTATATTCGGCTCTTCTATCGTGGAAAAGGATTCCTTTTCACTTGTTGGCTGTATGGTTGCTCCTGGTTTTGATTTCGAGGATTTCGAGTTATTTAATCAGGATGAATTAGTAAATGAACATCCTCAGCACGAAGAAATTATCAGAAAAATGACTTATAAGTGAATCCTTGAATTAGTTTACATAATAAAATTATGGGTAATAAACAGAAGCCTAGTTGTTCTATTTCTTATAGAAGTGAAAGAAGCTGTCACAATTTGTGAACAGCTTCTTTTTCCTCTACATATATCTATAGGACAGTCTCAAAAGTAGGTGTCTAATCAATCGTTGCAATTAAACTTTAAATCTACTAATTAATAACTGTAACTCCTCTGCCATTTTTGAAAGGGTTTGGGCAGACGCAGAAATTTCTTCCATGGATGCTAGTTGTTCTTCTGTTGCGGCAGAATCCTCTTGAATTTTATTGATCAGCTGGATAAACAACTCCAATTTGCTTCCGAGCTGTCTCTAAGATAGTCGCTGTTAGTAATGAATTATGGTGGGAATTAACAGCTGACATGGCTTTTCCTTCTTTTATTAACTTTACAAATTCTTGAGCTTCGTAAAACATTTCTGGTTGTTCACGGTCTAAACTAATGGTTTCCGTTGTACCATCCTTATACTTGATATCAACTCGATCTGGAGAAGAAATATTATCGTAGATGATCATACTGCCTTCTTCACCTTGTATTTCGGAAGGTAAATATGAATCATTAATTTTAGAATACATAATCACTCCGTCAAGTTGTTTATATTGGGCAAGAATACTCCCTGCACCATCTGCTCCAGTCTCAAGAATCATTCCTGTTGCTTTAATACTAGTAGGCTCTCCAAATAACACGACCATTGGGTATATACAATAGACACCAAGATCCATTAAGGAACCATTAGAAAGCTCTGGCTTAAACGCGTTTAGTACTTTTCCTTCTTTATAAGCATCATATCGTGATGAATATTTACAGTAACTAGCAAAATAACGACGAACCTCCCCTAATTTATGTAAGTTTTCCTGTATGACTTTAAAGTTAGGATGAAGAGTTGTTCGCATAGCTTCCATGAGTATCACATTATTTTTTATAGATGCCTCAATCATTTGTTGTGTCTCAGAGACATTTGACGCAAGTGGCTTTTCACATAAAACATGTTTTCCGTTATCCATAAAAGCAATCGCATGTTCCTTATGTAAAAAGTTAGGACTAGCAATATATACGGCATCAATTAAATCACTTTGAGCCATCTCTTCATAATTTGTAAAAATATTATCCACATTATATTTTTGAGCAAATGCTTCAGCCTTCTCTGAAGTGCGAGAATACACTGCTCGTAATTGAAAGTCTTCTAGATCTTTTAATGAATCTAAAAAACGTTCCGTTATCCAATTTGTACCGATAATCCCAAATCTAATCAAACAATTTCCTCTCCTTTGTTGTTCTATGAAAATTTTCTAGTTGCATAAAACATTAAATTTCCTCTTGATATATTCTAATTTTAACAGGTTGATGTTGAATCACATGTTTAAATTCATCAAGATTTTCAATATGTAAAAAATAATCATCAAGATCCCCTTCTGTTTCAAAATACCACTCGGTAATGGATAATCCCTGTAAATATTCGGTTGGTTCAAACAATAGCTGACAATGAAACTGTTCCATGTGGGAGTACTCTTCTTCGTCATATATGGTGAACTGTCTGATGAAATCTATATAAAAGTAAGGTTCCTCTTGTTCGTCATCCATTCCACATTGAAAGAGTAATTCAATGTCATCCTCGTTTTCTATTGGTATTTTCCCAAACTCTTTAAAAAGAGTCCACACTTGAATCGGGTCAATAATCCCCTTAACTTCTTGTTTAAAAAATGATAATGTTTCGTTAACGGTTAACAATATAATCTCCTCCTGTTAAAATCTTTGATAAAGTGCAAAAGGCGTTCCCACTAATCGGAACGCCTTACCGCTTATACTCCGCGTCATATGAATTCTCCCCTGCATGTACACTAAGAAGCGTGTCCGCATAACCGACAAGCCGATTAACAATCTCATCAGCAATAGCATAAACAATGGAATGGTAGATGGGTGAAAAAATAGTAGGGTCATCAAAAATGATGGTTGTGTTTATAAAAATATCACGATTACCATAAAGATTATAGTGAATAATCACTTTAGCAGCTGCTCCACCCGTTCTCGGATCTTTAAAGCTGGGGAGAAATACATACCATTCTTCAGCGGTAGCTGACCTGAAATTTTTAATAAAGGTAATCCCAGTTAACTCTTCTTCTATTTTTTGTTTTTCTTCACTATTAGTTAACTCAATCATTTTCTTAGACATTTACAGCAAACCTTACTACTAATGTAACTCATCAGCCGGTGCGGCATCAACGGCGATTTGATAAGCATCTAAAACGGAATTGCGTTCATCAGGATCATTGATTCCAATTAAATACTGTTCCTCACCTTCTGTTTCAATCCTCATCAAAATCGTTTCATCGATGTTTTGTAGCAAAGCATAAGAATGGTCTTCCATGTCAAATAACGCTTCAACAGCGTATTCCTTTTCAAATCCATCTTTATCCTGAATCGTTATAAAATCTCGTTTTTCTTGTTCCATCATCATAATCCTCCTTTTCATTACTAAATTTAGATTTCCCAGAACCATTCTGTTTAATAAATTTAATAAGATTCTTACTTTTATTAAAAACTAGAAAGCAACTATGATGAAAGGATGATCCAGGTGACCAAAAATAAACAAAACCAAAACAAGAACAAAAGGCGCAAGCGCCCCGATTAGCCCCGACAAGCAAATGTTCCTTTGTCAAAGAAAAGGCGATTTTTCCTTTTATTTGACAAAGGAACATTTGACCTCGAGGGGCTGGGCGCTGGAGCTGGATTATTACGAACAATCTTTTAAGAACAACATTAAAAACTTATACTTTTTATTTTTTAAATAAAACACATCACCAACATACGCCAATGACCCTATAGCTCATTTTGATTTACCTAATAAGGAAAAGGGTATTGAAACTATGTACTTACAGGATGAAAACAAGCTCTAAGTTAATTAATCGATCATCCAATAGTTGTAAAAAGGGACTGGGGATAAAACTATCCTCAATCCCTTTTCAATACTTATTAAGATGCTCTATTTACGGAAGAATTTCTATTATTGATTTCTCTTTTAATACCATACCAGATAAATATGACTCCACCAATTACAAGTACCGGCTCTAACCAATTGGCCTCAGGTCCGTTTGTAATTCGGTGTAACTGAAAAACCCAATGGAAGACTACAATATCAAAGCTCAAAAATAACCCGGTTGCTACAACAAAGCCTTGAAAAAATGATCTTGAAAAAAATCGATGAGCAATAACCATGAAAATGAGTAAAACCAGGACACCAAATAATACAGCTCCTATTCTTTCTAGCTGTGACTCTGCTTTAAGACCGGCTGCTGAAGTATTTACAATATGAAAGAATAAATCACTTACTATAAACCCTGCAACTACTCCCAAAATTCTCATCATATAATCACCTGTTCTCCTACTTATAATTAATAATTATACAACTTATTCTTATAAAGTAGGGAACTTCCTTTCAAACAGATCAATAATCACTTAAGTAATTGAACTGGAATCATAGTAAAATATATTTCCATATAAGAAACCATTCCTATATCCATTTACTTCTTATTCTTATATAATTTATACGTTATCTAATTATTTTAAGAAGGCGAGTTAAACGTATGTACGAAGTAGCATATTTCTTTTTTCAAAATATGGCCATTATTATTGCCTTTATGTTTCTCTATATCAAATCCAAAGACTTCCTATTAGAAAAGAAGAATATAGAACCCGTATCCTGGTTTCCACCCATGTTTGCTGGGATTTTCTCGTTAATTGTTATGTATCATCCTTTAGATTATGAAGGAATGAGAATAGATTTGAGAGAAGTTCCTCTATTTTTCATAAGTTATATCGGCGGTTGGAAATGGGGAGTTATATCTTCCATACTTCCTTCTGCTTACCGTTTTTCATTAGGTGGACCCACGGTTGTTCAAGGAATAATCCAAGCAATCCTATTACCAATCGTAATAGGGGCAATCTTTCATAAGAAAGGGAAAGATCGTCCTCAAGGACAACTAATTAATCTAAAAAAGATGTTTGGTGTATTCATTTTATTTGAAGTAATTAAATCCTTCTGGATGGTTTTGACAACTCCCGTAACCATTTCATTAGTAGTCATTATGGCAGTTTTTTCAACCATTGCTTTATTAGGCATGAGCCTTATGTTAAATGATGATTATAAAAATAGGATGATGAGAAAGAAGCTCCTTCATCTATCAAATCATGATTTTTTAACTCAGCTCCCAAATATTCGGTGGTTCAAGGAAGAGGCCCAGAAGCAAATTAACCAACATAAATCTAGTTCAATTGCTATGTTTGATGTAGATTATTTTAAAATATTTAATGATTCAAATGGTCATCAAGCGGGTGATCAAGTTCTTCGTAATATTGGTCAATTACTAACCGATCACATTGGTAAAAATGGAGTAATCGCACGTTACGGTGGAGAGGAATTTATTGTCTGTTATCCTGATGCTCGAAATCGCCAATTTATAGAAGAATCTCTAGATCAATTTAGAAGAACCGTAGAAGAATTTTCCTTCAAAGGAATGGAGAATATGCCTGAGGGTAAAGTTACTATTTCAGTTGGAATTAGCTTTTCAAGATTTGGACAATCTTTAGACGAGATTATCAACGAGGCTGATCAAGCACTCTACTATTCTAAAAATAATGGTAGGAATAAGGTTACAACATACACCGCTCCTCCAGTTAAATCTATACAAAAAGCCTAGTCAAGACAAGCTAGGCTTTTTCCTATTTTGCATAAGTCTTTCACACTTGGTACAATCATTTCCAGAAAGGGAGTGTGCAAATGTGTGGCCGATTTACACTATATTCCGATTTTGAAGAAATTATCGAGCGTTTTATGATTGATGAAGCGATTCAACAGGAACTGTATAAACAGAGCTATAATATCGCACCTACACATTCAGTATTATCCGTTATTAATGATGGGAAGAAAAATAGATTAGGGTATTTGCGGTGGGGATTAATTCCTCCGTGGGCAAAGGACATAAAGATTGGGACTAAAATGATTAATGCACGGGGTGAATCATTACATGAGAAGCCTAGCTTCAGAAAAGCTTATCAAAGCAAAAGATGTTTAGTACTGGCAAATAGTTTTTATGAATGGAAAACAGAAAATGGTATAAAAACACCTATGTGTATAAAACTTAGGGATTCTAACTTATTTGCAATGGCAGGATTATGGGAAAGCTGGAAATCTACTACAGGCGAAAGAATTTTCTCCTGTACTGTTATTACAACCACTCCAAATGAATTAATGGAAAACATCCATAATAGGATGCCTGTCATTTTAAAGCCGGAAGATGAGAGTAAGTGGATTGATCCTACGATAAAAGATTATAGATTATTAAACCATCTTCTTGATCCTCTACCCTCAGAGCTAATGGAAGCATATCAAGTATCCTCCCTCGTGAACTCACCTAAGAATAATTCTAATATGTTGATTAGTGAGATTTGCTGAATCGTAAAGAATTAGTAAAAATTTGTAAAGTTATTCTTCTTCACGAGGAAATTCATAGTATCATAAAGAAGTAATTTCCCAGTATCATTTCTTTCTCGGGAGGAACTATGAATGAAAATGAAAGCATCATTACGTAAACCAATATTTATGAAGATGTGGGAAGAATATCCGAAACTCTGGAAAGGACTAATTGACTTAGGGATTTTAGCAAAATATAAAACGTTGAACATTCAAAAGCTTCCAAATCAAATTACATTACGATCATCACACACACTATTTGTTAACTCTGGAGAAAACCGAGGTAGGGCATTACTAATAAGTAATGGTGTTACACAAAAAAGGCTCGAGACGTTCTGGGATAAAGCCGTAAAAGTGTATCAACCCAAATTAGTCATAGATGTTGGGGTTAACTATGGTGAGTGTTTGTTTTCTACTACATACCCTTCTCACACCAATATTATTGGTATTGAAGCTAATCGTGATTTATTAGGTTATATAGAGAAATCAAAAGACGCACATCCTAATAAAAAGCAAATTACGATTGTTCATGCTTTAGCTTCTGATCAAGATCATATAGAAAAATCCTTTTATGTTGATACGCACTGGTCAGGTACTTCTTCTGCATCATACATACCTACCCACCAACATGTTAAAAAAGTCGCGGTTCCATCGATTACAATAGATACTTTATTGAGTAACAATATTCGGCAAGATCCAATTTTATTTAAAGTAGATGTAGAGGGTTATGAGGCATTTGTTCTAAAAGGGATGACTAATCTACTTAACCAAAACTCTTCCATACTTGGCTTTATGGAGTTTAATAGTGAATATCTTCATAAGATTGGAACTGATATTGATCAATTTTTATTATTTTTAAATTATCACTTTTCTATCTTTGTTTATAAAGAAGATGATCAGATTGTACCAGCTAGCCTATTAAATCTAAGAGATCTACAGCAATTATTTAATTCAGAATATATCCATACTGATTTTATACTCGTTAAAAATGAATCTTTATTTCAATCCTTTTCCACTAAAGTACAATAATATAAAGAGTAGAGGGTGTTAGAGTTCCAGGCTAACCTCCTTCACTTTTATTACTTAATCAAAAATTATACAAAGTAAAAGGATCTTACTGAGCTTCCCTTATTAAAGGTTATACTAGTAAGATCCTTATTATTATTCTTCATCATCTAAAACTTGATAAGATTGTTCATACAGGTAATTCTGACTATTAATTAATTGATCCTTTTCCTTCCTTATAACATAATGGTAATCACCAAAAGGATCTTGCTCTCTAGCTTTAACATTGTCCTCTAATTGTATCGCTAATATGTTAAAAATTCTCTTTTTAATAGATTGGTCGAATATAGGAAATAGAATTTCCACCCGTTTTTCCATATTCCTCGTCATCATATCAGCCGAGGATAAGAATATCCTTTGATCCCCATTATGATGAAAATAGAAAATACGGCTATGCTCTAAAAATCTCCCTACAATACTTCTAACTTTAATATTATCACTAATTCCTGGTATTCCAGGCCTTAAACAACAAATCCCTCTTACGATTAAGTCAATCTTAACCCCAGCCTTAGATGCTTCATAAAACTTCATGATTAATGGTTTATCCGTAAGAGAATTCATCTTAGCTATAATTCGTCCATTTCCAAACTTTGAATGCAGCTGTATCTCTTGATCAATAAATTCGATAAACGTTTCTCTTATATCAAAAGGAGAAACAGATAAGTGATGAAATGTAGGCTTCTCAGTATAACCACTAAGATAATTAAAGAAGTTAGTTGCGTCAATCCCGAATTTTCTTTTGGTTGTAATCAATCCCATATCTGTATATATTGTGGCTGTCTGATCATTATAATTTCCTGTTCCTAAATGAACAAATCGTTCGATTCTACCATTCTTTTGACTCACTATTAACGTAATTTTGCTATGTGTTTTCAAATAATTCATACCATAAATAACATGGCAACCTGCTTTTTCTAATTCCTTTGCCCACTGAACATTGTTCTCTTCATCAAATCTTGCTTTTAACTCGACAAGCACTGTTACTTGTTTTCCATTCTCAGCTGCACGTTTTAGTGCATTTATTACTGGAGAGCCTCCACTTACTCGATATAAAGTCTGCTTAATAGCCAATACATCCGGATTATCTGCCGCTTCCTCAATAAAATCAATTACAGGCGTAAACGACTCATATGGATGATGGAGGAAAATATCTTGATCTAGCGCCTTTTCAAATAGATCCTCATCTGATTTGAGATCTTTTGGAGGTTGAGGAATTGTAGATGGAAAGAACAAATGCTCTCTTATTGATTGAAAATATTTTGTAAAACTAAAAAGAAAGGTTAAATCCAAAGCTCCATCAATCTTATAGACATCTCTGCTATGGACTTCCAATACTTCCTGAAGAAAAGCCAATTGTTCTGGATCATGGCCTTTTTCAACTACTTCTAACCTAACGGCAGATCCCCATTTTCGCTTCTTTAGTTCCTTTTCAATCTCTTTTAATAAATCACGAGCACCTTCTTCATGTATCGTTAAATCTGCATTTCGAGTAATTCTAAATTGTGTTAAAGATTTCACCTTGTATCCTCGAAATAATTTATCTATGTAGAAAGTGATGACGTCTTCGAGAAGAACAAACAATTGCTCCTCATGAGATCCTGGTACTTTTAAGAAACGGTCAAGCACGGACGGTACCTGTACGATAGCTAATTTATTTTCTAGGCTTTCATACAATCCGTCTTCTTCTAGACTTACAGCAATATTAATACTCTTATTTAAAAGCATCGGAAAAGGACGGTAAGCATCCACTGCCAATGGTGTTAATACAGGAAAAATCTGATTATTAAATACTTCTTCTAACTCTGTTAGCTGAGAAATAGATAGATTCTTCATATTGGTTAGTTCTATTCCTTCACTTTTTAGATCGTGTGTTATAAGACTATTAAACGTTTTATATTGGATATGGACAAGATCATGCGCCTTAACCGAAATCTCTTTCAATTGATGCTTGGGTGTAAGCCCAGCTTTATTATCAGGTTTATTAAACCCTGCCTTCACTTGATCTTTTAAACCTGCCACTCTCACCATAAAGAACTCGTCCAAATTAGAGCTAAAGATAGACAAAAATCGCAAGCGTTCTAATAGAGGGTTTTTCACATCTAAAGTCTCTTCAAGGACACGTTTGTTAAAAGCAAGCCAGCTTAATTCACGGTTGTTATAATAAATAGAGTTTGCTAGCTCTAATCTCTCTTCACTCTTTAAGACCATAAAGCACTTCCTTCATTTATTATCTATATTAATCGTAGCAATTAATAGTGAGAAAAACACGAAGGCTTTGTTAATTTTTTGTAAAAAAATTGTAAACATCTCTATTCATGGTAAGAAAGAAACTTTACTGTAATAAATTTTCTAATTGCCTTTTCAACTTGTCTTTTAACCTTTTCGGCCTGATATTGTTCTGCTCTCCAGTCTTGATCACAATACACCGTAATGATGACTGTATTTTCATGCTGGTCCATTTTAATATCCTTTACAATTCTTCGTTTCGTGCTATTCAGACTAAAACTGAACTTCAATAAACTACCTAGTAAGCGAAGCTTTCTTTGTTCCTCTTTTGAGAACCAGCTTTCATATGGATAGATAAACTGCTTAAATGAATCCTTTGATTTATAAGATGCTAATAAAGAAATAATTAAACGTTCCCGATGAGACAGTCCATCAATCGTTCGATTGGCTAGTAAGTAAAAAGTGTGTTGACTACTAGATTCAGTGTCTATATATTCACCTATATTAAAAACTACCGCAGCCTTTTTTAAATAAAAAAGGTCTTTTTCATCATAGATTTCAGTTCCATTCCTACAAACTTCATGATATAGAGTAGTAGCAATCTTCTTTGAATGATGGACTTGATCTAAGCTTACTTCATAATCTAGAGCAAGGTCATGAAAACTTTCCTCTATAACGTTAGAAAGAATGGGAGATGGTAACGACTTCATTGATTCTTTATAAAAAAGACCTTCACGTAAACCTTTTTTACTTAAAATAAATCGATCTGATCTTACTACTTGAAGTATTGTGTTAAACACTTCTATTGCGGGTATGATGACATCAGCCCGGTCTTTTGAAAGGCCTTCTATTTTCTGCAACTCTGTTATCGTAAGTGGTGTTAATGTTTCTGATATATGGTCAATATCAGCTCCGTTTAACTCAAATTGATGAAGTCCGGCTATTGGGTAGTTTCTCATTTGTTGATGTATTTGAACGACGTTTCGAGCACTACCTCCAATTCCGATGATTGGAAGACTTTGATTCATAATCCAGTGTAGACCCTTAAATTGTCTCTCCAAGAAAGATCTCAAGGTTAATAGCTCAGTATAAGTCGGAACTTCTCCATCAAAAAACTGTTTTTTAAGAGAAATGACACCAAATGGGAAGCTATGATAAAACTTTAATTTACGATTTTGAAACAAGGTAATTTCAGTACTTCCTCCTCCAATATCAACCGTAATCCCATTTTCAAAAGAAGTTGAATTAACAACGGCTAAAAAACCGTAATATGCTTCTTCATATTCAGAAAGCACGGTCATTGTAAAATCAGTTTTCTCACTGACCATATCCAATATGTATTCTTGGTTAACTGCTTGTCTAATAGCAGCTGTACCTACACACTTAACTTCAGTTAATTGATGGTGTCTTGTTATAACTTGAAAGCTCTGTAGTGTTTCAATAAGCACCTGAACACCTTCATCATCTAATATACCCGTACCATTTAAATAATTTCTTAACCTTGCCACCGCTTTAATATTTTCAATTTCTTTATATCTCAAGCCTTTATTCTTTTCATAAATTACCAGGCGGATTGAGTTTGAACCTACATCAATTATTCCAACTTTACTCATGGTCTACTTCTCCTTCCTTACCGTCCTACTATATAATCATTTATAACATGAAAATTTAGTTTCTAATCATTATAGTAAAGGTAAATTTTTATAAAAGAAATAGATTTACTTAATCTATCCTTTTATATCCGCTCCTCCTCTTGTTAGAATATATTATAAACAATTGTTCAGCATTGTTCGTCACCCTACAAAAGAGGATTTTTTCTCATCCCACTCTTAAGATTACCATTGCTTCTTAGCATGGCTTACTCTATAATAATTAAATCGGAATCATTATTATTTGTTTTATAATCTTTAATTAAAAAGCTGTGTTAAAGAACAGTGTTGATTTTTAGCAGAGTTGATTGGAGTGGAAGGACGCGAGACTCCTGCGGGAGAAGCGTGGTGAAGGAGACCCCGCAGGCGGTACGCCGAGGAGGCTCCCGAACCCGCCCGCGGAAAGCGAGTGTCCTGGAACGGAAATCAACAACAAACTTTAACAGAGCCAATTAAAAAGAAACGGAGGGAGAAAAATGAATAAAAAAACCCCTGTTTATGTGATTAGCGGCTTTCTTGGAAGTGGTAAAACAACGATATTAAAGAAGATGGTTGAAGATGCAAGAAAACAAAATAAAAAAGTAGGACTTATTTTAAATGAGCTTGGAGACGTTAATGTAGAACAACATATGTTCCAGGAAGAACAAATGGTTGAACTATTAAATGGGTGTATTTGTTGTTCAATCCAAGAGGACTTAAAAGGAACGTTAAAGCAATTTATTGATCTCCCTGTTGATCTATTATTAATTGAAGGTACAGGAGTAGCAAATCCTAATGAAATTGTGGACACTTTGATAAGTATTGATTTTCAAGACCATTTTGAACTAATGTCCATTATAAGCTTAATAGATGCTGGTAATTTCCTAGATTATCAAAGTATTTTCTCAAGCTCAAAAGAAATTCGACAGCTACTTAAAGAACAAATTATGAGTGCCACTCTACTTATTATAAACAAATCAGATCTTGTTACACCTAAAAAGCTAGACAAAGTGGAAGCTGCAATTAACAAATTAGCGGCAGCGAATACAAAGTTATTAAAATCTAGTTATGGAGATGTACCAGTAACGGAGCTTTATTTAAAAAGAGTTCAGACCGTGAATGCCAGCCAACCAACAAGTTGCTCATGCAATCATGATCATAATGAGGATTGTAATCACAAAGACCATGTACATGCACATCACGCAAGTATAAAAGCAGTAAAAATTTTGGATCTACCCACTTTTAATAAACAAGAATTTCAAAGATGGTTTAAAAGACTACCGGCTGATATTATAAGAGGAAAAGGCATCATTAAGGTTCAAGGGGAAGAAGGTTTTATTAACTTCCAATATGCTGCTGGAAGACTTTCTTTTGAAAAAATAAGTAGTACTGGCCCGGTTGAAACAATAATGATTTTAATTGGTAACCAAATTAATAAAGACGAAGTTCTAGATTATTACGAGAAAACCTTCTTACAAGAAAAGGAGGTTGAGACAAAATCCTAATTCGCCAGTCTCAAAGTCGAACAATCTAAATTAGTTTACTATAAAATTAATACTATTTTCGTTTACTTTGTTACTAATAAACTAGTTAAGCTAGAAGAACATGGTTGTTCCATTGCGCTGCAGCCACTCGCTTTCCGCGGGGAGGAATCTGAGCCTCCTCGGCTACGCCTGCGGGGTCTCAGCCTTTCCTCTATCTCCCGCAGGAGTCGAGTGGCTTCCGCTTCATTCCACTAGTAATTAAAAAATTGTATGCAATATCAACAAACCAATTGAAAGTCACAATAAAGACCCGAACTAGTAGGTGAAAGATACATCAAAATATCACCTACTAGTTCGGGTTTATCATTGGCTGAAATACTTATGCCCCTGCCTCTTTTATTGTAAAAAATAATTAAACGTCTTTACTAACTAATAAATCATACAATGTACAAGCAATAATTTGGGTAGCTAATAGAAAGTCTTCGATACGGATGTTCTCATCGGCTCGATGGCCATTAGCTTCCTCTAACACCTTTGGTCCTACACCAAACATGATGGTTGGAATTCCCTTTTCATAAAAATGACGCGCATCTGTATATAGTGGCACACCATGAACAGGTAATTCTTCCTCCCCTTCCATTAGCAGTTTCCAATTATTTGATAGAGTAGTAATCATCGGGGTATCCTTTGGTACTGGCCCAAAACTCTTTGCATCCAAAATCTTTTTGATCTCTACTTTTATTCCTTCAAACTTTGATAAGGTCTCTTGAACAAGCTCCAAAAACTCCGCTTCCGCTTGCTCTGCATCCTCCTCAGGAATGAGTCTTCGATCCACTCTTAACTTACACTCATCTGGTACAACGTTTGTATTGATCCCTCCACTAATAAGTCCAATAACTAGAGAAGGTTTGTTAATACCAGGTACAGATGATTGTTTAGTTTGTAAGGTTTTCCGATATTCATACAATGCGTTCATAACGCTTGTAGAGGCTTCTATAGCATCAATTCCGGTTTCAGGTAAAGCAGCATGTGCGGACCTACCAGTTACTGTAATCTCATAGTGTAAGCATCCATTATGAGCATTCACAGCTGAATAAGTAAAGCCAGCAACAATGGCAAGATCTGGTTTTATAAGCTCTTGATCTAAGATCCCTTTTGGTCCTAGTACTCCCCCAATTTCTTCATCAAAAGTAAACGCTAGATCAATCATACCATCAAGCTCTGTACTTAGAAGGTTTTTCTTTAAGGCAAGTACAGCATATGTATAAGCGGCAATATCAGATTTTGAAACGGCCACTCCTCTTCCAAACATCTTCCCATTAATAATCTCCCCACCATATGGGTCGACTGACCAACCAAGTCCCGGTGGAACAACATCTCCGTGTGCATTAAGAGTGACTGAACTCCCCTTACCACTTCCAAACTTGGTATTAGCAATAACACTAGCTAGACTAATCATTCCCGTCTTCTTTACTTCAGCTTCATCTACCTCAACCAGGGAAACATCATGGAAACCAAGACTTTCTAACTGCTGATATAAGAAGTTCGCAATTGGATAGCAATCCCCAGCAGGGTTATCCGAAGGTATTTGAACTAGTTTTTGTAAAAATTCAATCATGTCTTCCTTTTGATCGTTAATCCATTTATTCAACATTTCCTTATCTCTATTCATTAAATTCCTCCTCATTCTTAAGGCCCATGTTGTTCATTTATATGACTCACATTCAATTTATATGGTTTTTTTAAAAGGGATTTTCACCTACATGTTCTCTTTGGCTGTTAAAGTTTGTTGTTGATTTTCGTTCTAGGACACTCGCTTTCCGTGGGCGGTAGTTGAAGGTTATTTTCACTATTGTGAAAAAACCTACCTCCTCGGCGTTACCGCCTGCGGGGTCTCCTTCACCACGCTTCTCCCGAGAAAAAGCTCTTTCCTTTTTCCTTACAGGAGTCTCGTGTCCTTCCACTTCAATCAACTCTGCTAAAATCAACACTGTACTTTAACACAGCTTAAATATAAATACCTAATGGTTCATTAACAACCCCCAATTGATCGTCATAAATCACTTCACCACGAAGAAATGTCTTTTTAATCTTTAGCTGAAATGTCATATTTTCGTATGGAGAGAATTTATTTCGAAATTGAAAGGATTCCTTATTTGCGTGTGTTTCTTCATCTAAGCTAATGAATACAAGATCTGCATCTAAACCAGGTGAAATGCTCCCTTTTCTATCGTCTATTGCGAATCGATGTGCGACATTGGCTGTCCCTAAAGAGAGTGTTGATTCCAAACTGACGTTACGCTTGATTGCTTCATCCAAAAATGCAAGCCAAGTAAATTGAACACCTTGTATACCTCCCCAAGCATCCCAAATAGAATCTGTTTGCTTCATAGAAAATAAACAAGGCGAATGATCAGATCCAATCGTATCAATCCATCCGTTATCAATACATTCCCAAAGTTCCTCTACTTCTTCCCTGCGTCTTAGTGGAGGGGCACATTTTAACAAGGCACCCTCTCTCACAAAATCTTCTTCATCAAATACTAAATAATGTGGGCAGGTTTCAACTGTTACATCTATACCCGCTTCTTTCCCTTCTTGTATAAGCTTAATCACCTTTGCTGAACTAATATGAACAAAATGAACCGACGTTCCATATATCTGTGCTAGCTCTAACGAATATCTAACTGCTTTTTCTTCTGATGAAACCGGTCTGCTTGCCAAATAGGCTCGTCGTTCATTTATAGCTGATCCTTTATATAAATTCGTTAGTAGATTAATTTCTTCCTGCCATTCAGCATGTAAAGCTAAAATTTTGTTATGTTCTTTTGCTAGTTTCATAGCTATAGGTAACCGTCCCTTACGTACATACTCAAAATCATTGATTCCACTAGATGACATAAACAACTTCCATGCGACAATCTCGCGACTCATGTCAAAAAGCTCTCCTTCTATTAGAGAAGTATCAGTTATTCCCCCCCAAAGTCTATAATCAATAAAAGATTTTGATTTCAAATACTCTCTTTTTCTAGCAAGAGTATCCATTGAAATGATGGATGGTGAACAGTTTAATGGCATATCAAAAATGGTAGTCGTTCCACCAACAGCCGCTGCCCGACTTCCTGTTTCAATCCCTTCCCAATCGGTTCGTCCTGGGTCATTAAAATGCACATGTGAATCAATAAAACCAGGTACGACTATACACCCTGTAGCATCAATTACTTCAACAGATGAGTCTAGTGAGGGCTCTTTGTATTTTTCATAAAGTGATAGAATCCTACCATTTTTGATGTGAATCGTTACGTTCATAAATCGTCCTTCAGAAAAAACAAGTCCGTTTCTCACCAACTTTTCTTTATTCACGCAATCTAACTCCCTCTATAGGTACTATAACCACCTGGCGAAATCAAAAGAGGGACGTGGTAGGATGATTGCAGATCAGAAATGCAGAACCTTATTGGAACACATTCTAAAAATAAACCCTCAGTCATTTCTCCCTTTAAACGGTAGTAATCTCCAACATAAAAACGAAGCTCATAAATACCAAGTTCCATCGTATCACCTTTAAGAAGAGGCTCATTTAGTCTCCCATCTTTATTAGTACAAGCTTTTTGAATAAATTCAAATTGATGATTAACTTGTTTCCACAGCTCAACAAACATTCCATATCCAGGTTTTCCTATACTCAAATCTAACACGTGTGTGGAGAGAGAATGGGTCATGACAATGACTCCTCCTCCTGTTCTATATCCGCTCTTGTCATTTCAAAGCATTGAAACCCAAATGGAGGGCGAGGTTCAGTGAACACTTTTCCTTCAGGAGAGGCAGGGATCTCATCTAAGATCGTTTCCCACGTCCGATTATTTGATTCAAATCGAACCTCCGATAATTGTGGGAACCTCTTTAGTATCCGTTGACCAATTTTATAGACTAGATTTTGAATGGAGGGAGAGTTTTCTTCATGAAAAACTGTATAGGCGATATCCCTGATTTGTTCAGCTGCCACATATCCATCAAATGTATTTCCTTTAGCATTTTCTATATCATGATAATGCCATTCCATATTTAAATAGACAAAGAGAGGTCGATTAAACGATTCCGGTAAAGTAGTATATTCATCTTTCACAAATCCATAGAAGGAGCTTCCCTTTATTTTAATTAGTTTAAGGCGCTTTAGGCCGCTAAGATGACGATTAACAACAATTTCTCCATTGACCTTCTTTAATTCAACCGTACATACCGGTTGCTCATTTAGAGAATAACGAAACACTAAAGGACTTGATTCAAAACCTAACTCTGTTGCAACAGGAAGATCATCGAAAGGAATATGTTCACCTGACATTTTCACTCCGGTCATTTGCGGATAAGTCTCAAGAAATCTTCTTCCCACGAACTCTAGAAAACCCTCCGGTGTCGAACCCTCGTACTCTCCAGCATGCGTAAGGATAAAGTTCTTCATGGAATCTGTTGCAACAACCAATGAATTATCTCCATCTTTGAAAGATGAATAGAAGGCCTCCCCCTCTACAGCAACCTTAACATTTAAACAGAACAGATGATTACTTCGTCCTGAAAAAGAGGACTCAGGAATCATGCTCACACAAGTTAACGGTGTTGCATAAGTTCTGTACACAAATACATCGGCTTTTCCGTAATACATGGTTCTCTTCATACCTACCACTCCCTTATTGGATGATATCGTTTATGCGAAAGTCTACTATTTTAAAAACCTCCTGAAGAGCAGTCGACAGCTCTTTATCATAAGTTGAACTTACTCGTTGCTTCATTAATGATAAAATGGTCTCTTTGTTTTGACCTTTTACTGCCATAATAAAAGGAAAACCATACTTTTCTACATATATTTTATTTAGAGATTGAAATTCATTATATTCTTCTTTACTAAGCTGATCTAAGCCAACATTAGCTTGCTCCTTCATTGACATGTCTGACATTTTTAATCTTGTTCCCAGATCTGGATGGGCCCGGAATAATGATAATTGTAAAGATAATGAAGAGTTCTTCACAACATCTTTCATCGTCTCTAAAAGTAGCTCTTTATTCATGAAAGGTCTAGATTCCCATGCTTGTTCTGCTATCCAAGGTGAGTGCTCAAAAACCCATCCCACCTTACTTATGAATGATTCCTTATCCATTTTGTTCACTTGGGAAATCTCCATGGTTTGTTGTTCTCCTTCAGTTAATTTTTTTACTGCGTTTTTAACAGATCTAATAATTCCCCCGTAGCCAGTACAACGGCAAAGATTCCCAGATAATGCTTCTTGAATTTCTTCATCAGTTGGGCTAGTTGTTTGATCAAGCAATGCTTTAGTGGCCATCACCATACCTGGCGTACAGTAACCACATTGAAATCCACCTTCTTCTAGAAATGCTTCTTGAATTGGATGAAGGTGTTCATCTTCTAACCCTTCAATGGTCGAAACAGAACAATCGTTCGCCTGATATGCCATTACTAAACAGGAATGGACAAGTTGATGATTAAGATGGACAGCACAGGCCCCACACCTGCCAATCCCACAAGAAATTTTAGTTCCTGTTAAATCAAGGTCATCTCTTAATACATGAACAAGTGGTTTTGTAGGGCGCAGTTGTAAATTGTAGTTGGTTTGATTAACAAAAAGAGTGATCGGCATGCTCGAATTACACTCAGATACATTTTTTGTTTCTTGAAGTTTTTTTACATCCATGGTTGCATCACCCCTTGTTGAATATTCTTTAGTAAATATTCTGGGGATACTGGTAACTGATTGACCCAGCAGCCCGTTGCATCAAATATTGCTCTAGCAATGGCTGGGGCAACTGCCACCGTGCCGATCTCTCCTACTCCTCTTGGTCCATGCATATCACCTTTAACTAACTGTTCAATTGCCGTTATATCCATATGACTTGGCGCATCCAATATGGTTGGTAAGAAGTAGGAATCAAAATTGTCTGTGACATATATACTGTTATTCATTTTCGATTCTTCCATCAATGTATATCCCAGTGCCATAATGCCTCCTCCTTCAATTTGACCTAAGAAGCCTAATGGACTGATGACAGGACCAGCTGCTACTGCTTGATCTAAACTCAAAACCTTTACTCTTCCAGATAAGAGATCAACTTCTACCGCTGCCCTCACAGCAGCAAATGAATATAAATAATGGCTCCCGATGATGGGGTCTGGACTTGTTGGAAAGTCAAAGGAAGTATGAACTGAAATCATCTTTTCAGCTGGGATGCTTTTTCCAAGCTCGGTATAGGTAATGATTGGACCCTCCCTCTCTCCTTCCCCGTTAATCCAAATACCACAAGCTCCAAGCTTTAGATTACACACCTGTACGCCAGTAATTAGTGAAGCAAACTCAAGTACTTGGTTTTTAAAGGGTTCCTTCATATTTTGAAGAGCTTGCCAAACCATGCTAGTTGCCCTTGATGCAGTTGAAGAACCTGAGACAGGAACCAATGCCGTATCTCCCACAGTTATTTTGAGTTCTTCTTTTCCACATTGGAATTCTTCAAGTAAAAGGGTTTCAATTACAGACAAAAGGCCCTGGCCACACTCTTCAAACCCAAAAGCAGCTTCAATTTTTCCTTCTTTTGTAAAGGACAATCTACCACCAGCAGGGTCTATCCTCCCAACACCAAGTCCACCACCATGCATAGTTAATGCAATTCCAGTCCCTCTGACCTTCCATGGATCATTGATGCTTTTATATCGTTTAGTGGAGTTTAATTGATTAAAAGAAGCCAACACTTCTGCTGCTCCGTTTGTTGGAGCAATTCTTTGGCCAACTGGTCCCTTATCCTCTACCCCTCTTAGATTTATTTCTCTTAATTTAATTGGATCCATTCCCAGCTGATCTGCCAAACGGTCTATTTGTCCTTCAAGTGCAAATGTTACTTGATTGCCACCGAATCCCCTAAACTCTCCTGCTACACCATTGTTGGTAAATACAGATAGCCCAACTGTTTCAATATTTGGAAACAGGTAAGGGCCAGCTGCATGCTCTATAGCAAAATCTAATACCGCAGGTCCTAATGATGCGTATGCCCCTGTATCAGCTACAATCTTTACTTGGTGAGCAAGTAGCATTCCTTTTTGGTCCACTCCGGTTTTCATTGTAATTTTCATAGGGTGACGCTTAATACTCGCTTTAACAGACTCCTCCCTAGTTTGATGAATTTTTACAGGACAGCCTGTGATAAGAGCTAATAGTGCTGCATAGGGTTGAATGTTCAATTCATCCTTACCACCAAAGGAACCTCCAATCGGGCTGGAAATAACACGGATGGAAGATTCTTCAAGGTCAAGTATTCTTGCCAACTGAAACCGGTCTTTGAAACCATGCTGAGAACCAACATAGACAGAAAGTGTACCATCTTCTTCTGGTACAATAACCCCGCCTTCAGTTTCCATATATGCATGTATTTGTCGTGGTAATTGATAGGTTTCTTCCACAATTACAGCACTGTTTCTAAAACCTTTTTCGACATCTCCATTTGTATAGGAAGCTTCATGAAGAAGATTACCGTTCGGATGCAGTTTTATTGAATCAGGCATAAGTGCCTTCTCTGGTTGTTCAATCACTTGAAGTGGCCTATATTCCACCTCTATTTCACTTAGAGCCTTTATAGCAATTTCCTCCGTGTCGGCTGCTATCGCTGCAATAGCGTCACCAACACATCGTACTCTATCCTCGCAAAGGACAGGCTGGTCTGGGAAAATCAATCCATATCCATTTATGCCAGGCACATCATGATAGGTAATCACGGACCTTACCCCAGGAATTTGCTTCGCCTTTTCGGTCCGTATAGAAATAATTTCAGCATGAGGATATGTGCTTCTTAAAATTTTCCCATATAACATATTAGGAAATTTTAGATCCGTTAAGTATTTCATTTTTCCTGTCACTTTTTCAGGGCCATCCGGACGAACTCTCATTTTTTTATTCGCAAGGCTCTCTGTTTGCCCCATAACATCCCTCCTACTTATACATGTCTAGCAAGCTCTGAGTATATGATATTAGTGACGACTGCTTTCTTGTAGAACGATGAGGAAAGTTCATCTGATTCTGGGTTGAACTCCTCTCTTAATGAAAGGATTGCCTTACTTAATTGTTCACTTGATAAAATTTTACGATGTAAAGCTTCTTCGCTCTGTAAGAGACGTTGTGGATGAATACGACTACCACTGACAGCCAGCTTAATATGATCTACCTCATTTAGTGAATTGAGTCGGCAATAACCAGAAACGGTGACGATACTAGGTGTAAAGGCCTCTCGATGACCTACCTTTTTATAAAAATAAACCTCTTTACTAGAAGGTTTGCTTTTTGGTAGATAAATGGAGGTAATAAGTGCATTTGATAGGAACTTCACCCCTTTTACATAATCAAATAATGAAATTAACTCATGTTTTTTACCATTAAATAAAGAAACATGGGCGTCTAATACTAATAAAACTGGAATAGCATCCCCCATCCCAGTAGCAATATTTCCTCCAATAGTGGCTTGGGTTCTGATACCAGGAGCAGCTATACTTCTAATCACATCCTCTAATAACGGAGTCTCTGCTAATAATTGATGGTTTTGTTTTATTTGATCAAGTGTGGCTAAAGCACCAATACGTGTATACACAATCCCGTTAATTTCCTCAGTAGAATAACCATGGAGGTCTTTTATTTTCAGTAAACTTATTAAATTTGGTGGACAATTTTTTTCTTTAAACCATTTCGTTTGTAAAAGTGTGCCACCCCCCACATATTCCGAAGAAGTACCAAACTGTTGTTTTAATTCCCAAGCCTCGTCTAAAGTCTCAGGTATCCAAACAGTCGAATCCAATACATTTGCCTCTTGGTTATTCATGTAGCAACAGATCCTTTCCATTTTTCATATTCTTCCTTCGTATCAATGTCAATAAAATCAGTTTCATTTTCATAATCAATGAAAATTCCATGTAGCTTCTTTTCTTTAATAAGCGTCCTAGCTCCTTGATCCCCCTTTAAAGTTAAAAGTTCGGGGAATGCACTCTTTGAAAAAAGAATCGGCGGCCTCGGTACTTCTCTGAAGCGTGCTGCCACGAAAGTTAAATCTTTATCCTGGTTCTCCTTAAATCTATGGATAAGATGATCTATAGTAGTTTTTGTGAGAAATAGTTGATCGGCCAGAAGAACCATTACTCCAGTAGCTCCCATTTTCATCGCTGTAATAATTCCACTTTGTAAGGAGTGCGCCTGCCCATACTCTGCTTCTTTACATGCAATATACGTCCAGTTTTTATGAGGCGGGAGTTGTTTTAAATGGTCTGTCATCCAAAGTGAGGGTTGTGTTTCCTTCGTCACAATAATCGTATGGTCTAGAGTGGAGCTGACTGCTTCCTTTAAGGCTAAAATCCCTACCTTACTATCACCCATAGATAACGAAAGTTTATCTTGGCCCATCCTTGAACTTTTACCAGCAGCTAAGTAAATTCCAATGATTTTATTGTTACTCAATAGACAACACCCCTTTCCTTTGCTTACTCCTTTGAAGCTGGATTAATTGTGCAATTACACTTACTGCTATTTCTTCTGGCCCTTCTGCACCGATCGATAGACCTATTGGACTCGTAACAGATGAAGGAATTTCTTCACTATTGAATAACCGCTTGGTGCGATTCTTTGAACCCAATATTCCTAGGTAAGCTAACTCCTGATTTGTTAAATACTGAAGATATTCACGGTCCTTTTCAAAATTATGTGTTACTAATAAAACGGAATCTTCAATAGTAAAGCTAACTTCTCTTAGTATTTCTTCTGGGAATCCAACGATTAGTTGATCTGCATGAGGGAAATGATTCGTTTTACAAAATGCAGGACGCCAATCGGAGACAATGACATAAAAACCTGTTTTAGAGGCGAGTGATGCAATAGGTATAGCATCTTGACCTGCTCCAAAAATGATTAGACGAGGTTTTGGCTTAAATGAATGGATATAAAGATGAGTCGAAAATTTAGAACAATAGTGTATGCCACTTTTTACGTTCATTTGATGAAAAGTAGAGATGGTACCTTTTAACGAATGGCTTAATGGCTGATCCCATTCCCCAAACATGGCACCATTATTTGAATAAAATAAGTAAGAAGATGTAGGATTTCCCCCTTGCAGTTCTCTAATAAATGTAACCCGGTTTCCTTTAGCTAAATGATTTTTTAAAGCTTTTAAATGGCTTGTAAAACTACCAGTTATTGGTTCTAACAATACCTTTATAACACCATTACAACCTGCGCCTTGCCCCCATAGTTGATCACCTTCAGCTTGTAAATTGTAAGTAAAGGTTTGTGGAACTCCATTTTTCACAATTTCTTCTGTCCGATAAGAGAGATCCTCTTCTAGACAGCCTGCACTAATTAATCCAGTCTTTGTTCCATCTTTCTTAAACAACATAGATGTCCCCTCTTTTCGGTAGGCAGAGCCTTGAACATCAATAATAGTAGCAAGCACATCCTCTTTCGTAAGAAATTCGAGTTGATTTAAGATTTTATAAAAATCTTCCATCGATCTCCTCCTCTATCTAAATAACAGTTAAATTAATTTTACAGAAATTTTAGAATATTTATTTTTACAAGTATATGACCTAAAGTAAACTAATTAAATAAATATGTAAGATTATCTAACAAAGAATATTTTCAACAATCCTATTAGCAATCAACCAAGTTATTAAAAAAGAATAAATTAAAAATTAACTTCCGTTTGTTTCAGTGATTTTAAAAATAGTGTCAGGAAATCTAACGAACTAAGAGATTATCAAACTGAAATATAGAATAATGAATGTTACCTCTTTTTAAAGTTTGCTCTGTTAAATATTTGTTCTCAAAATTAATAAACAAAATGAGTGGTATGGTATTAGAAGGGAGCGAAATATATGGATGAGTATTTTTACATGGAAAAGGCAATAAAGGTTGCTTCAGAGAATGTGATTTCTAATCATGGAGGGCCATTTGGGGCTATAGTAGTGAAAGATGGAAAGATTATAGGAGTAGGAAGAAACGAGGTTACAGCATCTAATGACCCCACTGCCCATGCAGAGGTTCAAGCAATTAGAGCAGCGTGCCAATATTTGAATAAATTCCAGCTTGATGATTGTGAAATATACACTAGCTGTGAACCGTGCCCGATGTGTATCGGCGCAATCTATTGGGCGAGACCAAAAGCAGTCTATTATGCTGCAACCAAGGAGGAAGCCGCCCAAATTGGTTTTGACGATCAATTTATTTATGAAGAGCTTACCTTACCCATGGAACAACGGAAAATTCCAATGCAAAAAGTGTATTTAAATCAAGGTGATCTTCCATTTAGAACGTGGGAAAAATCTCAAGAAAAGATCACCTATTAAATGCAAAACAAGTTTACAGAACTTTGCTGTAAACTTGTTTTTTGTTTCTGTTATTTTTCCTTACTACCCATCCTTATGTAAGACCTTGTTACTAAAGCTACGACTGAAATAGCTTAATCTGGATGGTTAACCGACACCTTAATACGAATAGTAATATGGTCTCTTTAGTGAACGAATATTCTCTAACATTGACTCTGCTTCAGGTAAAAGAGTTGTTAGTGGGAGACCGTTTACAAGAGGTGTTTTATCGTATACCTTTTTCACCTCAACCATTTCAGCACCGGTAAATTCATCCTTACTAACTACGATTCTCTCAGGATTGTACATGATAATGTCTAACAATTCATCAATCTCCTTATTCTTCGACTGAATAAGAGTTTCTAATAGCTCATAATTCGTCAATTGTTGAATCGTTTCTAATTGAACATCGTGGTGACTTCCATATAAGGATATGGACTTAGCTAAAAGAGCATCCAAAGCTAAACAAGTTGGTTCTAAAAAACTTTTGTGGTCATCTAGAATAGCTTTCATAATGGTCACACCATGTTCAAGATCGGTTTCCACATAGTGGCTAGAAAAAGAAATTCTTTTGATTAGCTCTGATGGATGTTTAGTTAGTTTTCCTAACATATAGGAATCTCTTAAAAAGCTATCTAAGTGATCCGCACTTAAATATGCTGTCTTATGGGATAGTGGTGTATCTTCATTTAAAAGATTAATAATCCTTTCAGGCTTAAAGTCATATTTCTCTAGAATGGAGGAAACTTCATCACCTTTTATATATTCCTCTGTAATCAAATGATGATTAAATCCAAGAGTACGTTCAACAGCATGAGAAAAAGGAAGATGACCGATATCATGGAGAATCGCTGCGATTCGTAGCTCATGATTATCCGGAAAAAAATGAGCAATGATACTCCATACCCCCACTGTATGCTCAAACCTAGAATGTTTAACAGCCGAAATAAATGAGCCTGTCCCATAATGAGATAGGTATTTTAACCTTTTAACGGATCTACTTTGAAATAATTCATACTCCCAAGGGAATGTTGGAGTCATAAGCTGGTAAAACGGATCGTAAATTTGTTTAGGGTCTTTAAAAATATAGTGCATGGGATTTTTTTTCTCCTTTATGAAAGGGTATTGTAGTATGGCTTTTCGAAAACCATTGTTGCTTAATCTAAACTCTCTCGGAATATTAACGGGTGATTTTCCTCTGTATTTTACTCCGGGTGATTTCAATGATAAAGCATTCGTATCCTTTAGAAATCATAAAAGCCGACTTCATATCTAAAAAAAGATACGAAACCGGCCCAGCTAAGTGAGAGTGGCTAACCCACGGTTTAACAGCTCGTAATATAACAACACCTAAATTATACCAATTCACTACTTCTGTCAACTAAAAAACCTCCCTCGCCTAGAGGAAGATTTTTTTGACTATTCCTTTTTAAGATCAAGCGTACTTCTAACCGTATCAATAGGACGTACTAATTTTTCTATTTGTTCCCGCTTCGCTTCTAAAAATGGAGGTAACGATAATTTTTCACCTAGCGTTTCATACGGCTCATCACCCATAAAGCCAGGACCATCAGTTGCAAATTCAAATAAAATTTGAGGCGCCACTCTAGAATATAAAGATTCAAAAAAGTATCGATTTACATATCCAGAGGTCTGAAAACCAAAGCTTTGTAGACGCTCATTCCACTCATCGATAACAGTGCGATCATCTACACGAAATGCTACATGGTGAACGGTACCGAAGCCTTGCTGTGCTTGAGGAAGTAGTACGTTGTGTTCGGCAATAACCTGTGCACCATTACCACCTTCACCGACTTCAAATAAATGGTACGAGCCTTCTCTAGCAACTGCCTTAAATAATAAAACCTTTTCCATCATCTCTTTAAAATAATCTATATTGGCAATACGAATAAAAATTGGTCCTAAACCAGTAATCGCAAATTCTAAAGGAATTGGCCCCTTTTGCCAAGGTGTTCCTGACGCTACTCCTTTGTTATACTCATCAGAAATCAACTGATAATGTTGGTCATCAAAATCAACAAAGGATAAAGTCTTTTTACCAAACTGTTCTTTAATTCCAGTGTGTTTAACATCAAGACGGTCAAATCGATCTTTCCAATATTCTAAAGCTGCATCCGTTGGTACACGGAAGGATGTTTTAAAAATTTCATTTGTTCCATGTACTCCCTTAGGAATACGAGGAAAATCAAAAAAAGTCATATCAGTACCAGGACTACCAGTATCATCGGCAAAAAATAAATGGTAGGTCTGAATATCATCCTGATTCACTGTCTTCTTTACTAACCTCATCCCTAAAGTATAAGTGAAAAATTGGTAATTTTTCTCTGCACTACTTGTAATGGCTGTAACATGATGCACGCCTTTTAAACCGTTCACTTCTCATTCCTCCAACCTTATATAAATTAATGGAATTTTTTCTAACAATCAATATCTTTAATTAATATATCTTTAATTCGAGATAAATATATCACAGAGCTTATTATTTGTCAAAATTGATTAAGCCCTTTTTCAACACTACTTCCTCTCCCTATCCATTCTCTTCTCTTAAACCATATGCTTTATTTCTTCTCTAATAGATTCAATGATGGTATCAGAAAGATTAGCGGGTATTGTTTGATCCTCTTTAAAGTACCAACTATTAATCACTTCAAAGTCTTCCTTGTTATAGGTAATACTGTAATTATTTTGTTGATACGTAAATTCAACCGTTACAGATTCTTCCCCTTGAAAATGTTCATCCACAATCATATGATTAATTTTATATTCGTCCACGATAATGCCTCCAATGTATATATATGTACATAGATTGAACTTAAAATAGTAGTTTATTCATATAAGTTGACGTAATGACGATTTTTTAGTTAATCAATTGAAATCCCTCATATACAACTGTAAAATAAACAGGTAATACATAATGGGAGGAATCGAAATGATCCAACGTACAGTACTTATAAAATTCTCAGATACAACAACTCCTGAAACTCTACAAGAGGTTGTTACTCGTTTTAAAGCATTGGAAAATGTGTTGACTGGAATTGTAGAAATTCATGCGGGACTAAATCTTGCTGAAAGAAGCAAGGAATATCAGGTTGTATTAATGGTAAGGTTTGAGGACCAAGCAGCACTTGATGCATATACAACAAACGAAGATCATCAAGCTGTAGCTTCGTTCATCCGAGAAGCAGGTAGAATTGATAGCATCGGCGTGGATATAGAAATCTAGTTACTATAAATACAAAGAGGCTGGAAGATAATTATTTTAGCCAGTGATAAACCCGAACTAGTAGGTGAATTTTTAATGTATCTTTCACCTTCTAGTTCGGGTCTTTATTTGTTACCTTCAATTAATTAGTTGATTTTGCATACTATTTTAAAAAACTAGTGGAATGGAGCGGAAGACACTCGACTCCTGCGGGGCGTAGAGGAAAGGCTGAGACCCCGCAGGCGTAGCCGAGGAGGCTCAGATTCCTCCCCGCGGAAAGCGAGTGTCTGAAGCGAAATGTAACAACCTTGTCCTTCCACCTTTACTCTTTAATCAGTAACAAAGTAAACGAAAAAGTATTAAATTGATAGTAAACTAATTTTAGAGTTTGTTCGGCTTTGAGACCGGTGTATTAGGTTTTGTCCCAGCCTCTTCTTCTTATTTAGTGCCCCTCTTAAGCTAAATAGGCTTCCTTAATTTGTTCATCACCTAGTAATTCAAGATTCGTTCCTGTCATTTTTATTTCACCGGTTTGAATGACATACCCTCGATTAGCTATTTGAAGCGCTTGGTAAGCATTTTGTTCAACTAATAAAATGGTCATTCCAGACTCATTCAGTTCTTTAATAATCGTGAAAATTTGTTCAACAATAATGGGTGCAAGGCCCATTGATGGCTCATCCAACATTAATATATTGGGGCCACTCATTAACGCTCTTCCCATTGCAAGCATCTGTTGTTCTCCACCGCTCATGGTTCCTCCGCGCTGATTCACACGTTCCTTGACCCGAGGGAAGTAATGAAATACCTTTTCCATTCTTTCCGCAATAAGTTTTTTATCTTTTACCGAAAAGGCACCCATTTCTAGGTTCTCTTTTACGGTTAATCTCGGAAAAATCTTTCTACCCTCTGGTACATGTGCAATGCCCGAGACAACTGTTTCATGAGGAGGTACTTCCGAAATATTTTTCCCGTTTAACAGGATCGTTCCTTCTTTCGGCTTAACTCCACCACTAATTGTTTTTAATGTGGTTGATTTCCCTGCCCCATTACTTCCGATTAGCGATACAATTTCACCTTTATTAACATGTAGAGTAATTCCTTTTAAAGCATGAATTCCGCCATAGTATGCGTGTATATTATTCAGTTCAAGTATTGGCATACCTTTATCCTCCTATAGAAGTAACCGATGGTGTGGTAGCACCACTACCTAAGTAAGCCTCAATTACTTTCGGATTATTTCGAATTTGATCAGGGTTTCCTTCGGCTATTTTTTCACCGTGATCTAACACAAATATTTGCTCTGAGATCTCCATTACCAGCTTCATATCATGCTCAATAAGGACAATTGTCACATCAAATTCTTTTCTAATCCGATGAATCAGATCAGTTAACTCCTTCGTTTCCCTTGGATTCATTCCCGCAGCCGGCTCATCTAATAAAAGTACCTTTGGCTTTGTCGCTAAAGCACGGGCAATTTCTAACCTTCTTTGTGCACCATATGGTAAACTATCGGCATCATCATTAAGATGATTAGCTAAGCCTACATATTCAAGAAGACGATACGCTTCAGTTTGTGCTGCTAATTCCTCTTTTTTAAACCTTGGTAGTTGGAGGATTGTACCTACTAGACCCACTTTTAGATGGTTATGCATTCCAACCATTACATTCTCTAAGACCGTTATGTTTCCAAATAGTCGAATGTTCTGAAAGGTTCTAGCAATTCCTTTCTTAGAAATGGAATGGGGTTTCATTCCTACAATTGATTGATCCTCTAACAAAATGCTACCCTCGGTAGGTTGATAAACACCTGTTACCATATTAAAAAAGGTTGTTTTTCCTGCACCATTTGGTCCAATTACAGCTGTAATAGAACCTTTTTCGACTGTCAGACTTACATCTTGGTTGGCAACAAGTCCGTCAAACCTTTTTGTTAAATTTTTAACTGTTAGGATGGACATAATTTGCACCCTCCTTTTGTACCGGGATATCAGTGTTATTTGAAGACTTCTTCTTAAAAAGCTCTTTATTAAAAACTGGATTTTTGGCTGGCAATAACCCTTGTGGTCTATATAAGGCAAATAGAATCAGAATAGCACCAAATATAAATCGCTGCATTTTTGCAGGTGAAAGTGCATCTGGAATGCTTATAACACCACTAAGACTTAACTGATTAAGCCAGTTTGTTAATTCAGTTAAAACCTGCATGTTCAAAATGGTCATGAGGGCAGCTCCTAAAATAACACCCGGAACCGATCCCATCCCGCCTAGAATTACCATTACTAGTATCGTAATAGATTCTAACAATGTAAAACTCGTAGGATCAACAAAGGTTTGTTTTGCAGCAAACACGACACCCATCATCCCTGAAAAGGATGCTCCTACCGCAAACGCAGTTAGCTTTGTACGAACTAAATGGATACCCATTGATTGGGCTGCTATTTCATTTTCACGGACAGCCTTCCATGATCGACCAATTCTAGAGTACTCTAGTCGTCTTACTGATAGGAAGACAATAACTAAAATCCCTAAAACAATAAAATAAAATTGACTAGGATAGATGAAAGTAATCCCAAATAATTGAGGTGGTGTGATGGAAGATAACCCCATTGCACCATTTGTAATGTTAACTGGACGATCAAGATTGTTAAAGACTATTCGGATAATTTCACCGAAACCGAGTGTAACAATCGCTAAATAATCACCCTTTACACGTAAAACGGGAATTCCAAGGAGAATCCCAAATAATGCTGCAACGAAGCATCCTAGTAAAATAAAGATCCAGAAGCTTCCTCCACCTAAAGGAAAGGTTCCAAAAGGCATAAATTCAGCAGCCTGAGCAGTAGCGAAAATGCCGTAAGTGTAGGCACCAACCGCAAAGAATGCTACAAATCCTAAGTCTAGTAATCCAGCAAGACCCACAACAATATTTAATCCAAGAGCCATAGCCACGTAAATCCCAACAAGTGTTACTACTTCCATGTAGGATTGATAGGCAGAACCTTGACTAGCTGAAACTGGTAATAAGACAATAAGGACGAGTCCTGCAACAATCCATTTTGTTGTATGATTCAACTTAGTAAAATGAAGTAATAGTAATGAACTAAGCAATAGTAAGAAAGCAATAACTGATTTTTGTGCTAAGAAAAGGCTCAGTGAAGTTACTAATATAAAGATGGCTAGTAGAATTCCTTGTGTTAGTTTATTATCCTTTATTTTTTCAATATATGATTTCATATTCTTCACCTACACTTTCTCCGCAACGACTTTACCAAAGATGCCTTCTGGCTTGAAAATTAACACAATGATTAGTATAGCGAAAGCAAAAACATCCTTGTATTCAGCACCCATCATTCCATTTGTTAAAACAGCTAAGTTAGCAGCAGCAAACATTTCAAGTAAACCAAGAAGTAGTCCACCAAACATTGCCCCACGGATGTTTCCAATACCACCTAATACTGCAGCAGTAAAAGCTTTTAACCCTAAAATAAACCCGATGTAAGGATCAATGGTTCCATATTGAACGGCAAATAATACACCCGTTGCTCCTCCAAGAGCTGAACCAATAAAAAATACCAGGGCGATGATTTTATTTACATTCACACCCATTAATGATGCCGTATCACGATCCTGTGCAACTGCACGCATCGCCACGCCATACTTTGTCTTATTTACAAATAGGTCCAGACAAATCATCATTACAATCGCAATGACGAACACGATGATAAATGATTCTTTAAATGAAGAATCGTTAAACATTGAAGTGAACGTCGAGGTCTTAATATCAATTCGATCTGTAAACATACTTGGACCTGTCAAAATATAGTTTCCACGCTTTAATTCCGTTATAAAACGGACAATATCTTGCAATAGAAAAGAAATTCCAATTGCAGTAATTAAAGTGATTAACTTTGGGGCCTTTCTTAGCGGTCGATAGGCAACGCGTTCAATACCCATCCCTATAAAGCCAGTAAGTACAGATGTTATAACAAGGACAAGTAATAGTGCTAATAAGGCGGGCATAACGGCAATCCATCCGAACCCTGTCATTGTTATTAAAATAGCCGTACCAATAAAGGCACCTGTCATAAATATTTCTCCGTGCGCAAAGTTAATGAGCTCTAATGTGCCGTAAACCATTGTGTAACCTAATGCAACAATGGCGTATACAGCTCCTAATGTTAACCCATCGATTAAAACCTGCGGTAATGTGTGTAGTACCTCAGCTAGCATTATCATGCACCTACCTTCTTAGTAAAAAGAGGGTATGACCAAAGGCATACCCTCTTGCCATTATTAATTTTTTACATCCTTAAAATATGAATTTTAAAAACTTAATTTAGTTGTGAACTAAGTAGAGATTATTTACTAACCACTGATTCTTGCTTAGGAGGATAAGCTGTTTCATCGAACTTATAGATAAAGATTTGAGCGTAATCGTTATCCCCTTTGTCATCAAATGTTACTTTTGTAACAGCACCTTGGAAATCAGTTACACCACGAACGGCATCACGAACCTGTTCACGAGTAGGAAGCTTCCCATCATTCGCATTTATTGCATCTTCAATTCCTTTTAATACAACTCCCATTGAATCGTATCCATAAGCAGAATATGATTCTACTTCTTTATTGAATTTAGTCTTATAGTCTTCAGCAAATTTCTTACCTTCATCAGTTGCAAATGTATCTCCAGCAACAGAAGTAATATAAGTATTTTGAACAGCATCACCAGCAATTTCTACTAGTGTAGAAGAATCCAAACCATCTCCACCCATGAAAGGAACATCAATTCCTTTTTCTCTACCTTGCTTAATGATTAAACCACCTTCAGAATATAGACCGCCGAAATATACAAGATCAGGTTTTTTAGAAGATACGATGTTAAGTACACCATTAAAGTCCTTTTCCCCTACTGTAATTCCTTCAAATCCAACGATTTCTGCACCTAACTCTTCAGCTGCACCCTTAAATGCCTCCGCAAGACCTGTACCATATGCAGTTTTATCTTGGATAATAAAGATTTTCTTTGCTCCTAATGTATTAATGGCAAAATCTGCTGCTGCAGGGCCTTGGAAATCGTCTCTTGCAACGATACGATTTGTTACTTTTAACCCACGGTCTGTAACATCAGTTGCTGTGTTAGCTGGTGAAACCATAGGAATCGCATACTTCTCATAAGTTACAGATGAAGGAATGGCAACACCTGAGTTTAAGTGACCAACAACTGCTAAAATTTCACTATCAGCACCAATTAATTCTGCGTTGGCTACACCTTTCTTTGGATCAGCCTGGTCATCGTAAGGGACTAACTGTAGTTCAAATCCCATTTCTTTAAACTTGTCTGCGTGATCTTCAAGGGCTAGCTGTGCTCCTAGTTTAATAGCTTCCCCGAGCGTTGCACTACCACCCGATAAAGGTGATTGTGTTGCAATTTTAATAACAGAACCACTACTGTCTCCACCAGATGCTGTTTCACCACCACATCCAGCAAGTAACCCCATTGCTAACGACGCTGTTGCAAGTAACGATAAAACCTTTGTTTTCTTTCTAACCAAACTGACCCACCCCTGAAATTTCTAATTTTTTTAAAATATTTGAAACTTAAGAATACTATAATTATTTTTATATTTATTGACAACAATTATTTTTTATAAATAGTAAATTTTTTTCATTGACAAATTAAAAAATAAGAAAATACCTTTATACCGGCATTCATACTTCGCATACCGTAACTTTCTGCTAACGAAGTAAAATATCCGAATAACTTTTAAGTGAATAAATATACAACTTAACTGAAAGCCTTTACAAAACCTTTAAATATAGTTATACAATAAACAAAATGCCCCCACTTGATTGAATGAAATCAAGTGGGGGCATCTTGTATAAGATTAATCCTTAACCGATATATGAAGAAAACATAAATCATCAGGTAATTGATCAGGTAATTTTTCAGATAGTTCCTGAAGAGTCTCTTCCCCGTTCAAACGGTTAGACTTAACTGAATCTAACAGGCCAATGAGCTCCAACAAGCCGTCTGTATAAACATGAAGATTAGCTCCTTTTTCTAAAGGAACCGTTGTTGTCTTTAATTGTATCTCCTTAAAAAAACCTAATGGATGAGTTTGAGATGTTAACGGAGTACGCGTGCCATCTTTAGAAAATAAATATGCTTCAGGATGCCCTGCATTTAAATATGTTAATAGATGATTTCTCACGTCTATTAATAAATATATACATGTACAGTAATACTGCCCTGTTTCCTCAAAGAAACGGTTCATATGGCTATTTAATTGGGATAGAATTTCAATAGGGTTTGCACCTTTCTCAATCTGCTGTTGAAATAACGATTGAATAGACATTGAAATAAGCGCAGCTGGTAAACCATGACTCGAAACGTCCACCATCATTACCGCGTATTGTTGATCACCTAATTCATGCCATATATACATATCACCACCAACTTTTTCTGCTGGCTTATATAACCCTCTTATGATAAGATCATCCGTTTCCAAATAACTCGGTAACACTACCTGTTGAATTTCTTGAGCAACCTGCAAATCATTTTCCATCTTTTCTTGCTTTTGTTCTAACTCATTATTCAGCACATGTAATACTAGTGACTGACTCAATAATCCACCTAATGTCTTGATTAACCTAATTTCTAAAGGCTTAAAATGATATGGTTTTGAATCAAAAACACATACAGTCCCTACATTCCGACCTTTTACCGTATAAATAGGCACCCCTAAAAAACAGCCATCACCCATTTTCTTGGTAATAGGGTGTGATTCTGTAAGAGAATGTTCTCGCAAACTATTAATCACTACTGGCTCCCCAGGTTGATCCACAACCAATTTACAAAGTACTTCATCAAACGGTGAAGTATCCCCTTCCTGCAAAAGCTCATATTCTCTGTTATACGCTTTCATAATATAATTAAATTTCTTGTCATTATTAGCAATAAATACTGTATTTACTTCAATGGAATCCTTTAACAACTGGATAACTTCATTAGATATTTCTTCAAAGGAAGTGCTTTCATATGGTCTTGTCATTATTAATTCCTCAATTTTATTAGAATAGTATTATTAATATAATAACTCAACTTTATACAGATGACTATCCCACTCGATTCCTAGATTAAATGTTTTCAAAGCAAAAAAACAGAGGTATAAACCCCTCTGCTTCTCCATATATCACCCAATTCACTTTATCTGCAACCAAAAGCAACCATTTCTTAAATACTTAAAAGAAACATAACATATATTTTGACCAGCATATAACTTTCCATACATGATTTACAAAATTTCTATATATATTTAATTGTAGGAAGGGTGGCTGATACGGTTGATATTAAAAGCTATAGATCTAAGTCTTATGTCAGAACACTTATCTGTTCACAAGGGTGTATTACCAAAGCTAAAGACTTACTATTGCCATACAAAAGATCCACAACTAAAACAAACCATCTATGAACAATTTGTTATTATGAAAAACCACGTGAAAGTAATGTTATCACTCATCGACGATCGAATTAATGAAACAATTACCGTCGCAAGTTTAAACGATATAGAACCTGTAACTATTAATTGTAACCCAAGTACAATTGAGATGTCAGAAGAGGAGATTGCTTTAGAGCTTCGAAATACAGCCAAAACGATGGCTCATGATAATTTGAGTTCTGCTCTTAGAATGAAAGCAGATAATGTAAGAGATATTCATCTCCATATGGCCTTTCAGCAATTTATTCTTCAACACCGCTATAATCAAGTAGTAAAACGTTTGCAGCAATTAGAGGTTGCGCCAGATAGCTCACTTGAAGAACAAAGAAAAATACTTAACAATTTTAAAAGAATATACAATTTGTGAAAAAAGGCTACCATTGCCTTTTTTTATTTTTTCTCTGTAAACCTTGTTGTTGACCCCCCACTATCTAAAAAAAACACCTCCTCGCCACTTATCGCCTGCGGAGTCTCCTTTACCCAACTCGTCTCCTCTAATTCCACTAAATTCCTCTTAATGTTTCTTTACTTTACAAAGAAAATGAAGCTTTACAAAACATTGTCAGATATCCTAACAAACCTAATGAAACTTCATCTTATTTCGATTAAGCTGTTTGTAATATAAAATTCTAAAAGGAAAGCTGAACAAGAAACCGATACACGAACTTGACAGCTATTAATCTATAGTACGACAAATAAATCCAATGGAGGTTCAGTTATGGATCAAACAAAAGGAATCAAATTAGCAGAAGAGATCATTGAATTAGATTTAAAAAGAGATGAGTTGTTTGAAGAATTAATTCAATTATTAGGGTCAAAAGCCTACGAAATCCTCAGAACTGTCCAAAACCATTAAAAGGAGGTTGAGTTCATGACACAGCTTCTACTTGCAGTAGAAAAACTGAAACAATACTATGTATCAAAACTCCAAAGCGAGGGTGTATTCCAATCTTCCGAGAAGAATCCTTACTCATATACACTAAAGGAACTTGAAGAGATGTTTAAGAAGACAAAGAAACGTTAATAGCCATCGTACAGGATGGCTTTTTTATTATGCAATTCCTAATTTAAGTACCTCAGCTCCCTCTTTTGACCAAAACCTCACAAATTATGTCAGAATATCTTACATATAGATTGAGGTTTTTTTAGAAAAGTTAGATAATAGATTAAGATTACTATTTTTAAAATTAATATCCTTTGTCTACGGAGTTAAAACAGAGAATGTTAAGGAGGAGGACTTATGTCTTCTTATAAGGATAAGAAAGTCATTACAATTGGAATTGTTAGTGAATTAACCGGACTATCCGAACGAAAAATTCGTTACTATGAAGAGCGTGGCTTGTTGTTTCCCGAACGCACAAAAAGAGGAACAAGAGTATATTCTTTCACAGATGTTGAGATTTTGTTAAAAATTGCGGATAAACGTGAAGAGGGTGTTCAAACAGTTGAGATTAAAAAGGATATGATCAACGAAATGAAAAAAAGTGATGTTCGCAATCAAATGCTTCGCGGTCAATTAAATGCTCACTTTAATATGCGAAAATAGAGAACATGATTTATAATGTATTCCAAATAAAAACTACAGATCTACACAAGTCTGTAGTTTTTTATTTGGATTACTTATCTCCAAACAGTTTCAGCTAACCCTCTTTTTCTGAAAGCTATTAAAAGCCAGTTGGCCAGTTTGCTAATTTACGTTCGCTCATAGACCCATTTTTTAAACAAGCTACCTCTAAGGAAAGACATAGAAATTTCCTAGTCTCTTTTGGGTCAATCACGTCATCAATTAAATGCTTCCCTGCTGCCTTGTAAGGAGAACTATCAAAGGCCCATTTTTCTAATAGTTCCTTTCTTACCTCTTTAGGATTATCAACATCTTGTAACTGGCGGCCATACACGACATTTATCCCAACCTCTGGCCCTGTAAAATTAATTTCGGCTGTTGGCCATGCTACCACTAAGTCTGCTCCCATCGTAGGACCGCACATATTTGCATAGGCTGCTCCAATGCTTTTTCGTATTACTACCGATAATTTTGGTACAGTAGATTGAGCTAACGCTTGGTTCCACACCATAATCTTAGTAGGGATTTTAAGTTTTTCTGCTTCATTACTAATTCTGAATCCAGGAGTATCATGTAAGAAAACCAGTGGGATATGAAAGGAATCACATAGACATATGAAATCTGTCGCTTTCTCGCATTCTTGGACACCTGCAGCACCAGCGTATTTTTTTGGTTGGTTTGCCACTATACCAACTACTCTTCCGTTAAGCCTTGCAAACACCGTTATTAAAGCTTGACCAAAGAGTTCTTTAAATTCAAAGTACTGATGGTCATCAACAATTTCAGCAATAATTTTTTTCATATCGTAGGCTCTATTGGCCTTGTCGGGCAAAATCGAAGAAATGTTCTCAAGAAGTCGATTGGGGTCATCATCAGTTGCCTTCATAGGTGGTTCTTCTGTGGCATTTGAAGGCATATACGAAAAGAATTCCTTCATTTGTTCAATACATCCTTCTTCCGTTTCTGAGAATAAATCCACTTGTCCGGTTTGACTGGCATGTATGTCCCAGCCTCCTAATTCTTCTGTAGACACCTTTTGTCCAGTTGCCATCTCTAACATTCTCGGTCCGGCTACTGCCATACAAGTCCCTTTAAGTTGAGTAACAAAATCTGAAGATACTGCTGCCCATGTTGGTCCTCCAAAGCTATCGCCCAATATTCCCGTAATGAGTGGGACCTGACGACTATGTGTAAGCATCTCATTAGGGAAAAGCTTATCACTAATACCATCAGACCCCATACCATCTGGCATCCTTAATCCTCCCCCTTCCTGAAGATTAAACATAGGTAATCCCCGCTTTAATGCATATTCATGAATCTTTTTAGCTTTCCTAATATGAACCGTGCCCTCTGTTCCAGCAAAAACGGTCTTATCACCCGCTTGTACGACTACTGGTCTGCCACCTATCTTGCCAATACCAACCACTAATCCGTCTCCAGCCGACTTATTCTCCAAACCGACTATTTCTGAATGATTAAGCATTCCCAATTCCATAAAAGAATCCTTATCAACTAGTTTGTTTATTCTTTCTCTTGCAGTTAAAAACCCCGCTTCATGTTGACGGATAATTTTTTCTAATCCACCACCTAAACTTGCTTGCTGTTTTCTTTTTGATAAATCTTCAATTGCCTCATTCACAAGATTATTAATTGGACGATCCATGATAGTGATTCCTCCTGACATTTTGTATGCGATTTCATTTCCGAGCTAACTAAATGGTTAGTATGTAAAATAATCAATCTACCTAACAACTTTACTAAATTAACTGATGATATTATAGCATATATCTGACATTATTTTCTGAACATTCAAACTTAAATTCTCATTTATCTATAGATTTCTATTTTTCGCTTAAAATAAATGCCTTATTTGTCCTTTAACACTCCAATAAGAAAAAACATTGAGTCCCCCCAATGTTTTGAGTAATAAAGAAGTATTTAAATTTCCCCACTCTGGTAATCATAGAAATAAGAAACTTTTATCTCTATATTATAGAAGAACTAAAATAGAAAAATCCGCCTTTTTTACCTTCTCTTAAGCAAATAGACTGATAAGGTTTTCATCCGGATCTACAACAATTGCGTAACGCTGTCCCCAAAAGGCGTCCCAAGGTTCCCTGTGTAGCTTATATCCTTTTTCAACAATTAACGCACACAGTTCATTTACTTCATTAGCGGTACTGCATTTAAAGGCAAGTTCCACCCGATGACCAGTTGGTTCCTTCTCAAAGCTTCCAGTACCATACACTCCTCTTGCAATCTCTTCTGTATCAAAAGCTAAACGAACACCATCCTGATTGACTTCAACATGCTGCTCCTCGTTAGCCTCTATAGGAATGTTAAACCCCAGTGTCCGGTAAAATTCCAATGACTGCTTCATATCTTTCACCACAATACCAACCATATCTAACTTGATTGCCACTTTAGTCACTCCAAATCTTGTAATATTATCTAATTATGATTATATTACCATTTTTAGTTTTGTTATAGAAGTTGTCTGAATTTAAGTATTAACTTAAATTTCCCCTTTAAAAATAGGCTTTGTTAAAGTTAGTTGTTGATTTCCGTTCCAGGACACTCGCTTTCCGCGGGCGGGTTCGGGAGCCTCCTCGACGCTTCACGCCTGCGGGGTCTCCTTCACCACGCTTCTCCCGCAGGAGTCTCGCGGCCTTCCACTTCAATCAACTCTGCTAAAATCAACACTGTACTTTAACACAGCCAGAAAATAAAAAAGCAATCAACTAAGCTCTTATTTCTTTAGTTGATCGCTTTTGTGAATGTCTACAAATCTAATTCAATACAAACTGGACAGTGATCGCTTCCTAAAACAGTAGAGTGAATTTGGGAATCTTTTAATACCTCTTGTAGTTTGGACGATAGGATAAAATAGTCAATTCGCCATCCTATATTCCTTTCTCTTACCTTGCTCATATACGACCACCATGTAAAGCTATCTTTTTTATCTGGATACAAATGTCTAAAAGAATCAATAAATCCACATTCTAGTAATTTCGTCATCTCTGCTCGTTCTTCTTCTGTGAACCCAGAGTTTCCTTTATTAGATTTAGGATTCTTTAAATCCATCTCTTGATGAGCGACGTTTAAATCACCACAAAGGATGACTGGTTTCACAGTTTCTAATTTTAGTAGGTATGCTCTTAACTCAACTTCCCAGTCCAGTCTGAAAGGAAGTCTAGCTAGATCTCTTTGTGAATTAGGAGTGTAAACATTTACTAAATAGAAGTTATCATACTCAAGAGTGATAATTCTTCCTTCGGTCTGCTCTTCTTTCTCTCCAACTCCATAGGAAACAGACAATGGTGGATGCTTTGTGAAGACCGCTGTACCTGAATACCCCTTCTTCTCAGCATAATTCCAAAACTGATAATATCCGTCTAGCTCTAAATCAATCTGGCCTTCTTGTAGTTTTGTTTCTTGAACACAGAATATATCTGCATCCATTTCATGAAAATACTCCAAAAACCCCTTTTTCACACAGGCTCTTAGACCATTAACATTCCAAGATATTAGTTTCATCTTTAAAACTCCTTACTTTCTAGTAATCTCTTGGTTGTTGTTATTATAGAGTAATAGCCTTTTGGCTACATTTGAGAAATTCAACAAACAGCTCATTCATTAATTCATTCGACTTTGTCATAGACTCAGGATGCCATTGTACACCTAGAGTAAATCTTGACGGCTTTGTATATTCAACTGCCTCGATAATTCCATCAGAAGAGATAGCGACAACACATAAATCCTTACCAAGTGTATGAATGGACTGGTGATGTAAGCTATTTACCCGCAACTTTTCACTACCGAATATTGAATAAAGCCTACTGCTACTAGTAATGTTTACCCAGTGCGTATCCCTTCCACGGTCAACAATTTGTGAATGTTGAATAGGGTCCTTTGACTGACTAGGGATATCCTGTATCAACGTCCCCCCTAAGGCTACATTGAGGATTTGCACACCTCTACAGATGGCCAATAGTGGAATATCATGATCAATAGCATATTTTGCAATCGTTATCTCCACTTGGTCTCTCTCCGGAATAGTCGCCCCTAAATGAATATGTGGATCTTCTCCGTAAAAGGAGGGTTCGACATCCTCTCCTCCGCTTAAGATAATCCCATCACATAATTGGATCATCTCAATGGCAAGCTCAGAATTTATATAAGGAAGGATAATTGGGAGTCCACCATTCGCTGCCACACTTCTGTGGTAATCATGATGAACATACACCCCTTCCATATGTTGATTATGTTTTACATAAGCACCCGTGATTCCTATTATAGGCTTCTTCATAGATTGTTCCTCCATTAACCTACTAAACTACCATACCTACTAGTACTATAAGACAATCGACCCTTTTTCACAATCATTTAAAAGGAGGAAAAATAGAAACTTAATATGAAAAAAAGTTATTTCGAGTTACGAAAAGATGTTACAATACAACTATAAAATTTGCAAAGAATGAAGGGATTGAATTGAATAAGAAACTTTGGCTAACATATGGGATGTTAACAATCGCAACAGCAACCTGGGGGAGTGCGTTTATAGCAGGTAAATTTGCAGTTCAAAGCTTTGAACCAGCAACCGTTGCTTTTTTACGATTTTTAGGAGCAGCTATTCTTTTATTTCCAATCATGTGGGTGATGGATAAGAAGCGAATTAAACCAACCATAAAGGATTATGGATTATTTGCCATACTTGGACTAACCGGCATTGCTCTGTATAATATTTTCTTTTTTCTAGCAAGTAAGCATGCACCCGTGATTAAAAGTTCAATTTTCATTGCGTCTAATCCTGTATTAATTGTTATTTTATCGGGATTATTTTTAAAAGAAAAAATCTCCAAGAATAATATCATTGGGATGATTGTTGCCTTGACTGGGGTAGCATTTATTGTAACTGAAGGTCATTTTCTTTCGCTCATCAGACTCGGTTTTGAACCCATTGATTTTATATTAGTCGGCGCTGTTATTAGTTGGGCTTTATATAGTGTTATTGGTAAGATTGTGTTAAAAAAATTCAGTTCAATTGTGTCCACTACTTATGCTGTAGCATTTGGAACAGTTATGTTATTCCCTTTCGCCTTCATCGAGACAAGCTGGCAGGATATTCAACTAGCAAGTTTTGATGCATGGATTGCGATTATTCATATGAGCGTGTTTGTAACCGTTATTTCTTTCGTTATGTATTACAATGGCATCAAGGAAGTCGGAGCCGCAAAAGCTTCTATCTTTATTAACGTAATGCCGCTATCTGCGGTTATCATGGCCACCCTTTTTTTAGGAGAAACGTTCACCTGGGCACATGGAATTGGTGCGGCATTTGTACTGACAGGCGTTTATATTGGAACTAGTAATAAAAGGTTGTTTGTTAAAACCAAGAAAAAACAACCCTATATAGCAAGTTAAAGTTAAGTTGGGGAAATAATAAAATAAAGAAGCGGTTCAGGAGTGATGTACAATGAAGCAACTGAATCAAAAGCTACTAATGGAAGTTATTCAGTTATATAAAATCGACCCAGATTCACTTGAAAATTTAGACGGAAACGAAAGCTTTGTATATTCTTATTGCTCAGATGATAAAGAATATATTCTAAAGATTATTCATGATAACCATCGAAGTCATGAAGAAGTAAATGCTGAAGCAGACTGGCTTCACTTTCTGTCTCAATCCAACGTCCCAGTATCTGTCCCTATTCATTCAAAGAATGGAATCTTTGTCGAAAAATTCATCGACGGAAATAGCTATTATTCAATAATTGCTTTCCATAAGGCAATTGGACGATTGCTTGATCAGAAAGACTTCACCCCTCAAATTATTCAAAACTGGGGTGCCTGTATGGGGAAGATTCATAGAGTATCAAAAGTATACTCTCCTCCTCACACATCGCAACGGAAGCATTGGTTTGAGAATAAATATTTAAAAACAATAACTTCAAATCATCCTACATTCAAAAAAAAATATGAGCAAATAAAAAAACATATCATTTCATTACCATCAAATTCTAATCATTACGGTCTAATCCATTCTGATTTTCATCATCAAAACTTTCTTATGAAAGATAACTCTTTGACAGTTATTGATTTTGATGATGCAGAATATAGCTGGTTTATTAATGATATAGCAAAGACTCTTTATAATGAAACCTTTAATTTTTCAATCTCTCCTAAGGATCGAAATGACTTTGCAAACTTTTTCATCACAGAGTTTCTAACTGGATATGAGAGTGAAAACTTGTTTGATTATTTATGGATAGATTATTTTCAATCTTTCTTAGAATTAAGGCATTTATTTATAATGAATAGAAAGTATTCAACCTTGAATGAAACTGAAAAAGAAAATTTAGTGCAAGTTTATGAATCGCAACTAAAGAAAAATAACTCATTACTAAACATAGATTTTTCCTTTAGGCTCTGTTAAAGTACAATGTTGATTTTTTTGCACAGTTGATTGAAGTGGAAGGACGCGAGACTCCTGTGGGAGTAGCGTGACAGGTGAGACCCCACAGGCGCAGCCGAGGAGGCTCACCGCACGCCCCACGGAAAGCGAGTGTCCTGTAACGAAAATCAACAACGAGGTTTAACACAGCCTTCCTTTAAAAAGAGGCTGGGACATATGTATTTTAGTTAGTGAAAAACCTGAACAATTAGGTGATTTTTTGATGTATCTTTCACCTGCTAGTTCGGGTCTTTTTAGTTACTTTTATTGATTTGTTTATAATTGCATTCTTTTTTTAAAACTAGTGGAATGGAGCGGAAGACGCTCGACTCCTGCGGGAGATAGAGGAAAGGCTGAGACACCGCAGGCGTAGCTTGTCTAGTTGCAGTGCCCAGCTCCTCGAGGTCAAATAACCCTACATCAAGAAATGGGAAAGAGCACCCTTTTCTTGATGTAGGAACATTTGCTTGTCGGAGCTAACCGGGCACTTCCACTTTTCTATGAGGAGGCTCAGATTCCTCCCCGCGGAAAGCGAGCGGCTGCAGCGCAATGGAACAACCCTGTTTTTCCAGCTTAACTAGTTAATAAGAATGAAAAAAACGAAAACAGTATTATATTTAATAGGTAGACTAATTTAGAGATTATTCGGATCTGGTAATGGTGTATTAGATTTTGTCCTAGGCCCTTTTATTATGTCTCTTTCAAGAACAGGATTATTTAAAAGGATTCAAACGGTAACATTTAATTGTATTCTGAATGGTTTTTTCAAGAATTTCTTCTATAGCCTGCCCCCTTATTAAGGCAAGAGAAGAAATGATTTCCTTTAAAAACAGTGGTGAAGTTTCTTGATTTCGAAACTGACCGTTATAGTTCCAAGGACCATCGGTTTCAATTAATAGCTGTGATAGTGGGACGTTCTTACCTAAGACTTGGTCCCGATTTCGATAGCATACTTCTGGAGTAACCGATATATAATAACCTCTATTTACGATGAGATCTACCACTTCAGGCGGAGCCTTTAACCAATGAAAATGGGCATTTTTAATTTGGTACTCCTGTAATACGTTGTATACCATCAATGCCTTGTCATGAACTGCATGAAGAGCAATTGGCAATTCATGACGTGAGGCAACTGCTATACATTCTGAAAAAAATTCGAGATAATGCTCAATTGTACCTGGTAATTCGTTTAACTGGTAATGTGGCAAGCCAACCTCTCCAACCGCACTAATTCTTTCCCGCTCACTGCTTACAAGTGCTTCCCATTCTCTAAAATCAGAGTCTGTTGGAAGTTCTCTCTCAGGATGAAAACCAACTGCTACATGGACAAAATTCGGATATTTATACTGAAGCTCTAGGGTTCGATAAGAGGAAGAGAGATCAGACGAAACTGCTATCACACCGCTAACACCTGCTATCATCCAGCTAGCAATGTGTTGATCAATATTTTCATATTGATCAAGATGTATATGGGAATCGAACAACTCTATACCTCCCTGTTCTTTGAAGCAATCTCGATATGCTTAAAACTCTTAACATCAAACAATCCCATGTCCGTTAATTTTAGTTCCGGTATGACCGGCAATGCTAGAAATGACAGAGTTAAAAATGGATTAAATTGTTCAGATGCCTCTATTTTTTTTAGAGCGTCCTTAATTTCATGGAGCTGATTGTAAATCTCTTGATATGGATTACCAGATATGATCCCAGCTAGTTTAAGCGGTAACGAGGCTAGAACTTTTTGATTCTCCACAACAATTAGACCTCCTCCTTGTTCTTCTAGACTACTGATTGCAAACAAAATATCCTCATCATTTGTCCCGGCAACAATTAAATTATGGGAATCATGAGCAATTGTTGTTGCGATTGCTCCATTTTTAATAGAAAGTCCTTTTACTATCCCTAGTCCTACATTTCCTGTTCGATGATGTCTCTCAAAAATAGCTAGTTTTAATTGATCCTTAACTATTGAATAATCAAACTCTCCATTTATAACCGAGACCTCTTCTACTACATGCTTCGTTACCAGACTATTAGGTATGATTTCAATCACATGAGCAAAATTAGTTCCTTCTAGCTTAATTTGCAAGTCGATTTTTGATATTGGGTTTATATTGATACTTTGTGTAATAGTAGTAGGAGGTTCCAATGACATTACATCAGCGGGTAAATAGTTCCCCTTCTCAGCTACCAATACTCCTTTAGAGTATACCTGGTCAATCTCAATTTGTTCTAAATTATTTAGAATTAATAGATCAGCATCATAGCCAGGTGCAACAGCTCCTTTTGTTATGAGACCATAGCATTCAGCAGCACTTAGAGAGGCCATTTGAATAGCATTAATTGGATGTACCCCATGTTTGATTGCTAATCGAACATTATGATCAATACTACCTTCATGAATCAAATCATCAATATGCTTATCATCCGTTCCAAACAAGCATCTTCTCGCATTTTTGTCGGTAACCACCTCAATTAAGTTTGGTAAATCCTTAGCGACGGAACCCTGCCTTATAATAAGGTACATTCCTCTTCGTAAACGCTCTAGTGCTTCTTGTACCGAGACCGTTTCATGATCAGTTTTAATCCCTGCTGTCGCATATACATTCAACGCTTTAGCATCTAGCCCTGCAGCATGACCATCTATTTTCTTGCCTAACTTAATAGCATCTGACAATTTCTTGAGCATTCCTTCATCACATTGAAGCACGGATGGATAATCCATGACTTCTCCAAGCCCTAGAACTCTAGGATGCTGATAAAAGGGGCGGAGGTCATCTGCGGTTAGTACACTCCCTGCATTTTCAAATGGGGTGGCAGGAACACATGAAGGAAGCATATAAAATACATTTAAAGGAAGGTTTTCCGAAGAATCAAGCATAAATTGAATCCCTTCCACTCCACTAACATTCGCAATTTCATGGGGATCCGCAACAATAGTCGTTACACCATGAGGAACTACCACTTTGGAAAATTCACTAGGTATAACCATGGAAGATTCAATATGTACATGGCTATCAATAAAGGAAGGACAAATGAATCTACCTGTCGCATCAATCTCTTCTATCCCCTCAAAAACTCCCATCCCTACTATAACTCCGTCCGCAATAGCAATATCTTCATAAATTATTTCTTGATTAAAAACATCTACGACCCCACCATTCTTTATAACTAAATCGGCTTTTTCTCGTTTGGCAGCTATTGAAATTCTTCTTTGAAGGCCGTCAGTCCCAATTATCATAAAAAATCCCCCTTATTTAGATGTTTAATTAGTATACATCAAGGCTTCTAGTTAGGCCTCTTCCATGTGAGAATATTTAACAATTAATTCCCTTGCTCTTCTCAGTAGATATAGGGTATTTAACATCTTGACATTACTTTTAGGAACTGATTCCTATTTACGGATATATTTATTGATTATAGTCTTTATATATAGAATTATTCTAATTTCCCAATCTAATATCCACTATATTTAATAATTATACAGAGTCAAAAGACCATCTATAAGGAATGAATAAATATGCAATCAACTAATTTTTATAAGGAATTAATCGAACATTCTTTAATACCTCAATTTATTTATCAAGAGGAACAATTTAATTATGTGAATCCAGCTTTTTCAACGTTATTTGGCTACGAAGTTGACGATTTCACCAACAATCGTATTACACTAGCTGGTCTTTTCCATCTTGACTCGTACGAATATATTATTCAAAACGGACTTGAAAAGGCTAAGTTAAAAACAGCCTACCGATTGAAGGGTATGAAAAAAAACGGGGATTTAGTTCATCTCGAAGTTTACAGCCACTTGCTTTCTGATTCATATATCATTATAGGATCAATTATTGATGTGACAAAACAGGTTATTTTAGAAGAACAATTAAAACTTAGTGAAAAACGGTATGAGTCTTTCTTCTACCATAATTCTGATATGATTTACTCTATTGACTTAAATGGCCAAATTATATCCATGAATCCTGCTTGTGAGCACATCACGGGATACAAGCCCGAAGATGTTATTGGTCAATCCTTTACTCCTTTTATTGTTGTAGAAGATATCCCAGAGGCAATGAATCATTTCAGCGAAGCTCAAAAGGGAAACACACAGCAATTTGAGATAGCTATATTAGATAAAGAAGGAAAAAGAGTAGAATTATCCTGTGCAAGCATTCCAATTATTGTAAATGATGAAATCGTCGGTGTATACGGGATTGGCAAGGATGTAACAGAAAAGAAAAAGGCAGAAGAACAAGCGAATTTCTTTGCCTATTATGACCCTCTTACAAATCTTCCTAATCGACGCTTATTTGAAGACCGATTATCTCACTCATTTAGTTATACAAAGCAAGCTGGGAAAATGGCAGTTATGTTTATTGACATCGACCGATTTAAGTTAATCAATGATTCGTTCGGCCATAAAACGGGAGATCAACTTATACAATTAGTAGCAGAACGCCTAAAAAGTCAAGTTCGAGAAACTGATACAGTTGCTAGATTAGGTGGGGATGAGTTTACGATTCTCCTTCCAGATCTTAACGATAATAATGAACCCATTGAGATTGCCGAAAGAATTATAAAAGCTATGGAAAAGCCTTTTGAATTAAATGATATGGTACTAACGACTACGAGTAGTATTGGTATAAGTATTACTGGAGCATGTGAGAACTACCACACTCTCCTTCAGCAGGCAGATCTTGCAATGTATCAGGCAAAATCCAATGGTAGAAACGGTTATGCTGTTTATACGCGAGAGTTGGACACTAAAGCAGACCATCGTATTCGACTTGAGAATGATCTACGACGTGCACTAGAACAAAATGAGTTTGAGCTTCACTATCAACCTATTATTGAATTATCAACGAATGAAATTCGAGCAGTTGAAGCCTTGCTTAGATGGAATCACCCTGAATTAGGGGCAATTCCCCCATTAGAATTCATTCCAATTGCTGAAGATACCGGCTTAATCAATGAAATTGGTGACTGGGTGCTGAGAAATGCCTGCATACAAAATAAACAGTGGCAGGAAGAAAGCCTCATCGTGACAAGGGTTGCTGTCAATGTTTCAATAAAACAATTACAGCTTCATGATTTTACTGAACGGGTGAATAGTATATTAACGGAGACTCAACTTGAACCAAAATGGCTCAGCTTAGAGATTACCGAGAGCGAAATGATGAAAAATCAGCATGAAATCATAGAAACTTTATCAAAAATAAGAGCAATTGGTGTAAAAATCTTTATTGATGACTTTGGAACTGGATATTCCTCATTAAGCTACTTAAAGCAGCTACCAATTGATTACGTGAAAATTGATAAGTCATTTATTCAAGACATCGGAATACAAAGTGGCGATGCTATAATTAAAGCCATCTTAACCTTAACGAAGCAATTGAATTTAAAAACAGTAGCTGAAGGCGTTGAATCAGAGCAGCAGTTCGAGTTTTTAACAAAAGAATACTGCGAGGAATCTCAAGGATATTTTATTAGCGCTCCCTTACCAGGACCTCGAATTAGAGAGTTTCTTGAGATTAGAAATAATCAAAAGTTAGTTGAAAACCAGAAAAATTTTGGGTAGGTTTCCATTTTGGATTCCTACCTTTTTTGAATGATTAGCTCATTCTATAATTTCCTTTACCCTTCCAACAATTCCCGATGTCAGCATTACCTTGATTCCATGTGGATGGGTTGTTGAATTGGTAAGTATTTTTGAAACGATTCCTTCAGTAAGAGTTCCAGTACGTTGATCTTGCTTTTGTACAACCTTAACTTTTAGTCCTTGTTTGATAGCCTGACGATTTGTACCAGTCATATTTTTTCACCTCTATTTTATACCGTAACATATTATGTGGTAATGAAACATTATAAAGGATATTCCCATAAACCTAATCTTCCTTTTACCTTAGGTTATCCTTGCTAAAAAATATTATGAGGCTACTATAAACTACACAGCCTTCCCATCAAGAAAGTCTAGTGTCATAAGATTTCTTCTATAAGAGGGCAGTCTCTAGGTTAAATTTATAAAACTTTTTATCAACGTCAAGAACAGGAAATTGATTAGGTAAATCCTCAGTATTTATACTGATAAATCCATTCTTTTCATAAAAACGATGCGCCGCTAGGAACTGTGGAGTTGTTCCAAGGTAAATCTCTTTCACTTTACATTGGCGTGCCCAATTGATTGCAGTATGTAATAATGAATTAGCAGTTTGAAAGCTATTTCCTCGAAATTCTTTTTTTACAAACATCTTTCTTAAGGCAACTTGGTCATTACCTATATCCAATAAACTAATTGTCCCCACCACTGAATTTTCATAAATAGCTACCCAAAAATCTCCATTACCTGACTGGTAAAACTCTTCAATTTGAAATAAATCTGGTTGATCATCTTTTGTAATAGAAATCTTATATTCTTCTTGTTGTATTTCAAGTATTAAATTAACCACTTGGCTTTGATATTGATCAATGTATCTTTTAACAACTGGAATTGACATTTCTTTTCCCCCAAAAATTAAATAAATTTCATAGATTACACCCTACAAATGAATATCATATTCCATTCTTTTAGCGGCAGACATCGCGATTTCTGCACCCACTAATCTTTTGACAATGTGAAAGGACATATTTATACCGGCAGAAATTCCAGCAGATGTAATAACGTTACCTTCATCCACAAATTTCACACCTTCTTGGACATCCACTTTTGGAAATTCATTTTTGAATCGTTCAAGACTAGCCCAATGTGTAGTCGCTTTTTTACCATTAAGAATACCTGTCTTCGCTAAAAGAAGGGCGCCTGTGCAAACAGATGTCATTAGCTGGACCTTTTCCATTTCAGCTGAGATCCACGTAATTACACGATCATTGTAAATTTCTCTTTCTCTAACCCCCAGCCCACCAGGAATAATAACAATATCAAACTGGGGCATATGATGGAATCCGTAATCTGGTTGAACTTTTAATCCATTTCTGACATGAATCAGTTCTCCTTTCTCTGAAATGGTTTTGACAATAAAAGGTTTATCATCATTTTCATAACTAGTTACCGAAAAAACCTCAAAAGGACCAGCAAAATCCAGAACTTCAATTTCATCAAATAAAAAGATACCTACTTTCCACTGTTTATTTTTCATAAAATCTCCCCCTTTTCTTAATATAATGCGTCTGACTATATACAAAACAATTGTTAGTTTAAGTCTAAATTCAACAAACAGACCCGTAAAACCTTTATCCTTAAAGGACTTCACACTAATGTTTTTAATGCTCAGGTTTAGCTATCGCTACCTTCAATTAATCCCTTAATGTATAATAATAAAATACATATTTGTGCGCTTATTTAAATTGCAAATTACAAGGAGGTCCCTATGCTCCATCACTTTGATACGGATTATTTCATATTACTGTTCTCATTATTATTACTACTTGGAGTCATTACGACCAAATTCTCAACAAGGCTTGGAGTACCCGCTCTTGTATTGTTTATTATCCTCGGAATCATAATGGGAAGTGATGTTCTAGGTATTATTTATTTCGATAACGCTAATATCGCCCAACTGATTGGTGTACTTGCATTAGTGATTATTCTATTCGAGGGTGGTCTTCAAACTAAATGGAGTTCGGTTAAGAAAGTAACGAAACCTGCACTTTCCCTTGCAACGATCGGGGTAATTATAACAACCGTATTGGTTGCGGTTAGTGCAAAATTGCTATTAGGGATCGGCTGGCTTGAAGCTTTTCTGATAGGTTCTATTGTGGGCTCAACGGATGCAGCAGCTGTTTTTTCTGTGTTAACAGGTCAAAATGTTAAAGATAAGATTTCAGCTACATTAGAAGCTGAATCAGGTTCCAATGACCCAATGGCAGTGTTCTTAACGTTGTCTGTCATTCAATTAATTGTCAATGACCAAGCGAACATTTTCATTTTAATTTTATCATTCTTCTGGCAAATGGGAATCGGTTTAGTACTAGGCTTTATTTTTGGATGGATTGGTTCAAAATCAATCAATTCGATTAATTTAGATTCAAGTGGACTTTACCCTGTACTTGCAATCGCCTTTGCCATCCTAACGTATGGTGTAACGGCCATGATGAATGCTAGTGGTTTATTAGCTGTCTATGTTGCGGCAATCGTCATAGGGAATCGAGATTTAACCTATCGCCATGCGATTTTCAGATTTAATGAAGGATTTGCCTGGATGATGCAGATTGTCATGTTCATCATTCTAGGATTGTTAGTATTCCCTTCCCAATTAATGACTTGGGACATGATTTGGAAGGGAGTACTTTTATCGCTTATACTTATTTTTATTGCACGCCCTATTGCAGTTTTCTCATCCATTCCTTACTTTCAGTTCAATACGAAAGAAATGGTGTTTATTTCGTGGGCCGGTCTTCGCGGAGCAGTACCGATTGTATTAGCTACGTTTCCAATGATAGCAGGTGTCGAGCATAGCCAACTTATATTTAATGTTGTATTCTTCGTTGTGTTAACTTCGGCGCTTATTCAGGGATCAACCATTCCTATGTTTGCTACTAGACTTGGATTAAAGGGTAATGAAAGGGTGAGCTCGCCTCATACTCTTGAGCTTGTATCGATTGGTAAATCCAATGCAGAAATTATAGAGGTAGAAGTTAGAGATGATCTTTCTTTTATAAATAAACCACTTAAAGAGGTAGTTCTTCCAGAAAATGTAGTTATTAATGCGATAATAAGAAATAACAAGCTGATCGCTCCCCGTGGTGATACTAGAGTACTTGTTGGTGATATCATGTATATATTGGCGGAAAAAGACAGTATTAGCAAAATAAAGAAAATGTTTATTTACCATAGTTAGGAATTAAAGAAAGGCTCTGTTAATGTTTGTTGTTGATTTCCGTTCCAGGACACTCGCTTTCCGCGGGCGGGTTCGGGAGCCTCCTCGGCGTTACCGCCTGCGGGGTCTCCTTCACCACGCTTCTCCCGCAGGAGTCTCGCGTCCTTCCACTTCAATCAACCCTGCTAGAAATCAACACTGTACTTTAACACAGCTTAAAGAAAAGAACCAAGAGGCTCATTCATCTTGGTTTTCTTGATTCTATTAATCTAATGGTTTAACCATCTTTATAATCTCAGTTTCATATTGAAGTTTTTCATAAAATTTCACGGCTCTCTCATTTTGAGCAAATACATGTAAAGTTAATTGTTTATAGCCTTTACTTTTTGACCATTCTTCCGCCTTATCCATTAGCAATTTTGCAATCCCCTTGCCTTCTCCCTCTTTGGAAACAACGATAGAAGATACATAACCTTGACTTTCCCCAGTGAAATAGTCAATGTTCTTCGTTAGGTGAAGGAATCCTAATAAGTTTTTCATTTCATCCTCAACCACAAACATATCAGAGTCTTCATCTAAGTTAGTAATAGATTCTTTTGCCATTATTAATTGGGCATCTTGCATCTTTTTAGAATCTCTCCACTCCATGAAATCAAACTCAGTAAACCTTGTAGATAATCCCAGAATAAATGATTCGTCTTCTTCTGTTATCTTTCTAATTGTTAAAGACATACTCTTTATCTCCATTCATAGTTTCAATATCTCCCACTAACCTACTAAATAGGTAGATTAGTAGACTCTTCGGTGTCTATATCTATTTTATTTTTTTTAGCCCAAAAATTCTTTAAATGGCTTGCTGGTGTAAAAAAACCATTCTTCCCATAAAACATGTAAGTTAATAAAACGATGACCACACATAATAGCAATTCATAGATTCCTTTATAAATGGAGGTAAGGTTTTCCCCTAAACTAAATAATGAAAAGGATTCAATATTATAGAAGGCTAGATCATTAGTAAGATTATGAATAGCGTGAACTAGTGTTGATATGGTTAAACTTCCTGATTTTAGATATAAGTAAGCATATGAAATACCACCCAGAAACCAGGTTACTAACATAAAAGGATTGACCCCTCTAAAGGGAATGTGAATGATTGTAAAAAGAAATGATGAAATTAATAAAACTGAAATTATTTTCCGATGGGAAAGATTCTTCATGAAATATCCTCTTGTTAATACTTCCTCATGAGAAGCAGCAACGATCCAACCCAAATATGAACCTACTACCAATAAATAAAAATTTAGTTCGCTTAATAATCCTTTGTTAAAAATACCACTAATTAGACCAAAATTGATTAATAGTCCCACGTAACTAACAATTAAGATTACCGTTAAGGCAAAGGCTACTGTAACAAAGACTAGTCCTCTTCGATCAATCTTGAAGCCTAAATCTCTAATATCGGCTCCATCTAATTTCCGAAGTAGAAATGACAGAATTGAAATATTAATAATGGCTACAAAGATATTCACGATAAATGTAATGATTCTACTTTCGATCATGTCATCTAAATAACCAAATAATAAAAGGCTCCCGGCGACAACAAACATAGCTAAGAGAGTTGTAATTGAGGCAATAAAAATTCTTTTAGCAGGAGTTAACTTTGCTTTCATAGGTTGGTCCTCCCTAGAAAAAATCGTATTTTAATTTAATTACCTATTCCTCCCATCTAATAAAAAATCCTCCTTTTTTTATGTAAATTTATAATAAATGATAAAAGAGTGTTTTGCCGAAGACAAAACACTCTTTTTGAAAGGCTGTTAATTATTCCCAGACGTAACGAATGTCCCACATACCTACACCGTAGCTTGAACTGCAACTGGTGAGGATTTCAATAATTTCCCACCTTGGATCACCACTTTAATGTTGTCATGATCTTCTAATGAACGAATATCTGCGATTGGATTAGTTTTACTAATCACAATATCTGCTAGCTTTCCTGCTTCCAGGGTTCCAATTCGGTCTTCCCACCCCATACATTCAGCAGCCACCTTTGTTGTAGCAACAATTGCCTCCATAGGAGTCATCCCGATATCTGTCATTAACGCAAGCTCTCGTAAATTCGTACCGTGTGCCATAACCCCTGCATCTGTACCCATAGCAATTTTTACACCAGCTTTATAAGCCTTTGCAATACTTTCTCTGTGGGCATCGATTGCTTCTTTCGCCTTCTTTACTCCCCATTCAGGCATACCAACTTTTTCAGCAAGTTCTAGAACTGAAACAGGAGCTAACAAAGTCGGAACTAAGTAGGTCCCGTTTTCTAGCATCAACTCAATACATTCATCATCAATATAAATTCCGTGTTCAATTGAATGAATACCAGCTTTAATTGCATTTTTAATACCTTCCGCACCTTGTGCATGTGCCATTACTTTTAATCCTCGACGGAATTTCGCTTCTTCGACCATTACCTTTAGTTCCTCGATCGTAAACTGTGTAAATTCAGGGTGGTCAGTTGGACTTAATACTCCACCTGTGCTATGTACTTTTATCACATCAGCACCTGCTCGTAGGATTTCTCTCACAGTTTTTCTAACACTCTCAACACCATCACAAATTCCGCTCGGCATCCCTGGATATTCATCAAGTAGGAGTTTAACCGTTTGTCCGGAGGCAGTCCATGAATCACCATGACCACCCGTTGTTGTTAACGCCGTTATACTTACCTGCATACGCGGGCCTACTATTATTCCATTCTCGACTGCCTGTTTTACGCCTACATCTGTTCCACCACAATCTCTGACTGTTGTGATTCCAGCATTGACTGTATTTTTCATATAATTAATGGCTTTATAAAAATTATATGAAAAAGGAGTCGCTAATCGTTGTTCTACAGGCTCGTATTCAAGCATCATATGAACATGAGTATCAATAAATCCAGGGAGAATGGTTCCTCCTTCTGCATCAATATAAGCTACTTCTCCATTAAAAGGGGGCAATTCAGACTCTTTACCTACATAGACTATTTTTTCACCTTCAAATGCAATAGCTCCATTCACAATCGGCTCCCCACCATTACCATCTATTAATCTACCATTTTTAATAATTGTGACTGTCATTTCTCATCTTCCTCTCGTTATAAGTCTCTTTTTCCTGAATTGATTGTTAATTCATTGAGCCACTTCCTCATTTGAGGTTTCATTGATAAATTGACGTAGATTCTTTAGATATTTCTCATTTTCCTCGGCATGAGGTGAATGGCCACTATTCTCATAGATTAAGAGCTTCGAAAAAGGTATTTCTTTTGCCAATACTTCAGAACACTCGACTGGCGTTACCCAATCATGTCTTCCTACAGATATAAGAACGGGAACACGAATTAGTTTAAGCTGATCTCGCAAATTGTAAGTTGGTTGGTTAAATTTAAAAGCATAGTTGTGAGTTTCATAGTGGTAATAGATCGAGTCAATTCTTTCTTGAATTTGATCTGGATTTTGTTCGACGGTATAAAGTGGTAAAAGGGCACCGAAAATTTCTTTAAGATCTTGATTGGATTCAGTCTCTCCTTTCCAAAGCCGATCTAAGACTTCTTTTGTTACTCCAGGTAAGTTGGCCTTTAGTGCTGTTTCTGTGGAGAGGTGATGATAGTCCTGATTAGCAGCAGTATCCCTTAAAAACACATGAGAAACATTCTCTTGATAATGAAGAACATATACAAGTGATAGGAACCCACCGTATGAGCCACCATGAATCATAATCTTTTCAAGGCTGAGATGTTTCCTTAATTCGTCAATATCTGAAGTCCATTGCTCATGTGTATAAGGCGGTTTCTCTTCAGATCTACCAGATCCTCTCATATCTAAAAACACTAGTTTATACTCATCACCAAGAGAACGAAAGGCACTTAGGTCTGCACGACAATCACCTAAACCTGGAGCACCATGGATAAAAAATATCGCTTTACCATCTTCTTTTCCGTGTACTTCATAATAAATCTGACAACCATTAATCCTTGTGAACATGAAATCCCTCCCTTTATGAAATGAAAAGGAAAAAACGTCGTAGGAACGACGTCTTTTCTCATTTTCAGGTAAAACGATTAGTTTGCCCCACTAACTGCCCATTTTTGTAGGTCGTGGTGCGTACCAAATGTTTTTGGCTTACCAAATTCAACACGCTTATTCACACCAGCAAAGTCATGGTCAGAATATAACGTTAGAACAGGAATATCATCGATGATTAGCTTTTGTATATCACTATAGATCGCTTTACGTTTTTCTGGATCTGCTTCTTGCTTACCTTTTAGAAGTAGGCTATCCATTTCAGAACTGCTGTATTGCATAAAGTTATAAGTAGATCCTGTAGAGTATACGCTCGATACATCAGGATCAAGTGTTAATGTAAATCCGATTAAAAGTAAATCAAATTCTCCAGCTGCACCTTTTTGCATGATTGTCGGGAAGTCATAGTTTGTAATTTCCGTTTTAACACCGATTTGTGCTAAGCTTTGTGCGATAATCGGAGCGGATTGCTCACGCACTTTATTACCAATTGGTACAACTAGTTCTAATGGCTTACTGAAATCAAATCCTGCATCTTCTAGCATTTTCTTTGCAGCTTCTGGATCATAATCAATACTTCCCACACTCTTATCTAAGAATGGAGAAACAGAAGAATAAGGTCCATCAATATATTCACCATATCCTTTTAATAGCTTATCTACTAAAACCTGACGGTCAACTGCCATAGATAGTGCTTTACGTACTTCTGTGCTTAATTTATCAGTATTGTACATCATTGTTTGGAAACCAATCGTTGGTTCTACAGATGTTTCAACATGTTCAAAGGCAGCTACTGTATCGTAATCTTGAACAGCGATTTTACCAATACCTTTTGATACGTTAAAATCAAGTTCTCCAGTTTGTAGCTGAGCAACTAAGTTTGGAGCTGGCATGATTTTGATAAATAATTTTTCAAGTTCAGGCAAACCAGCATAATAATCTTGATTAGCTTCTAGTTCTACGTATTGATCTTTTTCATATTTTACAAATTTAAATGCTCCATTTGTTACATCAGGGTTTTGCATATATGGATGTGTAGCAAGCTCCTCGACCGGTACATCACCTAAAATATGTTTTGGTAATGTTAGAATGTTCAGTCCAAACATTTCCTTCATATAGTTAGGATCAACAGGTACGGCTGTCTTTAATTCAATTGTCTTTTCATCAACAACCTTAATAGAAGAAAGCTCTGTTTGGCCTTCAGGTAACTTACCATTAGCTTCTAAGCCATCTAGCATGGAGATATTAGCACCTTGAGATGTTTCTGATTTTGGATTTGCAATTGTGTTAATTGTGAACGCTAAGTCATCTGCTGTTACTGGAGTTCCATCAGACCATACAGCATCTTTATTGATTTTAATCGTATAATTCTGTCCATCTGTCGATTCAAATGATTCGGCTAAGCGGGGTACGAAGTTTAAAGGTCCATCCATTTCTAATAACGTATCCTGGAAGAACTTTTGAATAAACATCGCCGCTACGTCTCCAGAGTTAATAGGGTTGAATCCTGTAGGTGGGTTAACTAACCCGATAAACATGGTACCTGGGTCCCCTTCGACAGTCGCCGGTTGTTCAGAAGATCCTTCTGCAGGTTCCTCACTAGTTGCTGGATCTGTCGCACCACTACAAGCTGCAATAAATAATAAAGAAAGTATTGCTAGTAAACTCAATAGCTTTTGAACTGAGTGTTTCATGTTTTTCCCCCCATTTTTTTAATAGTTACATATAAGAAGTGTTAACTACTTAAAGCTTTTTGGATCAACTGCATCACGAAGGCCATCACCCATAAAGTTAATAGAAATTACAGCCAAGACAATCATTAATCCCGGCGGAACCCATAACCAAGGCTGCTGAGCTAATACAGTTAACGATTGAGCTTCCGTTAACATATTCCCCCAACTTGCCGTAGGTGGTTGAACTCCCATTCCTAAGAAACTTAACGATGCTTCCATAATGATCGCAAATGCAATACCAAAGGTTGCATTAACGAGGATCGGAGCAATTGCATTAGGTAAAATATGATTTAGTAAGATTCTTGGTGTTGTATATCCTAATGCTACCCCCGCTTTAACATAATCCATTTCTTTAAGAGATAACACACTTCCCCTGACTAATCGCGCAATCGGTGGCCAACCAAGCAGTCCTAAAACTAGAATGATATTAAATAAACTCGGCCCCATCACACTAACTAACACTAGAATAACCATTAGATATGGGAATGACATAAATACATCAGTGATACGCATGATTAGCATATCTACCCATTTACCCATATAACCAGCCATTGCACCTAGTATTGTTCCTATTACTACATAAATAGCAACAGCACCGACACCAACTGATAGCGAGACTCTTGATGCATATATCAAACGACTTAATACATCACGCCCTACTTGATCTGTTCCAAGTGGGTGTTCCGCTGAAGGCTTTGCTTCAAACTCATAACCAACCTCATAAGGGTCCTGAGGAGCAATAAGAGGAGCAAATATAGCCATTAAGACAATGATTACAAACATGATTAAGCCTAAAACAGCAAGCCTATGTTTAAGAAAACGGGTCGTTATAACCCTTAGATAGCTTTCCTCTTTACCTAAACCTTCTTGGTTAGCTGTGTTGATCACAACCTGGGATTTATCTACATCTAAATTTGGCAATGACATTTACTTCCCCCCTTAGTTGTATTTAATCCGAGGATCCACAACTGAGTACATGACGTCAGTTAAAAGGTTAGAAAACAAGACTGTAAATGCAGCTAAGAAATTCAGAGCCATTAGTGTTGGATAATCACGTGAACCAATTGACTGAATTGTTAACTGACCTAACCCTGGCCACTGGAATATTTGTTCTGTTACTACCGCTCCACCAATCAACATCGGAATATCTAATCCTATTACTGTGACAATTGGAATTAATGCATTTCTTAAAGCATGCTTATTATTTACTAGAAACTCACGTAATCCTTTTGCACGTGCGGTTCTGAGGTAATCCTGACCCAAAACTTCTAGCATGCTGGATCTAACATAACGAACCATGTTTCCTGCAATCGCAGTCCCTAGCACAGTGGCCGGAAGGATTAAGTGCATAAATACATCCATAAAACCTCCAGAGGAGCCGAGGGTAGTCATTCCACCTGTTGGAAGAATCTTAAATACAATAGAGAAAACATAGATTGCGCCTAGACCTAAGAAAAAGTTCGGAATCGATATACCTAAAAATGATACAGAAGTGGTTAAATAATCAATAAAGGAATATTGTCTCGTCGCACTCAGAATTCCAACAGGAATGGCAATAAGATAGGCAATAATTAATGCTGCTCCCATAAGTAAAATGGTTGGTCCCATCCGGTCCATAATATTATTCATAACAGGCTCGTATGAGGCAAAGGAATAGCCAAAGTCACCCTGTACCATATTCCCCATCCACCTGCCGTATTGCTCCCATAATGGATCATTTAATCCAAGTGCTTCCTTTTTTGCTTCCTTATCAGCTTCTGACATGTTTGGATTCACAAACATATCAACCGGATTACCCGGTGCTAGATTAATAATGAAAAAGTTAAAGATGGTTACCCCAATCAATACCGGAATGGCTATTAACACTCGTCGAATAATATACTGAAACATTTTTTACCCTCCCTTCATTCCTATTCGTTTAATGGAAAGTGACAGGCAACGGAGTGATTGGCTCCCGTTAAAGCTGGCGCTTCCTCAATACATTTGTTTTGAACAAACGGACAACGGGTATGAAATTTACACCCCTTAGGTGGATTTGCCGGGCTTGGTACATCCCCTTCAATCACGACCCTTTCACGTCCTCGCATATGGGGATTTGGAATAGGGTAAGCGCTGAGCAATCCACTCGTATAAGGATGCTTTGGTTTTTTGAAGATTTCTTCTGTAGTGGCTATTTCCACGATATTACCTAAGTACATAACGGCAATTCGGTCGCTTATATACTTGACGGCACCTAATCCATGACCGATAAAAAGGAATGTTAACTTAAACTCTTTCTGTAAATCTTTTAATAGATTTAACACTTGAGCTTGTATGGAAACATCGAGTGCAGATACAGGTTCATCACAAACTATTAATTTTGGATTTAGAATAAGGGCTCTAGCAATTCCTATTCTCTGACGTTGTCCACCAGAAAACTCATGTGGATAACGACTACTATAGGACCTTGGTAATCCAACAATTTCTAAAATATCTGCTACTTTCTTTTTCACCTCAGAAGGCTTGGCAAGCTTATGGAATAAAAGGGGTTCACTGAGCAAATCACCAATTCGCTTCCTAGGGTTCAAGGAAGAATAAGGATCTTGGAAGATAATTTGCAAATCCGTTCTGACCTTCCTCATCTCTGAGACTGATAGATTCGTTAAGTTCTGGCCATCAAAAAGGATTTCCCCTTCAGTCGGTTTCTCAAGCTGAACAATCGCTCGCCCTGTCGTTGATTTCCCACAGCCAGACTCACCAACCAGGCCTAAGGTTTCACCGGGAAAAATATCAAATGAAATACCATCAACAGCTTTTACGTGCCCCACTGTTCTAGATAGAATTCCCTTTGTAATTGGATAATGCTGTTTTAAATCACGAACCTGTAACAAAGGGGCAGTCTTTGTGCCTGCTTCTTCCACATCAATGACTGATTGCACACTCATATTTGGACCTCCTCCCCTGGTTGATCTACGTTACTTTCCTCCACCAACCAACAGCGTACTTTGTGGTTTTCATACTCATCTGTATGAATTAAGCTTGGTTGCTCCTGTACACAGCGTTCGGTTGCAAATTCACATCTAGTATGAAATCTACAGCCAGAAGGCATGTTTTGTAAGCTTGGAACAGCACCTGGAATGGAAACAAGCCTTTCTTCTGCATCATATTCAATATGTGGAATGGAACCTATTAAACCTTTAGTATAAGGATGCTTCGGGTCATCAAATAAAGTGTAAACATCGGCTTCTTCTACAACCTGACCTGCATACATCACGATAATCCGGTCGACCATCTCCGCAACAACACCTAAATCATGAGTGATTAACACAATAGCGGTGTTGGATTGTGACCTTAATTTCTTCATCAACTCTAGGATCTGCGCCTGAATCGTAACATCTAAAGCTGTTGTCGGCTCATCTGCAATCAGGAGCTTCGGCATACAGGATAGTGCCATCGCAATCATAACGCGCTGTCTCATCCCACCAGATAAGGCATGTGGATATTCATCCATAATTGCATCTGGTCTAGGGATTCCTACCTTACTTAGCATTTCAATCGCATAGTTCCTTGCCTCTTTTTTGCCTAGCTTCATATGAAGTCTTATTCCTTCAGTTAACTGATTTCCGATTGTAAATACAGGATTAAGAGAAGTCATCGGTTCCTGAAAAATCATTGATATTTCATTCCCACGTATAGCTCTCATTTCTGATTCAGGAATCTTGGCTAAATCCTTTCCATTAAAATGAATGGAACCGTTTTTTACCAATCCATGCTTTCCAAGGAGCCTCATGATGGATAGTGATGTAACACTCTTACCACAACCAGACTCTCCAACGATTCCGATGGTTTCACCTGGCTTAAGCTTGAAGCTTACTTCCTCTACTGAAGTCACCTCTCCTTTCCCTGTTCTGAAAACAGTTTGAAGCTTGTCAACATTCAATAAATACTCTCCCACTTTTTCGCCCCCCCCTTGCTTTATCTATTCTGCTTACGCCTGCTCAGCTAGAAACTTCTCTTCACTATTCTCCTTCTCTACTAAATAGTGATGGGTAATCGATAGGAGTGCTTTCCCAGCCATTACCATCGCTCTTTCATCAAAATCAAATTTAGGATGGTGATGTGGGTAACACGCACCAATCTCCTCATTTCCTGCTGAAGTAAAGAAAAACATACCTGGTTTATTTTGTATAAAGTATCCGAAATCCTCACTGCCCATAATAGGATCAATATTCATTAAACCCTCTACACCAACTGATTTTTTCATGACATCTACAAAAACATCTGTTTCTTTATCATGATTAACTACAGCAGGATATCCTCTTTTGTAGCTAACTTCTGCGCTTGCATGAAAAGCTGAACATACACTTTCCACAATGTGTTTTATTTCTTTTTCAATATGGTCTCTAACTTCGGGATCAAATGTTCTAACAGTACCTTTTATTTCAGCTGAATCAGCAATTACATTTAAGGCAGCTCCTGCATGAAAAGACCCTACTGAAACAACAGCTGGCTTTAATGGATTGATTTGCCTTGAAACGATATGTTGAAGCTGGTTAACCACTTGTGTACCAATGGCTATGCCATCAATTGTTTCATGTGGTGAAGCCCCGTGACCGCCCTTACCTTGAATCTTAATAACGAAAGCATCACCAGCTGCCATCATTGCACCTTTTCTATAGGCATATCCTCCATATGGAGCGTTTGACATTAAGTGTGTTCCAAATACAACGTCTACCCCTTCTAAACAACCATCCTCCACCATTGCAATTGCCCCACCTGGTGCTAGTTCTTCTGCATGTTGGTGGATAAGTACAACATTTCCATGTAAATGTTCTCGGTTTTCAGATAATACCTTAGCAACTCCCATAAGTGTGGAAGTATGACCATCATGACCACATGCATGCATGACTCCAGGTACGGTAGACTTATAAGGGACATCCTTTTCGTCATTGATAGGGAGTGCGTCAAAATCAGCACGTAGGGCAATCGTTTTTCCAGGTTTTCCACCTCGGATTGTGCCGACTACCCCTCGTCCACCAACTCCCGTTTTCACTTCAATACCAAGACCTTTTAAATATTCGGCAATTTTTTGAGGAGTTTTTTCCTCTTGAAACGATAATTCCGGATGCATATGAAAGTCTCTTCTCCACTCAACCATCTGATCATATAAACCTTCTAAACTTGCTTTCCAATGTTCTAGCATTAAAACACATCCTTTTATATTTTTAATAGTCTAAATATACTGAAATGTATTTTTATACACTTGAAGTTGAATGATGCTATTCATCTCTACTATTCCTTGGATATTTCGAATCCGTTTAAAGCTTACAGATAAGTCATCGTGAGTAGGGGCAGCAAGTTGTATAATTAGCTGATATTTTCCTGAAACAGTGGTAATAAATCTAACCTCTTTTAGATCTTTCAAATCTTCAATGACCGATTCCAACGCTACCAATTCGACCTTCAATTCAATAATAGCTCCAGCCTTAACACCAATTGCAGTAGGATTGACAACACCTACTACTTGCATGATTTCATGGTCTAATAGGTTTTTATACCTACTCCTTATTGTTTTTTCCGTGACATTTAACTGTGTCGCTATTTCAGTAAAGGACATTCTTCCATCTGCTGATAGGCATTTTATAATTCCCCTATCTAAGTCATCGATCTGACCATTCAAGGAAATTACCCCCTTTCGTATAGAAGGCGTTAATCTTGGATGTAATTCGTAGAATATGTAACAAGACTTCTCATATTTGAGTAATTAATGATCATTAATTTACTGAAAAATGAAACTATTGTTAGTACTATAAAACAGGTTTCTTGAAAAATCAACCAATTTTTAGAAAATTTACAATATTATTTTATTTATAATTATGCATATAGACAAATATGTAATAATGTGGTAATTTTGTGATTTCATATTAAAATGGAGCTTAAAAAGTGGTTTTGTAACAAAATAGGATGGAGTTCATGATAATATAAAGGGAACCAGCTGTTTTGAAGAAAGTTTTAAGGAGGGGAATATGGAACTACAACGATCATCACGTATTTTAGGTGTACTTTGTTATGTAACAACCGTGTTATATGTGATATCTAACTTTTTTTTGAGTAGCATTCTTGAATATACATATAGTGTTTTAGGTGCTATTTTATTAATCTTCTCATATTTTTATATTTCTGTTGCCAATCGAATCATCATTAGCACCTTAATCTTGATCGGAACTATTTGTTTAATCATTCAATCTGTTCCAATTACTAAGGCAATCATTGGATTTGGTGAAAATATGAATCTATTATCCTTATTTTTACTGATCCCCATTATTGGGACCTTTATGTCTTCTTCAGGTTATTTATCAGCATTAAAGGAAAAAGTGCAAGAAAAAGAAGCTACTGGAGCCCAGCATCCCTATCGCTTAAGCTATTTTTTAACAGCTATGACGGGGGTGATTTTAAATTATGGCTCTATTGCGATTGTAAAAAGAATTTCTACTGAAAGCTTTTCATATTATCAAGATAAAAAAATAACTTTAAACATTATGAGAGCTTTTGGCTTTTGTATGCTATGGTCACCTTACTTTGTAAATATTGGACTTATCCTTGTTTTATTTGATTTATCCTGGTTTGATATTGGTGGTTTTGGTTTTATTTTAGCAATTATTTCACTATTAATTAGTTGGATTTTATTTAAAAGAATACAGTTTTCTAATGACCCAATCATTGAGAATAATAAGCGTACTTCCTCATCTCATTACAGACAATCGCTTAAACCCTTTTTTATATTTTGTGTGGTCTTAATTTCTCTATCCTTCTTACTAGATTACTTGCTACCTGTTAATATGATTACAGTCGTTTCCTTACTTGCAATCACACTCCCATTCATTTGGGCACTGTTTACAAAAGTATTTAGACCATTTGTACAGGATGTATCTTCACAAGTTCAGTATTCTTTTGTTCGATTAAAAAATGAATTAGCTGTTTTCATTAGTGCTGGATTCTTTGGAATGGCACTATCTCAAACTGATGTCGGTTTTTTTATTTCGAATATGCTATTCAATGCCTCATTAGGGTCCATTTTTTTATTAAGTATTTATATTGTGCTCCTCACCATTCTGTTAGCCCTAGTTGGCATTCATCCTGTCATTATTGTGATTGGGATTGGCAGTTCACTGTCACCTGAAAAATTTGGTGTTAGTCCTGAATATATGGCACTTATCCTCTTGATTGCGTGGACATCCGCTACTCAAATGTCGCCCTTTTCAGGCCAGGTATTAATGACTTCTCGTTTGATGAATTTACAACCCCTTGCTATCATTAAACAAAACGTACTATTCTCAATTTTACTTGCAGCAATTTTAACATCTGTTACCTTTTGTTTTTTAATAATGGGATGGTTGTAATAATTTGATAGTAAATCTTAATTTAAAAATCCATTTAAAAGTCCTACTATCGTAGAGGATTTTCAAATGGATTTCCCGTCCTATGATAACGCTTACATTTTGTTGTAGAAATAATTAATAAATGGACTATTAACATAGCCTTGCAACTTTTCATAACAACAAATAGATCAACCTAACTATTTGACTATTAATACTGGGCAATTAGCACGCTTAGCTACTTTATGGCTAACACTACCAAGCACAAACTCTTGTAAACCGTTTAATCCTCTACTTCCAATGACCACTACATCAAACTTTTTCTTATTTGCAAAGTCTACAATCGTGGGTCCAGGATCTCCATGAAGCACTTCTAGATGATATGCCACGCCTCCTTCTTTTATTTTCGATTCAACTTCTTTTACTCTTTCTTTTCTAGCACCTTGAACATCAGTAGAATTCCAGTTTGATAACACGTCTGACTTAGCACGTCCTGGATCAACAACATAGACAACTACTATGCTGGAATCCTGACTACATTTAGCTAATTGGATAGCCTTTTCTGCAGCTCGTTTAGAGTGTTCAGAACCATCAGCAGCTAGTAATATTTTTCTGTACATCTTACATTCTCCTTTTTTATTATTTTTTTACGACCTTTGTAATCTATTACTATAAAACCACCAACGAATAACTAGTTGGTGGCTTTTAACTGTTGTTTAATTTCTTCGATTTGCTCAAGATGTCTTTTCTCATGAAAACCTATAAACTCAACCCATTGCTTTAAACTTAATCCTCCAAAAATCGGATGGTCAAACGATTTATTTTCGAGAACTTCATCACTCACATCTTTAACGACTTGTATAAGATTCTCCCTTGATTCAGAAAGCTTATTTACGATTTCTGTCAAACTAATAAACGCACTAGAAGGTTCCAGATTAGATGGGGCTTTTACTTTTCTAGAGCGATTAATCGTAAAATGAATAGGCTTTGGCTGGGTCGGTTTACTATTCTCATTAGCTAATTGATAAGAAATGGAACTCGTAATTAGACGCTCCATTAAGAGCAGATGTTCAAGGTTCTGCATGATCGACCAGTTATCCTCATCAACACGTTCATTTAACTGTTGATCTGTGAATCCGCTTACACTTTTAATCAAATCTTCTCTAATTTGTTCATTATCATTCATTAAAAGAGCCCCCTTAGTAACTTCACTTTAGTAAATTATACCATCTAAGCTCATAATGGTTAAAGAATAATCGGAAAAATCTATAAATTTATTAATCTTGTTTCAATAAACGGACACCTGCGAACTGGGGTTAGTATGAACGACCTTTTGCTTGTATTTCTCGCTGGTTCGGGTGTTCATCGGTCTTATGAATGACCTTTTGCTTGCTTTTTTCGCTGGTTCGGGTGTTCAACGGTCTTATGAACGACCTTTTGCTTGTTTTTCTCGCTGGTTCGGGCGTTCATTGGTCTTGTGAATGACCTTTTGCTTGCTTTTTTCGCTGGTTCGGGCGTTCATCGGTGTTATGAACGACCTTCTTCTTGTATTTCTTGCTGGTTCGGGCGTTCATGGGTCTTATGAATGACCTTCTTCTTGCATTTCTTGCTGGTTCGGGTGTTCATCGGTCTTATGAACGACCTTTTGCTTGCTTTTTTCGCTGGTTCGGGCATTCATCGGTCTTATGAACGACCTTTTGCTTGCTTTTTTCGCTGGTTCGGGTGTTCATTGGTCTTATGAACGACCTTTTGCTTGCTTTTTTCGCTGGTTCGGGCGTTCATTGGACTTATGAACGACCTTCTTCTTGCATTTCTTGCTGGTTCGGGCGTTCATTAGACTTATGAACGACCTTTTGCTTGCTTTTTTCACTGGTTCGGGCGTTCATCGGTCTTATGAACGACCTTTTGCTTGCTTTTTTTGCTGGTACGGGTGTTCATCGATCTTATGAAGGACTTTTCCCTTGCTTTTCAAACTCGCTTTGGCCTTCATCCCCCTTATGAAGGACTTTTCCCCTGCTTTCCAGACACACTTTGGCCTTCATCATCCTTATGAAGGACTTTTCCCCTCCTTTTCATACAAGCTTTGGCCTTCATCCCCCTTATGAAGGACTTTCCCCCTACTTTCCATACAAGCTTTGGCCTTCATCCATCAAACCTAAATAATATATACATGTAGCCCTTTGCTACTAAAACAGAAAAAAGGCATGAATTCCCAGAATTCACGCCTCTTAATTACAATCAACCCAATCTATTTAGATAAACCGATCAAAAAACTCTAGAATGGTACGATTAACTTTAATTTCGTTTTCTTTCTTAGAGAAGCCATGACCTTCATCCTCTAGGACTAAATATTCAACATTAACACCTTGATCCTGAAGTGCTTTTACTATCTTATCTGATTCAGCCTTTACAACGCGAGGGTCGTTGGCTCCTTGAATAACAAGCATCGGCTTCGTCATATTTTCAAGATAAGTAATTGGTGAATATTCAGTAAGCTTTTCTTTATCCTTCACAGGGTCGCCTACCCACTGATTCATGATTGGCTTCCAGTGTTCCGGTACAGAGTCGATAAATGAGAATAAATCACTAGGACCGAAAATATCAACCACTGCTTTGAAATATTCAGGATGACGGCCGTGTAGTAATAACGCCATATAACCACCAAAGCTACCGCCCATTAATAGAATTTTCTCACGGTCGGCGTAGCCATTCTTAATCATCCATTCTAACCCTTCGACATTATCAAGTCTTGGGCCATAACCCCAGTCACCTTCCACCATCTTCATGAAAGATAATCCATAGTTAGAAGAACCACGGAAGTTTGGAGCAAATAAGCTATATCCACGATTCACCAAGAACTGGAACAATGCTCGGAATGATTTCCGCTCAGAAGCTTGAGGTCCACCATGTGGCCATAGGATGACATGCCCGTTACTAACTTCTTCTCTAGCTTTAAAAAATAATGCTTCAATTTCTAAACCATCAAAAGAAGGATACGTAATGACTTCAGGCTCAACTAGTTCACTTTCAGCAACACCTGGAACAGCAAGGTTTGTACAAGCTACCCAGTTCTGTTCGTTTGCAGAACGCTTATAAATATTTAATGGACTCGTCGCAGAACGACCAAGAACATATAAATTCCCCGCTTTTGTCACAACAAGCTTTTCAATCACACTGACAGGCTTTTCAATCGTTGATAATGAACCATTAGCTAGGTCATATTGATAAAGTTTATCCTCCACGCCACTAGAGCTAGTGATAAATAATTGATTTAATTCTTTATTGAATTTAAGGTTTGAAAGGTCCTCTTTATCAAGAGATAACACTTTTGTAAATTCTTTTGTTTGGATATCAAATTTAGCTAAGTAGCTATGATCATCCTCATAATTTGTTAAAAGATAGACTTCTGTATCGCTTGTAAACACAACACTAGAAACGGTGTGCTGCGCCTCAGTCGGAGGTGTTAATAGTACCTCTTCTCCATCAATCTCTACAAAGGCAAGCGTGTATGTATTAGCAAAAAGCATTTGATAGACAAATAGTTGCTCGTTTGGACTCACATCTACTAAAAACGTAGCAGCTTTTTTACCCTCATTAATTTTTACTTCTTGATCAGCCTCAAAGTCGTAGCTATATGAATTTAAATAAGTTTCGTTTTCCTTTGTGGATGTATAATAAATGGTTTTCCCGTCTTTTGATAGGATCGGGTTCATATGACGATGACCCTCTAGAACACGTAGCTCCTTAAGCTCGCCCCCTTGTGTTGGTAGAGCATATAGCTGTGTATTTTCATCCCCATCTTGATCGAAGCCCGCAATAATAAATCTACCTTCACGATCATATGTAAGTTCTTGACAGCTTTGGTCTATAAAAGTTAATGGATATGGAAACTGATTGGGTAAATCCATTCCCCAAAGATTGTACTTTCCACTCAGGTTCGTGCTAAGAATTAACTGCTTTTCATCAGGACTTACGGCAAAATTCTGAATGGCAAATGTTCTAAAGAAATTCTCAACATCTGGCTTTTTAAAGTTCATTCTCTCAACACCTTGCTTTCTAAAAGATTTAACACTCATTATCATTATACGATAATCCACCATGATTAGGTTGTTTTTCACTTCGGTTTCTAAATTATTTTGTAAAAAATATCCATTTTATAAATTCATAATCAACTAAAAAAACAAGTACAGACTCTAACAAGAGAATCTGTACTCGATTCATATTTTTGGTTCATTTTTTATCATCCGAGGGAACTAGACGAATAACCAAGCCTAGTTGAAAGTTCATGGCCCATTTTTTTCATTTTTCCCTGAAGATGCTCCATTCTCTCACCAGTCATCCGAATCGTCGGACCGGAAATACTCATAGCTGCTATTGCTTTACCTAGATGATCAAAAATAGGAACCGCCATACAGGAAATGCCGTTCTCATTTTCCTCCTGGTCGAGTGCATACCCATTTTGTTTAACCTTGACCAATTCTTGAAGAAAGACATCTTTATCTGTTATCGTTTTATCCGTATGCATCGGTAATCCTTTACGATCTAATATATCCAAAACGATACTAGATGGTAAATTGGCCAAGATTGCTTTTCCTACTGAAGTGCAATGCATAGGTGCTCTTTTCCCTACCTTTGAATGTGTACGCAATGTCTGGGTACCGTCAAGCTTTTCAATATAAACTACTTCACCCTGATCATACACTACCAAGTGAATTACTTCATTGGTTTCCCTTTCAAGCTCTTGTAGGAATGGTCTTGCTTCAGTCCTCAAATCAATGGATTCAAGAAGCTTTGTACTGATTTCTAGGAATTTGTAACCGAGTTTATATCGCCCTGTTTCCTCATCTTGTTCGACATATCCATATTGGACTAACGTTGACAGGATTCGATAAACAGAACTTTTATTTATATCCATTTGATTAGCAATTTCAGTAACTCCTAGTCCACCTTTTTTCAGACTGACAAGGTGAAAAATATCTAATGCCCTACTCACAGACTTTACCATATTATCTCGATCCATCAACAATCACCTCAGGAAATTCTTACAGTACCACATTTTTCTTTTATTTTATAAAAGAGTTTTTCAATGTTCCAATTTCTTTTATCGTACATTCAATTACATTACCTTCTCCTACCATTTCAGCACCAACCGGACTTCCTGTTAGGATTACATCTCCTGGTTGTAGTGTCATCACATGTGATAGATAGGAAAGCATTTTTTTGATAGGAACAATCATTAATTCCGTACCACTGTTCTGCTTTTCAACACCGTTTAAATAAGCTTCAACCCTAACCTGGAAAGGGTCCAACTCGGTTTCAATGACAGGTCCTAGTGGTGTAAAAGTATCAAATGCCTTTCCAACTGCCCAATGTCCCGCTTCATGAAAAAACTGGGGGGCCGTCACATCATTTCCAATTGTATATCCAAAAACATAATCTAATATATTAGCTTCCTCGACATTTTTTGCTTTCTTCCCAATAACAACAGCAAGTTCGGATTCGAATTTGACATCATCAATTCCTTTAGGGATGATTATTTCATCCTCCGGGCCGATAACAGAGGTCGTCGGTTTAAAGAAGAAGACTGGAATTTCAGGTAGTTCACTAGGCAGTTCCTCTACCTTTGTAACAAAGTTCGCCCCAATTCCAATAATATGAGTGGGTTCTATTGGAGCAAGTAGTTTAACTTCCGCTAACTTATATGTATCACCTGTATACTCCCAATTCGAAAATAGATCTCCACTTATAACTTTAATGGTTTCTTCCGTTAAAACACCTGTATACGTTTCATTATTGGCTAAGAATCTTGCAAATTTCATAAAATATTCCCCTCTCTTTTTCTACTAATGGTGGAAGGGGCACTAAATCATGCCCCTTTTACAAATTTATTTTTGAACAGCAAACTTTTCCTTTGCCTCAATGCGTCTTCTATGGAGGATGGGTTCCGTATAACCGTTAGGCTGGTTATATCCTTCAAAGACAAGATCACAAGCAGCTTGGAAAGCAATCGACTGTTCATAATTAGGTGCCATCGGACGATATTCAGGATCCCCTGCATTTTGTTCATCCACTACTTTCGCCATTCTCTGTAAGGTTTCTAGCACTTGCTCCTTCGTACAAATTCCATGATGTAACCAGTTTGCTACATGCTGACTTGAAATTCGTAAAGTTGCTCGGTCTTCCATTAACCCAACATTATTAATGTCTGGAACCTTTGAGCACCCTACACCGTGCTCAACCCAGCGCACCACGTAACCAAGGATTCCCTGTGCATTATTATCTAACTCCTGCTGGATTTCATCTGCACTCCAATTGGGTGCTTCAGCTACTGGAACCTGCAATATCTCATTTCTTAAATCACTTTGTTGTGTAACAAGCTGATTTTGAATTTCAACGACATCCACCTCATGGTAATGTAAGGCATGAAGTGTTGCTGCAGTTGGTGATGGGACCCAAGCAGTATTTGCACCTGCATGAAGATGACCCACCTTTTGCTTAATCATTTCTGCCATTAGATCTGGCATGGCCCACATTCCTTTACCAATTTGAGCTTTACCTTGGAATCCAGTTGCTAAACCAACAAAAACGTTTGATTTTTCATAACCCTGGAGCCAACTAGTCGATTTCATATCATTCTTACGGATCATCGCGCCTAATTCCATTGACGTATGAATTTCATCTCCTGTCCGGTCCAGGAAACCTGTATTGATAAAGACTACACGGTCCTTAACCTGACGTATACAATTTTTCAAATTTAAGCTGGTACGACGTTCTTCATCCATCACACCAATTTTTAAAGTATTTCGTTCTAAGCCAAGTAAATTCTCAACCTTATCAAACAACTCATTTGCAAAGGCTACTTCTTTTGACCCATGCATTTTCGGCTTCACAATATAAACCGACCCCTTAGATGAGTTCTGATAGGGACCATTACCTAAAAGAGAGTGCTTGGCTATTAAGCTCGTAACGACTGTATCGAGAATACCCTCCTGAATTTCCTGACCGAATTCATCTAATATCACACTATTCGTCATTAAGTGTCCAACATTACGAACGAACATTAGTGAACGCCCAGGTAATAGTAACTCATTACCAGAAGGAGTCGAGTACTTTCGATCTGGATTTAATGTACGTGTCATTGTTCTACCGCCTTTTTCAAAGGTAGCAGCAAGATCTCCTCTCATTAACCCTAACCAGTTCCGGTACACAATAATCTTATCCTCTGCATCTACCGCAGTTACAGAGTCTTCACAATCCATAATGGTTGTGATAGCAGATTCCATTAATAGGTCTTTAACACCCGCATCATCTGTCTTGCCGATTGGGTGGCTGTGGTCAATCTGGATTTCAACATGAAGGCCGTTATTTATTAAAAGAACCGCCGACGGAGCTTCAGCATCACCTTGATAACCTACGAACTGAGATTCATTAACAAGTCCTGTTGTGACTCCATTTGATAAAGTAACAGTGAGCAATCCATTAGTAGAAACTGAATATTGGACGGCATCCATATGAGACTGAACGTTCAATGGATAGACTCGATCTAAAAATTCTCTACCATATTGAATGACCTTATCGCCTCGAATAGGATTATAACCTCCGCTTCGGGTTGCTCCTTCTTCTTCACTAATGGCATCTGTCCCGTATAGTGCATCATACAAACTTCCCCATCTTGCATTTGCTGCGTTAATCGCATATCGACCGTTATTAACAGGAACGACAAGCTGAGGTCCAGCCTGAACAGAAATCGACTCATCTACATTCTTCGTAGTGATTGTAAAATCATCTACTTCTGGTTCTAAATAGCCGATTTCAGTTAAGAAAGTCTTGTAATCTTCAAAACTAAAAGACTCTTTATTGTTCTTATACCATTGATTTATTTTCTCTTGTAACTCATCTCGCTCAGCTAATAGAGTCTTGTTCTTCGGGGTTAACTCAGTAACCAAAGCCTCTAATCCTGTCCAAAATTGATTTTTTTCAACATTACTACCTGGAAGAACTTCACCATTAATAAACTCAAAAAATCCTAAATCTACTTGAAGTTTTCCTACTTTTACGTATTGATTCATTAAAAACTCCTCCTTTTGAATGTTTCCTATTACCAAACAACGTTTTAATATATGATAAAAAAATTTTACCATGATAAAAGCTCATAATTCAATACAGTCTACCTAATTAAAGCAATGTGGGAATCGATTCATTTAATTGTTCCTTAAACAACCATCTACACACCCCTTTGTTTCGTAATAACAAACACCGTTTCTAATTTTAAATAAAAAAAGCAACTAATTAATTACCTAAATTAAACCATTAGTTACCTCTTTTTTCAATTATTATTTTGAATTGAGTAAAAATTCCAACATCACGAATGCTAGCTAATTTAAATATGTTGACGATCTCCAAATTGCAAGATCTCTTTATACTGTCTTTTAGCATCCATATATCCTAATATATATAGCTGGTATAGTTTAATTTGATTTCTTTCGATTGCACTTACAGGTAGGTCCATACTAGGTTGAATGAGGAAGACATGATCTTTTTTCTCTTCAGAATATAAATAAGAAATGGTTTGATTATATATATGATGGCGGATTTGGAGGACCTCTTGAATTTTAGGATGATCTTTATATTTGATAAGTGTGGATATTTTCGGCTGTTTTTTACTTTTAGCCCGCTTTGTTAAAACAACAATATTTTTATCCATGCCATCATTTTGTGATTTCTTGATGGGGATCGGATCAGCAATACCTCCATCGAGTAATTGTTTATCCTCATAGTGAACACAAGAAGAGATAAAGGGTACAGAGCTTGATGCTCGAATAATCTTATGCATATTTTCACCATGTTCTCTTTTGTTAAAATAGATGGGTTCCCCTGTCTGACAATCAGTGGTTCCTACCAAAAACTCTTCCGATCCATTTTTAAAGGTATCAAAGTCAAAGGGAACAATCCGGTTAGGCACCTCATCAAATAAGAAATCCATTCCAAAAATCTCACGTTGGCGGAGTAAATTTCGAAAAGAAAGGTAGCGCGGGTCACTAACTAGATCAATATTCACCTTTTTATTTCTGCCCTTCTGTCTAGACAAATAAGAAGCCGCCATACAGGCACCCGCAGAAACACCAATTACATATGGGAAATATAAATCCTTCTCCATAAAAAATTCAAGGACCCCAGCTGTATAGAGGCCTCTCATCCCACCGCCTTCTAAAACTAATCCAACGTCCAACATGTAATCCCCTCCTTTTCTTATTGTATTTCAACTGCAAAAAAATAAGAGTAGAAAAAACAAAGTTTTTCCTACTCTTTACTCTCACTTCATAAAATGTTTATTTACAAATTCAATGACTTCTTCCGTTGTACTCATTGAGAGAATGGTTTGCTTATGTTTCGCAATGTCCTCTTTTGATAATCCCTTTAGCTGTGAGCGTGCAGGCAATATCGAGGTTGCACTCATACTAAATTCATCAAGACCTAATCCAAGTAATAATGGAATTGCGATGGGATCTCCAGCCATTTCTCCACACATACCAGCCCACTTGCCTTCCTTATGAGCTGCTTCAATCACCATATTAACTAGACGCAAAATCGCAGGATGATAAGGTTGATATAAATAAGAAACCTGTTCATTCATTCGATCTGCAGCCATTGTATATTGAATCAGATCATTCGTTCCAATACTAAAGAAGTCCACTTCTTTAGCAAATTGATCAGCTATTATAGCACTTGATGGAATTTCAACCATCATTCCGATTTCAATGGAATCAGATACTTTAGTGCCATTCGTTGTAAGCTTTTCTTTTTCCTCTAATAAGATGCTCTTTGCTTGACGAAACTCATCTAAAGTAGCGATCATCGGGAACATAATTTTTAAATTACCATACACGCTTGCTCTTAATAATGCACGGAGTTGGGTACGGAAAATATCTTGTTCTTCAAGGCAAAGACGGATCGCGCGGAATCCTAAAAACGGATTCATTTCCTTAGGTAAATGTAAGTAAGGTAGCTCTTTATCCCCACCAATATCTAACGTTCTAACAACGACAGGTTTGTCTCCCATGTTTTCAAGAACAGTCTTATAAGCTTCATACTGTTCTTCTTCTGTCGGAAGCTGATCACGACCCATGTAGAGAAATTCCGTTCGGTACAAACCAATCCCTTCACCGCCATTATCTAGGACACCTTTTACATCTTTAGGCGTTCCGATATTAGCTGCAAGCTCCACATGATGACCGTCACGAGAAGTGGTCTTTTCACCTTTTAACTTGGCCCATTCTTCCTTTTGCTTTTGATAATTTTGTTGTTTCTCTTTATATTGGTTTAACACATCTTCAGTTGGGTTAACCACTACATGGCCGTCTAAACCATCAATGATGATGATATCGCCATTTTTTGTATCAGTCGTAACACTCTTTGTTCCAACCACCGCTGGAATTTCCATGGAACGAGCCATAATGGCCGAGTGAGAAGTACGACCACCGATATCGGTAGTAAATCCAAGAACAAATTGACGATTTAATTGAGCGGTATCAGACGGTGTTAAATCCTCAGCGACAATAATTACTTCTTCTGTTACCAAGCTTGGATTCGGAATACTAACCCCTAATAGGTGTGCTAATATTCGTTTCGTTACATCACGAATATCTGAAGCACGCTCCTTCATATATTCATTGTCCATATTTTCAAACATGCTAATAAACATATCAGCAACTTCACGTAATGCGAACTCTGGATTCACCTTATCATTCTTTACTTTATCCTTAATAGGTTGAATGAGTTCAGGATCATTTACAACTAATAAATGAGCATCAAAAATAGCAGCCTTATCTGGTCCAAGCTCCTTTAATGTATGCTCCTTAATAGCAGTCAACTCGTTTGCAGACTCCTTTATTGCTTGATCAAGTCTTAAAATTTCTGCATCAATGTCCGTCACTTCTTTTTTTTCAGTTGTTAAATCAGGGTGAACTAGATGGTAAGCTTTAGCAATGGCGATTCCTTGTGAAGCAGCAATACCCGCAATTGAATTCCCCATTATTCATCAAGTCCTTCTTTTTTAATCGTTTCTGTTAGAGCAGTAATTGCTTGATCAGCGTCATCGCCATTTGCACTGATTTTAATTTCTCCTCCACTAGGAATCCCCAATGACATGACACCCATAATTGACTTTAAGTTTACAGAGCGACCATTATATTCGATGTTAATATCACTATTGAATTGTCCTGCTGTTTGAACTAAAGCTGTTGCTGGTCTTGCGTGAACACCTGATTCTGCTGTAATTTTAAATGTTTTTTCTGCCATGTTAAGACATCTCCCTTTTGGTTTATATTGCAAAATTCATGAAACGAGTTTGCTATTTTTTATGAACCTTGAATTTTTACTACATTCTCTCCTCGGGTTACATTACCCACTTTATTTAGTGTAACCATTTGTCCTTGCTTTAGGTTTGTAAAAATAATCGGCGAAATCAGCGATGGTGCATGTTGTTTTAGGTAATCCAAGTCAATTTCCAACAACTCTTGACCTTTCGTAACGGCATCACCTTGAGAAACAAGTGCTGTAAACCCTTCACCTTTTAAATTGACTGTGTCAATTCCCACATGAATTAGAATTTCTCTACCATCCTTTGATTCAATTCCAATTGCATGCTTCGTTGGGAAGAAGTCTACGATCGTTCCATCAACTGGTGAAATAACGATCCCTTCAGTTGGTAACACAGCAAAGCCATCTCCCATCATTCTTTGTGAGAAAACTTGGTCTGGAGCTTCATCCAACTGCATGACCTTACCGGTTAAAGGATTTATATACTCTTCTATTTCAGGCTTTGTTTGTAAAGCTTCTGGATTTACTTCTTCGATATGCTGTTCTACTACTTTTTCAGTAGACTTTGCGATTGGTCTTGGTGTTTTACCACTCATAATGTCCTGCATCTGAGTTTTTATATTGTCAGATAATGGTCCAAATATCGCCTGAATATTATTACCAACCTCAATTACACCTGAAGCTCCTAACTTCTTAAGACGGTCCTTATCTACTTGCTTTTGATGATTTACATTAACACGCAAACGAGTAATACATGCATCTAGATGAGAAATATTTTCTTTTCCACCCATCGCTTCAATAATATTTAATGGAAGCTCCTCAGCTTTTACCGTACCAAAGACACTCTTGAACACTGTTTCCCCCTTAGATATATTAACCTGTTGACTGGTTCCAATCTTTATTTCCCCAAGAATGGTTACAGAATATTGTCCATCATTATGTAGAAACGTCACCATTTATAACTTTTCCTCAAATTAAAGATATCAAACAAAATTCTTCTACAATATAAATGAGAAATAAAAAAGGCATGAGGAAAAATCCGATAGAATTACAAAGGTATTATTCCCCAATTGTAAAAATCTATCAGTATTCTTCACTCATGCCTGATCGAATCAGTAACACGTTTTATAAGGTTATTTCTTCATTTTTAGCTGAAAGCCTTTGCAAGTGCAAGGTCAAATAGACCGCCTCTGCATCCGCTACCTTCAGTTGAATTTTTTGTTGTACAATTTTTATCAGCTTCCAAGCGAGATTATAGCATATCGGATATTCTGCCTGCAAGATTTTTGAAATATTTGCTGAAATCTCAACTTTTTCTTCTGATCTAATCCGGTCAATCATAAATCGTATGTGACGAACAAGACGAATATACTGAACCCCTTCGCGATTAAGTTTAACATTCAGCGTATTTTCAATAACTTCCACCATTGTATGTGTCAGCTGTGAGTATTGATTTACTTCTGATAGGTTTCGGGAAGATATGGCACTATGAATATGTAAAGCAATAAAGCCAATCTCTCCTTCAGGAAAGGATAATCCAAGCTTTTCATTAATGAGATCGACCACTTCTGCGGCAATGCTATATTCCTCTGGATATAGTGTTTTTGTTTCCATTAAGAACGGGTTTTTTATTTCCAAGCCATCCTGTAATCTTTTAACTGCAAAAGAGATATGATCAGTTAGTGAGATTAGTAATTGCTGATTTAATTCTCTTCTAATTCGTTCTGTAATAAGGTGAATAACATCATTCATACACTCAATGATTTGCTCGTTTATATAGGGAAGGAGCTTTTTATACTGTTCTTGCTCTCTATCACTAGTTAATATAAATATCTTTTCTACCGGAGAAACATCTAGACTGTCTCCTTTTGATTTATTAAAACCTATTCCCTTTCCAATTAAGACAACCTCATCCTGGCCAGAAAAGCTATTGGCAATGACCACATTATTGTTTAAAACCTTTTTAACAACATAAGAACCGCCCATTTCAACACCTTCTTACCAATGATTCTATTTATTAATGTACGGAATCTCACCTTCGTGGTCAATAGAAAAGACTGATTTTGTAGACTTTGTTTTTACAAGGGTGTATATTCAAGCCTTCCGCTCCAACAAACTCCACGTTAAGCTAGTTAAATGTTAACTTTCTTAATTAAGGCTAAACTATTTTGATTTTGGCTGTGTTAAAAAACAATGTTGATTATTTGCACTGTTGATTGTAGTGGAAGGACGCGAGACTCCTGCGGGAACAGCGTGACAGATGAGACCCCACAGGCGTAGCCGAGGAGGCTCATCGCACGCCCCGCGGAAAGCGAGTGTCCTGTAACGAAAATCAACAACAAAGTTTAACAAAGCCTTTTAAAAAAATATCCGAAACCCACTTAATAGAACATGCATACTTCTTGACTTACGCAGTTAAGCTAGAATAACATGGTCTAAAATCAAGTAGCTTATATTGACGAATGTTTCGCTTATTGTAACCAAAGGAGATATAAAAAACATGATCAAATTAATTGTTAGTGATTTAGATGGTACTCTTCTTGATGAGAGTATTAAGGTTAGAGAGCATGATATAACGTGTATACATAAAGCATTAAGAGAAGGGATCAAATTTTGTGTAGCGACCGGTAGAAAGGATTCAGATATCCTGGAAGTTGCTGAAATGATCAATCACACCTTCCATCGAATTAGTCAAAACGGAGCATTTATTGTCATGGAAGACCAAACAGATTTACATAGTACTTTTTTCAATGCCTCTCTTGCTCAAAAGCTTTATAACCACGTGATCGATCGGGACGTGCTAACATTGGTTTCAACAAGAGATTCTGAAATTATAGATCGAAATAATGAAATGGTGGAAAAAATTCAAAAGGTGTTATTTTCCCCACTCCAAATTAATCCTAACTTAAAAAACGAAATTGGAGTAAGTGTCCACCCATCTAAAATTATTGTTTCCGGCAAGGACGAGGTGATCGAAGCACTACAAAAAGAGTTGCTAGAAGCCTATCCTAATGAAATAGATGCCTTCATTTCTGCTAAGTATACGTTAGATCTTATGCCGAAAAATATTAGTAAGGGAAATGCCGTAAGACAATTAGCCCAACATCTTGGAATTCAACTACACGAAATTGCTTGCATTGGGGATTCTTTTAATGATGTTCCGATGTTTCAGGTGGCTAAGTATAGCTTTGCGATGAGTGAGGCAAAGCCTGGAGTCAAAGAGCATGCTGACTATGTCGTAGATTCAGTGGGAGAAGCAATAGAAAAGATTATAGGTATCAATTCTTCACTAGGTGCTGCTAATAAGTAACTTCGAATATAGAGTTCTGTATAACAAAGGGACACCATAGTCCTTTTTTGTGAAGAGATCTAAACACTAGGACTGGTAATATTAATATAAACAAGATTATAACTAACACCACAAAAAGCTTGAGGATCACAAACCTCAAGCTTTTTGACTAAAGTTAACTTTTATAGATTTCCTTCCTTAACCTTTGCATGAAATGTATAGTTTAGCGTAAGTCACACCAATCATTATTAGGGGGGCTAGGTTACTAAATTAATTGTGCCTGAATGTTGTATGATCTTTTTCCCTTGTAAATCCTATTGCCAGTCCTCAGAAATGTCTTTTAGTTTTTTGTTAATAAGACTGAAATCATGTTCATTTGGATAATGGGCCGACTGGTCAAGTGTAATGAAATACTTGCCAGCAGGAGCAGACAGATCTTCAAAATATTCCTTAGTAAGGTCATAATTGGTTATTTTGTCATGCTTACCCTGAAAAATATATACGGGCATTTGTAATTCGAGAACTTCTTTCTTCAAATTGACCTCATTAATCTCTGCTTGCAGTTGCTTTGCCTTTACCAGGCTGAAGACTGGACCAGATAACATCGATTTATAAATATCCCCTAGGGAGTAGTCAGGGGATAAAAGTGCTGGTTTAATCATACTGAAAATATTAGATTTTTCCGTATGTTCATCACTATAATTATCTCCTCCATATTTGGAGAGATACTTCATTAGTAGTTCTTCCTCTTCTCCTACCAAAAGCGGCTGCCCAAGGGATGTAAGATCTTGGACCATCCTTTCATCTTCGTTGCTCTCGGCCGCTTCTATGAGCCAGTCCATTGCAAGTTGCTGGTTTTCCGTTTGATTCACAAATTGAGACAGACCAATATAGGCGCCAACTTTGTCAGGTTGGAGAACACTGTATTTGGTGCCTACGATTGTCCCCCATGATAAACCTGCAATTATTACTTTATTACTGTTAAATCGATTTTTTACATATTCTACAACGATATCCGTATCCTCAACAAACTGTTCAATATTCATAGACTCCATTGGTATGTCCTTGAAGTAACTTTTACCCGATCCCCTTTGGTCATAATATACAGTTACAAAGTGCTCTGTAAACTCGGGGTAAGCCCCTCTCATACCAACACCGAACGGAAAGGGTTGCCCTGGTCCACCATGCAAGAACAAAAGTACTGGTTTTTCTTCACTTTTCCCTTCGATGAATAAATACTGTTTTGTCCCATTAATCTCTAATTCTACTAACTCGCTCACACCACCGTTTTCTATTACCTTTTCACTTTCTTTCTTCAGCATCCATTGATTTACCTCACGAAAGGTTAGTAGGGTTACTACTGAAACAAGTAAAATAATTCCTATGGTGATACCAATCCATTTAAGTATTCCCATTCATTAGCCTTCTCCTCTTCCTCACTATTAACCTTTTAACTAAAAAAATCCACTTCTGGTTAATCGGTTCTACTACGTTTTTGCAGGTTAAAAACTCCTGCTAAAATAAATGAAACCATCTCCACCTTTACAGATCTATCTTAATTACGAATACACCCAATTAATGGTTTTTTTGTTATTTATGGGAAAATTATAAGCTATCTCAAAATAATTGTATATATTTTTAATCACACCGTTATATTGTGGTTGTAGGGATATTAAATTACAACGAAAAAAGTAGTTCAATTAGGGGTACGAAAAAGAAATTCCCACCTCCAAACTGAACTACTTACAATTAATGTTATCGTCCTTTAATTTCTCAATTTTCTTGAATTGACAAGTAAAACTAGCTCCTTAATTACACGACAATATCATTAGTTGTCAAGATGCCATTAAGAGGTGTTACATGCTTATCTATACCATAATGTTCTTTTACTAAAGCAGAACTAGTTAGATTAGAAGTTGGATTAGAGCTGATGAATCGCCCGAATAAATAACTCAACCTCTTCTTCCGTATTGTAAGGTGCCAAGCCTGCACGAATCCAGCTCCCACTTTCAACAATGTCAAGCTTTTCTGCTAGTGTGGTTGCATAGAAATGGCCGTCGGCAATAAAAATCCCATGTTCTTCTGCCAGCGTCTTACATACCTCAAGTGGTGTATACCCATCTACCGTAAAGGCAACTGTTGAAGTTTTCGGTACAGATGAATCCGCTTGATACAAATTTACTTTTGGATGTGACGAAAGGCCTTCTCGAAGTTTTGTTACAAGTTTAGTCTCATACGAATCGATTAACTCCATACCTGAAACTATTTTATCCTTCCGCGTCATACCAGTACCTAAGCTAGCAATGAACTCGATCGCCGGCTTAATACCAGCAATTCCTTCATGGTTTTGAGTACCTGTTTCTAGCTTATCAGGAATATAGCCTGGTGCTGGTTTTAATTTAAAGGGCTCAAGCTTCTCAAAGAGCTCTTCTCTAATGGCTGCAACACCTACGTGTGGACCGAAAAATTTGTACGCTGAACATAATAGAATATCTATATTTAGAGCATCTCGGTCAATTTGTATATGCGGAGCAGCATGTACCGCATCGACCGCAAGAAGTGCACCTACTTCTTTTACTCGACTAGATATCTCCTTTATATCATTAATTGTCCCTACTGCGTTAGAAGCTAACCCAACTGCCACAAGTTGAGTTCGATCATTAATGATTTCCTTAAGGTTTTCTAAATTCAGGGTAAGCGCTTCGGTATCTACGGGTATCCATTTAACTTTGATTCCACGGTCTTCTGCCATCGTAATCCAAGGGTCAACATTAGCGCGGTGATCCATCTCGGTTACGACAATTTCATCACCAGGTCCCCATTTTTTCCCTAATGATCTGGCAATTGCAAGTGCTAATGTTGTCATATTGGCACCAAAGGCAACCTCTTGTTCCTTTACACCTAGAAAATCACCAATAGCTTGCTTGGCTTCAGTAATGATTTCTTCTGTTTCACGGCTTGTTGGGAATGCACCGTGAAGGTTTGCACCGCCATTTTCCATATAAGCAGAAATTGCCTCAATTGACGACTTCACTACCTGTGTACCACCTGGTCCATCAAAATAAGTAACAGTTTTTCCATTATAGGTTCGTTTTAAAGCTGGAAATTGATTACGTACTTCAGTAATTGGAAAAGTTCGTATGCATTGACTCATTTATATTCTCCTTACTATCTATTTAGTTGCTTCTAATGGATTTTTACTCATAGCAGATGAGAATCCAGCCAGCATATAGGCCATATGGACAACACCTTCCTCAAAGTCGGCCAAACGAATCGATTCATTAGGAGCATGGGCCTTTGATTCAATCCAGCCTACACCTGTACTAACCACTGGCACTTGAAGCTGATTTCCAAACTCATACATAGGTCCAGTTCCTGCAGAGTTTGGTGCCAGTACAGCTTCTTTTTCATACACCGCACTAGCCGTTTCTAATACATGTTTAACAAAGGGATGGTTATAGTCGGAACGGTAAGCTTTTTGACCATTAATGAGAACAACACTCACATCAGTAAATCCGTGCTCTTTTAGATGAGCTTGAATACTTTCAAAAATATGTTGTGGATCTTGACCTGGTACTAAGCGGCAATCTAGTTTTACCTTTGCACTTTTTGGCAATACTGTCTTCGCCCCTTCACCTGTATAGCCACTTTCAATCCCGCAAATAGTCATCGTTGGTTGAAACACCATGGCTTCCCTTGGATCAATTCCTTTTGCTGCAGTAATAAGTGGACGTTTCAAACCGTAAAGATTACTAACCGCGTCTTCACTGAACGGTAGATTTGAGACTACTTCCTTTTCAAGCTCAGTTGGTTCCGTTATACCATCATAAAATCCTTTTACAAGAATTTCATTCTGTTCATTTCTCATAGTAGCTAAAGCTTGAACTAATCTCCATGCCGCATTATCAACATAAGCGCCTACAGATGAGTGCATATCAATGTCAGCACCAATACATGTTAGCTCCATGTAAGCCATCCCCTTAATTCCAGCGACCATGTTGACTCTCTCTTCTTCATCCTTTCCACCAAACTCCCAAATGCAAGCATCAGCCTTAAATAAATCCTTATATTCTCTTAAATAAGGAGCTAGATTGGGACTACCAATCTCCTCTTCACCTTCGACCATAAATTTAATATTACAAGGAAGGCCACCCTCCAACTGTTGAAGCACCTTAATCGCTGTTAGTCTAGCAATCAAGTCCCCTTTATTATCAGAAACGCCTCTAGCAAATAGCTTTCCATCCTCAATAGTCGGTTCGAAAGGCTCACTATTCCATTCATTTAATGGCTCAGGAGGTTGAACATCATAATGATTATAAAAAAGTAGTGTCTTAGTTGAATCGCCACCACTACCCGCTGGGAAAAAACCATAAACAACAGGGTTTCCGCCTAGTTCGTCTAATACTTTTGCTTCTCCACCGGATTGTTCAAATAATTGAACCACAAACTTAACGGTTTCTGGAATTGCTTTATTTTGAGCAGAGATAGTTGGTAATCGTAAATAATCCTTAAGTGTTTCTATTGAATCTGATACTACATTTTTGGTAAGAGTTTTTAAAGTCGTTACTAATTGATCAGTCATTTTACTCACTCCTTCATAATAGGTATGTTTTATAATTCGTGATACGAAAGAAAAATCCCTTTTCCTTTTTCAGATAATTTCGATAAAATATTTTAACATTTTAAAGGTGATTATGATAGAATCCTATTATCTAGTATACGGAGGTACATACATGGAGACATTTGAATTTTTCTTACCAACTAAAATCAAATTAGGAACGGGTTTATTCTCGCAAACAGGCAGTTTGATTAGAGAAACGATGACTGGAAACAAGATTTTAATCGTAACTGACCCTGGAATCGAACAAATAGGACTAGTTAATGAGTTAACAAGCCTTCTATTAAAAGAAGAGTATCAGATTGAAATCTTTAATCAGGTAAGACCTAATCCAAAGGATATTGATTGCATGAATGGTGGAGAGGCTGCAAGACTATTTGAAGCTGATCTAATTGTTGCGATTGGCGGTGGCTCTGTAATCGATTCAGCGAAGGCGATTGCTATTCTGCAAAAACTAGGCGGAAAACCACAGGTTTATGCTGGTAGAAATAATGTGCCTGAAGCTGTTACTCCTTTGGTTGTTATTCCTACCACTGCAGGAACAGGTGCAGAGGTTACCAGGTCCTCTGTGATCACAGATACGGAGAAAAAGACGAAGTTTACCATTAAGGATGTTCACATTGCTCCTAAGCTTGCCATTGTTGATCCTGAATTGACATATAAATTGCCTAAGCATTTAACTGCGTCAACCGGTATGGATGCGCTCGTTCACGCCATTGAGGCATATACCTGTAAACGATCCAACCCTATTGCTGATGGCCTTGCCCTTCAAGCGATGATACATATATATCCTCATTTAAGAACAGCTGTTCATGAAGGAAGTAATAAAGAGGCACGAAATCAGGTGATGATTGGTTCTACTATTGCAGGAATGGCATTCTCTCATGCTGATGTAGCTGCCGTCCACTGTATGGCAGAGGCAATTGGCGGTTTGTATGATACCCCGCATGGTGTTGCTAACTCTATGTTCCTTCCTTATATTGTGGAATACAATGCAGAGGCAGACATTACAAAGCACGCGACAATTGCCAGAACCATTGGAATTTCTTCAGAACAGGATTCCGATGAGGAGGCTACCAAAAAACTAGTGACTGAGATGAAGCAATTAGCGGAAGACCTTTTAATCCCGAGTTTTGCAAGCCTTCCTGAGGTAAAAGAAGAGGATTTTGACTACTTGGCTGAATCTTCATTTTTAAACGGTTCTACACCAAGCAATGCAAGAGAGATTTCAAAGGAAGCATACTTAGACCTATTTAAAAAAGCTTTTAGAAATGAGTAATGGTGAAAAAATAACTTTGCCAGAACGCTAGGAGGAAATTCTAGCGTTCTTCTTATATTTCTACCTCTTCTATATTTCTTCTTCTAAAAAACTCTCAGCAATCACTTTTAGTTCACGAGCTCTAGTAGCTATAAAATCTCTCATGTATCTCTCTAAAAATAAATAATCAGCTAAAGCCCCAATTGGTCCTAGTGGAGATTTATATTCGAATGTATCGATCATTAAAGTCCCACCTGATTTTACTTCGAACTCGTGGGTATGGGTAAAAGAAGAGAAGGCACCTTTTACCATGATATCTACAAATTTATAAGGTCTTTCCATATGGGTAACTTTAGCGGTTAGCCTTTGTTTAACGCCAAGATGATAAGCTTCCCAAGTAACGGTATCTCCTTCCTGTAATAAACCTTCCGTTACACCTTCCACCGCTCTTTCTTTTGTTTTTGCTGTAGTTTGTATATGAATATCAACACTTCTAGCAAGATCAAAACATAATTCCAATGGTGCTTTTATTAATTGTTCATGCTTAATAGTCGGCATACATTCCCTCTTTTCAGGAGTGATTTCTTAGAGAGACAAAACAAAAAGGTCACTTAAAGGATTCAACTCTTGCCTAATGAAAATCCTTCGAATAATCTCCCTCCATAAGGCTGTAACGTATCATCCACTAGTTGAATGACTTTAGTTTTATCTCCAGTTTTATAAAAAGTGTCAAATGCGTAAACAAACCTTTCTGTAAATCTAGCGTCATATTGCCTTAAAGAGCGAATTACCCATTTAGATGAACCAATCCATTTCCGATTGGTTCTCAAGACAAATTCGCTTACTAATTCACTAAGTGTCTGAGCTATGAAGATTTCTTCTGCTCGGTCTGTACTGCCAATCAAATCATCTAGAGCATCTGAAATGAAATATTGCTTAGTTTTGATCATTTCTCCTGACCAATTCACCGGACCATTATCTAGTAATTCTTGTGCCTCCCTCTTGATTGTGTCTACTACTCCAATATCTTTTATAACCATTCCTTCAACTACCATTCTAGGAAGGGATGGTCTTGCTCTTTCAGCATCACATTTGAAGTATATCTTATAAGAATCTAAATTATGGACAAAGACTTCAATCTTCCATCCTACATCGATCAATGACTCTCTGTAAGAAGAACGTTTCTCTTGATCAAATATAATAATATCTAAATCCGATGTTTCAGTTGCTTCCCCGCGCACAACACTACCAGCTAATAATGCACCCTGACAATTAGGATATTGTTTTGAGATAAATAGCTGAGCTGCTTCAATTGGATTCAATTTTTGAAAACGATTCACTTCTTTCACCTCTTAGATTCAGAAAAAGTTTTATAGTTAATAACTAGTAATTCAATATGAAAAAGCACTAATCCTCCTTGGATTAATGCTTTCTATTGGGGTCAGACGTAAGTTGTTGCCAAACCATACAAGTGAAGTATGTCTGTACTCTTTATCCCTGTACAGTTTCCTCACTATAAAAATGCTTATTTGCCGGACGATGTACCATGAAAGCCAATAAGATGCTACTCCCTAACACCAATAAGGATGAACAAATGATACTATAGCGTAATGGAATCATTTCTCCGGTAAAACCAATTAATAAGATGAAGATGATCTGGAAAATACTTACCACTACACCGTAAACACTTGAGATTCTTCCCATCATTTCTACAGGCACATTGTTCTGATAAAAGGTCATAAAGCCTGTATTTGAAAAAGCATTAAAAAAACCTAAAATGATAAAACCAATTGCAACAGATACAAACGAAAACGAAAAGGCGTAAATAATATAGCCAATTGCAACGAGTATAAAACCTGAGCTTATTAATAATTGGATCGACATTCGTTTTGCTATAAGTGAAACAAAAGTGGCTCCGGCTATTGAACCAATTCCAGTAATACTTATTAATAAACCGAATTGTGTTTCTGTTAATCCTAATACCTGTTGTGTAAATACAACCTCTTGAGCATCCAAGCCTAGCGTAATAACCATAAAAAATTGGGCAATAGCATATACTTTTATAATATAAATATGAGTTCGACTAAACTGAATCACATGTCTCCAGTCATTAACTAAATCCCTAAATTTAATAACCTGTGAGTTTTTTGAATTCTGATCAATATTAGGTAAAAACAAAAGAACGATGGCGGAAACAAGGAACGAAAGCGCATTCAACCAAATCGCCATTTCTATTGAAACAGAAACAATTAATACCCCTGCTATTGCCGGTCCTACTAGAAATGCACCAGATGTAAATATACTCCTAAATGAATTAAATTGCTTACGATCTTCCTTTGGAATCACGCTCGTAATATATGCCATTGAAGTCGGTTCAAAGAATGATCTGGCAACCGAAAGTAAAAATAAACAAAGATACAATAGCCAAATGGAAGAAATAAAAGGAATGAATAGAATCAACACCGCTCTAATCAAATCTGTACCGATCATTAAGGAGCGTTTATTCATTCGATCTATCAAACTACCGGACCAAAATTTTGTCAGTATGGATGCTAAAGGACCCATAATCCATAAACCTGCAACAGCTGCTGGAGATCCCGTTAATCGCAACACGAGGATATTGATGGCAACCAAATAAATAAAATCCCCAAGTGTTGATATTCCTACTCCGGCTAGTAAAAGACTACTATTTTTCTTTGTATTCACATATTTCAACCACCCTTAAAAGCGAGGATGATTTACCATCCTCGCCCCAATTATTAAATATATTTTTTTATAAAACTCACCATTAAACTGTAAACTTTTAATGCATTTTCTGTTTTAGAAAATCCGTGCCCCTCATCCTCTAAAACTAAATATTCGATATCTTGACCACGCTCTGACATGGCTTCAACAATTACATCTGACTCTACCTTAACCACTCTTGGATCATTTGAACCTTGAATGACAAGCATCGGCTTCGTCATCTGATCTATATATGTCATAGGAGAATCCTCAATAAGCTTATCTCGGTCCTCGACGGGATCTCCAATTAACTCTCGGTCAGCAGCTTTCCAATGCTCAGGCGCTGTCTCAATTGTCGTAAATAGGTTACTTGGTCCAAATATATCAACAAATGCTTTAAATAGATCAGCGTGGCGGCCATGAAGAAGAAGTGTCATATAGCCTCCATAACTACCTCCAATACAGAACCACTTATCAGCACTTGATTTTCCTTGCTGATTTAACCATTCCATACCTGCCACAATATCTAAACGCGGACCTCCACCCCAGTCCTTATTTACAAGCTTCACAAATGTTTCACCATACCCCGTACTTCCGCGGAAATTAGGTGAAAACACCCGGAATCCTTGTGTCGTTAAGTATTGGAAAAGAGGACTAAACGTCTTTCGAACAGCCCACTGAGGTCCACCATGCGGCCATAAAATCGTGTGACCGTTATCGTGATCTTTTGGTGGCGCAAAGTAAAGAGCTTCAATTTCCAGTCCATCAAAGCTAGAATACGTTAATACTTCAGGCTCTGCTAGCTCCTCCTGCTTCACTCCAATTATTTGGTGTTCGGTTAACTGTTCCCATTGAGCTAGATCATAGCTTCGGAATAGATTAGCTGGTTTTGTGGTAGAGCGGCCTAAAGCAAATACCGTCCCTTTTTCACCAATGACGAGTTTATCAACCATGTCAAACGGCTTTTCTACTAGCTGTGAAGTTGAAGCAGTTAAGTCATATGAATATAAATGGTCTTCCACACCACGCTGTGCAACAAAGTAAACCTTATTTTTAGCTCGGTCTAATGTAAGCTTTGATAATTCATGACCTTCCAATTCAAAAAGCCTTTTAAAGGTGCGAGTACTAATTTCAAAGCTCGCGATATAAGAAAATTCACTTCCGTAATTTGTAAGTACTAATAAGTGATCTTCATCTAAGTATTCAACCTCTCTGACCCGATGTGGGGTTTCTTGAGAAGGAGTAATAGCGATAGACTCATTCTTGTAGAATATATAGCCAAACGAACTGGTGTTCCCAACTTCTTTTGAATAAGCAAAAGAAGATTCACTTGGACTTACCGCGTATAAATAGCTAGGACCGCCATCCCCTTGAATTAGGATTTCATTTTCACCAGTCTCTAAATTTAAGCGACGAATGGAAAGGAAGTTTGGATTATCTACACTTGTTATATAATATAGGTTTCTTCCGTCCTTAGAGAGATCTCCATAATAAAACTTTTCTCCCTCAGCTTGTAAAAGTGGTGCAGCCTCACCACCAGAAGGTTGCAGGGCATAAATATGATAATTTTCATCACCATCATGATCATATCCAGTTAAAAGAAGGTCCTTCTTCGAGTTATATTTTACAAATGAATTCATTTGATTAGCTGTTGTCAGCTGATAAGGATACCTTTTTTCAAGATTCATTGCCCACACATTATAATAACCATTTAAATTGGTTGAATAGATGATTTCTTCTTCTGAGCTATGTACGTCAAAATCTACTATATTGATTGTTCGAAAAAAGCTATCAATACCAGTTTTGGGAAATGTAATCATTTATTGGTCTCCTTTTTATTCATTAATCTATTTTATTTTACCAATATTCGCCTATGAATAGAAGAATTTTGTATCTGCTTTTTAATAGTTCGAAATATTCCGTCTCAAAAAAAACATTAATTGATCCTAGTCAATTTCTTACTATAAACGCTTATATCTTCTACCTTGTATTATACTGATATACATTTCCGAAGATATTCTCCATCAATAATTAAATCACTAAGAAAACTAGAAAACATAGCGACGACTCCCATAATTCCAGCTACATCCTTCGGTGAATAAAAGGAGTATAAGTACTCAGGCGTTAATGTCACCGGGTATGGCATTTGCTGATGAACCAGCGTTCTCGCTTTCTCTCTAATCGAATGACTATTTAAAATATATTCATCTGAGCCAATATGAGGTTTCATAGAAGGCCAGGCAACTTCTAGGAACCTAGGATATTGAGCAAGAGCCCGGTAATCACTAGCAGCATCATAGCCCTTCTTCGTCTTTATAATATCAATAAGTAACTGCTGAACGTCTTTAGAAGCTTCTGGTATATTAACGAGGTTAATACTAGGTAGTCCTGGCAGGACCCCCGGCTGTAGGAACCCTTTATTTGCTTTTCCTCCTAGTATAGGGCGATGGCTTAAGGCTTCCTCCCATGCTGTAGCAATTAGTAGTAGCTTTGTATTAACATAGTTAAAAGTAAATATGGTCCCTCTTATTTTTCCGATTGTCCCCAAAGTATAAAAAATTCCCCAATCAACAGCAGGAGGCTGAAAAGAAGTTTCTGGGTATCGCAATGATGCTGCAGCCTCTTCCATGTTACTAGTTACCATATTCCCCCTTACTTGTGACCAGCCAATTTGTAAAAAATGATCATAATAAGCAAGTGTTCGAAAAATAAAATTAACAATGGGAACCTTCAGCACATATTTAATATCCTCGTATAGAACCTTCAAATTGCCTGTTGCCCCGGACTCCATTATTTCGGGAACGCCGTATCGATACCTAACCACACCATCACCTCGTTTTTCTAAATGATATTCACCTTCCTTCTTATTTATTTAGCTGTGTTAGAGTAAAGTATTGAATATTTAGCAGAGTTGATTGAAGTGGAAGGACGCGAGACTCCTGCAAGGAAAAAGGAAAGAGCTTTTTCTCGGGAAAAGCGTGGTAAAGGAGACCCCACAGGCGGTAACGCCGAGGAGGCTTAATGGAACTTCTGCTAAGGTCGCTCACGTCCTGTGAGCAACGCAGAAGCCAGCACATCCTGTGCAAGTGCGGAAAGCGAGTGTCCTGGAACGGAAATCAACAACAAACTTTAAGAGAGCCATTTATTATAGACATACAAAAAGGCCAGACTGATTTGTCTGACCATACTTGTTACTGTAAAAAGATTCCTCCGTAAACGAGTGCTCCTACAATTACATAAGCTGGATGCACCTTCCATCTTTCCAATAAAAGAAAGCCTATCACGATAAGTATAATCGTTTGCATTAAACCAGCATCCACATAAGAAGTAGAGAAAAAGCTATATGTCATGACCCCTAATAAAACAGCAATCGTAGGGCGTACATAGTTTGTCATTCTCTTTACTTTTGGAGAGTCTTTAAACTTGTATAAAACACTAAGTAAAATAATCATTAAAATAAGCGAAGGAGCAACCGTTGCAAAAATTCCTACAATTGCTCCAGGAATTCCACCTTCTTGATAACCAATATACCCTGCCATTTTTGTAGCAATCGGTCCAGGAAGTGCATTACCAAGCGCTAGTACTTCACTGAATTCGGATACTGTCATCCACCCATACCGTTCAACGACTTCATTTTCAACAAGAGGAATCGAAGCAGGTCCTCCTCCATATCCAACAATCCCCGGGATAAAGAAAGCTAGGAATATATGCCATAGAATCATAAACCAACACCTCTTTCTCTTTCGACAGGCTGTTCAATTTTAGTTGACTTATCCTTTTTAAGTAGAGCATAAGCTAGTAAACTACCAATCAAGATAGCAGGGTGTACATGGAGAAGTTCGATTAGAACAATACTAGCGATGACAATAATCACTGCGTACATCCATCCTAAAGTATCCTTTGACTTCTTAAAGAAATCCCATGTTAAGCTTGCTAGCATTACTCCAACAATTGGGACAACGGCTTTCGACATCCCACTAACCCAAGGGAGATCCTTGTATTGAGCAAGAACCGTTAATAAAACAATCATTAAGATAATCGTCGGTACAATCGTTGCTAATACAGCATTAATCATTCCGAGTATTCCTGATACACGATAACCAATGTAACCCGCCATTTTTGTAGCAATCGGACCAGGTAGCGTATTACCCAAAGCCAGCACATCTGCGAATTCATCATCATTCATCCATTTGTATTTTTCAACTACCTCTTTATGAACAAGCGGGATAGACGCTGGACCTCCACCATACCCTAACATCCCTACTCGAAAAAATGCTAAAAATAATTGAGCATGCTTCAACTTTTATCAACCCTTTTCTCTTTAAATATAACCTGCCCGCTTCTGTACCAATTTTTTTTAGATTTACAGATTTGTATTCACATATTTTTCACATATTATTTAGTTTAACAAATTTCATATAATTTTCATATGGAAAGTTTATTTGTAGTTTTAACTTACAAACGAAAGGTAATATGATAATAAGACATACAAATGTTATAATAAATGGGAACAAACTAATTTAACTAGATCTTGATAAAAAGTGGTGATGATCATATGAAACTAGATGAGATAGATAGAAAAATACTACAACTACTTACTGATAACGCAAGAATGTCCTATGTTGATATTGGTAAACAACTAAATCTATCAAGAGTGTCAATCCGAGAAAGAGTAAATCAGTTAATTGAGGGTGGCGTGATTGAGAAATTTTCAGTGGTCATTAACTCTGAAAAAGTTGGAAAAGGAGTCTCTGCATTCTTTGAGGTTGATTGTGAACCCGCTTCGCTTGTCCAAGTTGCTCAAACATTAGTTGATAACCCAGCTGTTGCAAGTTGCTACCAAATGACAGGTCCAAGTACTCTCCATATGCATGTTTTGGTTGAGGATTTTTCTAAGCTTGAACATTTTATTAATGAGGAGTTATATAGCTTACAAGGAATCACTCGAGTTGAAAGTCATATTTTATTGCGACGCTTCAAGAGTCGGACAGGATTAAAGTTGTAATAGACTTATTAAAACCACTGTTTATATACCATTAAACCTAAACATATAAATAGAAAAACCAAATCAATTGACTTGGTTTTTCTAAAACATTTGAGATAATATTCACCTTTTGAAATTGATTCTTACAACTCCTTCGTCATAAACACACTATTTGGATCCTCTACGTAATCTGAAAATGGCTCACAATATTGAAACCCAAAACGTTCATAAAGCTTTTTAGCAGGGGCAAAAGCCTCCATTGAACCTGTTTCTAAACTGACCCTTTGATACCCTCGCTCCCTAGCAACCTCAACTATATGTTCGAGAATTTGCTTAGCGACACCTTTCCTTAGATGTCCTGAAGCGGTTTTCATAGACTTTATTTCTCCATGATGAGAATTGAGTTCTTTTAATGCCCCGCAACCTAGTAGTTCATTTCCCTCCCAGGCACTCCAAACTGTGATGTTCGGCTTCTTTAAACCATCCAGATTAAGGGCATGAACACTTTCAGGTGGAGAATGAAGGGTCATACTTTGAAGGTGATTCAATATCAACTCCGCCACCTTTACACCTGATAAATCATCTATTTTTATTTCCATAAGAATCCTCCTTAAACCGTTTATTTTACCATTCTCTTATTCTGCGAAAAGGAATAATCTCCTTTAGCAAAACTCCATTTATTTGGCTCTTTTCTAAAACTTAGTTGCTTTCGTTACATGTAGTTTGAATGTACAAAATAGTATTATAAGCAAATTGATTAATGAATAGAAAAGAGCAACTCTTTATATGTATAGTAAAATCTTGATATTAAGGTAAAAATCCGGCTTTTGGGATTTTTACGCTAAGCAACAATCTATACGAAAACAGCCATTTATTTATATTTAAAATACTCCAGACTTTCTTCACCCGTAGCCAAATCCTTTACCAAGTATTGATTATTTTCCACTTCGTCATCACCGATAATAATTACCTTAGGAACATTCTCTTTGTTTGCTTTATCAAGGGCTTTTCCAATCCGTTTATTGCTCATTTCAAGCTCTACTTTAAATCCTCGTTTCCTTAAGTAAGTAGCTACTAGAAACGATTCTTTTTCCGTCTTTATAGGGATAACATAATAATCGATACACGAGCTCCGAGGACTCTTATTTTCCGAAACACTTAAAGCTGTATAAATTACATCTAATCCGAAAGAAATTCCTACGGTTGAAAATCTCTCGTTTGTCCCAAGTAACCCACCAATCGCTTGATCGTATCTACCGCCACTACCAATACTAGATTTTATAGCTTGGTTTGATAGAAATATTTCATAAATGGTACCTGTATATATCTCCAAGCCTCTAGCTAGGAATGGATTAAATACACATTGCTTATTTACCCCGAGGAAGTTTAAATAAGAGTCTAGCTCTTTTAATTCTAATAAGCCCTGCTTTACTAGATTATTTTCATTGGCAAATGGGTCATAATAGCTGTAATCTGAATTATTTTTATTCGTTAAGAACTGTTTAATTAATTCAACCGTATTTGCCGAGAGACCAAGTTCTGTAAGCTCCTTAGTTACAGCCTCTAAACCGATCTTCTCAATTTTATCAAGTATTAGCACCACTTTGTTTATTAGATTAGATTCGGTGTTAAACACTTCAAGCATTCCTGTTAGTAATTTTCGGTTATTATACTGGATTACGACCTGAAGATTCAACTTTGTAAAGGCATCTAATGCCATTACCATTAACTCCGCTTCTGCTAACTGAGATTCAACCCCGACAATATCAACATCACACTGAGTAAACTCTCGAAACCTTCCCGTTTTAATAGGACCGTCGCGGAATACCTTGCCTATTTCGTACCTTTTGAAGGGCATTCTGATTGTCGGGTTCATCGCAACCACCTTGGCAAAAGGAATCGTAAGGTCATACCTTAATGCTAATTCCCGGTCTCCTCTGTCTGTTAATGTATACATTTCCTCCAATATCTCAGCACCACCTCCATACTTAGAAGCAAGTAGTTCTGTATAATTTAAAATCGGTGTTTCTAACGGCTTACAACCGTATTGGATAAAGACGTCTTCTAACACTCTTCTAATTTCCCGTCTTACCACCTCTGCATCTGGCAAATAATCCTGAGTTCCCTTAACATTTTGATAATCTAATTTCTTCATTTTTCTTTTTCCTCCTACTTGTTTCTAAAATACTGATTTTGTATATTTAGTTTTTCTGAGGTCTGTTTAAAGTAATGTGTTGATATTCAGCAGAGTTGATTGAAGTGGAAGGACGCGAGACTCCTGCGGGAAAAGCGTGGTAAGGGAGACCCCACAGGCGAGAAACGCCGAGGAGGCTCCCGAGCCCGCCCGCGGAAAGCGAGTGTCCTGGAACGAAAATCAACAACAAAAGTTTAAACAAATCCCAAAATTGTATCCTCGCCTAGCAAATGTTTTAACAGGGTTCCCTTGACAAGACCATTCTTTGTTAGAAAAAAATAAAAAACCGCATAAGATTAAGAAATATTAATCCATGCGGTTTCATGATAAATAGTCTTCCTATGTACGATTTTTTAGAAATCGAATAGCAAGACTATTTTTTATGATGATGAAATTGTGATGATGATGCTAGTTTTATTTTGATTAGCATACTTGTCACCTCTAATTTCCACATAATGTATCATACATTATGTGGAAAATCAATTACTTTCTAATCGTTTACTTTTATAAAAATATAGCCCAAACGATACTAAGGAGATGAGCAGTAGCAAGGTAATCCCCCCGTATATATTAAAATAAACGAGTCTGGATGATATACCGTTTTGCAAAGTTAACAGTAGTCCAGTTAATGTAACCCCAAAAGCTCCGCCAAAGAATTGAACCAGCTGTGTCATTCCCATCCCTGCCCCTAGTTCATCTCTAGATAAGATTCTTGTAACCTCATTTGAGATACTTGAGGTAAGCGCAGAAAATCCAATGCTAGTAAACATATAGATAAATAGAACGGAATAAGGTGAAACCGTTGATAATAAAGAAAATAAAATGGTTGAGATCATTAAAAACACTTGGCCAAAAAGGATTACCGGATTATTCCCCACATGATCAATAAATCGACCAATGAATTGAGCGGCGATGGCTGAAAGAATAGCACCAGGAAAGATAATCATACCCACAGCTGCAGGTTCCTTATTAAATACCTCTGATAAGATGAGTGGCATTAAAAAAAGTGTCGCAAAGTGAGTAATAAAGGCAATAAATCCAATGAATAATAGCTTAGTGAATTGCCCATTTTTTAACAGCTGAGGTTGCACAAAAGGAACCTCCACTTTATTGATACGCCACCACATTAGTGCTAGCACTATCATACTCCCAACTATTATAGGAACGGAGAAGGTTGTCAGGAAAAGTAATAGCCCTGTTACACCAATACCCGTTAATAGTCCCCCCAGTGTATCAAACTTTATAGGTTTTACCGGCTCTACGGGAAGTAGCTTAACAAAGATGGGGATTAACAGGATGACAAATCCCGTTACGGTGAAAAGAAAGTTCCAGCCTAAATACTGAGTAATGGCTCCTCCTAATACAGGTCCTAATCCAAATCCAAGTGAAGCAGCTGATGCTATATAAGCCATAGCCTTACCTCTTCGTGAAATGGGAATATATCTTCCAGCTAATACCATTGCTAATCCAGGTACAGCTCCAGCCCCAGCAGCCTGTAGTACTCGTGCTAATAATAGAACGTAAAAATGCTGGGCAAGAAAACCAATAATTGAGGCAATTCCTAGAATAGTTAAACCAGTCAATAATAATCTAGAGATGGGAATGAAGTCTGATAGACGGCTGTAGGTTAGCGTAGATATGGCAAATACGATGGAATAACCTGAAACAATCCATGAAGCAGTAGAAGAGGTTAAGGACAAATCACTTAATACGGAAGGTAGAGCGACATTAAACATCGTTGTGTTCATGACAACTAACCAAACAGTAAAGCTCCATAATAAAATGATCTTGTTTTCTTGGATCACTTCTGTATTTTCTTGGCCTTTCAAAGAAACTGATATCGATGACATGCGAACCCACCTAATTATTAGGCTCTGTTAACTTCGTTGTTGATTTTCGTTACAGGACACTCGCTTTCCGCGGGGCGTGCGGTGAGCCTCCTCATTGAAAAGCGGAAGTGCCCTGGGTAGCCCCCACCGGCAAATGTTCCTACATCAAGAAAAGGGTGAACTTTCCCTTTACTTGATGTAGGGTTATTTGACTTGAGGGGCTGGGCACTGTAGCTAGACTCGGCATGCGCCTGCGGGGTCTCACCTGACACGCTGCTCCCGCAGGAGTCTCGCGTCCTTCCACTTCAATCAACTCTGCTAAGAACTCAACATTGTACATTAACAGAACCATCTAAAGTAAAAATCTTCTAACTCCATCATATACAGTTTTTTGGAAATGATAAAGGGATAAAGCTTCGATTATCGAAATTCAAAAAACAGAAGAGGATGAACAAAATGCTCATCCTCCTCCCTCATTTTATACATTTGGGACATTCTTTGAAAACTGGCTTTTTAAGTATCCGGCCGCTTCTCTAATCGCTTTTTCTCCATCAGCAATTACAGCTGTCATACACATAAAACCATGAATCATGCCAGGGTAACAAACATAGGTAGTCTTAACACCAGCATTTTGGAGCTTGTTTGCGTAATTTTGTCCACCATCCACTAATGGATCAAACTCTGCTGTTAAAATATAAGCTGGTGGAAGGAGAGCTGCCTCATCGTCAGGAATCAACACAGGGGCAGCCAACGGACTCTGTGTTTCACTCGGCTGATTAAAGTACTGCTCCCCAAACCATTGCATAGTAGATTTTGTTAGATAGTAGCCTTCACCAAACTTTTCATATGATTCAGTTGGTCCAAAACCAGTTGAAGGGTAGAATAGTAATTGTTGTTGAAGAGAAAATTCTTTCCTTTGATTTGCTAGATAACAAACGACTGTTGCCAAGTTTCCGCCTGCACTGTCTCCACCAACTGAAATCTGATTCGAATCGATGCCAAGGTCAGCTGCGTTGTCATACACCCATTTAGTAGCTAAATAAGCATCCTCCACACCAGTTGGGAATTTATGTTCAGGTGCTAAGCTATAGTCAACTGAGATCACTTTACATTGTGCTTCGTTTGCAAACATACGGCAAAGAGGATCATGGGTATCAATATTTCCAATTACCCATCCTCCACCATGAAAGTAAACGAAAGCTGGTAAATCAGCTTCTTCGTTTGGTGTATAAATGCGGATATCAATTTCATCTTGATACCCTTTGATTTTCTTATTTTCTACACGTAATACTTCTTCATACTTATTTAACAGCTTAGTAGACTCAACGAACGCTGCTCTCCCTGCTTGTAAACCTTGGTCCTCAATCGGTGGTATATTTCTAGCCTTAAACATTTCTAACAATCCAACTACTTGTGGATGTAAACTCATCGTTCTTTCCTCCTAATCACCATTTTATTTTACGAATAGGTTGAAAATTTTATCTGGCCTTTAATAACTACCTTATCTTCCTGATTTACAGCTGCTACATCAAAGGTAAGTCCATCATCTGTTTTCTCCTTCAGAACCGCTTTTAATGTAATCACATCTTGAAGGAACACCATGCTCCGGAACCTAATTTGATAGTCTTGAATAAATCCTTCTTCATAGAAAGGTGTGAAAAGCTTTGCCAAATTCCCCATTGTCCACATTCCATGTGCAATTATTCCTGGCAATCCAGCCTTTTCTGCTTCTTCGTCAATCGTATGAATAGGATTATAATCACCAGATGCTCCTGCATATTTAATTAAATCCAATCTTGATACAGGAGTTAACTGAATATCCTCGAGTGACTCTCCAACCTGTAATCCTATTAAACTACTCATACGCTCATCGCCTTTCTTACAGCTTCATTGATAATGACAACCTGGTCGGCTGTAAAGACAAGTTCTCCCGCTAAGGTTTCACCATATACCTTAATTACCAAGAAGCCCATCTCACCAAAATTACCTTTTCTTTCATAGTACTTACTTACTTCTTGATAGCAATTAAGCTCTTCCCCCACTAATAAAGGCCTTTCATAATGATAGACTTGCTCACCATGGATCAACCCTTTTGATGGTAGTTTCAAATCTTGAATCACTCCGTAATCGAAAATCCTTGGAAAAGTGGGAGGAGCAATATTTTCTTTATATCTTGATTGCTTGCCGAATTCCTCGTCCATAAAGATTGGATGGGGATCACCAATCGACTCTGCAAATTTTCGTACCGCTCCTCTTTCAACAACATTTCTTACTTTCTCAGAACGCTTTCCAATCGCATCATGATACATATTGTTCACCTCAATTAATTTTTAGGGCCACCAGCAACATAAATCACTTGCCCATTTACAAATGACGACTTTTCATCAGCAAAGAAAGCCACAGCGTTTGCAATATCGGTAGGCTTACCACTACGTGCCACCGGAATCTTAGCTACACTTGCTTTAATTAAGTCATCAAATGATATTCCAATCCTAGCTGCCGTCTCTCTTGTCATATCAGTTTCAATAAAACCTGGTGCAACTGAGTTAGCTGTAATTCCAAATTTACCTAACTCAATTGCAAGCGTTTTCGTAAAACCTTGAAGACCAGCCTTGGCTGTTGCATAGTTTGCCTGACCACGATTACCTAAAGCAGAGGTTGAAGAAATATTAATAATTCTTCCATATTTCTTTTCAACCATATACTTTTGAACAGAGCGAACCGCATTAAACGATCCTTTTAAGTGAACGTTCATGACTGTATCCCAGTCACCTTCAGTCATTTTGAATAATAAATTATCCCGAATAACACCTGCGTTATTTACTAAAATATCAATAGAACCAAAAGCGTTGAAGACTTCCTCCATTGCTTGCTCTACTTCATCCCCATTCACTACATTCGCTACCTTTGTATAGAACTCGTAACCTTTTTCTTTTAAAACTTGACTCACTTCATTCAGTGCTTCTTCATTCACATCAATGATTGCTACTTTCGCACCCTCTTCCGCGAATTGTTCAACGATAGCTCGACCTATTCCTCTACTTCCACCTGTAACAAAAGCTACTCTACCTTCAAATCTTCCTGCCATTGTTTTCCTCCTCCTTTACTAATCTATTCTATAAATTATATAAATTGTCCTACCTTCACATGACCTTTTAATAGATTTCTAGAAATAATTAAGCGCTGGATCTCGTCAGTTCCATCATAAATTCTCCAAAGTCTTGCTTCACGGTACCAGCGTTCAATAGGAAGCTCTCTTGTATAACCCATACCTCCGTGAATCTGCAAAACACGATCGACAACATTATTCCCCATATTAGCACCATAAAGCTTTGCAATAGATGCAAGATGACGGTTATCTTCTCCTTCATCTAGAGTAAATGCAGCATTTAAAACGAGCCATCGTGCCGCTTCAATCTCAACAGCCGAATCGGCAATTTGCCACTGGATCGCTTGACGTTCCGAAATTGGTTTTCCAAACGTTTCTCTTTCTTTTGCATAATCTATTGCCATTTGTAATAATCTTTCACCAGCACCTACGGCTCTAGCCCCTACAATCCATCTGGCAAAACCAATCCACTCTAGACCTAAATTGTAACCTCCATTTACGTCCCCAAGAATGTTTTCTTCTGGAACACGGACATTATCAAACACAAGTCCAGCAGGTCCCCACTCACCCATTGTGTGGATATATTCTGATTTCCAACCCATATCACGATCGACAATAAAGCAAGTTACACCATCACGACCTGTTGCTTGGTGCTTTTCCTTGTCTGTAATGGCAATAACCATAACGAAATCTGCTTCATTTCCACCTGTAATAAAGGTCTTTTCTCCGTTAAGAACCCACTCATTACCTTCTTTGACAGCTGTCATTTTAATATTTCTAGTATCAGATCCTGCACCTGGCTCTGTCATAGCAAAGCATGATTTTTTCTCACCGTTAATTGTCGGTAATAAGTATTTTTGTTTTTGTTCTTCATTTGCATAATAAAGAATGTTATCAGCAGATCCTCCAAATGAAAAAGGAACAAACGTTTTAGAAACTTCCATAAGCACGATGGCCAGCATCATTTGTCCTAAATCTGCACCACCATATTTCTCAGGGGTGTTAATTCCCCAGAAACCCGCTTCCTTTGCTTTAAGCTGAAGCTCTTTTAATTTACCAGGTGGTAGACTAGGCTTTCCTTCTCTTTCATTTCTTAGCACATCGTTCTCAAGTGGGATTAATTCCTTTTCAACAAACTTACGAATGGTTCTTTGAACCATTTTTTGTTCTTCTGTTAAACGTAAATGCATATTCTCCACTCCATTTCGGTTTGTTTTTATATTTTAGTTAAGTATTTCATTACGCTAGTTCTAATAAGATAGCCATTCCTTGCCCACCGCCGACACAAAGAGTAGCGATGCCAAATTGCTCCTGACGTCTTTTCATTTCGTAAAGAAGCGTTGTCATAATCCTACAGCCAGTCGCACCAAGTGGATGTCCAAGTGCAATTGCCCCTCCATTTACATTTACTTTTTCAGGGTCAAGATTAGCTTCTCTTATAACTGCTAGTGCTTGGGATGCAAATGCTTCATTCAGCTCAATTAATCCAATATCAGATAAACTTTTGTTTGTCTGATTAAGTAGTTTTTGAATCGCTGGAACTGGACCAATTCCCATCACCTCTGGGGAAACCCCTGCCGTTGACCAACCCACAATTTTAGCTAAAGGAGTAAGACCTAGTCCTCTTGCTTTAGACGCTTTCATAATCACCATGGCAGCCGCACCGTCATTACGACCACACGCATTTCCTGCCGTAACAGAACCATCTTCTCTAAAAGCAGGCTTTAATTTTTGCAAGGCGTCTATGGTTGTATCTGGTCTTGGATGCTCATCTTGATCAAAGAAAAATTCTTTCTTTCTCTCTTTAACCTTAACTGCGACTGTCTCATCCTTGAATATGCCCTCTTCTAGGGCTCGAGCTGCTTTCCGCTGACTATTTAGAGCAAATAAGTCTTGATCATCCCTAGAAATATTGTATTTTTCAGCCACATTTTCTGCTGTCATACCCATTCCAAGCTTGGTTCCATAGATCTCCATCGGTTGCTGTCCATTTTCGAGATTAGAATCTACAAGAACTGGATTTCCCTCTCCGAATCTTGAATTTCTCAAGTAAATAGGAGCTCTACTCAACGATTCTGTTCCACCAGCCACCACAATCTCTGCTTGCCCAAATGCAAGTTGCTGAACACCAGAGGCTACTGCCTGCATACCAGAAGCACAAAGACGGTTAATGGAGAAAGCAGGTGCAGAATCTGGGATACCTGCACGAAGGGCAGCTACACGTGCAACATTTGAAGATTCAGTCGATTGTCTTACTTCTCCTAAAATCACTTCATCTACGTGTTCGGGTGAAATACCTGCTCTTTGGATCGCTTCTTTGATCACGATCGATCCTAAATGACCGGAGCTCATATTTCTAAGTGCCCCTCCGAATCGACCGATTGGAGAGCGAACCGCACTAACAATCACAAACTCCTCATTCATGTAATCCCTCCTTGTAAACTAGCTGACTAGTATAAAAAGAAACTAGCTATATTCTTTTCTGAGCTGCGATGCGATGATATTTTTTTGAATCTCAGAGGTTCCTTCATAAATTCTTGTAATTCGTGCATCACGATAAAATCGTTCCACAGGAAAGTCTCTGATATATCCGAGTCCACCATGGATTTGAACGGCCTTATCAGCTACCCGGTTATACACCTCAGAACCGAAAAGCTTCAGCATGGCAGCTTCCTTAATGACCTTTTCACCTCGGTCTACCATCCAAGCTACTCGGTAGGTAAACGACCTAAGCACTTCTATTTCTAATGCGATATCAGCAAGCATATGGGCAACTGCTTGATGCTCGATAATCGGAACATGAAACTGCTCCCTTTCCTCTACATGCGCCATACACATATCCAATAACATCTGGGATGAACCTAGATTCCTTGCTGCAAGCCCAGCCCTTCCGTTTGCAAGGATCTTTAATGCATTCACATAACCTTGACCAACCTCACCTAGGACATTTTCTTCCGGAACTTCACATTCCTCAAAGACAAGCTCTGCTGAATGAGAGCCACGTAAGCCCATCTTTCGTTCAACAGCTCCAATCTTAAATCCTGGCATCCCTCTCTCAACAATAAAGGACGTAATTCCCTTCGCACCTTTAGTCGAGTCGGTGACTGCCATAACCGTAAAAACGTCCGCAACAGTCGCATTTGTTATATAATGTTTTGTTCCATTTAAAATGTACTTATTTCCCTTTTTCACTGCTGTTGTCTTTAAATTTGTGGCATGTGACCCTGCTTGAGGCTCTGTTAATGCAAAGGCACCAATTAAATCCCCTGCTGCCATCCTCGGTAAATACTTTTTCTTTTGCTCTTCACTACCCATTTCAACAATTCCGACTGAGCCGATTCCAGTATGAGCACCAATTAAAGTCGTATAACCATTATGAGTTTTACCAATTTCTTCATAAAGAGCACATTTACCAACCATGCCGATTCCAAGTCCACCATATTCTTCAGGGATACTTAAGCTAAATAAACCCATTTCCTTTGACTTTTGAATAATTTCCTCTGGAATATGATCTTCATCTTCGATTTGCATGGCGTAAGGGTCTACTTCATATTTGATAAAATCTCTAATTGTGTTTTTTAGAGATAGTATTTCCTGATCCAATTGAAAATCCATTCTTTCACTCCTTTCGGTAGAGTTAACTAATCGTTTATAGCTTTCTTTCCAACGCCAGCGCGATTCCCTGACCACCGCCGATACAAGCAGTTACAATCCCTTTGGCAACATTTCTGCGCTTCATTTCATACGCAAGCTTTGTGACAAGCATGCCTCCAGTTGCCGCAATCGGATGTCCATGAGCTATTGCTCCACCGTTTACATTTACCTTTTCCATATCAAGCTTTAGCTCACGATCGCATGCTAACACCTGAGCTGCAAACGCTTCGTTAATTTCAATTAAATCGTAATCAGCCAATTCACTACCCGTTTGTGCTAATAATTTTTGAACGGCTGGTACAGGACCAATTCCCATAATATTAGGATCGACACCTGCTACTGCCCAATCTGTAATATATGCTAAAGGCTCTAAGCCTCTTTTTTCGGCTTCTTGTTCAGACATAATGACGAGTGCGGAGGCACCATCGTTTACACCTGATGAATTTCCAGCAGTTACACTTCCTCCTTGTTTAAATGCCGGTGGAAGCTTGGCAAGATCCTCTGATGTTACCCCAGGACGAGGATGTTCATCTGTTGAGAAAAGTACTTCGCCTTTTCTTGTTTTAAGTGGAATAGGAACTATTTGTTCTTCAAACAGGTTATTCTCCATAGCAGCCGCCATTCTTTGTTGGCTTCTTAATGAAAATTCATCCTGTTCTTGTCTTGTAATGGAGTACTTCTCCACTAGATTTTCAGCTGTAATTCCCATTGGTGGGTCACCAACAAAATCTGGTGATAATTGACGAGAAATAAATCTAGGTGGCATTCTATCAAATGCACGTTCTTGTGGGGCTAGTAAATAAGGAGTTCTCGACATACTTTCTGTTCCACCTGCTACCACAATGTTCGCCTTACCAGCGACAATAGCTTCGGCTGCCAAGGCAACACTATTAATTCCTGAACCACACTGTCGATCAATGGTCAAGCCTGGAACCGTAAAAGGAAGTTCTGCTTGTAGTAAAGTGAGTCTTGCCATATTGCCTCCACCAGATAAACAGTTTCCTAGAATAACATCATCTACATCTTCACCGTTTACGTTAACTCGCTTCAAAGCCTCTTTTAACACATGAGCTCCATAAATAGAAGGGTCTAATCCAGCAAGTGCTCCTCCTTTTTTGGCGATTGGTGTTCGGACTGCAGATACAATTACCGCTTTGGTCATTTATGAGCCACCCTTTCTGTTATTGGATATAAAAAAATGAAAACCTTTTCCTTTTATTCAATCAATTATAATTAAGCAAGAACCATGCCAACTTTATCATTTAGTAATAATAAGGGCTTACACTCTTGTTAATTCATTTTTGAATCATATATATAGCAATCTATTACGCATTTTAATTCAAATTTGTATTAATAATTCATTATTGAATCAAGACACTTTAATTCTTTGGATGGATAATTTTAAAGGTACCTGTACCTTTAGCAATAAGATTTCCGCTCTCATCCGTTATGATCCCTTCACCCGTCACAAGCTTATACCCAAGGTGAAGAATGTTAGCTTTAGCAGTTAATGTCCCACTTGTTGCAGGGGATAAATACTGAATAGTAAGGTTGATGGTAGTAGATGGTAGATTCACAATGGAAGAAATAGTAGCACCAATGATATTGTCTATTAAAGTAGCAATCACTCCCCCATGTACGGTATCAATACCATTAATATGTTTGTCATCAACGCGTAGCTGAAGAACGACATTTCCTTTTTCATATTGAACCGTTTTTATATCTAATAAATTTGAGAACTCACTTTGACCAGTTTTTTTCGTTTCATGATTTAACGTCACTTTTTTCACTCCCTTTCAATCCAGCAGTACGTAAAGAGCGGTTTCCTTATAAATTTTCCCAAAAACATAGATGGTCGCATTGGAGAAACGACCATCTATGAATTATTGTTTATAATTTAAGCGCTTCCATAATTATTGTTCTAAAGAAACATCAACAATCTTTCCATCTTCAATTACACCCATACGAAGAGGGGTTACTAAACCACCATTGTCTTCAATTTCTTCAATTTCATAAATCTTCTTATCAGCTGGAACATTTCCTAATCCCTCTTGTACCTTCGCCATAATTGCCGCAGGATCATCCACTGAACCAGCTGCCTTCATCGCTTCTACAAAAATATAAGTAGCAAGATAGTGATAACCAGCTTCTGAACCAGGGTTTTTACCGTGTTCAGCCTTGTAATCATCAAGGAACTTTTCATTTCCTTCATATCTAGAATTAACTAATGGAAGTACACCCACAGATCCTTCAATTAATTCTGGTCCACCAAGTACCGCTTCAATTTCATCAAGCTTTGCTTGGTCCATAATCAGGAATCCACCTTTAAAGCCAAGTTCTCTAGCTTGTTTGATAACTAATGCTGTTGGTTCTGATGGTCCACCAACGAATAATACATCCGGCTCTTCTTTTAGTGCATTTGTAACGATTGTAAAGAAGTCCGTATCTTTACTAAAGTCAATTGACCCCTTATAAACGACCTCTCCACCCAAATCCTTCCAGCCTGGTTCCAGAGCAGTTGCCCAATCTTTTCCATATTGAGTTGCTGTAGGAAGCATGGCAAGCTTCTTACCGAATCGCTCCATTTGATACTTAGAAAATGGTTCGATATAAGAGCTGTATTTAGGAGGGATTCTAAGTGTTAGAGGATTTCCAACCTCAGTAATCTTTGGTTCACTAGAATAAGCTCCGATAATAAAGTTATCCTGTGTATTAAATACTTGAGTCGCGAATATTCCACCGCTATGCGGAACAAAAATAATCGGTGTTTTGTTTTCTTGTACTAAACGCTTAGCGTTTGCTCCAGTTTCATTTGGTAAGTATTTATCATCTAAAGTTACAAGGTTTAGTGTATATTTCTTACCGTCAACCTCGAAACCACCATCTGCATTAATTTCATCCACGGCCATTGTTACACCACTTAATGTGTTTTCCCCATAGAATGCCGCTGGTCCACTCAACGGTCCACTGTAACCAATATTTACAACACCAGCTTCTTCTTCCTCTGCTGCTTCACCGCCTGTATCTGTTTCAGTACCAGAATCAGTTGGTTCCTCTTCGGCAGGTTGTGAAGACGGCGTTGTGCTACAAGCAGCAACGACTATAAAAGTTAATAGTAAAACAGCAAGCAAAGAAAATCTTTTAAACATTGACATTACTTTTCCCCCTTTAATAACTTAATAGTTTAGTAAGGATTCCAGAAGAACAATAGTAACTGACCAGGCCTTCACCTCCTTTAAATGGCATGAATCTTTGAGGGTTTATTACTTCTAAAGAATTACGCCCCAATATATGCCTTTCGAATATCGTCATTCTCAAACAATTCCTGACTCTTTCCTTCTAAAACGAGTTTTCCTGTTTCAATTACATAACCACGATCTGCTATTTTAAGTGCTGCATTCGCGTTTTGTTCAGCTAGTAGCACAGTTGTACCATTTTTATTAATCCGTTTGATTACATCAAATACTTGCTCAACGATTAGAGGAGCTAATCCAATTGAAGGTTCATCTAAAAGAATGAGCTTAGGATGTGCCATCAGAGCTCTACCAATTGCTAGCATCTGCTGCTGACCACCACTTAATGAACCAGCTGGGTCATTTCTTTTTTCCTTTAAAATCGGAAACAGTTCATAAACTTCCTGTAAGGATTTCTTTTGCTTTTCTTTATCTCGTCTGTTCACATATCCGCCTAAAAGGAGATTTTCATAAACGGTCATCTGCGGGAACAGCTTTCTTCCCTCCGCACATTGGACGATGCCGGCCCCTACTAAGCGGTCGGCTGACATTCCACCGACGTTCTGATCCATAAAATGAATGGTTCCTTCTGAAGGCTTACTTAAGCCACTGATGGTTCGGAAGATGGTACTTTTCCCTGCTCCGTTAGCACCTAAAAGGACTACGAGCTCCCCTTGCTCTACCTCAAGATTAATATTCCGCAGCGCTTGAAAGGATCCATAATGTACAGATACATTAGTTAGCTTCAGCAACATCCCCACCTCCTAGATAAGCTTCAATTACAACTTGATTATTTTGTATTTCTTCTGGAGTTCCTTCAGCAATTTTCTTTCCATAATTTAAAACCATAATCTTATCTGCTAGATTCATGATCATTTGCATCTTATGCTCGATTAGACAAACGGTAATACCACTTTTAACCATCTTTTTAATGAGCTCTGCAAGACCATCCGTTTCATCAGGATTTACACCAGCAGCAGGTTCATCTAGAAATACTATTGACGGATCAGTAGCTAGCGCTAAAGCAAAAGCGGTTCGTTTTTTTGCTTCCTGCGAGATCCCAGCTACAGGATGGTTAGCAATTTCTGTTAAGCCTACAAAATCTAAAACTTCATATGCTTTCTCTCTACTTTCCTTTTCTTCCTTTTTCAATCTGGAGGTATTGAAAATCGCATCAAACAAGTTAGATTTAGTTCTCAACCGGTGACCTATGATGACATTATCTAAGACGGTGGATTGCTCGAATAAATGGGTAGTCTGGAACGTTCTTGCCACTCCCAATTTGGCAATCTGAAATGATTTTAACTTAGTAATATCCGTACCATCATAAATAACTGACCCAGAGGAGGGTTGATGAAAGCCACTGATCAAGTTAAAAAAGGTAGATTTACCTGCACCATTCGGTCCAATAATTGCGGTAACTTTTCCTTTTTCGATTTCAAAATCCACTTCATCCACTGCTGTTAATCCACCGAAATTCTTGGTTAATCCCTTTACTTGAACTAGCATTATTTCTCCTCCTTTACTGTTACAGAATTCTGTGAAACCTGGATCTGAGCCTTAGCCTTCTTAACCTTCCGAGTAGCCAACCAAGTCTGAATTCCTCCAGCGATACCACGAGGATAGAAAATAACTAACAGCACTAGAATCGGTCCAAAGATTAACATTCGATAATCCTGTAGAAACTGTAAATATTGAGATACCCAAACAATAATAAATGTACCGACTAATGGTCCTGAAATCGTCCCAATGCCACCTACTAATAAATAAGTAAGCATATCAAATGTTATATTGATGTACGAAATATCTGGACCAATAAAGCGTACAAAGGATGCATATAACGCTCCTGCTAAACCAGCAAAGAAAGTCGATAACACAAACGAAATTAGCTTTTGCTTCATCGTTTCAATTCCAATTGTTTGAGCAAGTTCCTCACTATTACGAATCGCAATATAGGTACGTCCAACTAAGGAATCAATAATTCTTTTAAATAAGAAGATGGCTACGACCATGAAGAAAAGCATCAAGTAATAGACTGACTTTGGAGAATCAAAGGTGATGGGTCCAATCGGTGTTGGTGCCGGGATCCCAATTAAACCTCTTACTCCTTCTGTAACCGCTTCCCATTTATAGATGATTAAATAAATGATGTAACCTACACATAGTGTATAAATCGCAAAGAAATGTTCCTTCGTTCTTAAGGCAATCAACCCGATTAAAAACCCGACAATCGTGGTAATGATAATCGCTAATATAAATGATAACCAGAAGTTAAGACCTACTTTAACAGTCAACACCCCTAATGAATAAGCTCCAATTGCGAAAAATCCTGCATGAGCTAGTGAAAGCTGACCTGTAAAACCACCAATCATATTTAAGCCATAAACAGCGATCGTCCAAATGAATACAGTGGAAAAAATGTGTAAGTAGTATTGATTTTCCGTAACAAGAGGAATAATGATCGCAATGACCAACAGGACTATTGTTAAATTTCTCTTGTTTAATAAACTCGACATTATTGAACCCCCTTAACAAACAACCCTTTAGGCCTAATCGTTAAAATAACCACTAGTAGCAAGAAGGCAATTAAATCCTTGTAATCATTAGAGATAAAGGTTGCACTTAGGCTTTCAGAGAACCCAATAATATAGCCTCCAATAATTGCACCTGGGATACTTCCCATGCCACCTATAATAATGATGACGAATGCCTTTAAAATAACGAGATGCCCCATTCCCGGGAATACTAGATTTATAGGTGATGCAATAGATGAAGCAATCGCAGCTAACGCTCCTGATATAAAGAAGGTGATCATCGCAACTTTATTGGCATTAATCCCAACAAGGAAAGCCCCTTCTCGATTTTGAGACATTGCAATAATAGCTGCTCCAGTCATTGTCTTCTTTAAGAATAGATATAGTAGCACCATTACTAAAATAGCTGTAAATACAATTAATAATCGTTGGATGGTAACCGTTAATCCTAAAAACTCTACTACCTTGTCATACGGTGAAATCATTCTTCTATATTCGGCACCCCAAACTAACTGAACTAATGCCTCTAAGAAAAGTAACATACCAATGGCAGCGATTTTATCGTGAATCGGTGGAGCATGGCGTAATGGATTAAACACTAGCCTTTCCATTACTACTCCTAAAAGTCCAATCACAATAATAGAAAAGAAGATAGCTAGCCAATAATGAAAACCAAAGCTTTCCATAAACATTAATGTTACATAGCCCCCAACCATATATAGAGCACCATGCGCAAAGTTTGGTATATGAAGAATTCCATAAACTAGAGTAAGGCCTAAGGCGACCAAACTGTAAACGCTTCCAATTGTAAGGCCATTAAATATTTGTTGAATTAAAATATCCATTTCGTGCCTCCTTTTCTTACTTGGCTGAGTAAAGTTCCTTTAATTTTCTCTTTAAAATTTTTCCTACAGCTGTTTTTGGAAGTTCCTCTACGAATGCAACTATACTTGGAACTTTATAAGCCGCTAATCGATCACGACAATATTGAATAAGTTCCTCTTCAGACAATGTAGTGTTCTCCTTTAGTACAACAATCGCTTTCACTGTTTCTCCTCTATACTCATCAGGGATGCCAATGACTGCTGCTTCTAGCACACTTGGATGGCTATAGATCACGTCCTCAATTTCAATTGGATAAACATTAAATCCACTTGCTAAAATCATTTCCTTTTTACGTCCAACAATATAGAAGAATCCATCTGCATCCATCATGGCCAAATCACCTGTGTATAACCAACCATCTCTAATGGTTTGAGCTGTCTCCTCAGGCATATTTAAGTATCCCTTCATAATCTGCGGACCCTTGATCACTAATTCTCCTACTTCACCGATTGGTAAATCCTCTTCTCCTGTTGCAATATCTACTATTTTTGCATCAGTATTCGGAATCGGTATACCGATACTTCCACGCTTTTGAAGGCCTGATATAGGATTTCTATGAGTAACAGGTGAAGCTTCAGATAAACCGTAACCCTCCGCTACTGCGGTTCCACTAATATCATTAAATTGATTGATTACCTCGACTGGTAATGGTGCCGATCCACTCGTACATGTTGTTAAGCAGCTAAGGTCAAACTGATAACTTTTATAATAGGTAAGTAAAGCAATATACATGGTGGGTACACCAGGAAAGGCCGTGGGCTTTGTTTCCTCTATGATCTTTACAACTTGCTCTACTTCAAACTTAGGGACTAGGATCAAGTTCCCTCCATTTAGAAATGTTAAGTTCATGGCACTAGTCATTCCATAGACATGGAATAATGGAGAAATGGTTAGTACACGTTCTTCTCCAAGGCGTGTTTTAATTTGAGCAGTCGCAGCACTTTGTAGCGTATTAGCAACTAAATTGTAGTGTGTTAACATCGCTCCCTTAGAACGTCCTGTAGTTCCTCCCGTATATTGTAGGACAGCTACATCTTCTCTTGGATTAATATCAACAGTCGGCAGTTTTACATCAGGATCCTGAAGGAGTTGATTAAACGTACTTTCCTTTTCAAACGACACGGTAATCGTATTCACTACAGGAGTTTGATCTAAAATGGCTTCAGCAACCGGTAGAAGCTGATCTAGTACAATCAATGCCTTTGCATTAGAGTCATTTAACACATAAAGTAATTCAGAGGATTTATACATCGGGTTAATTTGAACAATAGTCGCACCGCACATTAATGCCGCATAATAGGAAATAGGATATTGCGGACAATTAGGAAGCATGATTGCTACGCTATCCCCTTTTTTCACACCTCGTTTTGCCAATGAACTAGCTACCCGTTGAATGCAATGGTAAAGCTCACCGTAAGTAAACGTCTTTTGATAAAAAGTAACAGCCGTATGGTCCTTAAATTTTTGTACGGATTGTTGAAATAATTGTATTAATGAAATTTCAGGTATTTCAATTTCTAGTGGGTTTCCTTCTACAACATGCTTTAACCAAGGTCTTTCCATTAACCTTCCCCCTTTAGTAAGTTAATTGATATAGATAAAAAAAGGCACAAACTTCTATACCTTATAACAAAGCAAGAAGTGTGCCAAAAATGAAACAAGTGATAAACCTATGAATAAAATTCACAAATCTGTCACTTGATTCAAAATTGAATTAAATTTTTACATTTTTCTAACAATTAATGGTTTGTCTGTTAATTCAATAATGAATTATAAATTCACTAATGAATTATTTTTGGAAGCGCATTCATTTTTTTGCGAAATATTATCCCTTTCCATTCAAGATGATAAGAAAAAAAGTTTAATTATTGAGATAAATTATATTTCTGAAGCTTCCGAACCACTGAAGCTTGGCTTGTTTTTAAATGTTTTGCAATTTCATATGTCGTTCTATACTTAAGCATCGCTCTTTGTAAGGCAGTTTTTTCAGCTAATTCAACGGTTTCCTTTAAAGATTTCTCTTCGGTCATTACAGGAGTTAGATCCTGATTTAGTTTATACTCTTCCGGTAAGTCTTCAACAGTTAATACATCATGTGGGATAGTTAAAATCATACGTTCTAATAAGTTAGAAAGCTCCCGGACATTTCCAGGCCAGCTATAATAATAAAAGAAATTGTGTAGCTCTTTGTCTAAAATCTTGGTGACGTGATATTTCTTATTATAGGATTCAATAAAATAGTGAACTAGAGGTAGAATATCATCTTGTCGATCTTTTAGTGGTGGTACAAATACTGGGACAACATTTAAGCGATAATAAAGGTCCTCTCGAAATTGACCCTTTTTAACCATTTCCTTTAAATCACGATTAGTTGCAGCGATTAAGCGGACATCGATCTTCTTTGATTTTGTTCCTCCGACTCTCATAATCTCTTTCTCTTGAATAGCTCGTAATAGTTTTACTTGTAGATCTAATGGAAGCTCACCAACCTCATCTAAAAACAGCATTCCTTTGTGGGCTAACTCAAACATTCCTGCTTTACCCGTTCGATTTGCACCTGAAAAAGCGCCGGGATCATATCCAAACAACTCAGATTCAAGTAGCTCCTTAGGAATCGCACCACAATTTATTTTGATTAACTGTCCTTCCCTCAATCTCGTGCTAATTCTGTATATATGCCTGGCTAACACATCTTTCCCAACACCTGTTTCACCTAAAATAAGAATGGTCGTATCAAAATTAGCGAGTCTGCCTACCATATTATAAATCTCAATCATTTTATCGCTCTTTAAGACAACATCTTGGTCAGGGCCTGTAAAGGTTTTTAATCTATTTAACTCTTCTTTATATTGTTCATTTAATTGTTGAACCTTTAATAATTCTTTATTAACCTGATTTAATTCTGATAAGTCTCGGATATTGGTAACAATCTTTTCAATTTCACCATCTTCATTAAAGATCGGATTACCTGTCATTAATGTTTCCTTCTGATTAAAATTCTTTTGAACGACCGAAACAGTTTGTTTTTGTTCAATGACCTTAAGTGTTACAGATTCCTCAAGGATCCCTCTTTTAATTAAGTGATTAATGTTCTTACCTATATAATAATGCTTAGGAATTCCAGTAAGGCGTTCAATGGCAGAATTTGTTCTTAACGTGTTACCAAACTTATCGGTAATATAAATCCCATCATAGGAGCTTTCAATGATTGCATCTAGCTCTCGATTTGATTTATCTAGTTCCTTTACCCGCTCTTCAAGATGAGACAAATACTGACCGTGGTTAACGACGTATATTCTATAATGTAGATTGCTAGTGAAACAGTCTTTACAAAAGAACATATACGAAGACTCATCTTTTTTAGCTAAAATAATATGATCTTCCTTTTCATCCCAATAATCAAAAGCATCCTTCAACAATTCGTTTATAGATAGGTGCTCTGACAAACTTTCATCATCGTTAATCTGATAAGAAACAATCACACCTGTTTCCGTTGTCACTATATAATCAAACAAGCCCAGGTCCAGTTTTTCACTGATCATCTTAATCACCCTTTTCATCAATAAAAGCAAGTAATGAATAAATAGTACGAATGACAGGAACCTCAACACCTAGCGCTTGACCCTTTTTAACAAAAAAGCCACATAGAGATTCTATTTCCATTGGTTTTCCTTTTATTCGATCCTGTAACATGGATGTTTTATGCCCCCGAACCGAACCAGCATCCTTAAAAATTCTACTCTTCATATCCTCAGGTAACGGTATGCCAGATTTGTCCGCTATTTTCATTGCTTCATCTAGCACATGATTAGCTACATGACTGAGATGTTCATGATCGAGAATCTCGCCAACTGTTGTTTTGGAAACTGCTGACAATGGATTAAATGTCACGTTCCAAAGAAGCTTTTCCCACTTTTTCTTCAGGATGTGATCCGTTACAATCGCATTTCCTGCTGATTTATTGAGTGTAAGAGCTAAAGCTTCAACAAGTTCCTCCTGTGATTGATGTAAGGCACCGATGAATACCGCATGATTTCCTTGTTGGATAACATGTCCTGGTTCTCTTACTTGGGAAGAAATATAGGCTGATCCTGACAATACTCTCTCGATACCAAGACTATTAATTAGTACTTCTTCATTATCAACACCATTTTGCAAAGTAAGGATGCGTGCATTCCCTTTATTAAAAAAGTGACTGATTTTTTCTAGTGTCGATTTGGTTTCTGTAGATTTTACCGTTAATAAAACGAGGTCGGCTCTTTCAATTTCGTTATATTTATCAGTAAATGTAGCTCGAATACTTAATTCACCTTGTTGAGTAGATAGTTTCAAGCCTTGTTGTTGCATGGCTAACAGATGCTCTCCTCTTGCAATAAAGGTAACCTCTTCTCCTCCTATATGTAAAAGCCCTCCATAAAATCCACCAACTGCTCCTGTTCCGACAACTACAATCTTCATAGAAACCCCCTTACTTGAAGTCTTATTATGAGAATAGTTTTAATTTTCTTAGTATATATATTCGGCAATGGATCGTTTTTTCCTGCAAAAAAAAGAGGTAGGAGCTTTTCTCCTACCAGCATACAAATTATGAGTTTAAGAATGTAAATTGATCATCTTCTTTTAAAGAAAGAATGAAATGTTTTAAAACATCTTTAGTAGCTTCTAAGTCCTTTAGTGAAATAACCTCAACTGCTGAATGTGTGTATCTGGATGGAATCGACAGGACACCAGTTGGAATTCCACTATTGGCAAGATGGATGGCTCCTCCATCTGTACCGATACCCGGGAAGATTTCGTATTGGAAATCAACTCCATTTGATTCAGCCACTTCGACCAATCTTTCTTTAATGGCAGGGTGTGCAACTAGACTAAAGTCCATTACCTTAATTCCTGTTCCTTTACCGATTTGGATAATATCATCTTGAACAGGTTCAGGTGTATCACTAGCTGCAGTGGTATCTACAGCAACTGCAAGGTCCGCTTCAACAGATTCAATAGCAATCTTTGCACCTCTTAGTCCAATTTCCTCTTGGACGGCAAAAATAGCAATAACCTCGCCTGTAAACTGGTCCAATTCTTCTAGTGTCTGTAAAATGACCGCACAACCGGCACGATCATCAAACCCTTTTCCTACGACCTTCCCTGTCCGCTCGTCACCTAAAAAATCAAAACTTGGTGCCCAAGTAATCGGGTCTCCTAGTTTCACACCTAATTCTTCTGCATCCTGCTTTGATTCGGCACCAATATCTATGTATGATTCTCTTAATTTCTTAATTCTGCTATCCTGTTCAAACTTTTTATAATGGGCGGAAATAGTGCCAACAACCCCTGTTAAAAAACCTGTTTTTGTGCGAACTTGTACCTTTTGAGCTGGTAAAACTCGCTCATCATGACCACCCAATTGCTCAAATCTTAGTAAGCCATTTTCATCAATTTTTCTAACAATAAATCCTACCTCATCCATATGTGCCGTAATGACCACTTTAGGACCGGCAGTCTTTCCTTTTTTTCTGGCAATAATATTTCCATGACTATCAACTCGAACATCATCAACTTTGTTTTTAAGCTTTTCAAGGATAAACTGAACAACCGGCTGTTCAAAGCCAGACGGTCCGTGTATCGCTGCTAATTCTTTTACAAGTTGTTTCATCGTATCTTCCACCTTTACTTTAATACTGTAACCCGTTAAACTACCTTTTGTTAAGAATACCTTATTCCAAAACCTTTCGTCAATCGAAATAAGTACTAATAAGGCTTGGACATCACTACATATATCATTCTCATGTAACTGCGTTTTTTATTTCTTATTAAAGTAATAAACGGTTTAGCGTTTATTCTCGATGTTGTATTGGGTGTAAGCAGAACAAACCATATTGTAACAGGCGGAGGTCTCGGTAAAGACCCAAATATTACTTTTAAATCAAAAATACTTACTATAAAAGGGAGCAACACCAATTTGTGTTTCTTTCAAACTCTTGCACCTGTTAAATACTATTTACAATAAGCGTATCTAGAAAGAATCCAAATGAAAACCCTAGTATTATAATAAAAGCCCCTACCCAAATAGGAACTTCCTTTTCAGCAAGTCCAGATTTCTCTAATATCCACATTACTGGGATAAAAAGTATTATACCTATGATATACTTCCAGAATCCTAATTCTAAAGTATCAAAAAAATTCAATCCTGAAATAAATATAAATATTACACATAAATATAACGGATTCCTCAGTCTCACAGGTAGTTCTAGTCTCACTTTACATTCCCCTTTCTATAACTTTGCTAAATACTTGTTGATGTGTCATCATATTCAACAATCGTTCTTTAACTCTATCTACAAAACATAAGTTGAACACCTATGCTTCTGACATTTTAACCTTCTTCCATTGTGAATACATTTCAAAAAGTGAAAACAAAAAGACGATCCATAGAAAACCATTATCAAAGGATAAACCAGAAGATGATTGCCCACCTAAAATTGTAAATAGCCCCATTAGGAAAAAGATATAGATGGTCATGAAAACTTGCCATTTTAGTATCTCTTTATTATTTGTTTCTCTGTACTTCTTGAATATAAGACTAAACAAGAAAAGTCCTAATATAAGTGAAATAAGCAAACCATTTGGGATATGGTTCGCAAGTGGAATGTTGGGGAAATAGTTATAAGCAAATAAGATTGTAAAAGCCAAAATATAAATGAATTCCAGTGGTCCTAAAAATTTCATAACATAACCTCTTTTATTAAGTTTTATATTAAACAACTAATTAAATAACAACAAAGTAAACAATAGTAGCTTCCTCTTATTTCAAGATTATTCATTGTTAAGAATTCACCAAACTATTTTTATATCATTCCAATTATAATAATAATAGAAAATAAACCAATAACGATCCACACGCTAAGATGTTTATTAATTCGTTTATCTAGAAATTTATAATGTAATTCCAGCTTTCTAACTAAAAAATGTACTGTAATAAGAAGCAGTATGAAAATCAAAAATCGTTGCCATACATAATCTAATAGCGGTTCAATAGAATAAAAATAAACTCCGAAAGTTATGAATAAAATAACCAAGGATAATAAGGTAGAAATCCTCATATAATACCACTTCCTTCTTGCTTGCCATTGTTAAACAAAAACACCTATCACAATTTTTTAATCTATTTACCTTTTATTAAAAGTAAAGCTGTGTTAAGGTACAGTGTTGATTTTTAGCAGAGTTGATTGAAGTGGAAGGACGCGAGACTCCTGTGGGAGAAGCGTGGTGAAGGAGACCCCGCAGGCGGTAACGCCGAGGAGGCTCCCGAACCCGCCCACGGAAAGCGAGTGTCCTGGAACGGAAATCAACAACAAACTTTAACAGAGCCAAAAGTAAAGACAAATTCATTATCCTTTAGTTGAAAAATCATATCATAATCTTTAATTGAATTTTACCATAAGATGCTATTACCGACTGAATTTTCTTAAAACACACTAATGTTACAATTTACATAACAAGTAAAATAGCACCCTTAATCACATGAGGACAAAATCCATTGTCCAGATGTTAATTGGGGTGCTATTAACTATAGTATTTTAGTGTTGTTTTCTTATAAAAAATTTCCCTCTAAAAGGTACACTGACTCATGGATAGCCTCTAAAAGCTCGTTAACAGTTTACAAATGATTGAATACGAATTCCTTCAAGATCTGGACTTAAGGTCGTAATCGTTGATGTAATACCGTGTTCTAATAGAACATTATGCATGTAATCTGCTAATCTTTGATCTTCTTTGTCGGTAAGGGCGATAATCGTAGGACCAGCCCCACTTAAAGCAATTCCTAACGCACCATGCTTTTCTGAGTTTTCTAATAACACATCCATACCAGGTATTAGACTAGTTCTATACGGTTGATGAATACGATCCTTCATTGCTTCGTACAAAACAGAGGTGTTTCCACTAACAAGAGCACTGGCTAAAAGGGCTGAATGACCGATGGCATGAACGGTATCTGCTTTAGAATAGGAGCTCGGTAGCACATCTCTTGCAAGCTTCGTTGAAAGCTCAAAATGAGGGATTGCCACAATCGCCTTCATATTTTCAGGAGGAAGAACTCGGATATAAGATACCCTGGTTTGATCCCATGTCGCGATTACGATTCCTCCCAACAGCGATGCACCCACATTATCAGGGTGGCCTTCAAGTTCGGTTGTGAAATGGTATAACTCATCAGCCGTAAAAGGCTCTCCCGCTATGACGTTGGCAGCTGTTACAGCCCCTACTATAGCTGCTGCACTACTGCCTAATCCTCGGGTTAACGGAATTTCACTTTCAATTTCAATTTCAATTTCTGGGCAATGAAACTGTGCTTTTTGAAAAATTTGCTGTGCAACTTTATAAATAAGATTATCTTTATTGGCAGCAATCCCTTCTAAATTATCCCCTTTTAATAGGATAGAAGTCGTTGAAGCCTTTTTCATTTTAATGGTCGTATAAAGCTGAAAAGCCATCCCTACACAATCAAAGCCCGAACCTAAATTTGCAGTGCTACCAGGTACCCTTACGACTACATCATACTTTTCCATAAAGCTCACCAGAGTATTGCTCAATGATTTCGAGTACAGATTGATAGTTACTATCCACTTTGACTGGTTCTGAAGCAACCTTCTGAATTGCAGAGTTTGGATCCTTTAAGCCATTACCTGTTAACACACAAACCACCTTTTTACCCGCTTCCAGCTGTTTGTTCTTTCTTAACTTAATAATCCCTGCGAAAGAAGCAGCCGATGCTGGTTCAGCAAAAATCCCTTCTGTAGATGCTAATAAATGATAGGCATCCAAAATTTCTTCATCTGTTACTTCATCAATTAAACCATTAGAAGATTGGATTGCGTTAGTAGCTAAATTCCAGCTCGCAGGATTACCAATTCTAATAGCTGTTGCTATCGTTTCTGGGTTAGTTACTACCTCACCTCGAACGATCGGAGCTGCTCCTGCTGCTTGGAAGCCATACATACTTGGAAGTGCTTGTATCTTCCCGTGTTTCTCATATTCAACAAAGCCCTTCCAATAGGCTGATATATTACCAGCATTTCCAACTGGGATTGCTAATATTTCAGGGGCTTCTCCTAATTCATCACATATTTCAAATGCAGCTGTTTTTTGTCCCTCTAGGCGATAAGGATTTAATGAATTCACTAAGGTAATTGGTTGTGTAGATGTAATTTCTTTCACTATGGAAAGAGCTTCATCAAAATTACCCTTAATAGCAATAATTTTTGCTCCGTATATCATGGCTTGTGCTAACTTACCGAGTGCAATATTCCCATCAGGTATGAGTACGAAACAGTTTAGATTTGCTCTTGCAGCATAAGCGGCTGCTGCTGCAGATGTATTCCCAGTAGAAGCACACATGATGGTGTGACTACCTTCCTCCATTGCTTTTGCTACTGCCATTACCATTCCACGGTCCTTAAAAGAACCTGTTGGATTTAGTCCTTCATATTTAAAATATAATTCCACTCCAAGCTTTTCAGAAAGTCTCGGAGCGAATAATAATGGAGTGTTTCCCTCATGAAGGCTCAAAAGAGGAGTTTGATCCGTTACCGGTAAAAACTCCCTATATCTACTAATAATTCCTGACACTTTACTCACCGCCTTCTACACGATAAAAGCTTTTAATTTCATTTACATAGTCAGATTCTTTAAGTTGCTTTAATACATCTTGAATGCTCTTCTTAGAAGAAGTGTGAGTAACCATAATTAATTCAGCCTTGCTACCACTATTATACGGCTGTTGCATAACCTGCTCTAAGCTCACAACATGATCTGCCATTGTTTTCGTTACTTGTGAAAGGACTCCACTTTTATCTTCCACTATAAATCTGATAAAGTACTTAGCTACAATCTCCTCATCCGTTTTAAGCTTTTTCTCTTTATAAGGAGCGACCATTCCTCTACCGTTTACACCAAGTTTCATGTTTTTAACCACAGTAACTAAATCGGAGACAACCGCAGTTGCAGTAGGTAATTCACCAGCACCTGGTCCGTAAAACATCGTTTCACCGACTGCTTCACCATAAACATAAACTGCATTGAAGACTCCATTTACAGAAGCTAATGGATGAGCTTTCTTAACAAAAGTAGGTTCCACACTGACCTCAATCAACTCATCATTTTGCTGTGCGATTCCAATTAATTTCATAACATAGCCTAGTTTCTTTCCATATTCAATATCTTCAATTGTTACGCCTGTAATCCCCTTACATGACACATCCTCAAGATTCATACCTGCATGAAAACCTAACGTACTTAAAATAGACATTTTTCTTGCAGCATCGAGTCCACCAACATCCGAAGTCGGATCTGCTTCAGCATAGCCTAATTCTTGTGCTTCTTTTAACACATCATCATAGGAAGCACCTTCTTGACTCATTTTTGTTAAAATATAGTTAGTAGTTCCGTTCACAATTCCCATCATTTTAGTGATGCGATCTGACGAAAAACCCTCTACCAGAGCACGAAGGATGGGAATCCCACCAGCCACACTTGCTTCATAAAATACATCACATTCTTTTTCAACAGCTTTTTTTAGTATTTCTGTTCCGTGTAGTGCCATTAAGTCCTTATTAGCTGTCACAACATGCTTTCCTTGTTCTAAAGCTTCTAAAATATATTCTAAGGTTGGTTCTATGCCACCCATTACTTCAACAATCACATCAATTTCCGGATCATGTAAAAGACTATATGGATCGGTCGTCATCACATCCGGATTAACATTGATACTTCTTTCTTTTCCGCGATTTTGAACAAGAACTTTAGCGACTTCAATTTGCAGTCCAGTTTGCTGTGAGAGGTCGTTTTGATGACCCTCAACTAAACGAATGACTCCTGTTCCTACTGTACCTAATCCCATCAAGCCTACTTTTACTTTTTTGTCATTCATAACTTTCACCTCTCCGTTTTGAGTTTTAGCCTTGTCCAACCACGATCACCCTTTTAACCCCATCGATATTCTGCAATTCATCCAAAAACTCTGATGTAGGTATATTCAGTAAGGCGGTATCAACTGAAAGAACTACGTTTGCTATCCCTTGCAAGGGAATACTTTGGTTGATCGTTAATACATTTCCACCTTTATCAGCTACAAATCGGAGCACTTGAGAGAGAACTCCAGATTTATGCTCTAAGGTAAACGAAACAGTCACAATTTGTTGGTATGTAGCCGCATTAAAAGGAAAAATCTTATCCTTGTACTTATAATAGGCACTTCTACTTAAGCCAACTCGTTCAACTGCTTGATTAATCGTCTCAACCTCACCTGATTCAAACAGCTTTTTAGCTTCAATTGTTTTATAAATTGATTCGGGTAAAATATCACTGTGAATGAGATAAAACTTTTCTGTGTTCATTTAGTCCTCCGTATATGAACATTTGTTTTCCTGATATGGACATTATAGAGTAGAAAAATATCTTTTACAACCCCTTTTCTAAAAGAAAAATATTCATTTTGTTTCTTTTACCATTATCTTTCATACAAAGACGACTATTCATGCAAAATAACACTGGATTATGCGTCCATGATAGATACATACTAAAAAAGACCTGCTCAATAGTTAATTTTTTGTACATGAGGGTACATAAAACATATCCGTGCAGAATCAAGGTGGTAAAATCTTAACAATACATCCTTTTACTCCCCTTTAATACAAGGCCACTCATCCAAAAGGATCCCATGAACAGAACCAAACTATTTATTACAAGGAAGTGTTAAGTTTGACTAAAAAGATTTCGCTTATTTTAATTATTGTAGGTCTCATTGGCCTGACTCCATTTCTAGCAAGTGCGCATGTTAAATGGTTCACTGAATTAGACCCCACAAAGGAAACAATTGAGAATATATTATCGCCTTTGTTTCTTGGGGTTTCCCTACTTGCTGCAATAGTCTTAGCGATCTTACCACAGGTATTACCCCACATTATGAATTGGAAATATTCCATGCTTCTTGACAAGAAATTATCAGGGTTACGAAGGTACTCTCGTTATATCTTAAAGTATGGAACGGCTCTAGCTTTAGTTATACAGGTTGTAAATGGGACTGTTTTCGCACCGGAGTTTTTAATTGATGAAGCTTTTATAGTAATTCTGGTCTGGGTAGCAATTGCCTTACTTTTAATCCCACACCATATCTCCACGAAAGCTGCAGCAATCGTCTTATTAGGGTTATTTATTTATATGACGATTGATGTTGGTATTTTTCACATGTTGGATTACGGTTTTTATGTAGCCATTATCGGGGTGTTGTTAGTAGGGCGTACTAAATACGAATCAATTGGATTTCCATTTTTATATTTGGGGACAGGATTATCTCTCTGCTGGGTAGCAGTAGAAAAATGGGTATATCCAGCTATGTCTCTAGATATTGTAGTGAATCACCAAGTCCCAACTTTCGGTTTTGATCCTGGTGTCTTTATCGTCCTAGCTGCTTTTGTCGAATTCATCGTTGGATATTTACTAGTTGTAGGAATTTTAAACCGTTTATTAGCCCTAGTAGTCACCGTTATTTTCGTATTAACGACAATGCTGTTTGGAATAACAGAAATTATTGGTCACTTTATGATTCACATCATCTTGATTATCTTTATTATCGAAGGAGTATCATTCTATAATCCTCCCTTTAAAATGCATAAAACCACGCTGGACCAAATGATTTTCGTCTTCCTAAACTTTATTTTTGTACTTTCTACTTTTGTGTTGATTTATTACCGCTTTGCGTAAAACACACCCTAAAAAAAGGAGTAGATACGGTAGTCAACCTACCATATCTACTCCTTTTTATGTTTATTTCTGCTCCGTACCCGGAATCATACAGCCTTCCGGACCGCAATCTAGTCCCTGTAGCTTGCTTTCTTCTTCCTTTTCTGCTTTTAACTGCTCTTGTTGCCAATCAATATCTATCGTTGGGGTAAACTTTTCTGGATGTCTGATATACCATCTTTGCTTTCGAATCAGGAAGTTATCTGGATCTAATCGTAATGCCGCGTCTAACTCATGAAGAGCTTCAAGTTTCTTTCCAGTTTTAGAATATTCCATCCCTAGTTTAAATCTAGTTTGAGCCAGCTGTAATTCTAAACCAAGTAACGTATTTTTCGGTTCATAATAATGATCATCAAGATCCACTTTTTCGACTTCACCTCGAATGAGCTTTTCTACTGCTTCTGTATGTTCTGCCTCAGTAACTCGAAAGCCTTGCTTTAGTAAACGGATTGTACCTTCTTCGTCCAAGAAAATACCATTAGGTACGATTTTAAAGCCAAATATGTTGGCTAGTTTGTTTTCTGTATCGACTACAGTTGTAAACGTTGTTCCATTTGTATAAGACTTAGCAACCTCGGCTCCTTGGATATCAACAGAAACAGATAATATCTCAAAGTTTTCATTCTTATATTTTTCATAAAATTCCTGCCAAACTGGCAGTTGCTCACGACATCTTCACCAGGAAGCCCACATGAAAATTAATGTTTTTTTCCCACGGTATTCTGTAATAGATACTTCTTTTCCATGAAGATCCATAAGCGTAAAATCTTCAATTTTAGATAAAAGCACACATATCCCTCCTTATTTTATATATTCAGTTTACAAAGTCTGTGAACTTTTAACAAATGATTTAACTTATTTTAAAGCATTAAGAATACATATCTACAATTGCTAAACTTAGTGTCTTATCGGCGACTTTCACATTTATATCAGCGACTTTTGCCTAGATATCGGCCACTTAGTTCATATTATCAGCGACCTTTTCATTTTATCAGCGAAAATACTGTTTATATCGGCATCTACCCCCACTTGAAGCACTCACTTAAAGGGTAGTAGCAAGGTTAAATAGTTTAAATGAGAAAAATAAACTGATACTATAAACAAAGGAAAGACTGCTGAATACATATCATATAATGAAAGAAGCTGATAGAATATGTCAAAACTTCTAAAAGATATACCCATTTCAGTATTGGATTTATCTCCAATAGTCGAAGGTAGTTCGCCTTCTGTATCATTAAAGAATACACTTAGTCTCGCACAAAGCAGTGAAAAATGGGGTTATACACGCTTTTGGTTGGCAGAGCATCATAATATGCCTGGAATTGCTAGTTCTGCAACTTCAGTTGTAATTGGGCACGTGGCTGCTGGAACCTCCAAAATCCGAGTAGGGTCCGGTGGAATCATGCTTCCTAACCATGCACCATTAGTCATTGCAGAACAATTTGGAACGCTGGAATCCCTATTTCCTGGAAGAATTGATCTCGGCCTAGGACGTGCACCTGGTACCGATCAACTTACACTTCAAGCTCTTAGACGTGATCCAAGAAGAGATGGTCAAGATTTCCCTGAACAGCTAGCCGAGCTTCGAGCTTATTTTGATCCATCATTAGCAACGGGTGGGATGCATGTTAGAGCTATTCCTGGTGAAGGTTTAAACATTCCAATTTGGTTACTTGGCTCTAGTGGTTTTAGTGCACAGTTAGCAGGAGAACTTGGACTTCCGTTTGCATTTGCAAGTCATTTTGCTCCCCAAAATACAGTTGGGGCACTTAATCTTTATCGTACTTACTTTAAACCTTCATCAGTATTAGATGAGCCTTATGCCATGGTAGGCGTGAATGTTGTGGCAGCCGATACAAATGAAGAAGCGCTTAAGCTTGCTACTTCTATGCAACAGTCATTCTTAAAGTTAATTCGCAATAAGCCTGGCCAATTACCACCACCAGTTGACGATGTTTATGAGCTTTGTAGTGAGCATGAAAGAACTGCTCTACAAGAGAGACTAGAATCTTCTATTGTTGGAGATCCTCATACCGTTAAAAATCAACTTCAAGCATTCTTAAATAAAACTCAAGCAAATGAAATAATGGTAAATGGAATGATTTTTGATCATGAGGCTCGGTTACGCTCCTATGAAATTGTTGCAGAGGTTGCTAAGCAGGACTAATTAACATTAATGTAAAAAGGCAATGGATTTTTGGTCCACTGCCTTTTTCTATGATAAGAATTACTTTATTTAGATAAGTAAGCAATCCCATCTGGGTGAATTCCTGCTTTAATACGTCCAATTTCTTTAAGCTCGTTCATATCAATAATTGAAATGTCATTTGTTTTATTATTGGCTACGTAAGCTAAAGTCCCCTCAGGATTAAATACAACTCCACCTGGCCAAACACCAACACGAATCCTTTTAATTTCCCACGGTCTAACCATATCCTTCAGCTTATGCTCTGTTTCAATGATTGATAAATCCCCTGATTCCCGATTAGGTATTAACACATATTTTGCATCAGGTGAAAAAACCAATCTTACAGGTACTGCCCCTATTCTTCTTTTATGAGTAACCGTATATGTCTCAAGATCCATGACATACAGTGTATGATCATCTTGATTTGCGACATATATTTCTCGGTTATTTGGATGAACCGCAACACCTTCTGGCCCTTTACCTACAGGGAAATGATTAATAACCTCTTCCTTATTCACATCAATTACAGTAATATTATCGCTTCCGATGTTCGGAACATAAACCTTTTGTCCATCTGGTGAAAAGCTAATCATGTGAGAATACTTTTGAAAGGTTGGAAATACATTTGTAATCTCATCTGTTTCAGTATCAATGATAAAAATCTTTTCACTATATGTAGAGGCTAAGTAAAGCTTTTTTCCGTCCTTTGTTAACCCTAGACCATGAGGAAAATTAAAGTCAGGATGCTCAATTACTTTCGTCACTTCAAACGTTTCATTATCTATGATATTAATTTTATTTCCAAGTGAACACGCAACATACGTTTTTTTCTGGTCTAATGACACGACAACCTCATGAGGATTATAGTCAGTTTCAATTGTTTTTACAATTTCCTTTGAAGCTACATCAATCACCGATACCGTATCTTCATCTTTATTTAGGACAATTAAGTATTCTGCCATAATAACAAATCTCCCTTTTTGAAAGTATACTTCCATCATAAACTATATTTTCAATGTTTCAACTATTATGGATTGATCCTCTACTCGTCACCATACTTTATTCGATAAATTTTAGTCATCGCTTGTACACGGTCGGTAACATTCAATTTCTTATAGATATTGGTAATATGGTTTTTTACAGTATGAACACTAATACTTAAATAGCTACCTACCTCTTGATTATTTAATCCCTCTAAAATTAAATGAAGAATCTCTTTTTCCCGAGAGGTTAATGCTAATTGATTAATTACACTTTCTATATCAATCATGTTTTCAATATCTACTACGTCTAGATTTACTTTAGAATGATGTTCTTCTACCAATAGATTTTCAGTGTCGAATTCTTTCAGTAGTACTGAGATTGGCTGTTCTTGTTTAGAAGAAGGTTCAGTAAACTTCTTAGTAAATAAGGCGACCAATAGGTCAAAAAGCATAAGAGTAATCGTTGTATCATGCTCCTCCAAATCGTTAAGCACTACCGATAACACACCTGTGTCTTGATATAAAGACAGTGAATAGTGGGATATAATTTGATTATTACTGATATCCCTACGTTTAATGAGTTCCCCTGAACTTAGTAACTTATTGTGTTGAGCTTGAACCCTTTCATCTGTTTTTCCACGACTTAAGTATTCACCACTATTAAAAGTAAAGCAGCAAAATTCAATCAAACGCGTCTTTTTACTAAAATCTAGTAGTTTTAAAATAATGGATTTCGCGTTATTTGTATGTAAAGAGGAATGAAGTAAGTCAAAGAAGGCTTCATATGTATACTCTCTTTCCCTACTTTTACGCTCATTGACCCAATATTGTTGCTTCTCCTTGATATAAAAAATAAGATATTCAATAATTTCTATTAACTCTTGAGAAATCTCCTGGTCTCCGGAGGTTCCTCCAAAATATATTTCATCGATGATTTCTCCATTTTGTACCGGCAGGCTAAAGAAGTTTACAGGTCTAACTCCATATTGATGAAAACATGAAAAACGAGGAGAATCTTTAATATTTGTATAAATCTGACCTTTTCCAAATACAGCAGCTTGGCCTAAAACACCTTCTCCAACATGAAACATTCTTCCCTCTAATTCTTCCGTTTGTTTTCCCAATATACTTTTAATCTCAAACATTTCCTCAGTATTTTTACAGGCAACCCCGATGAAATCGATTTTATTAGTTTTAATTAAATTACTGAATATCGTATTAACATAAGACTCATGTCCTTCAAGTTCGTATTTTTGTTTGCTGATAAGAGAAAAAACATCGACAAGCCGAGATTGATTCGTCTCTAATGATTCTTTTTCTGAATAGCATGAAATGAGACTCATTAATGTTGCCATTTTTTTAAAAATTGTATCTTTTTGGTCTGGATTTAAAATTGGAATTAAAGAGTCTTCAAAATAATTCATTTCATTTTGTTGTTCAACAAAAGGACCACTTATTATATAGTGCGGCTTTTTATTATGTTTGAATATAGGGGATAATGCAAAGTTCAAATTAGCAAACTGTTCCTTCATAGGAGTTATGATCGTAGGTCTATTGATTCGCTTTCCCACAGAAAGTAAATCAACTAATATTTGCGATGATTTAATTATTTCAAGTGTTTGAATTTCAATATGGTCAGCAATTTCAGCAATCCCGTCTTCGGTAATAACCATAAGCGGAACCGGCAAAAAATCAGAGTATGTCTCGGTTAAATCTATTACAATGTCCATTTCTTTGCATCCTTCCAATCACATCTAGCTTGTTATCTTAGTTTACCGAAACGAAAGAGTTTCTACCCTTTTTTAAGGACTCTTTTCTAAAAATTTGTTGCTTTCGTGACATTTAGTTTGGTGTACAGACAAGTTTTAAAAGCAAATTAAGTATTAACTAGAAAAGAACATCTTAATTTTAAGTAATCTATAAGAAACAGCCTTTTTAATAAGGCTGTGTTAAAGTACAGAGTTGATTGAAGTGGAAGGACGCGAGACTCCTGCGGGAGAAGCGTGGTGAAGGAGACCCCACAGGCGAGAAGCGCCGAGGAGGCTCCCGAACCCGCCCGCGGAAAGCGAGTGTCCTGGAACGAAAATCAACAACAAACGATAACAGAGCCTTTAATAAAACAATGTTAAAAACAAATACCACAAGATTGTTTCTTGTGGCAGAATGTTTAGTTATTTTCTATTTGTTTATGGAAATAGTTCACAGCATCGTCTAAGTTAGTAAATAAACTCATAAACGTTTCAAATTTTACAATCTTAAAAATTTCATTAATAGGAGGTTTTACCCCCGAAATCACCAGCTCTTTTTCATCTTTTCGCGCCTTCATAGCCGTATCTGCGATAATCCCTAAAGCTGAACTATTTAGGTATTTAACTTGGTCTAAATCCAATACCATATACGGTCCCGATTCAACTAGAAATTTAGACATATTTAATTTAAATTGCTCATTATTTTTAATTGTAATTTCTTCTTCAATTTTTAAAACCTTTACTAAATCCTTATCAATAAGGAACATAAGTTTACACCCTTTTCTTATTAGCATTTAGCCCAGAGAATTAATCTTACTATATAATATCATTTTACTATTATTTTATAAACTTTATCAATTTATCAAACATTTTCGGTAGCGGAACTTGTAAATCAACTAAACCAGCTTCAAACACTACCTTAGGCATTCCATATACAACGCATGTCTCTTCTGACTCTGCTAATACATGGCCCCCTTCTTCCTTAACGGCTTTACACCCTCTTAAGCCATCATCGCCCATTCCTGTTAAAATAACGGTGACGAGTTTCTCTTTAATTTGACCTGCTACTGAAAGCAATGTCACATCCACAGATGGTTTATATAAAGTTTCTATTCCTGCACTTATTTTCAATTTAATGGTGAAACCATTTCGATCATTTCTTTTCAATGTTGTTTGTAGACCAGCTGGAGCAATATAAATAGTACCAGCAACAAGGTCTTCATTATGCTCTGCTTCCTTTACGTGTAATTCACAAAGCCCATTAAACCGGTCGGCAAGCGGCTTAGTAAAACCAGGTGGCATATGCTGAATGACGACAATTGGCAGATCAAAATCTTTTGGGAATCTTGTTAATATTGTTTGTAACGCGGAAGGGCCACCAGTGGAACTACCTATAATAATTAACTCTTTATTTGAAGGATCTTTTTTCCTACTAGGAGACTCATTATCATGATCGACTTCAGGGTGAACATCTTCTTTCTTTATTGGGAGTTGAAGCTTTGCATTGGCTGCAACGACTAACCGTTCATAAAAATCTTGAATAGCTGATTTATTGTTAGGTTGAACTAGAGCTTCCTTTAATACAAAGTCAACTGCCCCTAATTCAAAAGCCTCTAGAGTAGAATCTTTCCCATTACTTAACATGACAACTGGAACGGGATTCTCTGTCATTAGAATTTTTAACGCCTCTAAGCCATCCAATTCTGGCATTTCTATATCAAGCGTTACAAGGTCCGGTTTTAGACGCTTCACCTTCTCAATAGCATCTGCGCCATTTCGCGCCTTGCCCACCACGTAAAGTTCATCACTATCTTCTATAAATGTACTAATCGTTTTTCTCATAAAAGCAGAATCATCAACAATCAACACGCCATATTTTTCGTTCATTTAGTTACCCCTTTCTGTAATAGAAGGTACCATCCGTGCTAATCGTTTCAAATCCAATGCCCATGTTTGTTATATTTTCAGCGTGTCCTAGAAAAAGTAAACCACCTTTTTTTAGTGAATGATAAAAATAAGTTGCAACTTTTTTGATGGTATCAGCATCAAAATAAATGAGGACATTTCTACAAAAGATAACGTCAAATTGATTCTGATCTCGCATTAAGTGTTCATCTAGTAGGTTTAAATATTTAAACGATACCATCTCTTTTATGTTCTCTTTAATATGGTATTCATTAGGCTGTTCTTCAAAATAAGTTGAAAGCCAAGCTTCTGGGATTCTTCTAAAGGAGAGGGAACGTTTATTATATATTCCATTTATAGCAGTTTGTAATACTTTCTTGTTAATATCTGTCCCTGTTATACTAACCTCGTTTGGAGTGTAAATCGCTGAATCTAAAATACTCATTGCTAAAGAGTATGGCTCTTCACCAGTAGAACAAGCCGCACTCCAGATTTTTATTGGATTCACTTGCTTTTCTCTTAATGCTGGTAGAACAGTCTTTTGAAAAACTGAAAGCTGTTTATCTTCACGGTAAAAATACGTTTCATTTATGGTCAACAATACCATTAAAAAATCCCATTCTTCTTTAGAATTTTCTAATAAGCGAATATAGCTCCAAAGAGACATATCTAACTCCTGAAGCCTCTTGGCAATTTTTGATTCTAATGAAGATAAATTAGATAAGTAGTTTAATCCACAATAATCATACACTAGTTTTCCTAATTGATTTAGCGCTATATTCTCCATCTTCTCTTCCCCTTATGACTGTTAGTTCTTTAGTAAATGCTTTATAAGTAGACCTAAATTTGTAAAATTAACCGTTGGTGTTTTTTAGAACACCAACGGTTACATTATTTTACTTAATAGCTTGGACTAGTTGCTGTAATTCAAACTTCTTATCCTTCATATTGTTTGTAAATTTAGAAACACTCTCGATATCTTTCCCACCTTGATTAAACATGAAACTTGTTTCTTTAATCGTTCTTTCTATATTTTTAACTTCATCCGCTTGTACTTTTGATGCTTCTGTAACTTCAGCAGACTGAGTTTTTACTGTATCGATCAACTTGACAACATCATCAGTTTCTGAAGTTAACCCGTTTGTTCCTTGAGTAATATCAGCCATCTGTTCTGTGATACTAACCACACTCTTGACGATTTCTTCTACTCCTGCTGTTTGTTCCTTTGTGGATTGTGTTACAATTTCTGCCTGATTCGTTACATCACTCATAATAGATACAATTTCACTTGATTGCTTCGCTTGTTCCGAAACAGCTTGAGTAATTTGTAGCATTTGTTCTTTTGCATTGATCACTTCACGAGCAATTTCCTCTGCTCCACCAGCCTGCTCTACTGTCGCAGTTGCAACTAATTCAGCTTGTTCAGTAACATTTAGAACAGAAGCAACAATTCCTTCAGCTTGTTTTGCTTGCTCGGCTGTCGCTACAGTAATTTGCTTCACTTGCTCACGTGCTTCTACTACTCCTGCAATAATTTCATCAACACTTGTTGCTTGTTCAGCCACTGCTACCGTTACTTGACTAGCCTGATTTGTTACACTTTCAACTGCTTTAACAATTTCTTGGGCTTGTTTTGCTTGCTCTAATGTAGCTGTAGTAATCTGCTTCACTTGTTCACGTGCATTAGCAACCCCACGAATGACTTCCTTCGCGCTGTCCTTTTGCTCAACTGTAGCTTGAGTCACTTGTTCTGCTTGATTTGTTACATTTACCATTGCCTTCACGATGAATTCAGCTTGCTTTGTTTGCTCTTGCGTACCAGTTGTGATTTGCTTTACCTGCTCACGTGCATTGATTACACTCTTAATGATGTCCTCAACACCTGCTGCTTGCTCCTTCATCGATTCAGTAACCTGCTTCGTTTGGTTAACCATGCTAAACACTTCTTCAGTAATACCCTGTGCTTGTTTAGCTTGTTCTGCTGTAGCCGTCGTAATTTGGCGAACCTGCTCACGCGAGTTTCTTACGCCTAGAATGATTTCCTCTACTGCGATCGTTTGTTCTTTCGTTGCATTTGTTACTAATTCTGCTTGTGACGTTACATTAGCTACTGACTTTACAATATTTTGAGCTTGCTTTGCTTGCTCGTCTGTTGCGGTTGTAATTTGTCTTGCTTGTTCACGAGCATTTGTAACCCCCTTAATGATATCTTCCACACCAGCCGCTTGTTCTTTTACGGATTGAGTCACTTGCTCAACTTGGTTTGTCATACTCTCTACTGATTTCACAATGTGTCCGGACTGTTTTGCTTGTTCAGTTGTTGCATCTGTAATTTGCTTCACTTGTTCACGTGAACTGATAACACCTTTAATAATTTCTTCAACTCCAGCAGCTTGTTCAACTGTTGCTTGAGTAACTTGATCGGCTTGTAGTGTAACATTCTCAATTGATTTAACAATATCCTGTGATTGTACTGCCTGTTGATTTGTAGCTGTTGTGATTTGAGAGATTTCATTTGTAATGCTCTCCACACCAACAACTATTTTAGTAATGGCCTCACTTGCGCGATCCGAAAGCTTATAACCATGTTCAACCTTTTGTTCCCCAACTTCAATGGCTTTGATTGCGTCCGAGGTTTCCGCTTGGATTCCTTTTATTAAAGTAGCAATTTCTTTTGTTGCAGAAGCTGTTCTTTCCGCTAACTTACGAACTTCATCAGCTACTACACTAAAGCCTTTACCATGCTCTCCTGCTCTTGCTGCTTCAATAGCAGCATTTAAAGCTAATAGATTCGTTTGTTCAGCAATATCGTCAATAACTTCGATAATACTTCCAATTTCATCAGAGCTTTTCCCTAAGCTTTGCATAACTGTTGAAGCTTGTTGAACGACTTCACCGATTTCCTTCATCCCGTCAACAGACTCAAGAACTGCACCTTTTCCGTTTTGAGCATCATGGGCAACAGTATTTGTAAGCTTGTTCACATTTTCTGCATTAGCTGCTACTTGTTGGATGGAAGCCGCCATTTCTTGAATAGATTGATTCGTTTCTCTTGCAGATTTAGTTAAGCTTTCTGCATTGGTTGAAACACCTTTAACTGATTTACCCATTTGTTCAATTGATGCTGATACTTGTTCTACTGAACTAGCAGCGCTTTGTGCGTTTCCTGCAACTTGTTGAATGGAGGCTGCCATCTCTTGTATAGACGCTGATGTTTCTCCTGATGATTTAGTTAAACTTTCTGCATTGGCTGCTACACCTTTTACCTGACTTCCCATTTCTTCAATTGCCGCTGATACTTCTTCGACAGACATCGCTGTGCTTCTTGAGTTACCAGCCACTTGTTGAACGGAGGCTGCCATTTCTTGAATAGCTGCACTTACCTCTTGAGCAGATGCAGTTAAACTTTCTGCATTTCCCGCAACACCCTTAACCTGTCCACCTAGTTGCTCAACTGACGCTGATACTTGTTCTACAGAACCCGCAGTACTTGCCGCATTACCTGCGACTTGTTGAATCGATGTTGCCATTTCTTCAATGGATGAACTTGTAGATTCTACTGAAATAGCTAATACTTCTGCATTTCCTGCTACACCTTTAATTTGACTTCCCATTTCTTCAATTGCTGCTGATACTTCTTCGACAGCCCCAGAAGCACTTAACGCGTTTTTCGCAACTTGTTCAATCGATGCTGCCATCTCTTGAATCCCATCATTTGTTTCTTTTGCAGATAATGTTAAACTTTCTGCATTATTAGCAACCTGTTCAATTGATGCTGCCATTTCTTCAATAGCAGCTGATACTTCTTCTACCGAGCTTGAAGTACTGGTTGCATTTCCAGCAACTTGTTGAACCGAAGCGGCCATTTCTTGCATCGCATTATTTGTTTCTGTTGCAGAAGATGTTAAACTTTCTGCATTTTCTTTTACACCCTTAATAGAATTAGCCATCTGTTCAATCGAAACAGAGATTTGTTCCACAGAGGCTGCTGTTTTACCTGAATTACCTGCCACCTGTTCGATTGATGCAGCTAGCTCTTGGATTGCCGCACTCGTACTTTTTGCTGAGTTTGTTAAGCTTTCTGCATTTTTAGCAACACCAACAATCGATTTACTCATTTGTTCCATCGCAACTGACACATTTTCAACTGAGTTCGTTGTACTCACAGAGTTTCCTGAGACCTGTTGAATGGATACTGCTATTTCTTGAATCGCATGAGTAGCATCTTTTGCAGAAGAGGTTAATTGATCCGCGTTACCTGCTACACCTTTAATTTGACTAGCCATTTCTTCCATTGCAGCAGAGATTTCTTCAAGTGAACTTGAACTACTGCTTACATTTTGATCTAGATTTTTAATAGATTGTAAAATTCCTTCTAAAGAACTAAATGCAGTTGTAGTTGTTTGTCTTAAATTTTCAGCGTTTTGTACTACACCTGTAATAGATTGTGAGAGATTGGACATCATTGAACCCGTTTCGTCTAAGGAAGACGCTTGAGTTTGGTTTCCTTTCATAATTTGTGCAATAACTTCGGTAAGCTGAGTTAAGTCTTGTTCTATATTAGAAGTTGCTCTTAAGAATTGTTCTTTCTGAATCGTTGATTTTTTAAAAATACTCATAGCCAATGGCCTCCTATTAGATAAGTTTAATGAAATCGATCTATCGATATGGTATAATTCTTAGTTTTCACTAGTTAATTGTTCTAGATTTACTGTTTTCAAGATTTCATCAAACTCTAGAATCATGACAACTCGTTGTTCAATCTTACTAATACCTTTTATTAAATTTGATTGGTTATATTTACTTTCAATCGGTGGCTTTTCAATGGAATGATTATTTGTTTTAAGAACTTGTGTCACTTCATCAACAAGGAATCCAACATCTTGATCTCCATTTTCTACAACAATAATTCTTGATTTTTTCGTACGTTCTACTGCTGATAGATTAAATCTCTCTCTCAAGTCAACCACTGGTAACATCGTTCCTCTTAGGTTAATAATCCCTAACAAGTCTTTTGGAGCGTCTACAACCTTTGTTATCACAGGAACAGACACTATATCTTTAGCTCGATGAATTTCAATTCCATATTCTTCAGAAGCTAGCTTGAAGGTAACATATTGGCCCTCATCTGCTAACTCTTTCTTAACTTGACTGTCCACATTTTCTAGGTACTGTGTACCTTGTTCTCTCACAACAGAAGATACATCTAAAATTAAGGCAACACTTCCATCTCCCATAATGGTTGCACCCGCTATATAACGTGGAGAACCAATATAAGGTCCTAATGACTTGATAACAATCTCCTGGTTTCCTAATGTTTTATCTGCAATCAAACCAATTCGTTTATCAGCAATTCCTACCACAATGACAAACTCCCGTTTCTTTTGTTCGGGTGTTATTTGACCGTCTTTCATACCTAGCTTGTCTTTCATTCTTACAAGTGGAAGAACTCTTCCCCTTACTAGTCCAACTTCTTTTTCCTTAATCATCTGTATATCCTCTTTATTTAATCGAATGATTTCTAATACGTTGACTAAAGGAATGGCAAAGGTTTTACTACCAAACTTCACTAGTAATGATCGGATAATTGCTAAGGTTAATGGTAGTTTGATGGTAAAGGTTGTACCTACACCAACAGTCGAGTCTATATCAATAATTCCGTTTAATTTTTCAATGTGTGCACGGACAATGTCCATACCTACACCACGTCCGGAGATATCGGTTATTTTCTCTGCTGTAGAAACTCCAGATTTAAAGATTAAGAACATAGAGTCTTTATCATTCAGCTTGGCAGCTTCTTCTTCTGTAATCGTTCCCTTTTTAATTGCAGTTTGCTTAATTTTTTCAGGATCAATTCCTTTTCCATCGTCCTTGATGGAAATAACAATATGGTTTTCTTCATGTGCTGCGCGGAGTTCTACTCTACCTCGAGTTGGTTTTCCTAGCTTTACACGATCAGCAGGACTTTCAATCCCATGGTCAATAGAATTTCTTAATAGGTGGATAAGCGGATCACTGATTTCTTCGATTAATGTGCGATCCAGCTCCGTTTCTTTACCTTGCAAAATAAAATCAATTTCTTTATTTGCTTTTTGAGCAGTATCTCTAACCATGCGGGGAAATCGGTTAAATAATTGCTCTATAGGGAGCATTCTTGTTTTCATCATTCCTTCTTGCAGCTCTGTAATGACTCTGCTAAGGTGATTGGTGACTTCATCAAGAATGTCTAAGTCATCTTCTTGCTTGGTTTCTCTTTCCGTTAAACGGCCTCTTACGTCTACTAATCTCGTTTGGTCAATAACTAGTTCACCCACTAAATTCATTAAGTGTTCCAGCTTATCAACATCAACTCGTACTGTCGGGTTAATTTTTGTCTTCTGATTTTTACCACTTACATTCAAATCCGAGTTCGTTTCTAAGTTTGATGAGTAAAGTGTTGATAAATCTTCCTCTTCATTAACTTCCACGCCTTGATTGATATTAGCTTCAGTTATCTCATTTATGTTTACAAACTTAATATCAGAAATCTGATTAATATTTTCTAGGATTTCTTGTTTCGTTTGCATCGTGAGAAGAATATAATTCATTTCACCATCAAAGTCGTCTTCCTTTTCCATCACTTCAATTGAGGGAAAAGCTGCCACGATTTCTCCAGCTTCTTTTAAGTTGTTATGAATTAATAAGGCTCTTACATTTTTCATTAACGCTTCCTGCGAGAGCTTAATCGTAATCTCTAGTGCGTTATGTCCGAACTCCATACCACTTTGAATAACTGCTTTATGATAATCATCAAGCTCCACCTTTAAAAGGTCTGGTTTCTTTGACTTCTTAGTAGTTTCCACCTTTATTTCACTGTCTTTGTTAAATTGACTTAGCTTATTCACAAAAGGTTGAATATCAATGGAATCAAGATTTCCATTTACAATTCCTTCCTTTAATTCTTTTATAAAATCAATACTTTCAAAGATGACATTTATTAACTCTGGTGATACGACCAGTTTCTTATTTCGAACAAGGTCAAAAATATTTTCAAGATGATGAGTAAACTCCTTCATCTGTTCAAATCCCATTGAAGCTGATGATCCCTTTAAAGTATGGGCAGCTCGAAAAATATTTTGAATTGTTTCGAGTTTATTTGGTTCTTTTTCCAGTATTAAAATCTCTGAATCTAGTAACTGTAGCTGCTCATCTACCTCATCTAAAAATACACCAAGATAAGCAGATAAATCGAAATCAGCCATATTGCACCTCCTATCCTATAATTTGATGCTCATATAACACTTTTTTGAGATTAAGAATTCCAATCACCTGACCATCAAGCTTTGCAAAGCCTGTAAATATATCCTCGTCTATACTCATACCTGGTGGTGGTTCAACATGGTCTGCACTAAATTTGGTAACCATCCTAACATCTTCGACCATTAATCCAATGTTTTCATTTTCGCCTTGTACGATGACCACTCTATTTTTTTTATGTTTTACTGGAACTTGTAAATTAAAACGCTTATGAAGACTTACAACTGGAATAATACTTCCTCTTAAGTTAATAACTCCTTCAATCATTTCATTTATTCCAGGGATACTTGTTATAGTTGGTACACGGAGTATTTCAACAACCTCTTCTATTGATAAAGAATAAAGTTGTTGATTTACGGAAAACACGACAAATTGAACCCTACCGATCTGATTAGCATCCGTCAATTTTATCGCCTCCTAACTTTTTGTGATTTCCTTATAAAACTATTTTGCAACCGATTTAGTTTTTTTTGCACTAGATGGTATTCCTATTTTTTAAGTACTATCACTAATAAATAACAGGAAGGGGTGGCTATATAACACTAGTTATATAGTCCTGCGTTAGGCTATATAGGAAGTGATTCCTATATACTAGGAGATTCTTCTTATGGAGGTGGTTATTTTAAACTAACAACTATAAATTAAAAAGGCCACTCACTAAAAAGCGAGTGGTCTAGCTAAAAACTATGAAAATAGCTTTTTCAACGCTTCCGAAATCCGATCAGGTGAGAAAGGCTTTACGAGAAAATCTTTTGCTCCAGCCTGAATAGCTTCTAACACCATGGATTGTTGTCCCATAGCCGAACACATAATGACGGTCGCTTGAGGATCAAATGCTTTTATTTCTCTAACTGCTTGAACACCGTCCATAACCGGCATGGTAATATCCATTGTTACTAAATCTGGCATCAACTGCTTATACTGTTCTACTGCTTGTTGACCATTCTCAGCTTCCCCAACAACTTCATGACCAGCTTTTGTAATCATATCTCGTAATTGCATACGCATAAACGCTGCATCATCTGTAATTAGTACTTTTGCCATTATTTGTTTTCCCCTTTATGTTTAGATGTCTAATAAAATATATACTCTTAATTGACCAACTTTTTCTAACGAGATCTCCAACTCACAGCCTTCCTTAAAACCAGAAATCTTACAGTTTCCTGTTACAACTGTCGGTGCTGTAATATCAATATTTCCACCATTGGTTGAAACAAAAGTACAGAACCGGCCTGATAGCATATTCCCAAACTCTCCAATGAAGGAGGTAAGCATATCTCCCGTTAGCTCCATTCCATACATTTTTTCTGCCATTTTCGAAAAGAACTCTTCTTCAGCCTTATAAAGTAATTTGCCTTTGTAATCACCTGTTAAACCTACTAATACACCGTGTTCAAAAGGTATATAATCCTGTATGTAAGTTAGCCCCTCAAGACTAGATACAACAGGGATGATATGTTGGATTGATTCAAGAATGCCTTCCTGAAGCTCAGTTACAGACTTTGAACCTGTATATGTCATCTTCTCCCCCCTTACTCCATTTAGTTACAATGTATAAAGGGATTATAACGAGTTTTAGGTTCCTATAAAATAGTCATGTATTCCTAGTCTCTAAGCTTTTTATTTCAAAAAGAGTTTGAAGTCTAGTCATATAGAATACCTCTAATATTTTTTCATTTACATTGATTAATGTTATTTTTCGCTTTAAGTCTTTAGCTTCGTGAAATAATTTGACAAAAATGGAAATTCCGGTACTATCAATACTATCCACACATAAAAGATCAACTTCTAATCCTTCCTGGCTATCTTCTAAGTTAGACAATAATAACTCTGCCAGTAAACGATGATTGCCATAATTTATCACACTTTCTTGGACTTGAAATTTCTTCATGAATAACCTTCCTTATTTTAAATCAATATGAATGATACAAATATCATCTTCTGGCATTTGATCTTGAAGATCATCAAACAACTCTCCAAGATTACCACTAATGAGCTTAAATCCTACATCTTCTTTCTGTAAATGAGAATGTTCTAATAGGCCATCCGTGTATAATAATATTTCTGTACCTGGTTCATAATCTATTTCGTCTACTTTAAAAGATGCATCCTCTAATAAGCCAACTGGAATGGTAGTCGAAGAGTAAAATGCGGGTTTTCCATTTTTGACAAGAATAAAATCAGGATGCCCTGCGTTAACAAATTCAATCTTTTTATCCTTGGTATTAATCAAAAGACAAACACAGGTAAAATAATACTTAAGTAAATCAGGATTGGCTTCATCTGAAAACATTTGCAATATATGTTTATTTAAGAGCTTCAAAATTTCATCAGGCTTATGTATTTTTCTATTCAATATAGAACTTATTTCAGTATGTATTGACATTGTTAGTAAAGATGAAGTGATGCCATGTCCCATTACATCGATAATAAAAACAATATATAGCCCATCTTGAATCTGTTCATATTTATAAAAGTCTCCGCCTAATTCTTGAGAAGGCCTATAATATCCAATAAGATGTATTTCCTTTTCCTTTAAAGGCTTACTTAATAATACCTGTTGTAGATTTTTTGCTAACTTTAAGTCGTATTGTAAATCAAGTTCCAACGTCTTCCTGGCCGTTACATCTTGCTGAACTCCAATAAAATATTCTACTTCACCATTTTTTGAAAAAACAGGACTAATTGTAAGTTCATTCCAAAAAGTAGATTGATCCTTCCGGTAATTAACCAGCTCTTCATGAACTAGAGTCTTTTGATTAATGCCTTTCCTCATTCTACTTACAGTTTCCTGATTTGATTTAGGCCCCTGAAGAATCCTGCAATTTCTTCCAATAACTTCATCTTCTGAATAACCAGTCATGAGTTTAAACCCTTCATTTACATAAATAATCGGGTTATCATCTAGCTTAGGGTCAGTGATAAGAATTCCAACACCAATCTGATTCATAGTAAAACCAAGTAAATCGTTATATTCTAACAACTCTCCCTTTTCAATCTCCCAAATATATTCCTCTGTACTATCACGCAGGATTAGATACAGGAAAGACTGCCCATTCGAGTGAATCATTTTACAGTTAACACTCAAGGTTATTTCTTTTTCATAAATGTTTAGAGCTCTTATTTTTATCACTCTTGTCTTTCCATCTATAATTTCAGGAAAAATATTGATGCAATAGTCCAATGAATCAGGGGTGAGCCTATTTACTTTAGTAAAATGGTTACCTAAATAAGCTTCCTTTGGACGTCCAAAGGTTTGAACAAGTGTATTGTTGACATAAACATATTCACCTTTTGTATTTAAAATCATGATTAAATCGGGAGCATGTTCAATTAACTCTTCTAAAATTTCCATATGTTTAAATATCATGATATCCACCTATTTAAGTTGAAACTTTAGCATAATTTTCCTGCCATTATCAAAATATTGAAGTTGATCCGCACATTTCTTCATAATCGCAATTCCTCTTCCTCGTAAGGAACTTAAATGATCTTGAAAATACGTATCAGGATCACCTATTTTTTCAAGCTTATTTTTAAAATTAAATTCAATCCCATTATGACTACTCTCAATAATTAAACAATTCTCTTTAGAGGTCAAAGATAAGGTGATGTTTAGACTATGTTCAGGTCGATGGCTATGCTCAAAGACATTATTAACTGCCTCAACAATTGAAAACATAGCGTAATTCTTCTTTTCACTAGCATATCTAGATAAAAAATCTTCCACATTTAATAAAATCGATTGAAATTCATTATAGGTTGAAAAGGTATAGGTTACATTCATATATGAGTCACCGTTTTTTTCGACTTTTTTACTAGTATCTGCTAGCAGCTTTAATATATGTGAATTTTATATAAGATGAGCCATTAAATATTTGAATTCATACGCTACTCTTCTCTCATTTTATGTACAAATCATTCTTGCTCCTTTTATTGCTCACAGGTTTCCTAAGATTAAATAATTCATTACTTCGATTGCTTTTTTATAAAAAAAGCGCAGCTACAGTAGCTGCACTTGTGGCAAATTACTTGGCTTGGCGACATCCCACTCTTACAGGGGAAATGTCCCAACTACCATTGGTGCTTGAGATCTAGCCTGTTGGTATGTAACGTACATGATAAGACATGACATAAATAACAAATTTTAGAGTTTTAATTTAGTTTTTTTCCCTATAAGATCACTATAGATAAAGCATGTTACTATAAACAGCTGATACAAAGGCTAATCCATGACGAACACATGAATCTAATTCTTTAGATTTAAGATAATTCCACGAAAAATACATCTAATTCCGTAGTTTTTAAGTTAATTCCATGAAAATCTATCTTATTTCCGCGATTTTTTCATTTATTTCACGATTTCTTATAATAATTCCGCAGAAACCAATTGAATCTACATAATCTGACTTTCCAAAAGTATCAACCAAACTATATAGCTTATCAACGATCTTTATGTTTTATATAGTAAATGGCAGACTTAAAAACGATATTTACATATTATTACATATTTGCAAGTAATTTATTTTAAAATTGGCAACAAAAAAGCGTAGCTGCAATAGCTACGCTTTTTCTCTTTGCTTGGCGACGTCCTACTCTCACAGGGGCAATGCCCCAACTACCATCGGCGCTGAAGAGCTTAACTTCCGTGTTCGGAATGGGAACGGGTGTATCCTCTTCGCCATCATCACCAGACAATAAGGGATTAAAATTATTCCCTCAAAACTAGATAATATCGTATGCAAGAATGTCGTTTAAATATGGTTAAGTCCTCGACCTATTAGTATCTGTCAGCTCCACGTGTCGCCACGCTTCCACCTCAGACCTATCAACCTGATCGTCTTTCAGGGGTCTTACTTCAAAGAATGGGAAATCTCATCTTGAGGGGGGCTTCATGCTTAGATGCTTTCAGCACTTATCCCGTCCACACATAGCTACCCAGCGATGCCCTTGGCAGAACAACTGGTACACCAGCGGTGTGTCCATCCCGGTCCTCTCGTACTAAGGACAGCTCCTCTCAAATTTCCTACGCCTACGACGGATAGGGACCGAACTGTCTCACGACGTTCTGAACCCAGCTCGCGTACCGCTTTAATGGGCGAACAGCCCAACCCTTGGGACCGACTACAGCCCCAGGATGCGATGAGCCGACATCGAGGTGCCAAACCTCCCCGTCGATGTGGACTCTTGGGGGAGATAAGCCTGTTATCCCCGGGGTAGCTTTTATCCGTTGAGCGATGGCCCTTCCATGCGGAACCACCGGATCACTAAGCCCGACTTTCGTCCCTGCTCGACTTGTAGGTCTCGCAGTCAAGCTCCCTTGTGCCTTTACACTCTACGAATGATTTCCAACCATTCTGAGGGAACCTTTGGGCGCCTCCGTTACATTTTAGGAGGCGACCGCCCCAGTCAAACTGCCCACCTGACACTGTCTCCCAGCCGGGTTACGACTGCGGGTTAGAATTTCAATACAGCCAGGGTAGTATCCCACCGACGCCTCCACCGAAGCTGGCGCTCCGGCTTCTCAGGCTCCTACCTATCCTGTACAAGCTGTACCAAAATTCAATATCAGGCTACAGTAAAGCTCCACGGGGTCTTTCCGTCCTGTCGCGGGTAACCTGCATCTTCACAGGTACTATAATTTCACCGAGTCTCTCGTTGAGACAGTGCCCAAATCGTTACACCTTTCGTGCGGGTCAGAACTTACCTGACAAGGAATTTCGCTACCTTAGGACCGTTATAGTTACGGCCGCCGTTTACTGGGGCTTCAATTCAAAGCTTCGCTTACGCTAACCTCTCCTCTTAACCTTCCAGCACCGGGCAGGTGTCAGCCCCTATACTTCGCCTTGCGGCTTCGCAGAGACCTGTGTTTTTGCTAAACAGTCGCTTGGGCCTTTTCACTGCGGCTCTCTCGGGCTTTCACCCTACCAGAGCACCCCTTCTCCCGAAGTTACGGGGTCATTTTGCCGAGTTCCTTAACGAGAGTTCTCTCGATCACCTTAGGATTCTCTCCTCGCCTACCTGTGTCGGTTTGCGGTACAGGCACCTCTCACCTCGCTAGAGGCTTTTCTTGGCAGTGTGGAATCAAGAACTTCGGTACTATATTTCCCTCGCCATCACAGCTCAGCCTTTATGGTAAGCGGATTTGCCTACTTACCAGCCTAACTGCTTGGACGCGCACTTCCAATCGCGCGATTCTCTATCCTCCTGCGTCCCCCCATTGCTCAAACGGTGAGGAGGTGGTACAGGAATATCAACCTGTTGTCCATCGCCTACGCCTTTCGGCCTCGGCTTAGGTCCTGACTAACCCTGAGCGGACGAGCCTTCCTCAGGAAACCTTAGGCATTCGGTGGACAAGATTCTCACTTGTCTTTCGCTACTCATACCGGCATTCTCACTTCTAAGCGCTCCACCAGTCCTTACGGTCTAGCTTCAACGCCCTTAGAACGCTCTCCTACCAATGTCGTTAGACATTCCACAGCTTCGGTGATACGTTTAGCCCCGGTACATTTTCGGCGCAGAGTCACTCGACCAGTGAGCTATTACGCACTCTTTAAATGGTGGCTGCTTCTAAGCCAACATCCTGGTTGTCTGGGCAACTCCACATCCTTTTCCACTTAACGTATACTTTGGGACCTTAGCTGGTGGTCTGGGCTGTTTCCCTTTCGACTACGGATCTTATCACTCGCAGTCTGACTCCCGAGTATAAGTCTTTGGCATTCGGAGTTTGACTGAATTCGGTAACCCGATGAGGGCCCCTAGTCCAATCAGTGCTCTACCTCCAAGACTCTCAAACTCGAGGCTAGCCCTAAAGCTATTTCGGAGAGAACCAGCTATCTCCAGGTTCGATTGGAATTTCTCCGCTACCCACACCTCATCCCCGCACTTTTCAACGTGCGTGGGTTCGGGCCTCCATTCAGTGTTACCTGAACTTCACCCTGGACATGGGTAGATCACCTGGTTTCGGGTCTACGACCACGTACTCAATCGCCCTATTCAGACTCGCTTTCGCTGCGGCTCCGTCTTCTCAACTTAACCTTGCACGGGATCGTAACTCGCCGGTTCATTCTACAAAAGGCACGCCATCACTCGTTAACGAGCTCTGACTACTTGTAGGCACACGGTTTCAGGATCTGTTTCACTCCCCTTCCGGGGTGCTTTTCACCTTTCCCTCACGGTACTGGTTCACTATCGGTCACTAGGGAGTATTTAGCCTTGGGAGATGGTCCTCCCTGCTTCCGACGGGATTTCTCGTGTCCCGCCGTACTCAGGATCCACTCAGGAGGGAACGAAGTTTCAGCTACAGGGCTGTTACCTTCTATGGCTGGCCTTTCCAGACCGCTTCACTTACCTCGTTCCTTTGTAACTCCATGTTGAGTGTCCTACAACCCCAAGAGGCAAGCCTCTTGGTTTGGGCTTCTTCCGTTTCGCTCGCCGCTACTCAGGAAATCGCGAATTGCTTTCTCTTCCTCCGGGTACTAAGATGTTTCAGTTCCCCGGGTCTGCCATCATCACCCTATGTATTCAGGTGAAGATACTACTCCATTACGAGCAGTGGGTTCCCCCATTCGGAAATCTCCGGATCAAAGCTTACTTACAGCTCCCCGAAGCATATCGTTGTTAGTCACGTCCTTCATCGGCTCCTAGTGCCAAGGCATCCACCGTGCGCCCTTAACAACTTAACCGTTGTTAAAGATCATTCGATCAATTTCTTGACTTTCTTACATACGAATTATTATCTAGTTTTCAAGGAACATGGCTACTGACTTCAATCACATCATGAATGAACTTCGTAGCATTACTTCATGCTGCCATGCGCTGAGGAATCAATCATCATTGATTAATCTTGCAGACGCAAGCGCAAGGTTAAATAATGAGTTTTTGCGTTAGCAAAAAGTTTCATTATCTAACTGAGAGATGATTCTCTCAAAACTAAACAAAACGTTCAAGCGCTATTTTATGGAAACGAAAGTTTCCACTTATCCTTAGAAAGGAGGTGATCCAGCCGCACCTTCCGATACGGCTACCTTGTTACGACTTCACCCCAATCATCTGTCCCACCTTCGGCGGCTGGCTCCCTAAGGTTACCTCACCGACTTCGGGTGTTACAAACTCTCGTGGTGTGACGGGCGGTGTGTACAAGGCCCGGGAACGTATTCACCGCGGCATGCTGATCCGCGATTACTAGCGATTCCGGCTTCATGCAGGCGAGTTGCAGCCTGCAATCCGAACTGAGAATGGTTTTATGGGATTTGCTCAACCTCGCGGTTTTGCTGCCCTTTGTACCATCCATTGTAGCACGTGTGTAGCCCAGGTCATAAGGGGCATGATGATTTGACGTCATCCCCACCTTCCTCCGGTTTGTCACCGGCAGTCACCTTAGAGTGCCCAACTGAATGCTGGCAACTAAAATCAAGGGTTGCGCTCGTTGCGGGACTTAACCCAACATCTCACGACACGAGCTGACGACAACCATGCACCACCTGTCACCTTTGTCCCCGAAGGGAAATTCCTATCTCTAGGAAGGTCAAAGGGATGTCAAGACCTGGTAAGGTTCTTCGCGTTGCTTCGAATTAAACCACATGCTCCACCGCTTGTGCGGGCCCCCGTCAATTCCTTTGAGTTTCAGTCTTGCGACCGTACTCCCCAGGCGGAGTGCTTAATGCGTTAACTTCAGCACTAAAGGGCGGAAACCCTCTAACACTTAGCACTCATCGTTTACGGCGTGGACTACCAGGGTATCTAATCCTGTTTGCTCCCCACGCTTTCGCGCCTCAGCGTCAGTTACAGACCAGAAAGTCGCCTTCGCCACTGGTGTTCCTCCACATCTCTACGCATTTCACCGCTACACGTGGAATTCCACTTTCCTCTTCTGTACTCAAGTCCCCCAGTTTCCAATGACCCTCCACGGTTGAGCCGTGGGCTTTCACATCAGACTTAAAGGACCGCCTGCGCGCGCTTTACGCCCAATAATTCCGGACAACGCTTGCCACCTACGTATTACCGCGGCTGCTGGCACGTAGTTAGCCGTGGCTTTCTGGTTAGGTACCGTCAAGGTACCGCCCTATTCGAACGATACTTGTTCTTCCCTAACAACAGAGCTTTACGACCCGAAGGCCTTCATCGCTCACGCGGCGTTGCTCCGTCAGACTTTCGTCCATTGCGGAAGATTCCCTACTGCTGCCTCCCGTAGGAGTCTGGGCCGTGTCTCAGTCCCAGTGTGGCCGATCACCCTCTCAGGTCGGCTACGCATCGTCGCCTTGGTGAGCCGTTACCTCACCAACTAGCTAATGCGCCGCGGGCCCATCTGTAAGTGATAGCTAAAAGCCATCTTTTATTCAGTCACCAGGAGGTGTCTGAAATTATCCGGTATTAGCTCCGGTTTCCCGAAGTTATCCCAGTCTTACAGGCAGGTTGCCCACGTGTTACTCACCCGTCCGCCGCTAATCTCCGAAGAGATTCGCTCGACTTGCATGTATTAGGCACGCCGCCAGCGTTCGTCCTGAGCCAGGATCAAACTCTCCAATAAAGTGTTTGATTGCTCATTACACCGGCTAGGTTTTTTCGCGTTAGCGAAAATAACCTTCATTTAAATATTGTCGTTGGTATTTAATAGAATACCAACACGCTTGACGTTTTGTTTAGTTTTCAAAGAACTCATAGCTCTTAATGTTGAGCGGATAATTAGTATATCACGTTTACTAGATTACATTCAATGTGAACTTTTTTCCAATTAACTGTGATCACTCATTTTCTTCAATCATTTTTTTTGAGCGGACAATCAATATATCATGTTTCATAGAATCAAGTCAAGGTGAACTTTCTTCCATTTAACTGTATATCTCTTAATCCTTTTCACACTCTTGTGAGCCGGACATCCAATATACCATGTTTCATAGAATCAATTCAAGATGAATTTATTTCCATTTAACTTTATTTCTTAATTCCTTTTCACTCTCGTGAGCCGGACAACTAATATACCACGTTTCATAAAAATCATTCAAGATGAACTTTTTTCCATTTTACTATCTAAGTCTTCTTTTAACATTGCTGGTGTAAAACAAAAATGCTTGAGTAAAAACCCAAGCACTTTCAACTGGTTGATCTATGTTTTATCAAAATTTATTAAATCTGTAATTGTTCCACAGTTTCACAGCTTCTTTCTTTATTCTTAAACTATAACGGTTATTGGCTTGTCGCCTCGTACTTATTTACTCGTGGGGGCTCTTGGAAATATTGTTCTGCCATTTTCCCAAACTCTTTAAAATGAGGTGTATTGAAATGGAAGTTTACAGCCTCAGCATCTTTCCATTCTTCTAACATGACAAATTTATTAGCCTTTGAGGTATCTTCATAAAGTTGATAGCTTATGTTTCCTTCCTCAGCTTGGGATTGTTGAACCAAATTAATGACATCGTTTAAAAAACCTTCACGGTGTTCAGCCTTTACGAAAATATGCGCATGAATAATAATCATGTTAGATTCCTCCTTATAATACGTCAAACTCAAAACCTTTATTTCTAATCTCGTCAATTAACTCAGGTAAAACCACTGCTGTCTGTTGGAGTTCATGAAGTAAAATGATTGAGCCCTCTTTTAAATAATCAATCACATTCGTTTTAATACAGGTAGGATTGGTTTTATGGTTCCAATCGTAGGAAGTTATGTCCCACATGACTGGTGTTAAGTTTAATGCTTCAATGATTTTCATCGTTTCTTCATTATATTGACCAAACGGTGGTCTAAAATAATGTACCTTCTGTCCGATTGTTTGTTCTAGCTTATCAACACTAGTCTTTATGTTCATGTATTGTCTTTCTTTTGATAAGGTAGTCAAATTTTTATGATTAGCAGCATGTGAACCGATCTTATGTCCATCTTCTACTACTCGTTTCCATGGCCGCTCATTATATAAGAGTCTGGAATGCCAAAAGAAGAGAGCTTTCACGTTCTTCTCCTGCAGCACATCTAATATAGAAGGTAAGTGTCTGCCCGGACCATCATCAAAGGTCAACATTACTTTTTTACCAATAGGTTTTATCTGATTTAAATTAGTAAGCCAACGCTTGTCTCCTAGATCGTACACGATCTCTTCCTTTACTACTCATGGATTATTTATCATCGTATCGTCTCCCATGTACATTAACTGTTATTCGCTATGATCTCTACGATTTGATCCTCTATTCTTTTACCATCATCTTCATCAAGTAAATTATTGAGAAGGACGCTAAAGATTAGAGATTCTCCATTTCTCGTTGTTAGATAACCCGATAGTGAGCTCACCGTTGTAAGTGTACCAGTTTTAGCTCTAACAACTGCTTGTTCAGATACATTAGTCATCCTATGTAATAGGGTTCCTGCTAATAGCCGATCACTCGAGGCAGCTAGTGGTAGGGCATTCAAGTATGAATTATACCATTCCTCTTTTTGAATCATAAATAAGAGCTTTGATAATTGACTGGCTGTAATCAAATTGACATGTGAGATCCCTGAACCATCCCTTAAGAGCATGGTAGATGTATTTACTCCCCATTTTTCAAGCTCCTCAAGCATCGCCTCAAGTCCTTTTTCCCAGCTTCCTTCGCCTTTTACCACTTTCCCCATTTCCTTAACTAATGCTTCACCATGACCATTGTTACTGAATTTTAAAAAAGGAATGAGTAACTCCGATAGCTCCATTGAAGAATGAGTGATTAGTTTTTCTGCATGTGTTGGAGTTTCATTAACTAAAATAGGACCATCAACAACAATTCCGTTCGCGTTTAAAACTTGTTTAAATAGAGTTAAAGTATATGTTGTTGGTTCCCATACAGATACCCATTCTTTCACTCTTGCGCCATGTTGAGGGATTTTACCAGATATCACAATCGTATTTTCTCCATGCATTCGTTCTATTGTTAGATCCCTAGTATCCTTTGCTTTTACAGTAACGGCGCTATTTACAATCTTCATATAATTTGTTTGCGGGGTTATTTCTACAATTGGCGGCTTACCTTCAGTAGGGTTAGGCTTTATTTCAACAATGACTGTACCAGCGTCATAGTCATCATTAGGTGATAAAGTAATCGCAGAGACTTGTGCACCGTAGTAGGTCGTTTCATCACTCCACGGTAAATCTATCGACAGCCTTTCGTTATCAAACCAAGTGTCGTCCCCAATAAGAGCCCCGCTTATTTTTGTAATACCTTTACTTTTAAGCTCCTTTACCATTTCTTCTAGGTCAGACACCATTAAAGTAGGATCGCCTTTACCTTTAAAGTATAAATCTCCTTTTAGCACTCCCGCTTCTACCTTACCATCGATTAGTAGTTCAGTTCCAAACTTATGCTTCTCACCTAATACGGATAAGGCTGCCGCTGCGGTTAGTAGTTTTAGATTAGATGCAGGCTTTAGTCTAATTTCCCCATTATGGTCATAGATTTGCTGACCAGTAGAAGCAGACCTTATACTGATACTAGCAACGGCACCCTTTAACGAAGGTTCGGAAAGTAACAACTGGTCTAATTTTTGACTCGTTATATCGAAGTTTTCCTGAGCAAATCCACTTTGATAAGTAATCTCTAGACTAGAACCGAAAAGTAATAAAACGATGATTAATATTCTAATGATAATCTTGGTGTCTCTCCTTTTCTTTAATAGACTATTTACGTCCGTATACTCTATATCGTTCAAAGCGTTTATGATGGCATTTATCACAAATTTGAAAAGAAAACTTAGGTGGAAGATCCTCACCACATCTCTTGCATTTACGTTGTTTAATTTGAACATCTGTTTTTAAAATTTCATGAATCTTATCACTGATTTCTGCCCTAATTTTCTCCCAATAAGAAGTTTCAGTCCTCATTTCTAAACGGTATAGAAATAAAAGATGAAGCCCAACCGCTTTGTAAGATAACTCTAATTCCTCCAAGTTATCAAATTTGATAAGGGGTTCTGGTAGTTCAGTGCCTTCCACAACTGACATCAACTTATCACGCCATTGTTTGGTTAAGATTGGCTCGTAAGATGAAAAAGGTAAATGTAAAAAACTGTAGAGATCCTGTAAGGATAACCTTGCCTCCACCATTGTACCCCGTACTAGTTCATATAACTCCCGCTCTTCTATAAGCGTGGCCTTTTTTGTTCCTTCAGGGCTTTCATAGGTATCCCACAAATAAAAAAAGTCACCTAAATTCCGTGAATACTTTTGAAATCGCTCAAACACTTCTGATGTGGGAGCAATGGCAAAGGTGTGTATAGGCTCATCTTCTTGTTCAAGTAATCGGGACATTAGTTGAATATCTTGTGAAAAAGCTACTCTCCCTATTTCATACAAACCTTTCCGACCTGCACGTCCTGCGATTTGTTTGACTTCTTGAGAAGTTAATCTACGGCGACTTATACCATCAAACTTCTCATTTTCTAGAAAGACAATTCTTCGTATAGGTAAGTTTAAGCCCATCCCAATTGCATCTGTTGCGACAATAACGGTATGAGTCCCCTCAATAAACAATTGAATTTGCTTCCTTCTTGTCTCAGGGGGCATACTTCCATAAATCATGCTTACTTTTTTTCCATCCTTCTGTAGCTGAGATGCCGTCTCAAGAACTCTTTTTCTTGAGAAACAAACAAGTGCATCTCCTTTCCTTGTCTGTTTTAACTTAAATTCCTGTTCTTCAACCTTTAGAGGGGTGTCCCTTGAATATTCATGAACAGTTACATTAGACTCTCCGATTATTTGTAAAATGATCTGACTCATACTATAACTGCCAATTATATGAACTTCCTTTGCATTGGCCTTTGTAATAGCTTTATACCAAGAGAAGCCTCGATCTTTATCGGCAATCATTTGAGATTCGTCAATGACTACAACTTCATAATAATCTTTCTCATGGAACATCTCCACCGTGCATGATATATGGTGAGCTCCTTTAATAATCTTCTCTTCTTCCCCTGTTTTTAAAGAGCAATTAACTCCCTCTGCATTTAATTTATCGTATACTTCTAGAGCCAGGAGCCTGAGTGGTGCCAAGTATAAACCGCTATTTGCTTGAATCATTCTTTGTAGCGCTTGGAAGGTTTTCCCTGTATTCGTTTCACCAATGTGAAGGATGTAACGAATATCTGGGTTAATAGAAGAATTATAAACACGTCCAAATATATCATGAAGCATTCTAGCTTCTTCTTCTTTTTGGCGTTCGATTTCTTCCTGCTCTTTCAACATTTTACTTTCTCGGTCTTCTAAATCCTTTAGTAGAAGTTCACTATGAGTTTTATAATCAAACGGAATCTGTTCAATTTTAATAAGGTCTTCAACATACTCATCCAATAAGTCATCGACCATTTCGTTACTTAAGTCATTAAAGGACTCAGCAACCTGTTCCTTTAATACTGTATGGGATAACTCTATTTCAAAAACAGTACGATAAGAATCTTGGATCTCCATCGACAGAAGTGGAAGAACATAGCTAGGAGCATTATTTACTATATAATCAAACACTAATGCCCTATATTTATCTTCTTCGTCAAATTCATCAAACTGATAGGGGTTTTGTACAGAAAATTCATTCATGGAATCAAATAAATACGTATGGAGAGTTGTAAACGGAGAATCCAAGATCAACCCATTCTTAGAAAGATCCATCTTGATTTTCCTAGCAATAAAATAACGGATATTAACGTACAGTTCTAAATAGTTTTCACTCAGTAAATCTTCGACTTCTTTTTCAAGAGTAAACTTGATATGCTTTTTCGACTCTAATTCTTTCCGTCTTCGTTCTTTTTTGATAAAAGCACTTCTTACATGTTGATACCGTTTCTGCCAAACCTCTTCGTTCTCTTCAAAAACCTGATTAAGCCAAGTAATAGCATCAAATGGATCATACTCTCTTATTTCTGTTCGAAATAACTGATTGATCTGTTTCCTATTAATATTTTCTATGTCATATTCTTTATAGTTGGTTAGATATGTTTTTTTATCTTTTAAAGAGGCGTGACTCGATGCAGTATTTAACCACACATTTGGCCAAATTTGGATGATATATTGTTCACGTTCTCTTAAATATTGTTGATAAGTAGGCACCGTTTCAAATTGTTCTAGATAACGATCCAAATCCTCATATATCTTTTCTTTTGTTTGTTGAATAGCTCTACTGTATAGAGACTGGAGGTTTGTCACAAGCCTAACTCCTATTTTATTAGTTTTAATTATTTTACTTATATTTTGCTTTTTTATTAGAAAAACTTAACTCAGGTCAATAATTTCTTACGAACAATACATTTATTATCGTTTATTCGATTGTTTTTGCTTATTCATGATCTCATACGATTTTTCAATAATGTCAGTCAGAACATCTCCCTTATAAATTCGACCGAGCTTCAAGTTTTGCTGATAATAGTCTACTATTTCATCCAATTTTTGCGATGTTTCCATCGAAATTCTAACATTTAATTGAATCCGTTCTTCATTACTCATGTAGTTTTTACTCCCTCTCTATCAAACACTTATCATTTTGCTAGCAACTTGCTACTTAATGCTATTATATTGAATAAGCATCTAATTTCCAAGTTAATCTAATTATATATTTTTAATATGCTATTTCTAAAAAAATTAAAACCCCACCAAAGTGAGGTTCCTACTGATCGTATTCTTCTATTTCCCAAGAGTGTACAAATTCTACACATCCTTTAAGTGTTTGTGCGACAGGACAGCCTGCTTCAAACACCTGTAAAGCTCTTTCAGCCGCGTCCTTCTTACCAAACGGTACCTTTACTTCATAATGGCATGTTATTTTGGTGATTTTCAACACACCTTCAGGAGCTTCAATCGTTCCAACAACTTGAGTTTTTACCTTATTGGGATAAGGAGGAATTTTACGCGCTGCCAGCGCGCCAGATAATGTTCCAGTTAGTCAGCCACCAGCTGCAGCAACAATATGGTCAAGAGTAGATGGCATCTCGGTTTCAGGCTTATATCCATAAAACTCCTGCACCCCACCGTGAACTCCATAATCGATAGGCTGTTCAAATTTACCAATATAGGCTAATCGATGAGGTGGTTTCTCTTGCGTAATAGTTATCCTTGTTAATTCAATTGGGTTAGTCAAATACATTCTCCTTTTTGGATGTGGCTTGTATACATTATATTCTTACTTAATTGATAAAATCCCTTCTAAGAACCTTTTGATGACATCAATTACCTACATAAAAAAACACATTTTCCAACAAGCTATTCAAGAACCAATACTTTTTAAGTAAGGAGGAAATTTGAATGAATATGTTAAACACCATAATTCCCCTTTTAGCAAATAGCGATAAAATGAATAACTTGTTAAATATATTTTCAAAAAGACGAAAGCAACGTTCCGGTTGGTCTATTGTGGCTTATATACTAATTGGTACCGTGATTGGCATGTTAACGAAAAGAACAAACAGTACACAAGTGGTGGATACAACGAAGGATCTGTTTCAAAAGGTTAAAGGTCAAGCTCAAGATAAGTTTTCATCAAGCTTCGAACCAAAAATCAACCTTGCAAATATAGAATTTGGAGACGAATTTTCCGGCTTTGATGCAGAGGCAGCACTAAAGACGATAAAAAATGAAACAGACAACAAATAATAAAAAAAGCTCATCTGCAAGGATGAGCCTTTTTTGTTTATGCATATCTCTTGATTACATCGGATAATTTTGTCGTCAAAGAAGGAAGATCTGCTTGAGAAATGGTTAATCGAACATTGCTTTCATCCATTTCTAAAGCTTCAGAAAGGAAACTACCTAATCCTCTTGCTTTTCGGTCAATCTGAAGGAAAAGTTCTATTTGAGACTTTGAACTCGGAACAAATACGACCTCCAGTTCATCTAGCCTACCACGAAATGCACCACTTACTGGGACAAATTCAAATTCTTGAACAAACTCCAGTGATCCTCTTAAGTGTCTTGGTGCTTGTTGACACTCGATTTCACGGGTTCTAAAACCTAGCTCTTGTATAGAACGCATAACAGCACTCATAACAGGTAGAGGTAGCACTTCAATAAAATCTTGGTCCTTAGGATCAATTGCATTTTTAATGTCTAAGCCTGTTCGAATCCAAACCCTTGTCTTCCCCTGTGTCACGGGTGTGTTCAAAGGTAATGATATGGAAAATGGTATTTCTTTTTTCTCATTTGGTAAAATGGTAAACTTCTCGACTACTTTAAACCTCGCGATATCAGCAGTTTGAGCATATTCCTTATCATCTGACTTTTTTATGTATTGAGTCATTAAAGTTAAATAAATCTCATCAATTGGTTGTTCAACATTCCCACCAGTTATCTCAATAACTCCATTGATTTCATCACCAATCGTGTATGAACCCCTAGGAATCTTCGTATCAACCTTAGTAGCCCCAATCCCAACACTTGCTAACACTTTGTTAAATAGAGACATGATTCAGTTCCCCCATTCTAATTTTCAATCAACTGTATAATCAATTTCAATTAAATCCCAAGCTGTGATCACGCCAAGTGGTGCTTCATCACGATTACCATTTTCGGTAATAATAGCAGCCTCAAGAGTTGCTTTTTGTTTATGAGCCATTTCAAAATGTTCTTCTATCTCAAATATATTCGTTGATTTAGGAACAAATAAAATGGGGTGATGCTCTTCATATTGCATGATATCAGCTACGACTATATCTGATAACTCCAATATACTATTATTTACAATATTTGTCGCCATCCATTTTACAATTGATTCGGTCGTTAATAGCCCCATACATGTCTTACCTTTATATACTGGATATTGTGAGTAAGAGAACTTCTTGATTCCCTGTATCACCTTTAGAATACTGTCTTCATACTGAAAAAATATAACCTTCTTTGTAGCAATTGACAACGCATGGTTGGGTCTATTAAAAATGGTAGCTATTTTTTCAATATGCTCGACAATGCTTTCATGTGGTTCAGCAATATAGTAACCAATCTTTATTTTATCATGGACAAGTGAATTTCTAAGCTTAGCATATTGCTCTAAGTCATCTTTATATGTATCAATAATTTGATGGTGTTTCGATCCAACTCTTACCAATACAACAAATCGATCATCGTTTATTTTTACTATTCGTTTTAACGCTTCGTGAATTTGGTTAAATGCCACCTCAAATCGCTCTGCATTTTTAATGGTACTGCTTGATGTAATCATATGTATTCCCCTTACACTTGCAATTTTAACTACCCCTATTATACAAAAGATTCTGACTGGTTTACTAACCTTTTTAATTACTAGGCTGTGTTAAAACCTCGTTGTTGATTTTCGTTACAGGACACTCGCTTTCCGTGGGGCGTGCGGTGAGCCTTCTCGGCTGCGCCTGTGGGGTCTCACCTGTCACGCTACTCCCACAGGAGTCTCGCGTCCTTCCACTTCAATCAAATGTGCAAAAAAATCAACATTGTACTTTAACAGAGCCAATTACTAAAAAAATGTCACTTTAGTCATATATCTATTCATTTGAGTGAAAACTAAAAGAAAAGGCTAAAAAATGCACAGAGCCTTCTTGATTAGGGTCTTAGGTAGCCAAAAATAGGAGAAAAGCATATGAAGGTTATGACTATAAATAATGAAAAAATGGCTTATGAAGATGTTGGTAGTGGCAAGCCGATTATATTTATCCATCCCCCTGGTATGGGTCGAAAAGTATTTGACTATCAGAGGCCTTTATCCAGCCAATACAGACTCATCTTGCCAGACCTGATGGGACAAGGTGATAGTTCCTATGACAGAAAATCACAAGTTACTGTAAAACGATTTGCCGAAGATATAATCCAACTCATGGATGATTTAAAAATAGACAAAGCGGTTATTTTTGGTTATTCAGCGGGTGGAATCATTTCTCAATATCTTGGAATCCATTATTCAGATCGGGTAGAAGCTATTATTATGTCTGGAGCTTACCCTATAGTAGATAATGTAACGTTCAAGACTGAACACAAGCTTGGGATTTATGCCATAAACAAAAGTAAAAAGTTTCTATCAACTGTACTTGCCATTAGTCACACAAAGGATAAACACTTCCGAAAAGTTCTTAAAGAACATATGCTTAAATCCAACAGCAAGGTCTGGTCTGACTATTATGAGGAATCTCTTCAATTCAATTGTAAAAATGATGTGAGCAAAATGAAAATGCCGGTGCTCATTTTTTATGGAAGTAAAGCAGACCATATCAATACTTATCAAAAGTTATATAAAGAACAGCTTTCCAATATCCAAATCCATATTGTAAAAGGTGAATCTCATCAGGTACCGACAAGGCGTCCTGAAGAAGTGAATAAAATTGTGACTAAATTCTTAAATGAGCTAAAAGAGTAAAACTTACTCTTTTAGCTCATTTTTGTTTTCACCTTTCACTCTTTTAATCAAATCAATTAAGTTCTTAAATAAGTTCTAGCCATTTATTTCATGGAATAAACAAGTAATGGATATTAATAGTTAGTTTTGATTCCCTGTAAAACCAACTCGAAATCAACTGCGTCTTTTGTATGTTTTTAGAATGTTTTGACTTCTTTTGTCACCAAGAAGGTAAACAAAATTAACGCGACGTATTATACCAATTAATATCCATTTATTTACTTTTGTTGGAAGTTTATTCCGGATATTAATTGGAGGATCTATTTATGAAAATAGTAAAATATAGCTTTTTATCATTAGTCTGTTTATTGGTTTTATCATCATGTAGTAGTATCACCATTACTGGGATGAATCCAATTGACGAAGATCCTAAAGAAGAGCTGAAAGTCACTCCTCAACCTACTGTTCACTATGCAGTTACAGAGAGAACACCACCCCCTAAACCCGTCAAAAAGACAATTACATTTAGTGCTGCCGGTGATTTTACAATTGGAAGTGACGAGAGCTTTGGTTACAACCAAACGTTTATCCACGAAGCTGATCAAAATGGTTTAAACTTTTTTGTCGAGAACATTAGCTCACTTTTTAGTCAAGATGACTTCACATCTGTAAACCTTGAAACGACATTAACCAACTCTAATCAAAAAGCAGATAAAAAATTTAGATTTAAGGGCAATCCGGAATACACGAAGATTCTTAATCTTGGCAGCATAGAAGCAGTGAATCTAGCAAACAATCATACTTATGATTACCTACAGAAAGGATACACGGATACGGTTGAAAACCTCAAAGCTCATAATGTCGGTTATTTTGGTAACGGTGACCATTATCTAACAACCATTAAAGATGTTAAGATTGGGGCTTTAGGCTACAACGGTTGGAATGATACAACAGAATTGAGAAATAGCATTGAACAGGACCTGAAACATTTACGAGAACAGGGAGCGAAAATAATCATTGTTCATTTCCACTGGGGTGAAGAAAGAAGCTATGTTCCAAATTCAGTTCAAAAGTCAATTGGCCGCTTTACAATTGATATGGGGGCTGATTTAGTTGTTGGACACCATCCCCATGTTGTCCAAGGAATTGAAGAACATAATGGAAAATTTATTGTATATAGCTTAGGTAATTTCATGTTCGGTGGAAATCGCAATCCTTCAGATAAAGACACGTTTGTGTTTCAACAAACATTCCACTTAGAGGATGGAGACCTTCTTGACGAAAAGGAAATTAAAGTGGTTCCTTTTAGAATTTCATCAACAACAGCCAGAAATAATTATCAACCCACTCCTCTAGAAGGTGAGGAAGCTAAGCGAGTCATGTCAAAAATCTATAAACTTTCAGCACAAATTAGTGAACCTGTTTGGGTAGCTTATGAAAGCTCTAAATAAAACCGTTGAGGAAAATATTGTCCCTATCTCTTTTGCATGATCTCCATTATAATTCCCTTGATAGAAAGGAGGAGATTGTATGGCAGAGATTCAACAATTTGTATTCTTTGATTTTGAAATGCTATGTTCGGACCAAGGAATGCCTTTTGAAGATATGGAAGCAATACGATTAGGTGCGGTTAAATATAATTGTAAAACAGAAGAAGTCGAATTTTTTGATCGCTATATAAAACCCATACATTCTAAACCACTTAGCGCTTTTTGTACCAACCTAACTGGAATCAGGGATGAAGACTTAGTAAATGCCAATTCGTTTGTAGATGTTCTACACGAATTTCTAAGATGGGTAAATGGGATGAAAAAATCTCGATTTTTTTCATGGTCTCAAAGTGATTTAACCAGGCTTCAGCATGATACCGTGAGACATCAATTACCACCTTCAATCTTTAAGAAAATCGAAGACCGTTATATTGACTTCCAAGCTGTTTTTTCTAAGCGGGTTTCAAAAACCCCCTATTCTGTAGAAAATGCTTTACGACTATTTGACTTAGAATTTATTGGCGAGCCCCATCATCCTATGTATGATGCATACAATACCTTTAGAATTTACCAATCATTCCTAACGGATAGAAAACAAACTGACTTACTCATGCTCAACCATTATGTATTGGGTACTGACATTCCAGATGATCCCATCTATCTAAATAAATTAATTAAGCTAATGGTTGAAAAGGATGTACGCCTGTTATCTCAGGAACATCGTGAATATATGATGTTAAAGGACGGTTTTAAATATATTAAAAAGGTCAAAAAAGTTGTTGCAAAATACCAAAATATTAGTACAAATAGGTCTGGTTTATTTTCAGTTGAGCTCAGAAAAAATATAAAAGAAATTATATTATGGTATCAGCAATTGCTTCAATCGTATGAGGAGCATTTACAGCATTCATCACGAATCGTCATATGGGATGAACAAACAATTCAAGATTTAAAAAGGCTAACTACAATATGAAGGTAGATTTGTTTCTTCCTTCTACATAGAAAAGACCCTTTGCAACTAGTACAAAAGGTCTCGCGTCACATTTATGCTTTTATGTTTTCACCATACCAAAGTTTTGCCTGATCAACTTCTTCTCTTGTTAATTCATGGCCACCTTCACCCCAATGCTCGGTTACATTTGCATGGGCTTTTCTTAATACCTCGGCTAACTCCTTCGTTTCAGGCGCAGGAATTAACGGGTCTCGCTTTCCAGCTCCTATAAATACAGGTGTATCACTTAAATTAGGTAGCGTAATTCCTCGTAAAGGCACCATTGCGTGAAACAATATTGCCCCTTTTAAAGAGTTCTCATAATGATAAAGAAGGCTTGCTGCAATATTGGCACCATTAGAGTATCCAATGGCTACAACTTCATCACGATTAAATTCATAGCGTTCAGACAGCTCATTAATCGTTTCGTGTAATTCCTTCGTTCGAAAGATTAAATCCTCCTCATCAAAGACACCTTCTCTAAGTCTACGGAAAAAGCGTGGCATTCCGTTTTCCAGTACATTGCCTCTAATCCCCAGAACAGAAGCATCAGGTGCTATCATTTCAGCAAGTGGTAATAAATCTCTCTCATTCCCTCCCGTTCCATGAAGTAATAATAACGTTTGGTCGGAAGTCCCTTTTTTAAACACATGCTCCATTTTTATATCCTCATTTCTGTCGTTTATTCTTTTGTATCCAGTGGTTTTAACTTAGCTTCGATCGCTTCACGCTGATCCTCAAAATAAGGCGGAAGTGCTAATCCTTCACCTAAATGTTCAAACGATTCATCACTTTCAAATCCTGGACCATCTGTTGCTAATTCAAACAGGATTCCATTTGGTTCTCTAAAGTATAGAGACTTAAAATAGTAGCGTTCAACAAATCCTGAATTCGGTATTCGTTGCTCCTTTAAAAAGCTCACCCACTTATTGAGTTCATCCTGACTTTCTACTCTAAATGCAACATGATGGACACTGCCACGACCTGGTCTCTCTCTTGGTAAATCAGAGCGCTCTAATAGATGAACTTCTGCACCTGTACCACCCTCACCAGTTTCATATACCGTTACTTCATTACCATAAGCCGTAAAGGTTCTTGTTTCACGATACCCTAAGATCTCTGTTAAAACCCTAGCTGTCAGTTCCTTCTTAGAAACAGTAAGTAAGACAGGGCCAAGTCCTATAATTGCGTATTCTTGAGGAATTGGACTCTGATCCCATGGCTTCCCACCTTCGACGCCTTGATTATCCTGGTCAGATACAAGCATGAGCCTTTGACCTTCAAAGTCCATAAAAGTTAGCGTAGCACGTCCTGTTTCATTAGAAATCTCTTCATGTTCTACACCTAGTTCAGTAAATCGAGATTTCCAGTATTGTAATGCTTCATCATTCGGTACGCGTAATGATGTTGATGAAATACTATTGGTTCCATAATAAGTATGACCAGCACGAGGGATTTCAAAGAAAGTCAAATCCGTACCAGGGTTTCCCCGCTCATCTGCATAAAATAAATGATAAACAGACGTATCATCTTGATTCACTGTTTTCTTAACAAGTCTTAACCCCAATGTTTTTGTATAAAATTCATAGTTCTTCTTCGCATCTGCAGTAATGGCTGAAACATGATGCTGCCCTTTAAGAGGCTTCAAATCCATAAGTGTACCTCCTAGCAATAAAAATTAGTTTGAATTAAAGATATCTTATCTTCTATTGTTATAGATTCTCTATTTTTTTGCAACTATTTGGGCTTAACAAGAAATAAATGGTACTTGTCTTTTTTGATGGAAGATGTTATATTTATTTAGCGATGAGCTGAATTGTGTAAGTCGACTGACACTCGCGATTAGCGCGAATGCACGATGTGGCGTGCAGTCTGTCGCCTCAATGCGTAAAGACGCCTTTATGGCGTCTTTTTTATTGATTCCCTTCAATTGATGATTAAGCACTCCTAAAAAAGGAGTGCTTTTTCTTTTTATCTTGCTTTTATAAACATTTGTACCCATGCCCCGTGGTAAAAACCTACACCAATTGAATCAAATTCAGGCTTGAGAATATTTGCTTTATGGCCTGGTGAGTTCATCCAAGCATTCATTACCTCTTGTGGTGTCTTTTGACCTTTAGCAATGTTTTCTCCAGCTGTTGTGTAACTAATACCGAACGTTTTCATCATCTGAAATGGTGATCCGTAATTAGGACTCGTATGTGAGAAATAGTTTGAGTTAATCATATCTTCAGCCTTCTTATGAGCTACAGCCTTTAAATCTGCTCGATGAGTAAGAGCCTTTAGGCCTTGCTTTGCTCGTTCTTGATTAACTAATTGCACAACTTGGTCTTCAAATGCATTATGGTTTGAAGCAGTATCTTTTAATCGAATGACCTCGCCCACATGCATGTTTGTTGGTTGGACATCAGGGTTGAGTCTCATCAATTCACGGTAATCTAGCCCATAACGTTTAGCAATAAACCAAAATGAATCCCCAGGTGAAACTTTGTAATGTGAAAATGGTGGTTCTTTAAACATTTTAATTTGAGCATTTGAATACACTGGGAATAGAAGTAAGCTTACAAACATAATAGCAATAATTCTTCTTAGCATGTTTTCCTCCAATTATTAAGTAATAGTTTCAACCAATACTTATTTTGTCGCCTTTTTTATCTACCATTCATCTTTTTAAAATTTAGCCACTTTTTTATGTGGCACACAACAAAAAAGAAGCCAATGGCTTCTTAAAAATTTCAATCTTTTTTATTTGTTTGAAGGAGATTTAATAGGTGATCTAATTGTTGACTCGACTGGATCGTCTTTGCATCAGTTAAGCCTTTTTGAATACCAAGCTGTGTCATTTCATCTCTCTTTTTTTCAATTTCTTGTTTGAGGTTTGTATCATTCATCTCAACCCGTCCTTTTTTCAAATACAATTTCTATTATGACAGGAATTGATAAAGTTTAATATCCATTCGACGAATAAAGCTATAAAAAGACAAATTTCTCAATTGAGGAACTAGAAAGTGAATAATCTTTTTGCACGTATACAAGTCTCAAACTCATACAATAGAATAACATTTTTTGATCCAACATATTGTTAGAGGAGTGATTATCAGATGGTTAATGAAAACAACTCTGCACAAGCAAAGTTATTTACATCCTCGCTTGACAATAGACGTTCAAATCAATACTTGTTTCGTACAAGTGACATCAAGGAATATATGGAGCAACAAAAAGAGATGAACCAAACACTAAGTGCGTCTATTTTGAAAATGAATCATCAAATGCATGATACAAAATTAGAGCATATGAATCATTTTAATCAATTCATTTCAAAGCATGAGGATTCAAATCTAAAGCTACAAAACCGTCTTGGAGAACAAGAACAAACTAGTCAATTCATATTAGAGCGTATTTACCATGTGGAGCAGTTAAGTCAAGAATTACGGAAGAAAATGAATAATGATGAGCTTATGAGCCAAGTGATTTTTGATGGATTAAACGCGCAGGACCAAACAACTCAAGAGCTTTCAAAGCATATTAAAGCAAATGATCAAACGCTTGAATTTATTCATCAGCAGCTCGTAAGCCAAGAAGATCTATGTAAGACTCTTTCAGAAAAACTTGAAATTCAAGAAGCGTTCCACCAAACTTTAATGGAGCGCCTAGACAGTCAGGAAGCCCTAACTCAAAAAATCTCAAGACAGCTCGAGTACTTAAAGGGCGTCATTTTCGAAAGGTTCTCTTTCCTCACTGACAAAATAGAAAACAGCTTTAAGTTCACAACCGGTTTTTTCAGAAGTAAGTCTGATACCGATTATATCGAGCATAATGAGGAAGAGACAAAAGAGGAAATTACAAAGCAATAACACCTGGACGAGGGATTGTCCTTCATCGATGGGATGAAGGACTTTTCTCGTGGTTTCTTTACTCGTCTTGTCCTTCATCGGCGGGATGAAGGACTTTTCTTGTGGTTTCTTTACTCGTTTTGTCCTTCATCTGCGGGATGAAGGACTTTTCTTGTGTGATTTTTACTCGTTTTGTCCTTCATCGGCGGGATGAAGGACTTTTCTCGTGGGATCTTTACTCATTTTGTCCTTCATCGGCGGGATGAAGGACTTTTCTTATTGGATCTTTCTCGTTTTGTCCTTCATCGGCAGGATGAAGGACTTTTCTCGTGGGATCTTTAGTCGTTTCGTCCTTCATCGGCGGGATGAAGGACTTTTCTCGTTGATTCTCCAGTAGTTTCGTCCTTCATCTACCTTATGAACGACCTTTCCCCAGCTTTTTTCTCTCATCCGGTCGTTCATCGACCTTATGAACGACCTTCCCCCCCATTTTTTCATTCATTCGGGCGTTCATCTACCTTATGAACGACCTTCCTCAAGCTTTTTTCTCTCATTCGGGCGTTCATCTACCTTATGAACGACCTTCCTCATGCTTTTTTCTCTCATCCGGGCGTTCATCCACCTTATGAACGACCTTCTTCATGCTTTTTTCTCTCATCCGGGCGTTCATCCACCTTACGAACGACCTTCTTCATGCTTTTTTCTCTCATTCGGTCGTTCATCTACCTTATGAACGACCTTCTTCATGCTTTTTTCTCTCATCCGGGCGTTCATCCACCTTATGAACGACCTTCCTCATGCTTTTTTCTCTTATTCGGGCGTTCATCCACCTTATGAACGACCTTTCTCATGATTTTTTCTCTCATTCGGGCGTTCATCCACCTTATGAACGACCTCCCCCCCATTTTTTCTCCCATCCGGGCGTTCATCTACTTAATGAACGACCTTCCTCATGCTTTTTTCACTCTTTCGGGCGTTCATCTACCTTATGAACGAGGTCTTGCTCTATTTCACAAACCAAACATGAACAATTTTCTCATTGGCTACTTCATAAATAGCAATTGCTTCTGTATCAACACCATTTGCTCTGCCGGTTACGTGTTCGTGATCAATCACGATGTTTCCTTTTACAGTTCTTGAAACTAGAGCGGCATGTTGATTTGGATTAGTTAAAAATAAATTGGCATATCTATTTCTGAATTCTTCCATTCCAGATAGCATAACGTCATTTGATGGGAATTCTCGTACTAGTACATCCTCGCTATAAACAGAAACGAATCGTTCAATATCCTGTTCATTATAGGCATCTAATTGCATCTGTGCTAGATCTTCTGGTTTTAACATATTGGCTTCCCCTTTTCTTAATTTGTAAATGTTTGTACGGACCGTCTCTGCTCATCATATGACTCTTCAAATGTATTCTGGCTGTATTCCTTGATAACCTTGCGCCAAAATGCCTGAGCTCGGTAATTAGTCTCTGTTTGAGTGATTTGCCAGTCTCCACGGAATAATTCGAAGGCTTTTATCGCAGCAGCTTTACCTACTCCCTTATTTCCATATTTTTTTAATATAAAGAATTGATCAATTCGGTAATCAAAATCTTTCTCAACCATTTTTTCTACGATACAAAATCCAGCTAGCTGCTGTTCCTCCATAATAAAATAGGGATAAAAATTAGGATTTGAAAAATATTCTTCTATTTTACCAAACCCATAATTACCTTCGCTTGAAACATCTATGTTTATGATAGGACTGAACTCGTATACATAGTATTCAAAAAGATTTTCTAGTATTTTTTTCTCTTCTCTGTTAACTGCTCTTAGCTCAACCATTTGTCTTTTCGTTTCTCCTCTATGACTATTAAGCCTTTAATGCTAAATCTGCCATTTTCATGATACTTTCTCTCGATTTGGCTCCCGCTATAAAACGAGCAGGGTGAGCAAAAATGGCATCCTCAATACCGATAATTTGATTTAATTCATCTGCGTCTTTCCCAGCCCAGTCCTCTGGTAAATCCTTTCTAGCTTCAAATGTATTTCGTCCAACTGGGACCACCTGAATTAAATAACCTTTTCTTGGATCCTTATAAATGACAAACTTAACTTCTTCTTCTCGATCCATATCCATCAACGAGCCTTGCCAAGGACAATGTTGTTCTAACACTAATAGCTCTTTCTGAGTTCGATTTGTGTAGGCTTCTTTCACAATGTCTACCGCTTCAAGCCTCGATAACTGGTCCTCAAGTAAATTAACAAAAGAAATTCTCGCAAATTGAACAGCTTTCTGGAACTGTTCATTTTCATCCTGAGCTTTATTCCATTTAGGATTAAATCGCTGTATCTCTGAAGTTAAATCTGGGATAATTAACTCTCGCTTAAAACGCACCCCATTGTCGATTGCATCTAGGCCTTGTATGTATTGCTCATCAATATAGTTAAACACTCTATTGATGGAATCCTGCTGAAACCCTCTCTTTTCTAAAAGCAATTTTCCAAAATCTCTCCACACTAAACCTGCTGCTGCAAAAGGTATTCCATTTTCACGGTATTCCTTATCGTTCGTATGATGATCATACTGACCACCCCCTACATCGAATACTACATCACAAGTTGAAAGAATTGCATCTTCTCTAGACCTGACTAGCTCTAAAGGACCATATAACTCATCTAAAATAACAAATGCTACAACATCATCAGCATGAAAGCTCCCACTATGTGTGCCTACTTTTTTTATATTCACCAAAATTACCACCTTTTTTAATATGCTTTAAGACTACTTAATTTCCCCTAATTTTAACTTTATTAAAAAATCATTTTTCCCGATTTTACCTCTTATATTCGTTTCCCAGTTACCATACACTAAAACAAAATTCATATCGAGAGGAGTACTTCTATGGAAACCATTGATCCAAAAGAAACCAGATCAGGCGATGAGGTTTACGTCATTTATCATAACCCACATACGGCTTCAGTTGCTAATGTTAAAAAGGCAGAAATTGTCGAACACCCACATGACCCTGGTAAATTAGCGCTATTTCTTCATGAAACCTTCCATGTGATTGAGGACGATGATGCATTATTTAGCTCTGAACAAGCAGCAGAAACTGCTTATCAAGAACTATATGGAGATCAGCCCACTTTATAATCTTAGCTGAGACGAACTTCGTCTCTCTTTTTTTTTGACAATTTTTAAAAAATACTGACAATACGACCTTGTATGTTCTATAATGAAATTTAATTAGCAACACGAAATAACTTTTGTATAAAGGAGACAAGACAAATGGAAAAAACAGTCGTCAAACGCCCAAGCCGTTCAGAAGTAGCAGTAGAAACCACATGGAAATTAGAAGACTTATTTTCAACCTATCAAGACTTCGAGGCTGCAATCGATGAAGTAACGGAGGCTCTTCCTAACGTAACACAGTATAAAGGAAAGCTTGGTCAAAGTGCAGAAAACCTGTTAAATTGTATAAAAGCTCAGGAGCTTCTACAAGAAAAAGTAGTAAGAATTGCAACCTATGCAAACTTAAGAATTTCAGAAGATGGGACGAATCCAGTAAATCAATCTGATACATCAAGAATTGGCTCCGTTTTAGCTAAAGTAAACGCAGCTGTTTCATTTTTTAATTCAGAGATTTTAAGTCTTCCTGACGGTCAAGTCGAGAGCTACTTAGCTGAAAATAATGAATTAACTACATATCGAAAGGTTTTGAAGGATATTTTAGAAGCAAAGCCATATCAACTTCAACCTGAAACTGAAGAAGCACTTGCTTTACTAGGGGAAGTTCACGGAGCGCCTTATATGATTTACTCTAGAAGTAAATCTTCTGATATGCAGTTCGACTCCATTGTAGATCAGAATGGTAATGAGCAGCCTGTGTCGTTTGCATTATTTGAAGATCATTACGAGCTTTCATCTGATACAGATTTACGAAGAAAAGCTTTTGATTCATTTACATCGACATTAAAGCAGTATAAAAACACATATGCGGCTACCTACGCGACTGAGATCAAGAAACAAGTTACTCTATCAAAATTACGTGGTTATGATTCAGTTACGGATATGCTTCTTAAACCCCAACAGGTAACTGAAGAAATGTATAACAACCAGTTAGATGTTATTCAGCAAGAACTAGCTCCACATATGCAGAAGTTTGCTAAATTAAAGAAAAAAGTACTTGGTCTTGATACGTTAAAGTTTTGTGATTTAAAGGCTCCTCTAGACCCTGACTTTAATCCAGCAACCACATATGAAGAAGCATCTAAAATTATTTTAGAGTCCCTTCAGGTAATGGGTCCTGAATATGTAGAAATTATGGAAAAAGGCTTATCCGAACGATGGGTTGACTTACCAGATAATATCGGAAAATCAACCGGTGCATTTTGTGCAAGTCCTTATGGGTCACATCCGTTCATTTTAATGACGTGGATAGACACAATGAGAGGTGCATTTATCCTTGCACATGAACTTGGTCATGCTGGTCACTTCTACCTTGCTAATAAAAACCAAACGATTTTAAACACTAGACCATCTACTTATTTTGTAGAAGCACCTTCTACAATGAATGAGTTATTACTAGGTCAGCATATTTTAGAAAATACAACGGATCCAAGAATGAGACGTTGGGTTATTCTTCAATTCCTAGGAACGTACTATCATAATTTTGTTACTCACTTATTAGAAGGTGAGCTTCAGCGCAGAGTGTATCGTTTAGCTGAAGAAGGAAAATCAATAACCGCTACTACCCTTAGCGAGCAAAAAGCAGACGTGTTGAAATCATTCTGGGGAGATACAGTAGAGATTGATGAAGGTGCATCATTAACCTGGATGCGTCAGCCACATTACTATATGGGACTATATCCATACACCTATTCAGCTGGTCTTACAGTTTCAACAGCTGTTGCACAGCTCATCAAAGAAGAAGGTCAACCAGTCGTTGATCGATGGTTAGAGGTTCTTAAAGCTGGTGGAACGATGACTCCACAGGAATTAATTAAATATGCAGGTCTAGATATGACGAAACCGGATGCTATTAAAAAGGCTGTTGCCTATGTGGGCACACTGATTGATGAACTAGAAAAAAGCTTTGCCTAAGAAAGTAAACCATAAAAAACCCCTACTTCAGAGAAATTCTGAATAGGGGTTTTTACATAGTAAATTCAATTTCTAGGTGGTCTTAGTAAAGAATGAAACTTAATCTTTTGTAAATCCTAAAACAATGAAAGCCCTACCTCTCCTCCATCCTTATGACTCCTAGGTCATGCCAGTGAGAATTAGGAATAGAAAAATTAGTGCTTTTTTCTATAAGATATTGTTTAATAATTTGGGATCATGGAAAAGTCTTAAAAATTAAGTGGATACATTGAAGGGATTACATTATTCTGCTACGGAGTGGTTATGAATGACTTGCAGTTCTTTTTCTGAAGCTTCCATTTGACTACTACAAATTGGACATGTAGTAATTTCCTTGCTCTTAAAATTATCTCTTACCCAGCAATTACATGTATCTGATGTACACTCCCACACTTTTGTGACAGCCATTTTTATTTCTTCCATTGGTTTTTTTCCAAATACCATTACTTTTGCCCCCTATACAATAAGAGTAGTGGTTACGCAACTCGGAACACACACCTTATTTTATTGAAAATCAAAAATACAGACTACGATTTGTGCAAAGAACAGACTTTGCTTATCTCAGCCTACTTTAAATCTTTACTGCTTTTCCATAAAAACCTCCAACATTTATAGTATATGCCAAACATTCATAAAAAAATCACATATTGTAAAAAAGTACCAAAATCATGATCACTTTTTTAAAATATGTGAAAAATTCAAAAAGTAATGTTTGCTTAAGAATATATTATATAACAGTTTGGTCTAAATAGCAAGTAAAGGACCCCTATTGAAGAAATTCAGGCGGTTCTTGTTTATGTCCCTTATGCGTAACCTCTTCAAATAAGCCATTTTCCGTGGGCTTTTGCTTGTAATTTGTTTGACTAGCTATAGATGGTGTTTTGTTAATGGCCTTGGTGTCCTTTGAAGTTTTATAAATAACCTTAGTTTTCGGTATTAATGTATCCATATACTGTTTAAGCTGTTGTATATCTGTTCTAATTTGGTCTAAGTCTTCTTTGGTTGCATTTTGTTTACTAGGCTTTAAAACGAATCCTACCGTACCATTTGGCTCCAAGGTTGCATATTGGACATCTGAGAAATTCGTTACGTTATTTTGACGCAGTTGCATTTCCAATTGGTCGACCGTCATTCTTAATTTTGACAGATTTTTATGTTTAATGTCTCCATTTTCAATTAGAATTTTTGACTGACCCGTAATAAACTTCTCAATAAAATTAAATTTCACCTGTAAAAATTCAATAACAACTAATGAAAGCACTAACATGAAACCCACTAAACCAGTCATCCATACGTTTGTTCCTACGATAGGCTGGACTAATAGTGAGCCTAACCCAATCATAATTACTACCTGCGCAATGGTCATCTGTGATATTGATTTACGTCCTGCTACTCTAAGTAAGAGTGTACCACCCAGAACAATAATGGCTGCTTTCCAAAGTAAGCTCCAATCCATTTCAGTCCATACTCCCTTTTTAAATAAGATACTATTAAAGTGACTCATCAAAGGGTTTTATATACATACTAATCGGATTGGAACGTATTAGTTTGATTTATAATTTAACTATTGAAAGTGCCAATTTAGAACTCTATGACTTCTAGTAGCCTTGTTTCTTCTACTTATATATTTGGCTCTGTTAAAGTTTGTTGTTGATTTCCGTTCCAGGACACTCGCTTTCCGCACTTGCACAGGATGTGCTGGCTTCTGCGTTGCTCACAGGACGTGAGCGACCTTAGCAGAAGTTCCATTAAGCCTCCTCGGCGTTACCGCCTGCGGGGTCTCCTTCACCACGCTTCTCCCACAGGAGTCTCGCGTCCTTCCACTTCAATCAACTCTGCTAAAAATCAACACTGTACTTTAACACAGCTATATATTTAATAAAAACGGACGAAGTGAAGTTGTCATTTGATCACTAATATCGGAATCTAACACACCAGTTACACTTCTTTTACTTGAAACATTCATAAATGAACCTGTATTAAAAGCACCAGCTCCTCCTTTATCATGGGAGACACCATTAGGAGAAATTCTAAAAGCATCCCCTACTGTAAAGGCACCGTCCCCTACATTATGAATTTGAACACCACCTACGAATGAAGGCATATGCATATCTCCTTTTGTTTACGTTCTTTCATTAGATTATGGCCTAAAAAGGAAAAAGGTGAATGTCTCCATTCACCCAGTTAAAACGTCCTCATTTGGATATTTAATTTTTTCTTTCTTAGGCTTCCCAAGGGAATATACCATCGTTAATGGACCCAGCTTGCCAAAGAACATGATCGCAATAATAACCAATTTCCCTATCGGTGTTAATGTATAGGTTAAACCTAGTGTTAAGCCAACTGTCCCAAATGCCGATACGACTTCAAAAAAGATTGATAATAGAGGGGCGTTTTCTGTTAAGCTCAAAATAAAAATTCCTAACACGACAAAGAGTAACGAAATCACGGTAATTGCTAATGCCTTTACGATTAATTGTTCTTTTATCGTCCTTCTAAGAACCACGATATTTTCGCGCCCCTTTAAAAATGAGATGACACTAAATATGATCAGGATAAAGGTGGTCAACTTGATTCCCCCACCGGTTGAACCACTTCCCGCACCAATAAACATCAGAATGATAATAAGTAAAATCGTCGGTTCTTTTAATGCCGCTAAATCAAGGGTATTAAAACCCGCTGTTCTAGGGGCAACTGCTTGGAAATAAGAAGCCCACAGCTTTTCTATAAACGAAAGAGAACCTAAAGTTTGGGGATTACCATATTCTATGGCGAAGATCACTAACATCGCAAACACATTAATGCATAGTGAACCCCAAATCATCAGTTTGGTATGAAGTGACAGTCGTTTGTAGCTATTTTTGCTTTTAATATCTAATAAAACAGTAAATCCAATCCCACCAATTATAAACAGAAGTGAAATAATAATGTTTACGATGGGATCACCTACATAACTCATTAAGTTATTAGGCCATAGTCCAAAACCAGCATTATTAAATGCAGAAACGGAATGAAAAAGGCTGTAATATAAACCATCACCCCACCCATACTCTGGAACCCATCTAATGGCTAAGAAAAGCATGGCAATGATCTCAATTGAAAACGAAAAGATAAATAAATATTTAACTAGATTAATAACCCCACCAAGGGACGTTTGATTTAATGCATGCTGGACGAGTATTCGTTCTTTCATCCCAATCTTTCTTCCTAATACGATAAAAATGAGGACCGCAAATGACATAATCCCTAAGCCGCCAATTTGTATAAGGCATAAGATGATCACCTCACCGAATGTGGTATAGACGGTACCTGTATCAAATACCACTAACCCCGTTACTGTCATCGCTGACGTTGCAGTAAATAGTGCATCAATCCAGGTAATGGATTCATTCGTTGAAATTGGAAGCATTAACAGCACTGTGCCTAGTAATATAAACACCGTAAATACAAGCACAAGTAGCTGAGAGGGATTTAACTTAATATATTTAATTTTCATCACAAGGACCTCACCATACGTTCAAATAGTATTATGTCAAGAATCATACTCCCGCTTTATCCACTTGTAAAGAAAAAAATATCATAAGACAACTTAGTCGATATGTATGCTAATAGTAATCAACGGAAGAGGTGCATAAAGATGAAACAAATAGACTGGCAACTTGTTTATTTCGTAGGAGGATCACTGCTAAAAGACCTTTGGTTATATGTTGGTTTTCCAAAAGTCTATTACTGGGAGTTAAATCAAGCTCCATCAATCCAAGATGAAGATGATAGAAAGTCTGCCTAACAGAGAGCTATTTTTTCGCCTTTATATACACGGTTGTTTTATACGAAAATGAGTTCATCCATGATTAATTTCAATTTCTCATGGATGTCTATGAAAAAAATGGACAAAACCCCCTTCTATTCACATACATATAAACTAAGTGAAATTTTAAGGAGGGGTATGAATGAGATTTGTTATTATAAAAAGAAACTGGATTATTTATGCAGCCTTGGGGTTGGTATTAGTCATGTGCAGTCTACTGTTTTTTAGACCAAGTGCTTTGCCAGTTGACGGAGAGACTGATTTAGAGCATAACGTATATACCTTTCATATGGTAACTGGAGAATTTTCTTCAAAAACAGACGATGGAAAAGAAATAGAATCCTATCGCTTCGATCCTGGAACGATTGTTGTTCCTAAAAATGAAGAAATAACTCTCAGTATTTTCGGAGTAAATGGAAAAGAACATCCTTTTTTCATTGAAGGTACGAATGCAAAAGGAGTCGTTAAAAAAGGGGAAGAAACGGTTCTCCGGTTAACATTTTCTAAAGAAGGTACATACCGGTTAATTTGTACAGCTCATGCTGATATAGACCATAACGGACCAATGATTGCTTATATTGTCGTGGATTAACGAGTTCATCTCATAAACCAAGCAAAAAAGCTTGAGGACAACATTCTCAAGCTTCCTAATCCCTAACAATTAAGTTCGGATAGAGCCTTAATACATTCTTCTCTTATTTCCCACAACTTTTCTACGCTTAATTTATGTACAAGGTCCTTATTTTTTAGCCATGTCGGTATATAGCTTCGGTGAAAGCGAACCTTGTCATCGCCTATCTGTGACGGAATGATTTCTAGTTCAGTCAAAAATTCTTGAATCGGTTCACCTTTTACAGATAATCTTGTAAAGTCAAACCGACCTTCCTGATACTTTAAGTAGCAATGGGCTTCAGGAATGGAGTTCAACCCATACTGTTGTAAAACACCCCCTACACCTGGAGTATTTTCCTCATTCATATCATAAATGCCTGTGTATAGTTTAATGTCTCTTACATCTTGTTCCATACATAATTGGGCAAGCAAGGCATGCTTCGTACTACAGGTCCCTTTATTCTCGCTTAGAACTAACATACATTCTGTCCGATTATTATTCCTACCGTAGGGAAGTTCTCCTATGTATTTTAAGGCTTGGTGAAACGTATTAATCCCTCTTTCTAAAAACGCATTGGAAACCACTCCAGTATGACTAATAACGAAATTGGGTAGTAACTTTTCACTCATTAATTCTCCTCCATGGTTCATCCTTTTACCTTTATAATTCTATATATTACATTAACAGTCCTTTTAACTTTACAATATTATATGGAACCACGCTTCAGGTGTAATGTGTGGTACCTTACAAATTAATACTGTTCCAATTTTCAATACTTCAACCCCAACTTGTTTCCAATGGTTCAATTTTTCTAAAATTAAACCATTGTTATTGAATAATAGCCCCCGTCACTTTAAGTACATAAAATTCACATCTATATAAAATAAAAAAATCCAGCCAATGTTAAGACTGAATTCTTTTTTCTAGGCTATTAATTTTAGTGTCGTGTTTACCTGTCTTTTCACTTAAAAACTCAACGTCATACATAACTCCGTCAACCTTCTTAGATATTACGTTTAAAGTTCCTTGAACATCTTCTTGTTGACTTCTTTCAATACTATCAAGCCTATTTAGTACTTCTTTAAATTGTAGGTCAACTTTATCAAACCGCTCTAAGATGATTTTTAACAATTGTTCATTATCCATATAATCACCTCTTTAAACATATAAAACTATTATACCATAGAAGAAATGCTTATTTATATAAACTTATATTCGACTGCTAATTAAAGAAATGCCCCCTTTACTTCAATAAGAATTTCACCAAAGATGTCCTAATTGGTTTTAGACATACCAAGCATTTTCATTAAAATCATTCCATTCTAAAGTAAAACCGATTGCTTTAATTTGAATACTACAAAATTGATGTGTTCTCCAATCAGTACCAAACATTTTAAAAATGATATAACTTTCTAATGGTTTATGGTTGAACTGCAAGAATTCCATTTCTTCTAAGTCAGTTATTTGAACTTGCTTTTCCGTCCCATCTTCAAAGTGAATAATCCCATTACTATCAATTACTTCATTGAAAGTAAGCCTGCATCTATCTGTTGATTTTGCTACACCATATGGATTAAGAGGATGTTCTGGGGAAACATACACAAATTCAAAATCAATAATGACTGTGCCTTTTTCAACTATTGTCTTCTCAACTATGCAGTCGTGAAAATCCAAGTAGTCAAAAAAATCATTTGTGGTTTTATATTTCCAATTATGCATATGATTCAACACCTACAAATTATAGTTTAAGTCCTTCTTTCATTAAACTTCTCCGTTCAATATGAAAGATTCGCCTAGCATGGGAGTTCATCCTTTAACTTAACTATTTGATTTTTACTATTATCTTCCCTTTAGCCCTTCCAGACTCTGCATATTCCATAGCTTCTTGAGTATTTTCAAAAAGAAAAACTCTATCAATTATGGGTTTGATATTTCCTGCCTCAATATATTTTGCGATTAAACTCTATTTTTAATTTAACATAAAATTACAATTTACTGATGGCCGTTTAAATTCACTATAGCAAATGACATAGTAATTATCACGCTGACAACAGCTATTTTAATAAGCTATTTAAGGTGCGATTTAGCATGAGATTCCAAGTGTTTATACTCAATAACCATTGATATAAAGGGAAAAACAACAGACCAAATCATATGCGATTTGGTCTGCTAATTAGTATGCTATTTCGTATGCTTCTCTACAGGATCATTTTAGTTGGCTACCAAGTTCTCATACAACTAGCTTATGTCTCCGACTCAACTAAATGGTCTTTTACCCAATTAAGTAGTAGATCGTTCTTCTTTTTACCTATAAGGGTTAAACGATGAAGCGGTCGAGTCATGGCTACATATAAAAGTTTTATATCAACATCTGTTAAGGAATAGGAATCCTCCCTGCTAACAATAAAAACACTATCAAACTCTAAGCCTTTTGCAATATAGGAAGGTATGATGACTACCTCACTGCTTGCCATTGAATCCATATCCACTAATAAACTAGTTTCTTGTTTGGTTTGTTGTTTAAAAGCAATATGAAGGGCTCTTGCGTCTCGTTCAGTTTTCGTGATAATTGCAAAGGTTTTACATTTTTCTTCTTTATGATTTTGAATCCTGTTTAAAATAGACTGAATCACGTCGTCCATTTCTTCTGTTTGTATGAATACCGGCTTTTCACCATGCCTTACTACAGGCTCTACCTTAGGTATATCTTCTTCCATTAAATCAAGAACTTCGTTTGCTGCCTGCATGATCTCTACTGTTGTTCGGTAGCTTTTTTGCATCGTAACATAATTCGCACGTGGGAAGACTTTATTTACTAGTACTTGCCAGTCAGTCATTCCACGATAGGCATGGATTCCTTGTGCAAGATCCCCAACAATTGTAAACATATCTGTCCCTAGCAACGATTTTAATGCAGAAAACTGGAAGTAGCTATAGTCTTGCGCTTCATCAATAACTACATTTTTAGCCTTTAACTCAGGAGTAACCCCGAATAAATAATGCTGTAAATATAAAAGAGAGGCTAAATCTTCAATTTCATAACTATTCTTCTTAAAAAGTGCTTCCTGATAAGTAAGAAATTCATGTACCTTTTTTTTGGATAAGATTCCGTCAGCTAATCTTGTAAATCTATCACGTTCAAAGAAATCTTGATAGTAAGCTAGTAAAGTCTGTTTAGGATACTGTTTCATATAGGTGGTAACAGAGGACTTAATTGCCTTCGTTAACTCACCTAGACGTTGATCCTTTTCATCCATACAAGCCGAAACCTTCACTCTTCTTTGTAGAGGTTCCTTAATAGATAAGGCAACATCAAGTCTATGCTCATAGATTACTTGAACCTTATGAAGCATTTGCTTCTTCTTTCGCCTTACATCACCTTGGAGCACTTTTTTAATTCGCTCAACCCTCCGATAATAAGGAAGGTAGTCATACTCATTCAAGAAAAGATGCTTAAGCTTTTTCGCTGTCATCAATCTGAACTTTTCAACCGCAAAATCTTCTTCAGGGAAAAAAGTTGCCCGAACTTCCTTCATATACCGGTCAATCATTTTTTGGTATTCAAATGACCCTTTAAAAGCCGAAATCCATTTAATCGTTTCAACCGTTTCTTGATCGTCTTGAACCATTGCCACAAGCTTTTTCTCTTGTGGAATCACCTTTATTTTTTTACCAATACATTGTTGAACATAGTCAATATAAGTAGTCTGACGAATTCGATCTACACCTAGTTCAGGAAGAACATCAGAAATATAATCAATAAACAACCGGTTAGGTGCAATCACCATCATATTCTCTGGATCGAACTCTTGACCTAATGTGTAAATAAAATAAGAAATTCTATGTAATGCAATCGTGGTCTTCCCACTACCAGCCGCACCTTGAACAATAATGGGCCGATTTAAATCCGCGCGAATAATTTCATTTTGCTCCGCCTGAATCGTTGAGACAATCTCGCTTAAACGATTATCCGAGCTTTTTGCTAATGAGTCTTGAAGAAGCTCATCATTCGTGGTCAAATCCACATCCCGGTAACTCTGAAGAGAGCCTTCTTCTATCTCGTACTGCCTTTTTAAAGACAGATATCCCTCATAGGTCTCACCTTCAGCCATATATTCCACTTCACCAAGTCTACCATCATAGTACACATTCGCAATTGGGGATCTCCAGTCTACGATGATGGGCTGTTGGGTTTCCCGGTCAAACACTGAGGCCTTACCGATATATAAAATTTCGTCCTGATGTCGATCATGATGTCTAAAGTTAATTCTAGCAAAATAAGGTTTAGGTCGAATCTTTTTAAGGTTTCTTACCTCTTCTGCAGACCGCTCCATAAACTGAGCATTCGTTAAAATACTGGAATAGCTTAAACTACTATCCAGCCAATTTAAATCCTGAAATGCTTCAGCCATTTTCTCACGGTAATTCTCCTTCGAGGTTTCCGTTGCAATAATAATTGATTCGATATAATTTCTCGTAAACTGTAGTCGCTTTAGTTCATCTTGGTAATCCGGATGTTCTGGTAAAGACATCAACAATCTCCTTTCAGGACAAGAAGGTTTAACGTGATATCACGTTAAACCTCCATAGGATTATATAATTTAACTTCTGGATTCTTTTCCTCAAACCATCTTAATGCAAAATCATTTTCAAATAGAAAGGCTTTTTTATCATAACGATCTCTAACTAGTAAGCTTCTAGAACTTGATAAATTCTCGGATACTTCTCCGTCAATCCATCTCGCAATTTTTGAGCCCATTGGCTGAATCGAGATATCAACGTTATATTCACCTTTCATTCGGTGCTCAAATACTTCAAATTGAAGCTGACCAACCGCTCCTAGTATATATTCCTCGAGCTGCACAGAACGGAAGAGCTGAATGGCACCTTCTTGTACAAGCTGAGTGAGCCCTTTTTGAAATTGCTTTTGCTTCATAACATTTTTAGCTGTAACTTTAATATATAGCTCAGGTGTAAACTGTGGAAGTCGATCGTATTGGAATAAGTCTTTTCCATCCACTAACGTATCTCCAATTTGGTACGTACCTGGATCATATAAGCCAATGATATCGCCAGCAACAGCCTCATCAACCGTATGTCGATCATCAGCCATAAACTGAGTAGACTGAGATAATTTAACCTGCTTTCCTGTACGAGAAATGGTTACATTCATTCCTCTTTCGAATTTACCAGAGCAAATACGTAAAAAGGCGATACGATCTCGGTGAGCAGGATTCATGTTAGCCTGTATCTTGAAAATAAAGCCTGAAAACGGAGCTTCTGTAGGGTCTACATCGCCCTCTGTTGAATGTCGTGGCTGCGGTGATGGCGCTAGTTCAACATACGTATCAAGGAATGTTTGAACACCGAAATTGGTTAGTCCACTTCCAAAAAATACAGGAGTTAATTCTCCATTTTTAATTCTATCTTTAGAGAATTCATTTCCTGCTTCACTTAACAGTTCAATTTCCTCTAAGCATTTTTGATATAGATCATTTTGAACAATAGGGGCAGATTCAGATGCTCTTCCATCTTCATCAAGAGGGATGTAGCGATCCTTTTCCTCCACACGAACCTGTTCAATTCGGTTATAAAAGCGATCATATACTCCTAGGAACTCTTTACCCATTCCAATCGGCCAATTCATCGGGTAAGATTCAATCCCTAGCACTTCTTCAAGCTCAGCTAATAATTCAAGAGGATCTTTCCCTATACGATCCATCTTGTTCATAAAAGTAAAAATCGGAATTCCGCGCTTTCGACATACCTGGAATAGTTTAATCGTTTGATCTTCAATTCCTTTTGTAGAATCAATTACCATGACCGCACTATCAACCGCAGTAAGCGTTCGATACGTATCCTCACTAAAATCCTGATGCCCTGGTGTGTCGAGTATATTAATGTTTCGATCTTTATAGTTAAATTGCATCACACTTGATGTTACGGAAATTCCACGTTGCTTTTCAATTTCCATCCAATCTGATGTAGCAAATTTCCCAGACTTCTTTCCTTTTACCGTACCAGCATCACGAATTACACCACCGTATAAAAGCAATTGCTCAGTCAATGTTGTTTTCCCAGCATCTGGGTGGGAGATAATCGCAAAGGTCCTTCGTGACAATATTTTATCTTTAGTAGATTCTGTTTTCATGCCGTCCCTCTTTTTACAGAATATTTCAAATCAGAATGATAATTTTACCGAAAAATGCAACAAAAGTCAATAAATTAGCCCATTTGCACATAAAAACTACCGATTTCTTCGGTAGCTTTGTCGTTATTTTGGTTGAATGGCTAGATCAATATGAGCTAAGTGATGATTACCATGCCAAACATAGAGAAATAAGGCTGTAGATAACGGAACTTGACCAAGTTCCGGGTGGATAAATACCCTGCTATAGTCATCATGCTTTAAAGATTGCAAAAGGGTGGTCCATCTCTCATGTACCCCTTCAATAATTCGAAGAGACGAGTGAATAGCGATATGACTATCAGGGAGTAGTGCCCATTGAACTTCATCATAGGGTTTTATAGTTGGTGCATCTTCTGTTAAAGCAAGTTTAAACCTGATTAAGCTATTCATATGACTATCCGCAATATGATGAACAAGCTGACGAATTGACCATCCTTCTTCTCGATAAGTGAGGTCAAGCTGTTCATCTGTAAGATTTACTACCTTTTCATTTAGTACGATAGGAAGCTGTTTAATTGACTCAATTCCTGTTGATATCACTTGCTCATTAATGTCACTTGGAACCTGAAACCTTCCAATTGGGTATTTTAATTGTTCCACACCTAATGCCCCCTTACTAGATATTACTTTACAATATTCTATCTAGGAGGGGAAAAACCCTTTATATATGAGTTTGTTTTTACGACTATGCTACTTTTAACATAATTTCAAACTTAATATGTAGTCCGTTGATTTACTAAGCTATTAAAAGTAATATTTTGTATAGAGACAGAAAAATTTTAATTCAGTTATACCTTAATATGTTGGATTAGCCAAGTTAATAAAAACCCCTGTTTTGTTAGCACTAATAAGAATACAAGGACAAACAAAAAAAGCTAACGCACACGTCGTTAGCCCTTTATCAATGCTATTTTACATCCTCAAAATAATCCTTATAAAATCCACCAACTGTACCTGTGTTATCTACAAGAAAATAAAACTCTTCCGTTTCATTTTTAACTTCATACACTTTTCCAGCAGTTAGTACATTTTTAACCATATATTTCTCTGCGTCTGTATGTACACATTTTACTTGTTTAACCGTTTGTCTTTCTTTCCAATTTAGATGAATCATAAGTAGCCTCCTGAAAAAATCGTTTCATTTATCATACACAAAAATGACGTATTTTCAAAGTAGATTTATCTAAACCAGCCCCTCCTTTTAAACCAGAGATACATACTAAACCCAATGATTGCCATAGTCCCGAGGACCATAAAGTACCCAGCATCCCATCTTAATTCAGGCATATTTTCAAAATTCATTCCATAAATACCTGCGATAAAGGTCAAAGGCATGAAGATGGTTGTAATAACCGTTAACGTTTGCATAATCTGATTTTGATGATGGGCCGTTACAGATAAATAGCTATCACGTAGATCATTAGTCATTTCTCGATTAGAATCAACCATTTCGGAAAGCTTTAGTAAATGATCATAGATATCAGAAAAATATTCCTTACGTTCTGTGATCCGATCTAAATGTTGTGAATTTAACACTCGGTATAATAAGTCCCTCATTGGATTAATCGTATGCCGAACTGAAATCAGTTTACTCTTTATTTCAAACAACAAATCTAATTGCTTCTCGTTCTTATCCTGTCGTTTCTTCTCCCCTAACACATCTAATGAATCTTCAAGCTGATAAAGTATCGGAAAGTAATTATCCACCACCTTATCAAGTAACTGATGGAAGATATAATAATGATCCCAATCACTTATGTTACTAGTTGCAATGAGGCGATTCCAAACCTGATTGACTTCTTGAAGATCACTATAATGAAAGGAAACAATATAATTCTCACCTATAAAAATACTTAACTCATCTTTTCTTAAATCTTCCTTTAATGCATGAACGATAAAAAAACTATGGTCATGGAAATAATCAAGCTTTGGTCTTTGAATGGTATGATTAATACAGTCCTCTATTGCTAAAGGATGAAATGCAAACACATTGGATAATATCTTAATTTCTTCATCAGTGGGGTCAGTCAGATCCAGCCACATCCATTGATTATTAGATAAATCGAATTCTACTACATTCTTCGTTATTTTCTTTTCCCCATGTTGGTTAACTATAAATGTTTGAAGCATATGTAACTCCTTTTAATAATCCAGTTTGTTAAAACATTAACAGGACAACTGGTTGCATGTCAAAAGGATTGGTTTTATTAAGATTGTATATGATGAACCTTTTCTTAGAAGTTCAGTCTTGGAGAGATGTTTGATGCTTCAATAACGGGGATATCTATATTTTAAGTTGAAACTTTTCTAGATAGGTAACGTACTAATAATAGATGATTCTTAGGAAGAGTAGACAGAGGGAGTCTTATTGTAAGTGGTTAGGACTCAACATCCTATTAAAGTAATGTACGAAAGGGAGAATTCTAATGATGTTACTTGGCATATTCCTACTAGCTTTTGGTTTATTCATGATCATTAAGCCTTCCATCTTCTGGATGATTACAGAGAAATGGAAAACAAATGATGGTGACGACCCTTCAGGATTATATATTTGGTCAACACGTTTTGGCGGAATTATGTTTTCCCTTGTAGGGATCAGTGTTATTATTACTAGCTTTTGGTTATAAAGTGCATAATAAAACAGAGAAGTTCCTACATGAATTGAAAAGAAAGAGCATCGATCGCTTAATCACTCAATGCTCCATTTTCATAGACACTCATTCCTAAAAACTATTTAATTTTTTTAACTGAAATGGCCTGGGTAGCTTTACTTATCTTTAGCTCATTCATCTCAGGTCCGTTTAATAATCCTAGCTGGATGGCAGCCTCAATTTTTTTCTCATCAGGCTTTTTCACATGCTGGATACAATCTTTTAAATTTACTTTCTCTAAATAATCAACTGTTCTTTCGTCATCAAAGCTTTCTGAGACACGTATTTGGCGTTGAACAAAATAATCCCCAATCGTTACTTCTGCTTTCGCATTTACACCTGACTTCTCATCAAAAAAAGCATGGAACACCTGTTTTATCTTGTCCATTTCTTCTTTTGCATCTTTTGTTAAATTATTTAAAAACACATATCTTTCTAAAAGCTTTTCAGTTATACGATCTTCCTGTATTTGATTTGTCATCGTTTATTCCCTCCTCCACTACCTGCTACATCATATGACGGAGAAGTTAAATTCATTCTGTATACTTTCTCATATAAAAAAATCCTCCTAGAACTTTATCTAGAAGGAACAATTATTATTCACGACTTTTCGTCTTTAGTGTGGTTTTGTTTTCTCAACGCTCTTATTTGTATCCTTTGTCAGTTCCTGTGAGAACTCAGTAATACCTTTTGCACTTTGTAAACCTGATTTTGTTTTTCGGTTACGTTTTGTCATGAAAATCCCCCCTTATTTTTTTAAGGCTGCTTTCATATCAATTGTTGTTTCTAATCTCTCTAGAAGCCAAATCTAAAGTGGACTAAAAGCAGCATTTTTATAAAAGAGCTTTTATTTAAGTTAGTATCCGCTTTAAAAAGAAATATATTTTAGTAAAAATTGGGTGTACAAAATGATCGCATATTAAAAAAGAACCCTTATATAAGAGGGTTCTAGGGTAATCTTCCTTCATTTAAGATATTTGACCAGGTCTCTCCGTAATCCTTTGTCATCCACACATTTCCATCAGCTGTAGAAAAACTGATTTCTTCTTCATTTAATGGATTAACAGCTATGTATAAGATCGAATCTCCTTCAATTCGCGGTAGTTTAATTTCCGTCGCATCATCCGATTCTAATGATTGTTCGAGAAGTGCTTGTTCATCTCCATCAACCATTATGTACAAGATCGATTCATCCTTTATATACAAGGCTCCTACCGGAAGCTCCATAGAAATTAGAGAAAATGAATTTCCTTTATTATGGGAAAGATAAAGTCCTTCAGGTGTTGAAATCCCAACAATTTTTGAAAGCTTTGGATGTGTGGCAATAGAATGTGTTGATAAAGGTGGAAGGCCATCAAGTTGACTTTGCTCCCATACATTCCCTCCATCTGAACTGTAAAACAAACCCGTGCCTATTTGACTATTTGGTGTTGTATTAACAATGTAAACACTTTGTGTGAAATAGCTAGCTGATAAATGATGAAAGTCTGATTCTCCATAAAAATTAATTTTTTCGAGAGTTCTACCGAAATCCTCACTTTTCATTAATCCGAGTGGATTCTCTAAATCAGAACCCTCTGCAGGATGACCACTGCTATAGAATCCTGTTGCGGTTGCCTGAAATCCCATAAAATCATGTTGATTGTCAAGCGTCTCATACCATTTCCCATTAGAAAAAACTTTAATTCCATGATGGGTAGCAATAAATAATGCATCTTGATTATTCGGATAGCCTAGTCCATGTAAGTGTGTGACAGGCTCAGTTAGAGGTTGAAAAAATTCATGACCTGCAAAATCAATACCAATAGGTTTCGCATCCATTTTTCTATTTTCAAAACCTTGATCTTCTAACGAATCACTTTCCTCGTTACTGTTATTCCCGTTAGCTGAAAAAAATAGCAGTAACACAATTCCTAATCCTAGAAAGAATACGATATATTTCAATTTGAACACTCCAAATGATTAAATCTGTCCTTTATATATTATTTCATATACAAAATGAATAAACAAATAGAACTTTTCTTAATTCAAAAAACCCCTCGACATAGGTCAAGAGGAATTTTTGTTTATTTATAACTCCTGTTGTTTTAATACAGGCTCTTTAATGACAGTTTTTGAGTGTTTCACGGAGAAGTATGCAACTAACGCAAGTGATACTGTACCAAACACTAAAACCATGTAATGGAAACCAATTGTATCTAAGAATAAACCTGTTGCTAAAAGTACGACCTGAAACATAACTCGATCTAACATATTTTTAAACGAGAAAAAACGACCATGGAAGTCCTTTGGAATTTTCGTTTGGAAAATGGTTGCCGCAATTGGGAAGAAAAATCCAAGCGCAAACCCAAATACCGCAAATGAGACTAATGATAAGATTTTGCTATCTGCAAAAAATAATGAAAGCTGTGTTAGAGCAACGATTGTAGTAAAGATAAACATGAGTGAAGTTGGATTATATCTCTCAGTAATTCTCTTCACTAAAAATGCACCAATCATAAAACTAATTCCTTCAGCTGTATAAATAAGCCCCTTAATCGTTGAATCGTCTTGTAGTTCACTAATCTCAATGACCATTAGGTTAAAACCACCAAGAAACAACATCGGAATCACTGTTAAAATAAGCGCCGTCATCGCAATTGGTATTCCTTTTAAAACCGGAATCACTTCTTTAAAGCTTGCTGACTTTTTATTATTCTTCGCTTTTTGATTCACTGTATCTTCGTCAATTTTTAATAAGAACGTTGAAATCAATAGAAATCCATATGCAATAAACGAAGCAAGATAAAGAGAATATAAACTAATGATGGCAAGCATTGCTCCTGCTAAGGCTGTGCCAATAATTCTTGAAATCGTCGTTACATTCATATGTGCACCGTTCATCTGCAATAAATCTTTTTCAGCAACAACAACCGGTACTAATGCCTGAATCGTTGGGAAGTAAAAAGCTGCCGAGAGCTGAATGGCGATCATAAAAACTACCATCCACCAAATGGATTCAAATTGAATCGCTAAAAACATAAATAAGACACTAACCATCCTTCCAAATCCAGCGTATATTAATACCTTCTTCTTGCTTGCTGAGTCTATTATTCTACCTGCTAACGGACCAACCATTACTCCCGCAAGTAAACCAGTAAATAAAATGAGAGCTTTAACAAAATCAGAAGGAACATGCTTTTGCATGAACTCTAAGTTACCAATAATTCCTGTCCATAATCCAATACCAGCAATAAATTCACCAGTAAGCAAGATCCAAACATTTCTGTTTTTCCACATGTGTTCTTTCCCCGTTCCTGTATACTTAGTTCTTTACTAAATATACCATCTTAAAAAGTATTTCGCCATACGAAAGTTTAACCAAATGTAGGTTTTGTGTTATAATTCATTTTGGTTTAATTATGTATTTCCTTAAGGAGCGTTTATGTACCAGACTGACAGCTTTAGAGAGAAAACAATACTGTTTTGTAAGATTATTTTTCCGATTTTAATTACCCAGCTTGGACTTTTTGCGATGAATTTTTTAGATATCATGATGTCAGGTCGTGCAGGCTCATCAGATGTTGCTGGAGTAGCCATTGGGTCTAGCCTTTGGGTTCCAATTTATACAGGACTAAGTGGGATTCTTCTTGCGATCACCCCGATCGTTGCCCAATTAATTGGCAGTAAAAAGAAAGACGATGTACCTAACACAGTAATGCAAGGAATGTATTTAGCGACCATTATCCCCTTTATCATTTTCATAGTTGGAGCTTTAACTCTGAAGCCCATTTTACATGCTATGAATCTTGAACCAGAGGTTAGTAGAATCGCCTATCATTATTTACTAGGCTTATCCATTGGAATGATTCCATTATTTATGTATTCGGTTCTTCGTTCCTTTATGGACGCGTTAGGTCAAACGAAAATGACGATGTTTATAACACTATCGTCACTTCCCATCAATGCCATGTTTAATTATCTGCTTATTTTTGGTGAATTTGGATTCCCACGCTTAGGTGGAATTGGTGCGGGATATGCATCCGCGATTACCTATTGGTGTATATTCGGTATAGCAATCTGGATGGTGGCAAAGAAGTCTCCATTTGTTGAGTATCAAATTTTCCGGACCTTTTTCCGAGTTTCCTTTGCAAAATGGAAGGAAATACTTTTAATTGGAGTACCAATCGGGTTTTCGATTTTCTTTGAAACCAGTATATTTTCGGCGGTTACTCTCCTAATGAGTGAATATGATACGGTTACCATTGCCGCCCATCAAATTGCCTTAAACTTTGCTTCATTCCTTTATATGATTCCTTTAAGCATTTCAATGGGTCTTACCATATGTGTAGGATTTGAAATTGGTGCAAAGCGAACGAGAGATGCTAAGCAGTATAGCTATATGGGTATTGGTCTCGCACTTGGCTTCTCCATCATAACCGGAATTATTCTCATATTATTTAATGATGTGATTGCTACTATGTATAGCACGGACATGGCCGTCATAACCCTTGCCCAGCACTTCCTGATTTACGCCATATTCTTCCAGTTATCTGATGCAGTGGGTGCACCGATTCAAGGAGCATTAAGAGGATACAAGGATGTAAATACAACATTAGTCCTTTCTCTTATTTCATTTTGGATCATCGGTCTTCCATTAGGTTATGTACTCGCAACATACACTGACTTTCAAGCCTTTGGCTACTGGATTGGACTTAGCTCAGGATTAACCGCAGGAGCCATTTTGTTATTTTTAAGACTCCGCCATATTCAGAAAAAGTATGATAAGAAGTTAGTCCATGTGGCAGCTGAGTGAAGTAAGACAAAAAAATAGCGAGGTTTTATAAAAGGCGTGGATTCCCCCGGTAAGGGATCCACGCCTTTTTGAATGTATGAATCTTGAAGGGCTTTCATCTTGCTTATGAAGGTATTTTTGGCTTTGGTTTGATCTTAAAAGTCCTTCATCTTGCTTATGAAGGACTTTTCTGGCTGTGGTTCGCTCTTAATAGTCCTTCATCTTGCTTATGAAGGACTTTTCTAACTGTGGTTTGCTCTTAAAAGTCCTTCATCTTGCTTATGAAGGACTTTTCTGGTTATGGTTTGCTCTTAATAGTCCTTCATCTTGTTTATGAAGGACTTTTCTGGCTGTGGTTTGATCTTAAAAGTCCTTCATCTTGCTTATGAAGGACTTTTCTGGTTGTGGTTTGCTCTTAAAAGTCCTTCATCTTGCTTATGAAGGACTTTTCATTACCCGGCTGAACACCATTCACGGTTCAATTCAGCTCACAAAGGGTGTTCATTAACCCGATGAACGACCGGTCTCGGCTCAATTCAGCTCACAAGGGCGTTCATTACTCCAATGAACGACCGGTCTCGGCTCAATTCAGCTCACAAGGTCGTTCATTACTCCAATGAACGACCGGCCTCGACTCAATTTAGCTCACAAAGGGCGTTCATTACTCCGATGAACGACCGGTCTCAGTTCAATTCACCCAATAAGGGCTTTCATTTACCCAATGAACGACCGGCCTCGGTTCAATTCACCTCAAAAGGGCGTTCATTACCTCGATGAACGACCGGCCTCGGCTCAATTCAGCTCAAAAGGGCGTTCATTACCTCGATGAACGACCATCCACGGTTCAATTCACCCAATAAGGGCGTTCATTTACCCGATGAACAATCGACCTCGGTCGATTCAGCTTAAAAAGGTCCCAATCCCCTCTATTTCTTCACTCTAGACATTGTTAGTCCATCACCAATCGGAACTAAAATCGATTCTAAATGTGGGTGATTGGCCACAATCTCGTTGAATTCCCTCATAGACTTAGTGGAATGTCTTAGTTCAGCATCTGGGTCAGCTACACTACCACGTGAAAGAACATTATCAGCCATAATTAATGCCCCTGGCTCAGCTAGTTTAATGCAGTATTCTAAGTAATGCTTATAGTTATCTTTGTCAGCGTCGATAAAGAAAAAATCAAATTTCTTATTTTCATTTACTAATTTTTCAAGGCTTTCCAAAGCAGGACCTGTTAAATATGAAACCTGATTTCCAAAACCCGCCTTTGATAGATTGTTATGTGCTAGCTTTGCATACTTCTCTTCTAATTCTAGTGAAGTTAACTTTCCTTCTTTTCCAAATCCTCTAGCTAAACAAATCCCGCTATAACCGCCAAGTGCTCCAATCTCTAACACATTCTTTGAACCTGAAATAGCTACGAGCATGGTCAGTAATTTCCCTGAGGAAGGTGAAACGGATATCGATGGCATTCCGTTTTCTTTTATGGTCGAGATGACTTCCTCTAATAAATTGTCTTGTAAAGAAAAAACGGAATCTATGTACGAATTAACTTTTCTCATTTTCTATAACCCCATTCTAATCTAAAATTAAATACATTTTCCAATAGATGACAACAACTATTAATTACAAACTGGCTCAAGTCAGATCTGTTTCATCTCTTTTACTACGTGGCTCTACTGCTTCATTTTCTTGGATTTCAAATAATTGACTGAATTCGTTGATGACCATGTCAATAGCTTTTAATTCTCCTACTAACACTTGATTAATAGATTGAAATTCTGGTTGATCTAGTTGCTGTCTAATCGTCGAACGTTTAAGGTGTAACATTTCTAAAAAAGCAATGGCCCGTCCCCTACGAAACGTCTTTGGCCCATGATGGTGTATGCGATGGTCTCTCTTTCTTCTACGATCCTCTCGTCCTTCAATATGAACATCTTCCTCCTCGTGCCTCATAATTCACCCCCTCTTAAAAAAATCTAACTTAATCAAATTGTATACATTTGTATACATCTAGTCAATTACGAAGGTATATTAGGTTAATTACATAAATTGCACACAAGTTCCCATATAAATCTAGTCTTTTAATATTGTTTATATTTTTTTAAACTTAGTAAGAGGATAAGCTATATTTAAAAAATCTTCTGAAAGAAGGTCCCATATGAAACTTGATTCGCCAAAAATCCCATACGAATTATCTTCCATGAATTTTCATGATATTTTTTATGAAGAAGATCCCGAGCTTGAAATGGGGAGCATTAATGATTCCAATTTTGATAATGAAGTGTTACATAGAGTTCGGTTGTCTAAAATGATCATTAAAAATTGTAAGTTTAATAATACTGATTTTAATCGAATCGACATGACCGATGTCATTTTTGAGAATTGTGATTTTTCAAATGCCAACTTAGGTAGTGCTACCATTCACAGATCGATATTTAAGGACTGTAAATTATTGGGAGTAGACTTAACGGAATCTCGATTTGGTAACGTTGAGTTTAATCAATCCTTGCTCAACTTAGCTGCACTCGGTAATTCAAAATTAGAGAAAGTCATATTTAAAGAGTCTTCTCTAGTTCAGTCAGATTTCTATTATTGCCTATTAAAAAAGGTTGAATTTAATACTTGTAACCTGAACCAAGCTAATTTTGAGAAAACATCATTAAAGGAAATTGATATTAGTAGCTCTACTTTTGAATCACTTACCGTTTCACTATCTGATCTTAGAGGGTGCAAAGTATCGACCTTTCAGGCCATTCAATTTGCTTCTTTATTAGGCTTAGTCATTATTGATTAGCTATTATGAACTCTTACATTGAACAAAAGCAAAAGACCAAATCATATTCGATTTGGTCTTTGTCCTCTTAAAACTACCTTGCTTGGAAAGCACGAATATCTTGTATTTCTTGCTGATGATCTTCTGTTGGGGTTTCTAAAATAAATGGAAGATCTCTAACCTCGTCTGACTTTACCAATTGTCCGATATGTTCGGGATCTATTTTTCCGGTCATAATTTCTGCATGACGATCCTTACCAGAATTCTCTTCATATTTCGAGTTATTTAAATGGACTACCCGAAGATGTGAAAAATAGTCTAGATCATTACCTTTTTCCAAAAACGGGATATGCTTCTCCCCTGTCCATACACCGCTAGCAAAAGCATGGCATGTATCCAGACAGAAGCCGATTTTCTCAGGGTATTGGGTTAGGCTCCTGACCTGAACTTGCTCCTCTATTGAGGTACCCATCGTTCCAGGTTTACCTGCAACATTCTCAATTAAAAGCATGGCTTTCCCTTCCCATTTTGATAATACTTCATTCAAGAGACTAATCATCAGTTCATACGCCTTTAATGGCTGGGCAGGATCAATTTGAGACCCAAAATGAACAACGACCCCGATGGACCCACATGCTTCTGCTATTTCTAAATCGTTTAATAGAGAGTGGACGTTTAATTCTCGTTTATCGTCTGATGGTGTTAGGTTTGTTGGATACGGGGTATGTGCAACTGACTGAATCTTATACTTCTCACAAAATTCCTTACATAACCGTGCATCCTCTTTATTAAAATCCTTAATCGTTAAACTCCGCGGGTTTTTAGGGAAGTACTGATACGCATTCGCACCTAATTGATAGGCCACCTTCGCAGCCCCTAGATATCCCTCTCGAATACTAACATGACAGCCTGCTAACAATTAAATCACCCCATTATTAATGGGTTTATATTTACCAGAATCAATCTTCTTATTCAAAATGAAATATAATACACCCGTTCGGTTGCTAATTAATTAATTTCTAGATGTTCAATGTTTAAACATTGATAAGAATATTCCGTAAATGTGTTATTCTATGGAAGACTAATTCAACTTCCCTTTAGTGGAAGAAGCCTATATATATTGGTAAATGAACTTATACATATAATTAGTATATTTCATAAACTTTTTTGTACGGGAGGATCGTTACTATGTCTAAGAAACTAATAATTTTCTTATCTATTATTTTGATTTTATTTGGTGTCTATCTAATCAATTCAGCATTAAAAGATGATGTTCAAGAAATTCAAAAGGTTATCTACACATTAAATCAACCCATGACGAACATTGCTCACATTGAATTTTTAGATAACAATCTAGCAATTGGTTTTTATGAATGGGGTAATCACGAAACCCTCCATTTTGGAAGTGCTCTCCTTAAGAAAAACCTATTTGGTTGGCAACTTGTGAGTAGTAGCACTAGTGAAATTTCACATGCATCTAAATTAGATTGGGGGTTTTCGAACTTAGAATTTCATTTTTCAGACTATACCGATTTAATCAGAGGGAAAATACTTGATCCTCAAATAAAAGAAGTGAATGTTAAAACTAATGTTGGAACTGATTTTAGAGCCAAGATCATTGAATATAACAATAACGAGAAGTTTTGGTTTTTAGTTACAAATGGAGAAGACCTTGTAGGCTCGACTATTACAGGTTTATCTTCAGACGGCGAAATAATTGAACAGATAACACAATAACTTATATCTCTTTTCCAACGGCAGCGTTTCTAATTAACAGAAACGCTTTTCGTACAGACTTTGAACTAATATTAGTTCATTGATAAGTTTATAATGTGATTTGATACACCGTCTCCTATTGCTTGAATATGTAAATGGTCATGAAGATCAGGTATATCAATTTTCCAAGTCAAAGAAAAGTCATGATCGTATTCGTTTTCCTTAATGTCATATCCTATTAGTTTTCTTTCTGCCCATGTTTGAGTACCAGTAGGGATTAGCCAAAATAAAACGGTTTCCGTGTTTGCAGCTTTAACCTCAAAGGTTATTTCCTTAGTCCCTTTAGGTATCTGTATCCAATTTCCATCATTAGGATAGTCTGTACTAATACTTAATACCTTTGGATTAGGTGGTTGCGAAGGAGATTCTTGACTAATATTCAGTTGAACTGCTGTTAAGATATTTAGAGCAAGTAATAACTTTAATATCATTGCTTTCACCTCAATAGGTAGTATCTACTTGATAAGGTTCGATATGTGTTATTCAAAGTAAAGGGAATTAGTTGTTGATCAGCAGTCGTCAATTTTGCTAACGAGAGTTTAGTGGAGATAAGCCTCCCAGTATAATTAATAATTTTAGGTCACACAATGTATTAAAAAGAGGTGTGGCAAATGAGAATTATATATATCAATGTTATTCTTTTTTCAATATTATTTGGGTGTTCAAACAACACAGATTTATTTGATTTTGCTCAACTTGGAAAGGAACTTGAAAAAGCAAAAGTGAAATTTAGCATAATTGAAAATAACGAAAAAGACCCATTCTTTTCGGTTCCACCAAATGTGATTGATGTAGAAGGAGAATATATTCTGATATATGAGTATCCAACAAAAGGTGATATGGAAAAAGATGCTTCTGCTATTCATCCAGATGGGAATATTGGAAATGCTTCAATTAGTTATATATCAGACCCTCATTATTTTAAAAAGGGTAACATTATTGTTCATTATGCAGGCAAGAATAAGGTGATTTTACATCATTTAGAGAAAATCTTCGGCAACCAATTTGCTGGTCGTTGATGTGTTCTTATTGAACAAACGGTGGGTGTGATGTAAGAAGCCAAAGCAAAAGAATCAGAAGGTTATGATAAGCAGTTCCGTTTTGAAGTACAAAACACAAAAAAACATTCACTTTCAGGTAACGAATTCAACTACCAAACAACATAAAAAAACCATAACGGATAATTATTCGTTATGCTTTAAAACTTGTACTTTCAAGTTCATAATTTACTCAAATTTACAGTATAAGGAATCTATACCTTATTTAAAATTTCAAGAACTCCTTCTCTTTTTTCCACTCTAAAATTTCTTTTGCAACTGTCTCAGGTTTATCCCAGTGAATATTATGCTTGGTGTTTTTAATCCCAATTATTTTTACATCTTTAATACTATTTTTTATTTTTTGTAATGCCCTAACTATAGAAGAATCGTTCTCTGGCATGGTTGCATGAAACAATAGTACAGGACATTTGATACTATCAAATGTAGTGGAGCAGGGTTCTTTATAAAATGCCTTTATGGTTGAAAGAAGACTAAAACCATCAGCCTTCAATTCGTATTTTCCGTTGATTTTATTAAAGTTAGAGCAAATAATAGAATCAAGATTTTTGTCCCATTCCTTTGTTGTATATTCTTGATAAGTTTTTACTACTTCATCCCATGAGTTATAATTGGATGATTTAATATAGTTCTCCCAATCTATAAGAGCTTTTTCTTCTGTCATTCCTTCTACATTTTCAGGAAAATTATACCCACCATCAATTAGAATGACTCCTTTTACTCTCTGCGGAAAAACTTTTGTATAATTTAGTGCAAGATCTGCTCCCCAAGAATGTCCCAAAATATAGAAGGGCTTATTGACAATAGGGGTTATAACTTCATCCATTCTATTTGCTAGTGAAGAAAACCAATAATCCTCTTCATTTATTAATGGTTCCGTTTCTCCGTGACCTGGGTTATCTAATAATATGAAATGGAAGTCTTTACTAAGAAATTCAATAATTCCTAAAAAGCTTTTTGCGTCACCTGTCATCCCATGTAGACAAATAAGAGTTGGGTTTTTCTTGTCACCAAACTCATATCCATGATATGTATGATTGTTTTTAGTTATTTTAAATTCGTTCAAGCAAACGCCTCCCTTGTAAACTATTTATATTAAAATTATTTATTATCTTCTAACTCTATTTCAAATCGTCTTGTAAATATTTTTAAGGTAATGCTTTTTTATATTGCTAATTCGACTATCAAAACCAGAGTTAATTTGCCTACCAATTTAAATTTTCTCCCTCTCAGCCGAACGGATTACTGCGAGAAAAGATGCAATTTTATTTCACTTCAGGAAAAACAACAAATTCTTTACTTACGATATAGGAAGTACCTCCTGCACAGCCTAGTGCAAGAAAATCATCCTGTCGATCAGATACGAAACAGTTTTGGTCCATGTCGATTTCAACTGGTTCAACAGCCTGTAGTTCGTTAAATAAACCAAACTGATAAACAGGGGTTCCCTTTTTTAAGAAAATAGGTTGGGATACCAGGTCTTGTATTTCTGTTGTATACAGCTGAGTATCTATTTCTTTGATCCACCCCTTCATATTGATGGGGGTATCAAACACTGGTATGGTGACATGTAGCCACACTTCTCCATTTACATCTACAAAATCATGTACTTCAACAACCGTATTAGGCTGAATCTGATTAAGCTGCTGTGATTCCTTATTAGGTAGGATTAATAATGGAACCTCTTTTGGAATAAATCGATGAGACTCTTTTATATCTAGATAGGTAAAAGTGAGCATATCCTGATTAGATGGTACTTGACTAGCTTCCTTCCTTAATTGTTTATTTTCTTTTTCTAACAGATTTATTTTGCTACGTAACTGATCACGTTCTTCACGTAATTGGCTTAATTCATCAGATGAACAGCCAGAAATAACAAAAAGGATGAAGAAAAATAAACATAGTCTAGTTTTTCTCAGTCTCATACTCTCCCCCACATCACTTATTCATTTTGTATCCTCTAACACGATGTCTTGATACAATCTGTTTAACTCATGGGTAAACTCCCTACTAGAAAATGATACTGAATACTCACCATTTGTCAGTTTTTCCTTAAACTCTTCCAAACGGTCAATTACCCAATTTTCAACGAATGAGTCGAATTCGATTCCCTCAAGCACACCTTGTTTTTTTAAAGAGATAATACTAGAAATTTTAAGTCTTACCCTGTCTTCCTTAAGCTCATGGAGTAGTTTCTCCATAAGCAACGGCGGAAAGCGATCGTTAGAAAACAGAAAGTCACATACCAATAATGGTCGAATGACATTAAGCTGCAACTTGATGTCATGTCTATTTTTTTGTAACAAGGAAAAATTGGTGGTGGCCATGTTTAAATAATGATAAAGCAAGGGCTTCTTATCAAAGTAAGATTGATGCATTGAGTATAACTTTTCCTTGATTTGAAAACAGTTCACATACTCAACAGGACTATGGATCCATTCAATAATTGAAGGGTTTTGTTTCCGAAGAAGACGAAGTGCCTTCCCTAGCTCCCATCCTACACATTCAAGATGAAGCGAGCCTTTCTCCTCTATCGAATCCTTCGGTGTATCTAGTTCTAGGTACTTCCTGAATGGATAAATATATAAGAAACGTACATCATAATCACTTTCATCATGATGTGTTCCCCAAGTTCGACTTCCCGCCTCACAGGCATAAATAATCTGAACTCCATATTCCCTTTCAATAGCCTTCAAAGAATCATCAATCTCGTTTTTCATAAGTTCACCGCTTTTAAATCGCTTTTTTGCCTATTTGGAAACTTCTTTAATGAGAGAGAGAATAGGGTTAACTGAAAAATCCCCTTCATATTTCTCCATGTTTGTTAAGAATTGATCCTTATTGTCTAGTACCTGTTTTAATGTTTTCACTAGTTTTTCCTTGGTAAGCTTCTCTTCCTGTAGAACCTCGGCATATCCTGCTTTTTTAAACGACTCAGCATTGATAATTTGATCCCCTCTACTCTGCTCCTTTGTTAAGGGAATGAGGACCATTGGCTTTTTCAACGCTAAAAATTCAAAGATGGAATTAGAGCCTGCTCTAGAGATTACAATATCTGTCATCGCTAACACATCAGGAAGCTCATTCGTTAAATATTCAACTTGCTTATAGCCCTGTTGGTGAAGAGAATGCTTTACATTCCCTTTTCCACAAATATGAACGATTTGAAAACGTTCTAACAGCTCTTGGAGGCCTGCACGAACCATTTCGTTAATTTTTTTAGAGCCGAGGCTTCCTCCCATAATAAGGAGAACTGGTTTCGATTTTAGAAACAGGTAGTCTTTCAGTCCTTTTTCTCTACTCCCCTTAAAAATCTCTTCTCTCACGATCGCACCAGTATGAACGACCTTACCGGATTCTTTTATATGTTTAACCGTGTCTTTAAAAGTTACGCATACCTTTGTTGCAAATGGAATGGCTATTTTATTGGCAAGACCAGGTGTTACATCTGATTCATGAATGATTGAGGGAACTTTATTTAACTTTCCAGCCAAAATAACAGGAACGGATACAAACCCACCCTTTGAAAAGATAATAGACGGTTTCAACTTTCTTAAAATACGATAAGCCTGAAGCGTTCCTTTTATCACCTTGAAAGGATCTTTTACATTTTTCCAATCAAAATATCGTCTTAGCTTTCCAGTAGCGATGGGATAGTACGTCACTCCGTCAACCTTAGAAATTAACTCCCTTTCAATCCCATTCTCGGAACCGATGTAACTAATTTCCCAGCCTTCTTTTTTAAAATGTGGAATTAACGCTAAGTTTAAGATGACATGACCTGCTGTTCCTCCACCTGTAAAAACCATTCTTTTTTTCATTATGTATAACCTCACTTGTTTGTAGACTTCTTTTCGCTATTTTTTTACACTCTATCTACATTATATAGGGAAATGAGGAAGTTTAGTTTAGAAATATGAATTTTTAAAAAATCCGTTTAGTGACCAAAAGAGTACTCAACGTAAGAGTACTCTTTTCTGGCCATTTATTTCCCTATAAACATTTGTGTCCAATAATTGCCTTCAATATGTCCTACTCCGATATGTGTGAAGCTTTGACTTAGAATATTTTTACGATGTCCTTCACTGTTCATCCATGCTTGTACTACTTCTTGAGGTGAACGTTGACCCATCGCAATATTTTCACCAGCTGTTCGGTAGCTAATCCCGAACTGTTTCATCATCTCAAATGGTGATCCATAAGTCGGACTTGTATGTGAAAAATATCCTTTATTGAGCATATCAGATGACTTCGCTCTAGCAACCTCACTAAGCTTTGTATCTAGGGTTAATGCCTTTAGACCGTATTTTGCACGTTCCTGATTGGTTAAAGTGACAACCTGCTGCTCAAATTGACTAATAGAATAAGTATTTGTGTTTTCCTTTACCGTTTCAGGTTGCGTTTGTACCGGTGCTTGATTAGTAGGCTGTGAGACTGGTGGCTGATCAGTCGTTACTGCTTGTTGTTCCTTAGACACTTCTTGTTGTTTTTCTTCGACTGGCTCTTTGACAATGGTCTGATTACTGTTTGTACGTTGATTGGATGGTTGTGAGTAATAGTACTTGAACATTTTTTGGACAAACTCATTCCAATTTGAAAGGGAAACCACATAACGAGACTGAACAACTGATGTCTCTGCATCCTGATGTTGGGCTGCCCCAGCAGTTGGAACTGCGATCAGGACTGTCCCTGCTACCACTACCGACAATAATGTCTTTTTCAATCCAAAAACCTCCTCGTTTTAGAAAACTACTTTGTTACGGGTACATCATAGCACGAGGTTTTTGTAATAATTTTGGTCAAATCTACCATTCTATGAAATGGTATTTATGATAATTTCCTGTTTTAGTCAAAAAAACTAGAATTACTATACTTTTTTTAAAAAAATACCTCAAGAAGCAAAATTCCTAATTTTAACCATTCTTAATATATTTTACCGTTTTATACATATTGACATACTTTTAATACATAAAGAATTATGACAATTGTTAAAAAAAGATAACAGAGGTAACATATTTTTTACCAACAAAAAAACGCCCATAGGAGCGTTTATAGTTTGAATCGAAACTTGATAATGCCTGCTTGTTTTAATGTTTCATAAATAATTACAACGACTGGACCCAGTATTAAGCCTATAAATCCAAGGACCTGGAAGCCTAAATACATACTTACTAATGAGGCAATAGGACTGATCCCCATATTGGTTGAATACACTTTAGGCTCGATTACTCTTCTAACCACAGTGATGACTAGGAATAAAATGAGTAGACCAATACCTGTATCCTGCTGATTGGTCATAAAACAGTAAACTGCATAGGGAACTAATACTGAGCCTGTTCCTAATACTGGTAAAATATCTACAAAAACAATCACGATGGATAGCAGGATTGTGTATTCAACATTTAGTAGTAATAGCCCAAAATAAGCTAATACAAAGGTTAATAAGCTAAATAGGAGTTGTGCCTTTAAAAAACCAATACCCGCTTTATTTAACTGATGATACATGAGAAGAAATTTATCCCTAGTTTCATCAGAGAAAAACGAAAGTATTTGAATCTTTAGCTTTCGTAGGTCTAAACTAAATAGGAAAAAGGCAATTAAATAAACCAATATTTCAATTAATAGCTCCGGTATCGTCGTAACAAATAAAAGAATAGATTGTGTAATAGTAGATGTAGCACTCAGGATCGAATCCTCTAGTGAACGGAAACTTCCTTCTATTGCATCAATTACATCTTTCGGAACCGTGGCTGAGAATACCTCCCATTGGTTCATATATAAAGCAATGATTACATTTAATTTAGCTAGTAAGAAAGGTAGATTCTTTGAAAAGTATAAAAATTGTTCGACAAGCTGTGCAAACACTAAATAACCTAAAAAGCCTGTTACAGATAAGAATAAAATAAATACAATGACCACTGAAAGTACTTTTTTTACCTTCCAGCGCTTCTGTAGGAACAATACCAGAGGCTCAAACATAATCGCAGTGATCAATCCAAGTATGATTGGTACACTCTTTGGAAGTAAGTAAATCGCTAAAATGAGAAGTAAAAGTATCACCGCGAATTTTTTCATGATTGCTCCTGTCTTTCTTAACCGGTTTATATAGTGAACTGTTTATTGTATAGATTGTTCCTTGCGTAAAAATCCCTTAGGAATAAGATGGAGCTATAAAGAAAGTTGGTCTTTCTACTCATTAATCAGTAACTTATAAGACTGGTTGAACACCCTATCTACTTCACGAAAGAAACAACGTTTTAGAAAAGAGCCATATATTAAAAGTAACCTTTTCTAGTACAGCTTTTCAAGTATAATTATCGGCATAAAACAAAATATTTTGTGTCTTTTTTTCACTTTTCATAAATATGTACATAAATTAACCCTAGTCCTATAATATATCCAAAAAAACCCGCAAAATTTGCGGATTTTAAGATAATTGTTCTAACTCTTCTATATATAGCTTTATAATTTGCAGCTGATCCTCTTCTGGAATTGAAGAGTGAGTGATTCTTTTTACGGCCAGATAAAACTTTTTATGTGGAGTCGTTCTTGTTCGTGGATGAGATAACTCATCCTTTAGATCAGTTATAATTGCCTGCTTGATAATATGACTGGCCTCTTCTTCCTCATTAAATCTTCTATTCGTCCATAAAAGCTTGAATGAGTTTAATAATTCTTCATTTGATTTAGTCATTAAAATGATACGTCCAAAATGATTCTGTTGATAACCATTTCTTTAAATCTTGATCTCCCGCTGCAAGCTTTTCTTCCAAACCATTCATCATCTGGCTCGTTTGACTTTTATGGGCAGCTAAAGCAGCAATCTTGTTCTTTGTTACTTCTTCAATATTAATCGAGATGTCTGGTTCTCCCAGCTCTTCTCGGCAGTTTTTCGAAAATGCCATGGCATAAACAGGTGGTCTCTCATCCTTTGGTAACCTAGATACCGCAAGGATTGTAGCAGCCCCACAAGCATCGTGATCTGGATGAACAGCATAGCCAGGATAATGTGTAATAACTAATGATGGACGGAGCTCTTGTAATAGCTGAAAAACGGTATCGGCTACATCTTCCGTTTTTTCAAATTCCAATGTCTTATCACGATATCCAAGAAATCTTAAATCTTGAATGCCCATTGCCTCACAAGCTTCCTCTAACTCCTTTTTACGAATGTTAGGTAATGTCTCTCGATTAGCAAACGGAGGAATTCCCATGTTTCTACCCATTTCACCAAGTGTTGCGCATGCATAAGTTACAGGGACACCTTTTTTAGTATGTAGAGAAATAATTCCTGCTGCCCCAAAGGCTTCATCATCTGGGTGAGGTAATACAACTAATATATGTTCCTTCATTTGTTTCACTCCTTATTCAAATGGTGTTAAGCTTAACTGAAAGGCTACCGCAAGCTTTCCATCTCCATCATGACCGGCGACCAAAAGTCTGCCAAGGTCATCAATTTCCCAATCAGTTAAACCTTCAGCGTAAATCCATCCTAAATCCATCTTAAGACCTACACGGTATGGGCCATCTCCCGTAATCTTGCCATGTTCAAATTCAATTTTCCCATTACGGATATATGCACCTACTACCATCTTTTCATGTAAATGACTTGCATAAGCACCATTGGTTGTTTCTAAATGTAAAAATACGGGCTTGTTTGCAAACTGATCAATTGCTTGTTGAACTTTTTCTTTTATAATTGGTTCCATCTTTCGATCCTCCATATTTTTATGTATGTATTCAATCATACAAGGACACATTAAAATTAGTAAATCTTAACAAAGGGTGAGAATATTGGAATTACAAGAAAATATGATTTTCTCTATTACTGAAAAGTTTATCCCTAATTTTAGTAAAGCACAAACTTTACGCATTATCCAACTTAATGAAAAGACAGTTAAAATCGAAATGGAACAATCAAAATCTCGCGGTGCTTTTCCTATTCATCAATTTAAAGGACTTATTAGGGATGGGTCCTTAATCTTAGCTGACGAAGCCTCTTTATTAAGTGAGGTAACATTGATTGCATCAGATGGAACTGCATCATAATTCAAAACGATTACATATTTCATAGAGGCTGGGACAAAACCTAATACACCAGTCTCAAAGACGAATCATCTCTAAATTAGTATGCCGACCAAATATAATACTGTTTTTCGTTTCTTTCATACTTATTAACCAGTTAAGCTGGAAAAACAGAGTTGTTCCATTGCGCTTCAGGCACTCGCTTTCCGCGGGGCGGGCGGTGAGCCTCCTCGGCTTCGCCTGCGGGGTCTCACCTGTCCCGCTACTCCCGCAGGAGTCGAGTGCCTTCCGCTCCATTCCACTAGGTTATAAAAATAGTATGCACAACCAACAAATTAATTGAAGGTAAAAAATAAAGACCGAACTAGTAGGTGAAAGATACATCAAAATCTCGCCTAATAGTTCGGGTTTATTTATCACTGGCTGAGATACTTATGTCCCAGCTTCTTTTAATTGGAACCAGACTTATAAAAAATTCTTGACCCCACTACCCCGATTACTCCAATCCCAAAGAACAAGATCGCTCTAATTAGTAATGAAATATATGCTAGATCTATAAGGATTAGCTTGGCTAAGGTGACAAATAATAGACATAATCCGGCTAAACGTAAACGTTTATGTTTTTTATTCACACCTAAAGTAATTAAGGTCAAGGCGTAAATTGCCCATGCAAAGGAAATCGACATGTACTGTACATTTACTGATAGATTTACTGTAAGTGCATCTGTTGTTTGCGTGATGAAGAATAGAATGAGAACTAGTAAGATAATATGGACAATCTGATCAATCTTGGTTCTCTCTAAGTCTCTTCTAACTTCCATCCTAGGTAATATCATACTTCTTATCAGGAAAACTGATCCAATAAGTAGGACCCAGTTAACAAATTCAACCGACAAGATTTCTTCAAATGTCTTACTAAGCACTAGAAATGAGTTGCCAATATATATAATGGCACCAATTGCTTGCTGAAGTTTTGACTTTGAAATGATACCTAGGAAGAACGAGATCAACCCATGAACAATTAGCAAACCAGTAATATTTTCTAGTTCAAATCTACTTACCATCAATAGCAATAAAGAAACAGTAGCAACCGCTATAGTTACAGATAAGCGAATTCTGTCCTTTTTCCAATAAAAAAACGACAAAATCCCATATCCTGCAAACATCAAGAGAGTGAAGAGTTCAAACTCACCGACTGAAAAGGTAAATCTAATCCAGGTAAAGGTTAAAACAGAGCTTGTAAATAAAACTGGAATTTGATGCTTAATAAATGTGTGCTTCCAAATGAATGTTCCTAATAAAACAATGTGCTGGATCATTACCGCTATCCCGAATAGTTCAATTTGGTCTGGCTGGATAACAAGGGCCCCGATTAAAAGGGTTATATGCAATAATCCAAACGCCACATGGTATAGAATTGGATAAGACTTCTTTAGCGCAAATAGTAAAAAAGCAATATACAATAGGGTTTCGAATAGGACAAAATTAAGTACTGCTGGGTTTTGACTTTCAAGAAGGAATGGGATTAGGAAACCACCAACAGCGGTAAGAACCGCCAATGGTTCAGACTTATATTGATGTGCTAAAAACATTCCTAAAACAATCCATACTATATTTAATAGCAAGGCAGGAAGTGTAGAAATCATCCCGTATAACATATGTGCAGCGAACGTAACGATAAATAGTAATACAATACTTCCGCCTAGTAAAACCTGCCCTAGGGCCACTCTACTCTTCTTAATTTGGTGTTGCCCAAGATAAAATAATACGAAAGCTGAAATGACCCCAATACCAATCTTAACGGTATGATTTAAATATCCGTAGTCTGAAGCCGCCTTAAATCCCCATACAACTCCTAATAACAATACAAAGATAAAAATTCTAGGCATCCAAACCTGACCAATTTGTTTTTCCCAATCAATAACTCTTTTTTCTTCTTGAACTTTTTGAGAATTAGTATTTATGGAAGTAGCTTGCTCCTCACTTAAGGGAGTTTGTTTCGTCTCCATACGACTTTCTCTTTTTAATTGAAGTAAGCTCATTTTTAAATCATGTGCTTCTTTTTCTAACTGGTATACTCTTTTCTCTAATTCTTGAATCTTTTCTTGTTCAGTCATTGAGAACCTCTTTCTTAATAGCATTTCTCCCTAGTTATACTATTAATTAATTCTCTTTACTCTTTTATTTACCTGCTTGAAATCGTTGAGTTTCTCTTTTAGATGCAAGTTTCTTAAGTTACAGTCAATACTCTTAGTGTTGGCATCCCGGACAATAAAAACATTTTCTAGATGCTAGTTCAACCTTAACAATCGTTTGACCACACCGGCTACAGCTCTCTCCTTCACGATCATACACCAGACAGTTTTCATTATATCCACCTGTTAACTGATCAAGCTTAAATAAAGGCATCTCCATATAACCTCCAAGCTCAAGTGCACGATTTAAAACAAAACCTATACTTGAGTAGAGCTGCTGTAGCTCGTTATCCTGTAACTCATTCCACTTCCTCATCGGTAGTAACTGTGCATGATAACAGATTTCGTCTGAATAACAGTTACCTATTCCGGCGACGAATTGTTGATCTAATAGTGTCGGCTTTAGCTTACCTTTTTTCTTCCCAACTCTATCTTTAAATACATCAAATGTGAAGGATGGATCCAATGGTTCTGGACCAAGATCCTTAAATTCAGCTTCAAGTTGTTCCCTTGATAAGAGATGAAGATAGCCAAGCCTTAGTCCAATAAAAAACAATTCACTATTTTGAAAATCAAAAATGACCTGCTTCGTCCTCTTTGGTTGATCCACTTCTGAGCCTAAGTACATCGTCCCACCAAGCATTAAGTGTAACAAAAGAGAATCTCCGTTTTGCAATTCAAAAATCAAGTGTTTACCTCTTCGTTTGATTTCGACGATGTGTTGACCAACGACACGACGATGAAATTCACTGACAGAAACATTAATGGATTTCTCTCGATTTACATGTACATCTGTAATGGGTTTGTGCTGAACCTGTCTACTTAAAAGTCTTCGATAATTTTCCATCTCTGGAAGTTCGGGCATATAAATCACCTACTTTTTTATCTAGCTTTTGTAGTAGCCGTCAATTCAAATCACCAAATTTACATTTTCATTGGAGCCTTAACCCCAAGAAGTCTTAGGCACTCCTTTAAAACAACCCCTATAGAGTACGCGAGCTGTAATCTCATTCCTTGTGAATCGGAATAGTCAATCATCTTGACGGAATGATAATACGAGTTAAACTCCTTCGCAAGATCAAGTGTAAAACGGGCAATATGAGATGGATCATGGTCGTCACAGGCCTTCTCAATTACTTGTGGAAACTGGGAAAGTAACTTAACAGCCTCCCACCCTTCCTGGTCATATGCACGAATAGAATGCTTTGCTTGTGACTTAAACTCTCCCTTTTTAAGAAGAGACTGAATTCTGGCATAGGTATATTGTAGATATGGTCCTGTTTCTCCTTCGAAAGCTAGCATTTCCTTTAGAGAAAATTCAAAGTCATGATTTCGATGGTGTTTTAAATCATGAAAGACAATTGCACCAACGCCTATCATCGTGGAGATCTCTGATTGGTTCTGTAAATCAGGATTTTTTTCTTCAATGTTCTTTTTTGCTAAGGAGATGGCTTCATTGATCACTTCATCTAGTAAGACAATCTTTCCTTTACGCGTCGACATTTTCTTTCCATCACTTAAAATCAACCCGAAAGGAACATGAATCAATTCATTCGCCCATTCATAATCCATCTTCTTAAGGACCTCTTTGATCTGTTTAAAGTGGAGCGATTGTTCTTGACCTACTACATAAATAGCTTTATTGAAGTGATAAGCCTCTTTTCGGTATAAAACCGCAGCCAGATCTCGAGTGGCATATAAAGTCGCACCGTCCCGCTTAACAATTAAACAAGGTGGTAGCTCTTTATCTTGAAGGGAGACAATCTGAGCACCTTCTGACTCTGTCAATAATCCTTTTTCATTAAGTTCCTCAATTACTTTATCCATCTTATCGTTAAAGAACGACTCTCCTTGAATATGATGAAAATTTACATCTAACAGTTTGTAAATTCGCTCAAATTCTTCAAGGGACAAGTTTCTGAACCAATTCCATAGCTCTGTCGCTCCTTCATGACCATCCTCTAGCTTTTTAAACCACTCTCTTCCCTCATCATTTAATAATGGGTTCTTTTCTGCCTCCTCATGAAATTTTATATAAAGCGCTAATAATTCTTTTATAGGCTGATTAGTAAGATCACCACCATCTCCCCATTTCTTATAGGCGGCAATAAGTTTTCCAAACTGGGTTCCCCAATCCCCAATATAGTTAATCTTAGTAACCTGGTACCCCATTTTTTCATAAAGGTTTGAAATGGCATTTCCTATGACTGTTGACCGCAAATGCCCCATTGAAAAAGGCTTCGCGATATTAGGAGAAGACATGTCAATTACAATCTTCTGTCCTTCCCCTTTTGGACTATAGCCATACTTTTCTTTCTCTTTATGAATGCTTTCTAAAACTGATTCAAATAAAGTCTCCTGTTCCAAGAAGATGTTTAGATAACCACCAACAGATTCTAATTCCCTAAAATATGGATGATTGATTGAAGCGATCAGCTCATTTGCAATCTGGGTAGGTGACTTTTTTAATTTTTTCGCCAAAATAAAACATGGAAACGAAAGATCCCCGTAACCTTTATGCTTAGGTTTTTCTAATGCCAAATAAATTTCCAATTCACTCAGGGAAATATACTCAGACAGAACTTCTGCTGTTTTCTTTACAAACATATGCCTTCCTCCTTTACTTAATCGTGGGAATACAAAAAACTCCCGCCTCTATAAATTAGAGACGAGAGTTTAATTCCCGTGGTACCACTCTGTTTGTTCTTAAAAAGAACCACTTTACTAGGTAACGGCTATAAGCCGGCATACTCTTTTCGAATTGAGTATACATCTCAGAAGTGCGCTTCATAAGCAATGTTAGACCAGGCTCACACCATCCCTGATTCGCTTTTCTAGAGCATTGGTTATTACTCTCTTCATCGTTGATTCATTATTTTTTATTAATTATACATAAATTTTCCAGTTCATCAACTATTTTTTTAACAGTATTTTTTACCATCAATTTTATTTCACTAATTACAAAAAATACTATAGACAAAAAAGGAGGGAATCAACATGGGTAAAAAACACCGTAATCGTGTCAATCAGCCAAAGAAAAACAATCATATTCCACCGGAAGCAATCATTGCAGAGGAAAATGCACACGGCAAAGAAAACTCTGCCAAGGAAAGAAAAAACACTTAAGCATAACCATGTAAAACAAGAAAAAGTTATTTTTTCTTGTTTTACTTTTAATAAGCTTTACCTGACATGAACTCGTCCAATTTTCCGCCAACCTTCAGGCTTTAATTGATAATAGGTCATACCATCTCGTCCTTCATCAAAATACAAAATATCCCCAGTTCGGATGTACCTAGCTTCTGTTCCTTGTGGCATTAATTCTTTTACATTAAATGTTTTAAACACTTCATACATTGCTTCATGATGGTTGCCCGCATGAACATTTAAGCGGTAAACCGAACGATATCCTTTTTTTTGGCCAATCCTAGGCGTTTGTAATAATGTGACATCATAGCAGTTTACTTCGTTCTTTCTTGGTGAAATTGTCATTGGATCGATCATTTCCCTCACCCCAAGACATGCTTTTCTACCATCATACATAAATTACATAGAAAAAATTGTCAAATATCGTCATCTATCGGGTGAAATTTTTGTCTAATAAAAAATTATTATGATATAAAAGTTGATCTAGCTTACAAAGACATTGTTTAGTTAAAACAGCACTTCTCCTTCTTGGAGAAATGCCCCTAATAATTGAAGATGATGCTACACATAAAGTTAATCCATCCAATAAAAAATAGCATCGAACACTTTATATTGCCTTGGCTCTGTAAGCGTCGCAATTTTCGTTTTAAACGGGAGGTTTTGAGACAAATATTGTTTATTTAAAATGGTATAGCCCTTATGATTTAATAACTGTTTGATTTCTCGAAATTCATCTACCATAAAATGTGGTGGTTCATCCAATACATCTTCTGGCTTACTAATCATGCTCATTGCACCGAAAAATTCATCTTTTATTTTGTCATTATCTATAATGTACTTATAACGTTCATCTTTTCCAATAATGGCAACGGGTGCTAAACGACTTATGTAAATAACAAGCCCTTCGAATTGGATAGAAGTAAGAGAATCCTTTTCAATATATTTTTCACTTAACTTACTACTTCCATCTCTTCTATAACAAAATAAATCGACATAGGAAGCATAACCACTTCCATAATGATCAAAGATAGCTTCACATTTGAAGGATTCTGAACGATTAAGAGTACAAAAAAGATTTTTAATATGCTTTTCAATTTCGTTCTTATCCTTTGTGTTATATGGAAATGTTTCGCCAATTGGTTCTTCTGAAATTATTGCTTTTAACTGTTCATTCGTAAATTGCAAGTCCTTCACCTCAAATTTAATGTTCCAAAAAAAGCATAAACTGTGTTCAAGTAAAGCACCCCTAGAATATTAGTCTGCATTTAAGTCTATTTCTTTTTCGAAAGGTATTCCAAAATAAATATATTTAATGATAAGATTATTTATTTTTTTATCATGAAAAACTGAAATACCATAATGCTTAATTGTATTAGAATTCACTTGATTATTTTGGACCTTATTTAATGGCCTTATTGGATATTCACTTATCTGATGAAAGCTGATTGCTTCATCTTCACCGATATTTCCTAACGCCTGTGTAACCATTACCATATGATTAGAACGACCAACTCCAAGTTCTGCTTTAATAGGCTTTTCATTCGAATTTATAAGAACTTCTTTTAATCTTATATTAACGAATCCTTTATTCTCTGGTTGAGCCACAATTACAAAAGGATTTCCTTTTTCACTTGGGTTATTTTCAGCCTGTTCGGCATTACCACCAAGACCTCGAATTTCTAAAGGAGGATTAATTTTTAAATACAGTAGCATACCGACTAATATAATCACAATTACCGCTATAAAGATTCCCATTTTTTTTAACATGACATTCTCCCCTTCCCTCACTAAACTGCTCCGTTCGTTAATAAACTCTTGTGTTTTATAATAACTATTAATTAATTTATTAATTGAAAGGACGGTTAAATTGTCATCAAAATGACAGGCTAAATGACACCCTTTTTATGGTGTACAACAACTATTATCTTTTAGATTTCATATGGCATTATTCTATGAAATATATCAAAAACCCTTTATATAATAAGAATTGACACACGTCAATCCCAATCCCAATTAGTTTGTCATTTTATTATAATGCACCTCAAAACGGAACAGTTTAGAGGTCGAGGAGGTAGGTTTTTTCACGTTAATGAAAATAACCTTCTTACCCTACCCGGCGAATCTTGTGACCGCAACGGAAAGTAAGGGACTATATTCTTAAAATTTTTTTGTTAAAACAACTACTGGATCAAAATGTGCGAGACTCTTGAGAGAGCAACATGACATATGTACGAAAATAATAAATATTTTATATGAAAAATTAAACACCTTAACAGCCCTACCTCATATTTTGACAATAGAGGAGGGCATTAAGGTGGATCTATTGAAGAAGATTTTCCATTCCTTACATCCTAGTAAGGAGTCTCGTTATAAAATAAAGTCAACTGTTACTAATAAAGAATTTGAATCACTTAAATCAAATTTGCTTTCACCAAAAGAAGATTCTAAACCACTCCAAATCACTGATCAGCACATCATTGAACGTATACAAAAAGAAACGAAAGAGTGGAACCTCAATAACATCACAAGAACGAAGGCTTATCTTGATTTTTACAAAAGGCATAAGGAAATCCATTGGTCATTTCTAGCTCATATGGTATCTCGGAATGGTGGATGGAATATGACGGATTTAAAAGGTTCTCTAATCAGTCCGTTCATTCCAGATGGTCAATCAAACACCTTTTTTGAATTTCTTGAAAAGGCAAATGCTCTAATATTTCACGACGTATATCCGCAATTATTGCTTTATGAACATAGTAAAAAAGTGAAGAAGCCTCTCTTTCACTTGCTTCCCCATTTCTCGGTTTCAGCTTTCATGACACCTATCTGGGATTTTTTCTGGACATCTCAAAATTCTCAGCTTTTAACTATCGCACTCATTATAAATGAACAAAATTATATCCAAACACGCTTAATTGAAAATAGTTATTACAAAAAAGAGGTTTTAAACACGATTCTATTTAAAGGTCAGGAACGACTCGGTTTTACTGATGTTTTATTTCCTTACAAACGTAAAAATATGGAGTTAGCAGGAGTAACTGTCCACGATTTCGAGGATGTAGATGCTCGAATTGAAACGGGTAAGAAGCTTTATGGAATCCTATTTCACAGTATACTAAAGCCAGCTTTTTCATTTGCTGAACTTACCCCTCATAGTGGTTCTAGAGCAGACTTTTGGCCAGATATCTTCACGACAGTTTCAACGAACGAACACTTATTCTACAGTCCTACCCTAGAGCAAACATGGCCTAACTTTACGCACACCTTCAAGGACTTTCCTGATTGGTTCACCTCGAACAAGATGATTGTACAGTTAAAAGAGTACTATATTCCTTATTCTTATAAACTAACAAAGGACTATAAATCAGATCTTGAGCACCTAGAGGTCTTGAAAAATCTTAAGGAGATAGTAACGTAAAAAGCCGCCGAACTAGTGTCGGCAGCTAGAATTCATCCAAAAAGAGTAGCACATTAAGCGCTACTCTTTTTGGTGAGCTATTGAAAAGTAAAAACGACGAATGAATCGCCGTTCATGAATCGGTTTCCTCTTCCCAAATTTCTTCAACAACCTGTTTTGTTAATAAGTAATCAAACACCACATCAGCAACCTCTTCGACTTCTTCATCACTAGGGACATAACCTCTAAGAAGAAGTTGTTCATAAATAAACTCAGCTAGCTCCTCAGTATCTATCACCACTTCAATCTCTTTCATGTTATCACCCCTTATTTCGATTTATGTTGTCCATTCCATTTTTATGATAAAAAGTTTCATATTCGTTCGAATAAATCAGTTCTATTCTAAAACGGAAATCATAGGATGTTAGTAAATATAAAATGGACAAGCTAAATAGGAGGCTAAACAATGGACAAGTTATTAGAGTTAAAAAGGAATCAGTTAGAACGCCCAGCAAATGAAGTGAAAATAATTGAGCAGTACTCTTCTTTCGATGAAGTTATGGAAAAAATTACGGACGGCATGTTTAAGGTGATTTTATTTGGTGGGATTCCTTATTTTCTATGGATTTTTATTCAATTTATGATTAAGTTTTAGTTGGCTGATTTATCTGTGGTGAGTTTCACCAAATTATCCATCACGAGATCCATTACATCTTTATATTCTTCTTCTTCAAAAAGCTCATAAAGAGTTTTGTAGTCGTTATATACATCTAGCAAACCATCAATAATAGCTTTACGCTCTCGTTTTAACCGAAGGAGTTCTTTTTCTGTCTTTCGTTGCAGATTCATAGCCTGTAACAACTCCATCACCTTAGTTTCTTTTGATTTTTTATAAGACACGTCTAACTTTTGCAGAAATACAGGAGCATCCGCTTGGTCGGCTATTAACACAAGTTCTTCCTCACTAGCCTCCAACCACTCTCCATCAGATATCCTGGATAGTTCATAGGTTATATCTTCCCATGCATCTTTTTTATATCTCCATATTTCAGTTCTGAGTCCTACAATTCTAAATAGATCTCCCTCATATCCTTCTACTTGGACAATGTCTCCGAAAAAATATTTAAATTCAATCTGAAGAGACTCTTTTTTAGGGATTGTATCATCGTATTCTCGAATACTTGTCAGTGTGTCTTCTAAGTAAATGCCTTCTTTATTGCTTAATTCATAGACAAACATACCATCTAGCTTCTTTACGCTAGATATTTTACAAACAGTGCCAAAAATAGTAATCACGACGATGTCTCCAACCTTAAATTTTGGTTTTTTATTCTTCAAGGTGATCACTCCCTTAGACATCGTAATAATTGATAGTGTAGTATATGCAAAATATAAGGAATCGCGAATAAGAAAAGAAGAAAATCAGATTTGGATATTCTAGGCAAAAGAAAAATAGTGCTCAGGTTGAGCACTATCCGTTATGTTTATATAAGTCCCATGCATGATCAAACACAGCCATACTTTTTAAATAAAAACCGTTTAATTCTAGGTAATTCGTTAATTCATAATAGTCTGTTGACTGCTTGGGGAAACCATGGTCCTCGTAGGCAGCATTGGCAAATTCAGAAATTTCGTCATTGGGTTTTAATGCCCTATATTTTAATAAAAAGTGATAAAAAGATTTGGTCAAGGGTACTGCCTCCTTACATCATTCGCTTGTAATCTGTAGTTTATCATTATAGCAGAGACCTATATTTTGTCCAATCGTTAAGCGATTTTTTGTAAAGAATGTTAAACTCTGTTGTTGATTTCCGTTCCAGGACACTCGCTTTCCGCGGGCGGGTTCGGGAGCCTCCTCGGCGTTTCCGCCTGCGGGGTCTCCTTCACCACGCTTCTCCCGCAGGAGTCTCGCATCCTTCCACTTCAATCAACTCTGCAAAATATCCACAATGTTCTTTAACAAATCTTTTGTAAAAAGAAGCAGTCCTTATCTCATTCTATCCGTAAATATGTTAGTTTTCTTTTGGCCACATTTGGAGGTTGTATGCCATATCCCAGAACATGTATTCAAAACGAGTTGTGTTAAGGAATATTTGTTCTAATTCTAATAGTTCTTTTTCAGGCTTTCCTTCTGCTAATTCATCAAGTAAGTCTATACACCAGGTTGCTAGCGTACCGAATTCTTCTGAGCTATACATACTAATCCATTCTCCGTAAAACTCATGGGTAGCTGCTCCTGGAATCTTACTTAGTTCTTTACCAATGTCCCAATAGCTCCACATGCATGGTAGCAAGGCAGCCACAAGATGGGCTAATGTGCCGTTTTGTGCCTGATGAAGCATGTAGTGTGAATAAGCGAGTGTGATTGGGGATGGCTCTGCATTTTCTATCTCTTCGTTTGATATATCAAATTTAGTTGCATAGCTACGGTGTAGAGACATTTCTTCATTTAAAGTCGAATTTAATAATGCTGCAAATTTCCCCATTGTTTCTAGATCATTGGCTTTAATAGCGCCTAAGGCAAACAGCTTTGCATAATCAATTAAATACAAATAATCTTGAATCATATAGAATCGGAATTTCTCTTTATCAAGTGTTCCATCACCCATTCCTTTGACAAACGGATGGGCATGATTTTTTTGCCAGTCTGGCTGAATATTATGATACAGACGTTCGGTAAATTTCATTTTTATTCACTCTCCGTTATTTTTTGGTATGACTCCATTCATAAATAAATCGTATTAATACTTTTGTATAAGCTAGTAATTGATTAATAGATAATTGCTCATTTACTGAATGAGCGTTGGTTAAATCTCCTGGTCCATAGATAGCGGCTGGAATACCTGCATCCCCAAACCATCCACCATCCGTAACAGTTGGTGATACATCGAGAATGGCTTGTTCCTTTAGAGTAGATTCATGACAATTCATTAATGTTTTCACCGCTTTATGATTAGGGTCAACCTCTAAAGACGGGAAGATTTCTCCACGATCCTCAATCATCGAAGTTCCACCCCAAACAAACAATGGTGGGTTTTCCCTTAACCAAATATCTCCCTCAGCAACCTTTTGAATATGTTCTTCTATTTCCTTAGCAACCTGTTCATGAGTTTCATTCGGGTAAAAGTGAACAGTAATCCATAATCGGCATTCGTCCGCAATAAATGCAGCGTGTCTTCCTCCTTCAATCACGGCAGGATTAATGGTGTTGGTACCAGGCTCATAGCCAGGATAGCTCTTCATCACTGACCAATGTCTTTCTAACTCCTGCAAGCCTTGAATAATTTTGGTCATTTTCTCTATAGCACTCGCTCCAAACAACTTTCCACCGGCATGAATCATCCGTTTCCTGGTGGCATCATGATAGGTTTGGTTACTTTTCACCGTAATCCACCCGGTGATGACTCCACCTTGACCTTGGATATGTAAATCACTCGTATCGACCACTAGAGCAAAGTCAGCTTTATATCCACGCTGACAACACGCTAATGTTCCAGCTTCTCCCACTTCTTCCCCAATAACTGATTGAAACAGTAAGTCTCCTGGTAGTTGAATTCCCGCTTCCTTTAGAAGTTGAATCGCAAACATTGCACCAGCGAGACCTCCCTTCATATCTGAGGCTCCTCTGCCAATGATGACACCATCTCTTACAATCGGAGTAAAAGGATCCTTTTCCCACCGTTCTGATTCATGGACTTCAGCCACATCAATATGACCATTAATAATTAAACTTTGATAGTCAGTAGAATTCGTTCCTTTTAGAACACCCACCACATTCGGATCTCCAGGATAAATATCCCATTTATCCACATCAAATCCTCTTTCCTTTAAAAAAGAAGCAATAAACTGCTGGGCATCTTCAGTATTTCTTGCTGGAGGTGCTGGCGTTTTGAAACGGATTAGTCTCTCTAGTAGTGCAATAAGTTCATCTTGACGTTGATCCACTAGTTCTATCAATGAATCTACTTTTTGATTCATTTCAATCGTTCCTTTCATTACTGATTTTGTTTTGCAACAAAAAAAACCACTTCAAAAATCCTGAAGTGGGTAATATACTTAGACGTGTTTCCACGTTATCGTTATGTCACGTACCACTTCCCTTCGCTAGCATTATCTAGAGCAGGTTCAAGGGTTAAGACATTTGTCTTTCTCAGCTTATAAAAAGCACCCCTAGTGTTTTACACTATTCTATTCATCTAAAACATTAGCAGATTATGGATTTTAACTCAACTGTAAGTTTTTCTCCTTAATAAGCAAAAGCTGTTTAGCATACTTTATTGCTATATTGAGAAAAAATGAATTTGTACTGAGTCCGTTGACTTCCGCTGCAGGCACTCGCTTTCCGCGGGGAGGGATGTGAGCCTCCTCGGCTTCGCCTGCGGGGTCTCACACTTCCCTCTATCTCCCGCAGGAGTCGAGCGCCTTCCGCTCCAATCAACTCAATGTTTTAACAAGTATTCCAATAGCTATAATCCTTACCGATTGGTCCTTTCACCTTATTCATGCAGGAAAAAGAATGAAAAAGAGAGAAATAGTATATAAGATCATCGGTAGTGTCAAAAGTTCTATGAAAACTACCTGAAGATTTAAACCCTCTCCTAGTTATTGGGATGGAGGGCCACGCAACCGCTCTTGACAAACACGCCAATGGTTTGATGGTAGTTTAACAAGGGCGAAGGGGACAAAAAGATGGCAAGCCAAATAGCCCTTGGTTATTTCCATTTTAAACCATTGGCAAGTTCGGTTTGTCAAGAGTTCGCTCCGCCGATTGCTGAATTAGGGCTCTGCTAAACAAAAAGTTAGGCAGTCTGTTCTACAATCCAATGTTGTGCTAACTCAATCAATTTTGTCCACCGTGCAGGCATATTAGGAAGCCCTAATAGTTCTGGATTAACGACTGGCACCTTTCCTTCCAAAGAAGCATGTGGTCTTAGAAAGTTAAAATAAGCCACAAATAAGGTGACATAGGATACTGATCCATGTTCCGATCCAAACCCGTGAGTAGATCGATAATTGCTCTTAAAAGTGCGATTAAGTCTCTCAATAATTTGTTTCAATGGTCGGAACTCCTTTGATACTTCATCCTCATTGGTTAGCCCAATAACTTGTGTGACATCAAATGAGATTCCGTGCTGAGCGAAAAAGTGTTGTGCTAGTAGATAGATGGGATTACCATCTACCACGAATGTAAGGTTCTCAGGAATGTCTTTCATTTTTAACAACACTTCATCAATTGCACGAATGGCAGACGTTGTATCTCGGTTTGCTGACACTGGATAGGAAAGGATGATCTTTTTCACCGCGTCAAAGAAAAAGAAAAGGTAGTGCCATCGGCCGTTTACTCTGATGTAGGTTTCATCACCACAGAATTGATCAGATAGTTCATATGGATAATGATCCACATAAGGCTTAAGCATTAATGACACGCTGTTTTCGTAGTTCAATATGGTCTGGTGTGAAATAAGCACACCATGAACATCCTGCATAATGGCAGCTGTTTTACGGGCCGAAAGGCCATAGTTGACATGATAGGTTAATATCAGTCCTAATGTATGTGGCGAAGCATGAAGCCTAGATAAATCAACCTTTGGTCTCTTTGGAGAATCCTTCGACAGTGGTTGAAATTCAATGTGAAACTGACGGAAAATGTATCTTAATTTAAATGCCTGAGGATGTTTTTTAAATTGATTTCTCTCTTTAGATGAAATCGCGTTTAACTTTTTTTGATAATACGGACACTCATCGTTCTTGCATTTGAACACGTGAAAGTCTTTTCTTTCTTTGATCTTTTCAAGATTTTTGGAACAATGCGGGCACTTTAATACGGCTTCTTTTGAAAAACGGTTTTTATCACTGAACAGACAGGAACAGACCTTACACTGATACTGCCCTTTATCTCCATTATTGGTATAAAGGTAAGTAGATGGAGCACCACACTTTGGACAGATCGTAGATTTTGGTACCGTAACCTTTGTGTTCTTATGCCTGCGTACAGGTTTCAAGGGTTTACCATTTTTCTCTACGTATTCCCTGAGGAGAACTTGATAATCTTGTTTTTCTGGAATTTCAATGATCGGCAGATCATCAACCTGGAGTTTACGATAAGGTTTATTTATAGGCTGTTCAGTCGGTTTATCAAACATATTTTTTCCAATAAGTAAGGTTAGTAATGTTCGAATAATTTGTTCTTGGTAGTTTATAAAAGTTAATAAATAGGTTATAATTTGAGGGTACAAATTGTCGCTTCCTTTCTAAGGTTGTTGAGAGTGTCGTAACCTCAATTATCCTTAGAATTCAGGGGGTGGCAATTTTTTTGCTTATAAAGCCCTCTATCACAGTATTCTATAACCTATTTCTTATAAAAGTTTTGACAATACGAGATCATCTAGGAGGGGAATTTTATGAAATTGGCTGAGGCATTAATTTTGCGTTCTGATTATCAAAAAAGGATTGAACAGTTGAAGAATCGACTAACTCAAAATATAAGGGTTCAAGAAGGAGACCTTCCTAATGAGGAGCCAAAACTTCTAATGAAAGAACTAACGGAGCTCCTAGAGAAGCTAAATCACTTAATCAAAAGTATAAATAGAACCAATTTACATACTAGTTATGATGAGAAACAATCTCTTGCTGATGCTTTGACAAGTAGAGATTTGCTTGGACAAGAGCGGAAGATATATAGTGACTTACTTGGACAAGCAACCATGAGACATGATCGCTATTCTAGATCTGAAATTAAGTATGTAACGACGATCAATGTGCAAGAAACTCAAAAGTATGTGGATGAACTAGCACAGCGCTATAGAAACCTTGACGTGAAATTACAAGAATTAAACTGGAAAACGGACTTATTAGAGAGCTAATCATTATTTCAAGTTGGTAGCGAAACATGAAAAGGCGAATACCGACCTAACAACGGGTTAAAGTTGTACTTGATGGCAAGGGTTTAGGGGTGACCCTGAGGTTCAACTCCTCACTTCACAATTTACACCCAGTACTGTAACAATAGTACAAATGACCAAACACAACTAACAACCGGGTATTGATTTTCGTTTCGTGAGGGTGGATAGGGGAAAAAAGTTTAACTTAAGGGCATTGATCTCAAGGGATTGATTCCCTTTTTATTATTTAAAAAATATCCTAAAACAAATTGCAAGTATTGGAAAATTTCATACTCAAGCCAACTCTTAATCTTTACAAATTCTAGTCAAATATTCTCCTCTTCACCATCTACATACAGGCATAAAACTACGCCTCGAAACAAATAGTAAGATGGGTAAAAGAAAGGAGGGATTAGGATGGCAAATTTAAATGAGCTTGAGCTTCAAAATCTTCGTCATCTAATTGGCGGCCATGAAACTTGTGCAACCAAATTAGATACATATGCCCAGCAATGTCAGGATCCACAAATTAAGCAAATGTTACAACAGCATGCGCAAAGTGCAAGACAAACAAAACAACAATTAATGTCATTTTTAGGATAGGAGGGTATAAACATGATGAAAGAAAAGGATATGGTATCTGATTACCTGTCAAATTTAAACTCAAGTCTAGCAAGTTATGCACAAGTGATTGCCCAGTGTGATAATAAGGAACTTCGTAATACAATTGAGCAAATTAGAAATTCAGATGAGCAAAAGCAATGGGAGGTTTATCAAGCTGCAGTCCAACGCAATTACTACACTCCCGCTTCTCAAGCAAGTCAACAAACTATACAGCAAGTAAAGCAACAATTCACACAAGGGAACCAAATGAATGCCATGAATCAGCAAATGAATCAAGGTATGACTAATCAAAATCAACTTCAATAAAGAGATCAACCTAACAGGTTCTCTTTTGAAATGCAAATAACTCAATTAATAGCATGGTGATTTTTTAATCATCATGCTTCTTCGCTTTAAAATAGGATTAGTAATAAATCAAAGTGGGAATAATTGGAATTTCAATAGCCGGAAAAACTCCGCTTATTTCTTTCGCTTGGGGTTAACCGCAACTAAAAAAGCCTCTCGCAATAAATGCGAGAAACTCAATTATGACTACTTATAGTGACTTCTTAAAAAATTCTAACGTTTTATTGATAATAATTTCCTGATCATGATCAAGTGTTGCAACATGGTAACTATCTTTCAAGTGATGGATTTCTTTAACTTCTGATCCAATTCGATCATAAATAAATTGAGCGTTATTTGGTGGAACCACATGGTCCTCTTCTGATACTAGTATGAGTGCCGGACACGTAATATCCGTTAGCTTTCCTTTTACCTCATTCATAAAGGTTAACAGCTCTTTTATAGATTGAACAGGTGTCTTTTCATAGGCAAGTTCAACGACTCCTGGCTTTTTAATATCAGAACCGATCGCATCCAAAAATCTAACTCCCTCTAACTGTAAAACGGGCTCCATTGTTGGAACATCGATCGCAGCATTTATCAGAACAATCGAACGAATCTCTGGGTACTTGGCTGCCATATGAAGGGTCAGCGTCCCTCCCATTGATAAACCAGTCATAAAGATCGTATCACATCGCTCTTTTAACCATTGATACCCCTCTTCTATTGAGTCAATCCAGTCTTGAAAAGTGGTTTGTTCCATATCTTCATAATGCGTACCATGTCCTTTTAGACGAGGTCCACAAACAGTATAGCCAGCTGCAGCATATGCTTCACCTAACGGACGCATACTTTGTGTGGAACCGGTAAAACCGTGAGACACTAAAATCCCAATGTTATTCCCTTCAAAATAAAATGGCTCTGCATCTTTTAAGATTGGATAGCGTTCAGACATGTTCATACCTCCCGTGCGGATATAATAAAGAGTTTTTATTTTTTTTACTTCTATCTACCTTGATTCTATTAAAACTAAGGATTATCTTACTCACTAAAGTTATATTCTTTTAAAATGGCTTCCAACTTAATAGCTTTTGTTAAATCACCATTTATCTTTAGCTTTCCTGTCATAAAGGCCATCGTCCCATTTAACTTTCCAGCCAAGAATTTTTGGAAACTATCATAAGACATGATTAACGTGCAATCAGCAGGTGTGGCTAACTCTTGAGTCACATTCGCCTTACCGTCTTGTAATTGTAGTTGAAAAGAACCTTCAACGTCTCCACTAAGATTAAATTGATAGATGGTATTTACACCTGAAATCGGGTTTGGATTTTGATTAACCTCTTTCTCAATCTTTTCCATTGTTTCAGTTAACGTTACTACCTCTTTACTCATTAAAATCATCTCCTTTTAATCTAGTAAACTTATTTCTCTTGAGGCATGAATTGAAATCGCTTACAAATAATACTGTAGTAATCAATATGTAAGTCATACTACTTTTCCACCTATGCCTAGGGTGCAAATGATATCTTGATTAAAACATACCATATGGTAAATCTTATTGAAAGAACTAGTTTAACAAACTTTACCACTTTTAAAAAAGGTGTTTCAAAGTAAATTACTGTTGAAACACCTTGGTTTTTATTATTTACTCGATCTATTCTCAACTTCTAGAAAATTCACGAAGTAATTCATAATCTGGAGAGGATTTTCTTTTACAAGTGTTATATATTTCTCCTTTACACGATCCGATACATGATCACTATTCTTGATTCGATCCACGATATAGTCTCTACTTCTTCTCTGTATCTCCACTTGCTGATGTTTTGCTTCTTTCGATAGAGCCATGCCAAGCGCTCCAAGGATTGCATAGATGACTAAAGAGGATGTTAATGATTCATCAAACCCCGTAACAAATAAAAGCACAAAAATATTAATGAGCGATACAGCGATTAAAGGAAAGGACCAAAAAACATAGCGGGAAGCTTTCTTTACAACTGGAGCGATTACTTCCTGTAATTTTTCGATCTCCTTCTTGGCGAAGTTTGGAACTTCCAACTTGAAAAAGTTCATATTACTTACCTCCTTACTAGTAACAAACAGTTCCATCAACCTATAAACGATTGAATAAGATCTTTTCCATTGATTTGGATATTTAGCATTGATTTATTTTCGCTTCCGATATTTTTAAATTGTTTGACTTCTTCATGTAGCCTCTCCATCTTCTTGTCTAGCTCGATAGCAGAAAGGGCCGCTTCTTTTAACTCATTAGTTAAGTTCTCCGGTATTTCTTTTCCAAATTTATAATAAATTTTATGTTCTAAACTTGCCCAAAAGTCCATCGCTTTCGTTCTAATCTGAATTTCGACATACGTGTTTTCCACTCTGTCTGACATAAAAACAGGAATCTTAATAATCAGGTGAAGACTCTGATAACCATTAGGTTTAGGGTTTTTAATATAATCTTTACACTGGATTACTTCTAGATCTTTTTGTCTTTGAAGCATCTCATACACTTTGTACACATCAGATATAAAGGAACAAGTAATTCGAACACCTGCTATATCTCTGATTTCTTCCTTAATAGACTCAATAGATAACTCACAGTTCTTTCTCTTTACCTTTTGAAAAATACTCTCTGGAGTTTTTACCCTAGAGCTTATACTTTCAATTGGATTATAATCATGAACATATTTAAACTCTTCATTTAATATATTCAGCTTTGTTGTAATTTCATCAATGGCAAATTTGTATGTCATGATAAACGTTAACAGTTCTTTTTTATCCATTCTCTTCTCGAATGGTTCTTCTAATCTTACACTTCCCAATTTTATTGAACTCCTTTAGTAGAAATGAATTTCTCTAGAAACCATTAACTCTTACTATTACTGACCGTATTTTCACTAAAGCTTAGTACTTTTCTGGGCCTTCTAATGATTTGAGCATTAATACCTTGTCCTTGCAGTTTTTCCACTATTTTTTTAAAATCAATCTTCCTCTTCTCAACATCCGCTTCCACTATTTCACTCCTTATGAAAACCTTTTTTAAGTAATTCAATTTGACTCATATATTTGTTTATTGCTTCTTCTTCAGATAAGTCTAGGACAAACGTGTGAACTAAATGATGAATCGTTACAGAGAGTAAAATCTCAATCATATGGTGTAAATCTTGCTCCGTCTCAATATTGAGATGATCTGTTTTGACTAATTTAACAGCACTTAAGAATTGATCTTTTTGATGTTGCTCATAAATGCTTCTTGCTAAGGTGTTTTCAATTTTATAATTCATATTTAAAAATACATTTTTAAAGAAGGCACTATTTTCTGGATTATGATGGTTCTTCACCATATATTGAAAGATTTCAATAATCGTTTCGAGTAAGTCGCCTTGCTTATGTTCAAGAATGGCCATCATTTTTTTATTCGTGCTCTGTGTAAATTCACTCAACAGGTAAAAATATAAATCCTCTTTATCATCAAAATACTGATAAAAACTTCCTCTTGGAATACCTGCACTTTTTATAATATTGGCAATCGATGCTTCATGAAGAGGGACTCGTGAGAATTCTATTTTTGCCGAATGTATTAACGTATCCTGTTTCTCTTTAGGTAAATGAAAAAACGTCTGTTTTGGCATAATCTCTCTCCAATCTAGATATGTGACATGGTGTCACAATAACTATATCTCCATCATAGGTGACACCGTGTCATGTGTCAACGTGAAGTGACATAGTGTCACATAAATGTCATATATATAACCTTCCCCATTCTGGTTCTGGGATAAACTAATTTATGATTAAAACAGGAAAAGCGCCCACCCTAGTAGATGAACGCCATGTCTAATGATTTAAATTTTCAAACTGGTGTAACCGCTCCTCATAAAATTGGAGAAAGAAGTCGCGAAATACCTTCTTTTAGCTTAATTAATAATGTTCTTTCTCGATATTGGTCAAGAGTAAGTTCTTTACTCAGCTCACTATCCTTTTGGAACAGTTCGTAAAGCTGGTTCGCTATTTTTTCATCATATACAATCGCGTTTACCTCAAAGTTCAAGCGAAAGCTACGGGCATCAATATTCATTGTCCCAACTGATGCAACTTCTTGATCAACTACAATGGTCTTAGCGTGTAAGAACCCGTTATCATACAATAATATTTTTGCCCCATAACTCAATAACTCTCCAGCATGGGCCCAAGTCGCCCAATATACGAAAGGATGATCTGGTTTATTCGGAATCATAATCCTTAGATCGACGCCAGATAATAAGGCAATTTTACAGGCATCCATGAAGGTTGAATCCGGAACGAAGTACGGAGACTGGATATAGATACTTTTCTTTGCAGTCAGGATTAGCTTGATATACATATTCTTTAGATGTTCTGTTTTCGAATTCGGACCACTTGAAACGATTTGTACGTAGCTATCGCCTGTATGCCTCTCGGTGTTAAAGGAAAATTCTTCATAGCTCAGTTTTTCGTGGTTTCCCGCTTGATGCCAGTCCAGTATAAATCGACCTTGTATATTATTAACCGCATCACCTTTTACTTTAAGATGAGTATCTCGCCAATACCCAAACTTTGGATCCATACCGAGATATTCATTTCCAACATTGAAACCACCAATATAGGCCGTTTCCCCGTCAATGATACAAAGCTTCCGGTGATTTCTATTATTAATACGGAAGTTGACGAGCCTTAGAATGGATGGAAAAAAAACCTCTACTTCTCCACCAGCTAAACGTAATTCCTGAAAGAACCTCGGAGAAATCCTTTTCGAACCTACTTCATCATAAAGAAGTCTTACCTTAATTCCTTCTTTGGCCTTTTTCGTTAACTCCTCTCTTAGCTTCCTCCCCAATGAATCTGGTTGAATGATGTAGTATTCGATATTAATCTCTTTCTTTGCGCCTTTGATATCGTCAAGCAAAGCACGGAATTTCTCTTTTCCATCATTAAAAATGACAATCTCATTATCATTTGAAAATAAAGCATTAGAGGAAGCTAAATTCATTCGTACTAAATCAGCATATTTATGTAATAAAGGAGATCTTTTTTCTTCATCATGCAAAGAAGAAAGCTGGTTGTCTGCAGCCAGTTGAAGAAACTCCCTCTCTTCAGATGAAAGCCGATAGAAGTTCTTCCGTTTTAACTGACGACCAAAAAAGATATAAACAATAAATCCTAGAATCGGGATAAAAAATAAGACCATCACCCAAGCCCAAGTATAACCAACATCTCTTCTTTCTAAAAACACAACCCCTGCAGCGAGAACAATATTTATAATCGTAATCATTGGAACAATCAGTGTGAATACGTTACTAGTTTCCATACATACCTCTCTGTCACTTAAGTCATTGACAATCCTAATTGTAGGATACAATTTTCAGTTCTAAAACTTAACAATAAAATTGTATCATGAACAAACCTTATCACTAAACACTGAAATAGTATCTTTCCACAGTCACTTTAAAATAGTACTCATTGTTCTAATAGCCTATTTTTGATATAATTAACCAAATTATTCTAAAAAAAGTAGGTAAACCATGTCCAAAAAAAGATTACAATATTGGCTCATTCAAATTCTGCTAATCGTATTAATTGTTTATGTTTCAACCAGGATCACTTTTTTATTTCAGCCAATCGGGATTTTTATTACCACATTGTTTTTCCCCATTTTGATTACAGGTTTTTTGTATTTTCTATTAAACCCTATAGTGAATCTAATCCAGCGGTTTAAGGTTCCTAGAATCATTGCCATCATTATTATTTATGTATTGTTTGTGGGAGTAATTGTTCTTCTATCTGTTAATCTTGTTCCAACAATTACGAAACAGTTTACATCACTAGCCAATGCTCTACCTGTTTATACAAACCAAGCATTTCAATATTTTGAGAGATTATCGCAATCTGCCCAGTTCCAATTATTTATGACTGAGCAACAAGATTTAATAGAGGATGCAAGATTAAGACTCGTTGGTTTTGCTAATGAGTTACCGACGCTCATTACTGGTAGCTTCCAAAATATTCTTAGTTTAGTAGCAAACATAGCGATTATTCTAGTTACGGTTCCTCTATTACTATTTTATATGTTCAAAGATGGACACAACTTCCCTATTGCGGTTTCCAAGTTTATACCGACCGAATATAGAAAAGAAGGACTTACCATCTTAAAGGAAACAGGAAGTACTCTTTCATCGTACATTCAAGGGCAGTTCACAGTAGGTCTTTTTGTAGGAATACTATCCTTTATAGGGTATCTCATTATTGATTTACCGTATGCACTTGTACTGGCAATTACGGTTTCGTTTACCAACATTATACCTTATGTAGGTCCACTAATTGGTGGTGCACCTGCTGTCATCGTAGGATTATTCGATTCTCCTACAAAAGCCTTTTTAGTTTTAATCGTTCTCGTGGTTGCCCAACAAGTCGAAGGAAATTTCCTTTCCCCGTTGATTCTTGGGAAAACACTCAATACTCATCCAGTAACAATTATTCTTCTATTACTTGCCGCTGGTAATATTGCTGGTGTGCTAGGGATGATTTTAGCTGTCCCAACCTATGCAGTAAGCAAGACGGTTATATTAAACTTAATCAAGTTTTTACGAGCCAGAAAATTGGCTATTTCACCAGATCCACCACCAACTGGTTAAATTTAAAACTCATCAGAAATGCCCCAAGCTAATTAGCCTGGGGCATTTCTCATTTTCAATGAACCTTATTTACTAAAGGAGTATACGGTACTGCACAGTTCCGTCCATTCCCCTTTGCAAGATAAAGGGCTTGATCTGCTAGTTGGATTAATTCTTGTATGGAATGGTTTTTTTGAGGATAGCCAGACGTGGCAATCCCAAAGCTAGAAGTAACAAAAATAGGTTGGTTATTGATTTTAATATACGAACTCTCAATATTAAGGCGAATTTTATTTGCTGTAATTAGAGCATCTTCTAATGAAGCGTCTGGGATACAAACGAGAAATTCTTCCCCACCGAATCGACCGAAAATACTCTTTTCATCTATAGAATTCTTAACGACATCTACTACATGACATAAAACCTTATCTCCGTTAGCATGTCCATATGTATCATTCACCCTCTTAAAATGATCGATATCAAACATTAAAATGGAAACCTTTGCTCCTCTATTTACATACTTCTCAGACTCTTGAATAAAAAATGAACGGTTATAAATGTTGGTTAAGCCATCTATACTTGCCGTTTTCTTTAATTTCGCCTCTAACAACACCCGATTGGTAACATTCATAAATGATATTATTTTTCCGATCTGCACACCCTTTTTATTTAAGACCGGGCTGAATTTCACTTCATGATAGTATGTTTGGCCATTTTGAGTTGATTGATAGTCAGACTCTATTTCCCTCGTAATTACATGAAGGACCTCTGGATTCCCATTTAAAACATCTTTAATAGGCTTGCCAATACTGATAGGTTTTAGTGTTGGTAAGACCTGTTGCATAGATGGATTATAATCGATTAAGACATTTTTCATATTAAGAACTAGAACACCTTCATTTATACTCTCAAAAACACGGTCTCTAGCAATCGGAGCGATATCAAACGTCTTAAATGAAAGCAAGGCGATACCATGAAAAACAAAGGAGACACACATCGATACCGGACCAACATCAATTCCATTCGGACTTAGGCCCATAATATAAAAAACACTTGAAATAATCGGAACAAGTACACCGAACATCAATAGAAGTAATTGAATTTTAAACTTGGAGGATACTGTCTTAAACTCCATTAATAATATAATGATACTTGCTGTCACTAATCCATATAAAAATAAAGAATGAATAAGGAACCCCGGCCCACCTTCAAGCTGTGCAATCGGGTACGCCGTATCGCTTCTTAATGAAGTAGATTTGTAGTATAAGTGGTGAAAATCATTGGTTAGTTGCAACGTAATGGTTAGCAATGGTACTCCGTAAAGAAACACAGTGACTAAACGGTTCGGCCTTTTCCCAACAAAATCCATACACATTAGAAAAATAAATACTGGAATAAACGGAAGTGCTAGATACTCCATTTTCACCCAGAACAGTATTTGTTCAAGATTCGTACTTAATAATTCTTGAGCATATGAAAAAGTGAAAAATGAAGCCATGAATGTAGCTAAAATATAGTATTTCCCACCTGGTGAATTCTTGATATTCACATAGGCATATATACATAATAATAGACTTAGGATACCACCTAATACGGTAGCGACTACGTAACCATATATTTCTTGATTCATGATTTATTTTACTCCATTACATTAGGAATTAGTTTCAACTAATTATATACTAGGCTATTAAATATTTACTAGTAAATTTGTCACATATTTTGTTGCCTTATACTCAGTCGATTGATTTCCACTCCAGGATGCTTCGCTTTCCGCGGGGCGGGCGGTGAGCCTCCTCGGCTTAAGCCTCCGGGGTCTCACCTGTCCCGCTGCTCCCGCAGGAGTCTCGCACCTTCCGTTCCAATCAATCGGGTTATTACTTTGTTATTTATACATTTAATACAACAACCTCTTAAAAAGAGAAAAAAAGCGATTAATCATCTACCCAACTTGTAGTAGAAACTAATCGCCTTTCAATTAATCTATAAGGTTAGTATTATTTCACGAGAAACGAACCACTCTCTTCATATATCAAACTTACATGGCTTTGGTCTCCTCATGATCTCCGATTGTTGATGCTTTACAAGTCACATAGTCTTCAGGGTTCACCTTAGCCACTAGCTTGCGGAACGAGAATGTATGCCCTGGCCATAAAGTGGAGTTCCGTCCAGTTTGATCAAGATACCAGCTGGCACACCCGCCGGCAGTCCATACGGTTCCTTCCATACTTTTATTCGTTTCTTCTACAAAGCTTTGCTGAGCCATTTGTTTGGGCTCAATGATATCGAGCTTGGTTTGTTTTAAGTATTCCATCGTTTTGATGATATGTTCAATTTGAGCCTCCATCATTAACACAACGGAAGAATGACCTAGACCTGTGTTCGGACCTTGAAGTAGGAACAAATTTGGAAAACCTGCAATGGTTGTTCCCATATAAGCCTTAGGGCTTCCCTTCCACTCTGTTGCAAGTGAATGCCCTCTCTTCCCATAAATATGATGTGCAAAAGGAAGATCGGTCACTTTGAACCCTGTACCATAAATAATCGTATCCACTTCTGTCCTATTTCCATTGCTGTCAATAATCCCATCTTCTGTAATCTCAGAAATACCATTCGTATTTACATGAACATTTGGTTGTGAAAGGGCCGGGTAGTACTTATTCGAAAGCAAAATTCTTTTACAGCCAATTGTATAGTCTGGTGTCAGCTTTTGACGTAGCACGGGATCTTCTATTGAATCATGCAAGTGTTGAAGAGCTATCTTTTTAGTTTGGTTCATCTTTTTCGGATCTTTAAAACCCAATACCATTAATTCACGCTGCAAATAGATTTTTAACCTAACTGCCTTTTGGAGAATCGGGAGCTTCTTGTATATACCTCTTTTTGTCGAACTGATTGGACCATCTAACCGAGGGAGCACCCATGCAGGCGTTCGCTGAAAAACATGTAAAGATTCTGCATCTGGCTGGATCTCCGGAATAAACTGAATCGCCGACGCTCCTGTCCCTATCACTGCCACCCGCTTTCCTTTCGAATTAAATCCTTTTGGCCAAGTAGCGGAATGGAAGGTTTCTCCTTTAAATGATTCGATTCCCTTTAGCTTTGGAATCATTGGGTCACTAAGTGCTCCAAAGGCACCGACAACGAAACGAGCACTAAACTCTCCTTTACTCGTATGAACCATCCATTCACCCTTCGTATGATTCCAATCCATCCTTTTTACCTCGTGCTGGAATTTCATTTGGTCCTCCAAGCCAAATTTACGGACGCAGTCCTTTAAATACGCATGAATTTCTTGTTGTGGAGAAAAGACACGTGTCCAGTTGGGATTAAGTGCAAACGAAAATGAGTAAAGATGTGATTCCACATCAACAGCACAGCCAGGATATTGGTTATCACGCCATACGCCACCTACATCATTTCCACGCTCTAATATAATAAAGTCGTCCAAACCCTCCTGTTTCAACCTAACTGCCGTCCCGATTCCACCAAAGCCAGTTCCGATTATAATGACGTTCGCTTTCTGTTTTTCCTTTTTCCCGTTAAATAGCTTTTCATCATTCATCTTTTTACCCCCTTTGTTGGTAAATCCCTAACTTTTCAAAAAATCCGCTTCCATGAAAGACGGATTAGGATATTTATAGAAGCCTTCTCCTGTTTCTCTACCTAGCTTTCCTTTATCGATAAACTCTGTTTTTAACACGTGAGCGACCTGATGGTATCTTAAATCATCTGTTGCTTGCGCTTTTGCAAGTACGATATTGTAGACCGTATTGATGCCAATCACATCTAAAATAGCGAACGGACCATACGGAGAACCTGTTCCGAGCATCCATGTTTTATCAATCGTTTCAGGATCAGCAACTTCTCCAAAGAACAGCATCTGAGCCGCTTCAAGAAAAGGAACCAATAATGTATTTAAAATATAACCAGGCTGCTCTTTATGTAGAGGTAAGGCAACCATTCCAATGGCCTTCGCAAATCCAATGACATCTTGAAAAACGGCTGCGTCTGTTCCAGGATGTTTCATAATCTCTGCCGTGTTATTTTTCCAAATCTCATTCGCAAAGTGTAAGGCTAAAAACTTTTCCGGTCTTCCTGTCGCTTCAGCAAACTGGCTTGGTAACAAGGTAGAAGAATTCGTAGCAAATACCGTCTTCTCAGGGGCAACTTTCGCCAACTTCTGATAAAAATCAGTTTTGATAGAAGCAACTTCAGGGATTGCTTCGATGACGAGATCAGCTTCAGCCACTGCACTTGCTAAATCACTGCTAAAAGTAATACGACTAAAGGCAGAACGGACTTCTTCCTCTGTAGCCCCTATCTCATCTTGATACCGAATCATCAAGTTCGAGATTCTTTCCTTACCTCGTACAATGGCGTCTTCATTAATATCGTAAGCGCTTACATAAAATCCTTTAAAAGCAACTTGAAACGCAATCTGACTTCCTAATACTCCACTTCCTGCTACCATGATCTTCTTGAAATCCATATCGTTTCACCTCTTATCAATCATTATTGTCTATACTACTATATTAGTATGAATTTTCAGATAAATAAATTTAAAAAGATTTAATCTCAATTAAATTTTACTTAATTAGATAGTCTCCTATACTCGAAGACTTAGAGTTTGCTAAAATAAAATATATAGAATATTTAGTAGGGAGTAAAAAAAATGAATATGATCCAGCTTCAATATCTTGTTGATGTAGGAGAAATGGGCTCCTTTACTAAGGCAGCCAAAAAGAACCATATCACGGTTCCAGCCATCAGTATATCGATTAGCCAACTAGAGACCGCTTTAGAGGTGTCGCTCTTTTCACGTACTAGAAAAGGTGTGATCCCTACACCAGCAGGAAAAAAAGTCATTCAACATGCTAAAACAATCCTAAAGACTGTCGATCAAATGAAAAACGACATATCTTTGACTAAAAATATTAATCAAGGAAATATTCTAGTTGCGACGATTCCTGGTTTAGTTCCACTACTTTTAAACACTACGCTGGAGTTTCGCGAGAGTTCTCCTTATTTAAATGTTCAAATTATCGAAGGAGATACGACCGTCGTTATTAGCCATGTGAAGAATGGACATGCAGATATGGGCTTTGTTTCGTTCGGGACCAAGCACCAAGACAAAGCATTAACCTGGGATCCAGTAATGAAGGATGAAGCCGTACTAGTTGTACCCAAAAGCTCGTTATTACGTTTTAATACCATTATTTCCAGTGACGACATCAAAAACGAAACCATCGTTTTATACAATGACCCCTTCATCAAAATGATTGCAGACAAACTATTCTTAGGCGATCAGACAAACCAAGTTGCTCTCATTTCTAATAATATGGAAGCTTTGTTACATATGGTGATTCATGGAAAGGCCATTAGCCTTTCGACCCAATATATCATCCACTCCTTGCCGCCACATGTAAAAAATGAAATTATTACGATTCCCTACAAAATAGATGATGACATGTTCCCGCTACCCAATTATATCTGGAGGGTAACCCAAAAGGAAAAAGAGGTCACAGACATTATTAAACAGTTTACAGCTAATCTTTTATCTAGGTTTTAAGCAGAACTCAATCCATTGAATTCCACTTTTGTCTTGTACGGGCTACTGGGGTTATTAGTCTAACACACTATTTAAATAGAAAGTTTGTTTCACTTAGGTTCACTTTCTAAATCAAACTCGGTTTTAATATCCCAGTATCTAGTCAAAATATTCCCTATTGGGTATACAATACCTACCTCTATTTTCTCTTTCTGATTTTCAAATGTTACTACACCATGAGGTAAATAGTCATATTTAAACCCTTTTCTAAGTGTTAATGTTCTTGGGCTATTATTTATCTCAGAAATCAGTCTCTGAATATCGTCTTTATTCGTGATAACTTGAATGATTTCTCCCGATTTTGTAATGCTTACTTTATCATACTTATTCTCTTCTATTATTTTATTGTTGAAGATTACCCAAATAAATATAAGAGAAATGATGACGATTGCAAAGACCACACTTCCAATTTTTTTAGCCATCTTCCATCTCCTTTCAACATTCTAACTCTTTGTTTTAAATGGCACACTCCTCGGTCGCTTTAGAATATATTAACATTATTTTCTATTTAACTGGCAAACTATCCAGTACATATACAAAAAAAGCGATTGCATAATATTTAGCAATCGCTCCCATCAGTTAAAGTATTTCATAATCCTTTTAGTGCTTTTAACAACTTCTATCTTGTCTCTATGTTTAGCGTAATTACTGAAAAAATTAACTTTTCCCACCTCTTCAAAATACCGATTCCATTTAAACATTTTAAAAAAAATTTCTAATGTTGGTATATAATTGGACTTCTCTAATCGAAGTTTTTGTTTAATAAACCTTTTAATGATTCGATAAGTTCTTACTGAATAATTGGGATCTAAAAAGATAATTAAATCTGCATTATGAAAACAGTTCCTTACCCAATCCTCATTGTGGACTCCTTCAATAATCCAGCTTTCAGATTGTATAATACTATCAAGAAACTCTTCTCTTTCCTGTTCCGTTCTTCTTATATCTCCTGATTGATCCCTAATCCAAACTACATTATCTAATTCATAATACGGGATATTTAATTTTGAAGATAAATCTTTTGCTAACGTAGTCTTCCCACTTCCTACAGATCCAATAATATGTATTCTCTTTGGTATCATCTTTCCCATTTACTTCACCCTATTATTCTCTGAACTTTTGAACATATATCTTATACCCTTTCCCGCTAGTGGTTCATCTTCATATCGTGGAATCACATGAAAATGAGCATGAAAAATATGCTGTCCACCTACATCCCCACAGTTCCATCCAAGATTGTATCCTTGGGGTCGATGGTTTTCATCTATGTATTTTTTCGCCTCATGAAGAAGCTCATATGTAGCACTCCACTCTTCTTGAGTTAAATCGAAAGCTGTTTCCCTATGTGCCTTTGGAACAATAAGTCCTGCACCTTCGAGTTGGCTTCCTTTTATTTTAGATTGGTCTAACTGTAAAAACATACAATAGTCATTACTCATTATTATGTTCTGATTTGGTTCTAATCTTGGATGACAAAACACGCAATCTTTCACAGCAGTATCCCCCTTGATCAACGATTGTATAGTCAACGCAACTTCTTTTGGTTTAACATCAACTAAAGGGCATATTATTTTTTCACTTCAATCTTCTTTGCTCTTGCTTGAGCAGGGAAAGACTCATCAATACCCCCTTCAATCCATACCTCAACTCTGTTACCTATTCTTAAAATACTAGATTGATCGTAACTAAGATAAATTAATGAGATTTTTACCTCATCCAATTTACGAAGAGTTTTACCTTTGATTTCCTTATATTGCTCCAATGTAACACCCTCTGCAACTAATATTCTTCCTTCTTCAACTTCAAGTACATAACCTTCTGTTGTTGGTGTTTCCTCAGAGCAACCTGTAACAGAAAAACTGAAAAATAGTAAGATTGTAAGAATTCTAATACAATCACTCTCCTAATTTCATAATATTAGATTTATATTATTCAGCTAACCTTACCGAGCGAAAGAAGCGACTGCCCTTGTTCAGCAATCACTCACCGTTACTATAAATACAATACTTCACGAAAGTCGGTTATATTGTCCTATATCTTGTATTAATCTTTGTACCGATTGTTGCCAAAAATCTGGTTGTGAAATTTCAATTTGGAAATGTTTCTTAAATAACTGTTCGAGCGGCAGGATCCCTGTTTCACTTAGGAACCCCTGAAACTTTTGTTTAAATTGTTTATCCTCTCTAGCTAGTTCTAAGAGTCCAATACTTAATAAAAACCCAAAAGAATAAGGATAATTATAAAAAGGAATAGTCGCTTGATAGAACTGTCCATATTTAATCCACACAAAAGGCTCATATTCACTTAAACTACTTCCATATGCTTTTTCTTGACATGTTAACGAAAGTTCTTCTATCTGTTTTGCATCTAATTTTCCTTTTTTTCTACACTTATAAAACTTTTCCTCAAATAAGAAAGCTCCTCTTATTGACATTAAATAATTTAGACTCCGCTCAATCTTTGAACCAAGAATTGCTTTTCTAACCGAAGCTTCTTTAGCATTTTGAATTATATGATCAATAAATGCAGTTTCAAAAAAGATTGAAGAGGTTTCCGCCATGGTCATTTCAAACGTATCATCTGAAAATTGTAGTGAAGGGGTATCTTTCATTTGTTTAAAATGCCAAGCATGACCAAGTTCGTGTGCAAGTCTTCTAGCACTATCTATGCTATTGTCAAAACTTAATGAAATGCGTGATTCACCTTCTGAAATAAATGGAGCACAAAATCCACCAGGTGGTTTAGTTTTACGTTGCTCTACATCTACCCATCCTTTTGTTATTGCTTCTTTTACAAATTCACACATGTTAGTATCAATTTGCAAAAGAGACTTTGTTATTTCATCAACAGCTTGTGAGAAAGTAAACTGAATAGAGACATTCTGAGATGATGTCATCAATTCATGCCAAGAGATTTTACCAGTTCCAGCTTTCTTTTTGGAATTGAAATAACCTGAAAGCTCTTGTATATTCGATTCTACTGCATCCCACATTGCAGTAAGTGTTGTGCTAGATATGCCATTTAATTTTAAAGATTCGGTAAGGAAATCTACCTTTTTTATCTTGTTTTCATTAAGTCTTAGTCCTACCATTTGATTATATATCGAAGCAAAGATATTCTCTTGTGTTTCAAGGGTTTTGTTTAGTTCTTTGAATACATGATGCCTTTTAGATTGCTCTGGGTGTGTTAGGCATAAATTAATTGCTTCAGTAAAAGATAATTCATTTACTCCATTATCAGCATCTAGTTTTACTTTTATATTATTTCGGACTTGTACATAAAGGTCTTCAAGACCACTTAATGTTTCTCTAGCAAAGCTTGAAAATATCTTTTCTTGTTTGCTTGCACTTTTTTTAGCATTAACCAATTCAGCAAGAAAATTAGGCTGTTTAACATGGTTCGCCCACTCAGTAAACTGTGTTTCACTCAAATTATTTAGTCTTTCTTGCAAATTGGAGATAACGGAATAAACTTGTGATTTTAACATTGAGATGATTCCATTTAATGAGGTTAATTGAGATGGCTCTATATCTTCTGTGGTTAAACAATAATAAAAGGATTCAGCTGATTCAATCTGCTTAATTAACTGAGAGATTGTTATTAGGTCACTTTCATATAAGGGATTTGAATTTGAATACTCCTCAATTTCTATTAACTTTTCTTTAATATTACATAAATGATTTTTAAATTTTTCCAAGTCAAGACCACATTGAAGATGATCCAAATTCCAGCGAGTTGATAAATTGAATGTTTCCAAACCCCATCCACCTCTTATCATTATTGTTAGGTAACTCCCACTCTATAATATTAACATAAAATCCCAACTACTTTTACTTAACATTAAAATGAAAAATTTAGAAATTGACTATTACAGTGAGGGAAGTTGTGGTATTTTTATAAAGGAATAACAAAATTTTACAATTATTTTTATGAAGTATAGGCTATGAATTCAGATATAACCCAAAAGGAGAATGATTTGTGAGTGCTAAAGAACTAAAACCAATGTATCTGGGTGAATCACTGCTTTATTTCGGTATTCCTAGTATCATCCTTTATATAAACATCTACTACGGGGTACCTTATCTGGATTCAATAGGCATTCCATTAATCATAAGTTTTCCTTTAGCTTTGTACGGGCTCCTCGGATTACTTTTCTTTACTTCTTTAATCGCTTATAAAATTGAAGGAAATCCAGTTACGAAAGAGGCATTCGTAAAAAGGTTTCGTCTTCAAGCGATGAATAAGAAAATGTGGATGATCTCGATAGGAACATTCCTAGTAATCATGGTCTTAGAGGAAATGCTCAAATTCACTAGCAAACTACTAGCTTCCATTCCTTTCTTTGCACCACCGGAAATACTTCCTGAATTTATTGATCCTACTAAAACTCTCGTACTACCATTCACTGAATTTATGGGTACTCCATTGGAAGGCAACTGGTGGATACTATTAGTATGGCTAGCTTGTCTAGTCTGCAATATAGTAGGAGAAGAATTTTGGTGGAGAGGGTATATTCTGCCTCGTCAGGAAATCGCCTTTGGAAAATGGGCGTGGGTGATTCACGGGGCGTTATGGCTGTTCTTTTTTCATGCATTTTTAAAATGGAACTTTATCGTTCTTATTCCTACCTGCTTCCTCATTTCATTTATGGCGCAAAGATACAAAAGCACTTGGATGGCTGCAGTTACACACGGTATAGGGAATGGTTTGTTTTTTGCTTTTATCATACCAGGGATGTTTTAAACCTTTTAAAATAACAATTTTCATTTATGAATTAAAAAAAGTGAAGTGATTGTTTTCCTACAGAGGATCTCAATCACTTCACTTTTTTATAGGCTCTTCTTTCAGCATAGGTAGAACATTCTAAACAAACTTTAATTTGTTTACCATGATCACTAAGATACTTTCGCAACGGTTTTATTTTTCTCTTACAAATTGCACATTTATTGTTAAAGAAATTAAAAAGTGCCATATACTTCCCTCCCTATTTAAATTTAAATACCACAACCAAATGGCCTCTCTCAATTATAACTTTCAGTCTTGTTTATGGGTATTGTTTTGTTTCAACATTATATTCTACTCATCCGACATTGGTCTTTGGCTAAGCCCTTATTACTATTTATCAGTAAGGAATCTTAGAATAACCCCTCTACCATTTATATTAATTACATATTGATAACCTCTTGTAACATTCATGTAACCAAGCTGTAATACTATTCAATTTTTTTCATTCATAGAAATAGGACATACAAGAGATACCCAATAATGAAACCTTTAGGAGGACTGTATTGTGAAAAAACTAATGTTTGCGCTAGTATTTTTAGCTACTCTTTTTATGGCTGATTCTGCATTTGCATATACTGTAGAAAAAGGGGACACAATGACAGAAATCGCAAAGGAATATGGTTTAACATTACAAGAATTAGCAGAAGCTAACCCACAAATTCAAAACCTTGATCTGATTTTGGTCGGACAAGTTATTCATACAAATATAGATCAAAGCTCTAGTGAATTACTAATGCAAGAAGAAATCACAGCGGAAATTTATCATGAAACCTCCCAAGAAAGCAGTAACACTGTTAAAATCCAACAGGCCACGTCTAACACTCTTAGTCTCTCTGACTATGAAATAGATTTATTGGCTAGAATTGTACGAGCTGAAGCTCAAACTGAACCATTTGAAGGCAAAGTGGCAGTAGCCAATGTCGTTTTAAATCGAGTGGAAAGCCCTAAATTCCCTAACACAATTAGAGAAGTCATCTATCAACGAGGTCAATTCCAGCCTGTTTCAAATGGACAAATCAATAAACCAGCAGATCAAGAATCAATTCAAGCTGTTCATGCTGCTCTATCACATATGAGAAATATTGCAGGAGACTCACTATTCTTTTATAATCCAACCATAGCAACAAGTCGATGGCTTGACTCCCGAGCAACTGCCTTTGTGATTGGACAACATGTATTTAAATATTGACGTGATTTACACTAGTTCAGATGTTAATGGGGTTTAAGAACTCAATTGGATTATTTTTAAACAAGTCTGCTGGTCAGTAATTCTAAGCTCCATGCTGAAGTTTACTGTTACACTTTCTTTCTCACTTCCTCGTTTAAGTGGATTTATATAGATAATTTCGTAGAACTGGTAAAAGGTCACCCCGAATACTAATCTAAAGAAGAAGCAGTCCGAATGATAATTTGGACTGCTTCTTCTTTCTTATATATCTCTGTGCTAATAAGTCTTATGCATATTAACAAGTTCCTTCATGAGTTCCAGGCCAATGATCTGGTCCTTCTTATTCTCATAGTTAAATAATCTTAATTCATCTAATGTTAACTCACGATTTAATGCATCCTCTAGGATATTTACTAGTTCTATTTGTGCACTTCCTTTGTTAAGTGTATACATCGTCTCATTCCTTTCCATCTATTGAGTAATCCACTCAACAGCCTTATCTCTCTCACTGAGTTCAAAATTTTCGACTTCGATATCTGGTATTTGATTAGCAAGTTTACCAAAGGCACTTATCCATTTCTTATCACTTAAAACAGCAACCTTGTTGAATGTATCCAAATGGTTGGCTTCAAATTTAATATCTTCTATAAAACCTTCAAAAGAATATTTCATTTCGTTAACGGTAAGCATCACATTAACACCATCTTCTTTTTGCTCCTTCTGTTTTAAGTAGTCCTTAAATTCATTAATATCTCCCTCTGTTACCTTTCCTTCTATTTCCACCTCTATTACCTTAGGCATGTCATTCGTTTTAATGGATAGCATTCTAATTCCTCCTTAACTAGTAGCTGGCTTTTTGAAAATCACCAGTATCCAAATTGTTTGTCTACTTAACTTTTACCTCAGTTTAATAGGATTTAAACATTAGGGTTCACGTAGAAATCTTCTATACCTAGAAAAAACCATTGATGGTTCCTTAGTGAGAAAGTTTAAAACCTTTTATATAATCGGTCCATTCTTGAAGCCTTGAATAAGAAATAGTAGGTACATAGAGGCTATTAATTTTATTAAAAACAGACAAATAATGTTTAACTTCGGTGCCAACCGTTTATAAACTCTAAGATAGGGAAATTTATGAGGAATACAAATCTTGAGGGTCTATCAATCACTTACCCGAGTAGGTTTTACCTCCTCTTCCAAAACACACAGGAAATTTTCATAGAATTCTTGATTAAGATAGATCTATTTTTATAAGAAAGGAGCAACTTACATGGAAGAAAGTATAAGAGAACTTTTATCCAACCTACTGCTAACGAAAGTAGCCATTATCATTATTGGAATTACGCTCGTCATTATTATTACGAAATTACTTCAGAAAAGCATGAACAAATACGTGAAGGAACCTGACAATTTTTATAAAACGAGAAAAATGATCAACATCTTCGGTTATGTAATTGCTCTCATTTTTATTGCCGTTGTTTTTAGTGACCAACTCGGAGGAATTACCGTCGTGCTGGGTGTGGCTAGTGCCGGAATCGCATTCGCCTTGCAGGAGGTCATCATCAGTATCGCTGGTTGGATTTCCATCTTAATCGGAAATATTTTCAAGACGGGTGACCGTGTCAAAATGGGAGGCATTAAAGGGGATGTGATCGACCTCGGCATATTACGAACGACAATCATGGAAGTCAACGAATGGGTAGATGGTGATTTGTATAATGGTCGAATTGTTCGGGTTGCCAATAGTTTTGTTTTTAAACAACCCCTTTATAATTACTCAAATGACTTTCCGTTTCTTTGGGATGAAATTAAAATACCGATTAAATATGGGAGCGATTATCGTGAGGTTAAAAACTTAATTTCAAGAGTCGGAATGGAAATTACAGGTGAATATTCAATCAAAGCGCAACAGCACTGGAACGACATGGTAAAAAAATACTTAATTGAAGATGCCAGCACCCAACCTATGGTGACCGTCATCGCAAATGATAACTGGGTAGAATACACCCTTCGCTATGTGGTCGATTACCGTACAAGAAGAACGACAAAAGATCACCTCTTTACGAGGATTCTAGAGGAGATTGATAACAGTCCTGAGCAGATTCAATTTGCATCAGCTACGTTCGATGTTGTTGGATTGCCTAAGATGGATGTAAATGTTCATCAGAGGGAGTAACTATTGGTGAACATAACAGTGGGGTTGTTTAGCTCGCTTAATGACTTAGTAACCGCGTGCGATTAATCACACGTTTTATACTACTTTCTTTCTAAGTAAAATAAAAATTCATCTTAAAGAACTGGTCTTTTTGTTTAAACTTCAGGGACAATCCACTTGATTTGTACTACCATTACAAATCCCATTTATAAACATAGTCTCTACAAACAGCAGCATTATTATAGACTGCTAACTTGTATTCAAAATAAAAGGAGTCCATTATTAGGACTCCTTACTATTATTGGGGTGCTTAAATACTCCTATATTTTTAAGGTGTATTGGATGCTAAATTGCAGATTTTTATTTTATGACTAAATGGACACACACTCCACATGGCTTGGGTGGTGATCGCAGATATATAATGGTGTAGTGGTGTTTACCTAAAGATACTACTTATGATATGGCTAACCATGATTATTTAAGAGGCAAAAAAAGCATTGGTGTTTTGTTTGTTCAATTTTAATACTCTAATTAAACAATTAAAAATCAGCTCGTCTTATCCTAATTTGGCTGAAATTATATAATTCTATATAATAAGTCAAGATTCATTAAACACATTGAATATGAGTATAGTTTAGGGTTTGAATTATTCTTTTTTCCACTCTTGTGCACCTTAATAGATTAGGGTCAAAAATCATTAGATTATAACCTGTAGTACTTAATGTACTCTCAAAGACAATACCATGAAAGCCTGCTGATTCAGTTTCATTCAGGCTTTTTATGTAATCAACAATGAATTGCGTAGGTAAATAATCTAACTTACTATCCCCACTACGAACTGGCTTAGATATAGCTTTGGCCATTTCATTAAATGTATCTAAGTTTATTGCATACATTGTAGGGTCAGTGAATGCAAAAACATCTAAGTTCTTTAGTAATCTAAAATCGACTACCTTTAACTCTTGACTAATTGGAAACTTGCCGATATAAACAGTATCACTCAGGCTTGGGCGTATTTCACTAATTACTGTACCAGTATCACTTGCTAAGTATAAATGACTAATTCCTTCTGAGTTCGCTCTACCAGCTGTTGCCGATGATGGAGGAGGTGCTCCCATTTCATCTTCATCTAACTCTTTATTATTTGAAATTCTTGCTCTATAGAAAGTATCTTCCTCTACATTAGTTGTAAGTCTTTCTATATAATCTTTTAGTACCTCATAATTTACATGATTTGAATGAAATCGATTTTCGTGTTTAATATAAGTTACAAATTCTTCCCATGAATATCCTTTTAATACCGATTTCTTTTCGAGATATCTTTCATTCATCCATTCTATAATTCCAACTTGGTTATTTAGAAAATTAAGTTTATCTGCATAATTTCGTTCAAGAAGTGAGTTTAAAAAGAGATGAATTTTTCTACCATCAAAATTGTTAAAGATATTCCATTTTCTCTCAAACTCATCTTTTATACTAATTAATTTATATTGAGAAAAACCGTCAGCAATTAAATCTGTACCTAATTTAAATATGCTTAAAATATCATAAAACAAATCATCTAATCCATTATCGTTATGAAGATTATAAACATGTACATTGTTACTGCCACAAAAATCACAACCACCAGTCTTACCTAAACTTTTTATGATACTTTTTATTTCTGAAGACATGAAACATTTAACACAACAATTCATATACTCCATCTCCTAGTCTATCAAACTACCGATTAATTCCAGATGATGCATAATAGATAACTTTTTCAGAGTCGGTAAACCAGGGTAAGTACCTTCTTCATAGTGTTTCAAAAAGCACTTCATAGCTATAGTATTCATTCTTTCATCTGAAATAAATTGTTGATACCAATCTATTAATTTTTCCAAGGCTTCTGAAAACTTACCTGCAGGGTCACTTGTATCGCTGTTAGAATCTGATACGAAATGCATAATTTCTAGTGCATTTTCTGAATTTGGATAAACAATGTGGATTGCTACCGCATATGGTGCAAAACCACTTTCATTATATTCCGCTCCTACAATAGAAAAATCTGAAAATCCAATGTACCCTTCATCTTTGAAAAAAAGATGTTCTTCTGAAAAGAACTCATTTTCTTGATCCATGTAATCTACATTTCTGGAGAGCTTGTTGAATTTATCATCTACTCCCACTATGTCCTGACCTCGCAATTGCCTTTTAAAAGCGTTATCAGTTGGAATTACATTAAATAGAGCCTTTTCTTCGTTAAAAACTTCTCTATACATAGGTACAAGACTTCTCTCAGAATGGATAATGGCTAGGTCCTCTAGTTTTATATTAAACTCTTGTTGAAGCTGCTTAATTTGATTATCTGATTCTTTATTCCAATAGTGTCCAATAATAACTGAATCATTAAGCATTATTTCTCTAAATTGTTGATAAACACTAGGAAGAGCTAATTCACCCGTAAACGAACCAACTTTGGGATTCGCAATAATAATTAAATCTCTTTGGTTCTCTTCGAATAGATTGACAGTAGACAATAAAGTAGAACTTAACTTAATAGGCTCAATGATTGGAATGATTCTTTCATTTAAAATTTTACTTGCTTGTAGCTCCCTAATAGCTAGTAAATCATATTGTCTTCCTCTAATTATCGGAAAATACATTATCTCTCCCCCTAGTGTATATTTAGTTTTCCAGATATCTCACGTAACTCTTTATAATTGAAATTACCCGTGTAAATTAGCCATCTAATCGGGATCGGTAATTGCTTTAAAAGGTGATACCCTTCTGTATCAATTCTCTGCCTTAACTGATTAAATACCAATCTTTGAGCTTCATTTATGTTTATAGTTATAAACCATTGCAAAGATGCTTTGAAATACTGTACAGGCTTTACTTCGGGCAAGGATCCAAACTTAGATAATAGAATTTGTTCATATTCTTTTTTTCTCAACAACTTAAATAAAACCTCATGATTAAGATTACTATCATTTTTAATAGCTTTTTTCTTAACACTTAAGCTAACATTATCTGTTAAAACAATAATGCCAACAGATGGATTTGATTCTTTTACTACTTTGTATACGGGATAATAATTCTTCTCAGAAGTTACAACGTACACCTCACTAAAGGCATTGGAGTAATCATCCAATTGATATACCAATCTGTCTAAATTATCTAGGTCAGTTTTTATTTCGTAAACCATCCCTTTACTATGATTAATTAAAACAAAATCTGCCTTTGATTTACCAACAACAACCTCACTAAATGCAGAAGTAGTATTTAAACTATACTTACCCAACACTAGCTTATTAAATAATGTATTTTTAAAGAAAAACTCATTCCTATAATCTTTTGTCAAAAATTTATAATTTTTGTTTATTTCATCATTAAATGATTCTGCAATGAATTCATCTGTAAACAACGAATTCAACAAATACTTTTTACTAAAGAATCTATTTAAGTACATAGAATTCATACTGATCACACTTTCCCTAACTACTTTAGCATTCAGTTTAACATTTTCAGCTATCAGTTCAAAAGGTTATATGCATGATTTATATTATTTTATTTGCTTAAGAGCTTTAACGTCCCACCTATACACTACCATAAAATTACATATATATACAAAGTTTAACAATAATCTCTAGATAAATTTTCTTATATTGTACATTCAGTTGGACTAATTATTCTAGCGGTTCATTTTAAGATAAAAACTATTAGGCTGTAACCTAGTTTAATCCATTGATGATTCCCTTTCTTTCACCTATTATACCGACGAATATAATATTTATATAATATACTAGATGATCCTTTTAAATCCATAAATTGCTAATTTCTTTACATTAAAATATGTTATTATTATCTAAAAAGATATTATGAGGCCCTAGTATGAGTGAATTAGTATTTGAAAAGAGAGATTTTTTTCGAGATGCTGACTATACCGTTAAGACAGTTCATCTAAATAATTATCCTATCGTCTATATTCTTTATAACGAGAAAAAAAGGCCATCAGCTTATATTGGACAAACCGTTCAGGCTACCAGAAGGCTGAAGAATCATTTAGAGGATAAAAGGCGAAAAGATTTGAACCGCACTATATTAATCGGACATAAGAAGTTTAATCAGTCAGCTACGTATAATATTGAGTCAAACTTGATAAATTATTTTATTGCCGATAACTACTATCAACTACAAAATGTTAGTCAGACCAGCTTAAGGGAAATGCACAATTATTATGAGAAATCTTTCTATAATGAAGATCTTTTTCAATCAATTTGGGAGAAGCTTCGTGAGGAGAAAATTGTGAGTGATACCCTTGAAAACCTTAGGAATAAAGATATTTATAAACTATCACCTTATAAGGAATTATCCCCCCTGCAGCTAGACATTAAAAATGAAATTCTTAATTTCTGTAAGGAACATATCAAGTTAGAAGGCAACCATGTAATTACAGTTGAAGGAGATGCTGGGACGGGTAAAAGTGTCCTATTAAGCTCTTTGTTTAATACTCTTCAGGATCTATCTAAGGATAATAGCTCTCTTCTACAAGGAACCGATAATTACTTGCTTGTGAATAATGGCGAGATGCTAAAGACGTATAAAAATATTGCCAACAGCTTGCCAAATATAAAGAAAAAGAATCTCATGAAGCCAACACCGTTTATTAATGAGAAAACGAAATCGGATACTTTAGCAGATATTGTTCTCATTGACGAGGCGCATTTACTATTGACGAAGGAAGATAGCTATAACAATTTTAACTATAAAAATCAATTGGATGAAATTATTAAACGTAGCAAGATTACCATCGTCATCTTTGATCCAAAGCAAGTATTGAAGATAAAAAGCTATTGGAACAATAGTTTGCTTGAGGAAATAACGAGACACTATTCCGCAAAAACCGTAAAGTTAACAGACCAAATGAGGATGAATGCTAGTCCTGAAACAATAAATTGGATTAATCATTTTGTCGCCAAAGACGTTCTTCCACTTCCGGTAGAAACAGACTCTTCTTTTGAGCTTAAGGTTTTCGAAGATGCTGAGTCTTTTAAAACGGCTATAGAAAGTAAGAATAATGAAGTTGGACTATCGCGTATTGTCTCAACCTTTGACTACTTACATAAGAAAGATAAGAAATTATATATAGTCGATGAAGAAGGAATAAACATGCCTTGGAATAACACAATGAATAATGTAGCATGGGCTGAGAATCCGGAATCCATTAAAGAAGTAGGCTCTATCTATACTGTTCAAGGCTTTGATCTTAACTATGTCGGTGTAGTTCTTGGCCCTTCGGTTAGCTATAATGAAGATGAAGACAAACTATTTATTGAAGTTTCTAAATACAAAGATACAGGGGCATTTGCTTCACGCTCTGACTTATCACAAGAGAAGAACCAAGAAATTAAGGAAGAAATCATCCTCAATTCCATCAATGTATTAATGAAAAGAGGAATCAGCGGCTTATACATTTATGCTACAGATCCAAAACTAAGAAAACATCTATTAGATTTAGAAAGGAGAAGAAAGGCATGAGCGATATTAAGCACTTAATCAATAAGATTAACAAATTCAGAGATGAGCGTAACTGGAGACAATATCACAATCCCAAAGACCTTGCTATCTCTATCTCTATTGAAGCAGCTGAACTTCTTGAAGACTTTCAATGGATTAATAGCGAGGATGCACTAAAAACTAATAAAGAAAACATCCGTGAAGAAATCGCTGATGTCTTAATCTACTCATTTATGTTGTGTTCTGACCTTGGATTGGATGTTAAAGAGATTGTAGAAGAAAAGATAGTGAAGAATGGAAAGAAGTATCCACTTGAGTGAGTATTGGGTACTTTCTCTTTCACATTGGGCCTTTTTATTAAAGGCCAGTATCCTTACATATGTTGGTACACAGTATCTAGTCTACAACGTATTAAGGGGTTGTGATATTCCTAACTACTATTTAATTAGTAAATCAAGTACATCTCATCAATACTTATATTATACTTTAAATTATCTTTGTAAGTGATCTTGCAAACATAGCTTTATTACACATAAAAAACTAGCTAATCTAAGTTATTTAGTATATTCCACACTGGAAATAACTATTATTATATGAGATTCGTTGTGTAAAAAATGTGTCAATCGGGTTCAAAGCCCACCTTTTTTCTCAACTAGTAAAAAACACTCTTAAACTATGATTTATCACCATTTATGAGTGTTTTATCGTTTCTTAAATAAACTCGTTTTTTTCTGAAGATATCGGTGGTCAGGATTGAACAGACGTTTTACTATATTAACTCTACCATCCCCACCACAACCAAAGCCGACCTCTCCCCCGCTATCTCCTCAAACTTCTCATAACTCATACCCGCCTCTTCATCTGCAAGATCGGATATGCAATGTATTATGATTAACGGTACTTCATTCATGTATGCCACATGCCCTATTGCAGAGCCTTCCATCTCCACACAAGCTGGAGAATATTCTTTTATTAGGATCTCTTTCAGGGACATAGTGACAGGGACTTTGTCCCATAATTTTTTGGCCTTGAGCTTTAAGTTTTCCATTAAATTAACTGGTTTCTTTGATGTTAAGATACAAGTGTTGATATAATAATCCGTCAAGTCGCCACTTGAAGCTACCCCAAATAGTCTCGCTCTATAAACATTATAGGAAGTTTGTTAGCAAATAGGAGCTAAATTCCATATTTAGCAGAAATAAGGGTTAGTAGATTTTTACGCTTTCGTTATAAAATCAAGTTAACCTATCTATAGGGTGAAGACTTGTGGATAAAAAAGAAGCCCATTGAAGAGCACACTGTAGTCTCAAACCAAAGTAAAACATGCTTGTACAAGGTTTGTTTTGGAGAGGTCGATTGGGGAAGAAACGGAGAACTAAATAAGCAATTTATGTACGAATTGTTCTTCTTAAAGATGAACTAATGCAAGATTAGAATTACGCTGCACACAAAGTTGTCACGCAAGGTAAAGATGGCAGAAGTGACTTAGATAACGTTGTGAAAGAAATAGCACTATTGTGGAAAGAATATCTTACGTAATGCTAGAATACATTAGGGTGGTTTGTGAGTTGGTGCCCACTAGCTATGAAGTTATGAATTTTCTATTTATGAAATACTAGTCTTGTATATTAATATATTAAACTCAAAAACTTTAGGTTCTATAAAACAAGAACGAATTCGGAGGAGAAAAGATGAACATATTTGTGACAGGTGCAACAGGGTTTGTTGGTAAAAAGTTAACAGAAAATCTGCTAGAGCAAGGACATGTCGTCTATGGACTGATTCGAAACTCGAAAAAGGCCGAGGCACTATTTTCTTCTATACCGACAGATCTCCAAAAGAACCTGATTTTGGTCGAAGGGGATGTTTCTAAAAGGAAAGCAGGTCTACCTGTTGAAGTAGTAAATTTTTTAAGAGGAGTTATTGACACAGTTTACCATGTGGCAGCATTCCTATCCTTTGATGAGAACGTAAAAGATCAAACATTTGCCATTAATTTTGAAGGAACTAGAAATATTTTAGAGCTGTCAAAGGAAATTAAAGCGAAAAACTTTTTCCATGTAAGTACGGCATATACACTTGGACAGCAACTATTTGGGGCAGAAACACTACACCCAGTTGACAATCAATTTATCAATCCTTATGAAGAAAGCAAATGCCATGCAGAACATTTAGTTTTTGAGTACCAGAAAAATTTCAATATTAGTATTTTTAGGCCTTCCATTATTATTGGTGATTCTAAAACAGGAGAAGCCGAGACTTCCTTTGCTTTGTATGGAGTTATTAAAAGCCTTGAACTCCTGAAAAGAAAATTAGACCGAAAAAAAGAATTACAAAATCGAAGCTTCAAGTTTTTATGCAATCAAGACACTGCTCAAAACTTGGTGCCTGTAGATTACGTGGTTGATGTGCTTACAGCAGCGTTAGCTTATGCAAAAGGTAATACAATCTACCATATCACCAATTCCAATCCACCAAGTAACAAGGTCATGTTCGAACTACTTCGGGAGCATTTTAATATACCTAATATAGAGATGGTTCCAATGGACTATACAGGAGAATTGTCACCAGAAGAACAATCCTTCAATAAACCAATGAGTGTATTTTATGACTATTGGGGGAAAAATCTACAATTCAACGACACCAATACGAGAGAATTGCTAGCAGCAGCTGGAATCAAAGAGCTCGTATTGGACCGGGAAATGCTTATAAGAATTATTGGTAGAAAAGTAGGACTCCTCATATAGTGAGGTGTTCTACTTTGTTTACAGTTTTTTATAATGACTAGTATTTGGAGTATGTATAGACTGTCTTTAATTGCTACAATCCCGAGGGACGTAGTGAGACTTTGTCCCATGAATTGAGAATCTACTATAAATTCCAAACGATTATTGTTATTGAAAAAAGAGGGTAATTGGGGGAGGATCCTGACCTTCATTACACTAAGCTTCAGCGTAATGTAGGTCAGGATCCGTCATTAGAATTTTTTTAATCTCTTATTTTTATATGAAGAGCCAAAGGGACAACTTATCCCTTCTTTCACGAATGGTGAATCCAGTTTTAATGAACATCCTTATTACTCCTGGCCCAATCTCCCATTGCCAATTAATTCAAATCCAAACCATCAGCTATCTCGTATGATAAAATATCCTTATAATTTCTTAGTAGAAACTTAGATAAATTGAATTGAGGTGGACCCGATTTCTACATTACCATTAAATGAACAAGCGATTAATTTAATTCAATATATAAAAGAACTAGCACAACTTAAACAAAAGCCAGTTTCTAGTTATAAAAATTACGATGAAGTATTATGGCTGTCAAAGTTCCCAAACGAACCGGAATGTTTAGATCTATTTCGGAATAACACAGACGAGTGGCTAATTGTTAAAAAACCTGTATATCCCTATATTTCATATGTTCATCAAAGATAGCTGACCTTTTCATTGAAACCACTCCTTTTTCAATTACTAATAAGTCTAACAATCTTAAAATCTTAAGCACGAGTTCGCTAACTGAAATTCACTATCAGAACTCCCCCCTAGTAATCGTTTCTCGAACGTTGGTTATAATCTCGTTCAATTCCTTCTTTCCAGCTTCGGTCGATTTTTTTCCCGTGTCGTAGCTTTATTACTGCCTCACTTACCATTTCATAGTTTAATTTTGTGCCTACATTGTCCGCATGATAGTCAACTGCAAAGTCCTCATCGATGCCAAATTGTGCAGCGGTTGAAATGGCATCAATATTGGCCCCTAGAAACATGAAATCCCAACCGTATTTCTCTTTTTGGTGTTCAATCATTTTCTTTATTTTGCTAGGGGAGAATTCACGACTGGCATTTTCCATACCATCCGTTGTGATGATGAAAAGCACCCGACCCGCTCGTTCTTCTACACTGGTGCGCTTCTGTACATTTACAATTTTTTGGATGGTAAAGCCGATTGCATCCAATAATGCTGTCGTCCCACCTACTTCATAATCCTTATCAGTAATAGGTGATATACCTCTTACATTAATGCGATCGTGCAATAACTCATAACCATGATTAAATAATACAGTCGTGACAAAAGCTTCTCCTTCGGCTTTTTTTTGTTTATTCAGCATTGAATTAAAGCCACCAATTGTATCTGTTTCTAGCCCTGACATTGAACCACTCTTGTCTAAAATGAACACTATCTCGGTTATACCCTTTTTCATCCCATTTCATCCTCCACTCTTCATTTAACTTATAAATGAAGGATACCAAGAATTCAGTTTGAGTTGGTCGCATGAAAAGCGACATTTTTAAGCACCTAATAAAGGTTGGTCAAAAGCAAACAATGCTTCATTGATTTCATGAATATTATAATTACCCTGATTGATAAAATACTTGATAATGACATCAAATAGACTACTATGTGACAAGGTATATCCTGCAGCAGACAGTAAGTCGTTTGTTTCATCTACATTTAATTGTAAAGCGATGGCAAAGGCAATGGCTGTTTTCTTTTTAGGGGAGTAACTCACTTCATTCCGAATCTTCGAAAATAAGCGACGATCGATATTTGCTCTTTTATAAGTCTCAACATCTGTCATTTCTCTTTCATCAATCATCCTAAGTAAACGTTCCGAAAAGGACTCATCAAGTTCCTCTACTAGATGCAGTAAGCTATTTTCAATTACGATTTCACTCTGTTTTTCATCGATTTCTTCCGATATTATCTCAGACTCTAGCAATGGTTCATTTGTAAAGAGTTCGTTACGGCGACTGAAATTAGCCTCTACTTCCTCTACATAGTTCTCATCTATATATTCACTAATTGATTGGAATAAGTGTTGACTTAACCCAAAAGAAGTTTTATCAAAAACGACTAGGTAAACAAGCATCTCATGATTCACTAAAAATTCACTAATCGTAGTTACAGCAATTTGAAGTGCCTCCTCTTTTGGATATCCTGAGAAGCCTGCTGAAATGAGTGGGAAGGCAACTGACTCACATTGATATTTTTCAGCTAGTTCAAGAGAATGAGTATACGAATTCTTTAACAGTTTGGCTTCCTGATCAGAACCACCCCTCCACACTGGACCTACTGTGTGAATGATGTATTTGGAAGGCAACTGAAAGCCATCCGTTATAATAGCTTGGCCAACTGAACATCCACCAATTTCATCACATGCTTGTTTCAGCTCATCCACACCGGCAGCTTGGAAAATTGCACCACTAACACCTCCACCCATTTTCAATTCTGTATCGGTGGGATTCACAATCGCGTCTACTTTCATCTTCGTAAGATCCTGACGAACAATTTCTAATGGCACTTATCTCGTCTCCTTTTGGTTTTGAGTTTCACACTTTACTACACAAAGAACTTTAAAAAATTTTTTTCAGATGATGTAAGTAAGTACTAGGGTAATTTATGTCTGTGTTACTCACGAGTAAACGGTATAGACAATCTGCTTGAATCATCTGGCCGATCACTAATTTAGAATCATTCATTATACATTCCCATCTTTCACGAAAGCCCTGGGAGGTAGACCATACAAACATTTGAAAGCATTTTAGAATCATGTTTAATGTCTAACGTTTCGAAAACATGTTGATAATGGGAAAGCCACTCTTCCTTAGACGTCTTAATGTAAGTTTCATCTTCATTAAAGTTAACTAACACCAGCCACGTCGGTATTTTCAATTTGTCATTAAGAATATGTAAGAATGCTAAGCGATTAGATAGCTGATAATATTCCTCTAACCAAGGATCAATTGAGCAATTAGAGTGGAATTCGCGTTGAGTAATTTTTAATGTATTAGTTATCTTTGATATGCTTGCATCTGATGTTGCCTTTATCTTTGAATGAGTCTCTCCTATATGTGCTTTCGCTTCAACTAGAACTAACCCAGTTTGTTCGTGCCCCTCTACAATGCCGACTCCATCCCATACTGGACCTTTTGCAGGCCAATACTCCCTTATATCCTTTGTTGCTTTACTAGAATCATTTACATTATTAAAATATAATGTAAGAAAATCATCCTGATACTCCTTATACCCCTCTTCCATAAGAGGAGACTTCCACTCAATGTCCAATTCTCCTCTTACAAAAGAAAGAAGCGATGTCGAACAAGAGAAGACTGCTTTATTTAATAGACTACTATGGTTATTAACATAGTTTCTTAGATGTAGTTGACTACCTTTCATTGTATTATCACTCCTTTAGGTTAGAAAGTATTGTTTAGCGTCATAATTTGGCTGTATATAGGCAGCTTCATACTTTCCTATTTTGATAACTTTACAATCTATCATTCAATGTTCTGAGTAATTCACCAATCTTTATATCATTAATAACCAAATCAGCCATTTCATCCAATTCAGTTGGATCCATATTCACAATCACAAACCTTGCCCCATTCTCCTTAGCATCCATTGGAAACCAGTTAGCCGGTGATACGGTGAGAGAAGAACCTAATACGATAAACAAATCGGCTTTCGCTGTCTCTTCGGCTGCTCCTAGGATAGCTTCTTCAGGCAAACCTTCTCCAAATAATACAACAGAAGGTCTAATAGTTCCTCCACACTTACATTGAATAGTTCCAGCGGCATACTCGTCACAAGAATAGTTCCTGAAACAATCATGGCAATGGCATTGTCGAAGTGTACCGTGAAGCTCATACACTTTCTTACTACCAGCTTGCTGATGTAAACCATCCACATTTTGAGTGATGACGGATTTAACGATCCCTTTCCTCTCCCAATTTGCTAAAATTTCATGGCCTATATGGTGATGGACTCCTTTTAAATCTACAATTCGTTTACTATAGAACTTATAAAAGTCATTCTTGTTATTTTCAAGTGCATCTACACTTGCTAGCTTTAAAGGATCAATACCTTTCCACATACCATTTTTTGCAGATCTAAAATCAGGCAACCCAGACTCCGTACTCATACCAGCTCCTGTTAGTACAACGGTATAATTGGATTCCTGTAGATATTGTTTAAGCTTCTTTGCAAGTTCTATATTTTTATCAACGCCTTCAGCACCAAGCTTTATAATTTCTTCCCAATTTGACGACACTTTTGGCCCTCCTTTAGGACTATGGATAATTTAATAAAATGGAAAATAATTTACTTTTAATTGTATTCTCCAAGTAATTATATTATCCTGTTAGTTTGCTACTTAAAAAACTTCCAATTTATTTAAGAATATTCTTTTCTGCCACCTCTTCCCACTTTTCCTCTCGAGGACTTTCAACAATCAATGTATCAAAATAGGAACAGTTTCCTATGTAACACGAAAAATAGGATACCATCCTGTTACTTAATAACCAACTAGTGTTTTATAATTTTCTCATTCGCCAAAAATACATCATATTATAGGTAGGAGAAAAGTCATGAAAATAAGTAGAAAGCTGTTAATCCTAGTCACTATGCCGTTAATAGTGATATTAGCTTGGCAGGGATTAGTATTGCGGAACGAATGAAGACAGCCAACGAAACTACAGAACTACAAGAATTAATTGATCTATCTACAACTATTAGTGCATACGTACATGAAATGCAGAAGGAACGCGGTGCTACTGGTGTTTTTATGGGTAGTGATGGACAAAAGTTTAGCAACGAAGTTAAAGACCAACGAACCTTGACGGATGAAAAGTTACAAGACCTCAACTCATTTCTAGACACATTTGATTCAGCGTCACATGGTAGTGAATTTCAAAGTCAGCTTGAAGGAGCAATTGAGATCAAGGACCAATTGTCTTCGCACCGAGAAAAAGTTGACAAGCTAGCAATGGACGTGGTAGCAAGAAGAGCTGACGATTTAGCTACACTTTCTGATCAGCTTACTAAACAAATTCAGCGTTTCCACCTCTAAATAATACAATACAAAAAGAGGGAACAGTTGTATATCAACCTGTTCCCTCTTTTTGTATTGGTCTTAAACGGATACTAGAAAGTTCATAAAGGTAATACTAGTTTCTACTTAACCTTCCCTTTCCTAATCGGAGGCTGCTCCATCCATCCATAATGTATCAGCTTTTAGAAGTTTTGTTGATTGACTCTAATGTAAAGTAATATTAGACCAACTCTACCATCCCCACCACAACCAAAGCCGACTTCTCCCCCGCTATCTCCTCAAACTTCTCGTAAGTCATACCCGCCTCATCATCAGCAAGATCTGATATACAGCGCAGAACAATAAAATGCACTTCATTCATGTACGCCACATGCCCAATTGCAGAGCCTTCCATTTCTACACAAGCTGGAGAATATTCATTAATTAAATTCTTTTTAAGCTCTGAATCATCTACAAAGCATTCACCACTAACGATTCTACCAGAATGATAGTTAATTCCTTTTTTCTCACATACTGTTGTTGCTAGAGTTATTAGCTCTTCACTTGCAATAAACGACTCTTGAAAAGGATAGAGGTTTTTCATTTGGGCTTTCCTGACGTCGTGGTGGGTGACGTCTGTGGACAGAACAAGATCACAGATTCCTACATCCTCTCTTAAACTACCAGCAATCCCCGTATTAATAATGTAGTCTACACTGAATTTATCAATTAGCAGCTGCGTACAGGCAGCGGCATTTACTTTTCCTACCCCACATCGAGTTAGGACTACTTCTTTTCCTCTTAATACGCCTGTAAAAAATGGAAAGCCCGCAAATTTATATTCCTGTGTAATTTCCATTTCTTTTAATATGAGCTCGATTTCTACCTGCATGGCACCCATAATTCCGATTTTCTTCATATATATTCTCTCCTACAGACCACTAGTCCTATGTTCAATTTTTTCATTTAATTGGTTTAATAAATCCTTTAGTCCTACCTGATCCATAGTCTCCACCCTATGCAAATGCCCTTCGAAGTCTAGCAAGCTAGTAACAGGGTTGGGAACAACGACACAATGTAAACCTGCGGAGATGGCTGCTTGTAGACCATTTTTAGAGTCTTCGAATGCTAACGTTTCTCTTGCTTTCACATTTAATGCAGAAACAGCTTGTATATAGAGTTCCGGATCTGGCTTTACTTTTTTCACATCATCTTTTGTTTTAATAACCTCAAAATAGTCTTTAATTTGAAATTGATTTAAAAATCCTTCTACCCATGTTCTGCTCGAGCTAGATGCTAACCCGATTTTTAATCCCAGCTCTTTTGCCGATTGTAGGTAATCTAACACACCGTCTCTTAGTGTTAACTCATTCATTTTCTTTTCATATAATAACTCTGTTTTCTCTTTGATATCATTTGGATCAAAAGGTACTGCAACAGAAGTAGCTAGCTTTTGAAACAGTACATCGTCTGTCGTCCCAATACTTATCGCAAACTCCTCTAGCTGTAAATCGTACTCATACTCGAGCATCGCTTCCTTAAAAACAGTAAACCAAACAGATTCTGTATCCACAATTAGTCCATCAAAATCAAACACGATTGCTTTAATCATTCTTGAATTCTCCCCTTAAACGTTATCATTCTAATTTAATGAAAAAACATTCTAAATCTATTATTCATCTTACTAAATGTGCCGCTTTATATCCATATTTTGTATTATTTTTATAAAGACACGAACAGGTTACGAACTCTGAGGAAATTAAAAAACTCTCCTGTAGATTTCTACAGAAGAGGTCACCACTAAGTTATTAATCTGCCACTTTGTTTTTCCATGCGGTCCTACCGTTCTAATCCTGCAATTCCGAATCCTCCAGGGCCGGCGTGAGTAGAAATCATAGTACCCGCTTGAATCCATGTTACATTTTTGAACCCAAACCCCTTTGCCCTTTCATACATCTGTTCCTTGATTTCTTCCTCAAGACCAATTGAATAAATGAGATAAAGCTGTTCCTGATCAATATCATATTGTGATAGATAATCCTGCATCAGCTTTTCTGCTACCACATTTATATTTCCACGGTATTTTTTAGTTGATACAAGTTTTCCTTCTATTAATTCGATACACGGTTTTATTTTTAATAAAGCCCCGCCGAGGTAAGCAAAATTACTTACCCTTCCACCCGCTCTTAAAAACTCTAGACTCCCGGGAACGAAGGCCAACTTAGATTTAGGAACAATTGCTTCTATTTTCTCTATCAATCGAACAGGTTCAATGGTAGGTTCTTCTTTTAAAAGTCTAGCAGCATACATAACAATTACAGCTAATCCACCGGTGACGTTCAATGCATCAATAAGAAAGATATCCTCAAATTCTCTTGCGGCAATGACCGCATGTTGAAAAGAAGAAGAAGCCTTTGACGTATAACCAATATGAATAATGATACTATCAGGGAAATCCTGTCTAATTTCCGAAAACAAATTTTGATACTCATGGGGATTGGTAGACGTTGTAGAGGGTATTTTCTTAGTGCGCTGATAATAATCATAAATATCCTCTACTGGTAAAGAGCCATCATCTAAATAATCCTGTTCTTCCATGATGATGTGCATCGGAACCACTCGGACATCATGTTGATCAGCGTAATCTTTTGGTAAATCTGCACCACTCTCTGTTGAGAAAACTATTTTTCTCATCGTACATCCCCTCTCATAACAATAAAGTATATCCTCTTCATTATGACCTACTCTACCTAACAATAAAAGGAAAAGTGTTGGGCTTATTTAGGTGATCAAAATATTGATAGCTTTCAAACTTCCTGTTATTCTCATAACTTTCCAACATGCTATTCATTTACTGTTTTTTGGCAAACCGTCTTTATCATGTTATAAATTCTTAAACTATCCTTCTACCATCTTAAATTTACCTTGTATGAATACTCTTTTGTATAGAGAATTATAAAAACATAAAAAGCTCCCCTGTAGTATGCGACAGAGGAGTGAATCTTTAAGTTTACATAATAACAGTATTTCTACTTAACTTTTTCAACACTTATCTCTTCCTGTGTGATTGAAGAATAAATTTTTTTCGTAACAAAAGATTGTATGACCAGGAATAATCCTCCCACTCCCCAATATAGAGGTAAGGCTGCTGGAGCACTGAATGAGAAAATAATAATCATAATCGGTGACAGTAATCCCAATAACTTCATTTGTTTTTGTTGCTCAGATGGTAATGTTGATTGGGTTACTTTAAATTGAAGGTAGTAAACCACCCCAGCGATCAACGTGATGAAAAAGTCCGGCTCACCTAGACTAAACCATAGAAATGAGTGACTTGCTATATCAGAAGAACCTTGTATCGCGTAAAACAATCCCATTAATATAGGCATTTGGATGAGAAGAGGTAAACATCCCATATTAAATGGATTTAAGTCATGTTTTTTATATAGGGAAAGCATTTCTTGCTGAAGCTTTTGTCGTTCTGTTTGATCCTTGGTGTTTTTCAACTTTTCTTGAATCTCTAGCATTTCAGGTTGCATGCTTTCCATTTTACCCTTCATTAGTTGTTGAGCTTTATACTGTTTGATCATAAAAGGCATTATGAGTAGTCTGATTAGAATGGTGATGACAATAATCGCAATTCCATAATTATCCCCACTTACCGAAGCCAAAGCATCGATCACTTGAATGAATGGATTTACTAAACCCGTTTGGAATAGGTTATCTTCACCAGGTGATGACTGACAAGCTGATAGTACACCTACCATTACAATTAACAAGAATAAAACCTTAAATTTTTTAAAATACACTTTATTTCCTCCCTAATTTTAATTTTTCTTAGGTAAGAAATAAAGAATCCTCATCATCATTAGTAGATTCATACTTCCTATATAAATTCATCAACCAAACAAAAACTGAATCAATACCACATTGTAAATCAGTTTGGATAAGGTCATGATGTATATTTTCTATTTCTATATAATCGAATTTACGCTTAGTAATGTTTGCTTTTGTATTAATGTAGAAAAGATAAGCGAAAATCATGCTAAATATCATGCTGACATAAATCGTATAAGCACTTGGTATGTAAATGGTCTCCAACATTTCAAACAATGAAAACACCTCATTGTAAATACTAAAATTACCTTCCTGTAATAATACGGATTACCTTTCATCTTGGTTTCAGATTTTCTGATTTTTATCCAAATGGCTTTAAACTATAAAGGTATTAAAATTATAGAAAATATTTCCAATTTAAGTATTGGAATAATATGGTAAGTGTGGTAATCTAATATTACCCAATGTTATTTGTGCCAGGAGAAATCCTGGCACGTTTTTTATGACCACTATAAGAGGTTTCTTTGTTGAAAGCTTTTAATATAACCCTGAATAGAAAATAAAACTCCCCTGTAGTTACATAAACGGTTCCGTTTCTGTAGAGAAACATATGAAATAGCATACTAATTAACAGACCAAATCACATATGATTTGGTCTGTTGCTTTTTGCTTATATATCAATGTTTATTGGGTATATTCACTTGGATTCGCATGCTAAATCGCACCTTAAATAACATAATGACAACAGCTGTTGTCAACGTGCTAATTACTATGTTAATTGGTATGTCATTTGATACACTAATAATTTTTAAAGAACCACCAGTTAATAGTAATTTTATGTTAAATTTAATATGCGTTTGTAAGTACTAAGTACATTAGGATATACAGTAAGGGGATGGTTTCTATTTATAAATCAACGGCAATATTATTCTTCATATTAATGTTGGTTGGTTGTACAGATAATAGCAATTCTTGTGAAGTATTAGAGGAAAAAGTGCACATAAGTTCAGAAGGAGAGTTTGGTATAAGTCCAAATACTGATGGAAAACAAACAATTACCGTATTTATAGAAGAAGAACCTACAGAAAATTTTAAATCCAAACTAAGGAAATCTCTGAATTCTTGTAAGGTAGACCATATAGTTTACTTTATTAACCCTGATCCTGTATATACATCTCATTTCGATATTAAGACACTTCCTTCAATTATAATTGGTGGACCAAACGAAGAAGTGCTAATAAAGACACAAAGCCTTAAAGATATTAAAAAACATTTCGATTAAAACTATTTTAACTGTTTACGGGTTTTAATAAGAAAATAGCAAACAAAAAACCGCTTGGGTACGAAAGGCTCCAAGCAATTTTTATTTGCTATTTCTAACGCTAATTAAGGTGTTAAAATAACTGTGGTTTGGTATGTTATTTCACCTGTTTTTTTACGTTTTCCCCACAGTATCGGAACCGTTTAGTAGTTACAGAGGAGTTTACTAATTTATCCCTTGATGGGAAGAGCAATGGTTACTTTAAATAAATCCCCATCTACTTCTATATCCAAATCACCTTCATGTAAATCGATAATGGACTTGGCAATGGCTAGACCTAAACCGGACCCTTCCGTATGTCGGGAATCATCCCCGCGTTTAAATCTTTCAAATAATTCATCGATATTTTCACTTAACTCATATTTTGTAATATTTTTAAATGTGATGGTTACTTGATTCTCATTTTCTACAATTGAGATATAAGCACGAGTATTTTCAAGGGAGTATTTGACAACATTCCCTATTAGATTTTCTAGTACTCTCGAAAGCTTTTGTCCATCTACAAATGCCAATACAGGATGGTCAGGTGTTGAAATACGTAATTGAACAGAGGAATCATGGTATTCTTCAAGAGATTGGTGAAGTAATTCTACAATGTTAACGGTTGATTTTGTTAGTTCAACTGCACCACTTGCCATTTTTGATGCTTCAAACAAATCATCTATTAACACCTTTAAACGCTTCGATTTTCGATCAATAACTTCTATATATGAGTTGCGCTCATCATCATTAATCGATAAATCTTTAAGTAACTCCGTATAAGTGATGATAGAGGTTAACGGTGTTCTTAAGTCATGACTAACATTTGTGATAAGCTCTGTTTTCAGCCTTTCACTTTTCGCCTGAGCGTTTTGTGATGTCTTTACTCCGTATTTCATAATATTGATTGACTTAGCTAAATCAGATAAGACTGATTTTCCTTTTATACTTAGATCAGGTTCAAAATTCCCAGTTGATACAGCCCTTGCATGATTCACTATTTTATTGAAGGAACCTACTCTTCTTAAAATCAAAATAAAAAGTGGAATCCCTATAATAAAAAATGCAAGAAAAGCTACAATTAGAAACCCTTCTTCAAGACCACCAAGTCCAAAACTTATTCCTAACAGAAAGATGAATAATAAAACAAGGGTGATTTGTGTACCTACTCTTCGATTCAAGAATGCATTTTTGAATAATTGACCCAATCTTCCTATATAAGTATCTTTCCAAACACTTTCTTCCGTTTTCCTATTTTTAAGCCGTGTATATAGATAGTTTGCTTGCATTATGGTTAATCCCGTAAATATAGTTCCCCAGAACAAGAGTAGAAGTAGATCATCCAAGTTGAAATGGGAATAGAGATACGTACCACCACTTCCAATGATGCCAAACGTTGCCATTAGAGACGTACCAAATAATAATAATGCCAAATCTAGTGGAATCTTATTATATTTTTTCTGCCAATCTCTCGGGGCAATTTTAGACCAAACTCCAGTTCTTTTACCAATAAACAAGCTAGAAATTAATGCGATTATCGCTACTAGTAAACAAATCCAATATGACATTCTTTCCTTACCATAGTTCTCGTACGCTTGAATAACCTGGTTTGTTTGTGGGGCATCTTTAGAAACACCAATCTTCCCTTCAAACCGTGAATGAGAATATCCATAGGAATCATCTACTAGATCCACATACCCAGCAACAAGAGGCTCTATATAATCGTTATCTTGTAAGGGATAACTTGTTGTAAAGTGCATATTCTTTGTGTTAAAAGCTGAGAGGTTGTTATTTAATAGATTTGTATAAACTTTACCGCTAGACGTATCTTTTAGATAATAGGCAAATACTTCATCGTATGATTCAAACGTTGCTCTATATCGCTCGAGATTTGTGAAATACTCATGAATTCTTGCTTCTTTTTCTTCAATAATTTCTCCTACTACATACTCATCGTTTTCAAAGATGTTAGTAATTTCATCAATTTTATTGTCTCTCTCTTTTATATAAAGCTCAGCAACATCCTGTTTGTTAGTTGCCTGGGCTTCGTCAATTCTATGATCGTATTGTTGCCCTATACTAACCACTCGGTCTGCTAGGCTTCCGTATTCATTTCTATATTCCTCGATTTCTTGCTCTGTAACCGAAATATTCTCCTTCATTTCTTCCATAGACTGATCTGTTACACCAAACGTAAGTAGATACCTAGTATAGTTCTCCATCGTTCGCTCAAATTGTCTGGTTTCGAAATAGCTTTCTTTCATATAATCATTTTCACTGAATAGGGCTGTAAGTAAACCGCTGACCCCAAACGTAAACAAAACTAACCAAGCCACGAGAACAATCCTATTTCTCCATTTTGTATCCAATTCCCCATACCACCTTCAAAAATCTTGGATTTTTTCGATCAATTTCTATTTTTTCACGGATTCTTCTTATATGAACCGTGACCGTATTCTCAGCATTGTAACAAGGTTCATTCCAAACTTTTTCATATATTTCAGAGATCGAAAACACTCGACCGGCATTGACCATTAAGAGCTCAACAATTCTATATTCGATTGGTGTTAATTTGACCGGCTCCCCAAATAAGCTAACCTCTTTCGCTTCCTGATCAATCATAAGCCCATTTAAGTTAATCGTTTGATTTTTGCCTTTAAATTCCCCAAAAGTTACATATCTTCTTAGTTGAGATTTTACTCTAGCAATAAGTTCAAGTGGATTAAATGGCTTTGTAACATAGTCATCCGCACCAACCTGTAGACCTAAAATCTTATCTGTATCCTCACTTTTAGCACTTAACATAATGATCGGGATATTTCGCTGCTCACGAATTTTAAACGTTGCGGAAATACCATCCATTCTAGGCATCATAATGTCTAACAAAATCAAATGAACCTCATGCTCGTTTAAACATTCCAAGGCTTCTATACCATCCCTGGCCTTTAACACCTTCATCCCTTCGTTCTTTAAATAAATCTCAATTCCATCACGGATATCCTGATCATCATCTACCACTAACACAACATGCTGATTCATCCAACCACCTCCTTGTTCTTCCTTTGGTATGTATCATTTAACGATAAATTTAGTATAGACAACAGTTCTTACATAAAAGGTATCGAAATTATGAAGAATTTCTTACGATTTAAGAGATTTCTTGTCACTTATAGTTTTAATTAAGGACGAACTCATACTAATTTATGATTAGACGCTCTTTTAATTAGAAGCTTATATAGAGAGGAATTTAAATAATGTATCACAAAGAATAAACCAAAATTCCTTCTAAAAGTATAAAAAAACTAAATACGTAAACATTCCATTTTCTTTTCACATGGCTCTTTTCGTTATGTAAAGATTGTTGCTACTTATACACCTTGTTAACAACTAGAGTTGATTGGAGTGGAAGGTACTCGACTCCTGCGGGAGATAGAGGGAAGTGTGAGACCCCACAGGCGCAGCCGAGGAGGCTCACATCCCTCCCCGCGGAAAGCGAGTACCTGCAACGGAAATCAACGGACCAATTATTAAATGATTTTTAAGAAAGCAACAAAGTATAAAAACAGCATTTCCTTTATTCCTTTTTATAAGCATTTTACACTTATACTTACACTTATACTTACCGTATAGATAAGAGGTAGTACAATTTTGAATGATAGAAGAGCTTATATTTAAGAAGAAAGCTAGTTGAATATTTTCAATTACCTCCACTCTATTATCAATAAAATGTGAACAAAAGTTTCATGGAAATATTTTTTTTTTATAAATATGAGTTATATTCCTTCCATTTTTCTTAATAGTTTACTATAATGATTACATTGTAATAATTATTATCTAGAAGTTATTAGTTTCTACTTTCAGGTATAATTATTGTTCTAATCTAATTTTTTTAACAAGGGGGAAGTACATATGAAAAGTATGGACAATGCAAACGTTGGTAAGTGCCCGGTATTTCACGGAGCAGCTACTAGCCCACAATCAAGCGGTACAACAAATAAAGACTGGTGGCCAAACCAGTTAAACTTAAATATTCTTCATCAGCATGACAAAAAATCTAATCCTATGGGAGAAGAATTTAACTATGCAGAAGAATTCAAAAAGCTAGACTATCAAGCTCTTAAACAAGATCTTCATGATTTAATGACAGACAGCCAAGAATGGTGGCCTGCTGATTATGGACATTACGGTGGATTCTTTATCCGTATGGCTTGGCATGCTGCAGGAACGTACCGTTCAGGTGACGGACGTGGAGGCGGTTCAACTGGTAACCAACGTTTCGCTCCATTAAACAGCTGGGCTGACAACGGTAACCTTGATAAAGCTCGTCGTCTTCTATGGCCAATTAAGCAAAAGTACGGAAACAAGATTTCTTGGGCTGACTTATTCCTTTTAACTGGTAACGTCGCGATTGAATCAATGGGTGGAAAGACGTTTGGTTTCGGTGGTGGACGTGCGGACATCTGGCATCCAGAAGAAGATATCTACTGGGGTTCTGAAACTGAAATGTTAGGTGATAACCGTTACACAGGTGATCGTGAGCTTGAGAATCCTCTTGCTGCTGTTCAAATGGGTCTCATCTATGTTAACCCTGAAGGACCAAACGGTAACCCAGATCCACTTGCAAGTGCTCATGATATCCGTGAAACATTTGGACGTATGGGGATGAACGATGAAGAAACAGTTGCATTAGTAGCTGGTGGACATACATTTGGTAAGGCACACGGTGCTGGAGATGCAGCTCATGTTGGTCCAGACCCTGAAGCAGCTCCACTTGAAGCACAAGGCTTCGGTTGGATGAGCACTCACGGAAGCGGAAAAGGTCGCGACACCATCACTAGTGGTATTGAAGGTGCTTGGACGGCTAACCCAACACAATGGGATAATGGATTCTTTGAATTATTATTCGGCTATGAGTGGGAGCTTACAAAGAGCCCTGCTGGTGCACACCAATGGAAGGCTATTAATCCTGATGCAGATCATCTTGCACCAGATGCAGAAGATGCATCGATCAAGGTACCAACGATGATGACTACTGCAGATATGGCACTTCGTATGGATCCAGCTTACGAGAAGATTTCTCGTCGTTACTATGAGAATCCAGAAGAATTCGCAGATGCATTTGCTCGTGCATGGTTTAAATTATTACACCGTGACATGGGTCCTGTTCTAAGATATTTAGGTCCAGAAGTACCAACTGAAGAACTAATCTGGCAAGATCCAATTCCAACTGTTGATTATGAATTAACAGAAGAAGAAGTAGCAAAAATCAAGGTATTAATCCTAGATTCTGGTTTAACAATCAGCGAACTAGTGACAACTGCTTGGGCTTCTGCTAGCACATTCCGTGGTTCAGATAACCGTGGTGGTGCAAATGGTGGACGTATCCGTCTTGCTCCTCAAAAGGATTGGGAAGCAAACCAACCGGAACAACTTGCAAAAGTTCTTTCTGTTCTTGAAGACATTCAAAAGCATTTAGACAAGAACGTAAGTATTGCTGATTTAATCGTACTTGGTGGAACGGCTGCAGTAGAAAAAGCTGCACAAGAAGCTGGGTTTAATGTAACGGTACCTTTTGCTCCAGGACGTGGCGATGCAACGGAAGAGCAAACAGATGCAGAAGGCTTTGACGTATTAGAGCCAGTTGCTGACGGATTCCGCAACTACCAGAAGAAGCAATTCAGTGTAACTTCTGAAGAGCTACTTGTTGACAAGGCACAATTACTAGGATTAACTGCTCCAGAAATGACTGCACTTGTTGGTGGTATGCGTGTTCTAGGTACAAACCATGGTGGAACGAAATACGGTGTCTTCACTGACCGTGTAGGTTCATTAACAAATGACTTCTTCGTAAACTTACTTGACATGGCTGTTGAGTGGAAGTCAGTTGACGGTTACGTATTCGAAGGCCGTGACCGTAAAACTGGTGAAGTAGTACGGACAGCAACTAGAGTTGACCTAGTATTTGGTTCAAACTCAGTACTACGTGCAATCGCTGAAGTTTATGCTCAAGACGACAACCAAGAAAAGTTCGTTCGTGACTTTGTAAATGCTTGGGTAAAAGTAATGAACGCAGATCGTTTTGATTTAAAATAATAGGAACAGTAACTAACAAAGGCTTAGAGAATGATATTCTCTAAGCCTTTTCTTTACCTTAAATCCAGCCTTTTCCCTTAGCAATGCCTACTGCATCCATGCGATTTTTTGCCTCTAGCTTTTGAATAATTTCAGAAATATAGTTTCTGACTGTACCTGTTGATAGAAACAGAGCTTGCGTGATTTCCTTCGTTGTTTTTCCTTCTGCCGCTAACCGTAAAATTTCTTGTTCTCTACTAGTTAATGGATTCTCTTCACGGATCGTTGAGAATGAGAGCTCTGGACTAAACACAAGTCTCCCTTGCATAACATTTCGAATCGCCTCAGCTAATTCTTCTACAGAACCATCTTTTAATAAGTATCCGTGCACTCCACTTTTCACAGCTCGTTCAAAATAGCCAGGTCGCGCAAATGTTGTTAAAATAATGACTTTCGTGCTAGGAAGCAGCTCCGCTATTTCCTCAGCGACATCTAATCCTGTTTTTTTAGGCATTTCAATGTCTAAAAGGCAAACATCGGGTTTTAATTTTAAAATTTGTTGAATAGCCGTTTCTCCATCCTGCGCTTCCCCTACTACTTTCATATCACTCTCGAAATCTAGTAAGGATCCAAGTGCACCTAGTAGCATGCCTTGGTCTTCGGCAATAAATAAAGTAATCATACTGCTTTTCCTTCCTTTGTCCCCTTTTTAATAATAGGAAGCGTTATTTCTACCCTTGTTCCATTCTTACCTCGGATCGTAAATAAGCCGTCTATTAATTCAAGTCGTTCTTTCATTCCCTTTAATCCATTTCCAATGACATGTTCGTCTTCTAAGCCAATACCATCATCGTGAATCACCACGGAACAATGATAATCTTCCTGACTAATAGAAATGTCACAATTACTTGCCTGACTATGCTTAACAACATTAGTAATGGCTTCTCTTAAACACATGCATAAAATATTCTGTGTTACAGAAGGAATACCTTCAAAATCTTCCTTTCCATTATATTGATAATTAATGTTAGAAGCCTTTAGTATTTCCTGTATTTGGAGCAGTTCTTCGGTTATCGTCGTTGCTCTCATATCTGTCACGAGTTCACGTACTTGTTTTAGTGCTGCTCTTGAGGTGCGTTCAATTTCCTTTGCTTCTAATCTCGCCTTTTCTGAATCAACTTTAGCAAGTCGTTGAACCAATTGACTTTTTAAGGTTAAGAGGGACAACGTATGCCCTAGTGTATCATGTAAATCGCGAGCAATTCGGAGCCGCTCTTCCCTTTTTACCAATTCTTCTATTTGTTGATTTGCTTGATCCAATTGCTCTTCTAATTCCATTCTTTTATACATAGAGCGTATACCAAAAGGCGTCACTAACATAATGATGACAAATGGAATTACATTAAATAATTGAAACGAGTAGCCCTCTCTAGCAATAGTAATGGCAATCGGGACTATTTCTACAAAAAACAAGCTTCCTAACCCGATTCTAAATTGCTTTTTGTCTGTAAACCAACCTATAAAATTCGCAGCAAAAAATCCTAAAAATATAAAATTCAGATTATAAAACAAGCAAAAAACAAAGATAATCAACAATTGAATAGCAAGCCAAAAAGCAAATAATTTTTCTTGTGGTGAATTGTAAAGCTGCCTGTATGTGACAAGAAAGACCGCAAGCAAGCCAAACCCAATGACTTGCTTAAGTCCTTGTTCGATTGATACAAAATAAATGGGAAAAGAAAGATACACTAGCCAAATATAGGGGAAAAACCCATATCTTCTAGGAAAAATTGAAAATTTACTACTCATTACATCCTCACACCGCTTCTTGTTTTGTTCGAATATATTTAGATAGTATCATGAAAAAGCCCATAAAGAATACCAATATTCCTATATTTATCCAACTCGGTAACTCACCTCGAATGATCGACCATGCACCGTCACCAAAATTATAGGATGGAGTCCATTGCCCAATTGACTGCATAAGATCTGGCATAATATCAAGCGGCATCCACATCCCACCTAATATAGCTAAACACATATATATCAGATTACTAACACCAGAAGCCGTTTCTACTTTTTTCATGAGTCCAATTAAACTGCCTAGTGCTAGAAAAGGAGCAGCAGCAACCAAGATCCACAGTCCGCTTAAAAGCCATTGTCCGAATGTTAGGGATACTCCATTCAAAACCACTCCTGCTAAAAAGATTACAATAATGGATAAGGAGTGAATAAAGGTTTGCCCTACCATTTGAGCTATAAAATAACTGGTTTCTGATAATGGGGTTACCTTCATAAACATACTCCAGCCTTGTGCTCTTTCCTGCACTAACCGAATACCAAGTGTCATAATAGACGTACCCATTACACTAAATGTTGTCATTGACATTAGATAATGTGCTTGCCAAAGCTCTTGATCAGGTAAATTCGTATTTACAACATTCGTAAAAATATAATAGAACAAAATCGGCATCACTAATGACCAGAATACATAATAACGATTTCTCACAATTCGAATGATCTCTACTTTACATTGTGCAATAAAAGCCTTCACTTTAAATGACCTCCTTTTGGCTACTGGTTAAATGTTCAAACGCTTCCTCAAGTCTTCCCCGCTCCACTTCGATTTCTTCTGCGCCAAAGTTTCCTGTCACAAGCCATTTCAAAGCTAAGTCTGAGTCTGTGGTTTGCATATAGATTCGCTCATTTTTTTGATAAACCTGAGTCACAAATGGTTGAGCGTTGAAATCAATGTTCATAGTCGAATCTAATTTAAACGAAACAGTTTTAGTTGCTATTCTCCCTTTAATATCCATTGGCGTACCATCTGCAATAATTTCGCCGTCCTTAAATAACAGAATTCTCTCGGCAAACTCATCAGCTTCTTGAAGGTAGTGTGTCGTAAAAATAATCGTTTTACCTTCTGCAGCTAAGTTCTTCACTGCTGTCCAAAATGCTTTTCTTGATTGAATATCCATCCCAACGGTTGGTTCATCGAAGATAATCAAGTCGGGATTACCAGCTAACGCTAAAGCAAAATTCACTCTCCGTTTCTGACCACCTGATAACTTCTCTGTTAATGTTCGTAAGTCATGATCTGTTAGCCCTGTTAACGATAGTAGTTCTTTAAACGGCAGTGGATCTTGATAATAGCTTTGAACAAGTTTCATTAACTCTTTCACCGTGACCCCTGGCATTAGACTTACTTCCTGCAGCATTGTCCCTAGCCGTTCCCTTACACTTTTTTCCTTTGGATTTTTACCAAATAGTCGAACTTCACCATTCTTAGGTTGTAACAATCCTAATATCATGGAAATGGTTGTCGTTTTACCTGCTCCATTAGGACCTAAAATGGCTACAACCTCACCCTTTGAAATAGAGAATGACACATCATTCACTACCTTATTATCTCCAAATACCTTTGTTACTGTATTTACCATTACGATTTCACTCACCTTGCAACACCTCCGATAACGATAGGTCCATTTTACAATCATAGAAAATGGCATTTTAGTATACAGTGTCATCGATTTCATATGACAAGTGTCATTTTTCATTAGTATGAAACATAAAAAAAGCGTGTAGCAGAGACCCACTACACGTTTTAATTTACTTATAAATTTTTCTTGTTTCTTATTTAGAGACAAAAAAACAGCATTATGTTTCATCAATTGGTAAGTTAATTTCGATAACCGTCCCTTTGTTTTCTTCACTGGAAATGTGAATAGTACCATTATGGTCATCAATAATCCGTTTACTAACCATAAACCCTAAACCTGTTCCCTTTTCTTTTGTCGTATAAAAAGGTTGACCTATTTTTGCTAAGATTTCCTTTGGAATGCCGCAGCATGTATCCGAAAATCGAATCAACACTCTTCTATTTTCAGTGTGTATATCTACTTTTAACTGGCCACCTTCTGGCATTGCTTCCATTGCGTTTTTAATAATATTAATAAACACCTGTTTAATTTGATTTTCATCACAAATTGTTCCCGGTAAATTCTCTTCAAATCCCTTGATAATCTCTATATTATTCATATTGGCTTCTGCTTCTAACAAGGTTATGACTTGATTTACAATTTCACTAATATCTGCTTGATTAAACACGACTTTTTGTGGCTTAGCTAACGTTAAGAGTTCACTCAAAATGAGTTCTATTCTACCAATTTCAGAGTTAACAACATCATAGTATAGCTTTTTTTCTTCTGAGTTTTGAAGTAAATTAATAAAACCCTTTATTGCCGTGATGGGGTTACGAATCTCATGTGCAATGGCTGCTGACAGCTGACCAGCAATAGATAACTTCTCAGATTGAATGACTAATTCCTCCGACTTTTTCCTTTCGGTAATATCTCTATAGATGATTGCAAATCCATTTATATAATCTTGATGATCTTTAATAGGAAAACTCGTAATCAAGACATCCAATAAAGCTCCATCTTTTTGAAGGCGAACCGTTTCCAATTCACGGACTCCGCCCCCATCTTTGACTATTTTCTTAATCTCATCTACTTCATGAGTATACCTATCAGGAATTAAGGGTAATTCTCCCATATTGAGTCCAATTAGTTCGTCAGTGCTCCAACCAAAGGTTTGCACCATTGCACTATTTGTTTTAATTAGCTTCCCTTCTGCATCAAAGATAAGGATGGGATCAAGATTATTTGTTAAGAAGGATTCTAAAAGGCTAGATACTTCCTTTTGATGGGTGATATCTCTAACCATTCCAGCAAGAGCAATCACATTGCCAGGATGATCACATATTGGTGACATATTTATACTTGTTGTAATTAACCGCCCATCCTTTCTTTGTTTAATGGTTTCAAAGTCATTAACAATTCTTCCTTCAACCGTTTCTTTGATTAAGTACATAGCATCATTCTTCGTAAATTCTGGTGTGACAGGTAATTTACGCCCTATAATTTCGGATTCTTCATATCCAAATATCTTTTCAAAAGCTTTATTAGCCTGAATAATATTACCCTCTAAGTCAAAAATTCCAATTCCTTCAGATGATAAATCATAAAAGGATTTTAAACGTTGCTTTTCGACTTCAGCTTGTTTGCTTGCTGTTATATCTACGACCTGTCCAATCGTAAATAATTCCCCTGAAACTTCTACCTTAGAGACCTTAAGTAATCCCCAGATAATATCCCCGTTCTTATGTATATAGCGTTTTTCCATTTCAAAGGAATTGAATTCACCTTCTACCAATCTTCTATCTAAATCTAAATCAACTTGTAAATCTTTTGGATAGCTGATTTCTATCACGTTCTTTTTCATCAATTCTTCCTCTTTATAACCAAGAAAATCACATAATGAAGAATTCACCTTTATAAAATTTCCTGACTGATCTAACAAGGCCATCCCAATTGGAGCATAAGAAAAAGCTCTATAATATAACTCCTGATTTATTAAATCTAATTCTTTATAGTTATTTGCCATAATAGTCCCCTAATCTATAAATCTATATATGTAGAATAATCTATTATAATATTGTTTAAAGTCTTAGAATTTTAATATATCAGATTATTATAAGAATTACTTTAGAATAGTAAAAAAATACCACCGATAACTCTTGCGTTTCGGTGGTAAGCCTTCTTATATAAATTTCTGAACTGTCATTTTCTTAGATTTTAGGATGACTCCTTACTTTGACTTATAAACCGTAAACTTATCTTCAGCTGTTTTTCGAAGTCTTGCTTCAGGTACTTGATTAAAATAACCCATATGTAAAAACCCGACAATTTTTTCTCCAGGCTTGACATCTAAAAGTTTACGGACTTTTGGGTCATATATATGAGGATTCGTTTTCCATACTACTCCTAATTCACGTTCCCAAGCTAGCAGCTGAAAGTTTTGAATAAGCGAACTAACTGCAGCAAAGTTCTCTTCCCACTGTTTTTGTCTAGGGTCCTCTTCCATGATTACAATCAGATAAGCGGTTGGCTGATTGAAGTAGTTTCTTCGATTCTCCTTCATATCAGGTGGAAAGGTTTCTACTAATTCTTCTACAAACGCTTCCTTTTCCTGTGCGGAAACAAACATAAAGCGCCAAGGCTCTCTTAGTCCATGGTTGGGTGCCCAAACTGCATCATTAAGTAGTTCAAGCACTACCTCCTGGGAAACGTCTTGATCTGTGTAACCACTTTTTATCGAACGTCGTTCACGAATAATTTTTGCTAAATTTGATTTTGTCACTTCCATATTCCGATTCTCCTTTAATACCAAAATGTTTATACTCGTTTTTCTTACTAGATTATATGTAAAAATCCAATAGCTTTTTGTCTTTCCAAGAGTCGTTCATTTCCTTTAAAAAGCTTCTATTTTTGTTCAGCTTTTCATTATATTATTCTGTCTTGTAATTCTAAGAGATTAATTATCAACATAAGCACATTTTAGTTGATAACGATTATCAATGTCAATATATGTTTACTATTTTATAATCTGTGTTAAAGTACAGTGTTGATTTTTAGCAGAGTTGATTGAAGTGGAAGGATGCGAGACTCCTGCGGGAGAAGCGTGGTGAAGGAGACCCCACAGCCGTTTTCGCCGAGGAGGCTTGGAGGAACTTCAGCTAAGAGCGCTCACGTCCTGTGAGCAACACAGAAGTCAGCACATCCTGTGCAAGTGCGGAAAGCGAGTGTCCTGGAACGGAAATCAACAACAAATTTTAACGGAGCTATTTTTTAAAAATGTCAAAAAACCACTTTTCCCCTCATATACTTTGTTGAAATAAAATATAGGGGGGATTCTATGGCATCAAACGGTATGCGGTTAAGAAATATACAAAAACAAGCACATGAAATTATGGATGAAGTAAATTTCCGGAATGATGAACGACCACCTGAGGTATTAGTTTCAATTATTGATAACTTGTCACGTGCCATTGGAGACTTGTCTGATCCATCAGGAAATTACTCACTTGAATACTTAGAAGAAAAAGTTGGTAAAGCTCATTCTCTTATGTTTGAAAAGAAAATAAAAATGTTATGAGATAGTTTATGGATTTTGCAATATTATTGCACCCTTCTTGAAGCAAATCTTGCACCCTGGAGTGGGTGCATTTTCTATTTGGAAAGTTAACTCCTCTCAGTTTCCCTCCTAAACAAAAAGCTCTCCCAATGAGGAGAACTTTTACAACTTGCTGACGAAACCTACCTTTTACAAATAACATAGGCAAATCAATACCCAGGATATTGATCCCACCAGCTTCTTTCCTTTTTATATCCACTAAACAAATCATCCGCTATTTGTGCAATTTCATTCTTCAACTCGACTTTTTCAAGCCACTCTGTTGGTATTCCGTCCAATCCTAGGTACGCACCTAATATATTTCCAGTAATAGCTCCGGTACTATCACTGTCACCTCCATGATTTACAGCGACAATCAATGCTTTCTTAAAATCATTTTTATATTTTAATGCACAATAAACGGAGATTGCCAACGCTTCCTCTCCCACCCAGCCTTCTCCAAGACTAGTAATGGCCTCTAACGGTTTTTCATTTCTTTTGGATAAACGCAATGCTTTTTCAAGAGCATTAAAACATTCCTCATGATGCTTATATTTTTGAAGTTCTATTAATGTCTCTTTCACAGCTGTTTCAAGTTCTGTTCCATCTATAATATTCGCAATAAGATAAGCAAGGGCTCCAGCTGATAAATATCCAGATGGATGTCCATGTGTTAAAGCTGCAAAATCTGAAGCCATCTTAAATGCATTATTTGTAGGGTAAAATAACCCTACAGGTGCAACTCGCATGACTCCCCCACAGCCTTTACTGTTGTTTATTGGTTCATCAATGGAACCTTGAATTCCACTTGAGAGGGCTGACAAGCATGAATTCCCTGGTGCTCTTTGCTCGTGGAGTTCTCTTACTTCAATCAGCCATCCATCATAAACCCAATCTAGTTCCTTTGACTTTTGATACCCTTGAGTACATAGCCATCTCTGATAGGCATAATAGACTACCGATGGTGGATGGCAAATACCTCTTTCCATCCCTCTTGTTTCTGAGCGAAGAATTCCTTCTGCAGTAAAAAGAGTCATCTGAGTATCATCTGTGATCTCAGCTTTTCCAGCTGTACTACAAACAAGATCATGTATTCCTTCTTCCCCGAATCTCTTTACAATCTGTTTATAGCTTAGGAATTCAACCGGCCACCCAAGGGCATCACCGATCGCACCACCTAAAAGACAACCTCTATAAAATTCTTTCGTCTTTTTCATCAAATCAACTCTTTCTAGTCATAGCTTAGTTATAAATAGATATCAATTTCAATGTAATTTTGCCTTTAGTATAACAGCTGATCTTCACTATAATCTAATTTCATAAAAACCTATGGTAGTTTCTATTATGTAAGTACTATCGATTTTTCTCCTGCCCGATTCATCAAAAAGTCGATGTTTTCAAGTTGAAAATTTAAATTCACATATATTTTGTTAAAAATCACGAACATTTATTATTTACATACTTATAAAGTTCGTATATAATCAATTTTGGAGTTAGTTAAATGAAATGAAAAGTATTCGTATATTCTTAGAAGCATGGTCTAAGAGTTTCTACTAGGAGCCGATAATTCCTAACTACGAATGGGTAGTATTACTGTACCCATTTTTAGTTAGGTTTTTCTATGTAGTTTAGAGAAATCATATATTACGTGACATTATTTACTTAAATTCTTACTTAGGAGTGTAGATCATGGAAAATGTATTTGATTATGAGGATATTCAGTTAGTTCCAGCAAAATGTGTAGTAACTAGTCGTTCAGAGTGCGACACGACCGTGACACTAGGAGGCCGTCAATTCAAACTTCCTGTTGTGCCGGCTAATATGCAAACCATTATTGATGAAAAAATAGCCCTTTACCTTGCAGAGAATAATTATTTCTATATTATGCATCGCTTCGAGCCTGAAAAAAGGATTTCATTTGTACGAGATATGCAATCTAAAGGGTTCATTGCATCTATTAGTGTGGGTGTGAAAGAAGAAGAATATCAATTTATTGAAGAGCTTGTGAAAGAACAACTTACACCTGAATATATCACTATTGATATTGCGCATGGACATTCAAATGCCGTAATCCAAATGATTCAACATATTAAAAAGCATCTACCTGAAAGCTTTGTTATTGCAGGTAATGTTGGAACACCTGAAGCAGTTAGAGAACTTGAGAATGCTGGCGCTGATGCGACAAAAGTGGGTATTGGCCCTGGTAAAGTATGTATCACAAAAATCAAAACAGGATTTGGTACAGGCGGCTGGCAGTTAGCAGCACTTCGCTGGTGTTCAAAGGCAGCAAGTAAACCAATCATCGCTGACGGTGGAATCCGTACTCACGGTGACATAGCGAAGTCGATTCGTTTCGGTGCAACAATGGTCATGATTGGATCCCTTTTTGCCGGACATGAAGAGTCTCCAGGTGAAACTGTTGAGAAAGATGGCAAGTCTTATAAGGAATATTTTGGCTCAGCTTCTGAATACCAAAAAGGTGAAAAGAAAAACGTAGAAGGCAAAAAAATGTTTGTTGAACATAAAGGTTCCCTACAAGACACATTAACAGAGATGGAACAAGATCTACAGTCCTCTATTTCATATGCGGGCGGAACTAAGGTAGACGCAATTCGTCACGTTGATTATGTGATTGTTAAAAATTCTATTTTTAATGGGGATAAAGTGTTTTAAGTTAACCTTTAAATTTATATGATAAAGGCTGTGTTAAAGTACAGTGTTGATTTTCAGCAGAGTTGATTGAAGTGTAAGGATGCGAGACTCCTGCGGGAGAAGCGTGGTGAAGGAGACCCCGCAGGCGACGCGCCGAGGAGGCTCCCGAACCCGCCCGCGGAAAGCGAGTGTCCTGGAACGGAAATCAACAACAAACTTTAACAGATCCATGATAAAAGAAAAAAAGAAACCAGCTTCCATCCGATTAATAATGCGGAAGCTGGTTTTTATTTATACCTCTGATTTTTTCTCTCTAAATGAAGGGTGAATCCTCAAAATTGATTTTCCGGTAATCACAACAAGGACAAGATTATGACGCTCATTGAAAATAGGTGTGCTAAGGTGAGTAGCCATCTTTTCCACCCTGTTATCAATAACGCAAAAAATAAGCCAATACTTGGGCATCCAATCAAGATGGTTATATACAACAACATAAATACACCTGAAATGGATTGAATACCTATAATTAATGGAAACAGCCACAAAAGCAAAAATCCAATAAAAGTTAGTAAAGATATTTTTTCCGCTGTAGAGTTAAAAGTTCGGCTCCACTTTCTCGATACTTCAATGTAGAAGTCTTCTTTAGTCATTTCATTACCCTGTTCATTACTGAAAATAAGAGCTAATTGTTTTACTCTTTGAGATTTTGATAATTGATCTCCAAGCCTGTTTTCAGAATCTAGATATCCTGCTTGAATTAAACGCATATGTAAATGTCTCATGTTTCTAATGAGAATTTGATCATCTTTTAGCCTACGTTTCTTTTTTTGAAAGATAAGAACAAAATATAGATGAAACAAGGCTAATCGTATTCTTGGTATTAATTTCTCAATCATATATGATTCCACCCTTTTTTCTATCAACAATACTGCTCCGTAAAGACAATCTAACACAATCTTCTTATTAATTTTAACATAAAAAATTCACTATGTTGATTTATATAAAATCTAAAATCAACATAGTAAATTACCCGTAATCATCGCATTAATAGTACGTTTACGGGTAATGTCATGGTGTTACTGCAGTTGTGTGTATTTTAGTCGGTCATTTGGGGCACTAAACAGAAATTTCAGTTAGGAATCAAAATTTCTATCAAAGAGCCGCTATATACTCTCTACCCTTCTCTCAACTCCACTTAACGGGAATATTAAAGTCATGGTTGTACCGCTCCCGACCATGCTTTTAATTGTCATTTGTCCTTTATGACTATCTATAATGCTTTTGCATACCATTAGGCCTAGTCCAGTCCCTTTCTCCTTTGTGGTAAAGAATGGCTGGCCTAGTTTTGACAGAAATTCTTCAGGGATCCCACAACCTTGATCAGAAAACTCAATATTTAATAAGTTTCCTTCTGTTGTGATAGTAATAGTGATTTCTCCCCCACCTTGCATGGCTTCCATCGCATTCTTTAGGAGATTAATAAAGACCTGCTTGAGTTTATTTTCTAAACCATCAATAATAACATGCTTCTGCTCTGCAAAATTATGAAATTTTATTTCTATGTTTTGTAAGTTTGCTTGGGCATTCATAAGGAGAACAACTCTTTGGAGAAGATCAGATATTTCCACTTTTCCAAAATCCCCTTCATTTGGCTTAGCTAGCAATAATAGCTCACTCACAATGGTATTAATACGGTCTATTTCTCCTAGCATAATCGGTAAATATGGCTCATTCATGTCATCTTTAGAATCCAGCAATTGAGTAAATCCTCTTAAGCTTGTTAATGGATTCCGAATTTCATGTGCAATACCAGCGGCAAGTTCTCCCACAACAGATAGTTTTTCAGATTGAGATATATATTCATTAGTCTTTTTAATTTCTGTTAAATCTCTAACAACAATATGTACAGCAGCATTACCAGCATATTCAAAAGGAATAATCGTAACCTCTGCATGGATGATGTCACCATCGAGTCGGATTAGTTTTAATTCACTATCTTCAACTTTTTCCCCTTGCATAGACCATTGAATTCGCTCTTTCACAGCTGCATGGTCATCCGGAGATACAAATGTAAACAGGGTTCTTGAGAGAATATCTTCTGAACTTTGTCCCCCAAACATTTTAATCCCAGTCTGATTGATGAAAGTCCAGCAATCTTTATGTAATTCATGTAAGATAATTGTCAAAGGTGAATTTTCAACTAGAAGTCTATATTTTTCTTCGCTCGTTTGTACTAGTTGAAGAGCTTGTCTTTTCTCTTTAATTTCCCTTTCCAACTGTTCATTTGTATAGCGAAGTTCTTGTGTTCGCTGCTCAACCAATTGTTCTAGTTTTGAATGTGCTTCATCTAATTGTTTCGACTGCAGCTGTAATAACTCATTTTGTTTCTGCAGCTCCCACTTCGTCTCATATATTTTAACGAAGCCTTCTATTTTACTTTTTAAAATATAGGGATTAAACGGTTTAAACAAGAAGTCAATCGCCCCTGCTAAGTACCCGTTGATTGTATAATCTGGTGTTTGAGTCAATGCAGTGATAAAAATAATTGGAATTTCCTTTGATTTTTTACGTGCACGGATTAGCTTAGCCGTCTCAAATCCATCCAGACCAGGCATCTGTACATCAAGAAGGATAATGGCAAACTCTTTAATTAATAGCCACTTCAGAGCTTCTTCACCTGAATTGGCTTTTGTTAATTGATAACCTGATGATCCTAATACAGCCTCAAGGGCTTGTAAATTCTCCGGTCTGTCATCTACCATTAAAATGTTTATCATGGGTTTTTCCATCATCATCTCGTCCTTATGTTTTTGATATAGCTACTTTAAGAGACTTTGCTTTTGATAAAGCTTCTCACTTTTATCTATCTCCATATAGCGTTTTTCATAATTCGAATAAGAAAGGCCCTCTCGAATTCCAAGACCCAAAATTCCTGAAGTGGCCAAACTATCATAAAATAACTGATGGACACGTTCTTGTAAATCCCGGTCAAAATAGATTAAAACGTTACGACAAATGATCACGTGAAATTCATTAAACGAGCCATCTGTTACAAGGTTATGTTGGGCAAAAATAATATTCTCTGCTAAATGTGAATGAAAGCAAGCATGCTCCTCATCTGTTGTGTAATACTCTGAAAATGCGTTCTTCCCACCAGAGTTAATGTAATTACTTGTATACGACTGCATTCGATGAAGGGGAAACTTCCTGGTTCGAGCTTTTTCAAGAACTTTTCCATTCATATCGGTTGCATAAATTCTCGTTTTCTCATAGAGACCCTCTTCGTATAAGAGAATGGCCATAGAGAAAGCTTCTTCTCCAGTGGAACATCCCGCATGCCAAATTCTTATAGAAGGGAGATTTTTTAGAACAGGAACAACTTTTTCCCGGAAAGCTTTAAAAAATGAAGGATCACGAAACATTTCGGTTACATTGATTGAAAAGTCAGCGTATAGCCGATTCATTGTTTCAGGATTGTGCAACACTTTCTCTAGTAACGAAGTCACGGTTCCAAGCTTATCTGCTTTAATTCGATACCAAATTCTCCTTCGGATCGAGCTAAAAGAATAGTTTCGAAAGTCAAACCCGTACTTTAAGTAAATTCCATTTAACAGTAATTGAATTTCTATTCGTTCCAAGTCTGAACAATCTTGTGTTGGTATTGTTGAAGCTACTTCATGTTGATATTCATTCATATAAGTCATAGCATCACCTAATCTAGTTAATGATGTAACCAAACTCGAATAATTGAAAACAATTGTTCAAGATTAACAGGTTTACTAATGTAATCAGATGCACCCGCATCAATACATTTTTGGCGGTCATCTTTCATAGCCTTGGCGGTTAGGGCAATGATTGGTAGATTTGCATATTCCTGCTTTTGTCTAATGATCTTCATTGCTTCATACCCATCCATTTCGGGCATCATGATGTCCATTAACACAATATCCGTTTCTATTTGTTCTTGTAGAATTCTAATTGCATCTTTACCATTCTCTGCAAAAGTTACTTCCATTCCTGCTGCTTCTAACGAGCTTGTCAGAGCGAAAATATTTCTCATATCATCGTCCACAACAAGGACCTTTTTACCTATTAAAGAAGGCTCTTCCTTCGTTACAGCCACTTCAGGGTTGGAGTTGTAGTCAGAAAATGCTGGGATTGTAACGGAAGCTTCATTTTCTACGTCGTTTGATCTTATCCCTTCACCTTCTGGAATGAATAGAGTGAAGGTACTTCCATGATTCTCTAAACTATGGCAGGAAATTGTCCCATTTAATAGTTTTGCAAGTTCTTGGGAGATTGATAATCCAAGCCCGGTTCCACCATACTTTCGGCTTGTTGTTCCATCTGCTTGAGTAAACGCTTCAAAAATAACAGAAAGTTTATCATTTGGAATTCCAATCCCTGTATCAATAACTGAAAATGCAATGCCTTTTTCATCTTCATGAGTAGTGTAAGAGATTTGTAATTGTACCTGGCCTTTTTCTGTAAATTTAAAAGCATTGGATAATAGGTTCTTTAAAATTTGATTTAATTTCTGTTCATCTGTATAAATAATATCCTGCAAACCTGGATCCGTATTTACGTTAAACGCTAATCCTTTTTTCTTGGCAATTGGCATAAACTGACCATTTAGAGAATGAACGATATCAGTTATAAACACTTCTCCCTCAACAATCTCCATCTTTCCTGATTCAATTTTAGAGAGATCTAAAATATCATTTATTAATTGAAGCAGGTCATGTCCAGATGTGAAAATGGTATTAACATACTCCAATTGTTTAGCGTTTAGATTTTGCTCTCTATTTTCCAGCAGCATTTGCGATAAAATTAATAAACTGTTTAAAGGCGTTCTAAGTTCATGTGACATGTTTGCCATGAATTCCGATTTATACTTTGAGCTCGTTATAATCTCTTTTGTCTTCTTCTCAAGAGACTCTTTTATTTCTTCTAATTCCCTTGTTTTCATTTCGGAACTTCGATACTGTGCCTCAATTTCATCATTCATCGTTCGCAATTCTTCCTGCTGAAGCTGTAATTCTTCCGATTGTGTTTGAAGTTCTTCATTTAAAGTTTGTGATTCCTCTAGAAGCTTTTCTACCTGCTTATGCCTAAAGATTCGGCTAAACGTTATTCCAACCGTATCGTTTACCTGCTCAAGGAAATCCTGATGAAGATCTGTAATAGATTGTAGTGTAGCAAGCTCTAAAACACCTAACAATTCATCATCCAGAACAATAGGAACAATGATGATGTTCTTTGGTTTTGAATCACCAAGTCCTGAAGAGATTTTAATGTAATCTTCAGAAATATTTTCTAAAAGAATCATCTCTTTTGTTTTGGCAGATTGACCAACTAACCCTTCACCTATATTGATTCTGTCTATCCCTGGTTTACCATTTTGCAATGGAGTATAAGCATAAGAAGAAAGTTTTTCTAAATAATGATTCTCTTCATCCTTTTGTATTAAATATAGGACCCCATAACTAGCCCCTATGGTTTGAGAGATTTTTTCTATAAAGCGTTCGCCAGCAATATGTAAATCATTAACCCCTTGGGTAAGCACAGATAAGTCAGCAAAGCTTGTTTTTAACCAGTTCTGATCTTCAATTTTCTTACGGTATTGCTGTTCAACCAGTTCCTGCTTTTCAAGAGTACTTACCAATTCATTATAAGCTTTGGCGATTTCGCCAATTTCATCATTTGAATGAACATCTACTCTTGTATAACCAACATTATCATCTGCCAACGTGACTAATACGTTTTTAAACTTCCTTAAACGTTTTGTAATATTATTTATGACTATAAGTGCTATTGCAACAGTAAGAATAAGGCCTGTGATCCCTAAGATGATAATAGTTTTAAATGCATTAATGTATGCTTGCTCTGTTTCTTTTAACGTATCCTGCATTACTGTTTCTTGGAAATGGATTAGCTCTTCAGCCGTCTTTATAATCTGTTCTTTATCTTCTTTAGCTGATTCTAGTAAGCTCGCATCCCTGGTAAATTTATTTGCAATTAATTCGTCATAACTTAATTTAAAGGAATCATAATGATTAGAAAGTTTTGCTAAAATATCCTTCGCCTGTTGGAATTCCATGATATTCTCTAACTCTACTAATTTTTGATTAGCACTTTGAAAGGCCTTATCAGACAATTCAATGGAATGTATGTCAATTTCACTATTCTCAGTCAAGATATCTAAATCGATAGAGCCCAATTCATAACGAATCGTATTAGCATGTTCAATCTTAAAATAACGATCGTTGACCAGTTCATTCATCTGCTGTGTCTGGTTGTAATATGTATTAATAATAATACCTATGATCATACCTACTGCAATGATAACAACTCCAAAACCGGTGAATAATATAGTTTTAAAGTTCATGAAGTGTGCTACCTCTCTTCTATGTGGTTTTTTAGACTATACTTTAATATACCATCATTATGCTGTATTTTTACAAAAGATTGTAAATATTTATCCTAAATATCAAAATTTTGGTAGTATATGTCGAAAATGTTTTTCCATAGAAGCTTATATAATCTTTTGAAGATAATTGATTAACCATGACAAGGTCATAATTACATTGATTTTCTAAATTAATATACTTTATTACTAACTAACCAGTTCAACTGGGAGAATAAGTTCGTTCCATTGCGCTGCAGGCACTCGCTTTCCGCGGGGAGGAATCTGAGCCTCCTCGGCTACGCCTGCGGGGTCTCAGCCTTTCCTCTATCTCCCGCCGGAGTCGAGTGCCTTCCGCTCCATTCCACTAGGTTTTAAAATAGTGTTCAGAATCAACAAATCAATTAATAATAAACAAATAAAAACCCGAACTAGTAGGTGAAATATTCATCAAAATATCACCTAACAGTTCGGGTTTATCACTGGCTGAAATACTCATACCCCAGCCTCCTACTGGACTTTTTCTATTTTATTAAGAAAGATTTATTCCCACCTAAAAGTACGACTTGCAATGATAAAGGCAACTATTGCCCATGTACTGAGAATCAGTCCTTCTAGCCAAAGTCCCGTAATGGGTGTTCCTACATTCATTGTTTCACGGAGAGCCGTGCTTAAATGAGCGATTGGCAATACTTTTACAATAGGTTGGAGAAAATCTGGCATATTGCTAATTGGAAAGAAGACGCCACCTAGGAATAGCATCGGAAATGTTGCAAATCCAGCGATGGGTCCAGCACTCTCAGGATTCTTCGCAATACCTGCGATGATAAAGCCAAGCGCCATGAAAGCTAATGTTCCTAAAATAACAAAGCCGATTAATACCAACCAGGACCCACTCACATTGACTCCAAAGATTAAGTTTGCTACCAGCAAAACAAGTAAAGCTTGTAGACCATTTAAGAAAAGCCTTGCTGTAATTTGAGCGGCAATAAATGTCGAAGCTTTGAGTCTAGTGCCTTGCATTCTTCTTAAAATACCACGCTCACGCCACGCTGATATTTGACCTGCAACACCATTCATGTTGTTACTCATAATCATCATAGCGACAATTCCCGGAACTAAAAAGTCTATATATCCAATGTCAAGAGCACGAATCCCCTCTGCTTCCACTTCCACAATTGGAGTGTAATTAGTAGCTTCCTTACTCCATTCATCGATGGTCGCATTCACCACTGTAAGGCCTAGCTCAGACGCGGTCATATTCGTTTCATTATAGTAAACAGGTAAGATATAGGCTGGATCAATATCTGATCTAGTTGTGACAGACTCCCCATAGCCTTCGGGAAACTCCATTACAATTTGTACATCTCCCTTTTCCAAGGAATCCAGTGCTTCAGTCAAATCATCAGATTCATTTACGTTTACCGCTTCATTTTCTTTAAGAAGAGAAACAAGTTCCTCTGAAGCATTTGTTTGATCTCGGTCCACAATCGTAAGTGAAATGGAGACACCACCACCATTTCCTACAAATGATCCTAGTGCAATCATTAGAATAAGTGGAAAAAGTAAGGTAAAAAAGAGAACTTGCCGGTTTCGTGCAAAGATACGGAGCTGGGCTAATGTTAATTGCCAGTATGCTTTCATTCTCGTAAGCTCCTTCCTGTCATATGTATAAAGACATCCTCTAAAGTTGCCGTTCTCGTCTGGAGATCTTGCAGGTTAATGTTTTGCTTGGATGCTTGTTGAATCAAATCAGTTAATGTTAATTGAATCGAATCAGTGTATAAAACATAGCGCTCATTGCGATTACTTACCTGCTTTACACCTTGTAAGGACTCTAAGAAAGAAGCATCCTCATTTTGTAAAAGGGAGAATTCAACCGCGCTATCTGATTGAAGATTCTTAACCAAAGTCGCAGGTGGATCTAGTGCAATTAGCTGACCTTGATCCATGATTGCAATTCGGTCGCATAGTACATGGGCTTCATCCATATAATGAGTCGACAGGACAATCGTTTTACCTCTTGCTTTCAGCTTTTCAATGATATCCCATAGTGTTCTGCGTGCTTGGGGATCTAGACCTGTTGTAGGTTCATCAAGAAAGACAATTTTAGGATCGTGAATAATGGCAAGTGCAATGGCTAATCGTTGTTTTTGACCACCAGATAAATATTTAATTCGGTCTTTCTTCTTTTCTGACAAAAGCACTTCATTAATTAATTCTGGTATTGATACATGACTTGGATAAAAGCTGGCATACATCTCCATAATTTCTTGAACGGTTAATAACTCAAAAAGAGAAGTGGATTGCAGCTGTACACCGATCACTTCTTTCACTTGTCCGATCTGCTTACGTATATCAAAGCCAGCTAGTCTTGCCGTGCCTTCATCAGGCTTCCGAAGTCCAACAAGCATTTCAATTGTTGTCGTTTTACCTGCACCGTTAGGTCCAAGTAACCCAAATACCTCTCCAGCTTTAACGGTGAATGTCAAATCGTTTACAGCGGTGTGTTTTTCATATCTCTTGACTAATCCATCCACTTCAATCATGTCTTCTTTCATTCTTCTCACACCTTTCAATCCTAAAGAAAACCTCTACAACAATAGGTAGAGGTCTTTTTCTATCTTTATTATACGCGATGGTAATCTGCACGCCAATTTTCAACCAATTGCTTGATTTGTTTTGGTGTTAAACTCTCACTTACTGCCTTTTCAGCCAATCTAGGAAACTCGTCATCGCTCGCAAATCGTAATGCGATTAACTGTTTCATCGAAATTTGAGGATCCAACCGATTCCCCGTTAAAACAAAATAACGGAAATTTTCTTCAGAACGAATGAGACGGTCTTGCAGCTTTAATGCATAAAGTCTTAGTTTCGCAATAATGAGTAAAAACAAAACCGGCCCGATCAATAACAATAAATTCGTTATTGAAAATCCACTACCAATTTGAATAATACCTAGAATGACAGTAAGTAAAGCTAGTGGCGCCAAAACGTAATGAAAAAGTGGATCAATCATGGCGTGCTTGTTATAATTTTGTTCCTGTTCCATCCTTTTACACCTTCCTCATTAGAATCTAAGATTATGTATCTCAGATTCTATTATAAAGAAGTACGTAAGAAAGGCATACTTTTAAGCACAAATAATGTAGTAAACCTTTCACAAGAGCTATATCGCAAACACATGGTTCCCAATTGTGTCAATTACTTGTCTTTCTCGAATCCAATGGTCTGAGGCGGTTTCAGGGTTATAAAAATACAGGGCCACTGTGTCATGCTTTTCTACAAGTAAGGCTTCTTCAACTGCTTCAATCGACTCTTGATCAGCTGCTTGTTCAATGGAGTTATTTTGAACAGGTTCAAACTGATTTTCTTCATATATTACTTCGTTTATTGAATTCGGGAACTGCTCGTCCTCTACTCGGTTTAATACCACTTCTGCTACTGCGACTTTTCCTGAATACGGCTCGCCTTTTGCCTCGGCTAAAACGAGACGTGCTAGTAAGTTCTTTTCAGCTTCTGAAACTACTATCTTATGCTTCTTCATTTCTTCCTCATTAAGATGCTTATTTGAAAGCTCCTCAGTTAAAAACTGATAGGTTGGCATTTCTATTCCCGCTAGATCTTGTTCATAGAGCTTCTTCAACGTCTGCTTCGTTTGTTGATCTAGTAATGATGCACTACTTATGGTCCCTGCTGGAACGACCAAACTGATTGCCACTATACATATTGTCATGAATCGAATGGTTATGTTCATCGCATTACCTCCTGTTTTAGTTTCTTAGGAACAGGCCTATATCTAGGGTAACATATATATCCAACAATTCCTTAGTAGATGATTGGTCGTATTATGACAGGCATATGACAAAGATGACGTTCCTTTTTCAAAACAATAACAACCCACAAAAACCAACAAAATTCTACAAACACTATAGTAAGAACAAGAAATGGGGTATTGTTATGTTTTCTACAGCTGAAATTGGAATTGATTTAGGAACAGCTAATATATTGGTTTATAGTAAAGGAAAAGGTGTGGTACTCAATGAACCTTCAGTGGTAGCTATTGATAAAAACACTAAAAAAGTCGTAGCACTTGGTTCGGAGGCAAAACGGATGATTGGTCGAACACCAGATCATATTGAAGCCATTCGTCCCTTAAAAGATGGAGTGATTGCAGATTATGATATTACAACCTCCATGCTCAGAACAATCATGAAAATGACATCCCGAAAGCTTGGCATGTCATTAAGAAAACCAAATGTTGTTATTTGCGCTCCTTCTGGTGCCACATCTGTTGAAAAAAGAGCAATTGAGGATGCTGTTAAAAGCTCGGGTGCCAATCAAGTTTTCTTAATTGAAGAACCTGTTGCGGCAGCTATTGGAGCGGATTTACCCGTAGATGAACCCATTGCTAATGTCGTTGTTGACATTGGAGGCGGTACAACTGAAGTGGCGATTATTTCGTTCGGGGGAATTGTCTCATGTCATTCCGTCCGAATTGGCGGGGACCAATTTGATGATGATATTATTCAATATATCCGTAAAACGTACAATGTACTAATCGGCGAACGTACCGCTGAAGAAATGAAATTTGAGATTGGATATGCCCTACTCGAACACACTGAAGTTAGAATGGATATCCGTGGACGTGATCTAGTGACTGGCTTACCAAAAACGATTTCTGTTTCATCCTATGAAATGCAGGCAGCCATGAAGGATTCGTTACTTCAAATACTTGATGCCATACGCGCAACACTTGAAGCATGTCCGCCAGAGCTCATTGGGGATGTGGTGGATCGTGGTGTGTTATTAACCGGTGGTGGCGCTTTAATGAATGGCATTCAAGATTGGCTACGTGTAGAGATTGTGGTACCTGTTCATATCGCCCCTAACCCGCTTGAGTCAGTAGCAATTGGAACCGGAAGATCGTTATCGGTTATTAACAAGCTTTTAAAAGCAGCGAAATAAGAAATAGAATAGCCGATTATGTCATCGAAACTGAATGAAATAATCGGCTATTTTAAATAATTGGAAAGAATAGATTCTAATTAGATATTACAACAGCAGGAAGATTGAGTTATTTATCTTTTTTATCTCTTGCAAAAAAACGTCAACGGTTGACTTCAATATGGAATCTCGGTGGTAAACAATATAAAAATATCGTGTTAGGGTTAAATCCTTTAATGGCATGGTCTGTAGAAGTCCCAGTTTAAGTTCTTTCTTTATAGCACTTTTAGAAAGAATCGAAATACCGAGACCTACTTCAACTGCCGATTTAACAGCCTCTGTGCTTCCAAGCTCTAAATGAACCTGAAGCTCCTCAGGATTTATACCAGCTTTAAGTAAGTATTGGTTCATGACCGTTCTGGTACCAGACCCTTTTTCTCGTAAAATTAATGGAAAACTCTTTAGTTCTTGAATATTAATACTAATCTTCCCTTTGTCAAAATATCCAGGTTTAGCAATTAACACTAATTCATCTTCTAAGAAGGGGTCAAGAACTAGATCCGGATCCTCTACTGGTGCTTCAATCAACCCCAAATCATATTTGCGATCCTTGATATTGGTTAGAATTTTATTCGTATTTGTAATATCTACACTGATTTGGATCATTGGATAATCATTTTTAAATGCCCCTAGTATTTGCGGCAATATATTTTCACCAATTGTTAAACTACATGCTACATTTAGTTCACCGTATACTTTATCGGACAAGCTGGTAATTTCTTTCTCTGCATTCTCTATTAATTTAATAATCTCTTTTGCGTATTGATAGAGAACTTTGGCTGCTTGTGTCAGTTCTACTTGTTTCGTTGAACGTTCAAACAATGATGTATGTAGATGTTCTTCCAAGGATTTTATATGTGAAGTTATGGTTGGCTGAGATAAATAAAGGACTCTAGCAGCCTCTGAGAAACTTTTCTTCTCTGCAACGATTATAAAGGTTCGTAACTTTTCATAGTTCATAGTTCCCCCACCAATCTATGAAATAGCCAAAATCCCCTTATAGAAATAAGGAGATTTTGGTTAATAAAATTATTATTCTTGGCCCTTCCAGCTTTCAAAGTCAAGGTGTTTGTATTTTGTTAAATAACGTGTTGGAAGTGCAAGAGCATCCTTTCTAAATGGAGGTGCTAACTGTGTACCATCAACCATTATGTCAATGACAGTTGGTTTATTTGATTTAAGTGCTTCGGCAACAACTCGACCAACATCCTCAGCTTTATCTACCCGGATTCCGACTGCACCCATTGATTGAGCAACTTCCGCGAAATTTGGCCCATCAATATCTGAACCAATAAAACGATTATTATAGAAATCTACTTGATTTTTCTTTTCTGCGCACCATGCTTCATTATTAAACACGCATGCTACAACAGGTAGATTTTGCTCAACAGCAGTACTTACTTCGTGTAAGCTCATTCCCCAAGCACCATCACCAATGATCGCAACAACTGGTGTATTAGGCTCAGCCATCTTAGCTCCTAATGCTGCCGGATAAGCAAACCCTGTATTACCAAATGTTAATGCAGCAATATGTCTTCTTGATTCATTGAATCGTAAATAAGCATTAGCCGTTGATGATACATTCCCAATGTCGGTTGATACAATCGTATTTTCAGGCAAGACCTTTGTTAATTCAAGTAATGCTCTTCTTGGATTTATAGGGCTTCCTTCTACCATCGCCAAATCTACTAATTCCTGTAACCATTCTTGGTTCAATTTAGTAGTTTCTAGCAAACGTGGTTGATTACTTTCTCTATCACCCAATGCTTCTTTTAATAGAGTCGCAAGTTCTTCACTAGCTGCCCTTGCATCTCCAATGATTCCTACCTCCACTGGATGAGTCCTTGCGATATTTCGAGGGTTAATGTCTACCTGAATGATTTTTGCTTCCTTAGGGAAATAGTCAATATCATAGCAAGGTAATGTTCCGAATACGGAAAGTCTTGTTCCAATTGCTAACACAACATCTGCCTTTTGTAAAGAGTACATGGCTGACTTTGCACCCATATATCCAATCGGACCAACGGCAAGAGGATGATTAGCTGGGAAAGCATCATTATGCATGTAGGATACTGCAACAGGGGCTGTCAAAAGCTCCGCAATCTCTTTTACAGCTTCGATTCCATCTGAATCAACAGTCCCACGCCCAGAGATAATCACAGGATTTTTTGCTTCTTTTAATAATTCAACAGCACGTTGTAATGATTGAGGGTCGCCTGCACCTCGAGAATCTACACGGTATTGATGAGGCTCTAAAATATAATCCTCTAGTTCTCCGTAGAAATAATCACGAGGAATATCATATAAAACAGGTCCTCTCTCAGCATAAGCAATTCTAAATGCTGTACGTAAACAATCTGCTACACGACTTCGGTGAGTAACACGAACCGTTTCTTTTGTAATACTACTAAATACAGATACTTGATCACATTCTTGGAATCCATCCCAACCAATGGTTGGTGTTCCAGCTGAAGGTGAAATGATAACCATTGGTGTATGTGCCTGATATGCTGCGGCAACAGATGTTACCATATTTGTCATACCAGGGCCGTTCTGACCTACTACCACTCCAGCTACTCCTGTTACACGAGTATAGGCATCTGCTGCATGAGCTGCTGTTTGCTCATGTCGAACCGGCACGAAACGGATTCCTGCCGTTGGAAATAAATCAAGCATATCCATAAATGCTGATCCAACGATCCCATATACGTTTTCTACACCCTCTGCTACTAATGTTTCAACAATTGCCTCACTTGGCGTCATCTTTTGTTTTTGTTTCTTCACGTTTTTTACCTCAGATTCTAATTTTGCCATTATGATTCCTCCTCATTTTTGTTTGATCAGTTATTATCATCTCGTCATGACGTACGTACCAGTTCAGCCGTTCTTAACTTTTCTACTAGCAGTTTGTATACGTGCGTAACATCTTCCTTTGTTGGTACTCTAGGATTTGTTAAGATTCCATTTCCACTTAAAGCGTCCTCAACTAAAACGGGGATACTTTTTTCAAGCTCATCACTATTTACAAACGTAAGAGCATCCTTCCATATTTGAAACTCATTGTTATACTCTTCTACTATTTCAACTGCACGATTAGCTAAATATGAAGTAGATTGTGTTCGATCTTCTCCAAGACAAACCGCAACCTCAGCGTATTGATTTTCTGCCACATCTAATCCAAACCTCATGACAAAAGGTAATAATAAGGCAACACTTAGTCCATGAGGGATATGAAATCTTGCACCTAATGGCCGCCCTGCAGCATGAGCAAGATTCGTTGAAGCATTTGAAAAGGCAATCCCTGCGTAGCAGCTTGCAGTAAGCATTTCCTGTCTTGAATTAATATTCTTTCCATCATGGTAAACAGAAGAAAGGGCCTTCCCAACCATAGTTATTGCGGTTCTAGCGAAATGATCACTTACTGAGCTAGAGCGATTAGAGACGAAAGCTTCCATTGCATGTGTCAGAGCATCAAGACCTGTGTAAGCGGTAAACGATGGTGGTAAACTTTCCGTCAATTGAGCATCTAATATACAAACATCTGGAATTAAGTCGTGATGACCAGGGTTCATTTTTACACTCGTTTCAGAATTGGTAATCACCATTACTTTTGTAGCCTCAGAACCAGTTCCTGCTGTTGTAGGTACGGCAATCAACGGAAGTCGATCTACCTTTCCTAAGTTCGGAATGTCTTCCCACTTTACAGTTGAATTTTTTCCGAATACAGCAACAGCTTTTGCTAAATCAATTGCACTCCCACCACCTACAGCAACCACACAATTAGCATCAGTGGTACTTAATGTAGCCAAGGCAGCTTTCAAATGATCAGTAGTTGGTTCACCTCGATAATCAGAGAAAGTCGTCATCTTAATATTTTCTTGAAGCAAGATTTGTTGGATTTTTTGATCATATCGTAATGATTCTGATATTAAAAAAGCATCAATAACAACAAAGACATGTGTAGCTCCTTGTGAGCTAGCCAATTTACCTAGTTGTTGTAAACAACCGGGACCAAATTCCATATGGCGTGGTAACGAAATAGTCGTCATTCACTTCCTCCTCTCTCTTATTCAAACAATTGCGGATGTATATATTGCTCTAGGGTGATCTCCCCAACTGTAAAAAGATTCTGAGCTTCATCAAGCCATACCCTCCTTTGATTTACAAACTACTTCATAAATCCAACTAGCCATAAACTAATTTCAGGAATATACGTGATCAGTAATAGAACAATAATCATGGTAATTAGTAAAGGAACAATTCCTTTAATTACCTGTTCAATTTTTAATTTGGCAACACCGGCTGCGACAAAGAGGTTTACGCCAACAGGTGGAGTGATAAATCCAATTGACAAGTTAAATACCATAATTAATCCAAAATGAATCGGATCGATATCTAACATCAAGATCATTGGGAGTAGAATTGGAGTTAAAATAACAATGGCTGCAAGTGCTTCTAATACAAACCCAACTATTAAAAGGAATACATTTATTAAGAGAAGAATGACAAATTTGTTCTCACTTACACTCAACACAAATGCGGCAACGGTTTCTGCTACCCGTTCAATTGTGATAAGGCGCCCAAATATAGTAGCCATAACAATTAACATAATAATGACAGATGAAGTAATACCCGCTTGAGATAAGCATTTATAGACAGACTTTAAACTCAAATCACGATAGACAAACATTCCAATAATCAGACCGTATGCGGCAGCTACTGCAGCTGCTTCAGTTGGTGTCATAATACCACCATAAATACCACCTAAGATTAAGATTGGCACTAATAAAGCGAGCTTAGCATCCCATAGAGCCCGAAGCATATTCTGCAGATTAAAGCTTCTATTTTCTCCTCTCCAACCATTCTTCTTAGAGATGAAAAATGAAACAATCATAAGAGCAACTCCTGTTAATACACCAGGAATGATTCCTGCGATAAACAATTGTGAGATGGATTGTTGGGCAACTACCCCATATATAACAAACGGATTACTTGGAGGTATGATTACTCCGATTGATCCTGCTGTCGCGATAATCGCTGTAGCGAAGCCTGGGCTATAGCCTTGTTTGATCATTGCTGGAATTAATAATGTTCCAATTGCAGCAACTGTAGCTGGACCAGAACCACTTATGGCAGAGAAAAACATACACGTAACAACTGCCACTAACGCTAGACCACCAGGTAGAAAGCCAAGCAATTCATCTGACAGCTTAAGAAGCTTCTTAATTAAACTTCCCCCACCCATAATGATTCCTGCTGCAACGAAGAAAGGAATCGCCATGATAGGAAAGTTGTCAATACTAGTAAACGCTGTTTGCGGGAAAAAGCTAATGGGAATTACCTCTGAAGCTAACACTGTAGAGAGAGTTGAGATTCCAAGTGCAAAAGCAATTGGCATGCCAATTAAAATAAACAATGTGAAATATCCGAATAATAATAGAGTAATATTTGATTCTCCGAGGATGAAGATAGGTATTGCCATAATACCAGCCAATACCAAAGAGATCATACCATCCTTTACTGTCATCCCTTTAATATCTGTTAGTAAGTTTTGAATGATTCGAAACGCTATAATGGCAAAACCAATTGGCACTGCACTATACGGAATTGCCATTGGAATACCTAAAGCTGGTGTAGTTTGTTGTGTTGAAAATTGGAAGGTAATCAACTGAAAACCATCTTTAATTAAGATGTAACTGAAGAATAAAATAAACAAGCTGTTGGCAACATGAATGGACTTCTGAATATGCTCTGGAAACTTTCCAACTATAAGATCCACTTGAATGGACTCTCTCTTTTTAATCGCCAAGCTTGCTCCTAAATAAGAAATCCAAATAAATACGTAACGAGATAGTTCCTCTGTCCATGTAGTAATATTAGCAATTTCAATGAAAGGTAAGAGGTACCGATTTATTACTTGAAAATTGATTAGGATAATAAAAGTTAAGAAACCAAGGACAATTAGCGCTTCTTCAAATCGGTTATCTAGTATTCTTATAAAAGAATACTTTTTGTTTTTTACTGAAGTAGTATCAACAGAATTTACAATTTCTGCACCTTGATCCAAATGCCTCACCTCCTAGTGAAGCTGATTTCATTTCATTTCGGCAATGAAATGAAATCAGCTATAGCTTTTATAATTATTCAAAAATACTATCTTTCGTTTTACCTAATGTTTTTAATATTAGATCTACATACTCTGGCTCCGCTTTTCCTTCTGTTACAAACTCATCCCATACAGGCTCAACTGCCTTTTTCCATTCCTTCATTTCCTTTTCAGAAGGCTCGTAAACTTCAATTCCAAAGTCGATAAATTGTTGTTTTGCTTCTGCTTCACGTTCATTTGCAAGGTTTCGCTGCCATTCAACCGCTTCTTTTCCTGCTTCCATTAAAATCTCTTGTTGTTCTTCTGTTAAACTATCAAACTTTGCTTTATTCATCACAACAATATCAGAGCTATAGTTATAGTTAACTTCTGTAGCATACTTCAGTACTTCCTGATGCTTCGTATCCCATAGTAAGGAGTAACTATTTCCTTCTCCTTCAACCGTTCCCTGCTGTAATGCTGTAAATACTTCAGCCCATGCAATTGGAGTAGGATTGGCTCCAAATTGTGAAAAGTCAGCCTGTTCAATTGGTGAATTGGTTGTTCTAATTTTTAATCCTTCTAAATCACTTGGAAGTTTAACAGGTTTTACATTATTAACAACCTGTCGGAATCCGTAATCGGGGAAGAAGATTACTTTGAATCCAGATTCCTCCATCTCTTCACGAACTACATCTCCTGGTTCACCATCAATTGCTTTATACACCTCTTCTTTTGTTTCAAAAATATATGGCAAATCCCAAGCTGTAAAAAGGTTTGTAAAGCTTGACATATTAGGAGTTGACGAGCTTGCTAGTTCAAGAGTTCCTTGCTGAGCTCCCTCTATAACTTCTCGATCACTGCCTAGGACAGCGTCATGAAAGGTTTCAATAATGATCGTTCCGTTGGATTTTTCTTTCACCAGTTCAGCAAATTTATCAATACCTTGTGAAACTGGATGGTTACCTGCCTTAGATTGACCAAGTCTCATCTCAATAACTTCTCCGTTGTCACTATTTGTACCAGCATTTTCGTTCCCACAGCCGCTAATTACACTGATTGTAAGTACAAACATGAATAAGAACAGGAATCCTTTTCGTTTACTTCTCATCAACAATTCCCCCTCAATTTATAGTAACGCTTAAATGTTAACGCTTTCATTTTACTGCTAAAACATCATGACATCCGGACCAGTTAAAATCTATGTCCAATTGATTGACTCCGAATTAAAAGGAAGGTGGTGATTTTCTCTTTGTCTTAAGGCGAAAAACATACATATCAGGACGGAAATAACCTTGGTAAAATTCTACTGGCTGGCCATGCTGATCATAAATAATCCTCTCAACACTTAGTACACTTGAATTAGGCATTACTTCTAATAGCTTAGAATCATGTAAATTTGTTGTTTCACTAGAGATAAATTGTTCTGCCTCAGAAAGTACAATGCCTAACTGATTCTCCAACAGATCATAAATTGTTGCTGTATTTAAATCATAGTTTGTAAGTTTAATACCTACATCTCTTCTATAGTAATGCTTTTCAATTGCAATGGGAGTACTGTTTGCATAACGTAATCGTCTGATTGTATATAGATGATCTTGATCAAATACATCAGCTGCCTGTTCAGAATCAATATCTTCTCCTGAGTACAAAAGCTTGCTACCAGGCTTCATTCCCATATTAGTTACGGTTTCTGAAAAACTATTTAATTGAGAAAGCCATTCATGAACAGGAGGCTTCTTCGAAATATACGTACCTTTTCCATGAATCTTTGTTAAGGTTCCTTCGTTTACTAACCTTGAGACAGCTTCCCTTATTGTGGTTCTACTTACTGAAAACCGTTCCATCAATTCTCTTTCACTAGGAATTCGTTCATCATAAATCCCTTTTTTAATTTCCTTCTCTAACCATTGACTAATTTGAAGATGCAGAGGTATTGGACTATCTGAATTAATCATCTTCGTCCTCCTTTCATGAGGTAATAACGTACGGACCAGTTGAACAAGATCAGCTTTTGTTAATACAATTAAAGCATGAATTGGAAAAAAATATCAAGCTAATTTTCAGAATTAAAAGATTACTATTCGTGATAAGTGTTATTACAATATCAAATAATGAATCTATACTTATGTACTCATCTTTTTTCAATGTGTATAATCGTAAAGTTACTAATCTTTTATTAGTCTATTACGAATCCTTATAACTCTTATAAAAGATTCCGATGATTTATATCCATATATCTATGCTAAGGTAAATAAAAATAAATGAAAGGGAGAGAATCTAATGGAACTAGAAAGACAGCTACAGTCTCCACTCCCCCAGAAAAGGGAAAGTTTGTTAGCAAAAGAGCAACTGAAGGGAATTCTACTAACGTTAGTACTTGCCATCATAGCAGGGCAAATTGTAAGACTACCTTTCTTTTCTATTATGGGAGTAATGATTGTTTCCATCCTGTTAGGGATGACGTGGAAATCTGTGATGGGTGTTCAAACGATCATGAATCCCGGTATTACCTTTAGTAGCAAGAAACTCTTAAGAGTAGGGATTATCTTAATGGGTCTACGTTTGAATTTAAGTCAAATTGTAGAAGCAGGATTTTCAATCATACTAATTGATGCAATTGTGATTGTCTTTACATTAGTTGTCATGCTTTCGTTAGGAAAAGCACTTAATGTTCAAAAGCACCTTGCTGCATTAATAGCGGTTGGAACAGCGGTGTGTGGTGCAGCTGCAATTGTTGCGGTTGCTCCATTAATTAAGAGCAAAAAAGAATACACTGCACTAGCAGTAGCATGTATTGCTATCCTTGGAACAGTTGGGGCACTTATTTATATTTTCATCTATCCATTTCTAGGCTGGGACGATTATTCCTATGGTGTGGTTGTGGGAGCAACCCTTCATGAACTAGCTCACGTAATTGCAGCAGCAGTTCCTGGAGGAAATGTTAGCGGTGAAACGGCTATTCTAACAAAACTAGGTAGGGTTGCCCTACTCATTCCAGTAGCCTTTTTGATGGAGTACTTATTTACTAGAAACGAAGAAACCAAAACCCAAAAGAAATCCTTTAAAGACTTACCTATTCCTTGGTTTATTCTTGGTTTTCTAGCAATGAGTGTTATTAACACATTAGGGATCCTTTCATCTTCTATCACTACCATGCTGATTATACTAAGTGTTTACTTATTATCCATGGCTATGGCTGGACTTGGTCTTAGCATTAACTTTTCCGATTTCAAGCAAGTTGGGCCTAAACCAATTATTCTAGGGGTAGTTGGAACAGTTCTACTTGGATTGTTAGGTCCATTTTTATTGTTTTTAGTTTAACAATGCTCTGTGGGCTCTCCCTTAGACCACATCTAAGGGTGTGCTCACAAAAAAGCTCTCCAAATTAAGGAGAGCTTTAAAATTGATACTGTAATAATATATTTATATAGCGACTTTCTGTCCAACAGAAAGGTCTACTTTTTCTTTACGGGTCAACTTTACATGCTGATATGCACAATATCCTAAGAACACAGCTACTACCACATAAGCCATCGAGAATTGCGGCGCTGCATTAAATGCTAATTTAGGAGCATGCATAAACCCAACGAACGATAGCGTTGCACCTACTAATGAAAACATACCAGCTTTCACATACTGCTTATCAATGACAAATACAGTAATAGCACCTAAAACTATTGCAGTAAACATTGCCCCTTGCCCAAGTGGTACTATCCCTCCTGAAATACCTGCCACAACTTCTCCTGCAGCATTATTAAAACGTGTCATCACATAGTTTGCGAAGTATGGTAGCATAGCAATTGCAACTGCCGGGAAGTACTTTGTTTCGTTAGATTGGAATGCCGTACTAACCATTGAAATTCCAACGAATACTAAAATTGGAGCAACTGCAGCTACCGGAATAATAGCCGCTAATAGCGCGATGACTCCTGTCATTGCAGCAATACCAAATACAATAGCATTTAAAATACTATATCCTCGTCCTGCCCCCATCGCTTTGGAGCCAACAGTCGCAATATAGACAGTTGTTGGAAATAACCCTCCAAACACAGCCCCAAGCATAGTTCCAACACCATCCACTGCCTGACACTCACGAACATCATAAGAATCACCAGCAGCACTCATTGCATCTACGTTATTCATGGTTTCAATCGCATTATATAAAGTGATTGGTAAGATAACAGCCATTAAACCGATTAAGCTACCAAAAAGATAACTCATTCCATCAAGTCCAGCTAAAGTGGGTAAAATCGGATAAAAACCAATATTACCGAGACCTTCGACAATCTTATCTTGAGATTGATAACCTAAAGTAAATGCTAGAATCGTCCCAACTAAAATCGCAAATAGTGAAGTAGGAATCTTAAACGGCATGGCTACTTTTCCAATAACCCCGACAATAATGATGACGAGTGTGACTAACCCTACTACCGGAATTGAAAATGTATTAAATAACATCTCACCAGCGATAAACGTAAGCGCTACCCCTGCTAACGCACCTAGCATGGCGGCTCTTGGGATTTGATTACGAACCCAGTTCCCAGTAACACTTACTAATGCCTCCACTAATCCACTTAAAAAAGCAGCCGCTACTGCGATCTTCCAAGCAAGCTCAGGATCATTTGTTAATGCTTTTGCAGGAGCCAAAACCCCAAATAAAAATACAAACATAACAGGCGTACTTATTCCGTATGAAAGAGCTGTAACATCTGTTCTTCCCTCTTTTTGAGCCAAGCGCTTTGCCATATGAGCATAATATAAGTTACCAACCATAACAGCCACAGCTGCACCAGGGATTACTTTTCCAAACACAATACTAGCCGGAAAGCCCATCCCAAGCATTGTCACAGCTATAATGACAAAGTTGGCTAAGTTATTTTGAAAAAGGGCAAAGAATGCATCTGTATCTTCCTTTTTATATAAAGGATAGTTAACGGACTGGTTCATGATGTTTTTCTCCTATCTATTATGAATTTTGTATAGTTGCTTCCTCGAGAAATATTACTTTTCCATCTTGTAGTGATTGAACGCGAGCAAGGGATTCAACACGGTACCCCTTTTCTTTTAGCTTTTCTCTACCATTTTGAAATGATTTTTCAATTACAATACCAAATCCCGCCACCGTAGCACCTGCTTGTCCAACAATGTCTGCTAACCCTAACCCAGCCTGCCCATTCGCTAGAAAGTCATCAATAATTAATACGTGATCTTGAGGAGTCAGGAAGCTTTTAGATACCGTAATCGTGTTCGTTTCTTGCTTCGTAAAAGAGAAAACATTACTTGTATACACATCATCCGTCATCGTCAGTGACTTCTTTTTCCTAGCAAATACAAGCGGTACTCCTAATTCATGTGCCGCCATAAAGCTTGGTGCAATACCAGATGACTCAATGGTTAGGACTCTAGTAATCTTACTCTCTTTAAATCTAGCCGCAAATTCCTTACCAATATTGATCATCAAACTCGTATCAATTTGGTGATTCAAAAAATGGTCGACCTTCAACACGCCACCTGAAAGAACCGTTCCTTTTTCTAAAATTGCTGTTTTTAATTGATCCACCCAGAGTTACCTCCCTACACAACTTTTCAACATAAACCCTAAAACAAAAAAAACGAATAGCAAGAAGATCCCTTTCTACTAAAGTGATCTCCTACCATTCGGTTTAACAATTTGAAATAAACCTAGATAAAGAGTAACGAAATAACCCTATACCTGTAAGAACAATCACTTGTAGTCAGGTCATTTACGGTAACCTGGTAGAAACTTTTGGGCCATATCCCCACGATTATACAAGTGTATTTTATATTAAATTTTCGGGTATGGAAGTGATTATAAATTAATTCACACTAAATTGGAATACTTTTAGTCAAAATTCCGAACAAAAATTACTTTTCGGAATTTTCAGTTCGGATATTAGTTACATAATAGTGAAAATTTTACAATTTAACAATTTCAGAAAGAGCAGATTAATTAAGTACAATAATGGCTATTGCAAGAGACTTTATTAGCTTTAAACCTACTCCCCTTATAGCCTACTAAAATAAGCATTGAATTAACTTAGAAGATATATAAAAAGCCTATCAAGTCATGAACATTTTAAATCATGACTTGATAGGCTTTAAACGTAGTTTACCGCAGAATTCTTATAGTTTAGATGCTATCTTTTCCTGTACAACCTCTGCTAACTCATTTATGTTCCATTGATTATATACTTCGCTTACTATAGGTGGATGAATGGTAATTTTGACATCTCCTGGTTGAAACAAAAATCCCTTTTCCTCAAATAGTTTGTAGGAACCATCAATTGTAATTGGTACAATCGGTACACCTGATTTTGTCGCAAGTCTAAAACTCCCGGACTTAAACGGAGCAACTGGACCACCTTTACTTCTAGTACCTTCTGGAAAAATCACCATCGAGTGGCCTTTTGTCAGTAACTCTGATCCCTCTTTCATTGCTTTTACTGATTGTCTTGGGTTATTTCGATCCATAAAAATACACGGCAGGACTTCCATCCAATGGGATATGATCGGTAGCTTCTTTACTTCAATCTTCGAGATAAATCCGATTGGTTTCTTGATATAGCCAATTAATAAAGGAATATCAAAATTCCCCTGATGATTTGAAACAAATAAAACCGGACCATCTGGGATGAATTCCTCACCCTCCACTGAAACCCTTGCTCCTGAAGTTTTTACAACACCCTTTGCCCAACGTTTAGGAATGTCATGAACCAGCTCGTCTCGTTCTTTAACAGATAAGTGGTCTAAAGAACTCCTCTTCCACTTGAGTAATGTAGGAATTGAATAAGCTAAATAAAGCCACATATAACTAAATCCATAAATTGTTCGTAACATAATTGTTCTCCATTCAGTCTACGAGGTAGTAAGGCTAACACCGATGCTCTCGCACATTATAAAAGTAGTAAAATGAACTATTTCTTTTTATATACTGCCTTATAATAGTGTTCTTTGTCTATAACAGTTATTTTATTCAACTAATTTATCAGGTCAAGTTCCAAATTATATAGGACTCTCCCTGTGCATCAATTTCTTACAAGTTTGTCTTCATTGACCTTTTTAATTAGTAGTAGTTCGCCACTAATAGGTTTATATGGTTTTTGAATCTAGAATAAATCAATGAATATATTTACTTCTGCTCACTAAACCACAGTACCACCATAAGATATACTAAAATTGCAGATAGAATTAAAATCCACCAATGCTCTGCTATATCAGAAATAAAGTTCAAGTTCATCCCGAAAAATCCAGTTATTACTGTAACTGGAAGGAAAAAAATAGTGATAGCTGTAATTTTATTATTAAATTTTTCAGTTGCTACAATCTTTTCCTGCTCTTCATTATGATGCATTCTTTGTTCTGCTGCATAAGTATATGACGATAGAGCATCAAGCTCATCATGTAGCTCTTTAAAAAGATCATTTATTCGAAGATTTTCTCTTATCATTTCGTATAATTGCCCGTAATGGGTAATATTAGAAACTTGATTATAGGAACTACGAAGCATAAATCGGACAATTTGATTGCGAAGCTTTGAAATCAAACTATTTTGCTCTTTATAGTTTTCTTCTCCCACTTGCTCTAAATCGTAAGAAAGCTTTGATGCAACAATTGATAAACGCAACAGTGCATACTTTTGATGAAGTGCAAGGATGTAAATATAAAAATATGTTTTCTCTATTTGATGCAAATAACTTGTATTAAAAAACGTTTCCGTTTTAGGGTCATTTGTTTTGGTAATAATATTGGCTAATCCCTCAAGAGAAATTCCCCAATAACTATTATCAAACAAAGGTAGCAAACCAGGATTCTTATCTAAATCTTTTTCTATAATGCTCGGTTTATAGGTTGATTTAAAGCTTCGTCGCAATTGAAATAGATAGGAAGTTAAGAATGAAAAATTTTCTGCTTCAGTGTTAATTTTTGCTGAGCTATATACAAGTGCCTGTGATGGTGTGTTTTTTCCTTCAAAGTAAGATGAAACTTCAAATGGCTGAGACAATTCGTTAATAAGGTTGCCTATATGTACGTTCTGTTCAAAAAATTCATCTTTCCCTATCTTTTTGGTAAAGGATAGATGGTATTCAAATTGCTCTAGTTTTTTTGCATAATAAATAGTTTCTATCAAGGTTTCCATTTTAATCCCTTCTGGAAAACCTAATTTAATTACCCAAAATCCTACATGAGTTTCAAATAAATATAAATCTAAAGAAGGAATACAAAATTCATATTTTTCTTGTTTCGTTTTACAAGTTAACATGTAATCATTTTTGTTTGGTAAACCAAATTTAGAACGGGCTTTTTGGGTCATGGAGAAATAAGAACCTATTGTTTCAGGATGATTCTCACTAGAAACAAGCTTTTCAACATGTTCAAACAAACGTTCTGTTTGTATCTCGTTCCGAACAAAATACTCCGGATTCATCTCTTTAACTAACTGCTTATAATCCTTGTCAAATGAAAATGGTATAATTAAAAATGTAATATATTTTGTAACTTCTGGATGCATAAAGGATCACCTTCTCTATTCAATTTATGGACTTTACAAATAAAGGAGAAGCTGCGAGATTTACAACTTCTCCTTCTTATACATACTAAAATCCACCAAATATTAAACCAAGTACAAATAAAACAACAATTAAGCACCCTAAACAGCTTAAGATTTCTTTTATTTTTTCTGCTTTATAATAATAAATAAATCCTACGATAATACCAACTATTGGCGTTAAGAAGAATGATGCAATTATACCTAATAAGATAGACATTCCAATAGATCCTCTTACCGGATCACTAGAGTTTGTAGTACTTGAGTGGTTTTGATTAGTAGGTTGATAGCTAGATTGTTGGCGAGGAGCCTCTGAATCACCATAATAGATTCTATTTGGATTCATTTTCTCTTCTGCTTCTTCAACCCAATCAGACACATTTGCATCTTGATTACGATTAATCTTTTTAATCAAATAAGTAAGCTCTTTAAACAAATAATGCTCTGTATTAATTTCAAAAGCTACATCAATCATTAAATTTAGTAGCGTTTTTCGTTCTTCAGGACTCTTCGCTAGTGATTCGATCCGACTTACCACTCTACTGTGATAGCGATCATCATTTTTGTGAATCGTTAAAAAGTATAGTTCTGATAATAAAGGAAAATCATAAACTGCTTCACCATGGCTAGATAATTTATTTTCTAGAACTTGGCAAGCTTCATTAAAATTATTTAATTGATAGTGACAATTAGACAATCGTAAATAATAATTGTTTTCAGTTGGGTTTAATTTAGTTAATCTCTCATAAAAGCTAATCGCTCTACTATATTCCTCAATTGAAAAGTATAAGGATGCTAATTGCGAGACATACAGTTCATTCTGAGGATGATCCAATAATAATCTCTTTAAAATTCTTTCAGAATCATCATATCTTTCTTGAAAATAATAACATTGTGCTTGTAAATCTAACACCGTCGGATCATCTGGATAGTCTCTAAGCATATTTTCAATTTGTTGCATAGCGACATGATATTGTTCTCTTTCAAAATATTCTTGTACTTTATCTATATTTTCTTGATACTTTCCTCCACCTTGAATGGATATATCGTATTGTTTTCTTTTTTCTGGCTCTTCTAATGTTTTATATGCTTTATTAATAATTTGAAACTCTTCAGGGTGAGTTTCATTCGTATATTGTCTTATCATTTTAATATAGGCTTTTCTTATTTCTGCACCTGTCGCAGTTTCGGATACACCTAAAATTTCATAGTAATTTTCCGAATTCATGCCATTGCCCCCGCTGTTGTTACTTATTGAACTTCATTTGTATAAATTAAATCTGAAACTTCAAACCAATTATCATTTTGAATAATTTGAAATTTACTTTCGAACTCCTTAAAAGAAGTTGTACCATCTGCATAATAAATATAATATGATTCCATAGTTGTTGCTTCATATGTTTGATCACCTAGATCTTCAACCTGTACTAATTCAAAGTTTACTAACTCTTCAGTAATCCCTTTATCTATCAAATAATTTGTATAATTTAGTTGCTCACTATAACGATTGCTATTATAAGCAAGGTAAGGGTCTACATATGAAAAATCTTGGTGATTTATAGCATTTACACTATCTACAAGGTAATTGTTTAGAAATTGCTCCATACTGAACAAGTCAATCGTCAATTCAGGTCCACTTAAGTCTTCACTGCTTAATTCATTTGTAGATAATAATTCATTCACAAATAATTGCTGCCCTTGCACTCTTAAGTTGTATCGACTCTCAAAGGATTTCTTTTTGGCACTTCCGTCCGAATAGAAAATATCGTAGGTTTCTTCAGTGGTTACCACAATAAATTCTTCGTTAGACTGTATATCTTTTACAAACATACTAATGAATTCTTCGGTAATTCCTTTTTCAAGTAGATACTGAGTATAGGATCGCTGCTCATCTAATTTCTTTCCTGCTGGATCCAAGAAAGGTTCCACTATTGAAAATTCCACAACTCCATTAATGACCTCAACAGACGTTAGAAAGTACTGGTGAAGGAAATCTCCTATTGTTTCTTCAGATGGAATAGTAACTTTAATTGTCTCGGATTCAAATGTGGTTTCCCCAACTGTTGTTTCAGATTCCTCGTCTGTGAATTCAGTTTCTTGGCTAGAATTACTAGATTCTACACTTTCTATTGCAGAGTCTACTTCTTCCTCAACAGTTTGAGCTGGTTCAGCTACCTCTTTTGAAGGTGAGAAGGTCGTATATAGAATGTAAGCGACTGCAATCGCTAAAAGAATTTGCAGAACTGGTTTTTTCTTTTTACCACCTTGATTCGAATGAATTGTTGCTTGAGATTGGTTGTTTGGAACTCCTGTATGAACCGTGTGTTGTTCTGCTGTGTCTGTTTGAACAGGAGGGTGTGGTTTTGTAGTGAAACGGTTTTGTGCACGCTGTTCTTCAAGTTGTGCATCATAGTGAGTACGCTGCTCTTGGTCAGACAAGATCTTATAGGCTTTTGTTAGAAGTTGAAACTCCACAGGATGTGTTTCATTTGGAAATTGTCTAATCTTTTTAAAATAGGCTTTTTTAATATCTGCATCTGTGGCAGTTTCAGATAAACCTAGTACCTTATAGTAATTTTCCGAGTTCATTTCATTGCCCCCGTTAAGAACCTTCTTTATAGATTTCAGTAATCATAAGTCTTTATCATGATGGAGATAAACAAGTATGAACTCATTTATCTCCAGAACATAATTTTAAAGCTTAACCCTCTTGAATTACTTTTACTAGTTTCCTAGCGTATGAAGACGTCCATTCTGCAGGGAACTGCTCTTGTATCTTCAAAAGAATCGCTATAGCTTCCTCTTTATTTCCTTCACGGTAATAAGAGTCAGCTTGAATTACTAATAAATCATCTTGGTAAGGCGATTCTGTAAAGTGTTCAGAATCAGCTAGGAAGAATTGTTGAAACAACTCTGAATCACCAGATAGGCTGCCTAATTGGTTTACGGTTTGAATAAGATAGTATAAGCTATCATCACTAAAGTACTGAGTTGAATCTAGCTGAAGGCTTAACTCTAGCTTTTCTTTTGCGGCTTTATATTGTCCTGTTTTGTATAAGGAATAACCGCTATTAAACTCTTGTCTTGCCTTCTTAGATCGCAAGGAAGGAACATCAAGATTTGCTTTTTCATATAAGTCTTCAGTCGTTTCATACTGGGACACCTTAGCTAATTCTGATTCAAGTTCTTTCTTCAAGTCTTCTTTTTCGGACTCAACACTAGTTAACTTTGATTCTAGCTCAGCAATTTTTTGCTCAAATTGATTTGTACCAGCACTTGCTTCTTCTGATACTGAAGCCACTTCATAATTAGTAGGGATGGACTTCCATTCTCTGCTTGCTACATAGGATCCTCCAATAATTGAAGCAGCAATAACACTAGCTATTAACACAATTTTTCCTTGCTTTCTCTTTTTCTTGCGTTGCATGGCTAATACAGTTGCCTGTTCGCGTTCAACTTCTGTCTTTTCAGCTAGCATACCATCCTTAACAGCATGGATTAATCGCTTAATAGTAGGGGTTTTCTGGATCCAGTCAGGTGATTTTGATATAAACTCAAACCCTTCTTCAATCTTCCCATTTTCAACAAGAACAATAAAAAACAATCTAAACACGTGTTGAGGTAATGGAAAAGATGACTTACGTTGGAATAATGGTGATAAAACAGTTTCTGCTTCTTCAACCTTTTTTTCCTTTACTAAAGATAACGCTTGGTTATAAACAACACGGATTTCTTCGTAGGCTCCTAATGTTGAAAGGACTTGTTCTTTTCTTTCAACAAGTTGAGGAAATCCTACGACATTAACTCGCTCCCAATATGTTAAACCAGCAACTGGATTCCCCATCATGATCTCAACTAAACCTGCAGTCCAATTGGTCTCGGAATGAAAAGGAGCAGAAGCTAAAATGGATTCTAAAATCCATTTAGCTTCTTCTAATCGGTCTTCTTTTACTAATGCTATCGCTTTGTTGTATTTGTTAGATAGTTGTTTCATCATACAACCCCTATACTAATTCAATTAATAGATCTGTTAGCTCTTCTTCGTATTTTTGAACTAAGGCACGATCGTTTTTTTCTAGTGCAATTTTAATATTTTGAAGAAGCGAAATTAATTTTTCTTTTTCAAGCCCATCTACGCTATTTAACATGCGCTCCCCTCTTGTAATAACACTCTTTACTTCTTTGAAAAGCTCAGATTGTTGATAATCTTTTTCAACTTGAGATCTAGCAGCGTTTACTTCTTGTTCAGTCATTGTACCAGCTTGTGTTTTGACGATAGCTGAAGCTTTTCTTCCAGTACTCACAATCGTTGCTTCTACTTGAAGAGTACCGTTAATGTCATAAGAGAATTTCACGTCAATTGCTTCTTGGCCTCTTGATGCAGATGGAATTCCTTCTAGTACGAAGTCAGAAAGGAATATGTTTTGTTCTGTATATTGATTATCACCTTGGAATACATTTACGTTCACACTTGTTTGGTTATCATTAACCGTGTAATATCTTTTGCTTTCTGTAATTGGTATCGTACTATTTCTTGGAATAATTGGATCGAAGAATCCTGGTACTGTTTGTCCGCCTATTTGTCTAACCACTTCTGTTCCAAGTGTATATGGACATACATCGATGACCATAATTCCTTTAGAAGTATCAATTTGACCTGATTTTATACCAGCTTGAACAGCCGCTCCAAGTGCTACAGCTTCATCTGGATTTATATCCTTCTTGGACTTTTTACCAAACTTATCTTCAACAAGTTTTTGTATCAAAGGAATTCGTGTAGATCCTCCCACAAGTAATACTTCATCAATATTTGATACCGATAGGCGGGAATCTTCTAGTGCTTTATCAACCTCTGCTATCGTTTTTAAAGCCATTTCCTTAATTAAATCCTCAAATTCATCACGTGTAATATTCATATTTATACTTATAGGTGCATTATTGTACATGGCAATAAAAGGTATATTAATATTTACAGTCGATTGACTCGAAAGACTTTTCTTAATATTTTCTGCTTCTAGTTTTATTCTAGTCTTTCTTTGATTTATATCTACTTGTGTATCTAAAGTATTTAAATCAATACCTTCTTGTTGTTTGAAATTCTGAATAATCCAATCTGTTAGTGCATTGTCAAAATCAACACCACCCAGATTGTTATCACCTGCACTTGCTTTAACCTCTACAACACCCTCGAAAATTTCAACAACGGATACATCGAATGTACCTCCACCAAGGTCATAAACTAAAATGTGTTGGTTTTTATCTATATTTTCAAGCCCGTAAGCAATTGCTGCAGCTGTAGGTTCGTTAATAATACGTTCTACCTTTAATCCAGCAATTTCTCCAGCCTTCTGAGTCGCTTTACGTTGTGAATCTGAGAAATAAGCAGGAACTGTAATAACTGCCTCTGTTACAACTTCACCTAAAAATTCTTCTGCACTTTTCTTTAAGTATGTTAGAATGTGTGCGGAAATCGTTTCTGGACGGTAACTATCGCTTCCAACAGTTACTTCCTTATCACTACCCATTAACCTTTTAACTTCAGTAACAGTATGTTCTGGTAAAGCTACCATTGAAGACTTTGCGTTTTGCCCTATAATTATTTCACCTGAATGATTGATTTGGAATACGGAGGGAGTTGTACGCCCTCCCTCTGTATTAGGAATGATTTCAGGTTTTTCTCCTTTTAAATAAGCTACTGCAGAATTTGTTGTACCTAAGTCAATACCGATAATTGCCATTATTAGTTCCTCCAAATAGTTTTATAGATTATAAGACTGTTGTAACACTAGCTTTCCGTAGAACTTTTCCTGTTGATTTATCCATAAATCCTCGCTGATGTACTGCAAATACTTGATATTTTTCTATCGAATCTGAAAGCTCGTGCTGTGAAACAGTTCCAATAGTATCCATTGTTTTCCCATCAACTACTTGTCCTAGGACAGGAATTTCCACAATACCATGAGCTTCTAATAACGACATAATCTTTAAAATCGCCTTTTCAATCTCGTTACTCCATTTTGTTTCATTCACTTTTAATGTTGCTTGATAAACTAGATCTAACATATCGAAAATTTCAATAGCAACCAGTTTCATCTGTTGAATGTTTTTCATTGATTCTAACTTAACTTCTTCAATCTTACTTTCTTGATCTTCATCAGACATTTGACCAAACTCTTCTAATTGCTGTTGGAAATCCTGCATGAGCTTATATGTGATACGGTTACTATTCTTAAAGTCACCCTTAATTTGCTCTTGTAATTCTGCTAATGATTCTTGAAGATTAACTAAAAAATTAGGCTGACCTGCCTCGGGGTTATAGTAAAACTCTTCTAATGGCTGAAGGCTTTCTTTTTCTTGTTCAAGTATTTCTTGCATTGTTTCGTTCAAGTTTTTCTCTCCTTCCTCAAAATAAAGGGCTAATTTGTTAATTAGCTGTTGGTTCATTCGATCAAGTTCCTTCTCCCATTTTTCAACCGGAAAGTCTTTGCTTGTAACATGATCTTTCATTGTAATCTTACAGTAATTAATGGAATTGATCGCCCATTCACGCAAGTTTAATATCGTCAATTTTGATACTAGGTTAAAGTATGCAGATATGCTTTTGGCCACATCTAGTAAAGAAAAATCGTTTTTCACTTGTAGTTCAGGATAGATTCGCTTAATTGGTATTACTTTTGGTTCGTATGATATAGATGGTTTGAAATAGTTTTGATGTTGATGTCCGTAAATTCTAATAATCTGTACTGTTTGTCTTTCTTCTATTTCTTCTATACCCAATCTCTTTAAATCTTCCAAAGAAAGTCCTTTAAAATATGGTCCTTTATTAGAACTCAATTTATCAGCCCCTTTGGATCCATTTGGTATTTACCTTTTACTAGATTTTCTGCATCTGACAGTGTGGTCATATTTAACAAAACCATGTTCATGATTATCTTTTCAATTTCATCTAGTTGGCCATATGGGAGGTTCCGTTGCTTACAAGTCACAACATAATTTGCCTTACATAAAATTGCTTCTTCAATGATGTTACGGACTAGTCGACCATTCCCATGACTTTTAGGGTTTTCACTTACTTTTTGGACGAGAATCTTTCTAAAGACCTGGGCAGCTTCATCTGTCATTTGGTACTGCTTTTGTTGGAGCATAATTTTACCGATTTCCAGTAATTCATCAATACTATAATCCTCAAACAGGATATGGCTGTTAAAACGTGATTGTAGACCAGGATTTGATTGTAGGAAACGATCCATTTCATTTGGATAACCAGCTAGAATAATGACTAATTCTTTACGCTTGTCCTCCATTTCCTTCACAATCGTATCAATTGCTTCAATGCCAAAGTCATTACCCTGTCCTCGAACTAGTGAATAAGCTTCGTCAATAAACAATACACCTTCTCTTGCTTCTTTTAATTTCCCTAGTGTTTTTACTGCAGTATGTCCAACATATTCACCAACTAAATCGGCTCGGCCTACTTCCACTAGATGCCCTTTTTTCAAGACGCCCAGCGCTTTAAACACCTTAGCGATAATTCTAGCAATTGACGTTTTACCTGTACCAGGGTTTCCGGTGAATACCATGTGTAGACTAGGTTGCTCTACTTTTAGTCCTTGATCCTGTCTCAATTTATTAAAGATGACTAGATTACAAATCTCTCGGACTCTTTGCTTCACCTTTTCGAGACCAATGTAGGAATCAAGCTCTCTTAATACATCCTCTACTACAGGTTTAGTGAACTCTTGTGACTCATCACTTTTTAAGTCGTCTCTTGCTTCAAGGGCTTTTTCCATTTCATCAATCCACCCGAGAATATAACTTGTTGAATCATTAATACCAGATTTTAAGGTAGCAGTTTTTAGAGAGAACTTGGCTTTTCGTAAGGATGTTTGTACACTTTTGATATTTTCCATAGATATATAAGGCATATGCTCCTTAATCTCTCGACTTACTGATAGATTCTGAACAGCTAATGTACTATGTGCAAATTGTACATAAGGATTTTGATCAGTGTCTCCTACATGAAAGGATATAGAAGATAACCACTCTCGTTCTGCTTCCTCTATATAGCCTTTGCTTTCGTACATTTGAGCTAGTCGTTGATGCCATTTACTTATAAAATGGTAAAATGGTAGAAGGGAATGCTTGTTTTCTAATTGCACTTTTTCAATCAGTCGGTAACATCGAAATAGATGATAATGTACAAGAGAAGTATCTTCAGCTAATATTGCCTCTCGTATTTCTTTATCTAGTGCATTCATCGAATCATGCAACATCTCTAGTCTCGAATGGTCCAAATTGGTCTCCTCCTCTTTTACTGTAGGCCACGAAAGAATTTTTCATTGAGTCGGTAAAGAGCAGGATAACGTGTCTCTAAGCGATCAACTGATCTTTTCAGCGTATAATCTGTTTCCTCAATAAAATCCGCTTTAATAGATGCAAACATTTCTTCTTTTTCATCATCCGAATCAAAATAAATAAGGTAATATGCAACTAATCGTTTCACAGGATGACAAACATCGTAATCATTCTTAAGTCGTTCAAACTCTTCCTGACTCTGAATAGAATCCTTACAAGTTTTCATAGAGTTATTTAAGACATTTTCTCTTGTTTCATAGAGACTTGGATATTTAATAAGTACTCGTTTAATGGATTTTAACGTTTCTTCGGCGTTGTAAAACGAACTGTCGTATAGATTGTCAAAGGTTTTATCTGTATATTCATCGAATTCATCTTCTGTAAATTCATCACCGTGGAGATAAAGAATAAAGATATTCTTCACCCATTTTATAACTTTGTCATCACGCTCAAGTAGTTCAAACTCATCATAAACGTTTGCTCTATTAATGGTTTCTTCAACTAACGAATTGAATTTTTCATTAGGTTCAGAACGCTCCTGTTGAATAAATTCAAGGATCGGTTTTGCATATCCATATAACTTACGGTCATATAAATCAATGCTTAAATCAGTTAAATCTGCCATCATAGAACCACGGTCTGATTCATGCTTATATAGTAGCTTTTTACATAACTCGATAGATTTCATTAATTCTATTTTGTTTCGAAGAGTCACTGAGACCTTAAGTCTTTTTACTAAATAGTAAAAAACGTGAAAGTTTCCAGTTTTCTCTTGACTTGAAATGGCCTGGTCTAATGTTCTAACTGCTTTATTGTCTTCTTTTCTATCTAAATAGAGATCAACTAACGCAAACAATGGGTCCATATTATCAGGAGACATAATGTACATCTTTTTGTATAGCCTAATCGCTTCTTCTTCGAGCCCACATTTTTCAAGAGCTTTCCCATAATTGAGCTGGTAGGTTTCATTATCTGAATCTTCTTGAACAACAATCTTAAATTGCTGAAGTGCTTGATTATATTCTTCTGAAAACAAATAGCTTAATGCATAGTAATTACGTGTATTAGTTAGAGTTGGTACAATCATTAGAATCTCTTTAAATAATCTCTGTGCTTTTTTGTAATCATCGTTAGAGTAGGCTTCCATAGCTTCATTTTGTAACTGTTCAACTAGGTCGCCATGTACCAAGTTTGTTTCATATTCTTTACGAGATTGAGAGTTTCGTAGAGTATCATAGGCAATTCGAATGGATTTAAATTCTTCTGGATATTGGTCAACTGGATATCTTTTAATGATCTTAAAATAGGCTTTTTTGATTTCTTCTTCTGTAGAAGTTGTTTCAATTTCTAACATTTGATAGTATGTTTTGCTCATATCTCTTCACCTCACTCCATCATCTACTTCTTCTTCAGCGCAGACCAATCCTCAATAGAAGGAAATTCAATTTTTTCAAAGGGTTGTGATTCCGAAACTCGATTTAAGCTTTCACTCAACCAAGAGAAAAACTCTTTAAACTTTACCTCGTTTAATACAAGAGGCGGTCTTGATGGTGAAAAACGTTTTAAGATGTCAAGATTTGAATGTTCTCCAATTCCAATTGGAAAAATTGTAAAATCTCCATTTGTCAAACCATTTACGGTATATGAAATTGAATCTTCTATTTCATCAGTGGGTGAACCATCTGATAATAGGACAATCCATGGTTGGTAATATTGAAGGCCGTGAGTTTTATAGAGTGTAACACGGTTCTTTACCAGAGTGATGGCGGACTTCATCGCTTCTCCCATTGGGGAGGTTCCACCAGCTGATATTTTAAATCGGATGGTTGGTTTAATTGGTTGAAACTCTAATACCGTTTTTACATTTTCTCCGAACGTAATAATACTAATCTCTACAGATGCCTTTGAAACCTCATTTTTTAATAGGTCGTTAAAAAGTTGCTGTAGGCCCAGGCGTAATTGCTTAAGTGGATTTCCAATCATTGATCCACTTGCATCTAACACTAAACAAATCGGCAATCTTGTGGAGGGGTTATTAAGTAGTTCCTCACTCTTCAGACTTAAATCATCCACTATTTGTCACTCCCTAGTTCACTTCTAAAGGTAGAAATTGCTTCAAGAAAGCTTGTCTTTTCTGTCCAGTAAAGCTTTTTCTCTTTTGGTTTGGATTGTTCGACCTTCGATGGTTGCTTAATCGTATAAAGCTTATAGCATCTCTCGCATAATGGATTTGGATTAATTTCGGTAATCCTTTTATACTCATTTTCTGAAATACGTAAGTATGATTTACAAGCCATACATTTAGCAAAGACCTTTTTCCCAGTTATTTTATCCATTTCGATAATAAAAAGGTCTGTAGGCAGTTCTTCATTCTTTAAACTATCACGATATAACCTTATACCTGTTTCCCAAACCTCTATAGGGATTCGCTGGTTCTGTACAAAGGTTTCATAAAAGAGCTGCTGTAGATGGAAAGGTAGACTTGCCCAAATTAATGCCCAAGGACTCTTTTCATAATTCGGTATGAACGAAGGGTGAAAAGGAAACTCAAAACGTTTATTTATAACATGCTCTGCTTTTGCGTTAGAACCTTGGAAGGTATATGGCATTCTTCCTGGAAACAAGATAGCAAATAAAACAACTGCCACTGAGTAATAATCATGTTCTTTTGTTCGTAATTCTTCTTCATTTTTAATTAGTACCTCATGTGGAGTGAAATTCACTAAAGAACGGTCAATGCGGAAGGTATTTATTTGATAGCCATCAGTATTAGTCAATGAAATATTTTTTTCGTTTTTAACAAAGACGTGGTCTAAATCGACACTCCCCAATATAATCCCATGGTCATGAAGCTGTCCTACTGCTCTTAAATAGGAAAGGGCTAATTCCACTAAATGCTGTCTATTCCATTCCGGAAATAATTTCACTAAATTAGACTTTGTTTTCAGTGCCTTTTGAAGTGAATTTCCCTTTGCTTCCTTCATAACATAACCAAGAAACTGTTTATCTTTCGTAAAAACAAGGTCTGTTGGCCAGTTAACCTCTTGAATATGAACTGGAATCGAGAGCATGTCCATAAGTTTTAGATACATATTGGGGCTTAGCCTCTGTTTATGGAAAATCTTACACACAAGTCCCTTCTTTACTCTGTAAACCGTGCCATCTTCACCAGCACCAAGTTCTTCGCCGATGGTCAATTCGCCATGTCGTAGCGTTTGAATTGTATCACCTAGTTGAACCTGGATATTGTTCCTAACGTTTAAAGGGTATTTAGTCAAAAGTGTTCTATCAAAGACCGGCTCTCTACTAAAGCTTGGTTTATTTTTATAATGAAATAAAACAGGCTGTTGGTTGGGTTCTTTATCAAAATCCCATTGATAGGTAGAGCCATCTTCTTTTATCCCAAATATTAGACATTCTTTGTTATCTACCGCTTTTTGGTCCCTTAAATGAAATACATCATCAGCTAACTTTCGATCTCTAGTAAATAAGCAGAATAAATAGCGATCATTATATTTTTGAAAGACGTAAAGTATGGTCTTATCATTTACATCCGGATCTTCTTTATCGCCTAATACTTCTGCTAGGCCTGCTCTAATATAAAGATTAATCATTCTTGAAGCAAATTTCGCTCGTTTTCTTGTTTCCTTATTTGGATCCTTTGATTTACGTATCACTTCTTCAATCACGCGATAAGGGATCTTTGTTGTTGCTTTTCTTACAAATAACGCTTCTGGAAGGGCCTTAGTTAAAAAATCCTTTGAAGGAGGATACATCCATACACAGGTATCAATAAAGATACGATACTGGTTGGTTATTTTTAATAGATCAATTGAATTAATAGCTATTTTACTCATCTACAACTCTTCCCAGCCTTTTGTATTTGGATGAACCGGTTGACTATGAACTGGCTTACGATCCATTTTTACTGTTTTTCGTTGTTTTATCTTCCGGTTTGTGCGTTCCAAGTATTGAATTATCAAATTAATAGAGGAAGATTTCTGGGACCAGAATAATCCAACAATAACTGGAATCCATCCATATTTTATGCTAGACATGATTCCATCTCTAGAGAAAATTCCTTCTAATGTTATAACTACTCCATTATCAAGACCTTTATAAAAAATCAAAAGTTGAATGAACCAATAAGTAAACACAAATCCTATTAGAAATCGAACACTCATTTTATAATAGTTTACTAACAACAGAATTAGTAATGGTGCTATTAAAACAAAGTAAAAATTCTCTATGCTAAAATACTCTTTTATAAACGTACAACCAATAAATGTCACCATTGCATATGCAATGGAGGAAAGTATTATTTTATTTGCTATAAAAGACCGGTATATAACAATAGCTAATAACATATAGATCCCCGCTATTTGTATTCCTTCAGCAGGTTGTGAATCATTTATAACTACAAGGATAAACGGTATTCCTAGCCAGACTAATAATTGGGCAATCTTCGTTGTCTTTGTTACCCCATAATATGGTTTAGTTTTAGAAAATAAGTAGATAATGGCAGCTGTCATGAATAAAAAATAAATGTGATTTATAACAATGTTATAGTTAGCATAGCTAGCTAATATTGTATAAATTCCTGACCATCCATTTGTAAACGCAAAATAAAACAATAGGACCCAAAAGCCTACTAAAAATCCTGTTAATAAAGTACTTGGGAAATTACTAAACAAGACGACAAAAAATAGAATAAATGGCAGAAAGAAAAGTAGTTTCATGTCTCCAACATTCGGGTAATAATAATACAAAATAGCAAAAGATAACAGACTATATCCAAAGGCTGCAAACAAGGAGTTTGCTTTGGCCTTTGAAAGAAAGTTAAAGCCATGGATGCTTATAATAAAGATTGTTGATAACATATCGATGGCATATCCATATTGAAAATATAAATATAGATAACCGAAGCTTAATACGAATAATATGCGGTCAATGGATTGGATCGCTCTATGCTCAATAAAGCGCATTTTCTTAAGCTTTTCCATATCTCACCTTCCATTTCATGTGGTTTTTATAAGAAGAGAAGTAATGTTTATTTACTTCTCGTTCTCTTCAGATACTTCTAATTCATCATTTTCAATAATGTCTTTACTTGTTGATGTTATGTCATTTAAGCTTTGGGTTATATTTACAGACTCTTCTTCAGGTGATTCTAAGGATTGAATTTCTTCCATGTTTTCTAGCTTTTCTACAGAAACTGTTTCTGTAGAATCTATTTCCTCAGATTCCACCTCCCTTTTATTATCAAGGTCCATGTCTCCAAGCTCACGTTCATCATTAATTTGGATGATTTCCTCATCAATATCATCAACTAATTGAAGATTTTCAGTTAGTGCTGGTTCTTGTTGACTGATTTCAACAAATGATTGCTTCATTAAATGACTATGAATGCCTATAAAGTCAGTCAGATAATCAGAGGGTCTATTCAACAGTTCTTCTGTTCCCAACCTTACTAAACTTGCAAGCGCAATACTACAGTCGTCTTGCGTTTGTTGCTTAATAACTGTTTCTAGGTTTGTTTCAAGAACTACTGAAATTTTTTGATTGGAATGGTCTCGAAGCCAGTCTAGCATTCTTGTAATGGCAGGTGCAAAGCCTTGTATTTGTTTATTGAATAAAGATTCTGCTGTACCATCTGACATTAAAATAAAGCCAGTCTTCTCTTCAGTGGATCCTTTATATAGTCTCAAGAATTTCCAAGCCTCATCAGAAGTAATAAAATAGGTAGTATTTGCATACATGCCATTTTCAGGGTTCGAAAGTACCTTGAAATTCCCTCCTGCAACTTGCAGTCCAATCACACCATCCCCAATATGGCCAGCTAAGTATCGATCACCTTTAATTGCAACATAGAGAAGCGTCGAGGCATAATCCTTAATATTCCCACTAAAATCGTCAATGCCTTCTAATTCATTTAAGAGAATCCCAATAATTCTCTTACGAAGCAGTTGATGATCCTCTTCCTTAAACATATCTTCAAAATGCATTTGGAGAACGTTTATCATTTTATGAACAACCGTTTTGGAGCCAATATGTGAAGAAGAGGCAGAACCAGCACCATCTGCTAAAACTAATATGGTCATATCGGGCGTTTGCACACTCAATGTATAATCCTGACATGGTAGTTGTTGTTTAAGATGGCTACGCCCAACGACTTGGGCATTAGCCAACTTCCAATGTGTAATGGTCATATAAAACTTCCTTTTACAGAACTGCCCATTTTTGAATGGCATCTACATCAAGCTTTACATCTTCTCCAGGAGTAGAGGCAGAAATTGCTGACACACTACTACTTAACCATTCAAAGAATTCAACAAAGTTTAGCCCTTTGATTTTTAATGGTGGTCTCTTTGGAGAAAACTGCTTTAATGTTGCCATATCAGCATTAGGACCAATACCTAATGGAAAAATGGTTAATTTTTTATTATTAACTAGATCTGTTGTACGTCTAGAAGCTAATGAAATATCATCAGTAGGTGCTCCGTCTGTCATAATAACGATCCATGGTTGGAAATAGCTAACACCAGATTGAGAATACATATTTTTTCTACGTTCTAATAGGTCGATGGCTAAGTTTATACCTTCACCCATAGGAGTTAATCCATCAACTGTTAAGTGTGGAATGGTTTGACGATTAATGCTTCCAAAATCAAATAGCTGCTTAACCTCTCCACCAAACGTTACCATTGAGATTTCTGCAGAAGCAGAAGCGATATCATCTTTACGAATTGATTCCATAAATAATTTTACACCTTTATTTAGCTCTTTAATTGGTTCTCCATTCATGGAATAGCTTGTGTCCAGAACTAAGCAGATTGGTAGTCTAGTAGATGGATTTTCATAAAGCTCAATCTGAGAGAGTAAAAATTCTTCTTGTGAATGGTGTGACATTGTGAATTCCTCCAATTATTTATTTAAAAATTTTAGTGCCTTGATTATTTTATCCAAAACATTTTGGGGCTGTTGTTGATTAGGTTTTTTCGTGTTTTGGTTTAAACTTACAGGTTTTTTGGGAACAGGATTGTTTCTTGGTACCTGTTGATTTGGTTTTGGTTTGCTTGTTGGATTCTTTTTAGGGATCGTTCTTGTCTGTGTCGTGTGACTACGATTAGGTGGTACATTTGGCGTTCTAGAAGGTGTTGTTCTTGTTCTAACCTCTGATACAGAAGAACTTGAAGATACTTCTCCAACTTGACCTGAGCGCGTTTGTTCCCATGTTCTCCAGATTTTCCTTCTGAACCTACATTTATCACAGATGTATCGGCTTCCCCGACTTTCTATTTTATTCTTATATTTTGTATGCACTCTTACCTGCGGATTTTTGCACATGGAATCATTACAAGTTAAAACAGCTTCTTCTCCTTGTGGTATTTTCATACTATCTGGAAAGAGCTCATCACTAAGATATCCTTTAGATATGGTTTGTCGGTACTTTACAAGTAGATCTCTTAGTTCTTCAGGTGTGGCTCTATTTTTACCAGTGAACGTTTTATATAGAGCATCTTTTAAGTCATAGAGTAAGTGACTCCAAATGTATTTCCATGAACCATCTGGAACAGTTCCTTTTCCTTCTTCACCAAGCGGATAAGGAAAGCCCATTTGTTTAATATTTTCTCCCGGTGTACCACCACCTTGGTGTGAATATGGTGGTTGTCCAGGTAGCATAATCATAAACATTAACGTATTAACGGCAAAATATTCATGAGTAAAGCTTCTTAAGAAAGTAGAAAAATTCTTACCTTGCAACTCTGGCGCTGTAAAATTTATCGTTCCTACAGGACACGGGTAGTTTTCAATTTGATAACTATCCGTATCAACAAAATAGACTTCCTTTTCATTTTTAATGAGTATATTCATTGGGTTTATATCTCCAATGACTATGTTTCTTTCATGAAGGTAGATAATTTTATTTATAATGGTAATAGCGAGCTGCACAAGATCTTTACGTGTCCAAGTTGGAAAGTTTTTATTTAAAACTGGACGAAGGAATATGGATGTTTGCATAGGTTTCCCTTCAGCTGTTTCCATAATATATCCTACAAACTCATTGCTACTATTGGTTAAGATATCCTTTGGCCAACAGATCCCTTTTTTATTGATTGGGACTTCTAGCATTCTTTTTAATTTATAGTAGCGCTCGTGTGTAATTCGGTCTTCTTTATAAACCTTACAAACCATTCCATTTGAAGCTAGAAAAATCTTCCCTTCTCCACCCGATCCAATTTCTTCTTTTAAACGCAGACTTCCATACAACTTTGAATACACAGTTTCATTTTTTTCAGGTACTTTACTGACAGACATTGGTGTTTCTTTTTGCGTAATAACCTTTGTCCCTAATATGAATTTTTCGTGCGGCTTTGGTGGTGGATCTGATCTGTGTTCCTTCGTCTTCGTTGGACGAGAAGGTGCAGAAGGTTGCTGGGACCTTGATGAAATTCTATCTAAATTCCATTCCTCTATATTTCCAGACTCATTTATTCTAAAAGCGTATATACGCTTCCCTTGAACTGCATGCTGGTTATTTAAATTTAAGATATCATGTGCCAAACCACGATCTTGTGTAATTAATGCCAAGTTGTACTTTACTCTAAATTGTTGGAAAACATATAAAAACGTTTGATCGGCAAAAGGGTCACTTGGGTCCCCAAACACAGCTGCCACTCCCTGATTCAAGTAAATCCTTAGTAGATTAGCTGCCGCCTTTGCTTTATGCCTTTTTTCTCGATCTTCATTTTTCATCATCTTATTTACTTCCTGAACAATACGTTGAGGAAGAATAACTTGTTTACTTGAAGCTAATAGAATACTTGTCAATTTATTCTCTAAAAACTCATTGGCATGAGGTGTCATCCATGTACTTGTATCAATGAAAAGCTTATAGTTTTTAATAATATCTTGAATATTCATACTTATTCCTCATCTGAATCTGTTGAATTAGTTAGCTGATCTTTTAACTCTATTAATTCCTCTTCCACTTCCAAAATCAACCGAACAAGTTTCTTGGAGCCTTTCTTTTGAGCTGCTAAATCTATTGCTTCCTGCACACATTCCTCAACAGTTGAAATGCTTGTATTTAATTTTCCGTTAATTCCTTCTAGTAGTTGAGAAACGTATACTGTGTCAACATGATTTTCTGATTCATGGTTAGTTTCATTCTTAACATCGATGTCTTCATCAAATTCAGAATCCTCTAACTCAATTTCTGTGAAATCACCATCGAATTCATCATCATCAAAATCATCTTCAAAAGACTCATCCCCAACTACAGAGTACGCTTCAATCTTTTTATCATTGCTTGTCTCTTCGTCTTCATTATTAAAAAGATCTTCCTCAATATAATAATCCTCTATTTCAACATCAGAGATTTCTGCATTAATAGAACCCCAGCCACCAAGACTAGTAAAATCCGAATGATTATTTTCCGTTAGAATTTTATCCTGGTCTAGTGTTTGCTCCACAAACTTAGACGGAAATAATGTTTGTGAAAATTCAATAAGTCCCTGCTTATTCCACTTGTTTGTAAAGGCAGTAAATCTAGATAGAGGGTAACCTGTCCAAAGAGAGCCTTCTTTATAAACAACAAGTATATCGTCACCCTCAAATGAATCGAGTCGAGGAATTGTAAAAGCCTCAATGCGGAAATATTGTGGAATAACATCCATTTCCTTTAAGTAATCAAACCAGCGCTTTACATCATGAATTTCGTCAATTACTCTTTGCTCTGCTTGAGCCCAAATAAAAGACGGTTCTGATAGACGTAGTTCTGAACATAACCATTCCTCAGTTGCTTTTAAAAATTGATTTACCATGTTTTTTACACCTCTAATACGGAATTTGTGTTGAAAGAGAAAACAGCACGCTACTTTTCTCTTTATCTTTTAACTGTTCTAGCTGGTTTATTTTTGATCTCCATTTATGAAAGAAAGCACTCATACTTAGTGGCAGTTCCTCCTCCATGAATTGGTCGTATAATCTAAGTGCTAGTCTAAGTGAAGTTTTTGCTTCTTTTAGCACTTTAGCATCTCCGAGGAATAGATATGAGGCATGCTCAAATGCAATCCCTATACCGATAGAACGGAGAGTTAAGCATTCGGAATCTGCTTGGCAAATTGCCATTGCTTGCTCATAATAACTTAAAGAAGCAGTGAAGCTTCCATTTTTAGCTAAGTAACTACCAATCTTCCAATAAATAATTTGCTTTGGATGAAAGTTTTCAACTGACGTAAAATAGTGATGCTTCAACACATCATTGCTGATTAAAGCTTTATACATGGACTCAGCAACTTGTTGTGACTGATCTGTAGCAGCCATTAAGCGAGTATAATGCATGAATCCAAATAGAAAGCTAGATTTCGGTTGTTTAAGTATATAACGAAGAAACTCATCGAAAGTAGTTGACTGAGGCAGTGAGTATGAGAGACATAAATACTTATAAGATGCCTCAACTTTCCCTCGATTACTTTCAATTTGTGCACGGTACTGAAATTGTCTACTTTTATGATGCTCTTCTTTGAATTGTTCAAGGGCTAGTTCAGAATCTCTTTTAGCATTTTCATAGTCTTCTATAGAGGACTCACTATAGCTGGCTCTCATAAAATAGGCTTGCATACGATTTCCTAGTGTCTTTCCAAGCAAATCAGAATAAAGGTCATCCTGTTGGAAATAACTAATTTCTCCAGCTATTGGAAGTAGTGAAAGCATTTGTGTAATAAATTCTTCTAGTTTCGTCATATTTTCAATGACACGCTCAAAATTGTATTTATTTAAATCATGAACTGCTTCACGAAGCATGAAGTCGATTACGTAATCAATGTTTTCCCACTTTTTACCCAATTCTGGAAGAACTTCTTGTATATTTTCAATTTGTTCTTCAGCTAGTCTTATATGACCTTGGTGAGTAGCGGTTGTGAATAGGCTTAAATATGAATCTAGATAAAATAAATGAGCTTTAATCCCTCGCTCTTTCATTTTGGGTATTAGTAAGGATGTCACCTTTTTTAAGGTTTCTTCAGCCTTGGTAAAGTTTCTTTCAACATGATTCAAATTTTGTAATGTTGTTAGAAAAACTTGCAGTTCCGCTTTAAGTGATTGGTGCGGTAATTGTTCAAGCTTAGTAAGGATTAAATCGAGGAATTCCTTTTCATAAAAATGACTATGATCCTTGCGACTAGAAAATCTTTCGGCAACAATCCACTCAAATACTGCCATGCCTACCATTCCATTTGATAGTAGCCTTCTAATAGAGATGGAGGATTCATGATCAAATAAGGTGTACACATGATCTTGTTCTAACAAATTTAGTAATTCTATTTGTTGATCAGAGGAGAACTTTTGTTTTTGTCGAAAATAAGCATGACAAATAGTGTCAGCCACTTTAAGGTGATTATCCTTTCTAGCAGAACCCAGTGATAAAGACCACTTCCAATTATGAATGGAGGAAGCCAGATTTTTTCTTGCTAGACCAACGACCAGCTTCTCTTCTAGCCTAATTTGATACTCTTCAATAGGAATTCTACGCAAATATGATTTTCCGTCTATGCCATGAACTGGTTCCATCCTCAATGCAGCAATAATCTCAATCTCTATAATTTCTTCAGCTGTTGCCAGGCTTTGGAAGAGTTGAATTAATCCTTCGGAGAGTATATTAATATAAGTTGTTGTAGCATTAACAATTTTTACTCGTTCTAGATTCTCAAAAATAACATATGTAGCACCATTAGCTTTAAGTTCTGATAGTAAGTCAAGCGTAAATCTCGAAAACGAGGCTTTAGGCAAATCTGTACTGTGATAACTCACTGAATCTAAGTTTTGCTTTTCACAAGATCGTTTAAAAATTCCACTTATCTTGTCGAGGTTTAGTCCTGTTTTATTAGAATATAATAACCCACCAACTATAGATGGTACTTCTTTACCATCAAGGTCTTTTACAAAGTCACCACTTTCATCTAATAAAAGGTAGTATTTTGTCATAAAACGCTCCTTGTGTCGAATAATATAGTTCAAATTTATCACATTTGTAATAATTTTGTAATAGAAAATCGAAATTTTCATCTCCTTTAATTGTATTTTTATTGGTAATTATCGCTGTTTGCTGTTCAAAGTTCTATTAACATTTATTCAATTGGAATCATGATCGGTAATTTAGAATTTCTACCTACTTCGAAATACCAGGAATCTAGCACTTTTATCCTAAGGATTTATCTTTACGGTACTTATAGGTCAAGTAAGACATCAAATGCAAGTTCCGAATAATTTGTTGAGTGAAAAAATATAATCTATTCTATTTTTTACTCTAAAACATATGATTCGTAAGATTGTGGCATTGAATATACCACTTCTAACCTTTAGAAGAAGGTGGAAGTGAGGAAGGAAAGACCTTGAATTGCTAGTAATATGTAGCAATATTATTTCAGCATTAAACATCGGTCTTTCAATAGCCATGACGTTCTATAATCTTATATTGGAACCCTTGTACCTGTTTTATTTTATCTACATTTTGATTAGATTTATGTTCCACCTTACTAACTAGAAAATACCTTATTAGAATTCCTCTTTCTTTTGGTTTAAAATGATGAAAAAGATTGTAAGGGAGATGTCGTATTGGTAAAGGAAATACTCTTGAATAACCTTCCTATTAAAATCAACAGTTACTCAGAAGATAACATAGACGGATTAATCATGATTTCAGTAATGTTTAACGTAACAAGTGACGACTATCATGACATTACCACCTTACTATATAAAGGAACTTTTGAAGTGAAAGTGCCTGAAAAGGATTTAATCTTTCAGGGTAGCATTCGGCAATACTCTACTTCATTTACTAATTTGTACGAGAAAGATCAAGTTGGGGTGTTTAGCTTGAGTCTCCTAGAAGTAAGGAAATGAGAAAGAAGGGAACTGCCATGAGGCTGAGCATATTAGATCAATCACCGATTTCGTCTAACCAAACCGCTCAAGATGCATTACTTAATTCGACGAAACTAGCACAAGCTGGTGAAAAGCTTGGATATACTCGGTATTGGATCGCGGAACATCATGATTTACCAGGGCTTGCCTGTCCTGCACCCGAAGTGATGCTAGGTTATATAGGAGCACATACTCGGTCCATACGTATAGGGTCTGGCGCAACGTTATTACCGCATTATAAACCCTATAAAGTTGTTGAAACATTCAATATGCTGGCAACATTATTTCCTGACCGTATTGACTTAGGAATCGGCCGAGCACCAGGTGGATCAGCTGAGGCGACGAATGCATTAAACGATAATTTTTTACAAAAGGTATATGATATGCCAAACGCAGTTAAAGAATTGCTTCATTTTATTTACGATGATTTCCCTAGTGACCATCAACATACAAAAGTGAAAGCTTCACCATTGCCAATAAGTCCTCCAGTTCCTTGGCTACTTGGGACGAGTAAAAAAAGTGCATTACTCGCAGCAGGAAACGGGATGTCGTATACCTTTGGTCAGTTTATGAGTGATCGAGACGGCGAAGAAATTATTAGACAATATCGAGATACCTTTCAACCGAAAAGAAAAGGGCAAAAGCCTGACGTCATTGTAACCGTATCCGTTATATGTGCAGAAACTACTGAAAGAGCGGAAGAAATTGCTCTAAGCACAATTTTATGGTCCCTTCAAATGGCTAAAGGTGAAGGAAATCGAGGGATTCCGTCGATTGAAGAAGCAAAGGCTTACGAACTAGATGAGAAAGAAAAAGAATCGATTGAAACAAGGAAGAAAAACTTATTGATCGGCAATCCAAAAGAAGTGAAACAAAAGCTTATCGATTTGAAAAAAACCTATCAAGCCGATGAAATCATGATTGTCACCATTACCCATTCACTAGTAGATAAAATACGATCTTATGAATTAATAGCTAAAGAATTTGATTTATAGCAAAGAGTACCTTTCCAATGGAGGGTATTCTTTTTTTATTTAGGTGACCAATATCACACTTTTCCCGCTCTATTTATTGAAATGGTCATAGAATCCTAAAGCTATTTTGGTACTAAATGGCTCCTTTGAATCATAATTTGATACAAACTTTGTTCCATCGCTCTAAAACTCTGCCGAAATGAATCTGAATGCTGCTCAATCTTCACTAAATTCCTGATATCAGCGACTTTTTTGATTATATCGACTACTTTGCTAATTTTATCGGCCACTTCGGCATATATATCGGCGACTTTACAGGAATATCAGCCAAACCCTCCATGATATCGGCAACTCCCTCGTGGCTCGGGGATTTTAACTATATAAAAAGATAGCAAATGAAGGAGTGAGTATTAGTTGAAAAAAGTTAAGGTACGTTTACAACCTATTGTTAGTAAGATAAACTTACCCACTGTTATGAAAACAACCGTCCTCCCCGGTGACACGATGGAAAGATTATTTATGGCAACCCAAGTTGGAGAAATCTTTTACATCGGTGATGAAGAGGTAAAAACTTTTTTAGATATTCGGTCACGAATTATAAAACTAGGTGAAAAACGTGGTGGTTATGATGAACGAGGCTTGTTAGGACTAGCATTTCATCCTCAGTTTTATTATAACGGTTTGTTTTATCTTCATTATTCTGTTGCTGGGACAGAAGGCCCTGGAGCTCTTACTAATTCTTTTAAGCCTGATCCATGTGACCCTAGTACCTTAAACCTAAAATGGGAAAACAGAGAAACTCAATATGACCATATTGATACGGTTGAAGAATGGGTTTTACAAACAAATGATGAACCTCGGAAACGAAGAACACTACTTAATCTGAGAAGACCCTTCTTTAATCATAATGGTGTCAATAGCTTGAATTTTTCTCCTGAAACAGGAAAGCTAGTGTTAACCAGCGGTGATGGTGGTTCAGCGTATGATCCATTTAACTTAAGCCAGGATAACATGGAAATTGCCGGTAAAATTATTGAAATAGACATCTCTAAAAATACATTTATCACTGATCCACCTGTAGTTACACAGTTTAATGAGCTCCCAACCCCCATCCAGGAAACGCTCACTGTGATTGCCAAAGGGGTTCGGAATATACCTGGGATCTCCTTTCAAAGATTTAATAATAACTATGTAAAGTATGTAGGAAATGTCGGTCAAGAATTAGCAGAATCCATTTTTTCATTTGTATACTATAAACCAATACCTGTTAAGGAGCTTGTTCAAGCTAATTTAATGAAAACTGAATCTAACAAAGAAGGCTTGATTAACTTTGGATGGCGAGGATGGGAAGGTCCCTTCCCTACTTCCATTATAGGAGAATGCTCCTCAGATTCATCTTTAGATGAGAAAACGATGGCTTACTATGATGAAGCTGTAAGGCTCTCCACTAATCGTCTTCCTCCTCTAACTAGTTACTATCATATGGATCCCCGCCCCGATAAGTTTGAAGCAACTGCACTTACGGGAGTCCAGCCCTATATGGGGTATGAAATACCAGAATTAACAGGAAGCGTACTATTTACTGATTTATCCCGGAGTGGAGAAAATGAATCTCCAGCTAGAGGAGCGTTAGCCTATACGCGAGCAAGTTTAGATCGTACTCTAAATGACTTTGGGATGATTGAAACTGATTATGATTTTGGATCACAATCGGCATATTTTATTAGTCTAGGAACAAATTCAAATCAAACCAGACTTTATTTAGGAGTCTATAATTCTATGAAAGTGACAGATCTTAACCAAGGAACTATATTTGAAATTATTAGATGATGGGTCATTTTCATTCTATCTGGGAACCCATCTACTCAACTCATATAAACCTTAGTATCACATTTACTTCTTGTTAGAAGCAGTCTTAACCTTAATGGGTTACTGCTTCTTTTTTTGCTCTTTTTAACCTTGGTTTTCTGGGAAACCCGCCCTAAGGTTTCTACAAACTATAGGTACTAGTAACCCTCGTTTTCCGTAACATTATTCAAAACTATTATTATTCGGTTCCTAGATTCATCATCCAATTTCTTTAAAGATTTACGTTTAAATACTCATCATTGAGGCTATTAAACTAGTACAAAGGAAAATTAAGGAGGCATATACTTTGTAACAATTTATAAACATTTTTTAAAAAAACTTAAAAATTCATTTTATAAAAACTATAGGAGGACGTAACATATGTTAAAAGCAGTGATTTTAAATTGTTCATTAAAAAAGAGTGATGAAACTTCCAATACGAGAGCGTTAATAGGTGAAGCCGTAAAGATTTTTGACAAGAATAATGTTGAAACAGAAGTAATTAGACTTGCTGATTATTCAATTCCTTTGGGAATCTCCGAAAATGTAGGTCCAAAAGATGAGTGGCCTTATATTTTCAATAAAATAAAGGAAGCCAATATCGTTATTATCGGGACACCTCTGTGGCTAGGAGAAAAGAGTAGTTTAGCTACATTAGCGATGGAACGTTTATTAGGTGGTAGTAGAGTCACCAATGAGAAGGGACAACAAATTTACTATAATAAAGTTGGAGGAGTTATTGTTACTGGTAATGAGGATGGAGCAAAAGACGCTTCTAAATCGATCCTTTATGGTTTATCCCATTTAGGATTTACCGTACCGCCTAATGCAGATGCCTATTGGGTTGGAGAAGCGGGTCCTGGTTCATCATTCATTGAAGCAGAAGGAATGAATAATGAATTTACAAGCCAACATATTGAAATGATGTCACACAACCTTATTCACTTTGGCAGTATGTTAGAAGAACATCCTATTCCTGCTGAAGGGAATGTTATGGAGTAAGTTCTGTCAAAGAAAGATGATGGTATAGAAGACACTAGTAAGTAATTTACACTTAAAGTTGTACATTAAAATGGTCCAGTAAATAAAGCTGGACCATTTCTTGTATTGTCTTGTCTTTCCTAGTTGAATGTGACTATATCGTATTGAATCCACTACCCTTTAGTTGCATAAAACCAAGTATGAAATAATCCTATAATCAAAAATTCGTGTTCAATATGTTTTTTATCATATATGTTTACTAAAACACGTTTATCGGAAACTTCTATTCTCCAATCTGCAATTAACTCTTCTCCTAGATGCAACTCAGCTGCCTTCAAAAAGTTTCGAGATATTCGGTACTCACTTCCTTTAAAGGTTACAATTACACCTTTTTCACCAAAACCATCAAAATGTTTAGTATCTTCCATCACAACTTGATGTACAGTTTGATGTTGATCTATATACTGTAGTTCTCTTTTGTTCTTTATGAACCCAGAGAGTTTTGCATGTACTCTTTCAATTCCATTATGATCATGTATTCGGTATCTAAGAAGTAACGGCGGACTAGAACCAATATTATCAACAATCTTTACAAAAATGTTTTTATAGTAAGCTTGAATGGCTCCTATTTTTGTTGTCCCTACTTTAATCTCTAACGGTTTTGTTGATGAACCCAACATAGTTGTAGGATATGTATATTGCATCTCATTTTGCCTCCAAATAAAGATATTGCGTTTCTTTTTATATTGCTTCGATAGCGGAACAACAAAAAACTAGGTCATTCGATTCCCCTTTAATTCAATGAACCTTACTTTTATTTCAATATGACGAAGAGAAATTCCTGCTCATTTAAGGAATGCTACCTCTTATTCAAGAACTATTTAGTACTCCTTTCTAATTAACCTACTTATTGCTAATCCATGTCATTCATATCCATTTCACAATAAAAATAGGGCAAAAGCTAGATTTCTAGCTTTTACCCTTTACTAGTTTAGACCTCAACCTTACTGGTATTCGTAATAAATTCATGTCTTCCTCTAAAGGCAATAATAGAAACAATTAAAAGTAAAGCACCTGCAATCAGATATACATATCTAACGCCAAAATACTCAGCTATTGTGCCCATTATTAAAACCGAAACGCCAAAGATTCCTGTCACAATGGTTCCAAGAGAAGAATATACAGTTGCCAGACGCTTGGCAGGTACAGTTCTTTGTATAATAGTCTGCTGTGGAATACTTTCTAATTGACCAGCAATCCCAATTATTACAGAGAGAAATACTGCTAGTAAGGGTATACTCGTCATACTAAATATTATAGTTAATCCAAAACTTACAAAGGTACTCATATAAAAGAAAGTAGTTAGATTCCTTTCTATATAAGAACTATACTTTACACAGTAAATGCTACCAACAATAACCCCAACAAAGAAAGCCCCATTTATTAAACCCCACCAGCTTTCATCAGTTCCTAATGCTTGTTCTACAAAAACAAGTAGAATCGCAGCAACCCAAACAGTATCAGCAATTGATTCTAAAAACATAATTTTTGCTATCTTTCGAAGAGCAGGATCGTGTGCAATTGTTTTCCATCCCTCTAAAAATTGTTCACTCATTTTTATCTCATCCTTATTTTCTTGTTCTATAAGATCAAGTAAACTCAATAAAAATGTGGAAACAATAAATAATACAGCCACTGACCATAGAATTGTAGTTGAAGTAAAAGAGGTTACTAACAAACCACCAATAAACCACATAATCATGTGAATAGTTTGTGTAACAGTTTCACTTATACTATTAGCACGAATCAATTCTTCCTGTAGTACATAAAGGGAACCATCGCTTGCCTTAATGGGTTTGCACAACCATCTAGGAGAGCAATGGGAACAATGATTAGAAAAATCAAGTAATAATTGGTATCCAATACCCCAGTCATTATTAAAAGGTTTAAACCAACCATAATAATTGTCTTCCCTAATTGCGAATAGCAAATTAGATACTTCAAATTGATTTTACCAACTAAAATAGGTATTAATAAGCTAGAAATAAACATTGACGTGGTTATTGAAAACGGAATTAATGAAGCCACTATTGCAGATCCCGTTAGACTAAATAACATACTAGTTAAACTAACTATATACAGTACATCACCGATATTAGAGATAGATTGACCTAACAATAAATAAACAAAACTTTTATTTGATTTCATGATAAACCCCCTTCATATTCAAATAAATCAAATAAAATGGGATTTTAAATTGGACTATTCATGACTAGCTCCTTTTTATTGGTTTCAGCATATTCTCATGGGGGTTGAGAATCATTCAAGTGCATATGAACTTTATATTCATCAGATGATTTAATATTCCTTCTTAAAGTAAACTTCCCTTTGGCAAGTAGCACAATAAGCGAATGCCTTTGTTAAGCAATCGCCCCAGTTACTTTAAGTACAATTATTCACATATCCTTACTAATTTCTTAAATTGAAACTTTCGCTTTTGTCATTCCATTCTATTTCAATCACTAAATCCTCTTCTGCACTGGTAGAAGGGCTATTTTCACTTAAAAGATTATTTTTAAATATGCCTTCTTTATTCAATTCAGCATTATTCTGTTTGTAATCTACTGCTCCATTTTGGGATTTAATATTGTAGTGAAAAGTTTCAATTTCTTCTACGTTATCACCTTTATAATTAAGCTGAATTTTATAAGTTTCTTTACCTTCATCCTGATTAACAGTAAGTTCTGCTGACCAATTATTCCCTTTCCCTATAAATGTTAGTTCATTATCGTTCGTTTCGCACGCAAATAATAATAGGATTACCAAAAATATAAACGGTAATAAAAATTTTCTCATAAAAATCCCCTCATCACAACTTTTGACAGTACGTGTTTTCAGATTAACCTGCTTCTTTAACTCAATAGGTGTTGCCAATATCGACAACTCCTTGTTCAAGATAAGCACCCTATAGTTTAAGTATATTTCTTCACAATCTTTTTTTAATCAAACGAGAACCAACTATAGAACATAGACATCATTACCTCTTATAACCTGTTCATACTTGCTTATGATGCTTAGAAAGTTCTTCCTTAACGTATGCTCTCCTCATTTCAACCCAGGATAACCTTCTAAATGTCAGAAATGATAGTACCTAATAAAAAGATATTCAATATATGGGGGACCAGCATTCTTGTCTATTATTCGACTCATAAAACACCTCTCTTTCTTTTGGGTACCTCCCGTTACTTTAAAATGAGTTGCCATTTCTTCATAGTTCATTGAATTCTTATCTTAAATGACTGTTGGTTTTCTTTCTTCTTACAACAAAGATAGCCCCTAAATGGAATCCTATTCCTATTAGATTCATAATTAAATTACCTGTCTTGCCCAAACTGTTTACTGTTAACCCAATTAATAAACTCCCAATCAAAATAAGTAAAATAGCAAGTAATAACCGCAATTCTTTCCATCCTCCAATTTAAACAACAATATAAATTCGTCTTTCCTAATTGAAGTAACCTTCCCCTTTAGCGTAAGTGAACAGCTTCACAATGTCATGTTACTTCATACTAAAATCATACCAGAAAATAACAAATTATTATTTGTATTTTCCATAATTATGAAAAATGTTAATGCGCAGTATAGGGTCTAAAACGAAAAGACGATCACCTAATAAATGACCGCCCCTTCTCATATTGCATTCTTGAATAGAACTTCATCCAGTACCTATAGTCCTTTCTTTACCCATTGTGATGCTGATAAGCGTAAGAATAATATGCATTCGAAAACACCCTTTAGAAGTTTTTTTATTCTTAGCTATACCACTCGGAATAAAACAAAAATAATGCCTCCCACTTTTTTCACGTCAGTAAAAAAGCTATCCCTTCTTATTGAACGCTTGCAGAGTTATTAATATATATTTAAATAATAGAGAATTTTTCTTGGCATACTAGAACCAAAACAATGGAGGTGCTAACAGTTGAAAAATCCCCTAAGCTCATCAGAAATTGGAGCTTTATGGCTAACATATCAAGAAAAAACCCTAATTCAAAGGGTTTTAGAATACTTCATTGAAAAATCTACTGATCAGCAAGCAATAAATATTATGGGGGGGTTATGGCAAGAGCTAGATCTTTATGTAGGGAAAATGCAACAAATTTTCGAAAATGAAGGTGTAGCTATACCTAAGGGGTTTACCAAAGAAGATGTTAACCTAGAAGCCCCAAAGTTATATGATAATGGATTTGATATTATGTTTTTACGCGTTTTAAAAGAACTTAGTATGGGTTTGTACACAATAAATATAAATATGGCGTATCGAGAAGATATAATTTCGCTATATGAAGGTCTCACTTCAATTACTCAAAAAATTTATAAGCTTTCCACTCTCTATTTGCTTAAAAACGGTATTCTTACATTACCTCCAAAACTAACTATGCCTAAAACGACTGAATTTATAAAAAATAAAAGTTACTTAAATGGTTTTCACCTTTTCAATGAAAACAGGTCTCTAAACGTCATTGAATTGGGGACACTTCACCATGGAATAGAAACAAATAATATTGGGATGCAACTAATCACTGGATTTGCACAATGTGCCAATAACGATGAAATTAAGCAATACTTTGTAAAAGGTAAAGAACTTGCGAAAAAACAAATTAAAATCTTTGAAGAAATTCTTCTTGATAATGATATTCCGTTTTCTGCTACCTCTGGAGGCACAGTAACTAATTCTACAACTTCTCCTTTTTCAGAAAAGCTCATGATGTTTTGTATTTTCCTTTTAAACGGATTTGGTATTGTGGGAAGTAGCTTTGGAGCTTTATTTAGTTTAAGGAATGATCTAACCGTGAAACAATCCTTAATTGCGAAAGATATATATTTTTATGGTAATGAAGGAATAAAACTTATGATTAAAAACGGATGGATGGAGGAACCCCCTCAAATGGAGGACAGAGCAAAGATAATAAAAAGTTAAAATATATTTATATAATCAAATGGCCTCTTCATATCAAGAAAGTATAAATTTCTATATTAAATTGAACACTATCAATAGTGTTATTAATTAACACTAAAATCAATGTGGAGGGATTACACTGTGAATATTCTAATTTGCTTATTTTCAATCTTAATTGAATGGATTATTAAAATGGCATTTGTTATAGACAAAACAAACTCGAGAATTAACTCATTGTTTAGAATGCCAACTTTAACATAAGCATTATTAGATATTCAAGTCATATTCATGTTCACATTGTACTTAAAGAGGTAAGCATATTTATGCTTGCCTCTTTATATAGACCTTTTTACTAATGGGGCGGTTAGATTAAGTGAAACTCCCACTAATCATAATCCTCTAGAACGACACTGCTTATTGCATAGTATTAGGTCTAATACGAAAAAACGCTCACCTAGTTAGCGACCGCCCCTTCTCATAAGATTGTTCAAATACAAGTATCGTTGTACTCAGCAGCAAAAAAATCAGGATATAATTGAGAGTGCTTGTTGAGCTAAGGCACCCGTTACTTCAATAACAAACTATACTTTCCTATTAAGCTTTAAATCAAACCCTGGTCTAGTCACGTATTCCATATAATTAATTTTCCCTTCGAAGTCTAAATAAGCTTTATATCTAGTACGAATTGCTGGTGCTGAAATAAAATCCAACACGTTTTCTTTTTTTATCCATTTAACTTCTGTAGTTTCATCAGAAGTAGCTAGTTCCCCTCCGATTGGCTTACAAACATAATCTAACATTAGCTTAGTTGGAACATCAGTTATACCATCATACCATTTATGGATTCCTGTATTGGAATATACACCAATCAAGTTTGATACATGTACGTCTATGCCACTTTCCTCTTTTATTTCTCTAGTTAAAGCATCTATTAAGTTTTCTCCAACCTCAACTTGTCCACCTGGGAAAACCCACCCTCCATGATGAGTTTTAACTAATAAGATATTTTCTTGTTCATCCTCTACGATACCGCCTACTGCAACAATATGTGTTGGCATCTCCATACCCTTTAACCTCCAGTAACTTTATTCAACAGCTTTGTTATTTTAATAAGTTCAATTAAAAAAGCATTTCTCCTTCTTGAAGAAATGCGCCCGTTACTTGAAGAACCTAATCAATATCATCTATCTTTCTACCCTCTTCATCTATCTGGTAGATACCTCCACCGAAACTCCAACCCTTGCTTTCAATGAATTCAATAAATACATCCATGAAATGATTACTTCCTAAATCCTTACCATCGCTATTATATATAGTTCCTTCTAATAGAACTCCAACTGGTTTCTTCAATCAAAAACCTCCCGAAGAAATAATAATTGTTCAAATAAAGCACCCTTTTGTTTAACAAGCTAACCTTTCTATTACCAAAGCTCCTTTTTGTTCTAAGTGCGTTTTGGTTAGACCAAGTATTTCAAACTGCCCGACAGCTATTCCAAAAATGATAGAAAATAGTGCTTCTCCAACACATAACACAAAATACCTGGTTCGTTTTTTAATAAGAAAACAGCGATGTTCTTAATTGAAAGAACGCTTTCCGAAACAAGGATTATATTTTAAATAATTCCATACTTTTTTAATGCGTAATTAATACCATCTTTACTTGATGGGTTAGTAACAAAGTCCGCAACATTTTTCAATTTTTCGCTTCCATTCCCCATTGCTATACCTAACCCGACCAATTCCAACATATCAATATCATTTTCGCCATCACCAAACGCGATAGCTTCTGATTTATCAATACCAAAGAAATCTAGAGTTTTCATTATAGCTAAGGACTTTGAAACTTCCTCCTGTAAAACATTTAACACATAAGGATGCCATCTTTTAAATGTAAGGTGAGGAAACTTTAGTTTATACTTTTCAACAGTTTCATCATTTGCAAACAAACACAATAAATATATATCTTCTTTATGAATAAGGTGATTAGCTTCAGGGTATGTATCTAGAGACAATGTTTCCTTTAAAGCTTTTAATATTTTCTCCTCTGTAACACCATTCATATTGAAACCTTCTGTATAAAATGACAAACCGTTATTCTCTAATTTTGCATATTCAATCACTTCTTCAATAATACTTTTATCCATTGGTACTTTATGTATAACTTCTTGAATGTGTTTGACGTATCCACCATTTGCCGTAATAAATGTTTCTATACCTAATTCCTTCAGCTCATTACACATTGAAAGTGGTCTTCCTGTTGCAGCCACAACTTTAAGTCCCTTAGTTTTTAAAGTTTTTATAGCTTCAATTGTAGAAACAGGAATACTGCCATCTATGTGGTTTGTAATAGTCCCATCAACATCAAAAAATACAATTTTATAGCTCATAAGATCTCCCTTAATATAGTCCCCAAAAAATGTAATACCTTCTAATATTCGACCTATGAACAGTGAATCCCTCTTCAAGAAACTTCCCTTTACTTAAATAAGAAAATGCATTGACCCTTTAGGGACCAAACGCACTTTTGTAAAGACATTATATTTCCGACTTAGAAACTAATTTTCATAACAGGCATTACAAGTAATATGTTAAAATATGTAAAGATGTTTAAATGGGGGGAGAAAATGTATATGGACTATAGAGGAGCTAGCGTTTACGACCAAAAGGATTTCTTTTCAAATTATATGAAGAGAAGAGAAAGAAAAGATAGCCCCAACAATGCTATCGAGGGACCCATTATTTATGAACTCATTGGAGATTTTCAAGATAAATATATCTTAGACCTGGGTTGTGGTGATGCATCCTTTGGTAAAGAACTTTTAGAGCAAGGTGCGGGTTCTTATACAGGAATTGAAGGGTCTAAGCAAATGGTGGATTGCGCCAATAGAAATATTCTTGGAGAAAACGGGAGAATTCAACATAATACTATGGAGTCTTATAGTTACCCTATTAATGAATTTGATATAGTAACTTCTCGATTTGCATTTCACTATGTGTCAAATATCAATGAACTGTTTGATAATGTTTATAAATCACTAAAACATAAAGGTAAATTTATATTCAGTGTTCAACATCCACTTACTACATCTTCCTTCATTAGTAAAGAAACAGGAGATAAACGAGGGAATTGGATTGTAGATGATTATTTTATTGAAGGTGAAAGAAGAGAACCTTGGATTGAACAAACAGTGGTTAAATTTCATCGCTCCATTGAACAATACTTTAAGTCTCTTACCTTAGCAGGCTTTACGATTGTTGACTTACAAGAAGGCACTCCGAAACGTGAGTATTTTAGTAATCAAGAAGAGTTTGAAAGAAGACAAAGAATACCAGTAGTATTGGTTTTTTCTTGTGTTAAGTGAATAAATAGAGGAAGCTCGGTAGTAGAACCAAGCTTTTAATTGTTGTTTTATTGAACTATCCTTACCCTTTACTTCAACAAGAGCAGCCACTAATCCTCCATAGATCAGTAGCTGCTCTTCTTTCATATTTGCACCCGTTTCTTTAAGAAGGAACTAAACCAAATAGCACTAATATAGAATACATAGTAAATCCGACACCGATGAAAATAATGATAAACCTTATAATCCAAGGCAATTTAGGAGGAGGAAAAAATGCTATAATACCAACCGCTAAGAATAAAAACCCTATAATTAAACTAATTAAGAATTCCAATTTACTCACTTCCCTACACAATCTTATATCTATTTACAGTTACCACTCCAAAAAATTTTCGTTATTTAAGTATTCTTCCCTTTACTTCAATAAACGAAGGCATTAATCCTTCCTGGATCAATGCCCCCGTTTGTGAAAATATTATTGCTCGATACCTCTTTTTCTTCTTTCTCCAAAATAGTTCCAGATCCATAATGTTATCCAAAAAATTAATGCTACAGCTACAGAAAATCCTTTATACTGGCTCGGTAGAGTAAAGAAAAACACCAGCATTATAATAAGAAAAGGCGGCATTAAAATCCAATATCTCTTCCTCTTGTTCAATAAAACCCACTCCCTTGTTTTCCTCTTTTTGTTTAACTAACCTTACCTTTCGCTTAAGAACAGCACTTATTCAATTAATACAACTTTCTCTGCTTTGGCTTGGCCAGGATTGCTAGCTTCTATCTCTTCTCCTTCTAACCAAATGTCAATTTCATTTCCTTTGTTAAAATCTTTCACATCATCGTAAGTTATATAAATTAAATATAGGTTTTCTTTATTGACCAACTCTTCTAATGGAGTATCTTTTATTTCATCGAATTCTTTAGACGTTATGCGTTCTGCCAACAACATCCTGTTACCTTCTACTTCAAGAATGTATCCTGTTGTATCAGGATGATTAGATTTAGATTTTTCTACTGAACAACCACTTATTATTGAACCGAAAAGTAGTAAAACCAAACTTCTTCTTATATATTTTGAGAAGAGCATTTATAACTCCTTCTTTTCTTCTTGATAATGAGTATGGTGACCTAAACCACCTTCGTCCTGGCCGCTCACGATATTATCAAAAGGTGTATAGTTATTGGAAGGAAACCTCTTTTTCTCCATCGTTTTAATTGTAACAATCGCAATAATCGCAAGAAGTAACAACAGGAATATATAAGTCATTTTTTCTCCCTCCAGTTTAACAGATTAAAATTCATTCCCCTAAAGTTACAATGAAGTCCTCTTCAACAATTCTTCCCTTTAGCTCAAGATGATAGATATAATAACTAAACAATTACACGAACTATATAACGAGAGAATGTTATTGGTAAACCTTCTTTTGTAGTATTTTGTTCGAAAATCTTAGATATTTCAGATTGGTTTTCTTCTTTCAATGTTTCATAAACTTTAGGAGTTTGACCAAAGCATCGTAATTTTATTACATCTAATGGTGTATGCAAGTATTCAATACTATTTATAGCTTTAACGTCTATATGAGAGAAATTACTTATTTCAAGTCTTTGATAAATCCTATCTAAAATTGGAGTACCTTGCAGCGTTTCGAATAAATTAGGAAATAAGATTGGTAATTCTTTTCCCAACTCATCACCAGGGTGAAGTCCGATAAGTTTCCCACCTTTTTTTACAACTTTTCTGAGGGAAGGATATGCGGAAGTAGGTCCTTTTCGATTGTACGCAAAATCAAACTCATCGGGTTCAAAAGGCAATCCATTTTTTGTATTTCCAACAACAAAAGATACATTTTTCTTTTTATTTTCTTTACCGATTTTCACAAAATCATCTGTTACATCAAAACCTACTATTTCTTTTGCAAAAGAACTACATTTAAGTGTGAACTCACCGTGTCCACATCCGACATCTAATACCTTCTTATCTACTATGCTTTGAACTACTTCTTTATCAAATATTGATTCTCCATTGGGTTCTGTAAGAGTAGAATTCCAAGGATATGTATATTTACCTTGAAGGTTACTAATTTGTTTGTACCATTCTATTGAATGTGGTGGTAACCAATTTGCTAAAGTTGTTGGGTTAAGTAACACCATATTTTACCTCCTTGCATATCGAGAACATCATTATTCAACACGAAAGTGAAAAACATCATTTTCACTTTTTACAGGATGCTTCTACGTTTGTCACAAGCTTTTTAAGCTAAACATTTGAATGCAACCATTCGTTCAACTCGTACAATTTTTTTGTGTTTACTTAGATTCTACTTCTAATTCTTCATTTATAACTTTGGTAGCTTCGTAAATTACACCATCGTCGTAATTCTTTATATCAAAATAACCATTGTAATACTCCCATATATCATGATGATTAGAGTATTCCTTAAATCTATCCAGTATTTCATTAAACAAGATGGTTGCTTCTTCTTCTGTTGGGGTTCCTTCAACCATAAGTCTAAACTTAATGTCTTTTTTACCATTAAATGCTGAGGCTACTGTATCTATTTCCTCTAATTGTCTAAAGTAATCTTCAGATTTCCCTATTGTTGAACTAATGTCAATGTCAGGCTGTTGATTACAACCAACAATTAAAAATACAAGAATAATAGAAATAAGGCTAATTTTTCTCATAAAATATCTCCTTCTCCAAAATTCCCCGTGCTCCACACAGAACGTGCCAGTTACCTAGCTTTCCGCTCCATGACACCACAGTTACTTCATCCAATCTTTTATTGTAGAATATATTAAATCACCAGATTCAGAAAACCCGTTAATGTTAATCGGTAATAACGTTCGTGCTTCTGATTCTAAAAAGAAAAAATGAGTCTCTCCTATATCAATTATTATCGCGTTATCAAAGATATCTTTTTCAATTTCAACTTTGACTTCTTGTATTTTAGAATTGTTAATTTGTCCAAAGTAATATGACATGGGTACATCAGCTCTACCTTGAGCATTCCATGTAAAGTCTACGTCTGTATCGGGAGGATAAGAAGTTGAAACTAATGATGCACCATATTTAAACTCCCAATCTCCCAACCAGTTTTGTTCTAATCGACTAATCATAGTAAGATGACTACTTCTGAAAATGGTTAACCACTTATCATCTATCTTCTTAACCAGATAAACTTCCTCAGTTTTTTGAGACCAATTATCTGAAATGTTAAACACATCTTCTTTAGTGGGGAGTTCCTTGTGATTATAGATTAGAAATAAGCAAAAAGAGATAGCCATTATCACAGCGCCAATTAGTAACTTTCTCATCTTGGCCTCCTAAAAGTCTTTTACCTAATCGTATCATGCTTAACAATAAACATGTGTAAAATAATGTAATTTCCTTCTTCAACCTTACGCTTTACTTCAAAAAGGAAAAGCGATTCTCCTTCCTGAAGAATCGCCCTAGATAGTTTAAGTACATTTTTTCACAATCAATAAAAATGCCCTGTTTTTTTAAATGGAATTCACTCCAACAACTCATCTATTATGTATATAGCCTATGTGACTCTTAGAACAATCTTTCCCTTTGTACGCCCACTTTCAATGTGCTGGTGAGCCGCTACAATCTGTTCCAATGGATAACATTTTTCAATAACAGGTTTTAACTTTTCTTGTTCCACAAGATTACATAAAAAAGCCAAGTCTCCATCATTGGGTTTTGTAAAATGAATCTTTGCCTTTTTTCTACCAAAAAATGATCCTATCATCACTTGAAACGGATGGTATTTAGGGAAAAATAAGTGTTCAGTAATATATACACCATTATCTGTTAAAGAACGTAAGCAACTGAAAAAGGTTCGCTTACCAACAGCATCCAGAATAACATCGTATTTATTTCTATGATCAGTAAAATCTTCCTTAGTATAATCAAGGACATAATGAGCCCCAAGATCCTTAACCCAGTCTAAATTGGAGGTACTACAAACGGCAGTTACTTCAGCACCATAGTAATTTGCAAGTTGAACAGCAAAATGCCCTACTCCTCCAGATGCTCCATATATTAAGACTCTTTGTCCTTGCTTTACCTGTGCTACATCTCTCAATGCTTGTAACGCAGTTTGAGCAGCACACGGAATAGCAGCAGCATCTTCAAAAGTTATGTTTTTCGGCATATGACATAGAAAATTCTCACGTGGAGAGACATATTCAGAATGGGACCCGAAGCAACTCCCGAAAACGTGGTCACCCACCTTAAATTTGCGAACATTTTCACCGATATCCTCAATAGTACCCGCAACATCTATGCCTAATATGGGACTTTTTGGTTTTGTTAGTCCATTATCCAACCTTGTTGGTAAATAACCCTTTCGGTACAAATAGTCCATAGTATTGACAGATGCACTGTGAACACGAATCAACACCCTGTCTTGTTCCTTGATGGATGGCTTTTCAATATCCTTTATACTCATAACTTCAGGGGGACCATAGTTACTATAAATTGCTGCTCTCACCTGCATACCTCCATAATAATTCTATTTTAAAGCGTTTATTTAATAGAAACTCTTTCCCTTATTATATGGTGTATTTCTAAATATTCGGACTCTTCAATAAAAAATTTTTTAACCTACTTTATCAGTTCAAGATGGCTAACGCACAGAACAACCACCCGAAAAATAAAATATAACATTAACCCAATATTTTCTCCTTAAAGTCTTTATTTTCAAAGATTAAAGCTGCATACAGAATTGATCGCTAACGCAAGATATAATTCATTACGGCACATTGATTTAATTCTTACTAATCCTTCTTCCACTAACCTTCCATTTAATAAGGAAAGGAAGTTCAACGATCTAGAAGTTTTATTCTGCCGTGTTTCAATGACCGTTATTTTAAATACGTCACAAATTTTTGACCGAATCATCACCTGTTGGTTGAGCATTAAAAATACCTAACATTAGAGATTTACCCGCAATAATACCAAACACTTCTATTGTGGATATTCTTATTAGCCAATAAGGAATGAATGAAAATTGTAAATTATCATATATAGAGCTAACTGTAGCCAATATAGGATAGCAAAACGAAACTAATATACAAGGAATGGTTATACACCATAATAAAGCTAGATTTAACTTAAGCGACCATCTTTTTACTAAAATAAGAGCAACATAGACTCCAAATATGATCGAAACGAATAAATTAGTCCAAAGCAATGGAATTAAATTGAATGTATTATCAGCCAATTGTTTGAAATGGTTTACAATATATAAACTTATGATTGCTAAGATGATAAGTCCCATCGTCCAAAGTAACTTCCAAAAAATAGATTTCCATCTAGGATCCTTCAAGAACAACGCCTCCTTTCTTTATTTACGTTTAAAAACAATTTTAGTTTCAAAGCATCCTTTTGTTATAATCCCTATTAAACTTTCACGTTACTTGAATAGAAAGGCGATCCTTTGTTATTTAAGAATCATACCCTCTAGTTGAATTACTTTACTTTAAATTCTCTCGGAATAGTATTTATTAAATAGCTTCCCGGACCAACACTAAAAGGAGACGTTCCTACATTTAATCGATAATCTCCTTTAGGAAGTTCAAGAGCTTTAATTGATTTAGTAAATTTATCTCCTTTTTTCATAGTTATTTTAACATCATCAAAAGCAACCTGTTTAACAACACTTCCATTTTCTTTGTTTACTATAACAATTGAAATTTGAGGCTTTTCATTAAACTTTATTTCTTCACCAACATATTCAAAATATGAAGAAATTTCAATTGTATCTCCTTTTTCATAAACACCCTTATCTGTTTCGATTGATAAGATAAAATCATACAATTGCTTTTCCTCGCTTATGGGTTCATTAGAAACACTGCTACTACAACCCATTAGAAATAATAAAATACTAATAAAAACAACATAATTTTTCTTCATTCAGACCTCCACTTGTACAAAGAGAGTTTCTAGTTCACTCTACCTTAAAACTAAAAATCTTATTAAAGAAGTTAGCTTTATTATACTGTTTACACGTTCCTATTTATGATGTGCTTAGATTCTTCATTGTTTTGTTGTTCTGACATCTGTTTTTTTAACTCTTTAATTTCTTTTTTCAATTCTTTGATAACTCTTGAATCATCTATACCTTTGGTAACGGCTGTTTTTATAATCAAATAAAAAATAAATAAAAAAATTAGACCGTAAATCAATTCCATATTTATCCTCCTTAAAGTTCAGATCCTTACTTTACTCTCTTTTTTTACTAGCCTTCCCTATACTTCAATAAAAGAAGGTACTAATCCTCCTTGGATCAGTACCCCATCTCATTATTGACTAGCCCCTGTTCGTTGTATAAGAATGTACCATTATAATAGATACTGCTGCCCATATATCTTACGTTCTCCACTCTTCAATAGTTGAATCTTCATATGCTTTATTGATCAAAGTTTGAATTTGAGTTAGAGACAAGTCCTCGTCTACATCCCAAAATCCATTTAAACCTTCAAGGAAACTATCTAGGTGTTGATAAAAGTGTTCAAGGTTTTCTATCTCATCGTATGATACATCTTGACGATGAGTTTCTACCAAGAAGTTATACATATCCTGTTGTGTATGATAATTAATGAACTCTATTAATCCATTGGGCATGGTGATATTTTTATTAAGATTATGTTCGTTCATTAACCATGTTTCATTTGCTATTGATAGTTCATTGTATGTTGTATAAAAAGCATTTCTATCATTTGATTTTACATATTGTTCTTTATTATTTAGTATATATTCTAGGTTTGTTCTTACACTTTCTAAACCACCAATGTATTCGCGAGATGATTGTATTAAGTGTTCTTCCACTTGTCTATTCTGTAAGAAAAGATATGTGGATAGAATCAAATTAATGACTAATGAAAAGATTAAGATGGTCTTTAGTTTAAACATAAAAACATTCCCCTTCTTATTCCGCTTCAATTAAGACAATGCTGCTACCTTTATAGTTATAGTGTCCATCTTTGAGTACTAGAATTTCATTAAATTATAGTCCATAATTATCATCTGTAAAAATACTATCAAAATAAATTGCTGATTAAAATGGCCCCAATAGTTGAAGAAGGAATTCCATCAGTTGCTAATTAGTATCTTAATTTCTGCTTTATTTTTTTCAACTAGTTCGTTCAGATGATTATTTACTTTTTCATCATATTCTTCAATATTCTCAACATTTGGTTCACCGAATAGTTTTTGTACATATGCAGTTACATACAAGCTGGTTTCAGTTGTTTTTTCAATGTATTTTTTAAAATATTCTTCTGGAGCCATTCCAAGCTTTTTAGCTTGTGGTTCAACAAATTGACGAATTGAATTTGCAGTCTCCGTATCATTATGATCAGGTGGATAAACAGCAAACCCCTCAACGGTTTCTTTTACTTCTTTAGACACATCGATGTTCAACTTTTTAGCTTCTTGCACTACTAATTTAGCTTTTATAGTATCATCAATCATGTCCAGTACCTTATCATCAGGATATAAAAAACGTAATTCACCAATGGTTATTTTCTCTCCTCTTACAATAGCAGCAACATCTTCATCCTTATAATTGGATGAATCCGAGCACCCTGTTAAGAAAATTAAATAAATAACAATAATAGAACAATAGATTTTATATATAACTTTCACACCTCTCTTCAAAACCGTAACTTAGTAATATTAGTTACGGATAATCTTAAACAAAGTTTCGATCTTCCATTAACATTAGCTTAAAAAGGGAAGTTTATAAAACTTAGTATTTAAAAGGCGGATTCACCTCATTTATGAGAATAAGACCATTGTATTGTTCACTCGGAATAAATGACTCTTCAAGTTCTCCCCAGTATTTACTAGAGGTCTCCCGGTTCCACCACTTATCTCCTTCTAGAGCTAAATCCAAGAAAGTTGCATCATATTCAGGGACATACATATAGTTCTCGATTGAATTCTCTTGATGCTTATTATCAATTTCAGATGTTTTACCATCATAACTTTTGTGGTGACCTTCATACATATAAAACCCGATTATATAGGATTCTTCTTTTACTCTTTCAGGTAAATTTTCTACAAAACTATTATGGACATAATATGGCTCATAGTCAGGTTTGATTTTTGACTTGTTTTTCATTATATGTGAGTTGTGTGCCCAGACAATAAATTTTTCATCGGGATACAATTCTTTAATTAAATACATAAAATAGTCTGCCATTACTTCATCTCTGACATTAATGGAATAACCAATATCCTCATTGTATTCAGGAGTGAATATATCTGTAAGGGTATAGATTCTTTGCTCGATTACTTTAATAAAAATCTTCTTATCATTTTCATCTAGTTTCTTTTTTTCTATCATGTTTGAAAGTGATTTATATTGATTAATAAGGGCAATCTTTTCTTCCTCTGGGAAGTTTTTTCTCACTAGGTCAAGATAGGATTCTTCAACTCTTTTAAACCCCTCTGCCAAATCAGGATCTAAGTCAACAAAATAATTGTGGAGGTATTCAGAGGGGTAGTGACTGGAGCGTTGGAAGTCAAATCCTGCTATTGAAAGAGGCTGTTTACTTGATTGCTGTTCCTTCAGATATGAAAATAACCTTACATTTTCAGTCGTATGCCAAACTCCAAATAAAGAATTTTGCATTGCAACTTCAGGGCTTAGTTCATCAAGACTATTATTCATAAATGCTAATTCAGCAAAACCGCTTTCAAAAGCCAAAACATTGTAACCCATTTCTTCATGTAAATATTTAACTAATCGACCTTTAAGAAGATTGTATTCCAAAACACCATGAGAGCTTTCACCTAACATGACTATTCGTTTGTCCCTTAAAATATCTTCTAGAAATTCAAGGTCGTTATACCTTTCACTTTGAACTTCTATTCTTTTTATAACAATATCTTCTTCTGGATGGACTGTACTACAACCCATAAGTATAAAAATAAGCAAAAGAACCTTTAGGAACTTTATATGTCAACACCTCCAAGACTTACAATAATTTTAACATAGCAAAAGATTCTTGAGATTTTTTGTTAAACTCATCCTTTCCCTTTACTTGAATAAAAAGGCGATCCTTTGTTATTTAAGAATCGCCCCATAGTTCAAATGAAAGATTTCACAAACTTGAGGTTTATAAATATATTGGTATTAAAAAAGGAAGGAAAGAGTCCTCCTTCTTTTGGACTTATAAATTGATTAGCTTCTTAAATTCTTCTATATCCACTTTTTCATTAAATAAAATGTTTTCTAAAGCTAACGTAACCATATGTGGAATCTTTATTAACTTATTATTTTTAAAATCTAAGTTAGATAACATGATAATGGACTTATTATAGTTTTTGTAACTTATCAGTCCTGTACAATAACCTGCCCAGTAACCATCATGCAGCACAATATCCTTATATTTCGGATGATTCTCTAACTTCCATCCAAGACCATACCCACCATATTTATCATGCAATCCAGGACAATATCCTGTTGTAACGTTTCCTAGTATAGAAGCAGGCTCTAATAAGAGATAATTAACTTCTTGTGAAAGAAGCTTATTATTTAATATTGATTTTTCCCATATGAAAAGATCATCAACAGTAGACTTAATACCGCCATCACCTTTTACACCATCAAAAAAGTGAACATACTTGTGCTCAACTAACTCATTTGGAAGGTAATATAGATTTTTTTCCCAATCATAAATAAAACCAATAGAAAGATTCTTTAATTCATTATCTATAAATTGCGAATGAGTTGATGTATTCCTCATTTCTAGAGGGGTAAATATTTTATCTTGAAGAAACTCACCATAAGTTAGATCAGAAACCATTTCAATTACTTCTGCTAACAAAACATAACCAGTATTACAATACTCCCACTTTGCATTAACTTTAAATAATACTTCAGGTTTCTGCTCTTTTAAGTAATTTAATACATCCTTATTTGTAGCGATTCTACTATGATCCCAGTTAGATGTATCTTCGAACCACTCCATATAGTCAGGCAGTCCTGAGGTATGATTTAAAAGGTTTTTTATAGTAATACCTTTATACGGGAGTGAGGGAAAAAACTCTGTTATGTCATCATCAAGCCTAATTCTTTTCTGGTCGATTAACATCATGATTGCCATTGCAGTAAAACTCTTTGAAATCGAGGCAATCTCAAAAACTGAATCGAGTGAATTTTCTTCTGAATCTGATTTCCTTCCTACAGCCCTTTTGTAAAAAGCTTTACCTTCTTCAGACAAAAGTACAACTCCACTAAATAACCGATTACTCTCTAAGAAATCAAAAAACTTATCAAGTTCTTTTTTTCTTAATTCTTGTTTAACCATTATTTTATTTCCTCCATTTATGATTTGTTTTTATTTGTGCATTCCCAATCATTTTAGGAGGTCCTCTGGTTCTACGTTATATGAAATTAAAAATAGAGTACATATAGGAATTTCCCCTTATTTATTTTGGCTATTTATTCTAACAACTCAATTAGGACTTTACCAATAATACCCACTAAACTATTCTTACCTTTACTTAAACAACAAAGGCCATTAATCCTGCTTCATTAATGGCCTTTTAATATATTGATCGCACACAGTTGGTTAGTTAATCACATTGTATAAAACTAATTTTTATTAATTAGAATTTAGTGACTTTTATTTGATGCTCTTCACTATTTAATTCTACAAACCCACCAATTGGAAATGTAATAATTGGCTGTGTATGCCCAAAATCAACATCGTAAAGGACTGGAATTAATCTCAATACAGGATGTTTATCCAGAATATATTTAAGATGTTCTTCTGTCATTTTTGATGCACGTTGGAAACGTCCAATGACCAGTCCTTCTATTTTCCCTGCTACTTGTAATAATGATGTTAAGTCACGAGCAAATGTTTCAGGAATCGTCATTTCATCATCTTCTATAAATAAAATCTTACCTTGAAGACTTGGTATATATTCTGTCCCTTGCAGTAGATTTAGTGTACACAAATTCCCACCATATAATTGGGCACGAGCTTCTCCGTTGTTATAAACTTTCCAGTTTGTCATTTCAAACTTTCTATTATCCTGATCCAAGAACCATAGGTCATCGCTCCATTCTGTAGATGGATTAATAATATAGCTTTCACTTTGCATTAAACATTTCTTAAAATACTCAATCTGATACTCTTGAGCTTGTTCCATTTGGAAACTAGAAAAGTGCGGCCCAGAATAAGTAACTAATCCAGTTTTTGTTGTGATCGCAGTTGCAATTGCTGTTATATCACTATAACCACAAAACACTTTAGGATTTCGTTTAATACATTCATAATCAATATACGGCAGTAGTTCGTTACTATTAAAACCACCTATGACCGTTAAAATTCCCTTTACATTACTATCTTGAAATGCTTCATGCAAATCTTCAAGTCGTTGATTAATAGAGGAAGAATTATGTAAATCATGATTAAATATATGTCTTCCAAACGTCACAATAAATCCTAATTCTTCTAAACGCTTTTTAGCTATATGTATACCTTCCTCAGATAAGATACTAGCACTTCTGCTTGGAGCAATTACTCGTATTTCATCTCCTGTTTTGAGTTTAGCTGCTAACATAGATACTTCTCCTAATTTTAATTTTATTCCTTCTCTTAAAGTAAACTTACCCATTAGCTCAACACCGCAAATCAACTGGTTTTGTATATCACTTTACCGTCTTTATCTAAAATAGTAATACTACTAAAGCCTTTCTCACCTTTAGTGTTTTGATTGGAATACGGAATTATTACTGCTGATTGATTTTGTAATACTTCAGTGGTCGTTATTCCATCCTCCCATTGTACTTCAATGGTCTTTCCTTTTTTGGCAATTTCTTTATCATTTATTGTTACAGTGACAAAGGGAATACCAGTCGAAACACCTCCCACGGAGACCTTCGAATTTCCTGAATACTTTACAGGTCTTGAAAGTATTTCTCCATTTTGCTTATAGGCTGTGTAAAAGCCCCCGTTAAACAGAATAACGCTAAAACTTTCTCCAACTTTTCTATGTGCAATTACATTTATATCTTTGCTTGCTGCCAACTCTTCTATTTCCTTCTCATTTAACGGTTGTGTAGTTTGTTCAGTAGAAGTATCTGATGAACAACCACTTACCATTAACGCAACCAATATTGAAAACAATAAAAATTTAATACTTTTTTTCAAAATACCCTCTCCTTAAACACTCTAATCCAATGACTTGCTGCTGGATTATTATTTCTTTAATAGTGCCATGTTCCTTTATTAAGAAATATTTGTCAAAATTGAAAAATTCTTGTTCCACTAAACTTCCCTTAATAAGGATCTCAACAAAAAGGTGCCTTAAACCTTCTTGGATCAAGCAACCGTTAATGAAAACCTATCATTTAAACTCACTTAAGTTATGTCTAACCTCTTCTCCATCCTCTGATTTAAATACTAATGATGATTCAAACGCATTTTGTTCAATCAATTTTAATACTTTATCGTTAGGTAACATAGGTACAAGTGGATTTTGTTCTTTTACTCCTAAAGAATAGGCAATGGAAAAATCAATTTCATTGTCTTTATACGTCATATTTCGTTGTGCCATATAATCAACATTAGCTCCTGCTTTATTTTTTTCAAGGTCAAAAATATTCCGACCTACATTTTCTTGAAGTATTTTTTTTAGTTCAGCGGAAGGTTCTACGATGAATTCATATTGATTAAAAAGTTCATGAAACTGTTTGGATGTCATAAGATTTGGCTTTTGTATTGTAAAATTATAATATAGTGAAGTTGGTGTTACATATCGCCCTTTTTTATCATCAACATTTATTTTGCCACTAACAGATACATCTGTAACGATTTCCACATTAACCTTATTAAAGTTGGTGAGATTTTCTTGCTTTGAACAAGAAGGCATAATAACAGATAAAATAATACCAACAAATAAAACTCGAAACACTTTCATTGGTTTTCCCCCTTTGTTTAATTTTACCGTATAAGTCCATAGCTCTTGTTCAACTATCTTTCCCTTTAGCTCAAGAAGCGACTGCCTTTCAACAGCCGCACTTCTAATCTATATTTTTTTGTAGATTAAATACTAACCTCTTTAACGTTAAGTTTTCTTTCCAACAGATTCCCCTCCCCCGATTTCTTAAACAATCCTTACCTTTAGCACAACAAGCGACTTGCTGGTCAGCAATCGCACCTGTTAGCGAAAGAAGTGGTTACTCTGATCAGCAATCCCCTTTATCTCTAACTTTTTCAAATCAATCTCATCTCTTTGCTCTATTTTCGAAGAAGAAAGAGTATTTTCCTTTTTTAAGAATCGTCCCGTTAATTAATATTTTCAACTTTGTTCTCATTTAATTTTGCAATAATTAATGGTATCTCTGCTAAATCTTTAACAATAAAATCTGCTTCAACATTGTCCCATTGATAATCTTCTTTCCATATACCTTTCATTCCAACAATTTGTGAAGCCTTAACATCATTTTCAGGATGGTCTCCAACAAAGATGCTTTGATCTGGAGTTACATTAAGCTTATCTAAAGCTCTTTTAAATATTAATGGGTCAGGCTTTTTTATACCTTCCCATTCAGAAACTAATATAGCATCAAAATAATCCTCAATTCCTAACGCTCTAATATTCCCCATCTGAAACTGTCCGTACCCATTTGTAATCATACCTAAAAGAATGTTTCTACTCTTTAATTCTTCCATTGTTGGATTTAAATTTGCGAAGGGAACACAGTAATACTTAAACTCATTAATATAATCTTGAAGCAAACCTTCCCAATCTATTTCTGTAATCATGAATTCTTGAGTCAGCTGCTGATACACTTTATCTTTCCAAACATATCCACGCTTTTCGAGTTCAATAAATCTCTTTATGTATTCCTCTTTTGGAATATGTTTTAAAAACTTATATAATCTCTCGTACTGATTGTCAATGAACTTATTTACTGATTCATCTCTATTGAGCAATGTCCCATCTAAATCAAATAAAACCGCCTTAACCAATTCTCTCGACTCCCTCCAACCGTTATATCTTTCTTTCACAAAACTCATCTTCTATGCATGAAATAGTCGACCTTAAATACTTGATAGGCTTATATTCCATAAATCTGGCAATAATTCCTCTATCAACCTAATGAGATTGGAGGAATGTATATGAATTTTATTAAAGCCTGGGAAGGATATGAAGCTGATAAGAAAATTGAAATTTTTTCAAAACAAACATTAAAGGCATACCAACTTCAGACAAATTTATTAGCAAGACATTTTGGCGATGTTGAGATCAGTTCAGTAACAACGGAAGATCTTAAAGGATACACTTAGCTGAACTAAGCAATACCCTTAAACCTTCTAGTCTTGCCCATAGGATTCGGTCTATGAAGTCACTCTTTCGTTGGGCACATGAAGAAGGACACATACCAAAAATACCAGCATACAAAATAAAAGAGCCTAAGATTGGAAAGCGTATTCCTAAGTTTCTAACTGAAAGAGAAATAGAGCTATTACTTGAAGCGTGTATAACACTGATGGAGAATGCATTATTATTTGAATTTATGTTTTCGACCGGCTGTAGAATTGAAGAAATTCCCATCGTTAGAGGTAAAGGCGACAAAGAAAGAGAGGTTTATTTTAATACTCGCTGTGACATATGGTTGAAACGTTATGTAGAAAGCCGACAAGACAAGGACCCTGCTATTTTTGTTACGGAACTATTTCCTCATAAGATGAGCATTGCACAAATGCGGTATGTTATTAAACGTATCTCAAATCGAGCTGGAATCAATAAAGAAATACATCCCCATCAACTTAGACATAGCTATGCGACCCACATGCTGAATAACGGAGCTCCTCTTGAGGTTATCCAAAGTTTATTAGGCCATGAAAGAACTGAAACCACTAGTATTTACGCCCAACTAAGTGGAAGACTTAGAAAGGAATTTTATCAAAAATACTTCTAGATAAAAATTAAGAGCAACGCTTATTAGTGTTGCTCTCTAACTCTCGCACCCTTATATACTAACAACTCAACTCTCTCCTTTTCTTTTATACTTTCATTTAATGTAGTATCTTCTACTAGCTAGGGCGTTAACCCTTCTTGGATTAACGCCCTAGTATTTATCGATTTACCCAACTTGGAATTAGTTCTCCAAAATATTTCCCGATTTTCTGTACTTCATTCATTATCCGATTTATTCCTACTTCAGAAAGAAACCAGTTATCTTTAGTAATCTCATACCTATCGACAACAGGACAAACAAGAAACTCTACTTCTTTTGGAAATTCATGTTGATAGCATAATAATGCTCGTCGAGAATGTGCAGCCTTACAAACAATTATAACTTTATTAAACTGTAGACCCTTTTCCTTAAGGATTTCTAAAGAAAAACGAGCATTATCCAGAGTATGTTGCGCCTTATCTTCCTGTAATATTGATTCTTCAGGTATTCCATGCTCAATTCCAATGTTGCGTAGGTATTCCCATTCAGTAGTTCCAACGTGTGGCTTATATCCGCCAGATGGGAGTATAAATGGTGCTAATCCTTGTTTATACAAAGCAGCTGCTTTTTCCATTAATTGAGGATGATTTGATCCAGGAACTAAAATTACATCAGCTGAGGAAAGTTCTGTTTCAACAAAAATAAAGTCAGTGATGCAATCAATCGGATTTGTCATTAGTAGTACCCCTTAGTTAAGTGAATAAGGCATTATTACATTTTATACCTAATCTTTTTTCAGTTGAATATCTAGAAGCTTTCTATATTTATGTGGTTCGACTTCCTGGTACACTCTTAAAAAGTCAATAATGAATGTTGGATAAGGACTTAGTTCTTCTTCAGCTATTCTTGCCATTTCTTTTAATTCTAGATTGGTTAATCCCCAGTTAGTCTGTCCTAAGGTTAAATGAGGTACATAGTGTTCCAATTCCAAATACTTTTTTATTAATTCATTTCCAGGAGAAATAACATTAACAATTTTTCTATGTAACTCATAGATCTCTCTGCAATCAACGGTTAAATACATGACAACTTCACCGAAAAAGGCTGGTTTATTTAATGTTAGTTTGAATGGAGAGGTGCCTTGACATATCTTTTCGACTTCTTTTAACCAATTCTTTTCTGTGTTTAAGCCACCTTGTGCCTTCACTGTAATATGAGGTTCAACAACGTCTGGAAGTGAGTTACTTGCCCAGTTTCGTTGAAATTTCTTTATTTTTTCTTTGTATTCCTCTGGTGGTACAATCCCAATGAAAAATTGCATATATACTTCCCCTTACAAATCGTTAATAAACAAACTCAGTTTTTTGCTTATTCAAGTAACCTTCCCTTAGCTCTATAAGGATTTTAACTATTTTACAACAGTACATAATTACTTCCAGATACGTTTTACTTGTTTCAGTGTGGTTCCGTCAAAAAGTAGTTTATACATATCAGGCATCTCTAGTGCCTTCCAAAAATTAAAACCATACTTTTCATTAAAATAATTCATTATTAGAACCATTATATTTCCGTGAGTTCCTATTACAATATTACTTCCACTATACATTTTTAAAACATTGAGTGTTGCTTGTACTCCACGTTTCTGTGCAATATTATTCGATTCTCCACCTTGCCAAGAGAAGGTGGGATCTTCCCAAACTTTAGTGACTGCTATATCAAAATTCTCAACAGGGCCTTCAGATAATAATCGTTCCTTAAAGCCGTTTTCAATAATAACCTCTTTACCACAAAGATCTGCGATTCCCTCTACTGTTTGAACAGCTCTTTTATATGGACTCGAAATCACATAATCTATACTTACCTTTTCTAGAAGTTGAGTAATTCTTACTGCATCCCTTTGTCCTTGTTCTGATAAGGGCCTTAATAACTCATCTGGTGTATATATTGAATGTGCGTGTCGTACAAAATACAAGTTTGTTTGCAACTTTACCTCTCCTATAGGGTCCGAAATTTCTATAAAAAGATAAATTCAACATATGTAATTAATTTCCTTCTTCCACAAACCTTCCCTTTCAACTTGAGCCATTAAACATTCTTTGCTGAATGACAGTTTTCATCTGGGAATCAACCTTATTTTTACTACTTCAATTCTTCTGTGAGGTAATCAATCGCTTCATTAACGTTAATTGTTGCTAATTCTACTTTACCTGTTTTTACGCTTGTATATTTGTAGATCCTCACTAATGGTGAACTTTTTATTTCTGCCAATTCGGTCTTTCCATATTTATCTAAGAACTCTTGTTTACTCATATTTTCAATAACGATAATTCTGTCGTTCCCTTCAAATTGACGGAACTGCTTAATGACTTCTTCATCACCTTCAACGATGGAGATCTCATATTTTGGTGGGTAAAGAAACTCTGAATATATGTATCCAAAAGTTTGATAACCAACAAATAAGAACAAAACTAGAGCTAACATTATAATTAATGTATTTCTATTCTTTTCCATTGAAACCACCTCCATTTCTATAATCTTACACAACTATACCTACCCCTTAAATACAGGAATCTGGGACACTAAAGTACTTATGTTAGTAGAATCATTGTATTTCTTAAACCATTTCATGGATTTCCTCATTAACAATTCCTCCTGGTTTCATCTACTTACTAAACTATTCTTCGTTTGTTTAATAGCTTCAACAAAAATAAGCGATAATCCTTCTTGGATCATCGCCCTCCTTAATGGAAAAAGCAAACAAACTTTATCTGCGTTGAAGTAATTTTACTACTCTATATCCGTCACTAGATATTCCTCTATATGCACCAAAAAAAGATGGATACCTTATTGGTATTGTTGTAATGATAAATTGGACTAGAGCCGCATTCATAACTGATTTCATAAAAAAGTTAATAGCCGTAGGAAAACTAACATAAGAAATTAGTAGAAAGCAAATACAACACAATAATAGTGATGAAAATGGGCCTGCAAGGAAGATAGCAATGTTATGAGCTCTATTGACTTTTTCTGGTGGAACGTTATAACTAAAAAAACCAACCCACCCACTCACTGCTTGTACCTTTACGGTTAATCTTCCAATAGTTAAACCATTACCTTTAAATTTCTTTCCTAACCTAATCTCCACAGGTACCTTTAGTAATTTAGAAGCTACAACAGCATGACCAAGTTCATGGACAAACGTAGTAATTGGAAGAATAATCGCAACAAATAGTAAGAATGTTAATGCGAACTCTATATTGTTCCCTCCTCTTCTAATTGAATTCCCCTAAAGTTTATTAAGAAACTGTTCTCCTAACTTAATGTGATCATTCTAAACTATTAAGAAAGTTATTTAGTACACTAATATATAAGTTTGGTTGTTGATGATGAACCATATGCCCCGCGAAAGGAAGAATTGCAATTTTGACGTTTTCGTATGCTTCTTTATATGCTATTGCACTTTTCACTTCATCCATAGCATCTTCACCAATCAATAAAAGGATTGGTGAGGCTATTCCGTTCAGATTTCCTGTATGCACAAAAGGATACCACTCTGGATCAAAGGTAGATTCAAGCAGCTCTCTCCAATGATTATGAGGATGTAGACTATCAAAATATGATACGTTCTGTGGGTCTTTTAAGATATTTTCAGCATTTGTTTTTTCTTCTTTAGAAATTTCTTCCCAATTTAAAGGTTTATCTTTTGTTACTCCAGATAATGTCAATGTTTTTACCATTTCAGGATACCTCTTTGCAAAAACAATTGAAACTACCCCACCCAAGGAACAGCCTACCAAGTGGACCTTTCTTTCATTTAGATTTGTTAGTGTTTCATATAAATCATTTGCACATTCTTCTATGTAGTTATCAAAACGATTAGATATTGATTTACCTTGGCCTCGTAAATCAGGAGAGATTACTCTATACTTATCCTTGAAATAATTTGCCTGTTCATCGAAATCATTGACTCCTGACTGCAATAGAGTGTGTAGGAACACAATTGTTTCCTCTCCGTTCCCAATTATCTGTTTATTTAATATCATATTATCCTCCTAGTAAATTTAAATGAATGACTTCTTTTCTCTATTAACATTACTTTCCGAAAATATTGTCTATACAAATCCTTGAACAAAAAAGCGACCGCAGCAAATCCCATTTTTTATTTATTAAGCAGTTGAAAGATGGTTTTAATATTTTTCCAAATATAAGATAAAAAAGGTTTATGCGATAACTTTTAATAATTCTTGGAGAGAATTTATCTCAATAACTTCTGGATGGTGTTGTTTATCTTTTATTCGATTGATCCATATTCCTCTCATTCCAGCCATTATGCTTCCTAACGCATCAGTGTCCAACCTGTCTCCAACATAGTAACAGTTTACAATTGGAGTATTTGTATGTTTACAGGCTTCCATAAAGATTGATTTGTCTGGTTTGGCTGCACCTACTTCGCTTGAAGTGATAACACAATCAAAATATTCAATTACACCCATACGTTGTAATTTTTCAACTTGTTGTTGATAATCACCATTACTAATAACACCTAATGGATAACCTAGTGTCTTTAATTTGTCTAAAACCTCTATGACATCTAAATAAGCCCTCCAATTTTTCTTATAAAGAGACATATAAATCTCAAACTTCTCATCAGCCTCTTCATTGGTTAGATTAATCTCAACCCTTTTAAAAAGTTCAATCATACGTGCCCTCTTTTGTTCTTGAAACGACAACTCATTAGCTAAAAATCTCTCAAAGTATTCATTAGAAAGTTTCTTCCAAACTTCAATAGCCTGATGTTCCGAAAAAGAAAATAGATAAGGGTTAGTTCGGAAAAAGTCTAAAATCCCTTCCCGTTCTGCATAATCATAATCAAGTAAAGTACCGTCTATATCAAAGAAAATCATTTTAACCTCCACTTTTTGAGGCATTTCCCCTAGTAGATTTCTATATTTAAATCGGATTTCCTTTAAATTTAACAATCCATTTAATATCAATTCTATTAACCTAATTTACCGTTAGGCAAGAAGCAACTATCGTTAATATTTGCCTTTCACACACGTTACTTCAATAAGCATAGAAATTATGATTGTTCAACAATCACTACACGTTAACTTAGCCTAGATCATTGAATATGGGCTTATGTATAATTTGCTTTTTACATCTTCAGCATGTAAATATCTACTTCAAAATATTTGATAAAATTTCTTTATGGTTGTTTGACATGTTTATCAAGTCGAAATTACCTGTACTTATTAAACTTTTAAGGGTGATTACTTCACTCCACGCCAAATCGTAAAGAGATTTATCAATAATTCCTACTGCTAAAGCATCTTCAAGTTCGTTAGCATCCTTCTCAATTATCTCTCCCGATGGTAATAGAACAATATCTAAAAATAGATCTTCCATCCAAGGAATATTATTTTCTACGCCATTACGAAGGGATATATCAATATACCACTGAACAATATTCCCATTAGCATCAAACATTGTAGTTACAGAATGATTTTTCTCTAAAGGAAATTGTTGAAGCCACATATACCCATCGTCAACTATACATACTTTTCTCTCCCCATAGCTGACAAATAATGGTTCAGTGACTTTTAATGTATTTAATAAAGTTATATAGCCCTTAAATTCAGTAGTTTCTAGATATGACTGTGCATATTTCCTCTTCACAATTCGTTTCCATTCCGAGCGGTCTCCATATTTTCTTTTAAGCATCCTCATCCCCCAAACTTCCCCCTATTATTGAAGCTAATTTTCGTTATTTGTTCTTCAACTAAACTCCTTTAGTCAATAAGAGCTACCTATTTCCATAAATTGAACATGAATTCATTTATTACTTTTGTTAATGTTTAAAGCAATATTTAACAGTAAACCAAAGGTAGCTCCACCTAATAAAACCATACCGAAATTCCCAAGGAACATTAAGGCATATGAAAAAATCATACCTAATAAAATATATAGAAACACCTTCATCGGTAATTACATCCTCTCCTAAGTTTTGTAATACTTTTCCTTACTTCTATGCTAATGTGAATTACTTTCTTCGTTTGTTAAATACCTTCAACAAAAATAGGAGATAATCCTTCTTAGATCAACGTCTTCCTTAGTGAAAAACCCCACTTTTATTTGATAAATTCAGCATCAACTCTTGCATCGATCAATAAGTAATTTTCTCCTAAAATCTACAAATGGAACTGTCTCCATTACAGGGAAAACCACTAACAAGCGTTAGTGGTTTTTTGTAATGCATTCTTGACAAGACCGGTCACGCTATTTCTTCACTGTTGGGTGCTAGAGGTGATTGCATTTTCTATATCACTCAATACTTAAATGATGATCAGTATCCTAGTTTCCAGGGTATCTTTAAATCGCAGAAGCCATACAAATATTATGATGTATGTAAGTCTATGATAAGATTATTACTAGAAAAAGGGGGATCATATGTACATACGCAACCTGTTGACTCTTTTTTGTATATTCACTATTTTTTTTATAAGTGGATGCACTCAAGAACCCAATAATATAAACAATACTGGTACGGATACGGATACTGTTGAACAAGAATCAACTGGCGATTTGAATGAATCTGAAGACAAAGGGGGAAATTCAACACCTCCAGAGAAGCAAAAAGAAAATATCGATACTGAAATCGTTGATGATCCTAATGAAGCACCTAACAATCTATCTGAACTTAAAGTTCATTACATGGATGTGGGGCAAGCAGATTCAACATTATTTCAATACTCTCATGAAGGTGAAGATTATACGATTCTCATAGATGCAGGGAACTGGAATAGAAGCGATGTTGTGAATTATCTTATTGCCCAAAACATATCACAAATTGATATTGCTATTGGCACACACCCTGATGCTGATCATATCGGGCAATTAGATAAAGTCTTGAACACAATGGACGTTGGTGAAGTTTGGTTATCGGGTAATACGAATCCTTCGCAAACATTCCAAAGGGTAATACGTGCAATTGATGCAAGCGGAGCAGATTACTATGAACCGAGAATGGGAGACGAGTTTGAAATAGGTCCACTCAAGATTGATGTATTGTACCCCAGTACCATATCAGAAGATGATAATGATGAGTCAATCTCCATGATGATCACATATGGTGAGATACGCTTTATCTTTACAGGAGATGCAAGCACTGGTGATGAAATAAACATGCTAAATAGCGGATTTAACATGCAAGCAGACATCCTTCAACTAGGTCATCATGGTTCTTCAACCTCAACGCATCCAACTTTTTTGAGCGAAGTGAACCCATCCGTTGCGATTTACAGTGCGGGCCTAGATAACAGCTATGGACATCCGCATAACGAAGTAGTGGAACTCATTCAAAGCTCCGGTATTGAGCTATATGGCACTGATGTACACGGAACAATTATTGTGACAACAGACGGGGTAGACTATAACGTACTAACCAAACATCATGGCACGATTTCACCACAAAGCAGCAATGATACAGTTACCAAGAAGGAATCAAAAAGCGAACCAAAATCTCCAACTAACAGTTGCATTGACGTAAACTCTGCAAGTATTGAACAAGTTCAAGAAATCATTCACATCGGTCCAGCAAGAGCTGAAGATTTGGTGAACCTGAGACCTTTTCATTCAATTGATGATCTAACTCGAATAAGTGGAATTGGTCCATCGAGAGTAAAAGATATTAACGCGCAAGGACTTGCTTGCATAGGAGGTTAACATGTTGAAGGGCTATTTAGACAGAATTGAAGATGATCAATTTGCGGTTATATTAGTTGAAGAAATTCAAAAGGAGTTCATTATACCAAGCACTGAACTTCCAGAGGGTAGTAAGGTGAAGTCATACTTTGACCTCATAATCGAAAATGAAAAGATCACTTCAATAAAATTAAACGAGCAAATGACAACTACTGAACAACAACAAGTAGATGATTTGATGTCAAAGCTTCGATCCAAGAGTAAAGGTAGTAAGTTTAAAAAACAGTGAGTTTTTAGCTTAACTTGATAGGATTTGGAGTGCCTAATAACACTAAAAGACAATGTGAACAATACACATAGAAAGGAGTCTGGATTATCCAGCTCCTTTTGTTATGAATAAGTTTAATGCTATAAAGCACATCTCCTAGTAATATCCTTCCCCTATACTTCAATAACAACTTCTTCTAATCATGCAATTATTATATTTGTCGTATAAATTGCGAATACTATCTTAAAAAATACAAGGACTGATAAGATGAGGCTTCTCCTATCATGTATTATATTTGTTCTAACAACAATTTCTTTTTCAAACTTTGCTAATGCTAACTATACAAGCAGAGAATTCCAAGATTCATTTTATGAGTTTGGCTTCAAAGAAGTTAACCTTGCTTTATTTGAAAGTAAAGAGCACTTTAAAAAAGATATTCCTTTACCCGTACAAATTCCTCCTATTTCATTTACACACAGCTTTGGTAGGTTTAGTGACTTGAAAGGAGATATAAACGATGGCTTTGAGATTGAATATCTTCATAAGGATAAACCGAAAAATCACTATATGATTAGGATTCATCCAGTGAAATACGGTTTACCAATCAGAAAGGAGCATATTGAACAAACCTTAAAACTTAGAGATGGAAGCAAGGCGTATTATAGTACAAACATCGCAAAAGGATTTAATCTATTAGTATTTGAGAAGAAAGACTGGCAGTATGTCTTAAACATTAACAAAGGTGTCTCAGACCAAGTAACTCCCGAAATCTTAGTAGAGATAGCAAACTCGATAAACCCATAATCAAGTTCAGACAGAATCATACTTTTTCCATTTAGTGATGAACAAATGCCTTACTCATTTCATAAAAAGTTGTAGTTTAAACAATTGGGGACCAGGTCCCCACTCAATTCGCTAGTTTTTTTGAATTTTTTACAAGAAAATTAATTATATGTTCATTCACAATATCAGAGTGTTCTATGGTAAGAGAATGATTAGCACCAGGAATTATATGGGACTCCAATTTAGGAATTAGCCGTTTAGCGTTTGCAATTGCTTTTTTAGCAGGGTAGATGACTTCTTTCTCACCTATAATTAGTAAGGTTGGGAGAGGGAAATCTCGTAAAACTTCTTCTGAGAAAACGGAAGGCATGATATGTAAAGCTGGCTTGGCATAACTGTAACCTGCTATAATTTGGCTCCGAAAAATGGGGTGAAGAAGTTCACCCTTACCTGAAAACCAAAGAAAAGCTCTATCAATCCACTTTTCAGTATGAAACAATAATGCAGGATAAATCTTAATAAAGAAGAGTGGATTCATCTTATAAAAAGTTCCTGCAGGGGCAAAAAGTAAGAGCTTTGATATCCGTTCAGGATACACAACGGAAAAATTTAATGCTAGAAATCCACCCATTGAATGTCCACCCAAATCGGTTTGTTCTATGTTCAACCCATCCAATACCTCAAGGAGCCATTGCGCAGCTTGTTCCTTATTTTTTATGATATTCATAGCTTTGCTCTTACCAAAATCCCCTATTGTGTCAATTGCAAAAACTTGCCGTTCTTGAATGATATGTTGAATATTTGGATACCACATCGTACTACTCATGGTCATTCCATGAAGTAACAATAATGGCTGCTTATTTGAATCTCCGAAGACAAGAATATAAGTCTCACCAAATGAGGTTTGTATGTTTTTTGTAGAATAAGAGATTCCTGCCAACTCTAAAGATTTATCATAAAAATGATGATATTCCCTTTCAACCACTTCATTTTTAAAAATAGAAACCATTGCAATACCTCTCCTCTAATTAACTCGACTTATTGTGACTTCACTTTCTTTAAGGTAATATTTATCGGAACCTTTCTACGACCTTCATAGCTTCCCTAATATTAACCTACTAAACAACGATTCTAATTTATATCTCCTAAATAAACGGGAGTTTTTTCATTCTTTACATATTTTATAACATGTTTCCTTAGTTCCTTCGGATAAATCCTATACTCTAGTAAATGATCAATATGAATCCACTCCACTCCAACTTGATGACTGTCAGGATTAGTCGGTACTGCATGAGTATTTTCTCCATTTATAAGATTGCAAACAAAGTAATATTCAACTTGGTGAAAATTAGAATCGAAGGATGAATGTTCGTGGTTTTTACCTATGTATTCTCGTACATGGAGAAGCTCGCCTATTTCCACTTCTTCTCCAATTTCTTCCATACACTCCCTAATAAGAGCACTATGAAGTGTTTCACCGTGTTCTTGCCCTCCACCAGGAAAGAGATAGAAATAACCGTCATCATCCTTATTTTTTGTTAGTAAGAGTTTATTATTATTAAGTATGAGAGCTTTTGCTGAATTTCTAATATTCATGGTTACCCCCTATTTTATCCCAATTTTATCATAATAGGTAAAGCTTAATAAACCTTAACCATCCCTAATGAAAAAGGGATTGATTCCTTGTTGGATCAACTCCCTTTCACTTGAATAAGGCTTGAATTTTTAAAGCAACTTCTTTAGGCTTTACGTCAATAGATGATAATTTATTTATATCAACCCATATAGGTAAATATATTCCTCTATCCCTATCTAGATCTAAGTATTCTTCCCCTTGTCCAGTTCCGAATTCACCATTAATTATCTCAGCTAGGAAGAAATATTGAGTTCCATTAAATTCAACCTCTGCAATACAATTCATAAGTTTAACTTCTACTCCCAATTCTTCTAATGCTTCTCTTTTCGCTCCTTCTTCAGGTGTTTCCCCGTGCTCTATACCACCACCAGGAAAAACATAATAAACAATACCTTCTCTAATTCTTTTAATTAGTCCAACCCTATTATTTTGAATAATGACTATAGAAGATCGTTTTCGCACTACTCACACCCTTGCCTACCTAAGCTTTACACATAATTAAATAAGCAAAAAAAACTATAACCAATATCGATTCTATCAAACTGGTTAAATTATTCCTGCTTTAACGCAAAATCAAGTATCCCTTCGTATAGTTCATTCCAACCAAGATAATAATCCGGTACTTCACTTGGATTTATTAGAATTCTTTCAACTGACTCGTACTTTCCTTTGAAGTCATGTAAGAAGTCAATATTCATTTTATAAAAAACTTGATACCCTACTTTAGGGTACGGGCTACTTTCATCCCAGTTCGGGTTTTCGTTATGATCAACGATTATATGCCCTAATAATGAGCAACTCCCTGTGACATAACCTTCTTCATAAGCTTCTCTTTTTAAACAATCTTCAGGGGTTTCTTCATTTTCTATATGCCCCCCTGGGAAGTCCCAGCCTCTGTTACTTAAATTGACTAATAATATATTTCCATCCCTAAAACAAAATCCATGAACACTTGTTATTAATTCTCTTGGCGGGAGTAGCTTTTCAGGTTTCCAAGTCAATTTAATTTTGCCTTCTCCCCAATTAACATATATGGTAGTCATCTAAATTTCTCCATTTTATAAGTTTATATTAATACTTTATTTAGTGAATGACTATTTTCCTTTAACACCTCTTTTGCCTATTATCCTTTAGGTTGTTCCATCTCTACCTTTTTCTGTTTTTCTAGTCTCCAGAGAGTTAAAAAGATCACCACAAAGATTAATAGGAAAGAGCCCATACTGATATATAGAATTGAAATATCACTCAAGCTAGTAAAACGGCTAAAAGCATCTGGAATAAAAAGGATAGCTGGTAACCAAATGGAAACCCATGACTTACTCCAAATGGCAGTGGTGATAAAAATACAACTACATATCAAAATAACAATGACATCAGAAGTTCCATTACCTATAAAAAACGGATCGACGATAAAGTTACTTGCAAGTAATAAGAGGATGGCAGTAACGGAAACCAAACTATATGCAATCATTCCCCCAAGAAAAAACCTCTTATTAGAATACTGCTTTCTACCAGCTTGCTGAAGAAAGTACACGTAAACGACTAACCCAACGGCAGCTAATATTGGAAATCCAGCTACCTGTATAATGTTTATTTCAAATTCCCCTCTTATTGCAGGTCCCATTAGGAGATAGGCAATCACACCGAGAAAATAGATAGGTAGAAGTTTTATCAGTTGCTTATAATCTGTCTTCATTTCTCGTTTCAGTGAATCCATATATTCCTCAGGGCTTTGATCGATAATATCATCTATGCTTCTTCCACTTTTCTCAGCTTCTTTGAGGTGTTCCTGAAGCTCCTCTACTAGTTCTTTGATTTCTCGTTCATTTTTGCCTGACATCATTAAATACATTCTTAAATTATCAGTAAATTCCTCGCTTTTTTTAGATAGCATACTACTTCACACCCTTATCTTTTTGCAGATCACTATAATAGGATTCATTTTCAGGAGTTAACAACTTTCTTTTTCTATTGTTTTCCTCTATTAATACATTGGCGTTCATCACTATTCTCTCCCTATCAGTAATTTGTTTACCGGCTTTGAGATTTGCTGCCATTCTTCAGTAATGTTGTCTAAAGCCTTTTGTCCCGATTCTGTTAGAAAGTAATATTTCCGATTGGGGCCTGATTCGGATGGTTGCATTTCTCCTCGAATGAGTCCATTCTTTTGGAGTCTTAATAATACGGGATAAATCGTTCCTTCACTCACATCTGCCAAGCCGACTTGTAATAATTTCTGTGATAATTCATAACCATAGACAGGTTCCTTTTCTATTACAGCCAAGACACATCCATCTAAAATTCCCTTTAACAATTGGCTTCTGTTCGACATTTTCATTTCCCTTCCTTACCTAACTTGTTATACAAGGTAGCGAACAAAACAAAAGCACTACTCTTAGGTATTTGGTAAAACAAGATAGCTCTTATAAAAATAACTACTTTGTTATACATGGTAGCTGTTCTTAGTGTAAAATTTTTCTATTTCTTTGTCAATAGGCTCTTATTTTGTTACAAGCACATTAATAAGCACTATTCGCTCCTTGCTGGAGTTAAATATTAATTCCTTTCATAGGGAAAAATTAAATAAACGTTTTTGGAGGTATCTTGATGAAAAGGTTAGGTATGATCGTAGGGTTAGTTTTTATTTTTTCAATGAGTATGGGCTTTAAGTGTGATGCGGGAACTTTCGATCCGCCTCCTGTAAAATCAACAGAAGAATTGTACCAAGACATATTTGTTTCATTACTAAGTGTTGAAATTGATAGAGCCATAAACGAATACTACAAACACCTTTTAAACGATCCACCTACTGTATACCCTTTTCAAGTCTATATAGAAAAGGCTGAACGAATTGGAGGGTATAGAAGTTTTGAATTTATTGTGACTATGAATGTTCTTCCAGTAGTTGGGCCCCATATCCAGGTTGGGCTAGACCGATTAACATTCTATATTAATGGAAGTGGACAAATAAAGCTTACAAAGTTTGAGCATCTAAAGGACTATGAACTACCTGATCATTGGAAACATATTTTAAAAAACTAAGAGAGGCTAAGTCACCCTCTCTTAGTCTTAAAATTAAAACCATGTGGTTCAAATAAGGATTTACTTATATAATTCATGTTTAAATACTTTTGGTATACTCAATCCACTTTATAAGTCACAACCTATGTATTTTTAAACAATGACCCATTATGTCTTGCAGCTCTTTCCATTATGAAGACGAGAAGGATACCAGCAACAAGATAGCATAATGCAATGGTTAGTTCAGTAACTAGTAAAGGCATTACCGCATAAGACTCAGCCCCGTAAATGGATCGCAATGCCTCAATACTGTGAGTTAACGGCAAAATTCTAGCTATCATTTCCATTGGCTCAGGTAATAGAGTTACCGAGAAATTGACTCCACAAAACACATGGAACACAGCTATTGCCATATTTAAAAATAGATTTGCGTTTTCAAAAAGTAAACTAATCGATGCAAATATTAGGGAAAAGCATAGGATTGAGAACAGCATGACCACAAATAGGAGCATCAACTCTCCAAATCGTTCAAACGGAAATGGCAGTCCAAATAATATACTTCCAATAAAAAGTCCTATTATAAACACAAACAGCCCGTCTAATAATGGCACAACCGCTTTTCTAAGGATGATAAAAAGTGTTGGAGTAGGTGAGGCAATATTCAATTCTAGCGTACCAAACCTCCGCTCTAGCCTAAACATATTCATAAAATTAATCATCATCGTATGACATGTATAATAAGCAATATTCCCAATTACTACATACGTTAAGTAATCAGACCCAACCAATGCGCTTGCTAAAGTTGCAAAGAATAAATAATGCAGAAACGGATCTACAATTCGAAATAAAATAAACAAACGTAAGGTTTGGAAGGAATAAAGAGCCTTATAGGAAATGTTTGTAAATCCATACTTGTAGGATAATATCATTTAGATCGCCCCCATACTTCCATTTTCTCTTATTACGCCCTCTATCTTTTTAACGATGAAATAGGCTATCCCTAAATAAACGACACTTACCCCGATTGATAGTCCCATCGTTATAAACATTTCTGGGGACAGAAGTAATGTATCCTGAACAGCTTTAACTCCCCATGTCATGGGAATAAGGTAAGCAAGTACTTTTAAAACCAGAGGAAATTCTTGTACAGGTACAAACACACCACACAATAAAATCATCGGTGTTAAAATTAAATTTTGAAAGTCAAATACATTTTGAAACGCGACAAATACGATGGCTAAAATTAACCCAGCTACACTTAGGGAAAAAACAAGAATGAGTACTGATAATATAAACAAGCCGTAATTGCCTATCTGAATTGTAAATTGAAAAATAAGCTTCGCATAAATGAAGCTGAGCGCCATAGAAATCAATGCAATAAAAGAGTTACTTATCGCCTTTGTTAAAATAATTTGAAACAAAGATACGGGGGCTGCAATCAACAGCTTTAAAGTATCATTCCATTTTTGGGATATTAATGACGATCCCGATGAATAAAGAACATAGCTCCACATACTTATTAAGGCAGCTGCCACGACAAAGCTATCTGTATTTACATCTCCACGTAGCTTCTTTAAAAAGTAGATAATGGCAAGAAACATAAGGGGCTGAAAGAAAAGCAAAAACTGATACATCTTATTATTAAAATTGGTAAAGTACTTAATCTCTCTAGCTACTAAAAATAAAAAGTTCATAGACCTCACCCAACGTCCTTCATATGATAAATATAGGCATCTTCTAGTGAGATATCCTTCTTCTGTATTTTTAACACTTCACCATACTTTGCTAGTCTCTCTGTTAGAGCCTCTACATTTGAATCCTCCACTTCCACTTTTAGCTGATAAAATGGCTCCTTAATTGGCTCCATCTCAAGTTTAGTAAAATATGAGTCTTGTTTAATAGTTTCTGTATCGTACAAACTCATCGTCACTTCAAAGAGGTTAAGGTGATTACAGCTTTCCTTAATTTGCTTAGGCTCACCGATGAGACTAATTTTCCCTTCTTTTATAAAAGCCATTCGGTTACACAACTCATCTGCCTCTTGCATGTAATGAGTAGTGAGAATAATAGTGATTTCCTGTTTAGATAGTTCCTTGACTAAATCTCGTAATAGTTTTGCTCCAATCGGATCTAGTCCAATCGTTGGTTCATCTAAAAATAACAGCTTTGGTTTATTAATTAAGCATCTTGCAATATGTAAACGCTGAATCATTCCTTTTGAAAAGGTATGTATTTTTTGTTCATTCGTATTCTCTAGCTGAACGAGTGCAAGCAACTCATCAATTAATGGAGCTTGATCCTTATTCTTAATCTTATATAGCGTACAAAAATAATGCATATACTCTTTAGCTGTCAAACGACCATAGACCCCTCGTTCTCCACCATAGACAAAATTAATCTGATCTCTAATTTTGTGACTTTCTGACACAACATCATATCCTAGTACTCTAGCTTCACCTTCTGATGGTAGCAGTAAGGTTGTTAGGATTTTAATCGTTGTTGTTTTACCAGCACCATTAGGTCCCAATATACCGAACACCTCGCCCTTTTCAACATCAAAGGAAATGCTATCCAATGCCGTTTTTGTTCCCTTTTTTAGCTTGTAAGAGCGCGATAATCCCTTAACTTCAATTACCTTTGTCATATATTCACCTCTTAATAGTTATAATAGCTAGATAATTTTACCATATTTAATTTCCTATCGTGAATGACTTTTTTAATTTTTCTAAATAATAAAAGTATTAATAGAAATTTATATATTACAATTGTTCAAAAATAGTAAGCCTTATTATATTTACTAACATGAGATTTTAGTAGATATAGAACAATAATCCTGTGAAAACTAAAAAAGGTACCGAAATTGAATGATTGGGTACCTTGCTGCTTCTTCGAATAGATTTCACTATCATGAAAAGAGCGATTGCTTGTTTTGCAATCGCACCTGTTTGTTGTAGGAAAAACCTAAACAGTATATCGAATATTCCAGCTTTTTGGGAACTGAATTTTATTAGCATAAGCATAGCGAATTAACTGCCCGTGATGCTGAACCTCATGTTCTAATAAATCAATTAATAAATTATAGTTAATTTCACCTACACTACTATCTATTAAAAATATCTCTATGTTTCTATGAGTTTCTTCCAATTTGCTAATTAATAGTGTTTGATCATTAGTTTCAATTAGACTACAATCAAATCCTGCCCAGTGACCTACTTTTAAAGCCTTTAAATAGCTTTCCCTCGCCCCAATAATACAATATGCTTGTTCTCCAATTGTATTTGAGGGTGCGTCTGAAATCCTTAAGCCTAAACAACCTTCATTTATATGATTAAAAAAGTCATCTGTTAAACTCAATGCTTGTAAAAGTCTTTGTCTTATTAGTTCCATTCATAATTCCTCCATCTTTCACCTTTTTTGAGCATGTAGCAGAAATATACTATCAATAGTTCAAAAAAAACGAGCACTAATCCTGCTTGAATTAGTACCCGCTTATGTAATTTGAAGATTTTTAAAAATCAATTTCATCTATCTTTATAGGTGTTTTCTTACCTTGCTCCCAGTCCTCTCGAATGATTCCATAAATTAGAGAATCATCCACAGTACCATCATCATTTTCCCATGAATTCCTTAAATATCCTTCTTTTTGGAAGTTACATTTAAAGAACACTTTTCTCATTCCGTAATTATCGTGACGAGTATATGCTTCTATTCTAATTTTCTCTTCAGAATTTGAAAAAATATAATCAGTCACCCATTTCACAGCTTGCTCTCCATAACCATTTCCGCGTGCCTCATTAGATAATCTAACATCATATAATAACGGAATAGTATCGGTAATATCACTGATAATAATGATCCCTACGTTTTCACCATTTTTCTGTATCCAAAAAGTTTCTTTGTCATCTTCATACCAGCCTGATTCATAACGGCTCATTATTTCATCTCCTGATGGTGATGGATCAGCATGAAAATCCCAACTATTTTTTGTATAGAATTTTACCAGTTCATCTGATTCATTAGTAAGTTTTACAAACTCAATTTTGCCCATTACCTTTTTCTCCTTCTTATCAAAAATACTTATTCTATAAACTTTCTTATGAAACTATTAATTTAACATTAACAACGTAATTCCTGCTTAAATTATTCTTCTACAATGGCTCTGTTAAAGTTTGTTGTTGATTTCCGTTCCAGGACACTCGCTTTCCGCGGGCGGGTTCGGGAGCCTCCTCGGCGCGTCGCCTGCGGGGTCTCCTTCACCACGCTTCTCCAGAGAAAAAGCTCTTTCCTTTTTCCTTGCAGGAGTCTCGCATCCTTACACTTCAATCAACTCTGCTGAAAATCAACACTGTACTTTAACACAGCTACTACAATAAAAAAACGTTTATTCATTATGGGAGGCATCTCACTCGTTTGCTGAAGAATGAGAACTCATAGTTTTAATTATTCATTGAGCCTACCCATTATTACGGTATTATAATAATTACCATCGGATAGTAACTTATCCTTCTTTAATACTCCTTCTACTTCAAACCCATGGTTTTTATAGAGCATTATAGCTTTTTCATTGGTTTCAAGGACATTCAAAGTGATTTTTTTAATTTCGTTTGTATCAGCCCATCTAATGGTTTCTCTTAACAAGTTGGTGCCAATACCATATCCCCAGAAATCTTTTAGTACACATACGCCAAACTCAACTTTATGAGACATTCTTTTTAACTGATTGCCTTCACACCTCGAGAAGCCAACAATCTCACCATTGGTCTCGCAAACTAAAAATAGATTATAGGGACTTTCGGTGTCTTCTTTGATTAGGTGTTTAAAACCCACTTCGTCTATGTATGCTTCGCCTTTTTCTCTATCCATATTTTCTGTTTCACCGTCTATCTGCAATCGTACTTCAGACAAGTTTTTCGCATCGTTCTCTTTTGCTAACCTAATCACATAACTTAAATTACTAATATGAAATTCTATTGGATTTAATCTAATTAAAATCTCCTCCTTACTTATACGATTTACTGTAAGAACCTTCTTGTCTCTTATTTCCTACTTCAACTAATCTTCCTTGACAAACTTGAGATCAAAAGCTCAGACCCGAATAAATATAATATCCTTTACATGTAACATCTCCACCGTTATGTAAATTAAGAACCAGCTCTTCTTCTTTGTCCTCATTTAGAAAGATGATCTTACCTGTAGACTCAGGTATTTGCCATGTATGGGTTGAATCTCTTCTACTTGTGTTTATCTTATGAATTATTTCTTCAATCTTCTTGGAATCATTTGTTTCATATATCAAAGTTTCATCTTCATAAACACTAACCAAATCAAATTTCTCATTTATCAATGGTATCTTGAAATTTGTATTACAACCATTTAACAGCAGAATAGGTATTATTAAAATGAAAAGCTTTACATAATCATATTTCATCGTTCACCCCACAGTATGAAAGAATAATAACTTAATGAGCTAAATTCCTTTCCCCTTAATCCAATAATATAGGGTACTATTCTCCTAGATTGAATGTGGTTTTAACTTCGGAATCATACAGGTAAGAGCTTAGTTTTTATCGTATTGGTAAAGATACAGATCCCATTTAATGATAAAAGGGGTATTCAACTGATCTAATTCAGTTGAACTCATTCGTACCGCGGAAAGCTCAGATGGACCATAACTCGCCCCACTTACTATCAATCTTGAATTTAATTCCCTACCATCCATTGTATAAAAGTCCCAAGCCGTGTTTGATGTAAACGAGTTTTTTTCAATTACCCTGGAACTTAAAAATCTACCGTGTTTAGGATCTTGGAAGCTATGTGTAATATCCAACTCAACACCATAATCTTCAGTTGATTCTTCTCTAAAGACCTTTTTTAGTATGACAGATGAGTTTTCTTTAGTAAGCAAGACTTTATTTATTTCTCTATTTTCACCAGGTACTAAATTTAACCAATGTTCCTCAAATTGAAATTCCACCGGGAAAGCTTCTTGTATTAATGTCAATTCATAACCTTGTTCTTGGTGATATATATTTTCTGTTAGGCGTGCTTGTTCTGATGAAAAATATAAATAAATTCCAATCGCAAATAGAACTCCAGTAACTCCCCACGAAACCCTTCTCATGAAAACAACCCCCATTACTAAAATTGATTTACATGTTACTCCCTTTGGTTAAATGAGAACCTTCTTTAAAATAGCATCAAATGATATAAAAACATCTATCTAAATGCTAAATGGTATATTTTAGATTATAACTTAAACTAATGAGAGCATCTTTCTCTTTTCAAAAAAAATAACGACTACTGATCCAAGCAGGAACAGTAGTCGTTAATCAAGTCTGAGGTAGTTTGTTGAAATCATCCACTTGAGAATACTTCTGACGAAAATTTATGCTCTATTTGAGTTCCTCCATTAACTGTAGCTCATTAATGACGATGTATGGAACCTCACTAGCCATATATCTTGTTTTTTGAAGAGTACCTTTTACTCCTACCCATTGTCCATCAATTAGAGCATCTGCTTGTTGAGTCGTTGATAGTATGCCGTAAATCTCTCCATCATGTCCTTCATTATATCTAGCAATAACCATCTGGGTATTTTCAAATTCAGGTTCACGATAGATGAAACCACTTAGCTCTATTTCTTTTCCTACAAATGAATCAGGATCTTGATCCAACAAAACCATCATCATAACAAAGTCATCATCGGACACAGTAATTTTGTCCATCTCAAGAACATTGGACTTTAATTGCTCAAGACTCTCTAAATCAATTTCTTTATCTTCATGCGTATGTGAATGATCCTGGTGATTCTCATACTTTTCTGTTAGTTCATGCATATATTCTTCTGGATCCTTTAGAAAATCCTCAGCTATGTTTTGTTTTTCAGGTAATGAACCAATAGCTATCATTCCAATTATCACTGCAACAAGAACACAAATAATAATGTAGATGTATTTCCTTTGCATGATTATTACTCTCCCTACTCACTTATCTCACCTGGCACAACTAGTTGGTAGCTATAATTAAATACAGTATCATCACCTTGGTAAGCCTTTATTATAAGATCTGTTATTCCTGCAGTGTGAATGATGTTACCAGTAATCTTAAAGGTTTGATCATTTATTCGAAAAGCACGGTAAGTCGCCTCATAATCAGGAGGCATGACAAAGGTAATATCGACATTCTTAATTAGGGTATTGTCAAACTTCAGGGTTAATTCATTTAATCCCTTTTTTAACGGATCCACTTCAACACTTAATTCAGGTGAATCCTGTTCCTGGTGAATCGGATAAATGGCTCTTTCCGCCGCACTTGGTGCTGATACGACTACATTAGAAACAAAAATAAGCAGTAATAGAATGTAGATTGCTTCAAATAAAAGTCTTCCTCTAAAAATTCTTGTTCCTTTTCCAACCAACTGAAGAAGAGCCTTCCTCTGAATAAACCCAAGTAAAAAAACAAACATGGTGATTAGTGACTTTAATAAGATCCCTTTTCCCCAATCACTACTCCACAAGCTAGCAAAATTAAATGAAGGGACAAAAATAAATGTCATCCAAATTCCTGTAATGATCGTGGTTGGTAAACATACCATTGCCCATTTTGAAAACTGAGGCCCAGCTAATTTAATCCACGCTTCAAAGTTAGAAGAGGATGGAATTAACAATGCTAGTATTCCACCAAGCCAGATAGAAGCAGTGAACACATGTAAGAGACTTACGGAAACAGTAAGAAAACCTCCATATTGAGGATAAGTAGCGTGACCAATATAAAAAGGCGTGAGTAATAAACCGATTCCAAACAAAATAATTCGATAACGTTTCATCAAGACTCCTAATAGGACAATAAGGAGCTGAAGCAATGGAATCCAAACAAATTTAATGGAGAAAAATTCAATCCACCCTATCTGCTGCAACTCCTGCTTTTGAGAAAATAGGAGCAAAACGATCCCTACTACTAGTAATAATGATAAAGAATAGATGACTTTATTCCATCTTTTATGTTGACCCGAATCTACTTTTGCCGTTAACAGTGTTCCACCAAATAGGGACATCATAGATAAAAAAATAAAAAAATAAGCCATCTGTTTTAAGCTTATTTCTTTTAACCATGACCGGTCATCTCCCATTACACTAAGGACATCACGAGTAATAGGTGTATATTCTTCCACAGCAAAGTAAAAAACATCTACTTCTTCTGATAAATAACTTGTAGAGTCTTGAGGTTTCGCATACCACGTTACTTGGTATGTCCCTTTTTTTAATGGTTCATGAATAGGAATCTTCATAATAGAAAGGTTATTAGGATCTACTATTATTTGATTTAATCTGATATCTTCCTTTTCCGAATTAAAAAGTCCGATCGCAGTTAATTCAGCTGGTTGATTGAATTGTAATTCAATGTAATCCGTAGATGTGTTTAGAATTTGTCCGTCCATTGGAAACTGTTGAGTCACTTCTAGTGGCTGATCAACTTTTTGCTCTTGTTTGACGGTGAATTGGAAGGATTCAGTGATAATGTCACCATCTAACGCGATCACATTTATATTTACCGTATATGATCCATCAGTTAAGTCTTCACCTAATGTGGCAACTATATGTTTATCGTCTTCATCTAATCTAGTATCGGATATCTGAATTGGTTCATTATTTGATCGTAGGATTTGTATAGAATTAGAATGAACAACAACAGGATCTCTAAAAGTCACCTCTACAGAAGTAGGACTATCATCTACTGTTTCAAAGTTATTAGGGTAGGTATCTACTAAAGTAGAATGTGCCATAGTCTCATGCACCGTTGTGATTTGTATGATGAACAATAAGAAAAGTAATAGTAGAGGTTTTGGTTTCATTTATAACACTTCTTTCAAAAATAAAATAAAAAGGGTTCTTCCTATCGAACCCTTAACAATTGATTATTTTTTTCTCATTAATAATAAGAATATGATGATTAGGCTAAAGGCTACCCATGCAAGAAATGGTATGGTGATAAACCCAAACCAATTGATATACTCACCCGAACATGGTACACCACTCTTACATGGTTTGATTTCAGCAAAACCCGGAACTTTTTGTACAAGGTAGTGATACAGTGATATAAACCAACCTAAAATGGATAAAGGCAAGGAGAATCTTATGACGGATTGATCATTTTGAAATGTTCCAATTCCAAGGATTAACACTTGTGGATACATCAAGATGCGCTGATACCAGCAATATTCACAAGGAATAAATCCTTTTATTTCACTAAAATAGAGACTCCCAAATGTAGCAACTAGCGAAATAAACCAAGCTAAATAGAGGAACATTTGATTCTTTTGAGGATTCATTTGGTTCATTTTTATTGTTCCTTCATTTGTTGTTCAATTAGGTTTTTTATTTTGTCGTAATCGAATGGGTCCTCAAGAGCTGTCCCTTCAACGAAAATAGTTGGTGTAAGGCTTACTTCAAATTCCTCTACCAATCTATTGTCTTTATTCAATTCTTCAATTTCTGTAAGCTTCTCTAACTCCGACTTAAATTGATCTACATCCATCTCTGAAATAGATTCAGCGATTTCTACGACCTTCTCTTTTGTTAGCCATAAGGCATCATGCTGTTCTCTACTCGGTTGTGCTTCAAACAACTTCTTATGAAACTCCCAATAAATGTCTGGATTTTGTTTCCAAACTGTTTCCGCCGCAAGGGAACCCAGTTGTGATTCTTTACCATGAAACAGAACATTGATATAAACAAATTTAACTTTACCAGTGTCCACATAATCCTTTACAAGGTCATTATATACAGTTTCGCCCCATAACTTACATGCTGGGCATTTAAAATCACCAAACTCTATTACAGTCACAGGAGCATCCGGATCACCAAGAATTGGTTGTCCTTCAATTGGTGGTGTCTTTTCAAACTTAACGATTCCGGCAGAATCATTAGCCTTGTTTGAAAGGACGACTAAAGCTGAAAGTAAAATAAATGTTGCGATTGTGATGAAGACTGCTAGTTTAACTGGAGTCATCTTCTTTTTTTGCTGTTTTCCCATGATCATCGCTCCAAACTCTTAAGTTTCCTTCAAATTATAAGGCAAGTTGAACCTCAATTACTTATCAAAACATGACAATTCTATTAATTTTTTTGAATTCAAGCCCTGCTTGACCGGACCTTACTACACTGACATCGTATATTATCATAAGGTACCTCAATCCTCGAACACAATTAAATAGGCCTGGTAAATGATTCACATATTCCTTTACCCTTAATATCATAATTATTGACTAACGTATTAGTAATTGCTAATATGTGCTTAATATATCATATTAGCAGTCACTAATACAATATACAAGGTGGTGTCTTTATGACAGATGAATCAACTAATTTCATAGAGCTACAAGTAAAATTTTTTCGAGGTTTTGGCGATAAGACTAGACTCTCCATTCTGGATTCTTTAAAACAAGGAGAAAAAACAGTCTCAGAAATCGTTGAGTTTACCTCAGGTAAATGTGGAAATCAATCAAACATTTCCCAACATCTATCCTGTCTCAAAGGCTGCGGAATTGTAAAAAGTCGTCAGGAAGGAAAATATACATTCTACAGTATTCAGAATAATGAGATTGAACAGTTCTTGTTACAAGCTGAGGTAATCCTCAAGGGATTATCTGGAGAAATGTCAACGTGTAATCAGAATGATCAATTGATCAAATAGTTTTTGAAAGGAGGAATGTAGTATGAAAACCGAAGAACAATTGAACTCAGCACCACGAACTACCTATCTTTTATCAGGCCTTCACTGAGCTGGCTGTGCTGCTCAGGTTGAGCAGAGAGTGTCTGATTTACCCGGTACCATTAAAGCTACCATTAACTTTGGCGCCTCAAACCTGATTGTCGAGGGTGACGTACCACATGAACTGGTTATAAAAGAAGCCGAGAAAGAAGGAGTCTCCGCCAAACCTATGGGGGCTAAGGAAGAAGACGAAGAAAAGCCTTTCTTCCTGTCACACAAGGATTCCATTATTACGGGTACGTCTATGCTTCTTTTTCTTGCAGGCTGGTTGATCGGAATGGCTGGCTATTCAACAGCCGAAATCAGCTTATTGGCCCTTTCGATTATCATTGGTGGATATAAGACGGCTCGAAGTGCACTATACGGATTTAAAAAACTAAATTTTGATATGAATGTCTTAATGACAATTGCAGTCATCGGAGCAATTGCAATTGGTGAGTGGATTGAAGGGGCATTAGTCGTTATCTTTTTCTCACTTAGTAATACCCTTTCTGTCTATACGTTAGAAAAAGCCCGTAACTCTATAAAGGCATTAATGGGGTTAGCTCCACGAGAAGCATCCATTATTAGAAATAGAGAGGAACTGCTTCTTCCTGTCGAAGAAATCCTAGTTGATGATATTATGATCGTAAAACCAGGTGAAAAAATCGCCATGGATGGGACAATCGTTAAAGGGGTATCTTCTATTAACCAAGCAGCCATTACTGGTGAATCCATGCCGGTTGAAAAAACAGTAGGTAGTGAAGTATTCGCTGGAACGATCAACCAACAAGGCTCTATTCAAGTAAAAGTAACCAAACGTGTTGAAGATACTACCTTAGCTAAGATTATTCATCTTGTTCAAGAAGCCCAAGGTCAACGAGCAAAAAGCCAAGAATATATTGATCGCTTTGCAAAAGTTTATACCCCTATTGTTATTGCACTAGCTGTACTAATTACAATTGTTCCACCTCTATTTTTTGACGGAGTATGGGGAGATTGGATTTATCGTGGGCTCGCACTTCTAATTGCAGCTTGTCCGTGTGCCCTCGTCATATCAAGTCCAGTTTCCATTATTTCTGCGATTGGGAACTCTGCCAATAACGGGGTGTTAATTAAAGGTGGGGTATTTCTAGAAGAAGCAGGAGCTATTAAAGCCATTGCTTTTGATAAAACAGGAACCCTTACTGTTGGGCGCCCCGAGGTAACAGATATCCTTACTGCTGTCGGGACATCGGAAAAAGATTTACTATCCATCTCCGCAGCATTGGAAAAATATTCAGAGCATCCATTAGCTGCAGCCATTGTCCGTAAGGCAGAGCGTGAAAAACTGTCTTTCCCTGGTGCAGAGAATTTTACTTCTATTACCGGAAAAGGAGCTCAAGGTGTAGTAAATGGAATCACCTACTATATTGGAAATCCAAGGTTATTCAGTGAGTTAGGTACTGACATTACTCAATTTTCAGCAGATGTGGAGCGACTTCAACAAGAAGGAAAAACAGCCATGCTACTGGGAACGAAGGAAAAGATTTTTGGTGTCATTGCCGTTGCTGATGAAGTACGTGATCTTAGTAAGGATGCCATTGCTCGCCTAAAAGAAGCAGGCATTGAACGTACCATTATGTTAACAGGTGATAACAAGGCAACTGCCCAAGCAATTGCTTCTAAAATTGGAGTGGATGAATTTCATGCTGAGTTACTTCCTGAAGACAAAGTGAAGGCAATTAAGGAACTACAGAAAAAATACGGGAAAATTGCCATGGTCGGTGACGGCATAAATGACGCTCCGGCACTTGCTACTTCAAACTTAGGAATTGCAATGGGAGTAGCTGGAACAGATGCAGCACTAGAAACAGCTGATATTGCGTTAATGGCCGATGACTTAACAAAGCTTCCTTTTACCATTCGATTAAGTCGAGCCACTCTTCGAAATATTAAACAAAACATCTGGTTCTCAAATGGTATTAACTTTTTAACCATGATCCTAATTGTACCTGGCTTTGCCTCATTACTTGTAGTAGCCTTAGCCGATGTATTGGCAGCTGTACTTGTGGTACTAAATGCAATGAGACTTTTGAAGATTAATCCATTAAAATAACAATTTCACAAATAAGGAAAGAGCTAACAGAAAACTGTCAGCTCTTTTCTAGTAGTATAAGATTACACGAGACTACACTATCATTAAATAAACATTATTGAACAAGATCAGTAATAATTTTATAGCGTACCCCACCAGAATGTATTGTTAGTTCTTGATCTCTATACTGAATTGAATAAGGATTTGGAGATTTCCAAAAATAATTACCATTTTCAGATTTTATAATAAAATAGTTTCTTACTATATCGGTATTAAAACTTCCATCTATAGTGATTAAATACTGACCCTCGTCTAATACCTTTATAGAAATATCTTCATCCTGATAGTATTCTATTTCTTTGGCCTTTTGAAGTAATTTCGAAAAGTCATTAGCTTTAAATACTTCTGTTATAGCTATGTTTTCAATCTGTTTGTTAAAATCAGCTACTAAAGAATACTTTCCTTTTAATTCAGCTAATTCATTTTCACTAGGTATAGGATTTATATGTAAGATTTTTTCATAAAATCTCTTATCTCTAGTTGCTAGTGAGAAGTAAGATTTAGTAAACTCATCCTCTGCCTTATATACCTTTTCTATTTTCACTTCCGAGGGGTCTTTAAAAAAGTCTTGAACAACGGTTTCATAAGTTACAAAGTACTGTTTAACTTCTTCTACAGTAACGTGTTTCCCCAAAGCTTTATCTTGTAAATACATTATACAAATTAGTACAAAAATAAATAGTATAATTAAAAATAGTTTTTTCTTCATGATGCCTCCTACATGATCATCTTCACAAAGGAGATTTGTTTTATATAGAGTCCCCTAAAATGTGCTCTAAAACTCCTTTTTACTCATCTCCTTAATAGGACGGAGAGTATAATCTTTCTGTATTAGTATCAATAACAAACTCAACCTTGATATTGACATCATATGGGACTTGCTCAAAATTGTGGAGTCTACAAAATACTTGTAAAAGTTAAGAAGAAAATGACGATCATATCCATCAATTTCTATAACCATGTAATCACGACTGGTTGCTAATCAATCATATAACTTAATTTTAATAGTCACGTTAATTATCTTTTTCCATTAAATAATGATCAATAGCCTTTTGAACTTTGTCTCTTTTGGGTGCTATTACTTCTAATCTTTTGTGGATATCTTGAAGTAAATATAGGCCTCTAAACAAACAACCTCCTACAATAGCGAAGGCAATTAAACCACCTACAAGAGGACCCATCATTAGTAAGACAAATCCTAGAATACCAGCTAGAATGATCGATAATAATAAATACATCTTTACACTCCTTTAATTCTTCTAACTTTAAATTTTGGCTGTGTTAAACTTCGTTGTTGATTTTCGTTACAGGACACTCGCTTTCCGAGGTGCGATATGAAATTTAATCCACAAGATCGTAAAAATTAAAGATGTAATATTTGGTCTTTTACAGCCTAAGACATAAATAAATTCACTCTATAATCCATTGGATTTTATAAGCATCTATGAATTTGGTACTCTTCATTGTTGTTAAATCCATTATATAAATTTCCCCAAAAGAATTACTAACAAAACCTTCTAACAGGCTGCCTAATGGTGTCAAATGTTCCATTGAAGAATAAACTAAATATTTTCCATCTGGTGAAAACCCAATAGGGTGATATCCAGTTAATTTTTCATCGTATATCCCATAGAATTTCTTTATCGTTTTTTCACTTCCATTTTCTGAAAGATAAAGGGTCCCTTTCTTCGAAGAAGCTGTAAGGTTTTTAAATTGATTTTCTATATAATCTGTATCAGTTTCCATAATTTCTTTCTCCAGCAAAATCGGTTGATTTGCTCCTTCCGTTAAGGAAAATAAACTCCATGAACCTTCGTCCATAGCTATAAAGTAAATAGTTTTACTGGTTTTATCATAATAAAAGTCTAAGATATTATCATTATAGTCTCCGTAACTGTCTTTTCCTTTTCCTTTATGGCTATATAGTAATTCTTTATTCTTCAGTGCAGCATCCGACTTAAATAAAGTAAGTACGCCATCAACTCTTTCGGTATAGTAAATCGTACCCTCTAAATCTGATAATAATTCTGAATGGATTGTATCTTTAAAATACTGATAAATATTTAAGAGAATTAAAATAATTACTATCAATAATAAAGTTCCGATGACTAATTTTTTCTTCATACCTTCACCTCATAACTCCTAAAGGTCATTATGTTATTAATCTTTTTGAAGTGCACTTTTATTCGTAGGTAATCCGTTCTGTCATAAGTATGTTTTTGGGATAGACATGCAACCAACTTTTCAGATAGATTCCCTTGGATCAACGCAATCGTAATTCGAGAAAAATATACTGTTAAAACTCTTTTCCCCATTCATCATCTAAAATTACACCATTCTCAGCAATATACTCTAAGATAACTAAACCATGTTGTAATCCACCTTCGCTTTTTATAAATGATATGAGCTCATTAAGAAGTATTTCGTCTTCGTCGCTTCTGTTTCGGGGAACACTAATACGTATGGTAGGTGTAATGTCGAACTCTTTGTAACTTTTAGGATTAACAGGGTCAATCCCCAATTCCTGGCCAATTTTATCATTGATATAGACTAACAAATTAGCTGTTTCACCAAAATTTTCTATAATAAATGGACGTAATTCAGTTTCTATATCATCCCTCCATTTATCAGCATTGTAAGTGTCGACCATTTGTTGTGTTTCGTCATCATAATAAACTAAAAATGTTGTATTAGTTTTGTGATCCCTAACCTTCGCCGCATATTCAAATTCAAAGTTTCCCATATTGTCATACACAGTATCATATACCTCAAATTGATCAGTAAATGCATCTTCTAAATACTGCTCAGCTTGAGCCTTTACCTTTTCTTCTTCATCATGATCAGGCTTCATTTCTATAACAAAGGAAATGACAAGTATTCCAATCCCTAACAAGATCACACCCAATACACCAAGTGTAATTTTCAGATATTTATTCAATACATCTCCTCCTACATCGTATAGTAATCTATTAACAGTCCTGAAATTATTATAATACCAAATAGAAAGTTTACCTTTTTATCATTTACGCCTATTTTTTCTAACAAATATATTGGGAGTCCTACTGAAGCTAAGTATTGTATACTGTTCAGAAGGTAATTTTCTTTGAAGATTATTATATTTGGGTAATATTGATAAATTCCTGAAACTAATCCAAAAATGAAAAGCATCATTGGTATTCTTAATTTCCACTGCATTTTCTTACCTCCCTGGTAACAACTAGTGTAAATATTTAAGTTCGAAGATTGCTGTCATTTCAGTCTTTGAACATGTTATTCAAACATTGAGATCTTCGGGTCTTGATCATAACAGTGGACCAACATTGCGTGTAATTGCCCTCTATGATGATAAATATGTGATAAGATCTGTAACAACCATTCATACCTTGTGTAAGTGACTCCCCAATAAGAAGTAGTTTGAAATAGAAGGTCTGCATCCGATAAATTCATATAATTTGTTTTAAGAGATTCAAAGTTAGTAAGCAAGCCAACCTTAATTGTATCTAGGCTTTTATATGATATAGTTGAATAAAATTTTTCCATCTCTTCTTGGGTTGCCTCTTTAGAAATTCTCCAGTCGGCTTCACAAATCACCGCAATATGTTCCAATAACTCACCGACAGAATGCTTGCTACCTGTTGGTCTTTTTTGTAAATCGCCTTCATCTAATGTATCTATTATTTTGATGACTGTTTTGATTGCAACTTCGATTTGGTACAAAACGCTACTACAATTCATTAGTACACCTGCTCCCATTATTCAATAAGCGAAGGAATTACTCTTTTTAAATGACTGTTTTCGTATACTTTGTTGCTTTTTTAACAAAAAATAAATTTATACTGGGTCCGTTGATTTCCGCTGCAGGCACTCGCTTTCCGCGGGGAGGGACGTGAGCCTCCTCGGCTTCGCCTGCGGGGTCTCACGCTTCCCTCTATCTCCCGCAGGAGTCGAGTACCTTCCGCTCCAATCAACTAAATGTTTTAACAAAGCTATTCAAATAAAACCATCTTTTTAAAAGAGCCTTTTAAATTAATGCGTCTCATAAAATGAACGACTTATTAAGTCCATATAATAACCAATAATTCGAATCTTATTTTAAAAACGCACTAAGACAACTATAGCCTATACACATTCGCCCCTTTTTGCATAGTTTAATACTGTATAGAAAAGGAGGTGGGTTTCCATTGCCTAAGTATAGAAAAAAACCAATTATCGTTGAAGCTGTGAAACTTAAAAGATCTCTAACACTTGAGACATCGAATGGTACAATGAAGGGGCTCCCAGGGGATTATCTAATCACAGATAAGAACGGAGAACAGTACCTTTGTGATCGAGATCAATTTGAGGTTGAATATGAGCTTGTAAAAGGAAAAATTCAGATCAAAGAATTTGTTCAAAAATCGTTTAGGTTACTAAAAACTAAAATGTACAAAACTTAAATTTCTTATAAGAGGAAAAATTAAAGCAATATGTAACTTTCTCCATATTGCTTTTTGTTACATAAAATCATAAAATCTTAATTTGTTAATCCTAATTAGAACAATTAGCTTTTGATCATTTCTCAGATACCGGCATATATTTTGTAAAATAAGCACCTAAAATCAACAAAATAACAGTAATAGTCCAATTTAATAACCCTATAAAATTAAACCAATACGCGAGAAGATTTATTAGTCCAATTAGATAAAAACAAATTGACGTTAAGGCACTTTTTACCCCTGTTATACCTGCCTTCTTTCTCTTTTTAAGCAAAATAGATAAGGAAAAGATAAATGAAATGATTAATATAATTGATAATATAATCGGTACCATTTTCATTCACTCCTTTTTAGAAATCGATACAACCCACTCTATTTCTATATACGGTTTGCAACTTATTTAAGTTTCATATTAATGACATTAAACTTCCGTATAAAACACCGTACCGTGAGAATTAACAAAAACCCTACATCCGAACATTAAATAGATTCTATGAATCTTTTTACCTCTATACCTGCAATTTTAGGTTGTTGCATCCATACATAGGCATGGACGGAGTCTTTAATATGGGAAATCTCGTATTTATGTAAATGAGAAGTAAAGGCGGCCAAAGATTTTTTAATTGTTTCGTTTTGCCACTCCTCCGAACTTGGAAGGAATAAAATAGGACATGTTACCCTTTTATAGTAATCTTCAAACCTTAGCTCCCAATACTTTTGTATATATTCTATTCGAACGTGATTTCTATAATGGCTTGTATAAAAGCCTTCAGCTGATTCTTCTATACAACTGTCTATGAATCTTGAAAAGTATTCATTATAAAAGCCTTGTTTCTTAAATGATTGGACTAGTTCTTCAACATAATCTGGTCTACTTTCATGCATAGGCATGACTCTCTTCTTTAGTTCGATATTCTGTCTATTCTTTTCAATAATGATTTCCTCTTTACTTCCATTAAATAATCCAAGTGGTCCAAACTCATTGCATAGAGCTCCTTCACATATAATTGAGCTGACTAAGTCTGGGTGAGATGCTGCTATACTTAGAGCTACTTCCGCCCCCATCGAACTTCCAACAATATGACATTTCGAGACCTTTAACTCTCTTAGTAGTAAAACGATATCATGAGCCATATCATCTATATGATAGCCTGTTGGAGGTTTATCTGACTCTCCATGTCCACGAAAATCTGGTGCGATGATATTATATTCGTTTTCAAAGAGAGGAAAGACACCATTCCACATATGTAAAGTTCCACCACTAAAGTGCAGAAATAAGATAGTTTGATTGTGCTTGTTAAGTTCGTGCTTGACGTTAATGTTCATTGAGTTTTCCAATGATATTCTTTGTATCATGGTTTTACCTCCAAAAGATGGTTAACTGCCTTTAAAACGTTATATATATTATATCATCAAAGGATAGGGATATTTTTACATTTAATACAAAAATGACCCAAAACCTTTTAAGTTTTGAGTCACAATATCCCTAATCAAAAGTAACAGAATTTGACTTAGGGTCAATTTGATAAATTACGTCTTTTCTCTCGACGATAATACGTATCTTGTTTCTTAAATCTTCCTGATCGGTTATCGCTGCTAATAATTCTTTAGCAGGATTAATTGCAACAGGATTCCCAACATATTTGAACATAGTTAAATCACCGTTTGTATCACCATACGCATAACTTTGGTCTAAGTCGATATTATGCTTTTCCGCCATCTCAATGATGGTCTTCTCTTTATTCACAGAATCCCACATCGGTTGAACCTTACCATTAAAAAACCCTTGCTCATCAATATGATAAGTCGACCCACGATAATCAGTAGCATGATACTTTTCAGCCATTTTAGATACGAGAAAATCAGGACTCCCGGAAATGAAGATTACTTTGTCGCCATTTTCCAAATGCCATTTAATTTGCTTTCTAGTGTACTTATACACTCGATCCGCTTTTAGGCGAATCACCTGCTTTGCTATAAACTCAATATCTTCCTTTGATACATTGGTTAAATGTTCAACGTAAATTTTACTAACATCGAGAAGGTACACATCATAATTACCTTGACGCTTATCCCAATCCTGAAAAGTATGTTTCACTTGTTCATGCCAAACAGATGGCGATATAATTTCATACTTAATCATTCTCTTGAAATGTTCAATAAGTAATGAGTCCCGATAAAACGTACCATCGATGTCAAAAAAAGCTGCTTTATTTTTGGTCATAGTTGTCTCCTTATTAAGTAGGTGAATCTTTTATTATTATCTACTATTTTAATAAATGATGAAAGGTTAGTCGAATTTGAAAGCTTATACAGAAAAAAGAGAGCACTTACATGCTCTCCCTACAAGTCATTTTATTATAACTATAACAATCCTTTACAAGTTATTGTTACAATGGCCTAGGCCTACTTAACGTAATTACGAAGCTTACCGATTTTCTCTACTTCTACGACTACAGTGTCGCCTGATTTCATTGGACAGCTTCCTGAAGGTGAACCAGTTGCGAGAATATCTCCCGGCTCCAGGGTCATAACCTTTGAAATCCAGCTAATTAGAAAAGGTATCGAAAATGACATCTCATTCGTATTACCATCTTGAACGACTTTTCCGTTTAACTTGGTGACAATTCGTAGATTCGTCGGATCGATTCCCGTTACAATATAGGGACCTAATGGACCAAACGTATCGAAGCCTTTTCCTCTTGTAAACTGCGGATCTGTTTTAGTAAGGTCTCTTGCTGTTACATCATTAAAAATTGTACAGCCAAACACATAATCTAAGGCATCTTCTTCTTTTATATTTTTTCCTCGTTTTCCAATGACAAGTGCAACTTCTCCCTCTAATTCTACCTGATTTGTTAAATCAGTAGATGGAAGAATAATCTCACCCTCATCTGGAATCATTGAGGATGCTGGCTTAAGGAACAGAAATGGTTCACGTAGATGGGCTTCTCCACCAGTCTCTATCGCGTGTGCAGCATAAGTCCAACCAAAGTTTACAATTTTTGAAGGAACAACTGGCTCCAAAATCTTTACTTCATTATATTTAAGCCTTACGCCATCATATTTTAACTCATTTTTAACAATTTCGGAAAAATCGCTGGCAAGCTGGATAATTTCATCATTCTCAACTAATCCATAATACACTTTTTCGTCTTTTTGATATCGAACTATTGTTTTCACTTGTTGTAATGTTTTCATAAAACATGAACTCCCTTACATACTTGATAAATGTACTTACTTCAACTACTATTCGTTCTTTTCTCTTTTTTTAATCCATCTTAATTCTACGCGTGTGAATTAATTTCTTCAAATAGTGTTTTTTGGTAACGCTATCTACAATTGAAAGTAACGGTTCATTATAACATCTTTATATTCCATCATGTTTACAATTGTTATAAAAGCTCTCCTAAATACACAAATATTACTTTCATTATATCGTATGGTTTTTTTAAAAGGTTGTTTTGTGCATAAAAATTATGAAAACCAATTTTACCATAGTCATTACATTTAATCTTCAAATGCTTAATCATAATAACAAGGTTAGCCTACTTTACGATGTGATAGGAAATTCATTCTATTAATTCACATGAAAAGAATAATAGTTTTAAAACCACACAAAAGGGAAAATTAAGAGTAGAAATACCGAATGGGTGAAAAAATGTTAAAGAAGCTAAAAAACAGAACCACATTAGATGAACAAACTATTCAAATTCAATTAAGAAAAAAGAAAATGATCATAAAAAATCGTTATCAATTATTCTACTACCTAAATAATATATTCCAAGGCCTACTATATATGGTTGGAAGTATCCTATTTTTAATTAAAATAAACAGAGTAATCGCTATATCTTTTTTTCTAGCCGGAAGTATCCTAATGGTTACCCGGTCGGTCATTCATATCATTAGAGATATACATTTAATGAGGTTAGGTAATGAAGATAACTACAATAGTGAATAGGAAAATCACATTTGACGGACGAATCTGGCTATCGATAGGGTAGATGGAACATAGTTTTATATTTAATCCTTAGTATTGTCTTCTTAACCTACATTTCTACATAGCATATATCCAGCTTCAAGATTATTTCTATGTCCCTTACAACCATATAAAGCTATAATAGAAGTAGTGTTAATCCTAAGGAGTTGTCCTAAACTTGAATTACGTTACTGTTTTTATATACAGAGTTTGTGAATGGATTATGAGGTTAGCGTATGTCAATTTGCTATGGATTTCCTTTTCTGTATTAGGTCTCGTTGCTCTTGGAACTTTTCCTTCCACGATTGCCATGTTCACAGTCGTTCGACAATGGATTAAGGGTGAGATCGATATCAAAATCTTTCCGGCATTTTGGAACTCTTACAAGAATGACTGGGTAAAAGCAAATATCATTGGTGCTATTTTAGTAAGCGTAGGCCTGGTCATCTATATAGAAAGCAAAATCATCTTTTCAAGTACAGAACCGCTCGTACAATTTAGCAAATATCCATTTTTATTGCTGGTGGGCGTCTTTTTGTTCCTAGTTCTATATATTTTGCCTACTTATGTACACTATCAAATTACCATTGTTCAATTGTTCAAAAACTCTCTACTTCTATTTCTAGTAAACCCTTTTTATAATATCGTCATGGCACTTGGGCTAGTGTTGCTGTATTCTATTTTCCGAATCATCCCACCATTAGCATTTTTCTTTGCCGGTAGTGCATCCGCATATGTCATCATGTGGGCTTGCTATCAAGCATTTAATCATGTTGATAAAAAGAAAGAGCAGCAACAAACGAAAAAAGAAGAAGAACATTCTGACTAGAAGGTTCCTTCTGCTATTGTAAGACCTTTATATGCAGTCTAAACAACTAAAGAGTTTCACACAATAAAGTCAAAAAGCTAAACCAAATGTCCGCGTAGACTCTCATGCGGACCCTGAGTCCTCTATATCAGCGATTTCTAGTCGTTTTGAACTTGTTGCGGACTCACAGTCCTCTATTTAGAGCAATTATAGTGAAAATTACGCGCATTTGAGCAAATAGAGGACACTGGGTCCACTTTGTCGGCATTTTCACCAATTTCACTTGAATTAGAGGACTGAGGGTCCGCACCAGATTATAGAGGACCCTCAGTCCTAATTTCATAGTATACATAGTACGAGCATTAACGATACAAAAGCACACAAAAAGAGCTCGAGGAATAAATCGCTAAGGCTCTTGTTTTTATTTGCTTTGGTTGGTTATGCCATTAAAGCTATCCTTTTGATAAAGTGCAATTCTTCATAATAAATTTTGCTGCTGACTAAACTAACATTTATTTGCTTTAGTTAAAGTTTCCTATTCCACACCCTCTCCCTTTAGTTTTTGGGGAGTCATTCTCTTTTACCTTTGAATAGTTCCACGCTTGTCCCGGCAATCAAATAGTAAGTGAATAAGGCTTTCATAGTAAGGAAGAAATTCTTCGTTTTTGATCATCGACAAAATTTCTTCCTTGCTTGCCCATTTTACGTTTTGAACCTCTTCATACTGTAACGTAAGCATATGTAATTGCACGTCTTCTTGGATTAAATAAAAGTCATCAAATCCATTCTCAAAATTAATCGTTAAGTGCGGTCGTAAATGCTGGAAGTCTAGTTTTAATCCAATCTCTTCATACAGTTCTCTTTGAGCTGCTAATTGACTTGTATCCCCAGCAATGGCACTTCCTCCTGCCGTGAGATCCCACAGGTTAGGCCAACCTTCTTTGAAGGATTGCCTTTGTTGAATGAGCATTTCCCCTTTTGAATTAAAAATACATACATGAATAACTAAATGAAAATCTCCAGGTTCAAGCTCTTTTCCACGAACCCATGTACGATCCGTTTTGCTTCGATTTATATCATACACATCCCATAATTCCATAAATCTACCTCTACCTTCATTAGACATTTCTCTCTTTATTAAGATTAATACACACTTACATTCTAATTTCATTATTTTTTAGTATATTTTACCATATAATGCATAAAATCATGGAGTTTCTTAGAAACTGACTAAAAACAAATAGCACCATAACTCACAAGATGACAATATCCTTGTCTAGATGTGAGTTATGGTGCTATTTCAGTTGCTAAAAGATATGACATTTCCAATGTTGCTTCACTGAAACAACATTTATTACATTTGGGCTATTTCTTAACCTTTCACAGACCCAGCCGCAATTCCTTCCACAATCTTATTGCTAAAAAATAAGAAAGCTAGAAGGATTGGTAAAATACTGATTACAAGCGTTGCCCCAATTGCTCCCCAATCTGTCATATACTGACCGATGAAGTTTTGGATTCCGACCGTTAACGTTTTGTAATTATCATCACTAATGAAAGTATTAATAAACACAAATTCATTCCAGTTATAGATCATATTAATAATGACGGTGGTTGAGATTACCGGCATCGTGATTGGTAAAGTAATCTGGAAAAAGAGTCGGTGTACCGAGCATCCATCCATAATAGCCGCTTCTTCAATCTCACGAGGAATCGTGTAGTAAAACCCGAGCAAAATCATGATCGTGAGCGGTAAGTTAAAGGCAACATACGATAGAATAACCGCTAGAGGGTGATCGATTAAGTCTACTCGTAAGAAAAAGTCGAACAACGGAATTAATGTAGAGTGAACGGGAATCATTAGTCCTACCATAAATAACCCAAGGACCAATTTATTTAATTTCCAGTTCATTCTAGTAATCGCAAATGTTACTAAACTTGCAACAATTACGGTAAGGGCAACAGAAGTAACGGTAATCCATACACTATTGAAGAAATACACGCCAATATTCCCCTGAGTCCAAACAGTCGCATAGTTTTCCCATTTCGGATCTGACGGTAATGAAAATGGTGAGTCATTGAATATTTCCGAATTATCTTTAAGGGAGAAAAATACAAGCCAAACTAATGGATAGATTTGAAAAAAAGCAAAGATGCCTAATATTGTATACAGAATTGCATATCCTAGTTTATTCACTGAATTCCCCTCCTTAGTATTGAATTTCTTCATCTGTCGCTGTAAGTTTGCGAATCAACCATGTCACCACTAAACAGATTAGTAGTAAGAAGAAACCGATTGCACTACCATATCCGAAATCATAGGTTACGAAGGCTTTGTCATACATATACGATGCAATTACTTCACTAGCACCATCAGGGCCTCCACCGGTCATTACATAAATGAGATCGAAGTATTTTAGTGAACCAACAATGGCTAAAACAATCGTTACTTTTATCACTCCAGCAATTAATGGCAGCTTAATCTTATAGGCAATTTGTAAAGGAGACGCTCCATCAATTCTTGCTGCCTCCACTATTGAATCTGGGATATTCTTTAAAGCAGCATAATAAATAATGATATAAAACCCAGCATATTGCCAAATGATGGGTACAAAAATAGCGAATAGAACATACTTTGGCTCGGCTAACCATGCTGGTGGGTTGTCGACTCCCACTGCCATTAAAAAGCTATTTAACATACCGTTTGAAGGATGATAGATTTTTAACCAAAGCTGGGCGATTGCTACTGATGATAATAGCATCGGAATTAAGTAGATTTTTCGAAACGTATTGGCACCTTTAATTTTCGTTGCCAGAACGAGAGAAATAGCCAAGTAACCGATTAAACTTACTCCTGAGAAGAGTGCTAATAGAAACGAGTGCAGGGCACTACTCCAAAAATCTCCATCTTGTATGAGCTTAATATAGTTATCCAAGCCAATAAATGACATCTCACCGATTCCATCCCACTTCATAAGTCCATAATATCCAGTTAAGATGATAGGGATATAGATTAATACCATGATTAACAGTAGCGCGGGGAGTACATACATAGTAATGATGAGTTTATTAGACATGACTTTGTTCATTCTTTCATCCCCTTAAAAATAAATAGTTATCAGTTCAGTGCACTTGTTTATTTTTGACTGATCCCTAAGAAATCTTAATTTCCCACGAATCAGCCAAAAAGAAAGGCTTTGTTAAACATTGTTGTTGATTTTCGTTACAGGACACTCGCTTTCCACGGGGCGTGCGGTGAGCCTCCTCGGCTGCGCCTGTGGGGTCTCACCTGTCACGCTGCTCCCGTAGGAGTCTCGCGTCCTTCCACTACAATCAACTCTGCTATAAATCAACTCTCTACTTTAACAGATTCAAAAGAAAAAAAGCATTTGCTATTTGCTTAGCCCTTGCTGGATGTTAGAGCTCTTTACTAGCAAATTATAGATTACTAGAAAAGGACATATCGGAAGATCAAGATATGTCCTTTTTAGTAAAAGTTTAAATCTTATTCCTCTGCAGCTAGAGCTTCTTCATGTTTTTTCGCAAACTCTTCTGGAGAAATTTGTCCTCCAAATAAAGATTGGATCATATTTAAGTGCTCTTGTGCTACTGCTGGGCTCATTTGAACATCTGCATATAATGTGATATTGCTTGCGTTACTTAATTCATCTAATACTTCAATATACATTTCTGGTAAATCGATTGAAGACGTATCAACCTTTGTTGCTGGGATTACACCCGCATCTGTAACGGAGACTTCTCCCCATTTTTCTACAAAGAACTTAACGAAATCTTTCGACTCATCTTTTACCTCAGAGTTTTCTGATACAAATAGACCTACACCAGGACCACCTACAAAACTATCAATATCGCCTTTTCCACCTTCAACTGTTGGGAACTTGAAGAAACCGATTGAATCTCTGAATTCTTGTGGAACATCTTCATTTGTTGTATAGTTTGGAAGCTCCCAAGTACCCATAAGATACATTGCTGCTTGGTTGTTCATGAATGGACCTTTCGCCTCTTCATTTCCAAGTCCGTTATATCCTTTTACAAATGCATTCATATCCACTAAGTTTTGAATTTCTTCAGCAGCTTGAACTAAAGCTGGATCTTCAAATGTGCCTGAGCGGTTAATCGCGTTCGTTAATGTTTCAGGACCTCCGAAACGGTCAGCTAAATACATGTACCACATAGAACCAGTCCAAGGTTCTTTATTTCCGACTGTAATTGGCGTAACACCTGCATCTGCTAATGTCTTCACTACATTCTTAAATTCTTCATATGTTTCTGGTACTTCTAAATTATGTTCAGCAAAAATTGCTTTGTTGTAATATATAGGTGCAATGTTTAACTCTAACGGTAATCCGTATGTCTTACCATCCACTGCATAAGCTTCTGTTGTACCTGAGATGAATGAATCTGATAAACCATCTCCTAATACATCATCTAATTCCGCAAACTTGTTACCGCTTACATATGGCTCCAAGAAGCCTGCAGCCCAAGTCAATCCAACATCCGGTAACTTATTGGAAGAAGCTAGTATTTTAATTTTTTCTTTATATTGATCATTTGAAAGAACTTCCTCTTCGATGTTTACATTTGGATTTGCGTCCTCATACTCTGCAATAATGTTTTGTACAATCATGTTATGTTGCTTGGAGCTACCTGCTGGCCATAAGTGCATAAAGTTAACTGTAACTTGCTCTTCTGACTCAGAATCTGAATTTGAGTTTGAGTTTGAGTTTGAATTATCATTTCCACTGCTTTCCTGTGATCCTGAGCATCCTGCTAATACAAGTGCAAAAACTATTGAAAGAATCGCACTAAGTGTAAACGCTTTCTTCTTTAGCATCATCTTACCCCCTGTTTTTTTCCATATTGATTAGTACAACTTAATAGTATCACCACAGGGTTTTCCTAGTAAGGTAACATTGATTAGTTAAAATTCCATAATTTTTAGATTACTTCCTTTTATACCTACTTGGTGTCACATTTTCGTACTCCTTAAAGATTTTGATAAAATACTTTGGTGTATTATATCCCACTTTTTCTGCAATTTCGTTTACCGATAAATTCGTGGTTAACAATAGGTTTTTCGCTTTTTGAATTCTACTTCGTGTGATGTATTCGCTGAATGTCATATTCGTCTGCTCTTTAAATAAGACACTAAAGTAGCTCGGGTTTAAATGTACATGTCCAGCAACTTCCTTTAGATTAATGGGATTAGAAAGATTGGAATCTACGTATTTAATCGCTTTTTCAATTGGGCCATCAATTTGCTCATCCTCTTTTATATGGATGAGTTGATCATCTACTACCTTTTCAATGATGCTTACTCTAATTCGTTTATCTTCTATTTCTAAGGCCTTTTCAACCACATCAATCAACTTTTGTTTATTAATAGGTTTTAGCAAATAATGGACTACTCCTAGCTCAATTGCTTCCTGAGCATATTTAAAATCTGAGTGAGCTGAAATAACAATGACTACTGGAAGCTGCCCTTTACTCCTAACTTCTTTTAACATTTCCAGTCCTGTCATTTCTGGCATATCAATATCTGTTATAAGCAAGTGAATCTTTTTGGTATGAAACAATTCAATGGCTGAGGCCGCATTTGGCGCTATTAATATCTCCTTATTAGAATTTGCCCAGCCTTCCAGTGTTTTCTTTAATCCTTGTAGTGTTATGGACTCATCATCAACAACCAGTATGTTTTTACGCATGATCCATACCTCCATCTAATGGAATTTCAAACGTACAACTTGTGCCTTTATTGACTTCACTTTCAATCTTCAAACCTTCTTGATTTTCCTTATAATAAAGCTTTAGTCTCTTATTCACATTTTTGATGGCAATACCATTACCCTTTATCTGAGCGTAATCGTGGTCTTCAAACTGTCCGTATAACCCTTTTATTGTTTGAAGATCCATTCCTTTTCCATTATCAATCACCTTAAAAAGAAGCTTGTTCTTCTCTTCAATTTTTTCAACGACCACCTTAATAAATCCATTACCGATTTTATTGTTCACCCCGTGAATAATTGCATTTTCTACTAAAGGTTGTATCAATAGTTTCGGTATTTTAACATTCTCAAATCGCTCGTCTATTTCAATGGTCCAGGTAATATGATCAAATCTAAATTTCATTACCTTCATGAACTTTTCAATATGATCCAATTCTTGCTTCAAGGTCACCCATTCACCATTAGAATTGTGATCTATCGTATAACGAAATAGCTCCGACATCGAGATGATTAACTCCGCTAATTTTTCATCACCTTGTTCTTCTAAATGCCAATAAATAGCATTTAACGTATTAAAGAGGAAATGAGGATTAATTTGGGATTGTAGCGCCTTTAATTCTGTCCGGCTTCGAAGTAGCTCCTTTTCGAAAACCACTTGAATTAAATGATTGATTTCTTCCGCCATTTCGTTATACGTTTTGTTGAGTTCTTTAATCTCAAATGTTTGAGAGGACTCGACATTGAAGGATAATTCTCCCTTTCTTCTTTTCTTCATTGTATTGGTTAATTTAAAGAGGGGCCTAGTGATCATCGTAGAAATAATATAAGACAAGACTAGGAAGAAGAAGAAACCAAAAACTCCTGAGATATAAGTGGCCGTTCGTAAGACTGAGACACCTTCCATTAATTCGTCGAATGGCATTAACATAACTAGTGTCCAGTCCGTTAAACTAGATTGCTGTTTAACGACCATATAATCATTTTCATTTAGACTAACCCTCGTATCTTCATGGCTTAAAATTCCATCTATATCTCCGTTGTAATTGGATGCAATGATCTGATCGTTATTTCCAACTAGAATCATATAATCACTTGAATGTTTAAGCTGAAAATAATCAGGGTTTATTTCGATGAGTAAGTAGCCACCAATCGAGAAATCTCGATCAATTAGGTTTACACTTTTTATGGCCAGGAAATTATAAGGATAACTTGAATCTCTTCCGACCCAAACAAGCCCTCCATTCGCCTTTTGGGCACTGTAAATCCAGTCATGCTCTAAGCGTGTTGATAAACGAATATCATCAAGGGGAACAAGCTTATCAAAGTCACTTGAATAAAGGTCAACAGAAGCAATACCAGTTGAATAGATTTGTATTCTATTAATTTTATCCACTAGTGACTGACGGTCAGAAAAGGTAGGCTCTGTACCTGACTGTTCAGCTATTAGCATGGACTGAACATTGGAATTTGTGGCAACTTGGATGCTTAGATTATTAATCTGTTGATAGAGAGAATCCATTCTACCAATCGCTTCAACCGCTGTTTGCTGCATTTGTTCTTCTGCATTATTTGTGATCAGCTTTAAAACAATGGTATACGTAATCATGCCGACGAAGGCTAACACGATGATCATGGCAAATAGATAGATAAATAGTATTTTGTTTCGTAGTGTGTTATATCTCCTAAGCCATGATTTCATCGTGTTTCATCCTCTCAAACAATAGCAGTTTATTAATCTAAAAAGTTGGTTAAGGAAATCCCTTAACTGTTTGTAATTAATGGATTGGTTTGTAGATTTGAAGATTATCACTTCAATGTAAACGCTTAATATTTTGCAAATCCTACAAGACGGGGAAAAATGTATCACATAGAATATTCGATGTGAATCATAACTCCCCTTCTTTTTAATTCTTAGATAGGACTCTTCTTACTGCAGCCTTAGCTTAGTTGGAAGGAGTATTTTGTCTTTGTTTTGTATTTTTCATTTGCTTCTATGATAAAAGAAGGAATCATATTTGGTGGCTTTTGCGTTTCGAGACATACACCTAAATAGTTTTCCGATTGTCTTCCTCGGATCGAAAATTCATTTCCTAATGAATTGGCTGTGTAGAGTACAACGGAAGGCTCATCTGTTTCTATTACGAGCTTCCTTCCACTTGTTCGATCTACCAACTCAATTTCTTTGTCATGATTGGTACTTAACAAAAATGGATGATCATACCCTCCACCAACCATCACCGTTTGGGCATCATTTGAGTCTACTCCTCTTTTAAAAGAAGAAGGTTGTCTAAAATCAAATACAGTTCCTTCTACTGGTACCTCAACACCCGTTGGAATCAAAGTCGAATCAAGCTCTAAATAACTACCGCTTTTTAACGTCAGTTCATGATCTAGTATGTTTGTCTTTAAATTGCCACTTAAGTTGAAATACGTATGATTAGTTAGATTCACGATCGTCTTTTGATCAGAGACGGCTTCATACGAAATAAGTAATTCATTGTCTTGATTAATCGTATACGTAACCGTAACGTTGAGGTTTCCTGGGAACCCTGCTTCACCATCTGGACTTAAGTAAGCGAAGATTATTTTTACATTGTCTTCAGTTGTTTCAACCGAAGAACTCCAAATCACCTTATCTAACCCGTTCGGGCCACCGTGAAGATTATGCTCTCCATTATTTTTAGAAAGAGAATAGGTAACACCATCTAATTCAAAGGAAGCCCCTTCAATTCGACCCGAGTTTCGACCAACGATACAACCAAAATGTGGCGATTGACTCACATATTTTTCAATCGTGTCATAACCGAGTACAATTTCTTCAAGGTTCCCCGCGTGGTCTGGTACTTTTATACTTGTAATGACGCATCCATACTCTATACAAGTAAGTTCTAACCCATTCTCGGTTGTAACTGTATAGGATTTTACATCTTTCCCGTTTAATGAACCGAAGATCTTTTCTATCACTTTCATGTTCCCTACATCTACCTCTCTTGCATTAATTATTTCTAAATCTCTTCAAGCCAGTATTTAGCTCTATTGTTTGAGAGTAAACCATTTTATATAAATGATAAAGCTCATTATATTTTTCAACATTTTCTTTAATAGGTTCAAACGTTTGATCATAGCTTACAAATTCACTTGCACAATCTTCAAGTGATTGGTACCAACCCACCCCGTATGCAGCGATCATGGCAGCCCCCATTGCTGCCCCTTGCTCATTAGTTAGCTTCACAATTTTAGCATTAAATACATCTGCTTGAATTTGAAGCCATGTATCATTTTTGGCTCCACCCCCAATGGAAATAATCGTATCAATCGTTTTGCCACTCTCACGGAAAATATCAATCGATTCTCGTAAAGAAAACGTAATCCCTTCTATAACGGCACGTGCAAAATCAATCCGTTTATGAGAAGCATCCATTCCAATAAAGCTTCCCCTAATAGTGGCATCCGCATGTGGAGTTCTTTCTCCTACTAAATAAGGCGTGAATAACAGCCCATTTGCACCGATCGGGACATTGGCTAAATCTTTCAACAAAGCTGTAAACTCTTCTCCACGAGCAAATGTATCTCTAAACCAGCTTAAGCTATGTCCAGCTGATAATGTCACACCCATCGTGTAAAAAGCATTTTCTTTACTATGATTAAAATAGTGAACCTTTCCTGCAAAATCACGGTCTTTCGTTTCCTCATATGAAAGAACGACACCAGATGTACCAATACTACAAAGTGTTTTTCCTTCTGATAATATAGAAGATCCAATCGCTCCACAAGCATTATCTGCCCCACCTGCAAACACTTTTGTCGTGGTTTTCAAGCCAGTTTGTGCAGCAAACGCTTCTGTAATCGAACCGACACAAGCCGTTGACTCAACTAATGGTGGACAAAGATCTTTATTAATACCCACTAACTCACAAATCTCCTGGCTCCATTCTTTCTCTGCAATATTCAAGAGCAATGTACCCGCCGCATCTGAATACTCCATATGAATCTCATCTGTCATTTTAAAACGCAAGTAATCTTTTGGGAGCATAAACGTTGTTGCTTTTTCTAACGTTTCAGATTCATATTGTTTCACCCATAGTAGCTTCGGTAAAGTGAATCCTTCAAGAGCAGGATTTTTCGTGATTTGTAAAAGCTTTTCCTCACCTACAAGTTCATAGATCTGCCTGCATTGCTCCGTCGTTCTTGTATCGTTCCATAGAATAGCATGACGTAAAACCTGTTGATTTTCATCTAACAACACTAAACCATGCATTTGTCCTGAAAAACTAATTCCTTCAATAGAGCTTACATCTCCTGCAAACCTTTCAACAAGCTCTTTTAAAGCAGCTGTCGTTTTTTCAATCCATTCATTTGGATCCTGCTCACTATATCCGTCTTTTTCCTGGATTAATGGATATTCCTTTGAAACTTCATCTATTATTTCACCGCTTTGATTGACTAGCAACACTTTTACAGCGCTTGTTCCTAGGTCCACACCAATGACATATTTCATCTCTCTCACCCTTTTAAAATTTTCTAGGAAAAAATGCTGGATTACATTATGTAGTCCAGCATTGATTGTTTGTTATCCGCGATATGCATCTAGTAAGTATTGATTTAAGATCATTTTCAAGTTTTCTTGTCTTCCTGACTTGTTCGTAATGCCATCAAGACCAAGGGCATATTGTTCTAGCTTTTTGAAATCTGTATTTCCTTCCACGATTTCAAGTCCAATCCCTTCTGTATAGCTCTTATAGCGATCTGCTACAAAATCATCTAACACTTTATCATCAATTAGCTTTTGAGCTACCTTCGTTCCGACTGCAAAGCTATCCATTCCAGCAATGTGCGCTAGGAATAAATCTTCTGGATCAAATGAACCTCTTCGAACCTTTGCATCAAAGTTTAGACCACCTGAACCAAGGCCACCATTTTTAATAATTTCATACATTGCTAATGTAGTAGAATATAAGTCTGTTGGGAATTCATCTGTATCCCATCCTAGTAATGTATCACCTTGGTTTGCATCAACTGAGCCAAGCATTCCATTAATACGTGCTACACGTAGCTCATGCTCAAATGTGTGACCAGCTAGCGTTGCGTGATTTGCTTCTATATTAAACTTAAACGTATCTTTTAGACCATAAGTTTGTAAGAAAGCTAGACCAGTAGCTACATCAAAATCATATTGATGCTTTGTTGGCTCTTTTGGCTTTGGTTCAATTAAAAACTGACCTGTAAAACCAATTTCATTCGCATAGTCCTTTGCCATATGAAAAAATCGAGCTAAGTTATCTAATTCAAGCTTCATGTCCGTATTTAATAATGTTTCATACCCTTCACGGCCACCCCAGAATACATAGTTTTCTGCACCAAGCTCTTTTCCAATTTCTAATCCCTTTTTCACCTTAGCAGCTGCGTATGCAAACACATCCGCATTCGGAGATGTTGCCGCACCACTCAACCAGCGAGGGTGTGAGAACATGTTCGCTGTATTCCATAGAAGCTTTGTTTTACTAGTCTTTAAGTAATCCTTAATCATCACAACAATTTCATCTAAGTTCTTGAAAGTCTCCTGTAGTGATTCTGATTCTGGTGCTACATCAAAGTCATGGAAACAGAAGAAAGGAACATTCAACTTTTCGAAAAATTCAAAGGAAGCTTCTACACGAGCTTTTGCTAAGTCCATTCCTGAAAACTTATCATACGGTCTTACCATCGTGCCTTGACCAAATGGATCTGTTCCTTCACCTGTGAACGTATGCCAGTAGGATACAGCAAAACGCATAAACTCTTCCATGGACTGACCATTGATTTGTTCTTCTGGATTGTAATATTTAAATGCATATGGATTGTTTGAATTTGGACCTTCGTATTTAATTTGATTCACATTTTCAAAGAAACTCATTTAACATTCCTCCAATTAGTATATATGAAATCGTTTACATCTGTACAATTGGATTATAACAACGTATACTTAGTTTGTCTAGAGAACGAACTAAGTTTTTAGTCAATAAAATTTAGAAATTTCCACAAGTTTATAGTATTTTATTAATAGGCTATTCTTTCGTAGAAAATTAGGTGAAGTTTACTTGATTGGTGTACTACGCCTTAAAACAATGATTTTAAAAAACAGACTAAAAAGACAAACTATCGCAACAGTGTTAGGTTAAGGAGTAACGATATGACTTGGAATCAGCAAGTAGTAAAGGCAAATAATAAACAGACTATATTACAAATGATTAAAGAACAGGCTCCCATCTCCCGTGCGACACTTGCTCAGCAACTTGGGTTAACCAAAGGAACTGTCTCCTCGCTTGTCAGTGAATTGTTAGATGCTAACCTTTGCTATGAGTCAGGCCCAGGTGAATCAAGTGGAGGCAGACGCCCTGTTATGCTTCTATTTAATGGAGATGCTGGCTTTTCAATTGGTATCGATATTGGGGTTAATTATATATTAGGAATCCTTACAGATCTTGAGGGCAATATCATTTCCGAATTAAAGCAGACGATTAAGAAGGAATCTTATGAGGAGGGTATGATGATTGTCAAACAAATCATTCATTCCCTCATAAAGGGAAAACCCGCTAGCCACTATGGTGTCATCGGGATCGGTGTAGGTGTCCCTGGAATTGTGAATAAAGAAGGGGAAGTATTGCTGGCACCAAACCTTGGTTGGAAAAATAGTAACCTAAAACGTGAACTTGAAGAAGAGTTTAACCTGCCAGTCCTCATTGAAAATGAAGCAAATGCTGGTGCATATGGAGAAAAGGTTTTCGGATCAGGCAAAGAAAAGGAAAACCTCATTTACGTAAGTGCTGGCATCGGAATTGGGGTTGGATTTATTCTCAACAACCAGCTTTACCGAGGGGCAGAAGGTTTCTCAGGTGAAATGGGCCATATGATTATCCATGTTAACGGTCGAGAATGCACCTGTGGAAGTCAGGGCTGCTGGGAGCAGTACGCGTCAGAGCAGTCTCTATTGAACTCTGCTTCTTCACTCATACAGACTAATAACGACATCACATTAGAATACTTAATCGAGGAAGCAAACAAGTCAACAGAAATACAAGCCTTGTTTACTGAAATTGGTCATTACTTAGGAATCGGCATTAATAATATTTCTAATACGTTTAACCCAGAGCAAATTATTATCGGAAATAGACTTGCCATGGCAAAGGAATGGTTAATGGAGCCCATGGTTGATTTTGTTAAGGCTACTACACTTAAGCATAGTAATTCACATCTGGACATACGGTTTTCTGACCTATCTATCTATTCTTCGGCTTTAGGTGTTTCCGCTCAAACAATAGAAACGTTTCTTGCTAATAATTTGTTTGAGCAGGTTAACTAGAATTAATAAAGAGATTATCTCTCTGGATCGATTTGGTTAAGTATTTGACTAGAAAATGAGAAATGCTTGGATGTTAAAATCCAGGCTTTTTGTGTTTAGCTCTGTTAAAGTTTGTTGTTGATTTTCGTTGCAGGACACTCGCTTTCCGCGGGGCGTGCGGTGAGCCTCCTCGTTTTTTGGTTTTCCAATATTGTTTAAATCCTAGGGTTCCAGCTACAAAACCTAAAATCACTTGAGGTATTCCGATTAAAAAATCATTATTAAACAAACGGTCGACACCACTAAAACCTAATAAAATAGCAACAACACTCATTATTACTAACACAAAAGGATTTTCTTGAGATTTATTATTATTTGGGTTCAATTTTTATCCCCTACCAAGCCCGATATCTATTTCACGTTCAATATCCTTAATTAAATCAATCTGGTAATTAACACAATAGATACTCCTATTATTATTCCAAAATCTGAAACAAAACTTTTATTATCTTTTCTCTTTTCAAATATACTGATCAACTTCCCAAGTATCACTAATAAGATTGACGAAGTAATTACTGTGTTACTAAAAGCGGAACTGAATGTAACATCATCAGACATCAGAACCAAAGATATTGGAATGACAATTAATAAGACTGCAATCAAGTAAAAGAACCATTTTAATTTCCCCATATTAATGTGCTATCCTCCTCTTATTTTATTTGTCTAATCGGTTTATTTTTTATTCAAACTAACTAATTTGAGGAGTCATTTTTACCTCTATCTGAAATAAGCATTCAAATGTAATTACTAACCTACTTGTTACGATTTTTACTAAGCTCTATGACATGAAGACGGTTTAAATCATTACAGGAGAGGAGGAGTTTCACCTATAATGAACATATATACTCCCAACAAAGATAGCATTATACCTATGAAAAACGTCCAAGGATTATCTTCTTTTTTCTTATCAAAAGTAAAAAACGTTATCATGCAAAAGAAAAGTGTTAATAGAGAAATGCCAAATTGAGGAAACATAAAAGCAATTCCACTAATAATCAATCCTACCATACCATATGGATTTTGATTTGGAATTCTGTCTAAATATTCTTTTTCATCTTGGGTTAAATCCTTATTACTATCCCCCCATAAGTCTTTATCTTTTTGTCTATTGAGGAAATCAATAATTTTATTAAACATCTTCATATTTTGTCACCTTTTTTGAAAAGTATCATATTCCTTTTGCTAGATTAAGAACAAATCCAATTAACAAAAGACCTATTAAAAATAAATTAACTTTCATTATCCAATATTGATTTGTTATTGGAACAGAATTAGTTGCCTTTATCAAAACCGAGGTGAACAGAGTCTGCAATCTTTTTATAGCCAATTTCCCTATAGATCTTATTAGATGTCGGATTCATCATATCTGTGTACAGGACGCAAAATTTGAAGTCTTTAAGTAGTTCTCTTGATGCCGCTGCCACAAGCGTCCTGGCATATCCTTTTTTGCGTTCTTCCTTTGGTGTAAAAACCAGACCTACGGTTACACCGTTCTTTGTAGGACGTGACTTCTTCATCATAGATACAATCTTTCCTTTATCCTCCCAAATAAAAATCTCTTGTCCCTTAAGAAACATGGCAACACGTTTTTTCACTTGTTCGATTGGGGAAATCGGCAGTCCAGCATCATTTTCGAATGAGTTAAACCACTTCTCTATTAGTGGAGAATCACTTTCTTCGGCATAACGCCAAGAACCGGGACTATATTCAAGCGTTTCATTGACCTTATTTAAACGATACAATCCCTGATCCATAAGTAGTTGATGAGGCTTACCTGTTTTAATCTCCCACTTTTCCGCGACTTTGTATGCCCATTCTTTTAAACTGATAATTGAACTAAATTCAATTTCAAGTTCTACCATATTTATTATGAAGAAATCTATTAGTTCTTCTAAACGGTTTTCATCGACAAAAATAAGATTTAACGGATGCGGGGGTGTCATTTGAAAAAAGGCTAATACATTTCCATCTTCCTCAATTGTTGCCGTAAATGGATTCTCATAATTACCAGCCTTAATCGCTTGCAGTACACCGTAAAAAAGACTGAATACATCTTCCCTCTCCAATAAAAACGACTCTATCTTTCTCTCAAACTCATGAGCATTATCATAAACTTTAAAATTCATTTTCAACACCTCACTCATAATAAAGCAACTCTTTTTTACAATAAACAACGGTTCCTCTTGAACAATAGCACCCTTTACTGAAAGAAGGAATTCATCGATTTTTTCTTATAATAAAATCCTCTTCACTTATTTCACTATCACTCACTAAAAGACATTGAAACGCTTTAAATAGTTCTTTGATCTCAAACTCTTTATTGATAAGGTCCATACTTTTTTGGTACTCATTTTCATCTTTATACTTTGAGATCTCCAACCATTTTGTATGATCGTCTATGCTTTGAAGGTAAGTAGTTTGAAGATCTATATACTTACCGTAAATTTTAGAAGCTTTTTCTTGAATACTTAAATATTCGTCCACTTTATCATTCTGAATGTGATATTTATAAACTTTAACAAACATATTAATTCCCCCAAATAAAACAGCCGCGTTCAACTCTACTCAAACAAATAAAACATGCTCCATGTAAGAGAGGCAACAATTACTGACAAAGTAATAGCAACCCAAAAAGTATTCAATTGAGTGCTATCTTCTCCACGTTTGATTTGCTTTAGTAACTGAACAAATTTGAAAGTTAGAAAGATACATAATATTGGATTAATGTAGAGTGCTGTTACTATAAAAAAATCCTTCATTGTCTCTTCTATTCCCCCTGTTTTTCAATATTAAGTTAATCGTAACATTAATTTCCTTTTATTAGGTAAAAAAAAAAGAAGCGGTTCCTTCTCTATTCCAGATACGTACCCTTTAGCTTAACAAGGATTATTTTTCATTTTTTTTAGATATACTTCTATATACTTCCGATTTGCCTCATTTAAACCTTTAGGTAAATCATTAATGTTAAAATATTGTAATTCAATTGACTCACTATCATCCATTATTATGGTTCCTTTTGATTGTTTAGTTAAGTAAACAGCAGTAATTGAATATATTTCATCACCATTAGGTAACCTTAAAAAATAATCAGGACCTGAACATACATCAAGTAACTCTATCTCTCCTACTTCAAGACCAGTTTCTTCCTTAACCTCTCTCCTTGCAGTATCTTCTAAGCTCTCACCTACTTCCATCAGTCCACCAGGTACTCCCCAACTTCCATCTCTTCTATGTTGTAGCAACAATTCATTATCTTCATTTATAACTAATACTACTGATCCTGGTAGTAACAATGGTCTGGTACCCACTAACTTTCTTAATTCCATAACGTAACTCATATCATTCCCCCTTTAAATATCACTATAAGAGAAATAAAAGTTATTATTACCGATAACCAATATTTATCCCAAGAATAATATCTAATACAACAATTTCCACTATATGTATAAGGCCGTGGTGGATCTAAATGGTTTAATGCTAGTTGAAATCCAACTCCATAAGGCAAAGTAGTTTGTATTTCATTCCTATCTTAAAACCTAACTCCATCCTAATAACCCTTGATTAGTAAGAAAATCACCGAAAAGAAAAACATTTCTATCTACATTAGAAATACCTTAAAAATTGTCACTCCTTATTACCCTTGTATTCACAAGAAGTAACTGCTCTTGTTAACACTCACTCCAAAAATGAAACAAGGTAATTTTAACGAATATGTTCCTGTATCTTTTGAATAACTTCTTTATAAAAAGAGACTTGATGTGGTACGAATTTATCCCTGTTTACATTTTTTTCGATAATAAGTTTATTTCCATCATTATTTATTTCAAATCCATTAATTCTAATTTCATCTCTTTCATCAAACCAAAGTTCAGCAAAATCGGTAAATTTAGCTCTTACCATCCCTGAAACCTCTTCTACTTGAAGTGTAAAGTCGTCTAAAGTTCCTTCGCTCATATATATAAAAACATTTGCTAATTCTTTATCAATAAAATTGTCTTTAATTACACAATATTCAATTACACCTAGCTGAACTAAATCCTCAAAAGCTAAATCAATTCCTATTTCTTCTTTTATTTCTCTTACTCCGTCTTGAACTGTCTCTTCAGCTAATAAATGTCCAGCAGCAGTAATGTCTAATAGGTTAGGATAGTCTTTTTTATTTTTACTACGAAGTTGTAAATAGATATAATCTATTCCTTGTTCATTACTAATGAACCAACAATGAAATGCTTCATGCCAATATCCGTTCTTATGTACATCACTCCGAGAAGCTACCCCTATATGGTTTCTATTATCATCAAAAATCTTTAATTGCTCTTGTTCCTCCATCAAATTTTCCTCCTATGAATATCTCTATTTCTAATTCTCGCTCTCTCAAACTCTACTTACCGTTTGTTACTAAATTAAGCGATACTCCTTCTTTGATCATTGCCCGCTTTAGTACAATAAGAACAATTACGTTCTTCCAATTGCTTAATCAGCATATTCATTGACGGCGGTTCCTCTGTGCAATCTTCTGGTTTGCTTCCGCACTAGAAACATCAAGTGATAAGATAGAGGCATTAGTCCCTCCCAATTAACAGGTGGAAAACATTGAATAATCTCAACCTACTAAAATATGACCAGTATTCCAGCGTTTTCTCTCAGTTTAATAAATAATCCTTTTTTACAGAGCTATTAATCTTACCAGTGTACTTGAAGTTTATTACCATTTGGATCATAAAAGTGGAAATAGGCATGACCATTATCTTCTTGTATATCCTCGACCATAACTTGATTATTAATTAAGTGTTGATGAAATTCAGATAATTCTGGGCTTGAAAAACCGATACTAAAAGCCGATTCATTATTAATTGTAAAATGTGAAAATGTTTCATCGTCTGTAGGAACTAAGATAAGTAAAAAAGGTCCCTCATTTACTTTAATAATCGCAAATGGATCATCAGTAACGGTTAATAACTGTAACCCTAATACATCCTTATACCATTGGGCAGACTGTTCTAAATCTTTTACAGGTATTCTAATATAATGGACTTGTTCAATATATGATTTACTCATAATTTACCTCACTTTTTATAAATCTGATATATTAAGTAATTCCCGTTATATATACCTTTTCCCTTCCAATATATTGAATTCCCCTATCCTTTACTGCAAAAAAAAAGCCATTCTCATCTTGAAGAATAGCACTGGTTTGTTAAATAAGAGCTCATTAACGACCTGCAAATTGTTGTTATCCGGAAAAGTTTATTAGGAAAATGCAATAATCCACTTTCCTAGAATATATCCTAATGAAAGGCATAAAAAGCCGAAAGTAACAAAAAAACTATATTTTAGAAATGGGGGTTTTTTTATAATATCATTCATCTATATCCTCCTAAATTTCTAATGAAAATAAATTTATTTATTCAACAATACTGCCTCGTTACTTCAATAAGGAAAGGGCACTTCCTTGTTCCTATAAGGATTTTCTAACTTTCTTTTCTACTATGTATGTTACTATTACAAAGAATAATATCGCACCTATTGCCATATAAAAAGGACTATATATACTTCTTCCTGCATATTCCCCATCTCTTATAGCTTTTATAAAAGCACCGTTATCATCCACAGCTATTGCAATCTCTGTACTTACATTCTTTATTGAATAATATTTTGTACCTCTTTTATAAGTATTTGAAAAATCCCCATAATAAGTACCCTCTATACCTGAATGTTTTGTGACTTTTCCTATTTCTTTCTCAATCTCTGTTACGTACTCATCACTAACCACATAAACATAACCATCATAGACAACAAATGAATTTGCCCATTCAGCGAAGGACTTATTCGATATTAGAAGTGGTAACAAGAATGTGAACAATAATATGGAACTTAATAATTTTCTAATCATCAACAATCTCCACCAATTTATAATTGGGAGTCCTTTCATCCAAAAGCGTTAAAATACTTTCTGGTCCTTTCATATTCGCACCCGTTTCTTTAAGAAGGAACTAAACCAAATAGCAGCCCTAATATAGAATACATAGTAAATCCGACACCGATAAAAATAATGATAAACCTTATAATCCAAGGCAATTTAGGACCTACTGCTGTTGCAGAAACGCCCCCGTTAGCACAATAAGGTTTAGTTTTTTCCTAAAGAAAAACCCACAAATAATCTCCCACCAAAAGGTTTAAGAACTTTATCAATTAGGGTAACTATCTTATCAATATCATTTGTTTTATAAAACGTGTCAAATGCTTCAACGATTTCGTTTGCAAGTTCCTTGTCGTGATGAACTAATGAACGAACAACCCATTTTGATGACCCGATCCATTTACGATTACTACGAAGAATGAACTCACTAACTAACTCACCAAGTTTATTTGCAATAAAAATCCCTTCGCCCCTGTTTTGTTGGCAACCGATTAAATCATCTAACGCATCAGTGATAAAATATCGCTTCATATCAATTGTTTCTTTTGACCACTCTTTTGGTCCTTGTTCTAATAAGTCTTTAGCTTCTTTTCTTATTTCTGTCAACACACCTGTATCTTTTAAAATCTTCCCTTCGCTTACCATTCTTGGCATACAAGGTCTTGCTTCTTTACAATCACTTTCAAAATAGAAACGATAAGACGATAAATTATGTGCGAATAATTCAATATTCCATCCAAATTCAATAAGTGATTCACGATAAGAAGAAGATAAACTTTCATCAAAAACCACTATATCTAAATCAGATGTTTCAGTTGCTTGTCCACGAACAACACTCCCAGCTAACATAGCTCCCTGACAATTGGGAAAATGTTTTTCAATAAACTGAAATGCCGGTTCTGTTGGTTCAGGTCTATATTTCATTTTATCTGCTCCTTTTGAAGAAACTCGCCTTTCAACATACTCATACGAAGTCGGTCAACAAATTCTCCATTTCTTATTCTATCTTGTCTTAAAATACCTTCTTCTACATAGCCCATACGTTTATAAGATTTTATTGCTTTTTCATTGTCTACTTCAACTCTAAGCCAAATTTTATTTAGTCCTAATTCATTAAATCCCCATAAAAGCATTTCTTTCATCGCAGCAAGACCAAATCCTTTACCCCAATAGTTTTTATCTCCTATTGCAATCCCTAATTCAGCGTGTTTGTTTAACTTGTCGATGTTTTTTAAATCAACCCAGCCAATATGTTTTCCCTCTTCTGTGACAATAGCTTTTTGTTCATATCCATTTGTTTTGTTTATGCACATTTTAATCCAAATTGTAGTTTCTTCTCTACTAAAAGGTGGATACCTCTCTGGCATATTTAAATGCTTTGTTACTTCCTTATCTAAACACCATTGAAAACGGTCTTCCACGTCTTCAAGAGTTAATTCTCTTAATTGTACTTTCGGTAATTCTGCTATTTCCATCTCTTTATCTCCCTTAATTATCTTTCTATTCACATACAAAAAGTTAGATTTTTGTTGCAATAACTGTTGAATTCACCTTACCCGTTAGCTTAATAACTTCTACCAAAAAAGCACATCTCTTTCCTAAAGAAATTCAACCCTTTGGCACAAGAATCCGATTGCTTTATGCTTGCAATTACCCTTAATAGAATAATTAAATTAATCTACCAATCAAGTTATAAGGATTTACTTCCCAAGTTTCATATGGGATAAAGTTGATTGCTTTCATAGAATCAAGTGTACGGGATTTCATATGCGGGCGAGTTATGTAATTATCTATATTTTCTTCGGTAAGCTTAATGAATTTCGCTTCTTTAACTTCTTCTGGCTGAATTTTTACTTCTCCGCTTACATATTCCGCCTTAAACACCACTGATAATAAATGTTTTGTGGCATTATAATACACACCTGTTATTCCAATAGGTGAAATAACTATTCCTGTTTCCTCTAATACTTCTCTAGATACAGCTTTATCAAGAGGTTCTCCTTCTTCTACCTGTCCTCCTGGAGCTTCCCAAGTATCAGACCGCCAGTGGGTCTTGACTAATAGAGCTTCTCCTTTTTCATTAGTAACATAAGCAGAAACTGCAATTAGATGTTTCGGTGTGGTGTGCATAATACATTCCCCCATATTCTGTTAATAACAGTTTCTTGATTAACAATGGAAAGTCCTTGTTTTTTTGACTTGTTTATTACTTAACTGCTGCTTTACTACAATAAAAAGGAAGCTATTCTTTTGTTCAAGATTAGCTCCCGTTACTTTAAGTGCAAAATTTCACGTTCTTGCTTTTGGCAATAGAAGAAGCGACCTGCCATCGACAAATCGCTTATTAGTTAAAGAAGAAAAAAGCTATTTCATAATTTTTTAGCTGATACCTTATCATTAAATTCTTTTGAACCATTCTTAGGAATGCTCAAAATAGTCCAATCCTTGTCCTTTATTTGTTTTCCAATATAAAGAATTTGTCCTAAGTGATAACTAATATGAGCCACTTCAGTTTGAACTGCTTTAAGAACGCTTAAAGGTTGTTGTCTTAAAGTAACAGTTTTATTTAGATCCTCTGCCTTAAGATTTTCAATTGTATTAAAAAGTAATTTCCATCCGTCTTCCCAAATTTGCATTAGATATTCCTTGGATTCATTATTATCAATGAATTCCAAGTCTCTATCTCTATAAGACTTTTCTCCATCAGTATTCAGAAAATCTACCCATCGAGAGTGCATATTCCCACTTAAATGCTTGATTATTATTGAAATGCTATTCGATTCTCCACTTGGCTTCCAGTGTAATTCTTCTTCTGATAATTGCTGTAAACCCTTTTCGGCACGTTCCTTAAAGTGTTTAAATTGCCCAGCTGCAATTGTAAGGTATTCCTTTTCAAAGTTGCTCAAAATATCCCCCCTAATTGATTTAAATTATAATTTTGTTGAAGAAGTACACCTCAATTTTCACTGAAATACATATCTGCATAATACTCGATTTCGGTGTCTTTTCTTATGATGGTAACCATTTCCTTAACCCCTTTAGAAGACAGTATCCCTATTTCATTGAAATGATTAGCAAAATTGACTGCTAACTGTTTAATTTCAAGCATTGGATTTTGAAGGAGAACAATTAACTTTTGTTCAATGAAGTGTTCATTTCCCTTTGTATTTTCATAAAGATAGTTTAAAGCAATGGTAATTTCTTGTTCGTTGGTAGTTGATAAGGATATATTAAGTATTTCGGGAGTCCAATCTCTTTCAACTTGTTCAAAATATGCATCTTCAATTTCTGTTTCTTCTACGTATAATCTATTTAAGAATGTATCAAAATTAGGAGCTAATTCAATAATCTGTTCAGATTCCACATCAATGTATATAACTGGAGGTTCTTCTTTTTTATTTCTGTAATCAAATGCAACCCACGAATGCCCACTTCCTGAAACTAAAACTATATTTTTTGGTAAACCCCATTCTTGTATTAAGTATCCACTTTCTAATATACCGTTCTCTTCACCTATACCTAAAATATGGTCTACATTAATATGGTCATCTGCCCAAGATGTTGGGACATCAGAAGGGTAAGAATCATAGTTAATATATCCACCATTCTGTTCTTTAAGTAGATTAATATAGGATGTAGGCAACTTTACTTTAAGTTTTTCTTCTGCTTCTTCTACTGCTTTATCTGTTAAAGGTGCCAACTTAAAATATTCATCATCTTCTTGCCATATATTTTTCACCACTTCATTACTCCCCCTAAAATGAAATAAACACCGTTTATCATCCTATATTTTGAAATGATTATTTAACAATTCTTCCTCAACTATCCTGCTCTTTAGTTTAACATTTTTTTCCTTTTAACTGACATAAAAAAAGCACTCCTTATTGAAGGAATGCCCCCGTAAGAATAATAACTTCTATATAAAAACTAACATAATATCCCAAAAGTAGAATCAGAATTTTAACCATAAGAAAAGGCGACCCCACTTGGATCTCCTTGTTTAACTATTACACCCTATGTTAAGGAATAGTTTCAAAGGTTCCTGTAAATTTTAGATTACTAACAAGATTATTTTCTAGGTTTAAATAAGAGTTAATGAAATGGAATCGGATTCTTGCGTAAGAAGAATATTTTGTTGTTTAATACTTCCATCCGTATACTTTACAATAACTTGGATTATAATGTCATCAGCTATGACTCCATTACCATCATGGGGAATTGCCAGTGAATATTCATGGTTATCTTGTTCATTATAATGGACAGAATATGTATTTCCGATTTCCTTTATACCTTGATATAGATCTGAACCAGCTGATCTAGAAATAATAAATATCTTTTCAGATACCAACCAGTCTTTGTCTTTATACTCTTTAGCCGTAAGGATAACATCTTCTATAAACATACCTTCGCTTATAGTATAAGTGATTAAGTCAATTTCATCTCCAGTTAATTTCAGAATAACATCAGTAAAATTTAAATTTAACCCACTGCCACCTACACTACTTATAACACCCATTCTTTGTTCTGTTGATAGTTCAAAAATAGCTTTTTCTTCTGAAAGATTTGTATAAAGCTCATTACCATCATCAGTAGATGCATGGGCTGTAATTGTAAAATTTGTAACTACGTTTCCATTCCTATCCAGTAACGGAAGGCCAATTATAATGAATAATAAGACAGCAACTGCACTTGCTACTGAAATCCACTTTTTAGGACTAAATCGAACCGACTTTTCTTTGTCTAATAAACTATTCCTTTTAACACGGCTTTTCATTGTTTCTGGCATTTCAATAGATTTAACAGCATCTTTCATCTTGTCAAAGTCCATCAACTATTCTCCTTCCGATAATTTTCTTTGATAAGCACTCTCCCACGTTGCAATCGCTTTTTAACAGCAGACGATGTAATGTTTAGTAGAGTCGCTATTTCATCTCCTTTATAACCCTCTACATAATATAGTAGTAATACAATCTTATACTTATTTGGCAATTTCATTAGATGGTCGAGCAATCCATAGCTTTCAACATCCTTAGAATATAGTTGCAAATCACTGATATCTATATGCCTGCGCATAAGATTGAACCTTCTCATATTCTTGCAGCGATTAGTGGCAACAGTGATCAACCATGCTTTCTCATGTTTTGAATCGTGAAAGGAGGGAGATTTTGTTAGATAAGTAATAAAAGTTTCTTGTACGACATCCTCTGCATCCTTCTCATTACATAAAATGACAAGACATATTCTAAATAGCATATTTCCATACGTATCAACAACTCGCTCTATATCTTGTTCAGTTGACCAAACTGCTTGTTGCAACTCTTTCAACTCCTTTCACTTATAACACACATGAAAATAAGATTTGGTGACTTTTAATTACAAAAACAAACCGTAAATATGAAATATAAATTCCCAAAGATTCATTTCCGGATCTAAGGGAATATATTTTATACTGGTGTATATCGCTATGCCTGAATATCATTCGTTATTTCCTCTTAAAATTCATATCTGAACTGTCCCTCTCCTTTATTGGAGTTTAATGAACTGGAAATAAGCCAACTTCCTAGAACAATACACACCCCTAAAATTACGACCGAGAAAGACTGAAAACTTTTCCCCATAAAATCCCCCCCCTATTTAATGTATAAATCTTTACTACTAGGTTCCATTGCTTTGTTTAACTATCCTCACCCGTTTGTTTAATACCTTCAAAATAAATAAGCGATAATCCTTCTTGGATCATCGCCCGCGTTATTTTAGTTAGATGTTCTAATAAATTGATTCATTAGCTCTGTTTCTTCACTTAACAACTTCGAAAGGAATAATAATTGAGGAAAAGGTTCTAAGACTAAACTTTGATTTAGCTCTGACTTTAGAATAGAAATCCCGTTCTGTTTAAGATAATCTCTTAAAGTAATTCTGTTATTGCATATAAGGTGCACATTTGCTGGAGAAAGCAATAATAATCCATTTGTTTCTGAAGAAGGAGTTGGTTTACTAAATGTATTAGAAAGATACATGACTGTATACGAGGACTCTTCGTTCCCTTTAATTAAAATCGGAGCAATAGGTTCATCTATTTGTACTCTAATTGGCTCCTCCTCCCATTCATTGAGATGAAATGTCGCATTAGGATTGAAAGGGTTTATTTCAACTTTTGCCTCTTCAAAAACTTCACGTTTTGCTGTATTCAGTGCGGTTTCATTTTCTTCCCTATGTCCTCCCAACCTTACCACTCCAAGTTTATCACCTTCTTTTGTTGGACCAACTTGAAATATAAATAACCCTTTATATAAAACATAAGCACCTGATGTTCGTATATTATTTGGAACTATCATATTTAACCTCTCCTCTAGTTTCGCTTATTTTTTAACAAACCTTACCATTAATCAAAAAGCGATTGCTTCTTGTTCAGTAATCGCCTCCGTTAGTCAAAAACTATATATTCCAACAATGGATTAATATGGTAAAATGTAAGATAGAGGTGCTATTATGAAGACTAAATTCTTAATATTATATATTTTTATTACTTTATTTATCATAGGATGCAGTAATGACCAAACCCGAATATTCACATCTGATGATATAGAAAAAATCAAAATCAAATTAGTGGAAAAGCAAGAAATGGAAGATGGAATAAGTTATACAATTAATTTAGTAAACGGTAGCGACTATGTGATCAAGCAAAACAATGTTTATCTTTATTACCCAATTAAAACTGACACCGGCTCTAAAGGAAATGAATTTAAAGTTGAGGCAAGGGGGAACAAATTAAACATTGAACCAAATGAAGAAGTAACTTTAACTATTTTTACCCCATTTGTAGGAATGAGTAATCAAGAATTATTGATTGAAAAACCTACTATTAGAATAAACGGGTATATAGAAGAAGTTGATAATTCACACTCTTTCAATAAAGTTGGTGGCTTTGAATTTTTCCAATAACTAGTATGTATATTTAGCTCTTAGGGAATTGAAAAATTTATAGAGTTCCCTTCTTTTCCCATTACTTCAATAGGAAGGTGTGAAAATCCTTCATGAAACAACGTTCATGAGCCATCTTTAACTTGTTTCTTTTCCAGTATCAAATATTTTATATGGTGAGATAAATTATTTTGAACGGCGGTGATATAATCCCCCATTAGATAATCTTTTGATAGTTCGGAAATGAAATTTTCTTTTTTCATTTCTTGTAAAGATTTATTCAGTGAAGATTCAATAGTTCTATTATAGGTAAGTAGAGCGTCATGCCCATTTTTTAAGCCTTCAGGTGGATTTAAATTCTTAATCAGCTCGATTTTTGTTTTCATTTGCTCGATTCTACCTTCAATGCGGTTGATCTTCGACAAATCCCTTTCGTTATTTTGAACAATTTTAGTGATATCTTTTTTAAAGTTATCGATCTCATGAAGGTATTCCTCGGCACTTACAAAATAATCCTTATAATCATCTTCGCTTTGACACCCTATAGTAAGTATGCTAAATAATATTAAAACGAATAAAATAAAAAAATTTTTCATTATTAACCCACCTCGTATAATGTTACTTATTAAAGAAACCTTACCCGTTTGTTTAAGAAGAACCTTCACAAACTCTATATTTAATTTAACATAAAATTACAATTAATGGATGGACCTTCAAAAAATCACTATGGCAAACGACATACCAATTAGCATAGTAATTAGCACGTTGACAGCTATTGTCAGTATGCTATTTAAGGTGCGATTTAGTATTCTATTCCAAGTGTTTATACCCAATAAACATTGATATATAAGGAAAAAGCATCAGACCAAATCATATGCGATTTGGTCTGTTAATTAGTATGCTATTTCATATTTTTCTCTACAGAAACGGAACCGTTTACTTGAAGGAATGAGTGCTTATATATAGTATCATCATCAAAACATTGATCTGGTGCACCCCTTATCATTGTTTACATGTAACAAAAAAAATGTGGTTAAGGACTTGACTTGGAGCCTCTGTGGGTACGATTTGTCTTGAAAGGCTGAAGCTAAGGTTTCATCAGGCTAGCCAGCGTATCATACCCACCCCTCCAAGTAAAGTCCATCGTTGTTTACGTTGAAAACTATAATTATTTACTAAATATAATAAGTAAACAAAGATAAAATATAGGCTGTTTTGTATCTTTAATTACGTTTAATGTTTAATACGGTCGAAAATCATACTACATATAAGCCCCCTACAGTTGAAGAAGGACGAACAACAATTTGTGGCATTCGTCCTTTTTTATTTCTTGCTGTACTGCATCATTACAACTCATTTTCGTATTTTGCTTCGACTTTATTTAGTTGCTTATGTTTATGTCAAGTCATAAGGTTTCTTCATTATTATTTCAGAATATACATAATAAGTTGCTCCAAATAAGGAAACCAGTTACTCATAAGTTTACCAACCGAGATATATTGACGCACTAAAATTCAGACCATTCTTTAGTTCTCTTGATTTATCCATTGAATTGCTTTTTCAATATATTCGTCCCTTCCCTCAAGCACTGCCTCTATACTTCTTTCGACAGTAATATCAGGCTGAATTCCAACTATATGCAGCTGTGAGCCATCGTGCTTAGTCACTTCCAAACCAGTCCAAGTGATTACTTTCTTGCTCCCTGGTAATTGAATATTATTAATGTTTCCATTTGCACCAGCAGTTGGCTGTCCAATGATTTTACCGAGGTTATAATGGTCTACAATTCCCATAAAAGTTTCAGGGGTACTAATAGCCCCGGCATTCGTTAAGAAAGCAACCTTACCTTGAAGTTTTGGCTCTTTTGGAGTAAGGCTCCAACCCCATTCGCTTTTATATCCTATTATTTCTTTATGATCAGGATAAATATTAACTGGAACTTTCATAGGAGGTGAATCAACTGGAATTTCTATCAAATATTGAATCACTTCAAAAATATCTGTTGTTGGATAACCTCTTAAATCAAAAATAACCCCTTTTGCATTTCTTAATTTCTCTAGAGAAGAAAGAAATTCGGACATCTTTCCTTCCACTAAATTAATATAGAAAATATTGGAATCGACTTCACTGCCTGTTTCATAAATACTTTGCTCATATAAGGGATAATATTCAGAGTAGTTTATTGTCTCTTTAATTAGTTTGTTTCCCCTTTTTACTTCTATGACGCTTGAACTCAGAGTATTAGAAAGAATATATTGTAAAGCACGATAACGTTTTAATTGCGGTGAACCTGAAATTTCACCTTCCAATTGATTCAGTTTCTCTACTGAATTTACTCCATCAATTGAGAGAATGGTATCCCCTATTTTAATAGGAGAGTTCTCTTTAACATTAGTTACCACAATTTGATTATTTATGTAGTCAACACTAAACGGAAGATAGGATAATACACTCTTATCAACCGTTTTAATATGACCATCTCTAAGTTCTGCCAACATTTTATCTAACGTAACATTAAAATCCTCATTGGATAGTATAGCTTTTATAGCTTTATTCAGTTCCAATTCCCAGTTTATATCAATTGTATGAAAATAAGGATAAAAGTGTTGAAAAACATTCCAGGCAACAACTATATCTGCTACATTACCTATTACCCTATCTTTATTTGTATGACTTTCAAATTCTAATAGAAGCTTATTGAAATTTTTTCGAGATACATCGGTTGTTCCTACAGTGATGTCATCTTTCACGTAGAGAACGATAGGTAGTTTTACAAATAAACTATTGTTGATTGGTTCTAGTATATACTCATCACTTTTTACTGAATGACCTAGTATATTTATGGAATTAGAGTTAGTAGATAATATCCTCTCACTATTATATAGAAATTTAGCCTCCTTATTAGAACCACTTACACCATTATGTTTCCATGCTACAAGCTGATAATCATCTGACTCTTCAGTCTTTAATACAACTGATTCTTTTAATTCCTCATAGTTATCCGAAATTTTAAGAGTAGGGGCTATCGGTGAAAATAAGTTGAACAGTTTTTCCTCTAACTGTTTTGTATTACTTGCATCTATTACTTCTTGTAAACCGTAAAGAATAAATTGATCCCAATTCATCTCTTCCCCCTCACTAGAAGGATGAAAATACCTAACATAACCATAAAGTTTTGAAAAAGCATATATGTTCTCAATTGATTGCTCATGAGATGGCTTCTCTTTTGAGACTTTAATAGGATCAAATGGTTGGTTAGGAGTTTTTGAAGAACAGCCAACAATTATTATAAAAATTAGACACAACAAAAGTATTCTCTTCATTTACCTTAAACCTCCCCAACATTGTTATGTAACTATTTATCAACAATCAACTCTGGCAGTATGTGTTTAATAATTAAGAAATGGCGACTTTTTGCACTAAACTTACCCTTTACTTTAAGAAGTTATATTAACTGTTTTTCATAACAGAAACATTCATGAACTCGCTTAAACTTTTTCTTCATAGCATCTCTATCATCACCAACGTAATGTGCAAATGCATGAACTGGATAAAACTTAGGAAATTCACTTTGTAGAGTTCCCTTGAATTCTTCCTCACCATCAATATATACATGTAAATATGAATCTACCTTTTCGAAATGGTTATATTCGTACCAATTACGAACCCAATCATCATCTCTCGTCCATGCTTCAAGACGGTTTATTCCACTTTCTTTGGATATTTTTTCAGCCTCTAATAAAAGTTTTGCACCTATTCCTCTCCTGCGAAAATCAGGATGCACTGCTATATGCCAGATCATTCCACCAAGTCCTGTTCCTCTTGAACAAACAGTTCCCTCTTGTTTCTCATATTCAATATCTATCAAACCTACAATTTGTCCTTCAATCACTGTGACTAATTCAATAGACGGATTTATATACTTTTCTTTTTCCTTTAGCACGTTATCAAAATAAGCTGTATCGAGAAATGACAGTATTCTACAACGTACCCAACCTATTTTATCATCTGCGTTATATCTTCTTATCTCCATATATTCTTACTCCTTTTAGTAAAAGTTTGTCATCGTTAGGATGAAAAGCAAAACCATAAAATAAATAAAGACCCTCGGAATACGAAGGTCTTGTTTAGTAAAATGAATTTTTAAAATTATTTACTCTCTCAGGGAAGGGAAAGAAACCATCGTGTAGACTTTCAATATATATTTATTAGTTTTCATATAAATCCCCTCCTTTAATTCCTTATATTTCCTAATAATAATGATTTTATAGAAAATTCTAATAAAAGTAAAGACTAAATTTTTATGTTAAACTGCCCTCTACTTCAATAAACGAAGGCACTAATACTTCTTGAAACAATGCCCCCAATAACTTAAGTACATTTCATCACAAATCAACTGCTCATGGCATCATTTGGTTAAATAGATATAGTTGATAAAACCCAGGAACTCCCAATGCAAGAAAAAGAGTAATTACTGCAAATAACTTTGATTGTTTTATCAGACGGTCTTCACCATGTTTTAAGTGTTCAAAGTATGTGAGAGTGAAATAAAGACATGCGGTCAACTTAATGGCTGATATGATTATTAACCAAATACCTATTGACCCTGTAAAAGCTAATTGCTCCATTTAAAAACACATCCCCTTCAATTTTACTAAATTATGCTTTATACCTTTTATAATTCTAATAACTCTTAAACACCCTTCTCTTTACTTCAATAAGCGAAGGCATTAATCCTTCTTGGTTCAATGCCCCCGTGAAGTAAAATAGGTTTTAATATTTTATTGTAATTGCTAACGTACCCCATTCTTTCTCTTGTTCAGGAGAGTAAATTTCATATGTTCCATCTATCAATTCTTTCATGGTCCAACCTTCACAATCAAAATCTTTAAACGGAATATCCTCATACATTGCTTGAAATGTATCGTATATTTTTAGGTTAGTTACTTGTACTTTTATTGTTTCATCTTGTTCAGGAACCTTTATAAATTCAATCGTGTCTCCAACTCTAATTTTTCTTCTTTTTTCATCATATAAGCGTACTTCAACTGTTTTCTTACCGTCTTTAATAGAATTGAAATACTCACCATATAACCCCATTTGATGTATCATTCTAAATTTCACCTCTCTACTTATGTAACAATCTGTCTTATTGTATTAACCCGTTAGTCGAAATAACTCTTCTCAGCTTAATATAGATTACTTTCCTTTTTCTTTAATTAAATTGTACAGATCAATTAAGGCACCAAATATAAAACCTAGTAACACATCTGTAAGTGAGGGTGCACCGCCATACCATACAGAAGAACAAATTATACTAATGATTCCAACAACCCATGTAAAAACCAAATAGATTCCCTTTCTTGTGAAACTAAACTTACCCTTTAGTACAATTGCTCTCGGTTATTCTAGTTTTTAAAATATGTCTTGGCTATTTTTGTTCAAAAATTGAGAAATCATCTGATACTCGTTTATAACTCGTTTCCTACCATCTTCTGATAAATACCAAGTTTCTTTATTCAATCCACGATTATCTTCTAATGGAAATACGTCTAAAATCACGTCATCCATTGCATATAGGGAAGCAATTAATAAAAATCTGCTCATAAAAAATGTCTTCCCTGCTAAAAGTATGTTTTTATCTGTTTTATTATCTATTTGAAACATTGCATTTCTTATTACATCATTTGCCGATTCTGCTTCTCCTCTAATTGGAAAAAGAATATCTTCAGGTATTCCTAATTCCACAAGCAACTTTTTGTGGTAGAAAAATTCATCTTCATTTAGAAATTTATTATGTACATTTGGGATCATTATTTTCTTAAATGGCTCTTCTTGGTATAGTCTGAGAATATGTCCATTTAATTCAGGAAAGTGTCCTGGGTGATAGATTACTACATCAGCATTTCTAAATTTTTTCTCTCTATCTATAAATGTCATTTCACCTAATAATTTTGCGAATTGAATATTCAATAAATACACCTCAAAAATATAGAAATTTTAACATTTTTTTATTAATAAGAGTAGAACTATATCTTTTCCTACTAACTGCACTAACCTTCTCCTTTACTTGAATAAGGAAAGGCGATACTCCTTGTTGAACAAACGCACCCAAAATTTCAATAAGAATCGTTTGACGACTTAGAACTCTTTTTCAGAGTTATCCCAATGCAAATTATAATAACACCTATAAGACTCGCAATAAATTCGGCGTAGTAAAAATCTCCGTCCCTCAGAAAACGAATAAGAAAGTTGGTTCCAAACCCTGTTAATATCAATATCCCCCAAAATATTAACCCTTTTTTCATAACTTCCCCCTAATATAAATTACTCCGCAATTCTTATCCTGTAGCACAAGGAGCGACTGTAGTTCAATAAGAATATCTGTTTAGACACTGACCTCTTGTTTTTTCTTAAACAGTGTTTACTATTCTTTCGTAAAAATCATCTTAATAAAATAAGTTAGGATAAGAGTGAAAAGCCCAATACCGAAAAGTATACCTCCAGAAACTACAAAGTTATTTATATAGCTTTCAATCCTAATATGAAACATAGCGGTATCCGTTCCACCCTGCTGCTCCATAAGCCAATTGTCAGCCATTGATGTACCAAAGTTTGTGCTGAAGAACAAAAGTATAAATCCGGTTATAAATAATGTAGCCCCAATAGTTACAAATCGATTAAAATGACCCTTTGTCATATAACCCCTCCGATTTAATAAAATTCCGCTCTGGTTCTCTAATCCCTTCTTCACTGTACTCACCCTCTACTTCAACAACAAAGGCCACCAATCCTGCTAGGATCAGTGGCCAATTACATTTTCAACTGTCCCCGTTAGCTGAAAAGGGATTTATGTAATTTTATGCCTCTTTCTTTTCAAATAAACACCTAACAATAACAGAATTAGGCTATAGATGCTAAAACCTACTATCATAAAAATTGTTTCACTTGTAAGACTAATCGGTTCATATCCACTATGGTTGTTAATATGATGTTCTTCGCTTTTGTACGTGAACCAAACAATAGTAATAAAGAAAACATAACAAATTATTAGGAACGCTGACTTTATATAAAATAATATTTTGTTGTTTGAAGAGATTGAACGTAATGTATGTAAAAAAAGACCACCGTACACAAGCATAAAAATGATCATTTCATAAAGTTCAATTTTAAAGTCCAATTAACTCCCCCCATACTAAACCATTTCCCTCTATAGTTGAAGAAGCAATTCCATCAGTTGCTAATTAGTATCTTAATTTTGGCTTTATTTTCTTCAACTAGTTCGTTCAGATGATTATTTACTTTTTCATCATATTCTTCAATATTCTCAACATTTGGTTCACGGAATAGTTTTTGTACATATGCAGTTACATACAAGCTGGTTTCAGTTGTTTTTTCAATGTATTTTTTAAAATATTCTTCTGGAGCCATTCCAAGCTTTTTAGCTTGTGGTTCAACAAATTCGAATTGAATTTGCAGTCTCCGTATCATTATGATCAGGTGGATAAACAGCAAACCCCTCAACGGTTTCTTTTACTTCTTTAGACACATCGATGTTCAACTTTTTAGCTTCTTGCACTACTAATTTAGCTTTTATAGTATCATCAATCATGTCCAGTACCTTATCATCAGGATATAAAAAACGTAATTCACCAATGGTTATTTTCTCTCCTCTTACAATAGCAGCAATATCTTCATCCTTATATTTGGGTGAATCCGAGCACCCTGTTAAGGAAATTAAATAAATAACAATAATAAAACAAAAAATTTTATATATAACTTTTACACCTCTCTTCAAAACCGTAACTTTTTAATATTAGTTACGAATAATCTTAAACAAAGTTTCGTTATTCCATCAGCCTTACCCCTTAGAACAAGAAGCGACTGCTGTTATTGAAAACCTAGCACCAGTTTAGTTAAATCTTGTCTATTAACTTTATCTCCACATAAAAGGTGTGTACTCGATAATTTCCCAATCTAAATCTTCTTCTCCTAACACAGTATTGATCGGATTAGTCATTGGGTCTGTTGTCTTATATCGTACTGTTCCTATCATTATGCTTCCTGCATCAAATCCTATTTCATATGAGTCTTTATCAGTGTTTAAAACTAAAGTGGTCATAATTGGAGGAAGTTTCAGTGTGTTTATTTCTTTTAACTTTATCTGTTGATCTAAAATATTAACTATCAATTTTGGGTCATTTATTGTAGCTGATGCAGTTTTTGTTACAAGTGGTATTTGACTATAAATTATTATCTGTTCTACCTTTTCATCTTCATCAATCAAATTAGCTATAACTTCTTCATAAGTCGTTTTCTTTGATTGTTCATATAAAAAGTAACCTACAAAAATAATAAGTACAATCCCACCCACAATAGTTTTCTTATCGATAGCAGTTATCCCCCTTTTATTTATTCACATTGAAATTCTTTTTCAACAAACCTTACCTTTAGTTCAATAGATTCTATAAAAATAGCGTTAATCCCTTCTTGGATCAACGCCCCCATTAGTTTAATGTATCAAATTCAATTAAATCACCAACATTATACTCACTTGTAATACTTTCTCCTTCTTCTGTGTCCAGATAAAGCTCTAAAATGATGGAATTAAAAGCATTTATAATTTCTTCTTCACTCAATCCCTTGGAATAGAAGACAAATTCACTCCCATAACTTGCAAAGTTTTCACTATCGTTATTTTGGCTATTACCTTCGCCAAACCAATATCTATCTTTATTATTGTCTATTGTATTTATAGCCTCTTTCCAACTTTTACGTTCAGGGAATTCAACTTTTCTTATAATTTCTGTCGAGTGTTCAACTTCAAAATCAAAGGTGAATTTGCGAAAATCATCCTTTGTAGGATTGTCTAATCCATGTGTTCCAAAATAATCAAATTCTTCTTCACTTAATTTTGAAACGACTGCTTCGATAGTTATCTTGGGTTCTTGTGAAATGTTACAAGCAGTAGTGAAAAAAAGTAAAAATGATAAGAAAAGCAACATCCATAATTTTCGCAAAAATTTCACCTCCCACACAAATATACCATAAAACCCCAACACCTTCTTAACTTTCCCTTTACTTGAATAAGCAAAAGCAATTCTCCTTCTTGAAGAATTGCCCCCGTTAATGCAACAAGCAAACGTTGAAGTAATTTTGCTACTTTATAACCATCGCTGGATATTCCACTATATGCACCAAAAAAGATGGATACCTTATCGGTGTTATTGTAATTACAAATTGAGCTAGTGCTGCATTCATAATTGCTTTCATTATAAAGTTAACAACCGTAGGAAAACTAACATAAGAAATTAGTAGAAAGCAAATACAACATAATAATAGTGATGAAAACGGACCTGCAAGGAATATGGCGATACTTTTAGCCTTATTGCCTTTTTCTGCTGAAACGTTATAACTAAAAAACCCAACCCACCCACTCAATGGTTGTACCTTTATGGTTAATCTTCCAACAGTAAAACCATTACCTTTAAATTTCTTCCCTAATCTAATCTCCACGGGTACTTTAAGTAATTTAGATGCTACTAAGGCATGACCAAGTTCATGGACAAAGGTGGTAAATGGAAGGATAATTGCAACAAATAGTAAGAATGTTAATGCGAATTCTATATTGTTTCCCCCTCTACTGATTGAATTTCACCTTTATGTCTTGTTCAACTCTTCTTACCGTTAGTCAAAATAACTCTTCTCAGCTTAATATAGATTACTTTCCTTTTTCTTTAATTAAATTGTACAGATCAATTAAGGCACCAAATATAAAACCTAGGAACACATCTGTAAGTGAGGGTGCACCGCCATACCATACAGAAGAACAAATTATACTAATGATTCCAACAACCCATGTAAAAACCAAATAGATCCCCCTTTCTTGTGAAACTAACCTTACCCGTTACTTGAATAGAAAGGCGATCCTATGTTATTTAAGAATCGCATCCGTTAGTCAAAAGTTATAAAAAATTAACTTTCCTTTTTTCTTGACTTCAAATTCATTCCAACAAAAGTAAGCGAAGCGATTACCACTAAAAAACTTGATATGAAAAATCCAACTGCATATGATGGGATACTTTCTTCTGGTACTCTATCATTTATTTCAAAACCTAAAAAGTATACTCCAATGCCATCTCCATCAACATTCGTTCCAAGTGACCTTAAATCTAATCCTTTGTTTAACAATAAAACTCCAAATAAAATTAGAACACACACAATCAACCACCGACTTATTTTATTCATTTGTTCGCTAACTCCTTAACTAAATTTTTTACTCATCAACTGAAATACCTTTATTAAACTCTTCTTCTCCGTTAGCAAAAAAGGGACTTCCTCTTCAATCCGAACCCGTAGCGTGAAAGAAACAAACGAGCAACTAATGTAGGTTAATAGAGGTCGGTTTTTCATTCCAGGTTATGACTTCCACATCCTCTATATTAACTTTCCCAAGGCTTAGAACATGAGGGATATAAGGAAAAAGTCCGAATCTATTTCCTTTCTCGTTTTCAACTCTGTAATACTCTATAGTATCCCTTGGTAATTCTATTAGTTCTTCATACTCGTCAGTATCTAAAATTTCAATCTCATTCACATCAATATCAGCAGCTGGTCCACCATAGTTTTCTTTCGAATAATGATATATAGCAGTTTTATTTGACTGTAATTTATGGATAGGTATTTTATAAAACTGTTGTTCCTCTTTAGTTTTTATTCCTAAGTCAGTGATAGCACTATAAACGTGGAAGGGGTGTATAGGTAGAAAGTGCAATACGTCATTCCATAAGCAGTCTAATTTAGGCACCTTCTTCTCTAGAAGTTTTGGTCTCTCAGGGTGATCAAAATATTTTTGAATATACCTTTCAAAGAGTTCGGGATATTCATTTTTAAGTTGATTCAATGGATGTAGCTCCAAACCCTTCATATCCTTTGGAACCATGTGGTAAATATAATTCACGCTATCTCCCCCATATAGAAATTGCTTATCCTACTTCCAAAAAAGCGATCTCCTTTTTGAACAAACCTTACCGTTAGCACAAGAAGCAAGTGCTTATAAGCACTCGCACGTGTTAGCTTAGCCTCTTTCTTGTGTGTTTTAAGAATATAATCCAACATTCGTTTTCTACTAAAAAAGTAAACATTATATCCTCCTAATTCACTAAACTCTTAAGGTGTCTTCTACCCAGAATTAGCTTGTTCAACTATCCCTTTAGTTGAATAATTCTAACCACCATGGGTAATCGTATTGCCCCTCAGATATTTGAAAAAAATTTCCCGAAAATCCTAAATGAACAATACCATAGTGATCAAGTGTTAACTCTTTTACTGCGTAAGTTGAAAATAAGAAGAAATTGATTCTTTCTACTTCAAAATTAAGTTGTTCATGGGATTCCTCCATCTTTTTTTCATCAAAGTTGGTATAGTTGATATAATCTTGTTTCGATGGGTTTGTCATGATGGAAAAAATAATAAAAAAGAAAAGTATCGTACCAATAATATTCTGTTTTTTAGCCATTTTCTTAAACTCTTCCCCTTCCTATTCTATTAAACATACTTCTATTGTTTAATAAGGTGGAGTAAAACCATCTCTATAAACCTCGTAACCAAAAATCCAATATAATAGAATCGCGATCATAAAAATCCCAACTAATAAACTAACCCACGCAAAGTACCTATTCTCTTTATAAATTATAGGAAATAGAACAATCAGTAATGTTCCGATACCTAAAGTAATTAAGGCTGTTATTCTAGCTACAAGATATTCCCACATTTTTTCTTCTCCCTTAACCAAAAGTAAAACCTTACTCCTGACAAGTAAGGCCTAAAGAAAAGTATTATTCCACTAAACTACGTTACGTCAATAGAGGATTTATGGTTTAATGTTTATTAAAGTCATTTATTTCCTAATTGATCACTCATTCTTTATCAACTTTTTCTAAAAATTGTCCAATCTTGGTCAAAAACCTATTGTAATCTGGAATCCATAATTCGTGACCTGAATCAGAAAACTCTACTATATCCACATTACTTAAATGATTCTTATAAATTTCAGTAGCTTCTTCTTTTAAGAGTGCCTGTTCTGTTCCACCTTTGATAACTAAAACTGGACAAGTAATTTTTTTCAACTCATCCCATAAATAAATTTCTTTGGAATCATGTTGGATCCCCCTTACCACGTGGCGACGTTCTTCTTTTATTAACCCTCTAGATAAAACCCATTCTACCCACGACTCTGGAATTGAAGGATACTTTGCTTGATAATCGCATAATATTAACCCATTTATTTGTTCTGGATTTTCTGAAGCAAATTTAATTGCATAAGGAACCCCCATAGAATAAGCCATTAAACAATATCCATCAATTCCACTATTTAATACAACTGATTCAATATCTGAAACATGCTCTTCAAAAGTATAGCCTGATAGAGGTCCATCACTTTTCCCTCTACCTCTTAAACTAAGAGAAATACATCGTCTTGGAGAAAGTAAGTTCATCTCATCTCTAAATTTTTCCGCAAAACCCAATCCCCCTGGAACATAAACTAAAGGGGTTAAGTAAGAGGTATAATCCATAGATTCTAAGTAATGAATAGAAACACTATTATTTTTAGCCACACATTCTAATAAAGCCATGATGATCCTCCCCAATAAAGTTTCACATGAAGTAGAGAATTTTATATCATTGAACATTACTGCTATTAGTTAAATAGATTTTTTTAACATAGTGTCAATCCCTTCTAGGATCAACAACGCGCACCCGTTAGTGAATATACTTCAATTGCTTGGTTGACTTCCTACCTCGTTAATGTCAACAAACCATGATAAGATTGTCGTGCTATCACGGACATTATTCTTCTTTATTTCCTCCAACAACCTCCGTACACTTTCATCATTTGTGAAACTATCAAATGGTTTAAATAACTCATTTGGATTACTAAAATTTGTGTTAGGACATTCTATAAGCCCGTCAGTAGTTAAAAATATATGATTTCTCCCTTTTCTAAGCTCCTTTGTTCCTGAACTGAAACAAGGTACGTCTAACTCAAAAGTATTCACTTTTCCAATCCATTCATAGAAACTACGATGGTTTTGTTGGTATTCATTTAGATCTGATAACTCTGGGTGATTTAAATAAAGTACACAATCGCCAACTGAGAACCACCAAATGAATTTATACTTTCTCACAACACATAAAAAGGCTGTTTCTCCTTGTACATTTCTACAAGCTTCTTTAAAACTCTTACTTTCAAAAGTAGTCAAAAATAGGTTATAAAGACAATCATAGGATTCTCGAGGTGTAAACGTAAGTAGCTTTTTAATTTCTTCCTTTAGAGATTGAATAGTTGCCACTACTAATTCAGCACTTTCAGCCGAAGAATGTGCATCTAAAAGCACTACAAACTCATAATCTAACTCCTCATTAACCCATGCAATACAACCATCTTCATTCTTATATTGACCAGCAGCAGTATTACCTCCAAAACGTCCTAAGACAATATGACTTATCTTATATATATTTAATGTATCTACGAAATTTTCTTGGCTTCCTACCCATGTGTATTCTACGTCTTTATCTATTCTATTCATATGGATTTGTCTCTAAATAAACTTTAATTCTATTGCATAGCTCCACCACTTCATTTTCCTCGCCCATCCTTGCATTTGGAGAGTCATAGACTGCAAAAGGACCCCAATATTGTTCAGGAGTGTTTGGATAGCGAGCAACCAAGTGCATATGAAGATGAGGAACGGCATTACCTGACACAAGAGCATATACATGCTCAGCCTTTTCAACTTCTTTAAGAGCTTTACTTAATCTAGCCATAATAACCCCAAACGCTTTGGCTTCTTCTGGTTTCATATCGGCAAGAGTAGGCACATGTCTCTTCAAGTCAATCATTAGATGTCCTAAATAGTTTGGTTTCCCATTATTATCAATATGTCCAACATAAATATACTCGTCTTCAAAAATGCTATTTCCAGCAACTTTTATGGTTCCATTATGTTTGTTACAAATAAAACACTCTACCATGAAACATCCCCCATATCCTGTTTTAATATTTTTATAGAAAAAATAAAAAATCCTATCATCTCATAAAGAGACGACAGGATTAACCCTAACGTGGTACCACTCTTCTTGGTTTGCCTAAAAATACTTGAACAAACCTTCTCAATAACTTCTTTACGGAAGTAAACCGTCTAGACTTACATATCAGTCTAACCACTCATAGGCGAGTTGGGGAATTTATTGACCACCTTTTCAGCAAACGGTAGCTCTCTAAACAATAAAGGTTCCTTAATACTCCTAATCACTGTGTTTGTATTATGTAAAATTTTTCTAATCATACAATATACTAAACATTCAGTCAACATTTTTTATTGAACTAACTTACCTTTTAATAGTTGTATGTTTTATTGCCATAAGCAGGGTATAAGAACCATCTTTTATTTTTCACAACATCCCCCCTATGACAATGATATGATATTGTCCGAACACGGGGATTACTTCTTGTCAGCTAATAGCTGAATTTTGAAGATATCTGTAATACCAGTGCGGTCAGTGACTAGTGTAATTGAAACCAAATCACCTTCTGACAAATCAGAAAGTGGGATCACAGTATCCTGCCGATATATACTCACTTCTCCCCATACATCATACTGGAACTCACCTCGATAATTCTCATCATTGAGGGAAATACCTTCAACCAATAGTGTGTTCTCGCCAACTTCATTTACTTCTGCATAGAATGTCTGAATATCAGAATGTGACATCACCCATGCATCTTCTTCGTGATCTTTATAGGCATTAACATATCCGACAAAATAGCTAATCAATATGCAAATAAGGAAGACTATGATGGTCATAACGATAGCAGCGATAGTATATGGAGGGACCATTGAAGTACGCTTGCCTTCGTTTGCTCCTAAAGCCTTGTTAATATGCCGTTTATAGACTTGAAAATAGATGAAAACGGTAGCGACTAATATCATTAGAATTGCAAACAATGCGAGAAAATAAATAGGAAAAACCATGTAATCGCCTCCTCTATATTCCGAAATACTCTTTAAAAATGTAGTAATAACTTCTTGTTACATCAACACTTTTACCATTAGTCATGGTAAGGATAAACTTTGACGAAAGAGTAGGTGTAATTCGCCTTTCGTTCATCGATATACATAGCCATGTTCCAAAGGTAGCTTAACAAGCGGTTTTTGGTTTTTCAATATAAGAGGAACACTTTACAGATATAGCCACATAGATTACACATCAAGGTGTATAAACATTAATTTTTCTATTCGCGGCTGTCAGCAAGTCTTTAATCTTTAGGAATAAGTCACAACTATTACGAATTTGATAATCGGCTCCAATAGTTTAATAACTTCAACAAAAAAAATACGTTAATCCTTGGATCAACGCTCCCTTAATAAAAATGTAATTATTTTAAAAGAGTTTGCTTCATACTTTTAATTATTCCCATATGTAGATTTTCATGGTTCATATGAAAAACTACCATATCTCCCAATGTTCTCATACCTAAAAAAGATTCTTTAAGTGGTTTATCAAGGTGGTCCTTACACGCATGCTCAATAAGAATAGGTTGTTCTTCCAACTGTTTAATAAGCTTATCCATTGTCGGAGGTTGTTCTGTCCAATTTTCTGGTTTACTTCCTCTCGGAAACATCAAGTGATAAGACAGGGGCATTTGTCTCTCCTTATCAACAGCTGAAAACATTGTATGATCCCAACCTACTAAAATATGACCAGTGTTCCAACGGATACTATTGTTATGACCATGAGGAATTTGGTCGGCGATTTCTTCGGGAATTGTACGAAGAAATTCAACAGTCCAGTTACGCCACATTTTCATTTGTTGAAATAATTGTTCTTCACTCATAAATCATATCTCCCTTTATTACTTTTCATAGCCTTTACAATTATGAAATGCGGATTCTTCATTAATCTTTCATACTTTTCAGGCTCTTTTATTTTAAATTCCTTAGTAGGTTGAGGCTCGACTACCTTCTCAATTGAGAAGTACTTAAGCGTTTCATTTAATATTATATTAAGAGGTCGTCGATAAAATGGAACTTCAATTAATTCCCCTTGTCTCTTCCATTTATCGATAATAAGTTCAGTAGAAAAGTAATCGTCATTTTCGGACAGTTTAATATCCATAAATGGATGGTGTACTGAAAAGAGCAATTTTCCACCTGGTTTTAATATTCTTTGAAATTCGTTGAAGGTTTTACTCCAATCTTTAACATAATGAAGTACAAGAGAACTTACAATAAGATCAAAAGATTCATCTTCAAAAGGAAGTCTATGCTCTATATCTAAACAAAAAACCTCAGCATCTTCTCCAATACGCCTTTTAGTAGCTGCTACCATTTCGGGACTTATATCTGAAGCAATCACTTTTGCACCAAGCTTAATTAACTGAAGTGTATACCAGCCTGCTGCACAACCTGCATCAAAAACCTTCAGATCTTTTATTTCTGCTGGAATTAATTTCATCATAGCAGGTCTTTCATAATCAATGTTATATACGTTCTTAGTATCTACATTATGTTCATAATCTCTAGCAAGCTGATTATAGGCATCTTTAACTCTATTATTCATATAACACCCCCAAAATTTATTTAACAGTATTCAACCCGTGCTTTTGTACTAAATTTACCTATATCTCAATAAAGAAAGAGTCTCGAAGCCTCCTCATATACTCATCTCTTCCTTCTGAAACAGCTTCAATTGTACCGTTTAATAAGAGCTACTTTGAATTAATATAGTAAATTAGATTATCAGTCCATTCGTCAAATTCATAAATAAAACCTTTTCTAATGCATTCAAATTGCATTCCAACAATTTCTGCTAATCTTATTGAAGGATTATTATCAAGATTAATATGTGCTTCAATACGATGATAATTTAGCTTTTCAAAAGCTAGAATTATTGCAGCTTTAACAGATTCCTTTCCATAACCTTTTCTCCAAAATTGATTATGGATGGTATAACCTATCCTCGCCCATTGAAAATCTTCCCTCATAATTGTAGAGAAGTCTATTGCACCCAAATGAGCATGGTCTTCTTTTCGAAAAACGCCAAAGACATACACTTTATCCTCTAAAGCCATCTGTTGATGGTTATCTACCAAATCTCTAAACCATTCTTCAGTACAAATACTCATATCTACTTTACCGTCATCATACTTGTGCTGTGAAGGCATTCTATTATTAAATTGAGTTAACCAATTTGAATAATCTTCTTTGCTATATGGTCTTACTATTAATCTCTCTGTTTCTGTTGTGTAAGTAAAGCTTTCCAAATAAACACCTCATCTAAATATTAGTTCCATTCTAATTTTACAATAGCCACTCGTTACTTTAATTGTATTCCTTCAAAACCTTGTATTTTTACGTTGGGACATCTAGTTTTTAATTCATTAATAAATTCTCTTTTCGCTTTAGGTGAAACTTTAACACTTCCGAAAAGTGTTGTTTTATTGAAAAGTTCAAGTGCATCTCTCGATGATAAAATTCTATATCCTGTAAATATATCAGTTGTAGGTGTTACCTTTGTTATGTTTTCGTAATGAATTTGACTTCTAAACGGTCCACCTTTTATGAGTAAATAATCATGATAGAAAATATACTTAACTGAAAAAGCAGTCCATAAAATTAAACTTGACACAATAAGGAAAGTTGAACTGAGAATTAGAACCACTGCTAATTGTGTCCCGCCTTCGACGAATAATGGAAAGAATGATACTACAGCAATAACGAGTACAACAACTGACATAAAGTTGATAAAAAAGGTATCTATTTTTGAACGAAAGATCATAAAGTAAAAGCTCCTCCCTATATAATTTTCTCTTTTCAAATGGCTGTTTTCGCATACTTTGTTGCTATTTCACAAAAAATGAAATTATATTGGGTCCGTTGACTTCCGCTGCAGGCACTCGCTTTCCGTGGGGAGGGACTTGAGCCTCCTCGTCTTTGCCTGCGGGGTCTCAAGCTTCCCTCTATCTCCCACAGGAGTCGAGTGCCTTCCGCTCCAATCAACTCAATGCTTTAACAATGCTAATCAAATAACAACAATCTTTACCAAAAGAGACTTTCAAATAAATACGATTCAAACAACTAAAAGTTTCATCATCTTCCACTAACCTTCCCTTCAAAAAACGGTCACTAATCCTTCTTAGATTAGTGACCGTTTTATTAATTGGATAAGAGTACAAGTCTTTATTGAAGATAATTTCTCGTTACTTGAATTTCTTTCTAAAAATTTCATCAACGATCCAGAATATTAATGCGGCTATTAATGTTAATGGACTAAGAAGGAAGTGTTCAAAAAAGTAAGAAAGGACTACACCAATAATTAGACCAAAAATACTATGAATCAAAAATGCTTTTTTATTTCTTTGTTTGCCGTTTAAATTCTTAGTTAGATAGTCAGATAGGATTGATACTGGTAAGCCAATAAAAAGTATAAATGGAGCCACACCAACAAGAAGAACTCCAAAAACAGCAAATAAATCATAATGATCAAAGCCATCCATTATTGCAAAAAATAGGTTAAGAAAAAATCCAGTTAAGACAGTGGTTAAAGCAGATACTAAAAATTTCCTTAAAAACATTAAAGCCCCCCAATCCTTCTATGGTTAATTCACAACGATTACTAATTAATAAACTAACTATGCTAATGAACTACCATTCTAGTTGTTTTATTAAATCCGTCGATAGCTATCATGAATCTTCATGATGTTCAGGAATCTAAATATTAAAATGTTCTCGCCGTTATCGTCTTGCCAGTATGTAACTTTTATCTTAACATTCAAACTATGAAAACTAAGATCAACATCATAAAAACAGTCTAATATTAGCACCTCTTCAATTATAAATAAGCCTCGTTAGGATCATTAGAAATTTGTTCAATGTCTATATAGTCAAATCTGGCTTCTTGGTTACTCCCTTGTGGACTACATGCATATAAGCCCACTTTAATTTCAGAGTCTCCTGGTATATCTAAGTGAGCAATACGTATTTGATTCCATGCTTCTCCGTTAAGTGAATAGTCAACGTATCCGTTTTGACCAATCCTTGATATTCTGAAATACAAGTGTTCATATTCATAATCTATATATTGTGTAGACCAATCGGAATAGCCGTGGTTTGTCACAACTGCCCCCAATTTACTTTTTCCATTTGGTATGTATTCTAATGACGTTTTCATCCATACGTCCTTCGAGATTCTGATCATCAGTCCTGCTTGATCATACTTTGATTTAGGTAATGTCTTGACTTTTGTAGTTATTCTGAAATTTTTATTTGTTTCGGTATATAGAAAATGACCATTATCTGCTTCGAAATTATAATGTGTTTTTTGCCAATAGTCGGTGTTTTCATCCGTTTTTATAACGAGTTGTGAGGTGCTCCTGTCTATAAACCATTCTTTAGGTTCACATTGCCACACTAATTTATTGTCCAATCTGTTGTTTTCAAACTGTTCACTAAGGATAATATTTGTACTCAAAAAAATCACCTCATCATAAAAGTGTTTTCTACTTACAAGTGCTCCCAATCTTGGTTTTTATATGAGCATACTTTCCTGTTGATGAAAGGCCTTTTTTTCTTTAGGAATGTACAGATATAATATCATACACTGCATTTTTATGTTAATAATTTACATTTTTCGCACCTATCATTTCAAAATAGCTTCTATACAGTCTCTCCCCTTATTCCCTCTCCCTTTCTTGTTATAAAAGTGACGAACATCACATCCACTTCACATGTACTTCTTTAAAATAAGAGCAACTACTACTATTTAAGGGTTGAGATCACATGGATATACTTCAAACGATTTTAGAAGACTTCACATATCATGAAAAATGGAATTTCGGTGTGCTTTACTTTATTTTATTGACCATTGCTTTGTACTTTTTTTTATTACCAACTTCCCCTACTCACACAAGGCTTAAATCAGGTTTATTTGTATTGGGGCTTTTCATTTATTTCTTTGCTTTAGGTAGTCCATTAAACTTATTAGGACGAATTCAATTTAGAGCACATATGATCCAAATGATTATGCTTTTTTTCCTTTCAGCTCCTTTACTCGCTATAGGGCTAAAAGGTGAGTTTCTAAAAAAAGCAATTTCTGTACCCTTTTTAGATCAGCTATTGCTTAGACTCATGAAACCAACTGGTTCATTAATTTTGTTTCACGTACTATTTATTAGTTATCATATTCCAGTTATCTTTGATTACGTTAGAATCAACCTCTTCTTACATTATTTTTATTTATTTGCGATGTTTGTAGTTGCCCTTATATTTTGGTGTGCTATTTTCCCGCCAATAAAAGAATTAAATCGGTTAACCAACAAGCATCGGAAGATATATTATATGGGCTATATCATTTTATTCATCCCTTTGGCAGCTGTATTTTTTCTATCTAAACAAAGCTTCTATTCTATTTATACAGACATGGATTTAATAATCACTTCACTTGAACTTTGCTTACCCTTAGGAGAATTAGCAGAGCCCATTATCGAAGAAGATCTTGTCGAGGCGCTACTTCCTTTTCCCCCACAACGGGAACAGGTTGTCGGTAGTATGATTCTTTTTACAACCCAGTTGGCCTCTTTATGCCTCTATACTTTTATAAAAAATGCTGTAAAATAATGTTTGTTTTGATATCATGAAAAAGCACAAGCTCATAGTTTTTAGAGCTTGTGCTTTTAGACTAATATCCTACACTCATGCTACCCGGTAATCAATTAAGAATGATCCTCGTATGTTAGAAGCAATGCTTTTAACTCTTCTAGCGATACCGGTTTGGAATAATAGTAACCCTGTACTTCATCACATCCGAATTCCCTCAAAAGTTCCACATGTTCTTTTGTTTCTACCCCTTCTGCTAATACAATTAGGTTTAGATTATGACCAAGATTCACAATAGAATTCAATAATGTGTTGTTAGTAAAGTCATTGTTCTGTAGAAATTGTCGATCAATCTTTAATCGGTCTATTGGTAATCTACTTAGATAACTAAGCGAACTATAGCCTGCTCCGAAATCATCCAAGCTAATGGACATTCCTAAATCTTTAATTTGGTTCAAAATTGTAATAGAATGATTAAAATCTAAAAGTGCTCCTTCTGTAATCTCAAAATCGATTAAAGCCGGGTTAATTCCTGATTTTTGAACCACTGATTGTAGATCGCTTAATAAGGTGTTACTTTTAAAATGAGTTGGTGATAGATTAACGGAAATCTTTAGATTCATATTTAACTCATCATTAAGGTCCTTGATTTGCATGAATGCATGTTCAAAAATCCAAACGCTAAGTTGATCAATTAGATGTAGTTCTTCAGCAAGTTGAATAAAATAAAAGGGTGATAGAAGACCTTTTTCAGGGTGATTCCATCGCACTAAGGCTTCTAGACCAATCCATTTACCAGACACTAATTCTATTTGAGGTTGAAAATAAACGACAAATTGTTCAGCTTCTATTGCTTTGCGGAAATCCATCTCAAAAGACAATTTTTCATGAATACTAACTAGTAATTGTTCTTCAAAAAATTTAATATTTCCATTAGTTAACTGTTTAGAATGAAATCTGGCTATATCTGCATTTTTAATAAGTGTTGACCAATCATTCCCGTCCTTAGGATAGATACTTATTCCTATAGCTGGTGTTACTTCAAACTGTCTCTCACCAATTCTAATTGATGTAGGTAAATGTTTTAGGATTGTTTGTGAAGTTGCCAGTAGATTATCACAATTACTAAATTCGGGAACAAGTACAACAAAGTCCTTTTCACCCCACCTAACTAGTATTCCGTAGTGATCAATTTTGGGTTTTATTGTATTTATAATTTTTGAGATATACTCTTCTCCCTTTCCATATCCCAATAAATCTATTACCTTAAAGTAACCATCTAAACTAATAAATAATAGAGCTATCTCATCATGATCTTTTATGTTCATTACATCATTTACATATCTTCGGTTCGGCAATCCAGTTAATAAGTCAAAATAAGCTAGTTGATTAAGTTCTTTATGATGTTGTTTTAGCTTTAGCTTTTCAATTGAAGAAAGGTAAAACAAGGAATAGAGAAGTCCCTCAATAATTAAAAGAGAGATGATTAATATATTAATTTTTAGATGCTCTTCTTCTACACGTTTGGCATAATCATCACCATCAAAATTCAATACTAGTACAGATTCTACTTGATAATATTGGTTGATGATTGGATAAAAAGCACTTATACTACTGACCCCATAATCAACTGTTGGAACAGTTTGCATCATGAAGTCACCCAAGAATGCTCCTTTAAGCTCGGGAATATTTTCATCATATATGCTTCCGATTGGGATTACTTGTTCAATATCAGCATTTATTAAACCATCATTATTGTAATCTGTTGGCGGAGAAACAACAAAGTAGATTTCATCTTGACTATTCTTCTTTAACGTATATATACTTTGGATTTCCAATTTCTCTTGCCAGGTTGTCATTTTGGTCAGGAGCGTTTGATAAAGCTCATCATCGCTATTAGTATTGAAATGTAGCGCTTCGTGTCCGAATTCTAGTAATTCCGTTCCAATCAGACTACCCGTATCTTTTGCATAGCTTTCAATAATCTCATGCTCCTTGTCCACAAACACAACATGAGCTATTTGTCCTAAGAAAAATGTAGTGAATGTCAGCAGAACGAATAAAACCGTAGAAAAGATACTAAATTTTCTAGGAATATGGGGTAACTTTTTTTGTGAAATGATCCTAATGATTATGGGTGTGGTCAATATTATGAATAAACAAATCGTATAATACACAATATGATGGGAATCAAAGTTCCAAGGAAGTAAGTGTTTCATAGTAAGACCTCTTGTAAGATATTTTGCTATTATAATATTTATCGGCCAAAATATGAGAATTTTAACAATAGGTGTTAATCTTCAATATTTATACAAATTATCACATTTTTGGATATATATCAAAATACTAGTACTCTACATGAGAGTTTATTCACTATTCTAAGATAGAGTTCAGTTTGCTATCTAAAAAAAATTAGCTGTGTTAAAGTACAGTGTTGATTTTCAGCAGAGTTGATTGAAGTGGAAGGACACGAGACTCCTGTGAGGAAAAAGGAAAGAGCTTTTTCTCGGGAGAAGCGTGGTGAAGGAGACCCCGCAGGCGGTAACGCCGAGGAGGCTCCCGAACCCGCCCACGGAAAGCGAGTGTCCTGTAACGGAAATCAACAACGAGCTTTAACAGAGCAAAAAAATTAAAATACCCTCTTTAAATCGTTAAACCTACTGGATTCGATGATAGATTATTAATGTTCCATCATGCTCCGTAAGAATTTAAAATGAAAAAATTGCTACTAACCATAACTAAAAAAGATTGCGATTAACGCAACCTTTTTTCCATCTGTTCTGCTGTTTGATTCGAATTTGGATTTCCATCATCTTTTAAATGATTAATGATGTTCTTATAATCAGTTTCATTCCGGTTTTGGCTTAATTTATATGCAGCCTGGATTTCTTCCACTTTAATCTTAAAACCAACAATACCTTTAAGTTGTTTTTCTAATAAGTCAGGAGAAAGTGTGTCCCATAGTACAGGATTTTCACGCTTCTGTTCATACTTATACAACATTGCTGTTAAATCATCTATTAATTCATTTTTTTCCACTAGACTTGCTTTTCCATAAATATGTACCGACTGATAGTTCCAAGTTGGAACATTTTCGTGCGAATACCAAGAAGAAGAAATGTAGGAGTGGGGGCCTTGAAACATAACTAGCACGTCTTTACTAGCTTCGAATGTTTTCCACTGCGGATTTCCATAAGCCAAATGTCCTGTAAGATAGCAATCATCCCCGTTCTTCTTTAACCCCAATGGCAAATGTGTAGCGATTGGTTTCCCTTGTTCAGTTGTTACAATTGTTCCAAAAGAGTGTTGCTGAACAAACTCCCAAATCTCATTTACATCTGTGACCTTAAAATGCTTTGGAATGTACATAAGAACCCACCTTTATATAATCGTTTTGGTCATAATTAAATCAATTTGTTCCTCATCCCCCATATAAAAAGAGTGGGTACCCGTTTGATCAAACCCCATCTTCTTATAAAACGCGATTGCATTCTCATTTCTTTCCCATACACCTAGCCAAATTTCCCTTTTATTTTGCTCGGTTGCAATTTCTAACGCCTTATTGAGTAGTTCTTTGCCCAGCCCGTATTTTTGAAAGCTGCTTTTGATATAAATCCGCTCAACTTCAAGTGATTCATCACCCATTTCTTCTGACTGAGCATCATCCATATTGATTTTTAAATATCCAGCTACTTCATCATTGAAATAAATAAAAAAGAATTGCGAGGAAACCGTAGTTAATTCTTTTTCTAGTTGCTTTATGTCAAACGCCTTTTCCAGATAGGCTTTCATGTTTTCGGGTGAATTCTGGTCCTTAAACGTCTCGTCAAAAGTTTCATAACTCACTTCTTGAAGTGTCTTTAGATCTTCAAGTGTGCACTTTTTTATAGTTGTTGTCATTTATATTGTCACTCCTTCTATTTAATCAATAATTTCTCTTGTTTCCCTTTTTTACAAATTCCCAATCGACTTCTACATTCTTCCTTACTCTTTGAAGAAGGTTGTAAAGATTCTCTACTTCATCTTCAGAAAAACCTTCTAATGCAACCTTATTGGAATGATTATTTTCTCCTATTATGAATGGATAAATATTCTTTCCTTTTTCTGTTGGAAAGAGCTTTTTAATTTTCTGGTTGTTTTCATCATCTCTCTTTTCAATAAAACCATTTGCTTCAAGTTTTTTTATAGCACGGGCTGCTGTTGTGCGATCTACTTTTATCAGCTCAGCAAGCTTTTCTTGGATGATTCCTGGATTTTCACATATTCGTACAACGTATAAATACTGCCCTTTTGTTAGGTCATATTCTTTGAATTCAATATTACTAATCGAATCTAAAGCCCTTGCGATCATACCAATTTCACGAAGAATTTCCTTCATTATAATCTCCTTAGAAAAATTTTGTTGTAAATACAACAAACTCACCATATAGTTAATGTAACTTTATTTTATTGCATTTGCAACAAAAATAATTAAAAAAGAGGTGATTTCAGTGAAATATGTTTTTTATGTAATAGGAATCTTACTATTAACCCTTGGAATTTCAATTACTATATATTCAGACCTTGGGACTTCACCATATGATGCTCTATTGGTAGGACTAGCAATAAATATTGGGCTTACAGTGGGAAGTTGGGAAATCATAATAGCTATTATCATAATGTGTTGCAACTCATTTTTAAAAAGGCGACGACCTGAAGTTTTGGGGTTGTTAACCGCATTTATAACGGGTGTTGGCATTGATATGTGGCTATTTCTATTAAAGGATTTGATTACACCTGAACTTTGGTCTATCAAACTTGTATACTTTGGAATTGGCTTAATGGTTATAGGAATAGGGACAGCTATTTATTTACACACAAATTTTGCACCTATTCCAATCGACCGTTTAATCTTAATCATCCAAGAATTAACTAGAACGTCTATACTGATTTCAAGAACCTCCATTTATCTTATATTCTTGATAATGGCCTTACTATTCAATGGCCCAATTGGTGTTGGTACGATCTTAACCGTTTGTTTAGGCGGCCTAATCCTTAACTACTTTATGCCATATACAGAAATAGTATTAAATCGGATTTTACTAGACTCTAATATTCTTGATAAACAAAAAAACCATTCGGTCTAGGATGGTTTTTAGTTTATGTGATTAACTAGTATTTTAACATCGCAAGTAAAAAGAGAAGAGACCAAATCAAAGACGATTTGATCTCTAATTGGATTATTTTTAAATCATTCTATTGCAATCCAATACTTATTCAGGCTTATAAATAAAATAGTCAAAGTCTGCAGCTTGTTTTCGACCAGAAGTATCTTGACACTGCATACCGACGAATGCACCCGTAAAGAATCCTCCGCCTTGGATATAATCATCAGACAGTTTGTATGACTCGAATGTAACTGGAATCAACATCCAATCTTCACCATTGAATGAATAGGAATATTGATAGACATTTGTCTTTACTTCCACACGGATGTGCACATATTCCATATCTTCAGGAATCTCAATTTCATTTCCGCGTAGTGGTTGGGCAAATGTGAAGTTATCACATGTCATCAATTCAAGGATTCTTCCCTTTTCCTCGTTCCATGAAATTTGGCATGATGTCCAGTTTTGGGTATTGTAGTAGTTTACTAGACCAGCAGATTGTTGGAACGTTTCTGGATTGAACTTTACCTTTGTCTCCGCAATAAAATTAAAATGCTGCCAGCGTCTTGCAATAAACGCTTGAGTAAACTTAGATGTTAGTGACTCTCTACCATAGAGACGAAGGTGTCCCGGATTGTCTTTCAGAGATACAATCTCCTCACCTAATGGAATACGTAGAGACTGAAAATGAGCATTTAGTGTTTCTGAATCAAATTCATCTTTTTCGGGATAGTCGCTCTCCCACTTCACTTCAGGAATGTTAGGTCCTTCTATTTCAAGTGAAGGCTCATTACCTCCTACTACATACGGCCAATCGTTTTTCCATTCTAGTCTTTGAATCGCCGTCTCTCTACCCAGTGGACAAAAGCCCCGAGGATCTAATAACGCTTTATTTTCATCAGGTAATGGACGACCCGTTAAGTGAACAAGGAACCATTCGTCTGTATGTGTTTGAACAATTGAAGCATGCCCTGCTTTTTGCAATGGGTTCCTTGGATAAGGGAACGATGTAATTAATGGATTATCAGGGTGGACTTCATATGGTCCTTCAATACTTTTTGATCTAGCAATTGTCGCACAATGGTCGTACTTTGTTCCACCTTCAGCTGTTAATAAATAGTAGTAGCCATTCAAACGGTAAAGGTGTGGTGCTTCTGTTAGTTTAACATCTGTTCCTTTAAAGATAATTCTCGTCTTGCCAATCAGAGTTTGTTCTTCAGGGCTATATTCTTGTAGAGCAATTCCATAGAACGGATGATTGCCAACACGATGATCCCAGTTCATGTTGACTAAGTATTTCTTTCCATCTTCATCATGGAAAAGTGAAGGATCAAAGCCTGAACTGTTTAGATAAATAGGATCTGACCATTCACCATCAATCGTCTCACAAGTCGCAAGATAGTTATGACAATCCTTCCAATGTCCTTCAGTTACTTTTACATCGGTATAAATTAAATGGAACTTCCCATCACTATAAGATAGCTGTGGTGCCCAGATTCCGCCAGAATCAGGATTTCCCATCATATTTAATTGACTTAATCGGTTTAAAGGTCTAGAAGCTAAACGCCAATTTTTCAAATCCTTAGAGTGATAGATTCCAACTCCAGGAAACCATTCAAATGTAGATACAGCAATATAATAGTCTTCTCCAACACGACAAATACTCGGATCAGGATTAAAGCCTGGTAAAATCGGATTTATAATCGTTGCCATAAGTGCCTCCTACTGATTTTTATGATAAGTATGTGTACAGATTTTTCAGAATAAAAGCGCTGTCATTTTGAAGATATCATGTATTATTAGGAACAGCAATGCAATAATCATCAGCTAGGCTATGTTCTAAAAATAGTATACTTTTATCTAATATTTAGTATGATTTTAGTTTTATAGTAAATGCTTACTCGCGTATTTTCTTCTTATTTTAGTTGAAAATCCAGTCCGTTAATTTCCGTCTCAGGTGCTTGCTTTCCGCACCAACTACCTTCAGGTTTTTTATAAAAATAACAACCTTCTTTGCTAAGATAGTCTGTATTTAGAAATTAACACTTGAAAAATCATGTGAAACCTAGTAAACTGTTCAAAGTGCTTTCCTAACCAAATAAGTTATACCTGTATAACCTCAATAATATGGCTTGAGGGTCTCTACCAGGAACCATAAAATCCTGATTACAGAAAATGAATCGCTCATTTTTTGTAATCAGGATTTTTTTTATTATTTGGGCTCTGTTAAAGTAGAGTGTTGATTTTTAGCAGAGTTGATTGTAGTGGAAGGATGCGAGACTCCTGTGGGAGGCAGCGTGTCAGGTGAGACCCCGCAGGCGCAGCTTGTCTAGTTGCAGTGCCCAGCTCCTCGAGGTCAAATAACCCTACATCAAGAAATGGGAAAGATCACCCTTTTCTTGATGTAGGAACATTTGCTTGTCGGAGCTAACCGGGCACTTCCACTTTTCGATGAGGAGGCTCACCGCACGCCCCACGGAAAGCGAGTGTCCTGTAACGAAAATCAACACCTATGTTAACAGAGCTATTTTCTAAAAAGTCTCATTTTGATTATTCGCAGAAAGGAAGAAAAAAAGAATATGAATATAAAAGTTTTTATACTCGCATTATCAACGGTTGCTGTTGGACTGGTTGAATTAATCGTAGGAGGCATACTCCCTACCATAGCAAACGATTTAAAGATCTCATTAAGCTCAGCTGGACAATTAATCACGGTTTTCGCACTTATTTATGCTATTGCTGGTCCAGTGTTATTAGTTTTGACTAGCAAAATAGAAAGAAAAAAATTATATTTAATTTCCCTTTTTCTGTTCTTCTTAGGGAATATCATGACCTATTTCAGTTCGGATTTTACGTTTATGATGACCGCAAGGGTGTTAACCGCTATGAGTACAGCTCTAATTGTTGTACTTTCCTTAACTATTGCGGCCAAGATTGTTTCTCCAGAACATCGTGCAAAGGCCTTAGGTCTGATTTATGTGGGGATTAGTTCTTCGCTTGTTATGGGAGTTCCACTAGGTATTCTGATTTCCAATACGTTCGGCTGGCGAGTTATTTTCCTTGGAATTGCTCTTTTATCGATTGGATCCTTTGTTCTGATTTCAATTTTTCTTGAGAAAATCCCTGGAGAAAATACGATTCCACTTTCCCAACAATTAAAAGCAGTAGCTAGCTTGAAAATAGGTAGTGCCCATTTGGCAACAATGTTCATGTTGGCAGGGCATTATACGCTTTATGCATACTTCACTCCATTCTTAGAAACAGAGCTGCAATTGAGCCCTAATTGGATTAGTCTATGTTATTTACTGTTTGGGATTGCCGCGGTAAGTGGTGGAGCATTTGGAGGAATTCTTTCGGATTCGATAGGTGCTCCTAAAAGCATCATCGCTGTAATTAGTGCATTTGCTGTCATACTGTTTATATTGCCATTTTCAACTTCCTCACTCGTTCTATTTATACCGATGATGATGTTGTGGGCAGCATTAAGTTGGGGGTTAGCTCCACCACAGCAAAGCTACTTGATTCAGACAGACCCTGCTACATCTGACATTCAGCAAAGTTTTAATAATTCAGCATTACAAATCGGTATTTCACTAGGTTCCGCATTCGGTGGGATCGTGTTGAGTCAAACCGGGACCGTTTCTCATACTTCTTGGTATGGAGCTGTCCTCGTAATTATTGCTTTAATGTGTGCAGTGTTTTCTTTAACAAGACCTATGACCGTTAGAAACCAGACTTCTAGACTTTCTGGTCAACAGTTTAATGCTTGATTTTAGGATATAGATTAAATAAAAACAGCACCACTTCAGTATAGCTGAGTGGTGCTGCTTCTATGTATCCAAATTCCAAGACACTCTCTTAGACTACTTAACTTAACTTACCTTCTATCCCAAAAACGTCGGGAAGCGATGGCAGTAACAAATTCTCCTCCGAAGTCTTGGGTTTCCGCAGCAAAAACCACACCAGCTAAATTATTATATTCCGATGGTTGAATAAAGGACTGTCCAGTTGTTGCCACACCGATTGGCTTATAGTATTTGTAGGCTCCATTTATAAACTCAGCAACGTTAATATTGAAGCTTGTTTGATTTTTCGTATACCCACCCACTACATAGAGAGAATCATAGAGAGCGTGGTGAGTTGAAACAAATATTTGATCAATTTTTATTTTGGTACCATCTTCCCCAGTTACCATACCAAGATTGTCACTAATAAATCCAATGAATACACCATGCTGTTTCAGAGTGCCGATCACTTTTCTTACCTCTTGCCCATTAAACCCGTCACCAATAAGTACACCCACTCTTAAGGTATGGGGAAAATGAGGCGTATTCGCTTGACTTACAGCAGGGGAAGAAGCTGTAACGGGAACATGCTGACCAGTTGGCGGGTTTGCTCCAACATTTTCGGCAATGATAGTTGCCATTTCCTGATCAACGTTTACAAACATATCTACTACTTGTTGGCGAACAGATTCCCTTTTTACTTTAGCAAGTTCAAAACTGAATGCCTCAATAATGTGCTGCTTCTCAACAGGAGACATACTATTCCAAAAAAAGCGTGCATGTGAAAAGAAATCCTTAAAAGACTCACTACTCGCCTTAACTATAGGTCCTTTTACTTGCTCAGGATAATGAACAAATCCACCTTCCTCTGTAGGTGTTGGGCCAGGTGTATTGTTTGCGATAGAGTTTTGATAATAGTTTACTTGATCAACATCAATTCGATATCTGCTAAAGCTGTCTCGCTGATTATTATGGAAAGGACAAAGCGATTTATTTATCGGTAAATCAGGGTAATTTGATCCTCCAAGCCTATGTTGTTGTGTAATTTTATAGGTGAAGGTTCTTCCCTGTAAAATTGGATCATTACTAAAGTTAATTCCTGGAACAAGATTGGTTACATCAAAAGCCACTTGCTCTGTTTCAGCGAAGAAATTATCTACATTTCGGTTCAGTGTCATTTTTCCAATTTTTTCTACGGGTATTAATTCCTCAGGCCAAATCTTGGTTGGATCAATTACGTCAAAATCAAACTTATGCTCGTCTTCCTCGGCAATCATCTGTACCCCAAATTCATAGACAGGATAAGCACCACGCTCAATTGCATCCCTTAGATCTCGTCTATGGTAATCTGGATCCACTCCGCCAATGATAAGAGACTCCTCGTTGAGGAAGGAGTGAACACCGAGGACAGGCTTCCAATGAAACCTGACGAAGTGCGATTTCCCCTGTTCATTAACAAATCGGAAAATATTGATGCCAAACCCTTCCATCATTCTCCAACTTCTCGGAACAGCTCGATCAGACATTGCCCACATAACAAAATGTGCGGATTCTTGGTTATTAGCTACAAAATCCCAAAAGTTATCGTGTGCTGCGGAAGCGGTTGGCATGTCGTTATGCGGTTCTGGCTTAAGAGCATGCTGCGAATCCACAAATTTAAAGGCATCATGAATAACAAAAATGGGAAATTGAAGGCCTAAAAAGTCATAATTTCCTTCTTCTGTATAAAACTTAACCGCAAAGCCTCGTATATCCCGTGCAGTATCCATGGACCCTCTGCCACCTTGAACCGTAGAAAATCTTGCAAACACAGGTGTTTTAATCCCTGGTTCCTGCAAGAATCCAGCCTTTGTATACTTTTTCATCGACTTATAGGATTCAAATTCCCCATGCACTCCAAATCCTCTAGCATGAACAACTCGTTCAGGGATTCGTTCCGTGTCAAAGTGCATCTGCTTTTGAAAGAAATGAAAGTCCTGCATTAAAACAGGACCACGGTCGCCCACTTTTAAGGTGTTCTCATTATTTGAAACCTTTAGTCCTTCATTTGTTGTTATTCTCTTACCGGTATTTTCCACACGAAATTGATCGAGTTGTTCTTTTTTCCTATTACTCTCGTCCATTTTATTAAATTCTGATGATTGATCCATGTAATCACCTGCCTAAGGATTTTAAGAAGTATATCCATTCATATATATTGCAAAGTTATTCCTCTTATACCAGACTACGCCCTTTCTAGGAATGACAATAATTCGATCAAAATTAATAAGGGAAAAATAATTAGAAGAAAATTTAAGATAAACAGTTGAAAGTTAATACAAAAAAGACCCTGAAATCGCAGGGTCTCTATGCGAAAATCAGGGATTAATTGGTTAGAGTGTTAAATTTGTTAACACTCTCGACAAGCCAAGAGTGTGTTTTGAGGTCCCGCCCAAGCCCTACTTAGGAAAATTCTATTATTCTCCCATGCCATCGTTATTGAATCCAAAGTCATTGAGCAATGTACGCACTTCATCTGTTGACTTTGTGTTCATCAGTTGATTTCTTAATTCACTTGCTCCACGGAATCCTTTGACATAGATCTTAAAGAAACGATGAAGCGCTGTGAACTTACGGAGCTCTAAACCTGAGTATTGATCATGGAGGTCCATATGCAATCTTAAGAGGTCTAGCAATTCCTTACTACTATGATCTTTTGGCTCTTTTTCGAAGGCAAATGGATTATGGAAAATACCACGTCCAATCATCACCCCATCAATATCATATTGTTGAGCAAGTTTTAAGCCAGTTTGACGGTCAGAGATATCCCCATTAATCGTCAAGAGTGTATCAGGTGCCACCTGATCACGAAGTTTCTTAATTTCGGGGATCAGTTCCCAATGAGCGTCTACTTTGCTCATTTCCTCTCTTGTACGTAGATGGATCGAGAGGTTGACGATATCTTGTTTAAAAATGTGAGTCAACCAGTCTCTCCATTCGTCTAACTCCTTGAATCCAAGCCTTGTTTTTACACTTACAGGTAATCCTCCTGTCTTGGCTGCTTGTATTAACTCTGCCGCAACATCAGGCCTGCGAATAAGACCACTTCCCTTTCCATGTTGCGTTACATTAGGTACAGGGCAGCCCATATTAATATCAATTCCTTTAAACCCAAGCTCCGCCATACCAATACTCATTTGACGAAAGTATTCAGGCTTGTCTCCCCATATATGGGCAACAATCGGTTGTTCATCCTCTGTAAAAGTCAAACGTCCACGTACACTTTTTTGTCCTTCTGGATGACAATAACTTTCCGAATTTGTAAACTCTGTAAAAAACACATCAGGTCTCGCTGCTTCACTCACTACATGACGAAACACAACATCCGTCACTTCTTCCATTGGTGCTAGTATAAAAAAAGGTCGTGGTAAATCACGCCAAAAATTATCATTCATTTCAAGATTCAAATCCTTTCATTGTGGGAAACCATTCAACACTTATCCCAATATTAAAAAGCAACATGTCCCTGCTTCTTTTACACTTATACCATGCTTATATACTTTTTATCAAACTAATTGAACATGTTAATTTTTACTTCATAGTCATCATAAACCAATAACTAACCATTCACTTGTTAAGTTGAAATCAAGTCTTACCTTAAGGCTGTGTTAAAGTACAGTGTTGATTTTAGCAGAGTTGATTGAAGTGGAAGGATGCGAGACTCCTGCGGGAGAAGCGTGGTGAAGGAGACCCCGCAGGCGTGAGCGCCGAGGAGGCTCAAAGGAACTTCTGCTAAGGTCGCTCACGTCCTGTGAGCAACGCAGAAGCCAGCACATCCTGTGCAAGTGCGGAAGGCGAGTGTCCTGGAACGGAAATCAACAACAAACTTTAAAAGAGCCAACTAAAAATAACAAATCAATTAAAAGAAAAAAGACCTCGAAATCATAAAAAAACGAGATCAAGATCCGGACTGAGATTTATTTTAATAGTAACTTGTGTTTTCCTTTGGTTACTTAGTCTTTAAGGTAATCAACCCAACGCTTGGAGTATTGAATAATCTAAATTGAGCAACTGTTCCTTTGCTTCGATTAATTGAGCTGAGATTTCATTTGCACCTATTTCATCTATTCCAACATACGGGTTCGTTTTTAGCCAAATAGATTCATTCCCCTTCTTAATTTCCTGGCCTGGATACAATAACTTTACACCATATCATATTTCACAAACAAATCATAAAAACGGTTGCCTTCAAACAAGAAGATGTACCTCGTCATCTACATAAATCTCCCCCGTTTTAATTACGGAAGCATACACTCCAAAATTATTATTTCTTTCTTTTATAATCGTTTTATGTAAACTCGGATCTCGCTCAGCAGTATCTGGATTAACCGTAATAATCATACATCTCTTACAGAGTCCTACAAATTCCAATTCTACTTCCGATCCAATTTTAATACGTCTTCCAATCCAATTTTCTTCAATAAAAGGTTCCTTCTCATTTAGCGAAATAAATAAATTGGGACGAAAACGCCTCAAATCAACTTCATCTTTTCCCAAAAGCTCACTCAACTTATTTAAGGAAGCATCTGTTGCTAGTAGAATATGTTCTACCTCAATTGGTCCGATCGGTACATGAGATGGAGCATATTCTTTCGTAGAAATTAATCGATTTGATTTGTTTTCCATTTCTTTAATTAAATCTTCATCTTTCCAATCAAAAACCTTCCCTTCAGGCGTGACTACTTCCACTTTTGGGTATACTTCCATCGATTCTTCTCCTACAAATCTTGCTTTATATTGAACCATTTCTTGAAATTGTGTGATGGTTAAGAAATTTTTCTGGTTAGAATCGTCTATGTATGCATGGCTTCGGTCACCATATAAACCATACTCCATAATTTTGGTTCCATGGACACTTTCTCCACGAAGAGATTTTACTGGGTGGCGAACAATTTCTTTTATATGACCAATTAACATTTGATTCACTCCAATATGAACTTGATTCTACCATGAGTGTAACAGAGTTATCTTTCATCCTCTACTGCGATCTACTAATAGAGATTTCCAGAACAATCTATAAAATTCCAAAGAATATGTTATAGATTACCCTTTTACATTTCCTTACATTACTAAAACATTTGGTGGTATTATGATATAGTCACAAAAGGAAAGTTGAATTTATCATTCTGTAGTAGTTGGAGGTTTAGCTTTGGAGGTTGTAAATCAATTCAAGAAGATTACGAAACAACAACTCTTTATATATATAATTTTGATACTTTCTTTTGTCATCTCGATTGTTTTTGTACACAACAATTATTCATTTTATGAACAACCAATAGCCGAGATTACAAAGACCGAATTAATAGATACTACCAATCTTGTTGATATGTATGGTAATGAGGACCGTTCATTCACTCAAAAAATTACGGCCGTCTTAAAAAATAGTGAGTTTAAAGGGAAGCTTATTCAGTTACCTAATGAGTATTCATTGTCGAAGGCTTATGATGATGAATTTCAAGTTGGCCAGGATATTTTCGTATCAATTGATAAGGTCGAGACTGCAACTCAAGAATTAACTGGAACTATAAAAGATTTTAAACGTGATACATATGTTGTATTCGTTGCCTGGGTGTTTATTATTACATTACTGATTATTGGTAGAAAGCAAGGGCTTTTTTCTATTTTAAGTTTGGCAATAAATGCAGTTTTACTTTCATATGCCTTAGATGTATACATTAATCATTCGGAAATAAGCCTTTTGTGGATTTCTGGAGTTAGTATTATTTTATTTACTGGTATTTCTTTGTTACTCGTTAACGGGTTTAATGAAAAAACGTACTCAGCGATCATAGCCACCCTGTTAGGAACTTTTAGCTCTCTTTTCATTGCGTACATTGTTATTTGGAGCACATCAGGGAATGGCCTCGTCCAATTTTTATCACGCCCCTATCAAATGGTATACATGGCAGGGTTATTCATCGGTTCTCTTGGTGCAGTAATGGACATAGCGATTACTATGTCTTCCTCGATCTTCAGCTTGTATGAAAAGAATAACCAGATATCAGTAAAGGCGCTACGAGCTTCAGGAATGGAGATTGGAAAAGATATAATGGGGACGATGACAAATATTTTGTTCTTCGTCTATATAAGTGGTTCAATCCCTATGCTTATTCTCTATTTAAAAAACAACTCTCTTCTTGGCTACACTCTCTCCATGAATCTTTCATTAGAATTAGCTAGAGCCTTAGCTGGTGGGATAGGAATTGTGCTAACTATTCCTATTGGCATTTACACGACGATATTCTTCATTAATAGAAAGAGGGCTAGATTATGAATGCATTAGTATTATTATCAATCATTCTATTTCTATTGATGACAGTAATTGGTGGAAAAAAGGGGATAAAGTCTTTTCTTGCTTTATTCTTCAATTTTGGAGTATTGATGATCATCATATTTATTATGCATGATCCCAATGTAAATCTGACTATTTTAACATTAGTGGCATGTGCAGTGATTAGTTGTATTAATCTATTTTTTATTAATGACATCAACACAAAAACAAAGACAGCTTTTCTCTCTTCTATTATTACAACGGTTATTCTGTTATTTTTCATTTTGATTGTGACTGAGAAAGCTATGATTCAAGGTTTTGGTGAAGAAGAAATTCGAGAGCTTAGTGGGTTTTCTCTTCATGTTGGGATTGATTTTGTACAAATTGGCGTATCTGTCATTATTATAAGTACAATTGGTGCCATTGTAGATGCAGCCATTGCTATTTCCTCACCTATGCGCGAAATACATTACCATAACCCAACCATTACTAGGAAAGATTTGTTCAGATCAGGATTAAGTATTGGCAGAGATATTATCGGGACAAGCACCAATACCCTATTCTTCGCCTTCTTTGGTGGGTCCTTAGCATTGTTTATCTTGTTTAAAGATTTATCTTATCCACTTGGGGAAATAGTGAATTCTAAGGTATTTAGTGCTGAAATGATTACCATACTTTGTGCAGGAATTGGTGTGATGATCGTGATTCCAATTACTTCCTATATCACAGCCTTGGTGTTAGTGGGGAGAGGGAAATAATGAGAAGACATCCTGGATAAGTTGACCAACGCTTTAAGTTACAGTAGCAACTGTACCTCGGTGATTATTTAGCCCACTGGATTAGGTTATAAAAACAGGATATCCCCTAGCGGTAACCTGTTTTCCACCTATTTATGAGTGACTGGCTAAACTACAAATCACGAGTATGATCTTGGCACGCAGCTTCCGTTGGACAAAATGCTACTCTTTATCATTTATACTCATTTGTTAAGGCAAAACGAAGAGCACGACTCATTACAGTAGGTACGACTGAAGCATGATTTTCAGCTGGTGCAACGTAGCATTCTACTTTACGGTTTTGCGTCTGTAAAATTTCTACCACTTCCCGAGCATTTTCTACCATAAATCCTTCCTGTTCACCGACTGCAATAAAGGTAAGCACGTTAGGGTGTTTTTCTTTAACTATAAATTCTTTACACATAGCGACTAACTCTTTTCCATTCCACCAAACAGATGGACTAATCGCAAGATAATTCTGAAAAAGTGAGGAATGATTAAATTGACACCACAGAGTAAAATAACCACCTAAAGAGTGACCCAATAGTGATTGCTCCTTTAAGTTAATTGTAAACTGTTGTTCAATCAATGGTTTTAATTCTTTTTCAATGAATGATAAAAATAGCTCAGCTCCCCCATACTCTTCTGGAATTTTCCCCTTTGCATGTTCTGCCACTACTAGTTGTTCAGCTTGTGCAGTAAAATCTATAAATCTCTTTCTGCGCATTTCTTCTTTTCTATGACCTATACCAACTACTATAGCCGGTTTTACTCCTGTTTTAATAGAGTTACCATGCTGTAATCTCACCGTATCTCTAACGAAGTAATAGTAAGAGGATCCATCTAACACATAAATGATAGGAAATCCATTTTCAGGAGCTTCTACCTCAGGTACATAGACATTTATGTCATACTCTGTATTTGTAAAATTTGATTGAAAAGAAAAATAATCCAACCGCCATTCTCTCCTTTTGTATCCATGGTATAATACGTAAATGATAATCACTATCAATTAACAAGTCAAGCTAGGAGTAAATATTCTCATAAGCAAAGGCGCACTTCCTATGAATGAAGAGCGCCTGGTTTATGGGACAATTATTTATACTTTAATTGTGACTAATTGTTAGCACCTTAGTGTACGATTTAATAACTTTCCCAATACTTGTTGACCTAGTAAAAATCTATGTTACTATCTTTTTATTTGTCAAGAGGGCTTCAATCTTCTTAACCACATCAAGACTTATCATATTTTCGATACTTTTTACTTCGTCTTCAATCTTTTCTTCTTCGATTTCAATGAGGCGAAAAAATCGAACTAAAACATCATGCTTCCTATAGATCTGCCTACTCTCTTTTATTCCCTTAACTGTAAGGGTTATGTTCCCATAACGTTGGAAATCTATATAGTCTTGTTCACTTAGTTTTTTGGCCATTTTAGAAGCAGAAGAAACTGTGACACCTAATGATTTGGCTAGTTCAGAAACCCTAATAAACCCTTCATCGTTTAAATTATCATATATGACCTTAAGGTATTTTTCTTGAATAGGTGAACCCATAACCTTCTTGATGCCTCCCATGCAGGTTATTTTCCAAAGGGATTCTTCTAATCTCTAATGATCCTTATCTATCTCCAGACGGCTTGCGGTTAATAGTAGTAAAATCTTCTTCATGAATAATGCCCATACATTTAAAGATTATAGAGTACTTGAGAATTTTATTTCGAATTCTTGGGCTTTGACTCATGTTTACTCCCTCCTTTCCTCACTTTACTGTTGATGGTTTAATCCAATTTGCCAATAAGCAATGTTTTGGAGAACAAATAAAGCTAATGAAAAACACGATACCTGTTGCGAACGCCATTGATCCTGAAATGGATGTATCAATCCATAATGCAAAGTAATAGCCCATAATAGCTGATACAATGCCGAAAGATGAACTTAAGACGATCATCACAAGAAGTCTATCTGTCCAAAGGTAAGCCGATGCAGCAGGAGTGATCAACATCGCGACAACCATTATTGCACCAACCGCATCAAAAGCTGCAACCGTAGTGATGGAAACCAGCGTCATGAATAGGTAGTGCATGGCAAGAACTGGGATCCCTATACTAGCTGCAAGAGCCGGATCAAATGTAGTAATTTTCCATTCCTTATAAAAGACCCCAATGACTAGCAAGACTATAAACAAGACAATTAGTAATATAAAGGTTGCCAGAGGGACCTCTCCGATTATTGGAACTTGTATGGTATTCCAAGGGATAAACGAAATTTCCCCCATTAAAGCATGCTGTACATCAAGGTGTGCATTTCCAACCTTCGTTGCAATCAGAATAACACCGAGTGCGAACAGAGTTGTAAACACTACACCAATGGATGCATCTTGCTGTACTCCCCCTGAATGGAGCAACTGTACAAGGAATGTGGTAAATATTCCTGCTATCGCAGCGCCAATTAACATGTGCATACCACTTAAACTATGTGTCAATAAATAAGCGACAACAATCCCAAGTAGTACCGTATGACTGATTGCATCAGCCATCATCGCCATTCTACGTAGAATCAAGAACACACCAATAATTCCACAAGAAACTCCCACTAGTGAAGCTGTTAGTAGTATCCATACTGTATACATGGTCATGGTCTCCCCTCCTTTTCTAAAGAGGTGCTAGACAACGGTTTGTATACTTCCTTCTTTTTATTCCGTAACATGAGATATTCAACGACAAGACCTTTTTTAACTCCTAAAAATAAGGATACTAGAAAGATAGAACCAGAAGTAACTACAATAAAGGGTCCCGTTGGCCAGCCTGATCCAAGGCCACTAATTGTCGTCCCAATCGCCCCAGCTACTCCACCAAATATCCCAGATAAACACATCATCATCTTAAAAGAATGTGTCCAATACCTTGCACTTACAGGTGGAATAATGAGCAAGGCTGACATGAGTATAACCCCAACTGCTTGAATGCCTACAACAATGGTAAGAACAAGGATGATCATATATAGCACATTCATTGTTTTTAGTGGAAGATTAAGACCCTTAGCAAAGTTTGGATCGAACAAGAAAAGCTTCCACTCTTTAAATCCAATGATAATAATTAAGATAACAACGGAGGCAAGAGCGGACATTAATAATACGTCTGATCGTACCATTGCCGCCGCCTGACCGAAAATGAAGTCGTCTAACCCAGCCTGGTTGCCCCCACCATTTCGGTTCACTAAGGTAAGAAGAATAATCCCTCCTCCGAAAAATACGGCTAGAATCATCCCCATGGCTGTATCTTCCGTGATCCGTGTTGTAGATTTAATTGCCATGATAAAAAATGCTCCAAGTAATGCACTTAGACTTGCACCGACTATTAACACAAATAAATCTTTTACCTGGAACAGCATAAATGCGATAATCACTCCAGGTAGTGCTGCATGCGACAACGCATCACTCATTAAGCTTTGTTTCTTCCAATAAGCGAGGCAACCCACTACGCCTGAAGCAACACCAAGGAGTAATGTACTAACTAAGACCCATTGAAAGTTACTGGAGAGAAGGATTGACAATTCCAACTCCCTCCTTTATTAAGCGAGCCGTCCCTCCGTAAGTTCTTTCAATATTCTTTGTTGTAAAGGTGGAAGAGACACCGCCTTGCGCTACGACTGTACGGTTTAAAAATAACACCTGATCAAAATAATCTTCTACTGTTTGAAGATCATGATGAACAACTAAAACCGTTTTTCCATTATTTTTTAATTCGTTTAAGATTTTCATAATCGCTCTTTCTGTTGCTGCATCAACTCCAGCAAGTGGTTCATCCATGAAATACAATTCCGCATCTTGAATCAACGCTCTTGCCAAAAAGACTCGTTGTTGCTGTCCACCTGATAGTTCACTTATTTGACGATGCGCATAGTCTGCCATCCCAACCTTATTTAATGCTTCAAGTGCCTTCTCCTTATGACTTTTGTTCGGCCACTTTAACCATCCGATTTGTCCATACATGCCCATCATAACAACATCTAGCGCATCCGTTGGGAAATCCCAGTCAACAGAACCACGTTGGGGAACATAACCTATTTTTGATTTCACTTTTTTCAAGGATGATCCAAAAAAGGTAACGTCACCAGATAAACTAGGATGTAGCTCCAGCAATACTTTAATAAGTGTGGATTTTCCAGCCCCATTGGGACCAACAATACTCGTTAATGTACCTGGCTTAATGGTAAACGAGACATCGTGAAGAACGGTATTCTTACGGTAAGCCGCACATAATTGGTTAACTTTCAATACATCCATTATTTTTCAACTCCAGTTAATCCTTCATAAACTGTATCAACGTTGTGTCGATACATACCAAGATAAGTTCCTTCTAACGTACCTGCACTACCCATAGCATCTGAGAAAAGCTCTCCACCTAGCGAAACTTCAAGTCCATCTTCAGCTGCACCTTCAATGACTGCCTTAATTGAATTTTGATTAATACTGCTTTCCACAAATACGGCTGGAACTTGTTTTTCAATTAACAACTGTACTGTCGATTGAATATCTGATACACCTACTTCATCCTCTGTACTTAAGCCTTGTAAACCAACGACTTCAATGTCATACATCCGACCAAAATATCCAAATGCATCATGAGCCGTTACAAGTACACGTTGTTCATCTGGAATACTAGACATTTTTTCAACTGCTTCGGCTTTTAACTCATCGATTTTTGCGAAGTAATCCTGTTTATTTTCTTCAAAATATTCTGCATCATCAGGTGAATATTTCTTTAGTTCTTCAGTTGCATGTTCTAGTGCATCCTTCCATAGATCTAGGTCGAACCAGATGTGTGGGTCTATTGCACCTTCCTCATCTTCCAATAATCGGTCTTCCTCAATTGTTTCTCCAATAGCTAATGTAGGCTTACTTTCACTTAGCTTTTCAAAAATTTCACCCATATTACCTTCTAGATGCAGTCCGTTATATAAAATAATGTCTGCTTTTTCTAGAGTTGAGATATCACCTTGTGTCGCTTCGTATAAATGAGGATCCACCCCAGGACCCATTAGACTTTCCACTTCTACACGATCGCCCCCAATAATCTCCATTGGTTCAGCGATCTGTGCAATTGTCGCAACAATTTCAATTACGTCTTCATTCGACTCATTCTCATCTGATTGATTACTTGTTGCTGTATTACACCCACCTAAAAAGAGTGCAATTCCTAATCCTAAAACTAAAAAACGAAAAGATGCTGTTAACTTTTTCATTCCTAACGCCTCCTTGGATTGTTTTATAAATGTTGCACAAGGGAAACATTGAGTCAAAAAAATATAATCTTTGTCTCATGCTATAAAGTTTCCTTAAGGCAAATTTAATTCACAACGGCAAGTTCTGTCAATACCTAATTTCAGAAAAAATAAAAAACTGTTTGTCCACTTGTTTTAACGAAGGCTGATTTAACTGAAGAGCTCACTTAAACAGGTAAATCGGTACTTGAGCTTCTACTTATAAAAAAACTCTTCAAAGATTTAACTTTGAAGAGTTCTTTTTGAATTTGAAATATAAATGGCTGAAAATGGCCTACTCTTTTTATCTCTACTTTGATGTAGTAATCGTATGTGAGATGACCATCTTTTTCTGGGTATTGTTTGCCAATTAGAATCTGCACCAGTTTCGACCGTTTACGCAATTATGGTTAAAACACACGCAATTACGTCAGAATCCCACGCAATTACATGCAATCTCTCTGCAATTAGTTGTGATAGCCACGCAATTATTTCTACTTGTTACGCAATTATCATTTTTCCACTAATTCGGGAGTATAACTAAGCATAGAATTTGGTCTATTATTGACTTGCAAACTTCTCACGGGTTAATTTTGGAACAAATAACGTTAAAAAGATAGATCTCGCTAAGCTAAATGTAACAAACGCCAACCATAGTCCATGATTTTGAAACAAAGGAACAAACAACCATAGAGCCATTAAATAAATAATCAATGCTATTGCGATTGAATCTCTAATCGACTTTGCTTCGGTCGCACCAGAAAAAATTCCTTCGAGCTGCAGTCCCCAGAAACCAAAGATTGGGAATAGTAGCATCCAGATTAAGAAGTCTGCTGTCAAAATCTTTACCTCTGGTATGATTGTAAATAACGAGATGATACTTTCACCAAAAATAAAAACTACACCACTCAGGAAAATTGCAGATACCGCTCCCCACTGGACCGAAAGAGTAAATGCCCGCTTGTACAGTAGCTGATCTTGTCTGCCAATCCCTCTACCTACTAAAATACTAGAAGCATTCGCAAAACCACCAAATAAATAAGCAATAATATAGTGGATTTGCAAAAGAATAGCATTGGCTGCTAATGTGACTTCTCCCATGCTTGCCCCTATTGAAGTAAACATGACAGTCATAGTAAGTAAGCAGACCGTCCTCAAGAATAAATCACGATTCATTTTCATCATTTTTAAAATAGGTTCAGTATCTATTAACATCGATAACTTTATATGAGCTAGTTTATCCCTATTCTTCATATATACAATGACTGCTCCTAGAATTACAGCACTTACCTCAGCAATAAGAGTCGCATAAGCAACTCCTTTCACTCCCATTCCTAACCCTAATACAAACACAAAATCTAAAATAATATTTAAAACGTTCATCCATATTTGAGTAGCCAAAGCTAGACGGACCTTCCCCATACCTATTAGCCATCCAATGATGACGTAGCTTAACAGAATAAACGGTGCACCCCAAATTCGAATTGAAAAATAATCGGAAGCAAAAGATGATACGGCTTCACTTGCTCCTATTAAGGAGAGTGCAATGGTTAAAATGGGAGTCTGAAGAATAATAAAGAATAAGCCAAATACGATTGCTAAAATCATTGGCCTAAGAAAGGATAGCATCATTTCATTTTGGTTATTTGCTCCTTCTGCCTGTGCAGTAAATCCACTTGTACTGACTCGCAAAAAACCAAGTAGCCAGTACATCGTATTAAAGATCACAGCTCCAACCGCAACTCCACCAATGGACGCCGGGTCAGGAATTCTTCCAATTACAGCTGTATCAACCGCTCCTAAAATGGGTGTTGAAATTCCTGATATAATAAGCGGAATGGCTAACACTAAGTACTCCCTATGGCTATAGGCAGTGTTTTTGATTGCCATTGAATTAGTTGCTAAGTTCATAATCTCCTCCTGCTTAAAACGTAAAACTATTCAAATGAAGCAGCTTGAATTAATGCTTTTGTATAAAAATGGCGTTCCTGTTGATAGATTTCTTCTAATTTAAATTCATCCACGATTACACCATTCTTTAACACGACGAGTCGTTCGCATAAATACGCAACTGCTCTTATATCGTGTGAAATGAATAGAATGGTCATATTTGTTTTGTGTTGAAGTTCTTTTAGTAGCTGTAAAATCTGAACTTGAACTGTTACATCTAGGCTAGCTGTTGGCTCATCACAGACTAACAGTGAAGGCTCTAGGCTGATCGCACGAGCAATGCTAACACGCTGCTTTTGACCTCCACTTAATTCCCACGGATAACGATGGGTCATGTCTTTTTCTAATCCGACTATTTCTAATAGCTTTTCAGCTTTTTCTATTTTGCTAAAATTCGGATCTAGAAAAGAAGGTAATACTTCTTTATAATTCTCTAATGGCTCTAGCAAACTTTTCCATATTGGTAATTTAGGATTTAAAGTGCTTGTTGAATCTTGAAAAATCATTTGTACATTTTTACGATATTCTCTTAATGCTGCACGATTCTTGGGTGCAATTGGCTTATCGTTATATGTAATTGATCCTTCTTTAAAAGATTCCAAGCCTAATAGAATGCGCGCTAACGTACTTTTCCCACTTCCACTTTCACCAATTATCCCAACACTTTCACCTTCTGAAATTGTTAATGAAATCTGCTGTAATGCCCGAACACCTCTTGAGTATTGTTTTGAAAGCCCCTCAATAAATAAGTTCATACGGTTTGCACTCTTTTCTGTGGTAATAACTCTTTTGCTGGAAGAGAAAGTAAACAAGAACAAAGTTTTTTAGTATATGGATGTTTGTGATGGCAACGAATTTGCTCAGGTAAACCGTGTTCTACTATTTCACCCTGATTCATAACATACATGCGGTCAGTCCTCTTATAGGCTAACGTTAAATCATGGGTAATCATTAAGATAGAGCAACCTGTGGTATCTCTAATGTGATCAATGTAATCTAACACTCTTTCACCACTCATTACATCTAGCGCTGTCGTCATTTCATCACATATAAGTAGATCTGGTTTTAACGAAATTGCCATCGCGATGGCTGCACGTTGCACTTGACCCCCGCTTAACTGAAACGAATAGCTATCAAACACTCGTTTTGATTCTAGTCCCATTTCTTCAAGAACGGCAAGAGCCCTATCTTTTGCTTCCTTTTTAGTCATTTTTTCATGGGTTCGAATCGTTTCAATCATTTGCTTTCCAATCTTAATAAAAGGTGTAAAGCTACCTCTGTAGTCTTGGAAAATCATGCCTATGTTACTTCCGAGCAAATGTTTATGCTGTTTAGGTTGTTTAGTTAGTAAATTAGTATCCTTATATAATATTTTGCCTTTAACATTCATATTTGAAGGGAGGAGGCCCATAAGTGCTCTAGCCGTTAAGCTTTTCCCACTACCACTCTCTCCAATTAGTCCAATCATTTCTCCTGCTCTAATTTCTAAATTTACATGTTTTACTAGTTCTTTTTCCGTAGACATACTTCTAATCTGCAAGTCTTGTATAGAGATTAATGTATTAATCACTATTCCCCCTCCTTTTCCGGATATCAAAATGATTCTTCAATCCATCGCCTAATAGGTTACAGCATAGTACGGTTAACATAATGGCGAGACCGGGATAAATCATAAGGGAAGGTAACACTTGAAAAAAGGTCCTTCCTTCATTTAACATCGCTCCCCATTCTGGAATAGGAGGTTGAGCACCAAGACCAATATAAGAGAAGGCAGAAATGAGTAGAATTACTTTTCCAACATCGATTGCTGCCATGACAATAATATCTGGAAGTACTTGTGGAAGTAGATGCATCCTTATTGTTTTAAAGGTGCTAGAAAACGAGACTTTTGAAACTAGTACATACTCCTTCTCTTTCTCAGCCAATATTAAACCTCGAACTACTCGTGCGTAAACAATCCATCTTACTAAAACAATCGCTATTATTACATTTGTTAAGTTAGCACCTAGAATACCAGCAATTGCGATGGCCAGGATAAAGTCAGGAAAAGCTAATATTCCATCTACTATTCTCATCAAGAACGCATCAATTTTCCCTCCTATAAATCCAGAGAAAAGACCTATAGGCACCCCAATACAAACGGCCAATACAATCGTAAACAAACTAAGACCGACCGTTAATTTTGCCCCATAGATGATTCTAGAAAACACATCCCGTCCTAATTGGTCCGTACCAAACCAATGTATTGCAGAAGCTTCTTGTAATCTATTATTCATATTGATTTCAAAAGGGTCGTGTGGCACCAGCAAGCCACCCAGAATGGTTACCACCGCTAATAACACTGCAAGGAAGATACCTATCAACATATTTGGATCTCTGTAACGCTTAGTCGTTTTATCTATCATCAAAACAGGTTCTTCCATTACAATGACTCCTTTCCTTGGTCAATCTGTGGGTTCACGACTACGTATAATAAATCAACGATTAGATTTGTGATGACAACTAAAACCCCTACAATTAGGATATAACCTTGAATGACTGGATAATCACGTTGCACGACTGAGGTAACAATCAACTCTCCCATTCCTGGCCAAGAAAAAAGTATTTCAATGACGGTAATACCACCTAAAAGGCTCCCAATACTTAATCCAAACATGGTGATTAACGGAATAAGACTTCCTCTCAAGGCATGAGAGAATAGGATACGATTTTTACTTAATCCCCTTGCCCTAGCCGCCTCTATATAAGGACTTTGTAAAGTAGCGATTAGACGTTCTCGTAAAAGACGTATATATATAGGAGCCATCGCAATGCCCATTGTAATCGAGGGTAACACAAAATGAGAGAACGTCCCTTGACCCATTACAGGCAAGAGATTAAGTTTTAATGAAAAAAGATAGATTAATAGAAGGCCCAGCCAAAAACTAGGCACAGAAGCACCTAACATGGCAATCCACCGGCTAATAAAATCAGGCCATCGACCTTCGTATATAGCTCCTAATGTCCCAAATGGAATTGCTATAAGAAACAAAACAATCATCCCTCCTGCGGCTAGAGAAACCGTCGCCGGGAGCCTACTAAGGATTACTTCCATAACAGGGCGTTTGGAAATAATAGATTCTCCAAGATCTAATTGCATAACATTGTAAATCCATTGTCCATATTGAACAAGAATGGGTTGATCAAAGCCATACTCTTTCTTTAGCTTTTCCTCGTCAGCTTTAGTAGCAACCACATCCTCAACCTTTAGTAGTTCCCGAATGGGATCACCTGGTGTGACTTTCATTAATACAAACGTAACAAAAGAAAGGATTGAAACCATGATCAGTAATTGTAATAACCTAGAAGTAACAATGGACACTACCGTTTTCATCCTAACACCTCCTACTCCCTGAACGGAAGAATAGTGAAAATGTCTAAGACACCTTCACTATTTTTCCTATTTATTCAACATCCATTAGATTTGTAATGAGATAGTACTCCTCAGATCCTGGATTCCAGTTCTTTATCCGTTCATTAACACCAACAATAATATGCGGATGTAGAATAAAGGATTGAGGAAGTTGTTCTTGAATGATGGCCACACCTTGCTTTTGTAAAGCCACACGTTCTTGTGAATCAGCTGTTCCATTTAGTTGTTGCGTTAATTCATTTAATTCAGTTATATCGATCTGTCCTGGATTTACAGAGCCTCCTGGTAAGTAGGCTACATTAAAGAAGTATCCACCATCTCCTCTTGGAGCGGTCAAGTTAGAATAAGTTACCATATCCCATTCCTCTTGTTTCTCCCATAGATAGCTATCAACGTCCTCAACGGTTACGATGTTTATATCGATTCCTAGCGAGGCCGCTTCTGCTTGTAAATATTGAGCCATTAAAGGAAGCTCAGGTCTTCCTTGATAAGTAGCGAGCGTTAGCTGAAGAACCTCACCATCTTTTTCTAGCTTTCCAGCATCATTCTTCTGATAACCTGCTTCTTTTAATAGCGCCTGAGCTTGATCTGGGTCATAGCTATTAGGTTCCGCGTCTGAAGCAAATGGGAAGGACGGGTTAAACGGGCCGTTTGCTGCAGTAGCATGGCTATTCATAATCTCATCTACCATAACAGGGCGATTAATTAATAGGTCTAATGCTTGTCGAACTTTTTTATCTTGTAGGGCTGGCTTAGCTTGATTATATAAAATAAAATGAACACGTAAGCTTGATACTGACTCTACTCGAAGGTTGTCACTACTTTCAATAGGCTCTAGGGCTTCAGGAGGTAAATGGTACGCAATGTCCGCTTCACCTGATTGAAGAGCTAAAGCACGGACATTGCCATCTGAATTAAATTTAATGGTAACGTTATCTAGCTTTGCTGCTCCATCCCAGTAGCCGTCGTATTTTCCTAGCTTAATTTCAGACTCTGATAAGAAATCAATGACTTTAAATGGACCTGTCGCAATAGGTCTTTCACTGATATCTTCAGCATCAACTTTAACAATTGAAGCATTCGTATGTACTAGCTCTGATAAAAATGCTGGGTAATTTTCCGTTGTTTTAAAGGTAATTTCTTGTCCGCTTGCTTCCATTGATTCAATTTTCAAGCTATTACCAATCGTATCATTCACACTTAGAAGCCTTTCAAATGAAGCTTTGACAGCTTCTCCATCTACAGGCGTCCCATCATGAAACGTTATTCCTTTACGCAACGTAAACGTCCAGGTTTTTTCATCATTTTGTTTCCATGACTCCGCTAACCAAGGCTGAATCGTAAGGTTTTCATCAATCTTCACTAACGTTTCTGCGATCCCAGCACGTACACCCATCCAATCCTGATGAGGATCAATGGTTGAAGAAGCAAAACTAAATAATAAGGTAATCGACTTTTCCTCGTTTTTCGATGAATCATTATCTTCCTCATTCGTACTACAACCTGCAGCTAACATAAATAAAACGATCAACATAAAAGACATGAGATACTTGTTTAACATGTATTCAACTCCTACTCTAGTATTTTATTGGTCTGACTTTCTTTTTTAGAGAAACCACGTTGTTCTTCTGGCGTGATAATGCGATCGAGGCCGCGATGATTAACGCACCACCAATGACAGATAAGATACTGATCGTCTCACCCCATATGACAAATCCCCACATGACATTAAAAAAGATTCCTATGTATCGGACAACCTCGACGACAATAATATTTTCATGCGTGAAGGCACTCGTTAGGACAATCTGCCCTATTAAAGAAACAACACCAACACAAATCAGATAGAACCATCCTAGTAAACTAGGTATCACAAATTCATTCCACATTAGAGGAACAGACACAATGGTGCCTGCGGCTAAAAAGTAGAATACTATTTCGTATTTATGATGGGTTACACTTAAAATGCGAATTGACGTTGCTGCACAAGCTGCTAAAAATGCACTTAAAATTCCAACTAATGCATATATCGTATATGAACCATATTGGAAGGGATTCATTAACAGCGTGGCACCTAAAATAAAAACTGGAAAAAGTATAATCATTTGTTTGCTCATTTTCTCTTTTAAAAAGTAACTGGAGAGAATGATTGCGAAGAATGGAGACAAATGGGCTAATATACTTGCATCTCCCAGTGGTATATGAGCAATGGTGAAAAAGTAAGCAAGAAGATACAGAGCTCCTAGCAAACCCCTAAGCACTAGCATAGGAATTCCTTTCCTTGAAAGTGAAATCTTAGCCCGTTTCATTAGATAGTAGATGATTACAGCTCCAATGACACTTCGAAAGAATACAATTTCAGATACTGGAATGGTTTCACTAGCTGCTTTTACAAAGACATTCATAATACTAAATATAAAAGCTGAAGCAATTGCAAGAATAATTCCTTGTTTCACAAATGCCCATTACCCCCTTATGGATTACATTTTAAGTAGAATAGAATGATTACGATTTACAGTGTATAAATCTTCCTTCAAGCCTAGAAAATAAGTGTTTTTAAATCGTAATCGTTTTGATTTATATCGCATAAATTAATATAACTCCTGTTTGATCTGTAGTCAACGATTAAATCGTAAATATTACGATTTATTTGCATAACAACAGATTATCCTAGTTTTAATCATGCCTAAATGTATTCCAACATCTATTTTTTTATACTTGTAAAACTAGGCATTGTTTTTTTATAAACTTCATACTTTCCTCACAATTACTCTTTATAATCTAGAAGAATTAACATTCGAACTTTAAAGGAGAATTGTGATATGCAATTGGTGAAGAAGGAAAACCCTTCTATTCAAAATAAGAAACAGAGAGATTTATCTCTTTATCACTCTATATGGAGATGGCATTTTTATGCAGGAATTATTGTTGCCCCTTTTCTTATCATTCTAGCAATCACTGGGTCTATCTATTTATTTAAACCCCAAATTGAACAAGTACTTTATCAGGAGTATTATGAGGTAAATACACAAGGTGAACGGGTATCTGCTACTGAACAGTTAGAGGAAGTAAGGAAAATATACCCTAATGCTGTTATTTCTAAATATCGTCCTGGAGAGCATGAAGCTCGGTCTAGTGAAGTACAGATTACCACTTCAAATGGTGAATCTTTAACTGTTTTTATGGATCCATATACAGGAAAAACGATTGGATCATTAAATAATGAAGATAGAATCATGAATAAAATTGAAGAAATACATGGAGAGTTAATGGCCGGTACACTCGGAGATCGAGTGGTAGAATTAGCTTCCTGTTGGGCCATCGTTTTAGTAATTACAGGTATTTACCTTTGGTTTCCGAGAAAGAAGGAGAAAGTTTTTGGAGTAATTATTCCTAGACTAACCAAGGGGAAAAAGATTTTGGCGAGAGATCTCCATGCTGTTCCTGCCATCTGGATTTCAGCAGGAATGGTCTTCTTAATTATGACCGGTTTACCATGGTCTGGATTTTGGGGTGCTCATTTTCAAACACTCGCTACAAACTCTGGAGCCGGTTATCCGCCTTCTATTTGGGCAGGTAGTGCACCCACGTCAACGGTACAGACGAAAGACATTGCAGATGTACCTTGGGCAGCTGGGACATTGGATGTTCCGAAATCAGATATACAAGGATTTATTCCACTCTCTATTGATGAAGTCATGACCATTGCCAATCGAGAAGGAGTCCATCCAACATATTCGATAAGTATTCCTTCTTCAAAAGAAGGTGTTTATACCATTTCTGCTTATCCTCCTAAAGCTAAAGATGAAATCACGATGCATGTTGATCAATATTCAGGTGCGGTTTTAACTGATTATCGTTTTGATCACTACGGAGTTGTCGGACAAATGGTTGCACTAGGAATTACCTTGCATAAAGGAACTGAATTCGGCTTTATTAATCAATTAATCAGCTTACTTATTTGTTTAGGGATTATTTTAGTAGCTGCGAGTGGATTTTATTTATGGTTAAAACGAAAGCCAAAGAAAGAGATGGGTGCACCGAAAGCACCACGAGTCTTCAAAAAGAAGACATTTTTACTCATTTTAGTGGTTCTAGGGATCATATTTCCATTAGTTGGCTTATCTTTACTAATTGTGTGGATCGTTGACTGGCTTATCATTCAAAAAATTCCGGCAGTAAAGAAATTTCTTAATGCTTAAACTAAGAAAGGAGGTCAAATCTTGAAGAAATTCTTACTAGTTCTAGTTTTACTCGTCAGTATGATGTTAAGCGCATGTTCGCTTAATGAGGGTGTTGCTGACTTATATAAAAAAGAAAACCCGCTTAAAGCAGAAGTATTTATTCCTGAGAACTTTTCAGCTGGGCAACAAGAGGCCATTGAGGTTGTACTAATTCAGAATGAAGGCAAAGTCACAAATCCTGATTATGTTCATCTTGAGATTTGGAAGCAAGACAGAAGTGTTCATTATCCAATGGAAGAAGCAAGCAAAATAGGAGAAGGAACTTATCGTGTGACTAAGGATTTTGACCAAGATGGATTATATTTTGTCAAAGTACACGCAAGTAGTGCTGGGTCTATCATATTCCCTCAAAAACAATTTATAGTTGGTGAACTTTCAAAAAGTGAACTAGAGTTCTTGCAAAAAGGGTTAAAAGTTGAATCTGATGTTTCAGAAAGTCATCATTAATAGCTTTTTCTGATAGATAGCTCTTAACAAGAAAGAGGCTGGGACAAAACCTAATCACCGGTCTTAAAGACGAATATTCTATAAATTAGTCTGATGGTTAAATATAATACTGTTTTCGGTTTCTTTCATACTTATTAACCAGTTAAGCTGAAAAAACAGGGTTGTTCCATTGCGCTTCAGGCACTCGCTTTCCGCTCCATTCCACTAGGTTATAAAATTAGTATGTAAATCTACAACTTAATTGAAGGTAAAAAATAAAGACCCGAACTAGTAGGTGAAAGATACATCAAAATATCGCCTAATAGTTAGGGTTTATCACTGGCTGAAATACTTATGTCCCATCCTCTTTTCCATTATAAGTGGTAAGGAAATTCTAAATGTAGTTCCTTTTTCAACCTCAGATTCTACTACTATATTTCCTCTATGTTTTTTAATAATATTTTGTACTATGGCAAGTCCTAGACCGGCTCCTCCTTCATTTCGTGACCTGGCTTTTTCTACTCGGTAGAAACGTTCAAACAATCTTGGAACATGCTCAGACGATATTCCCGAACCAAAATCCTTGATCATCAATTCTGATTCATTTGTTCTTATGGTTAAGGATACCTGAATTTGACTATTATTAGGTGAGTACCTAATTGCATTATCAATTAAGTTCGAGATGACTTGCTCTAATCGATCTGAATCCCCTTCAATAATGACCCCTTCATCGAGATTTAAATTGAAATGAAGCTGTTTTTGTTTGGCCTCTAATTCAAATCTGTCTACAACATCTGCAATTAACTGTGCAAAAGCAATCGGTGACATTTTCATTGGATATGAATTGCCTTCAAGCTGAGCTAAATCAAGAAGTTCATGAACTAGTCTTCTCAACCTTTCAGTTTCCTTCTGAATGATGAGTAGATATTTATCTACATCCTTCTTTTCAACGACCTTTTCCAAAATTGCTTCGGTATACCCTTTTATATAGCTTAAAGGAGTTCGTAATTCATGGGAGACATTTTGCAAGAATTCATTTCGTTGAACTTCGACTTGCTGGAGAGAATGAGCCATTGAGTTTAAACTATCTGCAAGTTTTCCAATTTCATCATGATGGTTTATTGGAATTCTTTTAGTTAAGTCTCCTTTTGCCATTTGGCCAGAAACCATTTCGATTTCCTTCAGAGGTCTAATGATAGAGCTAGATATTCTGTTTCCACCCCATATTAACAATAAGAGGAAGAGTAATAAAACAATGATTAGTAAAGTCTGAATTGGTTTAAATGGTTCATACACTTGATCAACTGACATGTATAAAAAAATGGCTCCGACTAATATCTCTTCACTAATTATCGGGACTGCTAAAGCGATAATCTTTTGATCAAATTGAGGATGGTTGCGGATTATTAAAACCTCAGACCCTTTTAATAAATTCTGTCTTTCGTCAAACGTAATTAAATTATCTTCCATTTCATCCTGAAATGGAATTCCAGCACTTAGTTGCATAGGATCTTCCGTGACAATCACATTAATATTTAAAGTATCTTTCATCCAGTTCGCAAGTTGAGTGAATTTTTCACTTTCCTGCTCATCCAAATAAACTTCTTTTAATAATGCACCCTGTTTTTCTAATAATCCAATTTGTTTATCAACGTAAAGTCTCTCATAGAGAAAGTAAGTAAGAGATACACCAATCACAATCATCATAAAAGAGACTAAAGTGACAGTAATCCATATTCTACTTTTTATGGTGAAGCTATTTCTAAACATCGAATTTATATCCAACACCCCATACGGTCTTTATATAACCACCAGCTTCTTTTAGCTTCAACCTAAGTGTTTTTATGTGGGTATCAACTGTTCTAATCGTACCAACACTATCATATCCCCATATATGGTCTAACAGTTGTTCTCTTGAAAAAACTTGACCCCTACTCTGAAGCAAAAACTCAAGTAGCAAATATTCTTTTCTAGTTAACAGAATTTCAGATTGATTAACTGTCACATTATGTCCTTCTACATCAACTACTAATTCATTAAATTGCAAGAGCTTTTCTTGTTTAAATCCAACTGATCTTCTTATTAATGCCTCTATTCGGGCCACTAACTCTTTCGGACTGAATGGCTTAACAATATAATCATCTGCGCCAATCTTCAAGCCCTGAACTTTGTCCATTTCTCTACCCTTTGCTGTTAGCATGATGATGGGAACATTTGAATGCTTTCGAATTTCTTGACAGGTTGAAAATCCATCTAAAACTGGCATCATGACATCTAACACAACAAGGTCAATTTCTTGGGTCATCTTGACCAATGCTTCTTTACCATTCAATGCCTTCACTACACGATGACCTTCTTTTTCAAGATAAGAGGTTACGAGATTGAGCATTTGTTCTTCATCATCTGCAAGCAGTATATTATACGGTTTCAATCCATCACCTTCTTAGCATTAAATAGGGACCATCTTGAAGAGCAATTTGCCGATCTAGAGTAAAGTTATCTAAATTTATAATAGAAAGATGATTTCCATCGATACTTGTTACATAAAGATTTTTCTCATCACTAATGATGTGATAAGGGTTTTGACTGACATCAATAATAGCCTTTACTTGTTGCTCTTGTGTATCTATTTGATATACTTCATTTGAACCATGACAGATCACATAAACGTTTGATTTTGTCACACTATATAATTCAATTGGCATTAACCCAACTTCTATCTGGTTTTCTTCCTTACCTGTTTCTACATCATATAAATAAATGCTTTTGTTAAGCTCACCATATGGACCATGGCCCCCAACCCATAAACGATTTCCATCAAAAAACACTCCTGATGGTCGGTCTATGACAGGAAAAGATTCTACAACCCTTTTTTCCTTTATATCAATCACTGAAATAGTGGCACTGTCTAAATTGGACACATATAGATGATTTTTAGCAGGATTAATTGTCATAGACATGGGAGAACTACCTACTGTTATTTCATCGCTAATGATTTGTTTCTTTTTATCAAAAAAGTAAACCTTATTTTCCTTTGTATCAGCTAAAAATATATAATCCGTTTCAGAAGTATCAAGAATATTCGTGATTCCGATCCCAATTTCTGAAGTAATCTCCTTAATGGTTCCATCTAAAAAGTTAAGAGAGTATATGCCATTTTCATTTTCTTTTGTGAAGATTGCCTGATCGCTGTCTTGTTTCCCAATTGCCTTGACAGTAAAATCGACATTCATCGTTTCTATTATCTCTTTTTCATCCAAGCTGTAAATCGATATAGATGGGCTTTTCAAATGAGTAATTAGCACGTATTCCATATCTTTTGGTAAAGAAATCTTTTGTACACAGCCGCTCATTACAATTACCAGAAAGAATAGTGTAACTAAGCTTTTATATAAAACGGTTCCTTTTAAAGCCTTCCTCATAAACAAACCTCACTTATTAATGATTATGTGAACCTTCGTTACTCTCTTCTTCTGAAGCTTCTACTTCCTGGGAACCGACATGAAACTCTACTCTTGGCATCGTATGCATATCTCTAGCAGTGACGTGAGCTACTACAAAGTATTTCCCTTCATGAAGGAAGTTTTTTTCTATACTATATACTCCTTCTCCAAGGTAATCTCCTTCCACCATCTCACTAGTATCCTGACCTGACTCTATAATTTCGAACATCACTTCATTTGCATCTTCAACATTCTCTTCACCCTGAGTAACATGTGCTTTAAATGTCACTTCTTCATTAACCTCTGGATTCTCTGGATTAACAGTTAAATGAACTTCTAACACAGCCATGTTGCTTTGGTTTTCATTGAGATTTCCCTCACCTGCTCCGCTGCATCCTACTAAAGCCGTCATAACCATTGCCAATATGAAGAATATTTTCTTAAACATATCATACCATTCCTTTTCTTTTTGATTAACGATGATCAATATACAGATTATTGTAATAAAAGAATGTGAAATCATTGTGAAGTTAAGTGAATTTAGGCTTCTGTTCACATTTACTTTCTATCCAGGTTATCCAACTTACTGTAAGTCTCTTTATACATCTAACTATTAACATCTTTCTCCCTATACCTACATAGGATATATCAATTACCATTGTGGAGGAAACAATATGTCCCTTTTACCAATTTTTATATCTTCATTTTGTACAACCCTTGGTGCTATCCCTGTACTATTAATTAAAAACCTATCTCATAAAGGAAAAGATATTACATTAGCTTTTACTGCCGGGATTATGGTTGCAGCATCCGCATATGGATTAATTCCATCTGCAATCAAATTATCTAATATATCCACTTTAATTGTAGGTATATTAATAGGGACATTTGTGCTTACTTTAATAGAAGTTCTGATTCCTCATACTGATTTAGATCATTCTAAACAGCCAGTTGGACATGCCCATGTCATGTTGTTTATGATCGCCATGTCGATTCACAATTTTCCGGAAGGTTTATCTGTTGGTATATCCAATGTAAGTAGTGACCTTGATCTGGGGCCTCTTGTTGCCTTTGCCATTGGATTACAAAACATTCCTGAAGGATTTTTAGTTGCGTTATTCTTGGTTACACAGGGAATTAGTCGTATGAAGGCAATTTTGTTTTCTTCGGTTACTGGATTAATCGAATTTAGCGCGGGAATTTTCGGTCATTTTTTTGGAGAAATCTTTCAATATGTAATTCCATATGGGTTAGCTTTTGCTGCTGGTTCCATGTTGTTTGTCGTATATAAGGAATTAATTCCAGAAAGTCATGGGGATGGACATGAACGAGCAGCCACCATTACATTTATCTTAGGATTTATTACTATGATATGGTTAACGGAGTTTTTCAGGTAAATTTTACGTAGGTCTTCACATAAATATTTTTCCTTTAGGAAACAATTATAGAAACTAGCATATTGGAGACCAACACGTATGATATTTCTTGCCCTTTTGTTAATAATAGGTGGATTAATCATTATTAATGCTATTTATGCTTATCACACAAAACATATTGATGCTCATTTTTTATCTACTTTGTGGTACTATGTTAAACTTTTCCCCTTTTTTCTATCTGCCAGTATGATGATTGGATACGGAGTAAAGTTTCTAACCAAAATTGTAAATAATCTAACCTTCTCTCTGATCTTATCTAAAGGGTTAGAAATTATAGTTAGCGTGGCAATTGGCTATTTATTTCTAAAGGAAATTCCTAACTGGCGAACAGCAATGGGAATAGCCATTATATTAGTTGGCTTTTGGGTACTAAAAGGAAAATAGACACTATTTCTTCGGCTTATGTATATTCTTTTATATAGGCTATTCATCCATGAGCCTTAAATTAGTATACTTAAAAACAAGCTGGCTTACTGTTAACAAAGACTTACCTTAACATTTAGAGTTCTTCGGTTGAATCATGGTTTTATTTATTTAAGGCACAGTTCCAATCATCATAAAATTCCTTTACAGTTCCATATCTTTTACTGCGATTTTCTTCAACCGCTTTTAATGCAACTTCATAAAGCCCTAGATTAGCCTCCCATTTAGAAATAGACCGATCCATTTCACCCCCTATTAATCCAAACGCAATTGCTCCAAGATTAAAAACATTGGTAACAGAATCAATTGGAGACCCATATGCATATTCTTCTGGTGATTTAAAACGTTTTGAACCCCAAAAATCTTCTCCCAAATTATTTATAGAAGGTGAAACCCGATAAAAGTCAATATCGCATATTTTTGTTTTATTGTTTCTAAAGTCATACAAAATACTACCATCATAAAAATCAACTGCAACATATCCTTTCGATTCTACAAAAGTATGGAAAGAAAATATTACATCTAAAGCTTCTAAACATTTTTCAACTCCTAATTTCTTAAAACGATAAAATGGTGATTCAGGGTTTGTATATTTTGCTTTACCACCAAATGACCAATGAGAATGTAAGCATTCACCTTCGAACCATTCAAATACTAAGGCATACCCATTTGGGGTGGAAAAGTGATCTAATAACATTATTAAGTGTGGATGTTCTAACGCTTGGTAAACTGGCACAGCCTTTTTCAATCTTTCAACAGCATCCTCAGGGTTTCCAGTGAAGTTAATAGGTTTTGATCCAGCATATTTAACAAAATACTTTCGTTTATCTCTTTCAACACCGAAACTAATATTTCCTGAATCTTGCTTATCAAACACACAAAAAATAGTACCCAACTGCTTTAACCAATCAAAAGTATGCTCTTCTTGAAGTTGAAAATCCACCTTATCAAGTGTGAAAGTAACTAAATTAGTTTGTTGAATTTCTTCCAATATACGAACCCTCCTATATAGAAATCAAACCTGCTATGATAATCAAGGTAAATTTTAAGTAATCTTAGCTGCTTAAAAAATAACCTAGTCCCATATAAACTAGGCTATTCTTATATTTATTTAGCTTATTGAAATTTTGAGCTACCCAAACAAGTATATAAACCCTACAGTTGAACTTGTTTTACCTCTTGTTGAACGTTTGGAAGGCGACGTTTGTTGAACAAGACAATGCCAAACACTGTCCACATAAGAAAGACTAGCAGAATAATAATTAGGCTACTGTATTCAAAGAAATATATATTCAAGCTCATACTAAGATTATAGAGTCCATGAACGGCAATCATCATCCATAGATTTCTTGTCCAAATTAAAAGAACACCAAGAATGAGACCAACGTTTGTATAATAGATAAAACTCCCAAAGCTCTCAGAAAACGTGTACTCGTTAGCCAAAATATGTCCAATTCCAAACATAAGGGATGAGAGAAAAAGACCAGTTAATAATGCTGGAAATTGACTTCTCTCTGGTTTATACCGACGATAAATTAACGAAATTAAACACATGGTAAGCAAGATATATGAAATTCTGGATACTTCTTCTAGACCAGCCAACACACTACGCGTTATAGAGGAACCGTAATAATCAAGATTTTCAAATAAATGATAAGTACTGTAGTCCCCATCCTCTTCTTCAAAGTATATATCTTCGTAAAAAGTAGGAGCATATCCTAAATGGTCTTCTGTATCTTCTTGATACCCTGTCATAAATTCATCTAAATAAGAAGCAGTAGAATGGTCTAGTAAATAAGTTAATGTGAAGCACACTAAAAAAGCCGTACAAAATTGAAACAAATAATACAGTCTTGACCTTTTAATGTCTTGTTCTTTCCATGTTCTATGAAGGGGAACGGCTAGAAAGATTGAAGCAATTAAGAGATACATATAGAGTTCATCTAAAAAATAGCTATACCCACTTCCCCATAACAAAAGTTCGGCTCCCACTGTGACAAGAAGCATGCCGATTAACACCGGTTTGGTGAATTGCGAAAAACTAGTTTGCATATAATCCTCCTTTATTCCTCATAAAGGTATTGATATTCATATTGATACGAATTGATCTGATAGGTAGATAAATAAGACCGTTTTGTTTTAATATAGTCATCCCATTCAAAAAGTAATTCCTCTAAGGATGCACCGTAATTCTCATTCATGGTTGCTATTACATTTGGTGAATCATATAGAGAAACATATAGATCGATTCCGTAAGTATCTATTAAATATTTTGAAAAAGAAGCAACACCGTAATAACGTGCTTGTGGCAGTGGCCCATAATCCTGGTAAATCACATCTTCTGTGAAGTCATGATTGACAAAAAGAGAGGGCAAACTGACTTGGTCGTGATGTTCCTCGTGAATCAGCCAGTAATCATGAGCATCCATCACTTCTGTTGGATTTTCCTCTAAAAATAAATAGTACCCAAGTCCAATCGTTGTAAATGGACTCGTTTTTGCTCGCTTTGGAAACAAATTATATAACAATTGTTCTTCGATGTTCCATGTTTCAATAAATAGTTGATCAGGATCATAAATGGTAGGAGAGATGTAAGGAGGCAAATAAGATTCACCTTCTGTATAGGGCTCCAACACCAGTGTCACATTCTGAATGGGTGTTAAATGAGATTGTGTTGCCTCTAGGATGGCTTTTGTTGAGGATTCTATCTTTTCAATGATATCCTTCATAAGTTGATGATCGTATTCCCCGTTATTCACGACTGTTATAGAGACGTCTGTAACCGTAATCGTTTCTTTAGGAGATTTTTCAATTTCGGAGTGTTCTTCAGATGAGAGAACATAGTAGCCGATTCCATTAAAAATGAATAAAAATAGTACAATAGAAATAACCCATTTGTTGAGAGGCAGCAATACTTGTCTCATGTTTCGTTCTCCTTACCTATATAATGTTTTCATCATATCAGACTGAAACTAGATTCGAATACTAGGAATATTTAGCAAAGTAAATGTTTACAGAATTCTTCCATTTATCTTCGCCTTATTTAATAATAGATGTTCATAGTGGTTAGTAAGGAAAGCTGAAAATAAATAAAGACCCTCTGAAAATAAGAAGGTCTGTTTCAAAAAAAGATTTACTTAATTCTAACTACTTATCGAGGGGAACGGAACAGTCATATGGTCATGCTACTGTATCACTAATAATTGTTCGGAAACCGTTCTTTGATGCAGATTCAATTAACTGAAGAATAGATTCACTTGCATCTTTGTTAAACAAATACCATTGATTTTCATTAGCGTCATACATCAAGACTTCAGGTAGTTCAGACGAAGTTTCTTCTTGATAAGGTTGAACTAAAGAGTATATATCAAAGCGTTTTATACTTTTCCCTTCTTTGTCTAGAAAGTCAAATTGACCATTTTTATAATAGTCCCCAGGTTCAACACTATGTATATGCCATGCGTATCTAGTAGGAGGGTTAACCTTTTCACCTTTATTTTTAACAAAAATATCATAAAATGCTGTGTTATATACATTTCCTTGGAATTGCTCTACTACGCCCCCCATAGTCATGCGGTATTCTCTTTGCAATACATTTACTTTTACCCCATTAATAAATAATGGTTCGGTATCGATTGTTACTGTTGAGTTTTTGTACTCAACTTTACAACCAAACGTTTTTGATAGAAAACGAAGCGGAACCATTGTACGGTTATTCTTGATATATGGGCTCACATCTAACAACTCTGTTTTACCATTTTTTAAAGCTACTTTGCTATTCGGTTTTAAGACTACTTTCATGTCGCCTTTAGTAATAGTGATGTTATGATCAAACCACTCGACTTTAGCTCCTAAATTTTCACTAATTACACGTAAAGGCACCATTGTCCTATTGTATTTTATTTCTGACTCCACATCGGATAAGACAGGAACACCGTCAACTTTAATTTGAACACCTGCTGCATAGGTATTTGTATTTGATGTAGTTATAAATAAAATCAATGCTAGGAAAATTCCTAAGAAAACCTTTTTCATTGTTTAATAGCTCCTTTTGTAGTTAATGTAAGAATTTATAACCTAACTTAAAAGAAAGTTAAATTAATACCTTCTCTTCCATATCTCTCCATCTACAATATAGACGTAAAAAAGAAAAATTTAGTTTTAAATTTTTCCCAAGAATGATAGAAAATATTTTGTTCAACTAAACTCCCGTTTGTTTCAACCTCACACATGTTCTTATAGGGAGCAACTATATGAGAAATTTTGTTAACGGATAAGTAAAAAGGGACCGTCATCAGACGATCCACTTTCTGTAATTAAATCCCTGATTGCATCTCGTAATTCCTTACGATCATCCCATTTACTTTAATCATTCCGAATTTATAATAATACTCAACCAAATCATCATCACAACATAAGTCAATCATATATATCTCATTTAATTCGTTAAGCATGAGTTTAACTAATTCTTTCCCAATTCCTTTATTTTTGTATTCTGGAAGGACTTCCAGAAGCGGAATATAGGCACTAAGAATTCCATCACTTATTGAAGTAATAAATCCTACTACTTTTCCAGTCTCTCCATCTAGGGCTACAACAATCTTCCAACTATTTTGCAATAGTCTTAAATGCGTTTCAGGACTTGGTGGATTAGGCCAATCGACGAAAAAACCTATCAACATATCAGGTGTTATATCTTCTATAGACGTTTTATAGATCATAAAATCAACTCCTATTTTTTAATAGTATAGAAAGTTGATAAATATCAATTATAAAGTAACAACAAATTACCTCCTAGCTTTAAAGTGCTACTATATTACTATTCTCCACAATGGAAAAATTTCCTTTATATAATTTACCTGTTTCTTCAATTAGGCTAACTACTAATCTTAGAGTGTTCATCTTCACATTCTCACCCGTTAGCGATTATTCATCATTGCTGTTTACCAACTGTTCACCATCTATTGAAAGACCTATAATATCGGGTAATATGGAATCTAGTGGCTGATCATAAGAAATAAACCATAATCTAATGCCTTCATTTGTCTTTATAATTTTAGCTTTTTTATCATTAGACGAAGTAACTTCAACTATATCAGGGTTTTTCACCACACCATATGAGAAATAAAGGACTTCTTCTCTGTTCGAGAAAACAGCTGACAAACCTTTTTCTGGATTGAGAGAAGCTTCACCTGATTTTGTTATCCAATTAAACTTCTGATCTATTACTCCTGCTCTTAAACCGCCATTACTTCGATAAAAGACAAGGAAACCATAATCAATCACCTCAATATGGTATACCACTTGAACCCCTTCACTTTCGGGAATATTATTATAAATTAGTTGAGCAAGAGATGTTTCATTTTTTGTAGAACATCCATTTAAAAAAAGCATAAGGGCCATTAATACTGAAGCCGAAACAGTAAAAAGAGTTTTTCTCACTATATACCTCCATTTAAAACCCTTAATTTGATATTTGCATGGTTTACAATTTCACCATAAAAATCCTACATTCGTTTTGATGATTTGACCCGAAATCTACCTCTTATACAACACCACATAAAAATTTTCTCACCTTTATATCCACTCTTCCCCATGTTCACGAATGAATTTGATATCGTTTTCATAATGTTCAAGATGCCCTTCATCTATCATTTTTTGAAAAGCCATATCCCCTTCATTAGCTTTTCTTTTCATGTATTTACATAATCCCTCTAATCGCAACAACACCATCTCTAAAAATCCTTCTCGCATTCCATCAATACCGTAAGATTCAAAAAATAATTCAACTCTTTGTTTTGTTCGATCTGCATCCTCTGTTGAATTATAATAGACAGGCTGCCCTGTTTCATTATGATGAAGCCTACTTAAAGGAACGCAAGTGTAAAGAGTGTATGCTATATCCCAAAGTCTCGGACCAGGAGCAATAACGTCAAAATCAATAATACCTACTGGCTTTTTGTTATTAAAAATAATGTTATAGATAGCAAAATCATTGTGACATACAACCTCTATATTACTCGGAGTATTATCCATCTGTTTCCAATCATGTAATAATGGAAAATCAACGACAGCATCATGATAAAGCCGAAGCATTTTCGCTATTTCTATTAAAACATCATTAGTCCACATATATTTTTTTTAAGGATAGTTACCAGCTTCTCCTTCAATAAATGATAAAATCTCTCTATTATTTTCATCAATTCCTAAAAACTTCGGCGCAAAATAAAAACCTTTTCTTTCCAAATGTTTAAAAAGTTTATGAGTTTTAACACTATTAGTCTTTAATTCTCGCCGAACAGTATCTTCTGAAAGATATACGTTCGAGACGTTACCCCCTGTTAGCATTTCTTCATTTTCGTACTCACATTAACTCTCATTAAACTCTCCTGCACTATAGTTCAACAAAAAAACTCTATTCCTCCTTGAATTAATGCCCTCTTTTACTTGAAGAAGCCTTTTTTCCTATTTACCAAATACAATGCTAATTAGGATTCATTTTCGTATTAACTTTGAATAGTAAAGGTGCAATTAATAGTCCCCCAAAAAAACCTCCAAGATGCCCTGATATACTAATATTTGGTGTTAATATAGTTCCTACAAACCCAAACAATGTAAAATAGAGAATAAATCTTCTATCAAAAAGAGAGAATAAATGCCTTTCTTTTAAAAGCACAAATATATATATTCCCAAAAAACCATAACCTACACCAGAGGAACCAGCTAACGGTACTGGGTAATTTGAAAACAAATGAATTATTAAACCTGCAAAAACACTGAGCATAATATATGTAAATAGGATTAATTTACTCCCTATAAGCTTCTCAAGAGGTCTTGAAAGTATTAATAGAAAAGGAAAATTTATAAGAAAATGAAGTAAACTCATATGACCAAATGAATAGGTTAACAAACGCCAAATTTGTCCATCATTAATTTTTTGTTTGTCATATGCACCTAATAGTAGGCGTGTTTCATTATCGAACCCACCTATTAGAGCAATGATTGCTAAAAGGGTATAACTAGATAACCCTATAGTTGTAATCGGATACACTCTAATAAATGTATAAATGTCCTCTCTTACTTTAAACAATATATCACCAACTCTTATCACTTTTTATGTACATTTACTGAAACTCCTTATTACACAAACCTTACCGCTAGTCAAAAAGCGAATGCTCTTATTGAATACTAACACCCTATAGCTTAAGTACACTTTTTCACAAACTGGCAATTGTAGTTTCAATTTCTTTTTGATAAGTAATTAACGAAGGTGACGGAGAAAAGGGGAAATTTCTAAACATCTCTATTGAGTATAAGTCAGTCGTATCAATCTCACCTACAATGTATTTATAGCCCTCACTTTTGGTAGACCTTATTTGAATGGCAGTTAATAAAATAATTAAATTTAAATCCGTTTCTCTCTTAGTGCCTCTCCACCCAAATTCCAGGGTATTATCATCTTCACCTTCATGTAATAGAGCAAATGCAAGAATATCTTTATTCTCAGATAATGCAATGTAACTATGATTCACCAAAGTATCTTTACTGAATATTAACTTCTCCCAAGCATGTAAATCATTTTTTCTTGGAGGATTATCCTTATGTGTAGCTTCATAAGTTTCTTTTACGAAGGAGATTAGCTTCTTTTTTAATTGTCCATCTTTTCTAATATCATTTAAAGTTTCAATAGAGATCTGAGTATTACTATACTTTTCTATGAATTTCACATCTAATTCTTGAATCTTAGTTATTTTTAATATGGGCAAATAAGTTCGTCTAATCTCTTTGAAACCACTTTTTTCATAAAACTCTTTTGTGAAATAATTAGTTTCACAAATCAAGGTTTGAAGTGGGAAATTAATATCCTGATTACTTTCTACTAATTTTAATAACTGATCTTCCATACCAATGTCCCTAAACAAAGGATCTACAATAATAGAAATATAAGAGCAATTTGGATGGAAGTTTGTATTCCAGCTTGTAATGCCACCTACAATTTCATTTTTGTGTAAAGCAACATAGGTGCAAAGGTTACTAGGACTTTTCCATCCTCGTTCGAAATACATCTTGGAATTGTTATCATCTCCAAAACAAATAGTAAGCAATTGATTTATAGAATCGTTATGAACAGAATTATATTCTTTAATTAATATTTCATCATTGTACATCGTCATCACTTCACTCTCGTTTACTATCTAAATCTATTCTTCCAAAGCCAAAAGCCCTTCTCCTTCTTGAAGAATAGCCCCCGTTCGCAATAAGATTTTAGTTAGCGTATATCATACTTTTTAAGAAGTCTATCTTTCTAAAATCTTTACTATTATTGTTATCTGCTCGGTAACTGTCCTTGGATGAAGATTCGTAAACACTTAAATATTGGTTCGGATTTAGTAAATAATACTTTACATCTCCCATTTGATGCATTTCTAAATCTTCTAATTGTACTCCTGCAAAACTTGGCAAAGTGTCAATTATACCAAACTCAACTGATAATCCGTCTTTCGAGAACTCATGTTCATGTAAATCAATCAAGTTATATTCCATTAAATTCATAATGTTCACTATTTCATTCCAGTTATGTATATTTAATTCGGGCGGTACTTCCCAACCTCTTTTATCACCAGGCACATGTATATCTAAGTCTTGTGCATCCCAACTCTTTCCTGTAATGACCTCTAAACCCACAGACCCCATTAACAATGGAACAATTTTAATATCATTTAGCTTTTTTGCAATTATAATAAACTCATCATACTTTTGTTTATCCATTTGCCTCTCCATTTTTTCGTTATTTCACCATGCTTCTTCAACTCTACTGTCCGTTAGTACAGTAACTTCAACAAAAAAGCGTCAATCTCTTCTTGGAACAAAGCCATAAGACATTGTTCACGGTTTACCCTCTAAATCATATATTCTCTGTTCAAGCTCTTTTATTTTTTTACTAATAGTCAATGCTGTTGTAAAAGCAATAAGTCCGAAAATAAATCCCATAGTTCCTAATATGAACCCCACATAATTCCCCCTAATTTTATCTTTAGGATATGACTCTAAATCTATTTTACTACTCAACTCTCTTCTCCTTTACTTTAATAAATAAGGTGCTTCATTCTTCCTAAGAATACGCACCCCGTTCGTTATACATAAAGACTTACACAATAGTTGAATATTAAATAAATGATGACAATCAGTCATTATTTCTTTCGTTTTTGTTCTAAAAATATAGGTGCTATATTTATTAAAATAGAAACAATTGTCAAAAACCAAAATGCCCTAGCCATACCAGGTATTACATCCGATAAAGCCGCCCAATCTTCCACTTTTACCCACCGAGTTAGATAACTGTAATCTGCACAAATTGTTAATGCTGTAAATGATAATGCCATCGCCATTGCAAGCTTATAATCTTTTCCTGCTGCATACAAAGAAAGATTTATAACAGTTGCAACTATTGCAATAATACCTAATATTATCCACATAACTATTCCCCCATATATTTTTATTTATGTAGTGTAAATTATATCTTCTTACTTCTAATCATATCACCGTTCCTTTCGTGAATTCTTATTGAACAAACGTGCCTATACTTCAATAAGAACAGCCACTAATCCTTCTTGGATCAGTAGCTGTTCTTCTTCATTCATATTAGCCCCAATAATTTAGTACATTACATTACCTTACATTACAAGCTAACTACTTCTTATTGCATCATTTGGTAGAATAGATATAATTGATGAAAGCCAGGAACTAACAAAGCAAGAAAAAGAGTAATTACTGCAAGAAGCTTTGATTGTTTTATCAGACGATCATCTGCCTCTTTTAGGTGTTCGAAGTATGTAAGAGCGAAATAAAGACATGCGGTCAACATAAAGGCTGAGAATATCCCTAACCAAATTCCTATTGAACCCGTAAAAGCTAGTTGGTCCATTCAAAAACACTTCCCCTTCAATATCACTAAACTATGATTATTTGTACATTGTTATAATTCTACCAACTCTTAAACAATCCTTCTCCCTTAGCTAAGATGAAAAGATCATCCTTTAATAGCTTTGATTATCATAGTAGTAGGAAATTTCTTTGCCTTGTAAAGAGAATAATAACGGTCAGAGACCTCTTCACCCTCTGTATCTATTCCAGTTGAAACATCACTTTCGATGACAGACTCAATTGTAAACCCTGCTCTTATCAGCTCATTTATGTAGGTTGCCATCTTTCTTTTAGGAATTACAACGGGAGCATCTTCTCCCTTAAAGTTAGGATATTTAATAACCCCTTCATTTTGATAAGATCCATGAAGGTAGATTTGACCGTTCTGACTTTTTAAATGAGCGTAGAGAGGGTGATCCCAGCTAAATATAAAGTACCCACCAGGCTTTAGATATGAATAAATAAGCCTAAAAGTTTCAGGAAGATCTGTTGTCCATCCAATAGCATATATAGAATAAACCACGTCAAAATATTGCTTTGGTATTCCGATGTCATCTTCCATTGGTGCACAAAATAAATTAGCTTTTACATCATTAACAGTATCCTTTGCTACTTTAATTTGGGCCTCTGATAAGTCAATTCCCCAAAGTTCTCTGGCACCTTTATCTGCCATATATTTCAATGAATGACCACTTCCACAACCAATTTCAACAACTTTTTTATTTTTTATTTCATCAAAAAGTAATAACTCGTCTTCGGTTTGTGCATAAGGACCATAACTAGGTAATGCACCCTTTCCATTAAAGTGATGTGCTACTTTATCCCAGCTATTTTTGTTTTGTTTAAGAATTTCAGTGGACAAGCAAATTCCCCCATCCATAAGCTTTATCATGATTAACCCTCATTTTAAAAAAATTTAGTTTTTACAATTTTAACATAATATTCCAAATAGGAACTCCTATATTCTGAAAAGAATAAAAAAAGACCGCCTAGATGACGATCTACTTGAACAAACCTTCCTCTTTAGCTGAAGAAGGAAATATAAATTTAGATACTATCTATTATTGAATAAATGAGTAATATTACCATAACAACTAATATTACATTTTTGGAGTAATTCCTGATTCTTTCACTGTTAAAGGTCTTAGTTAACAAATAAAAAAATCCTACAACCCAAATTCCATCCTGAAAAAATGTAGCTATAATATTCCTTAACATATTGAATAGGAAATATAAATCCATGATGTCCTCCCATTAATCAATAATTTATTAATAATATTCAACAAAAAAAGCATTAACCCTTTTGGATCATGCTTCACGTTTAAAATCCTTATTAAATTAACGCCCCTATTAGCACAATAAAACTTTAATTAGTTATCCACTTATCCTTATCGGATAATACACTTAAAATGTCTTCTTTAAAACTTTCATTTAATTTATAAAAATGAACACCAGACATTTCGAAAACATCATTTTTTTCATAGAAAAAAAATTGTATTAATATTCTCCCCTGAGCTAATTCATCCTCCCACTTCTCAACTTGCCTAAATATTATCGTATATTCTGCACCTCTATCTTCAGGCAGCTCAGATATATACCTTTCAATGTCATATTTACCTATATGTTTATGTGCCTCATCAAACTGGCTGAGTAATTTTTTTATTTCCTTCTCATCTGATACATATTGATAAAAGCTTCGTTCACCATCTGTTTCTCGTTTCATTGCTTCCATAACCATTGGTTTTTTGAATGGTACAAAAGAATAATGAGGATATTCATCAATATTCCCCTTTGGAAAAGTAAATGGATTGTATAAATAGGTTTGATTTATATAAATAAAAACCGAAACTAATAGAATAAATACACCTATGATAACAAATCTTATTTTCCTCAAAAAATTCATTCCAACACCTCCATTACTTAGCTGCATTTCCGTTTATCTAGCTATTAAACTTAAGCCACCCTTTAGTTTAATAAAAACGATGTTACTTTTTTTGTAATTCTTCCTTAATTTCTTTTAAGAGTTCAATGTATTTTCCTTTTTGAACAGATCCAAATTTAAGTTCTATAAGAATTTTTTCGATTTTATTATTAGCTAAATAAATACCGATAACAATTAAAAGTAACAAAAACATAACTCCAAATATAAATAAATCCAAAACGATTACCCCCATATTTTTTTATTCAATAAAATATACTTTAACCTATTGAATTATCCTTCCCGTTAGTTAAAATAACTTCTTAGCTTAATATAGATTATTTTCTTTTTTCTTTAATTAGATCGTACAGATCAATTAAGGCACCAAATATAAAACCTGAAAACACATCTGTAGGTGAGGGAGCACCGCCAATCCATATAGAAGAATAAATTATACTAATGATTCCAATAACCCATGTAAAAAACAAATAGATTCCCCCTTTCTGTGGAACTAAACTTCCCGTTTGTTTATAGCTTCAACAAAAATAAGCGATAATCCTTTCTTGGATCATCGCACCCGTTACTTGAATAAGGCTTTTTTTACTCTTTTTCATACCTGAAATTTTTTAGTGATTCTATGAATTCACTTATGTTACTTAACATTTGATCTGGTTGAACACTAAATTCTAATGTCTGATAATTTGGCAACCATTGTACTCCGATTGTATGTACGTTTGCTTGTTTACCAGCTAAAATGTCAGCGTCACTATCTCCTAAAAAAATAGCATCCTTGTTTTTTATGTTAAGCTGTGCCAATGCCTTGTTCAATCCTTCAGGATGAGGCTTTGGTATAGTAACATCATCACCTGTGATGATCACATCAAATAAGTCATTCATATTAAGACAATCCAAAGAGATAATCAGACTTCTACTAGCTTTTCCTGTTACAATCCCCAATTTATACCCTTCTTTTTTCAAAAACAGTAGTAAATCCTTAATCTCCTCAATCTCAATAACAAGCTCTTGGTGCTTTTCGCTATATTTTTCATAATATAATTCAATTGCTTTGTCAGGATTTGTATCCATAAGATTTTTTCTAATGATTCCAGTCTCAGAAGGACCGAACATTGCCTTTATTTCATCTGGTGTAACTTCTTTGTTATCAAAGGTCTTAAATACAGCTTGAAATGCATAAAAACAAACTGGCAAAGTATCAGCAAGTGTTCCATCAAAATCAAAAATAATCGCTTTAATACCCCTACACACCCTTTATCATATTAATATACCTACTATATAAAAGAAGCCTTGAAACTAGAAATCTATGTTGGTATATATTGAATCCTCTACGCCTGGGAGCAGTTTGTATATACTTTTATCGAGCAATTCTTCAAGCTCATTTTTAATTGTATAAAATCCCTTCCAGTGCAAGGAAGTGTTTGAAGTTGTTCCATGACGTAAACCAACTGATACCAATCTTTTTTCAAGTGTAGTATAGCCCTCGGAATCAGCAAGAGCATCACACAAAGTGATTACTTTATTATAAAAATCATATGTGCTGTTCTCTTCAAGAATTTCAACCAACTTTATTTTCATGTGTTTAGGAACAAGGCTCCAATCGGCTGCTATTTCTATATGATCATTCTTGCAGGGAAATGAATGGGTAACACAAATAATTGCATTACCTGTAAAACCTAATTCCTTGAAATAATTGTACCCATCGTATGAATGAATAACAGATTTGGTAAATCCTTTATACCTACCTATGTCGTGCAAAAGGGCTGCGTTATAACCTAAAACAACATCAAGTTCAAACCCATGTTTATTTAATTCCATCAAGATGTTCTCAGTAGCTCTTGCGACATTTATAGAATGTTTATACCAGGGTCCTGGGTTTTGGTTATATGCCCATTCCATAAGCTCATTTGCATAATTTCTATCCAATATATATTTCATGGGATTTCTTTCCCTTTCTTTTAAATCCGTATTTATAACTCATTCCCTACTGAAGCATCATTTTCCTTTTTAAGCTATCCTTCTCCGTTACTTCAATAAGGAAAGGGCAATCCCTTGTTCCTACAAGGGTTTTCTACCTTTCTTTTCTACTATGTATGTTATTATTACAAAGAATAATATCGCACCTATTGCCATATAAAAAGGACTATATATACTTTTTCCTGCATATTCCCCATCTCTTATAGCTTTTATATAAGCACCGTTATCATCCACAGCTATTGCAATCTCTGTACTTACATTCTTTATTGAATAATATTTTGTACCTCTTTTATAAGTATTTGAAAAATTACCATAATAAGTACCCTCAATATCTGAATGCTTTGTGACTTTTCCTATTTCTTTTTCAATCTCTGTGACGTACTCATCACTAACCACATAAACATAACCATCATAGACAACAAATGAATGTGCCCATTCAGCGAAGGATTTATTCGATATTAGAAGTGGTAACAAGAATGTGAACAATAATATGGAACTTAATAATTTTCTAATCATCAACAATCTCCACCAATTTATAATTGAGAGTCCTTTCATCCAAAAGCGTTAAAATACTTTCTGGATCAACGCCCCCGTTTGTTTAAGTACATTTCTTCGCAAATCTACTACAATCATTCACTTTACTCCTTACCGCAATTATGACAGCGTTTATCTATGTCATTTTCCCCATACATCCGTAGCTCCTTTTCCCGTCCACAAACGTTGCAGAAATCAAAGTGAATTTGCGGAAGAACACCTTCTTCAGCTAAAGGAACCCACTCCTGTTCATATAAACTCTTCGTCATTCCATAATCCGTAAAGACGAGTTTGCCATCGTTATTCAAGCCATAATTGCTACTGTCTTTTAGATCAAAACAGTCAAAGTCTTGATCTAATATATGTAATACACCTTTATAAAAATTTGGCAGTAAATAATGATGTTCTTGTAAATTTATCTCATAGGTTTGATTATCCTTGAGATCTAAAGGTCGATAGTATTTCTGTACAGAAATATATTCATCAACGTAAAATGTTGGAGCAAGTAACATATCAAGACCTTTAGCCACCATTGAAGTATAGATGTTTAATTCATTATATGATTGTTTATATCCAAGTGGATGCAAATGTATTTTTACAACATAATCGGCAATTCTATAAACTTTCCTTGTGGACCCTATACCAACAAAGTTTTCATTTTTACAATACACTTTCCAATTTTGAATTAAATGTTCAAGCAATACTGTTTTCACCTCATACTTCTATGCAGAGTAATAAATATCGATTTCTTCCTTCTTGAGCTAACCTTTCCCGTTTGTTTAATACCTTCAACATAAATAGGCGATAATCCTTCTTGGATCATCGCCCCTTTTAGCCTAATAAGATAAATTTTATATGCCCGAATTGACCAGATGCGAAAACAATCCTACCAACCCTATAACAATTGCAATGCTTAATAAAGCAATCGTATATTTCTTTTTAAATAGATTAAATATCGAAACTATTACACCAAGAGTTAAAAGTACAACAGTTGAAACAATGTCTTTAACAAAATACATATAATTTAAAACCCCTAAAATCACCAATAGCAAAGGCAATAAATTTATGAAAAACTTCATTTCATATCCCCCCAATATCTACCCTATAATAACATAATTATCCAAATTTCAATCGAACCTTCTTGAAGTAAACTTACCCTTTACTTCCATAAAAAAAGGTGCGATCTCCTCTTGAAGAATAATCCTTCCCCTATACTGGAACAACGGGCGGCAGCTTGTTCAGCGCCCTCTATAATGCATAATACTAATAATTCATTTAGTAACTTTCTTGTACCATTTTCTCGGCTAGTTTAATGTTTTCCTTTAAATATGCAGGTAGTTTCGTATGAGCAAGAATTTCAGAAGTAGTCATCCAAATTACACCATCAACTTCAATGCTTTTTGCGTAAGGTTCTCCCGTTTTGTGGTGACACAGAAAAACTATATCAATTACATTGATGCCTGATTCAGTAACAAAGGAGGAACTATTTACATATTTAAGACCTGTAACTTCGCTACCTACTTCTTCAAGAATTTCTCGTTTTAAGGTTCTCTCTAGAATATCAGATGAAACACCTTCAATTTCACACTTTCCGCCAACTAGTGAAAGAGAACCTCCAGCGTGTTCCTCCTTGTCACTTCTCAGAATTAAAAGCCATTTACCATCACGGTGTATAGCACCTTCTACATTTACTACAAACATAAAGCAACCCCCTAAAAAGATATATCCATTTTCAACTATCCTTACCCTATAAGCTTAATCAGTCCACTTAAATAAGCGATATGTCCTTCTTGGATCAACGCCCCCTTTACTTTAAGTGAAAATCTTCACAAAGCAGTAGTAACCTTTGTCAAATAGTCTTTTAAATCTCTTTTAATTTCATCAGTATAAAGATCGGTAACTACTTCAATATGTTGTTTTTTCAGGAAATTTACTCCTTTTCCATTCACCTTAAAATAAGGATCTATTATACCGATTACAACTCTTTTAATTCCTGCTTCTTCCACAGCTTCACAACAGGGAGGTGTTAAACCATAATGAAAACATGGTTCTAATGTGCTATATAATGGAGCACCCTTAGCTTTATCTCCTGCTTGTTTTAATGCATTCACTTCTGCATGATTTCCACCTTGCATACTTGTATGACCCTTACCCACTATTTCTCCATCTTTTACTATGATAACTCCAACAGGAGGATTTCCACCTGTTTTACCTTTAGCTAATCTACCTTCTAAAATGGCTTCATACATGAACTTTTCATCAATTATAATGCATTTTTGCCCTCCTCTTATTAACGTTACTCTTTCGTTAGGCTGCTTTTTAAGTTTGGCATTAATTTCCTATTCATTAGCATACAAAAAAACTCATGCCTTATTGCAGGAGCGCAATCTTTACTTGAACTAATAATATACTAAATAATCCCTAGTTCTTTTTGAATCTTATGTTTGTAATCTATATATCCCTGGTCAAAATCTGGACTTTCATTTTCATATTTACTCATTTTATAATCCCATTTTTCTATCTTATAACTGAAGATCCCATTTTTAACTGTAGGATCATTTTCAGCAAATTTAATAACATCATCTTCCTTAGCTGCATCAATAACAATTGCTCCTCCAGCTGAACCTCCAAATGGGCCAGCTAAAATTATATTCCCTTTATTATATTCGGTTTGGACATACACTGCATGTTCAGGCATGAACGGTTGATTATGTAGAACTACTCCATCTCTCCAATTTATTGATGGAGTTAACAATATTAAATACCTCATAGGCTTTTCTCCTTTAATTTTTCTTTTGAGATTATTAAACTCTACTTCTTCATTTGTTTAATAACTTCAACGAAAATAAGCGATAATCCTTCTTGGATCATCGCCCCTTTAGTTGAAGTGAAAATATTCACAATCTCCGTTGATATTTCAATTCCATATTCGCTCAAAAGTTATTTCATTGTTTTCTGTTTTTAGAAGATAAATATCTGGATTACTTAACTTATTCCAATCTTCAAAACCAAACTCTTTATTATAATAATTTAATAGTAAGGACATTATATTTCCATGCGTAACAATAATAGTATTTTCAACACCTTTATTTATAACGGTATTTAGAACACTTACAATCCGATCCGTCGCCTCTTGACTAGACTCTCCACCTTCATACTTTAAGTCAAAATCCTCAAATGTTGCTCTTAACTTTTCAAACCAATCCGAAAGAGGTTTAGGACTTAACAAACGTTCTGCTAGTTTGCTGTTAATTTCTATCTCAATATTTAACTGATTGGCAAGTGGTTGTATCGATTGGATAGCACGTTTATAAGGACTTGATATTATTCGTTCAACTTTAATGTCAGCGAAAAAATTAGTCAAATCTATGGATTGCTTTAAACCACTTTCTGTAAGTTGTGCTTCAGGTGGCTGTCCTTCAGCCTCACAATGCCTAATAACATAAATTTTCTTCAATTATACCACTCCAATATTATGTATAAAGTTAACATTACGATTGAATTGAAAGCAAAGCCTCGGCACATTTAATACTTTCCTTTAAATAGTTTGGTGATTTGGGGTGTCTTAATATTTCTTCAGTAGTTAACCATAATACCTCTTCTACCTCATCAGGACTTTTAGGAAATGCCTCACAAGAATCATATTCGCAAAGGAAAACAATATCCACTACATTCTCACCAGCATCTGTAACGAAAGATGTACTGTGTACATAAGTTAACCTGTCTTTTACTTCCACACCGACTTCTTCTAAAATTTCACGCTTTAATGTTCTTTCTAATATATCTGATGAATTTCCTTCTATATCCAACTTACCTCCAACAAGGGAAAGCAGACCGCCTGCATGTTCCTCATGTTTGCTTCTTTCAATTATTAGCCACTTATCATTTTTCCTTATAGCACCTTCAACATTTACGAAAAACATTTTTAAGTACCCTCCCCCAATAAATTATCTTTATTACTTAATCAAAGTTTTGTTATTTTCCTTTCAAAACATTTGATTATTGAACTAAACGACCCAATAAAGAATGAGGGATCAGCAGCAGCTAATCCCTTTTTGTTATTCAACATACGCACCCATTAGTACATATATTCACAATGTTGATGAACTAAAAAAGTAACGAAAGATAAAGCAAAATTTACTTTTCACTCTTTTCTCTTACCCTTTTCATAATAAATTGCAATTCTATTTTTGTATCAGGGTGTAATACAATCTTCTCGGAAAGGTCCAAGGTTGAATTTTCAACCTTCCTTCCCCACTTCCTTGAAAATGATCGCCAATCACAGACCATTTCTAGGAGGTATTTTCTGGGCATAGGTAGGGCTTTTTTGTTTTTCGGATCTACAACCCAATACTCCCAATGATGTTTATTTTTATGTTGGTGATGAAGCCAAGCGTACTTCCATTTCATTTCTTCTTCGACACTTAGTTCTCTACCTAAAAAAAATTTCTTAGCATAGGGGCAAAACTCTTTTGGTGAAAACTTTGAAAAGTCATGAATAATACCTTGTATATATAATCCTTCCTTCCAACATTCAATAAGTACATTCAATTTATGTTCAAAGATATATATGAAGTTCCTCCAATAAGCATTTAACAAAAGTATCCACCTTTCTATTAATATACTATGTGCCCTTAGCAATAAGTTCAGATTGAAAGAAATGACTCCTCGATGGTAATAAGGAAATCACACATAATGCAATAGATAAGCTCGCCATGACAAGAACACCTGCAATAACAACCATTTGAATGGAAGCTAGATGTGCAGCAATCCCCATAATACTGGTAGCTATAATAACTAAAACAGCTTGAATTAAACTAAAAACACTTCCAATTCTTCCCATCACATCCACTGGTATATTTTCCTGATAGAAAGTGAGAAACCCTGTATTAGCAAAAGCTATAAAAAAGGCAAGAGTAAAAAACCCTATGGCCGCAACTGTAAATAAACTTGAAAAAGAATATATAATATAGCCTATTGAAACCAAGACAGTTCCGAAACCTATTAAAGCAGAGGTGTGAATTTTCTTTACAATTAAAGAGTTAATTAAGGCACCAAAAACAATACCTGCTCCAGCAATAGTTACTAAAAAACCATACTCACTGTTTGTCAAAAAAAGCACTTCTTTAGCAAAAGCTGCTTCAAGGGAATCCACAGCACTTGCCATTATGACCATAACACTACTAAACAATAAGTAAATGGTCATAATATATCTGTTCCGTCGGCTATACTCAAATACCAATGACAAATCTTTTTTAATTACTTTAAATGATATTCTTTCATTTGCAGAAGAGACAGTTGAATATTTCTCAATATCTGGCATGACTAATGTGATTACACCTGATATGAATAGAGCAATCGCATTAGTATAGATTGCAAATATCGGATTTCCAATTAAAAATAACATTCCTGCTACTGCTGGACCTATTAAAAATGCACCAGATGTAATTAGACTATAGAGTGAATTAAATTGTTTTCGTTGTCCTTGTGGTATTAATTTTGTTATATAAGTCATAGATGTTGGACCAAACATTGAACTCGCAATGTTGATTATAAATACGATTAAATAGATTGGAGTTATTGTTGAAAAAAATGGCAATAAAGCTATAAATAAAGCCCTGACTATATCAAGTAAAACCATAAGCTTTCGTTTGTTGAGACGGTCTATCAAACTTCCTGCCCAAAAGTTAGTACATAAAGTAGCTAAAGGTTTAATGATATATAATCCAGAAACTGCTAAGGGTGAACCTGTCATGTCGAATACAATTAGATTAAGAGCAATAAAATATATCCACTCACCGATATTCGAGACACCAATTCCGACTAATAATATTGATGGATATTTCCACGGCGCTATTATTTTCTTTAAATTCAATGCTCTCCCCCCAATGGCAGCAAGTTAAGACATAGATCTTTCTAAAAAAGAGTAAATAAAAAATCCCACCCCCAAGACTATGAAGCCTTGAGGACGAGATTTTATCTTCGTGGTGCCACCCCAGTTTATTAATATGTCGCCATATTAATCTTTTCAGGTACAATTTTATACCTTAGCCCTATAACGGGAGCACCCGCCACACCATACCCAATTGGTTCCAATGTGATGCTCAGAGCCTTGGTTCAATAACCTATTCTTACTCCTTTTCAGCAAACGGAGCTCTCTGGAAAGAATACGGTTTATTTACTCTTCTCTTCATTGCATTTGTTAATTTGTTCTAATTTTACAGATGTTTACAATATATGTAAAGGGAATTTTCACTTCTATTCTTATTTAAAAAAAATTACCTTTAGTTCAAAAAATTCTATAAAAGTAGCGTTGATCCCTTCTAGAATTAACGCTTCGTTAGTGGGAGTAATCAATCGTTTGGGCTACTTGCTTATCTTCGAATTTATAACAATCTCCAAACATCTCAATCTTATTATCGACAATCTTAATGAATGAGTTATCATAAAGTCCGTAAATTGTAGCAAACTGTGATGCTTCATGAATTTCTTCTATATGCTCTTCTATTGCAGAGTTTAAGTGTGGTTCGATGTTAATATCTACAAGCCCAATGCCATCATATATACCTAACTCTGGTATATTGTTATTTATATCCCTTGCCAGTACAACTCTTTTAGCCATATTTATAGAACCTGCACTCATTCCAATGGTTACACCTTCTCTTCTTTGTAAAAATGGAATTAGGTTATATTCTTTTAAATATGCAATCTGTTTGAGTGTATCTCCCCCTGAAAGCCAAATAACATCTGCCTTCTTTATACACTGCACTGCCTTCTCAGTGGTTATTCTATCATCAATGATTAGGAATTCATTAAATACAATTCCTTTATCCTTAAACATATTTAAAATTGCATCTGAATATCTATCTGTTTTAGAATGTCCCGAAAAATCAGATGCAATAAAAAGAAACGACCCATCATTAGAATAGTTTTCCTTTATGCAATTAACGAAATCATCTGTGAATCCATTTGGAAAACCACTCGTTAGTATTGATACCTTCATTTTTATCCCCCATTTTTTTGTTCTTTCTTCCACTTACAGTTCTGTATGAGTGTCTTTTTTGCGTCTTCGGCACATAAATTACTTGTGTTACAGACCTTCTTCGTTAGCTCAAGATGAAAAATTCATTTTTTAATAGCTTTGATAATCATAGTAGTAGGAAATTTCCTAGCCTTGTATAGAGAATAATAACGGTCAGAAACCTCTTCACCTTCTGTATCTATTCCAGTTGAAACATCACTTTCAATGACAGACTCTATTGTAAACCCTGCTCTTATGAGCTCATTTATGTAGGTTGCCATCTTTCTTTTAGGAATTACAACGGGTGCATCTTCTCCCTTAAAGTTAGGATATTTAATAACTCCTTCATTTTGATAAGACCCATGAAGGTAGATTTGACCATTCTGACTTTTCAAATGAGCATAGAGAGGGTGATCCCAGCTAAATATAAAGTACCCACCAGGCTTTAGATATGAATAAATGAGCCCAAAAGTTGCAGCAAGATTTGTAGTCCATCCAATAGCATTTATAGAATAAACCACGTCAAAATATTGCTTTGGTATTCCGATGTCATCTTCCATTGGTGCACAGAATAAATTAGCTTTTACATCATTAACAGTATCCTTTGCTACTTTAATTTGGGCCTCTGATAAGTCAATTCCCCAAAGTTCTCTGGCACCTTTATCTGCCATATATTTCAATGAATGACCACTTCCACAACCAATTTCAACAACTTTTTTATTTTTTATTTCATCAAAAAGTAATAACTCGTCTTCGGTTTGTGCATAAGGACCATAACTAGGTAATGCACCCTTTCCATTAAAGTGATGTGCTACTTCATCCCAGCTATTTTTGTTTTGTTTAAGAATTTCAGTGGACAATCCAATTCCCCCATCCATAAGCTTTATCATGATTAACCCTCATTTTAAAAAAATTTAGTTTTTACAATTTTAACATAATATTCCAAATAGGAACTCCTATATTCTGAAAAGAATAAAAAAAGACCGCCTAGATGACGATCTACTTGAACAAACCTTCCCTTTCCTTCAATAAAAAGGAGTTAATCTCCTTCTTAAAGATTAGCACCCGTTCGCTGAAGAACAATAATAAACGAACTAACGTTATTTTCTTAATGTGAGTGTTCTGTAATATAATTTTTGACCCATTCAATATCAATTTGTTCATTGATAACCTTGTAATAATTACCTTCATTAAAGAAATGTACACGTTTCTCATAAATAGAAGCAGTTATCGGTATCTGTTTACCTTTTGAGTAGATATTAACTATAAATCCTTCTTCCTGTGAAACATCGCTATTCCACTCGGAATCTTTCATCCTTTTTACTCGATATTGATTTAAAAAATCTTTAAACTCTTCAGCGTGTTCCTTTTTGTCAGTTTTCCATTCAAACCGTTCTGTGCCTTCATTAAATGATAAAGATTCGAAATTAGATATATCGTAGCTAATTACATCATCTAAACCTTTTTCTCTATGGTCATTAAAATATTTAATAGACAAAAAGACTATTATTACAACAACAATGATTAAATACCATTTCTTTTTCATTTATGTCCTCCTATCTTTAGACCAATAATACTCAATTCCTAAGCTAACTTCTTCTTGTTTTTTCACCTACTGTATATATTCCCTGTTAAACAAATCTTTCCCTTTAGAAAAAACCTATCAACAATCTAAGTTCCACTATTCCCTATTAAAATAATCAAATAAACTAGTATTAATTCCTAGAAGATTATCATTAATAATTCCCAATAAATCGGGAATCTGACTTACCCATAATGCAATTATTGATGTACTGATTGCTATAACAACAAGTGAAATGACTTTTATCAATTCTAAATCTGATTTCATTAATTTATTCCCCTTAATTTTAACCTCAAAATTTTAGAGAGTCTAAAACAAAGCAAGCCTCTCTAAATACATTCTTAACCACAGTCCAGTTGAAATTCACAGTTATTCCGCTCCTAATCGACAGCATGATTAAAATGGACCATACACCTTTTCATGAAGTACCTTTAGTTCATCGTTAATTACATCCCTTACACCTGACCCTATTTCTTTGAACCCCATTCTGAAATAAAGCGCCTTTAGGAAATTGGAGATATTGAATTTAGTACGATAATAGCGATTGGAGGTACTCTCTTGTTCTTTAATCCATTCGAGTTGATTCAGAAGTTGGATAATCCATTCATTCAGCATTTTTTCATCTAAATTTCGTTCAATAAGAGCTTCTATTACAAAAATTAAGCGTTCATCTTCATCATCTATATACGTTGCATCTTTAAGTAAGCAATTACTGATGATATTGAGAACTTCCAATGAGCAACTCTCTGTAGATTTTGGATGTCGAACAACAGACACTAATAAATCTGCTCCGTGTGCTATGCTGTGAGCCCAACCTTTCTCCTCTACAAAACCTCTGGTATCTTGCTCATTCTTTAGATACCATTCAGTTTTTTGATAGACATTCTTGATACACTCATGAGAGAAATCCCCTATTTGGCGATCTTTTGACAATAATCCGGCGATTACTAAAGAAGAAAAAGAACGTGTAAAAACGGAGTCTGTGTTCTTTTCTCCGATTTTATATAATAAGTGTTGGTCATCTAAGCAGTGGTTCAATATGTATTGATGTTGCTCCTTAGTCAATCCCCCTTGGTCTATAATCTTAATAAAAGTTGGATATATGAGGGTGTCTCTTAATTCAGGGTCAATTGCCCCTATATTATCTAACATTTCATCAATTAAGCATTCTAAATCTTTGAAACGAAGATGGTGCAAATTTTCATTTTTTAAATGAGAAAGTCGTGATTTTAAATTCATATTTTAGCCTCCAAGGAACTACACTAAACAAAACCTTTTCTCTATTTATGATTAAGAATATTTATTAATATCCAACTTAATCTACCAGACCATATCCTATGAACTTCAATGTGTTTACATCTGCATACACCAATATATTGTGGGGCTTAGATATGGATTTTGTAGGAAAGTCAATGACATACACTTCTTTTCCTTCGTAGGTTTGTTCCTTGACTTGTCTCATCATATTTTCGTTCAAGGTAACTTTAGACACCTTTCCATCTTCCCAAGAACCAGCGATCCTTTCTTTATCTACTGAGGACAACTGTGCCCAAACCACATCCCTTACATCCTTTTCAACGTTAGTCTCTTGTTCGTTTTTATTAGCAACTTTCTGGTCATTATTATCCACTTCGTCATTTTGGATAGAACAAGCGATTAGTCCCAACATCATAACTACGGATATAATAGATAGAGTGACTTTCTTCAGTCTTAACACCCCCTTATTTAAGTAGACAACCATTTTCATTATTAAAAATCTGATATATCTTTATTTCTATCCTTCTTATACTAAAGGGGTAGCACAAGAACCATTGTCCTTTGTTGAGCATTCGCACCCTTTAAGGACATTGGTTGATAAACTTATTCATCTAAGCTTTATCATAAACAACTTTTTACAGTTTATCTTATCACTCTTATTTTTTTTGCTGTTGACTGAGAAGGATAGGACTCTTGAACGTAACCGCTATTCCACACCTTTACTTTTTGACCAACTTTTAATCTAGTTAATAAGCCTTCCTTTCCACTCCTTAAAACGATTTTAGTATCTTCTGTGATTCGGTAATCAGTTGCTGGTTTATTATTTTCAAACCATTCTTCAGATGAGATATCCTCTCTTTCAATTCCACTTATAACTAGAATACTATCTTCACTAATGCTATAAATGATTCCTGTTGAATCTGGTATTCCATTCCACCACCCTATCATTAACACCAGAAAAAGTATTGGGACTTTTACTGCCATTCTCTTCATCATGGTTCATCCCCTTTTATCTATATGGCTTATTCAACTAATCTTACCTTAGTTGAATAAGCCATTATTATGCTCAGTTTTATAGAGACTAGTTAAGACAACATATCCTAAAATCGTTCCACCTAATTTGTATAACTCTATCCCAGAGACAATGAACCAAGGGACATTTATCGTGTTTAGTGGACTAAGGAAATGAACTGGAAGGTAAAACGTAAGATATGATGCAGGCAAAGCCAGTAATAATAATTTTATATAATCTATCTTCCAAACTCCGCTATTTTTAAGCTGTTGGAAAAAATGAGGAAAAGCAAGGATAAATCCAACAGGTATATACAAAACTGATTTAATGACAATCCATTTCCATACTCGATAGTCTTGTTTCGCAATAAGTTCTGTTCTTAAATCAATGTATGCCATTAAACATATTGTCCCGAACAACACCAGAGCATATAAGAGATTGCTATATACAGATTTCATAATTCTCCCCCTTACATAATAAATACATATGAAAATTTTACGTTTTAATCTGGTTAAGGGTTTCGTCTTTAATTAACCTGCTCCGTTTAATTAATAACACTACAATCTTCTTATCTTTTATTTCCCTTCATTCATAATCGAGATTCTTAGCATTAAATAACTAAGTTGATTACGCTCGCGGTTAGCATACTTGGTCCCAAGTCCCATTCCGAATAACCTTCATTTTATCAACTCTAGTACTATTGTAATATTTCTCTTATATCTATAAAGTCTACATCCCCACCTATAGATTCCTTTACAACTAAATGGCCTTTTTGATCAAAAGCTGTTATAGTTGCGCTTCCCATAATCAAATCTTGACCATTTAGCACATACAACGCATAACCATTCTTTATTTCTTGTTTATAGTTCTCATGTTCCGGTTTACTTTCAGCAAGAGAGAGTTCGTATTCATTAATTCTTCCCTCAATACCTGAATCGGGACTAAGTACAATGTTCACGATACGAGAATGTTGTGCTGTTTTTACCGCTAATATCAACTCATCGCCAGCAACTAAACCACTAGCATGAAAAGGTTCTCCTTCATCTACTCTAGAATCTGCTATTCCGAAATCCCATTTATATAAAAAGCCAAATTTTGTTTCAATTTTGACTATTCCAAATGAACGGGTTGTCTTGTCCTCAAATAGAACGACATTTGAACCTTCTTCTAATTCAATAGAACGGACAATCCTAACATCGTTGTATGGTATTGCATGGATGAGTTCTACATGATAGTCATGTAGTGGTACTAATAAATACAAACTAAATATGACAACAACCGAAAAGAGTATCTTTTTCATTTCTGTATCCGTTCTAATACAGTTAGTAGACTATGGATTATAAGAATCATTTTTATGTCCTCTCTATCTTTCACTACTTTTTGAAATAATCAGTTTTTATTTATTCTTTATTGTAATACATGTCATAATAGGATTAGGATTTTATTTTAGCCTGTATACGCTCTTTAACTTGAATTATCATTCAAATCTTTTAATAAGGGTCGGATTTATAAAATATCTTATATTTTGTGGAGGGTTAACAGTGAATGCAGTTTTATTAGGTGAAGAGATCAAACGACTTAGAAAAAAATACGGGTACTCGCAACAACAGCTCGCTGATGGGATCTGTACGCAACCAACTATATCTGGAATTGAGGCTGGCAAAGTATATCCGAGCATAGACATCTTGTATTCATTATCCCTTCGCCTAAAGGTAGGATTAGATTATTTTATTACGATACTCCTCAATGAATCGGAGCTATATATTAACGAAACAATTGATTATATTAACGAACGTTTAAAATTAAAAGAGTATAAGGAGATTCTATCTATTACTTCTTTTGAACGTAAACAAAACATGAACAGGGGCTACCAATTTAGTCAGTTTATTTCATGGGTTCATCTTATATCTAGTTATCATACAGGTGCCATGAATTGGAGAGAATGCATCCATCAGCTTCAATCCTTACAAGATCTTACTCATCCTTTATACGGAAGAGGCTTAGAGGATTTTAAGATACAAAATAGTATTGCGATCATTTACGCCGAAAACGGTGAATATGTGACAAGCCTATCACACTATCATGAACTTCTTGACCAGAAAGATTTTTTGCGACAACAACCTAAGTTTCTCTTAAAACTTCTGTATAACCTCTCAAAAACGTATTATATGAATCAACAGTTTGAACAAAGTTTATATTACGCAAGTGAAGGCATAATTCACTCCGTAAAGACTGAGGATATGAGCGTGTTAGGACAACTATATTTTCAAAAGGGCATGGCGCTAGAAAAATTAAACAGGTCATTAGAAGAGGCTAAGAACTGCTATCAAAGTTCTTATATCATTTTCAAAATGTTAAATCGTGAAGGTTTTACGGAGATGGTTGTTAATCAAAAAGGTAGCATGATAGATATAACTTCTTAAGAGTGAAGGGCGACACTCTTCCCTTTATTAACTCAAACGGAGGTTTATTATACGTTAAAGAATTGGTAACACATAGAGATTTACGAATACTGAGGGGAAATGTAAAACAATAGGGAATAACCTACCAAAATCAGAGTGATTTTAGTACCTTAATCAGTTCTAGTAGTAGCATTACTAGAATTGCTTGGATATTTGGACTCCCAAGCATCAAATCTTCTTTAAGTAAGCCCCTATTCGTTAAATTGAGTTAAGAACTGCTTTTACCTTATCATCAACTTCTATGTTCTCTTCTAAAAGTAAAATTATACGGGAGGTCTTTTGAATGAAGAAAATTCTTGTCATTTTGTTTTTATTTACCATCTTCCCAACATCACTTATTGGATGTTCAGATGAAGTCCCTAAAGAGTTTGATTTGGAGCAACTAACTAGAGTTGATGTTCAATTATTCACTGGTGAAAACAGTGACAATGAAAAGATAATTACAGAAGAAGCAAAGATTAAAACTTTAAGAGAAATAATTGCAAGAATTGAGTGGGAACAGAACGTGAAGGCTGAAATGGCTCGAAAGGAAGATGTGAAAGCTACTTTATTTTTCACGTTTGACAAAAATATGCCAGAGAGATTATTTGAATATTTTATATGGTTTAATCAAGGCGATGCATCAGCAACGATACTTGACAGAGAAAAGAATGCTTTAGGAACATTAGATGAAGAAGATGTTCAAAAACTAAAAGATATTTTGTTGAATAACTAAAAGAGCAGGTCATGCCTGCTTTTTTTTGTATGATTTGCTATGTTAAATTAGCTGCGATTTAATGTCAATTCAGTAATATAAAACAAGTTTTCCCTCCGAAAAGAGAACCCGTTAAAAGTAGATTCAATCTTCTTTTTAATGTCGTTTTTACTTTCAAATCCATAGAATACGTAAACTGTCCCTCCATCAAATTTGTAGTTTATTTCTTCTGTTATGGAATAATCAAAGGTCTTAGACTTCTTATCCGATTCAATTAATTCAATATCTTCAAACCTAAATGCTTCTTTAACTGTTTCTTGAATTTCCGTAGTAGCTAAAACAGCCGTATTGCTATTATTTGTAGTATCATTACAGCTAGACATGAGAAATCCTAAGATAGTGACAATAAAGATTAAAAAATGTTTAAAGATTATTCCCCTTTACAGTTTTTAATTTATCTCTTCTACTCGTTAGTAGAAGTAAGAGCGACAACCCTTAATGGACAAGTCGAGTAGAAGGAAACCTCTCTACCTCTCACTAGAGGTATTCCCAATGGTCTTTTCTTGTCTGACATTCTTACTTTTCAATCTTGTCCATAATTGTGTTTAATACAGTACCTAAGAATTTAACAATCCATCCTTATTTTGTTGTAATTTTCCATAATCACATAACTATATATTCAATTGTAAATGATATATATGGGTGATTAAACATGAAAATAAAATTGCATATGTTATTAAGCTTGTTATTAATAGTTACAGTTCTGTTCCCTATGAATTCAGAAGCAGAAGAGATTTACAGTGATCTTGTCAGAATTCAATTTATTGATGCAATCGTCCATAGAGATCAAGAAAAATTGACGACACTGGTATTACCAAATGTCACAATCCCAGATATTAGGGAAGATACTCCTATCTCAAGAATAAAAGGATTGCCTTCCTCTAAAAAAGATACAATGGTCTTAATTGGGCACTTTAAAGAAGAAAAATTAGAGAATAGTGATGAAGGTATTACAAGAATCGCATTTATTTGGGAAGTAACCTTAACCAATAATAAAGTCTCTAACATCACAGTAGTATCTGATGCTGCTAACCCCTTTATGAACGAACTTAGAGCAACAAAAACCTACAGAAGCAAATATAATAAGACAGTCCTTGTTCCTTCCTATTTCCCATATGATATTACTCATGTGAAAAGCAACATCATCGATGATAAGATTACTATAGAGTATGTGAGTAACGAAAGCACACTAAAACTTAAAGCATCTCAACTCAAAAATAAAAACGTTAGCCCTATAAATCAAGGGTCTGATAAAGTGAAAATTAAAAATGGTGAAGAGGCATACGTCCATAAACTTTCAAATGGTTATCAAATTGACTTTGTTTATGATGGTCTTGAGTATTCTGTTTGCTTTAGATTTCAAAACCACATGGGAGACCCTAAAGCTAAAAATAAATTAATACAAGTAGTTAACTCGGTGTTTAGATAGGAATTCGCAAGTTATTGATGCTCCTTATGGAGCATTTTTCAGTAACTGTCCATTCTTTACTGAGTAATTGGAAGAGGAGCAACTTCTTAAACAAGTCTCCCTATAGAACAATACAAGAAGTACAACGAGCAGAATCTATAACTCTTTCTTTTCTTCTTGATAATGAGCATGGTAACCCAAACCATCTTCGTGCTGACCGCTCACAATATTATCAAAAGGTGTATAGTTATTGGAATAAGTAGTTCAGTTTTGGAGTGCAAACTAAGAAAAAACAATATTTTTAGCATACGAATTCGCAACAAATTTCGTATGCTCTTTTTTGTTGATATAATAACGTTTGATTCATTTTTACGGTGTTTTCACACCTTAATTCGTATACCTTTTCAAAACAACAATGAAATATATATTGTAGTCATGTGATTTATGTAGCGAATTCACTTGCGAATTGCAGCAAAAAACCATAACGGGTTTTATCCATTATGGTTCATTCATTCTCTTATAGGGATTTAAATCCATAAGAAATTCGCTGTTTGAAAAGTGACTCTTTCTTCAACTAAAGCCCCCGTTAACGCAATAAGAATACTGGCTTCTGTTATAGGAATAATCAAGATTATTGAATAGTTTAGTTTTTTACTTAGAGTTTTTACTGAAAATGTTAAGTCCCGTAGCACCTACAACTAAGGTTATAACTATGATAACGTAAATCACCTCGCTTTTAGCATCTGATGACTCAATCAATAACCACATAATTTCTATAAACAAAATAAATACCCAAGCAAAAAAAGCCCCTAATAACTTCATTTTAATCCCCCTTTCTTAATTTGTTTGTATTTTCTTTAGTATCCTGCTCCGATAGTAAAATAGCGACTGCTGTTATTTAGCAATCGCTCCTTTTACTTTAAGTAGACTTCTTCACAGTCTTGTTATTAATTATTGTGAAAATGACAGGGAATATTGGTTAATGAGGTTTTTTATTAAAGGATTTAGTCCTTCTGGTAACTCATTAGCTTTAAAAAACTTTACATCCGTAGTTTCTTGACCGTCTGCCTTAAGAAATCCACCTTTTATTTCTTTTGTAATATATGCAACTGTAACAGGATAGAATTCATCCCCGTTTGGTAATTTAACAAAATACTGTTTTCCTGAAAAAACTCCCACTAAGTCAAGTTTACCTACTTCAATGCCAGTTTCCTCAAATACTTCTCTTCTTCCTGCTTCTTCCGTAGATTCACCTAATTCCATAAATCCACCTGGAACTCCCCAAAGTCCGTCACTGCGTTTTTGTAATAAGAATTCACCTTTTTCATTTATAACAGCTACTGCAACTCCTACTAAAATTAATGGTTGGTTTCCTGCTACTTTGCGTAAACCTTCTATATACCCCATATTATCCTCCCTGATAAAACTCATTTTTTTCTAAAAACATATTTCGACAACCGTAAAGAATTCCCCTTCATTTTCCACTAAACTCCCGTTAGCGAAAGAAGCGACTGCTCTTGTTTAGCAATCGCCCCCGTTACTTTCATAAGAAATTATCAGGCTTCATTGAACCCTTTTTAAATAACCCTATTAACAAAATAATAATACCAATAATTCCACCAATACACTCGGCAATAAAAAATTCGCTATCTCTCACCAATCGAATTAAAAATCCTCCACCAAATATAATAGTAATAATAACTCCAAAAAATAAGAGCCAATACTTCAAAGTAAAGTCACCTCTTTTCTCTAATCTCTTAAACAATACTGCCCGTTAGTTAGAAGTTCTACAAAAAATAACTGTATATCATTCAAATAGCTGTACGTTAGGTTCCAGCTTAAGAATGTGAACGATCATGGAATGCAGCTGACCTCGATGATGGTAAAAATGCGCCTGAGTATCAAGCAACCACTCGTACCGCGAATGGACAGCCCCAAAAAAGGAAGTAGTTTCTCGCAATAACTCTGCATCATCAAGTCCGGCTACACCGTCTCTGAAAAAAGCATAATTGTCTATAAGTGTTGAAGTTATAGACTTTAGATTCGCTGTTGGTTCTGTCTCTTCATAATAAAGGTCCAGTTCCTCCTCCGATGCCCCCAAACCAATTAGGAAATCTGCTTTGCATATAACCGACATGTGTACGAGCAGCTCACCAATTGACCATTTTTCTTCCGTAGGTTTGATGTCCAAGTCTTCTTCGGTTATAGTATTTATCAGCTTTAGTACCGAATCAACTGCCATATCCATCTGATTTATAATTCCTTTACAATACACGTTCATTCTATTTTCCCCAATCTTAACTTTGGTTTTATGCTACTGACTAAATTCCTTCTTCAACAAACCTTCTTCGTTACTTGAATAAAAAGCCGATCCTTTGTTATTTAAAAACCGCACGCACTAGTTCAATAGTTGAATAAGAATTTTCAACTTTTCAGACTCACTCAACAATGTTAAGTTCAACGGCTGTCTCTGTTGAATCATCCAAAATTCCATCTTCTAGCTTAATCAGAATGATTTGATTTATTTTTAAATCATCTATGTTCCCTTTTGAATCATTAATGTATATATCAGTATCATCATTTAGTTGAATATTATAAGAAGGATTTTCTGCTGTTGGATCTTTTAAATCTTTGTATCCGATTAAACCAAAATCAGTGAATTGAGAAATAACAAGTTCGACTCCTTTATCATCATCACTCGAACATCCAGTAACAATAGAAAACACTATAATTATCATTATATTTATTATGCTCTTCACAGAATTCCCCCTTAATCTAGTTGGTAAAATAATATATCAAGAGTTTTTAATTGATTCCTTTTATTGTAAAACTGTTCTTCCACTAACCTTACCTTTAGTTCAATAAAAAAGGTGCAATCTCCTTCTGGAAGAATCGCACCCCTATAGTCAACTATCTATAAATGAACTCAAGATCGGCGCTCTCCCTTTTAAAAAAATTGAATGAGCTGCGTCTTTTTTAGTATTGCTTTTTTCCGATATCACAGAAGTTTATTTTCATGGTAATTGAATAAGAAAAAAACGATACCACTATTAAAGTATCGTTATTTCAATTTATTAAAGTAAAGAAGCGATTGTGTCGGAGGCTTCCTCATTATTTTTAGAGGTAATGATTACTTCAACTTTCTTTTTTAATAGGTTTTCAGCAGTAGTCTGTAGTAATTTAAAATAATTCTTCCTAACCCAATCTGAAGCAAATTCATTTGCTACATAAATTATTAAATTGTTATCTCCTTTTACTTCAAGGCTTGTACTTTTAAACCAAGTGTTAAACGCTTTCGGGCTAATATCTGACTTTACAGCTTCTAATATTTTTTCTAATAGTGTGTTGTTTTCCACTTAAATCCCCTCCTAAAATAGCAAATATATCCATTTATTATAACACATCGTTATTTAACTAATCTGCTTCTTTAGTTTAACATTAATTTCCTTTTAACTGACATAAAAAAAAGCACTTCTTATTGAAGGAATGCCCCCGTTACTTTAATAAGAATTTCTTTTTACAGCCCATTTTTTTGCCCTTGTGACTAATTCATTAACGAATTCTTGTTTTTCAGCTTGATACTTATAATGATTTTCAGGGAATTTTTTTGACAATTCAATTTTTATATCTCCAAACCTTTTAGCATCTTCTGGGTGCTTAATTAAATATTCTTTAAAATCCAAATGTGTTTCTATATTTGTATTACCACTCTGAAATATATGTAAGTGATGGGTTCTATTTTCTTTTCCCTTCGGAAAGTACCTTCTTCCTGGAATTCCATTCTCATCTTTAGGTTCATACCCCAATCCCTGCAATTCCTGATTGTATAAATCAACTTCTCCAATATTCTTAACAACAACTAAAATATCAATTATTGGTTTTGCATAGCCTATTGCTGGTACCGAGGTACTTCCAATATGAAAAATTTCAACTACTTCATCTTTCAATATTTCTTTTAATAATTCCTCTTCGAGACTATATAACTTTGTCCACTCTTCATTCCAAGGAAGTATTTTAGTTTTTCTCATAAGAACTACCCTCCCTATACTTTTTTCATTTGTTGGACTTCATTATAAATTAGTTATTCTTCAACAATCCTTACCTTTAGCACAAGAAAAACTGTACTCATTGAACACTCGCACCCGTTTTATTAAGTGGTATTCTTCACATAATCGGAAAAACATAAACATCATTTATGATTGAACTCAAAATGCTCTTCCTTTAACTTAACAAGTTTAATGTCTTTATCTAGCTTCTGGAGTTTATTTGCGAGACTTTCTACACCGAATATTTCTGTAAAAGTATGACTGCCAACCAAAAGGTTAATCCCCACAAATTGAGCATATTGAATAGTGTATAAGGTTGCTTCTCCTGTTATATAGGTATCACAACCTTCTTCAACTGCCATTTTTATATGGTTTGTAGAATGCCCTGCACCTGTTAACATTCCAACCTTCTTTACTTTCTTATCATTATTCCTCCAAGCTCTAACTGGCTCATCTAACTCCTCTCTCATTTTTTGAATAAGAAGATTATAATCAATAGGATCGCTAAATTCTCCTATCCCAGGAACATCCCCATTGTCATAAACCGAGTATTTAATAATGTTATCTATACCAACAACTTTCATAAGAGAAGTACAGGTGCCAAATTCGCTAAAGTCTAGAGGACCGTGTATCCAGAAGTGACTAATATTATGCTCTTGTAATTTCTTAAGGCATTCCTCTCTTAATCCATAAATAAAATCCCAGGCATCATGATGAGTAACCATCAAATCAACATTGTTTTCCGCAGCTTTTTCAATAGTTTCGATTGATAAATTTGTTGAATATCCAATTGTTGAAATCAAATTATTCGACTTATTAGTAAAACCGTAATCATCCTCAAGTTCTTCTAATAATTTTTCATCAAAAAGTTTTTTAATATGCTGTTCAAACCGCTCTAAGTTCATCATTCTCCCCCTATGTTGATTTTTCTTAAACTAAACTCCCTTTACTTCAAGTAGAAGGTGCAAAAAATCCTTCTTGGATCATCGCACCTGTTACTTAAAGTAACACTCTTCAATCTATTTAAGCTCGGATATTATACTGTACAATATCTTTTTGCTTTCTGCATCCTTTTGTCGGTATGGGCGACCAATTTGTTCATATACTTCTTTCTCTTCCAAAAGCTGTTTTGGATTTAAGACCTTTGCTGAAATCCCATGCAAGACTATACTTTGAGATATCAAGGAATCTGTTCGCCATATCCATTCAGGTAATCCGTTCATAATTAGGTTTCCGTCAACGGTTTGGGTTATATAACTATATGTGACTTCTACATTCCCCTTACGGAAATCAGACTGCCTATTACGAAATTCCTCTTTAACGGGTATCTGCTCAAAACCTGCTCTTAATAGTTGATTTTCTAACTGTTCTCTGTTATCTATCCATGTTACTAAATCAATATCGTTATGTGGGCGAGAAATCTTTCCAAGTAGAAAATCAATTGCCCATCCGCCTCGCAACCAGAATTCAATTTCAATAGTTTCTAACATTGTACTAATCTCACCCAATACTTCTATTTGTAACTTTGTTTGATTATCTAAAATTTCATGTATCATGCAAAATCCCCTACTCCCCTAATTCTCAACAAACTTGAGAGTTTGTTGTATTTTCATTCTTGTTTCACTATACTGCTCCGTTAGTAAAAACGCGTCTCCACTTGTTGTAGAAACGCACCCTTCAAGAAGAAACACTATTTAGTTAGAGGGGAGATATTCCCTCCATTCTTTCCAGGCTTCCATATAACCATTTAGGTCGTGCGGATGAACTTTAATACATACTCCAATACGTGTATATAACTGAAAAAGAACTTCATCCAATAGCCGTTCCTTTGTAATAGAAGCCTGATTGTTCCACAACGAAAACAATGAAAATAGCGTGCTTAAATTTAGACTATCAGGCGAAGAACAAAATGCATAAGTAAAATCGTAAATTTTCGGTCCGATTAATGGTGAAGGGTCAATAACTCCTTTTACTTGGTTGTCCAAATATACAAAATTATGTACACCAGTATCTCCATGTAAATAATACTTTTCTTCTTGATTATGAAAGGTTTTCAATTTATTTACCAAAAACTCTACTCTTTTATGATCCTCACTTGGAAGGAATTCTCCTATATTCTTTTGAGCAGACTCCAAACTACTTTGGTTAAAATCTGACCAAGTATTTCTATGGATTCCATTGATTCTACCCCAAGGTGTGTCTTTATCCACCTTTTTGTATTTATTGAAAAGTTCTTTTATTAAAATTGTCATCCATTCCCTTTTAGAACCTCGATTATAGTGGGTCTCCCCAAATATATAAGAGTAGACAATAAATTCTTTTTCATTGTCTGTAAAAAGAACATCTGGCAACAACCTTACATCATTGTATTCAACAAGAAAATCCTGAGTTGCAGTTATAATCAAAGGGTTATCTATTTTTATCACATAGGTTGGTATTTTATTATAAAGGAGAGTATATAATACACCATCAGTTGTGCCACTTTCTAACCCCTTCAATTCTAAACCATCGTTTATTATCAAATCTTTATTAATTAGAATATCAATGATTTCATTAATTTTTTCCATCTGTTAATCCTCATTAGTAATTTTTGTAATACTATATAAGTTAAAATTCGCCATCTTCTTTAACTATCCTTCCTCGTTACTTGAATAAAAAGCCGATCCTTTGTTATTTAAAAACCGCACGCTCTAGTTCAATAGTTGAATAAGAATTTTCAACTTTTCAGACTCACTCAACAATGTTAAGTTCAACGGCTGTCTCTGTTGAATCATCCAAAATTCCATCTTCTAGCTTAATCAGAATGATTTGATTTATTTTTAAATCATCTATGTTCCCTTTTGAATCATTAATGTATATATCAGTATCATCATTTAGTTGAATATTATAAGAAGGATTTTCTGCTGTTGGATCTTTTAAATCTTTGTATGCGATTAAACCAAAATCAGTGAATTGAGAAATAACAAGTTCGACTCCTTTATCATCATCACTCGAACATCCAGTAACAATAGAAAACACTATAAGGCTTTAATATTTTATTGTAATTGCTAACGTTCCCCATTCTTTCTCTTGTTCAGGAGAGTAAATTTCATATGTTCCTTCTATCATTTCTTCCAAGGTCCAACCTTCACAATCAAAATCTTGAAACGGAATATCCTCATACATCGCTTGAAATATATCGTATATTTTTAGGTTAGTTACTTGTACTTTTATTGTTTCATCTTGTTCAGGAACCTTTATAAATTCAATCGTGTCTCCAACCCTAATTTTTCTTCTTTTTTCATCATATAAGCGTACTTCAACTGTTTTCTTACCGTCTTTAATAGAATTGAAATACTCACCATATAACCCCATTTGATGTATCATTCAGATTTAACCTCTCTATCTATGTCATCAATCGTTTAATTGTGTTAACCTAACCCTTTACTTCAAGAAGAAGGTTCGGAAATCTTTGATAGATAACCATGATCCATATACTTCAGTTATTTCTCTTATTAATGTTCAAAGAAATATACAGTAGTAAACCAAAGGCACCTCCACCTAATAGGACCATACCGAAATTCCCAAGAAACATTAAGGCATATGACAAAATCATACCAAATAAAATATATATAAGTACCTGCATTGTTAGATATATCCTCTCCTAAGTTTAAAAACTTCTATAATTTTATAAATAGAGCTGCCTAACAATGTTGGCAGCTAGTTATCGTACAGTTTGGTAATAGTATTCTTGTTATTAGCCACAAATTCCTTCTTATGCTAAACTTCTCCTTTAGCTCAACAAGATTAATTACTAGTTGGTGCTGCATAAGGCTCTACCATAAACCCTTTTGATGAATAAATAAAATTAGCCAAAGTCATTTTAAATATTTTTTGAATCCTCTACTTACATTACCGTCGTATCCTTCTCTCTCGAAAAACTTGTGTGCACTATGGCGTTTCGAGTTACTTAGTAACATAATCCTATGGCAATCTATTGATTTGCAATATTCCTCAGCGTATTGTAAAAGTTTTTGTCCAATTTTTTTATTTCTATGATTCTCATGAACAATAATGTTCTCTATTACTGCATAAGGACTATATCCATGTAATGCTTGAAGACAAATATTCATTGTTAGCGTCCCTAAAATTTCTCCCCCTTCATCGAAAACAAGTAAAAAATTGTTTGGGTCCTTTCTAATTTGATCAATTTGTTCTTCAAGAACATTTCTTTTTTTACTGTTCGGTACTAACATTCGATATAATTCGGAAATTTGCTCCTTATCTGTTCTTTCAGCTTCACGAATCATAGGAAATTCAACTACCTTTCAAAATCTAAATAGGCTTAAATAATTATATTTTTGAAAATGCTATTCAATATAATTTAATCGTATAATCTAATTAAACAAACCTTCCCTTTAGTTGTATAAAGGGCTAACTAACTAATAATCGGCTGTGGTTTTCTTGATAATAGGTCAGTGATAAATATTTTATGTTCGTTAAATATATTTACTGGAAGTTCTTCAAGTGGAAAAAACTTATTCTGGATTGACTCCTCGTTGTTTTCAACTAAATTCCCACTGTATCGATTACAAATAAATAAAATTTGCACCAATGAAACTTGGTCGCCATTTGAAAATGTTTTATCGTATTGATGACCAGAATAAATCCCAAATAACTTTGGTTCCTCTATGTTAAGTCCCGTTTCTTCATAAACTTCTCTTCTAGCGGTATCTAGAATGCTTTCTCCTAGATCCATAAATCCCCCTGGAAAACCCCATTGTCCATTATCAGACCGTTTTTGCATCAGCACTCGATTTTCTTTATCAAAAACAAATGCACCCGCAACAACCATAATTACCTTCTCGGTTCCTACCATTGATCTTAAGTGTTGTATGTAATCCACTTTTTAGCCTCCATATAATTAAATCTCTTATTAAACAAACTTCCCTTTAGCTGAATAAGAATAGGACAATTACTACTTTTATTGTCCTTGTACAAAAACCTCTATGAGTAATCATCACATGTTTGTGGCTGTAGAATTGTTAGGTTGAGAATAGATTCGCAACTTACCTTGCATTAATCCAATTATTGCTGAAATCGAGTATAAAACTCCTGCTGCTATAAACGCCATTGCGACTCCAAATAAATCAGAAACAAATCCCATTATTAAAATTGCGACTCCCGATATAGCTGAAATGAGAGTCCCCGAAGAAGCATAGACTTTAGCTAACTGACTTTCTTCTAGTGAAAGTTGAAATATGACGTTCTGGCTTATATCCCTTGCTTGATATGCTGTCCCCATAAGCACACAGATTAGTAAGGCTATCCACGGATTTGGAATAAAAGCGAGCAATACTGTTAGAAATGCCATTAGAGAACCACCAATTATAATGGTTTTACCAAGGTGATTATTAATTACACTCGAAAGTTTTAAAGTTATAATACTCCCTAGAATGTAACCGATATAATAGCTCGAATTAAGGAATCCCCACCACGCTTCATCTTGGTTAAGGAATTCCTGAACGTAAACTAATAAGATCGCTCCTGTCCAAACACCGTTTGCAAGTCCTTCCGATATATTCATTCCAGTTATCCCTCTAATGAGCTTATTCTTCCACAGGATAACCCAGCCTTCTTGGATCGTTTTGATCACACTTCTCTTTTCATTTTGAACCGATATAGAACTAACCTTTATGAATTGATATAGGATTGCAGCTAGTGCCATTAACGGAGCTGTCATCCATAAAACTACAGTGCTACCTAAAAGAGAAACAAGAGCACCACCTACCATCCAACCAGCCAGATAAAGTGTAGAATCCGTAGTAGAAATTAGACTGTTCGCATTTACAATTTTCTCTTTGTTTACGACCCTCGGAAGGAGACTAGATCTTGTAGGAGATATAAATCCCTCAAATATGGCTAAAAGGACTACAACTGAAACAATAATGGGTAATAGGCTCGCTGTAATATTTAGAAACAGGAATGCTATTACGATGATTGCCTTCACGGCTTGTGATAGTACCAATAATTTTCTAGAAGGGACTTTTTCAATGACTAAAGGAGCAATAAATCCACTAATTAATCTAGCTATTGATGATGATAAAGGTATTAGTGATGTTGCTGTTGCAGAGTTGGTTTGGACATAAACAGCAGCAGTCAGTGCAACGGTAAACAATACATCAGAAAGAACCCCTAGTGATTGACCTGACCATAGCATGTAAAATGATCGTGAGTATTTCAATTGAAACCTCCAAATTTTTACTTTTAATATATCATAATCTTCAGACTTATTTTCATAAAAACTTGTAAAATCTTACGTATGAGTGACCACAATTATTTTCGTTAAGAACTTCTTGTTGAAGTAAACTTACCTTTCAATCAATTCTATAAAAATAGTGTCAATCACTACTTGAATCAACGCACCCGATTGTTTAAAAGGGGTATTTATATGTACAATTCTCTTGCTTAACGTCTACTAAAATTTCTTTCTCCATTTTGGTTATTGCCCGGTTCGATATCGTACTGTTTTTTCTCCTAGAAATGTTTATACTATTTACATCTTCCAAATATTTCTACATAATTATTATGTAAAAAAATATGTATTATAGAGAGGAAGAAATTTGTTTGATAATTAAAGATAATCTATATGGAGATATAGAAATAGTAGACCTTGATATAATAGATATAATAAACACAAAAATTTTTAGTAGACTTAAACTAATTAAACAACAAGGTAATACTTTCTTTTTACTCCCGGAATCTACACATACAAGATTTGAGCATTCACTTGGCTTATATCACCTAACAAATTTAGCCCTAGATAAAATGATTGATGAAAATAAACTTTCATTAAGTATTTACGAGCAAAAATTAGCTAGGTTTGTAGCGATTCTTCATGATATCGGTCATGGACCATTTTCTCATTGCTTTAAGGGAATTACTGGACAGGATCATGGTGATTGGACTGTAAAGATAGTAAAAGAGTCAAGAGAATTAGATCTAATACTGCGAAGAACGCCAAAATTGTTTGAGGATATAATTAGTGTTCTACAACGTGATGGAAAGTTTGCATTAATAGAAGAGATACTATTTGGTAGTATCTCTCTTGATCAACTAGATTTCTGGAATCGTGACCTCTACTACTCCAGAATTGATCTAAAACCGTTGAATTTAGATAGTTTATTATCATGTTTTATAATTAAAGACAATAAGGTTTGTATCACAAACAATGGTATTCAGCAAATTGAACAAATGATTAGGATAAAAAATGCTTTATATCATAAAGGGTTTGGTCATCCTTTCATTATTGGGAAAGATATTTTACTAAAAGAGATATTCAATTTATGTCTTAAAAAAAATATAAAAGTTGCTAATAATCATCTTAAAAATATTTTAAATTCAGATTTATATGATGTGAGTTTTCAAGACTATATAAGTGTTACGGATATGGATATTGTAGATGTAATAAGAGACCTCTCCAATAATGAGGAAGTTTTAATTAGTGATTTAGCCAATGCTTATTTATCAATGGATGATAGCTTAGATTATAAGGTTTTAGACACAGATCAAGAGATTACTGAAAAGGGAAATATAATAATTGTTCAGGAAAAGAAAAATTACAGTTCATATGTAGGAGGCGTCTTTGTTAAATCAGATGATGATTTATTTGATATTGTTGATTTATCAGGATATATCGAATATATGAAGAATAAAAGGACGAAAAAAATTGTATATTATATAAATGAAATTTATCCAGTAAACTCCTAGAATATCATCTTGATTATATAGTTTTTTTATAAAGTTATTGAAAATGAAGAACCAAGAGAAATTGGGAACTGTTATTATATTTGATGGAGTCTATTATGACTCAAAAAACGAGAAATTCGATCCCATCCTTATCTATCAGTTACATTGTGCTTCTAGTGGTCTCTATTATTAAACAGCTGCTGTACTTATAATTAGGCTCTGTAAAAACATAGGTTGATATTCAATAAAGAAACGCTTCATTCATTTCAGGACCAAGCGTTTTTTGCGTTTAAATATCTTTATAAACTAAGCTCGATAATAGATGCTTATTTAGACAACAGATGCAATAACAATTTTCTTGTGTTTTCATAGTTTTTATATTCCTTAAAGAAATCCCTTCTTGAACTAAACTCCCGTTACTTCAATAAGGATATTGGATATTACCTATTCCTCATTATTGGACAACTTTTATCAATTCGTTTGTTGTATAGTTATAGTATTCAGTTCTTTTTAAGAGACTTATAAAGGTAAAGTATTAGGCATATTAGAAAGATAAACAAAAGTGGAAGTTCTACTGTTTTGTCTATCAATAGATTTAATATGAACAATCCTCCGAAAATTACGGAACCAATCTTCCACAGTTCTTTTAGGTTACCCATAATAATCCCCTAACTCCTTCCACTCATTTTTTCACAAAAAGAACAATAACAATGCTAAATTAACCTGCCCTTTAACGCAATAAGAGCTGTCGCATTCGGCAGCCCCTTGTTTAGCTATTGCAACCTTTAGTTGAATAACTATTTCTTCCTTATTACCAATAGTGTTCTCTCCATTATCGAGACATTATTAATGTCGATATTATTTAAGTAGATTGTTTGGTCAAAATTATGATCTCTTTGTTCTTCCTCTTCACCATGCCAACAGGTATAAAATTCACAATATTCTCCGTCTTTAAGGTATCTATTTAAGAAAGAGCATAAATTAAGGAAACTCTCTTTAGCCTCTTCTTTGTCACCTTTCTTAAAATAAAAGTCATGGTTATCTGCAATAAAAGAAATACCAACAGTCAAATCAGTATAGACTTCATATATATTATTAGTTGTAAAATGTTTCTTTACCATCTTTCTATCTTGATCCTCTAAAAAACCTTCCTCAAAGCTAACCTTCTCGTCACTGACATCTACTGGTAACACAAAATTACAACCAAGATAGTTAACAATACTCATTATCTATAATCCCCTTTTGGAGTTTTTATCATTTAAACCTTTTTATTTCTTTAACTATTCTTCTCCTTTACTTCAAGAAGTAGGTGCGAAAATCCTTCATGGATCATCGCACCCTATAGTTGAAGAAGTACGATTACCGTTTCTGTGGAAATCGTACTTTTTTAATTCGTTTCTGAACAGTATTCTTGTAATATGAAGCAAGTGATCTGTTCTTTTTTCATCTTACTTATTCAAAATTGGCACCATTTTTGCTGAATAAGTGTTAAAGTTATTAATTTAAGATCAGTATTTTATACCTTTTTCATTAATTAGTACCTTTAATCTATCCTTAATATCTGAAGTAGGTTCAATTCTTAATAACTTTTTCACTTCTGATACTAATGTTTCCCCCCATATTGAACTTGGCCATTTTTCCAATACTTTAATTGCCATGTTCCGATTCCTTATTACTGAACTTCTTAAGCCTGTAAAAACTAACTGTTTTCCTAATCCGTCAAACTTATCTAAATCTTGTAGAATAAAATCTAGGCAACTATGTGCTTCAAAATCTTTCCCTAACCCCATCTCTTCCCCCGGTCCAGAAGCAATCTTTTTAAGAGGTAGATTTTCAGTTGCAAACTTCACTAGTTTCTCTACACGTTCTTCTTTGTCAGTTTGCATCAGTTCAAAATATAAGGAACTATTAACTGGTTCTTTTGTTAACTGGCTAAATAATTTATCCCATATATCTATATTTAACTTTTGGGCTGCCCGCACACAATTCCAATGAGTAAGACGATCTTCAGAATCTAATCCTTCCCAAATAATTGACTCCCATTTCTTTTCGTTTGAAATATCTTTGCATAATATTATGTATTGATCTCTCTGCTCTGGGCTCCAAGCTTTTGAAAAACGTTTGATCCAATCTTCTTCATCTTTTAAAAAGCCAAATATATCTAAAACATCATTCAGCTTTTGTATCGAGTTACACATTGTAACAGAATGTCTTAAGAAATCTCTAATTACAATCGGAGCATGTTCATAGTCATCAATCTCTTCTGCAGGTCCACCATCAATTAGAGCAGAAATAATATCTCCAGCTCCTTCATATAGCTCTATATCAATTTCATCATTATTGATAGCATTATGTAGTTCACCTTTAACTGCACAAATATATGCTAGGTATTCGTACATTATATTATTCTTATAACCCTCTTTGAGTAACCATTGTTTTATTTCCTGTAATTGTCAACTCAAAATTCCACCACATAATCATTTAAAATTCCCCCACCTAATTTTTCCAGTTAGGCAGAGGAAGGACTTATTAAAAGGGCAGTTTCTCTAAGTGAACTTCTAATTGCTCTATTATTCTAGCCTTTTCATTCCGCAGATTTCTAATTTCGTTTTTTAGATTTTTATTTTCTTCAAGCAATCTATCGATTTTTGTTTTTTCATCAATTCCTTCTTCATAAGGAGTACCTTTCCATCTACACCATTCATTAAACTGATATAAATCTTCTTCACTTACAGAAGATTTTCTTTCGGTTTGACTTTCTATCAACCACTGCTGGACTAGATTCTCTTCGCACTTCACTCCATAAGACCGAAAGAAAATCATAGTCTCCACTGCTTCTAATCTTTTCATTAATAATTCTCCCTTACCCTAATTGTTGTTTTGCTAGCCACTCTTTTGTTTGTTTCATTCGGTAAGAGTTGCCGTTCATATTTACAAAATAACTTTGATGGGTCAACCGATCAATCATGGCAGCTGTCATAATCGGATCTTGGAAGATCTCTCCCCATCTCTCGAAGGATAGATTTGTTGTAATGATAGTTGATTTCTGTCCAGCCCTCAGTGAGAGGTGAGTAAACAATAACTCAGCTCCTTCTTTATCAAATGAGATGTAGCCCATTTCGTCCGCTATCACGAGGTCAAATCTCTCGAATCGGTTTTGAAAAGAACGAAGAGTTCTCTCAGATCGACATTCTTTAATCTGATTAATCAATAAGGGAACCGTAGTAAACCAAACCTTATAACCTTCCATGCAAGCTTTTAACCCTAAGCCTATGGCCATGTGCGACTTACCAGTACCTGGATTACCTGCTAAAATTAAGTTCCTGCCTTCATTTATGAATTCTAGCGTTTTAAGGTGTTTATATTTCTTTTGGGCATCTTCAGGTAAATCTTCGACTGAAAGATCCTCTAAATATTTTTTATAAGGAAATTCTGCTCTTCTAATTCGATTATATTGTGCATTTTCCTGACGGAAATCCCATTCCTTTTGTAATAGTAAAGCTAGAAACTCTTCATATGATGTTTCTTTTTGATTCGCGTCTTTAATGACCTCTTGAAAAGTCTGTTTGATCATAGGTAACTTTAACTCACTTGTGTAAGTACAGATCTCATCGATTCTTTGTTTTGATTTGTTCATGCAATGGCCTCCTGTTTTCCTAGTGTCTCAATCTGGAATAGCTCATCATACTTTTTAAGGTGAGCAATAGCTTGATCATTTATTTCCTTTGATTCCTTTGAAATAGGCAGACTGGAGGATAATTTCGTTTTATTCTTTGCACATAAAACTTTAATCTTGTCTGTTGTTACATGCACAGGATTAATTCGGCGAAGCTCTTCAATACATTGTTCAATTTCACTAACACTTGATTCTCCTTTTAAATATTGTATTAACTCTACAAATTCTCTCTCGCGGCTGATATAATAAGTCTTGTATATATTTTTTAGTTTTTCGTCTGCCTGTTGTAATGCTGTGCTACCAGCTAATGCACCAGGCTTTTTCTTTATCGTTTCTAGATAATGTTCAAGTTGTAGCCTCCACTCATGACACCCAGTAAGACGGACATGATCAGCTATCTTATTCCCCTCATAGAAACAGAGAACTCGATTTGAATAGATTTTCACTGTTACCTTTTGTTCGACTAAATGATCAGGAACCGAGTAATGGCTTTGATCAATGACGACGGTTGAATATTTGTCCACGCGCACGTCTTGGACACGAGCTGCATCGAACGGATGGGGAAGAGGGAGGAAAAGTTCCTGTTCTAGTATGAGAGACTGTTTCGCAGTCTGATTTTGGTTGGATGGCTGTGGTTTTTGGTTAAGCCGTTCACAAACTTGATACAGATATTGATTTGCTTCTTCAAGGGTTTCAAAGGTATCACGGAACGCAAATGCTTTTCTTCGGATGACTTCAACGCTTCGTTCAACATGCCCTTTTTCATTTCCACGGCGAACGTTACAGAAGCGATAATCGAACCCATAATAGATTGATAGCTTTAAGAGGCCATCTGTTGGCTCTTTTTCTGTACCAACAAAGCGTTTAACAGCGACCCTCATATTGTCATAGACCATTGTTTTATATACGCCATCAGTTTCTTTAAAGAAGAGAACATGCGCTTCCTGGAAGCATTCCATCTTCTGCTTCGTAAATAAGAAGGCCATTCGGAAGTTCCCAAAGGCAGATGTAAATACCGCCATTTGAAGCTTTGTCCACTTTCCGTTTATGTTTACTTTCACTTCACCCCAATCAAACTCACAAATATCTCCTGGTAAATAGGAGCCTTTGATGAAAGCCTCTTTAACTTTCTTTTCTATCTTACGAATGGTTCGAAGAACCGTACTATAGCTAATTTCTATACCTTCGGCATCCAAAGCCTCATAGATGTCTATAGGTTTCTTTAATTGCTTTCTCAAACCCTTTTGCTTTTTCTCATCATTCTCCCTAAGATGATCCATAATTTGTTGTTTAATTTCCGTTGTCATAACTCGGCTTGTACGATTTTCTACTTTATATTTTGGAGATTCAACTAGTTCTTGTATCAGCTCCCCAACATGAATAGAATCTTTGTTTTCTTCAATTTCTTTCCGCCTGTCTTCATACTCATTTATGTATTTACTAACTGTTTTACGGTCAATTTCAAGCATTCTAGCAATCTCTCTCTGCGATCTGCCCTCCCTTAAATACATAAGTAGGACCTCTTGTTTCTTCTTCAATGTAATCAACTCTCCAGACTCCCCACATAATGAATATTTTTCTTTGTGGGATTATTATATACTGGGGGATTTTTCAATGACTACTGTGGTCCATTTTTAGGTTACTATAAACAATTTCCCTAGTTTCAGGTTTTAAGCGTTCGACAAGATTAATTTTCCCCCAGCCATCTACATATTTTGCTAGTACAAATAATTGGTTATTTGAATCCTCTATACTGTTTTGAATAGCTACTGCTGTAAACAAAGTAAATTCTTCATGCTTTCCTAACGTTTGTAATAACGATAAATGATTATCCGTTCTAAATAGTCCCAATAAAGCTATTCCAAATTTAACTACGTTCCGATGTGCACCATTTTCAGCAAGCCATATTGCTTCGTTATATAAGTTCTCATCGTTAATTACAGACTGCCCATGTATTGCGTCTAAAAGTTCATCTATAATATTTAAGGTATTATCTTGCATTATCTTTAAATATAATTTCTTTCTATGTTTATTAGAAGGTTTATTGGTCTGGTTAATAAGTAACTGCACTAAATTCATTACTTCAGCTTGACTATTATCAATGGAATTACGACCTATAATACTATCTAAGCCACCAGCCACCCACCGAAAAGGTTTGTCTCCCCAAAATTCATCTTCATCTGGTAATTTATCGTTTTCTATTTTACCAATTTGGTCAACTTGTTCCTTCAAAGCTTCATAAATTGAAACACTATTAGTCCAGGGGTACAATTTTTTATTAAAAGGATTAATCATTGTACATACCGCCTATCTTTCTCTATTTGATTTATCTATTCATACTAACATGAATATCCATTTTCATTTCAAGACCCTAACCCTATGGAATTTATACATGAGTTACTTAGGCCGAAAGAGTTTTTGTTGTGAAAAGGAAGTTAAATTAATCTAAAAGATATCTAGGAATATCGCTAACTGAAAAGGACTGTCAACTGTATTACTAGTAACATCGACTTCTTTCACTAAACGATCCAATAAAGAATAAGGGATCAGCATCAACTGATCCTTTGTTCTTCAACATTCGCACCCTTTATTGGAACAAGGAATAGTTATTTTTGAGGAAGATTTTTTAACCACTGTTCATCCCACTGAAAATATAAATCAGTATTTTTCCTTTGTAAAAATAATTCTTTTGGATAAGGTAAAGCAAGTTCAGGCATATTACTTGGACTAAAATAATGAAGTTCAGCAGTTTCGTTATCTATTGGACTTAGTTCTCCACTTTGAATAACGCACTCAAACATAAAGACGTTGTACTCTACTTGATGACCATTAGGATATTGGTATCGAAAGTCTTTCCCACCAAACACGCCTAATAACTTCTTTGGCACAACATATAATCCTGTCTCTTCCCATAACTCACGAACAACTGCTTCGGCAGGCGTTTCTCCAAGTTCAATTGCACCAGCAGGAAGACTCCACTTCTCCCCATTTCCTTTATTTTGTAATAAAATTTCTCCTAAATCGTTTCGAACAAGTCCTGCTACACTTGGCATAAAAATTAGTCCATTACCGACTTTTTCACGGAGGTTTTTATAGTAATCTGACATTCCCATTTTTTTATCCACCTTGAGTTATTTATTTCTATAATAAATTCTCACTGTTAACACAAAATCAACTGTTTTTGTTCAACTAAACTTCACTTTAGCACAATAAGCGACTGTCTTGTTTAAGCAATCGTCCCCTTTTATTGAATAAGCTATTTCATTGAATTTGCGATTTTTATCATCTTATCCATTGATATATCTGAACTGTCCATTTCTATATAAGTTCCATCTTGTACCCAACAAAGCTTTCCACCTACAATAATCTTTCCATTTAATTTTTCCCCACTATTTCCCCACTCTATAAAATTGCCACTATTTCCGTTTATAGTTATCTTATTCGGTGTCTTATCTTCAATTTCCTTAGGTGTTGCTTTCCTTTCTTCGATACCGATCATTAAGTTCTCATCATTTTTATCCATGTAATGTAACCTAAAAGAATTAATATTATCTTTCTCTACCCAAGGATAAGTTTTTATTTCTAATGTCCAACTATCGGGAATCTGTTTTGGAGAAATAACTTTAAAATCAACTTTTCCTTTGATTTCAGTAATCGTAATACTATTATGATTGTATTTAATTTCTTTTGCTTGTACTACTCCCAAAGGTACACAAGTGATTACAATGATTACAATATAAGTTAATACTAACCTTAGAAAACACTTCACTTTTATTCCCTCATTTCGTTAAATTTCTACTTATAGTGTTCCCTATGTATATTTACTTATATAATCACCAGATATTGTTTCAAAAAGAGAAGGAGCTGTCGCAACTGACAACTCCTTCTTACGTTAAAGCATCCTTTAGCCTTCCATTCCATATATTGAAAGTTAATTACGTTCTATCATAGTTGTTGAAAAGTTAACCAATTTATCTTTCACTACCTTTATTTTTGTATTATATGTTTCGGCTGCCCCTATAAATCTTTCTTATCTTCTTGATAATGAGTAGGGTGATTTGGCTCATCTTCGTTCTTGCCGCTCACGATGTTATTAAAAGGTGTATAGTTATTGGAAGGAAATCTCTTATTCTTCATTGTTTTCATTGTGACAGTAGCAATTACTGCCAGTATAATCACCAGGAATATATAAGTCATCTTTACTCCCCCTTAGAACTGTTCTTATTCTTATTTGAATGAATGGTTATTCTCCACAATTAATAGATCATCCTTCTTTACCTGCACCGGTAATAAAAAAGGCAACCGCTATTTGTTAAGCAATCGCACCCTTTCGTTTAAAATGATTTCTCTGCCCATAAATTTATATATAAGTTTGTAACTGTCACATCAATCATTCCTTCTTCTTCAAAATCATGAACTAACTCTTCTGGTAACTCCAAATAAAAGCTAAACTCATCTGCATCACTGTAGTTTAAGCCTGAATATTCAGAAGGAATTAGTTTATAAGTATCACCTCTATACGTTGCTTCTGCTTTCGCTTGAAATTTACTTATTAAACCTTCATTATTATGTTTGTGTTCAACACCTGATATTATTGTTGCACCACCTAAACTAGAACTTCCACTTGACCTAAAGAACAATTCATATTCATTAGTATTATGAGCGATTACTTTCGACACATAAATTTGGTTTTCCCCATCATCAAAAAGCTCTTTTCCTTTGTTATTATCTAAATTATTTAAACCAATCTCGATTGAATATTCTCCTTCAATAGGGTGTGCACTATTGTGATAATTTTCAATCTCATTAGTAAAATAATTTATCCCATGTGTCCGAAGGTTGTATATATCCACTGCTCGAGGTATGAACAAAACACCAAGAACTATTATTGCTGCAACAATATATACCGTATTTAAATTTAAAATTCTTTTCATTAAACTCCTCCCATTTAAAATTGCATATTTTTCGGAATAAGCCATCCTTCTTTCACTAATCTGCTCGTTAGTACAGTAACTTCAACAAAAAAGCGTCAATCTCTTCTTGGAACAAAGCCACAAGACATCGTTCACGGTTTTCGTTTTCCCTCTAAATCATCAATTCTCTGTTCAAGCTCTTTTATTTTATTACTACTAGTCAATGCTGTAGTAAAAGCAATAAGTCCGAAAATAAATCCCATAGCTCCGATTATGAACCCCATAATTCCGAAAATACCCACATAATTCCCCCTTATCTAAACTTTAATATATGACTCTACATCTATTGTACTACTCAACTCTTCTTCTCCTTTACTTTAAATAAATAAGGTGCTTAATCCTTCCTAAGAATATGCATCTCGTTCGTTATACATAAAGACTCACACAATAATTAAATATTAAATAAATGATGTGATAATAAGTCATTATTTCTTTCGTTTTCGTTCTAAATATAGGTGCTATATTTAATAAAATAGAAACAATCAATTGTTAAAACCAAAATGCCCTAGCCATACCAGGTATTACATCCGAAAAAGCCACCCAATCTTCCACTTTTACCCACCGAATTAGATAACTGCAATCTGCACAAATTGTTAATGCTATAACGAAATCATTGACTATTCTCCTTATAATTTCAAATTAACAAATTATGGATATGATGTTACAATTATTTAATAGAATACTAAATTTATACAGTAGTACTATAGTTTTATGATATGGGAATATAAGAGGATGTTAGTAATGAAACAATTTTTATCTTTTAATCAAACTATTCGTATTCGTATGCTATTAAAATTTTTTACTGTACTTACACAAACAACTGTCATGCCATATACTGTTGTTTATTTTTCTGCAAAAATCGGACCATCATTAACAACAACTATGATTATATTTATCGGAATTATTAGTATGACAGGATATCTTATAGGAGGGAGATTTACTGATAGTTTTGGTAGAAAAAGAGTGATCATAACCAGCGAGATCATAGCTGGAATTGGTTTTATTATTGTAGGCTTTTTTGATTCGTTACATTACTTTTATGCAATACCTATATTAATATCATTTAGTTTTGTTTATTTCTTTGAAAGTGCCGCAAACCCTGCATATGCTGCTTTAATTATTGATGCAAGTAATGATCATAATAGAAAAATTATATATACATACTTTATGTGGTTTTCAAGTGTTGCCTTTGCTGTTGGAAGTCTATTGGGAGGATTTCTATTTGAAAACTATTCTTTTTGGTTATTTTTCTTGGTAGGTATCACTTCATTGATCTCTGCTATTTTCACCAAATTCCTTATAAAAGAAGAAATATTAGCAGAATCTAATAATCAATCATTAAATCTCAAAGTTGATGAGCCTAAAAAGATAACAAACAGAAAACCTAGTATTATTAACCTTTTTTCACACTTATTCATTTTTCTTTGTATAGGTCAACTATTATTAAATATTCTTAAAGAACAATTTCCAAATTATTTAAGTATAAGAATCGTTTCTAATTATCCTGTCGAAGGTTTAAATATATCAGGTTATCAAATGATTGGATACTTAAACCTAGAAGACACAATCATAATAACTTTGGGGGCAGGTATAATACTTAAACTGACAAGAAAGCTTTCTGATAGAAGCAGTCTAATCATAGGTTTACTATCATTGGTAGTGGGATATATCTTTTTAAGTTATTTTATACATCCGGTATCCTTATTACTGGGAATGATGTTTATATCTGTTGGAGGTTTAATTTATTTGCCCACATTACAAGCGATTACAGCTAAAGCAATTCCTAAGCAAAGTAGAGGAACACATTTATCAATTCTTGGGTTAGTAGGAGCTTTAGGTGGACTTTTATCTAGCTTTTTCATTTTGGGAATGGAATACATCCCTGAAATAGGTATAACATATATTTTTATTTCTATCGGTATCTTAGTAATCTATATTTATATTAACGTCTATAAACTTGCACACATTAAAATTACAGAAGAAAACGCGTATGATACAAACAATTACTCTAAAAGTAATGTAAGAATAAATTCTTAACTATTCATCATAAAAAATTACTTCCCCATTTTATTGCATAAGAATCGCAGTTGTAATTGTTCCAATAATGTATGCTAACGATATAGTCATCCAAAATGTATGTTTTGCAGTCTCAGCTTCAGGATTAGCTGAGGTTTTCCTAATGATTATTACTAAATTCAGACAAAATACTATAGCAAATATAGGGTTTAAATAGATTGCACCATATATTAAAAATTCCATTTTTCTCCCCCTATTTTCAATAACAAAATAATTTTGCCATTTTAAATTCTCAATCAGTTCTATTATGTTACTGCTCCGCTAGCTTGAATAGTACGTAATCCTTCATATAATCCTAACGTTAATATCATTATTTGGGCAAAAAAGAAGAAAATCTGATTAAGCTTAATATGTAAAATAAGTTAGTAATTTATCGAGAGAATCGATTTCGGCATATGGTCTTATATTGGTATCATTCTTGATTCTATGTGGATTGAACCATATCCCGTCAATATTCGCATTTTGACAACCCGCAATATCCTTTTCAATATCGTCGCCAATGAATAATGCCTCTTCCGGTTTGACATCAAGTTTTTTTAATGCCATTTCAAAAATGCGATTGTCAGGTTTACTTAATCCCACTTCTTCAGAAATAATGATGATATCAAAACAACTATTTAAATTAGTGTTATGTATTTTAGCATTCTGTCTCTGAGTTGTGCCGTTTGTGATAATTGCAACTTTAACATGCATCTTTATTAAATTGACGATATTTAAAACATCTTGGTTTACAGAGAAACACTGAGGAAAATAATGATTCCAAAATTCTTGAATGTGTTCCCGTGGCAATCTATATTGGGGTGGAAAATAATTAAAAAGTGATTCCAAAACGTTTGTTTTATCACTATAGCCGTATTCTTCTTTATCATAGTCTTTGAATCTATGTAACATTTCGGTTGCAACTGAATGTTTAATATTTTCATAACACTTTTCTAAGATAATTGAGAACAGTATTTCTACAGCCCCATCCCTATTAAGTAAGGTATCATCTAAATCAAATAGGATTGCCTTTTTACCTCGCAAATAAAATCCTCCATTTATGATTTTTTTTATTTATACATTTCAATCATTTTAGGAGATCCTGTGATCATTTCCCCTTATCTATCCAATTATTTATTTATTCTAACAACTTAATGAGGATTTTGACAATAATACCCACTGAACTATTCTTCCCTTTAGCTTAATAACTTCAACTAAAATAAGCGATAATCCTTCTTGGATCATAGAATCCGTTTGTTTAAGTACATTATTTTCAAACTGCGTAATAATAATTCAACCTTTATTAGTAGTCTTCTTACCACTTCTCGATTTTAGCGAGTGGTTTACCAATCAAAGGACAGTAGTTAGCAAAATGTTGTGATTTTAATCCGAATAGTATTATTGACAATTGGATAAAAATGTATTATTGTATCTCTAATTATACAACATATTGTAAAAATGCAACGAAGAGGAAGAGTAATTAATCACTCGAATCTTAGAGAGCCCATTCTGGTGAAATTGGGCATTCGAGCTTAATGAATGAAGCCTTGGAGCAGTGACTGAAAAATTGGAGTAGGTCTATCGGGTATTTCCCGTTAAAGAAATTTACAGCCAGATCATGAAGGGCTGTATCATGAGCGGGTTTTTAACCAATTTAGGTGGTAACGCGGAAGCAAGTCTTTCGTCCTTATATAGGATGAAGGGCTTTTTTATTTTGTATTTAAAGGAGAAACCCATTATGTCAAATGAGAATCTAGCAGAACTGTTATTTCCGGATGTCAGGCAAGTACCTGCTGATATTTATTCACTATACCCGCCAAGAGATTTACCCTCATCGGCTTTGGTAACACGTTTTGCACCGAGCCCAACGGGTTCATTGAATATTGGCGGACTTTACGCAACTTTAATATCGGAAAGATTAGCCCACCAAAGTAATGGAGTATTTTTTCTTCGTATCGAAGACACAGATAAAAAGCGTGAAATAGATGGCAGCCTCGAAAACATCATTAATTCATTGTCATACTTTGATATTCATTTTGATGAGGGACCTCAGCTTTCAGGCGAAGATAAGGGGGATTACGGACCATATAAACAAAGCTCACGAATACAAATCTATCAGGTGTTTATTAAGCATCTAGTGCGAAATGGATTAGCGTATCCCTGCTTCTGTGATACGGACGATTTACAAAAGATAAGAGAAAACCAACAAGACATAAAAGTAACAACAGGATACTATGGTCAATGGGCCAAACATCGAGATATTACTTTTGAACAAGCCAAGGAAGAGATTTTAAATGGTAAACCGTTTGTTATAAGACTTAAATCTTCCGGGTCATCAGATAGGAGAATAACGTACCATGATTTGGTGAAAGGTCCGATTGAGGTACCTGAAAATGACCAAGATATTGTGATTATGAAAACGGATGGTTTACCAACCTATCACTTCGCTCATGCCATAGATGACTTTCTGATGGGTACAACCCATGTCATTAGGGGCGATGAATGGCTTTCTTCAGTGCCGATCCATATTCAATTGTTTGAAACCTTAGGTTTTAGAATACCGGAATTCGGTCATATTGCTCCCATCATGAAGCAAATCGGAGCTTCTAAACGAAAGTTTAGTAAGCGTAAGGATCTTGATGGTACGGCTGAGTACTACAAAGAACAAGGATACCCAGGAATCGCTATCAGTGAATACTTCATGAATCTCATTAATTCCAACTTTGAAGAATGGAGAATGGCAAATCCTAATCAATCATTTAGAGAGTTTTTTATTCATACTGAGAAAATGAATGCTAGTGGTGCTTTATTTGATATGAATAAACTGGATGACATCAGTAAGGATGTTATCTCCAGGCTCACGGGTCAAAAAGTCCTTGAGTATTTATACACTTGGTCCAAGGAGTTTGATTCTGAGCTTTATAGTTTAATTGACAGGAATCAAGATTACACTTTAAACATTCTAAATATAGGAAGAACCATTGAAAAACCAAGGAAAGACTATTCAAAGTGGTCAGATGTGAAGCCAATGATTGCATTCTTTTATGATGAATTGTTTGAAAAGAAAGTATTGAGTGGATACAAGTTACCTACAAGTGTAAATTTTGATGTTGCGAAAGAAATTGTACTAGGTTTCAGCAAATCTTATCGGTTTAATAATGAAAAGGAGGCTTGGTTCCTTAATATTAAAGAACTTGCTGGGGAACTTGGATTCGCAAAGGATATGAAGCAATATAAAGCCAATCCTAACAATTACAAAGGGCATGTTGGTGATGTAGCAATGGTAATTAGGGTCGCTCTAACTAACAGAACCAATACACCTGATTTGTTTAATATTATGAAAGTAATGGGCGAAACAAGGGTTCTTTCAAGAATGGAGACATTTTTCGGTGATTCCATTTAACCAATTTAAAAGAATATCAACAAATGACCGGACATCACTTTCCCGGTCATTTTTAACTCTATTTTATATAGCCACAACCTTCAGATTAAGCACTACCAGCCTAAGCTCTACTATTATTTATGGCACGGTTCACTTCTATTGGTCGTAAAAAAATCCTACTATCTGCCTCAAATGCTGATTGGGCATATGCAGCATTGTTTATGTAAGGTGTATGAAAGGTTTCAAAGGTCGATATTCTTAATATTGTATCCTCTAATAAAATCCTATTCTGTGAATCTAATGCCCTTGTTGTGCTCGTAAATATGGTACTTAAAAATAAGTGGATCTTTTTGTATTAATTCCCTTGAACATCCTTATTTTTAAAGAATTAATGAAACTCCACTTAACCCTATTATAGTAAGTAACATTAATAGTGAATAATTTCATCGTTTTGTACTGAGATAATTCCCTCCAGGTAAAAAATTCTCATAAAATTATGCCTGTAACTCAACTTCAACAAAAATAGCTACTAATCCTGCTTACGATCGGTTGCTTTTTTTGAAACGAAGAAAACAAACTGAACGATACTTATTTGGACAGTAAAGGCCTCGTCATACAAACGTTATCCTTAAAATCGAACTTTTTATAAAAATCATGTGCATCTGATGTTGCTAAAGCAAATGCTGTAAATTTAATTTCTGGATGGTCAAATATACATTCCATTAACCATTTTCCTAACCCTTTACCCCTGTAATGATCATCCACAACAACATCTAATATCCATGAAAAAACAGCTTTATCTGTAACTATCCTAGCAAACCCTACTTGTTTTCCGTTATGATACACCCCGAATGATAAAGAGTTGTTAATGCTTTTTTCAATGGCTCTAATTCTCTATTCGATGCCCAATATGTTGTAGATAGTAACTTAGAGACATCTTCAAAATTTATTCTTTCTTTATCGTCACTAACTATAAAATCTTCTTTATACCACTCCACTATTGCTCCTCCAAATCTATAATAGACATTTCAATATATCATTCTATACATAAAGTGTAATTACCTTGCCAACACTCCTGCGCCGTTAGGTCAAGATTAATCATACTGTGAGGCTTTTATTCCACTAAACATACCTATTAGTCAAAAAGCGAATGCTCTTATTGAACACTCGCACATATGTTGAAGCTGAAACTTCACTTAGTTTTTTACAAGCAGCTCAAGATCAAGCAATTCATCTAGCTTATTTATAATATAAGTTGGTTTATCAATACCCCTAAATTCTTTGTTATTGCGATTTATCCAAACACTTTTAATCCCCACATTCGTTGCTCCTGTAACATCACTTGAAAGAGAGTCACCAACGTGTAGAACCTCGTCTCTTGATAGACCACTTAATTTAAGGGCTTGTTCAAACATTTCCGGACGTGGTTTATATGATTTTATATCTTCGCTCGTAATAACTTCTCTGACTTTTAATTTATGAAATTCAATTGCTGTTTTCACATCAAAAGTATCAATATTCGAGAGTATATAGACGGGAGTTGTATTTCGTTTAAAAAAATACAATGAGTCATTAAAAATAGAAGGTTTCATCCAATGATTAAACATTAGTTCGCTTAATACATTTTCATCTAACGAAGATCCAAAGTGAGAAAGTGTATTTTTTAAAGAGATAGTCTCTAATACTCTTTGTGTTTGAAAAGTCTTGCCGTGACTTTCTTGAAATAACTCAGAAAAACTATTCCACCATAAGCCCCCAATTTCCGATATTGTGGCCTCTGTCTTTGAATTTTCTTTTATTTGCTTACAAATATTTGAGATAATCTCACCATCTTCATGTACCACAGTTCCATAGAAATCTAAAAATAATGCTTTAGCACACAAAAAATCTCCCCCAAAAGATAGTTCCTATATATTTCGGTTTATAAAGTTGTACTTTCATTCTTCTATTTCCCAATGTTTAATACCCTATGTGTATACCCCTAACCTTAAACTGAGCCGATATTGGCTCCGTTTTTTGACTTTCATCTAAAATTTGGCCAGATACTTTTCCATCCGTATGATTCACATAGATTTTAGAGATTTTCTCATCATTAATACGTCCTAAATTGATGACTACTCTTAGTGATTCACCTTCCGAAACTATCATTCCTTTTACTCAAACAAAATTTCTTTTTAAAGGGGGGAACGCCTACGCCGCCGCCCTATCTTAATAACCTTTTTTTATCTTTAACATCGAGTTAGCATTTTTCTGGAATTCATATGGTACTCTAACTTCTTCTATTTTACAGCCATTATCAATAAGGTAACTTATTATGCTATCTAAATGGTTATATCTTTTGCCCTCTAAATCAACTAAAGGGAAAATACGCACTTCCTCTTTCGTGACCCTCATTAATTCATTTAACGTTTCTATATGAAATTGATAATCTAATCGATCCGCATACATAAATAGAAAATGTGCGGAGAGAAGAATATCAAATTCTTCATTTTTAAACGGTAACAAAGGTAAGGTAACGGGAACATATCTTTCGCTAGATTCCCTCATATCACTCGCACAGTTTAGTAATGCACTCAAACGATGATTTCTAAGACTATCAATATCTTTAAAATAATCCCATTTGTAATTTCTTCGAGCTTTTTGTATATGCTCCATTGCGTGTTCAATATCCTGGAGGCCTTTATTTTTCAGGACTTCACCCGAATGATAATAGGCAATATCACAGGCTGTTACGTCTAGACCTAATTTATTACCAACAGCAGTAAATGAACAAGCTCCTGCTGGACAATCGAGTATTTTCTTTCCTTGTAGTTCTTCCTCTGAAAGCGAAAACATCTCCAAATACTCTTCAAAGGTTCTACCAATAAAAATAATCCGTTCTAAATCTAACTTTGTATACTGCTCAGCTCTACTCAACTAAACTCACCTCTTCCAAAAGATTGAATTTATTTTACCATTAATAAAATGGAAATTGTTACCTTTATGTTTACTTTTTTTTATTACACAAACCATCCTATTTACCTTATAAAGAAATCCTTTTCTCGAGTGATTCAACTTGTTTGCTACTCTAAAAAGGTTCAATAAAAGCGGTAATCCTGCTTCTTTGGATTAGCGCTTTTATTGAACAATTATTATATTACCTTACTGGAACATTAAATTCTTTTTTATAGAACCTTACCGGAATATTAAAGTCTTGCTTGTAGAACCGGTCTGAGCCTTCAGTTTGCCACATAATAGAAACAGAATATTCCTTTGTATTTTTTGGGACAGGAAAGTTTTGAACATATATAATTTCTTCATTTGCAGCTTCAACACTTTTTCCTTTAGTTTGATTCACAGACATTCCATAATCATACGTTTTACCTTCTTCTTTTCTAAAAGTATGTACAGTCACATTATGTTTTTCACCATTATTGTTAACAATTCTCAACGAATAAAAATCCGCATTCTCATGATCTTCAGACATATGTCCATTCATCATCTCAGCTTCATCTATAGTTAGGGTCCATTCATCAGACTCAAACGAAATAGGCTCTTCCCTTGATTTCGCCTCAGTGAATTGCGGTAAAGATAGGATTACTACTGTAATCATTCCAATGACTATGATGTTTTTCATTAATAAATCACACCCTCAAAAAAAGATTTGGGGTTAGTATTTACATTCTTTCCTCTTATTATTATATTTTAATGGCTAAACTTCCCTAAATTTGCTGTTTAGAAATGTTTGGTAATTTTCTTGCTGAAAATTTTCATAAGCAAAAAATCCATCCTATAAACATAGGCGATCCCTACTTTTAGAAGAGGCCTAAAAAAGAGGCTGCATATTTTTTACAAAAAAAAAGCCACAGCGACATTGTCACTGCAGCATTTTCACAAACCTATCACTCTAATCCATAACCAAATGGAAATAATGGATCTTCTTTATCATGTTGATTCACTTGATCCATATTTCTTGGCCAAGTGTATGAAAGTTTTCCGGTGAAAGGATAGTCTCCAAATAAGACGTCCGCTACACCTGCTCCCTCTGAACCTGGAAGCCATGACGCAACGAACCCGTCCCAATCATTCATTTCGTCTGTAATGATCATAGGTCTCCCGGATAAAAGCAAGACCACCATCGGAGTACCAGAATCTTTGACCGTCTCTAGTAACTGCAAATCTTCCTCACTGAGTACTAAATTCTCGCGGTCTCCTTCGTATTCTGCATAGGGCTCTTCACCCACAACAACGATTGCCACGTCATGCTTTGCAGCATCCAAACCATCCTCGCTGTATGAAACGGCAGTGCCGGCTTGGGCGATTCCTTCAAAAATAGTAGTTCCTTCAGTTAGATTAGCGTCTGTGGACCCTTGCCACTGCATCGTCCAGCCACCTGATTGAATTCCGATATTATTTGACTTTCTACCCACAACAACTATATCGGATTCCTTTGATAATGGCAGTGTATCATTTTCATTTTTTAATAATACCTGAGATTTTCGGACAGCTTCACGAGCAAGCGCACGATGTTCTGCTTGCCCAACACCTTCAGCAACTAAATCTCGATTGGCTAACGGTTCTTCAAACAACCCGTTTTCAAATTTGACACGTAAAATTCTCGTTACGGCATCGTCAATTCTTTCGATGGATACCTCTTCCTCTTCTACTAATTGTTTAGTTACAGACAGAAACTGCTTCCAGTCGGTAGGTATCATAAACAAATCGATTCCAGCATTAATACTTTGCTTAATAGATTCTTTAAAATCATTTGGTACTATTTGCTGTGGACCATTGTAATCCGAAATAACAAATCCGGTAAATCCAAGCTCGCCTTTAAGCACCTCGGTAATCATGTGATAATCTCCATGAGTTTTCAACCCATTAATACTACTAAAAGTAACCATTACCGTTCTAGCACCAGCGTCAATCGCTTCCTTAAAAGGCTGAATATAAACCCCAAGCTCTTCCTCTGAGTATTCAGTCACATTTCCTTGGTCAATTCCATTTAAAGTAAGACCATCACCTACAAAATGTTTAATACTAGAAGCAACGTTTTCCCCTTTGAGAAAGTCACGATCTGATGGCATGCCTTGTAGCCCTTCTACGATGGCAGTTCCGAGTGTTGCCACCTGTTTTGGATCCTCACTATACCCTTCATACGTACGACCCCAACGAATATTTTGCGGTACACATAAACATGGTGCAAAAGTATAACTAATCCCTGTCGCACGTACTTCTTTTGCTGTTGCGCTACCAATGTTCCTCATTAACTCCACATCATTAGCAGCACCTAAACCAATATTATGTGGGAATATTGTCGCATCTTTAACGTTGTTATGCCCATGGACGGCATCAATACCATAAATAATAGGTATGCCAAGTCTCGTATTCAGTGCGCCATGTTGATAGTCATCCACCATATCCGCCCAGCCTTCAGGTGTATTCTTTTCTGGTACAGAGCCTCCACCACTTAAGACCGATCCTATCCCATATGTAGTAATGTCACCTGGCTTTACAGCAGCCCGCTCTGGCTGGACCATCTGACCGATTTTTTCCTCCAATGTCATTCTTGTTAGTAGATCTATTACACGGTCTTCTACTTGAGCGGAAGAATTCTTGTATATTGCATCACTATCCGGCTCCTCTCCTCCGCTCAGTCCATTTACTTCGTCCTTGTTCAAAGCTAGTACTAGAAAAACAGCAAGTACTATAGCAACAGCTATTACTATATAGACCACACGCTTAGCAGTCACGTTCATCATCCCCCTATAAAGTGTATTCGCTTTCACTATTGTACCACTTTTCTGGTTAGGAGGAGGTTGATGACTATTACCACCCAGTTTGTCCCTTTAGTAGCAAAATATAGCGACATAAGTCTATAAAAAAATGGGTTATCTTCTTGACTTAAAACCTCCATTATAAGGGTAGAACAAAGAAAAACCCTGCTCAATTTATTGAGTAGAGTTTTAAAATTATTGTTTTGCTACATGGGAACCAAAGAATAATCCATATAATTACTCCAATAACACAAAAGAAAAAACTAAACAGGTAGCTACTTGAAAGACTCTTTATATAAGAGCGTGTTTTCTCTAAAAAGAATACTTCGATCTTATAACAAAAGTATATTGATAAACAGTAATAGGCTATATAAATCCAAAGTGTTATTGGATGTTCAACATTAAATTTAACACCTCCCAATGGTTTATTAAATGAGACCAGCAGCTGCTGATCTCTGATTTCGCTTATTATGAAGTGCACCCTTTTGCTTAAGAAAGTCACTGTTTTTTTAAGATATAAAAAAGGTGGTCACTTTATATTAGCAACAACCTTTACATTATCTCTTTATACGCTTTCTTTCAGTTCTTGAAGGTAATATGGTAATTACATCAATATATCCATCATTCATTTTCATGTACTGTATAGTAAATGATATAGTTTAACATTTTATGTCTACTTTTACCGTATATTAATCTTCTTAGCCCTTTAAAGCTTCCTCTTTCAACTAATTGACCTATGAAAGGATTACCAGAAAGGTTATTATCAATATAATCAATTATTTCATCTTCTTTAACGTACCACCAGTTTAAAGTCTCTTCTCCTTGCTCAGAAAAGAAATTTTGAATTTTATCTAAACAAAATTCAAATTCCTCTGTAAAAAGAACAGTATAAGGCTTTTTATTTTCTCTTTCCATTACGCTTAGATTTCAGCTCTCTTCCAGAATACCTTTTCATATCTGGGTTGTCTAAATACCTAGTCAATGAATCTTTAAGTTCAGGATATTCTTCAATTTCTTGTGCTAAATCAGAATCTAAAGTATGCTCTATTCTTTCTGAATCACCTTCTACTTCAACAGATACTAATTTACCATTCATAACAAAAACACCTGACTCTCTTCCATTTAGAGCACTGAATAATTCTTGTTTTGCCTGATCACTCATTGAATTCATTTAGATTTCACCTCAGTTTAATTATATCAAATTTCTCTAAAAGAATTCTATTCAAAAGTAATACATTATTAACTTGGCATCCAATACTCTCAAAAATCCTTACGATTAAATCCAGGTCAAACTTGTTTATGTTACTTAAACATTTCAGAATAAACTGCTCATTTCACCCCACGAGAACCTCCTAACATTAGGAATGAGGGTACTGGTAATAATTGATATTCCATTTGGAATATAGTCGTGAACTGACGGTTCACTGGAAATAGGTTTCTCTGTATGTTTAATTAATGTTCTCCCTTGAATAGTATCTATTTTAAGAGTTCTATCTGTAAATAGTAGGACTAACAGTTTCAATAAATAATAACCCATCATACTGTTCACTTGGATTGAGCTTATACTCAAAAAAACCTTCTTCATAGGTACTTAATGTCTCATTTAACCATTCAGGTCTGGTCCTTTCATTGCTAAGGTCAACCCAAAATGCATGATCTTCATTTTGCTTCAGAATCCATTCCAAATCCGTACTTTTCTCCTTTGGCGGAATACTATACCTTTGTCCATCAGAAACGATAGAACCTGAATCCATAAATAATCCCAATACGTAGCTCTGTTCTTTTATAGAATCTGGAAGAATGGTCCCTAAATATTCTGGCATAGGCTCATACATTGTTTTTAGGTCTTGATCCACCATGTTAATCTTATTTGCATCTTTCATAATATGGTAGTTATGATACCAGAATAATATCTTCTTATCTGGATACCTCTCTTCAGTGAGCTGAATGAATTGTTCTAGAGCTGCATGATCTCGTAAACTTATATTTTTCTGATAATCATTGGTGTATTCTGTTAAATCCAAATATCCTTCATCATAAACTTCTTGTAAGACCCACACCCTATGCTTAATAGATTCTATTAATGTTGGAATCATATCTTGGCTATTAGGGTAAGTTTCTAGAAGACTCTCTTTTTGTTCTTCAACAAATTGTAGAACCTGTTTATATTTCTGAGTTAGTTCTTCTCGTTCTTCCTGACTAGTAAGATAAGAGGTTTGTGCATATTTTTCTTCTGTATCTTTCACTAATGCAGCCATATCTGAGTTAATGGGTAGAAACCATTCTTGTAAGAACGATCCTAGTTCATATTCTGTTAAATTTGTACCTGCGTATTCTGAAGTGAAGCTAGTAATATCTAAACCCGTCAATATTAATGGATCATCTGTTTGTGCTTGATCACTTATATATTTAAAGAGTTGAAGAGTAGCATCACTATGCCAAGTAGCCCAAACTGAATATTTCATTAGAGTATGATAAGAGAGATCTTTTGCTGCGGAGTATGCGATATTCGCTTCGGGGAAGCCTGTTTCAAATACCAACACATCAAAATCTAGTTCCTCGTGCAGATACGGAATTAGCTCAGTCTTAACTTGATTAAATTCTGCAATACTGTGACCATTTTCACCCAGAAATAGATACTTTTTATCTTTAAGTAGATCCTTTAAGAAGTCGAAATTCTGAGCTTTTCCTAAATCAATTGGAAACCCATACTCGTTAAAATACTCCTTATATATGTTCTCATCTTCTTCAGGTTCACCATCAATTTCTTTTACAGTCATATTTTCGTCTGATAATTCAGGTTCGGTCGTACAGCCTAGAAGCAATAATGATATCAAGAATAATAAGAATAAACATTTCAAGTTTCGAATTGTAAACCTCTCCTTTCTCAACAAACTTAATTTAAGGAAACTGAAATTTTTATTAACTAGATATTCTTTAATAGGAAATAAAATCCTCCTTATTGAACTAAACATATCCACAAAAAAAGCCACTAATCCTTTTAGGATCAGTAGCCTTCTAAACTAGAATTACAGCCTTTAATAAAGGAAATGTAAACAATCGAGCATACTGCATTATAGAACGCTAAATTCTAAAATAACCTCTGATTCTTCTAATAATTCACCCGTATTTTTAAACCCTATTGATTCATAAAACTTTATAGCATTAATATTTGTTGGTTCAGTTGATAATCTAATATATTTACAATCTTCGTTTACACTCAGTCTCTCTATAACAATCTCCATTGCTTCCTTTCCATACCCTTTTCCTTGAAAACGATGGTCAATCATCATACGTGGAACCCAGTACTTATTCTGATCCTCCAAGGATGGGTCATAATCTGTCATTACAAACCCAATTACTTCTTCACCTAGATATATAACATAAGGTGTATAACACGGATTAACCTTTGACTCACCAATCGAATATAAATTTGAAACAACTTGTTTTTCCTGTTCTTCTCTTAGCTTTAGATTTATACATTTATAGAAATTATTTAAAGATAAGTCTCTTACACTTACTGTTGTCATTTACAGTCCACCTTCTACCATTACTAAGTTATACCTATATCAGCATTCCTAATAAACTGATTATATAGTTTTTATGATAATCCAGTTGGTACTATTTGTAAATCAGTTCTCTCTTTGTTCACTACTCCATCCTCTTTCAAAAAACTAGATTTAAGAACTAGGATTCGATAATATAATAGTGAGATCATTAAAAAGGGGAAGTGAATGATTCATGACAAAAGATTTAGGTCATACATATTATAAAGAATTAATTGATTTGCAAGATGTAATAGGTTTAGAAGCTCAAATTCAACGTTTACTTGATATTCCGATTGAATCTGTTTCCGACCTAGAAAAGTGGTTAAAAGAAGAAAAGAATTTAATGATTAAAATCACAGAGGCGACAACAGGTCATCTAGTCGACTTCTACCGAAACACAGAGGATCCAGATATTAAGTCGACTTATCTTCATGATCAGCAAGTTATCCAACCACTATTAATGAAATATGAAGCAAAACTAAATGAGAAATTCTGTGAGTCTCCATATTTACAACAATTAGATGAAAAACGTTACGGCTTAATGCGACGTGTTCGCGAGTCCAAAGTTAAATTGTTTAGAGAAGAAAACATTCCATTAATGGTAAAAGAACAAGAACTTAATACGAAGTATAGTGAAATCATGGGAGGTTTAACGGTTGAATGGGAAGGAGAGGAAAAGCCTTTTCCGTTTATCCAATCTAAACTTGACCATCTAGACAGAGACGTGCGAGAAAAAGCTTATCACGCAATGATGTCAGCCCATCGTCAAATTAAGCCTGATATGGATGCAATCATGGACGAGCTCGTTCAGCTACGACATCAAATTGCTTTAAATGCAGGGTTTGAAAATTATCGTGATTATATGTTTGTGGTGAAAAACCGTGAATATAGTGTCCAGGATTGTTATGACTTTCATGAAAATGTAGAGAAGCATATTATTCCAGCTTGGAATCGACTGGCTGAGGTATTTCAGTCTAAGCTTGGTGTCGATACTTATCGCCCTTGGGATAACACCGCTAAATTGATGAAAAATCCACCATACGCTGAGGTTTCTACTCTTATGGATGGAGTTTCAGAGATGCTAGGTAAGACTGACCCTTATTTTGCAGACCGTTTTGATTATATGAGAGAAAATGGGTTACTAGATCTTGGAGATCGTAAAGGAAAAAGCCCTGGAGGTTTCTGTACCTCACTACCAGTTTCAGGGGATACCTTTGTTTTTGCGAACTTTAGTCCATCCTTTTTCTCTTTAATCGCATTAATTCATGAAATGGGTCATGCGGTGAATGGGTACCTCGAGTTTACCGAACACGGCCCTATTGAAGACTACCAACAGCGTATGGAAATTGCTGAGCTGTATTCTCATGGGATGGAATTGCTTTTATTGGATAAGCTGGATCGTTTTTACCCAGAGGAAGAAGATTTTAAGAGCGCACAGCGTGAAGAGCTAAGACGTGCATTTACCATGTTATACGGCCCATTGGCAGGGGATCTCTTCCAGCATTGGATGTATACGAATCCTAATCACACCGCTAAAGAGCGTGATGAAAAATATTATGAAATTTCAAAACGTTATGGTTTAAATCCAGTTGATACTACTGGGCTTGAGGAAGAAGTTGGAATGAGCTGGGCAGGAACCCTTCATTACTTCCAAGTTCCTTTCTATAATATTGAGTACTCAATTTCAATGCTTGGTGCCCTACAATTACTGGAAAACTATCAGAAAAACCCAGAGAAAGCTGTTGAATCCTTTAAAAAAGGTGCAAGTGCGGACTACAACCAATCCATTGCAGCTGTTTATGAAGAAACTGGCGTAAGTTTTGATTTTACAGAGCCGGCTGTTAAGCGAATGGGTGAATTCCTGGAGAAAGTCATTCAAGACATTCATTAACAAAGTGGAAATCAGGCACGGATTCTGATAAAAATTTCTTTTTGAAGGCACAGCTAGTGAGAAGAACTAGTTGTGCCTTTTGCTTTACTCATCATTTGCGACCAAGGTTATAAAAAGAAGAGTAATAACTGAGATACTACCGCTACTAAAATAAGGGCAAATGGGTATGCTGCTGCATATGCAATTGCTGGATCCTCTGACTCAATCAATTGATTAACCGCTCCTAATCCAGGTGTACTTGTCATTCCACCACAAAGGGCACCGAGTGCATGAATCATGCTTAAGTGAAAGATCTTTCTAGCAATAAGAAATCCTATAAAAATGGGGACAATGGTAATAATAGCCCCAGCCAGAATTAAACGGATTCCCTCAGTTTGAATCACAGTAACAATACCTTGTCCCGCTGTTGTACCAGCTCCTGCTAAAAATAAGGCGAGACCTATATCACCAATAACTTGATTAGAAGGCTGATAGTATCTTGCTTTAATTGGACCTAGTTTCCCAAAATGCCCTATGATTAGAGCAACAAACAATGGTCCTCCAGCAACTCCTAACGTAAGTGTTCCTAAACCAGGTATATGAATTGGAACCATGCCTAACAAAATTCCCAATAATAGAATGATACTGAGTGAAAGGATATGGACATTAGTAACCGTCAACTTATTTCGAGTGAATAGATTCTCAACATCATTTAGTCGGTCCTCACTACTTACTACAGTTAAAACGTCACCACGTTCAAGACGCATTCTAGTGTTTTGGCTATATTCTATACCGGCGCGTTCAATTCGTGTTACGGTTACTCCATAGTTTCTTCTAAGATTAAGTTCCTTGATGTTTTTACCGATCATGTCATACGAATCGACTACTACTTTTCGTAGCTTAATATGATCAACATTTTGCAAGTCAGACGGCACTTCTCTCCCTGCATATTTACAAAATTTTTCTAGTTCTGTTCTATTACCAATCGTGACAAGCCGATCCCCCTTTAATAGAACCGTGTCACTCAGAGCAATGATACTACGCTTGCCTCGGATTACACGACTAATCACAACCGAGTAATTTTCATGGAGTTTTAGCTCCTGCAAGGTCTTTTTGTTAATTGTTGGGTTCGTCACTTCAATTGATATCATTTCTGGTGATTCTTCATTTTTAATGGGGTTCATTTTCTGTTGCAAATCCTTATACACATCTACCTTTAATACACGTGGCAATAGTTGAACAAAAAGGACTACTGCGATTACACCAAAGGGGTAAGCAATCCCATAACCAACTGATGCATTGGGATCATTAGTTGCCTGAAGCGCTGCTGCAAGGCCGGGTGTACTTGTTAATGCTCCTGTCATGATTCCAATACTTAACGCTTCCGAAAGATTAAATATTTTTGAAACAATAACTGTTGTTATAGCAGCTATTAAAACAATTAGAATACTTATAAGTCCAAATATCATTCCACTCGTACGAATCATCCTAAAGAAACGTGGTCCAGCCTGAAGTCCTATTGCTACAACAAATAAACTTAGCCCAAAGTTTTGAACAATTGGGGATACCTGATAGCCAAAATGGCCAAAAACCATTGCAAAGAGAAGGATTCCAGCTGAGCCAAGACTAAGGCCTTTGACCTTTATTTGGCCAATCCATGATCCTAAAAATAGAATGAAAAATAACAAAAACAGTGGTTCCTCTAAGAACCCTTCCATCCACCTCATTCTAAATACCCCCAGTTTTTACCTTAGCAGCTAAATTGTGCATTATGTAGTATGGCTTCTTAGGTAAGAATCATAAGGTGATAATTGAATTAAGTTTATCTAATAGCTTGAAACAGGTTGAGTTTTATACCTTTTCCTTCTTAAGCAACAAAAACAAACAGCTACTGATCCATGAAGAATCAGTAGCTGTTATTATTATTTAAAACTCTTTAATTAGACACTACATCCCTTTTGCTTAGTAGAGTATTTAATCGTTCTGAGGTGAGAAGCATAGCCGCAATATATACCATGACAAAAAACGGGAAGATTCCAATTGTTGTATTCGACGCAATGATACCAAGAAGAGGTGGCAGAAAGGTACCACCTGTATAAGCTACAGCCATTTGATAGCCCATAATAGTTTGGGAATGAGTTTTCCCAAAACGTGACGGTGTTTCATGTAACATACATGGGAAAATTGGTGCAAATCCAAGTCCAATCATGATAAAACCAACAAGAGAAATTGTCGACGACAATGGAAGCAATAGAAGTAAAGATCCAACTAGTGCTATTATTTGACCCAATCGAATTAGCATACGACTGCCGATCTTGAACATAAGAAATCCAGTTAGAAATCTACCAACCGTTAGTCCTCCCCAGTAGAATGACACCCACTGTGCCGCTGTCACCGCAGGTAATTCCTTAACATTTACAAGAAAGCTGCTCCCCCATAGCCCTATTGTTGTTTCAACCCCACAATAAAAAAGAAAGGTCAGCATTGATAGCTTTACTCCTCTTATTTGCAATGGCTTTACTTGTTCGGTATTTTCATGACCAGACTGAATTGGGATGTCCTCTGAAGTCTCATTTAACTTGGTTTGATTGTTCTTCGTTATTTTATTCCACAAGGGTAATGAGAATAGAAGAATAGCTGCCAACACGAACTGAATGATTGAGATTGTAAGATATCCGTTTCTCCAAGCATGTTGCCCTGAGATAAACTGTGCCATAATAATAGGACCTAAGGTGGCTCCAACGCCCCAAAAACTATGTAACCAGCTCATATGATGTGCTTTATAATGGATCGCAACATAATTATTTAATGCTGCATCAACAGCTCCTGCACCTACTCCAAGAAGTATAGCCCATACAACTAACCAAAGAATGGTTGGAGCAAAATAAAAGCCTAATAAAGCACTTGCTGTTATTAAGCCACTAAAAAATGTGACCATTCCAGTTCCAAACCGCTTTATTACTTTACCACTAAATAAGCTTGAAACAATCGTTCCCCCTGCAATGGTCATGAAAAGTAACCCTGCAGTATCAAGGGAAGCTCCAAAGTCCCGTTGCATGACAGGCCAAGCAGCTCCCAATATTGAATCTGGTAAACCTAAACTAATAAACGCTAAATAAATAATAACCAAAAGTAATATTGTCATGTTTACTACATTATCTCCTCACTGTACTTACTTAAGATGTACTTTTGTACTCCGGGGTGAATCACAAACTACTCATTGGTATATTTAGATTCTTTTAAGTTATGTCTTTAATCGACCTCGGTGTTCTTTGAATTCCTCATAATTTAGGACTGTTCCAGTTTACTAGGTTCTATCCTGCAGGAAACCCAAATAACGACCTAGAGACCCATCTACTTTTAATAAATATTAAAAAGATCAGATAAAAAAATTATAATTGACAGAATCATAACTTTAACATAATATTATCCTAACAGTTAAATATTATCTCCTAAGGGGAGTAGCTTTTACAATAAAGTCGTCATTGCGGAACAATAGTTCTCGGCTTTATTGGCAACTTATGTTGTTAGCAAGACCTTACCATATATCGGTAAAGGTCTATTTTATGTTTATTAAACCTTTACCATTCTTGGTAAAGGTTTTTTTTGTGCACGAAGTGATCAGTTACCAATATTATTCCTGTATTTTCACCCAATTTATCCTGATGTTTCAAAATGATCATTAAAAAAGGAGAGAAGATAAAGATGAGAAAAACTAAGGTTAATTTTATGGAGTTAGTAAAGAAGAACAAAGAAGAGCTATTAAAAGATAAGGTTCAAGTTGAAAAGATTGAAAAGCGCGTTGAGCAAAAAATAATTAGCTTCAAATAATTTCTTAGGAGGTGGAATGGTTGATACTAAGGAAATACATGTCTCTATTAGGAGTCGGTTCAGCAAGGATCGATCTTGTTTTACCAAAAGAAACATATAGTCCAGGAGAAAGAATTAAAGGATATTTTAAAATTGTAGGTGGGACAATTGGTCAGCAAATTACTCGTATTGACAGTGATTTGGTATTAGTTAACCAGACTAAAAAGAATGAAAAGGTTATTGACTTCACAACAATACTCACAAAAAAACTAATTAACTCAACCGAAGAAAATGAATTTCCATTTACTTTTATATTACCGAATGATGTTCCCGTTTCATCTGATGAGATATCATATCGTTTTCATACAAAGCTTACGTTTAATAAAGGAGTAGAAAGTAGAGATCAAGACCTTATAAGGATTGTCTAAACTAGAGTAATAGATTCTTTTTACTAGGCTGTTTTCGCATACTTTGTTGCTATTTTAACAAAAAATAAATTAATATTGAGTCCGTTGATTTCCGCTACAGTCACTCGCTTTCCACGGGGAGGGACGTGAGCCTCCTCACTAGAAAAGTGTAAGTGCCTCGTTTAGCTCCGACAAGCAAATGTTCCTTCTAGAAAAAAAAGGGTGCCTTTCCCTTTTATTCTAGAAGGGTTATTTGACCTCGAGGAGCTAGGCACTGCAACTAGACAAGCTTCGCCTGCGGGGTCTCACGCTTCCCTCTATCTCCAAAGAAAAAGCTCTTTCCTTTTTCCTTGTAGGAGTCGAGTGCCTTCCGCTCCAATCAACTCAATGTTCTAACAAAAGCAATTCACATAGCAACAATCATTACGAAAACAGCCTTTTACTAAGAGGATAAAATCAACAATTTTTGAGTAATCTTTGCAGGATATTTAATTTAACCCTATATCCTTTCTAACAGATTAATTGGTTCATTATTAAGGGGGAGTTTATAAATGGAATTTTCAATTTTAATAGAATATGCTTGGGTACTACTTTTATTAATCGCAATAGAAGGATTATTGGCAGCTGATAACGCACTTGTGCTTGCAATTATGGTTAAGCATCTTCCAGAAGAGCAAAGAAAGAAAGCGTTGTTCTATGGGCTTGTAGGTGCCTTTGTTTTCCGTTTCGGTTCACTGTTTGCGATCTCGTTCCTTGTTGATGTATGGCAGGTTCAAGCACTAGGTGCACTATACCTCTTATTCATAGCTTTAAATCATATTTTCAGAAAGATATTGGTTAATAGAGAAAAGAAAAAAGCTGGTCTAGTAAAAGAAAAGAAAAAGTCTGGATTCTGGATGACTGTATTTAAAGTTGAGTTAGCTGATATTGCTTTCGCAGTTGATTCGATCCTTGCAGCAGTTGCATTAGCTGTTACATTACCAAATACAAATCTCCCAAAAATCGGAGGACTAGATGGTGGGAAATTCCTTGTCATTTTTGCAGGTGGATTAATGGGATTAATTATCATGCGATTTGCCGCTAATTACTTTGTAACATTACTTCAAAAGAGACCAGGATTGGAAATCGCTGCATTTGTTATAGTAGGATGGGTTGGAGTTAAGCTAGCTGTATTTACGTTATCTCATCCTGACCTTGCTATTTTACCAGTTGGTTTTGCGAAATCACCTGAATGGAAGGTTACATTCTATGTAGTTCTTATCCTAATTGCCGCAGCTGGTTGGTTCTTATCAAAAGAGAAAAAAGAAGAAAACACACCGGCAGTATAGTAACATTAATATTAAAGCAACTTGTTAGACCTGAGTCTGGTATACCGGATTCAGGTTTTTTAATTTTCCACAGTAACTTGTTATGTTTATATTGGCAACGCTACTTTTACAACATTCTTTGAAACTATTGCAGTGCTTCATCCGTATAATAAATAAATCATAAACAGGAGGATTTCATCATGTATGAATATAAATTTGTGAAGGTGGACCTTAGTAATTGGAACAGTAAGCCAAAAGAGGATTATCAAGATGTTATTGTTAACCATGCAAAGGATGGTTGGAGATTTGTCCAAATATTTGCACCTGCTACTAGAGGATATGGTTCTGCCGCATATTTTGAAATTATCTTTGAAAGGTCCTTTGATTCATAGTAAACGGTTCCAATACTGTGGGGAAAACGTAAAAAAACGAGTGAAATAACATACCAAACAGGTATTTTAACACCTAGTTAGCATTTGAAATAGAAAACAAAAACGATTGGAGTTTGTGTCCAAGCGTTTTTTGCTTTTATGTTCTTATTGAACGTTACCTTAAGTGAGAGGTCTCACAATCTGTATTATAGAAGAGCATTGACCTTTATCTTTACGAAGTAACTAATGTAAGTTGTTTTCAAGGATAACCACTCTCCCACGTTCCTAAAAAACATTTTTAATCTCATAGAAGGTTACTGTCCTGTTTCTATTGAAGTATATAAACACTTACTTATAAATGTAGTTTTGGAGGAATTATTTAAGCTTGAAAAGTAGAAATTTTCAAAATTTAAAACTTAAACCCTTTTCCATAGATGATTTCTCATATGTTCTACTAATGGTCAACCCTTCAAACCGAAATTTAATTGTAAGCTATGGACCTTCCACAAAAAGTATCCCTTCTCAATCTACACCATATAAAATAATAGTTTGGTGTTAGAGAATGTTAAATTAACAGAACTACACGCTTTTCTTTTATTGCTTTCAACTAAATGTACTAGTTATTTAGACCCTTAATAATCACTTTAGTCCACCATTCCACTTGATCTATAGATTTCAAGAAAAAATCCCGTAATTTTTTGTTAACTAGAAAAACAAGAGGTAATCCATAGTTAGAATACCTTATGGGTTACCTCTCTTTAGTGCGTATTTAACAAAATCAGGAAAGCAATTCCATGGATTTTAATATCTAATCAAAACTAGTCCCTAACCTATACGAATAACTTTTTCATTTCATAAACTATGACAAGTTAGAAGGGAGGGATTTTAATGCCATTTTTTCGGACCTCGTTTTGTTCGTCCACTTCCAATATACCGTCGTGGTTATAGACTTGGATATAGAACTGGATTTGTACCAGGATATGTACGCGGATTTAGACGTGGATTATTTGGACCTTTCTAAAAAAGGATTATTTAACTTTTTGATGATAATCCTTTTTCTCTCCATAAAGAAGGATTGTCATCTCACAAACCTTTATCTAAACCCAGCTCCAATTGAACAATATCAAGAAATTAAGTAAAGAGGACTAACTGGTATGTCCCGCCATATATAATGCTGGTAATTCATCTTTAAATGTTGACCAGTCTTCTTCCATTTCTTTATCCGCTAACAAACATTCATCAAGCAAATCAGAAATTTCTTGATGGTTCATATCTATACCGATCATAACTAACTCTGTCATACGGTCTCCATATTTGTCGTCCCATTTCTTTAAAAGTTCAGGCTCTTCTTGTAATATATAATTTTTCTCCTCTTTAGAATAAGCTGCAACCCATTCTCCAGCTCCTTGGATAATGATAGATGTTCCAGCTTGAGACAATAGACCAGCGATATCATTTCTTGAAGCTAACCAAAATAGCCCTTTTGCTCGAACTACGTCTACCGGCCATGTCTCTAACCATCTTTTCCATCGCTCAGGATGAAATGGCTTTTTCCTTCGATAAACAAAAGAACTTATACCATACTCTTCGGTTTCTGGAGTATGCTCTTCATTTAGCTCTTTAATCCATCCAGCACCATTACTAGCCTCTTCAAAGTCAAAAAGATATGTATTTAATATTTCACCTAAGTCGATCTTTGATTGAATTGTATCAATAACCTTGGCATGAGGATTTAGCTTTTGTAATACAGCATGTAGCTCTTGGCGATCCTCTTTTTTTATTAAATCAACCTTATTTAGTAGAATCACATTTGCAAATTCAATTTGGTCGATTATCAAATCAACAACATCTCGGGTATCTGTCACATCAGTGGCTTCTTTTCGATCTAACAGGCTATCACCAGAAGCAAAGTCATCCCAGAATCGGTTTCCATCCACAACTGTTACCATAGTATCTAGTCTACAATATTCCGAAAGATTTATATTAAGCTCTTCGTCTATGTACGTAAAAGTTTGTGCAACTGGAATTGGCTCTGATATTCCAGTCGATTCAATTACAATATAATCAATATCACTGGCTTTAACTAACCTCTCCACTTCAATCATTAAATCTTCACGGAGGGTACAACAAATACAACCATTTTGGAGTTCAACTAGCTTTTCCTCTGTTCTTGTAAACCCGCCTTGTTTTACTAATGCCGCATCAACATTCACCTCACTCATGTCATTTACAATTACAGCAATCTTTTTATCTTCTTTGTTAGCTAAAATGTGGTTAAGTAAGGTTGTTTTTCCAGAACCTAGATATCCACTTAGAACTGTTACTGGAATTTTATTAATCATTTTCTATCCTCCGATTTTGATAATAAGTATCATTACGATTTAATAGGTATAGGTAGAAACAATCCTTTCAGCTGCTCTTCTAGCTCCTGATATATTTCTTGATACGGGTCCTATTTCTAACTCTGCTAGAGGACCAGTAACATATAAATGAGGACACCATTCTAGATTTTCATTGATGATTGGAAAACCACAGTTAGCACAGCTCAGATTTTCGTCAACTATTAATTGCTTTAGCCAGCTTTGTTCTAGCAATGTTGATTGAAATCCAGTCGCTAAAATGAGGGAGTTAGCTTTCATTACTTGCTGGCCGTCATTAAGATGTAATAAAAAATTGTATTTATAATGAGAGGTGGATAAGCTGTTTACTTCTCCATCTACAATAAATAACATTCTTTCCTTTACTAACTTACGTATTTTAAGGTGAAGTTCATTTGGGATGGAGCCTCGATGACGTGCGTTTTGGATCATCCGTCTTCGTTCATTGTAATCATTAATCTTCTTAAAAGCATTCATATTTTTGGGGCCAAGCCAGCCTGGATCACTGTCAAAATCATGGACTCGAAACGGATGACGTTTTAGCAATGAAACCTTTCCTGGGTAAAGACTAGATAACTTAATAACTGTATGAACTGCTGAAATCCCTCCTCCAACGACAACAATTGGTATGTTAAGATTCGTTAAGCTTAAATCAGTTTGATCATAAATATGATGTAAATGATTTGATGCGTCTCCCTTTATCGTCTTTGCCCACTCAGGTAGTACCGGCTCTCCACTAGTACTAATTGCAACAATGACTCTTTTCCCAGAGAAATAAGTCCCCTTGTTTGTATGAACATTCCAACTTTGGCCATGTCGTTTAAGACTCACCACTTTTCCTTGGTAAAATGCTTGATTCAATCTCGTTTCTCTTATCACATTCATGCAATGTTCATTAAATAGGTCGAGAGATGGTCGTTTGTAATGACCATAAAAACATTTTCTATCTCCTAACTGTTTACCAAACCTCTCTAAACTAAATGACTTTACATCAATATGATGAACTCCAGGAGAGCGTAAATATTCCATTCCTATTCGGTCCGTATTACATTGCCAGTTAAATAACAGCCTTTCATTTGGATCAATAATTAAGAGATCTTCTACCTGTGCCACACCACTCTTTAATAAATATGTAGCAATTGTACAGCCGTGAATCCCGCCCCCCACAATTATCCAATCAAACATGTTAATCCCCTTTTTTAAATCGTAATTATTACGATTTATATTGTATATAATATCTTAAATAAATTCAAGTTCATTATATTTATTTTAATAAAGGATTTGGTCCAAGAATCTGATTTGAAAACACTCGTTTAATTTCTGGGGAATTTACTTTTACAACATCCGTCGCAACTATTACTGTGCTTCATCCATATAATAAATTTTTTCATAAACAGGCGGTTTTCATAATGTATGAATATAAATTTGTAAAGGTTGACCTTTTAGCACCTTAATTAGAATAGGAAATAGGAAACTAAAAACGCTTGAAATCAAGCGTTTTTAGTTTCCTATTTCCTATCTTAAAGTGGATTTATCACATAATAGCTATTTATTATTATCAATAAAATATGTATCATACGATTCTTTAAATACATAACCCAGCTTTTTAGCTAATTCAACAGATTCAAAATTCGCTCCATCCCAACTAGGGTACTTTCCTCTATCAATACAATCTAATATTAAGGCAGAGGCTACGATTGTCGCTAAACCTTTCCTTCTATGGACTGGGTGACTAGCAACTTCAATCTCAATCCCTTCGTCATATATACTAAATGATGTTGCCGCTGAAACAACTTTTCCTTCGTTTAAAATAGCATAACCTAACCCTCTATTAACAAAGTCATCAATAGAATTAAATTGACTTGTGAAATCTTCTGAAAGTTCATTGAAAGATGATGATTGTGCTATATTTTTATCAACTCTCATAAGTTCATAGCCTTTTGGTAACGAAGACATTAGGTTCTCTATATGCGTTCTGTCCAAATGTTCGGGATTCTTTTTAAACCTATATCGTTGAAACTTCTCAATATTGTAGATATGAACTGTTTCTAAACGTTTTTTCCATACATCAGAATCAACAATTGCAAGAGTAAATTCTGGAAGATTGAAGAGTAATTCTTCGGCTTCCTTGGCATTGGGATTCCCAGCATAAAACACAAAAATCCCCACAGTTATCTGAGCAACTGTTGGATTCTCAAGGTCGTCCACCCAAGCAGTCCCCATATGTCCTTGGAGATATGAAAGTAAAATAGAGCTATCAATCTTTTCAAACATAGGTACTAATTTTTGCCTTACATTGAAATCTGCTTCATAAATCATTAAATTCCTACTTTCCCTAAAAGTAAATTCATTTTACTAAACCATACTACCATAGTAATTACATGAGTAATGGAAAATATTGAGTTTTTTTAAATTTTAACATTGATATCATATTAAACAATCCTGCTTCATTTAAAAACAAACCTTCACAACTCTATGTTTATTTTAACTTTAAATTACAATTAATTGATGGCTCTTTTAAAATTACTAAAGGAAATGACATACCAACTAACGTATTAATTAGTGCGTTAACAACAGTTATTGTCATTATGTTATTTTAGGTGCGATTTGGTTTGCGAATCCAAGTGTATAGACCCATTCACAAACATCCAGCATCCTTCTAAACGCTCTATCCTGTGATTAATACTTTTTCATAACGTAGCCTTGACTATTTACTTAGCTTTCATTGTTTTTACTACTTACTCTATTTTTTCAATAGTTTCTATTTGTTTGAAATAGAACGACTCTCGTCCTTTTTCTTGAAGGCCATATACGTAACTGTTAAAAGAATAATTCCGCCTAATATTTGTATAGTACCAGCCAAAACTGATAATGTGCTCTGTTTATAAATAGTTAAAGTCATTGCTCCACTTCCTAAACCTAGTATCGCAAGTGCAAACCATATAATTTTTTGAACGTTTCTATTTACCAATGTTTAATTCCTCCCAAATCCCAAAAGCCTCAAAGTATTTCTTTTTATAAATTCGCTTCATAATGCTCTTCATCAAGCTTCACTAGCTCAAGTTCTTTTATGTTTTCACTTAATTTCAATGCTAAACTTTGAATTCCAAAAAATTCTATAAAAGTATGACTTCCAATTATTAGATTGATCCCTTTAAACTTAGCATATTGAATCGTATACAAATTACATTCGCCTGTTATGTATACATCACACATATTTTCAACTGCTTCCTTAAGGCAAGTGGTTGGCGCTCCATTACCACAGACTAATCCCACTCGCTTCACCTTTTTATCATTAAACCTCCATGATTTTACTGGCTCTTCAAGTAGAGTTTCAAGAATTTTTACTAATTCTTGAAACTCAATTTCATGATCATATTCTGCGATTCTACCAAAATATAACCCTTCCCATTCATGGGTTCTTTTAACAATCTGTAAATCCAACTTTTTTAGTAAACTATCATTTGTGCCAAAGTTACAGTCATCAAGTGGCAAGTGATTATAGTAGTGACTTATACCATACTCTTCTAGTTTTTCTATGCATGCCTCTTTTAATCCATATATTTCATCCCATGCATCGTGATGTGTCACCATCATATCAACCCCATGACTTCTTGCTTCCTCTATAGTATCAAGAGTTAGGTTTACACAGTATCCGATTTTTTTAACTTTCTTTTTTGCTTGGTATGTAATCCCAGATTCACTTGAATAGATTTCTTTACTTGTTACATTAAAAAGATCATTAATTCTTTCAACTATATATGACACATCCATATATTTACCTCCTCTAATTCACCATGCTTTGTATCCAATTCTGTTATTCTTCTTGTAATTATAATTTAACATAAATATCCAATTGAAAACCCGTTAACCTTAAGTTTAGTTAAAGATTCAGAAGGCCAATTTATAGTTAACCTATTTAGGCTCAGTCTTTATTTCAAAAGCTGTGTTAAACATTGTTGTTGATTTTCGTTACAGGACACTCAATCAACTCTGCTAAAAATCAATATTCTACTTTAACATAGGCATTTCATATAAATTCTACAAATCTGCTAATTTTAAGTTCATTAATATTATGAGATCTCCTATATCTTTACAGCTTCTCATCTCTTCCTTACTAATAAGTAATTCATAACCTTCGATTCCCTTTAAAAATACAGCAGGAAATTTAACTTTTGGGAAGTCACTTTGAAGCTCATCAAGATGTAGAAACGTAACTTTATATGGAAGAGTCTGCAGAAAGTTCTTCCACTCTCTGTTCATTGAAATTAGTCCATAAGTTAGCTGACATAGCTCACACGGATAGGTTTCAGGCGAAACTCGTTTATGAAGACTATCAAGAATTCCATTCCAAATACCACTTTTAGCGTTGTATATAAAAATAATCTCCAATGACATTTTACCTGCTCCCTTAATAAGTTTATAAGAATCTTTTATGTACATTCTTTCATAAAGTCAACCGAATTAGATACCTTTTAATGTGTAATAATCTATTTCACGTTAGATTTCATAAATTAAGTAAATCACAAATTAGTACAAACCAAGCTAAATTTTTACATGATAAAAGGCACCCATCACTGAGTGCCTCTTGAATCTATACATTATATCTTAAATTTTGCGATAACAGATTGTAAGTCTTGTGCTAAACGGGACAGCTCTTCACTTGCTCTAGACGTTTCTTCAATTGAAGCTGTCTGTTCCTCGATTGATGCCGACACTTCCTCTGTTGACGCTGAATTTTCTTCTGCAATCGCAGATAGACTTTCTAGTGTGATGATGATAGAATCCTTCACTGCTTCCATATCTTTACTTGACTCTATTAGCTTTTGGACAGTTTCACTTGATTCCTTCATAGCTTTGTTGATTGAACCATATTTTTCTTTGCTAGCCATGATGCTATTGGCTTGCTCTTGAAAAATGACAGACATCTTCTCCATTATTTCAACAGCTATCTTAGAATTATGCTGTAATTCGTTAACAACTGAATTAATTGTTTTCGTAGAGGCAGTCGATTGTTCTGCTAACTTTCTAATTTCATCTGCTACCACTGAAAACCCTTTTCCTGCTTCACCAGCTCGAGCTGCTTCAATCGCAGCATTAAGCGCTAATAGATTTGTCTGCTCGGCGATAGATGCAATTACACTACTTGCTTCCTCGATCTTTTTAGCACTTTCATTGGTTTTTAAGATTCCTTCCTGAACCTCTTTTGTTGCAATATTACTTTCTCCAGCAATTGTTGTTAACTTATCTATTTCTACTAATCCCTCATCCACAACTTTAGATACTCGCTGTGATGCTTGATTTAGCTCTTTTACATATTGTTGATCCTTTTCTACGGTCTCACCTAAGAAGACCGCCTTAGAAGATCCTTCTCCTGTACTTCGAGCTTGATTTGATGCGCTATTTGCTATTTCTGCAACTGCTCTTGCTACTTCTTCAGCAGCACTTGCTGATTGCTGTGAGTTAGCTGTAAGTTCTTCAGATGATGCAGATACTTGCTCCGATGATTGACTTATCTCATTAATAATCTCTCTCAAATTATTGGTGATCGTTTGCAATGTTTTTGCTAAACTACCAACTTCATCTTTTTTTCGAATAAGTGAATCTGGAACATCCTCTCGAATATCAAGATTTGCTAATTTCTTTGAGTATTTACTAATGCTTATAATAGGTCTCGTAATTGAACTGCCTATTATATAAGTAATTGAAATACTCACTACTAAAATAATAAGAGTGACAAGCATGATTTTGTTCTGAAGATCTGGAATAGCATCTAATACTTCAGTTTCATCGGCTGTAATAACTAAGATCCATTCAGAACCTAAAACTGGGGCATAACCTGCATATAAATGGTTTCCTTTAAAAACATAATTACCTACACCACTTTTTTCTTGAAGAATTCTATTGAATAAGTCAGCAACAATCTGTAAATTTTTATCTTCTTTTGCATCTTCAATTGGATTGAACTGATCTAATACCATATCTGTATTTTTATGGGCAACAACAGTTCCACTAGCATTAATCATATAAGCGTAACCTTGTTCACCATACTTCATTGCATTTGTAAGGGCACTCAGCGCATTTCCATCCCTTTGCCCAATAAGAGCACCTACAATTTCTCCTTGATTATTTTCAATAGGGACAGCGTACACGATTTCTGGTTGACCCGTTACAGTACTAAAAAATAAATCGGAAATATTCGCCTCTCCACTAAGAGCCTTCTTTATATATGGTTCATTTCCTATGTTTGCTGTTGTACCATCCTGGTATCGAGCGACACCATCTTTACTAACAACGGCCAGTCCTAAAAAATTGGTTTTTTCTAATTGCCGTTTTAAAAATGGCTGTTGTTGGTCCCAATTCATGCTTATGATAGCTTCAGTACCAGCCAACATTTGTAATGCTTGTTGTTGGGTTTGTATTCTACTCTCTGCCAAGCGCGCTCCTTCAGCTGAAATTGCCTGTAATCCCTCTTCAGCTTCACTCAGAATAGAATCACTTGCTCTCTGGAGAATAAAATAACTTAATGATAGTGAAATGACTAAAATTAAAATTGAAAAAGAAACGACTAATTTTGTTTTAATACTCTTCATGTGTCTAACTCTCTCCTGTTGTTATCAAAATAGTAATCGTCCATTTGGTTTTATCACTTTAACAAGTTACCGAACTAAAGTAAAAAGACAATGGATGGCTCTTTAAAGTAACAAAAAACCACTCTCTCTTTTAGAAGAAAAAAATGGAGCCCCTTTAGTTTTGCGTCCCATCTTTTGAGATCATTTGCCAAATAAACTATTAAGTTTTAATCGTTTGTTACTATATTACTATTATGATAGTACTATCATCGTTCATCTTTGTAAACACTTCTTGCCATTGTCAAAAAAGTGAATTTTTAAAGTCCATTAAACCAAAATACGGAAGAGAAGTCACCTTGTTTGTATTATTTTTTTGCAGTTTATATTTTATTTTGAAACGAATAAATCGCTGCTATAATAACGTTTGTAATGACATTCACATCTTACTTCCCAAACAAAAAAGGACAAAACCACGTTACAGAAATATTGCTTCCCATCCTATAGTGATGGACTAATTCCGTAAAGAATTTTGGGATTACCAAAAATTACTAGAAGATTTGAATTAATATTTCAGTATTGTTATTTGAATATTTTTAATTCACACTAAATTATTACTCTCATTCCATATGTTTAGTGTTCTCAGTCTTGTTCATAGGAAAGTCTTATACCACTGCTAAAAAAAGGAAACGATTGACATTTTTGAAATAGTTTACATATAATTAACGTAGCAAATATGAAGGAGGTTTCCCCATTGGTGATGAAAAAGTAATTCCCCATGTCCTTGTTAACTTAAACAAGAACACCACTCTACTTTTTGAAGAGTACGGGATTACTATGTCATTTTTGTGGATACCTTTTACGGGTTACTTAAAATGATTAAGCATGTAAGTTGTAGCGGAACGTCTATTATCATATCGTTTTCCTAGCTTACTGTGCTTTTACCTCCTCCACTTCAAATCGTAGAATTATATTTTACGATTTTTTATTTTGAAAAGGAGATAACTTTATGAAACCTATACTTAAAGACTTTATAGTAAGATCACCGTTGTTGGAGGATGCTGATAGAGTTACTGACTTTGTAGCTACTGTGGATGTTGATGAATTTGGATTTCCAGACATAGAGATACAAGATGTAATCGATTTATGGAACGAGCTTCCCATCCACACAAATGTATGGATTATCGAAACAACTGACACAAAGGAAATTGTGGGTTATGGATTTATTGAGGATTCTGGAGGAGATAGCCTATACTCAAGTGCATATGTTCACCCTCAATACAATTGCAAAGGAATCGGTTCTTATTTATTAGAGTTAATTGATAAGCGTGCCATAGAAATTAAAGATTCAAATAACCTGTCACTAAAATTAGATAATGTTATTCCTGCAAACAATAAGGCTGCTATCAAGCTTGTGGAATCAAAAGATTACCAATTTAATAGGCTATATAAAAGAATGCGAATTGATTTGGTAGAAATGCCAGAGTCTGTTTCTATACCAGATGGATTAATTATACGTCCATATGAACACAAACTTGATGCCATTCTACTTCATTCAGCTCACCAAGAAGTTTTTAAGGATACGAGGGATTTTACTACACAATCATATGAAGAGTGGATCATGAAGAAAAGCACACCTAACTATGATCAGAGTTTATGGTTTGTGGCTTATGCGGAAAATGAACTTGTTGGATTCATTATTTGTAAAATATTTGATGGAAAAGATATATATATAGACCTATTAGGTGTAAAACGTCCCTGGCGTAAACATGGACTTGGATTGACTCTTATTAATACAGTTTTCAGAGAATCTTTTGAAAGAGGAAATAAAACAGTATTAATTTCGGTTGACTCTAATAGTTTAACAAAAGCAAATCTCCTATATGAAAAAGCAGGATTTAAGCCAATATTCGAAGTTGCATTGTTTCAAAAAAACATCTAATGTCTAGGGGCATGAGACAGGTCCTAACTTCCCAACTAGAAAAAACGGGTAAGATACTTGTCCACTGCCCCTTATTCATTTCAACTGCCTTTTCTCTCACTTTGACACAACACTTTAAATTTGATTAATTAACTACAAAACAATGATGCAAATGGATTGGAAGGTGTAATCCAATCAAACCAGCAAAGAAAGTACTTAATTTATTTATCTTCTTTCCCTCTATAACATTTTCAAAATATTAGAGAGAATAATGAGTCTAATTAGATTCCATTTCTACCTGCTTCATATAAAATTGCATTGCCTCATTTAACCACTGCTGTTCTTCTTCAGTAAATGGAGAGGGTACGATTCCTTCAATTTCTTGAATATCCATTTCTTCCACATCAGCTTCTGCAAGCTGTTGCATCAATTCCTCACCAAGAAATGCGAAAGAAGTCTCTATATAGGCACGAACGACTTCTTGTACCTTTGGATCCTCTACAGATGTTCCTACCAATTGCTTTACTTCTTTTGAAAACTGAATAAATGTCTTATCTAATGCAATTTTTTCCTCATCAGATCTCTTTGACAACTCTTCTGTCACATAAGATAAGTCATGACGATCCATCCATTCATGTTGAATATGTTCTGTATGCATCCCACGTATTAGGCTTGACAGTATTGTGCTATCTACTTCCCCTTCATCCTCAAGCAACTTAATGACTCTCTTTATAGTCTTCATAGATTGTTCGATTTGTTCTTTTTCTTTTTCTAGTGCTTGAAGGTGCTGGGACAATGTATCTGTTAAATCAACAGTAAAGCTTTGTTCATGTATCAGATGAGTAATTTTTTCAAGGCTATAGCCTAGAAACTTTAAACTTATGATTTTTTGAAGAGTAATTAAATCTTGATGATTGTAAATCCTGTGCCCTGAAGTCGGATGCTTTTCAGGGCGTAATAGTCCCATCTCATCATAATAATGCAACGTGCGAATAGAAATTCCTGTCTTTTCTGCAAATTCTCCAATAGAAAAGCTAGTATTTGTGCTCATTACCATTCCCCCTATTAAGATATAGCTCCATTTTAACCCCTCACGTAACTGGAGGTTCAAGTAGGAATTTAATTTTATATCAAGAAAAAGTAAGAATTAAGCACGTAACCACTTTAACATTTCTTTTGGAGACGCATTTTTACCGTACATTAAGATCCCAACCTTAAAGATTTTACCTGCAAGCTTCATAAACACCCAAATACTAACTAATAAAATAGCTAATGAAATAGCAATCTCAACCCATGGCCAGCTCTCTAATAAACTTAGACGTAATAATAATACACCTGGTGCACTAAAAGGAATATAGGTACCCACTTGTGCAAAGAAACCACTCGGGTCACTAAATACTGGACCTATAAACATAAACGGTAAGAAAGGAAGCATCATTACCATGCCTTGAAAGTTGCCCGCTGAGGACATGTCTGCCATCGTCGCGCCAACTCCAACAAAGATAGCTGCATAAAGAAAGTACCCCATGATCGCGATCGCAACAAATAAGAGAAGTTCTGGAACTAATAGATACTCAAACAAAGGAATGTCTAACTTCCACAGTGCAATCGGTAATCCAAAGACTAAGTAAACAATTGCCTGGATCATCCCAAGTCCAAAATAACCTATTATTTTCCCTTGCATTAATTCACTTGGTGTTAAAGAAGATAAGATAATTTCTGCAACTTTATCCTTCTTTTCCTGGGAAGCACTTTGGAATATATACATTCCTGAGAACACAATGGATAAAAGAATAATTCCAGCAAATGCTCCAGGTATCACACGTTCTAACGATTCTCCACCTAACGATTCACCGCTTTCTTCATTAGCTACCTCTTCGGTTAACGATGCTTCTTCAAAAACAATTTCTTTTGAAACAGCCATCAATTCTTCATCTGATAAACCCAAATCTCTCATTTGGACTGCCTTTAAAGGTGTTGCAAATGCTTGAATTTGGCTCATAAAATATGAATTCATCTCTTCGCTCGTGTAGACAGAATACAAACCACTTTCATAAGAAGATTCATTAATGAAAATATATGCAGTGTTTTCCATTTGCTTCAGATCTTCTATCATAACTTCCTTGCTTGTATCAGTCTGCTCTAGTTCCACATTCAAATCTAAAGTCTTAGCTGTTTCTTCAAGAGTGTTAAATACACCGATGCTGTCATTAATAAGGAGATGTACTACTGGTTCTTCAGTTGGCTCAGAATCCCCGAATAAACTCCCAATTAACATAAAGCCTAAAAATAATATAGGCGTTAAGAACAATCCAATAAGAAAGGATTTATTTTTCATGTTTCTTCTTATTTCCCACTTTGCAACCTTTAGAGCATTACGCATCGACCTCAGCCCCTTCCTTTAACAAATTTTTATCAGTAGCAATATCAATGAAGATTTCATGAAGAGAAACTCTGTCTATAGATAATTCATTTATTTCTAATGTATCTGGTAAATTCCTCAGCCAGCTTGCCACTTCTATGTCTTTCGTTAAGTATAAAATAACGGCGCCTTCCCTTTGCTCGACACGTTGAACTTTAGGTAGCTTTTCAAGATCTTCCACTTTGTTTCTTCCTTTGATCGTGCACTTGAAATTTGCGTACTCCTTTTTCACATTATCCATCGTCCCATAGATCACCTTTTCCCCACGATGGATTAAGAACAATCGGTCACACATCTCCTCAACTAGATTCATTTGATGAGAAGATAATAGAATAGCAGTACCACCTGCCGCTAGATTCCTAATCTCTTGTTTAAATAACTCCTGACTGACCGGGTCAAGTCCAGAAAAAGGCTCATCAAGTATTAAAAACTCTGGTTCATGTATAATAGAGGCGATAAACTGAACCTTTTGCCCCATTCCTTTTGACAATTCCTCAAGAGAAGATTTGTCTTTCCCTTCTAGTCCAAATTTCTTAAGATATAAAAGGGCCCGCTCTTTCGCTTTTTTGATTGGATAATCCTTTAAATCCGCTAAGTAAAGGAGAATATCCATTACCTTCACATTTTTATAAAGGCCACGTTCTTCAGGTAAGTAACCAATCTTATTTCTTGGAATTTCCTTATTTCCTTTAAACGTAATATTACCTTCATCCGGATACATAATCCCCATAATATTTCGTATGGTTGTGGATTTACCTGCCCCATTAGGACCAAGAATAGCCATTATTTCTCCCTTATTCACCTCAAACGAGATATCCTTTAAGACTTGTGTGTCTTTAAATGACTTCTTTAAATGCTCGACCTTTAAAATAGGTTCCATCACTGATTCCCCCTCTTTTGTTAGTGAAACGCTTATTTATTTCGAATTGATGCACAATACTTACCATGAACAAGCAGTAAAACTGCTCCCATTACCATGATTGAAAATAGTTGAGATTGACCCGACGAAATCGAATAGACAGTTGAAAGTAACATAGCAATGACTAAAGATATAGAAAGTAAATTGTAGGATTTATAGAGTCCTATTAGCATGACATGTCGTTCACCTTCATCTGACGCTTCTAAGAGTCTTTCTGCATAGTTTGCTTCTGATAGTTTCGGAAGATTTCGCTCAGGATAAACCAGTTGTAATAGACGAGCACTAAGCATAGATAAAAAATAACTTATAAAGATTCCTAGAATAGCTAGAATGGTGAGAGTAAGTTCTGTATTTACAGTACCTGATATACATAAAGCTAAAAGAGAAAAAGTAAGACTAGCCTGACCAAAAAATGAGTAATCTGTAAACTTCTTGTAAATCAGCACATCTTTTTCGTCTTCATCGTCACCATAAACTTCTTTACGATTTAGATTAATGATTTGTCTGTAGATCACGAGACTTATCACCAGCAATAGGAAAATAAGCACTAACATACCTACCACAATGGTAGTCCCATGTACAGTGAAATCAAAGGTAAAACCATTTAATAAAAATGTTACGACGACAAATCCGCCGACCGCACTTAAAAGGATCCGTATCCAGTTTTTCATGTTATAACTCTTCCTCCTTTATTAAAAATACATTTTCAACAGGTTCATTAAAGATTCGGGAAATCCGAACAGCGATTAATAAGGACGGTATAAACTCCTCACGTTCAATTAAACTAATGGTTTGCCTTGAAACCTTTGCAAGCTTTGCAAGTTGTGTTTGGTTTAGTCCATCCCGTGCACGTAGCTCTTTCAGTCTGCTTTTCATATTCGCATCACCTCACACTAATAGTGTAAATCATATTTATCATTTTGACAACTATACTTGTCAAAATGATAAATATATAGGTCATTAATCCAATAAAAAAAGCGATCCTCCTCAAGATTCACGCCTCTTTTACACTGTCTTATAAACGAATTTGAATAAACTAATCCCTTGTGCGCTGGGATATACTATTTCTCAATTTCATACTGTCCATATCGTTTTTCCTTTTTTCTTTGCATCCTCATCCAAACCGGAACCAATTGCTAAACCTATACCCAGTTTTAATCTGAATGTACAAACTTTCCAACTCCGATTTACCTCACAATACTATTTCTAACAAGAAACTTACCATTAAAGTGGATAGGTACACCTTCACCGTTTCTTTCAGCATGAATGTGGAGGTGTGGTTCACTTGTGTTTCCTGAATTTCCAACTAATCCAATGAACTGTCCTTTTTGCAAAGTATCTCCAACTGTTACATCAACACTACCTTCTTGCATATGAGCGATGAAAACATCAACTTCTTCATTCTCACAATATAGCTTGACATAATTCCCTTCTGGTCTTTCTGGATCTGCATTGGGTGGTATTAAATCAGGTGCATCATTCCGCACTTCAATCACTTGACCCATACAAGGACTATACAATTCGTCACCAAATATCGTATACTCTTCCAACGCGTTAGGATATACACCCGCTGCCCTTGCACCAAAAGCATTTAGTTTTACAATATCAAGGGCAAACTGTTGTGGTAGATAGGCATAATGATAGTTTACTTGTATACTCCCACCGCCCTGTCCAACATAATAGGTACCATTTTTCAATGGAAAATCTAGTTCTACCGCTTTTTCATCTGTTCCATAACCACCAAATATAGAGAAATGATACATGCCAAAAATTAGTGCAAGTAAAACATATATACCAATAGACCATTTTTGGCTCCGAGTGTACGTAATTTTAAATGGTTCATTTCTTACTTTTTTCCAAGAAAGATAGAGTCCCAGAACGAACAGTACAGGCCATAGAAACCTTAAATAATAGCTGAACCAATCCCAAGGCGACGAGAAAAAAATCCATGATAGATAGGACAACGTAAATAAGGATTGGATGATCCATTCCAACTTACTACGCATAGGCCCTTTGAAAAAGGGAATGATAAACACAATTGGTAAAACCAATTGAAAAATAATTAATTGTATGACAGCTATGTTCATAGATATTCACCCTCTCAAATTCTACCAAAACTTATTACATGGTAATACGGTGACAAAACGAAAAGGTTTCACAAACTTGGAAAGCCGCGAGATAATCTATGTTCCAGTAAAAACGAAGCTGATAAACAGCCAATAAGAAAGACGACCACCGAAAAGTGATCGCCTAACCTTAATATTTTTTAGTTACAAGTATGGTTGTAGTGCACAGCAAAGAAACTTTTGTAGATAAAAATCACTGATTTCTACGAAAAAGACCTAGGCCTTTTTCGTAAATAATTCTAATAACTCCTTAGCACTATGTACTTCTTTATCTGGTTTATAGGCAGTATTTGTCGGTAAATCCTTCTTACGATGATTCATCCAGATCGCTTGCCAGCCTGCTTGTTTTGCTCCGATTATATCTTTTTCAAAATTGTCCCCGATATACACGGTTTTGGTTTGGTCAAGTTTCAATTTCTCTTCAATAAAATCAAATACTTCTCTTTTCGGTTTTGCATGACCAATCGTACCAGAAATAAACGTCATCTCTGCCGGAATCCACCGACTAAGACTAAGTTGTTTAATTTTCATTGCTTGATGTTTTTCTTCACCATTTGTAAGGATTCCAAGCTGTTTCCCTTCTTTGTAAAGCACATTTAATAGTTCTTCGACTTCCGGAAACAAGGTAATATTGTTTTGCTCCGTCACATACGTTTCATGAAAAACAGTCGCTTTTTCCGTATCTATAGGGATGTCAAAATCCTTACAGGCAGCCATGATTCGTCCGGTTTGCCATTCAAATTGGGATATTTCACCTGCTTCACTTCGATCAAATAAAATCTCGCTATACTTACGACTAGCTTTATATAATTGATCGATTTCTTCGTCTGAAAATGGCTCTTGAAAAAGCTTCCTCACCGTTTTATGAAAAGATTGTGCTTGATCATATAGTGTATCATCGACATCAAAAATTATCGTATCCATTCATAGCCCTCCTTATATTATGATGATATCATTTATTTATTGGCTAGAGAAAACAGAGAGCAAACTAACTTCACCCTTCATCTAATCCAACAAACTAAAAACAGCACCTACCCTGACAAGTGGGAAAGGTGCCGTTTCTAGTTATTGTTAAAGATCAACGTTTCAATATTATCGATTAATCCACCGCAGCACTCTCTCAACATTCTTCTTACTCACTTTCCCACCCGAAAAGCGGTCAATTTGTCTAAATGGCATGTTGATCACAAAGTACACATTATTTGCCGTTAATGGTTTTCCAATCTTTTTAAAGAAATAGTGGAAAAACATAATAGAATGGTAAAGCAATTTTCCTACCCAGTTTTTATACTGGGCTTGGTTAATCGTGTCATTCATTCCTAAATCTTTATGACGATCCCAATTTTTAGCTGGAAGTTTTCTACCTAATAATTTTTCAAACTCAGAATCAGTAATTTTCTTTGCATTAGCCTCTGCGTAGTTTGGAAATTCGGTCTTTAAGAATACAGTTGGAGTAACACCTTCCAACTCCAGAGTTTCCTCTAAGTGAATCTCTTGGATTGTACTTCCTACTAGAATCTTGTAAACCCCTGATTCAACCTCCCAATCCTTCATTTCAGGATTATAATAAGAAAAATCTCGGTTCGTTAATGTTAGTGTCACTTGCTTCGTTTCACCTGGTTCTAAGTAGACCTTGTCAAAAGCTTTCAATTCTATCTTTGATCGGAAAATTTTTGAATTCACCTTTTCAATATACAGTTGAGCAACCTCTGCTCCTGCAACTTCACCTGTATTTGTTAAATTAAATCTTACAGTTAAGTCATCAAGCACCATATCACTGTATTCAAAGGTAGTATAAGATAGCCCATACCCAAATGGATAACGGACGGGTACATTTGCCGTTTCAAAATATCTATATCCAATGAATAGTCCTTCTTTATGTTCACTTGTTGCTTGATGTCCAGGGTAGTACGGAGAGGATGGAACATCATTGTAACGAAGTGGGAATGTTTCACTTAATTTACCACTTGGATTATATTTACCAAGCAATATGTCAACAATTGCTTCACCCCCACCTTGTCCAGAAAGATAAGTGTGAATCATCCCTTGTACTTGATCTGCAAATGGTAATTCAAGGGCACCTCCACCCGATAGTACAACGACGACATTCTTATTTACCTTAACAATTGACTCAACAAGCTCTAACTGGTTTTCAGCTAGTTTTAAATCCTCTCGATCTACACCTTCTGCCTCTTTGCTTTCATCAAGACCAATGAATAAAAGCACTACTTCAGCAGATTTCGCAAGACTTGTTGCTTCCTGCAATAATTTACTGCTCTTTTCTCCCATACGCTTAAATCCTTGTGCATACCCAGCAATATTTAAAGAAGACTTTTCTAAACTATCAAACGCACTACTTAATTTATAGGGATTAATTAATGAACTCCCTGCACCTTGGTATCTTGGATTTTTTGCAAAATCACCAATAACCGCCACTTGTGTTCCCGCTTTAAGTGGAAGAATATTATTTTCATTTTTCAGAAGTACCATAGACTGTCGAGCAGCTTCAACTGCCTTGTTGTGATGCTCTTCATAATCTACTTGTCCTAGGTCTTGATCATCTAAACGTACTTTATAAATGAGAGACAGTAACTGATCTACGGCATGATCTAAAATGGATTCATCCAATGTTCCTGCATTGATTGCATCAACAATTTCCTTATCAGTAATTCCGTTAGTAGATGGCATTTCTAACTGATTATGAGCATTTAACCCTGCAACACGGTCATTATTTCCTCCCCAGTCCGTTACAACCACACCGTCAAAGCCCCATTCAGTATACAAAATGTCATTCGCTAAATGTTGATTTTCATTTGCATATTCCCCATTTACCTTATTATAAGAAGACATCATTGTATACGGATTACTCTCTTTTACAACTTTCTCAAATCCTGTTAAATATATTTCTCGGAGCGAACGTTCATCAACAATTTCATCAATTGTCATTCGCAAATGCTCCTGACTATTCACAGCATAATGCTTAGGGCAAGCTGAAATACCATTTGATTGAATTCCCTTTACCATTTCACTAGCTAGTTCACCAGTCAAGTAAGGGTCTTCCGAAAAATATTCAAAATTACGTCCACATAGTGGATTACGTTTAATATTTAAACCCGGACCAAGCAAGACACTTACTTTTTCACTGCGAGCTTCCTTACCAATATCACGTCCTACGTTATAAACAAGTGACTTATCCCAGCTATTTGCTAGCGTTGCAGCTGTTGGGTAACAAGTTGCTGGTAGACTTTTATTTAATCCAAGATGATCAGCCTTCCCACCCTGTTTACGCAGTCCGTGTGGTCCGTCGGTTAGCATAATGGAAGGTATTCCCAGACGTTCAATTGCCTTTGTATTCCAGAAGTTTTGTCCAGACATGAGGGAAGCTTTCTCTTCTAAAGTCATCTGATTTATTAAATCTTTATACTTCATATTTCACACCACTTTTCTATAGAAATAGGAAGAAGGCGAATTTTGGCCGCCTTCTCTCCATATATCAAAATACGTTAGTTAAAAAGATATGTTTTAAGTGTTGCATATAGTGAGTTATGCATGCTAGTTCGTAGTCCTACTGTAATCGCTTCTGGATTCTCATTATATGCTTCTTCTAATAGTTGTTTGTTCTTTGTAACCGATAAGACATCTAACATTAAGTCATTACCAGACGTTATAGCTTTTTGTGGTTCCATGAATCCGAACACCGCATCTGAAGATACTACGCCTTCAAAGCCCCACTCATCTCTTAGCATTCCATTTAATAATTCTGGATTTGCCCATTTTCCATCAATGTAAGAGAAACTAGACATTGCACCAGTTACGCCAGCCTCTTTTACAGTCATTTCGAAAGGACGCAGGTGAATTTCGCGCATCGCTTGTTCATTAGACCATACTAGAAGCCCGGATCTTGCATTGGTTTCCTGCTCATTCATGATAAAGTGCTTCATAAATACTGTAACACCTTGATCCTGTGCACCTTTTGACATACCAGCACCAATCATACCGTTTAAAACAGGGTCTTCTGACATATACTCAAAGTTTCTTCCACCCTGTGGAGTACGGTGAATATTAAGAGCTGGTGCATACCACCCATGGATTCCGTATGCTTTTGCTTCTTTTCCAATCACTTCACCCATCTCGTAGGCTAACTCTTTATTCCAAGTTGATGCCATTACGATTTCTGTTGGGTATGCACCTGCTTCAAATTGTTTAAAAAAGAAACTAAATCCAGCAGGTCCATCCATTAATACTGTTTTCGGAATACCTAGCTCATCAATTTCTCTTGTATGATAAGCACCTTCTGTAACATAGTCGATCATTTGATCAACAGTTAATTGGTCTAAAAATTCGTCCCATTTAGGGTCATCATAATCTAAACCTTTTAAGTCTTCTAATTTGAGACCATTGTCAGCACCTGTTGTAGGCATTTCCATATCATTATTGAACTCATGTCCTTGAACTCTTTCAATCACTTGATCTGATGCAACTTTTGAATCATCCTCATCTGATGGGTATGTCCCTTCCCAATCGTTACGAGAAAGAATCGTTAATTCATTTTCTGATTGAGTAAAACGATTTTTGTATTCTGTTCCTGTATCAGCATCAGCTTTGTAGACAAGATTCTCAGCTAGTTCGAAATCAAGGGTACTGTCAATCACATGAACATTTTTACCAAGTTTAATTTGGTATGTTCCTTTTTCTAAAATATAGTTCTCATTTGCCATATCGTAAGAAGCCATATCTCTTGTATCATACTTAATCGTTACTACTTCAGACTCACCTGGTTCTAGTGACTTCGTTTTTGCAAATGTAGCTAAGTTAATGGCAGACTTCTCGATTCCACCTGGTGTGTAAGGAGCAGAATAGTAGACTTGAACCACATCCTTACCAGCTACTTCGCCTGTATTTTTCACTTCTACTTGTAATTCAATAGAATCATTATTTAATTGTGAATTCACGATATTCCAATCAAATGTTGTAAAACTTAGACCAGAACCGAAAGGAAATTGAACCGCTTGTTTGTATCCTTCTTCATTCCCTTGATAATAAGTCTCATAGAATCTGTATCCTACATAAATTCCTTCTTCATAATTAAGATAAGCTTTATCTAAATTCTCATACTGATAATCTCCGAAATTTTCACTTGCTGGTGAAGATTCCACATCATATACATACGTATCAGTGATACGTCCAGAAGGGTTTAATTCTCCTGAAAGTACTTTAGCAAGTGAGTTTGTTCCAAATGGTCCAGGTGTTCCAACCCACAGAACAGACTGAATACTTGGATACTCATCAACAAATCCTAACTCTAAAGTATTACCAGCATTGACAATAAGAGTAACATTACTAAAGTTTTCAGCCACTTTTTTGACTAAGCCATGCATTTCATCTGATAACTTTAATTGATCCATACTTACATCTGATGCTTCTACACCTTCACTCTGAATAATAATCATCGCATTTTCAGAGTACTCTTTCGCTTGGGTTAAGGCAGCATCACTTACATCTGGTTCTCCAGCTGCTTCGCTACTACTTAACATCCCTTTTACTACTTGAACAATACCAGTATCTGACTCACCTGTTACTCCTTCTAATTCCGGCAATCCAGAATAGTAGTCATATAGCTCCTGATTATATTCAACCCCTGCATTCTTCAGCGCATCAAATAAATCAACAGCACGAGTTTGGTCTGAAGCACCAGAACCACCACCACCATATTTAAAAGTAAATGCAGTTGAACCGAATACATTGATTTTTTTATCAGCTAACGGAAGTGAGTTATTTTCATTTTTTAATAAAACTAAACCTTCGTTTGCAATTTTTTCTGAAACAACATCAGCAGCTTCTCTGGCTTTAATACCTTCATCACTTGTTGTATCAATCGTAATATGTTTACCAGTAACGTTCCCAACGACACTTGAAACTGTTGGTCCTACTGTTACACCAACTGTTAGTACTAGCAGCGCAACAACTGACCATCCCGCAATTCGTCTTGGTCTATTTTTAAGTTTTTTGTATATTTTAGCTTCTTTTTTCGCTACTTTTCTTTCTTTACGGCTTAATGATTTTAGTTCTTCTTTTTGTTGTTGTTTTTGTTCTTTTCGCAAATGTTTATCGCTTACAATTGCTCCTTTTCGCTCAGCCTCTGACATAGCAGCAATTTCTTGCTTTCTTTCCTTACGTTTAGCCTTATCTTCCCTCACACGTTGCAATATTTCTTGCTTCCTTGCTTGTCTCTTTTTAAAGTATTCAATCATAATGACCCCTCCTACCTTTCATTTCAAAGCAAATCTAGTTGTAAACTTTTATATAAAGTGTCCGAATCTCTAATTGCAAATTTTCCACCGAAATAAAATCTAACAATCTTTCACAACTAGTTCTCTCCACTTTAATTTAACGAGATAACGCTTCCATTTCATTCTAAAAAACTCTTATCTCCATCACTATTGTTTAGGTTAAAGATCGTATCTAATCTTATTTATCCCTCCCACCTTTTCCATAATAGATCGATTTGATTTTGAAAGAGTACTGTCTTACTCCTTAGCTACAATATACTATCCAAAGTCATCGAGTACATTCCATTAATTAAGAAATGCTATTCCGATTTTTGACTTTTTCAGAACAAAAAGCGCAAGCGCCCCATTTAGCCCAGACAAGTAAATGTTCTGAAGAGAAGAAAATGGTGATCTTTCCATTTTCTTCTCTTCAGGTTATTTAACCTCGAGGGGCTGGGCGCTGGAGCTGGATTGAAATGCACTGACACTAGTTATCCACAAATCGATTATTTTATAATTTCCAAAACAATAAAAAAATGGGCATTGTCATATTGACATTGCCCATTGCACTTTATGTAGATGTAGTAAAAATTGTATTGCGAATGCTAGATAAAAGTATCCCCACTATTAATACTTTTGCTTTATTTCAATAAACTGAACCTCGTGCGGTTGAAGGGTCGTAAGTAAGGTATATTGATCCTCTACTGTTACTGATTCTATATGGATTCCTGGTTTTGCTTTTCCTTTAAGATAATTTAGCATATCTGTATCTAGATGTTGTGGTGCCCCTATATCTACCCACGCATCGTAGGAGGAACCCTGTTTTCTATTAACAAATTGTTTCTTTATTAGATAGCTTCCATTTAAACCATACAAAAGTAATTCGTGATTTTTTTTATTTTCAGTTTCAAATACGGTATAGCGACTGGTTTGATTTAATTGGGAATAGTCAAATGATCGATATAGTTGATTTGGATGACTATAATTATACAGTAAAATCTGATAATCATTCCCTTTTCTTGTCACAATGATATCATCTTCTTGATAAATCAATTCGTCTCCCAACTTACTTAGAAAATAATAGGCATGGTAGGCAGCTTTTTTTATACCATTATATGTCATAAGTCCAAACCCACCATGAAATAAAGGTTGTTCTAATTGAAACTCTTCAAATATATCTGTAAAAGTCCAAAAACCCATCCCCGACACTTTCCAATAGTTTTGAATGGAATTTTTAACAACAAACGTACCCATGTAGCAAGTATCATGTAGTAAGTCTCTACTATTTATGCTTGCATTCCATTCTGAAATCCATATTTCATCAGCGAACTGGTATGTTTTAAGTTTTTGGATCGTCTGGTCAATTTTATTAGTAAGATTATGTTCATCCCCTAACATGACACTTCCAAATTCAGAGAACTGTTCAATAGGATTTTCTGAAACGCTAACATTATCAAGCTTAGGTAGTGGTTTTTTTATTGGTTTTTTGTTGATAGAAAGGTTATAAACATGAAAACTAATAAAATCTATGTGGAGATTTTTTTTCTTCATAAAAGACTCAAAGCTTTCCAACCAGTTGCCCGCAAGTGACATAAGCCCAAATCCACCTAGTTTTATTTCAGAATCAATGCTTTTAATTTTTTTATAACTTTCTCCATACAACTCAAAAAACTCTTCTTCGGTTCCCGACCAAAAACTTCTAACCTCAGGTTCATTCCAAAATTCAAAATACCAGGTTCTTACCTCTACTAAACCGTAGCGGTTAATGATATGTTTGAAAAAAGCGTCTAACAATGCTAACCACCGTTTCATATCCTTAGGTGGGGAAACGAACGCATTCCACCAGAAAATCTTATCTTCTGTACTCGCTAGATCCTTTGGCATAAAGCCTATTTCAATAAAAGGCTTTACATTTGCTTGTAATAAATTATCTAAAAGAGAGTCAATATGATTGAAATTAAAATAATAGGTTCCATCCTGCTTCTCATTATAAACAAGAAGTTGATCGGCGAAGATTCCATGAAATCGAACATATTCAAACCCTATTTCTTCTTGGATTTGATGTAGCTGATCGGTGAAATCCCTTCTCAGAGCGTGAGGGGCATATCCGAAGGTCATTAATTTAGTAAAGGTTTGAGTAATCTTTCCTTTAGATTGCTTTAGATCAATATGATATTGTTCCCTTGCAGATATCAAGTCTTTTCTATTTTCATCATTTCTGTTGTCTTTTTTCTCTAGGTGTTTGAATAAATTCGCCAGTGATTCACGGCTATTTATATTCAGGTAATCTTTAGGAATGTTTTTTTCAATATCAATTTTATATTCCTCTCGGTATTGCATCGGTGTAATTCCGACTACTTCTTTAAATACCCTGTAATAAGCTTTGCTATCTGGGAAGCCATATTTTAGTGCTATTTCTGTAATCGTCTCATCTGTTGTTCTTAATGAAAATAATGATTTATTTAGCCTGATGCTATCTAGTTTCTTTTTGAAAGATTCCCCAACATTTAACTTAAAATATCTTGATAAATATTGTGGATTTAACGCAAACTCATCTGCAATTCCCTGTAAGCTTAATTGAGAATCCATACAGTGGTGATTCATATATTTTAGAATTTCTAACAGTCTTTGATCGCGATCTATTTCTATTTCCTTGGTTTGTGTAGGGAGTTCATAATGTTCCAATAGTATGACGATCAACTCAAGTAATAATTTCTCAATTTTTAAGTGGTACAGATTTTTGCTGTTAAGTATGAGATCCATCATGTTTGCTAATATGTATTTAATCTGATCAAGTGTGTATGTAGATTTAGTTTGCATCTCTTTTGAGTTTAAATAAAACCTTTTTTCAGAAAGATTAATATTATGTTTTTTTACATATTTATGATCAATTTGAAGAGCTAAAACATGTGTTTTTCCTACTGCAGTTTTAGAGGTAACGAAATGGAGTTCGTTCCCATTCACAAGGAACAAATCCCCTTCCTCAAGGTGAAAGCTATCCCGATTAACCCTTATCTCTAAGGAGCCATCTAGAACGAAAAGGAGTTCAAGATCCTCGTGCCAATGAAATGGAAAACGTTCAACGGTTTGTGTAAAAATTTTAATTGGCAAATCAACTTGGTAATCTATTTGCTCATATTGGTAACGGGTATCCATGTTCTTTCTCCTCCCCCGAAAATTAAATTTACTTTAGCATAATCAGAAACTGTTAACAACTAAGTAGACTAGCCATATTACAAGTGTGTAATAATTAAATAATTCAAAAAGAAGAGTTTTAATCGAAAATACTGTAAATAGGAGCTGTCATTATGACAGCTCCTATTGTTTACTGTTATATCTAATATATAATCTAATCATTATATGAAATAAACAAGCATGTATTTTTTCATTCTTTGGATTTTCAAACACATCTTATAAGATAAATTATTTATAGTTATCTACTAATAATTTATCTTATTATTAAATGTAAACATACTTTGCCTTAATCTGGCCAATTTATATTTCTCTTCAATTTTAGATTCTATCATTTTCGTAATAAACACCAAATTGCTTTCGACACTCGTCCATGATTCCCATTATTTCTAGACTATCTTTATGCTTTACTTCTTCACTTTCTAATTTTCCGAGCCTTATATCCTGAGCTACCTTATTAAATTGATAGGTATAACTACTACGATCTGTTTTATGGATTAACTTTTTTCCATTCGATGTTAGAACTGCTATGTTACCAGAAAAGAAATTAGGCACCTTTATTTTACCCTTATTTCCTATAATATTTGCCTGGACCATACTATATTTAAAGATGGAAGTTGAAATATTACTTACTGAGTCATTTATATTAATTAGTTTAATTTTATCATCACCATCTACACCATATTTATTTAATTTCGTACTGGCATTAATAGCAGATGGCTTTCCTACTAACATATGACTATATGTTATGGGGTAAACTCCTAAATCAAGTAAAGCCCCCCCTCCTAATTTAGGTTTAATAACCCTTTCTCTTCTTGGGGTCCAAACACAGAAACTAGCATCTAACTCTAAAATATCACCTATATTCCCTGCGTTAACATATTCATTTATAAATTTGGTTAATGGATTAAATTTCATCCACATTGCTTCACCTACATACAAGTTGTGTTTTGTTCCATATTCTAAAAGTATCTTTAATTCTTTTGAATTTACTGTAATTGATTTTTCAATTAAGACAGGTTTTTGGCATTTTAAAGCTAGTAATGCATTATTAAAATGTGCAGTGTGTGGTGTCGCTATGTAAACACCTTCAACCCCTTGTGCCTGTATAGCATCTTCCATCTTTTCAAACGCTAAACAATTATATCTCTTAGCAAATTTATCTGCGTTTTCTTTTTGATTGGACCAGACTGATATAATCTTATGGTCACCTGTAGCAAGTATTTGTTTAGCTGTTTTTTGTGCTATACTTCCACTTCCAATATATGCCCACCCAAATCGTTTATCCAAGGTAAAGCGCCTCCTATTTCATAACAAGTTAAATTAACTTTCGTGTTACAACTAAGTATAGACTACCTCCTTTAAATCATGAAGTAGTCTAATACGGAAAAAACCACCCCAAAGGAGTGGACGCCAAAAATGATTATTTAACTACAAGTAGATTTGACTAAGACATAGCTTAATAAATTTGCTAAATATTTCTTAAACCTTTTTTCTAAAACTAATGACTTTGAAACTTATTAAGAATAATAGATATATTAACAGTGATAACGACAAAGTTATGACTAGTATTACGATCTGACTTTTTACATCTTCACTTAAGTATCTAAAAGCAGCTATACCCACAGATCCCATAGCTATACCAGAAACAGTAACCTTTATAAAATCAGCTAAATTAATAGTAAATCCAATTAATTTTGTTATTGATAAAAAATGAAGGGCTGTCCCTAATACTACACTTGCACTAATGGCTATACATACACCAAATATTCCAAAGTCAGGATTGGAAGCCAAAACAAATATTAAAATGAGCTTAAAACTTGTAGCGACTAAATCATTGATCATTACGACATTCGCTTTTCCTAAGGCTATTAAGACTGACTGTAAAGGAGCTCGAAAATATTGTAAGAGATAAAAAGGAGTCATAACTTTTAACAGTATCCCCGCGTCCGGAGACTTGTAAATGACAGTCGTTAAAACTTCTGCAAAGCAATATAAGATAATGGTTGATGGGACTCCTACAACTAAAGATAGTTTAACGGCTTTCTGAATTCTTTTATGAATGAGTGATAGTTGGTTTCTTTCTTTCGCTTCGCTAATGGACGGAATTAAAGGAACAGACACAGAATTTGTTATAAATCCCGGCAGCATTAACAAAGGTAAAACATACCCCATAACAATTCCGTATTGTTGTGTAGCAAGTACGGTTCCAACACCAGCTAAAGCCAAACTTTGAGTAATAATAATAGGTTGAAAAACCCCTATTATTGATTGTATTAGCCCATTACCTGTTGTAGGAAGCCCCGTTTGGAGTAAATCAAAGAAAATATGTTTCCCTTTACTTATTTGGGTGATAAATGAACGCCGTAATTTAAACTGTTTTCGTTTGATCCGTTTAAACATAGATAAAAGGTAAAGAAGTGATATGGCTTCACCAATTATTCCACTTAAAACAGCCCCAGCAGCAGCATATTCGATCCCGTAAGGCAACAACAGCTTAACTATTATAAGGATACACACAATTCTCACAACCTGCTCAATAACTTGAGAAAGTGCAATAGGAGTCATATTTTGTTTACCTCTAAAGTAACCTTTAATGACTGATGAAATGGCTATTATAGGTACAATTGGTATTACAGCAAGTAGAGAATAGTAGGCTCTGGGGTCTGCTAGTAAAGTGGAAGATAAAAATTTAGCTCCCCAAAATGCTACTATCATCAAAAGTAACCCTATAATACTTGTTGTAGCTAACGAAACAACCAGTATTTTTTTTATCCGTTGGTAGTCTTTTTTTGCTTCTGCTTCCGCTACAAGTTTAGATATAGCAACAGGCAATCCAATGGTTGTTAATGTTATTAATAATCCTGTTACTGGTGTAGCCATCATAATCAGTCCTACACCTTCCGGACCAATAACATTTGCCATGACTATTCCATTGAGGAATCCTAGTATTTTTGTAAAAAATGCTGCTACAGTTAGAATTATTGTACCTTGTATAAGGCTTTGCTTTGCCACATAAACTCACCCTTTAACTTGTCCATTTCCAATGTATATGTAGTTAAAAGGTGGATAATGTATTGTTTAATCAATACAACGGGTGAAAAGATAATATTCCTTCTCCTCTTTCTACTGTATACATTTTAATAAGTGTTGCATCTATGGATTGAGTTATGGGAATATCATGTTTGTCCTTTAACGATGAATGGGATGATCCTCCTGATCCTTTTCTCTTACATGGAAGTCTCTGTAAAAAAAAAGAAAACATAGGGAGATTTTAGTCTTCCTATGTTTTCATTCATATTATTGATCTGTTTGTTTTTGCTTTTTTTTCAAATACTCCGCACGAATTTTTTCAAGTTGTTGCTTTTTATCAAACTTGGCAGGCGTCTGTTTTTCATGAAATTTTGTCACAGCCACCTGACCTTTGCTATCCAATTGATATTTCCCCACTTTGTTCACCTACTTTTCTTGTCTTTAAGAAGAAATAATTCAATACATATAATATACCTTATGATGTACGTATAATACGAATCATTCCTCACATTCTTACTCCAGTCATCCACAAGATTTTTTAAGAAATTTACATTATCTTCACACAAAACTAACATAGTTAGCTTATAATTACATTAAAACTAATGCCGTTAGTTTTAAGTCAACTCTACAATAGGGAGAGAGAAAAATGAATCATTTAAAGACTGTTTCGGCGTTGAAACAAACGATTAACGAACCGAAATCAATGGGAGCTTTTCATCAAATTGCCGTGATTGCACTCTTGTTTTCAGGCATTTTATTCTTTTTGTATCCTACACTTCGACCATTTTCAGATGAGACAACATTGCAGGGGGCTGCAGCTTTTGCATCATTGTCCTGGTTACTTTCTCATGTACTCGGAATTATCGCTTTTATGTTATTACCAGTTGGGTTGCTCGGATTATATGACATTATCGAAAACAAAAATGCGCAAAAGACTGCGTTCTATGGGTTCCTTTTTTGCTATGTGGGAATGGGATGTACGTTGCCGTTTTACGGTGCAGAGGTGTTCGCGCTTGATGTAATTGGTCAGGAAGCACTTAATCAAAATAGAGATAGCGTGCTAGAACTAGCAAATGCGATCCGATTTGGTCCAGGGTTTCTTATGATTCTGATTGGGCTCACGTTACTTGCAATCGGTTCAGCCTTGGTTGCGATTTCAATTTGGAGATCCGGAACCATGACAAAATGGGCTGGTATCCCGCTCGCGCTTGGATTTATATTATACCTTCCCCAATATGTAGCCACCCAGCCACTCAGAATAATACACGGACTTGTCATAGCAATAGGCTGTATATGGATTGCGCTGGTAATTTGGAAACATCGTTATAAGGAGAGAGCTTGAGAGAGCATTTGTAATGGTCGGTTTATTAGTTTTCTTATAGTGGCAATAACATACCTAACTTCTTCGTTCATGCTCCTAACGAGCCTGTTTAGGTATCAACCTAAGTTATTTACATTTAATCCTTGGTATCACCACTATTCTTTTGTAAAGATGTAATTGGTTGTTGAAGTCGATCATTATTTTGCAGAGCAGAAATAAGTAAAAACAGACAGCAGGAAATTATAAAGACGATTACGCTAAACGTAATCGTCTCTTTCCTGAACACTTTATAAAAAGTGTTCTTGTACTAGCGAAGTATCATATTAGTTGGAAAAGTACTGCTAACTATACAAAAGTTAGTGGCTCCCGTTATTGTTGATCGTACTTAGCACGTTCCTTAGCGATCAGTTTCGCTTGCTTCTCCATACGCTTATCGTCCTTCTTATCCTTTACGACTAATACCGCATGAATAGCTCCAGGAAGCCAGAAGAAACATGTTAATATAAGATTAAGTAACGCCTGAAACGGTCTACCTGCAAACAGAACCGCAACTGGAGGCAACACTATCGCTAGAAGATACATCATACGAAACACGCTCCTATAACTGTAATTTATCCCACTATTTTAACATGCTTTTTAACTTATTCCTAAGCACATATTAGCCATAAATTGAAATTACAAAAGGAGACTCGTCATCAATATAGCCATAGCCATGAGAATTTCTCGACTATTACAGGGAATTTACATAAGAATCTTACATAATCATCAAAAAGTATCGGTAAAAGGCGTTGTTGTTATAATCTGTATCACAAGAACTTAACAACATTCTTCTTCGACACATGTTACAGTAATATGTAATTTTTTTTAATATGCAACATTTAGTTCCTAGTCGAGTTCGGGAGGGAAGTTACTTTTCCTTCTCCCTATTTAACAAGGCATTTACCTCAGGTCTTTCCCGTGGTGTAATATTCATAATGAAATAGCCAATAATGAGCACCAATATCACAAGTGAATTAATTAACGTGTCTATGGGGTTATCATAATCAACAATGATTAATCTAACCATTGCCGTAATACCAATATACAAAAAGTATCTTAATGGAAAATGGTAATCCTCTTTGAAGTATTTTACGATCATTGCAATAAACTCAAAGTATAGGAAAAAAATAAGAATTCTTGCTAGAAATTCTTTATAATCATTAACACCATCCGTCCATAATATGTAAGAGAAAGTGAACAACTCTTGTACTAATAAAAATGAGAGAATTACTGCTAAGAAAAGAAGAGACACATTTAAAACGATTTGAAAAAACTTCGGAGCCATTTTTAATACGTATGTAAACTTTTTTCTCATTTTAACACCCTTTCCTCTTTATTATAATAAACATAGCCTTTAAACAGGATTCATATCAATGGTATATTTAGCGGTAACTGGTTCCCAAATTCTTTTAAAACGAAACTCGTTTGGATAGACCTTTCAAGAGTGACCCAAAAATGAAGAAAAATGCTGCATAGTATTTAATCTACTACGCTAATTTAATTGCAACATGGAACTATTGCAGGCTAGTGCAATGTTCCACTATAAAGTTAGAGTAGAGGGTATCATAGAATGAATTAATTGTTCCAATACTAGGTAAGAGGCTAAAGCAATTAGCTACCTAAAATGGAATGGAGTTATGTTATGGGAATTGTTTTTATAGGCATTGCATCAATCCTATTGTACGGAGCACTCGTATCCTACATTGGGTGGGCCGGTTGGAATTTGTTTCAGCCTACAGAAAGTCCCTATAAACGTATTATCAAAATACTATATATTATTACGCTGACGATTGTCTCAACCTCTTTCATTGTAGGGCGGATTTTCGGTTTTGTCTTGTTTGATATTTTAGGTGCTTATTGGATGGCATTATTCTATTTATTGATTATTCTACTTCCATTGGCTCATCTAAGCGGCTGGTTACTGCGGCTTACCCGAATCCCACACCAACTTGTAAAGAATTGGACAGGAATTGTAACTTTTTTACTCCTACTAGGTTTGGTAAGTTATGGCTCTTACAATGCCTACAATCCAAAAGTGAACAGCTACGAAATGAATATTGCAGCTTCTGCGGGTGAACTAAATGAGCTTACTATTGTCATAGCATCTGACATGCACTTTGGTTTATTATCAAACAGGGACCATGCTGAACGTCTTGTAAAGGAAATCAACATACTTCAACCTGATATTGTGCTATTCCCTGGGGATCTTTTCGATGATAATATTGAACAGTATATTCAGCAAGGTATAGACAAAGTAATGGTCGGTATTCAATCCACATACGGTGTGTATGCTTCGTTAGGCAACCATGATAGGCATGATGGCACGATGGAACAACTGATTAACGTACTAGAAGATAGTGATATTCAGGTTCTGTATGATGAGACGTTGTTGGTTGAGGATAGCTTTACACTGATAGGACGAAAGGATCTTACAGACCGTAATAGACTCCCGGTTTCTGAACTTGTGAAAGGTATCGATTTATCAAAACCAGTTATTATGCTTGACCACCAGCCATATGAACTCGATATTGCACAGCAAAACGGTATCGACTTATTAGTCTCAGGCCATACGCACCACGGACAGGTGGTTCCAGGTAACCTAATCACCGATAAAATATACGAAGTTGACTGGGGCTACTTGAAAAAAGAGCAACTACATACGTTGGTGTCCTCTGGGTATGGCTTCTGGGGACCTCCAGTTCGCATTGGATCACGTTCCGAAATTATCCAGGTTAAGGCAACATTTACTCAAGGAAGCTAGGTTATGAAAAGCAATAGTGATTTGTTGATTGAAAGGAAGCCACTCGACTCCCTCGGGAAGTAGTGGAATGGTTGATGCCTCGGTTTTTAAAAGGAAGTATGAAAACATTAAAAAACTGCAAATAAAGATGAACTCTCTTCTCTATTTGCAGGATCAATTACACGTACTATAGTTATAAATTCCATTGAAATAATGATACTTCTCACCGTAGTTTAACGCTATAGTGTCTCATTGATTTTGGTATTCCCTTAAGCTCAAGCACCCCACTATATATTAAATGGCGAATCCTATACTCTAAATAGTAAGCATTAATTAGACTGTTGATGTCAGTTAGAATCTCACCGATCAACATTCCTACCTTAATAAAGTCCTTTCTTTCCTGTTCATCATGAAGCATTTTAATGGTATTTAATATCAGTAGATCATAATGATTTTCATCGACACCTATTATTTTTTTATTCTTCCATAAATGCAAGGTTCCCTTTGTTTGTGATAAGGATTTCCATTCGATATGAAATTGAGTTCGTTCCTGTTCAGATAAAGGATGCTTTTCCTTATTTTTTTCAAATAGAGATCTTATATCCTTCGGTTCGATTTGACTTGTATGGAATATTTCCGGACAACCAACATTGGGAATTATGTATTTTTTATAGAGTTCAGTAGAGTTCAAAATAATCATTTCATTTGTTTTGCCCCGCAATATATATAGAAGAAACCGCAATCCAATTTGTTCATCTGCATTATCTCCATACCATAAGTAGATTGGAACTTGATGAGGAATATCTTCTATCTCGCGCAATATATTGAAAAATTTATTTTCATACTCATTGTCATCTTGTTCATAGTTGATGTGTTCGTATATCCATTCATTGCGAAATGTTTGTCCTACATTTTCATCCAACTTCCACAATGGTCCAATAGAAAGTGAGTCTGGTAAACCAATCACTTGCTTAGGTATTTCTAATCCTACTCTTAAAGTACCTGCTGCTGATTCTGAGGCAACAATATGTACAGCACCAGTCTTGTATACTACATCATCTGAAGATTCTGTAACAATATGTAATTTACGGTATTTTTGAATGTGTTTATTAGTTTCTTCAACCATCATGTTTAAATAATCTTGATTTAAAAAATAGCCTCTACCTTCAAGTGCTTTGTTTTCCTCGTGGTTAAAAGCATTGAATTCATCTTCATGGTCTAGCTCAAATGTTTGCCACTCTCCATTTTCAGTCATATCCGAAACAGTTAAATAATCTAGCGTTACAATTTTATACACGTAAACTACATTAGGTTCCACAAAAAAATAGATAAATGGGAAATTGGCTTTAGTTCTAATTACGCACACCTCCGTTTTACTAAATATTACCAACCACTACTACAAGCTATGAAATTTCACAAGCGTGAAAATAGACACCAAGTTGAACAGAGCAAGTACCTCACAAAATGTGGTCATGATTCCTTCATATAGGCTTGCAATTGTTTTAATTGACTGTCATTTGGATGATTTCTTATTAGAAGAGCTAACAGGTCAATCTTTATTTCATGATATGTCATTAAATCACTCTCTAATAAAGTGATATATCCTTCAGGGTTTTGGTATCCTTCTAGCTGGCTAAGAGCTTGTAACCACTTCATTCCATACTCCCCACCACCATTAACACCTTGCTCATAAATGCCTGCATACTCAAGTGCCTTATCTATGTCTTTTAATAAGTATAACTCTGATAGAAGCCTATAGTTTCTTACACCTGAATAATCATGATCTTTAATTTTCTCTAATAATTGAATGGCATCATCGAACTTACGCTGCTTTATATATAGATGTGGAAGAAAATCATATTGATCAAGTATTTCGGAATCCAAACTGTATGCTTCCAGAATTAATCTTTCTGCCTCTGCATAATCCTTGGTCTGTGAAGCCGCAAATGATGCTTCTTGAAGCGATTGAACCTTTTCCTTTCTATTCATAAATGTCTCTTCAAATTCAACAATTGTCAGTCCTGTAACAGCTGTAAAGCCTTCATAAAAGTCTTGATGTTTTGATTGTAGTAAGAGGTTCTGAAGTACTTGTGGCCCATGCTCTAACACAAGCTCCCGAACAGCAAAATAACTTTGAAGATAGGGATCGTAATCCTTTCTAGCTTGATGAAAATTAGTGCTAGTATCTAACTCACGAAAACTAGTCTTTGTAAAACTAATATCTACTTGCCCATCCTTCGCCACGAGATTAGCTATTCCTTCTGTAAACCATAAAGGAATGTTAAAGCTGCTAATATTATTTTGCTTTAAAAACATATCGTATGCATAATGGGTGTATTCATGCTTTATTAATTCTTCATATTGATAGTCAGCACTATATTGCTTTTTACTAACAACATGAATGGATCTATTACTGCGCTGATAGTATCCGCCTATTTCCTCAAGGGATGTATATTTAGCTAGAGTATGTATATCAGGATAGATAAAAATGGTTAATGGCTCATAAGAAAAATCCCCTAAGTATGTTTCTACTTTTTCCCTTGTTTTTGGATAAAGGGCTTTAATAAACTGAACCGTTTCCTCATCGCCCGCTTGGTATTGGAATGTAATCTCACGAAACTGTTCTTTTTTTAAATCGTCCATATAACCTAGTGGTATAAAAAGATTAACAGCTATCCTAGTTTTCCCCACTAATCCTAGGTTCGCTGCTTTATGCTCTATCTCTATATAGGTGTTAATCAACACTAATACAGTCGTATACAAAAAGAAGAAGACCGTTAACATCATTACAAGCAGAGAGCCAGCCCGACCCTTCCAAAATAGAAAGGAACACTTCCCACTAACAAGTAAAATGAATGAATAGAAAAATAGACTAATATATACTATACCACCCACCACACCAAGTATGATCCCCTGCATGCCATCCAATATAAAGATGATCCCGGTTAATAGACAGAATGTAAGTGTTGAAACTAACATTGTAAGTACTAGCTTTGCACCTAATTTCATTTTACCTCTCCAAAGTCTTTTTCTACTATAATACCACATATTTCCTTGAATTTTCCGAATCATTCGTCATTTAAATAGTATATTAGGAGGTTCACCACAACCCTTCCAACTCATAAAATATTACATATACATTTCTAAACTAGTTTTTATTGTAAGTATAAAAATCAATAAAAAAACTACAAATTAAGATGATTTTTATCGTCTTAATTTGTAGTTTTCAACTAGAATCCTAACTATTACGAATCGCTGCTCCCAAACACTTGGTAATCCAAAAAACATCTTTTAGTTATGTTCAACCGTGATGACAACATTACCCTTTTTGTGTCCTTTCTCTACATATCTGTGAGCTTCTACAACCTGGTCTAACATATACACCCTATCAATAACCGGTTTTATTTTCTCTGCCTTTACCAACTCTTTAAGGAACAACAAGTCTTCTAATTTTTCCTTTGTCGGCGATTTTACAGAGATATAAGTTCCATTCTTCACTAAGATATCTTTACATATAGACTTAGATATCTTTCCTACAGCATCAAAAATAATATCATAGTCAGTTGTTGTTCTTTCTGTAAATACTTCCGTAGTATAATCTATCACTTCATCTGCTCCTATAGATCTTACTAGATCTATATTATTTGTACTACATACAGCGGTTATTTTAGCTCCATAGTACTTAGCAAGTTGAACTGCATATGAACCTACCGATCCTGATGCGCCATATATAAGAACCTTCTGATCTTTTTTTATATTTCCTTTTCGTAATAGATACAGTGCTGTCATGCCCCCAACTGGAATGACAGCAGCTTCTGAGTAAGTAACGTTCTCAGGCTTTTTGGTGACAACCCCTGTCTTAGATTTTTCCGGAACACATACATATTGGGCATTACCACCAAATCTTAATCCAGTCGCAGTGCCAAATACTTGATCGCTCTTTTTAAAATCCTTAACATTTTCACCAACATCTTCAACCTCGCCAGCAAACTCAACTCCAGGTATCTGCATGGCCTTAAATCCAAACATTAACCCAATAGGGAATAGAATAAAGCGCGGAATCTTACGTAACATGACATCTCCTCTTGTAACAGAAGAGGCATACACTTTGACACAAATTTCATCTGGTTTTGGAGTAGGTTTATTAATTTCTTTCAATTTCAATACATCCGGTGGACCTGATTTTTTGCATACGATTACTTTCATGTATTTGCTCCCTCTGTTATTGTTATTGAATCATCATTATAAATAACAGGAATTTTCCCTTTTAAAAAGGGCACTTCTAATAGGTGAAGAAAATACAGAATACTTGCTTACTTCATCTATAAATAAAGGTACTATTCAAATCATATTACATAGAAAATAAGAAAATTCTTCTATGTAATAAAATAAGGTTCCCCATCTTGAGGCACCCACATTAAGACAACCTATAATAACCCAAGAAAATGGTCAGAGGAACATATATCAAACTTGGTCTGTTGCGCAGTAAGAGTCGTGGATGTTTGATATTATCCAATAAAAAATGGGACCACAATGTAGTCCCTTATCCATATCATCAATTACAGCAGGTGTGAACATTATTCTAACTATATTATAACATTATTATATACATAAATTATCCGTTAGCATTCACACAATACTTAATTATAATCTGTTTACTTAATGATTACTGAATCTTAATTTTGTTTTCTATTAAATACTCTATAGTCATTTTTAATATTTGAGGATAATTTTTTGAGAAGAATTCTCTAGGAGGCATTGTAGAATCACTTTGGTAGGAGCTTTTAAGTTTTGAAATGAATGGAGTCTTTACTTTATCTGGAATAATCAGGGGGTCAATAACGGAAAAATATCCGCCATCAGCTAAGGGGAGTATAATCCCTGCAAGCATGTCACAGCTAGTTGGTTGGTTGAACGTATCCTGGGGTACATATACTATCTTGTACTCTCGGTGATCACAAATATCCACCAAGCAAAAAAACCTCTTTGATGCTATTTCTTCTATAACAAAGAAACTAGGGATTGCATCTTGCCACTTTAAAAGAGTACTTTTAAGATGAGGTTTCTTTTTAAATTTCCATTGATTTTGTTGTAAAAACAGCTGGTAAATTGTTTTGTTGTTAGAAATAGTTCCACTTGAACAAAAAACCATCCACCAAAAATAATATGGATATAAATATTCTCTTTCTTCCTCACTTATTGGAAACTGGTTGAAAAAGTGATCTAATTTTGATGAGATTGTTTTTTCGAATTTTTCAAATGAGAAATATGTCAAATCTTCTATAATCCCCCATAGTTGATCGTTAACATTTTCAGAGAAGTGGACAACTTTCTTAGATTTATTCGCATTCAATAAAAAATCTACCTTCCTAAATGGATTTACCAAATAATTACTATGCAGGATCAGTGAAATAAACTGTACAATACGGTAACATATTAAAGTGTGCATAGACAATTCCTTTTTCACTTATCCTAACCAAATAGATCCTCACCCGTTACATATCCTCCCTTAAACTCAATTCATACTCAGAAATATTTTTTCTGTTTACATACCCTTTAAAAGATTGAATTCTTTAATAGATTACATGATTTACCACTCCTTCCTATGTTAAATATATTTAATGATTATTGATGAACTAGTAGATAATAAGAAAAGTGATAAAAGAGTAAGTAAACTTGAAATATCAATTGGAGGAAGATTAAAAAAACTAGAATAATTAATCAGAGAAGAAAAATCTGGTTACAGGATAGAGGTTTGTGGGGTTTTCTATATAATAGTTCCATAATAATTAAAAATTGTCAATAGTCAGATTTTTTATTAGGCAATCTTCCCGCTACCTCCAGAACTATCGACCACAAACGTCGTTCTTATAGTAAGTATGTTGAGTTACACACTTGTAACAAAATAGGATAAATAAAATTGAGGTTTTTTTGAGAGTTTTCGTTCTGCTTATTTATTCTCTTGCATTACTTTTTCCCTCTCGAAGCCTAAATATCGAGTCCCTTGAAAGTTTAATATTCCTATGTCATTTTCAGAAAGTAAACCATACTCTTTACCAGAAACATGAAACTCCAAACGGTCACCACTTTCGAACTCGAACGTAACAAAATATCTTGTATGTGTGCTTGTAGAATGGTGGTGATGGTTGTCTTGATGATGATGCATATTCGAACTTCTGGAGACATCTGCTCGTTTTGATTTAACTATAGCCGACACCCTTAGTTTCGGAGACTGCTCATTTTTGTGCCACTGACCAATCCCTTTAAAAACTGAAAATATTATACTACCGATAACAAACACAAAAATAATTGCAATAAAAATAGGGACGATTTGAAACATAAGATCACCCATAAGAAACGAACCTGGCATGTAACCACTCCTTCTATTACATCTTTTCATCATATACGAGTAAGAATATTAAAAGTTTCATAGTATAGATATTTGCAACTGCTAAATTTTATAGAAATGTCAATATCCAAAATCCAACCACAAATAAAATAACAGTAAAAGTAATACTGAACAATATTTGCAATAGCACTTGCTTAAATTTCTTATCATCCTTTTGAGCTTCATGACTATCCACTAAAAAAGAAAAGGAAGCTGGCAACAACTTCCTTACTCTCATAGTGAAAACAACATTAAAAAACGGCTTTCACAAAGGTAATCAAAACCCTCGGTAGATATAAGACTGCATCAACAGTCCATCCTAAGATGGTACTAATAAAAGTATTTTTATCAGCGTTATCTCTACTCATGTATTCACCTCCTATCTATAGATACTACCATAATATTGGAAAATTTTTGAAACCAAAATCACCTTTAGCACAACAAGTAACTATTGATCAGAACTCACAACCTCGTTTGTTGAATAGATTTAAGGACTGTGGACATCCCTAACTATGGCAAATAAGTACCATTCACTTTCAACCTTCTCATACACAAACCTTAATGATTGCCATTGATATTCTGTATACTCATTAGAAGAATTAGTTGGAGGGGGTGAATGATATTCTACGAAAATAGCTTTAGGGTAATACTCATGAATTGTATTTGTTATCCCGCCACTCTCATAATAATAATCATTATAAGTTATCTCGGTATATTCTACTGGATTAACTTGGAGATGGGAGAACAAATAGTTTTTAACATATTCATTTGGAGTATATTTAAAAGCTTTGTCAGAAAAATCATGACCCCATGTATATATTTTTTCATCAGAACTAAATTTCTCGACTTCATTTTTAGTAAATGTTATTTCGTTACTATGAGGACTACCCATATCAGCATAAAACGAAAAAGTTAATCCCTTCTCAGTGTGAACATATTTAGATAACTCAGTCCAATTTAGTTCCTTTAGGTTATTAAATATTTTTTTACTTTTTTGTAGTAACACATCTTTATCAGATAATATAATACTTTCATCCTCGTTTATCGTTTTTTCATGGTGAGAACAAGCAGTCATAAATAGTAGGCCAAGTAAAAATAAACTCAGTAAAAAGTTCTTCATGTTTCCCCCTTTAAATCTTTCCACTTACTATGCCGTATGATAAACGCAAATGAATATTTCCTCTTTTGTCCCATCAGGCACCTCCCAATAAACAGTTCCGGTATCTGTTGTCGCTCAGCCTGTTGTCTTGCATAATCTGGTTGTACTACGCAGTAAATGTTATTTTCAGAAGCATCTATTTACGTTCAAGGAAAGTAAAAACAACTGGCAAAGGCAAATAAAAGAAAGCGCGGTCTATGCATACGGCGCTTCCTTTCTTTGTAAGAATTTATGATGGAAGATTTTCTTTTAACTTTTGTATCCCTGCGGCTACTTGTTTCGATATTTCCTCATAGTCTGTCTCCCCTTCAAAATACATCGGTCTCCCAAATATAACTCCTGCGTTCCCTCCCCATCTATTTCGAACCCCATATATGTAAGTAGGAACTACTGGTGCTTTGCTTTTTGAGACAATAAAGCCGACTCCTTTTTTCGGGTCTTGCATATCCTCTGTTTGGCTTCTGGATCCTTCGATAAACAAGGAAAAAATTTTTTCATCTTTTAATAGTTTTAATGTATGTTTTAACGATTTAATATCCGCCTTTTCTCTATTAACAGGGAATGCCCCCATTTCGGTAATGAGCCACGCAGCGAATTTATTTCGAAATAGGCTTTCCTTTGCCATAATATACATTTTCCTCGGGGTGTGTGTCCCGGCCAAGAGTGAGTCCCAGTTTGTCTGGTGATTCATCGCCAAAATAACCGCACCCTCTGGAATATTTTCGTTTCCTTTTATTGTTACGTTAAAACGAATATGTAAAAACCAACGAACCAAACTACGTACAATTTTATAAACCAACTGATTCTCTCCCTTTTTCTTTTAAATATTTTTGATTATATCTTTTATGATTCATAAAATAGCATATAGAATAACTTTTCACCATTGTTTTTTGTCAATCTGTTAAAAACTTTCTCATCCGCTTCTATATAAACACTTTTATAAATCTACGAATCCTTCTATATCGCCCTTCCATTCACTCATTCTGCCTGTCATATTTTTAATTTTAAACCCACGTTCTTGTAACCATTCACTAGCAAGTCCAGTACGTCGGCAATACCATCAATTCCTTAAACTCTATCGAACTGCCAATCTTCTATAAGTTTTGTCCATATACAAAAAAGTTTCCCAACAAGAATAGGTAAATACATAGTGCGCACTATACTCTTTTTCGAAACTCTTGCGGCGAGCAATGATAGATTCGTTTAAATGCCCGTTCAAACGTACTTAAACTACCAAATCCACATTCAAACGCAATGGAAGTGATACCGTGATTTGTTCTCTTTAGTTGCTCCTTTGCTTTTTCTATTCTTAAAGCGTTAATATATTTAGCTGGCGAGGTGCCGATATTTTCTTGAAACAGTCTGTTAATATGCATTTTACTAAGCTTACTCACGAAGGACAGCTCATCAAGAACTAAATTTTCTCTATAGTTATCATGAATATAATCTATCAAATACATAAGGGAAGGGTTTTCATACATATGTTTTGAACCTTTCCACTTATCTGTGTGAGAACCATTTTGGAGCTGTAATAATTGTGAGACTAGCTCTAGTTCAATTTGCTGAGTTTCTAACACATCACTATGAAAGTCAAGTCTAGCTTTAAACGCCCTTTCAGCTAACTTAATAAAAGATTCTGAGGAATTATTACCCCACCTTGCAAATTCAATTTCGGATGTGTCACCTGTCTTCTCACTATATATTTTTTGAACTAAACTTTTTTCAATGCTTACAATTAGAAGCCGGATTCGATCATTGTTTGTAAAATTTCTATGCTCTTCCCCAACCGTTGTGACAGCTCTACCATCTAACGATCGCTCTTCTCCCAAATATCCCATTATTGGTTTCCCTAAAAGGGGGATGCTTATTTGATATAGTGATCCATGATCGTGAAACTCATCGGCAGTTTTTCCTTCTAACTCATAAATGGGAATGGAAGATTGATGTAACCCTATCGAACTACCAATCTGCTTCATATCCACGAAAAACAGCTGATCTTCTATCTCCTTCGTCACCTCTTCTGTCTGATACACCATCCCACAATCAGAACAAACAATCGCAGGTGCCTCCGTAATCTCAATCGCTCTTGTTCCATCAGGCAATTCCCAATACACAGTCCCGCTTCCTGTTGTAGCTTCGGCTGTAAATAAATCTTCCCACCACCGCCAGGACTATCGACAACGAAGGTCCGGACTGCATTTTTTAAAGTAAGTATAAAAAAATCAGCTAACTAAAGCAGCTGAAGGTTTTTCCTATAGTAGTGGTTTACACTATCACATACCGCCAAGGGACATTTGGGTGTTCGTCTCGAAATTCTTTCGATATTCGCTTAGTAGCTTCTCCGATAATCTCTAAATTACGAATAACAGCATCTTGAATTAGTTTCGAGCTAGGAAAAATCTGCTTTACCATTTGGAAGATAAGATTCAATGTCTATTTCATGCTTAAAGCGAAAAATCAAATAAACTCCTACCATTATCAAAATCGACAAGTAAATCAAGATTACTATTTGGGCCATCCTCTAACCTTAAAAGCGAACCAAAACGCGTACATTTTTAATGCCATGATTTTTTGCTACTTTTAGTATTAAATAACGTTTCTCTTGAAGAATATCGTATAGCACAAAAAATCCCTTCATTCTTCTTACCTTTAATTCCACTATATCATTTTCTGAATTTAGTAAATAAGCAATTCATGGCAAACTAAACTTTTCCGGGATTGCTGACAGTATTTCCTTATAGATTTTCCTCATTGCAAAATGCACCCATCGCTTAGTGCATCTTGTTTAATCTAGGAAGTTAAATGAACAGAAGTTTTTATTTGTTTGAAATAAATATTTACGGGAAGTAATAAACTATAAACAATTTTAAACTGGTAGATTAGTAAATTTATAATATAGAAATATGTATGGAGCACAATTTCTTGATGTGCAAAATATGTATTCATTAGATAAAGGGAGTTAAGTTTTGTAGAACATCAATTATAGATCACCCTTTTAGACAGGGAACTCACAATAATAGATAAGGAGGAACACTTATGGTTATTTTTTTAACTATTTTGGCAGTTATTCTATTAATAGGGGCATTTTTTGCAACAGTAAAGTTAGCAGGAAATGCAGAAACAGACTATCGAGCTTCTAGAAGAGGTAACTTAATACGTCTTACTCTATTATACGTTGGTCCACTAGCAGTCGTAATAATTGGAATATTACTTTATGAGAATATGAGATAGAATTTACATGTAGTGAAATTTAGGGTATAAGTAAAAGCTTAGTATCTCCATAACTGGATAGAATATATTTTTAAAAATTAATATTGAGAGTAAAAAGAGAGCAAAGTCCTCTCTTTTTTTTGCCTTATTTAGTCCTTGTCTACTTTAGTCAGAGTTATAAAATTAATAACAAAATTTGTATTTCTTACAACACACAAATAAATCACAAAGGAGAAAATGTTAATACTGCTAAAACCAAACTAACCTAGACCATGAATAAGTCAAGTCAGGTGGATCATATATATTATTTTTTCTAATTTAACGCAAAATGGTCAAAAATAGTTTAATTAATTGGTTGAAAGCTCCGTTTGCCTAGAGAAAGAGGAACATGAGACTCACCATTATCCTAACTTATATATTTGCGTGGTATTAAATGGATAGGCAGTTCTAATGTTAAAGGAGAATTGCAAAGATGAAAGAAATTTTAAAACACCCAACTGTTTCTACGGTACTTGGAACAGTGATTGGAACTATTATTGTAACCCCAATAGTAGCCTATATAAATAAGATAAATATAATTGATGCACTTATATTAATCATCAATTGGATAAAAAATTTTATTGCTTTAATTATATCTTTCCAAACTAGTCGTTCAAATGTGGGGATTGCTGGAGTGATAAACGACCAGAAGTTTAATCTGGTACCTGAAGATTTTGATTTGTATTTCTCAGGGCAGACTTCATTTTTGCGCAAAAATCAAATAATATTTTTCATAAAATACAACTACAATATAGAAAAAGCAGCTAAAATCTAGTAAGATATCCACATGTGACATTAGATAAGGGGTAAAAAAAATGAGCGTGTTAAATGTACAAAGTTTAAGTCATGGTTTCGGTGATCGTGCAATTTTTAATGATGTGTCTTTTCGACTATTAAAAGGCGAACATGTTGGACTAGTTGGGGCAAATGGTGAAGGTAAGTCTACTTTCATGAATATTGTCACTGGGAAGTTGCAACCTGACGAGGGGAAAGTTGAGTGGTCACGAAAAGTTAGGGTTGGTTATTTAGATCAGCATGCTGTACTTCAAAAAGGGACTACGATGCGTGACGCTTTGAATACTGCTTTTCAATATCTTTTTGATGCTGAATCAGAAATCAATGAGCTTTATGCAAAAATGGGTGATGAAGGTGCTGATATCGATGCCTTACTTGCAGAAGTTGGAGAGCTACAAGAGACTTTAGATAGTAATGATTTCTATCAAATTAATGCAAAGGTTGAGGAAGTTGCTCGTGGTCTAGGATTAGACGATGTTGGTCTTGATAGGGATGTGAATGACCTTAGCGGTGGGCAGCGTACCAAAGTGCTGCTGGCTAAGCTTTTGCTAGAAAAGCCTGAAATCCTATTACTCGACGAGCCGACAAACTATTTGGATGAACAGCATATCGAATGGTTGAAGCGCTATTTAACGGAATATGAGAATGCATTTATCTTGATTTCACATGATATTCCATTCTTGAACAATGTTGTGAACTTGATCTATCACATGGAGAACCAAGAGTTGAATCGCTATGTAGGTGACTATGACAGCTTCTTAAAAGTTTATGAAATGAAGAAGCAGCAGCTTGAGTCTGCTTACAAGCGTCAACAACAAGAAATTGCTGATTTGAAGGATTTTGTTGCTCGTAACAAGGCAAGTGTTGCGACTCGTAATATGGCGATGTCTCGTCAGAAGAAGCTCGACAAAATGGAAGTTATTGAATTAGGGAAAGAGAAGCCAAAACCAGAGTTTAACTTTAAGGAAGCTCGTGCAGCTAGTCGTTGGATTTTCGAGACGGAAGATCTTGTAATTGGTTACAACGAACCACTTTCTCGCCCCCTGAATTTGAAAATGGAACGCGGACAAAAAATTGCATTCGTTGGTGCAAACGGTATTGGTAAGTCTACTCTTTTAAAAAGTATTCTTGGACTGGTTAATCCGCTTTCGGGTAAAGTGGAACGAGGTGAGTATCAATACATCGGTTACTTCGAGCAGGAAATGAAGCAGTCCAACTACAACACTTGTATTGAAGAGATTTGGAGCGAATTCCCGAGTATGAATCAGGCTGAAGTCCGTGCTGCTCTTGCAAAATGTGGATTAACGACGAAACATATTGAAAGTAAAATCGAAGTCCTTTCTGGTGGTGAAAAAGCGAAAGTTCGCTTGTGTAAAATTTTAAACAACGAAACGAATTTATTAATTCTAGACGAACCTACCAATCACCTGGATGTGGACGCAAAAGAAGAATTGAAGCGTGCTCTAAAAGCATATCGCGGAAGTATTTTGATGGTATCCCACGAACCTGATTTCTATCGTGAAATTGCGACCGATATTTGGAATTGTGAGGATTGGACTACGAAAGTATTTTAAAGATTAAGGGGTACCCAACAACTCGGTACCCCTTTTAACATCTTTGCAAATTTTAAATAAACTTATGAGTTCATCCCAACTAAAGTTAGGAATGAGGTCTACCTATTTCAATTTCGGGTTTTTACAACAGCTTCTAAGTGGCATGCATATTATTTTATTACTAATTTCTTTACACACTCAACATGGATTTAGTGCGTGAACTGAATAATTCTTAACCCCTTAATAAAAAAAGACACCTATTTCTGAGTGTCAACTGACAGTTAGTTGATGCCTATGAAGAAAAATCAAAATAATTCCTCTTCAACAACCTTGGCAATTCCATCAATTCCTTAAACTCTATCGAACTATCAATCTTCTTCGTATCCACCAAAAACAACTGATTCTCAATCTCCTTCGTCACCTCTTCTGTCTGATACACCATCCCACAATCAGAACAAACCACCGCAGGTGCCTCCGTAATCTCTATCGCTCTTGTCCCATCAGGCAACTCCCAATATACAGTCCCACTACCTGCCCTCGCTTCGGCCCCACACCACTCACAAGTCATTTCCTTACTCATTTGCAGTCGGCCTTTCGGAATACTTCTTCTGCTCTACCTTAAATTTCTTCTCCTTCATTTCATCGCGCTTATCACGTTTATCCTTTAATGACGAATGAGATGGATCTACCTGATACTTTTCTCTCCGGTCTAGACGTTGTAAATCTTCTGGCACCAGATTAAACTTCTGGTCGTTCATAACTCCAGCAATCCCAACATTTGATTTGTACTTTTCATAATCATGATATACACCTTTGAAATATTCTTCCGCTGTATCAGGTATATAATTTTGAGGCTCTGGGTAGGATGTTATTACCCCTTCAAAATTCCTCAACACCACTTTATCCGCACTTTGCGAAATCAAGTAATTCGGTTGTAAGGCAATCTTCCCTCCACCTCCAGGACTATCGACTACAAAAGTCGGGACTGCGTTTTTTAAAGGAAGTATGAAAACACTAAAAAACGCAAATCAAGATCATTTTTATCATCTTAATTTGCATTATTAAGACACTATATTTATTATCTTGAGTAGCAGTTCAGTTTGTATAGTATCGTTGTAACACTCAACAAAAGTCCCTGTTATAAATGACAATCTTGTTAATCTAAAAACCCCAGTTCGAATAAGGTTAGCCAGATATTTCTGGTTGACCTTTTTCATATGGTCTTATTATTACAGTAGTCGGGGGAAAAACGTCGCTCCCGTGGGACTTAATCCCGTTAGCTAAACTGTTCACTCAACTAATTGTATAAACACGTTTCAGTCTGGTTTGGACATTGTGACCGGATATTTGATTCTGTATCAATTTTAAAAGGCCATCTTTATAAAAAGATGGCTTGATCCAATAAAGTTCTTCTTATTTATTAGACGAATTCTTCTTTAATTTTATCGTAGTTTTTAGTAAATTTATCGAATATCTTCTCTAATTCATCATAACAATCACTATTAACTCCATCTTCACTTTTTAGTGAACTCAGTTTACTATTAAATAAACTTTGGGAAACTTCTGTATTTTCATCATCTAAACTTTTTACAAAGGCAATACTTATTTGCCTTAGTCTTGACTTAAAGACTTTATCCGTGTAATTAGTATTCTTAACTTCTCTTAAAAATAGGTATAATAACAAATTTTTTACATAGTATGTTGAGTTATCGTTAAAGTCTTCTATAAATAATTTTGGATTTAAGAGTTGATATGGTAAATATGAATCTGCAATATACTCATTAAGTGTATCTGCGAGTTCATCCTTTGTAATACCTAAATCTTTAAAATTGATATCCCCTGAAAATGTTACTGTTCTATCTAGCCCATCTGGAAATTTAATACTTGTTAAATCTTTAACTTTTTTTGTTCCATTTTTATTAGGGTTTACAATGTAAACCTCAAAATCGTTAACTATGCAAAGTGATAACTTATTAAGTATTTCTTTCTGAACTTGACTTGCAATAACTTCTATTTCATTAATTGTACTCGCAAAACCGTTTTGTAATATAAATAATATATGTTGCCGTGGGTAATTCTCCTTTTCACGGATGCAAAAGATTAACTTAACCCTCCCTACATTAAACTTATTAAATGAAAAAAGAAAATTAGGATCGTAATTGTATACTTCTAACATCAGTATTCACCCCTTATTTAAAAGAATGTAAAGACATATTTATTAAAATCATCAAATACCCCTGTTGTTATATCTCTTGGATTAACTACTTCTATTTGCTCGATCATTTTAGTTTTTGTTTCGAGATTCTCATAGGAATATAATTCACTACTTTTCTGGAACAATCCCAAATTAGCAAGCTTATTAATTGATATTTTAATTTCTTGAGTTAAGATGGATTCATTCCTAAGTAAGAGCTCTTTATAATAAATTAACCTTTCATATAGCTTCATATTCTTGCTATCCTTATAAACTTGAAGGCCTAATACATAGATATTTAATAAGTCAAAATCTAAATCATCTAACTCTTTAATTATGTTTAAGGATCTATATAACTTTCTGTAATCTAATTCATTTTCGTAATCACATCCACCAACCCAGACAATAAACGATGCACAGTACTCTCTAATAGCATCTGTTTTTGCATTGATAGCTTCATTTAAGATGTTTTTGATAAATTGATACATATCGGTATTCAACCTTGCACCAAATAAATTGACCATATTCTCTTTACCGTGCTTTTCAAGTTTCTCTCTAATTTTGCTAATTGTCTTCTCTAGTTTCTCAATCTCTAGTTCTATTACTTTATTATTTTCCCTCAATCCAACTGAGCTAAGCACAGCAGATGTTGCGCCTATAGCTGGAATACCAATGCTAAGTAGTAAATTTAAGTCTTCTGCCCCACTAAGCGCTAGAGCTAAAGTGTTTCCTAATACACCTGAAGTTGAAGCTTGTGTTAGTATATCGCCTACAACTTCTAACTTTTGATTATTTTCGCTCATCTAGAATAGTCCCCTTTACAAAGTTTAAAAGCTTATATTAAATCCACTATGCAAATTCCTCAAAATAAAAACGGACACAAACTAATGGAATCCATCAAATTTATGAATAAAAGTACGTTAGATATATTTGACATAATTTGCAAACATCCTCCATAAATACAGCAAAAAGTCACCCCTGATGATTCCTTAATCCATTTAAATAAGAAATAACAAAATAATTCCTCTTAAACAATCTAGGTAATTCCATTAGCTCTTCAAAACTAATAAGCTACCATATAGGAACAACTGATCCTCAATTTCCTTAATTATTTCTTCTGTTTGATAGACTCTCACATTCAGTGCGAACAACAGCTGGTATCAAATTGTTTCAATATCCCTTTACCCATCAGGCAGTTCCGATTAAATTCTGTTTTTCCTTCACACACTTTACATCTACTCATTTACCCGCTGGTGCTTTATCTTGATCAACCAGTTAGGTTAATTTCTATTTACAGGATAAAAAATTCTTTTCCTTCAGCTCATCACGTTTATCCATTAGTAATAAGTGGGTTGGACCTCATGGATACTTATTCCTTCTAACTATAGATTTTGGAATAAAATTGATTTCCCTACCACATGTTTCTAATTTCATTAAATGGTAACTTTCTCAGTTTATCAATCAACTGATACATCTCTTCAGGAATTTGAATTTGATGATTTTGTAGCTCGATATAATACCGATTGGCCAATTTTGACAAATTAAATAAAGCATCTAAATAGTCTTTATTAATGTCAGTAATTGCAATCTCATAGATGTCCAAGCAATCATGTAATGATGAAATTATTACATTTTTAAACTGAGATGTTAAGAACATTTCTCTAGTAATTATTGGTGAAATATGTAATAAAATTGACCGACTATTTTTTACGTCCATATACTTTAGGGACTTAATAAGATCTAGTAATTCATTCTCTATTTTAATGTCCTTATTTTTGTATTTCTTATATACAACTACAATATCTAAAGCAGTAAAAGCTTGTGATGTATGGTCTAGAGAGCCCGACATAATTTGCTTCATAATATCTTTATAAATGTCTAGCCAATTATCACTAACAAGTTTCTCTAATATATTTATACATAATATTGAAGTTTCTGTTTCCTGAAGTACCCCTTTTATTTTTCTAACAAGGTCCATTACAGAATTATCGTAACAGTCAGAAATGGAAGCCTGAGTACAAACATAAGCCACTAACTCACTCAATTTCGAGAAATATTTCTGGGCCTCTTTTCCTTGCCCAAATATGTCATACTTATGATCAATGATTAAACTTTTTTCATTTTCTAAGTATTCAAAAAGAAACTCCAATATAGTAATGATTAAATTGTTATCCCACTCAAATGTAGTATAGTTATTGTCTCTGAAGTATGACAATGCATAAAAACTATTTTTATATGATTGAATTGCACTATCTACGCTAACGTAACCGTGTATGATCCCTCCTTCCACACAACGAGGAAAGTTAGGGTTCTTTAGATATGAGATATACATTTCTTTAAAAGGCACTTCTGATTTGTGAGGTAACTCCTCCCACAACATAATAGAATAAATCTTAGACTTTGGAATATCAAATTTACCGATTTGGCCCCAAATCGCTGAAGAAACTTTATCGTAATACTCTGACAGCAGATTGCTTTCATTTAACAATACAAGCTTTGTTAGTCCATTATCACGAATATTAATATCTTCACTTTCTACTTCATCAATAATCTTTAAAATTAAATCATGTGAAACTTGGTCCTGCATATCATCCATCTTAATATCTTGGAAAAATCCCGCTAAATGAATATCATTTGTTGAAGATTGCTTTAGGACCTTATCAATATTTCCCTTTAATATATTTGAATTAAAATAAAATGATATTCCATGTAAGGCGTTAATAATATCATTTTTATTTATATCATCGATTTTAGATATAGTTTCATAAATATTGTCTAGGAATTTTATAATCCTATCATTATCTAGTACACAACATAATCTCGGTAAAACAACAAAAATCGCTTTCTGAGATATTATACGCTTAAATTGATGACTGTACCCTTTTTGTTGAAGGTAATCTAACAGAAATATTAGTTGGTCAAATAATTTACGAGTCCACTCAATACTTGCTGTTACTATTCTTTCTTTTGTAAAAAACGCCTTAATTATTTTTGCATCATCTGTTCTAATGATATAAGACCATTTCCAAAGAGGGTTTTCACTAGTTGAAATTAAATCAGTACAAGCTTTGGCTATGAGTTGTCTATGATCACTATATATGGGCAGGCACAAATTATCTTGAACAAGCAAATAACGGAAAGCGTCAATGAAAGCATCTGTAACTTCAGTTGGTGTGGTACCGTAAGTAATTGTGTATGTATTAGGGTTGAATGCCTGTGACTCCCCTCTTTTCTTGTGTTCTGCTGCAAACAAACTATTAATCAACTTCTCTTTATTTTCAATAAGAATTTTCCTCACATTATATTTATTATCTGAAAAGTCTTGATCCGAGAAGGCACTTAAGCTGTTACCATACAAGTTAAGAGATCTTGCACAAAGATTTATATAACTCATCAATGCAGCTGTTTTATTTTCCGAATAGGATTTTTGTGCCACTGACGCAGAACACTTTTTCAATATATCTAGAGCATCATCCACCATTCTGAGTTGACTTAAAAGACATGCTTTTTTTATCTGCATTTCAAAAGAAAGATCTCCTTCAATCTTTTTCGCATACTCTAGCGCCTGTGTATAATTGAATTCTGTAATATAATACTTACATCTCTCTATTTGGTATTCAGACTTTCTTTGTGTATCCATTTGACTAATGTTAGACTCAATCAATTTCATCACTTCATGATATTGGTCAAAATTACTTTCTACTCGATACATTTCTGCCAGATACATTACTAATTCAAACCACAATGATTTAAAGTTGTTTGTCTCTGAATCTTTAGGTAAATTCTCCAAAGGGTAATCATTTAATAATTTTTGAATCTGTTTGCTATCATGATCCATTAGTGGCATATAACACTTTCTCAACAAGACTGCTATATTACTAACTAAAGCAAATTTATTTTGATCATTTTCTTGTCTGAGTACATACTCAAAATGATAATACAATTGTTTATGAAAATCACCTATTGCGTTTACTGGCAATACTAAGTATTTGGATACTTCGGAATTTACTTCCTCAGTGTACTTAAGCATCGTATTATAATATTCCTCTTTAGCAATTTCCCATAATGAGTCATGTCTGAATGGTATCTCTTTAAAGATATTTCGTTTCTTTCCAAAATTTTTCAATAATTCTAAAAATCTATTAATCGCATCATAATGTTTGTTAGCTGATTTATTTTCTATAAGGGATTCTAAATTTACAACAGTGATATTCTGACTTTCCAACATCTTCCTTTCAAATTCACTCATCTCACTGAAAATTCCACAGAGATATATTTGAGGGCAATTTTCCCCCATATTGTCTCGTAACCACCCTAACCAATTAAGAAAATTGGGATCATCCCCGGAGAAGCCAAGTAAGCAAAGTTGAGTTTCAAGCATAGACTGCTGTACAGTATTTACTAATGGAGCATATTTCACCGGATAGGTTCTGTAATCTTCCTCACAAATGATATACGGCTTTGCATTCGGTATACTCCCATGTAGTTTTATTATTCTTGGGTGGGTACTGCCCGGAAGATCATTTTGTGAAGTTAATATTTTATAATTTTTTCGGACAGAAATATTATCTATTGACCTTTCAAGTAAAGTATCATAATTAGTAGTAAAAACATCGTTCCAATTCAAATCTAGTAACTTTACATGTAAATCCCCAGGAATAAATTTATCATCTTCTATGCTGTCTTCAATAAATTTATCTAGTTTATTTCTACCAAAAGCTACCTTATACTCTTCAGCCAGCTTTAAAACATTTTTCCCAGATGTCTTTTTCACCAATACTTTTTCCCATTTTTCTCTTTCATCCTTATTATCAGGACGTGGATACAGCGATTCATACATCGTTTTTGCGAGCTCTTCCCAGTTTGGTGAAACCGTATTCTCTGCTAAACTTATTGCATTTTTAGAAAACCCTGCTCCCACCATAACTGAAGTAGATCCATATTTATTAGGATCATGTAACCTTTTTGCAATATCATTTATGTAGGTATGAACTAACTCAGCACCCATCTATCCATCTCCCTCGATAAAAGCTCTCCAAACCTCCGACGACTAATTTCCACTTTATTAGTTTCTTTATAAAATGGATAAAAAGGATCGAAAAAATATTTATAAAACATATCAAAAGACTACTTTTTTATGTACTTGTTTCTATATAACTTTTGAGACAAAAAATGATTCCACAACCTATAATTGATGTTATGTGGAAATTTCTATATCACACATATTTCGACATGTTTTTGTAAATTTCCTCCATAAACACGATAAAAAGGCACCCATCTTGAGTACCTTTCAACGCTAATATATTTAAGAAGAAAAATCAAAGTAATTCCTCTTCAACAATCTAGCCAATTCCATCAGTTCCTTAAACCCTATCGAACTATCTATCTTTTTCGTATCCACTAAAAGCAATTGATCCTCAATTTCTTTAATAATGTCTTCATTCTGATACACCATCTTACATTCATTGCAAGCAACAGCTGGTGTCATCGTAATTTCAATCGCCCTTGAACCATCCGGCAACTCCCAATAAACCTTGTTTTCTCCAGAAGTTGCTTTACCTCCACACCACTCACATTTTAAATTCATAACTATCACCTACTCATTAACCGAAGATGCTTTATCTTGATCACCAAGTTCGGTAGATTTTTGCTGCTGGGATTGAAATTTCTTTTCCTTCAGTTCATCGCGCTTGTCACGTTTATCCTTAAGTGAAGAGTGGGCTGGATCTTCTTGATACTTTTGTCTACGATCTAATCGATTAAGATCATCCGGTACAAGATTAAACTTACTGTCATTCATAACCGCAGATATCCCAACATTGGATTTATACTTTTCATAATCAGGATAGACACTCTTGAAATAATCTTCAGCTGTACCTGCCACATAGTTCTGTGGCTCCGGATAAGAAGTGATTACTCCCTCAAAATTCCTCAACACCACTTTATCCGCACTTTGTGAAATCAAGTAATTAGGCTGTAAGGCAATCTTCCCACCACCTCCAGGACTATCGACCACAAAGGTCGGGACTGCATAACCAGATGTATGACCTCTAAGGCCTTCCATAATCTCTAGTCCCTTTGAAACCGGTGCTCTGAAATGTCCAATTCCTTCAGAAAGGTCACATTGATAAATATAGTATGGTCTTACTCTAATCTTCACTAAATCATGCATGAGCTTTTTCATAATCGGGACACTATCATTAATTCCGGCTAGGATGACTGACTGATTTCCAACGGGAACACCTGAGTTGACTAGCATTTCACAGGCCTTTTTTGCTTCTTCTGTAATTTCAATCGATGTATTAAAATGAGTATTTAACCAGACAGGATGGTATTTTTTTAAGATGTCACATAGCTTTTCGGTGATTCTTTGTGGAAACACGACTGGTGCGCGAGTTCCAATCCGGATAATCTCGACATGAGGAATTTCGCGTAAATTTTTTAGAATATATTCTAGTATTTGATCATTGATTAATAAGCCGTCTCCGCCGGATATTAGTACATCACGTACTTCTGGGTTATTCCTTATATAAGTAATTGCTTGGTCTAATTGTTTTTTCGGGACGCCCATTCCGATTTGTCCTGAAAATCTTCGTCTTGTACAGTATCGACAGTACATCGAGCATTGGTTGGTGACTAGAAATAGTACTCGGTCTGGGTATCGATGAGTTAAACCAGGGGTAGGTGAATCTTCATCCTCATGAAGTGGGTCCTCTAAATCATATTTTGTTTTCATGATTTCTTTTGATAAGGGAACGGATTGCATACGGATTGGACATCTTGGGTCAAGCGGATTCATGAGAGAAGCATAATAGGGAGTAATATTTAGTGGAATCGTTTTGGTAGCAATTTTAACACCTTCTTCCTCTTCAGGTGTTAAATCAATTACCTTTCGTAAATCGTCTAACGTACGAATAGTATGGGTTAACTGCCAGAGCCAATCATTCCATTGTTCGTCTGATACATCCTTCCAGAGCTCAATTTCCTTCCAATGGCGTTTCGGTTTATAAACGTCATGTTTCAAGAGAAATCCTCCTCCTTAACCTACTTTACATAAGTATATGTGAAGGACAAAAAAAGGGTTATCAGATTGTTAACGCTTTCAAAAATGTAAATGGATAGATTTTGTGCACAGAATTGTTTATGCACAAAACCTACGCGGAATTTCTACTCGGATAGATCCTTCACCCACACGTTCATATCCTCAAGCTTATCAAAAATATAGCAGTTATTTGTCATTCTTCCCTTGTATTTATATTGTAAGTGTTTGAGGGCAGAATTCATTCCATAGGAAAGCGCCCTTGCCATGGAATATACACAAAACACTCGTTCCTTTAAAAGCTCCTGTTCCAAACTACTGATCAAGTGCTTCATTAACCCATGTTTTCGGTGCTCAGGACGGGTTGCACAGTCTGAAATTTCCGCATTAAAGTATTGTCGGTCAATATAAGCGGAGGCTGCACTTACAATTGAATCATTCGCTTGAACTACGTAAAATAAAACATTGTTTTCCATTAAGCTTTTCAGATAATTAGGGTCATTCAGTGGTGTCGGGTAAATTTCAAAAGTCTCACTGTAAAGCTTAGCTAATTCATCTGCATCTGCTGGGGTCCCTTTTCTTAACACATATTGGAAAGGCAAACTTTCTGAACTAGCTTTTTGTGTTGACTTTAACACCTTGTGCAAGATCTCATCTTCCTCAACCCAGTGCTCATTATACTTTCGATCCTGATTAAAGTATTTCGTTAGCGCATAGGCATGACTACCGTGGTATAACCCTTCAAAAATAGCTTCTAATAAAAATCCCTTTTCTACAAAAACATGCACATGTTCCCGTCTTGAGTGAATGATTGCCTTTGTATATTGATGGAGGTTTGATAGACTAATGATTTCACTCGCAATATCTTCCACATTCCCACGGTAATCGACAACTCTTAAGCGATGATTAAAATGATCAAAAACAGCCGAAACATAAAAGGACTTTTTATCAATGATTTGTTCTTCATAAAACGCTGGAGTTTGCAATCGTATCCCTCCTCTTCTGTCTTTACATCCTACGAGAGGAGGGATACTTTTATGAATAGGCCCTATGATTGAATAAGAATTTACCAATTATTTTCCTAATTTTCAGAGTGGTAGCTTTTGTTTCTTACACCTGAACGCCTTAAATGTATATTCGTTTCCACTTCAATATCTGCATTGGCAAAATGCTTCCCCCATTCTGCCATCAGTTTTTGAAATTCTTTATAGTGTTGCCTTTCAAACTCTTCACCAAATCCAAAGATATCTAATTCCATTTCTTGCATCGTCTTAATGGTGCCTATTACGTCATTTTTCACTTTTTCCATCGTTTTCTCTTCAAGATCCTGATAGGTTTTAATTTTCTCAAGATTCACCGCACATTGTGTACCCTCTATTTTACCCTCTGCCTTTATAAGCACCTTAAACTTTGGTTTATTTTGTTCATAGCTTGCTTTGATTGTTGAATGGGCCCTTCTAATCTTCACATCAAAGAATCCGTCCTGATCGTCACAGGGAATGCTCATATTCGTGGCTGGTAACCCTTTAACCCATAAATAATTTCTTGTATCAGTTATAGGTAAGGTACTAATAAGTTTATCATCATCAAAAACACCAAGACCGGATACTTCAATGAGGGCATCAGGTTCTACTTTTTGCATATTTTCGACTGACTTTCCTTTCTCTGGTGATCCTTTAATCTTTATGGTGGCAAGAACAGGATCCTTGCCTTTTGAAGTAATTGATGAAATAAAGTCAGTGAGTCTAATGTTCGGGTCCCCACCCCAGTTTTGATGGAGGGTTTCTATTTGTCGATCCAACTTTAAAGAGGAAATCTTCTGAAGAGGATATGTAATTTTAAGCGCTTCAGCTGCTTCCTCACCTTCATATAAGACTATATTAAAATCATTCCGAAATTCTCCGCTGCGTTCTAAATAATCTAAGAAACCTATTAAGCCCCATTTGGCAATGTCCTTTGTAATGACAACCACTCTTGTGTGGGAGTAAATCAACTTTCTTGACATTCCTACATTCATCCGATTTGCTAGCTCAGATAGTGAATCACCCTCCTGAGAGTAGGTAATGGAAGGTGCAAATCCTTGGGCTTGAAGCTTCGCGTTTTCTGAAGGATTGATTGCCTCTACAGTCATTTTGAACTTGTGATTTTTCCCTTTATCAATTGCGATTCCAGTTACGATCGAGACATCATTTAGTTCAGTACGATCCCAGCATCCGGATAAAAGACAGATAATGAGAAGTAGAAGAAAGAGGGATGGTATTTTTTTCATCAGGTATCCTCTCCTTTTGAAGGAGGACTCGGTGACTTACTGTTCTTTTGCCTTAATGGGGCCTTGCTATTCAAATAACTTGGGCGTTCCTTATTACCCCAGAAAGGAAAACGTACAAAAACATCTGATTGGTCTTCTAGGATAAATGGTGCAACCGGGGCTAAATAAGCCACTCCAAAAGAACGCAAGCTACTCAAATGAATCACCATGAGGACAAGAAACACAAGAACACCAAACAATCCAAAAACCGCTGCAAATATGATGACGACAAATCGTAACAATCTAGTGGAAATTGAAAAATTGTAGATGGGCGAAACAAAGCTTGCGATGGCGGTAAAGGCTACCACAATAACTAGTACATTAGAAACCAATCCTGCTTCAACAGCAGCTTGTCCAATAACAAGTGCACCTACTATTGATACGGTTTGTCCTACTGCTCTTGGCATCCGCACTCCCGCTTCCCTTAGGACTTCAAACGTAAATTCCATCATTAGTATTTCTACTACAGCTGGAAAAGGCACCCCTTCTCTTTGTGCTTGGACACTAATTAATAAGGAAGTGGGTAGTAGCTCATGATGGAAGGTAGATAGTGCGACATAAATAGAAGGAAAGATCAGAGCAATCATAAAAGACACAAACCGTATAAACCGGATGAATGAACCCATGACAAAAGGTTGGTAATAATCTTCACTTGATTGAAAAAAGTCGGTAAATACAACTGGTGCAATTAATGCAAAAGGACTACCATCTACTATGACAATCACTTTTCCCTCTAGTAAATTCGCACATGCACTATCAGGACGTTCAGTATTATATAACATGGGGAAAACGGTAAAGCTTTTATCGGTGATGAATTCATCAATATTACCTGAATCTAAAATATAGCTTGTATCTATTCTATTAATCCGTTTTCGTACTTCATCCACTAGGTCTTTATTTGTGATCCCATCTACGTAACCAATTACCACTGTCGTTTGAGTGTCCTTCCCGACAATCGTTGATTCGAACCGGAGAAGAGGGTTTTTTATTCGTCTTCTAATTAAGCTCACATTGGTTTCCATTGATTCAGTAAAACTATCCTTCGGCCCTCTTATGATTGTCTGAGTACTGGGTTCAGCAATTCCCCGAAATTGGATATCAAATATTTTTAATGCTAGTCCCTCGTTTACTCCCTCAACAAATAAGGTTACGTATCCTGATAAAAGATACCAAATCGCATCGTGCTCCTTTGACACAAACTCATAAGGGATTCCAGTAAAATACGTTTCACGAAATTCATTGAACGAGGCTTTTGTACTTATCTCTTTTTCCTGTTCAATCGAGTTCCATAACGGATCGACTATTTTGTCTGCGAGCTGTTTCGAGTCAATCATACTATCCAGATAACAAATAAACCCATTTTGTCCGCCTACTTTGATATTGCTTTGATTAAAATCAATGGTGTTTTGAAACGTTCTTTTAAGGAGCTCATAATTGGTTGTCAGAGAAGAGGATAGCTCTTTCGCCTCTTCCCCTTCTGACAGGAGCTCTTGACTAGTGGTAGGTTGGTTTGACTTTTGAGAGGAAAAAAGCTTAGTTAGATTGATCATGCTGTTGTCCCCCCTTTAATACTTTAGTTTTCAATAAAATGATGAGGAATAAAAGAAAAGGTATGCCTAACTGAAAAGGTAGGTGTAAATAGTTGGGAACAAAGGTTAACCCTTCTTCTAAGTGCTCTGCAAAGTTATCGCTTACCACTACTGCTAGATAGGCAATTAACATACAAAATGGAAAAGTAAAGGAGCGATAAGGACGTGAAAATACTAACTCTAAGCCCTTTAACCCACCATAGGTAAAGACAGCGACTTTAATAATGACTCCGAACATCATAATAAAAACGATCAATAAATCAATCCGTTCAATAAACTGCAGTAAGGAGATTTCCCCTGCTGCCGAAAGCAATGGAAAATTAGCTCGATTTTTCATATCAGCACCCAAGGTCGTGATTTGAATAATGGAAGAATAGACAAGCAATAACCCAGCTGCCAATACCGAACCTGCACTAACTTTGGCTACATACTTAGCCTTTGATACATATGGAAATAGAAGTGTAAAGACAATCAACTCTCCGAAAGGGAACGTGAGTAGGGACGGAAAAATGGCTTTAGCAATCGGCCCCACTCCCTCAGGCATAATCGGTAATAAGTTTTCAAAGTGCAACTCTCCTGAAATTAAAATACCTAGCCCAATACCGAAAATAAAGAGGATGACATAAGGTAAAAATATTTCAGCTGTTCTTCCTAACACTTCAATCCCTAGATAAAGGACATAGGTAATAATCAGCATAACCATGATCATAGTCACTTCAATCGGAGTCTGTGGGAGAATTGAAGATGTTAGAAGCTCACCAAAATCTCTTAGAACTCTAGCTGCAATATAAAAAAAATAAAAAACGTATAAACATGTCAGCAATTTCCCCATCCATTTCCCCATTGCCCACACCATGATTTCAAAAAGGTTCTTTCCTTCCACTCTTGATGAAATTTGATGGTAGAAAAGGACAATTCCCACTCCTATTATGGAAGCAAGGAAGATCGCAATCCACGCATCCTGTTTCGCATCATTTCCAATCCCAACAATAATCGCACTACCCATCTCAAAGATGAAGATAAGGATAAATAATTGCCATAGTGATATTTTTTCAATTAATTCATTGTTCACATTTACTTCCCCTTGATTCATTTTGAGACCGTTTGTTTGTTTTTACGATGTCGATAATCCACGATTATGGAATAAATAATCCCTGCCATCATTGCCAATACAACGATACTTTCTCTGGTTGCACCTTCAGGGTATAGCATAAAAGAGACAGATTCTATTAATGAAATATCATAAAAAAAAGTATCAATATAAGAAAGAATGAGAACGGAACCACCATAAAATAGGAGTAAGGCTAAAGTGACCATTGTACCTCCGATTAAATACAACAAAGATTTGTACGCTTATTTTCACCAATCATTAGATTTTTATGTAAGTATTACCATAAACGTCCGTTGAAAAAGGCTGTTTTCGTATAGATTGTTGCTTTTCGTAAAAATCCCAAAAGCCGGATTTTTACCTTAGTATCAAGCTCTTACTATAAATAAAGAGAGTTGCTCTTTTCTAATCTATATTCAAATTGCTTTTCAAACAGGTTCTTTAGCTAAACTAAAGGTCACGAAAGCAACAAAGTATTAGAAAAGAGCCTTTGAAAAAAGACGACAGCGTTAGCTATCGTCTTCCGTATTGCACCACTCCACCATCATATTTGCGATGATTTCTGCTGCTTCGATCATTTGATCTATTAAGATGTATTCGTTTGGATAATGAGCCACTTCTGTTGTACCAGGTCCAAAGACAATGGTTGGAATTTGGCCAACCTTCGTAAATAATCCACCGTCTGTTCCCCATGGTGACGCCTCGATCACGGGCTTTTGTAGTTTAATTTTTTCAAAGTTTTTCTCAAGGATTATCATGGCAGGGTGTTCTAAATCGATGGTACCTGGTACCCAGCTAGCTCCAAACCAAGTCACTTCGACTGGATTTGTTTCGAACCACTGATCATATGCTTCTAACTTCTGAATAAAGGTTTCAAATTCTTGCTTTACTTCCTCCATCTCTTCCTCAGGTGCTACTCCTATTCTCCCCTCTAGCGTTACACAATCTGGGACAGAGGACGGCCAATTGCCTCCATTGATTTTCCCAATATTAATCGGCACAGGGATCGGGATGGACTTATAGAGTGGATCTTGAATGCGTTCGTTTCTTTGCTTCTCAAGCTCTAGTATCTTTTCAACGACTAATAAGCTCTTTTCTATGGCACTTACTCCTTCATAGCGAGTGCCTCCGTGTGCAGCTTTACCCGTAATCGTTATGCAAAACCACATCGAGCCTTGCTGTTTCGGGAATATTTTCATACTCGTCGGTTCTGGAATCAGTGCTAGGTCTGCTTGATATCCTCGTAAAATAGCAGCCAGGGAACCTGCTCCTCCACTTTCCTCTTCTATTACACTTTGAAAAATGATATCCCCCTTTATTGGTAGGTTCAATTCTTGAAGAGCCTCAATGGCTAAAAGCATCGAAACAGTACCACCCTTCATATCGGTAGTACCTCTTCCGAACATTTTCCCATTGATGACCTCACCACTATATGGTTCATATGTCCATTGTTTGAGATCTCCTTCAGGCACCACATCAATATGACCATTTAAGAGAATAGACTTCCCTCCACCTTCTCCTCTTTTCACTCCGACTACATTAGCGCTTCCCGAAAAGTTGGTTCTAGGTGAGACGAAGTATGGGTGGTTCTGTAAAGATGTAAAATCAGGCTCCCATATATCAATCTCTAAGCCTAGCTTTCTGAGCTTTTCAACAATGATGGCTTGTGCCTTGCTTTCTTCACCCGTTATACTTCGCTCTTGGACAAGTCTTTTTAACAGTCTCACCCCCCTGTCTTTGTTTGTTTCTAGCCATTCATGAATTCTCCCCTGTACATCCAATCAGTTTCTCTCCTTTAATCGATAAATTTTAAGTCTGGATCTATTAATAAAGTCGCCTCAGTGTGTTCTAATACATTCTCTAATGTATAGGGACGCATAATCTCTCTTAACCACATTCCATCTTCCTTTACTTCTATGACAGCAAGATCAGTAATAACCATGTCTACGCATCTAGTAGAGGTAAGTGGTAGTGTACAGTTTTTCACGACCTTTGAACTACCATCTTTATTGAGATGGTTCATTACCACAATGACTTTCTTTGCTTTTTGGGCAAGGTCAATGGCTCCCCCCATGCCTGGAACTCTCTTTCCCGGGACAATCCAATTCGCCAAATCTCCTTGTTCGCTTACCTGAAGTGCACCAAGGATTGTTAGGTCTATTAACCCTCGTCTAATGATGGCAAACGCTATCGAACTATCAAAATATGATGCACCAGGGACGACCGTTACTGGATATCCTCCTGCATTACATAAATTCTCATCTTCACTACCTATTTCAGGGCTAGGTCCCATCCCCAATATGCCGTTTTCGGCGTGGAACATTACATGTAAGGTAGATGAGAGATGATTAGGGACTAAGGAAGGAATACCAATTCCTAAGTTTACGACCATATTTTCTTTTACTTCCTGAGCTGCACGAAACGCAATTTTATTTCGCAGATCTACTCCCATGCCCATTTCCAGTTCACCCCTTCACTTTGAATGACACCATTAATAAAACAGCCAGGGGTGACGATTTCTTCAGGGGATAGAGTACCAATAGGGACGAGCTCTTCAACTTCTGCATAGGTTATTTCTCCAGCCATGGCCACAAGTGGATTAGTGTTTCTAGCACTTTTGTCATAAACAAGATTTCCACATACATCTCCCTTTTTAGCAAAGACGATGGAAACATCAGCCGTTAAAGCTGGCTCTATGATATACGTCTTCCCATTTACTACTAGCTTTTCTTTATTACGTTCGGCAATCGTTCCCAACCCTACGTCAACTAGGATTCCGCCTAACCCGACTCCTCCTGCACGAATTCTTTCGACTAACGTACCTTGTGGACAAAATTCAACTTCTAATTTCCCCTCATTCATGAGCTTACCGGCAATCGGATTTGAACCTATATGAGATGTGATAATTTTCTTTACTTGATTGTTTACAATTAACGGACCTATTCCAATCGTTGGAAAACCCGTATCATTTCCAATCAGGGTTAAATGCTTCACATTTTTTTCTAGGATTTTTTTCACAATGGTCGGTGGTGTCCCGATTCCTCCAAACCCGCCAAACATAATGGTGCAACCATCCTTTATACCATCTAATAAATCATCAATTGATTTTTGTTTGTTCGTCATAGCCTCTTCTCCTTATGCTATGATGCCTGTTTGTAGGAACTCTAACGTAATATCATTGAGTGCTAAATCAAGTAGATGAAGTAATTCATCCATTTCAGCTTTCGTAATCGTTAGCGGTGGAGCCAGTAAAATCCCGTCTCCTTGTACCCCATCTTCACCTGCAGCCGCAGGATAAACGAGCAAGCCATGCTCCTTTGCCCTTTCGATCACCAAGGTTGTCATACCTAACTCTTTTGGAAACGGAAGCTTTAGATCATTTTGGACAAACTCTACCCCGATGAGAAGTCCTTTCCCTCTTACATCCCCGATCCAGTGGTATTTTTGTTGAAGAGCTATTAATCTACTTTTTAAATACTCCCCTTTTTCTACAACTTGTTTGATCACATCATGTTTTTCAAGATACTCTAATACAGCAAGAGCAGTGGCGGCTGATTGAGGGTTTCCACTAAAGGTATGTCCACTCATGATTAGTTTGGAACCATTTTGAATAGGCTCTAAAATCTTAGTTTCAACAAGGGTCGCAGCAATTGGTGTATAGCCCGCACTCATTCCCTTACCGAGTGTGACGATATCTGCAATTGTGTTCCAATGTTCAAGAGCGAGCATTTTTCCCGTTCTTCCGATCCCTGTCATCACTTCATCGGCAATAAGGAGAATATGATGATGATCACAGATTTCACGAATTCGCTCATAATAACCTGGCGGTGGAGTCAAAGCTGCACCAGCAGCCCCGACAACAGGCTCGATGATAAACGCAGCAATATGTTCTGCACCTATTCGAGTGATCGCTCGTTCTAATTCATTTGCACATTTCAGCTGACAATTGGGGTAGGTATCATGAAAGGGACAACGATAACAATAGGGTGGGGACACTGTAGGGTAGTCTTCTAAAAGTGGAACAAACCGTGCTCTTCGTGCTTGGTAGCCTGACATGGACAAAGCACCGATAGTAATACCATGATAGCTCATCCATCTCGAAAGGATTCTCTGTTTAGTTTTAACGCCTTTTTCCTGCCAATATTGAATGGCAATTTTCAAGGCTGTTTCTGTCGCTTCAGAGCCGCTATTAACGAGAAAGCTCCAATAATCAGCATTTGGTATGAGCTTTGATAGCTTTTCTGCTAATTGTTCGGCTGGCAAACTGGTAAACTGGGAACGGTAAACAAATGAAACTTTATTTGCCTGCTCATTCATGGCTTCGACAATTTCGGGTATACCATGGCCTATACTTGCTGTAATGGCACCGGAAGAACCATCTACGTATTTCTTTCCATCTGCATCATATAGATAGATCCCTTTTCCATGGCTAATGACTGGATAAACTTCATCAAGTAGTGGCTTTATGAGGCGAGAATGCACCATTTTAATTCCCCCCTACCAACGTATTTCCTTAAAGTTTATTCGAGGGATTCATTTTTGATGAAATAAAAAAGGGTGTTTTCGTATATATTGTTCCCCTTAACTAAATGTCACGATAACAACACAGTTTTAGAAAAAAACGCAAAAAAAGACGGACACAATTGTTCCGTCACTGACCTACAATTCGCTTATGCATCCAAATAGCCGCTTGTGCTCCATCTCCCATTGAAATCGTCAACTGTTCGGAATGTGCGACAATATCACCAGCGACCCATACATTTTTAATATTCGTTTCTTTTGACCTAGGATCTGCGGCAATATGATGATTTTCTAAACGCTCTACTCCTAATTGCTTTAACAAATCAGTATTGACTTTACTGCCTCCAAAAGCTAAAAAGCCTCGTTCTGCTTGAATTTCTTCACCAGAAGCTAGCGTGATTCCCGTAAAATCTGAGGTTTGATTCAGATTCACTGCTTTTACTTGTTCATTGATTATTTTTATTCCTTGAGTCTTTAAGTCATGGAGTAAATTTCCATCCACCGGTGTTCCTTCATGGTTCACATACGTAATATCCTTAGTGAAATATGTTAATGTCTTAACCATATTTGCCCCAACATCACCTGAGCCCATTACGACTAACTTTTTATTTTTCACTTCATACCCATCACAATCCGGACAAATGTAGATGGATATTCCGAGACATTCTTTTAGATTAGGAATATGAAGTGGGAGACGATCTTGAATCCCGGTTGCCATGAGTAAGTACTGACATTGGAATTCCTGGTTAGAGCTTGTCTTCAGGTTAAAGTAATCACCATTCTTATTTGCCTCTACCACTTCATCCTGGATAAAATGAACATCATATTTCTCTGCATGCTGCCTACCAAGCTTTCTTAATTGTTCACCGTCAACACCATCAGGATAACCGAGTACATTATGGTAGCATCTACATAAAGTGGACCGGCCTTCTCCTTTATCAATGACCGCTACCTCATGACTGTACCGACCTAACATAATCGCTGCCTGTAAACCTGCAATTCCACCTCCAACAATCATGCATGGATAGGACTTCATCTATAGATTCCTCCTTTTAACCGAAATAGAAAAGTAACTGGGTCTAACCAGTTACCATGAGCATTCTTCTAAAATAGGATGAAAGGAGTACAAAAAAACCTCCTAATTGATAACTAGGAGGTAGTTTTTCCTTTATTTGGTTATATATTCACACAGCTTCTGTTTTTTTCCATGCCTCTAATAATTCAGCCTCTTTTGAACGCGAAATTCCCGCTACCATTTGGTATTCTTCACTTCTCGTATTCGCCCATTCAGAGGTGTCTCGAATTGTTTCTTGTACTTGACGGAACGTTAAACCGGCCGATAGGGATTTATCAAGATTCACCGCCGAAAAACCGTCCATACCTATTCCAAGTGGTATATAAAGTGGCAGATCCGTCCAATATTTCATTTCATTTTCGTCTAAAAAGCTTTTTGATACCCATGTTAAGTTTGCATTCGGGTTTAAAATTTTTTGACATTCATTTAAGAACGCACCCATGGTAAGCTGCTCGTTAGGTCCCGTTACATGGTAGGTACCAACTACTTTATTTTCTAATTGCTGTATGATAAACGAAGATAAATCACGAACATCAATAAATTGCACAGGTGTATCATGGTCACCGGGTGCTAATACCTCTCCACCTTCAGCAATCCTTGATGGCCAATAGGTAAATCGATCTGTTGGATCATGGGGCCCGACAATTAATCCTGGACGGATGATTAAATGGCGGTCAGGAAATGTTTTCTTCACTTCCTCTTCACATAAGGCTTTTAGTGCTCCATATGTTTCCCCCGTTATTTCTTCAATTGATTCATCCTCTAGGGTTAATACCTCCGCTTCTTCGGTAACACCTGGTTTGGATACATCTTTATATACTGAAATGGATGAAATGAACGTGTATACACTACAAGCTGAAGCTAATATAGCTGCGGACTGCCCAACAACTCTTGGTACATAACCACTCGTATCAATAACTGCATCCCATTTTCTTCCGATTATACTAGATAGATCTCCATCACGATCTCCGGTTAAGCGTTCAATTTCAGGAAAGAGCTCTGCATTTGTTTTACCTCTTGTAAAAATAGTGACTTCATGTCCACGTCTAAGAGATTCTTCTACCAGATGTCTACCTAAAAACTTAGTGCCCCCTAATATGAGGATATTCATGGTTTTCGCTCCTTTAAAATGGCTTCCTCTACTACTTGTTAGTAAATTGTTATGGACTATCTACTTATATGTATTCTATGGTTGTCTTTTTCATGAGTTATGTATAACGAAATGAACTGGAATTGCAAGAAATATGCACTAAAAACTACGTAAATTACTTAAATCATATACTAAGAATAGTTTTTTTTCTACATTAAATTTCAAAACTATTCAAATAAAATAGGTACTTTGTAGTAAGTCAGAACCAATCAACTGAGTATATTTACTCAAATATTATATTTTTTTCAGTCTGATGACACTCCTGCGATACTTGTTTCACATTGCTAAGTCATTTCTATAAAGATGTTTACACTCATATATTTCCTAAACTATATAATCAAAAAAAGATGTATCCCCGCCTGAGGATACACCCTTCACATATAATTATACAGTTAGATAAGATGCGCCGATGATAATCAGCAAGATAAATAATACAACAATTAACGCAAAGCTGTTTCCTGCTACTGGAGCACCATAACCGTAACCATATCCTGTAAAGCAATCATTACCGTAACCGTAATGCATATTCACTCACTCCTTTTAATTTTAAAGCTTACATTCATAACATATGTGGAGTGGGTTAATAGCGTATGTGCGAATGCCCATTTTACTAGGTTTTCTACCTAAAAAAGATGTGAGGCTAGTCTATAATTCTATAAGACCTAAGATTTCCCCATCCATTGCAAACTAATTACAAGAAGTCCTAATGCCCATACATAAACAGCAAACACTTTTAAAGAGTGTTTTTTCAAGTAAGCAATCATCCACTTCACAGCTATATAGCCGAAAAAAGCAGACGACAAAAAGGCAACACCTAAAGCAGATAAACTAATATTTTCAACCGTTCCATTAAACAAATCTGCTGACTGCAGGACTAACGCACCTGCAATCGCCGGTGTTGATAATAAAAAAGAAAAATAAGCTGCGGTCTCGCGGTCAAGCTTCCGAATCAAAGCAGCAACAATCGTTAAGCCTGACCTTGAAATGGCTGGAAGAATCGCCGCTGCTTGAAAGGTCCCGATAAAAAAAGCATCAGTGTAGCTAATATCCTCCATCTTCTTATAGCCATTTTTTATATTATCAGCAAACCATAGAAATAGACCTGTCACTAAAAACTCCCAACCAATTGTAACGCCCGTATCGGATATAGCTTCAAAATAATCCTTAAAGGCTAGCCCTATAACAACTGCCGGGATTGTCCCTACAATCAGTAAAAACGTGCGTTTGCTAATTGGATTTTTTATTATATATATAAACTCATGCTTATAAACTACTAAAATAGCAGCAAGTGTACCCACATGAAGCATCGTGTCTAAAAATAACCCCGCTTCATTGAGTCCAAATAGATGTCTGCCTATGAACAGATGGCCGGTACTGCTTATCGGTAAAAATTCAGTAAACCCCTGGATGATTCCTAAAATAAACGCTTCTATTTTCGTCATAAACAAATCCCCTTCAATTTTGTGATATATTATCTTATTCTTGTACTAGGACAAACAAAACTTTATCTTTATGTTTATCTTAATTTTTAAGTCTGGTGTTTACGTTATTGATTCCTTACCTTAGGTCAAATATTAAATTGGTACGTTGCTTTCCGCTGCAGGCGCTTGCTTTCCGCGGGGAGGGATGTGAGCCTCCTCGGCTTCGCCTGTGGGGTCTCACACTTCCCTCTTCGTCCCGCAGGAGTCAAGCGCCTTCCGCTCCAATCAACTCTAGGTTCCTAACAAAGCTAAAAAAAGCAACAATATTACGCAAAGAGTCCATTTTAAAATAAATTTTAATTAAGGGGGATTAAAATGAAAAAAGCAATGGATTATGGAATACATATTGGTAGGCTTCCAAATGGTCCAACCAATTCGATTACGGATGTAGATGGAGTAAAGGTCGGTCATACTACGATTATGAATGATGAAACAAAAACAGGTGTCACAGCTGTGTTACCTCATGGAGGAAACCTTTTTCAGGAAAAGGTTGTTGGTGCAATTTATACGATTAATGGTTTTGGAAAGACGGTTGGCTCGATCCAACTTGAGGAACTAGGAACGATTGAAACGCCTATCATTTTAACGAATACTTTAGCCGTTGGCGTTGGACTTCAAGGTGTGATTGATTATACACTTTCACATAACCCTTCAATTGGGAGAACGACTGGAACTGTAAATGGTCTAGTTTGTGAATGTAACGATATGCTTATTAACGATATTCGTCATGTTGCGGTTACGAAGGAGCATGTACTAGATGCCATCCATTCAGCTGACCGTACTTTTGAAGAAGGAGCCGTAGGTGCAGGAACAGGAATGGTTTGTTTTGGACTAAAAGGAGGTATAGGTTCTGCCTCAAGATTAGTTTCTTTAGGAGAAAAAGAGTTTACTGTCGGGGTAATGGTGTTAACGAACTTCGGTAAGATGGAAAACTTAACGATTGCCGGCAAACATGTGGGACCTGCTGTTGAACGCCTACAAACTGAGCTTCAACATAAAGAGGGACGAGAACAAGGTTCCATTATCATTCTTGTGGCAACCGACGTACCACTTAACGAAAGACAAATTAAAAGAGTTTTAAAAAGAACTACTGTTGGTTTAGGTAAAACGGGATCCTATATTGGACACGGGAGTGGTGATCTTGCGATTGGCTTTACTACCGCTCATAAAGTGAGACATGAGGACAAAGCCATTTTCTCCTCACAGCAGGTTGTTCAGGATTATGCTTTAGATTCGGTATTTGAAGCCGCTGCTGATGCAACTGAAGAAGCAATCCTAAATTCTTTGCTAGCAGCAGAAACAACCGAAGGCCGGAATAATCGAACGATTCATTCTTTACGAACATTCATTAATGATATATTGTAGGAAGAAATGCTACAGGAGGAAAAATGTATGGAAATTGCTTATTATAAGGATCAGTTTCTGACGGAAGTAAATGAAGGAGTCATTCCAATCCAAGAACGTGGTCATCAATTCGGTGATGGTATTTATGAGGTAGTAAGAGTGTATAATGAAAAGCCGTTTATGCTAGAGGAACATTTAGATCGGTTTGAGAAAAGTGCAGAAGCAATTTCTATGACACTTCCCTATTCTCGTGAGGAATTAAAGGAAATCATCTCTGAAGGCATCAATCGTTCACAAGAGAAGAATGTGGATGTATATTTTCAAGTGACTCGTGGAATCGCACCAAGACTTCACCTTTATCCGGACACGCCGGCCGTATACTCCATGGTCATTAAGCCATCCAAGCAATTAGATGAAACCAAGAAGAAAAACGGTGTAGCGGTACTAGTGATGGATGATGAACGTTGGGCAAATTGCTATATTAAGTCTCTCAATTTACTCCCTAACGTAATGGCTAAGCAAGCAGCGGTAAACAAAGGGTGCGAGGAAGCTATCCTCGTAAGAGATGGTTATGTGACAGAAGGTTCTAGTAGTAACCTCTTTGTGATAAAGGACGGTGCTCTTTACACCACACCGGCTACTAGGCATATTCTTCATGGCATAACAAGAAAGGCTGTTTTTCAATTAGCTGAACAACTAAACCTTCCGATTCATGAAGAACACTTTACAGTAGAGTTTCTTCAGAATGCGGATGAAGCATTTATTACAAGCACCACATCTGAAGTACTACCTATTAACAAAGTGGACGATCAGTCATTACCCACTCATTTTAACATTACACATCAGCTACAGGATGCGTTTAAAACATTGTATTAATAACCAATATACTGTTGATTAACATAGCTTGAGCCAAATTAAACGGGCTTGAGCTTTTTTAGTTCATTGCTTCTAGCTAATTTAACGACATCACTGTTTATTTACTCTGATGAACTACCGAACTCGGTTTAATTTCACCAGAAAGGGCGTTCATTCCCTTTATGAACGACCGGACTTGCTTCAATTTCACCAGAAAGGGCGTTCATTTCCTTTATGAATGACCGGACTTGCTTCAATTTCACCAGAAAGGGCGTTCATTCCCTTTATGAACGACCGAACTCGCTTCAATTTCACTGAAAAGGGCGTTCATTCCCTTTATGAACGACCCAACTTGCTTCAATTTCACCAGAAAGGGCGTTCATTCCCTTTATGAACGACCGAACTTGCTTCGATTTCACTGAAAAGGGCGTTCATTTCCCCGATGAAGGACTCCCCCCTTACTTACATTGCTCCAAACTTTCATTTTCTGAAATGTTTTTCAGTTTCTTGACTTGTTTAATTTGAACACCATCTTCTGGTGTATCAGTTAAAACGATTTTAAGTCGGTCGTAGTTTCCACCGTGGTGGCCTCCATAATTTAATGCACTTGCGTAAACGATATGTCTACGGGTATCTCCTTTGATTCGTTCAATATGATCAATTTTTGGACACATAAAGAAATCTGAATAGTCTTTTTCACTCAGATAGGTGAGGTACCTTGTATATATCACTTCCTCTAATAGCTCCTGTTTTGGAGGACCTTCCACTTCATATTTCCAACCGGTCATAAGCCAATCATACAGTTCTTGTGATTTTAATTGAGCCTTCAGGTGTTCACCTTTGTATAAGAGAATCTCGCCATCAACGGGTGTACATATTTTAGTTTGATTCTCTTCTAAGATGCACCTATATGTAGGTTGAATCACAATAACCTCTCCATTTCTCATGTTTACTGTCAGAGAGATAGGTATTTTGGGTGAGTCTACACTACTTTCACTCTTAACGAGGCTTGATTCATTTAACCAATTTAGCACCTTTCTCATAATCTTTTCTTCATAACCATCTGTTATTTGGAATAAACGAGATTTTCCGGAGAATTGACTAACTTCTATTGAACTAACATCCTCAAGTTTGAGATTCACTTCAGCCTGAACGCTATATATAGGAGATACGGTTACAAGGAAGAAAAGGAATATTGTTAATAATAACTTCATAGTTGACACCTCTAGAAGTAGGATATATATATTCTCCCCATATTTCGTTTTATGATTTCTAAATCAGAAAACAAATTTTTTTGTCCTTTATTCCAAAGAACATTGGATATGAACGGTCAAAAATAATAGAATAATAAGGAATATAAGAAAATTTCATCTACCCAATCTATAGTTTGGTGGATAATAGCTACCGCAGCTTGGGGGGTAATGAGTATCCTCCTTATTGTGTGGTCGTTTAGAAGTATTTTGTAAGTGTTTTGCTATGTGTAGAGGTAGGCAATATATGGTTGTGAAGAAACACAAACAAGAGACATTATAAGCCAAAGCACGCAAAAAAGTCAGAGCAATTAGCTCTGACTTTATTTGCAAACTGTTGATAGCAGATTTAATCTGTAAATGTTTTTCTGCTTTTATTACCTGCTTTACATTGTCCGTAACAGTTGATTAAGAGAACTTAACTCCTCTTCTACTTCCGTTAAACGTTTTTCCAATGGCGTCATGTTGCCTTTTACATACTCCAATTTTTCGAGATTATGTTGGAGTTGAAGATATTCATCCTTTAATTCTAGAATTTTGTATTCAACTTCTTTCTTTTCCATATCGTTTTTCGATCTCCTTATCTTTCATTGGATCTTCATCATCCTTTTGTTATAAAAAAGGAAGGTTGCTTCACGACAGTGAATGGACCTTCCTTCTCCTCTATTTAACAATGTACCATATTTTAATTTGCATGTTTAAGCAATTGCTCATAGCGAAGTGGCACCTCATGAGCAGGGAAAGGTTTACTGTATAGGTAACCTTGTGCCTGATAACAGCCTAAGTCATTTAATAGACTTACCTGTTCTTGTAATTCGACACCCTCTGAAATGACCTCAACCTGTATATTCTGTGCTAATCCAATGATCGTTCTGACGATCGCCTTTTTCTTATCGGATTCCAACAAATCCATGATAAAAAATCGGTCAATTTTGATTCGATCTATTGAGAAATCTGCAATATATTTTAATGAGCTATAGCCCATTCCAAAATCATCTACTGCAAGTAACACTCCTAGTTTCTTCAACTGTTTTAGCTTCTCAATCGTTTCGGTAGGATTTTGCATCACCATTGTTTCTGTGATTTCTAACTCTAGAAGTGAAGGTGGAATATTGGTCTCTAGAAGAACCTCTGATACATGCTCAACTAATTGCTCTTTAAAATGCTGAGCGGATATATTGATCGCAACGCGAAACGGTTCATTACCAGACTCAAGCCAGGTTTTTAATTGAATACAGGCTTGTCTTAATACCCACTTTTCAATTGGAATGATTAAACCAGTATCTTCAGCAAGTGGAATGAATTCACCAGGTGACACCACACCTAATACAGGATGGTTCCATCTGATTAGTGCCTCCACTCCTAATAATCGACCATTTTTCACATCCACTTGTGGCTGATAATATAATTCAAACTCTTCGAATAGTAACGCTTTTCTTAAGTACTTTTCTAATTCAAGTAAATGACTTGAGTCATTCATCGTAGACTCATAGATACTAATATTCTTTTTTTCCTTTTTGGCATGGTACATTGCCACATCAGCAGCTTTCATGAGCAAATTAGGTGTCGCACCACCTTCTGGATACTGAACGACCCCAATACTACAATTCAGCATTAGTTCTTTACCTAAGACAAATAATGGCATCTGAATTTCATCTAGTAGACTCTGAGAAAGTGAGTACACATCATCTATGTGCTGACCCTCAATTAAAACAAAGAACTCATCTCCACCCATTCTAGCCAGGAGCTGTCCGTCTAGTTTCCTATTAAGACGATCTCCTACCTCTCTAAGAACGATATCTCCATTTGAATGGCCGAGAGAATCATTAATCATTTTAAAATTATTTAAATCAATGGAAAGCAAAGCTAGTTGTCCATTATTAGTTTTAGCATGTTCAATTGCCTTTTTTAGAAGGTTTTCGAATGATTGCCGATTAGGCAAACCTGTTAATACATCATGATAAGCGATCTGCAGGATGATTTCTTGTGCTTTATTTTGCTCAGTTTGATCTTTTGCAATAAAAATCATGTCATGAAGTCTACCATTAACAATGGATGGAATACCCGTGATATCTAAGTCTATGGGTTTACCATTTTTACAGAATAACTGTCTTTGAAACTGGACTGTATGATCCTGCAAAAGCTTTTGTTTCATTTTAAGGTATTCATTTTTTTCAAATAAGTCCTGCACCCTCACCATTGAACCATTAGTAATCTGTTTTAACAGTTGTTGGGCAACTACATTAGAGGCTACAATTCTTCCGACTGGATTGACTTCAAAAATCGCATCCGGGTGATTCAAAAAAACTTGTTCGTATTTCTTCTGCTTTCTTGCAGCTTTATTAAATCGAATACCATATGTAAAAACCATAAAGATAATGCTAATTAGTATGATGGCACCTATTAATATAAAGGGGATATCCGAATTCATGTTAGCCGCTCTCCCATAGTGATGCCTTTATAAAGGCGTTCACTTCATTGTATACAAGCTATACATTTATCATAAGCGTGATTCGACAGCTAATGCAATACCTTTTTACAATTTGGGAGATGCAACCTTCATTTTTTAATATTCTTCTTCATCTATTTCTGCGATTACATATGTGGCTGTAAGATCATAATGAGAGATATATGTTAATATCCGATTAGCCATATGTTTATAACCTACTTGATTAGGATGGATTAAGTCATCATATAAATAATGCTCTTCCTTGCCTTCAAACACATCAGCAATGGGAATAAAATACGTATCATCATAGCTTGATAAGGTATTTTCTGTACTTTGATTCCAGCTTTCTATCAAATGTTCTATTTCTGGAACAGCTGAAAACATGGTCGCAAATGGATTGTAAATCCCAACAAAATACAATTGTGCATCAGAATTAACCTCTTTAATTTTAGAGACGATTAGATTTAAATTGATTTGATATTGCTTGTTTCCTTCTGAAAAAGGTTCATTTGTTAAATCAAAAATATTTTCCTGTGCTACCTTCATGACATCATTTCCACCAATGGTTACCAAGATATAGTCAGCCTTACTTAATGAATACTTGACTTCAGATCTCTCTAATTCTTCTAGGAGCTGGTCTGAACGATGTCCTTCAATTGCAAAGTTTTTCACAGACGTTTCATCTACGCCTCGTTGATTTTGTAGCAATTGCTCTAGAACAGTTATATAGCCTGTATTACCTGACTGGTCCCCGAACCCTGAAGTCAATGAATCTCCCAATGCGACAATCTTTAAATCTCTCGGGAAAAAGGAAGCATCTATTTTTTTATATAAATTACTTCCTCTTTCTATATAGGAATGATTTGCTGAAGCTTGTAATGGCTCGTTACTCTTGGAATTAAACATAACCATAAGCATGACAGCAACGGAAAGTAGTATGACAAGTCTAAACAATGCTGTCCCTCCTCGTAGTGTCCCATACTATAGTGTATCAACCTTTTACTAAATCAATGACCATAAACATTTATTATATAATGAGGGACAAGCTTTTTCCTTATCTATTTACTACCAATATTAAGAGGTGATTGGTTAACACCCTTAGGAATACTGGTACAACATTAGATACAAAAAAATCTCCCTAAAGTTAGGGAGACTTTGACTATTGCAGCTTTTTAATATCTTCAATCATTTCATCATAAGGCGGGTTTTCTAGCCCACTATAGCTTTTAACAACGATTCCATCCTTGTTAACAAGATAAAAACGAGTCATATGAATAACTTGGTCTGTAGATTTTGGCTTTTGGACGTGAGTGGCAAAGCTTTTGGGTGCAAAAGCTTCAATATCACTTTGTGAATAACCAGTTAAGAAGTTCCAATTAGAGAAATCAGCATCAAACTGTTCACCAAAGGCTACTAATTTTTCAGGTGTATCATTTTCGGGATCAACGCTAAATGACACAAACTCTACTTGGAGTTCTTCTTCCTTTGCCATCCCTTGAAGCTTGGACATATTAGCTGTCATTGGGGGACATACGGTTTCACAGTTTGTGAAAATAAAGTCTGCCACCCATGCCTTACCTTTTAATTGTTCTAAGCCAAGCTCAGCACCATTCTGGTTAATATAAGTAAAGTCCTGGACCGTTGTTGCATCACTTGGTACATCTAGTCCATTTCCACCACAGCCTGCTAAAATTACTAACAATGAAATGAAAAGAACGACTAACATTTTTCTATTCAATAAACTCACCTTTTTCTAAATATGTAGTACAACCGACTCTATCATAGCAAAAATAAGCATCATAATAAAAGTTTCTTTCAAGTTGTCACAAATTTGTTATAAACCAATTCATCATCATACTATATATAATAGCAAAAAAATAAAGACCTTTTTGAAAAGGTCCCCAATTATGCATTGTTCTTAAGAATATCAATTTTGTAAATTTCTGTATACTCATGCCATTTTAAAGTCTTCTTCAAATGATCTCTAAATGAGTATATCTTTTTTGGATTTGAGTCTGTACTAATCTTCGTTATGAACGTCTGAAGTCTAATTCTAATCTTTAATGTAAAAAGATTATCTTCCTCCCATACTGGAATTTCTGTGACTTTGACCTTCTGACCACTTTGATGAGTAAATTCTAGACTCTTAAGTAGCAAAGTACCAACCTTCTTTTTAACCGTTTCCTTTATTATACTGTAAAATCGTTACGAAGTCTGTCTTTTCCTGTAAAAATTAATATATTTTTTATTATTTTTTTGGATATGAAAACGGATACATTTTGTTTGAGATTTACACTATAATAATAATCTTGTTGGATTGATATTTGCTTTAGGATGCTCACTTTACAACTCAATCAAGTTTTCAAGAAATTATAAACATTACTTTTTCTGACACAAATTAAAAAAGCAACAATTTCTAGTATGAAGCATTAGAGAATAACCAAATATAACTGGTGTATTACACCAAACTAACTATACTAATATACTTATTTTTAAGTAGATTTTAGTTCATGCCCCCGACAATTCAATTGTATTATCACTTCAAATCCTATACTATAGTAAGAGTAAGTAATGTTGATGTTGAAAGGAATGATAGTGAATGGCTACAACACACACCTTCACTAAAGGCGAAGAAATTGCAAACTCCATTACACATGGCATTGGAGGATTGCTTAGTATTGCTGGTCTTGTTGTTTTAATTGTATTTTCATCGTTATATGGTACGGCTTGGCATGTTGTTAGTTTTACTTTATTTGGTACGACAATGGTGCTCTTATATACAGCTTCAACGTTGGTTCACAGTTTCCCCCCAGGAAAGGTTAAGGATTTCTTTGAAATTCTCGATCATTCTTCTATTTACTTTTTTATTGCGGGTACCTATACTCCCTTCTTATTTATTGCAGTTAAAGGTTGGCTAGGCTGGACTTTATTCGGAGTTGTCTGGGGATTAGCTATTGGTGGTACGATCTTCAAATCATTTTTCGTTAAAAAATATCTACACATGTCTACTTTACTTTATGTATTGCTAGGCTGGATGATTGTATTTGCATGGAAACCATTAGCTGAAAACCTTCCAGGTAATGGACTTACGTTACTTGTTGTCGGTGGAGTTCTTTATACACTCGGAGCTATTTTCTACGTTTGGAGAGGCTTTAAATACCATCATGCGATTTGGCACATTTTTGTTATAGGTGGTTCTGCAGCTCACTTTTTCGCTGTATTGTTCTACTTATTACCATAATGAAAAACGTACAGTTGAACTGTACGTTTTTTTATTTACTTCGTCCTTACACCTTCATGTTTTCAAGCTCATTTATTTCATTTTCCACAAACTCCATTAATTCCTTGATCATCGCTCCAGAGAAATCGAACCGAATACCTGCGGCCTCATAGACCTCGTATAAAGATTTTGTATTTCCAAGAGAAAGAGCTTGTTTATATCGTTCAAGTGTGCCCACTGGATTCTCTTTATAGTTTTTGTACATTTGAAGTGCACCTAACTGCGCAATCACATATTCCACATAGTAAAACGGTACTTCGAAGATATGAAGGACAAATAGCCATTCCTTCATTTGGGCATCCTCGTAGCCACTCCAATCAACCACATCGGATGAAAGACTTTTTGATAGCTCAACATATTTCTTCATACGATCTGCTGCCGTATGGTCAGGGTTTTCATACATCCAATGCTGAAACTGATCTATTTGAATTCCATCCGGTAGGAACGTCACAATTCTTCTTAGCATATCGAGTTTTGCTTGCTTTTGCTCTTTCTTAGAATAGAAATAATGCCATTGGTCCAAAGACAATAGTTCCATCGTCATACTTGCTAGTTCAGATGATTCCATCGGGGTATCCCGGTCATATGAAAGTGGAAGGCTTCTCTTCATATCGTTATGTATACAGTGACCCATTTCATGGAATAGTGTCAACATATCATCATGCGTATGAGAAGCATTCATGAAAATAAACGATAGCTCAGAGACAGGGAGCGAGGTACAGAATCCTCCTGGAGACTTATTCTTACGTGTCTCAAGGTCTAACATACCTCTTTCATCCATTAAGGTAATCAGTTCAGCGAACCTTGGGTCCAATTCACCTAATGCCTGTGCCGTTCGACCAACTAGCTCGTCACGAGTAGAAAAGGGTTTAAGTGGTTTACGGTCTGCTGGGACAGCTTTGAGATCATACGGTCTTAGCACATCAACCCCTAGTTCATCCTTCTTCTTTTCCTCAATCCTCTTCACTACTGGTAATACATGTTCACGGATCGATTCAGCTAGTACCTTACAATCTTCTGCCGTATAATCAAATCGTTCGTACTTCTTAAACATGAAATCACGATAATTGCTGAGTTCTGAGTTCGATGCTTTCTTTTTTCGAATTTCCATTAACTCATTCATGATTTCCTGCAGATCATCTTCAACTGAAATTAGCGAGGTGAAGATTTTCTCAAAGGCTTCTTTTCTCGTCTCTCTTTTCGGATCCTCCAGGTAAGGAAACAACTCAGGGATTGTTTTTTCTTCTCCGTCCCTAACTGATGTTAAGCCACCTGTTAGTTCAAAATAACGTGTAGCAAGACGATCTTCATCTACTTCTAGGTTGATATTCGCTTCTCTAAACAGCTTTATCGCATTTTCTTTACTTCGTAATAACCGACCATATTTTTCTTGATCTAGCATATCTTTAAAAGTCGAATTCATTAACTTTTCATCAAGGCGGGCTGTGTATGCTTTCAATAAAGGTTCAATTTTTTCTTGATCATACTCAAAATTCCTTTTCGCCTTTTCATCTTGATTATGTGCTTGGAAATCAATATAATGGCCATCTAGAATTTCTTGTAATTCGTCAAAAAATACAGAGACATCCTTTAACCAATTTTCTACATCTGTCACTGATTCAAATGGAAATTGAACAAAGCTCTCTAATTTCGATTCGATTCTGGGTAAATCTTGCAAATCGTATTTTTCTATATAAACGGTACTCATTTCATTTCTCCTTTCTCTATTAGGAAATCTACTATTCTATTATTCTAATACATTCTTAGTAAAATAACGCAATTCATGGATTACTTTAAAACCTACCTTTTTGTAAAGACTAACCGCCTGTTTATTCGTTGAGTTCACACAAAGGGTAATATTATCAATCATTTTAAACGTAAATAGCCAGTTTAACCCGATTTTCAATAAATGCCCGCCTAGCCCTTTTCCTTGTTCCGATTCTTTTACCGCAAAGAATTCAATACTTCCTTCTCCAAACTCAGGTTCAGCCTCAACATATATATAACCTAATAGACCTTCTCCGGAAGTAAGGACAAACACTTTTCGCTCATTATTGAGCCGTCCTACTATTTGTTCTCCACTATAATAGGTACCAGGAAATGCGTGGTCATGGAGTTGAATCATTTCAGCAAAATAATTTTGTGTTAATTCCACACTCTCCGAATGTTCCAGCTTACTAAAGTCACCTCGAAAGGAGGACAGAATCGTCTGCTCACTGTGTTCTGTAAAATTTAGACTTTTAGCTAGTTTGATTGCAGGACTATTTTTTTTGTTTGGGAACATATGTAATGTATGAATGTCAGGTCGAATAGTCTTGTTCATCTCATTCCAAAGTAAAGTAGCCGAATCCAAATAATCCTCCTTTAAAAAGGGCCCCCAAACTTCCGCAATATGGTCTTCGAGAGAAGCATCAAAACCTAGAATTCCGACTAATTGATTATCATCATAGGCAGCAAAGAAACTATCGGTAAACGGAATATCGGTCAGATCATTTACTAAAGCATAAGCAATCTCATTACTAACTTTTCCACAATATCCAATATGTGAGGTCTCACAGTTATTCAGCTCTGATATAAATTTAGCTACAAGTTCTAAATCCTCTTTATGTATGGGTTTGACTTCTAACACAATACTCCCCTCCTTTACTGGGTAAAAATTGTTTTTTCAATTCATGGTCTTCTTTAAATCTATTAAGAGAGCGATAATAAAGTTAATCTTCTAGAATCTCTCGTAAAAACCTTTCTCGATTCTCTAGGAAGTATCTTGTAATTTGATAATGCTCCGTCATCTCATATTCGATTTCTTTGATTTCGCCATCGTCAAAGCTAAGGATGGTTGCGTTCGGATAGCCTAATAGAATGGGTGAATGAGTGGCTATGATAAATTGACTATCGCCTGATGAGACTAAATCATGAATAATTCTTAAAAAGGAAAGCTGTCGTTGAGGTGATAGTGCAACCTCTGGCTCGTCTAATAAATAAATGCCCTTTCCATTAAACCGATTTAAGAAGAGTGAGAAAAAGGATTCTCCGTGCGACTGTTCATGTAAAGAGCGACCACCATAAGCATCATAATCCCCCAGTGAATCAACATGCGATGCAAACTGATAAAAAGATTCAGCTCGAAGAAAGAAACCATTTGTCACTTTCGGTAGCCAAGATAACCTTATGTAATCTCCAAGTGCCGATTCTGAAGCATCCACCTCATAATAATTATTCCGCCCCCCTCCTGCCGTATTAAAATCGCATTTGTCTGCAATTGCTTCCAAGAGGGTAGACTTTCCAGAACCATTTTCTCCTACGAAAAAGGTTACTTTATTCTTTAAATCCAGTTGTTGGAAATTTTTAATGGAGGGAATTGAAAATGGATACTTATTAAAAGACGGAATCAGTTCGTGCTGTAGTTGTATTCTTTTTAAAAACATGTTTTCACCTTCAGGAATTATTTTTACTCACTATATTTTACCATATCCTTACATTGTAAGGGGATGCTAATTGGTGGAACTTAAATAGCAAAAAGACCAAATCCATATTTAGATTTGGTCTTCTATCTGCATATATTCAACTTACTTTTTTCTTTCATACACCACGTATTCAAAATCATAAGGATTTTTTTCATCCTTTATGCCTGGCTCTCGTTCAATGACGGTCCACTCGTTCCAATCTATTCTTGGAAAGAAGGTATCACCTTCAAATTCGTGGTGAATATGTGTGATGTACAAACGATCCGTGACAGGAAGAAGCTCTTTAAATAGCTCTGCACCACCGATGACAAACAGTTCTTCGGCTATTTCCTTTTCTAACCCTTTAACATCATCTATACTATGGACAACTTTACAACCAGTTGATTGATAGCTTTCATTTCTAGTAACAATAATGTTTTCTCTTCCAGGTAGAACACGCCCGATTGATTCATGTGTTTTTCTTCCCATAATAATCGGCTTACCCATGGTAACTCTTTTAAAATAAGCTAAATCAGCCGGAAGATGCCATGGTAGTTCATTGTTTCTACCAATTACTTGATTTTCATCCATTGCTACGATGTATGAAATCATACACTAACAACCCCTTTTATATGTGGGTGAGCTTCATAATTTTCCAATACAAAATCATCAAACGTAAACCCAAAGATGTCCTTTACTGCCGGGTTAATTTTCATAGTAGGCATTGGCTTAGGGTCTCTTGAGAGTTGAAGTTCCACTTGTTCTAAATGATTGGTGTAAATATGAACGTCACCAAAGGTATGAACAAATTCACCAAGTTCTAAATCACAAACCTGCGCAATCATCATCGTTAATAGAGCATACGATGCAATATTAAATGGAATCCCTAAAAAATAATCAGCACTTCTTTGATATAGCTGACACGATAATTTTCCATCAGCCACATAGAATTGGAATAAACAATGACATGGAGGCAGTGCCATCTTCTCCACATCTCCTACGTTCCATGCACTTACAATTAATCTTCTAGAATCAGGGTTGGTTTTAATTTGCTGAATTAGATTTGTGATTTGGTCGACAGTTGTTCCGTCCTTGACGGTCCATGAACGCCATTGATGACCATACACCGGGCCTAAGTCACCATTTTCATCCGCCCACTCGTTCCAAATGCGGACATTGTTTTCTTGTAAATATTTTATATTAGTATCTCCAGTTAAAAACCAAAGTAATTCATGTATGATTGATTTTAGATGAAGTTTTTTAGTTGTAACTAATGGGAATCCTTCTTGAAGATTAAAACGCATTTGATATCCAAATGTACTAATCGTCCCTGTTCCTGTACGATCTTCTTTTTTTACACCATTATTTAGTATATGTTTTCCTAGGTCTAAGTATTGTTTCACGAGAATCACCCTTTCGTCTCTACTAATTTTACTTGAAATTGTCTTCGAAAACTATTAATTTTTAATTAGAATGTTAAGGTTGTTGTTGATTTTCATTACAGGACACTCGCTTTCCGCGGGGCGTGCGGTGAGCCTCCTCGGCATGCGCCTGCGGGGTCTCACCTGACACGCTGCTCCCGCAGGAGTCTCGCGTCCTTCCACTACAATCAACTTTGCTAAAAATTAACACTCTACTTTAACAAAGCCATTAAAAAAGGCTTCGCCACTTAGCAAAGCTTAACGAAACGTATAGGCAAGCTGTAAGTCTGTTTCTTTTCGTTGTTCGAGCTCCTTCATATATTCATATGTTTTCGGTGCTTTTTGGACAATTTCTAATTTTGTTCTTCCATTTAAATAGAACATTGCAAATACTTCCGCAAAATATTCTTCAGCGTGATCAATAAAATAAGGTTGATTTGGAAAAAGTAAGCTTGCTTCTTCATGCCATATATCTCTAAACCTTTTTTCGTATCTTAAGGAATGGAAAACATGTTGATCAATTGAATGAGCGAGTTCATGTAGCTCAAGATTTACTGATCCATGACTTTCACCTTTATGGCTATGTCCAATCTTAGCAAGTGCCATTTTTGAACCGCCAGCTCCCGGAATTTGATCCCAGGTAAGCTGTTTATAGCCCCTAGGCTTGACTCCTTTTAATTCAGTGTAGCCCGGTTGATTAGTTAATGGTCCTTCAAAAAGCTTTAATTTAATGCCTTGGTCTGCGGCCTTTTTTAGAATGGAAGGATGAATGCGGGATATTCTATTAATCATGGGTACCACTTCATCCATTTCATAACTTTCAGTGGGGAGAACAACGATGTTCTTCACATATTCGGTAGTACGCAACTGGGTAATCGCTTCCAATGCTTTTTTATCGTAAACAAGTAAAACTCCACCGTTTGCTTTGGTCTGCTCGAATCCTACAAGGATGGGTATAAATAATAGCATCATGCTGATCATGATGATGACTGTTTTTTTCATAGTTGTTAAATCCCTTCCATGGATGGTAGTAACAGTTTCAATAGTTTATATAATATTCAGATAATATAAGTTTATCATATTATAGAGTGGTAGAATAATAGAAAATGATGGAAATGGATAAAAGAAGGACACTAAAAAACGCACTAATTGTGCGCTTTTTAAGACTGCCAGTTTGGCGGTGTATTTTTGTCCCAGTAGATACTTCCTAGTTCATGGTGTGTGTGAAAGGAATCTTCAAATGTGTGATAGTGAAAATTAAAGTAGTAACCATCAAGAGGTGGATGATCTCTTCTTACGTGAAAGCGAATAATATCTTGACCACTTTGTGCATCATAAATGTGAAAGATTTTTTCGCTCATTCCACCTGTTGGATTCTTTGAGATAACCAAATTTTGTAATTGTTCTTCATCTAATCTTGTAGAAAGGGTCATAATGACTTCTTCTATTTTAGGTAGAATTACTGTTCTGAATTCATCTCCAATTGATTCTTCAATAACTGGTCCAAATTTCATCTTTGATTGCAGTTCCGCCTGGTGAATGGCATAATCGAAAAAAGATGGAGTAAGATTGGCATATTCTTCTATAAAAGGATCTATAAATCCATTTTCTAATTGATTAACTTCTTCAAGTTCGTTCGCTTTCGAGGATTCATTTGATTTCTCTTCTGCAATAATAATTTGGGGTGGTGTGATAAGACCAAATGTAAGAATCGTAAATATGACAACGAATGATTTTCTAATCCAAATTGGCAACGAACTCACCTCTATTTATTTCTTGCATTCATTATACTATATTTCAATCTATTAGCCTATAAATATCGTTCATAATTATTCCAAATATCCGATTTCATAAAATCATAAAAACATGGTAAGATTAAAAATAGTACATATAATAGCTTGGAGGTAAATTCAATGGACATTCAATTAATTTTATCAGTATTAAGCTTTGCTACATTAACATACTTTATTTATGCTTCTGCAACAGATTCTGATTAAGTAGCACAGTAAGAAAACCAAGGATGACTCATCCTTGGTTTTTTTCATAAAAAAACTCGCTAGCAGCGAGTTTTGGAACCTTACTTAATTTTCGTCTTCTTTCTTGCAGAATCACGTGTAACAGAGCCAGTTTCAGTGGTTGTCGTTCCTTGACCCTCTACATTAGGAGAGTTTAATGGACCCTTTGAAGGATCAGCTTTACGTTTAGGCATATGGTTCACCCCCATCACCCTTAACGTTTCCAATGTCTCCTTCTTTTATCCTATCCATTTACTTCCTTACCTAATTCAATGATACCGTAATGAAAATTTGCACTTTTTCTTCGAATTGGCACAAAGCCAAGTTTTTCGAATCGGCTACTTTTCCAATGATCCTTTAACACAATTCTTTTTCTTCCGACTCGTCTCGCTTCCTTGATTGTCTGTTCCGTTATGTCATCATATAAAGCAAATTGTTTAACTCCAATTAACCCAACTGATTCCTGAATAGTCTCTTCAAACATTGGGTCGAAGTAGACGATGTCAACTGAATCAGAATTACATTCTTGTAAATATGTTTGATAGGAGGTATGCATTACCTCTATTGCTCTCATTGCTTGATTCATTTCAGGTACTTGTGTTTCCCAGGTTTGAAAACCTGTACTCACTAGGTTGGCAAGTGTCTTACTTCCTTCAAGGCTAGTTACACTCCCATTTGGCCCCACACAATAACTTGCAACAATTGAGTCAGAACCAAGACCTAACGTACAATCTAAGAAGGTCATCCCTTTATTTAAGGCGCACGCTTGTACAAATGGATCGTTTCCCCCACTACGTAATCTTTTCACACGAAACATTGCTGAATTAGGATGGAAAAAGATTGGATGTGTATCATTCGGAACAAATAATTCAATCCGTTCTTTCCCTACTACTAATACCTCTTCATGAAATTCATTTTGTAAATCTTGGATAGAATCTCTACCTCTACGATGAAAGGTTTCTCCCCACTCTTCTGCTAATTGTATAGCTTTTTGAACTAACAAATGATTGGCTCTAGAGGATGTTGTGATTATCATATCGTGATCTCCTATAAGAAAAGGACGCCTATATAGGCATCCCGTTTATTGACAATGTCTTTCAAATGCACTTGTTAAATTGTTCATAATGTCTTCCATTGAGTGACTTTCAATTTCGTGTCTAGGAATAAAATGAACAACCTCGTTCCCTTTTAAAAGTGCCATAGAAGGTGAAGAAGGCTCATAGCCATCAAAATATTCTCTCATAGTAGCTGTAGCTTCCTTATCTTGACCAGCAAATACCGTCACTAGGTTTTCAGGCTTCTTATCTGATTGAAGAATGGCCTGTGTTGCAGCAGGTCTAGCTAGTCCAGCAGCACAACCACAAACAGAGTTTACTACAACTAAAGTTGTTCCTGTACGATCCTTTAAAAATTCATTTACTTCGTCACTTGTTGTTAATTCTTGAAATCCAGCGTTTACTAATTCTGCTCTCATTGGTTTAACAACCTGTTTCATATACTCATCATATGCCATTGACATGTAAACAACACCCCTTATAAATCTCTTTGTAATTTAAAGAATACTATACGCCTTTTCAACGAGCAACTTTTATGACCCTTTTCTGCTCTCAGTCATTTGCTTCCACACTGAACCTTTAGCTTCCTCGCCACCCTCAATACGCTCAATTGCGATTCTAACCTGCATACTTACCTCAAACTCTGGGTCGTTCTGTGCTTCCTTTAATCCTGGTAAAGCTGTTTCATCGCCTTCTTCATAAAGGAACATCGCTGCTCTCCATCGAACGAGCTTATTCTTGTCCTTTAATGCGTCAATCATTGGACCAATTGCCTTTTTGTTTCCTACATCAGATAAGCAATCCCCCGCTGTTCTTCTTACAGTGACGGAAGAATCCTTTAAAGCCTTAAATAATAGAGGTAGGACGTCCTCACTCTCTATCATTCCTAAATAAACAGTCGCTAATCTCCTGATTGATGCTTTTTCATCATCCAATGCTTTTGCTAATACAGGAAGATCTGCTTCGGTTGGATTCATTTGCTCTAGATGTGCATATCGGTTCGTCCATTCCTTATCATCAAGCATGTCTAGTGTGACTTGGTAGCTTTTCCTTTGCGTATTAGTACTTTGGTCAGAATGAGCCATTGTGACTAATCGGTTTAAACGTTCTTGTGGATAAGCAGCTGAAATTTCTTCCGATACTTCAGTACCGATATCCTCCATGTCACCGTAGCGGATTCCCTGCTCCTTCCACTCACGTTCCATGACTAGGTTTGAAGAGGCAGACTCGGCTTCCATTGCCGCCTTTTTGAATCTGTCCGGAAGACCTACACGTTGTTCTGACATTCCATCTGAGAGCTTGATTTGCATTGGAATTCCTTTGAATATCTGAAGGAAAACCTTTACTTCACCAAACGTATCATTGATCTTTTTCTCTCCAGCTTCTACACTTTCTTCCTCTCCAAACACCTGACGCACCTCGGCTAAAATGTCCTGCCAATCAAACTTCGAGTTTCGTTCCAAAGCAAGAAAATCAGCAACATGGTATACACCTTTTACCCCATCTATAGCTAATATCTGTTGAATAATCTTTGGAGCATCTTCTATGTTTTTGTTTGTATAGTTATTTCGTTCATGACTTTTCAACTCTTGATCAAGAATAACTTTCATTGTATTAGGACTAGGAGTTGGTTCGATTGTTTTAATCTTCATCAATAAATTCCTCCATTTTACTTTCTTATAGAAATAGTACCATACGTAATATACCGAATCCATTCATAGGTATTTTGTGATATTTCAATCCATAGAATAAAAAAACGAAAAATTCTGTCATAATCTTTTTTTATTATAAATATCGATTAAGTAGCTAGAGTTAATTACACAACAAGATGATACATCTAGGAGGCTAAATATGAACAAGCGTAATGGGGTTGGAGGAGCACTCGTACTCTCAACAGTAGCAGCTGGTTTTGTATTGTTAGGACCTGAAAAAGCAAGTGCATCGGAAACCCCTCCGATTATATCAAATAATGAAGCCGAAAAAACAAATCAAACTCTGCGGTATGGACATAAGGGAATGTCTGTTAAAACTCTTCAATTAGAATTAAAGGCACTTCAATTTTACACAGGTAAACTAGACGGGAACTATGGTCCCCAGACTCAAGCTGCTGTTAAAGAATTTCAATTTGTTCACCACATAAAGGTTGATGGAGTAGCTGGGCCGATGACACTGCGAAGGCTTTATTTCTCTAATGGTGCGAAAACCTATCAGCAATTTACATCTAGTAAGCTCTTAAGTGGTGACAAAGGTACTCAGGTTGCCCAGGTACAAGAGAAATTAAAAAAGCTTGGTTATTATTCTTATTCAGTTGACGGGGTTTTCGGACCTTTAACAAAGGATGCGATCGCCAACTATCAGCAAAGAAACGGAATGACAGCTAATGGGATTGCTGGAGTTACTACTTTAAAGCATTTATTTGCTAACCAGAATGTGAAAGGAAAAACGATCGTTTCTAAAAAGCTTGATGTCAAAGGGAAAACAATCGTTACAAAAAAAGTTAAAAATGATACTTATCATTCTGTTGATGCCTCTATTTTGGGCGTTGCGACTCAATTTATTGGAACCCCTTATAAATGGGGTGGAACAAGTCCAAGTGGGTTTGATTGTAGTGGTTTCCTACAGTACGTCTATTCCCAAAAAGGGATTTCGATTCCAAGAACGGTAAGTGATATTTGGAATTTTGCTGTTTCAGTAGCTAAGCCTAGTGTTGGAGATGTTGTCTTTTTTCAAACTTATAAAAAAGGACCTTCTCATGCTGGAATTTATTTAGGAGATGGGAAGTTTATTCACTCCGGATCAAAGGGAGTAACCATTAGTAAGATGGGTACATCCTATTGGCAGCAAAGATACCTAGGTTCTAAGAGAATTGTTCAATATAATTAATTAACTTATATCTGAACAACAAAATACTTAGAAATAAAGTAGTATTGAGTCAGTCTATACGTATCCGATACAGTAGGGGAAATAAAAACAGCTGAAATAACATACCAAAACACAGTAATTTTAGCACCATAAATAGTCATTAGAAATAGGAACCTAAAGACGCTTAATCTAAGCGTTTTTTTCCTATTAAAATAGAGCAATCGGCTTGCAAATTTACTTATCACCTTTGTTTTTACTATTAAAGAAACCGAATACAACTGCCACGGCAATAATCATTGCAATCCATGTCATCCAATTCACTATATCACCTCTTCTATTTATATATTCAATATCAACTTATCAATTATTTTTTCGCCATTTTTCTCTGATGGTTGTTAATACGAAATTCATTATGAAAAGTTTCACATCTTCTGCAAAAATACCCTTTCTTGAAAGACTGAATTTTTGAAGTTTTATGCATGTGAACCTCTTGGTTTATGATTTAAAAAATCTACTATCCTATACAACAAGTCAAATAGCACCCTAATTCGCACAATGACAGCTTTTGTCATGATGTTAATTGGGGTGCTACATCGATATTTCTATGAAAACCGTTCTTTTATTTACTCTGCAAAAAATGTTTCTACACGTAAACAGAACCGTTTAGAGTCTAGCTATTTTTTCTTTAGCAGTTCGTCATACGCATCATGATCATTAATATTTTGAAATATAGCTGGGTCAACTTGTAAATCCTTTTCGGTAACGTATAGGGTTTTTACTTGATCAAGCATTGTGATGACTCGAAAATGGTTACTATGTAATAACTGGTCTATAACCTGGAAGGTTGAAGAATGGTAGACCCCAACCAGTGGCTGAAACCTTCCGTCAATCATCGGAATTACTGCCTGAACAGAATCACTTGTATAGGCTAAAAGCTTTTGTATGACTTCTTCATTTATAGCAGGTATATCACAGGATACTACTACATACCATTCGGCCTGAAGCTCCTTCATCCCTGAATAAATCCCTGCCATCGGACCTTTTGCTCTTACAGAAGGATCATCTAATATGACAGGAAGGTTAGATTGCTCTACAAACTGATCTCTGAGTGTTTCATGACTAACAATCACTTGAGATTCAGTATGTGGTTTAATGGCGTGATAGGAGTGCCTCCAAAAAGGTATGCCCTCATATGTAGCAAATGCCTTAGGCTTCCCAAACCTTCTCGATTCTCCACCAGATAAAATAATTCCCGATATTTGAGTAATCAACTGTATCACGTCCTTTTAAAAAAGGATTTCTAGACACCTCCTAGAAATCCCCAGTATTATTATTGATTCAATTCCTCTACCAATTCTGATAGATATGTCCAACGGTCTAGTGCTTCATCCAATTCCTCTTTTAGCTTTCGTTCTTGTTCCATTAGTGTCGAGATTTTACCATAATCAGATCCAGCCAGTTCAATTTCCTTTGTAATGGCAGCAATCTTCTCTTCTAATTCAACAATCACATCTTCTATACGATCCCAGTCCTTTTGCTCTTGGTAGGAAAGCTTTCGTTTTTTAGGTTTTTCAGGCTTGTCATCTTGTTTTTCGATGACTCGCTTCTCTCTTTCAGTCGCTTCCTTTTCTTCGATCTTCTTAAGATCCAAGTAGTCACTATATGAGCCAAAGTAACTTGAAATTCTCCCTTGACCTTCTACAATTAATAATTGATCCACTACCTTATCCAGATAATAGCGATCATGGGAAACGGAAATAACGACACCTGGGTATTCATCAAGATAGTCTTCTAGTACCGTTAATGTTTCTGTGTCAAGATCATTGGTAGGTTCGTCTAATAATAAAACGTTAGGCTCACCCATTAAGATTTTTAGTAAGTACAGTCTTCTTCTTTCTCCACCTGATAACTTGCTTATCGGAGTCCCATGGGTAGAAGGAGGAAATAAAAACCGTTCTAGCATTTGTGAAGCAGAAATGGTCGAACCATCCTTAGTATGAATCACAGATGCAGTTTCTCTTATATAATCGAGCATTCTAAGACTATGGTCCATATCCTTATTCTCTTGAGTGTAGTATCCAATTTTAACCGTTGACCCTTTTTCAATTTCTCCCTCATCAGGTGAAAATTCTCCGGCCACCATGTTTAATAACGTCGATTTCCCTGTTCCATTTCGGCCGATGATTCCAATCCGGTCATTCGGCTTGATAATAAGACTGAAGTCCTTAATTAATACTTTTTCATCAAATGATTTAGATACATCTTTAAACTCAATGACCTTCTTACCTAGACGATTGGTCGTTAAACTAACATCGAGCTTTCCACCTTGAGCAGGACCGTCAACTTGTTCTAACTGTTCAAACCGTTGAATTCTTGCCTTCTGTTTGGTGGTTCGAGCCTTTGCACCCTTTCTCATCCACTCAAGCTCCTGCTTAAATAGTTGTTGGTGCTTATGCCATGATTTCTGTTCTTCTTCCGTTCGAATCGCCTTTGCTTCTAAGAAATCGGTGTAATTCCCCTTGTAGCTATAAAGCTTTCCTTGATCCAGTTCAATAATTCTGTTTGATACACGATCTAGAAAATATCGATCATGGGTAACAAATAACAGTGATCCCTGATATTTCCCTAACCATTCCTCAAGCCACTCAATTGATTCTGCATCAAGATGGTTAGTCGGTTCATCTAATATCAATAAATCTGGCATTTCGACTAAGCACTGTGCAAGAGCCACTCGTTTTTTCTGTCCACCCGATAGCTCATTAACGGATTGATGAAAATCAGTAATTCCTAGCTTTGTTAAGATTGCTTTGGCATTGGAGTTTGCGTCCCACGCTTGGAGCGTATCCATCTCTTGCTGAAGCGTATATAGCTTACTTAGCAACACTTCATCTGATGAATTCAGTTCTAAATCCGATAACACCTTTTCATATTGCTTTAACACTCTATTCGTTGGCGTATCTTTATGAAATAACTGCTCAATCACCGTTAAGTCTTCGACTAGCTCCGGCTGTTGTGATAAAAATGTAACCGTGTAATCCTTTGAAGAAGTGATTGAGCCTTCATCTGCAACTTCTACGCCTGCAATTATTTTTAGTAATGTAGATTTCCCAGTACCATTAATACCAATTATCCCGATTCTTTCATTGTCAGTAATCGTAAAAGAAATATTTTGAAATAATTGTTTTTCCACATAGCTTTTTGAGACATTTTCCACTGTTAACATTTTCATGCTTGTCCATTCCATTCCTTCATAAACTGGTTTAAATATTGTTCCATATATAGGTGCCTTTGTTCTGCTACTCGTTTAGCACTATCTGTGTTCATTAAGTCTTTCAATTTTAAGAGCTTTTCATAAAAGTGATTAATAGGTGTTGATTTTCCTTTACGATATTCTTCTTTGGTCATGTTTTCTCTTACTTGGAGTGTAGGATCATGAAGTACATCACCTTTAGTCCCTGCATAAGCAAAGGTTCTCGCAATACCAATTGCCCCAATGGCGTCTAAGCGATCAGCATCCTGAACCACTTTCCCTTCAATCGATGTAAGAGGTGCTTGATTCCCACCTTTGAAAGACATATTTTGAATAATATATAAGATATGATCTTTCTTCTCCTGCTCTATATGACAAGAATCTAACCAATCAGAAACCCGCTTTATACCTATTTCTTCTGATTCATTAAGCTTTTCATCTGCGACATCATGTAAGAGGGCAGACATTTTAACGACAAATAAGTCAGCTTGTTCTTCTTTAGCAAGCTCATTAGCTATATTATATACCCGAACAATATGCCACCAATCATGACCACTCGAGTCGTTTTCCAATATATTTCTAACAAAATCCTGTGTATGTTTAATAACTTCGCTCATGATCTACTCCTTATTCCAAACAATTATTCCTATTTTAACATTAAAAGAAAGAGGTAGGAATTTTATTCTCTGGACAATTCGCAAGTCATAGGGAAATTCCATAAACTATGTAGAGTGAGAACATATTTTTAATGAAGGAGATGAACGAAATGGTCACCAAACGAGAGATTGGAACAGCTTGGTATGGGAGGCATGTTGTTATTTTGCGATGTATGCCCTTACAAAATCAGTTTATTGGTATGCATACAAGTCTCCATGCCCCTACAGAGCCACCTTCATCTAATTGTGCTGAGACGTTAGCTCAATTCCTAAGTATTGGCTATCAGCTCATTTCTACGTATACTATTTCTCCACATGAAGTTCATTATCTATTAATGAAGTAAGGTTATTTATTAAACCAACTGATACCAAATGTATTAGCACCGGCATGTACGCCAATCACTGAGCCTAAAGGACATAATTCAATCCGGAGGTCTGGAAATTCAGCATGGAGCTTTTCCTTCCACTCACTTGCCACATCAGGAGTTCTCCCATAAATTAACGATAGCTTTGAGATAGACGGATCTTTTGCTTTCGCTTCGACAAATAGATCAACCATTCGTTGATGGGCCTTTTTTTCTGTGCGAACCTTTTCAACCGTTTCAATTTCACCGTTGTTTACAGCCAATATTGGTTTAATTTTAAGTGCAGAGCCAATTAAAAATTGAGCAGCATTCATTCTTCCTCCACGATGTAGCTGTTCTAAGCTACCCACTGTTACATAGGTTTTATGCTTTTCAGAGAGATTTGTTAATTCCTCCACAATTTCTCCGTAAGTTTTACCTTGATCTTGAAGCTCTAATCCGTGTGAAATAATCTCACCCATTGGCAGGGATAATATTTTAGAATCAATAACACTAATCTCTTTATCAACCATTTGAGCTCCCTGTATGCTAGAGGAGTAAGTCCCACTTAGCTTACTAGATAAATGGACAGAAATAATAGCATCATAGTCTTGTTTTAATCTTTCGTATAACTCCACAAACGTACCGACGGCAGGCTGGGAGGAAGTAGGTAATTGCGGAGAGCTTTCAAGCTTCTCGAAGAACTCTTCCAACGTTATATCTTTCCCATCTTTATATTCCACTTCATTAAATAAAATTAATAAAGGAACAATATAAATATCAGGATGATCCTTTAGTCGATCCTCTAGATAAACCGTGCTATCTGTAACCCAAGCAATTTTCATATAAAACAACCCCCTTTACTTCAAAGTATAATAAATTCCCGGTAATTATTCATTTATTTCTCTTAAAAAATAAGAAAAAACCTATCAAAATAGGGAGCTTACAAAAAACTATTATTGTAAAAAACTATTGGTGCAAGTGATGACCAAAAATACAAGGATTAGTCTGTTAAAGAATTATTAGAGTAACGAGATGAAGCTTCTAAGGACAATTAGATTGACTGCTAAATAAGTTAATAACAAAGACTTATTATCATCAAAATGATAATATTAATATAATAGAAGATTCAAAAAAAATGTGTGATATTCAACTAGAAATCTATACATACCGTTTTTAACACTCCTTTCTTAACTTTTAGCTGTGTTAAAGAACAGTGTTGATTTTTAGCAGAGTTGATTGGAGTGGAAGGACGCGAGACTCCTGCGGGAGAAGCGTGGTGAAGGAGACCCCGCAGGCGATAACGCCGAGGAGGCTTAAAGGAACTTCTGCTAAGGTCGCTCACGTCCTGTGAGCAACGCAGAAGCCAGCACATCCTGTGCAAGTGCGGAAAGCGAGTGTCCTGGAACGGAAATCAACAACAAACTTTAACAGAGCCTAATTTTTAACGATGACACACCTAAAAGGATGAACTCAAATGGTTGGTACGGCTGAAAAATCAGATCAATTAGAGTTAGTAATCAGTGATATTTTATATTTAGCAACGGTTGTTGTTGGTACAAGAACGTTTTTTGTTACTAGATTAAAAAATGATATTTTTGAAGTATCAAAGATTTTAAATAATGAGGGTATTGATTTAGAAGCTGGCCAAACAGTGAGCTACGGAGATTCTCTTTGTCAATACGTTAATTTTGAAAATTACCGTGAGCCTTTTATCGTTGAAGACACGTCAGTTGATGAACGTTTAAAAGACAGCTGGGTGACAAAAGAATTGAAAATAGGATCCTATTTAGCGATCCCGATTGAACTGTATGATGGAACTTTATATGGAACTCTTTGTGCTGCAGACCCATCACGCTATTCATTCAATGAAACAGAAATTAGCGATATGAACAGGTTAGCTGGATTACTTGCGCGAGTCGTTGACCTACTCTTAGAAAAACCTATAGATAAAGCTTCTGTCATTAGATCAAAGAGTTTATCTGTTGTGGGAGAGTTATCAGCTGATTTAGCAGACCAAATAGGGAACCCTCTTCAGATTATAAAAGGATTCCTTAAAATTTCTATAAGTAAAAACTATTTACTCAAATATCAAGATTTAATAGAATCTGAGTTAGAGAAAATTGAAAAGGCTTTAAGTAATTACATATTACAGACAAGCCCACAATATCCAGATAGAAAGAAAGTAAATATTACAAATGTGATCTCTGATTTACTTCATTCTATGGAAGTAAACAAATACTCTTCTATTAAATTCGATATGAGTGTCAATCTCCCGCTACCAGGGATCGTCATAGATGTAGAACAAATTAAGTTCGTTTTGGAAAACATTATCATGAACGCGATTGAGTCTTTGAAAGAAAACAGCGGTTTTGTTCATATTCGTTGTTATTCATTAGAAGATAGCATCATGATTGAAGTTGAAGACAATGGATCTGGAATTCCTATATCTGACCTACAAAAGATCAATCAACCCTTTTATACAACTAAAGATAATGCTAAAGGATTGGGATTAACGATGACAAATAGAATTATTAAAGGTCATGATGGTGAAGTAACAATTGAAAGTCTACCTCATGGAACAAAGGTTTCCATAAAATTACCTTTAACAGAAGTTGAAAGTATATAAGCTTTATTCCTTTTGCAGGGAGTAAGGCTTTTTTGTTGAATTAATACTTACTATGGAAATTAAGTCGAGCAATCATTTTATACTTCTCCTTACGTTAAGATACCTCTAGGTCTTGTATTGAAGCACAGTCAGAAAATGATGCCTCCACTTGGTATGCGGTTGACATGGAGTGTAAGAGTATTCTTTCAACGGAAGAATTGTTTTGACATCCGATTTCCATGATAGGGAAAGTAATTTTAGAGGCAGTATGAAAAATATGGAAGTAACTGAAACTTATTATTATGATGATTGGTTAGATGCCTTTGAACCCGAACAAGAAAAAAATGAGCCTAAATAAATAGACTCATTTTAAGAATGGTTTTATCTTCGGGAATACCTTAAGCGCTGTGTCGTAAAACACGCTTTGATGGTATTCTTTTGGAATGATATCTTGGATAAATTCAATATATGGTTTGATTGGTGTCAATGGCCAATCCGTTCCAAATAAGAATTTCTCGTAGTTATTAGTGAACGTTAGGGCATGCAGTAAATGGTCAAAAAACCTTGTATCTTGAAGCTTCTTTATATCTCCATCCTCACCCACAACAAGTCCTGACAAGTCTGCATACACATTACGATTTTTATACACTACCTCTGCTCCATCCAGCACCCATGGATCTCCGAAATGAGCCATCATAATCGTCATTTCCCGATGTTTAACGGCAACCTCGTCAATGGTCAGCGGATGCGAAAAGCGTAATCTCCCTCGTTCGGAATAAGTGTCTCCTGTGTGATAAACCACTGGTACATCGTACTCCTTAGCCAGTTTATAAACAGGCTCATACACATCATCATATGCGTAAAACGGATAATACCCCAAGTAAATCTTAATTCCTACACAGTTTGGTTTCTCAAGTTCATCCCTTAGATTTGTTAAGGCCATTTCATCCAATCGGTATGGATTGATTCCAGCACAGTACACAACATTAGACGGTATCTCTGGAGCTAAATCAATCCCCATTGGGGAGGAAGAAGCAGAGTCGGGAAACCCTTCTCCACTCGTCTCGGTTACTCCCATCGCAATACCGAGTACAACATTGTTGTCTTTAAATTCCTTTTGTAGTCCTTCATTTGAATAATCCACCTTTGAGATGGAAGTTGCTGTTTCATGAAAGCTACCGATCTTAGAAAAATGAATATGTGCATCAATGATTTTCATAATTAAACCTCTCTTAGCTGAATCCTTTGCAGTTGTTTAACCTCATCTTCAGAAAGTAGTGTATCCATCGCCACATAGAAGCTCGGAGATGAGATCCACTCTTGCCCGCTTGCTAGGCTAAGTAAATGCCAAACTGCCAGTGATTGAATTTCCTTGTTCATATAAGTCTCCGACTCCACAACGTCTCGGTCAATAATCATCTGTAAAATATGGTCATCTATTGTTGAGCCCATTATAACATGTTCACTTATTAAGGCAGCAATTTCGGTTTTCCCTGCAAAGTACGTACCCTTTTCACGATTGCTTTTAATCCATCCTTGATCAAGGGTTTCACCTGGTAGAAAGCAGGTTTCCGTAAACCACTTTTTATGATGAAAATACGTTCCAGTGTTTTGGACGAACTTTGTTACATGCGCTAGGATTGGAGCGTTCGGAAGCATGACATAATATTGCTGTACTTCAAGCCCTTTATATTCTTCTTTCACTTGTACATTAGAAGTAATTTTTAGGCCCTTCCACTCTACATTATTACAATCATAGAGGCTTCCTTCTGAAACGGTTGTCTCCTCTTTTGCAAAGGATTTGTGGCTCATACCTTGAATCGATGAACGGATTCCACCACTCCATGGATTCCACCAAGCTCTTGGTTTTAAGGTAGGAAAAGAAGAATCTAACCACTCTTTATCGTGGGCAACTAATGAAAATAACCCCGGATAAAACGAAGCTGAAGCAGAAATAGATAGCATTCCATTACTTGCAACAGTGACCTCATGATTCTCTCTCAGTTCATTTCTATATTGAACCCTACCACTATTTGGTGTGAACACTAGAGCATTCTTAAAAGAATGAATTCCATTCAAATCATAGCTTGCCTTCACAGATGACAACGTATTATTGGAAGTGATTTTTTCCATCATACTTCTTTTCTGATCCGTTGACTTGAATTCCTTGTTAACCTTATTGCTTCCATAGTTTATTGAAATGTTCCCATCAAATAAGCTTTCTTTCTGATCAATAAAACTAATTTCAACCTGTTGTCCGTTCGCCTCTACTCCAGCTAACATCATATCATCTACAGGAGTTACCATTGCCTGTGTTTTTCTTGTGGCAAAATCTCTAAATTCTTCCCAAGTCTGATAGGCTCCTATTGATAAATAGACAGGTTTTGTTTCAACCACTGATTGAGCCGGTACTTTTCCTACGTTATGCTCGACATACATATACCAGCTTTCAAAGTTAACTTTCGCTTCTTTCGGCCAGCATATCCCATGAGGGTATGGATTGTGTCTTGAGAATAACCATGATTCAGTAAGATTTTTACTATTCCATAGTCCAAAATCTGCATAAGCCTGCTCATTTACTTCAATAACTTGATGATTCATCGGGAAAACTGGCTTAAACATTTGATGGACAATCGGTTGATATACCCATGCTTCTTGTTCAGTTTCCGTATCGAGGTGGTTAGCAAGCTTATAAGATTGTTCTACTAGTCCCTCTGCATATAGCTTTGAAACACTGATCAAATCAAGTCCAGGAAACTCAGTTGATTCATAAGTAGCATATAAAACCATTGCCCCATTTTCCTCTTGATATTGAATACTCTTAGGTTTTCTCTTTGAAAACTCACCAGAATATGGCTTACCAATTTTCGGGAACATACTAAACGTATTTTGACTATCAGTCGTTCGTCTACCTGGAATTAGTTTGCTATCAAATTTGCTTAAGTATAAGTGATAGAGACCATTGTAAATATGCCAATAATCATCACATTCACCGCTAAATTGAGCACCAAGCCCCTTAAACCCTACTCCAATTTTCTTTGTAAATCGCGTTGCTATACCAGACTGTGTTAGAACCTCCACCTCTATTTCAGGTGAATAAAACCCAAATTGATTTAGCTTATATGAAATTGGAATAGATACTTTACCTTTTGCAGCTACTTTAGCTACATACTTTTCATTTCCTAACTGAAGCATTTCCTCTTTTGGGAAAAGTAAGGTAAAGCTAGCCTCTTCTTGGTAGTTATTTTCGATATCCACATAAAATACGCTCGTATCGTTCAGGAAACACTGTGACTCAGGGACGATTCCTTTCATTTTAGCTGGTAGCTTCGGTAAAATTCCTACTGCAAACCTTGCTTGTTTACCATTAATTTTTAGATTCGTAATGACAGAAGGATGTGTCCGCCAATTACTTTGTTCTTCTTCAAATCCATTTAATCGAAACATTCCTTCTAGAACCGTTTCATCCTCAACATTGGCAGTTTGCTTAAATGGAAATTGAATCAGCCTATGATTTTCCCCTTCAAGCTCTATGTGTAATGGTACACCGGTTTTGTTCCGCACATGATAGCTAACCTTATAACTTGCATCTGTAACAAGCTTGAAGTTCTCAACTTCACATGAGATCACATAATCATCCGTTTCAATTAATCTCAAGCCTCTTCCCGTCCGCTCAAATTCCATCCGTAAAGTCTGGTCATGACCTTCCCACTTATATTCATAGTAGCTAAAGTCATTGTCCTTCCTTCCATCGGGTGTCACTTCAATCACTCTGGAGCTTGCATCATACCAATTATTAATTTGGAAGAAATCAGCAACTGCCTCTGTTTGTAGTACTGTCGGGATGAAATTCATTAAATGGGTCGTATCATCACGATCCTCCCAAAAGAATCCACATTTTTTATACAACGGCACAGCCTTTGTGTTCCCTGGCCATGTATACAAGTCCAATCTTGGCCACCCTAATTCAACTGCCCGTTCAATCGCAGTTAGGACAAGTTTCTTACCAATTTTCTTTCCATGATCATTCGTTCTCACGTTTAATAGTGGAATATAAAGAGCTCCTTCATCCTCCCTATACTCAGACAACCCACAATAGCCAACAACTCTGTCATCCTCCATCGCTAAATAGAGATTGAGATTACTAGAATTCCCTTCTTGTGTTCTGACTTTCTCTTCCGTCGTCACGTGTGAATCTCCGCCCCAGCCTTCACGACTATGATTCCACATATCCGCAACTCCAGCAGCCAAGCCTTCATGATACTCCACTATGTTAATCTTTTGCTTTATTTTCTCCATGATGAATCCTCCGATTCTATTTTTCTACGTATCAATTTCCCTATTCCCATCAAAACCCTTACGTTCATTGCCAAGTACATTCTTAATCATGTCCTTCTCCTCCTTTTTATATTTTTAGGAAAAATATGGTTTTTACACCACATTACTACTATAAAGGAGGTCGAATTAAGTTGTAAAGGTAATTTCTGTTAAAAAATGATTGACGATATGTTAAGTACCTCCTATAATAATCCTACTATTAAAGGAGGTACTATTATGATTCCTACTCTTATTTCTGACCGATTACTACTCAGACCCTTTACACTTGAAGATTCACAAAAGGTTGAAGAATTAGCGAAGGACCCATTAATCGCAGATACAACCTTGAATATACCTCACCCTTATCCAAAGGGAGGAGCTGTTGATTGGATTAATAGCCATAAGGACCTTGCTGCAGAAAACAAATCCTTTAGCTTTGCTATGGTGATTAGAGAAACAAATGAGGTAATTGGAGCCATTTCAATTGGTATGGGCCATGATGCTAAAGCTGAGTTAGGATATTGGATTGGTGTTCCATATTGGGGAAAAGGCTATGCAACAGAAGCAACCCAATTAATGCTCCGATTTGGCTTTGAAGAAAAGAAGTTGAATAAGATCTGGGCAGCAGCATTCACGAGAAATCCCGCTTCTACAAAAGTAATGGAAAAGTCAGGCATGACCTATGAAGGAACCTTTCGCCAGCATGTCTTGAAGAATGATAGATATGAGGATTTGGCCTATTGTTCAATTTTACGAGAAGAGTATATCGAGAGATTCGGTGTGAAGTAGCAATAAGTTGTTAACAAAAAACAAACAAGAGTTGAACCGTCAACTCTTGTTTGTTTTTTGTTATATTTTGATAGCGGATCTTAATGCTTCCCATTCTTCCCTTAAAATTCCCATCCGAATTGAATCATAATAGTTATCTTCATAGAAGCGAACTTTTCTAATTCGTGCTTCCATTTGCATCCCTATTTTTCCCCCAACTCGAATCATTCTTTCATTGCCAGACCACGTAGTTAAACCCACTCTGACAAGTGGAAGCGATGTAAAGATATGATTGAGCCAAAGCTTGAGTGCACGAGTCCCTATTCCTTTATTCCAATTATGACCTTCGTGGATTACAATCCCTAATTCCAACCATTTGCGTTGTTCATCCTCAAAATAATAAGAAACAATTCCACTTACTTCTTCATTAGTCGTAATAACCCAGAAATCTTCCTTTCCAACCCAAGTTGGTGCAGTTTCCATGAACTTTTCAAAAGGAATCGATTCATGAGGAAAATAAGGAGCATCCCATTTTTTCCATTCTGGTGCATCTTCTTTGTAAATTAATTCCCAAAGTTTGGGCAGGTCTTTTTCCTCAACTGGACGAATTGCTAATTCTTTATCTCTATACATACAGATCCTCTTTTCACATGTGTTTTAATTTATCAAATTGAAAATTGAAAAGAAGATATTAAACTTCTATCTACTCTTCAATCACCTTGTTTAATAGTACGTTTTTCATCTTAATCACACCTTTCCTATAAATCCTCATATATAAAACTCTCGGTTAGTAAATAATGTTCGGTTATTTTATAAAAATACTATCCTTAATTTTTTTAACATCAATTCCTGCACTGCTCATCTTCATTTCTGCTTCTGTTTCAATTAAGTCTTTCAATTGTTGTAAAACTGGATCAAAAGAAACATGTTTATCCAACAGGAAGCTCATGTTATATTCAATTTCTATCCAAGATGAAAGATCAGCTTCATTATGTTGTATTTGTGCTTCGAGTTTATCCAAGGCATTTGCTACTTTGGATTCATATGTAACCTTATCTTCGAATTCAAACCATAGGGAGTATAATTCATTTCCCAATTCATTGCCAAGTGTATCTCTAATCTTCTCGATTGCTTTTATTTCATTTAAGGCTTTTTGTTCCTTTATCTCCGAATTATCTAGAGTATCAAAAGCAGGGATATCTCCTGCTTCTGCTTCAACAAGGTCATGGATAATAATCATTTTTAAAAGCTTAGATGTGTCTATTTCTTCCTTTAAATACGGCGCTATTAACATTGCCATTAATGAAACTCTCCAAGTATGTTCTGCAACACTTTCTTGTCTACCATTAGATAACCAACTATGTCTCATTTCATATTTTAGTTTTTCCCCTAACCTGACTATTTCCAACACCTTTATAAGGTCATTATTCATGATATTTTACCTCTCCCACTAATTGTTAATATATACCATCAACTTTATAATACCTTTTAATATAAAAAGTGTTCAACTAAAATAAGCCATTACTATAGATTCAACTATTAATCTCTAAGCTTCTTTCTCTTTAAGAATTTTTATTAAATAAGTGTTCACCATTCTTTACCTACATGCACTTTAAAGCCTCTTTATTTAGAAAAAGTCCTCTTTTTATTTTTTTCCTCTTTAGAACGCTTTATATCAAAAAATCCCATCGTTCCACAAACCACTACCCCTAATCCCAAAATACCTGTAAGGATCCAATTATTTCCCCAGCTCATGATTACCGTACATAAACACGTTATTGCTGTCGCAATTGCTGCATATTTGGACCGCCATTGTTCTAATTTAGATTGATTGTCATTACTCAAGAAAATCACCCCATTTATGCTATTCATGATACTAGTTTACAAGTTAATTCACTTTTAACATATTTTACCTTTAACGGTATAAAAATATAGTAACATGAGGGGATATACAAAACATTTTAAATCAGTAAAATACACAACTTATGAAAACAGCGAACCTCATTTTGAGGTACGCTGAATGTAATTTTACACTTTGAATTTTCCAATTAATGTTTGTAACTCTTCAGCCATCTTAGATAATGAAGCTGCGGATGCTGCAATTTCCTCCATTGATGCCACCTGCTCCTCTGTTGCAGATGCCATCTCTTGGGTTCCTCTGTCAGTGATGTCTGAGATATTTTTTATAATTTGAACATCTTTAACCATATCCTTGGTGTTTTGATCCATTTCCATAACAGATTGAGATACTTCTCGAATTTGGATGGATACTTCGGCAATTGATTGCTGAATTTCAGTGAATGACTGGCCTGTACTATGAACAAGTGAAATTCCTTGTGATACTTGATTAGTCGTTTCGTTCATTGATTCGACTGTACGAGTCGTATCTGATTGAATGGTTTCTATTAATTCTGATATTTGCTGAGCAGATGCTGCTGACTGTTCAGCTAGTTTACGAACCTCATCAGAAACAACTGCAAAGCCACGTCCATGTTCACCTGCTCTAGCAGCTTCGATTGCTGCATTTAATGCAAGTAAATTAGTCTGATTTGCGATTCCTGTAATTGTTTCAACAATGTTACTTATTTCATTAGAACGCTCACCTAATCTAGTAACCTCGTCTGATAATTGATTGACTGTCTGATTAATTCCATTCATTTGAATCACAATCTTTTTAATCGCTTCATTACCGACAACTGTCTTCTGCGAAGCAATATCAGCAGTTTGTGATGCTTGTTCTGAACTGTTAGCTATTTTAGTGACCGTCCCTGTTAAGTGACTTACTGATCTAGACGTTTCTTTTAGACTAGTAATCTGTCTATCAGAACCACTTGCCACTTCTTGAACAGTAGATGAAATCTGCTCAGTGGCACGAGTTGTCTCCTCTGAGCTTGCTGTTAATTCCTCAGCTGCAGCTGCTACTTGTTCAGCATTTGATCCAACTTGTTTAATTAATTCACGTAGGTTAAATATCATTTTGTTAAATGATTGAGCCATCAATCCTAATTCATCTTTTGAAGAAACGGAAATCTCCCTAGTAAGATCTCCTTCTCCCTCTGCAATTTCTTGAAGTGATTTCGTCATTACCTTAATTGGTTTTATGATGGATTGAATGATGATAGATGCTAAAACAAGTCCAGCTACTAGTAAAACAGAAACAACAGTATAAAAGATCATGTTTTCTGTTTTTTGTTTTTGAGCAAACATCTCTTTATCTTCTGCTATTTCTTTCTCGAATTTTTCTATAACTTTTTCAATACTAGGATCCACTTGTTCCTTACGAATACTTCTTTGTTCTTTCATATGAGTTTCTAAAGCTTGTTCGACATTGCCACTTTTATATTCGTCTACCATCTCTTTATTTTTATCAAAATAAACAGCCAAGGTTTCCTTAATGGTTTGAAAGTCTTCCTGATCACTTAATTCCAGGTGGCTCATTTTCTCTAATTCAGTAAAATAACTCTCAATCTTACCTATTTTCTCTTCAATTCCCTCAACAAGTTCCATATCTCCTGTTAATAAATAAGCCCTTTCATCATTTGATATCCCTGTAAATCGATATTGAATAGATTTTAGTAACAATTGAACTGCTTCATCTTCCTGCATTTCTGTATACGTACTTTTAGTATTATTAAGTTGAAACGCTGATAAACCAACGATGACGACAACCGCCAAAGTAAATAATGAAACAATTAAAAATAATTTTGCTTTAATCTTCATGATGTCCCCCTAGTTTTTAGCCTACTAAATATATCGGCTATTTTTAATGAATCTTTATTTAATATAGTAGGACTACCATGGTCTATCAAAGTGGCTTAAAAATTCATTTTTAGTATACAAACTGTAACTTGATATAAAGACTGCAACCTAAGAAGATTATCATTTTATGATCTTAATCCAGTTTACTCAATTCTAATTCAATATTGTTCTTCCATTTGTAAAGTCTGCCATTTGAAACCTCTTCCCCAGTTATAGACTCAGGCGATCCATTGCTTGGAAGTAGTCTGTATTCTACAGAATACCCACCTATAAACATTTGATTAACCTTCATCACATTGAGGTACCTTAGACCATATCGGGGATGAAAACCAAAAAACTGTTCAGTGGTAATCTCTTTGCCTAGGTAGGGGATTGGGCTTTTTTCTTGTAAACTCCAAATATAATTTTGAGGCATTTCTAGTAAGTTCGTTTGATTTAACGTAAATGTATGTATATCTCCGTGTGACCAGAGGATCAAGTAGTTGTGTTCACTCACATAATTCCTAGCAACTTTACTGCTGTTAAAATATAACATCACTAAATAAAAAATAATAAAAATTGAGATGGTTAATATTGCCCAATATTTCTTTCTCAAAATGCTTCCCCACCTATCATAGAAGAGGTTCTAAAATTCACTTTGTACTTTAACCTTTTTTTGAACTTAATCCTGTTAGTATAAGCCTTAAAAAAAACAGTAGACTACTAGAATTTATCTATTTCAAATACTACATCCTTTAACACATCAATTGATTCCAAAGGTTCTCCATCAAGCTCTAAACTGTGATTGCCTCCTTCGACCACTTTTAAAAGTAGATTTTGATTATGTTTTAAATTTTCAAAGCGTTCCTTAATGAAGCAACTATCTTTATCGCCAATGATACAAAGTCCTCTTTGATTACTGTTTACCATTGCATGAAAAACGGCATCATTTTGTAGTATGGGAGTCAGCCATACTATTCTCGCATCCTTGAACATTGTATGATCGAGTAGATAACTCAAAGCTTTTGTTCCGATTGATTTAGCCACTACATAATAATTGCTATATTTTTTGTCCTTAATTGCGCTTTCAATTGCAAGTTGAACATCTCTAGCGAAATCACTTTCCTTTAAAGCAGACATCTCTTCCCTACTAAATGTATAGTTGATATGTAATACATCAAAACCTTTATTGTAAAAAAGAGCTGTTGTAAAGTGTAACAATGGAGCTTGTACTGTGTACCCTGCCCCAGGTAAAACAATGACTAAGGTAGTTGATTCTTGTTTTTGTTCAATCAATCTAAAAGGAATAATCTTAGGTCCAATGATTTTAAAATTTGTCACCCTTATCTCGCTCCCTAGTGTTTTATAGAGTGATTTATTCTTGACTATAAGGCAATATTCCTTCTTCAAGTAAACTCCGATATATTTCTAAAGTTACTTTATTCGCAATAATTAATCCTACCACGTATGAATTCTAATCTCTTATAGCTGACATAAAAAATTCTAAAACGAAAAGAGCAACACTTGATGAAAGTGTTACTCTTTGAATACTTATACCCTTTTTACGGAAAAGCTGTTTTCTCACTACATATCCTAAGGACAAAATAATTACTAACGAAGAATCTAATTTTATCACCTTACTTTTCGACTATGCTTCTTCCTTCTCGCCATCTTCTTTCTTCCACAACTCACCTGGCCAGAAAGCAAATCTCCCAAGGACTGTTGTAATGGCTGGGACAAGAAGAGGTCTGACAATAAATGTGTCTAACAGGATTCCAATCGCTGTGACCGTTCCGAATTGCACCAATACTTGTAAAGGTAAAACCGCTAAGACTGCGAACGTTCCTGCCAGGATGAGACCTGCAGATGTAATCACGCTACTCGTTTCTTCAACCCCTTCTGAAATGGCTCTTTTCAGTGACATCTTCTTACGATTTTTCCAAATGCTCGAAATCATAAAGATGTTATAATCTCCCCCTAGAGCCACTAAGAAGACAAACGCATAAAGAGGGATTAATCCTTGCATTGCCTCTGCTCCGTAACCATAGTGAATGACAAGCCAACCGAGTCCAAGTGCCGATAAAAATGATAATCCGACAGTTAGTAATAAATAAAGCATCGCAGGAAAAGAGCGTAAATAAACTACCAGTAGGATCGCTATAATTCCTAACACAACAGGAATGATGATACTTTGGTCTCTACTTGTGATTTGCTCTGTATCATACAGCTTTGCGGTTTCTCCTCCAAGCCAAACTCGACTTTCTGCTTGGTCGACACCTGATTCTAGTAACATAGTTTCTACTTGGTCTTTCAATCGAGGGATTACAGAAATCGCCTCATTCGAGAAAGGATTTATAGATAGAATGATGTTGTATTCCTTCATGTTTTCGTTACTTTCTCCAACTAAAGGCTCACTAACTTCTTCTACATAAGGCAATAAAGATAGTTCTTCCTCAATGGAAACTTCTTGACCGTCCGTTTCCACTAATAATTGCACCGGTGCAATTTCACCAACAGGGTAGTGTTCAGCAATAATCGTATTTCCTTCTCTAGACGGCATATCCTCAGGGAACGATTCAAACACACCATACGTATATTCAATTCTAGGTACAAAGGCTGCTAATACAACTAGGAATATAAATGTGATGGTAATAATCACCCACGGTTTTTCTGTGACAACTCTTCCTGCCATTCTACTAAACGCGCTTCGGTACTTAGGTCGACGCACTGGCTTTCCTTTTTTTGCTTCTAACTCTTTAAACATCGACTCTGTTCTTGGTATAAACGGGAAGAATGCCGCTCGGCCAAGTACAGAAAGAATCGCCGGTAGCAACGTTAATACAGCAATCCCCATGATGATAATGGCCACACTAAATGGAACAGCAAATCGGTCATAGGATGCATAATGTGCTAGACCTAAAGTAAGAAGTCCTAATGCCGTGGTCAACGCACTCATTAGAATAGCCCCACCTGAATTAGCAATCGCCAAATGAAGTGCCTTGTATTTATTTTGTTCGAGTTGTAGCTCATCACGGTATCTTGACACTAGAAATAGACAATAATCGGTTCCAGCACCAAAAAGTAGAACCGTCATAATAGAAATCGCTTGTGCATCAACCACGATCCACCCGTTGCTTGCTAGAAACCCTAGTAAAGGGCTAATGACTCCGTAGGCAAAGCCCACTCCAATCAATGGGACTAATGCCAGAATAATAGAACGGTAGAGGATGATTAATAAGAATAAAACAAGCAAGACTGTCGCAATCAGCAATGTTACATCAGCTTGACTAAATAGGGCAGTGGCATCTGTCTGAATGCCAACTGGTCCTGTAAATCGAACATGCAATCCACCTTCTGTTAACTCCTGTGAAAATGAATCCTTACCAGTTAGCGTTTTTATTTTTTCATTTATAACATCCAGTGATTCCTGTAATTCGTCCACCGATGCCTCTGTATCATAAAAAATAGGTGTAGATAGGGCCTCGCCATCTTCAGAAGTTAACTGTAGTAGTACTTCTGGTGGGACACTTCCAAAGTCTGGAACCATTGATTGATAATCGAGAGGTTTTTCTTTTAGGTCCTTGTATAATGCTTGAACATGCTCAAAGTCCCTTTCGTTCAGCCCACCATCACGGTACCACACGACCAATAACGGAACCCCTGTTTCATTTGGAAACTGTTCCTCGGTGATACGCTCTGCTTCCACAGACATAGCTGAATCAGGAAGTAGCTGACTTGAATTTGTTTCCTGACTATTCACTTGTGGCCACACAGAAGTTAATAAAAATACAATAAATACCCAAATCACTAATGTCAGCCAGCGACTTCTTGGCCCAGTGATAAACTCCACCATTTTTTTAATAGACATTCTATTCTCCCCTTTTATTACAACTAATTCCTGTACGCACTTAAATTATATATACTGGTAAGTTAATTATCAACAAATATCTCTACGTGCTATAATATAAAAGATTCAATAGTGAGGAGAGGACATGCTTGAAAGAGAAGAAAAAACGCTCGCTCGGAAGACCGCGTTCAAATGAACAAACAACACCGACAAATGAAATCATCCTTAATTCAGCATTAGAACTGTTTTTAAGCAATGGGTTTCAGAATGTCTCTTTAGATGATGTAGCAAAAAAATGTAACGTGACGAAGGCAACCATCTACTATTACTTTGAAAGTAAAGCGGATTTGTTCACAGAGGCAATGGTTTTGCTCATGACTCGAATTCGAGGATACATGTTACAAATGCTTCTTGAGCCTGAGCCATTACGCCAAAGACTTTATCGTGTAACAGAAGCTCATTTAAGAGCAACTTTTAACATTGACCTAGATGGTTTTCTACGAGAAGCTAAGAGTTCATTGACAGAGAAGCAACTCCAGGATATGCACAATGCAGAGTCTAAAATGTTCGATGCACTTAAAAAGGCCTTTACTGATTCAATTAATAACAATGAAATTCCAGAGATTCATACTGAATTTGCTGTCCAAAGCTATACTTCTTTACTGAAGGTCGGTAATTACCGCAATCCGGACCAAACAGGCCTGTTTCCGACCATAGAAGAAACAGCCAGTCAGATCATGGATTTTTATTGGAACGGCTTATTTCCACAGAACCCATCCAATTAGGAGAAATAGTCCTATTTACGTTCGCATAAACATAATAAGCTGCCATCATAAAATGGCAGCCTGATTTACGAAGGGCTAAGCTATAATAACTTTCACAGCCCTTTTACTTTTTTTATATATTCTTCATTTCCAATGCAAGTTTACTTCGACTGATCCAGTAACCTTGTGCTGTAAAAACAAATAGCGTGGCGAGTAGTAAGAACGTGTTTACTATAATAAGTGTCGAATAATTAAACCTCAGCTGACCCTCAGGATCAATTATTGATAACATCCTTGTTAAAAGAAGACCGAGGAACGTCCCTATTGTTAAGCCGTATAGCACAAAGGACAGTACTTGGGTAAGGATAAGTTTTATTAAACCATTAGGCGAAAGTCCAACAAGACGTTGAACGGCGTAGTCACTACGCTTCACATAAATGGTATGAAGTAAGGATTGAATTACACCTATACATGTTGCCCCAATCAAAACAATGAAAACTCCCACAAACAAACTCCAACGCTGTTCAAACATCTCCTTTGCTTGCTTTAACATGGTGTCTTGATCTCTCAATAGAAAAGAAGGGTACTTGTTTAAGATTCCTTGTAATTCGGCTATTGTTTGTTTTGTATCTGTGGTTTCCACCATAATTTCGTTTATAATCGGCTGCTCTTGTTTGGTAATGGTGGAAGACCAATCAATATAAACATCAGCATGATTAAGTGGCTCAGGAATGATTGCTACTACTTGGTGCGTCCCAGCTGTTACAAGCTCTGAAGTTGATATGACTGGTAAATGAATGGTAAGTGTATCTCCCACTGAGAGCAGATTTTCATCGGCAAACTTACTTGTAATAATCAGTCCGTTGGTTAAGTCTCCATGAACCTGTTTTATTCGGTTCATCTTTGTATATGTATCAACATCAATGGTTGTATAATCACTACTAAAGGAATTTCCGTCTTTTTCAAATTCTATTAAACTCAAATTACTTTTGGCATATGCGTAAGTTATGGAAGGCAGGTCTTCTATTTCGTTCATTATAGTAGGTGTTATAGACTGATCCTCTATCTCATTACTTAAAATAACCGGAGTCTCGTAACTCTTTTGAATGTACTCCTGTTCGTTGGCTTGAATACTTTTTAATAAGGAACTGCCAAAGATTAAGATCACCATTAATCCAATTAAACTTAGAACAACTGTTGAGTTGCGCTTAATTTGTGGTAATAGTTGCTGGCTAGCTAAATAAACTTCATTTCCAAAAAGTTTTCGGATAGGCTGTAAGGTTATTGATAAAAGCGCTTTTAAAATAAATGGGGTTAGAAGAAGAACCACCCCACATAGAATAAGCGAGCCGAAAATAATCAGTAAAGGGCCTTTTCCACCTGAATTCTCTTGCAACTGTCCGGTAACGAAACAAAAAAGTGATATAAATGACATCACACTAATCACCATTACTCTAAAAGTAGTCAATTTTAACTGAAGATCTTCATTGTCACTTTCGATTTGTAAAGGAAGGAGCTTCATTGCCTTATTAATCTGCCACCTTGTGATAAGGTGAAGAATTCCAAAACTAATGAACCCAATAGATAACACGAGAATGGCAGGAAAATCATTTCTAGCAATTGGTAGTGATAAGAATGAAATCAGCTGTGGCAATCCTAATTTGATGACCAATAGGCTGACTACTGTTCCCATGATGACTCCTAATAAGATAATGAAAGATAGTTGCGTGTTAATAATTTTCCCAATTTGGTTAGAAGATGCACCAAGAGATCTCAAAACCATTAGTTGTTCCTTTAATTTGTAGAATAGTAATTGGAAGGTTGATAGTAATAACATCCCTGTGATGATTAAAATAAAAACTGATAAAACAATGATAAAAATCATTAAAGACTGCAAATTCATTTTCACAAAATCATACTCGTTCGTAATGTCTACTCTCAAATTGCTGTCTATTTGCTTTATGTTTCTACCAATCTCTGAAGGATGATCGGCTTCAATTAACGCAAAAAGACCCTTTGTTTCATGATCCGCATACGGAACCCACTCTTTTACAACGGAATTCTGCAATAGTACAAAGCTTGTTTCTTCGGCCATTTTTACAGTTGGTAGTATTTCTTTAATGATAAAGGTCGTATTTTGAACGAGGACTTGGTCCCCCATATTCTTCTGTAATACCTTGGCAATTCCTTCTGATAAGATGATTTCATTACTCTTTAGGTCTGTTGAAAAATGGTACCTACTTTTTACAAGATCATCATTCTCAACCCCGAGAGTATATACAGAATCCATCTGTTCTACAGTTGTTTGCGCAATCAAAACAGGTGATACCATATCAATTCCATCTAGAGAGCTTAATTGATTATAAAGTGCGGTTGAAATAGTTTTTTCTTGTTCAGGATTGTATCCGATTGTTAAATCAGCATCTCCAAACACTGCGTGAATTTCCTCTTGCAATTGTGCATTAGCATTCCAAATATAAAGGCTCATTGTCATTATTAAACAAATACTAATTGCGATCATGCTAATACTTGTAGCAACATGAGCCCAAGCAGCACGAAATAGTTTCATCGCAATGCTACGAATACTAAACATGATCAATCACCTCGAGTACACGATTTAAATTTGGATAAAATATTATCTAAATCTTCATCTGTATTGGTATTATGGTAAGAATCAACAATTCTACCATCATGAAAAAAGAGAATTCTATTTGCGAATGTTGCAACATAAGGATCATGAGTAACAAGTAAAATGGTTTGATTCATTTCCTTTTTCAGACTGACAAGAAGATGTAAAATATCATCGGTTGTATTGACATCAAGTGCTCCTGTTGGCTCATCCGCGAGCAAAATAGGAGGATTTGTAATAATCGCCCGAGCAATGGCAACACGTTGTTTTTGACCACCAGATAGTTCGTGCGGAAGGTGCTTACGCCATGCTGAAATCTGTAATTTTTCCATTATATTTTCTACACGGATTTTGATTTCCTTACTTGGCACATCGTTAAGAATGAGCGGCAAAGAAATGTTATCTTCAACGGTCAGGTCTTTAAGTAAATGAAATGACTGAAATACAAAGCCAATATTTTCTTTCCTAAAATTAGAAGCATTCGGCTCTTTATACACGTTATTTGCTTGCTTCCCAAATAAGAAAAGTGCACCTTCCGTGGGCTCATCAATTGCGCTAATCATATTAAGTAAGGTGCTCTTACCAGAACCGCTCGTTCCCATAATCGCTACCATTTCCCCCTCGTAAATAGTACAATGGATATTCTTTATGGCCGTTACATTATGTTCCTTCTGTCTAAAGATTTTGGTCATGCCTTCAATACGCAATACCTCAGATAATCGCTTTTCTGGAACAGGAATTGTATCAATCATTTCTTTCAACGGATTGAACCCATTCATCAATATACGCCCCCTTTAACTGTGATCGTAATGCTTGTAACCCTCTTCTAATATAGGTTTTCACTGTTCCTTCAGGATATTGTAAAATTGAAGCAATTTGGGTAATCGAGTAATCCTGATAAAATCGTAATAATAGAACCGTTTTATATTTTTCATCAAGCTGATAAAGTGCACTCCATAGGTCTAAATGTTCTTCAATATTGGAGTATGATATGGTGTTCATTGTTTCGAAACTCGTCGGATCAACAAGATCCATTTTCTTCCTTTTTGCTATGTATGTTTTACAGCAGTTAATCAATATACGTGTAATCCAAGTAGAAAAGTATTTAGGTTCATTCAGCTTGGGTAATCCCTCGAATGCTCGAATGATGGTTTGCTGATATATTTCAATGGCATCATTTTCGTTTTGTACATAGATAAATGCCATGCGGTAAAGTTCAGTCTTTTTCTGATCTATAAGATTATAAAAGGCTTCCTCATCGCCATTTTTCGCTTGTTCAATAAGAGAAATAGTATGATTTACTATGAAAACCGCCCCCCTTCCAAACTGTTAGACTCTACAACTAATCGTTTTGATTCAAAAATTTTTATATTTTATTCAATTGTAGAATGAGAGATTTAAATCACGTAATTATAAAAAGTAACAAAGAATGTCAATCAGCCTTAGTGAAATAATCTTTGAATCAGAAATAGAGCCTAAGTAAAAATAAATACCCTCAAAAAAACGATAACCCTCTTTGGATTATCGCTCCCAATCGTTTGTGTTAGTGCTTTATCATAATGAAAGCCTGAATTGTATTAATTGACTCTCTGCTCCTAAGTACTCTTCAGTTCCGATTCTACTAACTTCTTTAAATCCTAATCTGATGAGCATTTTTCTTGAGCGAATATTTGTTTCGTGTGTTTCTGCAGTAAAGACTGTAATTCCTAAATGGGTACAAGCGTAGTCCATCATACATTTACTAGAAGTGTAGCCAATTCCTTTACCCCATAGTGAGCTTTCACCAATTGCAATGCCTAATTCAGCCGTGGTATTTTTAATACAAGCTAGGTCAGCATAACCAATTAGTCTATTTTCCATTTCAATTCCCAATCGAATAAAGTCTTCAGCAAGATTATTTACACAATGGAGCCACCAGCTATATAATTCTTTCTCGTCTCTATTTTTCTCCCAATCATTTGCTAAGCAAAACGAAAGATCCTTACTCCATGCTAGAACATTTTCGAAATCATCTATAGTTATAGGTCTTATTTTGATAGCTTGATTACTTTTTACATTCATATCCATCTAGCTCCCTCTTAACTGAACATAAAAGTCACCCTGGGTATTCTTAGGGATTTTCAGATATTTTGTTGCTTCTTTTATAAGACTATTTAAAATTGGTCCGTTGATTTCCGTTGCAGGCACTCGCTTTCCGCGAGGAGGGATGTGAGCCTCCTCGGCTTCGCCTGTGGGGTCTCACACTTCCCTCACTCTCCCGCCGGAGTCGAGTGCCTTCCACTCCAATCAACTATACTTGTTAACAAAGGTAAGTTAAAGCAAGAATCTTAACAAAAAGGCCTTTCTTAAAGAACATTGTTAAAGAGTACATCCATTACTTTAAGAAATTTACCCAAATTGAATCATCATATTGTCCGTCTTTCACTTTAAAGAAAGTACCCATAATACCAAGATGGACTATGCCATATTCATTTCTTGTATTCTTTCGAGTAGGAGCATATATTGAAAAAAAGAAAAAATCCGCCTCTTCTATTCATACATTTTCAGGTACTAGTTCGGCAGTTTCAGCTTGATCAAACGCTAAAGATTAAAACCCACTTTTTAAATTTTGGAGGTTCTTTTATCATAGTTCTCCACATTTTCTTGGTAGAATTTTCAGTTTTACCAGTTAATAAATAATACCTCATGTCAATTTTGACTATTATTATCTTATACACTGTTTCTATTTCGTCTCTAACATACTTTTATTTTATCTTATGCTAATTAATCATTGAATAAATTCTACAAAAAAGGGGTTAATCCTTCTTGGATTAATCCCCGCCTAGATAAAAAAGAGTAGGATTCATTTGTCAAAAAGCTTGATAACAAAAGACTATCAAACTCAGTATTATTCCGAAATTAAATTAATCTTCTCCACTAAGTTATCTATGATTGAATTTATATCTGCATAGCCATAATACCTTACATACATGACCGCTCTTCCTTTGAATGCAAACACTTCTTTCATTTCCTTCTCTTCATGAACAACTAAAAGATCCAAGTCTGGATGTTTTGTTTCAACATATTCTTCTCTACTAGTTTCATAACTGTATCTTTCGATTAAATCTGAGACAAGATTGTCCGCCAGAGTCGGTATGTTTAGCTGATACACCTGTGTATGAATTGCCGGTGAATATACACCACTTCCATCATTCCACATTGTTCCAGGAACCAGCCCCTGTTCATCTGTTTCATATTGCACGGGTGCCAATGGACTCCAATCAAACGTATACCGGTTGCCCCAATCCACACCTTCACTCTCATAAGAAGGTTCCCCACGAATTAGAGCTGGATTCTCTTCTACGTCAGCTAACCTAATAATCGGTAAGTCAAGATTTCCTTCGGGTAATGTTTTTGTATCCATCTTCACAAGCTGAACGAATGGAATGATAGCGCTCAATCCAATTACTAATGTAAAGAGAAAAGCCATGGTAGAATGTATTTTATAGTGCTTTTTCCACGGAGCATGGTGATCGATCGGTTTTCCTTCAAGTAGATTTCTTCTCAAAGCACGAATGGAAATGGATGCTTGAAGCGATTGATAGGCCAAATACAAAAAAAAGATTGCTAGGATTGATTGTTGAATAGCCCCGCCGTCGACCATAATAAAGGTAGGTGTCCCATCAAGAAACCAAATTGAAGATAACATACCGATTATTAAAATCATTGCGACAATTATTGTAATAGCGTTCAAAACTAATTTCTTATCTAGTTCTTTTAATGTATATGATTGCTCGGCGGGGTCTGTATGAAGTTCTGGTGCATCGAGCTCTTCTGGTGATGAAAACACATGAAAAAAACTATAGCTTGTTACATAATCCCAACCACTTTCAGCATAAATCTTAATTTGTTCTTGTGAAGTCTTCTTCCTCATGAATACATCTATTCTGTACCTTGTTTTCTTTGGTTCACCTTTATCAAACTTGGCAAAATGGATCCCCATTTTCCTTAGATGTAAACCTTTAGCCGCCATTTCTGCAAACCAGCTTTCATGCTCACCGATTCGCCAATAATCACTAGGACGAATTTTATGTACGGTTTTATTCATTCTCATCACCTTCCTCCAAAATCTTGCTGTCTATGATCAAGGATTTTAATCGACTATACTCTATACGCAGTGCTTGTTCTCCTACTTTTGTAATTTGATATGTCTTCCTTCTGCCATCATTCTCTGCTAGTGAAATTAGTCCGTCTTTTTGCATCCTTGAGAGAACTCCGTAAAGTGTCCCTGGACCCATTTTTAATCTTCCATTCGAAACTTCCGTAATCGCATGCATAAGTTGATAACCATGGTTAGGACGCATTAAGGATAGTAGTACATAATACATTGCTTCGGTCATCGGCCCACCATTATATGTCATTTTTTTCATCCCTTCTCTTGTTCAACTCAATAGTATGTCAGACGATATTATGCGTAACGATATATCGTATAACATAATAATACTTCATGAATTTTCAACTGTAAATCATTTAAATTAAAATAAAAAAGCCGAATTTCACTAGCAATGAATTCGACTTTTTTGATTTCTATATTGAATTAGATTACTAACTTATGCAATCAACTCAAAGATGAAAAGCGTCTAAATTCCCCGTTATACGCAGTTAACAAAACCATTTTTCTTTTCGCGTATAAGAAAAAGCCGAATTGAATACATTGATACATACTAGCTATGATTAAGAAGTGAACAAGAATTTGCGGATTTTCAATCACACCACCTATATCTGTTGCCATCGCTACAATGTATAAAAAGGACAAAACTGTTCCAAGAATAGTAGGGATAAAAAATAGGATTGTGATTTCTGTTGAAACAGTTTTCTTTATTTCTTTGAAGGTCATTCCAATTTTAAACAACTTCTTATATTTTTCCTTTTCCTTATCAACTTCGGAAAATAAGTGTAAATAAAGTAAAATAAACGAGCCAAAGAAGAAAATCACACTAATAAACGATGTCACAAAAAATAATACCCCGTTAGCATTTTTATTGTATTGATAATCCTCCACTTTTGAAGAAACAGAGAGATCTTCTGCATGATCATTTATATTAGGTTTAGTTAATTTCTCTTCTAACTCTCTTACAACCCCCATTGTTGCTTTCCAATCTTGAACATTGAGTAGATGAATCGTGGAAGAGGTTCCCTCTATATACTTTTTTATTAACTCAAATTGAGTTGGGCTGACGATTAGAAATTCTCGAAGATTACCAACATAGTTGAGTTCCTTCCCAACCACTATATCTTTAAGACTAAACGTTTTTTTCTCCCCTAGAATAGGAAGGTTAAGTTTCTCACTAAAATTCGTACTTCCCACGTATTGTCGCTGTTCATTTATAAAGTATAAAAATTCGGTATCCTTCAATTCTATTGCTCTTGAAGTTAACTTGTTAAAATACTCTGAGGACATAAACACAAAACGATCCTCATTATGGTAATCACTATTGTTATAAGGTAGCTTCTTTATATACGTATAAATCGGTATAGCTAGATGTTCTTGGACCGGATTTTCTCTTTGATCAACCATTGCAAATAACTCTTCTTTAGATAACTGTTCATGTTCGGATTGTATGAGCGCTATATCAAATGGATTAGCAATCAATACTTCTTTTTCATATTCTAAGTAGGTGAATAAAATAATCGTACTGTATAAAATCGTGACCATAATCATAACGGTGACGAGCATAAAAATAGAGGTAAACTGCTTAAATTTATAATCTAGATTTGTAAGAAGAAACAATCTCCGATAGTAAAAAGATGGATACTTCTTAGCTAGTTTTATAAAAAAACTAGAGAATTGATTTATAGAAATAAACAAACCTAGCAAAGTTAAAAGAGCCCATAATAGAAGGAAATAACCACCATAAAGCCCGGTATACGTTAAATAGAGGCCCAATATCGAACCAAACAGAATGAATAGTCCGATCAAGCCTAGTAGTGGACTATTAAACTTTCCCTCTTCAGCCATTCTGTCACTTTTTAAGGAATAAACGGTCGGATTTGTTAGAGTAAGGAAAAGAGAATGTGCAACTGCGACCAAAAATACAATTAGATAGATGATCACCGTATACTGGAACATACTGCTGTTCACATGAAAGGGAACTACCTCTAACCCCAAAGTATTAATTAAGATGAGAAAGAATAGTCTAGAAAAAGTTACACCTGCTAAGAGACCTGAACCAATGGACAAGAGAGCAATGATTCCATTTTCTACTAGTAATAACCTTCCAATATCTTTCCCCGACATCCCAATTGACATAAATAAAGCAAACTCACTTTTTCTTCTTTTCATAAAAATCTTATGTGAATAGTGAATGAAAAATACAGTAAAAACTATTAAAGAAACAGCCGGTACGGTTAACACATATTTAATGGAATCTAGTTTTTTCACCTGAACAATGCTCTCATTAAAATAGATAGACGAAAACATAAAGAACACCATTACCGTTAAACTGTTGCATAGAAAGTAAAATAGATATTTCTTATAATGAGCTTTTGCCATCTTCCAGATGATGTGATTAAAGGTCATAGGCTTTTCCTCCTAAGATCGCTACATTATCCATAATTTGATCTAAGAATTCCTCCCTACTTCCCTTCTTTACAATATAGGAATGAATGGTACCATCTTTGATAAAAATGACCTTTTGACAATAACTTGCGGCAAACACATCATGAGTTACAATTAATACCGTTGTTAACAACTCTTGCACGATTTTCTCAAAGCACTCCATAATGACTGCAGAAGATTTAGAATCTAAATTCCCGGTCGGTTCATCTGCAAAAATTAGCTCTGGCTCGTTCACGAGTGCTCGGCATACAGCAGTACGTTGTTGTTGGCCACCAGATATATTGTACGGATATTTCTCTAAAATTCCTTTGATATCAAATAGATTCGCTAAGACTTGAATTTGCTTCTCCATTTCATTTACCGTTTTCTTTTCTAAGATCATGGGAAGTAGAATATTTTCTCTGACAGACAAGCTGTCTAAGAGATTAAAATCCTGAAACACAAACCCTAATTTCTTTCTCCGAAACAGAGCTAATTTGTTTACATTTAGGGAGCTTACATTCTCACCAGAGATGGTAACTTCACCTGAAGTAGGTTGATCCATTCCACTTAATAGATTCAGTAATGTGGTTTTACCACTCCCAGACGGACCCATGATCGCAATAAACTCTCCTTTTTGAACAGAAAGACTTACCCCGTCCAGTGCAGTTGTAGAGCCAGCGCTCCCCGCTTCACCATATATTTTCACAATATTGTTAGCATCTAAAATGTTCACAGCTTCCTCCTTAAACAAGTGACTATAACATCATCCTAAACAAGATTAGGCCCGATAGCCATTGAAGAGACTAAAGAAACCTTACAGTTTTGTAAGGTTTCTTAGTGCTTACCTTGCTTTCCTGTTACCCAGCGAATCGTAACAGTTGTTCCAACCATGACCTCTGAATGAATGGAGATTGTTTGACCAAGCCGATCCGCAATTTTCTTGCATAAGTATAGTCCAATCCCTGTTGAATTTGAAAGTTCTCTACCGTTTTCCCCTGTAAAAAAAGGTTGAAAGACTCTTGGTACATCATATGTAGGGATTCCAATCCCTTCATCTATAATTGATAGGGTTGTATGCTCTTCATCTACTCTGATGATGAAGGAAAGCTTCTTACTTCCCTCTTTTATACTTGAGTATTTGATGGCATTTGAAATGACTTGATCTAGTAGCACTTCGTTCCATTTGGAATCTGTCACGATAAATGTAGTTTTCCCTTCAAATTCAATAGAAGGAAATATTGAGTTATAGATAAATTCTCTCTTTCGGTTGTTTATCAATTTTCTTAAAGAGGGTAACAAATCCACAGACTTAATATCTAAATCATTTTCAAAACGATCAATTCTGATCATCGTTAAACCTTGTTCGATAGAAGTGAGTAATCGATTATTTTCTTGAAGAATTCTTTCGTATACCTGAGGAGTTTCTGTTGTTTTTAATTCATCATTAATCATGAGCTCGATAACGGAAACGGGTGTTTTTAAATGGTGCATCCAATGAGATAAAAAATAGATTCGTTCTTTATTTTGTTCTTTCATTTCTGAGGTTCTTTTAGTATTCTCGGAGACGATTTTCGTTAATAGTTGCTGATACAACTTCTGCTCTTCTGATTGTGGCTTTAACTGTACGTCCTGGTTATTTAACATGCCTTCCATCTGACTGTTCATCGGATAATACCGGAACCAGTCTATAACGAGATACAAAGCTAATAAGAAGATACCTACGCTAAAAGGATATAGTAACTCCGTATTAGATGACTCACTCAGATGAAAAAATGCGATTACACATATCATATTTAAAAGGAAAAACCCAATTAGTAGGATTCTATCTTTTATAAACTTTTGTAGGGTATGGTTAAGCATTTTTATCCTCCTTAGGTGATGTAAGCATATACCCTACCCCTCGTTTACTTTTTATCGTTCCATTCAATCCAAGCTCTGAAATAAGTTGCTTAATTCTACTAATATTGACCGTAAGCGTATTATCATCGACAAAATGAACAGAATCCCAGACTTCCTCGATCAGCTCTTCCCTCGAAACAAAAACATTAGGTTGATCCATTAACTTTTTCAATAGCTTATATTCATTTTTGCTAAGCTCAACTTTTTTCCCCTGATAAGCTAGGGTCAGGTTGTTAGGATCTATACTCATGTCACCCACAGAAGTGTCCGCCTGTTCTACCGAGGCATATTCCCCATATACTCTTCTGATTGTTGCCTTCACCTTGGACTGCAGCATTTCAAAGGTAAATGGTTTTGTCAGATAATCATCTGCCCCAAGTTCAAGAGCCATAATCTGATCTAATTCTTGACTACGTGCTGAAATGATGAGAATGGGTACTTTGGATTGTCTACGAATACTCCTACATACATGATAGCCGTCATAATAAGGTAAGTTAATATCCAATAAAACTAGGTCTGGCTGAACTTTAATAAATTCATCTATTATACTCAGGAAATTTTCGGATTGGTGAACGTTATACCCATACCGCTCCAAGTTATCTTTCATCAGTCTACTTAACTGAATGTCATCTTCAACAAGCATAAGTTTGTACATGGTAGAGCTCCTTTTTACTATTTGCTGAAAAACAACCTTTATAATAGGCTAAAATACTATTATGATGAGGACTTCTTTTCTCTCCATAATATCACTTTTTAAGATAGGACAAAGTCTCATTTACAAAAGAGCTGCCTCTACAGACAACTCTTTTGCATATCTTTTAGCTTCTGTAAAACCAGTGTTTCTCGTTTAATCCATCCATTCATTTCACTTTCATGAATAAGTGACTCATTTTGTTCAACCGCACTGTCTAAAGGAACCCATACTGGTGTAAATTGCAAAGCTTGCTCATAGTCATCTAATTGTTGTTCTACTTTTTCCTTATTTGTTAATTGGCAAATATAATAATATGAGGACATTTGAAATAATGTATCAGTTTCGTATTCATCTAATTTCCTTTCAATATATGTCCCTATCTTTTTTTTGACTTCACAGTTGATATAACCAGTCTCTTCTGACACCTCACGAATTAGAGCATCTAAATGGTTCTCATTATCTTCGAGTCCTCCACCCGGAAATTTATAATCTCCTTTATTCGACTGAATTAAGAGGATTTTATGATCATGAAGAATAATTGCCCTTACTGCTTCTCTATGTTTGACCTTACAATATGTATGATTTGATTCAATCTCTTCTAAGAATATATTAAATAATAGTTCTTCACTCACTAGAAACATCTCTCCTTACTAAACCTCTACTTAATAGATTAAAAAACAGTATATTAGTTTGATATTATTTCCAATTCATTTTATACTATTTTGGACAATTTGTAAGTAACTTGACCAAGAGCGGTAATTCTCCTTGATATAAAAATATAGCAAATATAGCAAAAATGGTTAAGAACTTATTTACTACCACTGTTATAGTGAATATAAGGCAGGTGAGTGCATTGGAATATGAGGTCTGTATACAAAGAACACTTGATTATATTGAGGGAAACTTAAATAGCCCAATTACGTTAGTAGAACTGGCTGAGGTTGCTTGTTTCTCGCCTTTTCATTTTCACCGTGTTTTTCAGACAATGGTCGGAGAGTCGGTGATGGATTACATTCGTAAAAGGAGACTTACTAACGCTGCAGAGAGATTATTTTACACAGACGAAAAGGTGATTGATATTGCTTTTGATCTTGGATTTCAATATCCTGAATCATTTAATCGAGCATTCAAAAAATTCTACGCTGTTTCACCCAGACAATATCGTGACTCCAAGTGCTTATCTGGACCACTAATAGGAAAAGCTCGCCTTGTTATTACTCACTCTCTAGGAGGTATTTGTATGGAACCAAATATTATAAAAAAACCAGAGCTTCATATTATTGGCTATGAACTTAAAACGAGAAATGTAGACGGCCAGAATAATAGAGACATCCCAGAGTTTTGGCAACAATATATGCAGAATCAATTAGGATGTAAAATTCCAAATCCCATTCATCAAAATCAAGAGTTAGGAATCTGTACGGATTTTAATCCTGAAACGGGTGAATTTGTATATGTAATTGGAATGGAAGTTCCAAAGGGGACAGATGTACCTGAAGGAATGGTTTCTATAACAATTCCAGAACTAGAATATGCGGTATTCACAACACCTAAATCAGATGAGAAATCGTTTACCTCTTCTATTCAGTCCACCTGGAATCAAATATTTACAGAATGGTTCCCGAAATCAAATTATGAACATGATGGAACAGTAGAATTCGAATTGTATGATGAAAGATGCTACGGAGCAGTGGATAAAGAGATGGATCTTTACATCCCTGTAAAAAAACAAGCAGTTGCAAGAGGAAATTCAGAAGTATACTCGAGCTAATAAGTAAGAGAGTACTTATCATTCTAGATAACGATTCCTCTTCTGAAGTACAAAATCATCAATAACAGTACAAATAACGTAATAAAAAGCATGGTGATTTTTTAATCATCATGCTTTTTCGCTTGAGAATAGGATTAGTAAGAAATCGAAGTCGAAATAATTGGAATTGCAATAGCCGGAAAAATCCGCTTGTTTCGTTGCTCTAACACCTGTCCCCACTAAAGTAATTCCTCGATATCCTTCCGAATGGTCGCTGGATTCGTTGTAGGTGCGTATCGCTTAACGACTTCACCATTTTTATTGATCAAGAACTTCGTAAAATTCCATTTAATTGCTTCAGAGCCTAGAAACCCTTTTTTCGCTTTTGTTAAATATTGAAATAAGGGGTGGGCATCCTCCCCTTTAACATCAACCTTTCCAAACATGGGAAAGGTTACTCCGTAGTTCACTTGGCAAAATTCCTCAATGTCATCGTTATTGCCAAGTTCTTGGTTACGGAACTGGGTGCAAGGAAACCCAAGTACAATTAAGCCTGTATTTTTATAATCATTGTACAGTTCTTGTAGCTTCTTAAATTGCGGGGTTAACGCACATTTACTTGCCGTATTAACTATTAAAAGGACTCTATTTTTATAGTCAGAAAGCTTAACTTCTTTTCCCATAATATTTAAGGCGTTGTAGTCGTAAACGGACATTGTTTCTCCCCCCATTTAACATGATTAACGATTCTTTTTATTTACGACCTTCTTCTTCGGACGATTCGGTGATCCAGTACCTTTACTTCTTTCTGGACGTTTTGACTGCTCATCCGTCAATTGGCCTCTATATAAAGCTACCTTTTCTAAACCTAGCTTCAGTCTTTTATCAAATTGAAGCAATCCTTGTTCCTCACCCGGTGTAACGATTGACACAACTGTACCCGTTGCCCCCATTCTTCCTGTTCGCCCTGAACGATGAACAAATTGTTCAATAGCCTCAGGAAGATCGAGATGAACCACATGAGTAATTCCTTCAATATCAAGTCCCCTCGCAGCAACATCGGTTGCCAGCAGTAATTGATATTTACCAATTCTAAACTTCTTAATCGTTGCTTCCCGCTCTGCTTGTGTGGACTGGCTGTATAAAATACCAGCACTAATTTTTCTATACTTCATCTTCTCGCCTAATGCTTCTAGATGAAAAGAATCATTGATGAAGGCAATAGCTTTCATATCTGGTTCTGTGTGTAAAAGCTTACGTAAGTAGTCAATTTTCTCACGACGTTCACAGACTATGTAGAGGTGCTTAATTTTTTCCTTAAGCTCAAGTGTTGTTTCAATGGTTAATTTCTCTGGACTATTCATTCTTTTTTCAAGCTGGTCCATCGTAGATTGTGGAATCGTTGCAGAAAAGGCAACTAGCTGACGATCTTTTAACGTAGATTGAATGATACGATCAATTTCTTTTGTTGCACCCGAGCCTAATAGCTGATCAGCTTCATCCAATACGATTGTTTTTACTTCGTGCATTTTAAGTTTTCTTAGCTCAATCAGTTCAACGATCCGATGTGGTGTCCCGATTATAATTTGAGGATGCTTTTTGAGCTTTTCCAGCTGTCTCTTTAAATCCGCTCCTCCAATAAACGAAGCTGAGGAAAAGGGACTATCCTTTAAGAATTTTTGAGCTTCCTCGTGAATTTGCATCGCTAATTCTTTCGTCGGGGCAACAATCACTCCTTGAGGACTCTTCACTTCTTCATTCAATGCTTCAAAAATCGGTAGTAAATAAGCTAGAGTTTTTCCTGTACCAGGTGGTGATTCAACCATCATATCCTTTTTTTGAAGCATTCCTGGTATCGCGTTTGATTGAACTTTAGTAAACTCAGAAAAACCTGCCTTTGTCCATGCCTCAGAAAGGAATGAGCGAAATTCTTTAATCGAAGTTTCCATTTGCACTCTCCTAGTTTGATTAATAACCATTTGCCTGAAGCAAATGTAAAGTCTTCTCCATATAGTGGAACATGTCTAGTAAATCATCTATATCTTCCTCTTGAATGGTTCGGTTAAATATTAACTTAATCTCGACTTCGTTTTGTCCTGTTTCAGGAAAGTCAGAAATTATTTTTGTTTTTATTTCACGGTCTCCCCATACATTTGAAACAATTGATTGTAAACCTGTCACATCTCCACTCGATTGATCAAGATCCATCTTGAAGGTAATTTCAGTGGAACAACCCATTTTCTCTTTATTCAAGACCAACAGTTCGCTTGAAAGCTGACTTACTGTTGAAGCCAACTCCCATGAACAGCATGCTCTAGTTTGATCAGGTAGCTTAAATGTGATGAGATAGTGTCTAGACATAGTTGCAAGATCAATCATATCCTTCCTATTTATAACCGTTAGTTCTCCTTCGAGATCCCGGTCATAAACGGCACCTTCTACCACTACCTTTAAATTATCAAAAATCGTGGGATCAAACAAAAGCATTCTCTCCTTTACAGACTCAAACTGTTAGTCTTATTATATCAGTGATTAGTCACATCATACTTAATCTGGAAGTTTAGAACAAACCTACCATATTTCCTTCTTCATCAACATTCATTTGTAAGGCAGCAGGCTGCTTTGGTAAACCTGGCATTGTCATGACATCACCTGTTAATGCGACGATGAAGCCTGCACCAATTGATGCCTTAAGCTCACGAATTGTAATCGTAAAGTCTGAGGGGCGTCCTAGCTTGGTAGGGTCATCTGATAAGGAATACTGTGTTTTAGCCATACAAATCGGGAGGTTCCCCCAACCAGCTTTTTCAAATTGAACCATTTGTTTTCTTGCGGCAGTTGTAAAATCCACACCTTTGGCTCCGTATACCTTCTGGGCAATCGCCGTTATCTTCTGTTCGATAGATTCATTCGCATCATATAAGAAGGTGAATTTATTATCGTCCTCTTCAATGGCAGCAATTACCTGGTTTCCTAATTCAATTCCACCTTCTCCGCCCTTTTCCCACACTTCAGTTAAAGCCACTCTTACTTTCTTTTCCTTACACCATTGCTGTAACCAAGAAATTTCTTCTTCCGTATCAGTGATGAAACGATTAATGGCTACTACAAATGGCAATCCAAACCCTTGAATGGTTTCAATATGCTTTTCAAGATTTAAAATTCCTTCTTGTAATGCTTGAACATTTTCCTCTTTTAGTTGGTCTTTCGATTGCCCTCCATGCATTTTCAATGCTCGAATCGTAGCAACGATTACAACTACACTCGGTTTAATGTTTGCAGCCCGACACTTTATGTTTAAGAACTTCTCTGCTCCTAAATCCGCACCAAACCCAGCTTCTGTAATGACATAATCCCCTAATTTTGCGGCTAACCTCGTCGCAATGACACTATTACATCCATGTGCAATATTAGCAAATGGACCTCCATGAATGATCGCAGGAGTGTTTTCTAATGTTTGAACAAGATTTGGCTTTAAGGCGTCTCTTAGAATCATCGTTAGTGCACCTTCATAGCCTAAATCCTTAACTGTTATCGGCTCTCGATTGAAATTGTAGGCTACAACAATTCGTCCTAATCTTATCTTTAAATCCTTTAAATCTGTTGCTAAACAAAATACTGCCATGATCTCTGAAGCAACAGTTATATCAAAGCCATCCTCACGTGGAACACCTTGAATAGGTCCACCAAGACCAACAATCACCTTTCTAAGTGAACGGTCATTTAAATCAACAACCCGCTTCCATACTACTCTTCTAGCATCAATCTGAAGTTGATTTCCTTGGTGAATATGATTATCGATGAAAGCAGATAATGCGTTATTCGCTGTAGTAATGGCATGGAGATCTCCTGTGAAATGAAGATTGATATCCTCCATTGGAACCACCTGGGAATACCCCCCACCAGTGGCACCACCCTTAATTCCCATTGTTGGGCCTAAGGAAGGTTCTCTCATTGCAATCATCGCTTTTTTTCCTAATTTATGTAAAGCTTGTCCAAGCCCAACTGTTACCGTTGATTTACCTTCTCCAGCAGGAGTTGGATTGATTGCTGTAACTAGGACCACATGACCATCCGATTGATCCTTTAATCGATCAAGCAATGATAAGTTTAGCTTTCCTTTATAATGACCGTACGGCTCAAGCTCTTCTTGATTAATGTCTAGCTCCTCAGCAATTTTATAAATTTGATTTAGTTTTGCCTGCTGTGCAATCTCGATGTCTGATAATACCTGTTTTCCCATGTTGAGACCCCCGCTATTTTCATTTTTCAAAAGCTGAATATAGGACTTTAAATCACCTTTCTCATTATAACTCTTTACGTCCATAAAGTTTAATATACTTTTACAAAAACTTATTGAGCCCTTTATATAACTATATGTTCTCTTTATTTTCACGTTACATGGATGTGATAAGGTTAACATATATCAAACTGAGTCAAGGGGGAGCATGCTAATGAGGGAACGGCCGAAGATTTTAATTTTAACAGCTAAATATGGCAATGGTCATGTTCAAGTAGCACATACGCTTGAACAAAAACTCCATGAATTAGGCATTGACAATGTTAAAGTAATTGACCTGTTCGCTGAAGCTCACCCCATTATTACTGAATTTACAAAGTATTTATATTTAAAATGTTTTACTGTTGGCCCTCAATTCTATCGCCTTTTTTATTATGGAATTGAAAAGATTCATGATAAAAAGATTGCCTATTGGTATAGGAATTTTGGTAAAAGGCGACTTTCTCTTCTATTAGACCAGGAGAAACCAGACATTATTATCAATACATTCCCCTTGATTGTCGTACCAGAGTTACAAACAAAAAGAAAATCAATAATTCCAACCTACAATGTTGTGACTGATTTTTGTTTACACCAAATTTGGATTCATCGAGAGATCGAAAAGTATTACGTTGCAACTGAAGAAGTAAAAAATCGATTGATCCAAAAGGGTGTGGAGGGTTTTAAAGTTCTTGTGACGGGAATCCCTATTAGAGATTCATTTACTCAAGGTCAACCTCTTTCTTCTCTCTATAAAAAATACGGGTTGAATACTCAGAAAAAGACCATCCTCATTATGGCAGGTGCTCACGGAGTATTAAAACATACAGTGGAACATTGTGAAAGCTTATTGCAAGCCGATTCCATTCAATTGATTGTAGTGTGTGGGAGTAACAGACTTCTGAAAGAAGAACTCAATCATTTAGTAGCTTCGCATAAAGATCGACTATTTGTTTTTGGTTATGTAGAACGTGTGGATGAGTTATTCCGAGTTTCAACATGTATGATTACAAAGCCAGGTGGAATCACGTTAAGTGAAGCAGCTTCCATCGGTCTACCATTAGTGCTTTATAAGCCAGTACCTGGGCAAGAAAACGAAAATGCCAAGTATTTTCAAGCTAAGGGTGCTGCTATCATAGTAGATCGACCGGAGTATTTATTAAACGAGGTTACACATCTATTAAAATACGAAGAAAGATTATTATCAATGAAGAACAATTTAAAGGATATTTCTAAAAGCAACTCTGCACAAACCATTATAGAAGATATTTTACTACAATACGAAAATCGGAGTCACATCCATCAAACTAAAGCACGATAGCTATCTAAATAGCAAGTGCTTGGAAGACGAATCCAAGCATTTGCTATTTCTCACTATAATGTAAAAGGTTGAGACCACTTATCTCGAACGTCCATGTGTCGCTAGTCATGAGTGTCTCTTTTTCCAACACATAACCGACGAATTGCTCATACTCCCCTTCATGATCCCCCATACCGCTTCCAAAACTAGTAGGTTCACCCTCATTATCAAAAGCCTCTAATTTTACATCTCCAGTTGTATATGTGTTTTCTTCAGGGTTCAATTGAAATAAACTGATCATCGTTCCGTTCGGAGATTGATACACACTATCGAAACCAATATTAATAATAACTTCAGCATTACCGTTCAATGAATTTTCTCTTTCGACGATCTCCGTCAGATAAACATCTGTGTTGTGTATGGTATTGAGTTTAATGGGTTCTTCTAACCCATTTAGTATTTCTTCCGTTGTGAGTTCCAACTTGACTTTCTCCTCGTAAGGGACGGTTTGAACATCGAATTGATCTACATGTTGGCGAATAAATACAATATCCTTTTCTTCCATAATGGAGCAAGCTACCGTGATAAAGGATAATAAAATGACGAAGATCCCTTTCTTACCATATGTAAGCATAGTTAAGAACACCCTCCACCTCTAAGAATCTGTTAAACATTGTGTTGATTTTCGTTCCAGGACACTCGCTTTCCGTGGGCGGTCTCTTGAGCCTCCTCGGCGCTCTGCGCCTGTGGGGTCTCTCTCGACACGCTTCTCCCACAGGAGTCTCGCGTCCTTCCACTTCAATCAACTCTGCTAAAATCATGAATGTTCTTTAACAAAGCCTTTCTCAAAAATAGAAACCCACATAAACGATAAAGCTTGGTGTAGCTCAGTTGATAAACCATATAAATTCGCTGGCTTCACTTCTTTTTTGTATACTCCATGTGCATCAACTAGATGATACCCATCATCCTTTGCAAGCTTTTCAAATTCCCATGGCATCATGGTATTGCAGATCACATTCTCTCCATATAAGCGAGGAAGGCTATTATGTCTCGGTCCTGCTGTTGGACCTAGTATACCTATACACAATACACCTGACGTTTTCAGAACTCTGCTGAATTCTTTTAGTACATGTAAGGGATCGACTGTCCACTCTAGTGAATTAATAGCCATGATCGCATCAAAGGTACCGTCTGGAAACGGTAGACTTGCAATATCAGCTTTTAGAAATTGACTACTAGTATCGTGATTTAATTTCCTTGCCTTATCAATCATATTAGCGGATACATCCACACCTGTAACTTGGAAACCTTGCTTATCTAGTAATAAGGATCCATAACCATCCCCACAACCAGCATCTAAAATTGAACCAGACTGGCTATATTTTTTAAGGAACGGAATGATGGTTTGTCGACTGCCATGATTCCACATATCCTTACTACTTTGATTCCAAAAATCAGCTTTGTCATCCCATTGCTTCGCCGCTTCATTATGCCATTCAAACATCATGCTTCCTCCAATAGGCGTGAGTAGTAATATTCGTCGACCCATTTCCCATTAATTCGAAGAGACGCCTTCTTCGTTCCCTCTCGTTTAAAGCCCATTTTTTCGTACAAGGCAATTCCTTTTTCATTATGAGTCATCACCGTTAGCTCGGTTCTATATATTCCTTTTTCCTTTGCCCAGACAAATAGGGTGTCAAATAATGCAGAGCCAATTCCTCTTCCATGAAAATCCTTTAAGATTCCAATCACAATATAGGCAGAATGCTTTTTTCTATTATTTCCTCCACCCATTGCACCTAAAAATCCAACAAGTTGGTCTTTCTCTTCAGCTACAAAAATCATGGAGTTTTCCTGCGAGAGTATTCTCTTTAAGCCTTCAGCTTGCTGTTCAACAGTTGTTTTTCTTTCACCTGGCTCAAATAGCATAAAGGCAGTTTCTTCATCTAATTGTTTCGCTAAGTTCAAAAATAATGGTGCATCCTCTACTTTTATCTCGCGGATCCTCATGGTAAAATTCCCCATCCCTTTACTCCTATCATAGCACAAAGCTAAAATACTCAACATACTTAAAACAAGATCAAGGAATACTAAAAGATGATTTAAATAAAGGTTCTGTTTAACCTTGTTGTTGATTTTCGTTACAGGACACTCGCTTCCGCGGGGCGTGCGGTGAGCCTCCCCGGCATTCGCCTGCGGGGTCTCACCTGTCACGCTTCCTCCCGCAGGAGTCTCGCATCCTTCCACTACAATCAACTGTGCTTGGATCTAAACATTCTACATTAACAGAGCCTAAATAAAAAAATAGGAGGATTATTATGACTAAAATTCCGAATAAAGGAAGCTCTAATCAAAACTCTCCGCGAAGAGGAAATAACTTAGAGGAATTTGCAAAAGAGATTGTTCCTGGTGATAACAACAAAGGGAATAAACGAAACAAAGAAAAGCGTGATAAAACAAACCCACAGGGTGAACGAGACAATTTATAAATAATATGTAGAATTGCGGCCTATATACAGGCCGTAATTTAATTAGATTTTAAAACTTGTCATTATAATCATATAAAAAAACTATCGAGAAAACCCGATAGTTTCTAAGATGTCATTTCTAAAGATTGTGCAGTCGATACATTTACTTGGTGAAAGGTAATTTCCGGTCTACTTCCTACACGAATATTTAAACCTGTCTGTCCTAGTCCCTCACTGATGTAAAACGGCTTTCCATCAAAATAATGTAGGCCTTTTACCATGTTTAAGCGAACTAGCTTCCCCATTTTCACTAGGTGGTATGGCTTTGGCCAACAAATTTGTCCACCGTGAAAATGACCTGATAATAAATAATCAAAATGATAATCTTTCATATGCATGACAATATTGGGATCATGCGTTAATACAAGATTATAACCATCCTCGACATTTTCATATGATTCTTCTAAGTTACTTCGCTTTGTACTGAAGTCATCAATCCCAATAATGTTTAGACGACCATCCTTAGTTTGAATCGTAATCGTTTCATTACGAAGTGTTTTACAACCATAATCATTTAATAGAGTTTCTAACTGTTGAAACGGCTCTTCTCTTAGAACATAATCATGATTTCCGTATACAGCAAACGTTCCATAGGTTGGTTCAAGTTTTTGGAAAACCTCTAAATACTCCGTTAACTTTGGAATCGTACGTTTACGGTCTAAGAAGTCTCCTGTTAATGCGATTAAGTCAATATTGTGATCTTTAACTTTTTCATACAGTTCATCTGGAGAAATGGAGATGTTTTCTAAATGTAAGTCTGAGAGATGTAGGACAGATATGTTTGTAGAGTTTAGTTTTGAAGGATTAGTAGAGACAGAGTTTAAATATTGAATAGAGATTTCTTTTGTGTTCTGGTTTCCTTTTTTATAGCCGTAGATCATCATGCCAATAACAAAGAAAGTGATCATTAAAAGAACTACCATCATATATCCCCTCCTCGTTAAAGAGTATAGCAAATGAAGGTACGGATTGGTATGGTAGTTCTTGTTAACTTTCTGTAAATCTAAGTTAAAATTATTCAATACGATAACGTCTTGATAAATCCTTTGTAGACATGAATAAGTATTTAGGTTGATGCTTTTGCATAGATTCTCTAGATAATGTAGTCGCAGATAAAATATAAATAAAAATAAAGGTCGCCTTCTTAAATAGGTGATACAATTTACTTTTAATATCATGGGTTTCAAAACCAAGTCTTCTGCAGCCACGGTGGAGGGTTGTAATTCCAATCACAGCCTTTAAGTGGTCCTTTTCAGGATGTTCTTCAATATAGGAAGCTAAGGCTGGTAATGCCGTTAACACAGCTTGAAAAATATGCCTTCCTCTTTTTATTTCACACTGGACTTCATGTAGCTCTTTTAATAGCTTTGCATTGTGAAGGTGAATTTTTAACAGCCTATCGTTTTTCCGTATAACAGTTCCATCAGCAAGAACAACTTCTCTTCCTTTATATTTAGTCACTCGAACACGGAAAATTAAGTTTTGCTTTAAATCATCCTGAACATATGTCAGCCTCGTAAATGAATAATAAATTGGATCAAGTAAATACCATATGGAAAGCAACCAGCTTTTCATGACGTTACTCACGACACACTTCCCCTTCTTTCAATGTGTTGATATCATTTTCACCAATTATATTGTCATTTATTTTGGGAATTTAAGGGAGCTTAACATAAAAACACTTATTTATCTCATACTATAAGCACTATTATGGTTAAGGAGTTCATTATGCCCAAGGTTCTATTCTTCCCACTTTTACAAATACCTTCTGGTCATCATCAGGTCATTACAAGCCTTTCTGAGCAGTTTGATCAAAGCGGTTTAGGCATCCAGTATAAAAGTGTAGAATTGCTAAGTGCTGCAAACAACCAGCTTGAACGGTTAATCTCCACTGTTTATTTAAAATGGATTGACACACTCCCCTCTCTCTATCACTGGATCTATGTTCAATCTGTTTATCGTTCCTTACACAAGGAAAAAAGATTCATTCATTATGAATGGCTGTTTTTATCTTCGATGCGTCGTTTAATTCACGAACATCAACCAGATTTTATAATCTGTTCGCATGCTCTTCCTTCTTATTTATCATCTAGACTTAAGCAAAATGGAGAGTGTTCTGCCAGCATTATTAATGTTTATACTGACTTTTTCATTCATCATATATGGGGTACAAAGCAAGTGGATGGCCATTTTATATCAGTTCCAACCATGAAGGAGTATTTACTAACTAAAGGAGTCCCCGAACAATCTATATATCAAACTGGAATTCCGGTTCATTCTGAATTTCAAAAGCAAATCAAACATGAGGGTCCTAAGAAGAATGATTTTACCGTTTTATTATCTGGGGGGAGTTTAGGGGTCGGGAAAATTGAACATTTGCTTTCCAGGATTCCGGTTGAGGGAAAGATTCATTACTATGTTCTATGCGGAAATAATAGTAGCCTTTATACAAGGCTACTAAATAAACAACACCCTCGAATTACACCCTTCCCGTATATTACATCGAAGAAACAAATGAATCTAATTTATCATTCAGTTGATGCAGTCTTAACAAAGCCTGGTGGAATAACAATTAGTGAATGTCTGACCAAACGATTGCCGATTTTTATATATGATTATCTTCCCGGACAGGAAAAAATCAATGTGGATGTATTAAGCCAGAATCAATTAATCACGATCTTGCCAATTAATGAATCCATTCATTTTGAAGACAAGCTATTAGAAAGGTTGAATTCAGGAGGTTTTGTAGGTCAGCATTCTAAGAGAATGGCCCGATATCATCAAGAAATCAGCCATTTTACTGTCACAGATTTCATAAAGGCATCCATGGGATAGAACGCTATAAACGATTCCCTTGCAAAACTACTTGCTGAATTTGGATATCAAGAACCTCACCTGATTGAACATAAACAATGACTAAATCTCCGTTTTTTGTTTCTAATGCAAAACAATCATCCTTATATGATAGAAGCTGTTCACCTAAATGGTAGACCTCTTGAATAATCTGGTTTTCCTCAATTTCTTCTCTTTGCAGATAGGATAAAGGAAATCTAATCACAACTTGTTGATCATTAATATTGGCTCTAAGCATAAGAACACTCCTAAAAGAAAGGTTTCTATCATCTTATGAAGCCTCTATAAAAAGTAGTCATGATTTAGGTATAGTTCCGTCTAAATTGGTGACGCTAAACTTGATATAGTGAAAGGGGAGTTTTTTATGTCAGAACCATATAATGATTTAACTCAGGTAGCAATGTCAGTTAAGGCAGCTCAAAAAATGGTAGGTACCGCAACAATGAGTATGGACCGGGAACAACTAGAAGAAGCCGGGCAAGCCATTCAGGATGCAAGAGCTCAGCTGTCTCATGCACTTAATAACAAAACGGGTGTAGACCAGGACTTTCTTAACGAACAAGATCTCTCACTCACTCAATGTGAACAGCAATTAAATGAAGCAAGGCAATAATAAAACAAAAACTTCAGATGGTAGGATGTATTCCTTACCAACTGAAGTTTTTTTATGAGAGGATTTTTCCGTATTCTTTTAGCTTTTGGCCAACCGTACATTCCTTAATACAAAATTTATGAGCCTGGCATTTCCCATATTCCTTTTTGAAATAAGAGTGAAGAAAGCAATTCTCACAAAAAGTATCTAACAATTCACTTACTTCAATAATCGTCTTCCGCTGTCTCATCTAACCCGGCTCCTCTCTATTCCGATCGATTGAGATGACTTGACACCATGACTCCTTGTAACGCTTGTGTAGCTAATTGATCGGCTTCTCTATTTTCCTTTCTTGAAATAGCCGTATACGTCGGTTTAATTCCAAGCTCCTTTAGCTTTTCTTCAATCCGATCCAGCCATCTGTTAAACTCATCCTCAAAGCACGGCCATTCACCTGATAATTGGTTTAAGACTACCTGAGAATCGCCTTTAAAATGAACACCTATATTGCGTACACCTAACTCCTCTAAACGTAATACACCGTTCCAGAAGGCGGCATATTCAGCCTCATTATTGTTGTCTAATTCATCCAGTACACTATTCTCTCTGATTCGATAATCTTGATTATTTTTTGTGTAATAGATCGCGATTCCAGCCCCAGCCTTCTTTGTCTCTAGGTCGTACCCACCATCAAAGAATACCTCGATATGATGAGGTTCTTCTTCCACTTCCTTTAGAAGTTTTTCAAATTCTTTTTTCGTCCACATGGTATGTTGTTCATCATAGAACACTAAGTCCTTCGTACGCCCCGTTTTCAGAAAGTCCTCAGAAATTAGTAAAGCTTTTTTTGCTGGTATTGTTTCAGTTGTTAACGTTATTTCTTGGTTCTTTGCTGTTTTATACTTCCATTCAATCCAAACATTCACCCTACTTCATCCTCCAAAACCTTAGTATCTACATTTTCCCTTACTTTTTCCTGCTTATTCATTATTCTAAACAGTAATTGTATATTCCTCTTCAATATAAGAAAAATCAATGATATAGTATTTTTTATGGATATTTATTAAGGAGGTTATCACTTGATCGAAGTGTATATAGATGGAGCAAGTGCTGGTAACCCTGGACCCTCTGGCGCAGGTATTTATATAAAAGGGAACGGTGTATTAGAAAGGCACTCCATCCCTCTTGGCGTTATGTCAAATCATGAGGCAGAATATTACTCCTTAATAAAAGGATTAGAAATTTGTCTTGAAAGACAGTTTTCGATTGTATCTTTTCGAACGGATTCACAGCTCGTGGACCGGGCAATTGAAAAAGAATATGTAAAAAACAAACAATATATTCCCTTGCTAGAGAGAGCATTAGAGCTAACCAAACAGTTTGATTTGTTTTTTATGAAATGGATACCTAGTAATCAGAATCAAATCGCTGATGAGCTTGCTAGAAAAGCAATAAGAGATAATCAGTAACAAAAGAAGGGAATTACAGTATGAAAACTCGTTTACTTGCTGACAGTATATTACTTTTTGTTGCCTTTATATGGGGAGCAACCTTTGTTCTAGTACAACAAGCTATTTCTTTTTTAGAACCGTTTACCTTTAATGCAATCCGTTTTTCATTGGCTGCCATTATTCTAATGATATGGTTTTTTATTTATAAACGAGACCAGCTTTCGGCAATTAATATTAAGTTTCTCCTAGCTGGATTTTTTATCGGAATGAGTCTTTTCTTAGGATATGCGCTACAAACAATGGGGTTATTATATACTACATCATCAAAAGCTGGTTTCATCACTGGTCTAAGTGTCGTATTAGTGCCTTTACTATCCTTGCTTATTTTAAAACAACGACCGCGTTCCATTGCTATTATAGGCTCCATTATTGCAGCTTTTGGTTTATTTATGCTAACGGTTGGAGATACCTTTTCATTGAATATAGGTGATTTGATGGTTTTAGGCTGTGCATTTGCATTTGCTATGCACATCATCTTAACTGGAAAATATACAAATGCATTTCCTACGCTGTTATTAACGATCGGTCAAATTCTAGGTGTAGCGTTATTTTCTAGTATATGTGCCTTTTTATTTGAGGATTGGCAAAGAGGCTTTAACCTTCAAACTTTAGTGAAGAGCGAAGTACTGATCGCACTACTAGTTACTTCCATTTTAGCCACTGCATTTGCATTCTTTGCTCAAACAAAGCTTCAACAATATACCACGCCGACACGGGTTGCGCTCATTTTTGCAACGGAGCCCGTCTTCGCAGCAATTACTGCTTACTTCTGGGCAGATGAACGATTAGGATGGATTGCCGTGTCAGGGTGTATATTTATCTTTATTGGGATGATTTTATCAGAATGGCCGAGTAAGAAAAAAGTGGTTCAAGCTACTGTTCAAAGTGCTTCATAAAAAGATAAACTCACTTCACACAGAATACCGTGGAGGACAGTAAAAAAAACAGGTGAGCTGACTTACCGAGCTTTAAAAGGTATAGCACTTTAAGTAAGTGGAAAGATCACACACTAAGAACACTTGGATTTTCCCCAAGTGTTCTGTTTTTTGGTTTTTTCTTATTGAAGGTCGGCTTCAATTAAAGTGTAACAATAATCGGACCATTTTTTGTAATGATAATTGTATGTTCCAATTGGGCTACAAAGCTTTTCTCTGTAACATAGGTCCATCCGTCTTCTTTTTGGAATACTTCTTCTTCAAAGGTCGAGATAAATGGTTCGAATGCGATAACCATCCCCTCCATTAATAATTCATCATCCCATGTATCATTATAATTATAAATGTGGTCAGGTTCTTCGTGTATAGTACGTCCAATACCATGTCCTGTTAGGTTTTTGATAACAGTTAATCCATTCTCTCTCGCTGTTTGGAATACTACTTTTCCGATTCCGCTTTTTTTGGAACCAGGCTTTGCTTTCTTGAGCCCTGCTTCAAATGCCTTTTTAGCAACGTCGCATATTTGGGTTAGTATTTCTTCTCCTTTCCCTACTACAAACGAGATTCCTGTATCTGCGAAATAACCATTTTTGGAACCAGATACATCTATATTTACAATATCTCCTTCATGAATAACCCGTGGGCTAGGAATACCATGTGCCACTTCTTCATTCACACTAATGCAAGTGTAGCCAGGAAAATCATATTCACCTTTTGGTGCTGAAACTGCACCTGCTATCTTAAAAAGTTCTCTGGCTATATCATCAAGTTCTTTAGTCGTTATGCCAGGAATTGTTCTTTGTACCATTTCATCTCTAATGGAGGCAACAATTTTGCCTATTTCCTTCAAACCATTAAAATCTGCTTCTGTTTTTGCAATCATCGTATATCCTCACTCACTTTTTACATTTATTGTACGAAACGTAACGCTAAATGTAATTAAAATCTATTAACCTTCTGTTGTCATGTTATCAGATAAAATTCGCTGTGGCATAATTAGATAAGAATTTGCCTTCCTTGCTTTAAGAACTTTAAACAGTTGCTCTTTCATAGAGGTTTGGCATGTTACCTCCAAAAAAACTTCACTTTTACGGTTAGCAAAAAGCTTTATTTTCTTTTTTTGGAAAGCTATTTCGATTAATAATCCCAAGCAGAAACCACCTAACAAGCCCAGTAAGCCCCAAATAACTGGTCCCCAGTACCATACGAATCCATAGATCGTTCCAAGAACCATAAATATTGTTCCGCTAACCATAGCTCCATCCAGAACACTTCTACCATCAGCCCGATGAATAGAGTCAAGGATAAACGTTTGGGATTCAAGGTTTTCAAAAGGCAATGCAATAATATTCTTCGACGGTATTCCCATTGTCTCTATATCGTGAATGGCCATCTCCACAAAGGGTGTGTGTTCAAAAGTGGCAATGATTTTTACTGAATCCTCATCTAGCGTATTTTGTCTTTGTTGTGCCAAATTTTCATCCCTCACTCTAAGGTAGCGTGCTTGTTCAATATCGTATAATAAATTGTTCTCATTTACAGCCGTATAGCCATGATATATGGAAAATACATACATAGAAGGTATGAAAAGAAACCATTGCCAGTCTACCATTCCAGTTGCATTGCTAAAATCCCCAGTAAACGAATAAAACCATGCACCAATCATGTGGGCTTTATAAGTAACAAAAATCCACCATCCCAAGATCAATGTGCCCGCAATCGTATGACCACTATATAATTGTCCTAATCCAGGCGATAAAGTTGACCATACCGCTGCTAACCAGGGTTTTCTCTTATGTATAACAACTATGTCCAAGGCGCTAACATTGGAAGGTCCAACAGGTGCATCTTCCACTTCGGAGAGTATATGACTTTTGCTTATTTCAACAGCAGAGCGATAGCTATCCCAGATACTAAATATATATGCTCCCATATAAAGCAGAACCCACTCCTCATTTATGACAGACTTTGCCTCATCGAACCGACCAAGCATGGATAAAGCTATACCAAGGTTTAAATTGGACTGAGTATTTACCACAAGCTCCCAAAGAATTAAAATAAAACCTGGCAGGTACCTACCTATAAATATATGCCCAAATCCAGGAAAGGTAAATGACCACCAAGCTGCCACCCAAGGAATGCGGGGATAAACAGAGTTGCCTCCAAATGTAGATAATGCTCCTTTTGCATAGCGAGGTCTGATGGTAGAAGAAAGGAACTTCTGATGGGGCATTGCTTTTTCTCCCTTCGGATTTCTATCTTATCATAGATTTTCCTGAAATTACCTTTCTATTCATTCTCTCTTCTTTAGGGATTGTTTTGGTGTGAACCAATCTTCAGTTGTTTGTTCTAACCTCTTTTGCATTACTTCTGACATTTGGACTGAATTTCGATGTCCACCTCTTTGTAATTGATCAACGTTGTTAGTTAACTCTTTCAGTTAGCATAAACACCAAAATCTAGACTTTATCTTCTAGCTATCATCTCGATTTCAACCTGTGCACCAAGAGGGAGGGACGACACTCCTATAGTAGTACGAGCAGGATATGGCTCAGAAAATTGTTTAGAATACACTTCATTCATTGCAGTAAAATTATCCATATCAGTTAAAAACACATTCACTTTTTGCACATGATCAGGAGTTAACCCTGCAGCTTCCAATACACTGAAAAGATTCTTAAAACATTGATTTGTCTGTTCTACAATATCACCTTCTACAAGCCTACCCGTCTTTGAATCTACTGGGGTTTGCCCAGACAGAAATATTAAATCTCCTGATTCTACTGCATGTGAGTAAGGTCCAACAGCAACAGCATCAGTTGCATTAAAAGCCTTTCTTGACATATAAACTCCTCCTAATAAACCTATTAGATTTTGTGGTATACGTAATACATAGGGTTCTCCATCACTTTTCTACTAAATTTATTCCCTACTTGAAAACGTTAACCAACCGTGTAGCAAACCAACTTAATCATTCTATTCTAATGGTTTCAGCAAATCCCCTATTAATTCATTTGATATGCTTAATGCTTCTTTTCTGTTTTTTGCTGGTGCAGAAATTACTAGCCCGTCTTCAGGCTCCCATTTATACGAAGGATTTCTTCTTTCCGATTCAGCTAATTCATAAACCATAATACTTAGTTCACTAAAATCTCTATTTATATAAAGATTACCATAGCTTTTGTGGTTATTTGGTTGGGAATAATCCCTAAAAAATAAATTACCGCTGTTACCAAGAAAAACAACTTCTACTTTTTTATGTTCTATTATTATATTTGTTGGCACCTCTCCTTTAATATCAATGGTTCCTTTAAAACGATCTTGATTAAATATTTTTTTATATAAACTCCCTTTTATTGTTATGATAACTTTTTCATTTATCTGGATATTTTCTCCTCCAACTCCGTATACGAATCCATCAAATACATGGTTGATTTCCTTTGGAATGGAGGACCAAATTCCGAAACTAACTAAACTTACAAAGCATATGAAAACTATAAACATCCTCTTCCTTTTTATAGTATCATCCCCCTTAATATGATCTGAACCCTTTGTATTTGTATTCTTCAAGATACTCTCTATAAATCTCCCCTCTAATTCAACAAGAATGGCCACTTATCCTGCTAGATAAGTGGCCATCCATTAAACAACTTCTAATTATTGATTGATAACACCATTGTCTAAACTCCATAGTCTCTTAACCTTCACTAATAGTTCTCCATTAAACTCCATCCTATAAATATCAGGTTTAGAGGTGCTATGTAGGAACTTCAAGTCATAATTAGGATCGAAGAATCTCATCATTAATGTCATAACAGCCCCGTGAGACCCTACTACTACTTTCTTATTTCTAAAGGTAATTAGTAATTCTTTTAATACTTTAACAGCTCTTTTTTGACAATCTGCATTTGATTCTCCACCCTCTAAAGTAAAATTCCACTCTAAAAAGGATTTCTCTAGCAGTGGAAGCAATTCTTTATCAGATATTCTAGTGTCCTCAGAAGAGAATTTCCTCTCTTTTAGATCTTCAAATACTAACACTTCTTTACCTAGTTGTTTAGCTAACTTTTCGACAGTTTGAATTGATCTTAAGTATGGACTAGAAACAACTGCATCAATATGCTCATCTTTTAAAATGGCAGTTACTCGTTGAGCATCATTGTAACCTTTTTCGGTTAATTCTCTTGTTCTTTCAATTCCTTCCTTTGGCGACTCCCCGTGTCTTACCATATAAATAAACGTACTCATAATTTTCTTTTCCCCCAAGCGCTTCCTCAAATAAGCCTCTTCATTTTCTAGTGAAAAAATGATTTATTTGTAACAAAACCATATGAACCAAGCAATATTTGTATGAGGCTAATTACTAAAAATTGTACCGTTGCTAAATACCATTCTCCCACCAATATAATTTGCATTATTATGCAGATCAAAAATAATGCTCCCATAAAAATTGTAACTATAAATATTTTATTATCTTTTATAATTAGTCCATAAATTAAAGCGATAGCATTACCAAGTCCAAAAATTATAATTGTAAATATGGCGAAACCTACCCAATCATTCAAGAGCAGCATACCTTTCCATTCTTGTGGAAAGGTAGCGAAAACTCCACTTCCTGAAAACATCATTACGCTTATATAAAAAGCCCCTATAGACAATAAAAAATTATAAAGATTAGTAATATTTTTAAGTACCATTCTTCCTCCTCCTTTGATTTTCACTTTAGGAACAGGTGAAGAGTTCCATTTGAACTGTCATTGCAGATAATTTTATGAGTTCAATTGCATGATTAATACTTTTCTAATAATTCCATAATATTACATAATTTATTGTTTATCAATGTATTTTTATTGAATAATATTAATTACATATTTATAAAGAGATTTGATATTAATTACAAATAAGAATTCCTTTACTTAAATGATAACGGCCACTAATCCTGCATAGAAAAGTGGCCGTTATTAGTTTATTATGGTATCAGTTATTCTCTAGTGTAATTTTAACAAAGAAGAAACGTAAAATATTTTTCATCACTCGAATCTAATGGATTATTCTGGTAAACTATAGGAATTACTACTTATAAGGAGAAGGGAGGGTTACTTGAGTGGACGTATCATTTACAGTAACAAAATGGGATGAAAAATCACTTCATGACAATGGTGATGTTTTCCCTATTAATATTGCTCACGTTGAATATGAAATTGATGGTGAATTAAAAGGAAAAGCTTTAGTTGAATACTTATTATATTATTTAGAATCCAATTTAAACGATGGTCATTTGGCCACTGCAAAAATCTCTGGATTCCTTCATTTTGAAGGAACTTATATGGGAAAACAAGGGACATTTACGGCAATAGAACAGGGATTATTTGATAAAGGGCATCTAGATTCGCCCGGAACAATCTTTAAAGCGACTGGTGACTTAGAAAGCTTGAAGGGATCCTATAATTATAAGTTTGCTGGTCAAACTAGTCATTTGATTCTAGAATTTGAACTCTAACAAGAATACTCTAAGCAGAGTAGAAAGGACATTCTTGATTCCAAAAATGTCCTTTTTCAACTACTTGTTACTCACTTAACTTCTTATAAGTTATGTAATAAAAAATAAGAGACCAAATCATATGCGATTTGGCCTGTTAATTAGTGTTCTTGATTGTTTCTCCACAGTATTGGTAGAGATTTCTTCTTTATATGATTCCCTTTGCCTCGGCATATTGAAAAGCTGTCTTACGGGTTGTGATGTCCTCACTTTTTAACTGCTCTAATAAAGCGACAAAATAACTTCCATCAAAATGCTTCTGAGCTTTAAGTGTTATTTCGATTGCGGCTATAACCTGAATATCATTTGTTCCTGAATATCTTTGTCCAAATGAAATAAAGCCTAGCTCTTCTTCCCCAAAAATAAATCCTTTTTGCTTTAAAAATTGTAAGTATTCTTCTAGCTTAACCACCGTTTTCCCCATCCTTACTCTTACTGCTCAATCAATATCTTTATTTTTTCGTTAGAAAGTGACCAATTGCACCTGTAAGCAATCCTAGTATAGCCCCACCGAGCACCTCTTCAGGCTGATGGCCTAACATTTCTTTTAATTTTCTATCTTTTTTATCATGAAAGTGATGATCTGCTTCACCTTTCATCTGTTCTAGTTCCTCTTCCATATCGTTAACCAACAAAGTTAATTCACCTGTTTGTCTTCTAATGCCTTGTGCATCATACATGACAATCATTCCAAATACAGAGGCAAGAGCAAAATCAACTGTGGGTACTCCTTTTTTTAACGCAATAAACGTTGCTAATGAAGTAACTCCAGCAGAGTGAGAGCTAGGCATGCCTCCTGTTTCGACAAACGTTCCCCAATCCCATTGCCCTGTTTTTATCTTTTTTAACGGTATTTTTATAAATTGAGCTAAACCTATCGTTGTGATCGCCGTTACCATTCCTTTATTCATGTCTTTCACCTCAACATTAGTTTCTAAGTTGTGATGAAAAACTATTCATGTTACCCAATATTGTTCCTTACATATTTGGCTTCCGTTCATCAAACAATAGAAGTGGAGGTGAGTAACCATGGCACAAAAAAATGCTAACCGCGGAACTGAAGCGTTCTCTGGTGTTAACCCCCAAGGATTTGGTGCAGATATTCGCACACCAGACCCTAAGACAGAATTAGAGAATAAAGCGAAAAAAGATAACACAAAGATTTAATAAAAAGGAGGAATGGGGTTACCCCATTCCTAATTAACCTAATAAACGGTCTAGTCCTTTAAACTCAAGCTCCCGAAATGTTGTAAGGGCACGTTCTTTATTTACTTTATATTCAGCATCAGTTAATGTACACTCAACTGGTACTTCGCAATGAATCCGCGCTAGTCGATGAGATAAATGAAGCATTTCTAAGCTATCTTCAATCTTCTTTTGCTGTGATTTCGTTAACTTTGAAAGATTTTCTAAGATACCTTCAATGGAATCAAATTCAAGTAAAAGTTTGATTGCTGTTTTCTCACCAATTCCTTTTACTCCAGGATAGTTATCACTCGGATCTCCCATTAAAGCTTTAAGGTCAATCATTTGGATTGGCGTAATTCCTTTTTCCTCCATTAATCGATCAGAATCATACACATCATAGTTACCAAAGCCCTTCCGAACTATTGCAACAGAGATATTTGAATCAATTAATTGAAAAATATCTTGATCTCCAGTTAAGATTGTTACTTTGTGATCCATACTACTATATTGTTTCGCTAATGTTCCGATACAATCGTCTGCCTCATATCCTTTTAATCCTATATTAGGTATATCAAAGGATTCTACTACTTCTTTTACTAGATCAAATTGCGGAATAAGTTCTACTGGTGGCTCCGCTCGGTTTGCTTTATAATCTGAAAATTCCTCTGTTCGGAAAGTCTTACTTCCCATATCCCAACAACAGATTACGTGACTTGGATTAAAATGCTCGACCGCTGTGAATAAATGTTTAACAAACCCATGGATCCCGTTTGTTGGGATACCCTTACTATTTATCATGAAATAATTGCTAACTGCAGTTGCAAAGAATGCTCTGAATAATAGGGCCATTCCGTCTACTAGCAAAATTGATTTATTGGATTGTTCCACTTTAACACCTCATTAAATAGTTAATAACAACTTGTCCATTATACCATATATATGTGGTTCATTGTGGGGACTTCTATGACTTTCCACCTATTCTAAAATAGAAGGGGCTGGGACGAAACCTAATACACGGTCTGAAGACGAATAATCTCTAAATTAGTCAACCTATCAAATATAATACTGTTTTCGGTTTCTTTCATACTTATTAACCAGTTAAGCTGGAAAAACAGGGTTGTTCCATTGCGCTGCAGGCACTCGCTTTCCGCGGGGCGGGCGGTGAGCCTCCTCGGCTTCGCATGCGGGGTCTCACCTGTCCCGCCATTCCCTCAGGAGTCGAGTGCCTTCCGCTCCATTCCACTAAGTTATAAAAATAGTATGCAAATTAAACAATTTAAATGAAGGTAATAAATAAAAACCCGAACTAGTAGGTGAAAGATACATCACAATATCACCTACTTGTTCGGGTTTATCACTGGTTGAAATACTTATGTCCCAGACTCTTTTAGCACTCTTTTAGCTATTCTTGACCTTCAGGAAGAACACGCTGTACTTCTATATCATATGCCCTTAGTGCAGTATAAATTCGGCGTTTATTTAACTGAACCTCTTTAGTAACAGGTAAGTTAAAGGTATCACCATTTTTAAATTCAAATACGAGATCTCCCTCAAACATTACCCCATTTTTTACGATTTGAAGTTGCTTGGCCTCTTCTACATCCTCCCATTTATAGGTAGTTTCAGTAAATTCAGTTAACCCCCTACTATGGATTCCTTCTTCATTTAAATAAAAGTAATTATGAAGAGATAGGAACATGACAAGTAGCCCTGGTAAAATTAATAGATAAAAAGGATACAGTTTGACAATCTTATCCGCCATTAATTGTTTGTTTTGGTAAATAAGAAAGGCAATAATTAATAAAGCAAACCATACAAGTGCTCCAGCAAAAATAAAATAATTAATCTTAGGTGTTGCAAAGAACCAAGATGGTACTTTATTTATAAACATATCCTGATATGTATAAATAGCAACAAATGGAACAATTAAACATGATAATACAAGAACAATCGAAAGCATTACAAGAAATGAAGACCGGTCAAATTGCTTCTTCTTTTTAGTAATAGTATAACTAGACATATGTGATTCTCCTTCTATTTACTTCTTAATCATTTTATCAGAAATCTTCCAAAAACAGGAGATAAATATTGTGAATTTTCCTTTTTCTGAAACTCTGTTAAAGTTTGTTGTTGATTTCCGTTCCAGAACACTCGCTTTCCGCACTTGCACAGGATGTGCTGGCTTCTGCGTTGCTCACAGGACGTGAGCGATCTTAGCAGAAGTTCCTTTTAGCCTCCTCGGCGTAAACGCCTGTGGGGTCTCCTTCACCACGCTTATCCCACAGGAGTCTCGCGTTCTTCCACTTCAATCAACTCTGTTAAAAGTCAATATTGTACTTTAACATAGACTTTCTGAAAAAATAAAAGGTCCTATCCACTTTAGATAGGACCAGATGTATGTTTTTAGTTTTTCATGTTACTACAGTAAGGTTTACTTTTTCTTAGAGTTTGCTTTTGCTGCCTCTACTTCTGCATATGATGTGAATTCTTGTTGATTGTCTTTTTTCGCATTATTGTTACGCTGTGCATTCGCATTTGCATTTTTCGTTCTGCCCATACTATCATCTCCTTTATTAGCGTTCAAAAAATAGTATTCCAAGTGATCAGGAAAATATGACGGTACAGGCTATAACTAACTTTCACTGAATTAATCTAAACTTCACTTTGACATATCTAGTTAAGTATTAATTTTTAACCCAGATTGCCTTTGTATAAGCAATTTTCATTCCTGCTCTCTCCATGTTGCGATGGCTAGTAGAGCCAAATTGCGCTTGTCCCAGTATATAGACACATTTATTGTGAATGGCTTGATTCATTCTTGCCTTTATCAGACTGCTTTGGATACCCTTTTTTGTGTATTCTGGTAATGTCGCAGCAGCGGCTAAGGTTGCTATTCGGTTTTTTATAAACACAACAGCTACTCCTACATGTACCTCACCCAGACTCGCCAGATAAAATGTCCAGTCCGGATTCCCATGAAGCACCTGATTATTTTGCGCTACATCTTCCACTAAGAAGGGAGGCATTCCGAATCCTTTTACATAGAGTTCAGCAAACACCTGAAATTCATCCCCAGCTAATTCGCGGATGGAAAGATTATGATCGTTTGGTTCAAGGTTTGTGTTGTCCAGGGATTGGTACAAGGCTGTGTGAAAATCATTTTGATAATAGCCTTGTTTACTAAGATACATTAGTAGTTCGGGTGATGTATGTCCGGGAGTTAATTCAAAACGAACAGGAATGTTCTTTTCGTTGTAAAAGCTCAAAATTTCTTCTACGAACGGTTCATCTCCTGCTCTTAATCCTTTTACAGTATTGTAGGATGGCCCAGGAATTTGTTGAACAGAAAAGCAAGTAGCATGTCCAAACTTTTTTATTTCAACCCCCATTGGATTACCAGTTAACGATTGAATAGCAGTTAGTCTAGATTCAAACATTTCTATTTCAGCATTCTCAATCGAATCTGCTAATTCTCTATTCATAACAGTAGTTTTCATATAGTCACTTCCTAAAACTTTTTAATGGTTCCACTTATTAGCGGTGGAACCCACCTTCTGAATGAATAATTTGACCTGTCAGCCATTTCGCATCTTCACTTACCAAAAATCCGATTACATTAGCTGCATCCTCCGGTAAACCGATTCGTCCCATTGCAAATTTAGGTTGAAGCTGTTTCCTTATCTCATCATTCATCCAGGTTGAATCAGTCGGTCCTGGGTTAACGGCATTTACTGTGATTCCGATTGGTCCAAGCTCAATTGCTAATGAACGAGTAAACGCTGAGATTGCCCCTTTAGTGGCAGCATATGCTAGTTCACCAGGCATAGCTCCTATGTCTTGACCTGATGTTAGATTAATAATTCTTCCATTTTTAAGCTTTTCCTGTTGAAACTGTCTGGCAAATTCAACACTTAGTAAAAATGTTGATCTCATATTCACCGCGTAATGCTGATCTAATGAGCCAGCATCAAGCTCTAAATACCCACCATTTATAGAATGAGCAGCATTATTAATTAATATGGTTGGGTTACCTAAAGAGGCTGTTGCTTCTTTTAAAATCGTTTGGGCAGCAGTTGGTAGACTTAAATCAATTTCAAGACATTCACTTCTAACCCCGTGATCTGTAAGCTCTCTCTTAAGTGTTTGAGGCCTTTCTTTTTCAGCATTCCAATAGGTAAAAAAGATATCAATTCCTAGGGACGCGAGCTTGTGAGTAATAGCAGTACCGATGTCGTTTCTATGGCTAGCACCAGTTACAATGGCAATTTTTTGTGTATGTATCATTGATTCTCCTTATTATTTGAGTCATCGTTTCTAAATAAACTCTGCTAAAGTTTGTTGTTGATTTCCGTTCCAGGACACTCGCTTTCCGCGGGCGGGTTCGGGAGCCTCCTCGGCGCTTCTCGCCTGCGGGGTCTCCTTCACCACGCTTCTCCCGCAGGAGTCTCGCGTCCTTCCACTTCAATCAACTCTGCTAAAAATCAACACTGTAATTTAACAAAGCCTTTAAATAAGTTCTATTGATCCACATGATGAACATTCTCCTAACAAAGAGTTATATAGGTAATATTTTACAGTATCAGGAGGATAATGTGCTATATTTTTTCAGTGATTCACTCTTTTAAGTAGGCTCTGTTAAGCTAGAACCAAATAAAAAATCGAGCAAGAAACCAATGTAGTAGTCTCCTGCTCGATTCACATTTATTATTTTTTTCCAACCGGATTATCTTCGTACGTAATCCAATCACTCCAGCTTCCTAAGTAAAGCTTAACATCTTGATATCCTGCTTCTTTTAGTGCTAGTACATTGGGACAAGCGGTAACTCCGGAACCACAGTACACAATGACTGATTGCTCTTTGGATAGATCTTTAAATCTCTCTTCGTGCTCCTTAGGATGTTTCCAAGTTCCGTCTGAGGCAATATTTTCTTGCCAGAAGTAGTTTAATGCTCCTGGGATATGTCCTGCTTTTTTATCAATCGGTTCAATCTCACCCTTATACCGTTTTTCCTCTCTTGAATCAATTAACGCTGAGGCATTAGTGTGTAAATTATCCTGTACATCCTCTACATTTGCTAATAAATGTTTTTGGATGTTAGGCTGGAATTCTCTTTTTTGGAATTCCTTCACTTCTGATGATAAAGGTAAGCCTTGATTTTTCCAGCTTTGGAACGATCCATTCATTACATAGACCTTTTCATGCCCTAAGTATTGGAGGAGCCACCAGCATCTTGAGGCCATTGCACCGTTTTGATCATCGTATGCAATGACGGTAGTTCCTTTGTCAATTCCAAGGCTAGCCAACGTCTCACTCAATTGCTGACTATCTGGTAATGGATGACGACCACCATGTGTATTTACTGGACCTGATAAATCCTTTTCTAGATGAAGATAGACTGCATTTGATAGATGACTTTCTTTATAAGCCTCTATACCAGCATTGGGGTCATTTAATTGAAACCTGCAATCAATGATTCTTACTTGCTCATCATTTAGATGTTCTACCACCCAATCAAAGGACTTTAAGTGAGACATTAACGACTCATCTCCTGCTTTAAGACGTATTCTTTTACCATCTCAACTGTTACAAGCTTTCTTTGAGGTACGACTCCCTGTTTCGCTAGATTATTAATTTCAGCCGTTACACGATTAATTGGCTCAGTTGAAAAGCTCGAACCTTGTTTGCATAATGAAACAGCTTCCTCTATATACATTTCACGTAGTTGATCTAATTGTAAAAAGTTCTTTAAAATCTCATGTTGCTTAGTTGAATGCTTTGTTATCGCATGATGGACACTCATTCTTTATTCCCCTTTCCTAAATAAACCCCGCTTCTCCATAAGCTTTTTGACTTGCTCTTTAGGAGTCCAGCAACTAAATTGGTAATGCGGTTTGGTTTCATAGCCTAATCGTGAGCAACGATAGGACATGTTTCCTTCAGTTTTTTCAGTTATATAATGAATACATGTAGCACAGGCATGAAAGGACTGTTGTTTGATTTTACTCTCCCCCTATCATCCTAAATCATGTGCGATACTTGTTTTTCTATGGTTCTTAGTTCTTCAACATCCATCTTATCAGACATTACATCAAATAACCCTTCAAAATAATGATTTACTTCTGTAATGGAGTGCTGCTCCCATTTAGATATTTGGTCCATAAAGATATCTACATAATAAGTAGACATTCCCTTCAACTGACCCTCTAAATAGTTACTAACAGGCTCTTGTAACAGTTGATCTAGCTCTTCTCTCAGCTTCTTTTTACCATTGTTTTCGAAAAACGTTTTGGCATTTTTAAAGCTGGAAAGTGGCTTTGCTAATTGCTGCTGATCTAATGTTTGAGTAATTGATGACAGTTCAGGAATTTCTATTTGATCAGGTGTAATAAATGTTAACGCTAATCCCTCATGAAATTCACTAACTCTCTGATTTGCTTTTTGATGGACAAACTGTAATTGATTTTTGATAAACCCTTCTGCTCTTACACTTGTCGCTCTTAGCTCTTGTAGTAAATCAAATGCTACAAACTCTAGTAATTCCTCCAAACAGTCAACTAGTGCTTGTTTAATATTTTTATTTTCATCTGAAAGAACAGACGGGTGGAAGGACTCATTAAACATATCTGTGAAACGTAGGAACAGACGTTGTTTAACATAATAGAGTAATTCCTTTAATTCCATCTCGATTGCTTTCTTAGAAGAACTCGTGTCAACTTGCTTTAGATGTGCTACGATTTCTTGCTGTTCTGCCTCTAATCGTTTCTTTCTCGAATCCTTTTCATCGTTACCGATAGTTGCCATTTGAATATATTCTTTGACCACTTGGTGAACTCGCTTGAGATCTAATTGAGCAGACGTAACCGTTAGCTCTGTTAACTCATGCTGAATGAAATGCTTAAACTCATCCTCGAATTTTACAATTCCCGAGTCCTCCATCACCGATTGATCTTGGACCGCCTGCCCTTCCTTTTCCTTAAGAGCTAACAAGCTTGAGACTGGATACAATCTAGGATTACGAATTCCATAGGACACTAGTTGGGTATTCACATAATTTTGAACGACCTGTAGCTCCTCTACTGACGAAGCAAGATCTGCTGCATTAATCATAAAGAACATTTTATCTAACTCAAATGCATCCTTTACACGACCAAGCTGAATGAGGAATTCTCGGTCTGCTTTTGAAAATGCATGGTTATAGTACGTCACAAATAGGATTGCGTCTGCATTTTTAATGTATTCAAATGCAACTCCTGTATGTCTAGCGTTAATTGAGTCAGCACCAGGTGTGTCTACTAACGTAATACCCTGTTTTGTCAGTTCACATTCATAATACACCTCAATCCATTCAACAAAGCAGGATTTCTGCTCATTGGCAACAAAATCCTTAAAGTCTTCCAAGCTCACAAATTTAAGTTCACCTAAGTCATCCTTTATGCTTTGATAGCCTTTTAGAACAGCGTTTAAAAAGCTATAATGCGGCTTTTGCCTAGGGTCAATATGCTCAAGCTTAAGAATATGTGGAATCTTTTCAATCGCCTCTGATAGGTTCGTAAACGTATAATGGAAAAACTTTAATGAAAAGGCTAAATCGGTTTCAAGCTGTTTCAAGTCCTTTAGCTGAACACGAACCGTTCCATGAGGAAATTCCTCTGTTACTGGCTTTATTTTATTTATGGTAGCTGTAGTTGGATTTGGGGATACAGGTAAAAGCTTTGTACCCATTAATGCATTGGCAAATGAAGATTTCCCAGCACTAAACGCACCAAATAAAGCAACTGAGAATGATTGATTTGATAGTCGACCAGCCTTTTCTTTAAGCTGTTGGACAACAGTTTGAAGTCCTTTTAACTGTTGAACAGACTGGGTTACCGTATTGATTTTGGATACCATTTCTGAAGCATCTACTTTTCCAACCTGAGCCTCTACTTGAATGTGCTCATTTGTCTCTGCTTCTACTTCCTGCTTCTCGCTGTTTTTCTTGAAACTAGTACTCACAGATCCCTTTTTATATTCAAGCGAGTTTAGAAGTTCCTGCTTTTCTTCTTCAAGATCCTTTTCTGGTCCCTGATCCAACATATCCATTAGCAAATCTTTGGCAAGCTGCAGTTCATGATTACGTTGCTGTAGCTTTTGAATGGCTACTTTATAATCACTGTATTGAGCAAGCTCCTCTTTAAGTGTCTGTGTTTTTCCTTTTATCTCAATGGAAAGCTCTTCTAACCATCCATCAAGAATGTGTAACGCTTCTGCTCGATATCTCTTTTTACACTCAGCAGCGACATCATTAGTAAAGTTTAAAATGGCATCTCCTGTTACTTTTGCCCCTTTTTTCACAAGATCTCGTACATCAGCTGGTTCAATCGAAACATTCAACTGATAAACATCGTTCAATAAGCCTTCATGTAATCCATTATTCTTACAAAACTTAGTCAGTACATCTTTCACATGCCAATCAATTTGAGCATCTACTTTTTCCATTAAATCTTTATAAAATGCCTGTAAACGGTCTTCTCTTTCCTTTTCCGTTTTTTGCTTAGAAAAGATGAGCCCTACTTTAAATTCTGGCTGCTCACTTTCTAAAAACTGTTTTGCCAACTCTCTTGTTTGAAAGGGCATGATGTAAGCATTGTCTAGTAATTTTGTCAGACCCTGCTGAAATTGAATTCTAGATTGTTCAACTTCAGAATCCAGTTCATTGATGTCATTTTCAATTTCTGTTATTTTCTTTGAGATATTTTGTCTTTCTTGACTTGTTAAGCTTGAGAGCTTTTCTTCCCATGCTAAAGCTTCATCACTGCCACGATCCTCGAGCCATTCAATATGGTCAATAATAAGAGTCTTCGCAGAATCGATAATTCCCTTTATAAAAGACTGATCTCTCGTGTCCCATACAAAGGTAAGAAGCTCCTTTAACTCTTTTAGTTCATTAATGGATAGATCCTTGTCTCTTAAACTGGTATAGAAAATACCATTTGGATGAACTCCCCAATCGTGAAAGGCTTGTAGCACTCCATCTTGAAACTCTTTAAAGGGAAGCTCAGTTTCTTGATGTTTATCAACCTGGTTGATAATTAAATAGAGCGGCTTATTCATTTCTTGAAGTTTTTTCGTGAAATGGAAACTTACCTCTGATTGGACATGGTTGTAATCCATCATGTAAAAGATTAGATCCGCCAAGTGTAGTGCTGATTCAGTCGAGATTCTATGTGCGTCATCTACTGAATCAATACCCGGTGTATCGAGAATGGTCACATCACTTGGAATAAATGTTGATTGAGTCCCAATCTCCACCCATTCTACTAAATCCCCATCCATACAAAAACTTTTAATTTCATTGATATCATACGGAGCCGGAAATTCGACTACTTCTCCATTGAATAAGTACACTCTAGCCACTTCTTCTCCAGAGCGAACCTTCACTAAATTGGCACTCGTTGGTATCGGACTTGCTGGAAGTATTTCTTGTCCAGCTATTTCATTGATCATGCTTGATTTTCCTGCTGAGAAGTGACCGCAGAAACCGATACTGTATTCACGGTCTGAGACCTTTTTTACTAATTGCTTCATTTTTTTAGCTAAGTCAGTGTTCCCTGCTTTTTTCAGCTCTAAGTATAGTCCTGTTAGGTTTGTTAGTAAGTCTTCTTGAGTCTTTATTTGAATTGATTCTAGCTTTTGATTCATGGCGTTCAATCCCCTTTATGCCGTTAAACATTTCTAATAATTCATTTTACTGCAAATAGCATGATTTTCATATAAAAAACAACTTAAAAAGGCTAGAGTTATTTCTAGCCTTTCAATTAATTTCTTATATTATTTTAATCGGATTGGTGAAAATCGTGATACTTTTTGAAACTTGTGATTGTAATCGGTTTGTGAAAGTAATGCTTTTTCCTCTAATGGTATTCTTATTGAGAGAATCCACAGGTTTAATACCGTAAAGATGACGGCAGTCCAATATGCCTGAAATAGGAGCGGTATCAGGATAATTTCGAGCATAACAATAAGGTAATTAGGATGCCGAATCCATTTGTAAGGGCCCTTTTTTACAATTTCAGTATTGGGGAGAACGATGATTTTAGTATTCCAGTATTTTCCTAACGAGGTTAACGCCCACACTCTAAGGAGCTGTGTTAAGCAAAAGAAAGTGATTAATACTGGCCATAAGGGAGATAAATCTTTATTTAACCAAGTGAACTCAATGAGTAAGACTAGAAAAAAGGAAGAATGCAATAAAATCATAAATCGATAATGCTCTTTACCGACCTCTATTGCTCCTTTACCTTTCATCCATTTTTCATTTTGCTTAGCGATGATTAACTCTGCAAATCTTTGTAGAATTATAAATCCGATCAATAGATAAAATACCACCCTAAACTCCCCATTTCACTAGTAATAGTTCCGAGCTAAATCCTGGCCCAAGAGCTGCAATTAATCCGTAGTCCCCTTTTTCTAAATCCTGTTTCATAAATTCATCTAATACATAATAAACCGTTGCAGAAGACATATTACCATGATTCTGCAGCACCTTTTGTGAGATACTCGTTTGTTGCTTAGTAAAACCAAGGGCCGTTTCATATGCTTCAATGACTTTTTTTCCACCAGGATGGGCAATGAAGTGTTTAATATCAGTTAACTCAAGTCCATTTTTCTGTAATAGTGTTTCTACATTCGGCTTTAGCCATTCGCTAATAATAGTCGGAATATCCTTTGAAAAGATCACATAAAGTCCTTCATTTTTCACATCCCACCCCATTACTTCTTCTGAATCTGGCATGAGGGTAGATTGAGTATCAATAATATATGGAATGCTCGTTTTAGTTTGAGATGTTGTTTGGTCTCCCTCTACAAGTACAGCAGCCACCCCATCCGCAAATAAGGATGTTCCAATTAAGTTACTTTTTGAACGGTCATTATGTTGAAAGGTTAACCCACAAAGCTCAACTGCTACAACCAGAACTCTAGCGGAGGGGTATGCTAGACAGTAATCAAAGGCTCTTGATAATCCAGAGGCCCCACCCGCACATCCAAGGCCCCATATCGGAATCCGTTTAGTATGAGCGGAGAATGGTAAATGGTTCATAATTTTCGCATCAATACTGGGTGTCGAAAGTCCTGTGGTTGAAATAAAAAATATCGCTTCAATTTCTTCAAAGTCGACTTTTTGCTTTAGGTACTTTTCATGCTCCAAGCAGCTTTGAATTGCCTCGATGCTGTATTCGACAGCATGTTCTATGTAAGCATTATTTCGCTCCTCAAAACTATGGCTTTTCTTAAACCAGTTGAGGTCTTTTGCAAAATGTCGTTTTTCAATTTGGCCATTTTCAAACACCGTTAACAATCTAGAGATATCCCTAAAGGATTCATGGAATAATTCTCGTGCAAATTCTGCTGTGGTATCCTGTGTCAATGCATTCGGTGGAACACAAACACCAACGGAGGTTATTTTAGGCATAGCATACCCCTTCTTCTAGCTGATTTATATTATTTTTTTCTATTAGAGGTAAAATATGCATGAAAAAGGGAAGTCATCAATAACATTAAAGGTGAACTACTCTAGGTGAAGGTTAGTTTTTTGGGGACAAAAAAAGCTTCCCGGAACAGGGAAGCTAACGTTTTGGAGAAACTTGTTGTTGTTGTGCTTCATTATTATAACTCAAATCATGCTTCGTTACATCCCGTAAATTTCTGGAAACACTTTATTCTTACTAGGTAGTTTCCACCACTGCTGCTAAATAAAGAATTTCTTGAAGAACTTCTTCTCTTCTTTTATTGACCTTTTCAAAGTCCATTGACTGTTTATAGTATTCCTCTAATCGGTCATGAAGCCGCTTTGCTTCACTCAGGAAATTTGTAGCAAGTGTCATTTTCGTTTGATATGACATATTTAGCTCTCCTATTTCTTTACGGTGCGTCTCTTCGATCCTAGCATCCATACAAAGTCGGAACATATCCACAACGATATCATTTAAACGGAACGGGTCTACTACATGAGGGGCTGTTCCATCAACAACCGCAACACTTAAGCCTGGAATGATGACCATATCAATACTTCCTGGATCAAATGCGCATGGATAATATTCTACCGACAATCCTTCTGCTTCAGCATGACTGCCAATCTTTTTCATTAAAGTGGACTTCCCACTACCAGGACGACCCTTAATAATATATCTTTTTGACAGATCTTCGGTAATATTATCTATAAAATTAACGGCTCCATTTGGTGTTGACGCACCAAAAAATCGCCTCGTTACCTTCGGATCCTTCTCCCTCTCGAATGGCGAAGTAAAGATAGAGCGAATTAAATCCTCAGTAATCACATTTGCTTTTTCAAAATCCATAGAGCTCAAATAGATTTCTTCTTTTTTTAGGTGTATCGTTTTTGCTTCCTTCATCGTTTGATAAGCGGCCTTATAATTTGTACTTATATCATTGGTTAGTGAGATTATGATATTTTTATACTTGGCTAAATAGGCATCGTTTCGATAGGTTCCCAGGTCAACAATTGTCTCTACTACTCCGGGATATTTTGGTTCGACAATATGAGGTGCAGTACCATCAACAATTCCTACCTTAAGTTTAGGAATAATCATCCCATCAATTGACTTGTTGTCACTTGAGCAATGTAAATATTCCAAATCTAGCCCTTTATCCATAAGAACTAAGCCAATCTTCCGCATAAAAGTTGACTTACCAGTACCCGGTCCCCCCTTAAGTATATAAAGTCTTTCGAGGTCTTTTGTAGCTTCCTCAAACAACGAATAAAACCCTTGACTTGAATTAGATCCAGCATAAAAATTCTTTATTGCCATTCATACCATCTCCTTCGCATACTAGAAGAACGCCTACTGTTAGAATATGGCGAAGGGGGAGATGTGTGACTGTGTGAAATAGCTTAAATTAGTGCTTGGTATTTACTCGACTTATTGCACCTTTTCTCTTAATTGCAAAAAAATAACCTGCTCATTTTATGAACAGGTGGATGTGGATCACTTAAAATCCTTGTATGGTCATACCGCCATCAACATATAGTGTTTGACCCGTTATATAGGAGGCTGCTTCTGAACATAAAAATACAGCAGGTCCCACTAGCTCAGGTAACTCACCAACGCGTTTTAACGGGGTGACAGCTAGAATCTCATTTACATATTTCTCATCTTGGAGCAATTTTTCTGTTAAGGTTGTTTTAAAATACCATGGACCAATTGAGTTGACGTTAATTCCGTACGGTCCCCATTCAAGAGATAATACCTTTGTCATTTGAATGAGTGCCGCTTTCGATGCTGCATAGACGACTCCTGTTCGAAGTGCGACATGACCTGCCACTGATGCGATGTTAACGATCTTTCCTTGTGTTCCAGATTCTTTCATTTTGTTACCAACCTCTTGCGAAAACATGAATGCTGACTTTAAATTAGTGTCCATAATTTTTTGCCATTCTTCATCGGTTACGTCTAATGCCTTTGAACGGATATTCATACCAGCATTATTGATGAGAATATCAATTTTAGAAAACTCCTCTTGAACTTTGTTCACGGCATGTTGAACATCAGGGCGACTCGTTACATCGGTTTTAATGATGAGGGCTCGTCTTCCTAGTTTATGAATGTATTCTGCTACTTCATGTAAGTCATCCTCAGTTCTTGAGAGAATGGCCACGTCTGCTCCTGCCTCGGCTAGTCCTATTGCAATAGCCCGTCCGATCCCTCTTCCTGCTCCTGTTACAATTGCTACTTTTCCGTCAAGTTGAAATGATGGTAAAAACATATTGATCCTCCTTTAAATTAGCTAATTTTCATCTGTCATTTAAAGTCTTCTACATGGTGTATGTGATTGCCTTCACGAGGCCCAGTAGCCTGGCTTATAAACTGGTATGAGTGGAACTCCCCATACTGCATCAACATTGTGCGTTTACTTTACTTCCATCCATAATAAGCTCTAGCTGCCCAGTACTAGGATCAATCACTAAGCCATGAACTACCACATGACTTGGTAATAATGGATGTTGTTTGATGATCGCAACGGATTCTCTGATACTATCTTCAACACTTTCAAATCCCTGTAAGAATTGATCAATATCAATCCCAGCATGCTTGAGTGTATCTATCTTTTCGGGAGCAACCCCGGCTTTCATTGCTTTTTCAAGAATAGGAGTTGCATGCATACCAGTCATACCACAGTCTCGGTGTCCAATGACAAGAACCTCTTCGGCATATAAGCTGTAAACTGCTATCAAAATGCTTCTCATCACACTTCCGAAAGGGTGAGATACCAAAGCACCGGCATTTTTAATAATTTTAGCATCTCCATTTCCAATGTTCATAGACCTTGGAAGTAATTCTATTAATCTTGTATCCATACAAGTTAAGATGACAAGCTTTTTATTCGGATATTTTGTTGTGTTGAATGTCTGATAATCCCCATTGTCTACGAATTCTTTATTAAAGCTCAAAATATCCGTAAGTCGACTCGACACCACACACTCCCCCTCACACTTCTAAATATATGATATAACATTACACCAAAGCCCTCCCCTAAACAATCAAAACTTCCCACGCACCACTTTAACACTGTAAAGGATTGGGGGCCTGGCCCCCAATCCTTTACAGTGTTAAAGCAAATATGAAATTGATCGATTATTCTTCGATGATAAGGCTTTGGCCAACATGGATTTTGTTGGATTTTAGGTTGTTTAGTTCTTTTAGTTCTGCAACAGTTGTTTTATATTTTTTTGCTAGACTATATAGGGTGTCTCCCTTTTTAATTTGGATTACTAGTTCTGGTTTTACTTGCAGGATCTGCCCGACATGAATTGTATTGGATTTTAGGTTATTCATTTCCTTAAGTTTAGCAACTGTGGTTTTGTTCTTTTTGGCTAGTGAATATAGGGTATCCCCTTTTTTGATGACCACTTCATTTGCATCCTTTACCTTCAAACTCTTTCCTGTATATATGATATTGGATGTAAGATGATTCGCTAACTTTAAATCTTCTACTGTCATATTATGTTTCTTGGCAATTGAATAAAGCGTATCTCCCTTTTTTATAACTGTATTAGATGCGGCGTCAGCTACCTGCGTCCCTGAGATACCTAAAGTGAGCATAAGACCAAGTGACATTGTGGCAATCATTTTTTTCATCTGCTGTTTCCTCCTGTTGTTTTAAGTTCATTCACTTATAAGACGGAACGTGGTCTACTCAAGTTACAGGAGGATGAGCCTAAAAAACACCCAATTAAAAAAGCCGATTCAACCAAAATGAACCGGCTCTTTCCATAGCAATTAGTCTAACTTATAAATAGCATTATATTTATTTTCTAAGTATCTAACAAGGTACTCAGCATTTAATCCTTCGCCTGTTACATCCTTCAAAATCTCAAGTGGCTTTTTCATACGTCCATGACGATGAACCTTATCTGTTAACCACTCTCTGATTGCCATTAGGTTTCCTTCTTCTACTAGCTGATCAAAGTTTGGAAGGTCTTTTAACATCGCTTCTTTAATTTGCGCAGCATACATGTAGCCTAATGCATAAGATGGGAAATAACCAAACGCTCCACCTGACCAATGAACATCTTGCAGAACACCTTGAGCGTCATTTTCTGGACGAACGCCTAAATACTCTTCCATCTTATTGTTCCAGATCTCAGGAAGATCCTTCACTTCTATTTCATCATTGAATAAACCTTTTTCGATTTCATAACGAACCATTACATGAAGTGGATATGTTAATTCATCTGCTTCAATACGGATTAACGATGGCTTTGATTCATTGATTGCTAGATAGAAGTCCTCTAATGAAATATCGTTAAATTGACCTTCAGCATATTGCTTAAAGAGGTCATAATTTTTCTTCCAGAATGGGAAGCTACGACCTACAAAGTTTTCGTAAAATAAAGATTGTGATTCATGAATCCCCATGGATGTACCGCCACATAAAGGCGTTCCAATTAGGTCCTTTGAAACATTCTGCTCATAAAGAGCATGTCCACATTCGTGAATCGTACCAAAAACGGCTGATCTAAAGTCCGCTTCATCATACTTAGTTGTTACACGAACATCTCCAGGATTTAAACCAGTAGCAAACGGATGAACCGTCGCATCTAAGCGTCCTGAATTAAAATCATAGCCAAGCTCCTTTAGGACCGCTAAGCTGAAATCACGTTGCTTTTCCATAGGAAATGGTTGGTATAAGAAGTCTGTTTTTGGCTTATTGGTAGACTCCGCAATAGCTTGAACAAGTGGAACGATTTTGCTTCTTAATTGTCCAAACACTTGATCTAATACATCTACTGTAACTCCAGGCTCATAATCATCAAGTAGAGTATTATATTTATTACCTTCATAGCCCCAGTAACCAATAAACTTTTTGTTAAATTCTACAAGCTTTTCTAAATATGGTTGAAATGCAGCAAAGTCAGAAGCTTCTTTAGCCGTTTCCCAAGCAGATTCAGCCTTTGATCTTAAAATAACGTACTCACGGTATTCAGCAGCAGGAATTTTCTTGTTTCTTTCGAAATCCTTCTTACATTCCTCTACCGACTTCTTCGTAATTTCAGAGATTTGCCCTTCTGCTTCTGGACAAGTTAATGCTTGAATATATTGTTCCATCTCAACTGATGTAGACAAGGCAAAAACTTCTGAAGAAAGTACTCCTAATACTTCAGAACGCTGCTCTACACCATTTTTCGGTGCACCTGTTCGAAGATCCCAATGGATAAGACCAATTGCTTCATTATAGGCAGTCATCTTTTTTACATGATCTAAGAAATCTTTTTCAATTTGTTGAATAGTACTCATCAATATTTCCCCCTCTTGTACATTGATTCTATGTACATTAGTTCTATATTCTTTAAAAAATACCTCTAAAGAAAAACAGGTTCAGTAGGACAAATTTTTTGTACTTCTGCCACTACTTCAGGACTAGTAGAGGTTGGCATCATAATGGTAATCATGCCATCATCCTCTTGGGTACGAATTAACCTCCCAATTCCCTGCCTTAATCTCAAGAGCATATAAGGAATTTCAATTTCCTGTTGGTAATTCTCCACGGTTTTCTTTTTAGACTGGAAAACTGGGTCTTGTGGCGGAAACGGTAAAGACCAGATGATCACATTCGAAAGTGAAGGACCTGGAATATCTAACCCTTCCCAAAGATGAACCGCACAAAGAATGGATTCCTCTTCATTTTGGAAGGTGGATACTAACTCACTAATTTCTCGATCCCCTTCAAAAAGATACATATAATCACTGTCATGTATAACAGCTGTCTTAAATTGTTCAAGGTCATCACGGCTATTAAAGAGGACAAGCGCTCGTCCTTTTGTTTGATCGATTTGTTGTTTAGCAACCTCAAGCTTTCGATTAAATAGGTCGTGATCCTCAAGCTTATTTATATAGATCTTCATTTTCTCATCATACTCAAATGGAGATTCAACAATAAAGGACAAATATTTTTTAATTCCTAAGCTATTCGCAATATAGTCAAATTGCCCATTCTGGGATAAAGTAGCTGAAGAAAAAATAAATGGTATTCTTTGTGAGAATACTTGCTCACTTAGTACCTCTTGAACCGTTCTTGGCATAATCACTAAATGGAAGCTTTCAGCATCAGGTTCAACCCATGATATGACTTCATCAGTTTTTAGGAATAATTGTAGAGAATGCTCTAATTGATCCAAATGTTCCTCAACAATTTTTAAGTCATAGTGATTAATGGTATGTAATTCACCTTCAAAAACTAACGCTTCTCCGATTTCTACAATTCTTTTATATAACGTATCAGCTGCAGATAAAAGGGAGGTTGGAAAGTTGATCTCTAATCGAGTGGAACCCTTAACAGGTGTACTATGGTCTTTCAACTCTCTGAAGAATTCATCGTTATCGACCAAGGCCTGTTCTACTAAATAGGCAAATTCCTCTCTTAAATCATTTCCTAAAAGTCTAGTTAACAATTCCTCTAATGTACGTTCCTTCACTCTAAAGGTTAAAGCCTTTTGAGCAGCGAATTCAACAAGATGACCTTCATCAAATACTACACAGCTAGCTTCTGGTAATAGTGGTAATTGACCTTCTCTTTTGCGAGACTCAGACGTCCAAATATGTTCCATATAGAAATCATGCGAACAAATAATGATATCCGTTGCTTTTCGGTAATAATCTCTAGATAAAGTTTGTCCACATCGATGACGTTTAGAACAGGCGAAGCAATCTTGAAATGGGTCCCAACCAACATTTACCCATTCATCATCTGAAAAATGAGCATAGTCCTTTCGATCTCCATAGTGATGAAACTTTTGCAAGCCACTATGATCATGAACAAAACTTGGCAGCTCATCAAATAAGTCTTCCTCTTTTTCAGATGCTCCTCCGCTCATTCGATCATCTAACTTATTTAAGCACAAATATTGATCTTGAGATTTAGCAAGTCTAGCATCAACCTGAATGTTCAAGAATTTATCAATTTTTGCAATATCGCCTTCTTTTTTCACAAGCTGCTCTATAAGTGTTTCATCTGCACAGGCAATGATTGCAGGCTTCCCCGTGAATCTTGCATAACAAACGGCGTACAGTAAATAAACAAGAGTTTTCCCTGTACCTACTCCAGCTTCAGCAAATATTATTTGCTTATCACGAAATGACTTTTCAAGTTGGAAAGCCATGAAAATTTGCTCATCACGTAGTTCAAAACCAGCATCCGGGAGAATGTCGTAAAAGACATCCCCAACCCATTCATTCAACTTATTATAAAAATTATCTGTTTTCCCTACTTCAAAAGGGAGTTTTTGTCTAATCAATCTATAACCCTCCAACAACCTGTTCGTTCGTTTATGGCCAAAAATACTATTCTACAGCACAACCTCTAAATCCTTTATGTATCGACAATAGTTTATAAAAAATAAAAGTTTTCCCTAAGGGAAAACTGCCTAACTATTTGTGTATTTTAAATATTTTTTATCGACGGACATGGCATGTGAAATGGCATCCCGCAAATGGTCTTGTGCTTCTACAATAGCACCATTAACTGCATTATCTGAATTCATATCGGCTTCAAACAACTTATTTGTGTCTTCAATTGCCTTTGTAATTCTAGTGAAATCTAGTGGGTCACTTAACATTTTTCTCACTCCCGTTAAATTTTGAAACATTTAACAGTATATGCGGTCTTAAAAAAGGCTATGCATGGTAAGCGTCCCCTACTCAATATAGGATAAAAGGATATAGTGGTCAAGTCATATCCCTTTATCTCTACCTTAGGTATCATTTAGGTTCTAGGTGGTCTTGGTCCCCAGAACTGATAATAATCTGTTCTGATAAAGCCATTAAATAGCTTTCTTTTCTTTGTCGCTTGTTTTCCATAAAGCTTCTCGAATTCCGGATGTGAAGTTAGCATGTAAACAGACCAAGTAGGGAGCTTTTCAAAGGCTTTCCCCATGTCCTTATACATTTGTTCAACTTCTTTCTTCTCACCTATACGTTCACCATATGGTGGGTTCCCCACAATAACTCCATATTCGTCTCTTGAGGTAATATCCTTAACCTGCATTTGTTTAAAATTAATGAGATCTGCTAATCCAGCCTCGATTGCATTTTCTTTTGCCATATTAATCATCCGATGATCAACATCAGACCCCATTATATTTAAAGATTGATCATATTTCGCTAAGTCTTCAGCTTCTTCCCTTGCCTTATCCCATAAGGAGGAATCAATCCAGCTCCAGTTTTCAGAAGCAAATTCACGGTTGAAGCCAGGCGCAATATTCTGGCCGATCAGAGCTGCTTCAATCGGAATCGTACCTGAACCACAGAATGGATCAATGAAAGGCTTATCAGGGGTCCAGTTGGTTAGCTTTACTAAAGTTGCAGCTAACGTTTCTTTTAATGGCGCTTCCCCTTGATCGACTCGGTAGCCCCTTTTATGTAATCCAACTCCACTTGTATCAATGGTTAACGTAACAACATCCTTCAAAAGTGCCACTTCAATCCGATAAAGTGGACCACTTTCCTCAAACCAAGTTGTCTGTTTATATGTATTTTTTAGACTTTCTACCACTGCTCGTTTTACAATACTCTGACAGTCCGAAACACTAAAAAGCTTGGACTTTACAGACTTACCAATCACCGGAAATTCAGCATCTTCCGGAATAAACTGAGACCAATCTATTTTCTTTGTCCTTTCAAATAACTCATCAAAGGTGGTTGCTTTGAATTCAGCAACCTTTAGCTTAATTCTGTCAGCTGTTCGAAGCCACAGGTTAGTTCGACAAATAGCTAATTCATCGGCCTCAAAGATTACTTTCCCGTTTTCAACTATACAATTTTCGTATCCTAGACTCCTTACTTCATCGGCAACTATTGCTTCTATACCCATAGCAGCTGTTGCAATTAACGTTACTTTACCCATAAAACGCTCCCTCTTTATTCTAAAATAGCACATATGTTGCCTCTTAGATTTTTTAGTCTATGTATTAATGTATCATCAGGCTGTTTTATAAAACTTTTTGTTGTTATTTTAACAAACACTCACTTTATACTAGGTCCGTTGATTTCCGCTGCAGGTACTCGCTTTCCACGGGGAGGGACGTGAGCCTCCTCATCGAAAAGTGGAAGTGCCCCGGTTAGCTCCGACAAGCAAATGTTCCTACATCAAGAAAAGGGTGATCTTTCCCATTTCTTGATGTAGGGTTATTTGACCTCGAGGAGCTGGGCACTACAACTAGACAAGCTTCGCCTGCGGGGTCTCACGCTTCCCTCTATCTCCCGTAGGAGTCGAGTGCCTTCCGCTCCAATCAACTCTATATTTTAACAAAGCTTTCATATAGCAACAACCTATTCAAGTTTTGTTTTTATTATAATTCTTAAAAAAAGCGTTATCGGTAACATTCTATCAAGAATAATCCTTGTTACTTACATCTTGATGCAGTTTTTGTTTTCTTATACCCATTTACGAAATAAAAAAGCTCCCCTAACTGGAGAGCTTTACCATTTGAAAGTTTGAAGTCCATCAATAGCGTTTTGTAAGCCATGTTTTGTACCATCGTACTCCAAGCGACTGACTCAAGCGTCTCGTACTCAGGTGGCAATCATCTATCTACAGATGAATCATCATCTGTCGTTCTCATCGTTCATTTTCCTTAGAGAACGCGCCCCTACCATAATTTGGGTTTCTCGCTCGTGGGGTTTACCTCGTTCCACTCTAACCATTTCTAGTTAGACTTCGTCACTGTGGCACTTTCAAGGTAGTCGGACCATATCCAGAGGACTTAGGTCGTTTCCCTGCCGTCAGTTAAGAATCCTTAACTGCCCTAGCTTATGAATTCACTAGGCACGAACACTACAGGCATCGCAGCCCGTGCGAGCATGGACTTTCCTCTACATGACTAGCATGCAGCGATTACCCAAACGCTATTGATCAAGTAAGACTTAGTATATTACACTTAACTTCGTTTAGCAATATCAATTACTGGGAATATTGCCAAAGAATCTCTTGTAAGTCAACATGCTACTGTTTAATCAAACAATTTACTTCCAAATACATGCTTTTCCAAGTTGGATAAACGCTTTAAAATATCAAAATTTGTATTTCCAGCTGGCTGGGTTGGTCTCTTTGGTACTTCTTCTGCTTGTCTCTTTAAACGAAGATTTTCTTGCTGAAGCTCTTCAATCTCTTGATGAAACGCTTCATAATCCTTAATAACATAGTCTAGAAACTTATCAACTTCCTCTTGACTATAGCCTCTAAATGAAGATTTAAATTCTTTTTCTAAAATATCCTTAGCTGTTAATTTAATTTTATCTGATAGCATCATATTCACCTCAATACCCTTTACCATTCATCTTTTTTATTTTTTCAAAAAAACAGCAAATTGTCAATTTTATATTAGTGTTAGTTACCAATTTGTAGAATCATTAAACTGTTCTTCATTCACAATGTCTTCAATATCGTATGGGGTAATAAAAAAAAGCTGGTAGTTTTGATGCTCCATTTTCTTTTGGGCCTCTTGTACCATAAAAAATGGACTCCCTTTTTTCTCATCATCATAAAAGGCTAATAAACCATCACTCTTCTGAACAATATATTGATTTTTCACTTTCAGTTGACCAGGATTTTCGTATGGCCTTTTTGTAATGCTATCCACAAAGTCCGCTTGGGAAAGAATCCATCCATACATTTCTTTATTTCCTTCATTCCATTTGGATTCCTGTTCTAAATATGGAGTTAAGATCGCCAATTGTATAGGGTATTTTTCTTTTAATTCTATGATCACCTCGGCTGCCCATAACTCTGTACCCATTTGACCGCTCACAATGATCCATTCCAATCCTTCTTCGATTAAAGGAATCAAACGCTTATGTAACGCTTTTTTTATGTATTGTATGCCTTTATGATCTTTTTGGAAAATTCCTAGCTCAAATGATTTATATCCTGTTATGGCTAAAACTTTTAACATGTTTACCTCCTTTATAAAACAAGGACTTCTTATAATCAGTAAAGTTACTCTTTATTCAAAATGTCACGTAAGCAACAAAGTTTTAGAAAAGAGCCTTAACAAAACAAAACAAGAACCGACTTAAAAGCCAGTTCTTGTTTATTATAATACTTTATTAGCCTAATAGCATGTTGTTGTTTCCAGGAAATCCTGGTCCTGGCATAACTCCTGGTGCTGGTGCTACTCCTGGAGTTCCTGGCGCTACTGGTGGTACAGGAGCTCCTGGAGGGCAAACAAAGTGTTGATTAGCTACTTCATTCACAGCTGATTCAGTGTGAGGGAAATAGTGATTGTGTTGATATAAATGGTGATTTACGTTTGTTGTATGACTCGGATGAATATGCGGAACAATCGTTGTATCATGGAAATTTTGAACACAGCATTTAGTTGGGTAAACAATAGGTGATAATACTTTTGGTTGACAATGATGCATGCTAATTTCTCCTTTCGGTTTCTCTTATTGTGTTTTACATTAACAGCCTATGAGGAAACAAGGATACATGTACTAATGAAAACACCTATTTTTAGGTTGTCTACCCCAAAACTCCACGTATGCCTAGTAAAACACCGATAAGATCAACCAAATAGAAGATGGAAGCTGGTCTTGAATTCGGAAAACAGAAAGATTGTCAAACCGATCATAAAAAAGAAAAGAAATAGCAAAGTTTTCGGCATCGTCACTCTCTCCTATACAAGAACTTTCAATGCTTCATTTTAAAAGTTGCGTTTTTCAAATTCAACATGTAAATTCTAGAAAGTCGTGATTTATACAGTATTCGACAGCGCCGTTTGCCGAATTATAGGGAGTTTTGCGCTTACCTAGGAAATATCTGAAAATTTTTGCTCCTTTATTTCCAACCGTTTTATCCTCTTTTTTATGTCCTGTTGCTTATAGAAAGGAATACTTTCTGAGATCTCACGTGCAAGCATGGCATAATCCAAAGCCGTCTGAATTTCTTTTTGTTTATGCTCATAATATTTTGCGAGTTCTATTGCTGCCGCCAAGCGATCTTTAACTTCTCCCTTTTCCTCTGAATGACAAAGCTCTTTCCAGAGTCTAATTGATTCTTCATATCTATGTTCTCGTTTACATATAGCAGCAAGGGCAATTTTAGCCGAAGAAAGGTTTTTACCTTTTTGTTGGACTAGGTCGTAATAATGTTGGGTAGCAGCTTCCTTTTCGCCAACCGATTCCATCCATTTTGCTACTTCAAACTGTTCTATATTGCTTCCCTTATTGGCATGAAGAAGCTTATTAGAAATATGAACAAATAAGGTAATCAGAGTTAGAATATCTGTCTCATTATGCTTCATGATACCAAATATACCTTCTGGATTCTGATCCTCTAAATAATGAAAATAAATCATTGGAGCCATAAAACCTGGTATATCATCATTTCTAGAAATATTTAAAATTTCTTTTTCAACCATACTCAGCTTTAAAGATTCATACTGATTTTTCCATAGTCTTCGACTGGCATGTAGTAAGTCAAAATGGCCAAATTTAGGAAGTTTCGGTACTTCGTCACGGATCAACGTATGTCTTGTTTTTACTTGTGGCCAATCAAACGACTTCCCGTTATACGTGACTAGAGTTGTATAATCAACTTCCTGAAGAAAATAATGATAGAGAGCAACCTCAGAAGCAGGACTAGGTAAAAATAACTGTCTTACGATTACCTTATCTTGAAATACTCTTGCATAGCCAAGTAGAAAGATTGTATTCCCCGTACCACCACCAAGGCCAGTGGTCTCTGTATCAAAAAAGAATAGGTTCTCACTTTCAAATCCTGCAACTGACAAAGGATGACTAAAGCTCGATTGGTTCCAGCTTTTCACTACTTCATGAAGGTCACCTAACGGATATAAGCCATGTAACGTCGTTAATGGAAATTCCTTTTCACGAATAAAAATATATTCTCCCTCAAAGAAATATGGTTTTACATCAAATTGATTCCATTCTTCTAAATAAGGGATATCTGCTTGTTGCTCAAGAACTTCCTGCTTTTCAATTTCAACTTGATCAGTTACTAAATGTTTTTTCATTCGGTTTAGTTTTTGCTTTAACGACATGCCTTCACCTCATTTCGGTTTATTATATAAACTGCTCTAACAAACGGAGGGAAGCTGTTTTTGTATTGGTGTCATAAGCATCCAAACCGACACAGGATGGACATCCACTTTCACATAAGCAACCGTTAATTGATTTTTTCGCTTCCACTAAAATATCCTCCATTTTGTCATAGAGTTTTTCACTTAATCCAATACCACCCGGGTAACGATCGTAGAGATAGATAGTTGGTTTTCCAGAATGAGTTGATTTTACTTGTGGAACTATGTGGACATCACCTGGATCACACATAACTAGTAAAGGTACGATATGCTTGATTGCGTGTGCTACTCCTAGTAAGCCTTGTTCTAGTTTCTTTTCACTCATCTCATCGTCCTTTATAAAGGTAAACCAGGCTGCATTTGTATGAAGCTCTTCCTCTGGGAGATGAATGGGTCCTGAACCAATGTTCTCATGTGTTTCAAATTTAATCTTTTTAAAGATAGTAGCCATCGCCGTAACCATTACATCTCCATAACCAAGCTTTAGGTTTTCATTTTCCCTTTCCTTATCAGCCTCAAGCACTTTCAACTGTACGGCTAAATTGGCATCAGTAAAATAATCAACCTCTACCTCACGAACAAATGCCTTCTTTTCCTCCCAATCAAGCTTTTCTACTTGATATTGAGTCCCTTGATGTAAATAGATTGCTTCATCATGAAGTAACGTCATCGCACTAAATCGATCCATCTCCCCAATTACTTTTACATTTGCAGTTATGGTTTGATCGATAATAATCACATTTTCCTGTGAAGCTGAACGGAGACTAATGTTATGAGCAGGAAAGGCATCATTCATCCAAAACCACTTATTACCACGATGATGTAACACCTTTTCTTCTGTTAAGAATTCCAAGATATCTTCTAGTTCTACTCCACCAAATGTATCACCTTGCTTAAATGGTAGCTCATAGGCAGCGCATTTCACATGATCGAGTAGAATCACTAAATTATCAGGATTTATCCTTGCTGTCTCAGGATTTTGTTCAAAAAAGTATTCAGGATGCTGAATGATATATTGGTCTAAGGGGCTCGAACTTCCAACCATGATAATCAAGGCTTCCCCTTGCCTTCTTCCAGCCCTTCCTGCTTGCTGCCAAGCACTGGCAATCGTTCCTGGGTATCCGGTCATAATACAAACCTGAAGCTGACCAATATCAACTCCCAATTCTAATGCATTTGTACTAACAACCCCGTAAATTTCTCCCTTTCTTAGCCCTCGCTCAATCTCTCTTCTTTGAACAGGTAAATATCCACCACGATAGCCACGTATCGACTTTGGACCTAGCTCGTTTTTAACCAGTTCTTGTAAGTATGTCAGAATAATTTCAACACGCACACGGCTTCGTGCAAAGACAATGGTTTGAATTTTATTTTTCAACAGTTGGCCGGCCAGATCTCTTACCTCTAGTGTCGCGCTTTTTCGAATATTTAAAGGTTTGTTCACAACAGGAGGATTATAAAAAGCAAAATGCTTTTTCCCTGATGGTGCCCCGTTATCATTAATCAACTCCATGTCTGTACCCGTTAGTTGTTCTGCAAGTTCCTTAGGATTAGCAATCGTTGCAGACGTACAGATAAACTGCGGATCACTTCCATAAAATTGGCAGATTCTCTTAAGACGTCTAATCACATTTGCAACATGACTACCAAATACACCACGATAGATATGTAGCTCATCAATTACTATATATTTTAAATTCTCGAATAGAGAGACCCATTTTGTATGATGTGGCAATATTGCAGAATGAAGCATGTCAGGATTCGTGATCACGATATGACCTGCTTTTCTAACCTTTTGTCTGATTGCAGGTGATGTATCACCATCATACGTATAGCTATTGATTGAAACTCCTATTTGCTCAATCAATTCATTAAGCTCACTTTTTTGATCCTGTGCTAATGCTTTTGTCGGGAACAAATAAAGGGCTCTAGCATCTTCATTTTCAATTACAGTCTGTAAAACAGGAAGGTTATAACATAGGGTTTTTCCAGAAGCAGTCGGAGTAACGGCAACAAAACTATTCCCCTTTTTAATGGTTTCATAGGCTTCGACCTGGTGTGTATACAACTCACTGATTCCTCGTGCCTGAAGTGCACCCGAAAGCTTCTGATCGACCGTATGAGGAATCGGAGCAGTTTTCGCTGGTTTTGCCTCAATCGTGTGCCAGTGGACGATCTGTTTATTTTGTTTTAGCTCATGTATGATTTCTTGCATCGTTTGTTTAGCGAATCGTTTCATCCTTCTTCACCTCTATCCTTTTATTTTAACGAATAAACGTTCGGTTCGTAAACAAAAAAAACAACGACCATGTATGATCGTTGCTACTTTTTTAGTAAAATCACTTTAATAACAATACGCAGGTAAATTGTTCCAACCACTCATATCATTGAACTTCCGATTTTTTGATCATATATAAGTGATAGCCGTTAAATTCTTGTAAATCACCTTGAAAGTCAGAAAGCTCATGGGAAAATTTCATACCTAACCTTTTAATAATAGTAAGGGACGCAATATTATCTGGATGAACAAGGCCAACAACCTTCTCTAATCCAATAACATTCAAACTATAGGATAGTACTGCTCTTGCAGCCTCATGTGCATACCCTTTCCCTTGAAACCTTTTAACTAGGCTATAATATACCTCTACCTCATCCTTATTTATATCATTAGGCCCTAATCCACAGATACCAATAAACTCTCCTGTTTCCTTAAGAAAGACTGATAGATTGAATTTATAGATTTTTTCAGTTGTATTTTTTTCGTTACAGTCAATTGACCACTTTATTAATCTATGGATTTCTTCTATATTCTTAGGAGGAGACTCAGGCATATATGTAAAGTGTCCTGGCTCAAGAGTCATTTGATAGAGGGAATGGGCATCCCCAATCTGATATGGACGTATATAGAGACGATCCGTTTCGATTTTCGCATCTACAAACATTCCGTGTAACACTCCTTTTGGATTTATCATTCTTGTTAACCGCTTAAGAATCGTCAGTTATAACTGAAACTATTATTAGTAGTGTGTTAACCTACATTCAACCAAAAATATACCACAATTTGTAAATTAGGGTAAAGAGAATTCATAAAAAAGACACCAGTACTCTAGTGTCTCAGAAGCATTTAACTTATTATTTTAAAGCTTAGGAGGTCTTCTATCTTTCAACCAATCTATTCCTTCCACATTTCCTACAGATGCCATTAAAACAGATAAGTGTTTTTGACCATCAATCCCAAGGAATTTATTCAACTCTTTATCAAACCAGTGTCCCATTGTACATGAACCGAGGCCTAATCCATTTGCTACTAGATGGAAATTTTGTGCAATATGGCCCACATCCCACCATATGTAACGGTATGCTCTTTCCTTATATTTATAAGCAGTTCGATCAATTACCGCTGTCCACACGAAATTGACTGCTGCCTTTTTTGTCATCTCTTGCTCTTCCGTTACTTCAAAGGTGAATTCTGAAAAGTCCCCGAGTTTAATTCCTTCTAACACCCAATCTTGTACATTTAGATGGTAGAGTCCTTTTTCTAATCCTTCTACATGATTGATAATCATAAAAGTCTCTATCGGGAAGAGAGCACCAGCTGAGGGTGAGGTTCTCACTTGATAGTCTCCTAGATCAGCGGTTATTCCTTGGGTTCCCCATAGTAGTAAGTTAAGCTGATCTAAGGTAATAGGCGTATCCAGAAAATTACGTTTTGATCTTCTGTTTTGCAGTATATTCCACAATGATGGAACCTCTTTAAAGTTAGGTTCACCTAATGGGATTTTCACAATCGCATCTTCATACTTTAAATAGGTTGGAGGTTTCTTCGAAGAATCAACCTTCAAATGCCAACCCTTTTCTAAATCACCAAAACCATATGAGGTAGCTTCCACAAATTCCTTACATGCCAACTCCCAGTCTTTCAACATTTCCCCTTACCCCTTCCATAAATTAAACATTTTATTATTTGGTTACTTTTACTATATAATCATTAACAGCATTAGTAAAATTAATATATTTTATAAAAGCATTAGTAAAAACTAATGGAAAGAGGCTCGAATGACGCTATTACAATTTGAAGTATTCATTACAGTTGTAGAGTTAAAGAGTTTTACCAAAGCTAGTGAGAAGTTAGGGTATACACAATCTGCGGTATCTCAAATGATTAGAGGCTTAGAGGAAGAACTTAATGTGAAGTTATTAGAACGTGGTCGAGCAGGTGTATCAGTTACGCCTATAGGGGAAAGAATGCTCAAGCATATGAGAGAAATCATTAAGATTAGAAAAACCATGGTTCAGGAAGCGACATCATTTAATGGCCTGAATGTTGGCTCTATTAAAATCGGTGTTATTCCAAGTGTGTCTACAAAGGTCTTACCCAAAATTGTAGGATCATTTCGCAAGTTCTATCCTGAGCTTGATCTCATTATTTTTGAAAGCACATCAAAAGACATTCTCCAACTGATTGAGAATGACGAAATTGATGTAGGTTTTACGATTTTAGAAAACCAAGATCAATTTGATGAAGTGCCACTCATTCACGATCAACTTATGGTTATTCTTCCGAAACATCATGCACTAGAGAAAGAAGATTCTATTGCCTTACATCAAATTACCGAAAGTTGCTTTATTATGCCAAAAGGGGATAGTGATACTCTGATTAGGCAAGAGTTTAGCAAAAATCAATTAGTACCAACTATTAAATATGAAATTCAAGATACATCAACGATTATATCTATGGTAAGAGAGGGAATAGCGTTAACCATTCTGCCTGAGCTTTCAATTCCTCTAGATCTTTCGGATTTAAAGCCTATCCCTTTACTTTCAGCTGAAAGAAGAAATATTGGATTTGTTTTAAAGGATATTCAGTCCATTTCACCAGGTGTAGCTGAGTTTATTGTACATGCAAGGAAATCTATAAAAGATATGGAGTAGTTTTTTTACCAAACATTATTACAAAACTAGGCTTAGAGGGAAATTTCCTCTAAGCCTAAATTATTTTGGATACTAAATACACTATCTTAATTAATGGCTCTGTTAATGTTTGTTGTTGATTTCCGTTCCAGGACACTCGCTTTCCGCGGGCGGGTTCGGGAGCCTCCTCGGCGTTACCGCCTGCGGGGTCTCCTTCACCACGCTTCCCCCGCAGGAGTCTCGCGTCCTTCCACTTCAATCAACTCTGCTAAAAATCAACACTGTACTTTAACACAGCTTAATTAATAAGCACGAGCAAACCAAACTGTGTGTTTTGATTCTTTCCCACAGTTAATGCAAGTTTCCTTTGTGGTCGGTGGGTTAAATGGAATGTTACGTGTTGTAAATTTAGTGTTTTCTTTTACACTTTCTTCACAAGCATCATCTCCACACCAACCTGCTAAAATCCAACCAGGAATGGTTTCATTTTGTTCAGATTCTGTTAGATGTTGCTCTAATTGCTTGATTGTATCGATATGCGTGTGTGAATGATTGGTTCGGAATGCTTTAGCCTTTTCGAATAAACGTGATTGCATGGTGTCAAGTTCTTTTAGAACACTCTCAACCAATGATTCTAAAGGCACGGCTATTTTCTCCTCTTCATCACGGGCTTTCATTAGACCTTGGTTATTTTCTAAATCACGTGGGCCAAGTTCAATACGAACAGGTACACCTTTCAACTCCCACTCATTAAATTTAAAGCCTGGAGACTGATCAGAATCATCAAGTCGAACTCGAATTCCTCTATCTTTTAAAGCTGTAAAGATTTCATCTAATTTTTCGATAATAACAGGGTTCTTTTTCCATGGCCCCACTGGGATTAACACAACCTGAGTCGGCGCAATTTTTGGTGGTAAGACAAGACCTTGTTCATCACCATGAACCATAATCACCGAACCAATTAAACGTGTCGAGGTACCCCATGAGGTTGTATGGACATATTCATGTTTATTTTCTTTATTTAAATATTTTATCTCGAATGCTTCTGCAAATTTTGTCCCCAAATAATGAGAGGTCCCCGCTTGAACCGCTTTACCATCTTTCATCATGGCTTCAATGGAGTAAGTATCAATTGCCCCAGCAAAGCGTTCTGATGGTGTCTTTTGCCCATCATAAACGGGAATCGCCAGTAATCCTTCCACTACTTCTTTATAAATATTTAACATTTGCATCGTTTCTTTACGTGCGTCTTCTTCATCGACATGAGCGGTGTGACCCTCTTGCCATAAGAATTCAGAAGTACGGATAAATGGTAGAGTTTTCTTCTCCCAACGAAATACATTTGCCCATTGATTAATTAGAACTGGAAGATCTCGATAACTTTTAATCCAGTTTGAATACAAATGACCAATCATAGTTTCTGAAGTTGGTCGCAATGCTAAACGTTCTTCTAACTTTTCTCCGGCAGCTTCTGTTACCCAAGGAAGTTCTGGAGAGAAACCTTCAATATGATCCTTTTCCTTTTGGAAGAAGGACTCTGGGATTAACATCGGAAAATAGGCATTACGGTGGCCTGTTTCTTTAAACCGCTTATCCATTTCATTCTGAATATGTTCCCATAATTCATAACCATCTGGTTTAAAGGCAATACATCCTCGAACTGGCGTATAATCCATTAAATCAGCTTTTTGAATGGTATTAATATACCATTTTGAAAAATCCTTCATTTGTTCAGACATTATCTTTTCCTCCTGCGAATGAAATAGCTTTTTTAAATAAGCTTTGTAACGAAAGCTGCAAATAATCAACAATAGTCACACCAAATAAAAAAAGCATAAAGAGTCCTATAAAAAGGACGTCTTTATGCTTATAGACGTGGTACCACCTTAGTTCGACATTAATAAAAAATATTAAGTCCTCAAACGTTTGTAACGAAACGACTCGGTTAGTTTGAGCTAACATCTCTGTGGTAGGGTTCAACAAGAAGGGGTGATATAGCTTTCAGCCAGGGCTATATTTTCTGTTTCACAATTCTTATTTACTTAGTCACTTCATTGATTATTATTTATAAATCAATATATCAATTTGTTACATGTAATACAATCCTTACTTACTGATATTTCTCAATTAATGATCTTAATCACAAAAATACAAAAGCCTGACTTCACTATTGTGAAATCAGGCTTTATCTAGATGTATGGTTTCTACGAGGGAGTTTTATCTTCCCCCATTTTATTTCTATTATACATAAGTTGATTAATTTTTATCTTTTTTGTCGAACGGTAGGTTTACTTAAGTCCTGAATAGGGTAAATATTGTTAAGTGAATTTTCTAATTAGATAAGTTATATAGATTTAAAGGAACAAACGGGGGGTATATATGAGAAATTATCAAAAAGCAACCATAGAACAACCTAATAACTTAAGGAATTTATTAAATAGTTCATCTATTTGCCAACATGGTGGTCATATCTTATATACCTATACCGATCAGGAGCAATATATCGAAAATGTTATTGAATTTGTTGTGGATGGAATCACCAAATGTGAGACGGTCCTTTTTATTGATACAGTTGAAAGATTTAACCAGTTAAAACATAAATTGTATACGATGAATTTTTCTGAGGCTGATCTAAATTCCATCATTTTCATGGAGGCAAACCGTTTCTATTTAACCGACGAATCTTTTAATGTAGATTACACGATAGATAGACTACACCAACATCTAAACTCATTATTAAGCAACGGGTTAAAGGTAAGGATATGGGGCCATGTTGTTTTTCCAGATTCACATGCTAACCTATCTCACCTAAGAGAATATGAATCTAGGTCTGACATATTCCTTCATCATCATCAACTCCTTTGTATTTGTGCTTATGACGGTTTAACGGTACCTTCTACCATTCAGAATGAAATGCTCAAGGTTCATTCATACATGATGACAGATTTTGAGGTTGTACATTCACCTTTTTATCAAACCAATCACCTAGAAAGAAAATCAGAAAATAGTCGATTTTTAATGGAGGGAATAGTTGATCATCGATTAATCAGTGTTCAGAATGAACGATTGAATCAAAACGAAGAATTTTATAAAAGCCTACTATGTGAAATCCCTATCGGCGTCATTATTAGCAAAAATGGAAGAATTGTATTTATGAATGAAGAAGGAAAACATTCTTTACGCTTTTCGAATAATCTTGACTTATTAGAACAACAACTCTCTCCTTTTTTAACTGGAATTGAACCTGAAAATTCAGAGGTAAATATAAGAGAATTTAACCTTATAACTAATACCGGAGACACTCTCACTCTGCAAATGAAGTCAATTCCAACCTGGTATTTAGGGGGAGAAGCTACTTTACACACCTTATTAGACTTTACCGAGAAAAAAATAAAGGAACAACAATTAATTCGTAGCGAAAAGCTTAACATAGCAGGAGAGTTAGCAACTTCTATTGCTCATGAAGTTAGGAATCCATTAACGTCGATTAAAGGTTTTATCCATTTAATTAAGAATAATCCTAGTAAAGAATCCTATTTTAAGATTGTTGAAGATGAAATCGATAAAATTGAACAAGTATCTAGTGAGTTTTTAATGTTGTCAAAACCTTACCGAGAAAACAGTAAGCCTATCCATATACATAAAATTTTAAAGAATGTTCAGACTTGGTTACAGCAAGATGCCTTATCCAAACATATTGATATGATAGTAATAAATAATTCAGAGGAAGATTTATGTATTGAAGGGGAAGAAATTAAAATAAAACAGGTATTTATTAATTTAGTTAAAAATGCTATTGAGTCTATGGATAAAGGCAAGATCTATATTCAGTTGGAAAAGATTCAAGATCAAATTAAAATAGACATTATCGATGAGGGGCCAGGAATGCCCAAAAGGTTACTATCGAGAATAGGCGAACCCTTTTATTCTACAAAAGAAAAAGGAACAGGCCTTGGACTCATGGTCTCCTATAAAATTATTAATAATCATAAAGGTACGATAAAAGTGAATAGTCAAGTTGGAAGAGGTACAACTTTTACTGTAACTCTCCCATTAATAAAAAGCTATGAATAAAAATCATAGCTTTTTATATTGGGTGTTTCGTATAAAAATGTTATTTTTAATAGCTTTGTTAAGTCTTAAACTACTGTAATCTCATTTGATTGTTTACTGATCAAATATCCATTAACTTCTATCGACTCTGGTAGTAATGGATGATTTTTTATCATCTCTATATTCTCCTGTACTGTATCTTTGGGATTTTCTGGACCCGTTAACCATTCCACCAGATCATGATTCACTACATCAATATACTCAAGTGTCTGAATGACATCTCTTGAAACTCCAGATTGGTCAAGCTTTTGAAGGAGATCAACTTTGCAATCCTTTAATGAGTTCTCATGATCTGCAACAATATATATTTGATTTACGTTCTCGGTATAGACAGCAAGTAGGACGCTCCTCATGAGACATCCATAAGAATGGGTAGTAACCGATCCAAAACTATTAATAACAATCAGCTCTTCGTTATTATAATTAAGGATACTCGGAAGAAATTTCTCATATTCTTGTAAATCAGTTAGAACTACTGCTTTTTTATTCGTTACTTCTTTCCCCATGCTTCTCCCCCCTATTGTAGCCATTTTGCCATTTCATAATAAACAGGAATACCAATAATTAGATTAAAAGGAAACGTAACACCTAGAGATAAACCCAAATATATAGATGGATTGGCCTCAGGTACTGAGGTTTTAAGAGCAGCTGGAGCAGCAATATAGGATGCACTACCTGCAAGAACTCCCATTAACATGGTGCCACCCATTGATAACCCTACTAAACTACCTGTAACAACACCTAAAGCTCCAAAAATCAGTGGTGAAATTACACCAAATAGTAGCAATTTCACTCCGTGTTTTTTTACTTCGGGTAATCTGGACCCTGCAATTAACCCCATATTTAATAGGAATAATATTAAGACGCTATTATATAAATCAAAAAATAACGGCTTCACCATTGGTAATGCGGCTTCCCCTAGAATTACTCCAATGATTAAACTCCCAACAAGTAGGATGATACTTTTCCCAAACAAACTCTCACGTAGAACCTCTTTATCTACTAATTTAAAGCTAGAGGGAAGAACACCCATACTATGTGAAGACATGGCTGGTGAATGATTGTTCTTCTCAATCACTTTTAAGAGAAATAAGGAGACGAGAATGGCTGGACTTTCCATAAGTACAACCAAAGCATTCATAAATCCTTCATAGCTCGTTCCTGATTTCTCAAGAAAAGATATAGCAGCACCATAAGTAACGATGCTAATTGATCCGTATGTTGCCGCAAGACCAATAGAATTATGGAGATCCATCTTCAAAAATTTCATAATAAGGAGGGTGATAAATGGAATGACCCCTCCAAGAAAAAGGGCTCCTAAAATAGGCGCTAAAACAGAGTCCACTGAATAATGGGAAAGCTCAATCCCTCCCTTTATCCCGATTGCAATCAATAAATAAATGCTTAATCCGTCGCTTAAGGCAGGTGGGAATTTCAGATCTGATTTACATAAAGCGGCAATGATTCCTAATACAAAAAACATCACCACTGGTGAAAGCAAGTTTCCTAGAATAATTTCTGACATTTTGCATCCTCCTTAAAGAAAAACGGCAGCTTCAGATTAACCCCTACTTTAGAGGTTAATTTGAAACTGCCGGCTTATTTTCAACTAACAAAATCGTTTTTTGAAAATCTACCTTATTCAAATGTAGCTTCATAATCATTAAATAAACGAAACACCATTATTCGTTCACCTGTTCGGGTACTTATGTCGGTGTAAAAGCTTTTCACTTTTTCTTCAGTAATACTAAAAATGATTTCTTTTAAATCCTCGACCCCAGATTCGACTAGGTCTGAACGAACCCTTTTAATCGATAAAGTGCCTTCTTTTGTTTCGCTTAACGTATATTCAGCAGGCGTTAAGATTCCTCGTAACGTGATAATAATCATATCCCGTAATATATCGGATTTTACAGCGACTGAACCCCGTCCAAGATAGTCTTTTTCCCATTGTGTTATGGCCTTACTAATTTCAGCTTCGACAAACCCTTTCGATTTCATAAGATCCCCCTTTAACAAAAAAACGGTATATCCCCTAACTACGTACTAGTTAGAAAATACACCGATGTATCCTTTTCCTCACTTCATATTAAATTAAATGCTTTTTCATCCAGTCAATATCATTATTAACGGTCTGCTAAAGCTTGTAAAATATGAAGCTTTGAAAATATCAGTCGGTTATTTAATTTATTTAACTTTACCTTTTATTCTAAAATTTGTCAACTTTTATGACTTGCTTATCTCAGTGTTTTATCTTTCTAGATATTCCTTATATATACTCGAAAAAAGAATATAATCAAGCCTATAGTGAGCTTGAGAGCGCTAAACAGTTTGGGAAAATCATTTTGCAAGTATCATCATAAATCCAGCAAAGAGGCCCTTACTTTCGTTAAGGCCTCTTTACCTGCTAATTTAATAAACCTGTCCCTTGTACTGTCATTTCAATATTTACATTAAACTTTATATCTGGGTACATTCGTTGCCAGTCCTCCCACTCATTTTCGTAAGAGTTTGAGGCCCGATATAACAAGCCTAAACCTATTGGATCAAGTTCTTCCTTTTGTAATTTTTGTAGAAGATTTTCTACTCTCTCTTTAACTTGTTTCTCTGCTAGCTTTGTTACCTTTGGAATATCTGATTTATCCATGTTATTCGTTGCTTCTTCAACAATTCCTTCTAGTTGAATATCAATGTCAACTCTTTCGTCATTAATTTTAATTCCAGTTTTGGATGAATCTATGGCAATAAACACCTCTTCACCCTCTCCTGACTTCACTTCTACATCTAGCTTTGACACTTTATTCATCAACATCCGTAGAGTTTTTGTCTCATGTGACGATATAGTTATTTTCAGTCTTTCCTTATTGAACAGAGCAGACTTTTCAACTTCAAACAATTCTCCCTTATCATGAACTTCAATTATTGGGAGTAAAGGGTCCAACCCTTTCTCTCTTAACCTCTTCCATAAATCGAATAAGTACTCTGTTACGATATATGGTGACTCTGTTCCTGTATCTGCAAATACTAAAAATAGCGAATTGGATGGTAATCTTTCTCCTTTAGATTGAACATTTAAAATTTCTTTTGCACTTGGATCTCCTACTGCAATATATGCAATTCCCTGGATGTCACGCCTACGTAGAAACCAGTCCATTACCTCTTTAATATTTTTTTCCGCAACCTTTTTACTAATGATAATGACTTTTGCATGACTGAAATCAAGTTCCTTATCAATTCTTGATTTCATCAATCTTACTGCCTCTGTAATCGTTCTGCTATCCTCTTCTAACAAGATGAATTTAGGTTCTCCAGCTTTAGGGTCTGCGGTAGGGATTGCGAGCTTAAGGGTTACTTTATATTTTTGTTCCTTTTTTTCTGACTCATCAACTCCGATACTCACAACAAAAAAGCGCTTATCTATGTCTTTATAGCCACAAGAACTAAGACTGAATAGAATCACAAATAAAATCATTAAGAGTATCCACTTCTTTATATAAAGCTTCACTTGGCTGCCCTCCTAGCCATAAAAAACATTAATGCAACCAGTAACCCTTCACTAGGGAAGCGAATATTCAGCCACATTGCACCAAATTCAAAAATATTGGCTTCTCTAAAGTTATTTTCTACAATATATACGATTAACCCAAAGCAGAAAAGAATCGACCACTCTAAAATTGTTCTTTGTTTATCTTTTATGTTTCCTGTTTTTAATACTTTTTTTAGAATTTCAAATGCAACATGCCAGTGAACAATCACACTTATAATTGAGAGACTTACATACATAAGTATAAATACTGTAATTAGACGTTCGATGGGGCCGAATTCAATTTTTAATGCATCGGCGGTTGACACCCACGGAAATGTCAGATCACCTACAGCTTCAGTTCCCCAGAAACCAATGGGAATAAAGAAAGTAATACATAAGTTCACAAAGCCCAAAATGGGGATAAACCACAATGTTCGAACCTTAATCTTATCCTTAAACACACGGTTAAACAGAACCATATTCGCATAGCCAGAGAAAGTATAGGTTGTTGCGGATAATACATCCCAGGAAGGGAGTTTTTTAAAATGAGTTCCTATCTCAATCATTGCATCGATTGTTAAATAATCATGTAAAAATGCTTGAGTTAGTATAAGGAGAAGAAAAGGGATATTTATTAACAGTAGGATTTCTACTGTGTATAGGATTTTTTCCGATTTTAATCTTGCAATGATAATTATAATGCTAATCGCGAAAATAGAAATCATGTTAAGTCCAGATATATCTGGATTAACGAATCGAATCGTTACATTATTAAAGGCTAATAACGTTAGAACTCCTGCCAAAAACCACATCATGGAAAAGAATAATAAGAACAATAGCCTAAACCATTTCGGTGTCTTCTCTAGTATCTCCGCAATATCCATTCCAGGAAATTTATTTAATGATACAGTAAATACAAAAAGAAAAATGGAGCCAATAATCGTCCCGATTAATATACCTAAAACAGTACCTTCATATCTGTTTTGAATTAATATGGTGGGTACATGTAGAAAAATATTACCTAACATATTGACTACTAAAAGATAGAAAAAGTACCTATTCAACTAGTTCGTGCCTCCCTTTTTCTCTCCTTAGCTAGATTTTTCTCCTTTGAATTTGATATAAAGAATACCTTTAAATAAGGCTCTCCAAAACTATCTAAATTTGTTAAATAAGCAATTAATAGAATGAAGCTAAATACAAGCCCTACCATCCCAAAGAATGTCGTAAAGGCAAGCAAGGCATATTTGACCACGCGCATTGCAAAGCTCATGGAGTTAATGGGTATAACAAAATTTGAAATAGCGACCGCTGCTACAATTATAATCATTACGTTAGAAACAAGACCCGCTTCAACAGCAGCCTGCCCTAGAATAAGCCCTCCAACCGTTGTTGCGGTAGAACCAATTGCTTTAGGAAGCCGGACACTCGCCTCTGTCAAAAGCTCCATCATAATCAACATTAAGAACACTTCTAAGTAGGCAGGATAAGGAACCCCCATTCTACTCCCTGCAATGCTTAAAGCGAGTTGAACTCTAAATAGTTCTGGGTTGTAAGCAGTAACACCTACATACACAGAAGGTAGTGCCAGGCTAATAAATAACCCTATATATCTTAGGGAAACAATAAACCGACTAATCCAAAACGACTGATATACATCTTCCATAGATGACATGAAGTCATAAAATACAGCAGGAACAATTAATGCAAAGGGGGTTCCATCAATTAGAAGCACTATTTTCCCTTGTGATAAATTATGAGCAATTCGGTCAGGTCTCTCGGTAATCATCATTGTCGGAAATAATGTCTTTTTTGCTTTTGTTAGATGTTTAGATAACTCACCCGCTGCTTGAATCATATCAACATTAACTTTGGTTAGAGATTGCCGTACCTTCTCTAAAACCGCTGTGTGAACAAGCTTTTCATCGTAAACAATCATCGTTTTAGTTTGTGAAACCCTTCCAACCTTAGTCTCTTCCACTCGGAGTGAGGGTTGTGGATAGCGGTTACGAACTAAATTTATATTTGTATATACATGCTCAGTAAGTGCGCTTTGTGGTCCTTGAATGACAGTCTCAACCCTAGAGTCACTAACCGCATTAGTGATTACCTTTTGTACATCAAATAGGTATATCTCCTTCTCCAACAGCATTACGAGTGTACCTTGTAAAACCTCTATTAAAATATCTTCATTTGAATTAGTATCTTTTTTGTTATGAAGAGAGTGAAGGTAGTTTTTATACTGCTGTGAACTTTCTTCGTAAAATGGATCTATAAACAAATTATTAATCTGTTGATCATCACACAAGCTTTTAATATAGAAAATTTCTGCTTTATTATGTTCAGCTTGTAACGTTTGGCTAACTATATCCTTAGAAGATCCTAATTGGACTTTAAGCCAATCAATGGTAGTCTGTTTTTTCTTAAAGAACATAAAAGAACAAGTCCCTTCTTTTGCATCTTTTCTTAGCTTGTTCTTTCATGCATGGAATATACTGCTAATGATGGTCTTTCTAACTATTTGCCACAAAATAAAAATGCTTTGCGTGTGTGCAAAGCATTTTGTGTTATATATGTTTATTAACCTGTCATCTCATTATCTTCATTTTGTATAATCACATACACATTCAACAAACGATCTAACTCTTGACTACATCTGATCGTCTCTTCAGCACGGAGTCCCTTAGCAATCCCTATTCTAATCATCTCTTCTCTTTTCACTTGTATTGCCTCAACTAACTTCTCTTGTCTCATAGGGGTAACTCCTTACTATTTAGAGATTCATGGGCATTAATAACTAGCTTGAAATAAAAATTATTATAGCATTATTTGACTTTAATAGAATGGTTTCGCTAAAACTAGCCAAAATAAGACAAGAATAGACTCAAGAAAAAGGTTGGTATTATGCACATCATCTTAGCGCTTTTTGTGATATTTGCAGTTTGGAAATGGGGAGATTGGCGTAACTGGCAAAAGTACCATACCGTTATGCTTTATTTCGCAGTAGGAAATTTAACATATAATTTTTTAACTGCCGGTCACTTCCTATGGAGATTAGACGCTGACTTTATGCCCAACCATACAACAACCGAAATGCTTTATACCTTTATAATCTTTCCTGGTTCTGCACTCTTGTTTATTTGTAATTACCCTGAAGACAAAGGAAAGCGTAAAATTTTTCTTCATTATCTCTATTGGGTTTTTATTTATGGTGGGATTGAGTGGATCATGACAAAAACAGGCTATATTGAATATCAATATGGATGGACTTTAGCGTGGTCCATTGGATTTGATATGTTAATGTTTCCGATGCTAAGACTTTATTACAAACGACCTTTGTTAGCTTATATTTTATCAATTCCAATTGCCTTTTTCTTCCTATGGTATTTTAAGATTCCAGTTGACGTACCAATTGAAGATCGTAACTAATGTTTTAGAAAGGGGTATGAAAATGTCCATATATGAGGATGCTCTAAGAGCCGTGCATCATGCGGAGGAAGCCGTCTATCATGCACAAGCTTCAACAGATATAGGAGATCGCCAGAAGTCGATCATACATATACAGGTAGCTAAGGAAAAGCTTCATCTTGCCCAGAATGAAATAAGGGATTCTGAAGAAAAACAGCACCGCCTTCATCAGGCACAGGAGCATCTCCGACATTTGGAGGAAGCGCATCAATCATTAGAAGATTAAATGAAAATTCAACAGAAAAGCAGAACATATTTTGTCCTGCTTTTTTATTAGCTCATTTTCTTAACTCTCTTTTCAATTTCTTTTCTCCAAGCCACCGCTAGCTCCTCTATGTCGAGGAGTTTTTTCATGCCTTCTAAATTATCTCTGTCGTGAAAGTAGATTTCATTTGAGTACAGAACCGAAACAGAATTTGGATTTCGATTGATTAGAGTAATCGTTGAATCTTTTTCTATCCAGCCTTCTTTTTTTACACGGGCTAAATAACCGGTATAGCCAGTTTCGACAAGTCTCCCTAGGAGGGATTTTTCATCATTGTACTTAGACAAGGTATTGCAAGGTATTCTCGATTGAGAGATTTCAATAATAGTCTCTCCAATTTGATACACATCTCCAATATGAACGACATCCTCAGATAATCCTGAAACCGTAATATTTTCGCCGAATCCTGGTACCGTCAAATCCTTCCCAAAATCATCTTTCCATTTATCGTAATGTTCAAAGCAATAAAATAAAACAGCACGATCTGGCCCGCCATGATTTTTTTGCTGAACTCCATCATCTTCAAACCCTAATTTTGATAGATACACTCTATCGACGCTATGTTTCCCAACACCTGAGATGTATTCCTTGTTTGAATAATGAAGGGTCTCAGGTTTACCTATATTCAATGATTTAATCTTAAATTCAGACATGTTTATTCTCCCTTTTATAGAATCTAAATAATTATGTAGTACAACCTCTATGTTTTGAATAGAAATGGTACAAGGCTATTTAAAAATTATACAACAACATTGGCAGGAGTGATGAAGAAGTGAGTGTGTTTTTTAGTTATATATTATTAGGCTTATCCTTGGCAGCACCAATTGGCCCCATAAATGCTGCTCAACTTGATAGAGGAATCAAAAGCGGCTTCTTCCATGCCTGGATTATTGGGTTAGGATCTGTTGCAGCTGACATTGTTTATATGTGTGCGGTTTACTTAGGGATGGTCCATTTTATTGAAATTCCAATTGTAAAAGCATTTTTATGGTTATTTGGCTTTTTTGTGTTAGTTTACACAGGAATTGAAAGTATTATTAGTGCTGTTCAACTAAAGGCAGATGGGCGTGGTGACCATCATGATTCCTATATAAAGACATTTATAACCGGATTTTTTATGTCTATATCGAACCCACTCACTATTCTTTTTTGGCTTGGAATTTACGGCTCTATTCTTGCGAAAACATCTGCAACACTTGAAACAGATCAACTTATGCTTTATAGTTTTGCCATCATTCTAGGATTACTTGTATGGGATTTTACAATGGCTGCAGTTGCTAGTAGCTTTAGAAAGCTGTTAACCCCTCAGTTATTACGATCTATTTCAATCATCTCAGGTCTCTCATTAGTTGGTTTTGGAGCTTACTTTGGTCTTCAAGCCATGCATCTTCTTTTTTAAGCTTTGGCTGTGTTAAACCTTGGTGTTGATTTTCGTTACAGGACACTCGCTTTCCGCGGGGCGTGCGGTGAGGGGTATTTTCACTATCATGAAAAACCTACCTCCTCGGATTTGCCTGCGGGGTCTCTCCAAGGACAAAGCGAATTCCTTTGTCCATATGTCACGTTGCTCCCGAGAAAAAGCTCTTTCCTTTTTCCTTGCAGGAGTCTCGCATCCTTCCACTACAATCAACCTGCATGAAAATCAACAATGTACTTTAACAGACCCTAAGTTTTAGGACCTTATCAATTAAATATTTTAAGACCAAAAAAAAAGGAAAATCTCATATGAGACTTTCCTTTTTTTGATTAAGCACCTGTTTTTCTACGTTGATTATTCGGCTTTTTCGTATGTTGGCTCTTCATTTTGGGTGCTGAATTACCTGCACCGTTATTTCCAGCCTTTCCACTATCATTGTTTTGCTTCTTATTAGCAAGCTGCTGCTTAATCGCATCCTGCAGGCTAATTTTTTTCTTTTCTGTCATATTTTTCATACTCCTTTTAAGGCGTAAAAGTTTATTTGATTTTCTATTATTCCTTCAGTGTATAATAATATAGAAACTATAAACTGTAAAGGTGATAAAAAATGTTTACCATTGAAGAATTTACTGTTGAAAAGCTAAAAGACCCAACTGGGTTATTATCCGGAGACATTTATGAGTTCAAGTTATTTTTATCTGTTGATGAAGATGATGAGCTTTATCTAGACAACGGAGTGTATGTTCGAGCTATTTTTAAGGTTGAAGATGGTGTTAAGAAGGTATCTCAAGCATCCTTCCATGAGCAGCTAACTGATCGTTATTTAGATTTTGAACTTGAGGAGGACGAACAGACTTTGGTCTCCCAATTTTGTGAGACCAATCTTCCAACCGAATAGTTAAGTGAGAAGGAATGTCTTCTATCTGTTCTATCTGTTCTAGTAATTCTTTTGCTACATACTATTTATCAACATTAAAAGAGAGAGCTAAACTTAAATGTGGCTCTCTCTTTTTAACTTACTTTTTTTAGTAAATGGTATACAGCTCTCGAGCTCTTTTCAGATCTTTTATGGTGAATGAGAACGATTAATCTAAATAGAACTCCAATTGTAGTTGTTCTTTTATAAGCAATATATCTTGGCTCCCAGTGGGTAGCAAACTTCGCTTTGAAATCCTTTAAGCCCTTAAACTTATAGAAAGATTCTCCATGTTCATACATAAAATTAGCTGTCCATTCGTAAAGCGTTCGCGGATTACGATTGGCACAGACATTTGATAATGGAGCCATACCTAGACTGCAATAATGATATCCTTGATCTTTTCCCCAAAAGAAAACCGATGTAAATAAATAGTCCATTACCCCATTAGGACTATCTGGTAGATATCTCATCAGGTCTATATGGATAGTCGTTTCTCCGTTTTGGTCGTGACTAGGTAATGTTGCAAAGGCAACAACTTGACCCTCTTTGTTTAATAATAAGGCAATTGGAAACCTGGAGATATATTCAGAGTCAAAATAACTAACTGAAAATCCCTTTTCCGTCCGATTACCCAACCAAGCGTCGGAAACGAGCTTAACTTCATTCATTAGACTACTTGAGTGTGGAGGAGAGACAACTTTTACGATAAAGCCCTCACGCTCAAGTTTATTTCTAGGAGTTCTTAATCTTGTTTTTTTCTTTCCTTCAAGATTAAAGTCAGGTAAATATACCTTTGCCTCTTCCCCAATTTTGATAACCTTATAATGAAGTTGTTCGTACATTTCTTTATAATTCGAAGAAATTTGGTAGAAAATCGGTTGCTTCGTGAAGCTTGATTTACTTATTACCTGAAGCTCGTTGACGGCCTCTTTAAATTTTGTTTGGTCTCCTATTGGATCACCTAGTACAACAATTCGACCTGCCTTTTTCTGAAAACTAAAATAAACAGAGCGATTGGCTGCATAATACCCATATTTATCGTTTAAGAACATTAAATGTGATAAGAAATGACCACCATGGTTAGTCATAAAGCTAAATAATTCGCTTAAACAGGAATTTTCTAAAATTGTCTCACTCGATCTCATCTTATAGGATAAATAAAATAGAATAAGTCCAATAATCGTTACCAAACTAAATAATATAAATACAATAGTAATCATGATGTCCTCCTGCAAAAAAGAATTACTCATACAAGATACCATAGTTTTTTGCAATTGAGGATAGTTTATTTACTTGGAAAAATTGTTAATTGTGAACATTAGATGAAGATGTAAATACCCTCCAATTTGGAGGGTATTTATCTTTCACCATCTTAACGTCATGGAAAGCTTACAACAATCTGCACCTGGAACTTTTTCCTTAAATTTAAATGTAATTCCATCAGGGTTAAAGCTCGTTTTAACATCGGATGATATACCTGTTGATTCAATTAATTTTTCAACCTTACTCGTATTAGAATGTTGGGCAGCTGACATCACCTCATAAGCAAAATCTTTATGTTCAGCTAATTCATTTAATACAGTCGAGGCATCTTTTAGCATTTGTTTAAATGTTACGGCTGACTCTTTAAACATCGTTGTGTCTACCTCAGGGAACTCCCGGATAATCTCTTGCTTAAATGGTTGTCCACCAAAGTATCGATAATCTCTAAAACTTGACATGTTGTCCCTCCTTTAAAATCCTCCCTATCAATGTATGTGGGTGGGCTTGGAATATGGACCGATATATTAGATTTTTTGTTTCATTGGATGAGTCAAAAGAACAGGAATATAATTTTTTAATAAACGGACAATAAGAATGGAGGTGATAAAATGACTGACAAGAAAGATTTACCTGATTTTGATTCATTGTCTGACCGAATGATTGCAAAGCCAACGGAGCAACCAATTTTTGCAATTAAGACTAATCTCGATCCACAAAGCCCTGAAGAAGAAAACCCTTATTACAGTGAAAACATTACAGAAAAAGACAGACAAAAGTTAGACGAATATTTCGGGAATTCATAATGGAGTTGACATACTATGGATACAACACTTGCCTATTTACGTGAGATCCTATCAAATTACACAGATGATTATGAGATATCTAAGACTATATATGGAAAACTAAAAGAAACAGCTGAGCAGGGTGAGCTATCATTTGTCAGAGCTCTTGACCAAGAAGAAGCACATTTTTTGAATAAGATCTTACCGGATGAAATTCAATATGCATTAGAAGAGCTAGATTATACAAGACTAGAAGAGCTAAATCATGTTTATGAACTTTTAATTTAATACTCCACCTCAGGGTGGTTTTTTTATTGTTACAAGTTAATACTTGTTCCTTAGTGTCCCTTCTTGTCTCTATTCTAAAGTTCTTACAACCATTGCCTGTACATATACTTGATTAGACAGCCTACGAGAGGGATGGTTGGTTTTGTTAGAAAGAATCATTGCTGTGACAATTGGAAGCATTTTAATTGGTTTGGGTGTAAACGGCTTTATTATACCTCACCATCTTATGGAAGGTGGAATGATTGGAGTTGGCCTGATTGCCAATTATAAGTGGGGATTTGAAACAGGTCTAACTATCATCATTTTGAGTATCCCAATTTATTTATTTACGTATATTTTTAACCGTGAATACTTTTTTACAAGTATCCATGGTCTCCTTCTTTCGTCTTTTTTTATTGATTTATTAAAACCCCTTCGAACAGGCTTCGACTTATCTATATTTACCAGTGCCATTATTGGAGGTTCATTGATTGGGATTGGAATCGGTTTAATGCTCCGATATCGGACAAGTACAGGTGGTCTTGATTTACTAGCTCAATTTATATCGAAAGTAACTCCTATTAATGTTGGTATCATTATTTTCGTCTTTGACATTTCCATTATTTTGACAGGAAGTCAAATGATTGAAGCCACTTCCCTTCTATATTCCACTCTGGCCGTGTGCTTTGTTGGTCTTTTTACTACTTATTGCACGTATTCGTATGCAAAGATCTAAATACTCTAGAACTGATACCACGAATAAATATATACAAAGAGGCTGGGACAAAACTTTTTCACCAGTCTCAAAGCCGAATAATCTCTAAATTAGTCTGTCGATTAAATATATACTGTTTTCGGTTTCTTTCATACTTATTAATCAGTTAACTGGAAAAACAGGGTTGTTCCATTGCGCTTCAGGCACTCGCTTTCCGCGGGGCGGGCGGTGAGCCTCCTCGGCTTCGCCTGCGGGGTCTCACCTGTCCCGCTACTCCCGCTGGAGTCGAGTGCCTTCCGCTCCATTCCACTAGGTTATAAAATAGTATGCAAAACCAACAAATTAATTGAAGGTAAAAAATAAAGACCCGAACTAGTAGTTGAAAGATACATCAAAATCTCGCCTAATAGTTCGGGTTTATCACTGGCTGAGATACTTATGTCCCAGCCTCCTTGTAGCTATTAATATTGTCTTCTATCACCAACATTTCCGCATATTGATACGCACTCCTATTTTAAAATATTCGACGTTTCATGTGGGCACGTTAATACTGGGAGGTGTTGAAATGAATAAGAAACCTACATTTTCAACGAAACAGTTTAGTGATACAAATGTTGAAGAAGTAAAGAGACAAAATGCTAATTCAGGGCTCTCCTATAACGAAGTATTTGCTTTACTTGGTAAACGCTACCTTGAGCGTCAAAATGACAAATAGATTAGACTGAAACGGAAGGCCCTTTTAGTGCCTTCTCTTTTCTTTTGTTCTTAAACTCAATATATACAACGATTAAAAATGAACATGCACCAATCCATCTTATAAATGATGAAAATGTCATCGCAAACTGAATTCCATAAAGTTCTAAAAGCCATACACCTACCTGGGGTGCAATACAGCCCATTAGGGCAATTAAAAAATTATAATTGGCTAAAAAGGCTGTGCGATTTTCCTCTGGAGACACTTTTAATAGTTGATTAAACAACAGCATCACTGTACCGGCAACAAATGCCCCTGCCCAAAGGTTGGTTAAGGTTAAGTAGTAGAGATTTGTTGATAAAATCGTTAAAAATGGAGCGGTCCCAATACCAACAGATGCAATAAAGAGCATCATTGTATTTCCATATCGATCTGAAAGTCTTCCCCACCATTTATAACTAATAATTTGGGAGACCTGATTCGCAACGGTAAAAACACTAATCCAAAAGGCCGTCGCATGAGCATCATTGATTTGATAGATATTGAAAAGAGGCCAGGCCATTTGCCAACCAAAATTAAAAATAATCGCACAAATTAGAAAATATAAATAAGGCTTATGCTTAAATATTCCTGATATCATGTTCCAGCTTAAGCTGTTTTCTTTTTTACTTACCCTCTTTACCTCAATATGACGAATTAAATAATAAACCTCAATAATTCCAAATAAAAAACCGATTAAAAATATCCACTGATAAGGAATTGGATCCGTTTTATCAAAGATATTCAATAATGCTCCTGTTATGAATGTAGTAATCATCCCGACAATCGTTAAAATCTGACTTCTTTCACTAAAGAATCTTCCCCTACGTTCATCTGGTATTAAATCACCTATAAAGGATTGCCAGGACAACGTCGCTAATGCATTAGGGAAATTTAGTAATCCAATGAACACGACCAAAATCCAAGCTTGATTTGTATAAGGAATAAACGGGATTAGACTGATTAAAAATAGTCCAAATCTTGCAGCAAAAATACTGTAGCCTGTAAATGCCTTCTTTAGCTCTAATTTACTAACCCAAATAGCTCCAGGAATCATCGCAAGCATAGTCATAAACGAAGGCATGGAGCTTATTAGTCCTACCTGAAAATTGGAGGCACCGAGAACTTGAATGGCAAACAAAGGAATAAAACTAGTCATAAAGCTTTGAGCAATAATTGAAGCTGCACCATTCCATATACTTAACCGTTCATTCTTTTTGATGATGTCCATTGAATATTTCATGGATTTGTTCCTCTTCCTTTTAAAATTTTTCGCGTCTCGAAATAGTTCTAAAAGGAGTTTACTCCTGAAGCTAATAACTTGCAAGATAAATTTTTAACAGCCTATAGTAGTCTGCTTTCCTTGGTCGATCTTGACCCCAGATATAAAAAAATGAGTAGTTTTCCACTACTCATCTTAAACCTTAGGCTTAAAAAAGGACCCTACCTGTTTAAATACTCCGTTCAGTTGATTGACAGTGTTGACCATTTGGCCCGCAGTATCCATCATCTTGTTGACGTCATATCCGCCTTCTTTTGTTTTAAATTGATTTAAAATAGAAGTAAATCCCCCAGCCTGTGTTTGTGGGTTCTTATTGTTCCCTTGGTTTGGATAAGGCATCTGAAAAGGTGCCGTCCCTTGTTGGTTCATGTAATTCGGATAATTCATGTAGTTCGCATAGGGGTTGCTTTGGTTATTGTACATATTCTGTGAATTTTTGTATTGATTTGGCTGGTTAGATTGGACTTGTTGGCTTGGTTGAAATTGCTGATTTTGATGGCTCTGCTGAATTGGTTGAAATTGTTGGTTTTGCTGGTTCTGTTGGCTCTGTTGAAATTGTTGATTTTGCTGAAAACCTTGATAGGGATAAACAGGTTGATTATGCATATATGGGTTTCTAACCATTCTCCTTTTTTGTTTCATTCCAAACATCAGAATGTCTCCTCCTTAGGTAAATGTCTTGTTTTTAGTAGTTTATGTAAGGAGGAATATAATGTGTGAATAATGACCAAGCATTAATTTCCTAACAAAAAAATGTAACTTATTGTCGGAAAACTAAATATTTAAATAAAGATAAAAGCAACTTGTTCCATGTTACGATAGTACCAACTTAAATGGAGGTGGCTTGAATGAACTTAAAGGAACTTCGTAATTTGTATATAGCTGTTAATAAAAAGGAACCCGTAGACAACTTAGAGCTTCTCCAATTCGCCAAGCGATCCTACGTTAGAGGAGATCTTACCATCATTGAGTATCGAGATATAATAAAAGAGCTAGAACAAAGTGACGTAAGAGAACAAGTACAACCGTCTACATGACAAAAGTTACCTTAGTGATTTCACCCTTAATTATGCACATTAATAATGTAACTATATAAGAGGGAGTGACTACTATGGGAAGAGGTAAATCATTTAACCATAAAACTAAAGGGCATGACCGTGAAATTCCTGTTCGTGGTGAAGAAGTAGAAGCTAAGGATACCGAGCATGTTGAATATGAAATTGAAACCGTTGCTACAGCAGAGCGTCCAGCTGTCTCTGTTCAAGTAACAAAAGATAGTGATTTATAAGAATGAAAAAAGAGCCAATCGGCTCTTTTTTACATGGTAAGTTTTTGGATGATTGAGTCTAACGTATATTGATTGGATCGGATTAACTCCTTGAACCGCTTCATACTGGTTTTAGGGAAAAAGGCTTGCACAGAAACGGTTGTAATATTTTCCTTCAAATTGTCAACTTGTTGCTGATAAAAATATTTTGGCTTTTCTTTTTTAATCCATGGAAGTACAAAACTTTCCCACTCCTCTAAACAATCCCTTACCTTATCTGCAAATGGCTTCACCGTCATGAAAAAGTCCTCAGCCTCACCTGTTTGCTTCACTCGTTCGAAAATTTCTTCTAGTTCTTGATTATATTGTTGTAACTGTAATGTCAATCTTACTAATTCTTTATATTCCATTCATCCTCACCTATTTTAAGACAGTCGTTACTTTTCATCATACCTTTATTAAAAGGGGTGTACAACTTCTATCTACTGAATACAACCTTAAGAGGCATGGCTCGTTCAAACTTTTTCTTAGTCATTCCGCCCTCTAGCCTAACTAATTGCTCATTCACAAAAAGAATTTTTTCCTGCTGCGCAAGCTTAATCTGATTAATCTCAATTTCCGTCTGGGACTCCACTGTTTTTTCCATTTGATCAATCTTACCTAACACTTCATCAAAAGCATGCTCAATTACGTTCATTGACACCATTTTATTCAACGTGAATCCCTCCAAATTAATTATTTTCAACTATATTCCATACGATTTTTATTTCCCCTTCACACCTGACAAAACTAGTGTTCATTCGGCAATAAAAGTAGGAATTCACTTCAACTTTCAACATATCGACAAGGCCTATAAAACTTGGAATGAAAAATGTCGCGTTGTGAAAACTAAGTTAAGAGGAGGTGCTGTTAAGATGGCAGGAAAAAAAGAAAATAAGGCAAAGCCAGGCAAGGGTCTTGAAGAAACACAAGCTGGCTATGGAGATAAAAAAATAGAAGGCCCAAATCGACCTTCTGTGTAAAGCTTTACAAGCAAGGAGCATATCCTTGCTTTTTATTTTTTGTTTTTGGGGAAATGGTAACATGAAAGTTTACTTTGTTAAAAAGTTCATGATTAGAGAATCCACATAGATGCCAGAGTGAAGCTGTTCCTGTTTATGTTTATACCAGTCATTGATTTCTATTTTTTTTAAGGGCTCATCATAGGGCTCCATCCATTTAAGCAACTTTTTTTCAGAAGCGTACCAGCCCTTAAAATCCTGACGGTGATGCTCAATCACCGGGAATACAGATCGTAAAAGGGGAGTATCATTATCCTTCCCTTGATAAACAAATTGCTCATAATCATGCCGAGAGCCTGTATGAGGGACTGATTTAGAAAATTCGAAAATCTGGTCATAGTATGATGGGTGAAATAGAATAGCTGCAAGTCTCTTTCCTAACTTAATTCTAGAATCAATTTTCCGGAAATCGTGAACAGAGCTACCGTATAAATTACCTTTGCGTGACGGGAACAATACGACACTAAAATGGAGCCAGTCCTGAAGTAAAAATAGCCATGTTTTAAACACTTGATTTTTATAAACAGGATGTTCAATAACAGGTCTTTGAATCAGATTTTGTTCATTTATAATGAGTGATCGCAAAAGGTTCTGTTGATGTCCATATTTCATAAACTGTTCCCACGCTTTTTGCATAAAAGGTGAAATATAAAAACAAGGAAGCAGATATGAAAGGTCCTTCTTAAGATCTTTTGATAATTCGTATAAATATAGTTGTGGATAAGCATCTGAAAAAATTAACCAATTTGCTCGCTCATACGTTAAAAACAACCTTTGTCTCAATTCACTAGATAGAACCTTCGGAAACCATTTGCCTTTTAAATCACACATATTCCAACCGGCATTACGAGACACCATGCTAGCAAGAAAAGCCCATTTCACTTCTGGGTTTCTTTCATAAAAGTGACCATATGCATTAGTCCTGCTAATATTATCTGTGTTTAGAAGATCTACTACATTCTTTACTTGATGGACTATTTCTCTTTCTTCTTTAGAAAAAGTAAAGGTTTTCACCACGAATTCTCACCTCACTATCCTTATCCTTTACAATACTACCGAAACAAATGATGATGAATTGTCACAACATTTATGGTCTAATTTTTGGTATGATACTAAGTAGGCTTGATTTGGTACATAACGTGAACAAATTTAATGTAACTTCTTAGTTTTTACATTCGTCTATTAAGTGTTCCCTGCATTTGGAGGAGATTATTATGTCAATTCGATATCCTAACGGAAAAGCTTATCAAGCTACTACCATTCAAAAGAAAACACCCGCTGAGAAGAAATTTTCATTTAGTAATCGTGGAATGACCCTCGAAGAAGATCTAAATGAAACGAATACTTATTATCTAGAAAGGCAAATTGCAGTCATTCATAAAAAACCGACACCCGTTCAAATTGTTAAGGTCGATTATCCAAGCAGAAGTGCTGCAGTTATAAAGGAAGCATATTTTAAGCAAGCATCTACCACAGACTATAACGGAATTTATAAGGGTAGGTATATTGACTTTGAAGCAAAGGAAACTAAGAACAATACTTCCTTTCCACTTCAGAATTTTCATCAGCATCAAATCGACCATATGAAACAGATATTAGATCAAGGTGGAATTTGCTTTGTCATTTTAAGGTTCAGTGCTACAGATGAAATCTATTTACTTGAAGCCAAACATTTATTAACCTTTTGGACACGACAATTAAAGGGCGGAAGAAAGTCAATGACAAAGTCGGAAATTGAAGAATTCGCTTATCTAATACCAATTGGTTACCAGCCACGTATTCCGTATATATCAGTGGTTGAACAGATTTACTTCAAGTAATTATTTAGTGTTTATTAGTTGAAAGGCAGGAATGATCATGGCAGAAAACAAGTCAAGAGCAGAACTTAAACAAGCCAAAAAGAAAACAAAGAAAAAACCTGGTTCTGCTGGCTCTATATTTAAAAAAGTAATCATTGCATTCTTTATACTTGGTATTGTAGGAATGATTGCTGGTGGCATCACTTTCTTTGCACTTGTAAAGGATGCCCCGCCCATTGATGAAGCATTATTAAAGGACCCAGTATCCTCTAAACTGCTGGATAAAGACGGTAATAAATTTGCCGAAATTGGGATTGAAAAAAGGACTCATGTCCAATATCAAAATATTCCCAAGCTCATGGAAAATGCCATTTTAGCCGTAGAGGATATTCGGTTTTATGAACATAATGGTGTAGATTTACGCCGATTAGTCGGCGCTGTCATTGCAAACTTCCAGGAAGGGTTCGGTGCGGAAGGAGCTAGTACGATTACTCAACAAGTCATTAAACTCTCCTTCTTAACACCTGAAAAAACGATTGAACGTAAAGTACAAGAACAATGGCTTGCAGTAAGATTGGAGCAAAAATATTCAAAAGAACAAATCTTTGAAATGTATGCAAATAAGATATATCTTTCAAGTATTCCTTCATATGGTCAAGTATATGGGGTTGCATCAGCAGCCGAAGCTTATTATGGAAAAACTTTAGATGAATTAGAGATTCATGAAGCAGCGATGATTGCCGGGATGCCGCAAAGTCCTAACAACTACAACCCATTTGATCATCCAGAGGCTGCCGAAAAGCGTCGTAATATCGTCTTAACACTAATGGCAAAGCACGGTTTTATTACAGAGGCGGAAGCGGAAGAAGCGAAGGCTATTCCGGTTAATAGTACATTGGTTCAGGGTCAAAAAGATCCACAACCTTATGATGCTTTTATCGATCAGGTATTAAAGGAAGTTTCAGCCTTAGGTGAAATTGATGTATCTTCTGTAGGTCTAGAAATTCATACTACTTTAGATCCTGCTGCACAGACCTATGTTGAGCAGGCACTTAATACGAATGAGGTTATTGAATATCCTAATGAGGAATTCCAGGCAGGTATTGCATTAATAAATACACAAACTGGTGAAATCCAAGCAATAGGTGGAGGTAGAAACTCAGAAGTAGCAAGAGGCTTTAATTATGCTACTGCGATTAACCGTCAACCAGGTTCTACTATTAAGCCAGTTATGGATTATGGGCCTGCAATTGAACACTTACAATGGTCCACTTACCATCAAATTGTTGATGAGCCATACAAGTATTCAGACGGTTCTTCTATTAAAAACTATGACAGTAATTACAAAGGTCAAATGTCTATTCGTCAAGCTTTGGCAGACTCAAGAAATATTCCCGCTTTAAAAACATTCCAAGAGGTTGGTGCTGAACGAGCTGGTGAATTTGCCTCTAGCTTAGGTATTAGAGTTGGAGACGTATTTGAATCCCATTCTATTGGTGGATTTAATGGTGTTTCCCCTCTAGAACTTGCTGGTGCATTTAGTGCATTTGGAAATAAGGGAATATATAACAAGCCACATGCTGTAACAAAAGTGGTATATATGGATGGCACGGAGGCTGATTTAAAGCCAAAGTCTGTAACGGCCATGAAGGAATCTACCGCATTTATGGTTACAGACATGATGAGGTCGGTTGTTACCTCTGGTACGGGAACAGCTGCAAATATTTCAGGATTACCTGTCGTGGGGAAAACAGGAACCACTAACTTCCCTGCTGACGTAAAAGAGAAGTATAACATTAAAAGTGGTGGCGTTAATGATATTTGGTTTGCTGGTTATACACCGTTATATACAGCAGCCGTTTGGACTGGATATGATACTCCTGAAAAAGGCTATATTTCAGGGAATGAAACTCAAATTGCAAAGAAGTTGTTTAAAGAAGTCATCCAGAAGGTGTCTGAGGGTAAAGAGACAGGTGATTTCGTAAAACCTAATAGCGTGGTTCAGGTTGCTGTTGAGAAAGGCACGAACCCACCTAAACTTCCAAGTGAGTTTACGCCTGATGACCAAATTGTAAAAGAATATTTTATTAAGGGAACTGAACCAACAGAAGTCTCAGAAACATATAATAAACTTGATTCTCCAAGTGGCCTAACTGCAGCTTATAGCGATGAGACTAATGAGATTACGCTAAGATGGAATTATCCAGAAGAGAAACGTGAAGGGGTAGTATTTGATGTACAATACTCAGTTGATGAAGGTCCATTTGAGTTACTAGAAACAGTAAAAGAACTTGGACTTATTGTACAAAATCCAATACCAGAAGCCCTTTATAAATTTAGAGTGGTTGCCTACCGAGAAGCAGATCCTGAGAATCAAAGTGACCCTGTTGAAACGGAAATCATCATCCCTGCTTTGATAATTGAGGATGAGATTGATTTAATACCGGGCGAAGATGATGAGGAAACAGATCCAAATCCTGATGAATCTGATGAAGAACAGAATGAAGGTGACACAGGAAATACTGGTGATGGCACCGGTAATGATAACGGAACTGGTTCTGGTTCTGGTTCTGGTTCTGGTTCTGGAACTGGTTCTGGAACTGGTTCTGGTAATAATGGAAATAACTAAAAAAACAGCTCAAGACTAGGGTCTTGGGCTGTTTTTTTGTTTGATAATTGAGAGCTGAAATTGTTTATTAAGTTCTTCGAAAAGTTCAGTTAGCTGTAAGAAAGAATGATAATGATCTGGATTATTTATAATATATTCTAATCTCTCGGCTCCATTTACTGGTTGAGTCTTATAGCGGTTACATTCTTCTTTCCAGTGAACTAACGATTCCAATGGATAATTATTTGTCCAGGCAAGTGCAAGAAGATAGTATGCAATGCTTTGAATCATTAAGGGTTTGGCCTCTTCTCGTTGACGAAGATTAAATAACTCTCTTACTTTACTACTATGGTCACCCCACTGCCTGATGACCTCGTCAACGGCCCTTTTCCTGTCTTCCCAAGGCTTATACGAATCCATTTTAAGATGATATAAAATATCATATACAAAGGGAAACTTTATTAACTCAGTTATAGAAAGTCTCTTGTTCTCTAAGGGAACTTCTATCGTATTTTCTGAATCTGAAAAAAAGAGAGGATGGAGAAAGACTGGAGGAACGTTAACGTACACCTGCTCCACCACTCTTTCTACCACCCTTCATACGTTTTTGTCCTTCTCTACAAACTTCAAGTAATGGGCATTCTCCACACTGAGGGTTTTGAGCCTTACAATGGTAACGACCGAAAAAGATCATACGATGATGGGTAACAGACCACTCATCCTCCGGTACTTTTTTCATTAACGTTTTTTCTACCTCAAGGACAGAGTCCTTCCATCGACAAAATGCTAAACGTTTACTCACTCGTTCAACATGAGTGTCAACTGCGATTGCAGGAATATCATAGGCCACAGATACGACGACATTAGCAGTCTTTCGTCCAACACCCGGCAGCTTTGTTAATTCATCTCGGTCCTTTGGTACAATTCCACCGTACTCGTCAATTAGTAACTGCGATAGTTTTCGAATATTTTTTGCCTTGTTTCGGAATAGCCCAATAGACCTAATATCGTTTTGCAATTCTTCCTCTGTTACAGCAAGATAATCCTCTGGTGTTTTATATTTTTTAAATAAATTCTTTGTTACTTTATTTACTAAAGCATCGGTACATTGAGCCGATAAACTAACGGCGATCACAAGTTCAAACGGATTCTCATGATTTAGCTCACAGTGAGCATCTGGAAACATCTCACCCATTTGATCTAAACAAAACCTTATTTGTTGTTTATTAAGCATAATTCTTCATTCCTTTTTGAGTCTTGTCCTATCTATTTGACCTAGGTTTGTCTTAATCTTGACTGTTGATGCTGTCTAACCTTTTGTCCATGTTGTGTTGCTTTTTCAATTGAAGTAATTCCATTGCGTTTCCATTCAAATAAGATTCTATCGATATATCGGAAGTTCATTTTTCCTGATAATACAGCTTCACGTAATGCTGCCTTTATTAATAATGGATCATGGTTTTCTTGATCCAACCAAATGGACAAGGTTTCTATTTCAATAGGAGATAATGGACGACCGAATTCACTTTCAAAAAGTGAATATAGTTTAGATTCTAAGCTCCGTCTAGTCTCTGTGTCCTCTTCTTTTGATTCCTGTAAAAAGAACATCAGCATCTTTTCCCAAAGAGGTTGTAATGAATATCTTTCCCCTCGTACCCCATCACTCTCATTGTCTTCAATTTTTATAAAGCCTTTTTGTGAAAGCTTCCTTAATAAGTCTGCACAATGATTAACCGATAAGGTCATTTTACTAGCAATTTCGTCTGGGGTTGGGAACGTATTCCCACCTTCAATATAAGAATGGACATGTAAAAGCAACATAAACTCACTTTCATTTAGGCCCAATTTCGCATAGTTATTTATTAAGAGCTTCGGGATAGCTAGACTTCCCTGCTCGTACCATTCAATCATTTTTTCTTTTTTCAATCCAACACCCCATTTAATCAGAACATCTCCACTAAGTATATCATGAACGACTCCTCTAACATGATAGAAAAACTTGGCTAAGAAAAAGTCGTCTAGAGCCATTTGGTTTGCTGTGACAAGAGTCGCCCAAAAGAGTATACTCTACAGATTGGATCAAATGTGATAGCTATATAATGCCTTTTAAAAAGGGAACCTGCTATGGTACGTCTATAACAAATGTGTAGGAAATGGTTCCGTTTTTCCATTCTGCTAGTACTTCATAGATATACTTACCCTTAGTGGAAGGAGTCATTATTTGAAAATCATCTTGTTCAATTTCTTTTCCTCTTCCTTTTTCATCCCATAAATAAACTTTGATATTTGGATCTTCTTCAACCTTTATTTCGATTTTTTGATTCGGATTTACCTTAATCGATTCTAAATGGTCTGCCATTTGATACGGAGATGCATGGTCTGTCTGGATCACTTCAGTCTCTATACCTTTTTTTCTTTCCCACTCAAAACTCCCTGCCTCCATTTCATGCTCGATTCCATTACTAATGATTACTCCGGTCATAGATGGAGGAAATTCATTTTCTACTTGTTTATTCTCATTCATTAAAGCGTTTGAACAACCAGTAACTGTCAATAAAAGCATAAAGAACATCCCACCTAAAAATCTCCTTAATCTCATAAGATCACCCCTTTTGATAAATTGACGGGTTTACTCTATTCAAAGTTTCATTTTTTGTGTAAAGCTCTGTTAAAGTAGAGTGTTGATTTTTAGCAGAGTTGATTGTAGTGGAAGGACGCGAGACTCCTGCGGGAGAAGCGTGTTGAGAGAGACCCCACAGGCGCAGAGCGCCGAGGAGGCTCCCGAGACCGCCCGCGGAAAGCGAGTGTCCTGCAACGAAAATCAACAACAAAGTTTAACACAGCCTTGTGTACAAAAAGAGCCTCCTATATTGGGAGGCTCTTACTTATTAAGGATATAAACGGTTTAGTAATCTTGGGAACGGGATTGTTTCACGAACGTGATCAGCTCCACTAATCCAAGCTACCGTTCTTTCTAGACCAAGACCAAAACCTGAATGTGGTACTGAACCATATTGGCGAAGTTCTAAATACCATTTATATGCTCCATCAAGAAGTCCATGTTCTTCCAGTCTTTGCTTTAGAAGATCAAAGTCATGAAGTCGTTCAGATCCACCGATAATCTCTCCATACCCTTCTGGAGCAATTAAATCTGCACATAGTACAACATCTTCACGAGTAGGGTGCGGCTGCATATAAAACGGCTTTAGGGAAGTTGGATAATGTGTGATAAATACTGGCTTTTCATAGCTTTCAGCTATAGCCGTCTCATGCGGAGCACCAAAATCATCTCCCCACTCAATATCTGTAAAGCCTTTGCTCTTTAAGAACTCAATTGCATCATCATACGAAATTCTTGGGAAAGGCGCTGTGATTTTCTCTAGCTTTGTCACATCTCTTTCTAATACACCAAGTTCTAACTTACAGTTTTCTAGCACAGATTGGACGATGAATGAAACATATTCCTCCTGTACTTTTAAGCTATCCTCAAACTCATAAAATGCCATTTCTGGCTCAATCATCCAAAACTCAATTAAATGACGTCTCGTTTTTGATTTTTCTGCTCTAAATGTCGGTCCGAATGAGAAAACCTTCCCTAACGCCATTGCTGCAGCTTCCATATAGAGTTGTCCACTTTGTGAAAGATAAGCATCCTCATCAAAATATTTTGTTTGGAATAACTCAGTTGTTCCTTCAGGAGCACTTCCAGTTAATATAGGTGGATCAACTTTAACAAATCCATTGCTATTAAAGAAGTCATACGTTGCACGAATTACTTCATTTCTAATTTTCATAATAGCATGCTGCTTTTTAGAACGTAACCATAAATGACGATGATCCATTAAAAATTCTACACCATGTTCTTTTGGCGTAATCGGGTACTCGGATGATTCTTGAATTACTTCAATGTTGTGAACTCCTAACTCATATCCAAACGGAGAGCGTTCGTCAACACGAATTTCGCCAGTAACATAAAGTGAGCTTTCTTGAGTAATTGCTTTAGCTGCTTCAAACACCTTTTCTTCTACTTCACTTTTTACAACGACACCTTGCATGAATCCTGTTCCGTCACGTAGTTGTAAGAAGGCAATCTTACCGCTCGAGCGTTTGTTCGAAAGCCATGCTCCTATTGTAACTACTTGTCCTACATATTTTCCTACTTCAGCTATTGTTGTTTTCAATTTATTTCCTCCTAAAGCTATGTACCATATAAAATTATGTATTATAGTCCATTATAGTATAGTTTAAAGGCTGTTCACAACCGGTTGTGAAACTAGCCTCTAAAAAAGAAGAGGGCTAACCAATTAGCCCTTAACTCTCTCTGTCATAAAGCTGTGCATACGTTCTACTGCTTTTTCAAGTTGATCAAGTGAGGTTGCATAGGAAAGTCGAATATTATCGTCTGCTCCAAAACCAGAACCTGGAACAACGGCTACTTTTTTATCCTCTAATAGTCCTGCTACCCAATCATCAACAGAAGCATAACCACTTAACTTTGCAGCTTCCGATACATTCGGGAATAAATAGAAGGCACCTTGTGGTTTGATACAAGTGAAACCAGGAATTTGGATAAGCTTTTCATAAATAATAGTTAAGCGTTCTTCAAAAGCCTCTCTCATCATGGAAACCGTTTCCTGAGATCCCTGATAAGCCGCAATAGTAGCATATTGAGCAATTGAGGTTGGGTTTGATGTACTATGACTAGCAAGGTTTGTCATGGCATTAATAATGTCTTTGTTACCCGCTGCATAGCCAATTCTCCAGCCTGTCATTGAGTGGGATTTAGAAACACCGTTAATGATGATAGTATTATCTTTTAATTTTGGCGAAAGCTGAGCAATTGATACATGGGTGTGATTCCCGTATACCAACTTTTCATAAATCTCATCTGAAATAATTAAAATATTATGTTCAAGACAAGCCTCACCAAGCTCTTTTAGCTCTTCGGGAGTATAAATCATTCCCGTTGGATTACTAGGTGAATTTATAACAATTGCTTTCGTACGATTCGTCGCAGCATCTTTAATTTGTTGAGGTGTGATTTTAAAAGAATTTGATTCAAGGCCTTCAATATAAACCGGCGTACCTTCTGCTAATTTTACCTGCTCTGGGTAACTTACCCAATATGGAGTTGGGATGATCACCTCATCACCAGGATTAAGAATGACCTGAAACAGCGTGTATAGTGCATGCTTTGCACCAGAACAAACGATGATCTCAGAAGGGTGGTATGATAATTGTTGATCTTGTTCAAATTTCTTTATGATTGCTTGCTTTAAAGAAGCTAAGCCACCTGTAGGTGTGTATTTTGTATGACCCTCATTCATTGCTGTTACTGCAGCATTGATAATATGCTCTGGCGTATTAAAATCTGGCTCTCCTGCACCCAAACCAATTACATCATGGCCTTGAGCCTTTAGTTCCTGTGCTTTAGCTGTTATTGCTAAAGTAGAAGAAGGTGTAAGTGCTGCAACTCTTTTTGCTAATTCCATATAAACTTCCCCCTAAAGTGTATACCTTTTTATAAATTCTCCATCCTCAAACGTAACATAATAATAAGTGTATCGATTATTTTGGTCTAAATAGATGATTTCCCAAATCGGTACATTTTGCTCAATTCCTAAATTAACTGATTGGATACTAGATGGATTACGTTCCTCCGTAAGAAGGTTAACAGCCTCTTCTGCACTAATTCCATTCTTAGGATCAATGATAATAACTTCACCTTTTTCATCTGTAGGAACGCAAAAAATTTGAGTTTTTTCACCAATTCTTCCATATATTATGGTGTAGGATTGGTTTCCGTTATAAAAAGTTATGTCGGTAATCTCAAGATCTGGTTCTTGTTCTTTGGCAACATTTATTGCTTGATCCCCCTGCTCTGTACGATAGAGGTTTGCAGTTCTATATGTATCTATACTTGTCCAAATTACAATGATGAAAATGACAATTAATAAGGCGATCCATTTCTTCATCTTAATACCTTACGTTCTGTAAATGGTAAACACTGCAGTTTCTTGGTCTTCTTGGTCCAGTGCTAATCCGAACATTAAATCTTGGTGTTTTAACGTTCGATTTAAACTATCGACAATCTTATATAAGTCAGGAGTATTTTTGATTCGTACAGTTTGTAAAATTTCTATTTTGCTTTCCATTTTATTTCCTCCGATAATCACAAATTTTGCATGTTATAGATCAGCTCTTAGAAGGCAACAATACTATTACAACAAGTAAGCATTGTTGCTACCACTATTATAACAGTTTACATCAGAAGTAAAATGGTTCATTACCACTTTTCAAAATAAAAATTTCTCCTACCCACACTTACAACCTGTTGCCTACGCATCAGGTTTTTTTATTAGGCTGTTTTGCATACTTGACACACTGTTTCACATTAAAAATTTTATAATAGCAAAACAATCTTCTAGAAATAAAGGGAACGTTCACCCTTTTTTTCTAGAAGAGTTATTACAATGAATTAATACTTTCTACTGTTAAAGTTATTACCTCATACGTCTCCTTTGAGCATCTGATCGTGACATTTCCAAATTGCTTTGAATAGTAGATGTCAATCCATGTGTTCTGGAGTCGCTCTAGTACATCAGCACTTGGATAAAGTTTTTTCTTTTGAAAGATTATCGCAATTTGTGGATCAACTGCTTCTAGTAGCTCCTGGGATGTCCCATTATTACTGGCAAATTCGGCTACCTTAAGGATGTTAACATCCTTAAGAGGATAACTTTTTATCAATTGTTCTTCTAACAGCTTGCTGGCAACACCCATAAATAGGAAACGATGCTCACCGAATTTCATCGAAAAGTTCATCGATTTCTCTTGGTCCATAACCTGAAGAACATTTATGACGATATCCGAAAATAACTCTTTTTTGCCAATATTCCATTTTTCTATGGCAGCATTTAATCCAAGTTCTTCCTTGTCTACTGAAGAAGGTATGATGATCTTTTGAATAGGGTATTCTTTCAATAACCATTCAAGGTTTCCTTGATAATCGGGACCAAGCTTCGTAAGGATTACTTTTTCAATAGAGGTAACTCCATATAAATCCAATGTCTTTTTTAAGTGTTCCTTTGAATTCTCATTTCCTGTATTAATGAGGATCGCTTTACCCTCATCATTTTGGATAACAGTTGCTTCTCCATCCGGAAGGTCTACAAAAGTAACTGCTATCTCGTCCCTCATTAACTTTAAGTCAACTTTCTCTATCTTTGTCGGTATATCCTGATTTTCCTGAAACCCAGCTAAAAGTAAAACGACACAAAATAGCCAAAGGACTCTTCTCATATTAATCCCTCCAAAAAGGTCTAGCATTAGAATGTGTCAAATTTCCATTTAATATGAGAGTTAATACTAAATTGTTGACTAATGCCAACTTTTCATATTTTGAAGTAATGATGGTAAGCTTCCTTTTTTGATTGTTAGTTCAGGAAGAGACTGTAAAAAGGCTTTTCCATACCAAGTAGTTATAATTCTTTTGTCAAATACGAAAACGACACCCTTATCATTTTTTGTCCTAATTAGACGACCAAAGCCTTGTTTAAACCGAAGAACTGCTTGTGGTAAGGAAAGCTCATTAAAGGAATTAACCCCATTTTTCTCCAATTGTTTCGCTTTTGCTTCGAATAATGGCTGACTTGGTGGAGTAAAAGGCAAGCGAACGATTACTAAACAAGTTAGCGTCTCTCCTGGAAAGTCTACCCCCTCCCAAAAACTGCTTGTTCCAAACAAAACAGCATGTTCACTTTGCATGAAGGTTTTCGTGATTTTAGATCTCCCCCCACTACTAATTCCCTGTCCTATTAATGTCATACCTTCGAGTTCGAATTGGTCTTTTACCTGAAAATAGGTTTTCTTCAACATGTCATACGAAGTGAATAAGACAAGCATTCTCCCTCTTGTTACCTTCGCAATCGCCGCAATATGGGTAGAAATTGCTTGAATGTATTCCTCGTTTGATACTGCCTTTACTGTTGGCAAATCCGTTGGAATTAAAACCTGTGCTTGAGCAGAGAAATCAAAGGGAGAAGGTAGTGATGCACAAATAGGATGAAAATCACTTAAGCCTATTCGTTCAATCATATAGGTGAACGATTGTTTTACACTTAAAGTAGCAGATGTAAAGACCACACTATTTTTTTTAGCTAATAGTGTATCTGCAAGTATGTCACTACTATCAAAGGGCTGTAAAAATAAAGAAGTTGAGTTAAAAGCACCTTTTTCATCAATTTCCATCCATGTTACATATTGGTCATCTTCTGAGAGAAATAAACCAATAAGACTTTGGTTCCATTCATACATGCGATTTTTAATTTGATTAAAGTCCGTTGCGATCATGGTTAGCCTTGAATTTTTGGTGAAATTTTTCTCTATTTTATGTAAGATGTGATCCATGATTATTGACGTGTCTGAAATAGTAAACCTAATTCGGTTTACACATTCAATAATCGCATTCCATTTAAGTCCAGCTTGTTTAGATGCTTCAAATTTAAACGTTATTCGAGTACCTTCTTGATTATCATTTCTCGCCTTCGATAATGCGTAAGATCTAAGCATCCTAAATAAATCATCTAGCTCTGCTTTTAATAAGACAATTTTTTCATCAAGCGAATATAGATCCGAGGTTAGTTGTTTTTTTAAGACTTTACTTAAGTCTCTTACAATTCCACCTTCTTGTAGGCTCCCGAGTCTACTCAGCGTATAACTGGCCGATACATAGTCGAGCTGTCTTCCTAAAAACTCCCCTACAATATCAATAAACTGATGACCCTCATCAATGATGACCTCTTGATATTCCGGAATAAATGATTCCTGAAGTAAATCCCTACACAATATTGAATGATTCGTAATAATTAAATCCGCTCTCTCAGCTCTCTTTTGCATCTGCCTGTAAAAGCAACGAGAATTCCAATGGCTTGAAATTTGATCTTTTGTTGGATAATCGGTTGAAAGACGCTCCCACAGAAACTGACCACCAGATGGTAAATTAATTTCTTCAATATCACCCGTTTCTGTTTCTGTTAGCCAAATTAGAATTTTAGCTTTCGTAAGAATGCTATCATAATTATCATCAGATTCTTTTAAAAGCTGTTCAAATCTAAATAAGCTTAAATAATGGGATCTTCCTTTTACTACAACCGCTGATATATCTTGTTCTACTATTTTATTTATTAGAGGGAGATCACGCTGCAAAAGTTGATGCTGAAGCTGAATCGTATTCGTACTAATGACAACCTTACTACCCTTTGATCGACTATGTATAGCAGCCGGTAATAGATAGGCAATCGTTTTGCCCAGACCTGCTCCTGCTTCAATTAGCGCATGTTCTCTTCCATGGAATGCCTTTTGAATAAGGTCCATCATTTCTAACTGACTTTCTCGAATCTCACCCTCTGGAAACAGTTGAGACTCCTTTAATTTCGAAACAAACTGTTGACGAACAGTTGGATAGGAAAGTTTTGAAGCTGTATGGTTCGTTTCCTCCACCTCAATCAATTTCCGTAAAGCAATTCCATTTATAATGTCGAATTGGTCTTCATCCAATCTTTGTTGTTGTTCTTTAGCTTTTAGCAATTCCTCTAAAAGATCTTGCAAATCACTTGTAAAGCTTGCAGATAGCTCTAATAATCTCTTTATGGTTACAAAAGGTAAGCTGACAAGCTTTTGCAACAGTTGATGTAATAAAAAAGCCGTTACCTCCGCATCACTGTCTGCCTGGTGAGGTCGGTCATGTTGAAACTCAAACTGCTCTGCCAAACCTCCTAACCGATAGCTGTTAAGGTTTGGATAGAGAAAACGAGTCATTTCTACTGTATCTAGAACAGGACCTAAAAACGGCCCATAACCTGCAAGTTTTAATTCTTCTTGTAAAAAGCTCAAATCAAAAATAACATTATGTGCAACAAAATAGGACTCCTCTAGTAAATCCAAGATAATGGGAGCAATTTCTTCAAAAAATGGTGCATCCTTCACCATCTCATCATTGATCCCAGTTAGCTGCTCAATGAAGGGAGAAATCGCTTGGGATGGATTTAGAAAAGTAGAATATTGATGAACAATTTCTCCATTTTCATACACCACTGCTGCAAATTGTATAATTTTATCTCCTTTTTTAGGAGAGTTTCCAGTTGTCTCTAAATCAATCACTACAAATCGATTCACGATTATTACCACCTCTGATTAGGGGAACATCCATTTACTACCTTCAAAAATACCATAATTAATAAAAAATTACTATTAGTGAAGCAAAACCCACCTATTTTTGCATAAAAAAAATCCCTAAAAAGGGATTTTTCACATCACGGTACTTGCTGGTTCTTCATGTAATAATTGGACGATCTGATTATTCTCATTCATAATCGCTACCTTCGGGTGATGAGAGGCTACCTTTTCGTCTGGAACTAATACATAAGAGATGATGATGACAACATCTCCTTCTTGAACCAAACGGGCCGCTGCACCATTTAAACAGCAAACTCCACTGCCTCTTTCTCCAGAAATAATATATGTCTCAAAACGTTGACCATTATTGTTGTTCACGATCTGAACTTTTTCATTGGCCACCATTCCAACAGCGTCTAATAAATCTTGATCAATGGTTATGCTACCCACATAATTTAAATTTGCTTCTGTTACACGGGCACGATGAATCTTTCCATTCATCATAGTTCGAAACATGTAAAATCCCCCTTTGCCAAATGACAGCAACTTCTATATATCAAATGTCATATTATCAATTAGTCTTACATTTGTAAACCTTATCGCAACGGCAATTAAAACCAATCCAGATAGTTTTGATAACGGTTTCAGGTCAGGAAACGAATAAATCTCCACATAATCAATTTCCGCTGATGAATGATTATTAATATACTGGATTAGTTCCTGTTGAACCGTTAACGGATTTTGTTCTCCTGCTTGGATTAATTTGTTCGCTAATTGAAGTGATTGATAAATAACAACCGCTTCTTTCCGTTCTTGCTCAGTTAAATAAACGTTTCGTGAGCTTTTGGCTAAACCATCATCTTCTCGAATGGTGTCAACCGGTACTAATTCAATTGGAAAATTGAACTCTTGAATTAGAGACGAAACAACCGCTACCTGTTGGGCATCCTTCATCCCAAAAAAAGCAAAGGTAGGTTGAACAATATTAAAAAGCTTGATGAGAACAGTTGCTACCCCATCAAAATGTCCTGGTCTTTTACTACCACAAAGGACATCAACTTTATTTTCAACTTTCACCTTAAAAGTTTTCTCATTTTTATACATCTCTTCTACACTCGGATAAAATAACAAGTCCACATCTTCTTGACGGGCTAGTCTTTCATCTCGGTCAATATCACGAGGATAGCGGTCAAAATCCTCATTTGGTCCAAACTGTAGTGGATTAACGAAAATACTCATGATCACTACATCAGCTTTTTCACGAGCTTCTTTAACTAAGGATAAATGGCCTTCATGAAGAAAACCCATTGTCGGAACAAATCCTATCGTCTTTCCTTCATGTTGAAAGTTTTTTACCTTTTGCTGCATCTCTTGAATCGTTGTAATAATTTCCACTATTTATTTCCCCCATACAAGCTTGCTAGTTCGTGTTCCTTCATCGTAAAGGAATGTTTTTCTGAAGGGAAATCCATTGTTTTCACCTCAGCTATATACTGAGCAATTCCTTGGTTAATATCTTCGTTTACATTTAAATACGTTTTAACAAATTTAGGAACCCTTGATACCCCGAATTTAATTAGATCATGAAAGACTAGCACTTGTCCGTCTGTTTGGTTACCTGCTCCAATACCAATTGTCGGGATGTTTATATTTAAAGAAATATGTTCAGCAACTTGCTTTGGCACACACTCTAACACGACCGCAAATGCCCCTGCCTCTTCGCATTTTTTAGCATCCTCTAAAAGTCGTGCTGCACTTTCAGCATCTTTTCCTTGAACCGAATACCCGCCAAGTACAGCAACAGATTGAGGCTGAAGTCCAAGGTGAGCCATGACCGGAATGCCCGCAGTTGTTAATAGGCGGATTAGTTCGACTACATCCCCAGCCCCTTCTAGCTTTAATGCGTGTGCACCAGATTCCTGAAACATTCTCTTTGCATTTTTTAAAGTATCTTCTTTTGAAATATGATAAGACATAAACGGCATATCCGTTACGATAAAAGTGTCCTTTGCTCCTCGTTTTACTGCCTTTGTGTGGTGAATCATATCTTCAACTGTTACTGGAATTGTACTGTCATAGCCAAGTACAACCATTCCTAATGAATCACCTACTAGAATTAAGTCAATACCAGCTTCTTCCGCTAATTTCCCTGTAGGATAATCGTATGCAGTTAGCATAGCAATTTTCTTTTGTTCTAGTTTCATTTTCATAAAATCAGTTGTTTGCTTCATTCATTCTCCTCCTTTTATAGAGGTAATGAATAAACCGACGAAGAGTAAATGGGTTGTGTTGTGTTTTTTGCCCTAACTCATAAGAGCAAAAAAACCCTTCTTAATTGGAAAGAAGGATTCATAACATAAGCACTTTTCGGTTTCATTCATCCCTCTGTCCCAGTCCTAATGGATCAAGGCAGATTATTTTTTTGACTAGATTGTAAATAAATGGTGTAGTTCCCACATGGGATACTACCCGAGTTCATTATATCAACGATTTTATCATTAGGCTATCCTTAAAGCTTCTGATTTTTCAAACAATTACTATTTTATTTCTATATCGGCAGAATGAACGTAATGAGTCTTTCCACTTTCATCCTCTATGACTAGCACACCTTCATCCGTAATCCCTTTTGCCATGCCTATTATCTTTCCATTTAAAGTACTTGCCACAATCTCTTTCCCTATACTTATAGCATAAGCCTCCCACAAAAGCTTAATCGGATAAAAGCCAGTTTGTAAGTAGGATTCATATAGCTTCTCCAATTTTTCTAAGATCGTTTGAATGAGCTCTGCACGGTTTACTTTCTTGCCGGATTGAATAAATAGCGAAGTCGATTTTTCTTTTATATCGTCTGGAAAATCCTGCTCTGATTGGTTAACATTTATTCCGACGCCAATAATAATCGAATTAATTCGATCTGCCTCTGCCTGAAGTTCGGTGAGTATTCCCACCGTTTTTTTTCGATCAAATAAAATATCATTTGGCCATTTGATTTCAGGCTCTAGACCCGTAACTTCTTGGATTGCTTGTGCAATACTGACAGCTGCTAATAAAGTTAATTGCGGACTTTGTGGTAATGGTATAGCAGGACGCAGGATAATGCTCATCCAAATTCCCGTATATTTGGGTGAATACCAAGAGCGATCCAAACGACCTCTTCCGGCAATTTGTTCTTCCGCCAGGATGATCGTCCCTTCATTTGCTCCATCATAAGCAAGCTTGTGGGCAATTTTTTGAGTAGATGTGACCGTTTCTTCATAATGAATGCTTCGACCAAGATACTTAGTCTTTAACCCTAACTGTATTTCATTAGATGTAATCTTTTCAGGCTTTATTGTAATTCTATACCCTTTTCTTCTAACCGCTTCAAGCTCATAGCCCTCTTTCCGAAGGTCTTCAATGTGCTTCCAAACAGCAGTCCTCGAGCAACCTAAAACTTCACTCAATTTTTGCCCTGACACAAATTCACCATCTGCATCTGTAAACACTTCTAATAATTTCTCCCTTAAAGCTGATTGCACTTTATGAGCCACTCCTTTATGGAATCCCTAGTGTTGAGAAGGGTTCCCTTTAATATATCAGACTCAATATTGATCATCATTTCACTAATCCATGGGCCAGGTGGCTTTCCTATCATCTTAACTAGATCATGACCGTCAATAACAAGGTCCTTTCTAGTTAAAATCGGTAGCTGTTGGTAGAGTTTCAGTCGAGTAGAAAGATTCTTTTCAACCATTGAAGCTGACATGACTGACTCTAGCCTTGCTGTTGTAAGGGTGAGTTCCTCACCAAGCTTGTACATGAGTTCGTTCGTCCAACCAATATTCTTAATCTCAGTTAGGGCCTCTACAATTGTAATCGCTTCTTTCACAACCTTGTTAGGTAATTTCCATTTTTTCATAAAGCTCTCTATTTCGTTAACTTGTAAATTCAGACAAAGTATTGTCCACTTTTCTGTCCTTGTGTTTAAAGCTGTATAGTCTAGAGCAGGCCATTCTTTGAGCGCTTCTTTAAAAGGGGATAAGCCCCCTATAAAATCCGCCAATCCAGTAGAGCTAATTAGTCTCATGGCTGATTGACAGGATGCTCCCACCAACGTCTTTTCTAGCTCAATACCTATACGCTCGATGGAAATATGGTTCATTAAATTCGCATTATTAGTAATTGCTTGAAGCGTTTCTATTTCAATGTCAAAAGAAAGCTGACTGTGAAAACGAATGGCCCGAAGCATTCGTAAGGCATCCTCTTTGAAACGTTCATTAGGATTTCCAACTGTTCTAATCTTTCTTTCTGAAATGGCAACTTGTCCATGAAAGGGATCGAATAGTTCACCATCTAATCCCATTGCGATCGCGTTCATCGTAAAATCACGTCGCTGTAAATCCTCTTTCAATGAATCAATAAACCGAACGCTCGTCGGCCTACGGTAGTCTATGTAATCTTCATCCTTACGAAAAGTCGTGACCTCATAAGGAGTTTCATCTATTAAAACGATGACGGTCCCATGTTCAATACCTACTGGGACCGTTTTTGGAAAGATCTCTATTACTTGTTGAGGTAGTGCTGAAGTAGCAAGATCGACATCACCAATTGGACGGTCCATGATTGAGTCACGAATCGCCCCTCCAACAATATAGGCTTGGTATCCTTCATTGTTTAGCTTTTTGATAATTTCTATTGGCTTCAAAAAGACATCCTTCAACACAACCACATCCACTATTTTTGTAATGTTTGTTTATAAATTTCTTCATATTGCTGAACAATTTTGTGTGAGCTAAATTGCTCATGAACTCTTTCAATCGACTTGCGAACCATCTTGTCATATAGTTGGGTATCCTTTAAAAGAGAGATAGCTCGGTCACCGACCATATCAACATCTCCAAGTTCACAAAGATACCCCGTCTCCCCGTCAATAATAACTTCAGGAATTCCACCTATATTTGTTCCAATACAAGGCACTCCACAAGCCATTGCTTCGATTAAAACTAAACCGAAGCTTTCCTTTTCAGAAAGCAATAGCTTTAAATCACTCATGGAATATAAATCTTCTAGCTTATCCTGTTTTCCTAAAAGAAGGACCTTGTCTGTCAAATTCCTTTCTTTTACTAGTCGATTGACAACCGTTAGTTCAGGTCCATCACCAACTAAGAGTAGCTTTGCTTTTAGATGCTTTTGAATATGATCAAAAGCTTTTATTACATCTGGGACCCTTTTAACTGCTCTAAAATTAGATGTATGTATGATTACCTTTTCTTCTGGAAGAATCCCGTACGCATTTTTTAACGCGGACGCATCTTTTCTATGATAAATTCTCTCATCGATAAAATTATAAATGGGTGTAATCTGTTGATCAGGTTCTAACAAATCAAAGGTTTGTTCAATTAAAGATTTTGATACAGCGGTGACTGAATCAGACTTCTCAATCCCAAATTTAATTAAGTCACTCATGGAAGGGTCATACCCCAACACTGTCACATCCGTACCATGAAGAGTCGTCACAATCTTGACATCCCTTTTTGCCATCTGCTTGGCAAGTACCGCACAAACCGCATGAGGAACAGCATAGTGAACATGTAGTAAATCTAGTTCTTCACGATCAATAATTTCCGCCATTTTACTAGCTAATGCTAAATCATAGGGTGGGTATTGGAAAACAGAATAATTATTGACCTGTACTTCATGGTAATAAATATTGCAGTAAACCTTATTCAACCGAAATGGAAGACTAGATGAGATAAAGTGGATCTCATGCCCGTTTTCAGCCAAAAGTTTACCAAGCTCAGTTGCAATCACACCAGATCCACCAACTGTTGGATAACAAGTAATTCCTATTTTAAGCTTCATTACTTCTCCCCTAACAAACCTTCCTCTAAAAGGAATGGTTTCTTACTTATAAAGCCTTCTGCGTATTTTACTCCAGCCTCCTGGCCATATAATCTCTCTCTGTTTATGACGGTATCAATATATCCGTTAACCAAAGGAGTCTCAACACTCCCTGCTGTTTTTATAAATTGGCTTTCATACGCTTTTAAGCTTTCAATCTTTGTTTCCATCGTATCAGAAACATCAATTAAAAACGTAGGAGCGTGGAATCCATTTATAAAGTAATAAAAGAAATTCGAAACTTTATGTGCTGGTAGATTATCTTTCACTTCATATTTTTGAATGCCTGCAGAAAAAACTGCCTCCTCTACTAAGGAGGCACACTGACCATGGTCAGGATGACGATCGATTGGGTAAGGTACAAAGATACTAATTGGACGATACTTTCGAATGATGAAAGCAATTTTTCTAATGAATTCTTGTGTTGGAAATAGTCCCCGATCCGGAAGCTTTAGGTTTTCTCTATATGTGACTCCTAGAATCTCTGCCGCTCTCTTGGCTTCCTGGTGACGTAATGACACGGTCCCGTTTGATGACAGTTCCGCTTCAGTTAAATCACAGATTCCAACACGTAAGTCTTTATTAGTATATTTGGCAATTGTTCCCGCCATACCAATTTCTACATCATCAGCATGAGCCCCAAAGGCTAGTATTTCAAGCTTTTGACTAGGACTCGTCATTAATCACTTGCCTCCAGGTTAAATCGCCTCTTTCAAGACCACGAACTAGAATTTCCGCTGTACCCATATTCGTTGCAAGTGGAATATTATACACATCACAGAGTCTAACAAGTGCCGTTATATCAGGCTCATGTGGTTGTGCCGTTAACGGATCTCTAAAGAAGAACACAGCATCCATTTTATTTTTTGCAATTAATGAGCCAATTTCCTGATCTCCACCAAGTGGTCCTGATTTAAACCTTGTAATGGTAAGACTAGTCGCCTCCATTATTTTGGTGCCTGTTGTTCCTGTAGCAAAAAGTTCATGCTCTTTAAATACTGCCTCGTAGGCTATTGAAAATTGGACTAGCTCTGGTTTCTTTTTATCGTGAGCAATTAAAGCAATATTCATAAATTTCCCTCTATTCCATAATATTTTCTAATCCGTAAACTAGTAAGTCCACTTTCATGACTGTCTCAATAGCTAATTTCACACCAGACATAAAGGATGCTCTATTATAAGAGTCATGACGAATCGTTAAGGTTTGTCCATCACCACCAAATAAAACCTCCTGGTGAGCAATTAAACCTGGTAAACGCACACTATGTAGTCGAATCCCTTCAAAATCTGCTCCTCTTGCTCCTTTAATATGTTCCTTTTCATCTGGATGACCTTGTTGCTTTTTCTCTCTTACCTCTGCCATCATTTCAGCCGTCTTGATGCCTGTACCACTAGGAGCATCAAGCTTTTGGTCATGATGTAGTTCAATGATTTCAATATCCTGAAAATATTTTGCTGCCATTTGAGAGAATTTCATCATAAGCACCGCACCAATTGCAAAATTAGGAGCTATAATTGCCCCTAATTCCTTTTGCTGAGCGAGTTCTTGTAGCTCTGCTAAATCCTGTGAAGAAAAACCAGTAGTCCCTACAACCGGTCTTACACCGTATTCTAACGCTATCTTAGTATGCTTTCTTCCAATCTCCGGTGTGGTAAGATCGAGCAATACATCAGGCCTTACCTGCTGAAGGCATGTCTCAATATCTTCAAAAATAGGGGCATTAAGTGGTGGTAAACCATCAATATCTGAAATAAGCTTTCCTCCATTAACACGGTCCACCGCACCAACTAATGAAAAATGCTCGGTTGAATGGATGAGTTGTAACGCTTCTTTCCCCATTCTCCCTCTTGGTCCTGCAATGACAATTTTAATCTGATCCATTTAACACAGCTCCTATTCCTCTATTTTCGTCCAACGATCTTTATCTCGAGTATTAAATTTATTCATAACTAAATCATGTGATTCTTCTAAATCAATATGTAAGGAGTTAGCTAGACAAGTTAATACAAATAGCATATCACCAATCTCCTGTTCCATCGATTTTACTTCTTCTGATGTTTTCTTCGGCTTTTCCCCATAATAATGGTTAATTTCTCGAGCAAGCTCACCAAGCTCCTCTGTTAATCTGGCAAGCATCGCTAAAGGGGTAAAGTAGCCTTCTTTAAACTGCCCTATGTATTGATCTACTTCTTTTTGAATCTCTTGTAATGTCTTGGCCATATTTGTCACCTCATATTTTTCTTCTTCCATGTTAGCTAAAACAAGAGAATTTGACAAATATTAAAACTATAAAGTTGCAATTGCCCAAAATCAAGCCGTAGTCTATAATTTGTAACGAACTGGAAAATAACAAACTGGAGGCTTTATATGTTTGGAAGTATAAAATTAGTCAATATATTTTTCATCCTTCTAGGTGCTGCCATCTTTTCATTTGGTTTAGTGAATTTTAATATGCAGTATCATTTAGCAGAAGGTGGCTTTACTGGAATTACTCTATTACTTTATTTTCTATTTGATTTTAACCCCGCCATTTCTAACTTGATTCTTAATATTCCTTTATTCTTTATAGGATGGAAAATACTTGGAAGGTTATCATTTATTTATACCATGGTTGGTACCTTTAGTGTATCTGGATTTTTATGGATCTTTCAAAGCTACCCGGTTGATTTTCAACTTGAGAACGATTTGACTTTAGTAGCGCTCTTTGCAGGTGTGTTTCTTGGTGTTGGCTTAGGTATTATTTTTCGTTTTGGTGGTACTACTGGCGGAGTAGATATTATTGCTCGTCTTTCTTATAAGTATATCGGATGGAGTATGGGCAAGACGATGTTTTTATTTGATTTATGTATAATCGCTATATCCATTTTAGCTTATCTTTCCTACCGCCAGGGCATGTATACCCTAGTTGCGGTTTTCATCGGGGCAAAGGTAATTGATTTTATGCAAGAGGGGGCATATTCTGCTAAAGGAGCTACCATTATTTCAGCTAAGAATAACGAAATAGCTGAAAAGATTCTAAAAGACATGGAACGAGGCGTTACCATTTTAAAAGGACAAGGTTCTTTTACAAGGCAGGATAAAGAGGTTTTATACTGTGTGGTTGGGCGTAATGAGATTGTTAAGTTAAAAAATATTATTACATTTGTTGATCCTCATGCTTTTGTTGCTGTCAGTGATGTACGAGATGTTCTGGGAGAAGGGTTTACATTAGATGAGAATAAGAAGCCTTTGCGTGAGTAATTAAGGGAAAGACTTCTTTTCACCAAAATCGTTTTTTATTATTTTTTATAAAGTTTACATTAATATTTAGTCCGTTGATTTCCGCTGCAGGCACTTGCTTTCCGCGGGGAGGGATGTGAGCCTCCTCGGCTTCGCCTGTGGGGTCTCACACTTCCCTCTATCTCCCGCAGGAGTCAAGCGCCTTCCGCTCCAATCAACTCTAGGTTTTTACACAACTTTCTAATGACAAACAAAAGCTTTTAAACAAGTTTAGACTAAAAAAATCCTACTTGAGGTTTTCAAGTAGGATTTTTATTATTAATCTTCGCTTTGCATTCCTGTGTAGATTAAAACTAAACGAACAAGTTCTAATACTGCAACTAGGGCAGCAGCTACGTATGTTAAAGCAGCAGCGTTTAGGACTTTGCGAGTTTCACGTTCTTCATCATTTCTGATAATTCCTGCGGAAACAATTTGGTTCATTGCACGGTTTGATGCATCAAATTCTACAGGTAGCGTGACAAGTTGGAAAAGAACTGCAGCTGCCATAAATACGATACCAAGTAAAACTAGTCCGCTCATACTTGCAAAGAAACCAATAAGGATTAAGATCCAAGAAAAATTAGAACCAATATTTGCAACAGGTACAAGAGCATGACGGAATCGTAGGAATGCATATTCCTCTTGGTCCTGCATCGCGTGTCCGACTTCATGAGCCGCAACCGCTGCACCCGCAATTGAATTCCCGAAATAGTTATTTGTTGATAATCTTACTGTTTTTGAACGTGGGTCATAATGGTCAGATAATGTACCAGGAGTTTCTTCAACACCTACATGATATAAGCCGTTGTCATCTAAGATCTTTCTAGCAACCTGTGCTCCCGTCATACCTGATGATGCTGCCACTTTTGAATACTTTTTGTATGCACTTTTCACTTTCATTTGTGCCCAAAGTGGGATAATAATAATTAAAGCGAAGTAAATGATAAAACCCATGACATTCATCCTCCATAAAAACATTATACTATCCTAATTGTAAGCAAGACAGGTAATGGTGTCAATCATTTAACCTTCTTCTCGATTCTTTTCTTTCCTTGTCCCCTTTATATTTTCTCCAGGCTACGTAAGATAATGTAACAATGATAATGCTTCCAGTCGAAATCATTACCCAAATTAATGAAGGATCTGCATCATCCTCTTTCATTTGCTTAAACATTCGAACTAATTCCTCTTCCATTACCTGCATGTGTTCCACTCTGGATTCATGCTCTAATAACTCATTACGAGATTCATCCATATACGTCACATAAGCGTTAATTTTTGCAGATTGCTCTGCATCTAAATCCAATCGTACACTTGGATAAATCATGTCGTACTTTCCAAGAAAAGAATTAAGTTCATTCTGGAAAACTTGGTCATCACCGATGTTTACAGCTTCCTTTAAAGAATGAAAGGTAGTCATTACAGATGTCTCCATCTCAGTCCAAAGAGGCTGATGTTCAGATTTAACAGCATCAACTACAAGTCGAAATTTCGTCACTGCTTTAATACGCTCTTCCGGTGTGGTCTCATCAGAAGCTAAAGATCCTCTTGCTTCCTCATACGAGGTAGTAATGACTCTAATTTCATCCATTGTAAAAGAATGCTCATGTATTGTCACTTTCGAGAATTGATTAGAAAAATAAGAAAGTAGTTTTTGTGCATCATCATATTTCTGATGCTTCACTAGTTGAAGGGCTTGATCTGTAATGACATCAAGTTGTTCCCAATTATCTGTATGATCTGCTAGTCCAATTGAAGGCTTCATAAAAACTAAAATTAATGTAAAAATAATCATCCATCTACTCATACTCGTCCCTCCCCTTACTACTAATAGATTGTATGAGGAGGTGGACAAGAGTAGACCATTTATAATGATAATTCCACTCTATTTTTTCGTATACAAAGTATGTAGGTAATTAATAGTGAAGCTATACTCAGCCAAAATGTAAAATATCCAATAGAGGCTATATACTCTTCAAGGCGATATCTAGGATACATGAAGAATACATAATCAATTACATCATTATGTAGCGTCCATACAGCAGCCAGAATGAGATGCCAGAGCTTCATTCTGTAATAGGGAGCATATAATAACCCTTGTACAGCCATCGCGGCATGAGAGAAAATTAACATATATCCTTGCCAAGCAAGGTCACCATGAATCGATAAAACAAGAAGGTTCATGACAACAGCCCAAACTCCGTACTTAAACAACGTTACAATAGCTAAAGCTTCAAATATAGGCCAATTTTTTTTAAGTATAAATGCAATTAGGACAAACGCAAAGAAGAGACTTGCTGTCGGACTATCTGGAACAAATATTAAAAAGATCGGAGGTGTATCAGCTAGCTGCCACCCGTACCATTCATAGCCATAAATGGTTCCTGCTACATTTACTGCTAATAAAGTCCATAACACCCATCTTTGGGCAAGAAAGAGTTGAAACATTCTAATCAATCTATTCCCTCCTATCAAAGCTAAGTAAGTGATAGTAGTAAAAAAAGCTGACGATAACGTCAGCTTTTAATCATTATTATTCTTCACCTATTGTACTGATAAATTCAGCTAAAATCTGTAATTCCTCATCCGTACCCTTGAAGATTCCAGCTGGCATGTTACCTTGACCATTTACAGCAATATCAGCAATTTCCTCTGGCGTTAATCCAGTTCCAATTAAAGATACCCCTGAAGATGTACCAGCTAGGTTATTACCATGACAGGATAAGCATGTATTGGCTTCCAAAATGGCATAGCCTTCCGCTTCAGTATCAATTGGAACCTCTTCAACGATTTTACCCATCTCTTTTTTTGCTTCCCAGTCTGTTTGAACAACTGATTCCCAAGTCAAGAAGATCGTTGCAGCGACACCAAGTAACATCATTCCAACAGCAATTGGACGTTTAGAAGGACGTCGTTCAGGTCCGCGATCTAAGAAAGGTGCAAGCAATAATGCTCCAAATGCTAAACCAGGCATAATCATTGCTCCGATTACTGTATAAGGTCCTGCAGCAAATTCATATTTTAAAAGTTGGTATAAGAATAAGAAATACCAGTCAGGTAAAGGGATATAACCTGTATCTGTCGGATCAGCTACACGCTCTAATGGGGGCTGATGAGCGACAGTTAAACAGAGAAATCCAATTAGGAAAACAGATCCTACTAACCATTCTTTTAATAGAAAGTTTGGCCAGAAAGCTTCTGTTTTTCCTGGAAATTCAGAGTAATCCTTTGGGATATTCGGTTTCCTTTCAGCAGGAACACGTGAATCTCCAACAAATTTCATACCTTTTCCACGATGCATTCATTTCCCCTCCTTTTGTAGGTGAAAAATCCCGGAAATTCATTTGGAAATGCCAATTGTATTTACCGTGAAGTTTTCTAGTATAGTAATTTTTAAAGTGGTCCAGAAATACCTTGCTTTCTAATCATTACAAAGTGAGCTCCCATTAACCCAAGTAAAGCACCTGGTAAGAAGAATACATGGATTGCAAAGAAACGAGTTAATGTTTGAGCACCTACAATTTCAGGGTGACCCGCTAACAATGTTTTTATCGCTCCACCAATAAACGGTGTAGCAGCAGCAATCTCTAATCCTACTTTTGTTGCAAACAGTGCTTTCATATCCCAAGGTAGTAGATAACCTGTGAAACCAAGTCCTAACATAACGAAGAAAATTAGAACTCCAACTACCCAGTTCAATTCACGTGGCTTCTTATACGCACCTTGGAAGAACACACGAAGCGTATGTAGGAACATCATAACAATGACCAAACTAGCTCCCCAGTGATGCATTCCACGAACAATTTGTCCGAACGCTACTTCGTTTTGTAAATAATAAACCGATTCCCACGCATTTTTAATATCTGGAACATAATACATAGTTAAGAACATTCCAGATAGAATTTGAATAACTGTTACAAAGAAGGTTAATCCCCCAAAACAGTAAACAAATGCTGAGAAATGGTGAGCAGGGTTAACGTGTTCTGGAACCTCATGGTCCGCAATATCACGCCACATTGGCGTAATATCTAAACGTTCATCTACCCAATCATAAATTTTGTTTAACATCTATTACGCCCCCCCTTTTGGTTGTGCTTTACCTAAGTATAATTTCCCGTCTCTTACTTCAGACACGTAAACATCCAATGGTGCAAGAGGTGGAGTTCCTGGTACGTTTGTACCGTCCTTTTCATACAATCCATAGTGACATGGACAGAAGAACATATTCTCATTTGCCGGATCTGAATTCCAGTTGACCGTACAGCCTAGATGTTTACACACTGGTGAAAGTGCTACAATCTTATCGCCATCTTTATATACCCATGCTGATTTTGGTTCTTCTGACTTATACCAAGCATCAACTTGGTCAATTTTAAAGTCGAAACGCTGTGGTTCAGTTGTGATATCCTCAACATTTGCAACAGGAACTAAATCCTGTTCAGTTGCAGGACGTAAAACCGGATCTAAAGCAAAACGAACCATTGGCATAAGCATTCCTGCTGCCATAAATCCACCAACACCAGTAAGGGTATAGTTTAAGAATTGACGTCTTGAAACCCGATGCTTTTTCTCACTCATCATTTTCCCCCCTCTATACAAAGCTAAGTCCGTTCGGACATACTTTTAACACTTATAAAACTAGGACATACTCATGATATATCAATATTGATACGAGGTCAATAATATCATTTTCTATAAAGTGAACTAATATGTATAATCCTGTTAATTTCTCCAAGCAGATAATAATAATGGAACGACTTGCTGAATCTGATCTGTCATAATTTGTTGCTTCACTTTTGAGTCAACATGTTCTAAAGGAACTGCTGGTAGCCATATTAAAGACTCTCCCAGTTCTCCCTCGAATTGCTTCCATTTAGAATCACTCGTTAGGTATACTACATGCTTAAAATCATTTTCCAAAAAGTGATCCTTCCATTCTAATAGCCTCGCAAATTCTTTTTCAGAATCGTTTCCCATCAAATAAGTAAATGGCGGTACTAGAAAGGCTCTACCTTTGAATTGCCTTTCAAGCTCATTAGTTAGAATCGTAATAAACTCTCCACTAAGAACTGTATTTTTCATTTGTTGTCCAGTAGCGATTGGAATGAGAGGAACAATAACTGTATCCACATATTCCTTGGATTGTACGTACACATCAATATCCGTTGTTACCCACTTCATCGTAATCCTCCCCTTAGAAGTCTCGATATTATTAAACCATATTCTACGTTTATTTTCATCCTCTATAACCTTGTACATACATTAATGAAGTAGTATCTCCAATTTTGTTCACAAAAATTTCTAAATTTGGTAAGAAATTTAGAAGAAGTAGAAAACTTATTGGTGAAGGGGAGAGTATTGATACTTAAAAGAGTTTTCCTTCGACTCCTCCTGGTTTTCTTGCCACTTTACTCCATCTGCTTTCGACTTACTCTACACACAGAGAAAACACCCTGCATCTGCAGGGTGTTTCATTGTAAACGCTTGTAAATTTAATTTTCACGAAGGTTGATAGACAGAAATAATTAGTACAATAAAGCTTAGCCATACAACAAGAGTTAATTTAAACGATTCAATAGTTCAGTCAGTCTGATAAATTCATCCTGGTCCTGCTTATCTAGGGCCTCATCAATCATGACTAACAATTTATCTCTTTGAAAAGTAAAGATTGTTTCTTCTAAAAATTTTTCCGCTAATTTTTTGTCCTTATCACTTATTCCTAGATGTCTTGGCATAAAAGGATTGTCTTCGAGGACAAGAACATAATGAGATGAGTGGAAGGACTCACGGAAGTTTAGCTGGATGTATATATCTTCCTCACGATTTAACCGAATGTCGTGAAAGGATTTTTCAGCATCGGTAGTCATCACATTTTCTTTGTAAAAGCGAAATGGAACATCATCCACACAATGAGTGGACATTATGATACCTTTCGGACAATACTGAGCCTGCTCAACAAAATGAACTTTTCTCATTAATTGGTCATGACTCATTAAGTAATTTAAAATCCAAACACATTCTCTTCTTTTTAGTTGGTAATTATTTAAAAACCAACGTATAAATTCCTTCTTTTCATTTACAGATACAGGGGTTGCCATTGTTGTCCCTCCTCTGTTCTTAATGAGTTAGTATAGTGGGGTTCGTCTTAATAAAATTCAACGCCTCTTGAAGAAATTCCTTCTTCACTAATTCTACAATTTCAGCCAAATTACTTACTTTTCATTTTCAAGTTGAATGACTAATTCTTCAATATCAATTCTAGTTTTCTCTATGCTGAGTAAATGCTTAAATTGTACCAATGCTTCCTGTCTTAAACCTTCCTCTAAAAGGAACCGACCATATTCTTCCAAGAAATCAGGTTGATCTTTAAAAAAAGTATATGCAGCACGGTAGTGTTTTAATGCATCTAAATATTCTTCTAATTCCTTCTTTGCCGTTGCTAAATCCCATAGCATTTGTGGATCTTCATCTCCACCATTAATGGCGGCTTCAACAATTGGGACAACTGATTCATAGTCACCCTCATTGATATAAATTCTTGATAATAAAAAGGAAGCTTCAATTGATTCTTGATCTAGCTCCCTTGCCTTTTCAAGAAGTTTTTTCGCTTTTTCGTTATTGCCAAGCTTCATGGAAAGTTTGCCGCCATGAATATATAACTCTTTATTATACTCATCAATTTGCAAGCCATCTTGAGTAGTCTTTAAAGCCTCTTCTACTAGCTCCTCTGCTTCGTACGCTTTTGAAAGTACAAGATACAGGGAACTGTATGCTGGGTCCATATCTTTAAGCTCTAGAAGCTTATTAATAGCTGTTTTATAGTTTCCTGCTTGGAAAGCCGCACAAGCATATCCAAACAAGCTATCGATTTCTATCTTGTCCTCAAGCCCCGTTTCATAATGAGTAAAAGCTTCCTCAAATAGCCCAGTAGCTGCATAGCTTTCTGCTAATCGTAAATGGACATTAATGTCACCCACATGATCATCTGACTCTAAGACTTTTTCATAGTAAGGAATGCTCTGCTTGTAATTTCCTCTTCCTGAGTAAAACTCACCAAGTGCAAATTGAATAATAGAGTGATTCGGTAAGAGGTTTCTCGCTTTTAAGAGTTTTTGTTCAGCAACTTCATCTAAGCCTTGCATTTGATATAAATCAGCAAGTAATAAAAGGGCTCTTGGATACTCCTCGTCTTCTTCATCAACTTGATCTAACAGCACAATAGCTTGCTCTTCTTCATCAAGATCTATGTAAACCTCCGCCAATAAAAGTAAGAGCTCACTTTCAGTTGGATAGATTTCGAGTAAGCTGATTAATAGAGCTTTTGCTTCTTCTAAAAAACCTAGTTGATAATAAGCGCTAGCTACACTGTATTTATCATCATCTGATGCTTTTGGTAATAATCTTTCAAGTTCTGCTAATCCTTTTTCAACTTCTCCATATTCTACTAGTTCAAGTGCTGCTTGTATTGTTTTCATATAGCTCCCTCAATTATCGTAAGTTAGTAAGACTTTTTTTTTACTTCGTTGCTATTCTATAAAAAAATGGAGTTTACATTGGGGCCGTTGATTTCCACTGCAGTCACTCGCTTTCCACGGGGAGGGACGTGAGCCTCCTCGCCTTCGTCTGCGGGGTCTCACGCTTCCCTCTATCTCCCGTAGGAGTCGAGTGACTTCCGCTCCAATCAACTCAATACTTTAACAAAGTTGATGAAATAGCAACAACCGTTTGAAAAAATCTTAATTAAAGACAAATTAGTTGTCAAAAGATAGTTGCAAAACTATAATCCTTCGAAAAAAGCTCATACTAAAAGCTTGCAGAATAATAGCCAGGTACCTTGATTGTAACCCGCTGCCCATATCCAGGATTAATAGAGAATTGGTCAACTACTCTAATGACACGTCCTTTATGAACGGTTATAAGTGGTTTACTCATATCATAGTTAACTTCTCCCTGATTCGCAAATTCCCTGCTTTTTAGGCCATATAAATTATAATCTAGATCCCCGCCAATACGAATTTCTCCCTTTAAAGGAGAGATTCCAATTTTCCTTATTACATTAAGAGGTAAGGGCTCTCCTGCTTGAGGGCACTCTGGAACAGTTGGGATCCTCTCTTCACTCATAAGAGCTGTCCAATTCTCCGTCAGTTTTTTAAACTTCCCCTTACTAGAAACGTCCTTCCATATTGGAACAATGGAAAGATAGTATGGGTACAACGCATCTCGAATCCATCCCCACGCCACGTTATACATGTCGACTTCTGCCAACTCAACAAAAATGACAGGGATTTTTAATCTTTTGCATTGTCTCACAAAGCTTGGGGTCAATGCTCTAATTGGAATTTTCACTCCAATACAGTAGTCAATTGGGCTATTAATCATCAAATGAGAGATCCTTTTAATCGCCTTTTTTAAATCTGCTTCATAATTAACTGTTACACTAACTAATAAAGTAGTGCAGCCCTTCCGTATCAATTCCTTCATATAGTCTTTTTGAGAAGCAAAAGTGGTTAATGTTTCGACAGTAAAATCGAGCATTATATGTCCTGGGGTTAATAAATAAGGGGATGCATCCATTTTCAGTAGTTTTACATTATCCATATGCGGTCTTATGTATTCAATCTTATTCTCTTTTACGGTAAAGGAGCATTGGATAATTTCCCGTTCTTTTTTTACATTTGCACGGTCAATGACATATGGCATACTTGCGTCTCCCTCCTTTAGCTAGTCCTAAAAATACCCTTATGACAAGCTATGAATTTCAGAAGGAAAGTATGTATAAAATCAGTAATTAACTCATACAAAAGACTGCCAATACAATGTATGGCAGTCCGTAAAATGTTTAATCCACTAATTCGTTAATATGCTCAAAGAAGCTTGGATACGAAACGGCGATTGCTTCAGTATCCTCAATATACATGTCACCCTCTGAAACAAATGAGGCTATTGCAAGCATCATTCCAATTCTGTGGTCACCATGACTTTTAACATTTGCTCCACTCAGCTTACTAGATTGACCATGTATGATCATCCCGTCGTCAGTAGCCTCAATGTTAGCTCCTAGTTTCTTTAATTCGTTAACGACAGTATCAATTCTATTTGTTTCCTTTACTTTTAGCTCACTAGCATCTTTAATCACTGTTGTTCCCTCTGCTTGAGTTGCAAGTAATGCAATAATCGGAATCTCATCAATCAGACGTGGAATGACATCTCCACTTACTTCCGTTCCATGAAGATTGGACGTCGAAATATATAAATCTGCAAACGGCTCAAAATTTTCTTCTCGTTTATTTTCAATTCTTATTTCTGCACCCATTTGCTGTAATACATCAATAATCCCTGTTCTAGATGGGTTAATGCCGACATTTTTTAAAACAATTGTACTATTTGGAGTGATTGCCCCTGCAACAAGGAAAAAGGCTGCTGAAGAGATATCTCCTGGTACATAGATGGAAGTTCCTGATAAGGATTGTCCACCTTTGACAGAAACAGTATCACCATTAACCTCAACCGTTACACCGAAGGCTTGTAGCATTCTTTCGGTATGGTCTCTTGATTGATGTGGTTCTGTAACAGTTGTCACCCCTTTACCATTTAGGCCAGCCAGTAAGATCGATGACTTTACCTGAGCACTTGCTACAGGAGATTGATAGCTCAATCCCTGAATACTTCCTCCTCTAATAGATAAAGGAGTATACTGTCCATTCTCTCTACCATCAATCTTAGCTCCCATATCTCGAAGGGGATTAGTCACCCTCTTCATCGGACGTTTTGCAATCGAATCATCCCCGATTAAGCAGGCGTGAAAAGGCAGACCAGCTAAAATCCCGAGAAGTAGACGTGTAGTTGTTCCTGAGTTTCCAACATCTAGAATATCCTTAGGTTCTACTAATCCTTCAAAGCCATTACCATAGACCGTTACATTTTCACCGTTACGCTCAATTTGTACTCCCATTTTTTCAAAGCATGATATCGTACTTAAGCAATCTTCACCAGGTAAAAAATGGTCAACGGTTGTGGTCCCATTAGCTATAGATCCAAGCATAACAGCTCGATGGGAAATTGATTTATCTCCTGGTACTTGTATTTCACCGTTTAATGGTTTTCCAAAGAAGTTTAATTTTTTCATTAATACTAGCCTCCTTACTGGGTAACATATGTTTCATATTTATTAGACTCTAAGCATTGCTTCGCCCTTAAGCGATCATCCTCTGTTTGAAAGCTAAGGCGTAGCACTCCGTAGATATCCTCTCTAGCTTCTATAATTCTGATATTTGTAATACTGATTTTGTTTTCTGCTAGAATAGCTGTGACCTCAGAGATGACCCCTGGATAGTCAGGCACATCCACGAACAAATCATAAAAGGCTGGTATAGCTCCCTTTGTCTTACTAGGAAGTCCATCTCTATATTGCTTTGCCGTCTCAAAATATTGATAAATCTGATTTGCATCAAATTGATCAATCATTTCTCGAACAGAATTCATTTCCTTCATCCATTCATCAAACATATTCAACAATGGTTCACGGTTATGAATCAGGATATCTCTCCACATCGTAGGACTAGAGGATGCAATTCTCGTTATATCTCTAAATCCCCCTGCAGCTAGTCGGCTTATGTCATGACTTTCGCTTTGATACGAAGCGACATTATGAACCAAGCTTGCTGCAATGATATGCGGAAAATGACTGATCAGCCCAGCAATCTGGTCATGTTCATCAGGAGTCATTTCAAGAAAGTTTGCCTTTGTACCAGAAAGCAACTCCTTTAGGGAATCAATCACATAGCGTGGTGTTTCTGGAGTAGGTGTTAATATATAAAAAGCATTTTCAAATAGATGAGCTCTTGAGGATTCCACTCCCGTTTTATGAGAACCTGCCATAGGATGTCCACCTATAAAATAAACCTCATCCTGTTGAATGGCATGACCTTTTAAAACGATTTGTTTTTTAGTGCTCCCTACATCCGTAATAATGACACCGTTTTTTAAAGGTAAATTAGCTAAATCAGACAAGATCTGCTCGGTTTGTGTAACAGGGGTTGAAATGATTATATAATCGGCTAACCTTGCTTCATCTGAGAGCTCTGTACCAATCTCATCAATTACATGAAGAGCTTGTGCCAGCTTTAACCGTTCAAAGTGAATATCATAGCCCACAATGGTTACGTCTTTCTCTCTTTTTATAGCAAGTCCAATGGAACCACCAATTAAACCTAGACCTACTAGTAAAACTCGTTTCTTCATGTAATCACCTAATTTTTAAAGATATGTAGACAAAAAGGTAGGTTCGCACCTACCATCCTTTGTTTGTTACTATTGTTTTAGCCTTTTCATACTTTTTCGTGCTTCTATCTCGAGCTCTGTTAAACCTCGTTGTTGATTTCCGCTCCAGGACACTCGCTTTCCGCGGGCGGTCTCGTGAGCCTCCTCAGCGCTTTGCGCCTGCGGGGTCTCTCTCAACACGCTTCTCCCGCAGGAGTCTCGCATCCTTCCTCTTCAATCAACTATGCTACTATCTAGATTACTCTTTAACATGCTAATAGATTACTTCCCCAACATCTCTTTTAAAATCGAGATGATTTCTTCATTTTCTTGTTGTGTTCCTACTGTTATGCGGACACTTGTTGGGAAGCCTAGTGCATTACCGGAACGGACGATATAGCCACGCTCTAGTAGGTATTGGAATACCTCATTTCCTTGTAAAGGATTGAAGTCAATTAAAATAAAATTTCCTTGAGAAGGATAATAGCCTAGATTATGTTCCTGACAGAACGCCTCAAACTGGTTTAGACCTTCGCGATTCTTAGTTTTACATGCCGCGACAAAGTCCTGATCTTGGATAGATGCTATTGCAGCTGCTTGGGCAACTCTTGATGTATTAAAAGGTTCTCTAGCAGGTTCAATTTGACGAATGAAGTCAGCATTCCCAATTCCATATCCAATTCTAAGACTTGCTAGACCATATGCTTTTGAGAATGTACGAAGGATTATTAGGTTTGAGTATTGCTGTAATAAAGGCACTGTTTCCAATAAGTCATCTGCCTCTACGTATTCATAATAAGCTTCATCCAATACAACCAACGTTGATTGGGGTACTTGTTCAAGGAATGATAATAAAGCATCCTTCTTTATATACGTACCGGTTGGGTTATTAGGACTACATACCCAAACAATTCTCGTATTCTCATCAATTTGCTTTAACATGCCGTCTAAGTCATGATTTCCATCTATTAATTCTACTTCCCTAACCTCTGCGCCCTCAACTACTGCATTATGCTTATATTGAGGAAAAGTAGGGGTAGCCATTACTGTATTCGTTTCAGGAGATAATAGGGCACGAGTTAAGATTAAAATAATTTCATCAGACCCGTTTCCAAAAATCAATTGATTTCCTTCTACATTTAAATGAGTTGCAATTGTTTCCCGTAAATTGGTTGAATATCCATCAGGGTAAATAGCTAGTTCATCAATTGCACTCTTAATCGCTTCTTTTGCTGCAGGAGAACAGCCAAATGGATTTTCGTTAGATGCTAGTTTTACAATTTTGTCTAACCCATATTCCTTTTTGACTTCTTCACTTGGTTTACCTGGCTGGTAAGGCTTCAACGATAATAGCTGCTTTTTAATCTCCATTTACAAAACTCCTCTCTTAAACTGAAATAGGAGATATAATGGACTTTACAAAATCCTCAAATTCTTCTAATGCTGCTGCTTTTGTACTTGGATTTTGAATAGTAGTTTCTAGCTCTGATAGCTTTTTTAAGAGTGCACTACCGACAATCACTCCATCACAAACTGGTAATAGATTTGTCACCTGCTCAGCGTTTGATATTCCAAATCCTACTGCAACCGGAATATTTGAGTGCTTTTTAACAGATTCAAGGAATGGATAAACACTGTCGTGTAATTCTTTACGAACACCTGTAACACCTAGTGAGGATACACAATATAGAAACCCTTCAGCCTCTTTTGCTATCATCTCAATTCGTTTTTCCGACGTTGGTGCTACTAAGGAAATAAAGAACATTCCTTCCTCCTTACACTTGGTTCGAAGTCGACCACTCTCTTCAAAAGGTATGTCCGGAACTAATAATCCATCAATATCATTTTCCTTCGCTAAAGCGAAAAAGGATTCTTCGCCTAATTGTAGCACAGGATTATAGTAGGTAAAAAGAATAATCGGGATTTGTACACCTTTTTTTCTCATTACGCTAACAAGCTTCATTGCTTTTTTAATCGACATCCCATTTTTTAATGCTTTTGAAGCAGCTTCTTGAATAATTGGACCATCTGCAAGTGGATCTGAATAAGGAACTCCTAGCTCTAAAGCAGATGCACCAAGCTTTTGAAGCATAAGAGCTAGCTCTACCGTTGTATCTTCATCTGGAAAACCAGCGACAATAAAAGGTACAAATAAAAATTTCGTTGTTGGAATTGTTCTTTCAACTGATATCGTCATTATGCTTCACCTTCCATTCGTTCCATTAAAGTATGAACGTCTTTATCGCCACGTCCTGATAAGCAGACCAGAATTGTTTGAGATGGGTCCATTTCCTTTGCAAGTTTAATGGCACTTGATAAAGCATGTGCTGACTCAATAGCCGGAAGAATCCCTTCTGTTTTCGTTAACGTTTGTAAGGCTTCTAACGCTTCGTCATCTGTTACACTCACATAATCTACTCTCTTAACACTTGCTAAATAGGCATGCTCAGGACCGATTCCAGGGTAATCTAATCCGGCAGAAATAGAGTATGGTTCAATAATTTGTCCATTTTCATCCTGAAGTAGATAGGTTAATGATCCATGAATTACACCTGTCGTCCCTTTTGTAATCGTAGCAGCATGGTGTTCAGTATCTACTCCCATTCCTGCTGCTTCTACTCCAACAAGTTTAACCGGATCTTCTAAAAACGGATAAAACATTCCTGCTGCATTACTACCACCACCTACACAGGCAACAACCGTGTCTGGTAGCTTTCCTTCTTTTTCTAGGAACTGCTCTCTTGCTTCATCACCGATAATGCGTTGGAAATCACGTACCATTTTGGGATAAGGATGTGGTCCAACTACAGATCCAATCATATAAAAATGGTCATCACAATTAGCAACCCAGTATCTAATAGCTTCATTAGTTGCATCCTTCAATGTTCTATTACCACTCTTAACGGGAACGACTGTTGCTCCTAGAAGCTTCATACGGAAAACATTTAAGGATTGACGCTTTACATCCTCTTCACCCATAAAGACGATACAATCCATTCCAAATTTAGCAGATACAGTTGCTGCCGCTACCCCGTGCTGACCCGCTCCTGTTTCCGCAATGATCTTCTTCTTACCCATACGTTTAGCCAATAGAGCTTGGCCAATGGCGTTGTTAATCTTATGTGCACCTGTATGATTTAAATCCTCACGCTTTAAATAAATCTTTGCCCCACCCAGCTGCTCCGTTAAATGATCAGCAAACGTTAAAGCTGTTGGTCGGCCTGAATAATTCTTAAGTAAGGAAATATATTCTTGTTTAAATGATTCATCTTTACTGGCTTCTTGCAAAGCTTGCTCAATCTCTTCGAGTGGGTTCATTAGTGTTTCTGGAACAAATTTACCACCGAAGTCACCGAATCTTCCAAATTTATCTGGAAATGTTGTTAACATAATTATCAACCTCTTCTTCTATTCTCTTTATTAAATCCTTATTCTTCTGTTCATTCATCTCAATCCCAGAAGCAAGATCGATTCCAATAGGATTATATAGTAAGAGTTCTTTTATATTTTCTACCTTTACTCCACCTGCGATAAAGCAAGGGACACCTTGAGCAGCTGCTTCGTTTAGATAACCCGGGATTGCTTCCCATTCAAAGGATTGGCCCGTTCCTCCCCATGCCTTTGTGGATTTAGTGTCAACCACATAGCCATCTGAAATGGATTGAAAAGTTTTCATATATTCTAATGATTCTTCATCGTGATGAATCGCTTTCCAGACTGCTAGTCCTGTTGTGGCCTTCAACTCAATTATGAAGGACGGAGTTTCTTTACCGTGACATTGGACGATATCAAGAGGAACCTGATTCGTTACCTCCTGTATTTGTTCGATACTCGCATTTACAAAAATACCAGCAAGTTTTTTATCAGATGGTTTCGGTATTTGTTCCAACCACGCTTTAACGTGATCGGCAGTAACCATACGTTTACTAGGAGCAAAAATGACCCCTATTACGTCCGCCTTACTTTCGACCACCTTTGACCAGTCTTCAAAGCTTCGATTTCCACAATACTTTACTAAAGGTCTATTCAACTTTGCTCTACTCCAAACATTTTTTCAATCCCAATACCCGGGTGTTCTTCTCGCATGAACGCTTCCCCAACAAGAACCGCATGGGCTCCTGCAGCCTTCACAAATTGTAAATCCTGATACGTATGAATGCCACTTTCACTAATTACAAGACTTGTTGTTGGTAAGTAGGTTACAATTTCCTTCGTGTGTTCAATACTCGTTTTAAAAGTAGATAAATCTCTATTGTTAATCCCAATTATTTTGGGTGCAATTTCTTTTAATAATGCTTCAACAGTCTGAATGGAGTGGACTTCGACTAGACATTCAAGACCTAACTCCTCTGCTTCTAGATAAAATTCCTTTAGTTTTCTAGGCTCCAATACCTCACCAATTAGTAGAATCGCATCAGCCCCAATATATTTACTTTCCAGAAGCTGCTTACGGTCTACAATGAAATCCTTACGCAGTACAGGTACATCAACAACCTTCTTAATAGCTGATAAATATTTCTTATCTCCCTGAAAAAACTGCTCATCCGTTAGAACAGAAATCGCATCTGTCTTTGCTTGGACATATTGCTCCGCGATCGTAACGGGATGAAAATCTTCTCTAATAATACCTTTAGATGGAGAAGCTTTTTTAACTTCAGCTATTAAACCAATTTCTCTATTAGCGTTTCGGAGTGCATTGTATAAGGAATAGTGCTGTACCTCCTGCTGGATTGGAAGCTGGAACTGTTGCATTTCTTCATTTTTGACTTCAACGATTTTATTAAGCATAGTGTTGCGCCTCCTTACGACTAGCTAATGATTGTAAATGTTGTTTCACCTTTTTAGTATCAATCGCTTCTCTAGCTAAGTCAACTCCTTCTTGGAGAGAACCAACTCTGCCTGATACGTAAATGGCAGCACCTGCATTTAGTATAACTGTATTAATGGCACTGTCATTAGCTTGGTTATTAAAAACTTCTAGGATCAGCTTCGCACTGGCCTCAACCGAATCTGCTTGGATATCTTCAAGATTACCTGGTTGTAAGTTAAAATCAGTTGGATGAATCGTATAGCTAGTAATTACGCCATCTTTTAACTCGACTACATCCGTATGTGTTGTAACTGAGATTTCATCTAAACCATCTCTCCCGGTAACAAATAAAACATGCTTAGAACCAAGGGCCTTTAATGTTTCTGCCATTTTTAAAGCAAGCTTTGAATCATAAACACCAATTACTTGTCGTTTTGACTGTGCAGGGTTCGATAATGGTCCAAGGATGTTAAAGACGGTACGAAACCCAATTTCTTTTCTTGGACCTACTGCATGTTTCATTGCTTTGTGATAGTTAGGAGCAAATAAGAACGACATATTGTGATATTTAAGTGCCTGTTCTGCTTCTTCAGGAGTGGACTGGATTGAGATTCCTAGCACCTCTAACACATCTGCACTTCCACTCTTAGATGACACTGCTCGATTTCCATGCTTGGCAACCTTAATACCCAAAGAGCTTGCCACAATTGCTGAAGCCGTTGAGATATTAAAGCTAGACACTCCATCTCCACCCGTTCCACACGTGTCAATGACTTCTTCTTCAATATCTAAATTCAAAGTATTCATATGATTGCGCATCGCTTGAGCAAATCCTGTAATTTCTTCCACAGTTTCTCCTCTAAGTCGTAAAATCGAAAGCAGGCTGGCGATCTGGCTTGCTGTTGCTTCCCCGCTCATGATTTCATTCATTGCCTCTTCTGCCTCTGCTAAAGTAAGTGTTTTACCCTCTATACATTGATGTAAAAGCTCTCTTAACACTTTACTCTCTCCTCTCTACTAAACGTCTTCTCAGCTAATTGAATTGCTTTTATAACAGCACTGGCTTTATTAATTGTTTCTTTGTACTCTAACTCAGGGATTGAGTCTGCAACCACTCCAGCACCAGCCTGAACATAGGCTGTTTCATTTTTCACAATAGCCGTTCGTATGGTAATACAAGAATCAATATTCCCATCAAAACCAATATAGGCAACTGTACCAGCGTAGGCATTTCTTGCTACTGGTTCAAGCTCTTGAATAATTTGCATCGCTCTCACCTTTGGTGCACCGGAAACGGTTCCTGCCGGAAATGATGCTAAAAGTGCTTCTACGGGATCGACATCCTCACGAATCTCACCAGTAACCTTTGAAACAAGATGCATCACATGGGAGAAATAATGAAGCTCTTTTACCATTGGTACTTTAACACTTCCATATTTCGCTACTCTTCCAATATCGTTTCGAGCTAGGTCTAAGAGCATATAATGCTCAGCCTGTTCTTTTTCGTCTTTTAGAAGCTCTTCTCCTAGAGCTTGGTCCTCGGCTTCTGTTCTTCCTCTTCTTCTTGTTCCTGCGATCGGGTGGATTTCAAGATGACCATCCGACACCTGGATTAACTTCTCAGGTGAGCTTCCAACAATTTCACAGTCTTGAAGCTTAATATAAAATAAATAGGGTGATGGATTAACAAAACGCAAAACTCGATACAAATCAAAGCCTTTTGTTTTAACTGGGATTTCAAAACGCTGTGATAAGACCGTTTGAAACACATCCCCGGCTGAAATATACTCTTTGATTTTATTAACATGATTTACGAAGGTTTCTTTATCATAACTAGATTTGACATTTGAAAAATCCACATCAAAATCTTTCGGATTTAATAAAGGCTCATGATGGTACTGATGCTCAGAAAGCACTTTGAAATATTGTTGAATTAACTGCTCAGCTTGGCTATAGCTGGCCTTCTTCTCCTCTAAATCCTCATTACCATTTAATTGAGCATAATGGATAAACGTCATCTCTTTTTTAGAATGAGAATACACAATAATTGTTTCACAATATAATAGATGGTAATTTTTTAACTGTAAATCATCATGTGCATGCTTAGGAACCTTTTCAATGCTAGAAATCGCATCATAGCCAATATAGCCCACCGCTCCTCCTCTAAAAGGAATATCGCGATCAATTTCTTTTACCTTTACAAAATCCTTCACAAAGTGAATAGCTTGTTGTAATTCATTTGTTTTAAACAATATTTCCCTTTGTTTATTCAATACCTGAATCTCATCTTGCACCTCTTCGATGGTGATAAAAGGATTCAAGCCAATAAAAGAATAATTCGACCAAGGTGATGTTTCATCATTACTCTCAAGAAGATAAACAGCTTCTTCTTTAAATGCTTGAAAAATTTGAATGGGGGTTAACGTATCAACAAAATAAGATTGTAAAATTGGAATGGTACGGTAGTAGTTTGTATCTTCTAAAAATGCAGTTTCATTATAAGTGGACATTTCTTCACTCACTCCTCCAAACGATTAGTCGCTTCGGAGAATGAGAGAAGTCGAGGATGGTCATAACCAAGTTCGTTCTTCTACGATATTAAAATATAAAAACCCAAAGACAAATAAGCCTTTGGGTAGAATTTATCGCATTATTTCTCAGCTAACCTCAACTATCTCAACTCATTCTCATCTACCCTATTATTCTATAGGAATCTCTTTTTTAAGCTAATCTATACTCTTACTAAACTATCTTAAATACTATTACAATTCACTACCTTTTGTCAACCGTAGGTCTGGTCTTAAATGAATTGCATCTTCCTGATAAATATGCTTCACTTCATGTGGTGCCAAGGTTGTATTAACGGTCATCATGACTCTTATGCACAAGGCTAGTGAGCCAGGAACAGGTATTTCTCTTGCACACGTCACTGGGACAAAAGTAAAACCAACTAATCTTCTTACTGCTTTAGCTGGAAATACCGCATCAATATCATCTGTAACGGTTATGAGAATGGTTGCTATATCAGAGGGTTCCACATTGTTTTCCTCCACCATTTCCCTTAACAAAGCTTCTGTTTTATTTAAAATTTCCTCCGGCATGTTTTCTATAACTGTTGTTGCCCCACGGATTCCTCTTATCAAGGCTATCCCTCCCTACAGTATGGTTGAAGGACTTCAAGAAGAATTTGATCCTCAACTTCTTTTATGGTCAAACTGCCAATCTCACTCATTAAGCACATCCGAATCGTTCCCCTAAGTGCTTTTTTATCTTTTTTCATTTTCTCTAGTAATGAACTTGCGGATAAATTAGGTGGAAAAGCCGGGAACCCAAGTTGGTCAAACCAGTCCTGTAACTCTTTTATAGGCAATGATACACCTAAAATCCTTTCACTAACTTTCATGGCAAAAATCATTCCAATTGCGACCGCATCACCATGGCTAATCGTTCCATAGCCTAACTCAGACTCCAGGGCATGCGCAAGGGTATGACCAAAATTCAAATAGGCACGTATCCCGGTTTCCTTTTCATCTTGATTCACCACTGTTGCTTTAACTTGAATCCCCCGTTTTAGTGCTTCCTCAAGAATAGCTCCATTTAAATCAGCTAAAGTCGGGACGTTTTCACGTAACCATGGATAAAATTCCTTCTCCCATATAAGAGAATGCTTAATAAGCTCCGCAAATCCTGCTCTCCACTGGCTTTCAGGAAGTGATTTCAGGAAAGAAAGATCATAAATGACTGCTTCAGGCTGATAAAATGCACCAATTGAGTTTTTCCCAAGATGATGGTTAATTGCAACCTTTCCACCAACTGCACTATCATGAGCTAATAAAGTGGTCGGGACTTGTATAAACCTTACTCCCCTCATAAAAGTAGCCGCTACAAATCCTGCTAAATCCCCTACTACTCCGCCACCTAGGGCTATGATTAAGGAATTTCGATCAAGACCCTTTTCCATCGCCATGGTTTGACATTCATAAAATAGATCAACAGACTTAGATTTTTCTCCACTAGGAACAATCTTTGAAAATACAGATGTGTACTGAGCTAGTGATTTTTCAACATCGGTTAAATATAAAGGCGCTACGGCACTGTCAGTAATAATTAATATTGTAGAAGGTGTATCCTTTAATACAGAATCAAGGATTACTTTTTGTTGAAACAGATCTGTTCCTATTAATAAAGGATATTCCCTTGAGTTCGTTTGTATTAATAGTTCCTTCATTAAAATTTCCTCGCCCACTCTTTAGCCTGTTGAACATTTTGCTTCACCAAATCCAATCGGTCTTGACCAAATTGGTTGATAATAGCCGTAGCTAGTTCCCATGCTACGACAGATTCTGCTACAACACTTGCAGCTGGAACAGCACAACTGTCAGAGCGCTCAATACTCGCCTCAAATGGTTCCTTTGTATCAATATCCACACTTTTTAATGGCTTATATAAAGTTGGAATAGGCTTCATAACTCCGCGTACAACAATTGGCATCCCAGTCGTCATTCCACCTTCAAAACCACCTAAGTTATTAGTACGACGAGTATACCCGTTCTCTTCATCCCATAGAATTTCGTCGTGAACTAAGCTACCTGGTACCTCAGCAGCTTTAAAACCAATTCCAAATTCAACACCCTTAAATGCATTTATACTAATGACAGCAGCAGCGATCTTAGCATCTAATTTTCGATCATAGTGGACATAGCTCCCCATACCTGCTGGGACACCCTCAACGATTACCTCAACAATTCCACCAATTGAATCCCCATTTTGCTTTGCTTGATCAATAGCTTCCATCATTTTTGGCCCTGCTTCTGAGTCAAAGCATCTAACAGGAGAATCTTCTGTAACAGACTGAAGCTGTTCTATGCTATCGTACTCTGCAGGCTTAGCCTTAACTCCACCAATTTCTAGGACATGTCCGCCTACTTGGATACCTAATTCACTAAGAACCTTCTTAGCTACTGCCCCAGCTGCTACTCGAACTGTTGTCTCACGGGCAGATGATCTCTCTAATACGTTTCTCATATCACGGTGACCATATTTGATCGCGCCATTTAAATCAGCATGACCTGGTCTTGGCCTAGAAACCTTCCTCTTAACTTCCGCTTCATCTAAGTCGGTCGGTTCAATTCCCATAATGTTTGTCCAATGCTTCCAATCATTATTTTCAACCACTAATGTAATGGGAGAGCCAAGTGTAACACCATGACGAACTCCACTTACAATTTTCACTTGATCCTTTTCTATTTGCATGCGACGGCCTCTGCCATAACCCTTTTGCCTTCTCGCTAATTCTTCATTAATATCTTCAACCGTTAAAGGAACACCCGCTGGTACTCCTTCAATTATGGTGGTAAGTTGTGGTCCATGTGATTCTCCAGCTGTTAAATACCTCATCATCTTGAACATCCTCCTTTATCGCTTTAAAGCTTTTATGTGTTGATAAATAGTTAAGTACAAATATATCATACTTTGAAAGTATACGAGAAGTATAATTTATCATTTTTTTGTATACATCATTAAAAAATTAGGATTCGATAAAATAAAAAGGCCCTATTAAAGTTTGTTGTTGATTTCCGTTCCAGGACACTCGCTTTCCGCACTTGCACAGGATGTGCTGGCTTCTGCGTTGCTCACAGGACGTGAGCGACCCTAGCAGAAGTTCCTTTTAAACTCCTCGGCGTTACCGCCTGTGGGGTCTCCTTCACCACGCTTCTCCCGCAGGAGTCTCGCGTCCTTCCACTTCAATCAACTCTGCTAAATATCAACACTGTACTTTAACACGGCTGATTAAAAAATAATCCTCTCGATACTATATTTTACCATTCCCGTTAGCTGATTTGATAGTTGGAAGTTTTAAAGTACGACTATCATTCTTTTTAAATTGCCTTCTTATGTATAACAGCATTCATAAAAAATAGACCCTCTCTTGAGGGCCTAGACTTTACGATAGAAAAAGGTATCTTCCGATTCAAATTGGTAGGTTTGCGGATTAAAGATTTGCTCGGTACTCCCTACAAATAAGATACCGCCTGGTCTTAAAGCACGGCTAAATTTGTGATAAAGGATATCTTTAGCTTCGTCTGTAAAGTAGATCATGACATTCCTACATACGATTAAATCAAAGTTTTGGTCAAAGGAATCAGAAAGTAGATTTTGTTTTTTGAAGGTAACAGTCTTCTTGACAGCGTCGTCCACCTTATAAAACATGCCATCTTTCGAAAAATATTTACTCTTCATGTCAGCTGGAACTTCTAAAAGAGATCTCTCTGGATATATCCCCGTCTTTGCACGAGCAATAGCATTCTCATCTAAGTCAGTTGCCAAAATTGAAATGCTGCTTAGTGGCATGAAGTTAGATAATACCATTGCTAGTGAATAGGGTTCCTCTCCAGTGGAACACGCAGCACTCCAAACTTTTAACCGCTTATTTTCTTGAAGTAATCTAGGAACAATTTTATCTTGTAGGATCTTCCATCTCATTCCGTTTCGATAAAATTCAGAAACATTAATCGTCATTCGATCCAAAAACTCATCATAAAGCTTTTGTTCAGTAGTCATTGCTTTATAGAATTCAGTGAAGTTCTTGAACCCCTTTTTTTCATATAAAGAGGTAAGTCTTCTTTTCATTTGAGCTTCTTTATATAATGCTAAGTTAATTCCGGTTTTCTTTTTTACATTTTCTATAAAATCAATATAGTCCTGTGACATTTTATTACCTCATTTATAAGAGAGATCTACTACTATTAGTATGACTAAATAGTTAGTATTTAATTTGATTATACAGGACGGAAATAAGATAGTTAATCTTTTTATTTTTACAAAATGATGGAAGTACAGAAAGAAAAAAACCAGTCGTGATGAATGACTGGTTTGAACACTATTATTATTTTAGCTATGTTTAATTTGTTGTTGATTTTCGTTACAGGACACTCGCTTTCCGCGGGGCGTGCGGTGAGCCTCCTCGGCGTGCGCCTGCGGGGTCTCACCTGTCACGCTTCTCCCGCAGGAGTCTCGCGTCCTTCCACTACAATCAACTCTGCTAAAAAGTTAACATCTTAACTTTAACAGATCCATTATTTTAATAACTTTCCCTTAAACAAAAGGGTAAATTTCTAGCTATAAATTAGTTAGTCCACTGATTGATCAGTTTAGTATATTCAACTAACTCTTCTTGTTTGAAGAATAGATTGATTTCGCGTTCTGCGCTTTCAGGAGAGTCTGAACCGTGAATAATGTTCTTTCCAACTGTTACTGCATAGTCACCACGAATAGAGCCAGTTGCAGAATCTTTAGGATTTGTTGCACCCATCATATGTCTAGCTGTTGCAATTACATTTTCGCCTTCCCAAACCATTGCAAAAACAGGACCTGATGTGATGAAGTCCACTAATTCACCGAAGAATGGGCGTTCTTTATGTTCACCATAGTGAGTTTCTGCTAATTCAGTAGGAATGCTCATTAGCTTAGCTCCAACAAGTTGGAATCCCTTCTTCTCAAAGCGTGCTACGATTTCACCAATTAGATTACGTTGAACACCATCAGGCTTTACCATTAAAAACGTTTTTTCCATTTTAATTCACTCCTGTTACATTATGTATAAGCTTATATTCAAGCCCAAAGAAAATAGTAACACTCTTTTCGGTGTTACGCAATATAGCTAAAACTTTCGCTTACCAATATATTTCGCAATATTAATGAGTGCTAGTTTTGAGGTATTGTTCGGAAGGTCTTCAATGACCTTTAGTGCTCTTTGTAAGTACCAATCACTATAATGAATAGAACGTTCAATTGCCCCGCTTTGTTTAATAGCAGATATAATTGTTTTAAGCTCGGTATCTTCTATATGCTCATGAACGGACTCTATCTGTTTGCGTAACTTTTCATCCTTCATAGCATAGAGTACCGGGAGAGTTATGTTCCCTTGTTTTAAATCCCCACCGGCTGGTTTTCCAAGTTGCTTTTCTGTCGCGGTAAAATCCAGAATATCATCTGTTATTTGGAAGGACATCCCTACATAATATCCAAAAAGGAAAAGCTTCTGATGAACCTCTCGAGGTACGTTTGAAGCAACGGCACCAAGCTGGCAGCTTACGGCAATTAACAAAGCTGTTTTTCGTTTAATTCTACGTAAGTATGTTTTTAAATGTTGATTAAAATTGTACTTATCGCGAATCTGCTCAATTTCCCCTAAACTTACTTCAACAATTGTATGAGAAAGAATTTTATGGGCTTCAGCATTTTCTATATTTGTCATGAGCTCTAAAGATCTCGCAAAAATATAATCCCCTGTATACATAGCGATTCGGTTATCCCATTTTGATTTGATCGTAGGCTGACCTCTTCTTAATTCGGCATCATCTATTACATCATCATGCACAAGTGAAGCCATATGAATGAGCTCAAGAGCTACTGCCACATTTTTGATAGTGGAAAGATCATAATCACCAAACTTCCCGGCAAGCAACACAAAAACAGGACGAAGTCTCTTTCCTCCTGCTTGAAGTGTGTGTAATGAGGCCTCTTGAAGCAATGGATGCTCAGACTTAATCGTTTCTTGAAGCTCTCTTTCTATTTCCTTTAGGTCCGTATTCAAAAACGAATACATTTTATTTAACTTCATATGATTCACCTAAGTTTTTCTACAAATTTACTTATTGTTATTATGCTTTCTTATAACCAATATGAGTAGCAGCAACACCGAAAGTGTGAGCCTTTACTTCTACTCTTGAGAAACCAGCATTTTTAAACATCTTTGCTAGCTCACTCATTCCTGGGAAGTCTTTAGCTGATTCCTGCAACCATGAATACTCCTCAAAGCTCTTTGCGAACACCTTACCAAATAATGGCATGATATATTGGAAATATAAATAATAAACTTGTTTAAAAACAGGAAGCTCTGGTTGAGAGGTTTCTAAGCAGACTGCCTGTCCACCTGGCTTGAGTACGCGGTGCATTTCTTTTAGGACCTGCATATAGTCAGGAACATTTCGAAGGCCAAATCCGATTGTTACAAAATCAAACGATTCATCTGGGAAAGGAAGTTCCATTGCATTCCCATGAATAAGTTCGATCTGATCCAACTTTAGCTCTTTCACCTTTTGTTCACCAACACTAAGCATGTTTTTACTAAAATCAAGGCCATAAACCTTTCCAGTCTGTCCTACTTCATTTGCCAATGCAATTGTCCAATCAGCTGTACCACAGCAAAGATCAAGAGCATGGTCGCCTTTTTGAACATTCATTAATTGCATCGTTTTTTTACGCCATGCCACATGACGTTGAAAACTTATAATGGAATTCATCAGGTCATATTTATCAGATATCTTTTCAAATGTACGGTGAACTCTCTGTTCTTTAGATTCTTGCATATTTCACCCTTCTTCCACTATTTGATGCACTTGACGGTCAAAGCTTCTAATTAGTTCCCGTAAGCTTTTTATGATGGATGATTCAATAGTCGTTTTAGTTAGTATGGATTGAATTCGTTCTTGTGTATTCATGATCATTAGATCAATATTAGCTGTTATTTTATTTTCAGCCGTTTTGCTAGAAGAATTTTCTTTTATTAAGTGATGAGAAAGTAAGGAAGAATTTCTATCAATATATTGGAATTTCTCTTTATATAGTCGTTTAAGTAACAGGATTTCACCGATTAACGAGCTCCAGCCTGTTAACTTTAGGGTTTGTGCAACATTAACGAAAAGCTCACTTTCAATAATTCGCAAGCTATCAATCATGGTCTCTAGATAAGAGGATTCCTGCCGGTACACTCTGATTTTATGTTCATTAATCCGCTTAATACTAGTCGCTATAGTTTTAATCATCTGTATATCTTCAATTTGTGCGAGTATGCTGTAGTATAGTCCACTAAAATAGTCACCTGCTAAAACCTTTAACTGTTGTTGCTTCTGTTCAAGGTCACCAAGATCATCCTTAGTCGATACTTCTTCATGTACATCTAAAGCCACTTGGACTAGCATGGTAGTGATGATATAAGCTTCTATTGTTTTATCCTTTTCATAATCTATGTGATCACACATAGCTACTAAAAGGAGCAGCTTATCTTCGTCTACCTTAGGGGTATCAATAAACTTTTTTAAATATGAATGGTGAATAAATTGGTTAATCTTTTCAAGCATATATGTTTTTTTTCTATTGATGTCACTCACATTTATCACCCTTGTCCCCAGTCAAGTCCTAGTATTCCACGTTGAAGTATCACTATATTCGAATTTATTCGCCAATAGCTATACAATTAGGCATCATCCATTATAGCATAGACAGTCTAAAAGTTCTTAATAATTGCTTTTAAAACAATAAAATGAAATTATCCATAGATTGGAAGCTAAAGTAAAAAAGCAGAAAAACTTGGCTAGTGCCAAGTTTTAAACAAAGTTTTTCTTTGCATAACAGCTCTATCAATCATATTTTTATTCTACTTCGGTATCTACTTGGCCATGTGCAGTAATAATGGTGGCCTTCCCTCTAATTTTCACAGCAGAGGTATGCTCAGTAAACTGCGCAATCATTACTTCGCCTTTATCTAATTTCTCGGAATGGTGAAATCTAGTGTCAGAACCTCTTGTTAACCCGATTACATTTACACCATTTTCCTTTGCCTTAATGACGAAGAAGTCGTTATTTGTTTGCTCTTTCATCCAATAGCTCCCCTTCAACACGAACTTATTTCCTTAACTATCCCTTAATCCGTAAAAAGTGTCAATAATAGAATTATGATTTAATTAATGAAAGTACTTCTGCTCTTGCTGACACATCATTTTCAAAAACTCCTCTAACTGCAGAAGTAACTGTGGATGCACCTGGCTTTTTAACACCACGCATTGTCATACACATATGTTCTGCCTCAATCACCACCATCACACCAAGTGGCTCAAGCGATTCTACCATAGAGTCTGCTACAGTTGATGTAATTCGTTCTTGAAGTTGAGGTCTTTTAGCAACCGCTTCAACTGCTCTAGCTAGTTTACTTAAGCCAGTTACTCTTCCCCCTCTTGGAATATAGGCTATATGTGCCTTACCATAGAATGGAACAAGATGGTGTTCACACATAGAAAAGAAAGGAATGTCTTTAACGAGGACAAGTTCTTCATGATCTTCTCCAAAGATTGTTTTAAAATGTTCTTTTGGATCCTCATTTAATCCTGAAAAAACTTCTGCGTACATTTTAGCTACACGTTTAGGTGTATCCAATAACCCTTCACGATTAGGATCTTCTCCAATAGCTTCTAAAATTAACTTTATAGCATGTTCAATTTGTTCATAATTGATTGTATTAGACATAAGTGGTTCCTCCGATAATGTTTATAAAATATTTACTTTTCACACTGTTAATTGATTAGAAGTGATCAACTACAGATTATATATATTAATTTAGATTCCAGAAAAGAAAAAAGAAAGACAATGCATACGAAGCAGACTAACACTTAAATTATTTATCAACTTATTCAAGGTCATTTACTTAACTTAGCCCTAAAAAAGATTAAGAATCAGATTCTTTCACTAAAAGAATTCTAGCATATGCAACTTGTTTAAGCAAAAAAGAAGAGCCGCACAAATGTGCGACTCTCTCACCTTAGTATGTAAGGATTATTTTACTGCATCTTTAAGTGCTTTTCCTGGTTTGAATGCAGGAACCTTGCTTGCAGCGATTTCGATTTCTTCACCAGTTTGTGGGTTACGACCCTTACGAGCTGCACGCTCACGTACTTCGAAGTTACCAAAACCAATTAATTGAACCTTATCACCATTTTTAAGTGCTTCTAAAATTGAATCAAAAACAGCATCAACTGCTTTTGTTGCATCCTTCTTAGATAGTTCACTAGCTTCTGCTACTGCGTTAATTAAGTCTGTCTTGTTCATGCCATTCACCTCCTCCCAAATGGATATTCGGTGCATATAGTCTCTATAGAGATATACGTCACATTCATTCTGTTTTTTTACAAATGCGATTAAACACATTAGTTAATTGTTGTGAAATAACAGCCTACTATCATTACTTCACATTTTTTAAAGTTTCTATACTTCTAAAAGCAAAGCAATTCGCCTGCAAGCCTTATATTAAACGATATTTTGACATAATTCAATACATTTCAATAGAAATATTTCATATTTAGGCATATTTCTCCATTTCGTTACACTCTCTATTAAGTTTATCACAAAAGGCGCTAACCTCCTGTTCAGTCTAAGGTATAGCCAATTCCTGTTCAAGAAAAAAAGTAACTTTTTCTTTTATTTCGTCAAGTTTATTTACTTCGAGCTAGGATGAATGAGAAGATTTCGGCTAAGACTTTTACCATTTGATTAAAGTTACATAAACAAATAGGCAAAACACTTCTCTACTATTAAAACTCTTATCTATGTATTAGGTTTACCTCACTGTTATTTTTAAAATAACAAGAGCCAAAGAATATGGCCCCATCTTAAAAAAGGTACATTTGACTTAGTACCTATACACAACAAGGTATTGGAAAAGAGCAAAAAAAAGACCCCTATACGGAGTCGAGGCTTATAGGATAATAGCGATTAAACCACCAGATCCTTCATTAATGATTCTCTCTAATGTCTCTTTTAGTTTATATCTTGCATTCTCTGGCATTAGTGAAAGCTTCGCCTGAATACCTTCACGGACAATGGAGCTAAGTGATCTACCAAAAATATCAGAATTCCAAATTGAAAGTGGGTCATCTTCAAAATCCTGCATTAAGTAACGAACTAGCTCTTCACTTTGCTTCTCAGTTCCGATAATTGGTGCAAACTCAGACTCAACATCTACTTTAATCATATGGATTGATGGTGCAACAGCTTTAAGTCTTACACCAAATCTCGAGCCTTGACGAATGATTTCAGGCTCATCAAGTGCCATGTCTGATAAAGCAGGTGCAGCAATACCATAACCAGTTTGCTTTACCATTTTAAGCGCATCAGCAACTTGATCATATTCTGCCTTTGCATATGAAAAGTCCTGCATCAGCTGAAGTAAGTGGTCTTTTCCTCTAATCTCTACGCCCACTACTTCTTTTAAAATTTGATCGTAAAGTGTATCAGGAGCATATAGATCAATCTCTGCTACACCTTGCCCCATCTCAATACCAGCTAACCCGGCATTTTCGATAAAGTCATATTCACTGAAGAGTCCAACGACTCGGTCCACATCACGTAGACGTTTAATATCCTTTACTGTATCTTTTACAGCATCCTGATAGCTTTCGCGTAACCAGTGGTTATCACGAAGTACCATGACCCAGCTAGGAAGGTTTACATTTACCTCTAATACTGGGAATTCATACAATGCTTCACGAAGTACGTTATACACATCAGTTTCTCTCATGCTTTCTACGCTCATCGCTAAAACTGGAATATCATATTGCTCTGATAGCTTTTGACGAAGCTGTTCTGTTTCAGGATGATGTGGACGTACCGTATTGATCACCATAATAAATGGCTTTCCTACTTCTTTTAACTCGTTAATAACACGTTCTTCGGATTCTAAATAATCATGACGTGGAATTTCACCGATGGATCCGTCCGTTGTAATGACTACTCCGATTGTAGAATGCTCTTGAATAACTTTTCGTGTCCCGATTTCTGCTGCCTCATGGAATGGGATCGGCTCCTCATACCACGGTGTATTAATCATCCTTGGACCATTTTCATCTTCATAACCCTTTGCGCCTGGAACTGTGTATCCCACACAGTCTACTAGACGAACATTGACATCTAGTCCATCCGAAACATGAAGCGATACCGCTTGATTCGGAACAAACTTTGGTTCAGTGGTCATGATTGTCTTTCCAGCTGCACTTTGAGGTAATTCATCTTGTGCGCGTGCTTTGTCAGCTTCATTTGCAATATTCGGTAAAACTACTAATTCCATAAACTTTTTAATAAAAGTAGATTTCCCTGTTCGAACTGCACCTACAACTCCTAAATATATATCGCCACCAGTGCGCTCAGCGATATCCTTAAAAATATCTACCTTTTCCAAGTGATCCCCTCCCGATCTTCAAAACTTCTTGGGATAATATCTATCCAAAAATGACTAATAATCTAGGACAATATATCTTATGATGTTGTCCTATTTAATTATGACTATTGTTGTAGAAATTTTTTTGAATTCTACTAGATTGTTTTGCTATGTTAAAAGCCAAATGTTGATTAGGCTTACTTTTCTTAACAAAGCATACGTTTGTGAAAGGGTTTTTTGTGGCTCTACAAAATAAAGAAATAATTTCTATTTCGGTAATGATTACTCGTTTCATACAAAAACCCTTCTGTAGAGTTTATTCTAAACAGAAGGGTTCATGACAATTTTATTAAATTTTTTTATTTCTTTAGGAAAACATGATTTTTAGCTTATGATTTTATCCAAGACTACACTACTATTTTTGTGGCTCTAAAAATATTGGTTCATTATTTTCAACTGTATAGGGTACAGAAAAAGCCGGAACAAAGACGGAGTCCTCTAAAAGGATCGGTCGAATGTCTTCACCAGGTTCAACAACAGTATCTGTCTCTTGCAGAGCTCTGTATAAGTCTAACGAATAGTCTATATATATTTCACCTTGATTATCGATAATGAACGGCAATGTTTCTCCCGAATAAGGACTTACAACAAACGGAGGATCTTCATAGCCTAGTTTTTGATAATCAACTGTAAAAATATGATTGGCTAACACTTTTTCAAACGGTGGATAGCCGTTGTTAGAGCGCTTGTAAACGAGAATTCTAGTTTTTAAGTCCCGAATTTCATCAGCTAATCTTACATCAATTAATTTCACTGTTGGATTTTCTTCTACATCGATTAATACATACTGATAAATCCCACCGCTTTCATATGCAGTTGACGGTGGCTCTGACATATAACGTGGTACAATTTTCCCAAAATCAATCGGGTATTTCTGATAAATCGGTGTACCCATTTCCCGATCTTTAATTGGTAATAAACCACCACTATCTTCTTTAAATTGATCTACAGCTCTTTGTACAGATTCAAGCTGTTCAGCATATGGAACGGTATTTTGAGCCAACCGATCATCAGGATATAAACAGCCTGACAAAATAAACGAGCATAAAATCAGGATAAACATATATTTTTTCATCTTATTCCGCCTTATCTAAGCCTATTTATTCACTAACTGGTCCTGTAAACACAACAAAAAATATGACGATTCCTGCTATAATCATCATTGCATAAGCAATAACAGCGGTTGTCCATCTAAAAAAAGCATTTTTAAGTTTATATCTACTAAGCATAATTGTCATGACTGAAAGAAACATTAAACCCATTGCCCCTAGTGCAAACCACATTTTTATAAGTCCCGTTGACATCCTCTCACTCCTTCTTAAATCGTCAAATATTATAACATAAAACTACATAATTAGAGAAAGCTTATTTTATCGAGTGGCTGGATTCGCATGCTTTAGTCCTGCACCGACTGCCTAACCGGCATCTTGCAGGGCGTTAAGACTAGCCAACGTTGATTAAACTTATGAACGACCGTACTTGGGGCAATCCTGCTCAGAAGGGCGTTCATTCACCTTATGAACGACCGTACCTGGGGCAATCCTGCTTTGAAGGGCGTTCATTCACCCTATGAACGACCCAACCTGGCGTAATCCTGCTCAAAAGGGCGTTCATTCCTCTTATGAACGACCGTACCTGGCGCAATCCTACTTAGAAGGGCGTTCATTCACCCTATAAACGACCGAACATGAAGCAATCCTCCCCAAAAGGGCGTTCATTTTTTATTAACACAGTTATATTAACATTCTTTACATAAAGACTCTATTGAAAGTAGGATCAAAACCTATGTATTTCAAGAGTTTAGTAAAGTTAATTGTAACTAGTTAGGCGAAAATACACAAAAAAGCTGAAGTAAAGGGGGCATCCTCACTTCAGCTTGTCGACTAGATATACCATACAACAAAGCAGCTCAACTCAAAGTTTGCTTCGTATTATTCTATGCGATTCCAAGTATATTTGCATCCTCTTGTAGCCTATTTCTGCTAAATTATTTCTTAAACATTTTACCGATTGTATTTATATCCATCGGCATATTATTACTAATAATTGCCTCTACAATCTGATCTTCTTTTTCCTTAGCAACAGGTTTACCGGCTAGGGCAGAAACTTGTTTAATCAATTGACGCACCGTTTGCTCATCCTGGAAATTTGCACTCTTTACAGAGTCAGCTAGATTAAATATATCTTCTTTTTTTATGTTTGTTTTCTTTTCAATATTATCAAATAGGCTCATAACATAAATCCTCCTCTACATAGACTCACCATATCCTATGCAGAGCTCACAGAACTGTGATAAAAAAGTAGGCTTGATTTTATGTTTGCCTTAGTTAGAAGGTTTTCCTAGAATGGAAGCAAGATCTTCCATTTCATGTGTTTTCCCTCTGGCCATTAGTGAATCAACGGCTTCCTTCGGTGTCTTGTCATTAAACAACACATCATATAAAGCATTTGTGATAGGCATACTGACATTCATTTTTCGGGCAAGCTGGTAAGCTGCTTTAGTCGTTCTAACACCTTCAACAACCATACCCATGTTTTCTAATACTTCATCTAAGCTTTGCCCTTTACCTAGTAGGTTACCTGCACGCCAGTTTCGACTATGTACACTAGTACAAGTTACAATTAAATCACCAATCCCAGTAAGACCAGCGAAAGTTAATGGATTGGCACCCATTGCTACACCAAGTCTGGCAATCTCAGCTAACCCTCTAGTAATTAAGGCAGCTTTTGCATTATCTCCATAGCCCAGTCCGTCTGTAATACCTGCAGCAAGGGCGATAATATTCTTTAATGCGCCACCGATCTCAACACCTACCACATCTGGATTTGTATAGACACGGAGATGCTGGTTAATAAACATATCTTGGACTTTTTCAGCAGACACCATATTCTCACAAGCAACTGTTACAGTTGTCGGCTGTCTTCTACTCACTTCTTCAGCATGACTTGGTCCAGAGAGGACGACTACATCCACTAGTAAATCAGCTGGCATTTCCTCTGTTATGACCTCAGACACCCTTTTAAAGGTATCTGGTTCAATACCTTTACTAACATGAACAATTGTAATTGGTTTTTTAAGAATCTCACGTATTTGTGCCATTACCTCGCGGATCGCCTTTGTCGGCACGGCAAGAATAATTGTTTCAATCCCATCTAAAGATTGATTTAGTGACGTATATCCTTTTACATTGTCTGGTAACACAATACCAGGTAGGTATTTTTCATTCGTACGTTTATGATTAATCTCATCAATTTGTGCTGCTTTATGGGCCCATAACCTGACTTGATATCCGTTATCTGCTAGCACAATGGCCAATGCTGTTCCCCAGCTTCCAGCACCTACAACGGTAACATCCCCCACGTTCATCCTCCCTTTCATACTTTATTTTCTAGCTCTTGCAAAAATCTTTATCGGCGTACCCGTAAATCCGAATGCTGCCCGAATTTGATTATCTAAAAAGCGCTCATATGAAAAGTGCATTAACTCCGGTTCATTTACAAATACTGCAAAGCTTGGCGGCTTCACAGCTACCTGGGTTGCATAATAGATCTTTAAGCGTTTGCCATTATCAGTTGGTGTTGGATTCATCGCTACTGCGTCCATAATGATGTCATTCAGGACATTGGTTTGAACGCGTAAGTTATGGTTCTCAGCGGCCATGTTAATCATTGGTAGTAAGGTATGGATTCGACGCTTTGTTTTTGCCGATAAGAAAACCAATGGAGCATAATCGAGAAACTGGAAATGGGCTCTAATTTTCTTTTCATATTCCTGCATGGTCTTTTCATCTTTTTCAACAGCATCCCATTTATTAACCACGATTACAACAGCTCGTCCAGCCTGATGAGCATACCCCGCAATTTTCTTATCCTGCTCAATAATTCCTTCTTCTCCGTCAATAACGACTAGAACAACGTCCGAGCGTTCAATCGCTCTTAACGCACGTAAAACACTATATTTTTCTGTGCTTTCATACACTTTTCCTTTTTTTCTCATTCCCGCTGTGTCGATAATCACATAATCCTGACCATCCTTTGTATACGGCGTGTCAATAGCGTCTCTTGTAGTCCCAGCGATATCACTTACAATTACTCGTTCTTCTCCGAGAAGTGCATTTACAAGTGAAGACTTCCCTACATTCGGTCGGCCGATTAAAGAAAAAAGAATGGTGCTTTCATCATAATCTTCCTCTTCTCGAATTGGAAAATGGGCAGCTGCTGCATCTAGTAAATCTCCAATTCCCAACCCATGAGATCCTGATACCGGGACCGGTTCCCCAAATCCTAACGCGTAGAAATCATAAATATCCGTTCTCATTTCAGGGTTATCAATTTTATTGACTGCCAATACGATGGGCTTGTCAGAACGATAAAGTATTTTTGCAACCTCTTCGTCTGCAGAGGTCACTCCTTCTCTACCATTAACCATGAAAATAATTACATCTGCCTCATCAATGGCTACTTCTGCCTGTTGACGAATCTCAGCTAGAAACGGGGCATCTCCGATTTCAATTCCACCTGTATCAATAATATTAAAATCATGATTAAGCCATTCTGCTGAACTATAAATACGATCTCTTGTAATTCCAGGTATATCTTCTACAATAGATATTCTTTCACCAACAATTCTATTAAAAATAGTTGATTTTCCTACGTTTGGTCTCCCAACTATCGCAATAACTGGTTTTGGCATTTATTTACTTCCTTTCTATTCCATACACATTGGTATTAACCACTTCAATGATTATCATGTAAGCTAGGAAATCCCTTCCATATTTTACAGAAGGGACAATACCTGCTAATCTTTTTAATCCTACCAAAAATGTGCAAAGAGAACAATGTTTTCCTTAATGCTTCACAATGATATATACCTCTTCGCTTAATTTATGAGCGATCCCATCTGTGATTGCTTCAATATTTTTTGCGAATTCATCCATCTCTGCAACCGTGTCACAAGTAAAAATAGCGGTTCCACCTGCTGCCTTATTTTTGTTTGTTGTTACAATCGCTAAAATAAACTTTTCAAGATTCATTTAATTTTTTTCCCCTTTTGATTTGCTTTTGCTTCTGTTGGCATACGAATCGCGTTTTCTAGGGTCGGAACCATACCAATAACCTCGATGGCTTTCTCATGATCCCTAACCTGTGGTAAAACAAAAACCCCTATTCTACCATCATCTAAGTCACGTTTCGCTAATGGAACAAGTGCAGGGGTACCAGAGTCACGATAAACACCCATAGCCGTAGATACATCGTGTAAAATAGCCTGTCGTTGACCTAAATTAGCGATTGTTGATCTCGCATTAAAGTTTTTTGGTTTCAATATAAATCCCATTCCGTATTTCAAGACTTCCTTTTGCCTTTCTGGAATCCCGATATTCATAATGTAAATATTATCTACATATAATCCAGCACCCTCAAATCTTGGTTCCACGAATTCGATATCAACGATATCCTTCAGTTTTCCTCCACTCATTAGCTTTTTAGAAAGGAATAAACCAATCAAACCAGCTAATAAACCTGCCCATATATTCCATACAATGTAAGCAAAAGTAGATATGAAGGAAGTGAATATAACTAAGTAATTTCTACCTTCAAAAGCGACTGCAATTCCTTCTATATATGTATTTCCTCTCGACACAAGTTCAAAGCCATCCAATTGTGCTAATGTATTTCTTTCCATATTGCGGACTTCCCTAAATTGTGAAGCGGCTAGGGTAAGAAAGGTAATGGCTGTGAAATCCTCCTCCATAATAGAGGGTACCGCGACTGTACCAAGACCAGCAGCAATAAATCCAAGTGCAATATGTATAATTTTCCCATGTAAATAGGTTGGGTATTGGCGGTAATCTGTTTTCAACATATATAACCTGGTAAGTGTACCAACCATTACACCAAATAGAATGGGATAAGTGTATTCACTCATAAAATCCCTGCCTTTCTCTTGTTTGTTTTTCTTAAAGTTTGGTTTAATGCAGCGGATAGTAATTCAAATCCATTCCAGATTGAAATGAATGTTGCACCTATAGCAAAAATATCAAAAAAAGAAAGACCTCCAAACGTAATCGGAAACCGGTGGTAATCCATTATAAATCCATATAATAACTCACCATGCGATAAGCCAAATAAATATAGAATATAACGCTCCTTCTTTTCCTTTATCAAAAGGAGTGTTAAATACGTTAAAATAATGGCCACCATAAAGGATGGGTGAAAGAACACCCAAACTGGATCATAAATACTAAACAAATGAAAGCTTACATATGAAAAGGCAAGAATCACTGTATAAATGAATAGATATGCTAATTTCTTGTAGGAGAAATTAGCTATAGAACAATAGTTCACCACAAGTATGACAAGAAAACCTAAGGATACTTCTGTATGTAAAATGGGAATGTTATGATGTGCCGTTATCAAAATCAGCAGTAATATTGACGTTAACGTGGTTCTGAGCCGATCCTTTTTAAAAAAGAACGTCAGGATAATCCAACCTATCCATGCGAACCAATAAAACCAGATGCCTTCCAAATCCATCCCTCCTATCTTTTCCATTATTTCTTCATTTATTAAAAAATAATCAACTTGTTGCTTGAATGTGTGTTTCATTTAAAGGAAAGGATAAAAAAGAAAAAAAGGAGGGGTTAAAATGGGAAAAGATCGCCAAGAGACAAAACTTAGAAAAGAAAAAAGAGTGGAGTCAGATCGAGATCAAAAATTAAACTATCCTGGATCGACAAGAATGGAAGGGCCAGACGCGGCAAGGGATAGAAATACAAAATAAAAAAACAGCCTTGGGCTGTTTTTTTATTTACTATATATAGTTGTATCAATGCCTCTCTCTGTTAACCAGTGATGAGTAGGACCTTTGATAACTATAGGTGAGGTTTTTAAAGAAGTAAAATCTTCTTTTCCAAGAGCAGTCATGATTAATTTAATATCTTCATGAAGAATGTTTACTTCATTTATTACTCCTTCAACACCTTGTTCCAACAGTACCTTCAATAGATAACCTGCCATACCTACACAGCCTGCTCCAAGTCTGATGGCTTTTACAATATCTAATGCTGACATGATTCCACCAGAAGCTATAACAGAAAGTAATGGTGAATTTGTGGTGACTTCAATTAAAGATGGAACAGTTGGTATGCCCCAGTCATTAAAAAAATCAATAGTTCTCTCTCTTCTTATATTTTCAATTCGAGAGAAATTGGTTCCACCAAAACCTCCAACATCAACCATTTTGACACCAATACTTTGTAACGTTTTGGCTGTCTCATGACTCATACCAAATCCTACTTCTTTCACAATAACTGGAACAGATATATGGTTAACAATCTGTTCAATTCGTTTTAATGCCCCGGTAAAGTCTCGATCTCCTTCAGGCATAACCAATTCTTGAACAGTGTTTAAGTGGATTTGTATTGCATTAGCTTCAATCATATCAATTGCTTCGAGGGCTTGATCAACAGTTGCTTCACTTCCTAAGTTAGCAAATATGATCCCGTTTGGATTTTCTTTCCTAACAATTTCATAGGTATCTCGTTCTGTTCTATTTTTGATAGCTGACATTTGAGAACCAACCGCTAGAGTTAGATTACACTCGTTTGCTACGATCGCGAGCTTTTGGTTAATTTCATATGTCTTCTGTCCGCCGCCACCAGTCATCGCATTGATAAGAATAGGCGAACTTAAGGAAAGTTCGCCTAGTTTACTATCGTATTTAATGTCTTCAAGAGACAAATTGGGTAAGCTCTGGTGGACAAACTGGATATCCTCAAATCCATGAGCACGGACTTGACCTACTTCGACCGCATGCTTAATATGATCAATTTTTCGTTGTGCTCTACTCACAGTTATCACCATTATTTCAATTTTTTAAGTTGATCTCCAATCATGTCTCCAAGACTAAAGCCTGTAGATTCTTCTTTTTGTTGATATTCACGGAAGTCAACTTTATCGTCTTCCTCTAACAATTCACGGATGCTTAAAGAAATTCTTTGGTCTGCAGCATTAATATCAAGAACCTTAACTTTTACCTGCTGACCGACTTCTAATGCCTCACTTGGTGTACCGATATGCTTGTTAGAGATTTGTGAGATATGAACAAGTCCTTCTACACCTGGGAATAATTCAACAAATGCACCGAAAGATACAAGTCTTCTTACTGTTCCCTCAACAACAGCTCCTACTTGAACCTTATCTGATAGCTCATCCCAAGGTCCAGCAAGTGTTTCTTTGATTGAAAGGGAGATTCTTTCGTTATCTACATCAACTGCTAATACTTTTACTTTAACTTGTTGCCCTTCTTCCACTACATCTGATGCCTTACTTACGTGTTCATGTGATAACTGAGAGATATGAACTAATCCATCAATGCCTCCGATATCAACAAAAGCACCGAAATCAGTTAAACGTTGAACGGTCCCATCTAAAACCTGCCCAACCTTTAATCCAGAGATTGTATCTTTCTTTTTCGACTTTTGTTCTTCCTCTACCACTGCACGGTGAGATAGAATCACTCTATTCTTTTCTTGGTCAAGCTCCACCACTTTTAAAGTAAGCTCTTTACCTTTGTAGTCAGAAAAGTCTTCCACAAAGTGAGATTCAACTAAAGAAGCCGGGATAAATCCTCTTACGCCTAAATCAACAACTAGACCACCTTTTACTACATCCTTGACTTCAGCTGTAAAAACCTCTCCAGATTGGAATTTAGCTTCTAAGTTACCCCAAGCTTGATCAGCATCTACTGCTCTCTTAGAAAGGATTACAGCGTCATCTTCTAATTTAGTAACTTTTAATTCTAAAGTATCTCCAACTGATACAACCTCACTAGCCTGCTCCACGTGTAAACTCGATAGTTCACTGATTGGCACAATCCCTTCAGACTTATAGCCAATATCTACTAGTACTTGCTTATCCTCAACCTTTGTCACTTGCCCTTTTACAACTGCACCTACCTCTAGGTTTGTTTGTTCTACTACTTCCTGATTCATTTCTTCCATTTCCAAGCGCCTCCTTATTCAACCCAATCCTTTAATAAATTATTGAGTTGCAAACTATATAAATTTTAATATGTATAAATAAATTAAAAGAAACTCCTTTTTCTAACTTCTAATAAATACTAATATTTGTCAAGTGATATGATTGGCTATTTATATTTTTGCAAGATCTCACCAATTGTATCCATAATTAAATCGGTTGCCTCTTCTGCAGAAGCTTTTCGGTCCTTAACCTCCTGCATATTTATAGGTTTACCAAATACCACCCTGACAGATTTAAAAGGTTTGTATGGTCCTATTATAGCACAAGGGACGACAGATGCTTCCGTACGGAGCGCAAAAAAACCTGCCCCTGCAAGGCCCTTACCTAATTCGCCCGTTTTACTTCTTGTCCCTTCAGGAAATAATCCAAGTACCTTTCCATCCTTTAGTAATTGAAGACCGGTTCGAAGTGCTTGTTTATCACTCATACCTCTTCTGACAGGAAAGGCATTAATCGTGGGTAATAAGCTTTTAAGAATAGGTAATCTAAAAAGTTCCTCTTTCGCCATAAAGTGTATCGGACGGGGTGAAGCAACCCCTACAACAGGAGGATCTAAGTTATCAATATGATTGGAACAAATTAATACTCCGCCTTTCGTTGGAATATTTTCTTTCCCGACTACTTCGATTTTGTATAAAGGTTTTAAAATGATTGAACATAATTGCTTACCAAGATTATAAAGGTTCATTTCCATCAATCCTTTCATGAACAATTGTCATGATTTTATCTACTACTTGTGAGATTGATAAAGAGGTTGTATCAATTTCAACTGCATCATGAGCTTTGATCAATGGTGAAACCTCTCTTTCTGAATCTAGTTTGTCTCTCTGGGCGATCTCAACCTTAAGTTGCTCTAAGTTAGACTCAATACCTTTTTTGATATTTTCATCATATCTTCTTTTTGCTCTTTCTTCGACGGAAGCTAACAGAAAGATTTTCACCTCTGCATGAGGAAGTACTTGTGTACCGATATCTCTACCATCCATCACCACTCCACCATTAAGAGCCATGTTCTTTTGTCGTTGAACCATCTCTTCTCTAACAAGGCGATGTGATGCCACATATGAAACAAGATTCGTCACGGCATTAGAACGTATTTCATTTGTCACATTTACCCCATCTAAGTATACGAGTTGTCCATCAGCTGATGGCTTTAGCTCAATCGATGTATCTGTTAGTACATTTGATAAATCATCTTCGTGATGAACATCAATATTTTGCTCTAAAGCCTTGTATGTAAGAGAACGGTACATTGCACCTGTATCAATATAAATATATGTTAGTTGTTCTGCGATTTGCTTTGCAACTGTACTTTTACCTGCTGCAGCTGGTCCATCAATTGCTATAGAAATTTTAGTAGTCATTGGTCCTCCTGAAAACACTCGTTCATGGTTAATTTTTTAAAAATTGGCTGTGTTAAAACTTGGTGTTGATTTTCGCTACAGGACACTCGCTTTCCGCGGGGCGTGCGGAGAGCCTCCTCGGCTATGCCTGCGGGGTCTCTCCTGTCACGCTTCTCCCGCAGGAGTCTCGCATCCTTCCACTACAATCAACTCTGCTAGAAAAGCAACATTGTACTTTAACAGAGCCTAAAAATTATAGACTTTCATTCCAAAAGAAAAAGCAGGTTCTACCTGCTGATGATAAAGGATTTGATACAGATAGTTATTCACATTTTAACATAGCTTATACTACTGGTCGAATGTTTCTACTACTTTACTATAGGAATCCTTTGTTACACCTTCATACTCTACTACTTTTGATAAGTAAGGAGAAAGCTGATGATTTGTCATGATTACTTGGGCAATTACTAGACAAATAATTTGAACAACCACTAGCTTTACTAAAACCCGTTCTATATTCTTCATAACTTTCCCTCCCTTATAAATAGTTTGAGAGGGAATTGGATTTTTTATACTAGTTAATCCCTTTTCTCTTTAAATTTATTTGTCTTTCAAAAGAGAAACGAATTAATAGTTGTCGGTCATTCTCACTAATATTTACAAATTCTACCGGCATTTTATCTCGTGCGCCATCTCTACCTGGTATAATCCGAATCGCTTTTGATTTAAGGATCATATAATGATAGTCACCTGACTGCATAGGCAAAACGAGCCACAAATTAAAAATAGTGCCCTCTGGAATCTTGATTTTAGTTGGTGGTAGAATAACAGCCACCCCACCTGCACTTATATCACCTGTAATCGCAACAAAAGGAGTGAATTCCCCTTTGATGGGATGTAACGCGATATCTATTGATGTCTCAACTCTAACAAATTGACGGCGCTGAATTCTTACTAAATGTTCTTCCTCTAGATATGATAGTACAATCATGGGGATATTCTGCTTGGTTCTACCTTTAACCTCTGTTTCAAACAAGTAAACGGTATTGTCTTTGCCTACAAAAGATCCCTTTAATTGAGACCCATCTAGTAAGAAAACGGTTTTCCCTGTCTCCATACTGATGGGATAATCAATATATAAAAGCTCCCCTTTTTTCTCCACAAGCTTGCATCTATATTTTTCATTTTCAATGGAATTCTTTGGTTCTAAAATGATTGTGTCTCCGATGTTAATCATGAAAAATCCCTCACTTAATTTTCCAAATGCTCTTTCTATTATCTCACGGAATAAAAAAAAGGAAAAGCCATATTGACTCTTCCTATAATAAAATTTCTATACTTCACTTTGATATTTTTGCTCTGCATTATTTAATTTCTCAACTTTTTCTTCATAACCTGTTTCAGCGTTAATAAAAACTCGGTAGGTATCATTTTTGATTGTACCTAAAAATTCATAGCAAAGTACTTCTTCATTTAAATCATTTTTAATGACAGCTAGGTGATTGTCCATCACTTCAACACTAGGATTAAGTTTGCCTTTTGCATCTTCTAAAGTTAGAGTTGCTTCTGGCAGCTCACGTTCATGATGTGCCATTAGATATGCTCGAGCTGTAAACCCGACAACATTACCATCATCTAATGCTACCTTTATGGTAATTGAATCTGGAAGAATTCTAACTTTATCCTTTACCGAAACAAAGGTAAACACACCGATGTTGTCATACTGAGCACTATCATACATCTCTAAATCCTTGAAGCCATGCTCACTTAAATAGCTTTTAGCATTCTCCATTGCTTTGTTTAGACTAATGTCTCTTTTTTCAACTTCTCGGTTGCGCAGGACCCAAATTGGGTAACCACCTTTTTTAGTAATATCCATATATATTTCGGTTTCAGCCTTTGGATCGTCAATCTCTAAGCTATAAAATCCGAAGTTAGATCCTTCACCATTTTCACTGACATGAATCTCTTCTTGACCTTCTAGCCCTAAGAAATCCCTTGCAATCTCTTTGGCCTTTTCTTCGTCAATGTTTCCGCCAGTTAGATACTTAAAGCTATCGTCCTCACTATTCATACTTGTAAAGGTTGGACCAAAATCCGCTTCTGAGTATGCATCCACATTTTCTTCGACTGTTTTAAATCCATCAATGATGGTATTATCTTGTTGATTATCCGTCGCTAATGCAAGTTGTACATCCATCCAGCGCAAGTTATTTTCAAGTACTAAATGCTGGACCTTTCTAAGCTCTTGTTGAATTTCCCCAGATTTTTCATAGAGAGATTCTAAAGTTTTGTATTCATCATCAGAAAGTGGTTCATTACCTAAATCACGAACTGCTGCTCGGTAACTAAAATCGCCGATATTTGCTAAGAATTCCTCTGTTTTGTTAAAGGGTAGCAAAGTTAATGGCAATTGGCCCACATCTGAATGTGCCTCTGATGTAATTCTCCAAACCTCAGCTAATGATGGTGAAAGTTGATCCCTAGAGTTCATCGCTAAGGTTGATCCAATTTTATCATTCAATAAATCAATCTGATACGTTAAATCATGAAAGGCTCGCTGATAATTGTTTTCGGCATGAATAAGAATTGCATTCTTCTCAATATGTTCTTGATACCCCCAGTAGGCTGTTCCAGTTATCGCTACTGCAAGTACTCCAATAATTATTCCTCTTAACATAATTTCACCCCTCTACTTACAGAAGATGTGCTTTCCGATTCGTTTAATTTGTGGTCTTCCCCAGATCCAGCCACTTGTCGCTGTATCTGGATTGAAATAATATGTTGCATTTTCTGAAGGATCCATCCCATTTATAGCATCTAACACAGCCTTCTTAGCTTGTTCATTTGGAGTTAACCAAATTTGCCCATCAGCGACTGCTGTAAATGCGCGTGGCTCAAAAATTACACCTGAAACTGTATTAGGAAATGTAGGGCTATTTACACGGTTCAATATAACTGCCGCTACTGCGACCTGGCCGATATAAGGTTCACCCCTTGCCTCCCCATAAACAGCATTCGCCATTAACTGAATATCATTTTGTGAAAAACCATTTGGCATATTCACAGCTGTTTCCTGAGGTCCAGGAGCTGGTTCCTCTGCCTGTTCCTCCTGAGGTGGTTGTTCAGCTGGTTGCTCGGCTGGTTGTTGGTTTGCCTGACCTTGCTGTTCTGCAGGTTGCTGGGCCTGTTGATTTCCTGGTTGTGCTTGTTGATTTCCTTGGTTCTCTGCAGGCTGCCCGGCTGGTTGTTGCCCCTGCCCTGCCTGTTGATTCCCTTGGTTCTCTGCAGGCTGCTCGGCTGGTTGTTGACCTTGCCCTGCCTGTTGGTTTCCTTGCTGTTTCGCAGGCTGTTCGGCTGGTTGTTGACCTTGCTCTGCCTGTTGGTTTCCTTGTTGTTTCGCAGGCTGTTCGGCTGGTTGTTGACCTTGCTCTGCCTGTTGGTTTCCTTGTTGTTTTGCAGGCTGCTGGGTTTGTTGTTGACCTTGCTGCGCCTGTTTGTGAGCATTTAACTGAGTAGCACGTTTTTGCTCGGCTGCCTTTTTGGCCTGTTCAATGACTTGTGGGCTTGGTGCCGATTGCTTGGCCAATGGCATTCCACCATAATGTGTAAACCGATTCCCTTGTTCAATTTGCTTATAAACAAAATCCTTATAATACTTGGTAGCTCTAGTAAGCATATCCTTTGTTTTCTGTCCAACAAATCCGTCTACTTCTTCCAATCCAAATTCCTTTTGGAAATTTCTAACTGACCAATAGGTGGACCATCCAAATACTCCATTAATTGGACCATGATAGAAACCGTTATATTGTAAACGGGCTTGTAGTTCAATAACATCGTCCCCAGTAGCTCCACGTTGAATGATTTGATCACTAAACGCATAGCTAGTTTGAGCTGGTATTATAGAAACAACAATACTAAAACAAATCATGATGCAAAGAGGAATTCTCCAGATTAATTGCTGCCTCATCTTTTTACCTCCTTAACCAATTTCTTAGGTGTCTAGAAGTATTTTCTGTATTGTCGCCAATTTTATTCAAAAACTTGGATGATAAAGAATAAAGTAGACAGATTCCCAATGCAAAGAATGGATGGATTTTTTAAAAAGACTGCAGGAAAGTAGTGATAATCATTGGTACTGGCAAGTTTCTTAGGGGCTTCTGCAAGATTCTCACCCAAAGTGGAAAGATTATGTAGGTAAGTAGCAAGAATATTGGCTAATACAGGTATAAAAAGACTAATTTGTCCCTTTCGAACTTGAATACATCTATCCGAGTACTACTCAAATTTCGTTTATCAACGAAAATTACTACTTTATCAACGAAATACCCTTGTTTATCAACCATTCCTTACTTTTTATCAACGATAAACTCTCGCTTATCAACGAAAAACTCCATATATCAACTAAATGCCTTTTTTTACCAACAAAAAAAACCATTACTATTTCCATTAATAAAAAAAATCCCATTTTCACCTAGTGAAAATGGGATTTTCAAGCATTGTATCTTATTTCGCGTAGACACATTTAGAATACTAACAACAGGCTACTGCCTACTGTGACAGTTGTTTTGCTGATGTATTTTGGATGACTCTGGCTAATCTTGCTTTTCTTAGGCCAAGCCACCATAAAAAGATCATGAAAGGAATAATATAGATGACCCATTCCTCGATGGAGTAAATAATATAATTATAAAGTCCGTGTAATAAGAATGGAATCATTAAGGAAAAGCAGAGAAATCTTTGTTTTACATTTCCAATTGTAAATTTGGTCTTCCCTAGATAATACCCCATAATCACTCCGAATAGAGCGTGACTGGAAACAGGAAGAAGTGCTCTTCCCATTGCTACATCAACACCGTGTGCAAACAAATATAGAATATTTTCAGCGCTGGCAAAGCCCAAAGAGACAGATGAACCATAGACAATCCCATCGTAAATCTCATCAAATTCAACATGCTTGTAGGCAATAAAAAACAAAATAAACCATTTAAAAAACTCCTCTAACAAGCTAGAAAGCATAAAGGATTTTAAAAGGGCAGACTGAATAATACCCTCTTCGGTAAGTACGTATTGGATAAACATGATCGGAAAAACTAATAAAGCGCCAAATATGAAGGTTCGAATCACCATAGAAACAGGCTCTGAACCGTATTGATCTTTCAAATAAAAATAACTTAGTAAGGCAACACCAGGCGCAATACCAGCTGTAATGATCCCCAGCATATTGTGTTCCTCATTTCTATTCGACTCTAAAAAAGTCTATTTTCTTGTTTAATTAAGATTTCATGTAACTAGTAAATTTCACTTCCTTATCGTAACATGATAGTAGATAATTGAGAATCAACATTTTGAAGTTTTATGGAGGAGTTATGAAGAATATTTTACTACTGCATACTGGTGGCACTATTGCCATGAAAGAAGATAAGCAAAACGGGTCAGTTGGACAAGTTGGCAACCATCCCCTAAACGAGACTCTTAGCTCATTAAGTGAATTTGGTCATATAATTAGTGAGGATGCCTTTAATCTACCCTCGCCCCACATTACCTCAAAAGAGATGCTTATTTTAAAAAATAGAATTGAACAAGCAGCTTTGAATGAAAAAATTGAAGGGGTAGTCATCACGCATGGAACAGATACACTTGAGGAAACAGCTTATTTTTTAGATTTAACTGTTACCTCTGATATTCCAGTCGTTTTAACCGGTGCCATGCGTTCTAGCAACGAGGTTGGTGCAGATGGTCTGTATAACTTGATTTCCGCATTGAAGGTTGCGTCTAGTGACGAAGCAGTGGGGAAAGGTGTCCTTGTCGTTTTAAATGATGAGGTTCATACTGCTAAGAACGTGACAAAAACTCATACGAGTAATATTGCTACGTTCCAAAGTCCACAATATGGACCAGTAGGAATTGTGACAAAGCGTGGTGTTTCGTTTCACCATGTTCCAATCAATCGTGAAAATTTTGTCGTTAATCAGATCAGCAAGAAGGTTGTTCTTTTAAAAGCTTATGCAGGCATGGATTCATCTTTACTTAACACCCTCAGGGATATGGATATTGACGGAATAATCATTGAAGCACTTGGACAAGGAAATTTACCACCAGCCATGATTGATGGTTTAAAAGCACTGTTACATAAGAAGATTCCAGTTGTTCTAGTCTCCCGTTGCTTTAATGGAATTGTCCAGGATATTTACAGTTACGAAGGTGGAGGGCGACAGCTCAAGGAACTCGGAGTTATTTTCTCAAACGGCTTGAGTGGTCAAAAAGCAAGAATCAAGTTAATGGTAGCTTTAGAACGCACACATGACTTTAATGAATTACAAGAGATCTTTCTAATATGAATTGGCTCTTTCTTCACAGAGAAATGATGAGACTAATTGAGTTTCGATTAGTCCCATCATTTTTAATGTACATGTTTTTATTTCAGGCTGTTTTACTAAACTTTGTTCCTTTTTAACAAAAAGAATTTTAAAAATTAGTCCGTTGATTTCCGTTGCAGGCACTCGCTTTCCGTGGGGAGGGATGTGAGCCTCCTCGGTTACGCCTGCGGGGTCTCACACTTCCCTCTATCTCCGAAGAAAAAGCTCTTTCCTTTTTCCTTACAGGAGTCGAGTGCCTTCCACTCCAATCAACTCTACTTTTTAACAAAGTGTATATAGCTACAATTTTTACGAAAAGATCCTATCTCGAAATAGAAGATGCAATTAAGTCACCATGAAATCGGCCGTTTTCTATGAAAATTTCATTAGCATTATTGCCAGCCGCAATAACACCAGCAATATAAATTCCTTTTATATTCGTTTCCATCGTTTCTGGATCAAAAAAAGGCCTGCCTGAACCAGAATCAATGTGAATCCCCATTTTTTCAAGGAAGCCGTGATCTGGGTGATATCCTGTCATGGCAAAGACAAAATCGTTATTAATTTCATGCGTTTGGCCATCTTTATTAAACAAAACCGAATCATTTGTAATCTTTTCAATCTGTGCGTTAAAGTGCATGGTGATTTGACCATGTTTAACTAAGGATTCAAATTCAGGTAGTATCCAAGGTTTTATACTAGATGAATACTGAGATCCACGGTATAACACTGTTACACGGGCCCCTACTTTTTCAAGCTCAAGGGCAGCATCAACGGATGAATTTTTTCCTCCAACGACAACTACGTCTTTATTAAAATATGGATGGGCTTCTTTAAAGTAATGATATACTTTTTCCAGCTCTTCTCCTGGAATGTTTAATAAATTTGGATGATCATAATACCCCGTAGCAATCACGATGTTTTTTGCTTCATACCAATTCTCTTCACCTGATTGAGTAATCGACTGAACCATAAATAAGTTGTCTGATTGTTTATTCACACTCATTACTTGTTCAAACGCATGAATTCGTAGCTCTTTTTTTGAAACAACTCGTCTATAATAGGCTAGAGCTTGGCTTCTTACCGGCTTTCGATTTTCAGTTATAAAAGGAACATTCCCTATTTCAAGCTTCTCGCTTGTGCTAAAAAAGGTTTGGTGCGTTGGATAATGGTAAATCGCATTTACAATATTCCCTTTTTCAATAATTAATGGATTAAGCCCTTTTTCTTTCAAAGCTATTGCAGCTGCTAACCCACATGGGCCACCGCCAACAATTATGATTTCTTCCTTTTTCATGTAAATCCCCCTTTTTGAAAGGTGGCAATACCACTGTCTTTAGGTTCATATAAAAATCCCCATATCATACAGAATGATAGGGGATTTATTACGTATATGCAATTAATTAGATCCAGCCTCTAAATCTTGATGCTTCTGCCATTTTACGAACACCTACCATATAGGCAGCTAGTCGCATATCCACACGGCGTGATTGGGCGGTATCATAAATATTGTTAAATGAGCGTACCATTACTTTTTCAAGCTTTTCTTCAACTTCCTCTTCAGTCCAATAATAACCTTGATTATTCTGTACCCATTCAAAGTAAGAAACTGTTACTCCCCCAGCACTTGCTAAAACATCTGGAACAAGAAGAATGTCTCTGTCACTTAAAATTTTCGTACCTTCTAAGGTTGTTGGTCCATTAGCTGCTTCAACCACAATACTTGCACGAATATTATGAGCATTATCTCCTGTGATTTGGTTTTCAATAGCTGCTGGCACCAGAATATCACAATCTAACTCAAGTAACTCTTTATTCGAAATTGTATTATTAAATAGCTTTGTTACTGTTCCAAAGCTATCTCGACGATCCAATAAGTAATCAATATCTAAACCATTTGGATCATGCAGTCCACCATACGCGTCAGAAATTCCAATAACCTTAGCTCCAGCATCATGCATAAATTTCGCTAAGAAACTTCCTGCATTTCCAAACCCTTGAACAACAACACGAGCACCCTCGATATTAATGCCACGTTTTTTAGCTGCTTCTCGGATACAAATCGTAACACCCTTTGCTGTTGCTGATTCACGACCATGTGAACCACCTAATACTAATGGTTTACCGGTAATAAAGCCTGGTGAGTTAAATTCGTCAATTCGACTATATTCATCCATCATCCATGCCATGATCTGAGAATTCGTAAATACATCTGGTGCTGGGATATCCTTTGTTGGTCCAACAATTTGACTAATTGCACGAACATAGCCACGACTTAAACGTTCTAGCTCTCTAAATGACATTTCACGGGGATCACAAACAATTCCACCTTTACCACCACCATATGGTAGATCAACAATTCCACATTTCAAGCTCATCCAAATGGATAGGGCCTTAACCTCTTTTTCGGTAACGTTTGGATGGAAGCGAATGCCACCCTTTGTTGGTCCTACAGCATCATTATGTTGAGCACGGTACCCGGTAAATATCTTTACAGAGCCATCATCCATACGGACTGGAATTTTTACCGTCATTAATCTAATTGGTTCCTTTAGTAGCTCGTAAACTTCCTCAGGATAGCCGAGTTTGTCTAAAGCATTATGTATAACTGTCTGTGTGGATTTTAAGACATCTAATTTATCTTCACCTTCAAGAGTACGTTCTGTGTTCTTTTCCGCTACCATCTATAAACCTCCCAAAAATTTTACCTTATGTATTGTCCCCATTCGGTACTTAGTATACACCTTCAGTTAGCTTATGCAAATAAGAAAAATAACATTTTATTGTTTTAGATAAGATTTTTTTGAAAACGATTACATCCTTCATAAATCAACGATTTATAACTTGAATTTTTCGAAAATTGAATCGAAATCAACCGTTTAAAAAATGATAGCCGGTATAGGAAAACTCCTATACTGGCCATTATCTTAAAAGTAATGATTTAATTGTGTCAATGCTTGGTCCTTCATTAGCTGTTTTCCGTATTCGGCAACTCGGTAAGTCGTAAGAGTCGCTGGATTACCGAATTCTGCTAGCAAAGCAATCATATTATCCACATTCTTTTCTCCAAAATCAGTATCTTCAAATAGTAAGTAATACTTTTTTTCATAGGAAGAAAGTGAGCCACCTGTGATTCCTAGGCTATACATTCTTTTTGCTAAAGAAATTACATCTTCAAATGAATGAAACTCATAAAATATATCGTAACTTTCATCAAGTGTAACCTGCATCTCAATATACTCATCTAAGAATTCATCTGAATCGTCATAATCAGTTGCAGCTTCTTTTGTCACAATGACCACCATTCCTTGTGCTTGTAAGGAAAACACTTCCACGGCAATAGGTCCGTCAGCTTCAAAACCAAGCTCCATACTAGCCTCATCCATCATGTCTCGGAATAATTCCTGAACTTTAGGAGCATCATGCCATAAGTCTTCCTTTGTTAGACCGCGCTCAAGGAGGTCATCAAATGTGAGAAATACCTTAATCTTATTATAGGTTAAACGTTCTAAGCGCATTTATGGTAACCTCCTTACCATCAACTCCCACATCCTTACTACTACTATATGATTGGATCGTAAGATGGTTCATCACATTTCACTCTCAGTTTACACCCAATTATTATAAAAAAACAAGCATTCTACTTGAGCTTACTTTCAAGCCATGAATCCCATTCTTCTCTTGTTGAGCCTAGCAATAGATTATCATATTCTTTTCTCTTGTCGGCTTCTAGATAAGAAAAAGCATGACCTCCAAGACCAATTTCTATTTCTAAATATTCTCTCCTAATTCGATCAGCTAATTCCAACGTTTCTGTTAGATTGTAAACCATTGTACAAGATAAAAACAGAAACCTAGGCTTAATCTGCTGAAGAACAACATCCATATCTTTCGGCTCGATACTAGTTCCCAAATAAATTACCTCAAAGCCTCTTTTACGTATATAGAGTGTAAAGATTAATAGACCCAGTTCATGCCATTCATTGGGCCCACAGACGGCTAAAACTTTAGGTAAATAGGAATTAGTTGGTAATGTATACATAATATGTCCAATTCGAGACCGAAGAAAAGATGAGGCAAAATGCTCGTGTGCACTTGTAATCTTTCCTTTCTCCCATAATTCCCCGATTTGAACTAATACGGTACCTAATATATCAATGGCAACTTTATCAATGGAATATAAACTAAAAGCATGGTTTAAGTATTCATGCGCCTGGCTTTCATCAAACTGTAATAAGCTATTAACTAGCTTCTCAGCAAGCTCCTTGTCATGACCACCTTCTGTAATTGGTTGAGTTGCACCCTCAGTAATTAATCCACTAGTTTCTAATAAATTAATTGCTTGGCTAATTGTAAACCCTTTGTTCACCTTTTCAATTAACCATTTTAAAATTTTGACATGTTCCTCTGTATATAGTCGATGTCCCGCTTCGTTTCGAACAGGTGCAATGATTCTATATCTTCTCTCCCAAGCCCTCAAGGTTCCTGCTTGAATGCCAAGCATCTGGGAGACTGCTTTTATATTGTACTTCCCTTCAGGTGAAACCATCTAACATCCTCCATAATACTTTATATCCATTAGAATTATAGCCAAGATTACCACTTGTTTAAACTTTGTACAAGTTTTGTTCTATCAATTAGCTATTATTTTTTGGCTCTGTTAACGTTTGTTGTTGATTTTCGTTCCAGGACACTCGCTTTCCGCGGGCGGGTTCGGGAGCCTCCTCGGCGTGTTCGCCTGCGGGGTCTCCTTCACCGCGCTTCTCCCGCAGGAGTCTCGCGTCCCTCCACTTCAATCAACTCTGCTAAATATCAACACTAAAGTTTAACACAGCCTAATTTTTAGATAGGATGATTAGATGGGATTCTGCTGGAGCCCCTAATCGTAACGGTAGGAAGGTGGTTCCATACCCATTACTAATAAAGACCTTGGAAGATTTTACTTGCTTTAGTCCACCTTTTTTCTGTAGTCCCCAATTGCCAAGTCTGATTTGCCCGCCATGGGTGTGTCCACTTAAAATAAGTTTGATATTTTGTTCCTCTTTCACTACATGTAATATCTCCGGGTTATGACTTAATAGTATTTTAAAGCTATTAGGTTCTGCATCCATTAATGCCAGGTCAAGACGTGCTCTTCTTGATCCATAATCATCAACGCCAAGTAGACAAAGCTTATCCCCGCTTTCAGATTCAAATGAAACAGCAGTGTTGTCCAATATCTTAACTCCATGACTTAACAGCGTTGAATCTAGCTCATGATAATCTACTTCATAATCATTATTCCCCCATACAAAATAGGTAGGTCCTAGTTCTTTTAATTTTTTAATGTTTTCGTTCACTTTTGAAAAGGGAACTCCCTTTTCGGTTAAATCTCCGCCTATAACAACCAAGTCGACCTTCCCTTTTATAGCCGACAACATGTTTGTCGAAATCGTCCTTCTGTGTATATCTGAAATAAAGTAGATTGACACCTTACCTAAGCTTTCTGGGAACTCATCAAAGGTTAAGTGGACGGTGTGTATGTCATTCCGATGAGCTTCCATGTACATATAGATTAAAAGTAATATGCTAATTACAATACAAATAAAAAAGAAGGTTAAAAGCAACCCCTACATCTCCTGTCTTTTTACATATGGTATGTATCTTTTAAGTTTTAATGAAATCATACCATAGATCAATGAAAATAATAAAAATAGAAAACCGATTGTAGGATTTATGAAGATTATTAGGGTTAAGCTGAAAATGACTAAATAAGAGAAAAATAGTTGGAGAGGAGGAATCGATACACCCTTAAATCGTGCATACGTCAACTCAATGGATCCCCTAATTAATTTGGCATTTGCTATAAAGCCAAAAAAGAAAAAGATCATTCCAAAAAAGAATGAGAAAGGGTCTAGAATCGTGTTTGTCACGAATTGGCTGCTCAATAGATTAGGTGAAATCGAACTCGCTGCGATCATGCCTCCAGCCAATCCAATAAATAAACAGATGAATGTAGCAAACATATAAAAACCCCCTTACCATACGTGTATGAAGGTAAGAGGGTCAACATGATTTCAAATTTATTAATCTTCAGTAATATCCAGAACTCTAAAGCCTACACTTTCAAGTTTCTTAATGAATTTGTCAATGTTATCGTTTTTCTCAACCTTCATGACAATTCTACGTACAAGCTTATCCGTTTCATCAAAAGTCGACAATGAGATAATATTCTCATGGTAATGTTTAGCAATTTCGGCTAAACGAGCAATACGTCCTTCTGTTTCGACCGATGAAAAGGCAATTCTAACTCCTGAACGGTGCATTCCGAAGGCACTTTGGAATTGCTCTAAAACATCATAGCGTGTTACAACACCAAGATAATTTAGATTGTCATCCACAACTGCTAAAATTGGCATGTCCTTCAGCATCACTAATGTTCTCTCAAATATTTCGTCGCCTTCAAGATAGATATCTTGCCTTGTAGCTATTTCTCCAGCCGTTGTATTCGTTAAATAGGTTTCTTTGTCTTGAGGAGCTTCAAAAAAACATTCATAAACGTGGTATCTGGTTACCATACCCACATATTTACCATCTTTTAATACGGGAACTCCATCAACCGAATACCCCTCTAGCTTTTTTAACGTTTCTTGAAGCGTTTCATTGTAGTCTACTGTGTAGCTCTTGTGTTTTGGAATCATAATACTTTTTACAAACATGTGCTAGACACCCCTTTTAATTAAACAGAAAGACTTTCTGTAGCAATTTACCCTTGACTTTCACATTCCTTTTTTACAATAGTGTTTATCCCTACTAATTATATTCAACATCTTTTCAAAAAAACCCTCTTACGTTTTGACATTTTTATTTATTTTCCATCATACATTTTTATGAAATCAATGTTTTTACGTAAGCATCATGATTTTTCAACTTTAGAAGAATAGGAGGGTGTCTTGTGTATACGTTAAGAAAAAATTATTATCCGTATGCTAGTCCATTTGACCCATGTCCACCCATACCTGTAAAAACATATCCTACTCCACCTAACCTTTACATTGGCTTTCAGCCTTATGGGCTTCCTCAATTTTCACCTAAGGAAGCGCTATGCGCCGGAACTTTATGGCCAGCTTTTTATGATCCTTACTATAACCCTTATGAGAAGCCATTAAGGGAGGAGAAATAAATGAAACAGCTCCCACCTGAATACTACGCGTTATTAGAGGACCTTCAGGCTGTAGATTTTGTGTTGGTTGAACTAACCCTTTATTTGGACACTCATCCACATGATTATGAAGCCATTCAACAATATAATCAATTTGCTCAACAAAGAGGACTTTTGAAAAAGCAAATTGAGTCGAAGTTTGGGCCACTACAGCAATACGGAAACAGTTACTCAGGCTATCCTTGGAACTGGGATGACGCTCCTTGGCCTTGGCAGGTATAACGATTAAATTTAGGAGGGATTAGTTTACATGTGGATTTACGAGAAGAAGTTGCAGTACCCGGTTAAGGTTAGCACGTGTAATCCGACTCTTGCCAAATTTTTAATTGAACAGTACGGGGGAGCCGACGGAGAGTTAGCCGCTGCGCTTCGCTATTTGAACCAACGATATACGATTCCTGACAAAGTGATTGGCTTACTCACTGATATTGGGACAGAGGAATTTGCTCATCTTGAAATGATTGCAACCATGATTTACAAATTAACAAAGGATGCCACGCCTGAACAGCTTAAGGCTGCCGGTTTAGCACCTCATTATGTTAATCATGACAGTGCACTTTTTTATCATAATGCAGCAGGGAATCCGTTTACAGCAGAGTACATTCAAGCGAAAGGCGATCCAATCGCTGACTTATATGAGGACATTGCAGCTGAAGAAAAGGCTCGTGCTACTTATCAGTGGATTATTAATATGAGTGATGACCCTGATTTAAATGACTCTTTACGATTTTTACGTGAGCGTGAGATTGTTCACTCGCAGAGGTTTAGAGAGGCTGTTGAAATACTTAAGGATGAACGAGATAAAAAACAATTTTTCTAATAGATGATAGCTGAATTGAACGTTCAATTCAGCTATTTATTTTCATGATACAAATTTATATCCTTTACTTCCTTCATTTTCGCGAATACTTCACTTCGTTTTTCCCAGTCGAATGGGTATCTCCACTGAAGATGACTTTTTTGGACAATCTCTTTTCGTAAATCTTGGTACTCCTTCTCATGCTTATCTTTCTTTTTCTTTAAATAGGATCCAAGACCTGTTAAAAAAATTAAAACTCCAATCAAAACATAAAGAATACCATTTGAGACTATTAATCCAAATACTTGATCAGCATTAGAAGAGTTCGGCTGTAAAATAAAATAATTGATATAGCCAAACATCACTAAAAAACAAAATAACGAGCACCACGTACAAAAAATCAGCTTTCGTTTATAATCATCAAATTTAACTTTGTGCTTATATACATTTTGAAGCATAACCTTCGTTGGTTCATCCGTATGACTACCAAGATCTTTAATGAACTGTTCCACTTACCTCTCTCCTTTCTAAGATGATACTTGTCTCATATATATTCGAGCTCAAGCTAACTTAGAAGAAGCATGTCTACGTAATCCATATAAAAAATCTCAGAAAGAGGTACTTTCACTAGGTTTATTACTAAACGCAGCGATATTTGTTAATCATATTGTAAAAATCCGATTTTTCATCTACCGTAAAAAATATTCTCCGAATAGTAGTTGTTTTACCTATAAAGCTCTTGTATTCAATTGGTTCCTCTAATACTATTTCAAATGTAGGTTCATCTAACCCTAATAAGGATAAATCTAAAACTTCTTTATTCTTCTTATCGTTTTCAAAATTAATATTGCCATTTTTAATCTCTTCTATATTCTCCAAACTTATTTTCACTTCAGGTCGAACCCCTATTTTTAAATACATCATGTTTCCCTGTATTCTAATTGGGTTTTTAACTACTGCTCTTAAATCAAGAATGATAAAAACGATTGTTAGGACACCAAGTATCAAATGGATCCAATGCAGTAAAGGACTCCAGTTGTATAGAAGGAAAGATACACCTACTGTTTCTAAAAGCGCAACGAATATCATGGCGCACATTATACCAACATACCCTGATTTTTGATGATACGTAAAAGAGACTGACTCTATGAACGAGTTTTCACTTGTCTTTTCTATGACTTTATTATTCATAACTCTTAACCTCCTTTTCTGTTAGAAAACCATTACAATTCTTTTGTGATCATACCGTGCAATTTCTTTAGTATTTCATGATATTTTAAGATATCTTCTTCTGGTAGTTGCAAGAAGTATTTCTCTAACACCTTTTCATCTAGTTCATTCATTTCTTTAAAAAACTTCTTCCCGTTCTTTCCTAATAATACAAATACTTCCCTTCTGTTCTCCTTGTTTACTTCTCTCTGAACGTAATCCTTGTTTTCTAATTTCTTGATAAACTGACTAGCTGCACTTGGAGTACCGTTAATGATGTTAGCAACCTCGTTCATATTTAGCTTTTCTTTTTTCTCTAAAAACCCTAACACTACTGATTGTTTGGTTGATAAGTCATGTTCATCTAATATTTTCTTATAATCCTCTATCATGACTGTTTTAATTTCATCTGCGTAAAGATTTGCTTCTAGTAGAATCTTTTTTAAATCCATTTTCCACTATCCTTTCTTTTTTATATCCGCACCCGATCTATAAAGCTACTGAAAACAACCTTATTTTCAACCATCAAACAACGCATTTTAATTGTTAATCATTATAAATGTTTTATATTTTTAAATATTTTATTTCACTTAACTATTTTATAACATTAACAATTTAACATCAACTATAATTAACAAAATTTAACATAATGGTAATATAAAAACGCAAAGGGTGAACAACCCCTTTGCGTTTTTTAAATTTGCACTATGATTATAAATTTGCTACAGTAAACTACTTCTTTGGTGTTCCTCTATTTTTAAGAGCTTTTTAAAAATAACTCTTGATCATCATTATCCTTAACGGACACTTTAATTTTGGTGATTCTTTTTTCATCTAACTCTTCGATGGAGAATAGAACATTTTCATATTCGACTGTAGGTCGTTCGTCCTGACTTGGAATGTAGCCAAGCTGACCAAGGAAAAATCCACTTAACGTATCAAACTCATCTAATGGAAGGTTTACTTTGAGGACTTCTCTTACGTCATACAAATTAGTTGTTCCTATAATCATGTAGGTGTTTGCATCGATCATCTTTATTTCTTGATCGTCCATTTCTGGTTCATCATATTCATCAAAAATATTACCTACAATCTCTTCAAGAACATCCTCGATGGTTACTAATCCATCCGTTCCACCATATTCATCTATTACAATAGCAATATGTGTGTTATTTTTTTGCATCTCTTTTAATAGCTCATCTATCCTTTTAGATGCTGGTACATAATGTGGCTCTCTAATAAGCTCTAAAAGATTGAACGTGGTGTCGTCACCCTTATTAGCAAATTGGATTAGATCCTTTGCATGTAAAATTCCGATTATATGATCAAGATTATCACCATAAACTGGAATTCTAGTGAATTTCTCTAGGTTAGCAACCTGGATTGTTTCATTCAAACTAGAGTGCTTGGATATTGCAACTATATTTGTACGATGCGTCATAATGTCAGACACATATTTATCATCAAACTCAAAAATATTGTTAATCATTATTTTTTCATTTTCCTGGATTGTTCCTTTTTCTTTCCCCACATCTACCATCATTCGAATTTCTTCTTCTGTTACATTTTCATCCTCTGCATGTGGATCCACCCCAAAAAGTCTTACAATACTGTTTGTAGAAAGTGTCAGTAACTTTACAAACGGTGAAGATACCTTAGATAAGATGGTTAGGGGCACAACAGCTACCATCGAGATGGCTTCTGCCTTTTGAAGAGCTAATCTTTTAGGAACAAGCTCCCCTAAAACTAATGTAAAATAAGACAGTATTAGTGTGATTACCACTACAGATATTACTTCCAATACACCTTGAGAACCTGGGACTCCTAGGGCTACAAGCCATTCAGTAAACTGTCCAGCAAAGCTTTCGGCCGCAAATGCACTGGCTAGGAAACCTGCTAGTGTAATTCCTATTTGAATAGTGGCTAGAAATCGGCTTGGTTCCGACAAAAGCTGTTGAAGTAAAACTGCTTTTTTGTCTCCTTTCTCTGCCATCATTTTTACCTTGTTGTCATTTAGCGAAATTAGAGCAATTTCAGATGCTGCAAAAAAAGCATTTAATACAATAAGTATTAAAAGTATAAAAATCTCTATCCCCAATTAAAAATACCTCCAAAAGGTTTCAATTATAAGTAATTCTGTAAGCTTACAGAACCCTAATACAACTATAATTAAAACAAGAAAATTCCTCAAAGTTGACCTTTGTTTAATTAAGCTCGATTTTAACTGATTTAACCTAAAAATAGATATCTAGATAACTGCCTCTTTTATTTTTTAGCTCTCACATGAATAATCACGGTTTTAAATAAATTTAGAACATTAAAGTTCACAAATGGCCAAGTTTGAAAGGTTCTTACTAAAATTCTTAACACTTGTTTAATAAGAATACGGATGTTCATGAACAAATAATTACAACTTTGTATTATTCGAATTTTTAATGCGAGTTTAATGGTTATTTATGGTAAAATAATTCCAAAAATAAGAATATATTTACAGAGAGGAATTAAAGAGATGTTTGGTTTACTTAATCTTGGAAGTCTCGTGCTAGGATTGATTGCGTTGATACTTCCAACCGTTCATTTAATACATGATAAAAAACAACAAATGAATAATTGGAAAACTTTGTCCATCATCATTAGCTTTAGTGCTTGTGGTATTGCCTTATGTTTTCAGATTTTTTATACCTATCACAAGGTAACCGTTGAGGACTGGAGTGCTCTTTTGGACACAATGTATGCTGTGGCGTTCGTTTCAGCAGGTCTTCTCATCCTTACGATCATTTTAAATGTTATGACTATGATTCGTGACATTATAGGGAAGAAAACTAGTTAATTAAATTTTATGTAAAGAAAAAACGTCCCGAGATTGCTCTGGACGTTTAACAACTTGTTATTCAACATTATTTAGTGGGTTTTAGCGGAATCTCTAATATTACGCCGTTTTTAACCTTATTGTTTGTTAATTGATTCCACTCTTTAATAATCTTTTCTCCATCTCTGCTTTTAAAATATAGCTGTGATATTGAATAGAGAGTCTCATTTGGTTTTACCTCATGGCGAATGATTTGGTAATCTATTTCCTCGGTAGCTTGCTGCTTTGACTCAGAAGGAGAGGAAGTGTTATTTCCAGTTTCCTCAGAAGGTTTTTCATTATCCACATCATCTTCTATTGGTTCAGACACCGAATCTTCTTCTCCGCTCGTTTCATTTTCGATCATCGTGTTATTGACTTCTTTTTTTGTACCAATTGATATTTCTTCACTATGTGTAGAATCTTTTTTTATCACACTACTAACTGATGAATTTTCATTTTCTTGATGAAATGTATAGCCTAAAATTGCAATCGGCAATAACACAAACAAAAATGTCAGTAGCCGAAGGAGAGGAAATCTAAATTTAATTTTTGTTTTCTTTTTTTCATCCTTCTCATGATGGACCTTGCTTCTAGGTGGTAGTGAAAGTACATCGAGAGAATTAGGAGATGATGGTTCCAGCTCCTTTTTATTCATCCGCTCTCTCAGTATCTGAGCTTGGTCACGATGGTCATGCAAATCCGACATAGCTTCACTCCTCCTTCGCTATCAAGTAGTCTTTCCTTATTTTAACGCCAAAAATAAAATCTATTAGAAAATGAGCGAAAATGGTAACGAATAAATTCTCAGTTATTTCATAAAGGATTCCTAATAAAAAACTAAGGGAAATAACAATGATAAAAAGTACCCACTTTTTTAAATATCGGACATGTAAAATAGCAAAAATGATACTTGCTATAACTAAACCGAAATGCGTTTGAATAACTCCCCGAAATAACCATTCTTCGGCAATAGCAATAATCCAGCATAAAACAAAAATGTGGAGGTATGACCGCTTTTGAAAAACCCGGTTGTTAATACCACCATCATCAAAGAGGTGATCCGGTAATGTTTTCATTAACCAAAGATCGATAAATACGACACCTAGTGCGGTTATACCGCCATATAAGAGAATTTCTGGTATGTCCAACTGCCAAATAGATTGGAACTCCTTTGAATCAAAGAGAAAAAAGCCAATCACAGAAGCACTCGCCAGTAAAAAAAATTGAGTAAGATAGAGATGCGAAAGTACTTCTTTATCTGTCATATGTTCTATAAGATCAGCTTGATTTTTCATGTTAAACATCTCTCACTTTAGAAGGATTGATTGAAGCTCTTGTTGCCAAGATTTTAGCCCCGTACTTGTGAATTCCTCGTGTTTCTCGTACATTTGGACATCCACACCACATACATCACAGCACTGTGGTATCTTATTTTGTAAACTCTCATCAAATATGGTTAAGTAGTTCTCTCTTCTACAAGTTGATGAATGAATCCAGCTCTTCATTTCCCGAAGTTTTGTATGCTTGTATGTCAGTCTATTTTCAATAAACGAAGTAATTTTTCTTATGATTATTTCACGTTCAATTGGTTTAATTAACGAGTTATCCTTTAACCAACCACCGATTTCTAGTTGGTATTTTAAAAATCGCCAAGCTGTTTCATTCATGGTGGTATAGGATAGCAAGGCTTCCTCTATGATTGGTTGATTAATTTGATATGATTCTTCTAATGTTTTTATTATATGCTCTAATTCATCCTTTGAGGGGAATTCCTGGTTTATAAGAGCTTCAGGCAACTCTTGATCAGCAGGTGTATGGAGTAAAATTGCAATACTGCTTTTTCCATCTCTTCCTGCTCGTCCAATTTCCTGAAGATAAGCTTCAATCGTTGATGGATAATGAAAATGAATAACAAACCTTACATTTGGCTTGTTCACACCCATTCCAAAAGCGTTTGTACAGCAAATGATTTGGATCTGGTCTGATAGAAATTGTTGTTGGATCAGAAGTCGTTGTTCTGTATCCATTCCACCATGATAAAAAGCAACTCCGTTAATTCCCGCTCCCTTTAGGAGGTACGCTATATTTTCAGCCCACCACCGACTCGAAAAGTAAATCATTCCCGGACCTTGAAGCTTCCCTACCCACTCCAATAGCTTACTTTTCTTATCGTCAATTGTCGCCAATTTTTCAACATTTATTGAAATATTCGGTCGGTCGATCGAGTGAAGATGGAAATTCACCTTCTCAAGCTTTAAAAAGCCAACGATATCATCTAAAACTTCACGTGTTGCGGTTGCTGTCAAAGCTAAGCAAGGGGGATTTCCTAGCTCGCTGATTACTCCATCAAGTTTTAGATAATCTGTTCTAAATTCATGTCCCCACTGGGATATACAATGGGCTTCATCTACTACAAACAATGAGATATGGAGACTTTTCAGCCTTTTCAAAAAGTACGGATTCTGAAGCATCTCAGGTGAAACAAAAATAAATTTATATATAGACAACTCTTCAACCGTTTTACGTTTTTCTTCAAACGATAAAAAGCTATTAATCGCTACTGCTCTCTTTTCACCAATCAATTGAAGCTGCTGGACCTGGTCCTCCATCAGTGATAATAAAGGTGAAACGATAACAACTGAACCGTCTAGCACATAGCCCGGTAATAAATAACATAGGGATTTCCCAGCCCCTGTTGGTAGCATGGCCACAACATTATTACCTGAGATTACATCGTCTATGATTTCTTTTTGACCTTTCCGAAATGAGCTATACCCGAATTTTTCATTTAGCACTGTTTGTAATTTCATGAGCACCACCCATTTTGGCCATAACCAATCTAATTTCAAAATAACTAGCTTCTATTGTTAATATTTGCTTTATAACTTTTAATTGATTTGTTTTTGTCCTTTGAACACATTCGGAAATCTCTTCGAAATGAGCTTTTGTGATAAAAGGTGTAACATCAAATGAAGGATTGGTTAATACGATCTCAACAACATGATCCTCAATCGTATTTTTCTTCAGAGAACGAATAGCCGCGACTTCCTCAATACTTTTTCCCTTTTGAATGAGCTCTAAGGTTTTAAAGGTAGAGTGAGTTAAAGTAGAAGGCTTATTAGCAATCATAGATAACTGCCTTAGTACCGGAAAGTTCTCTATATTCTCTTCCGTTTTTCTTAATATGAAGTGAAGGGTGGATTGGAATAAGATGGATACCTTTAATGGGTCTAAATTTAATAATTCTGCTATCTGTGTGTTCGTATAGCCCACTCGCTCAACACTTGTCAGTTTATATACAAGTATCGTCGAGTGTTGATCACCCAATAAAGAAAGGATTGAAAACATCTCCTCATGAAGTTTCTTCGCTGTTAACTCTCTAGTTGCCGGTTGCTTCCTTAAAAACGATTTTACCCATTGTAATGTACTTGGATCACGATTAATGGGAATAAATCGATTGTTATGATGAATAAGATAAGACAAGCACTGAATAGTTAGAGACAGCCTCTCCCATAGAACCGGAGCTATGCTTGAATAAGCCCATCCATTCAATGCTTCTGGTAAGTCAAAAGAGTTCAGTTCATTTCTTCCTGAATGTGTGAGGATATATGCACCATCACCAACGGAAGATATATATTCTTTATTCTCTAGAGTGTTTATCACTTGATCTAAGGTTGTTCTTGTTAGATCTGGTATTACACCAAATAAAGGCTCTAAATTAAATAACTTAGCATCTTGAATTGTCTGGGAGGAGCGTTTTCCTTTGTATAAGTGAAAGATCGAATAAATCGTTCTCTCTCCATTAATTTTATCTAATCCATATAGAGTTGTTAAAAATAAATAATTCATGATTACTTTCCTTTTCACTTTCTTCTTTTTATTTTAACAAATTTTCAATAAAAATGGGTTAGTTTATATTTTCTAGGAAAGGGTATTAATATATTGTGAAACCTTATATGATAAGCATTCTCATTACTTTTTTTGTTGAAAAGTTGGCCAAACAGTTTTACAATATGTATGAGGAATTCGTTTCCACTTTACAAAGATACAACTAAGTAAATGTAAGTGGTTTACCCAAAAGCGGTATTCTAGCATAAACTATTTATGTGTATTTTAGATTCAGGAGGGTTTTTATAATGGCAAAGTATACAATCGTTGACAAAGAAACTTGTATTGCATGTGGAGCATGTGGTGCAGCAGCACCTGATATTTATGACTATGATGATGATGGTATTGCATTCGTAACACTTGATGACAATGCTGGGATCGTTGAAATTCCAGAAGTACTAGAAGAAGATATGATGGACGCTTTCGAAGGATGTCCTACTGACTCCATCAAAATCGCTGATGAGCCATTTGATGGTGACGCTTTAAAATTCGAATAGAACCTAGAGTATATCATTCTCTATTTAACGAAAAAAACCTCTGTTGACCAGAGGTTTTTTTGTTTTGTTATGGTTGTATTTTGGTTCATTTTAGCAATTATGGGTGAGTTTCACGCACCGATATTAGTCAGGCTCATTCATGTATGTATGCTTACATTTTACTAAGAAATCATTCCTACTTCTGAATAATCAAGAGCTCTTGCCCTATTAAAATCTTATCTGAGACTAAATGGTTCCATTCTTTAATGGATGAGACTGGTATATCATATTCCTCAGACAGCTCCCAAAGAGTCATACCTTCCTCAACCTCAACAACTAGGTCTGTTTCGATGACTTTTTGTTCTTCCTTTTTCATCAACTCTTCTAATTCAACTAATTCGTCTGCATTATAATCCTTTGAGGACACGATGACTGAAGTTGATAATAATTGTTCAGCCTCCTTCTCAGTAGCACTCCATTCCACTACTTGGTCTTCCTGGATGACGGTTTCTAATAAGGCCAATTTTTCTGCTTGCTTTTGCTCTGCCATGGCTTGACTAACTTTTCCGTCGATTAATACCGATACATCTAGAGCAAGGAGTGGGTTTATTGAATTCGACTTGTCAATGTTCCAATCCCCCATATGGACTTCAAAATGCAAATGCGCACCTCTTGATCTACCCGTATTACCCACTTTACCAATGATATCACCTTTTTTAACCTCTTGCCCCTCTTCCACTAATCGCTCACTTAAATGGGCATACACCGTTTCAAATCCTGTTGGATGCTTAACAAAAATCACATGTCCATATGTAGATGAATAATATGACTTTGTTACAACCCCCTCCTCCACAGAGAAGGTTTCCGTTCCGGTTGGTGCTGCAATATCTATACCATGATGGTTTCCATCTCTAGTCCCAAAATGATCGGTAAGCTCTCCATAAGCAGGCCATACCCAATTAATCGTTTCAGCTAATATGATAGGGGATTGTCCTTCTGCCTTAACTGTCTTTACACTTAAAAACATGCAAGCAATACAAAATCCCATAATTAATACAATTAAAATACGTCTTGAAAAATCCAACATACTCCTTGTCCTCCTCCAAGCTTTTGCTACCTTTGTCGTATCCCCAATAAGAAAGGATCAAATTGTAGCATCTGGTTTCACTTTTTCTTTAGGTTGGAATATCTTCAAAATCCTAAGTGATTACTTTTCCTATTTTCTTCAGAAAAAATACTCACACCCTGTAAAGTTTTCCATTAATGCTATAAAATATGAGGACAAGTTTTAAAATAGACCAAAAAAAAAGAGGCATCAGCCTCTAATTAGTAATTGGAAAATCGATATGATTTGGTGCAGCTGGTACTGGGATTGGGTTCGGCTGTCCATTTACTTGTAATGGGAGGCCTCCAATTTCTTCAGATGTATTAACAAAAGTGACATCGGCATATCCGAATTCTTTTGCTGTTAATAGGATCGCTTTAATCATTAATTCATGAGAAATGTTCTCTTGATTTACATTACTATCAGGCGAAAAAGTAACTGTTATTCTGTCTTTATCTACTTCCGTTATATCCTCAATTATGATGTCAGTTGGAATGGAAGGTTCTAAAAGCCCGTCATTTATCTTCATTATTTCCAACGCCTCTTCCATAGTAGTAGAAGGACTATTCCCAGGTACTAAATAAGTTGAGCCAGCTCCATTTGTATATAAGAAATATCCCCTTGAAGAAGTAGGTGAATCAATAGATGGGATATTTCCATACTCACCAATCTCAACCTCGCTTCCATCTTCCATTCTTAGAACGGCTGCTGAATACCCCATCCATCTAAGAACCTCTTCAATACCCTTATAGTACTCATTGCTTAAGGCTGCCCCTGTCGCATTGACTGCATTTGGAAATGTGATTTCAATACGATTCCCATCTATCTCCTTAAACATTAACTCGCTTAACGGGGTAGGGATTAAACCAAAATCTCCATAGGGGAGTTGGTCTAATACTTGTTCCAACAAATCAACACGGGATACATTCGAATCTTCAGAGACAAATGTAATGGGGACGAGATTCGACGCTTGATCATTCATAATACCTATCGTTACATAAGTACCATTTGTTCCAGTAAGAACATGATTAATTTCAGAAGTAGGCATTCGTAAATCTGTACTTTCTTCCGTACTAGTAATACCTGCCTCTTCCTCATCTGCCAAAGAAGTGGCCCCTTTTTCTTCTGCTGTGTTTAAGCTAGCCATTTCCCCTTCACTAACCGATTCCTCACTTGCATTCTCCTGGGATGATCCACCCGTAAGATTTAGAAAGGAAGGGCCAATTACGATGATTAGGAGTACGGCAGCCACTGCGGCTACGCTTGGGAGCATCCAAGTCTTTGTTGATTTTTTCCGAACCTGCTCATCCTGCAAGCGAGCATTAATTTTACGGTATAATTCTTCTGGACTTTGACGATCTTTTACTTGTGGCAATTGCTCGAGAAGCTCTTCTAGCTGCTTATCGCTCCACTCTGATTTTTTCAACTGAACTCCCCTCCTTTCCCATTGATTGTTCCATAATCCCCTTCAGGATCTTAAGGGCACGATGCTGTGTCGTTTTCACTTTACTTTCCGTCCAATTTAGAGCTTCAGCCGTCTCTGATATGGATAAGGATTGCATAAATCTTAAAATAATGACTGCACGCTGATCCACAGACACTTGATCTAAACATTGATACATTAGTTTTATTTCATCATTTTGTAACGCAATTTCTTCCGGTAAGGGTTGGTGATCCTGGACTTGCTGTGTGCTCCAATCAAAGGTTTCGAGAAGACGCTGCTTCCAACCTTTTTGCTTTCGGAAATGGTCAATGGCTACATGTCTTGCGATCGAAAACAACCATGTTTTTTCACTGCTCTTTCCTTCAAAACGCTCATATGCTTTTAACACTTTTATATATACCTCTTGTACCAAATCCTCTGCCTGCTCCCGATTTCTTACCATGTAAAAAAGGAACTGAAATAAATCCTGATGGTATTTCTCGTAAAGCTCTTGAAACACGGTGTTCATGCCTTACCCTCCCCGTTAATCATATAGTCGAATATAAATTATAAAAGTTACAGTTTTCCGAAAAATTTTTGTACTATTATTGTAGCATCTTGCAAGATGGACTATCTATAAGAATTTTTCGTGTAAGTTTTAAAAAAGAGCCTAAATAAAAAAAGAGCTACCCTTGAGTAACTCGAAGTTTACGTGTTCATCTTTTTTGGAAGTGGTTGATCAGGCCGTTTAGGGCAATAAAAACATGTAGGGTCACTGCATTTAGATTCAATCCACTCATTACAATTCGGACAAAAATATGCATCAAATTCATCGGAATAAATTAGAAAGTGATGACAATCTGTGCAAGACTGATCTTCATCAATATGCCCCTCAAACTCAAATCCATTAATAGAAACACCTGTTTTAGTTTCTTTAATCTTCATTTTTACTCTCTCCAATCTAGCTTCTATTCAATATACCCTTTTGCACGTCCATAATGAAGAAGTTCTAGATAAGGATCTTCTACTTCTAGCCCTAACACCTTACAAAAAGCAGGTTCCGTTTTGTAGCCCATTTGTTTAAGACCAATTACTCGTTCCCGAAGATATGGATTTCTTTTTAAAATCTCATGCTCAGTAATTAAATGTAAATAAGCGTGTTGTTGTTCTACCTCTTGCGGTTGACCAAACAGCTCAAATTCAAACCCTTCAAATAAGAAATTCACCTTTGTACTTCCAGTTTCTCTTATTATTGTTTTCTTTATGACGAATTGTTGCATTTCACCATACAAATTCTTCACTTTACACTCAAAAGCATGTTCATCTTTAACATGCATAATAACATCTAAATCAGACCCTTCAATGTCCACTTGAATCGGAAAAGTTCCACATAAAACAGGTGAGAACTCCTTTAGATCATTCATGATATTTATATTCTCTGTTAAAGTTTGTTGTTGATTTCCGTTTCAGGACACTCGCTTTCCGCGGGCGGGTTCGGGAGCCTCCTCGGCGTTTCCGCCTGTGGGGTCTCCTTCACCACGCTTCTCCCGCAGGAGTCTCGCGTCCTTCCACTTCAATCAACTCTGCTAAAAATCAACACTGTACTTTAACACAGCTATATTTTTAAGAGTCTTATAAACGTTCCTTTGCTTATTAGAACCATCCTGTAAATACTCTATTGTCTTAAACATACTTTCTCCCTATTAAGTTTGCTGAAACTGGTTGTAAACCAAGTTCACGTGCCCAAACGGAAAGCTGTCCGATATGATGGATCTCATGGGCAATAATATGTCTCAAGATTTCACCTTTTGTATAGGTCTCATGACTCCAGTTGACCTTGATTAGTTGATCTTCCATTTCCGATGACCAACCTTCTACAAAGTCCCTTACTTCTTTATGAAGCTCAATACATAATTTTTTCACTTCATCAACGGTCTCATAATGTTTAAATGGAATCTCAACATCGGGTAGATCTTTTATGCCACGAATCCAGCTATACTCAACATCAATTACATGAATAAGAGTGTGAAGTATATTTCCAACTCCACCCTTTCTCGGCCTCAATAGCTCTTCACTAGAGAGTAAGTCACACCAATCAAACCATTCATTCCTAACCTGCCAGTTGTACTTAAATAATGTTAGCAAGGGTGTACCTCCATAAACTATTTCTTTCTAATCACTTTGAACAGGGAAAAATCAAATTTATCCCTGTTTGTACTTCTTTAATTTACCTAAAGGCCTCATTTTATATCTGAAAGGTGAGAGACTTGATTATAATCCTTGATATGCCATCGTTCTTCATTAAAGTGGAGATTATTCATACAAGCATTTCGTAGTGGAGTTTTTTCTATTTCAGCATCTCCATTTGAAAGAATTTTCAATAGCGCATGAATGACAGCCCCGTGTGCCACTAGTAATACCTTTTTATCTTTATAAAGTTCATTAATCCTATCTAATCCTTTGATCAGACGGTCATGAAATACCGCTGTTTCCTCTTGATTGGTAAAATTGCGGTCTGGAAATGCAGCATGTCTTTCCTCGACGGTCATTCCTTCTGCCTCACCAAAAGACTTCTCCTGAAATTCTTCCATAATGACAAGTGGAATTTGAATACCTTCATTAATAATTTCTGCCGTTCTTCTGGCCCGAATCAATGGACTCGTAATCACAATATCCCAATTTGCTCCTTTAAAATACTCTCTACATTCTTCAGCTTGTGAAATCCCACGAGCATTTAAAGGGATATCTGTTTTCCCTTGCAATTTCCCTATTACATTCCAATCCGTTTCACCATGTCTGATTAAACAAACAGTAGTCATCACTTTCCCTCCAAAATTCACCTATAAATAGATTCACCATTTTTATTTAAATTCCAACGACACAACCTCACGCGTCACACCATCTATGGCAAATTCCATAGTGTGTGGTTGGTTTCCATATTGATTTTCAACCTTGACTTCCCAAAATTCCTTTTGTTTATCAAACCTGATATTGGTAATAGGAGTTTCTTTTAGAGCCTGCGTGTATTCTTGTTCTGTTACTTTTTTCTCGACTCCATCTTGCTTTAATACATACTCCCCGTTCATCTCAAATGCAATATAGTCACCCATATGCTCAGTTAACCATTGATCAATTTCTGATGAGATATTTCTCGCAACAGATAGTATAGTAGATTCATTAATTTCTACTTCTCTTTCCAGCATATCCAACAAGTAATGCTCGTTAATATCACACTCAAACATTGAATGCCCCTGTTCAATTTCTTCACTTGTTCCACATACTTCAACAAGATAGCCATCAACTGGAAGTTTATTATTTTCTATTTTTTCTTTTCCACCTGTATGAATTTTGTATTTTTCCTGATCTCTGATTGCGTAATCTCTCCGCCCCCCATCAGTACGAAGCCCATAATACTTCATTTCTTTATGACTTAACATTGGTTTTGTTATTAAATCTATATTTGCTAGTAAAAAGTCCGCTTCTGTATAGCTCATCCCTTCCCAATGTTGATACTCTGTTTTTCTTCTCTTAACTATTAAGGTTTTCCCGTCCTCCTTTAAATGGATTGTATAATGATTTTGAATTGGGTAGGCATCCTCTAAAAGTGACATTTCTAGAGTCTTGTATTGACCATCATTGGTAAACACCGTTCTAAAATCAGTCATCTGGAGTCCATAACCTTCCATCATAAATTCTTCTTTTACCTTATTCAGCTCTTCTACTAAGCTTCCACTGTAAAAGTTCGTATCCTGTATGTCTATTTTTCTTGGAATTTCATACAACTTTTCCTCAATAAAAGGAACTATTAATGAAATTAAAAATACAACAAAACCAATGTAAGCAGCCTGTTTTTTAATCATTCCATTTACAGAAATGTTTCGAAAAAACAAGAGAAACACTACAAAGCCAAGTGGCAGCTTAAGTCCATTTAGATTTATCATAGTAGCTCCAAGGAATGAATATCCAAAAAGCTTTAAAAACAAGTATGGCTCTGGTTCATCAGCTTTTCGATATAAAATAACCCAAGCAATAATTGAAAGAATAAGTAACACAATTAGGATAATATCGCTCATTATAGGCCCCCTTTGAAATATTTAAGCCTAATTTATACTATTTTTCAACAATCTGTTTAACACAAGGCTTCTGACAAACTTTAAGTAGAAAGTAACTTTTATTCTTGTCTATGATTTTAAAGGTCCGGAATAATCCTATGATTATTTAGGAAGTACGTTTTTTCTAGTAATTAATTCAAAGCTTCTGATAAAGAACCAACTAAATCCGGCATAAAATCCAAGCCACGGATATTTAAATGAAGCTGGTTTATTTCTTTCAAAGTAAAAATGGCCAATCCATGAGAATACATAATGTAAAAAGGCAAATATGATTGTCACTAAGATATCTATAAATATAAAAATCCAAGCAATGAACGCAAACAAAAAGGCAAAATAATGTAGCCATTGATTCCATACATTTTTGTGTGCCTTTTGATATAGGATTAAATCTCGTCTTAATCTCTCACGCATTTTTAGGACTCCTTAATTAATGATTATGAAGTGTATCAACGCTTATAAGTATTATTTTTTCAAAAACAGATATATCATTTTCATTAGATGTCATAACAACTCTATCGATTTTAAGCCAATGATTGCCATCACACTGATTAGTTTACCATAATTAAACAGCTGAATTTTATAACGCCAGGGAGAAAAAATGAGAAAAGTAAATAGTAAATGGAAGTCATTAGCTGGTCCTTTTACCCTTGATGGCTATAAAACTATAAAAAAAAGAAACGACTCAATTTTTGAATCGTTTCTTTTTATTAGCTCTTCGTTAATGGATGAAAGTAACGAGATGTTTTGTTGTAAATACTATTAAGTTGGGTTGGGTCATAGCTAATTAACACACAAGTGGCGGGACCTGATGACTGAGTTAAAGAGATGCCATCAGCGGTTTCTAAGTTTGTCCACGGCAGATTATTTCGTTGACAAAGCATGTCCCATTCTACTTGAATTCCTTTTGAACCAACTGGTACTATTTCATAGATTCCTTCATGGGAGAGCAATGAGTTAAACAATGGAAGGGGAAGTACTTGATCTTGATTAGTGATGACGTCCAGTCCTACTAAAGGTGTTCCAAGTACTGCAAAGTCAGCAGCTTCAGTCGTATTGTTGTTTTTTAGCTTTTCATTCCGCTTTCCAATAATCGTTAAGCCAAGAGCTGATTGAACAAGGTTAAAGTTTGACTCACTACTTCCAAGGAGAGGCAGAGATGGAAGGTCTAGTTCCCTTAACGTCCGATCAATTCCTTTTCTATACTCCTCCCACACAACATCTCCAGAGAAGTTTTGCAGGATAATTGCTTGTGGAGCACCCCCTAAGCTCAGGTTCTCCATCAATGCTACTCTAGCAGAAAAATAGCCGACTATTTCATTAGGCACTTGAACAAAATCTTGTTCTTTTAAGCCAATCCCTCCTGAGTTATCAGCCGTAATGACGAACTCAGACGCGCTCTCTACTTGAAGATATATTCCATCTCTCATGATCATTTATTCCTTCTAAAGTAGCTTTGTAAAGGTTTGTAGAGTAAAAATGCAATCAAGCTATTTACCCCTGCTCCAATAAATAATGGAGATAATATTGTCCAAAAAAAGGCTGGACTTAAAATAAAGTAGAAAGGGAGTGGTGCTAATATTGTTGTACAGATGATAAAAAAGCATAGCCCGATCATGGGCGTTCTGCCTTTTAATAAGATCCCAGTCAGAAAAATAATTACCCCCATTTCAAGAGCAATCAAAAGATGAAAGGGGCCAAGAGGAAGGCCTCCTATGTACGCTGAGATTAAATGACCGATTGTCCCTATTACAGCTCCTGAAATCGGTCCAAGTAAAATGGCTGCAAGTAATGCAGGGGCACTATCAAGTGCAATACTTGAAATGCCTAGTGGAATCTTAATCGCTGCCCCGACAACTGACAAAGCAAAAAACACGATTATGATGACTTTGTTCTTAAGTGAGCTCATTTTTCCTTCCTCTTACCACCTCTAAATACAATTGCACTTCTTTCATATTCCACATCCTTTACTCCCTCACGTACGTTAATGACGCGTGCTAAAGCAAAGAAATAATCAGACAAACGATTTACATATTGAAGCGCAACCTTATTAATAGCTTCTTCTCTTGATAAGCTTACAATATGGCGTTCTGCTCTTCTTGTAACGGTCCTTGCAATATGAATAATGGAAGAAGCTTTTGTTCCACCTGGTAATATGAATCTTTCTAACTCAGGGGCCTCATCTATGTATGCATCAATTCTAGTTTCAAGAAATTCTACCATTTCAGCAGTAACCTGATATGGACGTTTACCTTCTACTGTTGACAGATCTCCTCCACAATCAAATAATTCATGCTGGATTTTTTCAAGCTCTGCTAGAACATCCGAAAATAATTCAGGATTTAGCTCCTGCATGGCTTGGCCGACAAACGAATTCACTTCATCAATCGTTCCATACGCATGTACTCGAATATCATCTTTTTCCACTCTTCCACCAATGATACTTGTTTGTCCTTTATCACCTGTTCTTGTATAAATCTTCATGTTTGTTCCTCCTTTAAAAACTGTGGTAATCCACACCAAAGTCTTACTACTAGTTTTGATTCCTTTGCAAGGTCCTGATATACCCATCCTACCACATCACGGTACATGCGGTCCTCCGCCTGCATAGGAACGATTCCTAATCCAACTTCAGTCCCAATGAGGATGAGTGTTCTACCCTGGGACTCATTCTCCCACTCTATAAAAGGCTTAAGCTTCTGCTGCCAATATTCACGACTCTTTCCTTCATGAAGAGCCATTTGTATGTGCCTTTCCATACCCTCCATAATAATAGTCTTTATGTTTGGGTCTATTTCATCTAGAGTAGGAACAGGATGTTCATAGCCGTTGATCCAAATATGAGGTTGTGAAGAGAGCTTCGCATCTATTAATTCTTGAACCCATCTTCGCTTTCCTTGAAAGGCACCTCCTGTAACGAAATACATCTTTCGTTCCTCCTTAGCCGTTCTTCTGTGGTTACTAATCGATAACCACTTCCATTATCAACTTTCCAGTCCCAAAATGGCTTGCGGTTCGGAGCCATTTCACTCAAGAACAATCGTATCGGTCCTCCGTGGGAGATGATGACAAGTTCACTATAATTAAAATCCACAAGAAGTTTCTTTGCTTCCAACCACCCATTCATTACTCTATTTCTAAAGGTAGGGTAGCTCTCACCATTCGGTATTTGAGCAACTTCCCATTCATTTAACCACTTTTCATATAAAGGATTACCATTCAACTCAAGATGATTCTTACGTTCCCAATCACCAAAAGATAGCTCTCTCCATTTACTTGAATAAGTCACTGGCACATTGAGGTTAGAACCATAGATTTCTTCTACTGTTTGCATACACCGTTTTAAATCACTAGAAATGATATAGTCTGGTTCTGGATACTGCATCCTCGTTAAGTGAGATCGACCTTCAGTTGAAAGCGGTACATCCGTCCAACCAATATATCTTTTTTGTTGATTTTCCTCTGTTATCCCATGACGAAGTAGAGTAATAGCCACAGTACGAACCATAAGAAGGTCTCTCCTCCTTCCAGTAATGCACCTAATGTATCACCATTAATCCCACCAAACTGTTTGACACAAAATCTATAAAATAGAGTTCCAAACACAACCGAAGCTACAACTAGAACCACACTCAAAAACAAAGAAATGGGAAGCAAAAGACTAAGAGCAATTACTAAAAGAAGTAATATAGCACCTGTCCAAGGTAGGATTATTGGCAAAGCTTCTTTTTGAAATGCCGCTGCAAGCCCTTTGTTCCTCGTAAGGCGACCCTTAACTAACATAAAGACTACCATCCCTCTTATTAAAAGGGGGACCAAAAGTAATCCCGCTACTCCTAGAGAAAAGGATTGGTTTAGTATATCGTATAAAAATAGCAATCGAAAGGCTAGTAAAAACAGTACGGACAGTACAGCAAACGAACCCACACGAGGGTCCTCCATAATTTCAAGTCTTCTTTCCCGATCTCGGTAAGAGAAAAAGGCATCACTACAGTCCATCCAGCCGTCAATATGTAAGCCACCTGTTATGGCAATAAAATAAAACATAATCCATAAAGCAATAAACATGGTTGGAAAAGGAGTGAAGGTGGAAAGTAGCCAATATTGTAGGAAGCCGACCAGCCCAATTAGGAGTCCAACAAACGGAAATAATGCTAAGCACCAACTAATGGTCCTTCTTTCCCAAGCTATTTCTTTATTATAGGGGATGATCGTGAAAAATTGGATACATAGCAATAAACCCTTAAGCAAAGATAACCCCTCCCCCAGTTACAATAATGATGATGAACCCTTCATTTTCGTTGGAATTCCATGTGTCACTTGATAGGCACAGTCAGCTATCCTTACAACCTCTTGATGTAAAGAACCTAATAGTTTCATGTAAATAAAAGAGCCTTCATCTCTAGGAACCTCGTCAGAAAATAGATCATTTGAGACAATCACAAGCAAATGAACATGGTTGAACTGTTGAATGGAATGGAGTATTCTCTCATATACAGATCTTCCGTCTTGTATGACACCATTTTTGAATAGTTCATTTGCTGTCCAAATCGTCAAACAATCTAATAAAATACAGTCTTTATCGGAAAATTTTCTTCCTAGCTCGTTGATTGAAGTGGGCTGCTCCCATGTTTTCCAGTTTGCTGTTCTCCTATCTTGATGATGAATAATTCGATCCTTCATCTCTGAATCCGTTGGTTTACTTGTTGCAATATAATGAAGGGGACCTGAGTTGGCTTCTTGCTCAACAAGCTGTTCTGCAAAGGTACTCTTGCCACTTCTTGCTCCACCCGACACAAACACTAGCAATGCTCTCGCCATCCTTTTAAATGTGACAGTAATACGTTGTTAGATTTCTGCTCTCTTACCGCAAGTCGAATATATTTTCCATCTAGACCCGGAAAATTATATGTATGCCTTGGGACTACACCATTCAATAGTAAATGGTTAATTAGTCCATCTAGATTGTCTTGGTTAATCATGTCAGATAAAAGGTAAAAATTAACCTTAGATGGCGAAACATAGAAACCGAGCTTTTCTAATTCCAGTAGGACTCGCTCTCTTTCTACTTGAGTTCTTCTTCTGATTTCATCAGGGTAATCCCTTTTAGAGAGAACATGCTCTGCCAATTCAGCAGCAATACGATTCACACTCCACGGTGGTGAATTCGCGTTAAGTCTTTCGACAATGGAGGTAGGGCCAATCACGTATCCAATTCTGATTCCAGCTAGCTTATACATCTTTGTTAATGACCTTAACACGATGACATGAGCATGTTTTTCCACTTCATGGGCAATTGAACATGGCACAGAGCTAAAATCATAAAAGGCTTCATCCACAATTAGGTAGGTATTAGTTGCCTTTGTTAATTGAATCACTTCCTCCATCCTTTCTTTACCTAATACAGTACCAGTAGGATTATTAGGATTGCAGAGGAATAAAACATCTATTTCTTCTAAAAATGGAAGAAGTTCCTCATTTGTTACCAACCAATCATTTTCTTTTGTCACGGTTATTTCCTTTATGGTACAACCGTAGAGCTTCGCAGCTTCTTTATATTCAACAAAAGTGGGTTGAATGACACCAATTGTTTGTTCTTTAAATAGTTGAGCTAAAAGAAAAATACAATGTGCAGCACCATTGCCTATAAATAAATGTTCAAATCTTACTTGATCAAACGAACTAATCGACTTTTTCAAAGAAATACTTTTTGGGTCTGGATATTCCTTTAGCCAATCCGTAAAAAAAGGAGATAGGCTAGTTAGGTCATAAGGTGGCTCGTATGGATTTACATTTACACTAAAGTCCAATACCTCATTTTGGAAAGGAATTTGTAATTTTTCATATAGATATATAGGGTTAGCTCCATGTGAGGGATAGGTAGTAATAAAGCACACCTCCTATAATTGATAGAAAAGTAAATAACAGCACTGTTCGTTGCATGATCACGATGGAGTGAAGAATATGCTCCTTATGGAGAATTCTTAACCGAAGACCGATCTTCGGGCGAATGGATAGATTCCCTTGATAATAGTTAGCTCCCCCAAGTTGAACTCCCAGTAACAAGGCCATAGCCGCCTCTCCCCAGCCACTATTTGGACTCGGATGCTTTTTCGCATCTCTAACCAAAAGTGGAAAAATTTTATCGATTGTTACAGAAGAGACATGGAGGTTTGCCGTTACCATACATAAACCGGTTAGGCGGCTTGGAATCCAATTTGCCCAATCATCCCAATTGGCTGAAGCTCTTCCAAACAATAGATAACGCTCATTTTTATGGCCAAGCATAGAATCTAATGTATTGATGGCACGATAGACCATTGCAAGGGGAGCTCCTCCAACAATGGCATAAAAAATTGGAGCTGTTACCCCATCACTTGTATTTTCTGCCACCGTTTCAACGACACCACGAGTGATTTCATCTTCTTCTAAATGCAAGGTATCTCTACCAACAATCCAGCTTAGCTTTTCCCTTGCTTCTGGTACTTGCCCATTTCTAAGAGGTGTGTACACATCCATCGCAGCAGAAGCTAAGCTTTTAGGAGCAATGGTAGTAAAAATGATGATGGCTTCAGCAAGGACACCCGCAACGGAATGAAGTTGATAAAAAAATATGATAATAAATACGGAAATTGTAAATGGCAAAATCACAACGATAAAGGCAGTAACTGTTCCTTTTAAGATTCGAAAGTTTCCTTTGTTAAAGATTTGTTCTAATTTACTAATTAACCAGCCCAGCCCTCTTACTGGATGTGGTAACCATCTTGGATCACCAAACAATCTATCTAAAATTAATGCAAGGACTACTGCAACAATATGTTCAATCATAAGATTGGTCTTTCCTTCTTTTCTTGTAATGACTAATTGCTTTTTTAGTCGCCTCTGCCACCATATTTCCAATCTGTCTACCAATTGGGGTTAATGGGCCACCATACTCATACTCAATACCTGTTTGACTAGCCGCAATGCATATACTATCCGTTGAGGTTCCTGTTGCAACCGTACCGGTTACTGGATCAATTACCTGTAGAGATGCTAACGCTTTTGCTTTCGCCTCTGTTGCGGTCGTTAGGACTTGTACGAATGCAGCCTCTGTAAGTTTTGCTTCAAGTAAGATAAATATATTAATGGTGCCTGGATGTAGAATCGGGATTTCATGGTCTAGGGCACGTGAGGCATCAATAGCATTTCCAGTCCCTGCTGTCACCATTACAAAAAAAGCACCCGCAGAATTTTCTACTCTTTGAATGACCACATCTTCTAAGTTAACAGCTGTCATCATGGCTACTGTATTGGATGAATCAATGCCATTGGTTTCTAGATAATGATTCATTTCTACCTTTGCATCTGAACAAACATACGTAGCATCGACATGACGATTTACAAAGGTATGAGACCATCTGAATCCATCGCCAATTAATGCGGACGATAAAGTTTTAAAATCATGCTTTGAATGTATAACGGTATATTCCGGTCTATGTATCACACTGAGTTGCTCAATAACTGAACCATTCTCTTCCCCAATAGGCCTTGGAAGTAATCCGAGAATTGGCTTCGCCAGCTCTGGATGATCCTTCCTAATGATAGCAGTTTTATATATTTCTTCTAAAAGAGTAGATTGCATAATCTGCTTTGGTGTACCAATTGAAGCAAGTTGCCCTTCATGTAAAAGTAAAACCCGGTCACAGTATAGACTAGCTAAATTAAGGTCATGAAAGATGGCAATTACGGTCAGCCGTTTCTCCCGTTTAAGTTTTAATAGTCCATCAAATAGATTAATCTGATAGGAAACATCTAAGTGATTAGTAGGTTCATCCAGTAATAATAAATCAGGCTGTTGAACGAGCGCACGGGCAAGAAATACTCGTTGTTGTTCTCCTCCACTTAACTGCTGAATTCCTTTATGCTGCAACCGCACAAGTCCTGTATCTTTTAACACCTCTTGCACAACCTCTTCATCCGCAGTAGACCAAGTTGAAAAAAGCCCTGTTTGATGAGCGTATCTGCCCATCTTAATCGTTTCCTTCACTGTATAAGAGAAGGCCGTATCTGTGATTTGTGGCAGAACTGCAACCGATTGTGCAAATTCCTTATTGGTAAAGTCAGTAATTGATCGATTATTAATGGTAATAGAGCCGCTAGTTGGGGTAAGTGTTTTAGCGAGCAGTTTTAATAACGTCGTTTTGCCACTCCCATTAGGTCCAAGGATGCCAAATACCTCCCCTTTATTTACAGAGAAGGTAATTGGTTTAATGGTTTGTTCATCCGTGTAAGAGAATGCTAGTTGCTCCACTTGAAGCATGTGATCACATCCTTGCTTTTTTTCGATAATATAAAATCATAGCGAAAACAGGTGCTCCAACTAAAGAAGTAATGACTCCTATTGGTAACTCCCTTGGTACGATAATCGTCCGAGCTGTTAAATCAGCTAATACCAAAAAAGCGCCACCTTGCAGCATCGATAATGGTAATAAATGAATATGGTTAGGTCCCCATAATAATCTTGTTAGATGTGGAATGACTAAACCTACAAATCCTATTGTACCAGAAACAGCTACAGATGCCCCGGTTAGTAAGGAAGCACTGACTAGAATCATAAACTTTCTTAACTGGACGTTTACACCTAATTGCTGTGCCGATTCTTCTCCAAATGAAAGTACATTTAATTCTTTACTCTGGGTAAGCAAAAGGATGACACCTACTATTACAAAAGGGAGCATAAGGTTGATGTATTCCCAGCCTCGCATCGAAACACTTCCGAGCAACCAAGAAATAATCTGTCTAAGCTCATCTCCAGTTAACGCAATCATTAAAGAGATAAAGGATCCTAAGAATGAACTAAAAATAATACCAGTTAAAATAATCGTTTCTACGGTCATCCGTTTTTCTACTAGTTTCGCAAAGGCTAATACCAGAATTAAGGTTAAAAAAGCTGCACCTATACTAAATACGGGAAGGGTATACATACCTAAGCCAGGAATTTGAATGGTGAAAAACAACACAACGACAGCTCCAACAGATGCTCCTGAAGATACGCCTAATGTATACGGATCGGCTAAAGGGTTTTTCAAAAGCCCTTGAAATGCCGCTCCTGCAAGAGAAAGTGATGCACCTACTAAAAAGGCTAAAATAACGCGTGGAAACCTTATTGACATCACGATATTAACTAGCATCGGATCAATTTCGGATTGGAAACCAAAGAATTCCTGAAGAAAAATGGAGAAGATAGTAGAAAAGGGAATCGATATGGAACCTATCGATATCCCCAAAAATATAGCGGTGACAGAAACGACACCGCTAATGATATAAGGTACATACTTGTTACTCTGTAAAAACTTCAGGGTATACTGCTTTTGCAAGTTCCTCTACTCCTTCAATTAAACGAGGACCTGGACGTGATACTAAATCAGAATGAATGTCATGGACACGTTCATTTTGAATGGCAGGAACCTCACTCCATGCTTCTCTTGCTAACACATTGGCTGTAGCATTTGGATCATAGCTTCCATAAGTCGTAACGACTACATCTGGATTTAAAGCAACGATTTCCTCTTCTGTCAGCATAACCCATCCTTCTTGGTCACCTGCAGCGTTATTGGCATTAATTGCTACAAGCATTTCATGCATGAATGTGCCTGTTCCTGTCGTATAAATTTCAGGTGCTCCAGAAACTTCAACCCATACTGTAGCTTTTTCTGTAATAGCTGAAGCCTTTTCTTTAATCTCAGCTAATTTAGATTTCATTCCTTCAACAATTTCTTCCGCTTTGTCTGTTGTTCCTGTAATCTGACCAATCATATTAATTGTACCGTAAGTTGTCTCAAACGACGTTGCATCAGGAACGACCACTACTGTAATCCCTGCACTACGTAATTGCTCTAATCCACTTTCTGAGCTAAATGCACTTGAACCATGAGCTAATACTAAGTCTGGTTGAAGGGAAATCACCTTTTCAACATTGAATTCCATTCCACCAATCTTTTCTTTAGCTGTAACTTCTTCAGGGTAATTATCAAAATCTGATACCCCAACGACTGCATCTCCCATACCTAAAGCATAGACGATCTCAGTATTACTTGGAATTAAAGATACGATTTTTTCCGGTTGCTTCTCTATCGTAATTTCATTTTCTACAGCGTCCGTAATGGTAACGGGAAAGCTACTTTCTTCTTCAGTACCTTCTGCGCTTTCTTCTGTTTCAGCACTTTCAGTTTCTGTAGTTGCTGGCTCTTCTTGTGCTTCATCTGTAGCACCACATGCAGCTAATGTAAAAGCTGTGAAAAGTGCAAGTAGTAACATTAATAGATTTTGCTTCATTTTCATCCTATTTGACCCCTTTATTCCTAAAAATTTTTATGTAAAAGCCCTTATGGCTTACTACCCTAATGTCGTATTCAAATAAAAAAACTTGCCCTTTTATGAGGGCAAGCAAAAAAACGATCAATATATAATAAACTACTGTTGATCGTTCCTTCTTCTCAACCCCCGAAGATTCATGAACTTTATGATAGGCAGGTCTACTGACTTGTGCTTCACTCTACTTTGAAACCTTCCCGTATAAGGAACAACCAGAGGGTCATCTCATTTATACAGTGGTTACTTTCATTTCGTCTGCACTTACAGTTGCGGGGACAGTCCTGGATTTCAACCAGATTCCCTTTTAAGTCAGTGAAAAGAATTCACTGAACACCTAAAATTAAAAAGTATATAATTCGACTCATTCCAATCCAATCTTACACGATGACTTATCATGAAACAAGTAGTTTTTTTCTTACTCCTGTTTTTGTTTACACGATAAAATGTTTCGTATGGAACAAGAATCTTCGTCAAGACATGCGGAAAATCTGCTATTTTCGTGGTAAAAAGAAGGAAAATGTCGTACCTTCGTTTATTTTGCTGTGAACAGAGATTTGACCATGATGCGCGTCAATAATATTCTTCACGATGGCGAGCCCTAAGCCTGTCCCGCCTTTTCTTCTTGTTCTTGCCTTGTCTGCCTTATAAAAACGTTCAAAGACAAATGGTAAATCCTCAGTAGGGATACCAGAACCCGAATCTTGGACATCTACTTTCAGTCCATTCTCTATCATCGTTGCCCTTACTTCTACTATACCAGTTTGATCAGTATGGCGAATCGCATTATCGATTAGATTAGTTAGCACCTGCTCCATCCTGTCTGGATCACATGTAAACTGAGATTGATCACAGTTATCACAATGATAAGTGAGTGTGATGGACTTTTCTTTGGCAAGGCCTTGGAACTTTCGAACAACTCTTTCTAAAAACTCTTGAACATTAATTTGCTCCTCTTGAAGCTGGATATGCCCTGCTTCCATCCTTGCTATATCAAGTAACTCGTTCACTAATCTACCCATTCTAAGAGATTCCTCATAGATCACTTCAGCGATTTCCTTCTTCTCTTGTTCTGTACCAGCAATGTCATCAATAATTGCTTCACTATAACCCTGGAGCATCGAAATTGGTGTTCTTAACTCGTGAGAAACATTGGCAATAAAATCTTTTCTTAGCTTATCAAGACGTCTTTCCTCTGTCATATCACGAATTACTGCAACTGCACCTCGAATTTGTTCTCCATTATATAAAGGACTCATGACAACTACCCAATTTCGTCCTTGAAAGTCCATTTCTATAAGCTGTTCACTTTCCAATGACACGACTCGGCGAAAAAGCTCTCTCATTTCTGCAGGAACCATTTTATCTTGATTTTCTTCCATGCCTTGCTCATAATACCATGCCTGAAGAAAGCGTTCAGCTGGTGGATTTGATACCTGTGTGACGCCATTACGGTTAAGGGTAATCACACCATCCGCCATACTACTTAATATACTAGATAATTGTTCCTTCTCATGTCTTAGTGCATCAATATTTAATTTAAGCTGCTTCCCCATTTTATTAAACGCAATCCCAAGTTCACCAATTTCATCCTGGGTTAAAACAGGTAGCCTTGTTTCAAATTTTCCTTCGGCAATTTGAAAAGCTGCTTCACGCATCTTAATTAATGGTGATGTAATCCGCGAGGAAAGGAAAAATGCAAAGAAGGTTGTCAGCATAAAGGCAATTCCTGCTGCAAGAAAGATGAGCTTTGTTGTGTGCTCAGTCGTTTTCTCTACGGCGTAAAGTGACTGATAGAGAAATACGGCACTTTCCTCTCCTTCCTGTGAAGTAAACGGTACCCCAACAATAATGATTTCATTATAATCGTCTCCTCCTTTTAAAATGGAGGAGTATTCGGTTTTCTTGATGACCGTCTCTTGATTTGCTAAAACCTTCGATAACTCCGGATCATTTTTCAGGAAGGATAACGGGATATCAATCATTTCACCCTTCGAAGGAGAGTACCAATAATGCTCATCATCTTGTGCAATGATTACTTTTGTTAAAGGGTCAACAATCTCCCAGGAAATTGAACGGGCCAAGCTCTCGTCTTCATGCTCCTCCATGACTCTGGCAATTTTACTAGCTACCTGACTTAAATCATCCTCAGCTTTTTCTACATAATATTGGTCAAAGAATTCCAATAGCATAAAGGTAAGGATGGATAACACGAATGACACTAAAAACAAGATCGTCATCCATAGCTTACCAACTACACTTCTCCAAAGCTTCATTCCTCGACGACCTCAAACTTATAGCCTACTCCCCATACTGTAATGATCATCTTTGCTGCTTTTTCAGAGACCTTATTCAGCTTTTCTCTTAAGCGCTTCACATGGGTATCAACCGTACGTAAATCACCGAAGAATTCATAATGCCATACTTCCTTAAGTAACTGCTCCCGGTCATAGACCTTGTCAGGTGATTTCGCTAGGAAATAGAGTAATTCATACTCTTTAGGAGTTAAACCTACTTCCTTTCCATCAGCAGTCACACGGTGAGCATCGTTATCAATCGTTAAGTGTGGGAAGACAAGGACATCCTTTGTTGTTGGTTCTGTATGTAAAAATGAAGTCTGTGATGATCTTCTTAACAACGCTTTCACACGTAATACGACCTCTCGAGGACTAAACGGTTTGACGATATAATCATCCGTGCCAACCTCAAACCCTTGAACTCGGTTAATTTCTTCACCTTTTGCAGTAAGCATAATAATCGGAGTCGCTTTAAATTCTCTAAGTTCTTTGCAAACCTCTATTCCATCCTTACCAGGCATCATTACATCTAATAAAATGAGATCATAGTCTTTATTCATAGCTTTTTCTAGAGCCTCGATCCCATCTTCCGCTTCCTCGGTCTGATAGCCTTCTCTTTCTAAATACATTTTTAACAGCCTTCTAATTCTTTCCTCATCATCCACAACAAGAATATTTAATAGTTGTTCCATGTATTTTCACCTCGACAATTTGTTTATGAAAAACCTTATTTAAATTAAGGGTATCCTGAAAATAAGGGATCTTCGTTCCAGAACACTCGCTTTCCGCGGGGCGGGCGGTGAGCCTCCTCAGCTACGCTTCCGGGGTCTCACCTGACCCGCTGCTCCCGCAGGAGTCTCGCGTTCCTCCACTACGATCTCTGCTTGAAATAAAAGAATTACTTTCATACTCCATGGTGTAAAATTTCTTTCATGGATGTCTCTGTAAACTTTATTTTGTAATTTACATTCCAAGATTTATTGGAATAAATGGTACATAGTTCTAAAGTACACCAATTTCTTTTAAACTACCCAATTAAAATGTCCTTCTTCTAAAAAAAGCCTTCACATTAGCGGTGAAGGCTTTTAAGTTCTATCGTTGTTTCAGTCTGTTATTTACGCATAAGAATGTAAGCCTGCTATTACTAAGTTTACTACAATTAAGTTAAACATGATAATAACAAATCCTAAAACAGCTAACCATGCTGACTTCTCACCATGCCAGCCTTGTGAAATACGTAGGTGTAGGAAGGCTGCATAAAACAAGAACGTGATTAGAGCCCATACTTCCTTTGGATCCCATCCCCAAAATCTTGTCCAAGCAATTTGTGCCCATATCATGGCGAAAATAAGTGCTCCTAACGTGAAGATTGGGAAACCAATTGCCACAGAGCGATACGTAATTTCATCAGCAATCTCTGGGTTTACATTTTTAAGAAGTGGTTTAATCGCAGCAGCAATTCTCTTTCTTAACACTAATCGTAATCCCCAGTATAAAAGTAATCCAACTCCTAATGACCAAATGAGGGTATTGAATTTCTTAGGTGCCCCTTCCCCCTTCATCCAGCTAGGTGCATTAAAGATCGGGTGCATCGTATCTGTACTAACTTCAGTTCCATCAAGAGGTCCAACAATAGGTGGTAGAGTATAGACTAACTCAACCTCCTGATCAATGTTTGGATCCATCCAAGTAAAAGTAGCTTCGTAGTTTGATAAAGAAAAAGCTACTGTTGCAATAATAAAACCTATAACACTTAATAAACTATACATGATAATTTCAAGCCATAAGGTTCTCTTACTTTTTACTGTTTGGTCGACAACACGAATTAAGTAAATAAGTCCAGATGCAAAGCTCACTGCAAGTACCGCTTCTCCAAGTGCAGCCGTGGTTACGTGGATGTGCAGCCAGTCACTTTGTAGTGCTGGAATCAGTGGTGCCACATCACGCGGGAACATACTAGCATATGCAATAATTAAAATGGCGACAGGTAGCGTAAATAATCCAAGTGCACTACTTTTGTACATAAAGAATAGAACAATAAACGCCAAAACTAGCATCATACCAAAGAAAGTTGTAAATTCAAACAAGTTACTTACAGGAGCATGTCCTGAAGCAATCCATCTTAGAATAAAATAGCCAAGTTGGGCTAAAAAGCCGACAATTGTTGTAAAGATTCCTATTTTACTCCATTTATTTATTTTCACTTCACTTTGCTTATCTCGAATAGCTCCTCCAAAAAAGAAGGTACCTACTAAGTAAAGTATAAATGCTGTATAAAGTAGATTACTACTTAGTTCAACCATTCTAAATCCTCCTTTCTTTAAGCAGGTTTCTGCTCGTCCGTTTGATCAACTGGCACAGTTACTCCTGTTCCAGCTACTACTATTTCTAATTCCTTCTTAATACCAAACCAATTTTTATTCGTATGAGCAGCAACCCAGATTTCATTTTCCTTCTGATATATCCAAATACGTCGATGATGCCAGTACATACCTTGAATAACACCAATCATGAAAATCGCTCCTCCAACACCAAGGATCCCAAGTGTATAATCTCTACGAACAGTAAGACCAGACACGTTTTTCACTTCAATACCTGCAAACTCCATCTTATATTGATTTTCACCAAGTGGCTCAATATTTTCCTGGATCGCCACAAAGCTTACCTCACCATCCGGAGTTGAAGGTGTTATCATATTGAAAACAAAGGCAGGATTATTTGGCACCTTGGATTTAGATGCAGGATTTCCATCACCATCAAAGTAAAAATCAGCAAAATAACTCATTAATTCGACGCGATATCCATTTCCTAAATCATAATCAGTGGCAGGATCTAAAAGATTAACCTTTAATGGTCCAAATGTTTCTTCTGTCGCTTTATCTACTAGATTAAAAGACATAGAATTAAATTCATTTAGCTTATAATCTACCTGATAAAGAGCATAGCCGTCATGCTTCAATGGTTCATTCACTCGAATTGGATGTTCCTTCACTACTTCTAGCTCAGGATCTGCTCCATGAATAATATCCCCTTTACGCTCATAAAGAACTGCATCCGTCTGATAGTTCTTAACGACAGATCCAACACGCTCTAGAGTTGCATCAAAGACCTCTGGCTCTGTTTCTCTATCGTAAAGCTCTACTTTAAAGGAATCGCTTTTCAAAAAGTATTTCCCTTCTGTACCAGGAATTACTTCTGTTTCGCCTTCACGAATCCATAAAACTTCATCAATATACATAGCTGGTACAAATCGCAACATACAACCAATAAGGAAAATGATAAGTCCAATATGGTTTACATAAGGACCCCATCTTGAAAAACGATTTTTTTCTGCTAGTATATTTCCATTCTCTTCTCTAACATTATACTTGCGTTTTTTAAGGTTTTCCTCAATTTTTTTGAATGCTTCATTTTGATTTTCCTGAAAGCTTGTTTTTGCAAATAAACGCTGACGCTTTAAGAAGCTTTCGTGTCTAGTTACACCTTGCTTTTTTAGTGCACGGTATAATGGAACAACACGGTCAATCGAACAAATGACTAGTGAAATTCCAATTGATGCAATCATAATTAGATACCACCAAGATGCATACATATCATGAAAACCTAGAGCATAGTATAACTGACCTGTCCAACCATACTGATCCTTATAGAATTCACTTGGTGTCACATTTGGAGGTATATACATTTCTTGTGGATAAATGGTACCTAAGGTAGACGCCACCAGAGTTATGACTATTAACCAAACCCCTACTTTTACAGAGGAAAAGAAATTCCAAATCTTATCTATAATAGACTTTTTATAAACCTGTGACCGTCTAGCACTACCATCATATCTCATATCTAATAGTTTTTGGGGTGCTTTATCTTCTAGTGGTTTACCACATGATTCACATAATACTGTACCAAGTGGATTAACATGACCACATTCACATTTTACGTTCTCCATTTCTCCCACCTACTTGTCCGTTAAGGTTTAATCATATTCATATAATCATAAACCTGCTTTTCTGTCATGGATCCAGTAATGATATCAACTACCTTACCATCCTTATCAATTAAGAATGTGGATGGAATTGGTCCAACTCCATATGCATTTAGCACCTGATCCCCTTTATCAACCGGAACAGGAAACGTCAATTCATAACGATCGACGAAGTTTTGGATAACTATTGGGGCTTCATTTACGTTAATCGCTAATATCTCAACACCTTGATCCTTAAAATGCTTGTATTGATTTTCCATATAAGGCATTTCTTTTTCACAAGGTTTACAATAGGTCCCCCAGAAGTTTAAGAAAACTCCTTTTCCCCGGTAGTTCTCAAGTTCATACTCATTACCCTCTAGGTCCTTCAATATAAAATTAGGTGCAATGCTACCTACTTTTACCTTTTCTTTACTGGTAAAGAAATTGACATACAAGGTATAGCATAATGCTAAGGCTAGCACACTTAAAATTGTAGTTCTTAGAATAAGCCGTTTTTTCTTCAAAACACACTCTCTCCTTTACCCCTAGAAAGCTTGCAAGTCCAATTCCAAGTGTAGACAACAAACTCTCTTCTTAAGGAAAAAAAAGTTTATTTCTCTTATAAGGACAATCGTCTTAATTATAGCATTCTGTTCATAAATAACCGAATCTAGAATATGAATCTTATGTGACAAATATCATTGTAAATAGGATTATCTTCTAGTTTTTGCCTGTGATTGCGCTCTAAGCTGTTTAACTTCATGCGGGGATAACTCTCTTGATTCTCCAGGTGTTAAGCCATGAAGTGTAATGAATCCATATTGCTCTCGCTTTAACTTCATAACAGGGCACCCAATGGCTTCAAACATTCTTCTCACTTGTCGATTCCGTCCCTCGTGGATAATAATCTGGATAATTGAAGTGTTTTTCTTCTTATCCGAAGAAATCATTTTTGTCCTTGCCGGAGCTGTTATTCCGTCCTCTAACTTAACTCCTGTTGCAAGAAGTCTCAGTTGTTCTCTAGTTGGAACACCTTTTACTTTTGCAATATAGACCTTGTCTACTTCATGCTTAGGATGCATTAATGTATTTGCGAAGTCTCCGTCATTTGTAAGTAATAGCACTCCAGATGTATCGTAATCTAAACGTCCAATCGGATAGATTCTCTCTTTTAAAAGTGGGAAAAAGTCTGTTACGACCTTTCTTCCTTTATCATCGGAAACACTAGAAATAACACCAGTTGGTTTATATAACAAGAAATAAACAGGCTGTTCTCGTTCAAGAGGAATTCCATCTACTTCTACCTTGTCATTAGAAGACACTTTCGTCCCTAGTTCTTTCATTACCTTTCCATTAACTGTTACTCTTCCCTCTTGGATGAGCTCCTCTGCTTTTCTTCTTGATGCAACACCCGCTTGGGCAATAACTTTTTGTAAACGTTCCATGTTTTTCACCTCATTCTACATATTAGCTTGTCTATGTCGAATAAACAAGAAGCATGATTTTATTGTGTGGATGTTCAAATCCTAAAATACACGGTTGGCTTATTCATCGGTTTTAACATTTATCGATTAATAGCCTATAACGAGAATGTTTGTTTAATAGCCAAGACACTAAAAAAGAGCAAATCCCAATAAGGAAATGCTCCGTTTTTTTATTCTACTTAGCGTGATTATTTAAAGTCCATTTTATTCAAATAAAACGGCATTCCCTCTTGCAACTTAGAAATTTCTTCATCACTTGAGATCACGTAAGCAAGACTTGTGTCATTTTTGTAAGTAATGATGATTTGAAAATTAGTAGAATCAACAACATTTCTACTAAAATGGACTACGTAAAACATTTCACCCTCTGGTCCTCTATGCATAACTGCATCAACAGATTCTCCAAGTGTACTAACATTAATCTTTTTGATATCTTGATCTTTCCGAACACCGAATATGGTGGGGACAATATTCTGTTTTTCATTAAATAACTGTAATGAAAGAGCAAATTCTTTGTTGAGTGGGACATCTTGATTCACATGTCCACCACCCCCTAGCCATTTATAACCTGTTATTGATTTCCGTAACTGATCAACTGAGTACATATAATTATCTCCGCTATTTGACTCTCCAACCGAATAAACAATAACCCCATCTTCCGTTTCCACTTGATCAATCTCTTCTATATTGATAGCGATCCCGTCTCTAACATCACTAATCGTTTGTATCGGATCACTACTTCTAAAAAACATTACTAGCAGGATAATAGGAATAACTATGATTGCAAGTAAAAGTAGTTTTTTCATTTTATTCAACTCCCTATATTAAAAGACTGTTTTCTGACAGGCATTAAAATCAAGCATGCTTTTTAACCCAACATTGAAAAGCAGCAAAAAACTGAATGAAGAATCAACCTGTTTAATTTTACCATTTTTCCACCTGGTGTTCTCTATATTTTTTTGATTCTCTTTTAATTTTACAAGTCCATGTTGTTATATAATTTTTTAAACAAAAAAGTAGCTCAATTCAAAGGTACAAATAATTTGTACTTTTAAAACTGAACTACTTATTTTTTATCCAAACACTAACGTCACGACGACAAGTGCTGCAATTATCCCTACTAGGTCTGCTAATAAACCTATTTTTAGAGCGTCTCCCATTTTCTTAATACCTACTGCTCCGAAGTAGACGGTCAGAACATAGAATGTGGTATCTGTACTACCTTGTAATGTAGAGGCTAGTCTACCAAGAAATGAATCTGGTCCGTAGTTAGCGATGATATCACTAGTTAAACCAAGTGCGGCCGTTCCTGAAATGGGACGAATTAGCGCTAAAGGAACAATTTCAACCGGTATTCCAATCATCTCAAAGAAAGGTTTAATTAAACCAGTAAAGAATTCCATGGCTCCAGAAGCACGAAAGACTGAAATGGCCACTAACATCCCTACTAAATAGGGGATAATCGAAAAGGCAATATTTAACCCATCCTTTCCCCCTTCAACAAAGCTTTCATAAGTAGGAACTTTTTTAAAGGTACCATATAAGAGGACGAATCCGATGATTAAAGGAATCAACCATAAAGAGACAGTTGAAATGACACTCATTTTCGCTCCTCTCCTTTCCTGACTCTTCGATAATAAAAGTACCGGTCAATTAGAACAGCTCCTATTGTTGATAAAAAGGTTGCCACTAATGTGGTCCCGACGATTTCTGTTGGGTTCGCCGAGTCATATTGCATACGAATCGCAATGACCGTAGTTGGAATTAGGGTCAAGCTGGAGGTATTAATGGCAAGGAAGGTTATCATCGATCGACTCGCAGAATCCTTCCCACCATTTAACTCACGTAACTGTTCCATCGCCTTGATTCCCATCGGAGTAGCTGCATTTCCCAACCCGAACATATTGGCAATCATGTTAGAAAGGATATAACCCATTGCTGGATGCTTAATAGGAACATCTGGAAATAATCGGCGTACAATTGGTTGGAAAAGCTTAGCCAAGGATTCTAGTAATCCAGCATTTTGGGCAATCTTCATTAGGCCCAACCAAAACACTAGTATACTGATAAATCCAATACAAATGGTTACTGCTTCCTTAGCACCCGTAAATACCGCTTCATTTACCTGTTCCATTGTCCCGTTAATCATAGCAAAAACAATTCCTATTACCGTTAAGAGCATCCAAATTATATTAACCATAGAATTCTACACCTAAAAAGGAGAAGAATAAGCTTTTAAACAAATCAAAAAAAGATTTTTTCGGTGCAGGCATCTCATCTGTTTCAAAAAAGATTGCTTGCTCGCCAATGATATTATTATCAAGGTATACAATTGTTTTCCCAATTGGTACTGGAATATCTTGAGGCGTTTTCCATTTTGATTCATTTGGAGTTACTAGTTTTATCTCTACTTTCAAGCTTTCTTTTTCTGTTTTTAAAACAGGGTAAACAAAGTCATGGCTGTAATAAACTTTATTTTCATAAAATGGATCATCAAGCTTAGAGAGCTTACCTTGTTTAAGAACTTTAACTAGATCATAGTTATTAAAGCCAAATTCAAACATAGAAATGTGATCCTGCCAATCACCAGATGCATTTAGGGTAACAGCCACTAAATTCATCCCATCCTTAGAAGCTGTCGAAACCAATGTTCTTTTCGCCCGCTTTGTATAACCTGTTTTCCCACCAGTTGAATAAGAATAAAGGCCAGTTAATAGCTTATTTTTATTTTTCCAAATACGGTCCCACTTTTCTTCTGGATGAGGTGAACGATAGACCTTAGTACCAGCAATTTCTTGATATTTCTCATTTTGCATTGCATATCTTGTCAGTATCGCCATGTCATAGGCAGTTGAGTAATGCTCTTCATGATCATCTAATCCATGTGGGTTTGAAAAAACGGTATTTTTCATTCCAATTTCCTCTGCCTTTTGATTCATCATATAGACGAAGCCTTCTAAACTTCCACCTACATGTTCAGCAATAGCTACTGCAGAATCATTACCAGATCTTAGCATAAGCCCGTATACCAGATCCTCAAGCTTGATTTTCTCTCCCGCCACTAAATATAAAGAAGACCCTTCTGTTCCTTCCGCATTTTTGCTCACGGTCACTTTTTCTTCTAGCTTCTCCGATTCAATAGCAAGAATCGCTGTCATAATCTTGGTGATACTAGCAATCCTTCTAACCTCATGCTCTTGTTTTCCAAAGATGACTCTGCCCGATTCCTGTTCAATTACTATCGCACTATGAGCACTTACACCAGGTGCAGCTTCTACCTTTGAAGGCATCATTGAAATTAAAAATGACAATAGCAATATGTATACGAGCGATGTCCGTAGCCTCATCTGCAAATCCCCCCGCTTTTTTCCATGTTTTTGTACAAGTTTATGCATGACCTGTCCAGTTATGATGAAAAAATGAATTTTATTGGAAAAGCTCTAGTGCTCAAGGGAGAGGTTAGAAGGCTATGAGTGTACTGTCCTGTTCCGATAGATTCTCAAAAAAAAAACACGACAGAGTCGCGTTTAGAAGATGTAATTTATAAGATTATTCGATTTACTCTACATTCTGTGTTAAATATGAAACTATTCCTAAACTAACTGTGCGATATTGACTATAGTTTAACCGCTGAAGTGGAGGCTTTATGCTTTTATCGGTGACTTTTTACATTTATCGGTCACTTCTGAGGTTTATCGGCGACTTTCTACTTTTATCGGCCACTTCCCTTGTTTTATCAGCGACTTTCAAAGATATATCGGCGACTTCCACTTTTATCAGCGACTTCCCAACATATATCGGCGACTTTCCATTTTTATCAGCGACTTCCCAACATATATCGGCGACTTTCCATTTTTATCAGCGACTTCCCAACATATATCGGCGACTTTCCATTTTTATCAGCGACTTCCCAACATATATCGGCGACTTCCCAACATATATCGGCGCACAAGACTAACCAGCAGCACTGTTACCACCTTTACGGCAAAACCAAGTCAGCTGACAATTATAATAAGCCTCCTTAATATGGTTGCCACTTTAATTTTGACGCCTGGGTAAATCTGTTTTCTACTTCATCCCAGTTTACAACGTTCCACCAGTTTGAAACGTACTCCGCTCGGTCCGCCTGGTATTGGAGGTAGTAGGCATGCTCCCACACATCTAGAACTAATAAAGGAATCGTGTCCCATTGTGTCATTAGTTGATGCTTTTCGGTTTGAAGTATTTCGAGACGGTGTGATCTTGGTGACCAAACTAGTAAAGCCCAGCCGACGCCTTCTACCTTTTTCGCAGCTTCTGTGAAATGCTCTTTAAATTGCTCAAAGCTTCCAAAATCCTTTTTGATTTGACCTAATAAACTACCAGTTGGTTTCCCCCCACCGTTAGGCTTCATGACAAACCAAAAAATCGAATGTAAATAGTGCCCTGATCCGTGAAAGGCTGCTTCTCTTTCCCAGTGTTTTAAAAGGTCGTAATTATTTGTATATCTTGCCTTCTCCATCATTTTTTCTGCCTTATTTAAACCATCAACATAGCTTTTATGGTGGGTGTCATGATGGAGCTTCATTATGTCTTTCGAGATATGTGGTTCAAGCGCATCATATGGATAAGGTAACGGCGGTAATTCGTGTTCTCCAATTGGTACTCTTCGGTTTAGAGTGTTTCTATTATTCCCATCAATTAGAAACTGTGCTTTTTGAAATAAAGTAGCAACCATCCCTTTTACTTCTTCAATACCTTCTATTGTGACTGGGTTATTTGAACTGACTTCATCTACTTTTGACACAAGAACTGTCAGCTCTTGGTCTAACTGAAGAAAAGGCTCGGCCGTTAGATTATGCTCCCCAATTACACCTTTTAATTGACTTGCCCATTTCACAACTTCCTCAAAATAGACCAAATATTTTTGCTGTTCCATCCAATCCCTCCTTAGTTACATTCACCCCTCTATGATATGGTCACTCCTTTTTAAAAGTGCCATATGGACATACATGTAAATAAAATCATCGACATAAGATGGAGTGGAAGGAGGAGGATTGGTGAAAACATATAAAGAAACCGTCTCATTTGAACTACAGTTTTGGTTACAGGTACTTGGAGATCATGGCAGATTTATTAGAGATTCTCTAGCTCCAAAGGAAACAAAACATATTGAGAAAGCAAAAGCCTTTATACATTTGTTTGATAGCCTTCTTTCTGAATCAAGGAAGGCTCATTCAGAGGATGCCTTACATGGGTTAGCCATTAAGGCAGAAGAAGGGGGAGAAGAGCTAAGAGAATTCAAGCTGCTGCTTTTAGAAAAATTATTATTGAAGGATGTTTCCATTTCATTACCACCTTCATTTCTAAATCACATGGTAAACGAGCTTGATGAATTTTTACGGGTATTGACTTATTTGACTGATAAACAAATCCCCCCTCTTGTTCATCCATTACACCATGACCTTCTTTGGTTACTAGATGCTGCTGGACATGCAGGAGCAATTGATGCCAACCTAGATCGTGTAGAAAAGGATCTTAAGCAAAAAAGTGAAATGTTCACCAAACAATTTGAGGATTTTTATTTAAAAGCAGTTGAGATGGCAGGCTACCTAAGGACGAACTTAACCAGTTTTCCAGCGTTAGCTCGGTTCCACCATGAAATAGATTTAGAATTTACGATTTTCAAAGCATTTCTTCGGGAAATCGAAGAGCTTGAATTAACAGGTCAAACTCTTAGTGTATTAACTCCATTAATGGCAGATCATATGGCTAGAGAAGAATGTTATTATTTAATGAAGCTGGCCGAGTCAACAGATGTCGTTAACACACCGAATTGTGACCCTACTAAGCCAAGGACGGGAAACTAGTGAACACAAAGAAAAGGATGGCAAATTGCCACCCTTTTCTTGTTGTTTATTTTATGATTGCATCATTTTAGTTCGATAGTCTGTTTCATAATACTCTAACTCTTCCCTAACTTTCTGAAATTGTCCCTCAAGCTGAGCAAACAATACTTTTAAAGAAGCTGGAGCCTCATCAGAGAATTTAATTGCATTTTTCCCCGTATAAGCGGAACGACTATTTTCAAACCATACATCATTTTTCGGTGAGAAAAACTCTTCAATACATTGATGATAGATTTTGTATAATGTTTTTTCAGCAGCAGGCTTTCGAAATGGAGTTGTTTTCAATACAACCTGACACGCATCCAAACCTTCTTCGCAAAAAACAACTAATCGTCTTAAACCAGATAAAAGCTGTTTATAATACTCTTCCTTTTCCTCGTTCCCTTCACTTTTCAGGGTTGAAATTGTGACATCATTTAAAAAAGTTGAAACGGACTCCACCGTTTCTTTAAGGAATGCCTCAACCTGTTCTATTTGACTATATACAATATCGTTTCCCATCGTTAGCTCCCCCAAATCATCCTATTTTTTATTCTTATGTATAAAACTCTACGGTTGTTCGATAAACAAAAGTGGAGATGTTAATTGATAGCTTCCCTGATCGGCAAGGTGTTGAAAGACTTCCTTAACCTTTTCGTAATCAATACCCTGAAAAAATTGTGCAAATTCCTTTTGAGTATTAATATACACTCTCTTTCTACTGCGGAAACTTGGACTTTTCAACAAACAAACGAGTCCAACTATATCCTTAAACATAATCTCTTTTCCCGATACAGTAAAAATAGGATTTTCTGTAAAAGGAGTAAACTCTGAAAACACTTCATCAAAGTAACGAATATAAAGGAGATGAAATGTTTTTTCCTCTCCTTCTTCTATAAAGGTTACACTGGATCTGTTAAAGAAATCTTCTGAGGTATTGGGCTGAGCTTTCTCCAACTCACTCCCAAAACATTCTATAATTTGCATAGTCTCACCTTTCTATCTGCTCTTTGTTCCATCTTACCATAACTTTATGGGAGATCTTCAAAAGCTTCTGCAAATTTTTCAAAAAATAGATCTGCTTCTTCTTGAACAAAATCATCCGTTGTATTTTCTGGTAATTTAGGAAGTTCCTCCACTGACTTTAAGCCAAAGTAATCTAAAAACTCTTTTGTTGTACCGTACAAGATCGCACGGCCAGTTCCTTCTACTCTACCCACTTCCTTGATTAAAAGCTTGCCTACTAAGGTTTGAATCGGTCGATCTGTTTTTACACCACGAATATCTTCAATTTCAGCTCGAGTAATTGGCTGTTTATACGCCACAATTGCTAGCGTTTCAAGAGCTGCCTGTGATAAGGTTTGACTTGAAGGATTTTCCATTAGCTTTTTAAAATAAGGAGCATGCTCTTTCTTTGTTGCTAATTGATACGCATCAGCTATCTCAATTATTCTAATTCCTCTGGAATCTCCTTCATATTCTATTTTCATTTCGTTCATTATATCCTCAAGTGTTTCAACATGTAGTTCAAGAACGGTTGATAGCTGTTTAATAGTTAGGCCTTCATCACCAGCTGCAAACAGTAAGCCTTCAATAATAGCCTTCCAATTATGAATGTCCATCGTAAGGTTCTCCTTTCTTTAGAGAAAGAAAAATTGCCGAGAAATTTTGAGTTTGTTCCATATGAATGGCATCTGACTTCATTAGTTCAAGCAATGCCAAAAAGGTTACTACAATATGCTCTTTATCCTCATACGGAAATAAATCTAAAAAGTTCTTCTTCTCATTAACTTTAAGGGAGGTTAACTCCTGGATAATTTGTTCCATTCTTACCTCGATTGGAATTCCTTGTCGAGTAATTCTGGTTTGTAATGGTTTTTGAAGTTTTTTCCGACGAAGTAGCTTTTGAAAAGCACCCAGCATATCATAAATATTGACGTCTAGATTTACCTTCTCTTCTGCCTCAGTCGCATACTCACTTAGGTCGCTAGGAGCTCTTGTGAACATTTGTCCACGTTCTTCCTCTAAATTTTTCAAATCCTCTGCGGCTTCTTTATATTTACGATATTCAATAAGTCGTTCCATGAGTTCATCTCGAGGATCTTCTTCCATATCCAAATCCATATCCTCATCAAATAATTCTTCCTCTTGCTTAGGTAGAAGAAGCTTACTTTTAATCTCTAATAAGGTTGCAGCCATGACTAAATATTCACTTGCTATATCAAGCTGCAATTCTTGCATGGCGTATATGTATAATAAATATTGCTCCGTTAGCTCAGCCATTGGAATATCGTATACATCTATTTCATATCGATTAATTAAATGCAACAAGAGGTCTAAAGGACCTTCAAATGCATCTAGCTTTACACTATATTGTTGCACTATCATCCCACCATTATTATTTCCATCCACTTTTGATCAGTTTCCATACGACGCAGAAACTTCAAGATATAATTAGTATAGTCGATATTATAAGCTAGTCCAATATAATTTTATATAGAAAAACTTGGATTTAATTTGGTAACTGGGAATTTTCCCCGAGCATTTTTTCATGATACACTACAGATAGAAAAATTCATGTCAAATAGCTTTAAAGGGTGAGAAGATGTATCCACAAGCGTATATCGATTATTTAGTTCACTTTCATGGGGACCGAGATTACTTTGAATGTCATGAAGTGCTAGAGGAATATTGGAAAGAGGATGATCAAGGAAATCGAAAAATTCATTGGGTAGCCCTTATACAGATTGCCGTTTCTCTTTACCATCAAAGAAGAGGCAACTTTAAAGGATCCTTAAAAATGATGAAAAATGCATCGATCATTCTAAAAAATGAGGAGGCTGCTGTTAAAAAGCTCGGCCTTGATTATGATGAGCTCTTACAAATACTAGATGATCGAATAACTGAGATTGAAATTGAACAACCCTATTCAAGTATCTCTTTACCCATAAAAGACCGACACTTACTTTCTGAATGTCAAAAAGAATGTAAAGTGAGGCATTTGGTATGGGGAACTCATAGTAACCTTGAAGATCAATACCTTCTTAATAAACATACGTTACGAAACCGAAGAGATGTTATTGAAGAACGTTTACGGCAAAAGGAGCTTAAAAGCAGATCAAGAAAATAAGACATTTAAAAAGGCTGTCATAGTAGACAGCCTTTTTTATGATTCATTATTGTTATCGTCCTCTAGAACATCATTAGCTTGATCACATTTTTCAAAGAATGGCGCAGTATGTTCTGTCGGTATAATTGTTTTGTTAGGTAATAGATCCTTTAGTGCTCGCACCATTTTCTTACCAATTCCTTGATGTCGGTGGGAAGGATTCACACAAATATGATGAATTTCGAGATTGTTCTCGTCTATGAAGGATACTCCTATGATCCCGATAATGTCTTCTTCTTTCCAAAGAAATAATTGCCAGTTTTCTTCATTCTCATACTGCTTCATAGACAGTTGGAGTTTTTTTAATTCCTTCTCTGTAGGCATAAAAGAAAGAAGTCCCATTGCAATTTTCTCAAAACTTTTCTTATATCGAATTAGCATAGTAACCCCTCATAACTAAAATAACATTCTGATGGATAGATTATAACAGAAAATAATTAATTTTGGGTAATAAAATCTATAACACCTAAAATCTATTATTACTTAAGTTCTACCCTTTTAAACATTAATCTTGGAAAGAGCGAGTTAAATTTGCCATTTCTATAGCTGAAACTGCTGCTTCCCAGCCCTTGTTTCCGGCTTTTGTACCTGCACGCTCAACCGCTTGCTCAATTGTATCCGTGGTTAATACACCAAAAATAACCGGAATTCCTGATTGCATCGTTGTTGCGGAAACACCTTTTGCTACTTCGCTACAAACATAATCAAAATGAGGTGTAGAACCACGAATGACCGTACCAAGAGTAATCACTGCATCATACTTTTTTGAATCTGCCATTTTCTTAGCAATTAATGGAATTTCAAATGCACCTGGTACCCAAGCAATATCCACATCAGCTTCTTGTAGTCCGTGTCTTTTAAGTGCATCCTGTGCTCCACCTAAAAGCTTACCTGTAATAAACTCATTGAATCTTCCTACAACAATTCCAACCTTTAACCCAGTACCAATTAAATGCCCTTCAAATACGTTACCCATTTATACTCATCTCCTAGTAGTTACTTGTTTGTATTTATTTTATTATCATACCTAAAGCCATTTTTTAGTGCAATCATTCAAAACGGGTTTAAAAATGTAACATGTGACCTAATTTTTCATGTTTTGTCTTTAAGTAACCCTCATTTTCTTTCTTTGAAGGCAATTGAATTGGAACTCTGTCTACTACCTCAAGTCCATAGCCCTCTAATCCCGCAATTTTTCTTGGATTATTGGTCAATAGCTTCATTTTCTTAATTCCTAAGTCCTGAAGTATTTGTGCACCAATTCCGTAATCGCGAAGATCAGGTGCAAAACCAAGTTGTTCATTGGCCTCTACTGTATCATAGCCCTTTTCCTGAAGCTTATAAGCACGCATTTTATTAATTAAGCCAATACCTCTACCTTCTTGGCGCATATATAAAAGTACTCCATTACCTTCTGTTTCAATCTGTGTTAGCGCAGCATGTAATTGCGGGCCGCAGTCACACCGATATGATCCGAACACATCTCCAGTCAAGCACTCAGAGTGTACACGAACTAATACTGGTGTATCCTCTGTAATTTCTCCCTTTACAAGGGCAACATGCTCCTGGTTATCTAACACGTTCGTATAACCAATTGCCTTAAATTCACCAAATTCGCTTGGAAGCTTTATCTCCACTTCTCTGGTGACTAACTTTTCCTTTTTTCTTCTATAAGCGATAAGATCTTTAATCGTAATCATTTTTAAATCAAATTCATCCGCAATTTGACGCAAATCTGGGACACGCGCCATTGAACCATCTTCTTTAATGATTTCACAAATGACTCCAGCCGGTTCAGAGCCGCATAAACGAGCAAGGTCAATCGCAGCTTCAGTATGTCCTGCTCTTCTTAAAACCCCTCCATCTTTTCCTATAAGCGGAAATATGTGTCCAGGGCGTTTAAAATCAGCTGCCTTTGTATCAGGATCGATTAGTCGTCTAATCGTTTCTGAACGTTCATGGGCACTAATTCCTGTTGTCGTTGTTTTGTAATCTACACTAACTGTAAAGGCCGTACCATGTGGGTCGGTGTTCTGACCAACCATAGGAGCTAAATCTAGTTTTGTCGCGGTTTCTTGTGTAATCGGTGCACATACTAATCCCCGACCATGCTTAATCATGAAATTAATAACTTCAGGAGTTGTTTTATCTGCTAGTGCAACAAAATCTCCTTCATTCTCTCGATCTTCATCATCACAAACAATGACGACATTTCCTTGCATTAATTCGTAAATGGCTTCTTCTATACGGTCAAACATATATATCCATCCCCTATCGTCTTTAAGTTAGGCTCATTTAGTAAACTATGTTGCTATTTTCTAAGAGAGTGTTTATTCCGAACAGAAATGCTCGCATTACAACGGCAAAAGTTTTCGTTATAAATAACCATGCTCTCTTAAAAAGCTTTCGGACATCCCAGAGGATTTCGCTTCCTTTTCTCTTAAAAATACGAATTGTTCTATATATTTAGCCAACATATCACATTCTAGGTTTACAATATCTCCCACACCTTTTTGTCCGAGAATGGTTTCGTTTAAAGTATGGGGAATTAGAGAGATTGTAAAGGTTTTATCTGTTGTACCAAATACAGTTAGACTTGTACCGTCTACACAAATGGAACCTTTTAATAAGATAAAACGCCTTAGATCTTCTGGAACTTCAATTTCATAATATACAGCGTTAGACACTCTTGTTTTTTTTCGGATTGTTCCGATTCCATCAACATGTCCTGATACAAAATGACCACCGAATCTGCCATTTGCCGCCATCGCTCTTTCTAGATTAACAGAAGACCCTTTTTGTAACGTTTGAAGCGAGGTTGCTCTTACTGTTTCGGGCATAATATCTACAGTAAATTTATTATTTGTAAAAGATGTAACTGTTAGACATACTCCATTTACTGAGATACTATCTCCAAGATGGACATCCTCTAACACTTTTTTCGCTTGTAATGTTAGTACGATTGCTTCTCCTTGCTGTACCATTTGATCAACCGTACCAATTTCTTCGATTATACCAGTAAACATGCTGTCACCTCTTTCCGTCATGCGGAACTGCGATTATTTTAAGGTCCTCACCAAGCTGATCAATCGATTTGATTGTTAACTGATGGGCGTCCTTCATTTCAAGGATTCCTTCGCCACCAATAAAACCAGGTGCTAGTTTCCCTCCAACAAGCTTTGGAGCAATATAGGTTATAACTTGATTATAAGCCTGTTCTATCATGAAGCTTCCATTAACCTCTGAGCCACCCTCTACAAAAAGAGACGTAATGGAATGCTCACCTAAAGTAGATAATACACTTCTAATGGAAATTCTTTCTTCCTGCAACTGTATTAATTTTATTCCTTTTGACAGGAAAGGATCCTTCTGTTTTTCCGTTACAAAAGAGGTCGTAATAATCCATGTTTCAGCTAAACCATCATTTAGTATTTTGGAGGTTAACGGTGTTTTTAATTGATGATCCAACACAATTCGAATCGGATGAACACCACCGCCAGTTAAGCGAGTGGTCAAACTAGGATCATCTTTAATAACGGTATTAACCCCCACTAAGATAGCATCATGTAAATGGCGATAGCGATGGACATCCTCTCTTGCCTCAGGACCTGTTATCCACTTACTACTCCCTGTTGTTGTAGCTGTTTTACCATCAAGAGTCACGGCTGTTTTCAAGGTAACATACGGCGTCTTTGTGGATATGTAATGAAAAAACATATCATATATTTCATTGGCTTCTTCTTGTAAAATTCCAACCTCGACATCAAGACCCGCTTTCCTTAGTCTTTCGATTCCCTTTCCACCTACTAAAGGATTCGGATCCTTCGTTGCAATGATAACTCTCTTTACTTTATGAGTAATTAATAAATCAGCACAGGGCGGGGTCTTACCAAAATGGCTACAAGGCTCTAATGTGACATATGCAGTTGAACCTTCTGCAAGGTCTCCCGCCATTTTAATTGCTTGAACTTCAGCATGACCTTCACCAGCCTTTAAATGAGCTCCCATTCCAACGATTCGGCCATTATTAACAATGACTGACCCAACTGGAGGATTGGGACTAGTTTGTCCCTTTACACTTTGAGCGAGTGTCAATGCCAATCTCATGTAATCCTGATCATTCATATTAACTCCTCCTAAGAGCCATTTCTATGCCCCTAAAAATAAAAAAACCTTAGGACGAGATCCTAAGGGTGATGTATGTATACACGTTTTGAAGGTTTGTATGAGTTCAGCCTTAATAATCCCTTTTTTCATTTAAAAATTGAAAAAAGGGTATACGGACAGAATATTCCCTACTACTAGGGAATTACCTTTTACGTATTCCTACATCCTTCTCCCATCCAGACTATACTGTCGGCTTTGGATTTTCACCAAATCAGCACTCTTATCAAAAAGTAAAAAAGCGCTCACGGGCTTCGAATTAAATTCATTCGTTACCGCCGGTAGGGAATTTCACCCTGCCCCGAAGGATTTCATAATTGGTTATATTTAATTTTTTCCATTATAGCATATTTGAAAGGTTTATTGTCTAGTTTACAGCTTGGAATTTAAAATGATACAAGAAAAATTGGTCTGGCCACCTTCCCGACTGTTCTTAATTGCTATATAATGGTAGTAGTTTAGTAGAGGGTCTGATTTAGTACATACATAATTGTTTATTTGCTTGCTCGCTTTGATTAGTCTTCCTTTTTAATTCTACTAATCCTAGTTAGGGCTAACTATTTGTAAAAATAAGGAGGCAATGATATGAAGAAACGAGTTGTCATTACAGGAATCGGAGCAGTTACTCCACTTGGAAACCATATTGAATCTACCTGGGAAAATATAAAAAGTGGTATATCTGGTATTGCCCCTATTACAAGAATTAATTGTGAACAATTTGCGGTAAAGGTTGCAGGAGAAGTGAAAGATTTTTCACCTGAGGAATTTATGGATGGAAAAGAAGCAAAAAGAATGGGCCGCTTTACACAGTTTGCTGTCGCTGCGAGTAAGATGGCTATTCTTGATTCTGGCCTTTCCATTGGTCAAAATATTGCCCCTGAACGTGTTGGTGTTTGGATTGGTTCTGGAATTGGTGGCTTGGGTGAGTTTGAGGAACAACATAAAAAATTCCTTGATAAAGGTCCAAGGCGTGTCAGTCCGTTTATAATTCCTATGCTGATTCCGGATCTTGCTTCTGGACGTGTTTCGATTGAATTAGGCGCAAAGGGAATTAATAATTGCTCAGTAACGGCTTGTGCCTCTGGTGCCAACTCGATTGGAGATGCTTATCGGGCCATTCAAAATGGAGTGGTAGATGCCATGATTTCTGGTGGGACAGAGGCTGCTATTACTGAAATGACTATTGCAGGCTTCACAAATATGACAGCCTTATCAACTAATGCTAATCCTGACACGGCAAGTCGACCATTTGATAAGAACCGTGATGGTTTTGTCATTGCAGAAGGTGCTGGTATCCTTATCCTAGAAGAGTTGGAGCATGCAAAGGCTCGTGGAGCGAATATCTATGGTGAAATAATTGGGTATGGCGCTACAGGAGATGCCTACCATATCACAACACCGGCACCAAATGGTGAGGGCGGACAACGCGCTATGAAACTTGCTATAGAAGAAGCTGGAATTTCTCCAAATGAAGTAGATTATATAAATGCACATGGAACCAGTACCTATTATAATGATCTATATGAGACGAGAGCCATTAAAGAAGTTTTTGGGGAACATGCTTATCAGCTGTCTATTAGTTCTACTAAATCAATGACAGGACATTTACTAGGTGCAGCTGGGGCCATTGAGGCATTATTTTCTTTACTATCGATCAGAGATCAAATCATCCCACCAACTATTAATTACGAAACACCTGATGAGGATTTAGATTTGGATTATGTTCCAAATCAAAGTAAGCAGTCTACTGTTACTACCGTATTATCCAACTCATTAGGATTTGGTGGACATAATGTTACATTAGCCTTCCGAAAATATGAAAATTAAATAGAAAGATGTGGGTTTAGTCCCACATCTTTTTCTGTATACGTATTTATTGTTTAGGCACACCCACTGGGCCAACATGACGAATATGTTCATTCTCATGTTTAGCTTTTTCATTAACAATCGCTTTTTGGTCAACCTCTTTAGATGTTTTTTCATTACGTTTTGCCATGTAAGATCTCTCCTTTTCAGTTCAATCTCCCATAGTTTTAGTCATTAAAAATAAAATATCCCCTCAAAATGAGGGGATACCAATATTACTCTTCTATTACTTTTACTTCCTTCATTTTGTCGCCTTGTTGGATATCATCCACATATTCCATACCTTCCACTACTTTACCAAACACGGTATGAACTCCGTTTAAGTGAGGTTGTGGTTCGAATACGATGAAGAACTGACTTCCACCTGTATCTTTACCAGCGTGAGCCATTGATAAAGAACCGCGCTCATGCTTATGAGGGTTTCCTTCCGTTTCACACTTGATTGTATAACCAGGACCACCAGTACCTCTGCCATCTGGACAACCACCTTGTGCAACAAATCCTGGAATGACTCTGTGGAAGTTTAATCCGTTATAGAACCCTTTATTGATTAACGATTCAAAGTTCTCAACAGTTCCAGGTGCTTCATTAGGAAATAATTCAATTTTAACTTGTCCACCTTTTTCTAAATCAATAACAGCGTATTTGCTCATATGTAATGAACTCCTTTCAAACGTCAAATATGTAAAATCATACTTCTTAAGTATACGACAAACGAAAGCAAAAAGAAAATAATCGACAAGTATTGCTTGATTTATGGAACTCCTGAAATATTTTCAGGTGTTTCTTTCGGTTATACTATTATTGCGTCCACTTTCTACTTTAAACAATCCAACCTATAAGATCAGAGATTACTTTACAAATAATGGTAATTTCTAACTATTTTTTATATGATATGAAAATAATGGTTTATATTTTGTCCCATTCAGTGTATATACTATATAGGCGTTATTATTTGAAAGGAGAGATTTTCCTTGAAAAAGCATTTTTCTATTTTACTTGTTTTAGTTTCGCTATTTACTCTTCCAGTTGTTGCGCTAGCAGATGCAGTTGTAGGAGATCAGGTTGTAACATTAGGAGAAAATCTTACTGAGGAACAAAAGCAAGCCTTGCTATCAGAAATGGAAGCACCAGAGGGTGTTGAAATTATTACTGTTTCAAACGATGAAGAGCATAAATATTTAGGAGACTATATTCCAAAAGCCCAAATTGGTACTAAGGCTATTTCCTCCTCAATCATTACCATCGCGGAACCCGAGGCGGGGTTGCAGGTTGAAGCACATAATATCACTTGGGTAACGGAGGATATGTATACAAATGCACTGATTACAGCAGGTGTTAAGGATGCCACCATTTACATTACAGCACCTTTTCAAGTGTCTGGAACGGCTGCACTTACAGGTCTATTAAAAGCCTATGAATTATCTTCTGACCAGGTAATACCTGAGGACGTTAAAAAAGTAGCAAATGAAGAAATGGTTAAAACAGCAGAACTTGGTGATAAGCTTGGAACAGAAGAAGCTGCTGCACTGATGGCCAGCATAAAAGAAGAAATTGCAAAAAATGCCCCACAAACGGATGCTGACTTACGAGCAATTATTGAGGCTGCTGCTGCAGAGCTTGGGCTTACTTTAACAGAAGAAGATATTAATAGTCTTATTGCCCTTTTTAATAAAATGAAAGAGTTAAATATCGACTGGAATCAAGTTGGAGAGCAGTTAAACATCGCAAAAGAAAAGCTAACAACCTTCCTACAATCAGAAGAAGGACAAACCTTTTTAACAAGACTGCAAGATTTTATTGCTAGTGTTTTTGACGCAATTCGCTCATTATTTAGTTAATGTGTAAACAGAGAAGAGGGGATTCCTCTTCTTTTTTTATGGTTACTTTTCGAACCATTAAAAACCCACTAGAATCAGGTTTCTAGTGGGCTTTAAGCTTAATTATATCTACTATTTTTGGTTTAATGCCTGCTTGAGGGGCACATCAAGTTTAATTAAGTCCTCATAAGTCTCGCGTTTCACAACAAGCTCAGCTTTTCCTTCTTCAGCAAACACAACAGCAGGGCGAGGAATTCTGTTATAGTTATTTGCCATTGAGTATCCGTATGCACCTGTGCAGAAAACGGCAAGAATATCGTCTGCAGTAGCTTTAGGTAGATCAATATCCCAAATTAGCATATCACCTGATTCACAGCATTTACCTGCTATTGAAACTGTTTCTTCTTTATTATCATTGACACGGTTGGCTAGGATCGCCTCATATTTCGCTTCATATAAGGCAGGGCGAATATTATCGCTCATCCCACCATCAATCGCAACGTATTTACGAACATTAGGAACTTCTTTTTGAGATCCAACTGTATATAGGGTGGTCCCAGCATCCCCAACTAAGGAGCGACCTGGCTCAATCCAAATTTCCGGCATATCAATTCCAAGTTCCTTAACCTTTGCCTTTACAGCATCCACTATTTCAATCACATATTGAGAAACTGGAATCGGATCATCTTCTGCTGTATAGCGGATTCCAAAGCCTCCTCCTAGATTGACAACCTTAGGGATATAGCTTAGTTCATCCTTCCAGGCTTTCATTTTTTCAAATAACTTTTCAGCTGCCATTACAAATCCTTTTGTTTCAAAGATTTGTGAGCCTATATGAGAATGAATCCCTAGTAATTCAACATATTCAAAGGTGTTAATTAATTTAATTGCTTCGTCCGCTTGACCACTTTGTAAATCAAAGCCAAACTTAGAATCCTCTTGACCTGTCAGAATATAGTCATGCGTGTGTGCTTCAATACCAGGTGTTACACGAATTAATATTTGAGTTTTCTTCTGCAGGCTTCGACAAATATCTTCTAATAGAGAAAGTTCATAAAAGTTGTCCACAACGAAACAGCCGATACCAGCCTCTAATGCCATTTGGATTTCGTAAGGGCTTTTGTTATTTCCATGAAAATGGATTCGGTCAACTGGAAATCCTGCTGCAATAGCTGTATATAGCTCTCCACCAGATACTACATCTAAGCTCAGTCCCTCTTCTTCGACAAGCTGAAACATGGCAATGGAAGAAAATGCTTTGCTTGCATAAGCAACCTGTGCTTTTATATTTAACTCTTCGAATGTCTTACGGAACCCACGAGCACGCTCTTTAATCAATGCTACGTCATACACATATAAAGGTGTCCCATATTCTTTTGCAAGAGTAATTGTGTCCACTCCACCAATTTGTAAATGGCCTTTTTCATTTACTGTACTCGTTCCGTGAAAAAACATAATCTTCTCCTCATTCCTATTTATATATACGTCATCCACTATTTAAAAAGAATATTATAAAAAACAGCTAATAGCAATGGCTATTAACTGTTTAGATACTTTAGCTATTAAAACAAACTGTATCATAATTAAAAGGTACGTGCAATAAGTTAAGAAGGTGTTCTTCTCTTATTTTGTGGATGGACAATACTAGGACGTAATTTTGATCCTGGTACCGATGATCTCACTAATATCTTCAGGAATGCAACAGGTTCAAAAGGTAGGAACGGCCATAAGTATGGCGTGTTCAGAGATTTTATACTTGCTAGTAACAGGATATATAGAGTTACTGCTATTACAAACCCTGGTACATGGAACACTGCGACAAAAATTAACATGATGAGTTTTGAAATTTTATTAGCAATACCCAGCTCATAGCTTGGTGTTGCAAAGGAACCTATTGCCGAAATAGCAACATACAAAATGACTTCTGGAACGAATAACCCTACGTCAATTGCTATTTGTCCAATTAGTGCTGCAGCTATTAACCCCATGGCAGTTGATAATGGAGTCGGAGTATGAATGGCCGCCATCCTTAAAAACTCAATCCCAACCTCTGCTAGAAATAATTGTACGATTATTGGAATGCTTGTCAATTCATTGGGCCCAATAAAGTCTAATGGATCTGGTAATAGATGTGGTTCTAAAACCAATAACAACCACAGTGGTAATAAGAATAATGACGCAAAAATCCCAATAAATCTAACCCATCTGATGAATGTTCCAACAGCAGGTGCTTGACGATACTCCTCGGCATGTTGTACATGGTGAAACAATGTTGTCGGAGTTAGAATTACACTCGGAGACGTATCGACCAATATAATAACATGGCCCTCAAGTAAGTGAGAAGCTGCTACATCCGGTCTTTCTGTATAACGTACTAGAGGATATGGATTATACCCTTGCTTCACCAAAAATTCTTCGACTGTCTTATCTGCCATCGTTAATCCGTCTGTTTCAATTCCTTTTATTTCTTTTTTAATTACTTTAACCAGCCCTGGGTCCGCTACATCATCCAGATAGGCAATACACACGTCCGTTTTTGACCGTTCACCTACTTGTAATATCTCATGCCGTAAACGTTCGTCACGCAATCTTCTTCTAATCAGCGCTGTATTAACTATAATATTTTCAGTAAAACCATCTCTTGCACCTCTTATAACCTTTTCCGTATCAGGCTCTTGAGGTGTTCTTCCAGGATAACTACGAACATCAACTGCAAGACCCTCATTCTCTCCTTCAATTAAAAATACTATAAGTCCAGATAGAAGTTTATCAGTCACTTCATCTAAGTTTTTAACCTTAGCAACTTGCTGATGGTTAATATGTTCTTCAATAACCTTGACAGGATCTTTCTTTGGGTTTTCTTTCTCATCAATAGCTTGAACCTGCTTTAGAATAGTTAAAATAAATTGGGTATCACTAAGCCCTGTTAAAAAGAGCATGTGCACATCGACATCAACCACTTTAAATTTTCTGATGCCTATATCAAAAGTGGTACCCATTCCAACTCTCTCTTTAAAGTATCTTTCATTTTCCTCCAGAACTGGAGAAATGGGCTTTTTATTCTGAGTTTGCTCGGTCATAGTATCCACTCCTTTCTAGGATAATCTCGACAGCCTTTAAGGTAATCGGACAGCCTTTTTTCAAGTCATCTTTACCTGCCATTTTTCCAATATCACCTACACCGACTTTAATGGGAACTTCTAGTTGATCCAGACAATAAACCGTATCACCATTTATTCTCCCTATATCTAGTTCCTTTAGACCGTATTTATCTATGCCAAACTCTGTCAATTCACCAAACCGGTCTATACATACGTCTACTTTGGCCCATTCGTCATGATGTGATTTAGAAGCAACAGCAATTACACCTAACACGTCAATTTGCTGATGATTTGCTACATATAACAATGCCCGCTCTCCAGCACCCTCACCTATATACCCGCAATCATCAAATAATACAAACACAGGATCATATGGAGTTTTTAAGATTAGCTGAACAAGTTTTTGTCCAGTTAATAGAGAGGGGTTCCCTTGTGATTGAGAAATACATCTTCCCCCAAACTGAGCTGCAGCATGTTGAACAGCTTTATGTGCATATTCATCTCCATCTGTCACTAGAATAACCCTTCTCTTTTGTTCCATGAATCCTTATCCTTTCGGTTTAAAAATTATTGCTACTAAAAATGCAAATAATATCGCTGATGAGATTCCGGCAGATGTTAATTCAAAGATACCAATCCCTATCCCAATGAAACCGTGGTCCTCTGACTGCTGCATCGCGCCGTGTAATAAAGAGTGTCCAAAGCTTGTAATCGGAACAGTTGCACCTGCACCAGCTACCTCTATTAACCGATCATAGAGACCAAAACCATCAAGTACTGCCCCTGCTACTACAAAAATACTCATTACGTGTGCCGGTGTAAGCTTGGCAAAGTCTAATAGGACTTGGCCAATTACACAAATAAATCCTCCAACTACAAAGGCCATTAAATATTCCACGTTTGGTCACCTTCTTGCACAGCTTCAAATACAACACCATGAGCAATCGTAGGGATACTTTCTTTCTGCTGAATCATAACAGGGCTTAGTAACGCTCCGGTTGCAACCACTAAAATACGCTTGTATTTTTTCTGCTTCAATTGATCTAACAAATAACTAAATGTTACAACAGCAGAACATGCACATCCGCTTCCTCCAGCAAAAACCTCTTGATCCGGTCTGAAAATCAGGAGTCCACAATCATTATGGATACCAGAAATATCAATATCCTCTTCCTTCAAGAGCTCCCTTAAAATGGGAGAACCAATACCTGATAAGTCTCCTGTTACGATTAAGTCATAATCATCAGGCTTTCGATTTAAATCCTTAAGATGCTGTTGAATGGTATCCGCTGCCGCTGGCGCCATCGCAGAGCCCATATCATATGGATTTTTCACTCCATAATCAACCACTCTACCAATCGTAGCACTCGTGATTTTAACGGGGCTTCTTCTTTTTCCAATAAGAATTGCTCCTGCACCCGTTACAGTAAATGTGGCGGTATCAGGCTTTTGTCCGCCATATTCGGTTGGATACCTAAATTGTCGCTCTGCTGTGGCATTGTGACTACTAGTTGCTGCAAGAACATGATTTGCGAAGCCTCCATCTATAAGAGCCGAGCCTACTGCCAATGTTTCCATAGAAGTGGAACAAGCTCCAAACATACATAGAAAAGGCATTGCTTGCATGCGAGCCACATAATTAGCAGTTACATTTTGATTTAATAGATCACCCGCTAGAAATAAATCTACATCCTTAGCAGTCAGACTAGCCTTAGATAGGCAAGTCTCTATGGATTGAGACATGAGATGCCGCTCAGCCAATTCCCAATTATCTTGTAAGCAATAAAGATCTTTGTAACAATGATCAAAATACTCACCTAATGGACCTTCAGACTCCTTAGGACCGACAGCTGTACCGACTGATTGAACATAAATGTCATCTTTAAAATTCCATGTTTGGCCGCCAGTAAGTTTCATACTCGTCCTCCTGGTCATTCTTGCTGAGAGTCAAGTTGCTAGTTCTCCACTAAAAAATAAAGTTAATCAAGTATCGAATCACACCAATAACATAGGCTGCTACTACCCCGAAAACGATGACACTTCCTGCTAATTTGAACATATTAGTGGCAATTCCTAAGACGATTCCTTCACTACGGTGCTCTAAGGCTGCACTAGTCATAGAATTCGCAAACCCTGTAACTGGGACAGCCGATCCAGCACCTGAGAACTGGCCGATTTTATCATAAACACCAAGTCCAGTAAGTATGGATGAAATCAGAACTAACGTCGCAATTGTTGGGCTCCCTGCTGTTTTTTCAGTGAAATTAAAGAAGGTAATAAAAAAATTTTGTATTCCCTGACCCACTGTACAAATAAATCCACCTACTAAAAATGCTTTTATACCATTAGATATATAAGGGGGCTTAGGCTGAAATTTTCTAATCTGGTTTAGATAATCATCTTTCATTTTCGAGCCAGCTGTCACTTGGTGGTACACTCCCTTCTATAGATCAACATAATAAATCCAATGGAATAATGAGCCAAGTACCTTCCCTAGCACAATCGCCATTACGAGAATAATGATTTTATCAAATACACCTATTCTTTTCGTTAGGATTGGTAATACGTTAACCACTTCAGTTAAGGCTGCCGCTAGCATTCCTATAAACACCCCACATAAAAGTCCAATTGGCATGGTCCACCAGCCAGATATATTAAAGCTATGATCTCGTAAGCTTAACACTCCACCTGTTACTGCACCGAGGATGATCGCCCATTCGTAGGCTTGGATAAACTTTATCGTTTTTGTTAACTGTGTTAGTCTTGGAATAATTCCTAGCACTGTTAAAAAAGCAACCAAGCCAGCTCCGACCGCTAACCCACCAGCAAGCCCGATAAATAGTGTAAGAAACATCTCAATGATCATGCAGCTTTTTAGTGCTTTCTTTATTTTCTGTCATACTCACATATCGATCCAAATCCTGCTGGTAATTAAACATTTCGACTTCTAATGGGCTGGGCTCTTCATTAATTCTCTTCCTAAATAAATGATTGAAAAATAAAACCATTCCAAGACCAAGGCCAATAGAATAGGGAATCTGTAAAAATAATGGCTTTTCTACTTCTTCCCCTGTAATGATGTAGTAAATTCGCTTATGGACCTCTCGCATACTAACATCCTCATGGAAATTCATGATGGCTAAACCAGCCCCAACAAAAAGCAATAACCAGACGCCAACAAAAAATATTGGAGAGAAATTACGCTTTTTATATTCAATTTCTACAATGGTTTGGGAGGAACCGGTTACTTGAATATCGACATTCGGAAAAAGCGAATAAATTTTATCAATGACTGTCATCACGTCAATTATTACGATATTTTTATCACTCATATTGATGTGATACACAATTTTTTCACCGATTACCTTTTTTAACGAATCAGTAGAAATAATTTGAGCAAGATCACCGATGGTAACCGTGTGATTCGGCATAACCTTTATCTTGTGACGCATCCTTAAATATAGAGTTTCTTCCATCGATATCACATCCTACACAAGAATTTCCTTGTAACAATTAGTATGCATGTTACACCTTTCTCTAATGCTTGGGTATTTGTACCAACATCAACAAATAATTGCGTCAAAATCGATGCTAATTGCACCAAACTAGAAATAATTGCACAATTCCTATTTCGTCTATATCAACAAAAAAAGACCAAACAGGCTATACGCCCATTCGGTCCTTCATTTGTTGCAATATTTTCTTTTCAAGTCGTGACACTTGGACCTGAGATATGCCCAATCTAGTGGCTACCTCCGATTGAGTTTGGTCCTTGTAATATCTCAGATAAACGATCAATCTTTCCCGCTCATCTAGATCTCGAATGGCCTCTTTCAATGCAATCTTATCAAACCATCCTGTTTCTGTATCATCTGCGATTTGATCTAGAAGAGTAATTGGATCTCCATCATTTTCATAAACTGTTTCATGAATTGATGATGGTGCTCGACTTGCTTCTTGAGCTAGAACCACATCCTCTGGAGATATCTCCAAACGTTCAGCAATCTCTGTGATTGTCGGAACTCTTCCATGAATTTTTGAAAGTTCATCTCTAGCTTTTCGAATTTTATTGCCCAATTCCTTGAGCGATCTACTTACCTTGACTGTTCCATCATCCCTTATAAAACGTTGAATTTCTCCAATGATCATAGGGACAGCGTAGGTTGAAAATTTAACATCATACGATAAGTCAAATTTATCGACGGATTTTAATAATCCAATACACCCTATTTGAAATAAATCATCTGGTTCATATCCTCTATTTAAGAAGCGTTGGACCACTGACCAAACTAAACGCATATTTTTTTGAACGATTAAATCTCTCGCTCCTTGCTCGCCAAGCTGACTTCGCTTGATTAAATCCTTGACCTCATGATCCTTTAAGTATGTTTCGTTCTTTTCTTTTTTGACCTCCACATCCATATACAGTTCTCCCTTAGTTACAAAGCGCTTTGCTCTTCGTTAAATGCTTAGTCAAGCGGATGGTTGTACCGTTTGTTTCATGAGATTCAAGCTCAAAATGGTCCATAAAGTTTTCCATAATGGTAAAGCCCATTCCAGAACGTTCAAGCTCTGGTTTTGTAGTAAACAACGGCTGACGCGCTTCTTCAATATCAGAAATCCCAATCCCATTATCTCGAATAGTTAAATGTACGGTATGCTCATCTAAAACAACTGAAATATAAACGACACCATCTGGATTATTTTCATAGCCATGGATAATTGCATTGGTAACAGCCTCTGAAACAACTGTTTTAATTTCCGTTAATTCATCCATAGTTGGATCTAGTTGCGCAATAAAGGCCGCAACCGTTACACGAGCAAAAGATTCATTTTGACTTAATGCGGAAAATTGAAGGTGCATTTCATTTTTCATGTTACGCCACCCCCAATGTAACAAGTGCAAATTCTTCATTTTCCTCAAGACGGATAATTTTAAACAGTCCTGACATATCAAATAATCGTTTTACAGCAGGAGAAATTGCGCAAACTACCATTTCTCCACCTGCATTCTTGATTTGCTTATATCTTCCTAAAATGACTCCTAGACCAGAGCTATCCATAAAGGATAATTGCTCTAAATTTAAGATGATATGATTGATATTATTTTTTTCAAGGGACGCTGTTACCTTTGCCCTTAACTCTTCAGCCGTATGGTGATCTAATTCACCTGCTAGTCGGATGCAAAGTACGCTGTGTTTAATTTCTAAGTCAATCGAAAGACTCACTTTTAATTCCTCCTTAATTCTTAGGCTAGTGAGTCATTTCGCTATTTGTATTTTGAATTCCTTCAAGATGACAAAACTAGTGGTAATTCGCCTAAATTAGTCAACATATTAGGAAGTCTTCGTGAATAAACCGACTGAACGTTTAAATAATTGCCACCAATTCGCCATTTCAACATCCTCAGCTGCTAAAATCGGGCTTTCGACAATATTTTTATCACTTCTCTTAATGATTAATTTCCCTAACTCATCACCTTTTTTAACAGGTGCCTTTACATTCTCATTTAATACAACCTCTTGTGTTACATCATCAATGTTTTCACCTTTTTTAGTTAGTACTGAAATACTTTCCGATGTTACTACATCCACATACTTTGTATTTCCTTTGCTTATTTTTGTTTTTCCTACAACAGCAGCTCGATCTAGTAAAGGATGTGTCTTGTATTGACTGAATGCATAATCGAGCATCTTGGTAACCTGTGCATTTCGGTCTTTTGGAGTTGGGGCTCCCATTACGACAGCTATAACACGCATATTGTCTTTTTTAGCAGTAGCTGTTAAACAGTATTTTGCTTCACTCGTGTAACCAGTTTTTAAACCATCTACCCCCGGATAAAATTTCACTAAACGATTGGTGTTAACTAACCAAAACTTCTTATCGGTATCTTGACGTAGGTAATCCTCGTATAAGCTTGTAAATTTTGTGATTAAATCGTATTTTAATAATTCCTTTGCCATTAACGCCATATCTTGAGCTGTACTAAAATGGTTTTCTGCAGGAAGTCCTGTTGGATTCATAAAGTTGGTATTCTTCAATCCAAGATCCTTTACTTTATCGTTCATCATCTTAACGAACGCCTCTTCAGATCCGGCAATTCTTTCTGCCATTGCCACCGAAGCATCATTACCCGAAGCGATTGCGATTCCTTTTAGCATCTCCTCGACCGTCATTTCCTCGCCTGCTTCAAGGAATATTTGCGACCCACCCATTGAAGCAGCGTACTCACTTGTGCGAATTTTTTCATCAAGAGTAATACTTCCACTATCAATCGCTTCCATAATTAAAAGCATCGTCATAATCTTTGTCATACTAGCAGGTGGAAGCTTCTCATCACTGTTTTTGTCATAAAGAATTGTTCCAGTATCTCTTTCAATTAAAATTGCTGATTTTGCTTTTTCTGCTAATTCTACCTGTGATTCCTCAGCCATTGTTAAAGCAGGAAATATCAATGATAAAGCTAATGTCATATATACGATTCGGTGTAAAAATTGTTTTATCATTACAGAACCCCTCCATTCTTTATAGATGACATTTTTACCAATAAAAGGACATTTATACAACTTTAAGTAAAATAACGAAAAATTAATTTCCAAACAAAAAAGAATGAAGTAAACACCTCATCCTTTTTGACTACTCGGCTCTATTAATATTAATAACTTGACCGCTTGTTTTTACTCTCCAATCGTATTAATCAGATGTTTATAAACCGCTCTTTTTTAGAAAGAAAAAGCCATAAATCTCTAAGTTGAGCTGAGATTTATGGCTTTGTTAAGCACTAGCTTATGATGTAATAGTATCGTATATGAGTGTTGGAGCTTCGACTGGATTTTGAACAAGTTTAATTGCTGATAAGACGCTATTCTTAATATCGTCTATTTTTTCGTGATTACTGTGGATTGTGACGAGCGATTCACCAATCTCTACGTGGTCACCAATTTTCTTATTTAGAACAAGACCGACAGCTAAGTCAATCTCAGATTCCTTGGTTGCACGGCCAGCACCTAGCTTCATGGCAGCAGTTCCCATTTCATCTGCAATAATTTCAGCAACATAACCTGCCTGCTCTGCTTGAACCTCTATGATATGCGTAGCAGTAGGAAGTTTGGTTGGATCGTCCACGACTGAACCATCACCACCTTGATTCTCTAAGAAGGTCTTGAATGTGGATAATGCCTGCCCGGATTTTATGGAATTGGAAAGGAGCTCTCTTGCTTCTTCAAGAGTTTCTGCTTTTTCTGCTAAACAGACCATATGACTTCCTAATACTAAGCATAATTCTTCTAAATCCTGTGGTCCTTTTCCTTGCAATGTATCGATTGCTTCTTTTACTTCTAACGCATTCCCGATAGCAAATCCTAATGGCTGACTCATATCAGAAATGACAGCCATTGTTTTACGTCCAACATTATTGCCGATTTCAACCATTGCTTTTGCTAAGACCTTCGCATCATCTAGATCCTTCATAAATGCTCCAGCACCGGTTTTCACATCTAATACAATTGCATCTGCACCTGCTGCAATTTTTTTACTCATAATGGAGCTCGCAATAAGAGGAACCGTGTTAACAGTTGCTGTTACATCACGAAGTGCGTACAGCTTCTTATCAGCTGGAGTTAAATTTCCACTTTGACCGATCACTGCTAGCTTATGTTGGTTGACTAGTGAGACAAATTTCTCATTGGTAATCTCTACATTAAATCCTGCTACTGCCTCTAGCTTATCGATGGTGCCTCCTGTATGACCTAGCCCTCTTCCAGACATCTTAGCTACAGGTACACCAACGGATGCTACGAGAGGACCTAATACAAGAGTCGTGGTGTCGCCTACTCCACCTGTACTATGTTTATCAACCTTCATTCCTTCAATCATGGTTAAGTCAATTTGATCACCTGATTCGACCATGGCCATCGTTAAATCTGCTCGCTCTTGGCTACTCATATCTTTAAAAAATACAGCCATTGCAAACGCGCTCATTTGATAATCGGGAATATCGCCGTTTGTGTAGCCTTGGATAATAAAATCTATCTCTTTTTTTAATAGTGAAATACCATCGCGCTTCTTCTGAATCAAATCTACCATTCTCATCGTTCATCATCCTTTAGTAAAAAGATTCTATTTACAGGCTGTTTTCTCATACTTTGTTGATATTTTAACAAAAAATAAATTTGTATTGGGTCCGCTGATTTCCTCTACAGGCACTCGCTTCCGCTCCAATCAACTCTATGTTTTAACAAAGAGCTTTACAAATAGCAACAATCTTTCGAAAAGAGCCTGTTTTTTAAAATTTATCAAGACTTGTTAACAAAAAGACCTTGCTAATTTTTAGTGTTGCTTTCATCAATTTCAAAGATTCATTTTACGAAAGAAAGGGCCATAATAGCCCTTTCCATTTCGTATTAAACCGTCGCAAGGAATTCCTTTACCAGCTTAATGAACTTTGGTTTTGCACGGTTTGCTACTTCCACTACTTGTTCATGTGTTAAAGGTTCTAGTTCTTCGCCAATTGCCATATCTGTGATACAAGAGATTCCAAGTACCTTTACTCCCATATGACTTGCTACAATTACTTCTGGTACTGTCGACATACCAATCGTATCCGCTCCTAGATTTCGAAGCATGATTAGCTCTGCAGGAGTCATATAGGTTGGTCCTGTAATTCCAGCGTAAACGCCTTTTTGAACTTTAATATCAAGATTTTTTGCCACTTCTTTTGCTGTCTCAATATAAGCTTTCGTATAAGCACGGCTCATGTCTGGGAAACGAGGTCCTAGCTCAGACTCATTAGGTCCTATTAAAGGATTACCACCAGTCATATTTAAATGATCTTCAATTAACATTAAATCTCCAGGTTCAAATTCCTTATTCATACCACCACAAGCGTTGGTTACAACAATGGAGTGTACCCCTAATCCCTTCATTACACGGACCGGAAAAGTTACCTCCTGCATCGAATAGCCTTCATAAAAATGGAATCTTCCTTGCATAGCGATCACTGCTTTACCCTTTAGCTTTCCGACTACTAGCTTTCCAGCATGGCCTTCTACTGTTGATACTGGAAAATTAGGGATGTTTTCATAATCTATTTTGACCGCTTCTTCAATTTCATCTGCTAGTTCACCTAAACCTGAGCCTAGTATTAAACCGAACTCTGGCTTAAGTTTTGTTTGTTCTTCTATGTAAGTAACAGCTTCCTTCATTTTAACTAGTATGTTCTCCATTAATTCGTTCCTCCTATTTCCTTAACAACCTCTTTTACAAGTGAGAGAAAACTTGCTTTTGCCAGAGCTGTTGTTTCCATTACCTCATCATGAGTAAGTGGCTGATCTAAAATTCCAGCAGCCATATTGGATATACATGAGATCCCCAACACACGTAAGCCTGCATGTCTTGCAATAATTACCTCAGGTACAGTTGACATACCAACTGCATCCCCGCCAAGCTTTCGAATCATACGAATTTCTGCAGGTGTCTCATATGAAGGGCCGGTATTGCCAAGATAGACTCCTTCTTTTAAATCGATTCCTAGTTTACTTGCTACTGCTTTGGCCTTCTTTTGAAGCTCTGGACAATAAGCATTTGACATATCAGGAAAACGAACCCCAAATTCCGGATCATTTTTTCCTATTAGTGGGTTTTGGCTCATATTATTAATATGATCCGTGATAAGCATCAGATCACCTGGGTTAAAAGCGGTGTTTACTCCACCAGCTGCATTTGTGACAATTACCGTCTCTACTCCAATTTCCTTCATCACTCGAACAGGGAAGGTTACCTTATGAAGACTATATCCTTCATAAAAATGAAAACGCCCCTGCATGGCTACCACTTGAACACCTTCTAGGTCTCCAATCACCAATTGTCCAGCATGTCCTTCTACTGTTGATACAGGGAATTCTGGGATCTCATGATAAGGTATTGTAATTTGATTTTTTATTTCTTCTGCTAAAACCCCAAGTCCCGAACCTAAAATGAGACCTACTTTGGGTGTTTTGTCTAGCTTTTCTTTAATATAATTAGCCGATTGTTCAACCACTGATTTCTCCATATGATTACCCCTTTATTATTTCTTTTAAAAAGCTTGTTCCATGTTCCGGCATTGGAACCTGGAAGTTATCAGAGATAGTGGCACCAACATCCGCAAAGGTCATACGGATTGGTAATTCACCCGTTTGATTAAATGAAGGACTGTATACTAGCAATGGCACATATTCTCTCGTATGGTCTGTTCCTGGATGGGTCGGATCATTTCCATGATCAGCTGTTATGATTAAAAGGTCATCCTCTTTTAAATAGTTAAAAACCTCTGGTAACCTAGCATCATACTCCTCAAGTGCTTGACCATACCCTTCTGGATCTCTTCTATGTCCGAATAATGCATCAAAATCAACCAAATTTAAAAAGCTCAAACCAGTAAAATCTGCTTGAAGTGTTTGAACTAGTTGATCCATTCCATCCATATTGGATTTAGTACGTAATGTTTGTGTTACCCCTTCTCCGTCATAAATATCGGAGATTTTACCGATCGCAATCACATCAAACTGGTGATCTGCTAATTCGTTCATTACGGTTCTACCAAATGGTTTTAATGCATAATCATGACGATTTGCAGTTCTTTTAAAATTACCTGGCTCACCTAGAAACGGTCTAGCTATAATTCGACCAACCATATACTTTTCATCTAATGTGATTTTTCGTGCAAACTCACAAATTTGATATTGTTCTTCAATCGGTATAATCTCTTCATGTGCAGCTATTTGCAAAACAGAATCAGCAGATGTGTACACAATTAAAGCACCCGTCTCGATATGTTCCTGCCCAAGCTCATCGAGGATTTCAGTACCTGAAGCAGGTTTATTTCCGATCACCTTTCTACCGGTATGCTCTTCAAGCTGTTGAATAAGCTCAGGTGGAAATCCTTCTGGAAAGGTTCTAAAAGGTGTTTTTATATGTAACCCCATAAGCTCCCAGTGTCCTGTCATGGTGTCTTTTCCATTGGATGCTTCCTGCATTTTAGTATAGTAGGCAAGCGGATTTTGAGATTTCTCTATCCCCTTGATCTCACGGATATTACTTATTCCTAGCTTTGCCATATTCGGCATATGTAGTCCATTTCGATGTTCGGCTATATGTCCAAGTGTATCGGAACCTAAATCGTTAAATTCTTTGGCATCCGGTGCTTCACCTATTCCAACCGAATCCATGACGATCAGAAATATACGTTTATAAGGATAATTCTTAGTCAAAGACTTCCCTCCTAAGGTTTCATTAACTATCATTATATTTTCCAATATAACATTAAATAGTATACATTTTCGACTTTCCCTAACTTCAAACGTCAGAGGTCAGACAACTTAAAGTATAACGTTTGGTTACAAGTCCTTCAATCTATTATTCTCTTTTTAGAAGAAAAGGCCTAGAAAATATAGCTTTTCTAGGCACGTGGGTGGAAGGTTTTATATACATCTTTCATTCTAGCTTTCGTGACATGTGTATAAATTTGTGTAGTCGATATATCAGCATGGCCAAGCATCTCTTGAACCGCTCTTAGGTCTGCTCCATTTTCAAGCAAATGAGTAGCGAACGAATGTCGTAATGTATGTGGAGTTAACTCCTTTTTAATGGATGCTTCAGCTGTTAAACGTTTTAGTATTTTCCAAAACCCTTGGCGTGAAATACGGTTCCCGTGGTGATTTAAAAATAAGGCGTCTGTTGTCTTTTTACCAATTAGCTCGACTCTTCCTCGATCCAAGTAATTCTCTAATGCTTCTGAAGCAGCTCGTCCAACCGGGATAATTCGTTCCTTATTGCCCTTTCCTACGCACCTTAAAAAGCCCATCGTTAAATGGATATCACCTAAATCCAATCCAATAAGCTCAGATACACGAATACCCGTAGCATATAGAACCTCTAGCATTGCTCTGTCTCTAATACCATACGCAGTCTCTTGATTAGGAGTTTCAAGTAAGAGCTCAACCTCTTTCATAGAGAGTACTTTGGGTAACGTGCGTTCAGGTTGAGGTGTTTCAACATGAACTGATGGGTCATGTGATACAGCTTTATCCCTCAACAGAAACTGATGAAAGGAGCGAATTGAGGCAATATGCCTAGCAAGCGTTCTAGAAGATAAACCTGATTCCTTTAATTGTTTGAGGAAACCAAGAATATGTATTCTAGAAATTGACTCTAAGGCATCAAGCTTGTCAACGTCCTTTATATGTTGGATATATTTCTTTAAGTCTCTCTCATAGGACTCTAGCGTATTCGCTGCCAATCCACGTTCTACTGTTAAGTAATGAAGGAAATCCTGTAATTGATCATTCAAGTTTCTTCTACTCCCCGAAGTGATAAAATAGCTTTAGTCTGTCTAATAAGCTGTTTTCAGATTCTGATACCATTGCAGTCACTTTAATGGCCGATCCCTCGGGCTCATCATATCTGTGATAGTCTTGGTATTCTTGATTTATCCATATAAGTCCATAATAAAATAAAATGGTACACCCCGTAAATAAGATAAAGACTTTCACTGTATTAAAAGCTAACTTTAGCCATGTAATCATTTGTTTGCCCCCAATCATAACCATCTAAAAATTAAACTATCCTAATAGAAGGTATATGCCAGATAGGACAATCTTTATACTATAAAAAAAGAAAAAAACCCTCCAAAATCTGAAAGGTTATTCCTCCACGGCTTCTTCTTTGTCAGTACATCGATGACAGATGCCATGAAAAGTCAGTCGATGATCTTTGATTTTAAAATTCCAGTCACGCTCTACAATTTCCTCTACATCTCCAAGGAGATCCTCTTGAATTTCATCCACTGCACCACATTCGATACAAACAAGGTGATGATGAAAATGAGCAGCTCCCTCTTGTCTAAGATCATATCTGGAAACGCCATCTCCAAAATTAATTTTATCTACAACCTTTAACTCAGTTAAAAGCTCTAATGTTCGGTACACAGTTGCTAGTCCAATTTCAGGAGATTTTTCCTTAACGAGGAGGTAGACATCTTCAGCACTTAAATGGTCTTCTTCATGCTCAAGAAGCACTCTTACAGTTGCCTCACGCTGAGGAGTTAATTTATAGCTTGAAGAGTGTAGATGCTTCTTTATCCGATCAATGCGATTTTCCATTGTATATTCCCTCCCTCGCCGTTCACTACCTAATTATAGCAAATGTGGAGGAACTGTCAAAATAAAATAATTATAATTTGGAATATGTAAATATTACTAACTAATAATTATTATTTATTAATAATATTTACAACATGTTTCATAAGTAACGGAGAACTATATGCTTCAAATGCTGAAGCGAATGCAACAATGCAACAAATAACAACTGCTACTCCCGTATACCGACTAAAAATTTGCATGAAAGGAAGATTCGCACGTTTGGCGATTATTTGTCCAATTAATCGGAGTGAGAATGATACAGCTACCGTCCCGATAATAATAAAAGCAGGAATGACAATTAAGTTTTGAGGTAAAACCGATACAAATGACAGTAAAAAGCCTTCCCATCCTAACTGATTCACTAAAAAGCCAACTGTAAAACCTACTACTATTCCTTTTAAGAATAAAAGGATCAAAATAATCGGCAAACCAATAATGGATATTCCTAAAATCCACATCAGTCCAATGTATTTAAGGTGATGCATATAACTTTGAAGAAATAAGTCATTCGCGTTTGCAAACTCCCCCTCAACAACCTGTCCAAAAAAACGGCTGATATATAGATATAAATCTTGTTTCTGGCCAGGACTTAAACTATTAACGACAATGGCTCCAAACACAATACCCATCATAAATAATACTGTTATAAATAAGTAGATTGAGGAATGTTCTTTTATATGATTGGAAATCAGATGCTTCAATGATTGGTTCTTCATTTGGCCCTCCTATTAACTTTACATTTTATTGGTTGTTGGTTTATGCGGTTTGAATACTATTAAACGGCTCTTTACTTGATTTTATGAGCCATTTCCAAATCTATGACAATTTAATAGAAGAAAAATATTCCAGAATTTGTAGGTGTATGATATACTCTGAAAAATGTATGTGGAGTGTGACATTATGAAACCAGTATTACTAGATTTCCCAAGTGAGTTTACAAGTGAGAGATTATTAATTCGAATGCCTCTACCAGGGGATGGTAAGGTGGTTCATGATGCAGTCATTGCATCTCGAGAAGAATTAAAGCCTTGGTTACCTTTTGCCCAAAAAGATCAAACAGTTGAACAAGTAGAGGAAAACATACGGGAAGCTCACGCGAAGTTTTTACTTAGGGAGGATTTACGTTTACTAGTTTTTGATAAGAAAACAGGTGAATTTATTGCATCTTCAGGATTGCACCGAATAGATTGGGACGTACCTAAGTTTGAAATTGGCTATTGGATTGATCGTCGATACAGTGGTAAAGGTTACATGACTGAAGCGGTTGAAGCGATCACTCGTTTTTCTTTTGATATACTAAAGGCAAGAAGAGTCGAAATCCGAATGGATTCTAGAAATGAGCGAAGTCGTGCTATACCTGAGAGATTAGGCTACGTACTAGAAGGGATTTTACGGAATGATGACCTTGCTGTGGATGGATCTGGGATTCGAGATACATGTGTATATGCAATGGTTCGATGAATCTTAAATAAAGTAACGTTAGAGACTAAATTTCCCCATAGGTGTTTCGCAAAGTAAAACCCTGCTTGGTCCATTGAACCAAGCAGGGTTTTATCATAACTATTCTAAACTAGCAGATTCCAAAAACAGCTTTAATCTCTCCTGATATTCCTGCTCAGCTACAGTATAGGCTTCAGTATGTCCAGCTCCTGGCACAATCCATAATTCCTTTTCACTAACAGCTACACTATATATCTCATCAGCCATTTCAGTCGGAACAAGTTTATCTTCATCACCATGAATAATAAAAAGAGGTAATTTGTTTTTCTTTACACTGTTAACTGCCGAGGCCTCTTCAAAGGTATAACCTGCTCTGAATTTTGTCACAATGCTTGTTACTTCCATAATTGGAAATGCAGGAAGACGATATAGATATCTTAATTGATGAGACAACTCATCCTTCACTGATGTATACCCACTATCTGCAATGATTCCTTTTACTTCAGAAGGAAGTTCTTCTCCGCTTGTCATTAAGACAGTAGCAGCTCCCATTGAAAAACCATGAAGAAAGATGGCAGTTTCTTTCTTTTCATTTATTAAAAGATTTACCCAGCTTACATAATCCTTACGATCATGCCAACCGTAGCCAATATAATCTCCTTCGCTCATACCATGCCCTCTGGCATCGGGTTTTAACACATCATATCCCAGGTCATAGTAATACTTTGTAATCCCTGGCATTTGCTCACTATTCCCTCGGTAGCCATGAGCTAAAATGACTGCTTTTCCATTCGAATTTTCATTTTTTAAGAAGCGACCTTTTAGGAGTAAACCATCAGCAGATTTAATCTCAACGGTTTCAAAGGTTTGTTGCTCTGTCCATTCCATAAGCTCAGCTAGTTTATTTTGCTGTTCTTCTGTAGCCATTAAGCTATCAGCTGCAACACTTTCCCCACCACCGTGTAATTCAGGTCCATCTTGCCCTCGATTTATAGCAACTTGATAGAAGTAGTTACCTGCGATTCCGAGTAAAGTAATCAACACTAGTACCACAATCATGCTTATCTTTAATACTTTATTTTTCACATTCATTCCCCTTTTTAATCTATAGTACTATGAATATAGTAACAGAAAGCTTTAGGAAAAAGAGAATAAATATGTTACCAATTATCGGTTTACCATGGTTATTTAATCATAGTAAAAAGAGACTGGGACAAAACCTAATACACCAGTCTCAAAGACGAAGACGAATAATCTCTAAATTAGTCTGCCGATCATATATAACTGTTTTTGGTTTCTTTCATACTTATTAACCAGTTAAACTGGATAAACAAGGTTGCTCCATTGCGCTTCAGGCACTCGCTTTCCGCGGGGCGGGCGGTGAGCCTCCTCGGCTTCGCCTGCGGGGTCTCACCTGTCCCGCTACTCCCGCAGGAGTCGAGTGCCTTCCGCTCCATTCCACCAGGTTATAAAAATTGTATGAAAAATCAACAACTTAATTGAAGATAAAAAATAAAGACCCGAACTAGTAGATGAAAGATACATCAAAATATCGCCTAATAGTTCGGGTTTATCACTGGCTGAAATACTTATGTCCCAGCCTCTTACTTCTCGACCTTGCCATACTTACCTCCACCACCTGCTTGGAAGGAAAGTGTACCATTTCTTGCTTTTATAATGGACTCTGCTATGGCAGGCGGCACTAGCTCATGTAAAGTGGCTTCAGGTGCTTTGTGGATAATTGCCATTTCCGTTTTAAAATAATCTCGGAGCTTTTCCAATGTTTTGGGACCAAGACCAGGTATAAATTCTAATGGGACTTGATGAATATAAGGGGGACGCGGTTCGTGTACACCATTAAATGACTTTAGCTCCAGCAGTCTATCATATACTCCCCTTACTACCTTCGAGCTTCCACAGGTTGGACATGCCTCCATCGTATTCTCTAATAAAGTTAAACACTGATCACAGGTGGTCCGGTGATATTTACCAAGCTTGGGATCAAGACCATAATTAGCAACAATTCCTCTACCCTCTTTATTATGAAGTGCTTTTCTTAACTCTTCAAAAGTTGGAGCCTTCATCTTGATGATTTGATGCTCCCGTCCGATCTTGGGTAAGGAGTGCGCATCCGAATTTGTTACATAGCTATAAGGGTGCAATTCTTCGATTTGATCTGCCATCGACGTATCTGAGCTTAACCCTAGCTCAACAGCATCTATATATTCAGGATCAAACACCTCTTGCAGAGTGGTTTCCACCCCTTTTCCATATAGACTTTTATAAGGGGTAAAAATATGAGCAGGGATAAAAATACCATCTAACTCTTTTACCTTTTTCTGAAGCTCAATTGCATTGACATACATCCGTTGGGAGCTTAACGTAATATTCTTCATTCGCTGACTCATCCAAAAAGAGAATTCTTTCATTTGAGCAATTTTTGGTAAAAATGCTAGTACATGGATTGGCCCTTTACAGTTTTCATCATAGATTTCAATCTCTGTCCCCAGAATGAGGGTAACGTGCTGAAATCGTAACCCACCGTCTGAAAGTTCGATGACCTCTCCCTTCTTGATGAATTCCTCTAATTCTTGGATAACTTCAGGAACGTGACAATCAATTACGCCAATCATGTCCATTCCCTTTTTTTCCGTTGATTCAATTAAAATGTTCTCTATCGTTAGCGAACGGGCCCCAGTTATTTTGACCGGCTTACCTGTACCCGTTCTTCCAATATGGATATGTAAATCAACATAGTATTCTTCCATCACTTATCGGTTCACTGCCTTCTGTAATTCTAAATATTGTACCGCATATGCTGTTTTCGCATCGTAAATTTTTTGTTCATGTATATATTGCTTCGCCTCTTCTATAGACAAGGCAATCACTTCGACAAATTCATCTTCATCCAATTCTAATTTATTTTCCTTCTGAGTAAGACCTTCAGCAACATATAGGTGGACCATTTCATCAGCAAAGCCCGGTGACGTGTAAAACGAGATTAAATGTGTCAAGCTGGCACATCCATAACCCGTTTCCTCCTCAAGTTCCCTTCTTGCTGTAAGCTCTGGCTTTTCTCCTTTTTCAAGCTTTCCTGCAGGAATCTCCACTAGTTCTCTTTCTAGAGCTTTTCGATACTGGCGAACCATCACAATTTTGCCATCATCTGTTATTGGAATAACTGCGACTGCACCTGGATGCTTAACAATTTCTCGTGTGCTCGTTTTACCATTAGGAAGTAGTACTTCTTCTAATACTAGATCAATAACTCTTCCTTCAAACAATGTTTTAGATGAAAGAGTTTTTTCTTCAAAGGATGATGTCATCTTATTCTCTCCTTGTTCTATCTAAGTTTTGTCCTTCATACATTCTAACATAGTTGAATGGGGGGATTTTAAGTGAAAATACATTTACACAAACAAGGTATTTATATGGCAGGTAAGGCTTGGGAAATACAAAGTAAACTGAAAGAATATAGTCAACATTACGATACCATTTCTGATTGGATTACAGATGAAAGATTGGCAAAAAGAAAGAGTAAAGTGATTCCCATCTCTACCAAACGCACTCATTCAATGAAAGAGTAGTAGTAGAACTACTTAATGATGGTTTTCTATGGTTAATAAACGTTTCTTTAGCTCTTTTCTCCAAGTTTTAGACTCCCTTGATCCGCTACCTCATGACCCAACTGTCATTCCTCCTTTTAAGATAAAGAATAGCATTCAAATTTACCCACTATCAATGTTTTGATAAGATAGTATTATTCAACATGACTCGTGACCATTAACTAAGATTGAAAAGGAGGAATAATGATGAATAAACGTTATATAGGGAAGTCAGATTTGTTGGTTAGTGAAATTGGGTTGGGGTGTATGTCTCTTGGAACGGAGCTTGAAAAGGCAAAGTCCATTATTGATGAGGCAGTTGATCTCGGTGTCAATTACTTAGATACTGCAGACTTGTATGATCGTGGAGTTAATGAAGAAATTGTAGGTAAAGCGATTAAGAAAAACAGAGAAAAGATCATCCTTGCGACCAAGGTTGGAAACCGTTGGACTGACGGACAGGACGGTTGGGGCTGGGATCCAAGCAAAGCCTATATAAAAGAGGCGGTCAAGGATAGTCTAAAGAGACTTCAAACTGATTATATTGATTTGTATCAATTACATGGAGGAACCATTGAGGATCCAATCGACGAGACTATAGAGGCTTTCGAAGAATTAAAAGCTGAGGGCTTAATTCGTCACTATGGTATTTCCTCCATTCGGCCAAATGTCATTCGTGAATACATAAATAAATCTTCTATTGTTAGTGTCATGATGCAGTATAGTATCTTAGACAGACGACCTGAAGAAGAGGTTCTTAATCTTCTTAACGATAACTCGATTAGCGTCATTGCAAGAGGACCGCTTGCTAGAGGAATGTTAACCAACTCATGGGCTGACAAAGTTAGTGAGAAAGGCTATCTACATCTTTCCAAAGAACAATTGATGGGCAGTCTATCAGAACTAGTGAATGCACTTCCGTCAAGACCTGTTCAAGAATATGCTTTAAAGTATTGCCTCGCTCATCCAGCAGTTGCCGCAGTGATGCCTGGAGCGAGTAGTCTCACTCAAGTAAAACAAAATATTGACGCTGCTTCGTCAAATCCTTTATCAGAGCAAGACATGCAAGTTATTAAACAAATCATACCTGCAGATACCTATCAACAGCATAGATAAAAAGCATTAGGAGGCGCACTAAAGCTTCCTTTTTGACTTGGGCTTAACCTCACACTAGGAGTTCTATTCATGAATCTATCAACTACAACTTTACAAAAAATTACAGATAAGTTGGAACAACATCAAATCAACTATGCGCTGGGCGGGAGTGGGTTACTTTATTCCTTAGGATTGGGGAATCGTGTAGGAGACTGGGATCTCACGACAGATGCTTCCCTTGAAGAAGTAACAGATGCGCTTTACCCACTTCCCTACAACTTAATTTCATGTGGAGATTATCCATTTGGAACCAAGTTCAAATTACTCTTTGATACCAATCCAGAGATTGAAATCATCGGTGGGTTTTCCATTTATCACGAGGACAAGCTTTGTACCCTACCAACAATTCAGGCCTTCAGATGGAAGGAGATTTACGTCAATAGCCCAGTTGTCTGGTATGTTGGGTATATGCTTATGGGGAGAATAGTAAAAGCTAATCTATTAAAAACGTATTTAATTAATCATGGTGCTGATCATGAAGCAGTAAGAATACTTTTGAGAGAACCATTACCAGATTATATAACTAAGGAATTAAAAGGTTTCACCATAAAGAATCAGCTATAAAAATAGAGAATCTCATAATGAGATTCTCTATTTCGCTAATTCCAGACTTTTTAGAAGCGGTAAGATTATTCTTACTGTCGTTCCATTATTTTCTTCACTCTCAAAACTAATTCTGCCTTGATGGGATTCAATAATTCGATAACTGACCATTAAACCTAACCCCGTCCCCTTCTCCTTTAATGTGTAGAAGGGCTCTCCTAATCGGGGAAGAATGTCTTTTGGAATCCCTACACCAGTATCTTTTATACTCACTTGAACTTGTGAGTCACCTAATTCTTCAATCGTGACGGACAATTTACCACCTTGAGGCATGGCTTCCATTGCATTTTTTATCAAGTTAATGAATACTTGTTTAATTTGATTTCCTTCACAAAAAATATTTGCTTCGTTCACTTGATAGTTTTCGTTAATCTCAATTCCAAATAGCAAGGCTTGTGGTTTTGAGAACTTAACTACTTGTGAAACTAGATGAGTCATGTCTTGCTCCCGGTAGTGAACAGCTTGTGGTTTTGCGACAGCCATAAATTCATTAGTAATCATTTCGATTCGATCTAATTCAGACAGCATTAACTCTATATAACTCTTTTTGGCGCGCCCTTCCTGTGACTCGATGAGTTGGGTAAAGCCTTTTAGAGTAGTTAATGGATTTCTAATTTCATGCGCAAGTCCTGCCGCTAATTCACCCACAACCGCTAGTTTTTCAGACTTTTGGAGCAGCTCTTCTGTTTTCTTAAGCTGACTAATATCAATACATGATCCAATCACCTCATAAACCTCATCGCCTCTTTTTATAGGTTTAAGGGTGATTACGCAAATTCTATTTTTAAGAGTAACCTCAAAAGAGACATCTTGACCAGCCCAAGCTAGATGATAATAATCAATCAGAGTAGGAACATATTCTTCGGTTTCAAGCTCATCTAGTCCTTTCCCCACTATATCCTCTGGCTTTATTTCTAACTCATATAATAATTCCCCATCGCATAAAGTGTGTATATACTTACCATCAATTCTTGAAAATTTAAAAATAATTCCTTGTTGTCTCCTTACGGTATCCTTTAGTTCGCGTTCTGCTTCCAGAAGCTTTTTCTCTACCTTCTTCTGTTTCGTTAAATCACGCGTAATTGCTGCTAGACGAACTATCTCATTTTGTTCATTTCTCACAGGTGATATTGTCATATTGATGTTGATTAGGCTCCCATCTTTTCTTTGTCTAATGGTTTCATGAGCTATCAGACTATTCCCCTTTGATATCTCTGCGATTACTTGATCTATATCGTCCTTACAATTAGGCATGAGTTCTCTAAAGAGCTTACCTTTTACCTCTTCCTCTCGCCAGCCATAGACGGTTTCAAATCCATAATTCACACTTAAAATCCGACCCTCAATGTCCATGATTGTAATACTATCAGGGGTGTATTTAAAAAATGAATGCAGAAGCTCTTGAGTGTGCCTTAATGTTTTCTCTGTGTTCGCTTTCTGTAGGAATACAACCTGGAGTTTTGAAAAAAAGTAAGCTTTTAAAATATACGCGTAACCAAATGTTTTGATGATATGACCGACTACTACATAAATATCATTTATCTGATGATAAATCGTAAGGGTTAACTCACTAAGCAACAGAAAGACAAGTGCATATGAGAGGTCAAGATCTACCGATTCTTTTGTAAGATTAAATCTTCTAAGAGTGTTGACCAAAGTTATTAATAAAATGAGACTACAAAAATATTCAATCCCATTCTTTAAGGCTGTAGGGCCTACCTCGTTTATGATGAGTGCTGGTAAACTTTTTTCAAATGTAAATATGATGGAGGAACTGATCATTAGAAGGGAAATAGTTAAAATTGAAATGACCTTTCGATTTGTAAAGGTTAATTCACGTCCATCTGACAATGTTAAGAATAATAATCCCATTGATGCTGTCAATCGAGCTAAGATCCAAAACCATCCTGTTTTTTCAATTGAGCTATCTGTTATAAAAAAAGGCATTCCTGGGTAAGTCAGAAGATGTAACAAATCCAATAAACCAATACTTAAAAAGATGAACGGAATCCATAAAAAAGCATGACTTCTCACATCATCAAAGGCTTTCCAGCCATACATACTAATTGAAAAACAAACCATTACACTGAAGATTTCAAGAAGTGTATGAATAGATAGATGGTACTGTATTGAATAGATTTGATTGAAAAAACCATCAAATAAAAGTGCAGATAAAATGAGTAAAGCTGATCCTACAAGTAAAAAGAAAGCAAACCTATTTCCCATAAACTCTACCATATACACCAACCTTATATACGAATAACCATTTTATAAAATTACATAATCTTCTAAATTTTAACATTCATTAGTAGAATTTTATCGAATTATGAAAAGGATTTCAATGTTTTTCCCTACTCTAATGTAAATATGGTATTTTTAGTGCGGGAAGGAGAGTCCTGTAACGAAAATACACCATGAAGTTTTATGTCCCTGAAAAAAGTGAATTAGAAAATAATTATTCCTTCGTTAAGAAATACTATTTTTAGAATATGAATGGAGGAATATGAAATGAAAATGCCCTTAACTTCTTTTACTAGTGGAATTGGGGTAGAGGTAGTGCCTGATCTCTATTGTTTTCCTGTCCAAATTGTTAATATCTGTCTGATCGGTGACCCAAGTAACCACGACTTTGTCCTTGTAGATGCGGGTATGCCAGATTCTCATGATATGATCATCGAAGAGGTTGAGAGAAGATTTGGACCTAATGCAAAACCCAAAGCTATTGTCCTCACTCATGGTCATTTTGATCATATAGGAGCACTTGAGGAGTTATTAAAGAAATGGGATGTACCCGTCTATGCTCACCATTTAGAAGAACCTTTTTTAACTGGACAGGAAAATTATCCACCGCCTAACACGGGAGCGGAGGGATTAGTGGCAAAGCTATCCCCGCTCTTTCCACGAAAAAGCATTAACATTAGTAAACAGCTTCACGTACTTCCTAAGGACAACTCGATACCAGTTCTACCTGAATGGAAAGTGGTCCATACACCTGGTCATACGCCTGGCCATATCTCTTTATATCGCGAGCGTGATGAAGCTTTAATTGCAGGTGATGCCTTTGTTACGGTTGAACAGGAATCTCTATATGAGGTTCTGACCCAGAAGCAAGAAATCCATGGACCACCAGCTTACTTCACAATGGACTGGCAGGCTGCATCCCAAAGTGTTAAAACGCTTGCGAAGCTAAAGCCAAAAACGGCAATTACAGGTCATGGGTTACCAATGACAGGGAATACTCTTGTTGAACAACTTAGCACTCTAGCCGAAAATTTTGATGAAACTGAAATACCAGCGAATAAAAAATAAAGAAAACGAGACCTCGTGAAGGTCTCGTTTTCTTTATTTTTTGTAATTCTTCCAGTCTAAGCTACTTTCATTCAGTAGCTCTTCAAAGGATTTATTCTTTTCGCGAAGGCGAGCCTCTTCCTTTTTCCTAGCAAGCGCTTCCTCTTTTGCTCGTTGTTCATTTTCCTGAAGCATTTTTTGCTTATCCTTAAGCTGTTGAAATAAATCAGAATTCAGACGCTCTTTTAGAAGTAGTTTGTCATCATCCTGTTTCATATGCTTTGTTTGTTGTTTTTTCTTTGCCATATCTTTCACCCTTTCAGACGAATTATATTATAGCAAAGAATAGTAGAGATGTAATCCTAATAGGCATTCAATCGAACCTCTTGATCGATTAGCAAGGTAGGTTCCGTCATGGCTTGAATATCCTCGATTGTATAACCTTCTGCCACCTCCACTAATCGTAAGCCTTCTTCCGTTACATCAATGACTGCTCGGTCTGTGATAATACGATTAACCACTGCTTTACCTGTCAAAGGTAGAGAGCAGTTTTTCAGGATTTTTGGTGCTCCATCTCGGTTCACATGCTCCATGATGACGATGGTCTTTTGAGCGCCATGAACCAAGTCCATCGCTCCTCCCATTCCTTTGATCATCTTACCAGGAATCATCCAATTGGCGAGATCTCCAGTCTCAGATACTTCCATTCCACCAAGTATCGCAATATCAATATGTCCTCCACGAATCATCGCAAATGATTCAGCACTATTGAAGTAAGCAGCTCCGGGTATAGCCGTCACCGTTTCTTTCCCAGCATTGATTAAATCCGGATCGACTTGCTCTTCAGTTGGGTATGGTCCAATTCCGAGTAGCCCATTTTCCGATTGCAATACAACCTGTTTATTTGCCGAAATAAAGTTAGCTACAAGAGTAGGCATTCCGATTCCAAGGTTTACATAATAACCAGTTTGAATCTCCTGCTCAGCACGCTTGGCAATTAATTCACGTGTATGTAGTTGGTTTTGAGCCATTCTATAAAACCTCCTCTCCTATTTTACCGTTAGCCGCTCAATTCGTTTTTGCTGGTTCCCTACCACAAGGCTTTGCACATATATACTAGGCGTATCAACTTGGTCTGGCGCGAGTTCACCAATTTCGAATAGTTCTTCCACCTCTGCAATGGTAACTCTGCCAGCAGCAGCCATAATTGGGTTAAAGTTTTGGGCTGTTTTGTTATATCGCAAATTCCCCATTCTATCTGCTTTCCAAGCTCTCACGAGACTAAAATCAGCTAGTAAGGCTTCTTCAAGTACATATTCCTTCCCATTAAATACACGGATTTCTTTTCCCTCTGCAATCGGGGTTCCTACTCCTGCTGGGGTATAAAAAGCCGGTATTCCAGCACCACCTGCACGGATTTTCTCAGCCAATGTCCCTTGAGGAACAAGCTCCACCTCTATTTCTCCTGAGAGAACCTGACGTTCAAATTCTTTATTTTCTCCTACGTAGGAGCCAATCATTTTCTTAATTTGCTTGTTTCTTAAAAGCAATCCAAGTCCCCAATCATCTACACCACAATTATTTGAGATTACCGTTAAATCCAACACATTCGTTTCAACAAGTGCCAATATTAAATTTTCGGGAATTCCAACTAATCCAAATCCGCCAACCATAAGGGTTGAACCGTCTTTTATATCCTTCACTGCTTCTGTAAAGGAAGAATGGACCTTTTTCATTTGATTCACCTCTTTCATTTCATCCGATCAAAATTGTCCTTTAGATTACTAATTTTCAACCACTGTTGCTACACCCTGACCTCCACCAATACAAAGAGTGGCTAGCCCAGTTTTCACGTTACGCTTCTTCATTTCATGGATAAGCGTAACTAACACTCTTGTTCCACTTGCCCCGATAGGATGTCCAAGGGCAATCGCTCCACCGTTCACGTTAAGAATACTTGGATCAAATTGAAGCTCTCTATGTACCGCAATAGACTGAGCGGCAAAAGCTTCATTCGCTTCGATTAACTGAATATCCTCAAGCCCAAGCTGTGCTTTTTCCAACACTCGCTTAACTGCAGGTACAGGACCTAATCCCATTGTAGATGGGTCAACGCCAGCTGAGGCATTTCCTTTTATTGTTACTAGTGGGGTAATACCAAGCTCTAAGGCTTTTTCCTTGCTCATTACTACGACAGCAGCTGCTCCATCATTGATGCCAGATGCATTTCCTGCCGTAACAGAACCGTCCTTTTTAAAGGCAGGTCTTAGTCCTGCTAGTTTTTCCTGTGTTGAGCTTGGTTTTGGATATTCATCTGTATCAATCGTAATGGTGCCTTTTCTAGTTTTAATTTCAACAGATACCAATTCATCATTAAATCTACCTTCCTGTAAAGCTATAGCCGCCTTTTGCTGACTTCTTGCTGAAAATTCGTCCTGTTCTTCTCTTGTAATCTCGTATTTGTCACATAGATTTTCAGCGGTAACTCCCATATGATAATCGTTAAAGGCACACCATAATCCATCCTGAATCATACTATCCTTTAATGTTTGATTCCCCATTTTAAAGCCATCCCTTGCTCCTTCGAGTAAATAGGGAGCTTGACTCATGTTCTCCATCCCACCTGCGACCACGACATCGGCATCTCCTGCCAAAATAGCTTGGGTGGCAAGATGGACTGCCTTTAGGCCAGATCCACAAACTTTGTTAATCGTCATCGACGAAGTTTCGATTGGTAAACCAGCCTCCATTGCTGCTTGTCGTGCAGGATTTTGACCTAATCCTGCTTGTAACACATTCCCCATAATGACTTCATCCACTTGATTCCCAGCAATTCCTGCTCGGTTTAGCGCTTCTTTTATGACAATTGCTCCCAATGTTGTCGCTTTGACCGGGGCCAATCCCCCATTAAAGCTTCCAATTGGTGTTCGAACTGCACTAACTATGACAACCTCTTTATTATTCATTCCTATTCCTCCTATGTACTCATCCCTTTAACTTAAAGGAAGCGTTTACAATATTGCTCATAAACGCTTTTCTATAGATAATACTTCTTCAAAATTAACTAAATTCCTTTATTTCATCTTTTTTTCTATAACTCTTGTTATTGTTTTTCCTAAACGAATAGAATAGAGACAGATAGATAGCTTGGAGGTGTTTAGATTGTACTTACCTAAAGAAGTTACCATGATTGAAGTAGGGCCAAGGGATGGTCTCCAAAATGATGCTAGTATCGTTCCTACTTCTATAAAAATTGAATTTATTAAAGCATTAAAGGGTGCCGGTATTAAGGAAATGGAACTTACATCGTTTGTTTCTCCTAAGTGGGTGCCGCAGATGAGCGATGCTTCTGAGATTGTTCGGGCAATCACTGATTCAGCTCGAAATATCGTCCTGACACCTAATCGAAAAGGTGTTGATCGTGCGCTAGAAGAAAATTGCCAATCGGTTGCGTTTTTTGTTGGGGTAAGCAATAGTTTTAATCTTAAAAACATTAATAAAACAACTGCTGAAAGCTTAGCAGAGCTACAACCAATCATCAGTGACTTAAAAGAGCAAGACAAATTTGTTCGAGCATGCATTTCGACTTCATTTTATTGTCCATATGAAGGAAAAGTGAAGATACAAGATGTCATCTCTTTATGCTCCTCTTTTGTTGAAGCTGGTGTCGATGAATTGAGTGTGGCAGATACGATAGGAATGGCATCTCCAAATGAAAGCTACGAGCTGTTTTCAGCTTTAAAGGAACACTTTCCAGACGTCCTTCTTACCGCACATTTTCATGATACAAGAGGAATGGCGTTAGCTAATGTGTTTGCTTCCCTTCAAGCTGGAATAAACCGATTTGATTCGTCCGCTGGTGGACTTGGGGGCTGTCCTTTTGCAAAAGGTGCTACAGGAAACGTATCTACTGAGGACGTTGTATTTATGCTACATCAGATGGGGATTCAAACCGGAATTGACATTCGAGGAATTAAGGCTGCTGTAAAGCTCATCCAGCCTCATATATCGAGATCCATTGAGAGTAAATTCTTCAATCTTCCAGAAGAATAGTGGATCAAGATGTTAGCCCCTGCAATACATAATTCACTTACTTTTGGCTACTTTAAGTAATAGTAAAGCAAAGGGGGTGAATGTATGGCAAAGTCTAAACAAAATGGTCAAAAAGGGAAGCCTTCAAATGAGGCGATTGGCACCAAAAATGTAATGGCTGCCGAAGAAATGGAAAAGGCTATTCATCCTACTGGCAGACAAAATACGCCACAATAAACTTCTTGATGACGAGCACATCCTTTGGTGTGCTTTTTCTAATGTAAATTGGTACACTAAATAAGAAAAAATCATCGGTTCGTAGGGGGAAGACATGAAGAAGTTTTTTACGTTATTCTTATTATTGCTCACCTATATGGTATCCATAGGTTTATTTTTCAGCAATCGAATTATGTACATAAAGAAAAAAGAAGAAAACTATATTCTAGACCGGGAAATTAGAGAAAAGCGTTTCATTTTATCTGAATACGAGGATACAGAAAAAGAAGATATTAGCATTCCTTCGCCTTATGGCTATGACATAAAAGGAACCTTTATCCCCAGTAAGGCTGAGACAGATCAGTATTTAATCATTTGCCATGGCGTGACGATGAATCGAATAAATTCTATCAAATATATGTATTTATTTCACCACCGTAACTTTCATGTTATTATGTATGATCACCGTAGACACGGTGAGTCAGGTGGTAAAACAACTAGCTATGGTCATTATGAAAAATATGATTTACAGGCCGTTGTGAACTGGACAAAGGAGACCTTTGGAGACGATATTACTCTTGGGATTCACGGGGAATCAATGGGAGCAGTTACAACCTTACTGTATGCGGGAATGCTGGAGGATGGGGCTGATTTTTATATAGCAGATTGTCCTTTTTCTGATTTTGAAGAGCAGTTAACCTACCTGTTACGGAAGGATTTTAAGTTACCAAAACAAGCGGTCCTTCCATTTGGAAATGCCTTCTTGAAATTACGTGATCAATACACAACAAGAGATGTCTCACCCATTTCATGTATAGAAAACATCAAGAGTCCTGTACTTTTTATTCATAGTAGGGATGATGATTATATCCTCCCTAGCATGTCAAAGCAGTTATATGATAAGAAAATCGGTCCTAAGAAGCTAGTGATTACCCCAAAAGGATCTCATGCTTATTCCTACGGTGATAACCCGGAGCTTTATGAACAAGTCGTTGATGACTTTTTAGCTGATTTTATGAAGATTAGGAGCTAGTTAGATAATAGCGTACTTTGTCTTATTTACCTCTAAACTCAATGAGGCTGGATAGAAATATACCAGCGATAAACCCGAACTAGTTAGGTGATATTTTGATGTATCCTTCACCTCTCGTTTGGGTTTTTATTTGTTACTTTCAATTGATGATCATCGGTGAATATCCGTTCTTAACATAATTTATAAATTATACGATTCCATTTCAACTCTCTTTCCACCAACTAGGTAATTAAACCAATTGTCTTGTACTTATCAGTAACAGAACCGTGACAATTGCATATTTTATGAGCAGGAATTCAGGAAGAGGTGATATTCTATGTCTGCGATTTCCGGACAGGAGTATATAAAGCGGATTGATCGCTTAAAGTCTAATGTATGGGTAAACGGTGAAAAGGTGACAGGTAATATTTCAGATCATCCTTCATTTAAAGGGATTATTAAAAGTCAGGCCCGACTTTATGATGTACAGCTCCATCCGAATCACAGGAAAAAGATGACTTATCCTTCTCCACTAACAGGTCATACTGTCGGTGCCTCCTATTTAATACCTAAATCTAAGGAAGATTTAGAATTTAGAAGAACGATGATTAAAGAATGGGCTAAACAATCTGCAGGGTTAATGGGAAGATCTCCGGATTATATGAATACTGCACTAATGGCATTTGCAGCTGGGAAAGAACGGTTTGGGGACTATGATACACTTTGGGAACAAAACGTTTGGAACTTTTATGAGCTGGCAAGGGAGCAGGACCTCTCGTTCACACATACGTTTGTGAATCCACAAGTAAATCGCTCGTCGTTTTATTTTTCGGAATTTGAGGATGACATTATTGCTGCACAGGTCGTGGATCAGAATGAAGACGGCATTGTCATAAAGGGAGCAAGGCTTCTTGCTACCCAAGGTGGGATGACCGATGAGATGATGGTCTTTCCCTCAGGTGGTGGGTTGACAAGTGATTCACTCGCCTATGCTTTTTCAATTCCAAGCAATGCCAAGGGTCTAAAGTTTATTTGTCGTGAGCCCTATTCATATCGTGATTCCTCCTATGACCATCCTTTAGCATCAAGATTTGATGAGATTGACTCGATTGTCGTGTTTGATCATGTTACAGTTCCTTGGAATCGCGTGTTCTTTCATAACAGCAAGGAAATGGCACAGACACTGTATACAGATACGAGTTTCTTCCCGCTCATTCTCCATCAAGTCATTACAAGAAGATATGCCAAATTAGAGTTCTTACTAGGGCTTGCTCTTTTACTAGTTGAAACCATTCAAATCCAGGAATACGAGCATGTTCAAGGGAAAATCAGTGAAATCATTATTAGCCTTGAAACCATTAAATCATTGCTGGAATCCTCTGAATTACACAGTGGTCCAGATAAATTTGGCACCTGGGTACCAGCTTTAGATCCTCTATACGTTGCAGCAACCACTTTCCCAACTATTTATCCTCGAATTACAGACATTATTCAGTTATTAGGAGCTAGTGGTTTAGCTTCCCTACCCACTGAGGATGATTTTGCTTCAGAGATCCGACCTGATTTAGATCTCTATCTCCAATCGGCAACATTACCTGCCAAGGAGCGTGTCCAATTATACCGCCTTGCCTGGGATTATTGTATGAGTGCGTTTGGATCGAGACAAACCTTATATGAACGATTCTTCTTTGGAGATCCGATTAGACTTCAAGGGAATTTGTTCAAACGCTATGAACGCGAGCCCTATACGAATCTTGTTAAAGAATTTTTGAGTAAAGAAGATATGTAGACTAGCACCCATTTCTCCTTCTAATGTGTATTTGTCCATACCATTTATAGATTCGCTCATATAGTAATAGTGTAATACCAATTAAGTATTACTAATAAAACAAAAGAAGGAGCGTGTTACAATGGGTTACGGATTTGGTTATGGTGGTGGCTATGGTTACGGTGCTGGAGTAGCTGGTGCTGGTTATGGTGGCTACGGTGCAGGTGCAGGTACAGGTTTTGCGTTAATCGTAGTATTGTTTATTCTTTTAATTATCGTTGGCGCTGCTTACGTTAACTAATTTAAGTTTTAAGTAAAGTAGTAACCGTCATGATGTTTGTCTCCTTTATTGACCAGCTTCCCGCCTGAAGCTGGTCTTTTTTTATTCCATAGTGTGAACCCTCTTAGGTATGAGCATATAATCCTAATTTTCTTTATAAAAACGTACAATTTTTATCTACTTCATGAATATAGATGATGATGAGACAACACCTTAGAGAGGACGTCATTCATTGAGTAGAAAAAATGGTATCTACATCCTATTGTCCTGTTTATTTATAACAGGCTGCCAGTCTAGTCCTAGTGTTTTAAACGAAATAAAAATGGCCAATCATTCCTATTCAGAAGTTAATCCAACTAGCAAATCTCCTTTAAAAGCAGAATGGGTTCCATTTGTTGATGTTGCAAATCAAGATTTATCTACACTTACATACGAATTAACTGGAGACCTTATTTTAGATCCTCTCCAAAGTTTTCCTGAGGTATATACCGAAGTAGAGGGTGTATTAACATTCCGAGGTAATCATACTCGTACAGCTCCTTCCTATGGGAACATTCCCGCCCGTCCGACAACTATTGAAAAAGCATGGGAGTTTCAAACTAGTGCTAGTCCAAACTGGGGTGGTGGAGCAGGATGGACAGGACAACCTTCAATTATAAAATGGGAAGATGAAATCAAACAAATAATGAACATTAAAGATGAATTCAAACAGAAGGAGAATTTTGTTGAGGTCATTTATGGTTCCTTAGATGGTCACATATACTTTTTCGATCTTGAAACAGGTGTAGAAAGCCGGGAGCCAATTAATATTAACAATCCTATTAAAGGAAGTGTTTCTATTGATTCGAGAGGATTCCCTCTTTTATATGTGGGGCAAGGGATTCCGGAAACAGGTCAGCAAAAAATCGGTTACCGAATCTATAGCTTACTAGACCATTCTCTCTTGCATTTTATTAAAGGTGCAGATGGTTACTCCTTTCGTGCCTGGGGAGCATTTGACGGGGCACCCTTAATCAATCGAGACACCGACACGATGGTCCTAGGGGGAGAAAATGGTTTATTTTATACAGTGAAGCTAAACACAAGCTTTGATCAGGAAGCTCAACATATTTCGATTCACCCTGAAACCATGAAATATCGTTATAAAATTAAAGGAAATCACTATCAAGGCATTGAAAATTCCGTGGCAGCTTATAAAAATTTAGTTTACTTTTCTGATAATGGTGGGAGCATACAAGCCATTGATTTACGGAGCATGCAACCAGTTTGGGCACTAGGACCAACAGATGATACTGATGCTTCACTTGTAGTAGAAGAAATGGATGAAATTCCTGTTCTTTATACAGGCACTCAGGTTGATAAACAAGGAACAACGGGAAACAGTATACTGAGAAAGCTTAACGGTTTAACCGGTGAGCTCCTATGGCAAAAAAATATACCTGCACTCAGTCAACTAGGTGATCATCCCGTTAATGGAGGACTATTAGCAACTCCTGTTATCGGTGAGCATGAGATTTCTGATTTAGTCATTTATACAATTGCTCGTTACAAGACAATGGCTGGTGGTCTTATGATTGCACTTGATAAACAGACCGGTGAGGAGATATGGAGCTGGGAAATGCCGAACTATGCTTGGTCATCACCTGTTCCTGTCTATACTGAAGAAGGTGAAGCATTTATGATCCAGTGCGACTCAATCGGAAATATATCTGTACTCAATGGAACTACCGGAGAAATAATCGCTAACTATCCTTTTAACTCAAACATGGAGGCTTCGCCTGCAATCTATCAAAATATGATGGTCGTGGCAAATAGAGGTGGACAAATAGGAGCATTCTATATTAAATAATATTAATAATGGCTATTTTTATAGAAAAATTAATTATACTAGGTCCGATGATTTCCGCTGCAGGCACTCGCTTTCCGCGGGGCGGGCGGTGAGCCTCCTCGGCTTCGCCTGCGGGGTCTCACCAAGGACAAAGCGAATTCCTTTGTCCATATGTCCCGCTACTCCCACAGGAGTCGAGTGCCTTACGCTCCAATCATCTCAGTGCTTTAACAAAGCTTAGCAACAGTCTTTACGAAAACAGCCTTAATAATTAAAACCATGGCGGATACCATGGTTTTTTATATAAATAGATGGTTCTATATTATAATTTTTGTTCTACCCTTGACTCTTTTGACTCTTGATTTTGTTTGTTCGCATACTCTGTGTTCGTCTCTGCTAATCCAATAAATATAGCAACTGCGACAAATCCAATTAATAGTTTTCCAATTCTTTCTCTCATCCACTCACCTCCTACCATGATTCTAATCTATCGAGTCATCTATTTTCAAATATTAACCATTTTAAATAATAGATTTCCTACTTTTTTCCTAATCATGATAAATACTCTTATGGCTCAGGTAAGCTTAAATGGAGTGTTTAGTTATATATAAAACTCCCCTTTTGCAACTGGAATCACTTTTCCTCCCACTTTAATATTGATGTCTTCACCATCCTTGTGTGCTTGTAAATAAAGATGTCCGAGCCTGCCTATTTCACGACCTTGCTCCACTCGTATATCAAACTCATCAGCATCAAAATACCTATGCTTAATTAAATAACCTGCTAGACAGCCATTTGCACTTCCTGTTGCAGGCTCCTCTGAAACCCCATAATAGTCACCAAAGTTTCTCACATTTAAATGATTCTTCGGATTATAAGTTTCAGGACAAAATACATGAATTAATTTCGCGTCTAACTTGTTGACCAGCTTAAAATACTTCTCTCGATTAATGAGACACTTTTCTAAGCTTTTTAAATTTTTTACAGGTACTACTAGAGTTGGTAAACCTGTTGAAACCTCTTGAATCGGGAACCGGGGATCAAGATCATCCATTTCAATATTTAATACTTCAAGAATTTCATGAGGATCGATGGTTTCCAAAAAGACTGGGTTTAGCTGGTTCATCCATAGCAACTCTGTCTTAGTATTCTTGTCATTTATCGTTACTGGGATTTCTCCTGCTTTTAAGTGTAAATTGATTACATCAACATGTTGCTTAATGACGTGATGTCTAATCACAAAAGCCGTTCCTAAAGAAGGGTGTCCCGCAAATGGAACCTCTTCAACCGGTGTAAAAATCCTGACATTAAAACCAAGCTCGTCCTGTGACAAAACAAATGATACTTCTGCAAAATTCATCTCTTTTGCCATACAAAGCATTTCCTCGTCCGTTAATTCGCTCGCATGGAGGAAGACTGCTAGTTGATTTCCTTCAAATTTATTTTCTGCAAATACATCAACAATGTAATATGGAATGGTTTTCATGTTAGTCGCTCCCTTGCTTTCTACTAATTAAATTTTAGCTATTTGTCTTCCTTATGTCTAATTCTCACTTGGCATGCATGAGATTGACGATTCGATTCCTCCATATAAAAACCCTAGCCTAGGCTAGGGTTTTAGCGTTCATTCCTTATATTCTCCTTCACCATTGACCTACAACAAAAAATAATTCCAGTGATAAAGCAGCTAATAACTACTGTTATTGAAAAGAATTCAAAGGCTATGATTGTCGATAGAAAGGTCCATAACAACCATAAGAAGGATCCTTTAATTCTCAGCATTTACTTTCTCAACCTTCCAGTAATAATTACTTACTACTACTGTTAAAGTGTCTACTGTATTTTTTAGTTCCAACATATTATTGTCAACTCCTCCCAACTAATCACAAGTGTCCGTTTGGAGATCCCTTTTTAACAATATATAATTTCATCCTTTAAATAAGAACATTTTATCGCTTTAAAGCAGTGGGGGCCAGGCCCCCACTGCTTTAAAGCGCTGCATAAGTTTTTCAAAAAAACACAACCTACTATATAGATATGGACACTTTTTAGTTCATTTAGAGAGGAGTGATTACAACAGTATGCTGAGAAGATTGTTGACCATTATGTTAGCTATTTCTCTTGCGACTTCTTTAGTTGCTTGTGATGATGCACCTGGTGAGGATGAGATTGGAGATGGAGAAATTAACGATGAAGAATAATTAGGAACTGTTTATTTTTGAATATTAACCATAAATAAAAACCGACTCTCGTTTAGGTAAGAACAGCTGCCTACCCAGGAGACGGTTTTTCCTTTATTATACGGGTGAACCTGGAGGATAATAATAGGGAGGCACTTTAATCCAACCTCGTTTCCTTGCTAGCTGTTTTAAGGTTGCACCAAATGTAGACCATTCTAGGTAGAACTCTAACCAAATCTTCCCTACATCATTTCGAATAGAATCAGCTTGGCCTTTCGAGCATAGTGTTAGACCCATTACTAGTTTAGCCATAATCCCGTTTGCAATTTCATCATCTGTTAGCTTTACTCCTAGGGGAATACTCTTTGACTCCGATTTAGGCTTTGCTGATGTTACATCAGGTAACGAGATGCCCTCCTCCCTCATAAATGTGCTTAATCTCTTTACCTGTGACTCACATAATCGAAGGGCATCGTTCACCATTTCAATCAGTTCATCATCTGTAGTGGTGTTTAATGCCACTTCCTCATAACGAATATATTCTTCAAGTGTCGTTACATATTTCCAGCAGTCTCCTACCTCAATAACATGTAGAGGTGATTTCGGTTCATTCGTCGTATCGATGGCTGTTCTTAGTGTAGTTAATACTGCTTCAAATGGATTTGTCATTTCTAACCTCCTTGACGTTAATTTCTTCAAAAGACTAGGAGATATGTATGGAAATTTAAATCATATCCACTACATTTTGCCCTTATCAAGGAGTTCCTATCTGCTTTTTACATTCCTAATTTTAACAACGATCGGTCGATTTCCTGATCCAGCTTTTCAATTAGTGCAATTTCCTTTTGTCGATCCATTTTTGAATAATGATGCTGATCACCTGGTTTTTTATCTTTTTCATCGGCTAAATGGACTATTTTTTGCAAGGAGTTAAATTTGAATTGTCCCTCTGGAAGTGCTGAGTCGGTGTGATATAGAATGGCGTGGGCAATTTCCTTTGCGGCCTGGCGATCCTCACCTAAGCGAACTAATAGCTTATGCGCTCGCTCAGCTCCCTTAATCGGATGGATGTCACAATCACGGTATTGCTGGTAATCCCACTCCCCGTCCTTATACCATTTATAATGGCCAATATCATGTAGAAATCCTGCTTTAGCCGCCCAGTCGGGATTTGCATTGTATTGTAAAGCAAGGCGGAATGAATGATAAGCTACTGATATCGCATGCGCCATGCCAGACCTTCTGACATACTTTTGTGTAATCGGATGAAGATAAATATCTTTTAATGTAACCTCTCTCATTCTGATTCCTCCTTTTTAGTTAAATTATCGATATGTTATCATTTTTACCATTGTAAAGCAATTTACTTCTTCTAAAATCAGTAAAAATGATGAAAACACCCAATAGTTATTGAGTGTTCCTTAAATCAACCTATTACTTCCACTATTGAATGAAATGGAATTTGAATGACTGTCCCTTCCTTTGAAACAACCCGTAGCCTTTGGTTCATTTCATCGACATAATGAATGGTGCCTCTCACTGTTTTATGGTGTACCTGATCAAAGTACGTAATGGAGAGCTCTGCACCATGAGCCATTGCTTCGCAAATTACTTCATTCATTTGCTCTAATTTTTGCTCGTCTAGCTCAGGCTTCGTTTCATACTCATCCTCTTTTGCCCAGTCTCGTAAAAGCTTTACATGCTCTGGAAGCATCATCGCCGTCCACTTGATGTTCCCACGATCTCGAATCATCGTTATCCGCTCCTTTATCCTTTATGCCCTCCAACAAGCTTACTTCTATGCCTAGCTGTTCCTGCGTCTGTGTAGGAAACGGCTCGTAAAATAGAAGCAGAACCATATTTCGCACGAATCGCATCCATCGTATAGCCTAATGCTCGCTGCTTTGGCTTGTTACTCGAAAATAAGCTCAATTGCAGTTCGTTATCCTCGACAATATTGGAGAGCGTAACGGAGATCTTCCGTACGGTTCTTCCTTGATAGTGCTCCTTAAATAGCTCGAGACAGACATTGTAAAGGTCTAGTGTAATATTAGTCGGTTCATCTATACTTCTAGAACGATGAAAGCCACCACCAAATTCATCCTTACTATAACCAATCCCCAGGCTAACTGTTCTACCAGCCTTCCCATGCTGACGAGCCCTTCTTCCTACCTCTTCACAGATTTCTAAAATGACGTGCTTTACTTCGTTTGGATCTGGGTAATCACGGAGCAATATTTGACTCTTACCAAAGCTGACTTGACCCTCCATAATCGGAGCACCAATATCTGATAGATCCACCCCGTGTGCATGATAATAAAGCTGATTTCCCATAACACCGAACTTTTTCTCTAGTCGGTCAAGTGGATAGTTAGCAAGCTGTCCAATTGAGAAAATCCCCATTCGATTTAATGTTCGTTCTACCCGGCTCCCAATTCCCCACATTTTACTTAGTGGAGAAAGTGGCCATAGCTTTGTTTGAACATCCTCAAAGGTCCATTCAGCAATCCCTTTGTTCTTTGCATCCAAATCTAAGCACAACTTTGACAATAGCATGTTAGGTCCTATTCCAATTGCACAAGGAAGGCCAAACTCTGTTTGAATATCACGTCGGATTTTTTGAGCGATTGTAATCGCATCTCCCCAAAGCTTCTCCACCCCGTCAACCTTTAGAAAGCTTTCGTCAATACTATAGGTATGGATTGCCTCCTTTGGAACATAGCGATGAAAGAGCTTCGTAATCTCTGTCGAAATCCTTACATATGTAGCCATTTTAGGATTGACCACTTGAATGCGTGGATCCTTAGGTATTTCAAAAAGCCTTGAGCCCGTCTTAATTCCAAATTCTGCCTTCATCTTAGGAGATGCAGCTAAAACAATACTCCCCTGACGTTCAGTATCTCCCACAACAGCTAAATAGCATGTTAGTGGATCCAGCCCCAGCATCACCGCAGAACAGCTAGCATAGAAGCTTTTCATATCAACACAAAGAATTCGCTCATACGGAAATTGACTGTAATCCATTACTACTCCTCCACGAAAAAAAGAATATACGTTCGTATTTTTATTATATTCCATATTTTAAGCGAATATACGTTCGTTTTCAAATGGTAATTTCAGGAGCCATCATCTTTTGACATTGAAAAAGCAGAGAGGACATAGTATAACTGGATTGAATATAGCAGGAGGCTGTCCATATGGAAAAACCATTGATTGAAAAGATGATTCGAAACTGCTTATATCAGTATCAGCATACAGACGAGTCAATTCCTTTATCTGAAAATGACTATAGTTATTTATACGAGCGAGTTTTAACTATTTATAAGAGCAGTAAAGGTGACCTACATGAGATCATCGAGGATGTTGTGTATGGATATTTGACAAATAATGAAGAATGACAAAAGCCAGGAGACAAAATCCTGGCTCTTTAGATGATCTCTCGTTTTTCTATCTGCCCAACTCGAGGACGAGTGGCATAAAACCATTGATAACAAAAAATGAAAATCAATATACTATCAATAAAAGCACCTCCATAATACATGAGCATCCCTCCAGCTTCAGCTTCAGCCAAAGGAACCCCAATTGGAGGGTGGGCGTATATATATTTGGCTAAGATGCTATGACTAGCAAGTGCCACTACGAATATGACCGCACGGTAGAGGAACTTAGTCTGATGATGGTTTGGGTCCATAGAGACCAATGACATCGTAAATAGAAGCCCTGCAAGGGAAACATGTATGTGAATGAACACATACATGAGCATGCTTTCGTGCATTTTTTCATATAGGTTCGTTGTATACAGAAGCCAAAGACCCCCTATATTAAGAATGGATGCAACGAAAGGATCTGTAATGAAACGAATTGGTTGGGTTTTCAGAAAACCAGAAAGACGACGTGCTCCTTTCACAGGTAGCACCCGAAACAGAAAGGTCATAGGGGTAGATAGTACAAGCATGAGAGGAGCCCACATTCCGAGTAGTAAATGCGTAAGCATATGATAAGTAAAGTTGGTATGAGCAATACTGGCTAACGGTCCAATGACTGACACGGCGATACTAAGAATACCTATTACTCCAAATACGGAACGATAAACGGGCCACCGTTTAAAGCTAGACGCGACAAAGAGATAGGTAAAAATAAGGACAAGGAATAAACTTAACCAAACCAGATCTAAAAGGTAGCTTTCATGATGATGACTATGCATTTACTAGGTCCTCGCTGTCTTCTTGGATTGAACTACTAAGATGATTCCAGCTATAATCATGACAATGGCAACAGCATTCCAAATCAAATCATAGATGAACACATTTTCAACATAGCGAATTTGATGAATTCTCATCAGTTTATGTTGAATCGTTCCATCATATAGCTGAAACCCACCGGCCCCAAGCAATAAACCACCCGACCACCGCTTTAGTAAAAAAGCAGATCGTCGCCTGAGATCTGCAACCATAAACAAGCCACCAATGGTTGCGAACCAGCTAAAAGCATGAAAAAATCCATCTGAAACTAATCCTATGTCAGATGTAGATTTGTCATAAAAGTGATGCCAATGTAGAAGCTGGTGAAACACGGTTTCGTCTATAAATGCTGCTAGTCCAAGACCAAATAAAACTCCCGACCACAAATTCCGAGACAAGAAGTTCGAATGAGATTGACTAATTACCTCACTCCCCATAGTTTCCACGTCCTTTTATTTAGTAACACACTCTAGATTCTAAAATCCAGTGTATCCAAGAACAGAAAAGGATAACCAAGGGGGTAGAAAAACGGACAAAAAAAGAAAAAGACCGATCGACCTTTTTCCTTGTAAAAAAAATAAAATGCTCCTAACAGGTTCAAATTACTCAACAACCTGAAAATCCTGATTCACTTTCACCATAATAGGATCTTCCTCACCCATCAGTACTGAAAATGTAATATGGTACATGTTCTCTTTTTCCTCAACGGACTTTACCCACCATGTTTCGTTTGAATCTAGAGTGTCGTTTGCGACAAGAATGGCCTTGGCAATTGTTTGTGCTTGTTCCGTTGTGTTAACGACCATTTTAGCAGCTGTCGCTTGCGTCGGAAACGATTCTTGGACTACACCAGTATGCCAAACTGTCACCTCTGCACCAATTGTAAGATCGGTCTTTGAAAGTGTTTCACCATCAGAAGAAACAATCGTCGTTTCTTCGGTTATCGTATACACCGCAGCATTAGGCTGCGAGCCATCTGTTTTTTCTGTCACTAAAATGATGTCACCAGTTACAGTCATCACATAACCCGTAATATCCTTAACTTCATTAGTTGTATCACTGGAGCTATTCTGCGCACAGCTTACGATAAACATGAATAACCCAATCATAACCCCTATAAATGTTCTTTTTATCATATCAAGTCACCTCAATAAATAAGTCGAACAGGGCACCAAAACGTTACACTAATTAACGGATTTATTCTTCTTAGTTTGAGCCCAAATAATCAGTATTACTAAAAGCATAAAAGCACCAAAGACGATGGTAGATAAGTGTGTATCCAACCACTGATTCACTTCACGCCTTACCTGATGGGAAACTGGTTCAGGGATAGGTTCCACACGATCCTTTACGTAAGCGAGATGTTCAATTGTATCCCCACCCAGGACAGGCTCAAAACCATCCTTTCCTGTTTCGAGCCAAATCTCAATTACATCACCGACTACAACATCAACCCGGTTACCACCAGCATACTGGTTAGCCTGCCAAGCTGGAATATAAGTATAGAAAACATCGACGGTTTCGATTTCATAAGGAGCCTTGATAATCTGGTGAACTTGCAAAGTCATTCTTCTAATCTGAGAATATTTCTGGTCAACAGTCAAGTCACGATCCAACTCATCTTCCACAACCTTACCAATCAATTGAACAGGGGCATTCCTTTTCATTTCTTCTACCTCTATTGGATCGGCAGCAGCCCAAGCAGTAGAGGATATGAAAAGAACCAAATAAATACTCATCATCACGATTCGTCCTACAATTTGCATTCAGTCCCCCCACTTTATCAAGTACTAAAAAACGCACGGAATTACTCGTGCGTAAAGGAATTACCTTATTAACTACTTCTTAAAAAATGCTTTTCCGCCTACCTTTTCCACTATTTCTGGAAATACTTGCGAAAATTTACTAGCTGCACTCATCCAGCCAGGTACATTCACTTCTCGAGTAGAAGTGTACATGGCGTCGATTATTTTCTCAGCCACAACATCCGGGTCCAGCATAAAGCGTTCCACGTTCTTTTGATAGCCACCTGTTTTATCAGCAATATCAAAGAACTTCGTACGGATTGGTCCTGGATTGACAGCCGTCACAAACACATTCGACTCCTTCAATTCCATTCGAAGGCTATTGGTAAAGCCTAAAACAGCATGCTTAGTTGCCGAGTAAACACTGGACTTCGGTGTCGCAAGTTTCCCCGCTTGAGAGGCAACATTAATGATATGACCTTCCTTATTACGAAGCATAGACGGGAGCACTGCTTTCGTACAAGCAATTAAACCAAAGACATTCACTTCAAACATATCCTTCATTTCTTGTAAATTAATATCAACTACTTCATCAAATATGCCAAAGCCTGCATTATTGACTAATATATGAACGGTTTCTCTATCTTCTAACATGCTTTGGAAGGTTTGATTCACTTTCTCGAGATCTTGAACATCGAGTTGATAAAACGGACATGAAAGTAAATACTTCTGTTCAATTGATTGTGAAATACTTTGTAGTTTTTCCACATTTCGAGCAAGAAGAATAGGAGTACCACCATATTCTGCTACCTTATAGGCCAATCTCTCCCCAATTCCACTTGAAGCCCCGGTGATTACTACATTTTTACCGTTCAATTTCATTGATTACTCCACCTTTTCATAAAGCTGTGTTACCGTAGTGTTGATTTTCGTTACAGGACACTCGCTTTCCGCGGGGCGTGCGGTGAGCCTCCTCGGCATGCGCCTGCGGGGTCTCACCTGTCACGCTGCTCCCGCAGGAGTCTCGCGTCCTTCCACTACAATCAACTCTGCTAAAATCAACATTTTACTTTAACAAAGCTTTGCATAAAAAACTTGACTAACCTAAGTAAAGTCCTGGATGCAACTAATAGCCTTGTGTCCTTGAGTGATGTTAATATAAGACTGTTTTTTCATATAATCGCTGCATAAACTTATATATAAAACAGCCATTGTCCGTTTTCGGTTTTTCGTTTAATGTGACCTTCTTCTATTAGGTAGTCAAGCTGACCAATGGTTTCAGACAAGGTTAGGACAATTTCCTTTTTATAAATTTGTGGGAACAGCTGCTGACAAACCTGTATGGCCGTTAATGGCTTCTCTTTTACCATCTCTAAAACTATTTCGGCGCGCTTTTCCTGTTTATGTAGTCGTTCTATGACAAGCGTTGATACATTAGTAACCACTTCTCCGTGACCTGGATATACAGTACGAACATGTAAATCAGAAATCCGCCTCAAAGATTTATTATATTGCAATAAGGTTTTCGGTCGTTCCTCGCCCTCCATTGGAGGTTCAATTAACGGATTTGAGGAAATGTGACCGAGTAATAAATCACCACCGAGTAAAACCTGACTTTCTTCATGAAAAAGTGCAATATGACTTTGGGCATGTCCCGGGGTTTCGATAACGGTCCACCCGGGTAGTCCCGGTATTGAATCTCCCTCATTAATTTGATGAGAAAGAGAACGGTTACAACTATAAGCCAATGTCTCCCTTAACTTATTCACTTTTGGCAAAAACATTTCACTTAAACCGAGCTTTACAAGTAAATCATAAAAAAACAGATCATGACGCTCAAAAAACACTGAATCCTTAGAAATCCAAGGTTGATTAAAACGATGTCCATAAACTGGTATATGTTCAGGAAAATAGTCTAGCATTCCTACATGATCAGGATGATGATGGGTGATAACAATCTGTTCTATATCATTAGGAGTAAACCCCAGCTTTCCTAACTCTTTAGTAAAGTGGTTCCACGCTTCCATTGTCTTAACCCCTGCATCAACTAGCGTAAGCTTTTCAGATTTAACAAGATGTACATTCACGTCACCCACAGGAAAAGGGGTGGGTAGCGATATACAATAAATCTCACAGGGGTTCACTAGGACCTCTTGCATATGTAATCCCTCCAGCTATCTTCTAAAAATGACTCTCTAACTATAAGGATAACGTTTAAACATTCTTTTGTCATTATTTTCAAATAATTATTCAGAAATTAGATGGGAATTGAACGAATTACCCAAACATTATAGGCTAGTAACTTTCCGATTCTTAGGAAGAATTAAAAATCCACTTATAAAGTAAAGAAACGAACTGCTATAAAAAATGAGATCAATGGTAAAGTAGTCAGCTAGAAATCCTGCAGAAATAATCGCAATGGAAGAAAACAGGGCCGTCCAAAAGTGATAATGACCCATTTTGCCCCCTCGGTTTCCTGAGTCTGTATAGGTAGCAAGCAACATTTTTTCACCGTGCTTTTGGCAGGCTCCTAAAACGCCTAAAAAAACCTGGATCGTAAATACCTGAATTACACTTGTTACATGCGGAAAAGTGAGCAAGATGAAAGCCATTCCCCAGCTATTGATTAACAATAAATAACGATTTTCCATAAACCCCGATACTTTTCCTAATAGGAGATAGACAAATGCCGAGCTTAATCCAAAAAGTCCATATGATAATCCGAAAGCAGTAAAAGAAGTCCCTACGTTTTTTAGAAAGAGAATATAAAAAGGAAAAATTAAGCTACTTGCAAAGAAGGTAATGCTTTGAGAGAACACTAACAGTCTTAGTCTCTTTTCATTCATTTATTTATACTCCTCATAAAAATAGTTATAAAACCGTTCATCAGGATCATACAATTTCTTCTTTATAAAAAATTCATCCGTATGGGGATAAGCGGTTTTCATTTGCTCCTTTGTCGGATAAGGCATATAAGGAAGGTAGTAGCTGCCATCATGCTTTAAGGTCACATCGATCATTTTGCGAACAACATGCTTGGTAGCTTCTTGATCTTCCATCGATAATCCCTGATTAATTAGTAAAACAAGAGCGAACATATCATCCTTCGCATAGGATAATACGGCCGTTTCATCCTCTTGTACATATCGAATCGTTATATTGACTAAGTTGAAATCCTCGTGAGTAAGGGTCTTTCGTAACTCATCCATATAATCAGCAAACTGATCAATCGGAACAAAATATTCTTGAAGAACATCTGTATCTGATTCATTTTCATATTCTAAAAACTTTGACTCCGATCTCATGACATTATTACGCGTGACTAAGCTGCCATTTGTTTGTAAAAAATAAGCTTTTTGCATATCCCAAAGCATCGTCTTGCCCCAATCATAGCTTCTAGAAAGACCTAGCAAAAACTTAGTTAACCATGTCATTCGGTCATTTTTCAATTCACTATGCTTCGCTAATCCTTCACTTGATTGGTCCTCAGCTAACACATAATTAGTGACATACATTTCCTTCAAGAAATGCTCAGGAGAAGTGGAAATACGCGATAAATGCATTCTGACTTGGTCATTTTCAAGTACTTCCTTTTTAAAATAGTCGGTGAACTCATCGTAATGTAGTTCTTTGGTTTCTGTTGTATAAAGTTCATCCTCTGTTAATTCAAGCTCCACATCTAGGATCACTCCAAACAGTCCATAACCTCCATTGACCAGATAAAATAACTCAGAATTTTCTTCCCGACTTACATGGATAATTTCCCCGTTCGCTTGTAAAAGACGAAAAGAGCGAACCGTATCTATTAAAGAACCATATCGGATATCTCTTCCATGAGCATTAACACTTATAGAGCCTCCGACTGTGAAAATATTTTGAGATTGCATGACTTTTACGGCTAGTCCATACGGATTGATATGTTTTTGAATATCATCCCAGGTTGCACCACTTTGAACGGTAATCGTTTTCGCTTCAGGATCGAATTCAAGAATTTTGTTGTACGTCGTCATATCTAGGACAATCCCATCATTATAATACGTATGGCCACCCATACTATGGCGTTTTCCCGCAATCGATACCTTCATATCTCGATTGTTAGCGTCCTTGATTACTTGTTTTATAGATTCTTCTTCCTTTCCATTTACAACCTGATTGACCTTTACTGGCATAAGACCGCTTACATCCTCGATCAACGATGGCGAAGAAGTCTCGTTTTCTGGTTTTATAATGGAAAAGCAAAATGCAACAATATACCCCATTACAATTAGACAGACCAATAGTCTCTTCATTCGTGACTCCCCAGACAAAATTTATTCTTTATTTGGATTATACAATTTTTACTAATTTATTGATATGATACAGGAAGAATATCATTCTTTAAACCTGCTAATCTTTACAGGATAGGATTAAAATATAAGAAGGTGCCTTATGAGAAAAGTCGGTTACATTCATTACGCGTGGATTATTTTAGCACTGTCGTTTCTTGCTTTATTATCTGCACAAGGAGTTCGACTGTCGTTTGGAGCATTTATACAACCATGGGAAGGGGAATTTGCTACAAGTCGAGGAACCATTTCCCTTATTGCACTCATTAGTTATCTAGTTTATGGCTTCTCTCAGCCATTTATTGGAGGACTCATTGATCGATATGGTGTTCGGATTATTTTCTCATTTAGTGTGTTATTAATAGGGATATCAACCATAGCTACCTTTTTCACCTCAAGTCCATGGCAGCTCATGCTGATCTATGGAGTGATTGCCTCGATAGGATTTGGCGGGGCATCTAATGTAGCTGGTTCGGTAGCTATAACCAACTGGTTTGTTGAGAAGAAAGGGTTTGCGATTGGACTTATGACAGCCGGTTCAGCAGGTGGACAGCTATTACTAGTTCCACTTTCCTTATTACTTATTACTCAGCTTGGATGGAAGTCAACGGTACTCGTTCTTGGAGCCTTCTTAACCTTTATTGTTTTTCCATTATTGTATATTTTCTTAAGAACTCATCCTTCTGAAAAGGACACTTCTCCTTTAGGCGGAACGGTAGAAGAAAGAATAGAGGAACCTACCAAATCAACTACTTCTGGAAAACAGGTATCCATTTTTATGTTACTAAAGAAAAAACAATTTCTGTTTCTACTATTTCCCTTTTTCGTTTGTGGGGTCACCACTAGTGGATTAATTGATACACATCTAATCCCATTTGCACAATATTGCGGGATTACACCCGTCGTTGCAGGAGCTGCTGTGAGCTTATTGGCAGGATTTAATATATTTGGAACGATATACTCTGGTTATTTATCTGATCGATTTAACTGTAAAAACATGCTCACCTTTTTATATGGATGCCGTGCCCTTACGATCGTTATTCTGTTACTTATTATTTATAACACGACTGCATTTGGTTTTTTCTTAAATAAGTCTTACCTATTACTTTTATTTGCCATTAGTTTTGGAATCGTCGATTTTGCAACAGTTGCTCCGACTATTAAACTTGCAACTGAATATTTTAAAAATCTATCAGTAGGTGCGATTGTAGGCTGGCTATTCTTAAGCCATCAAATTGGATCGGCACTCGGTGCTTATTTACCTGGTGTTTTCTTTGACCTAACAGGTGGCTATAGTAGCACCTTTATCTACTCTATTATTTTACTAGTAGCTGCTGCCTACTGTAGCTACATGTTACCAAGTATTTATTCGACAAATCATACCAAAACAAACAATCAATCTATACAATAGTACGGAGGAAGAATAATATGGCTATAAAGAATGAGCACATCGTATTTGAAAAAGCCTATAATTTTAGAGATATAGGTGGATTAAAGACTAAGGAGAACCGCCGGATAAAGCGTGGTCTCATCTACCGTTCTGATGAGCTATCTAAGCTCACTATAAAGGATTTAGAACAACTTCATAAGTTAGGGATTCAATATATTTGTGATCTCCGGACTGACAATGAAAGAAAGTCAAAGCCAGACCGACTTCCTACAAAGTCAACCATTACAACAGAACCTATTTCCATTCATGATCAGTCACAGAATTATACTCACCTTGAATTTATGAAAATGCTGATTAAATCAAAGGAGTTAGATTTCCATAAAATCATGAAGGACTTTTATCATGGAATGGCTACCGAACGCCATGCTGAGATTAAACGAGTATTCGAGCAGTTGTCCTCTTCAGAAAATAGCCCTGCCTTGATTCATTGTACCGGTGGCAAGGATCGAACTGGCTTTATAACAGCTCTCATTCAACTTGTAGTCGGTGTCGAATATGAACAAGTGATCGAACACTATCTTTACTCCAATGAGCTAATAGGACCAAGAATGGATAAGGTAGCACAATTCATTCAATTGCTTAGTTTTTTCAGGGTGACAAAAGAACAAATTAAGCCTATATTAATCGTGGAACGAGACTACTTAGATGATATTTTCCAGCCCATCTTTACTCAATATGGTACAGTTGAGAATTACCTAATAAAAGGATGCGGGATTGAAAAAGGAACACTTAATCAACTAAGAAAGCTTGTTCTTGATTAATAATAAAAGTCTCTTTTCGAAAAGATTATTGTCATTTGACTTTGTTAAAGCATAGAGTTGATTGTAGCGAAAGGCACTCGACTCCTGCGGGAGATAGAGGGAAGCGTGAGACCCCGCAGGCGAAGGCGAGGAGGCTCACGTCCCTCCCCGCGGAAAGCGAGTGGCTGTAGCGTAAATCAATGGACCAAATATAGATTCAATTTTTTTTATATTCCAAGACTTCCTTATTAATTCACTGGTTATTCTCTTTACTTAAATGTTCTCGATCAATTGCCTGCGGTGGACGTTCAAACCAGCCATGTTTAATCATTAAATTAGCACCATCTTCTGCATACATGGCGATTTCCTTCAGGATGCTTATGTATTTGGCGGATAAATCTCTTCTCATACTTAAAGCCAGAGACCCCCCTACGTTTCCAAGGCCAATGGAATTTAATGTATTTACATGAAAAAGCATTAATTTATCAGAAAAAGGAGCGATCGTCGATTCATTCACTTCCGTATCCCAAGTCATTGGGGATGGCAATGTACTTTCTTCTAAAAGGATACGAAGGGTTTCCATGATCGAACGAGCTAGCTCAATTCCTCTTTCAAAGTAACTCTTAATCTCTTTAGATTCAACTGTTTGAGTGAAACCTAGCAATAAGGATTTACCATATGCATTATTCGTATAATTCAAATAGATATGGGCAATTTCAGTTGCTAATAGTGTTCTTCTTTCACCAAACCATCCTTTTAAAAAACTGCCCTTTTCTACAAAATTCGGCTCATTTGGTGTAGCGATATAAGGTGGCCTAATAAATACCCCCTTGGAAAGCATTACTTCCTTAGCAAAGTCCTCTACGGAAGTGGCTTCATCTATATAATGACGATATAGTTCTCGGATATCTTTTCTAGCAGCCATTGAATAGGCCACCCCATCAGCAGCTAATCCTGCTTTCCCTAAATTTCGGATAAAATAAAGCATATACGTATCAGAATAAAGTCTCGGTGCTTGAAGGTTCACATCAGCCTCTGAAAAGCCAATCGGGACTGGATAGTTTTCCTTTTTAAAAAGATCTGTCAGAGTGACTAGATGTTCTTTTGATTTCTCTAGAGCGAAGCTAATCACTTTTTTTATCTCCAAATCCTCAACGATTTCATTAAAATAAGTAAGGACAGGTATGGTAGCACTTTCAGCCATATAGGAGGACCACAGCACTCCTAATTCGGCAGAAGTTAATTTTATACTATGTTCCTTCATTTCTTTATTTTGCATCAACAGATTACCCCCAAAACATATCATGAGAGTATCCTTCCCTACTTTGTTTGGGAATATTTGTAATACAGTAAAATGATTCATTTTTACTACATCTTTTCGCGATTTCTATTGTTGTCGTTAACTCTGCGCCCCTTATCTAAACATATTTTAATTGTTTTCGAAATCAGATCTGGAAAGATGCCAAAGCTGATTGGGACATGCAGTCGCTCTGTCCATTGATGTGCATCCTTTCCAAAAGGACCAACATTTAAAACAGGAACTTGTAGTTTTTCGAGCTCTTCTAATGGAAGATCATAGCCTTTATTGAACAATGGCATATTCAATAGAAAAGGATGCAGTTCCTCCTTTGTTTCCCGCAATCCAACAAAACTTAAATCAGAAAGACCTGAAAAATAATGAAGCGGTTTTAATTCAATATCATATTTTTCTTTTGCATAGGATAATAGTTCTTCTTTAGTTGATGATACAACCGCATCATCACTCGATAAAACTGACGGATAATAGGGTGGACAATAGAATAACACGATCATTGGCGAAGCTTCCTTACAAAGAGCCGTTAATTCCTGGAGCATCCTAATCGAAAATTCGCGGTCATCTTCATTCAAGCGACTCGCGATTACATCCCTTTGGCGTTTTTCAACCTCTTCCCTACCGTGCTTGTTAATTGCTAGCTGGAGGAGCTGGTCATAAGTATAAACATTCACCTTTATATCTGTTTCAGTAAAAGACTCTAGCTTTCGATATTGCTCTACGTGCTTTTTGTAATGCTGTTCAATGTTGTGGACCGCCGTTTTTACTTGCTCCATTAATAAACTGGTTAGTTCGTTCAGCGACCGCTTCATAAAAAGTACGTTATATAAGGTAACTGCAGTATGCGGTATTTGCACCGAATACTCTTCTTTTAAATCCCTTTGCAAAAGACTAGTTGGTGGTGGAGTTACTTCTCCATCTACTACCTCACAAAACTCTGTATTAAGCTCCAAAGTCTTTGTTAATTCTGATACCATAAGATTCGCATTTAAGCCTGAGAATGGTTCGCCTACATGAGTTTCCTTGCCAGCGCAAAAAAATCCTGGAAGGATCTTTCCGATCGAGCCTGTGTACATATAAAAATTGTCATCACCTGGGTATTTCGAAAACATCGGTTCCGAATTTAGACAGGCTGTGTACGTAAGGTCATATGTAGATGCCAGGTTTACCAATGCTGGGATTGCACCAATCATACCTGCTGAATTCACTTCTTCGTCAGGAACGGATAATAGAAGGAGATTTCCATCAAATTCACCATCAATTGCTCTCTCAATCATGGACATCTGTAAAGTAAGACCTGCTTTCATATCCATACTTCCTCTTCCAAATAACCAATCTTCACTTTCAATATCTTCTTGAACTGCTTTTGAGAAGAGATGTTTATATTTTTTATATTCATTCGTAAGGGTTTGTGGTTGGAAGGCTAAATCCTTAAAACTTCCATAATCCCCGACTTCCACCACATCAAAGTGACTTAGAAGAATAACTGTTTTCTTGACATTCGGCTTTTTAACTAGTGCTGTTACAAACAAACGACCATCACTGATTGGATGTAACTTCAGATGGTCAGTATTTTCCTGGAAATAAGTGAGACCTTGGAGCTCAGAATGGATTAACTTGGCCATTTCCACTTCTTGAGCAGAGCCGGTTACACTAGGCATCTTAACTAATGTAGATAGCAACTGTACTAATTGTTCTTTTGACTGCCACTTTAGCATATCCTACACCTTTCTCTCGACAAATTTTCAAAGATAGTATACCACTCTTTATGAGCAGTTAACTATGTGATTAAAATTCGCAGTGATATAATGAATGGAGAAAAATAGCAATTAGTAAAGGAGAGCCTAGATGGAAGCAAAATTATTTAGTCCTTATCAAATAAAAAATGTTACCCTTAAAAATCGAATTGTTATGTCTCCCATGTGTATGTATTCCTCACATGATCAAGATGGAATGGTACAAAATTGGCATTACACTCACTATGTAAGCCGTGCTGTTGGTGGGGTAGGCTTAATTATGGTGGAGGCAACTGCTGTTACACCACAAGGTCGAATTTCGAGTGGCGATCTAGGCATTTGGAATGATGAGCATATTCCAGGGCTAGCTAAATTAGTAGATATGATGAAGGAACAAGGTGCAGCTACCTCCATACAAATTGCTCATGCCGGTCGAAAGGCCACAGTCGATGGAGAAATCCTTGCTCCTTCTTCAGTTGCTTTTAATGAAAAAATGAAAACACCAAAGGAAATGTCAATAGATGACATCAGAGAAACCGTTCAGGCATTCAAAGCTGGTGTTAACCGAGCTAAACAAGCTGGCTTTGATATCATAGAGCTTCATGGTGCACATGGATATTTAATTAATGAGTTCCTATCACCGCTTACTAATAAGAGAACCGATCAATATGGTGGGAATCAAGAAAGACGCTATCAATTCCTCCGTGAAATCATTGATGGAGTCAAACAAGTATGGGATGGCCCGCTATTTGTCAGAGTGTCAGCACATGACTACCATCCTGACGGGTTAACCCCTGAGGATTATGTTACATATGCAAAATGGATGAAGGAACAAGGTGTAGACCTTGTCGATGTAAGCTCCGGTGCTGTTGTACCAGCCCCAATTAATGTATTCCCTGGTTATCAAATCGGATTTTCAGAAACGATTAAAAATGGAGCAAATATCCCAACTGGTGTAGTTGGCCTCATTACAACAGGGAATCAAGCCGAAGAGATTTTACAAAATAATCGTGGAGATCTAGTATTTTTAGCACGCGAGCTATTAAGAGATCCTTACTGGCCAAGAACCGCCGCAAATCAGCTTGGTGTTTCAATCGAACCACCTAAACAATATGATCGTGGCTGGTAACGTTTTGGAGAACCGAAGTACATTACTTCGGTTCTTTTAAAATCTACCTATACATAACGGAGATGATCGCATGATAGCATTATTTCATGGTGCCCTATTAGCAATAGGACTTATTTTACCTTTGGGTGTTCAAAATGTATTTATATTTAATCAAGGGGCTTCGCAGCCTACTTATATAAGAGTGTTGCCTGTTATCTTAACCGCGGCTTTATGTGACAGTCTATTAATCATTTTAGCCATTTCAGGTGTATCACTATTAATCTTTAAAATTGTATGGCTTAAAAGTGTTCTGATCTGTCTCGGAATCCTTTTTCTACTTTACATGGGCTGGACCATTTGGCGCTCCACGACTCAACAAAAATTAACAGAAAACCAACAACCTTTATCACCTAAGAAACAAATCAGCTTCGCGTTGTCTGTTTCCTTGTTAAATCCTCACGCCATCCTAGATACAATTGGAGTAATAGGCACTAGTTCATTAGCTTATAGTGGTGGGGATAAATATTTATTTACAATAGGATGTATCGCCGTATCATGGCTTTGGTTTTTCCTATTAGCCTACATAGGAAGACTAACAGGCAAACTTGACTCAAGTCAGTCTCTACAACGAAATATAAACCGCATATCAGCCATAATCATTTGGGTGATAGCTGGTTTACTAGCTTTCGATTTATTATTCTAGCTCGATAACTTTTAATTTGGTATGTTTAAAACTATGTTAAAATCTGGTGTTGATTTTCGTTACAGGACACTCGCTTTCCGCGGGGCGTGCGGTGAGCCTCCTCGGCATGCGCCTGCGGGGTCTCACCTGACACGCTGCTCCCGCAGGAGTCTCGCGTCCTTTCACTACAATCAACTCTGCTAGAGAATCTTGGCTAAAAAAATAAGAAAAACTTTACGAAAATACCCAAAATAAATCATTGATTAAAATAAAGCGGGACCACTAGAGTCACCGCCTTAAAGCATATATGCATATAATTACTTTTTCTTATAGACTTAGCTTGCAGCTTCAGTTACTGCTTTTTCTTCTTTAGGAGACTTTTTACGTCGTTTTCCACCTAATGTTGAAATCCCTTTTCCGAATGAATCAAAAAGGCGATATACAGATGGAATTAACAATAACGTAATTAATGTTGCAAACATCAAACCTGAGATAATAACTGTAGCCATTGGAGCCTGGTAATTACCAGATGTCCCTGAAGCAAGCGCCAGTGGAACCATTCCACCTACAGTTGTTAAGGTGGTCATAAAGATTGGACGAACACGGTTTTTCCCAGCCTCCACCAACGCTTCCTCTACACGGTACCCTTCTTTTCGCAATTGATTGGTACGATCGATTAATAGGATCGCATTATTTAAGACAATTCCAATTAACATGACAACACCCATACCTGACATGATGCTTAGCTCCCGTTGTGTAAGGAGAAGCCCCAAAATGACTCCGACGATTGTCATTGGAATGACTGACATAACAACAAGCGGATGTGTCAGGCTATTAAACTGAACTGCCATCACTAAGTATACAAGGAAGATGGCAATTCCTAAAACCATCAGCATTTCTTGCATTAGTTTTTGTTGTTCTTCTAAATCTCCAGCCACCTCCACTGAATAGCCTGGTGAAGCTTCGAAGTTTTGAATTAGCTTTTGTACATCTCGGTTGATCGCTCCTAAATCACGTCCTTCAATATCTGCCGTAATCGTAATTAGACGCTCACCATCCACATGTGTTATTTCATTTGGTGTATCCACACTCACTAAAGAAATAAAGGTGGAAAGTTCTTTTTCACCAGTTGGTGTTGGAATTGATAAATCAAGAAGACTTCCTTTGCTGTCAATCTTCTCATCCCATTGGACAACCATTGCAAGACTTTCTTCATCAATGGTTACCTCTCCGACTGGCATTTGTAAGAAGCTCGTTTCAATAAATTGTTTAATTTGCATCTTCGATAGTCCTGCATCCTCAATTGCTTGTTCATCTAATTCAATGACTTCTTGAATCGATGTACGTTCAATTGAATTCGTGACACCGACGATTCCTTCAATTTGCTCTAGTTCACTAATAAAGTCTTGACCAATTGCTTGTAGCTCTTCAAAATTTTCACCTTTAATATTAACTTGAACAGGTGAACCGCCCCCAGCAGACATTGCACCCACTACACTCTTGACTGGAAGAGTATCTTGTAGCTTTCGCAATGAACTAAATATTTCATCATTTACTTCTTTCTGCTCTCTTGTAATATCATCACCCTTTGTCATATTAATAACGGTATATAGCATGTTCCCATTATCCATGACATAGTTTGACTCCACATCTTTTATCGAAGCAAGGGTTTCATTAATTTCGGCAACAACCTCTTCTTTTTCTTCTAGAGACAAGCCTGTTTCAACGGTAACCATTAGTTCCTGATAACGATTTAAGACATCTGGCATAATAGTCATCGGTATTTTCGTTACAAACGCTAAAGAACCGACAAACATTAAGAAAAAGATTCCGATCACTGCGAAGCTATAACGCTTTTTCTTCACTGCCCATGCAACAGTTTTACTATATCCGCGTAATAGAGGACCTTCTTTTTTAACCTTTTTCTTACCAAGCTTTAAGAAATTCTCTGACAGAGATGGAATGAGCGTAAATGCTACAACTACAGAAGCAATTAAAGTGATGGCTACTACTGCAGAAAGCATGATCATAAATTGACCCATTTCACCACCAAGTAATCCAATTGGTAGGAAGACTACAATGGTTGTTAGCATCGATGAAATAACCGCTGTTGCAACTTCTTTGGTCCCATCAATGACAGCCTGAAAATTTGAAATACCTTGTTCTTTCTTCCGATAGATTGATTCTAAGATAACAATCGATGAGTCAACCATCATCCCGATTCCAAGCCCAAGTCCAATCAATGTTAAAATATTAAAGCTATATCCAAACAACCACATTGCAGTAAACGTCAATAACACCGATGTCGGAATGGAAAGACCTACAATGATGGTAGCTCTTATATTTCGTAAAAATAATAGTAAAATCACAACCGCAATAAGACCGCCGATTAGGATATTACTAGTAACACCATCAATAGAATCTTTTACGTAATCGGCTTGAGCCACCATTTCATTAAGCTCAAACCCGTCTACTAGACCTTCTTCACGTATATTCTTTAGTTCTTCTCGTACGGCCTCTGCCATTTCAATTTGAGTAGCGTCAGACACTCGGCCTATTTGAACGAAAATAAAGTCCTTTGTACCATTTTTCCAAACGAAATTAGAATTTTCTAATGGTTGAATGGTAACCTCTGCAATTTCATCTAGGCTAATTACACCTGTAGAACTCGGAATTTTTAAGTTGTTTATGTCCTCAACATTTGTAAGTAACGTATTCCAACGCAATGATGGGGCATCCTCTTCACTGCTTAATTCTCCAACAGTTGCTTCACTATTCCCCTGTTGAATAATCCCGACTACCTGCATAATATCGATGCCTTTTTCGATCACTTTTTCTCGAGAAAATTCAATGGTTACTTCATTTTCTTGAAACCCAGAAAGCAATACATCATTAACTTCTGGAAGCTCCTCTAGCCTTGGCTCTAGAACTTCCTTACCGAAAGCCGTGATTTCTTCCATATCTCCAGCTGATAGGTCCATGAAGAAGTCATAGCTTTGCGTCGTTCCCGCTTGGTCTGCGACAACGTCCTTCACACCTGGCAAATTAGATGTGGCTGTGGTCACTACTGTCTGAATCTCTTTTGTCACATCATCCCCACGACCACTTTCGATGATTACCTGTAGAGAGCTCCGACCAATATTTGTTGTTGACGTTACTCCTTCTACTCCATCAATCCCCAAAATCTTCTGTTCTAATGGAGTTGTAATCGTACGCTCAACCTCAATCGCCGCCATTTCTCCAGCATTCACACTTACATAAGCAGCATCAAACACAATCGGTGGCATTAGCTCCTTATCTAACTTAGTAAGTGAAAAGCTACCGACAACTAAAACCAATACTACCAATAATCCAATTAAAATTTTACGTTCAACAATAAACTTCAATAAATTCAAAAAAACTCCTCCAGTTCCAATTAACCTAAATCTATAAACCTAACAATTTTAAAATCTCACACAAGAAGTTATTATAACTCAAAAATGGTAAAATAATACTATTTTTACATAAATTTAACATTTGTAGATTTAATTGGAACTAGCACGTTCAAATAATTAAATAGATTGTATGAACGGGATTCTTAGGAGTCAATTTTTATTGACAATAAATATAAAATAAAAAGCCCTTAATCATTTGGGCTTTTTAACAGGAAACATTGAAAAAGTGAAAGGCTATAAATTGGTTTCACCATTAACTTTCTTTCTTTCAAACCATTTATCTACTAGCTGAAGTAACTCATCCTTAAATTCCTCTACCTGCTCCTGAGTCAAATCTTTCTTTAACTCCATTAAAACATCATTTTTCTGTTGGTTCTCACTTTCCTCAAACAATGTTTATAGATTATAGTTGGCTAGCTGTTCACCCCATGGTGCCATTTCCGTTTCAACGAAACCAGCCTTCTCATAGGTTACTTTAGCACCAATATTTAACGGATGATACCCAATCATAATGAGGGAATTATTTGTTGTATTCATTTCTTTAATTTTTGAAATAACCAGCTCTACTGCTTTCTTTCCATAGCCGTTGCCCTGGTATTCCTTATCAATCATGAGACGATAGATCCAGTAGTTCCCATCATCAGGATCGATACCAAACAGCGTAAAGCCAATCAGTAATTCATCTAAATAGACACCCATTGCTTGGAAATTCTCTAAAAACTGAACCTCTGCAATAGAGTACAAATTTGATGCCATATAACTCTTTTGTTCCTCGGTTACTGATAACGCGATGGCGTCCTCCCAGTTATCTCGATTAATGCTTTTTAGGGATAAATTCAAAAAATGCACCTCATTAGTAAGATTTAATGCCGTTCACAAACCTATCTTGTAAAGGACATTCATAGTTTAATTAGCTATGAAGTGATGATTCTCCTTCTTATATTGAATAATTTTCGACATCATCTCTGATTTATAAAACAGGCTTTATAGGAATTAGTTAAAGACTTTCGTTACTTACTTTCCTTGGTAAGGCGATGAAGCATATTTCACTTTTGTAAAACGCTTTAAGAAGAAGAGCTTTTTATGTTAAATACCTCAATATGATATGATAAATAGGAAACGCAGAACAGAAAGGAGAAATACGAATGGAAAAGTCGGAATTTTTAGAACAGCTACAATCACTAGCAGCGATTCAGGGCGCACCTGGTCAAGAAATGAATGTTGTTAAGGCACTGGTAGAGCTTTTTTCACCCTATGCAGATTCAGTAGAGGTTGACCATATGGGAAATCTTTATGCATATATGAAAGGCAATAAACCTGGACCAACTGTTATGGTTTCTGCCCACTCGGATGAAATTGGGTGTGTGGTTCGTGATATTGATGAGAGAGGTTTTATTAGAATTGAACGTACCGGTGGAATGATTGAATCCTTGTTAATTGGTCGTAAAGTAAATGTGAATGGCCATTTTGGAGTAGTTGGAGTAAAGGCAGGACACCTTCAAACTCCAGAGGAACGAACGCGAATTCCATCCATTTACGAACTGTATGTTGATGTTGGTGCTACTTCAAAAGAAGAAATACATAATATTGGGATTCAAATTGGAGACCAAATTACATATGTAAGTGAAATAGAACAGTTTACAAACCCAGACTTAATTTGTGGAAAAGCAATCGATAACCGTTCTTGCTGTGTATTATTACTTCAATTATTTAAAGCATTACATGGAGGGAAGGATTTCGCTGGAACTCTGGTTGGCGTGATTGCCGTTCAAGAAGAAGTGGGGTTACGTGGTGCCAAGATAGCAACTTATAAAGTAAATCCTGATTTTGCAATCGTATTAGATACCATTCCTTGTGCTGATACTCCAGACAGCTTAAACAGTGGATATCCAGTTGGGATTGGTAGAGGACCAGTATTCCCTGCACTAGCTGGCGGTTCTGTAAGGGGTAACCTAATGTCACCTCAATTTAAGAAATTACTAATACGTTATGCTAATGAATTGGATATACCTTATCAGCTAGCGGTTATGACAGGTGCAACAACGGACTTAGCTGCTGTCCATTTAGAAAGAGAGGGAGTTCTTGCTGGTGCCATCACATTTGCTAGACGGTATTCACATTCCCCAGTAGAGGTTGCTCATTTACGAGATTTTGAACTAGGCTTTTTGTTACTTAAAAGAATAATTACGGATAATGAAAACTGGGGAGAACTTGGTTTTATTTAAATGTAGGAAAGGAAGAAAAGATGCTTAAGAAATTAACTCTGCAAACTAACAAGCGAGATGAAATGCTTGAAGTGACAGAAATTGTACATGGCTTTATCCGAGAGAAGAACATTCAAGAAGGTGTAGTGGTGGTTTATTGTCCCCACACTACAGCTGGAATCACCATCAACGAAAATGCAGATCCAGACGTAAAAAGGGATATGCTACGTCGTTTTGACGAAGTGTACCCGTGGATCAATAAGCATGACCGTCATGCTGAGGGTAATACTGCTGCTCATATGAAAGCTAGCACGGTAGGGGTTTCACAGCAAGTAATTGTAACAGGTGGCAAGTTACTGTTAGGAATGTGGCAAGGCATTTATTTTTGTGAGTTTGACGGTCCGCGCCAGCGAAATTTCTACATAAAAGTACTATAGTTTAAGCTCTATTCGAAAACTTGTTTCTTTTGGGATTTTTTTAGTTAGGATGAAGAACCAGTTTATAAGTGAGCAACCTTCATTTTGATCAATGAGTAAGCCAGCAAAAAAAGCTGGCTTTTATTATTTTCGAAACCCTTTTCATTGTAATTATGCAAGCTAATTAGTACAATAAAAAAATAACAGAATTTTCAGTACAAGGAGGTAAACTAATGGATTCCCTTGAAGAAAAAGCATTATTAGAACGTACAAAAGATGCCATTAAAGCTCATCAAATGAAGCCTGAAGAGTTATTTCTGTTTAAGCTTTTTAACTTTACATTTGATTATGATGATGAAAATGAAGTGTGTACGATGGAGGTACCCCTTCACGAGATCATGCTTGGTCCGTTGCGCTTTATTCATGGAGGATTTATTACTTACTTAGCAGATACATGTATGGGTCACCTTTGCTTTAAGTATCTTGATTCACCATTTGTAGCTCTTGAGCTAAAAACTCAATATTTAAAATCTGTTCAAGAAGGAACCGTTGTGGCTGAAGCGAGGTTTAGGCAAAAAGGAAAGACAATTATTTTCATCGACTGTGAGGTTAAAACAAAGGAAGGCTTACCCCTATCTACTGTTTCAGCAACATTCTATGTCCTACCTAACCAAAACAAGTAGTAACTATTTTTATTGGCCATTCGGCCTTTTTTAAATTGAAATGTAAACCTACTTTTCAGCCTTAAAATTAATTTGTGCCCTTTTAACAGTGGTCTATGAAATCTATTTAGTGAGTATTAGATAATAATATCTCGCATCTTGGAGTGAAGTCCTTAAATCAAATGATGCTTCTACGGCAAAGTATATCGCAATCCCGGCTAAAACAGCTTTCTTACAGAAAGAGAGAAGAGAAAATAAACCCAATAGGAATGGATGTCCAAAGCAAAAAGTTAATGAGTATAATCTTTATATATGAAGTATTTTCTACTTTCACTTTTGTAAAAGACCTCCAAACTAACATCAACCCTAACATCCATATTGGTAAAATTAAGAAGAATTGGGGTGCTACAAATCTTTTGTCCGTATAATTTTCACCTATTGCACCTTCTGCAAAAAATAACGATATGAAAAATGTAATTAAACCACAAAAAATGATATTACTTATTACTAGAAAAGACTTCATTGTACACACCTTTCTTTACCACTCCTACTTTTTGGGAGCTGGCATTCATTCCTTATTCGAGATCGTTATATCTAGCTTTTTATTTATTTCTTCTAGTAATTGATTCCGTTTGTCTTGTCTTTCCAACACTTTATCGGTCAACTTTTCTAATGTCGTCGTAATAGACCACAATGAAATTAATATAAATAACATGATTCCGAAAACCATAATCAACCCCCTAACCGATTAGAAGACTTACAAACAGTCTTTCTCCTAAAAAGATGACTCCCATAATAGTATTCTGGATAAGGAAAATATATCCTGCAAAATCGTTAATTCAGGATAAATAAAAAAGAGGTACTCATCGAAACTCGATTTGTACCTCTTAATTTATATGGTCTTTACTTCGTTTTAAATTTACTCAAATTGCGATTTAGTTCTTCTGCTAACTGAGCAAGAGAAGCAGCAGATGCTGTTACTTCTTCCATTGTTGCTAGTTGTTCTTCGTTTGCAGCGGAACTTTCTTCACTAAATCTTGCACTTTCCTTAGCAATCTCTGAAACCTCTGTTACGGATGAAAGTACTTGGCCACTTACCGTAGTCATCTGTTCAATGGCTGATGCCACTTCGGTAACAGTGCTTGAGACCTTTTCATTTAATTGTTGGATCGATTGGAACGCTTCAGATACATCATGTGTGAAGGTAATTCCTTTTTCTACTCTTTCTTGACCATCCTTCATTGAGGAAACAGCTTGTCCTGTTTCCTGTTGAATTTCGTGAATCATTTTTGTAATTTGTTCTGCAGATTTACGAGACTCTTCTGCAAGTTTACGAACCTCATCTGCTACCACAGCAAAGCCTTTTCCATGCTCACCTGCACGTGCTGCTTCAATTGCTGCATTTAATGCTAATAAATTCGTTTGGTCAGAAATTGACGTGATTAGCTCTAAAATGCTACTAATTTCACCAGACAAATCACCTAGCTTGGAAATTCTAGTTGATGTTTCTCTTACAGAGCTCTGAATTTGATTCATTTGGTCTACAACCATTGTTACCTTACTAGAACCACTAGTCGTAGCGGTTAATGCTTCTTTCGTGAGACCATTCATTTCTCTACCGTTTTGCGATACTTGGGTCAAGCCTGCAGATAACTGTTGCATCGAAGCTAATACATCTTCAGAGCTTGCTAATTGGTTATTTGCTCCTTCAGCTGCAGATTGTGCCATTGCTGAAACTTGTTCAGCTGCTCTCGTGCTTTGTTCAGAGCTTGCTGATAACTCTTCACTAGCTGCTGTTAATTGATAGGTTGACTCTTCGACTTGTCCAATTAGACCTCTTAACTTATAAACTAGTTGGTTTACAGAGGTTACTAATATTCCAAGTTCATTTTTCGCCTTCGTTTTTAATTCAGCCTGACTGAAATCACCTTCAGCCATCTTTTGCATACGATCAGTCACTTGTAGGATTGGAAGAGTGATCCTTCTTGCCATAAATAAGGCAACTAAAACACCTAATAAAATCCCTGCTCCTGCTAAAATAAAATTAATGATGATAAGTGTATTTCCAAAGGTTATTAGCTCATCAGTTAAAGCTTCTATTTTGGCTTCTCTTTCATCCGCTAGTACTGTAAAACCTCCTGCAATTTCTCTTCCAAGCGGAGTTACATGCTGACGTAATACAGACAATGCAAAGCTTGCACTACCTGACTCAACCTGCTTCACTAGCTTTTCATCAATCATTGCCACCAACTCACCACTCATTTCAACGAGTTTAGTAGCTTCCTCTGAGTTTACTTTCTTTAGCAGCTCCTCTTCAAGTAATTTACTTTCTTCAGAAACTGCAATGAATTGGTCTAGATATTCTTGGTCTTCAAATAGTACATATCCACGAATTAAACCAATTCTCTCTTGAATATTACCGCTAAGTTTCACATTATTTACTAGCAGTTTAGACTCTACTTCTATCATTTCTTCTACTTTTTGATTGTAATTAACAATCATTGCATTAGTCCCGATTGACACGACGGTAAGAATAACTAAAATAATTCCAAAAGAAAATAAGATGTTCCATTTTAAGCTTTTCATACAAGTTAACTCTCCTCATTGATGGAATGGTGTGGAAAACTCTTGCTGTTTGCTACAATTTTCGATATATTTCTACAATATTAGATTAATTATCATACTTTCGCACTAGACTGTCAATGAGTTTTCTGAATTCTTCCTATTGCTTTTTAGATCTCTTTTGACCCACACGATAACCTATCCATAGCAATACCACACCATAAATTAAGAAAAAGAAGATAATAATGGGGTGGGTAATGATTGCTGTTAAACCTGCTGAGAAAAGCCCTGGAATATTTAAATTACTAAGATGTTCTATAAGACTACCATTCTCGTAAAGGAAATAAACAAAAACGATTATCAAGCCTATTAATAGAAAAAAAGTTGCTCTCATTGCTCTAATTGCTACTATTTTTGTATCTTCAGCTTTCTTACGCTTATTTGCTTTTCCGGTTCTCTTTTTTGTAATATGTTGAATTGGCATCTTATCTAGTCACCTGCCTTATATTTTCCTAAAAGTTCTTTTTCGTGTTTCGAGTGCGCGTTTATAAGGGCTTTGATCTTATAGCTCCAATGGGATAATTGGACAGAAACGATGCTATTCTACAGGGATCCTTGACTCCTTCGTTAATTCAGCATCTGGTTCCTGTCCCCCGTAACTTTACAATGTCTAACTACAAAATCGTTTTCATCTTGACCCTTTCCCCTTTCGATTAATAGGAAAGGAGAAGAAGTCATAAGCTATATCAACATTTGAGAACACTTGTTTAGCTTCATCCACTAAAGAGTCAATATCTTCCTTTTGATAACGAGAGCTGATATGGGTTAATAAAAGCTTATCAACGTTTGCCCTTTTAGCAACAGTAGCAGCTTGGAGAGTAGAGGAATGAAAATAATCATAAGCAAGTCCTGTTTCCTCTTGACTAAAGGTAGCTTCGTGAATAAGGACATCCGCATTCTTGGCAAGCTCCACGCTTTGTTCACAATACCTGGTGTCACCTAAAACCGTAATAACTCTCCCTGGAATTGGTTCACCAATAAACTCTTTACCGTCTATCACTCTACCATCAGAAAGAGTAATTGTTTCACCAAGCTTAAGTTGTTTAAAATGTGGTCCTTCTGGAATGCATTCTTTTTTCAATTTATCTACAAGTAAAGTACCTGGTAATTCCTTTTCTTGAATTCGATAACCAAAACTCGGGATTCCGTGTTCTAGTTGCTTTGCCTCTACAATAAATTGATGGTCTTCAAACAGAATGCCTTCCTCAATTTCAATCACTTCAATTGGGTACCGTAGATGAGTACGACTAATCTTGATCGTGACCTCTACAAACTCCCTTAACCCAGTGGGTCCGTATATTGTTAACGGAGTTTCTCCACCTTGAAAGGAACGACTTCCGAGTAGCCCTGGTAAACCATATATATGATCTCCATGTAAGTGAGTAATAAATATTTTTTCAATTCGACGAGGCCGTATGGACGTATGAAGTATTTGGTGCTGAGTAGCCTCCCCGCAATCAAATAACCAAGTCACACCTCGTTCTTCGAGGAGCTGTAAAGCAATAGAAGTCACATTTCGTTCCTTTGCTGGTATCCCTGCTCCTGTTCCTAAAAATATTAATTCCATTCAGGTAACACTCCCTAACGATCATCTTGTAAAAAATCCTTATTAAAACTGGTCCCCTTGCTTTTAGGTTCTTCAGTTTTAGATGGTAATCCCCTTTTTATTACGTTTTGCCCAAATTTAGTTTGTAGCTTTTCAATCGTTTGAAACAATGGTTCCTTTTTGGCATCTTCTTGGTATGTAAATATATCTAACTGTTTATAGGCTTCGTTTTTTTCAAGTAAGTCCTGAGTGGTAATCCCTAGTAAACGGACGGGTTCCTCATTCCAATGTTTTTTCCAAAGTTGCTGAATCACCAATAGTATATCCTTCGATTCTACTATCGGATTCCCCACTTTTTTACTACGTGTTATCGTCTTCCGGTCGTGGTAACGAATGGTTAATTGAATGGTCCTCGCTAAGGACTCTTTTCTTTTTAACCTTCTTGATACAGATTCTGATAAGCGTTGTAAGACAGTGAATATTTCTTGTTCATCAGTTGTGTCTGACCTTAATGTAGTTGAATTGCCAATACTCTTGAATTCATATATAGCATCTGGATCTACAGGACGATCATCGATTCCGTTAGCTCTAGATTTAAGACGCTCTCCATTAATTCCAAGTAATCCTTTTAGCTGCCTGACATCGGCTTCTGCTAAATCTCCAATTGTCATGATATTAAAGGGCTTTAATTTCTCTGCCGTTTTATTCCCAACCCCATGCATCTCTGCAACAGGAAGAGGCCATAGCTTTTCTTTCACATCACGTTTTCTTAGTACAGTTATACCAAGTGGCTTCTTCATATCGGATGCCATCTTAGCAAGAAATTTATTAGGAGCAACCCCAATCGAACAGGGTAGTTTATAGTTTTCTTTTAGTTCTAATTGAATTCTTCGAGCAAGTTCGAGAGGCGTACCTTGTTCAAAACAGTCAGTGATATCCATATACCCTTCATCAATTGAAACAGGCTGGACCATATCTGTATAACTGCGAAGATACTCAAACATAGCTAGTGAAGCACTACGATAACGATCAAAATTAGGAGTTTTAACTATTAATTGAGGACAAATCCGTTTTGCCTCCCATAACGGCATTGTCGTTTTTATTCCTAAAGCTCTTGCTTCATAGCTGCAGGTAACGATAATCCCTCTTCGCTCCTCTGGATTACCAGCAATAGCCAGCGGCTTTCCAGACAGAGAGGGATCATGCGCAATCTCCACTGAAGCATAAAAGCTATTCATATCAACATGAAGAATCACTCGACCTTTTTTAGGATACATTTGTTTCATCATAACACCTTTAATTACCCTTATTTATTACCATTATCATAAGCCCTTTTAAAGGAGTAAAGCAAATAAGAAAAAGAGTAGCAGCAAGAGAGATTAATACATACAGCAACATATTGATACTTAGGTAAAAATCGGGCTTTTGGAATTTCTAACAAACTATATGAAAACAGCTTTACGAATAGAGCATAAAAAAAGACCCAACAAAGGGTCTAGTTTAACTGCTTATTTACCTCTACCATATCTTCTAACGAATTCATTAACTTAGACGGTTCGATTAGAGTCAATAATCTACCTTCTAAATTAGCAACTCCCATCAAAAATGAGTTTTGAAGAGATGCCATCATGTTAAGTTGCTGGACAGAGTTTTCTGGGATATTAATAATTTCCTTTGCGTCATCTACTATTAAACCAAAAGAAACGTTTTCAGTGTTTAGGATGATCATTCTAGTTTGATCTGTTTGTTCTGATTTCTTTCCATATAAAATCTGACTTGCGTCCAGAATTGGGGTAACTTCACCACGGATTGTTGTGACACCATTCATATATTCTGGCATATTCGGTACAGCTGTGAGTGGTTGCAACTTTTCGATTGACACAACAAACTGAATCGGGATCCCGTATTCTTCTTCCTTAGTTTGAAATACGACCACTTTATCGAGTGTAAGCTTTTCTGTCATAGTACGACCTCCATCATTTATCTCTAGCTGTCTTTACACCTATTATACTATACGTATGTCGGATTTTGTAGAGGTTCCAATTTTTCTATGAACCCGCTCACTTCATGTGTCAAAAAAAATTCACTTTTATGTTCTCAAATCTATGAAATCGCATACATCTTTACTATACATAGTTTATATACACCAATGCACCTATTTAGAAAGAGGAGGAATGTACATGATTTATACTCAGCCAGGTCAAGATGGAGCTAAGGTTAATTTTAAGAGTCGTTATGAAAACTTTATTGGTGGAAAATGGACACCACCAGTAAACGGACAATACTTTGAAAATGTGACACCCGTAACTGGGAAAGCATTTTGCGAAGTGGCCCGTTCTTCATCAGCTGACATTGAACTAGCATTAGATGCAGCACATGAAGCAAAGGGTGCTTGGGGGCGTACTTCGGTAACAGAAAGAGCCAATATATTAAATAAAATTGCTGATAGAATCGAGCAAAATTTAGAATTACTTGCTGTTGCAGAAACATGGGATAATGGAAAACCAGTCCGTGAAACACTTGCTGCTGATCTACCACTGGCAGTAGATCATTTCCGCTACTTTGCAGGGACAGTTCGTGCTCAGGAGGGGGCTTTATCAGAAATCGATCAGGATACAGTAGCCTATCATTACCACGAGCCACTAGGTGTAGTTGGACAAATTATCCCTTGGAATTTCCCTATATTAATGGCTGTTTGGAAGCTTGCACCTGCACTTGCTGCTGGTAACTGTGTGGTCTTAAAACCGGCAGAACAAACTCCTACTTCAATTTTAGTCTTAATGGAGTTAATTGAGGATTTACTTCCTCCAGGAGTTGTGAATATTGTTAATGGGTTTGGTGTTGAAGCTGGTAAACCTCTGGCATCGAGCAGCCGAGTAGCAAAAGTAGCCTTTACTGGTGAAACAACAACTGGACGTTTAATTATGCAATATGCTTCGCAAAATCTTATTCCTGTTACATTAGAGCTTGGTGGAAAATCACCTAATATCTTCTTTGAAGATGTAATGGCACAAGATGATGATTTCTTAGATAAAGCGGTTGAAGGCTTTGTTATGTTTGCTTTAAACCAAGGTGAGGTTTGTACTTGTCCTTCTCGTGCGTTAATTCACGAAAACATTTATGATCGTTTTATGGAAAAAGCGCTCGCTCGAGTTGCTCAGATTAAGCAAGGAAATCCATTAGATACAGACACGATGATTGGAGCACAAGCTTCTACAGAACAACTTGAAAAAATCCTCTCTTACTTTGAAATCGGTAAGCAAGAGGGTGCAGAGGTTCTTGCCGGAGGAGAAAGAAACTATTTAGCTGGAGATCTCGAAGGGGGATATTACGTTAAGCCTACTGTTTTTAAGGGTAACAACAATATGCGAATCTTCCAAGAAGAAATCTTTGGACCAGTTGTATCTGTTACAACTTTCAAAGATCCAGCTGAAGCTCTTGCTATTGCCAATGATACGCTATATGGATTAGGCGCTGGAGTGTGGACTAGAGATGTCAACACTGCCTATCGATTTGGACGTGAAATTCAGGCTGGGCGCGTGTGGACAAATTGCTATCATGCCTACCCTGCTCATGCTGCCTTTGGTGGATATAAATCATCCGGAATTGGTCGTGAAAACCATAAAATGATGTTAAGTCATTATCAACAAACAAAGAATTTACTTGTCAGCTATAGCCCACAAAAATTAGGATTCTTTTAATAAATGGTCGAAAAAGTAACCGCAACCGACAAGGCAGTCCAGCTCATCCAGCATTTACGGTCCATTCATGGAGATTTACTGTTTCATCAATCAGGAGGCTGCTGTGACGGTAGCTCTCCGATGTGCTATCCAAAAGATGACTTTTTAATTGGTGATGCTGACGTATTGCTAGGATTTATAAGTGAAACCCCTTTTTATATGAGTAAGGCTCAATATGAATACTGGAAACACACACAATTAATCATTGATGTAGTTCCGGGTAGAGGTGGCATGTTTTCCTTAGAAGGTCCAGAAGGTGTAAGGTTTCTAACTAGATCAAGAGTGTTTACAGTGGAAGAACGTAACTCTCTAAAATAATATAAAAAACTGATGCACCGAGTGTAGAAACACTTGAGCGCATCAGTTTTTTTACATTGTCACCTGTACGATCTTTTAATGACTTCAATCCCTTTTTCTACATACTCATCTTGAATCGATTCTGACTGTTCATTACTGCTCTGTACTGGAATGGTTGGTCGAACACCTACTCCATGAAATTGATCTTTGTTTGATTTTTCCACTTTCATACTGGTCCATGTAAAGACAAGATTCCCAGGTAATTTCGCTTTATAAATATCTCCACTACTACCGGCTGTCATATCACCAACAATTTCAGCTAGATTATTCTCTTCTACTACACTTAAATAAGATTCAGCTAGACCATGTGTTCCACTATATGCTAGAAACACCACTTTCCCCTTAAAAGAAGGCTCTTTCGGCTCAAACGTCCAATTTTGTGTAAACAATTGATCATATCCTGCAAGATTCTCCAAATCCGGGTAAATGATATGAGGTATTTTATACTGGGCACCTATCACCTGATCCTTTACCAAATGAGATAATATGACTTTAGTAGATGGATCAGGAGTTCCCCTCAAATCAAACATTACTCCTTTTGCCTGCAATAGTTCATTCATGAACGGCTCTAAATCTTTCATCTTAAGACCGTCTAGATTCACATAATATATCCCATTCTCCATTTCTTCTATCGCTATATTTCGGTTGAATTCATCTACTTCCACTTCTTCTGTCACATTCATTTCAACGTCAATTTCACTTTCTCCACGTTTTAATGTAAAATTGACTTTTTCTCCAACATATTCGGATATCAATGAATTTATTGCTTTATACATCCGATATTGATCAGAACCTGTCTCTAAATCCATGATAGCCATAAACTGATTGGATACAGGTTTTCCATTTTTCTTTAAGACAATATCCCCTACTCTAAATGGTGAATCTGGACTTGCAGCGATAATTTCTAGATTTCCATTTTTTATAGTAGCACGGAATGGTAACATTATTTTTTCATTCGAACCTAAAATTTTGATCGTTGCATTTCCATCATTTGTAGCAACCAACATCTTTTTAAACGCATCCAAATATTCCTGCTCAGTCGAAGCTTTAAGCGTTTCATTAAGTGCAGGAATTAAAACATCATCCCAAGGCTCCTTCATTTCACTCTTATATGGATAAAAATGCTTTATCATATTCCAAGCAATAATGATATTTCCAACTCTTACATCTACATCATCCAATGGAAGGTTTTTCTCAAAGAACTCCATTTCAGCATTGTCCAATACCATCTTTTCATCACGATAAATGGCTAAAGGCAGATGCATAGTAATGTTCTCGCTAATCTTCTTCACAATGATTTCTTCTTGTTTTGGCAACCCTTCAAAAAGAGGTCCCGCTACAGTCCCAGGTTTATAAGCAACTCTCTGACTAATATATGGTGAGTCTTGTTTTCCTAATCCCCTATGCTGCCATGCCACAAGTTCTACATTAGGATCGTCTTGTTGAATATCGATAAATGGATTTTTGGCTTCCTCATCCTTATACGTGAACTGTATAGTAGGAGCAATTTGGGAAAAACTCTTCTCTATGATCGCCATAAGCTGTTGCTCATCCGTAGCATTTTTAATTTCACTAACTCCTTCACTCGCAAATGTATTCCAATCTGTGAACACTACTTGGTCACTAGGGTGGAAATAACGTACATATCCGAAAACTTTAGCAAAGGTAGCGATATTTTGAACTTGCTGATCATAATTTTCTTCCTCTTTGCCTGTTGTTGTTACTACTTTATTACTAATTACATCGTTGGATGATAAGAACACAAAGAGCGGAACAGAAAGTACTATTGATATAGATAATATAATACCAACTTTCTTCCCTTTAAACTTTTTTACAGGTGAAAGTAACGTTAGTAATCTATCAATTTTACTAGTGACAGTCTTCCTTGAAATATATATCTTATCTTTATGAAAATATTGTCTTAATCCTTCACCAAGAAGAGTAAACGAAAGAATCGTAATAGCTATAAACATAGAGGTATAGAATGGAATCCACGTAGCCCCTCTAATATCTTGTAAAGAATTGGATAGTAACACTGGCCAGTTTAGAGAGGTATTAACTAGAACCCATAGCCCAGTATCATCCTGTACAAGATTTTGTGTTATAAAAACTGAAACAAAACCAAGCTGTGAAAGTAAAAATAAAGATCTACCTAAATCCGTTGTAAAATAGATAATCGTATTATGCTTCAGCTGAGGAAAATAGTAGCCCTTAAAGAGACTCCACCCCTTAGTACCAACTGAAATACCTGCCTGCATATAATCCATTTCACTAATTCGTTTGAACTCATTCTGATAAATTTGACCTAGTCTTCCTACCTCAACAATAACTAGAAAGGAGACAAACCAATAGGCCCTTCTCTCATGAGTCATTAATTCACTAAATGACATAAGGATCATGATTAAAAACAAAATCGGAAAATAGGAAAACAATATTTGAGATATTTTTAAAATAGACTTAAAGATTGACGAACCTTTTGCAGAAAAGAATCCTAAAGGAATCGAAATAATAAATCGAAGTAAAGACACGATTAAAACAATTAGTAATGTTTCTTTCGCTCCTAGTATAAGTAAACTTAATAAATCTCGTCCGTGTCTGTCAGTACCAAATAGATAATCTTCAGAAGGTGGAATAGGGGGTACCTTTGGTTTGTTATTTTCGTCCATAATATATAAAACAGTATTTAAGTCCTTATCTACAAAAGGAAGATATTGACCTAAAATAGTAAGTGAGATCACCATAATCAAAACTAGACTACTAAAAGATAGTAGTGGGTTTCTGAATAAGAAATAAAAAATATTGGATAAGTGGTAGACGATTGATACAACATATTTTTTATATCTTCCAGACTTTAGTGGTTTCATTGCCTTTGAGTTGTCAACATGATTTGGTAGAAGAAAATATGCAGCAAAATCACTTATTACCATCACAAGGTACATGATGAATATAAAGGGAAGGACAAAACCAACTATTAGCATTTGGTCCTGAGGTGGCTTTATAGCACTAAGAAGATGATGGCCTGCCCCCTTGTAGAAAGCTAACAATTCTATAATTGGTAGACTCGTTAAAATATAAAGCATGACCGTTTTTGATTGTACTAATACCGTGCCCCAAATATTCCATAATAGGTGGGTTCTAAGTATGTAGAACTCAGACTTACCTTTTGCCCTAGCCGTATATACGTATTTTTTAATAGACTCCGCTTCTAGCATCGAAAAAGATATTCTTGATATATAGATCATTGGGTATAAGCATAAACTGACGGTAGGTAAAATGAGATTGTACCAATACTCATGTCCAAATAAGTCTAATTTTGGAAAGCCCATTCTGATTAAGACCAGCAAGCTATATTGAATTAAAATAAATAAAAAGAAGTCAGGAATTGCACTAGCCACCATCGTAGTCGAATTGGTTATTTTCCCTGCTAACTTCTCTCTAAATCTAAAACTAAATAACCCTAACAGAACACCCACAATCATGCTAATTAAAAATGATGGAATGATTAACTTCAAACTTCTTATCATGTATCTATTCACTTCAGTCCAAACCGGGGCACCTGACTGAGCATTTCCTAAACTTTCACCAGTTATGACCTTCATAAATGTTTCTTTTACAGATTGTATGACCCCACCTATGTTGTACTGAAGGTTATATAAAACCGTATCATCTTTCGGAATTAAAATGATAAACATTACCGCAAAGGTTACAAATGAAATAATCATTAAATTTTTAAGTTGTTTTACTAGTAGCTGCAAACGAATCAGTCCCCTTTTATCTCAAAATCTATGGAGTTAGTAATCTTTTAGAATACTAGTCTAATTAAGGCCTTTACCGATATTATTTAACCTATTTGTAAAAATTTTACAATAATTGTAATAAATATGCAATAATTTCCATTTTTGATACTTAGTTCGTATCTAGACATGAATTTAAAGGGGAAGGATTATTTATATATCTCCCTCGCGAAAACCAAATAAATAAAAAAGGATTGAATTCATCCAATAGGGTTTGAATTCAATCCTTAGTGTTTGTTTCCCCTTACTTAGGTAATAAAACTTTATCGATTACATGAATCACACCATTTGAAGCCTCGATATCTGCTTTCACAACTTTTGCATCATTTACTTGAACAGGATCTAAAGAAATCTTTACTTCCTTGTCAGCTAACGTTTTTACCTTCATACCTTCTTTTAAATCGTTAGATAATACATTACCTGAGACAACATGGTATAGCAAAATTTCTTTTAAATCTTCTCTAGCTAATAGCTCATCTTGTGTTACATCTAAATCCTTTAGCAATTTTTCAAATGCTTCGTCTGTAGGAGCAAATACAGTAAATGGACCTTTTCCCTTTAAAGTGTCAATCAAATCAGCCTTCTCTAAGGCAGCAGCTAAAATAGTAAAGTCACCAGCTTCTACTGCAGTATCAATAATGTCACTTTTACTTTCTGTCTCTTCTGCTGCAAACACACCAGTTGAGAAAGAAATCAATATCATGAAAATCATCAATCCCACTACACTCATTTTCTTTTTCATTTAATTAAATCCTCCTTTTTTCTATAACTGTGTTAAACTTGTTGTTGATTTTCGTTACAGGACACTCGCTTTCCGCGGGGCGTGCGGTGAGCCTCCTCGGCATGCGCCTGCGGGGTCTCACCTGTCACGCTGCTCCCGCAGGAGTCTCGCGTCCTTCCACTACAATCAACTCTGCTAAAATCCAATACTCTACTTTAACAGAGTCTTTTTTTAGGACTACCCAACATTAAGTACACATTAAATCCACTGTTTTACTCCTTAGCTTGCCGCCACCCCCGTTATGTATAAATCTCAAAAGTAGTATTCGTTTATTTAACAATTTTATCCTTATGGAAAGTGTGATTAATTCTATTTTTTTATACATTGTTTTTACCAAGTAAGATTGATTCCTTTCGAGTTTACTTCTCTGTCTTAGATTCGTGGAAAACGAAGTACTGTGAACGAAACTCAAGCAACATTGTTTAATAATCCTATAAAAAACACCATCCACCTAATGGATGATGTAGGCCGAAATTACTTATTTTGATTTCTTTGTGCTCGTAATGCTACTTTTTCAAGTCCATTATCTCTTGCCTCAGCAAATTCTACATCTGCTTTTGGTAGAGCATTATCATGTTTCGGTTGATTTTTATTATTTTTAGTCATTGTCCCACCACCACGTCTTAAGTTTAGGTGCATTGAAGAAAACACCCTATAACTAGTTTGCATTTTTTCCAAATGGATATGCTCTTGTTTCGACTTAATGTAATACTCAAATCAATTCCAAATTCCTCCATCACTATGTTTTCATTTCATAAAACGAATTAAAAAATTTAATTGGCAGAAGATAGAGTCAATAACAATATCAATGAAAAGGAGTAATTAAAGTGAAAATTGATAAGTATTGTAAACTTCAAAGAATTCTCATTGTACTGTTAGTCCTTGTCTTCTGTATGAATAGTTCATTAATGACTCATGCCCAGACAACAAAAATTCCAACTGCCGGTATAGCAATTAATGGGAAAATGGTGGATGGAATACAACCGATAAAAATCGATGGAAAAATGTATTTACCTTTTGTAAGGCTTTCAAAAATTTTAGGTTACAATTCCATTCAATATAACCGTAATAATGCCACATTCCAAGCAACAGATGGATCTACAATGGTAAGAGCAACAGTAGGTGGTGCCATTGCTCGTAAAAGTAATGAGTATATTCATATTGATCCTTTACGCTGGTATCAAAACACTGCTTACATCTCTATTGCTGCTGGTAGCTCGTTATTTAATGTCTATATGACTTTTAATCCTAAAAATGGCTCAATACAGGTTCAAAAACCAGCACAGCAATATATTGTTCAAAGTGGTGATACTCTATATGAAATTGCTCGCGCACATCATACAACTGAATATCATTTGAAAACGGCAAATAACTTAAAGTCAAACATGATTATGATTGGACAAAGATTAAAGATTCCTGCTACAAGTAAAACAAAAGAAATAGAGCCAATCCGTGAAAAAGCTCCGGTTAAGATTACGAACAAGCAACCGAAAGTAAGCACAGTTAGAACAAATATCATTAATCAGGCAAAAAAATACTTAGGCGCAGGCTACAAATTTGGGGCAACTCTAGCAGAAGCACCTAGACTATTTGATTGTTCTTCTTATACTCAGCTTGTTTTTAAACAAAACGGTATTAGTATTCCAAGAACATCAAGAGATCAAGCAAGTACAGGTGCTTATGTACAGAAACTAGAACAGGGTGATTTGCTATTTTTCACAGATAGTCAATTATATTCTGATGGTAGAGTTGGGCATGTTGGAATATATATGGCAGATGGTAGCATGATTCACGCTTCTTCCTCAAAAGGTGTAATCATTACTAAAAACGTTCTAAATAACCCTTATTGGGGTAAAAATTATTTATTTGCAAAACGAGTAATTAAATAAGCTGACAAGAAGAGGCTGGGACATAAATATTTCAGTTAGTGGTAAAACCCGAACAATTAGGTGATATTTCGATGTAGCTTTCACCTGCTAGTTCGGGTCTTTTTTGTTACTTTTATTGATTTGTTAATAATTGCATTCTTTTTTTAAAACTAGTGGAATGGAGCGGAAGACGCTCGACTCCTGCGGGAGATAGAGGAAAGGCTGAGACCCCGCAGGCGTAGCCGAGGAGGCTCAGATTCCTCCCCGCGGAAAGCGAGCGGCTGCAGCGCAATGGAACAACCCTGTTTTCCAGCTTAACTAGTTAATAACATAAAAAAAAAACGAAAACAGTATTATATTTGATAGGTAGACTAATTTTGAGATTATTCGTCTTTGAGACTAGGGTATTAGGTTTTGTCCCAGCCTCTTTTGCTAGAAGATTTAATTCTTAGTTGGTGGTAAGAAGCCAGTTTGGCTAATATATATTTCTTCTTGTGACATGTAATTGCCTAATTCAGTCACTAATTTTTTATATACTTCAGGATGATACCAATCTGACAAGTTATTTTCTTTATAAATGTTTTCAATCCCTAGATTTGTCGTTCTTTTCCCCTTACTTCCGTCACCCATAAAATAATCATCAATGGTAACTCGGTTAACTGTGGAGGCAAGAATTTCAGCAAACCTCTCTGAATATGGAAGGACTGGTGCAACAGCCACCTGACATGGTACTCCTTCATTGACAAATTTCTTTAATACATTTAGCCTAGCTGGAATGGGGGGAGCGGTTGGAGAAAAAATTCTTCTAATTTCATCTAAATCTGTCTCAATCGTCATACTTAGTAAGATACGATTCCCTAATTTTTTTATAAGATCAAGATCCCGCTTTACCAAGGGACTCCGTGTTTGAATAAACAAAAAATCTGGCGGTTCTTCTTCCATCGCCTCTAATAGAGAACGTGTGATTTCGGCATCACTTTCTGTTGGTTGGTATGGGTCCGTGCTAGAGGACATAAAAATTGAAATGGAGTCATACTTTTTCCTTGCCTTCTTCATTTCCTTCTTATACTGTTCTTGGGCATTTCGCTTTATATCAACCCATAATCCCCACTCTTCTTTTCGAAACAAATTAACGGGCATTTTTCTTACATAACAATAGCTGCAGCCGAAGCTACAGCCAATATAAGGATTGAGAGAGAACGTATAGCCATCTAGATATCCACTTGCTGGAGTGAGTAATTGCTTGGTGTTTTTATCAGTTATGTTTATCACTCTGACTCTCTCCTTTATCACGTTATGTAAGTAATGTGCTTAACTCTACTACACTGTTTACTATATGAGTAGGTCGTTCATTCTTAAGTTCATCCATGTGACCATATCCATATGTTACTCCAATTGAATCAATTCCAATCGTATTCGCACCAATTAGATCATGCTTACGGTCCCCAATCATCACAAAATCAGCTTTCTCAAAATGGGGAAATTGTTCAAGTATGTATTGAATGATTTCTGCTTTTGAACTTCTAGTCCCATCCAGATGACTACCAATATTTAGATCAAAGAAATGATCGATTTGAAAAAATTTTAAAATTTCTTCAGAAAAGACAGTTGGCTTAGATGTAGCCACTACTAATTGGTAGCCTTGGTTTTTCAATGTTTCTAATAGTGAGGGAATACCATTATACAACGTATTCTCGTATAAACCCTCAATCTTAAAGCGCTCTCGGTAATAAGAGATCGCACTTGAAATTTCCTCTTCATTCATCGAATAAAATTCTTTAAAAGAAACTTGAAGGGGAGGTCCAATAAAGCATTCTAAATTAGCCAAGTTGTCTTCCTCAATCCCCATTTCAGCTAAAGCATATTGTACGGATTTCGTAATCCCTTCTTTAGGATCAGTTAACGTACCATCTAAATCGAATAATAGAACTTTATACTTTTTCATCTTAACTGACTCCCTTAAAGTAAAAGTATTTGCTTTTCTTTGTTTAGGCAGGTTAACTTAAATCAATTCTAAATCAGAAACTGTTCTTTCATTAACTTCTGTTCCTGTGTTTAGCGTAGACTTGGGTTCGAATAAGAGGACTTGTACCTCTTCTTTAGCAACTGGTAAATGCTCTACCCCTTTTGGCACAATAATAAATTCACCTTCATTAATCGTTACATCCCGGTCTCTGAACTTTAGAAGTAATTCTCCTTTGATGACCAAAAACATTTCATCTTCATGTTCATGATGATGCCATACAAACTCTCCCTTGAGTTTAGCAAATTTAACATGGAGATCATTAATTTCTCCAGCTATTTTAGGACTCCAATGCTCGTTAAATAGAGAAAATTTATCTTTAATATTTACCTTTTCCATTTCTAACACCCTTTCAAAAATCTCTAAGAATGGAAAAGAGGCTCTAATGGCCTCTTTTCATTACTTCGCTACTTCTTCTATAATCGCTACAACTAATTCAGCCGTTTTTACTAGCTCTTCAATTGGCATTCTTTCATTGGTTGTATGGATTTCTTCATAACCAACTGAAAGATTAACTGTTGGAATTCCATGTCCCGCAATAACATTGGCATCACTTCCACCGCCACTTTTTTGCAATTCAGAGGTACGACCAATAGAAGCTGCAGCTCGACGTGCCACTTCAACAACATGGTCACCTTCGCCATACTTAAAGCCAGGGTACATTACGGTTATATCAACCTCTGCACGTCCTCCCATTTCCTCTGCTGCTGATTCAAAAGCTTCTTTCATTTTTTGAACCTGTGCTTCCATCTTTTCACCTACTAAAGAACGAGCCTCAGCAAGAATATCTACACGGTCACAAACGATATTCGTTTGCTGTCCACCTTCGAATCTGCCAATATTCGCAGTCGTTTCTTCATCAATACGCCCAAGAGGCATTCTAGCGATTGCTTTTGATGCGATTGTAATCGCAGAAACTCCTTTTTCAGGTGCTACTCCGGCATGAGCTGTTTTACCAAGGATGGTTGCCTTAACTTTGGCTTGAGTTGGAGCCGCTACGATGATATTCCCTACTTTTCCATCGCTATCTAAAGCATAACCATACTTAGCAATCAACTTTTCTGGATCTAACGCCTTTGCCCCTACAAGTCCTGATTCTTCCCCAACTGTAATAATGAATTGAATGGTTCCATGAGAAATATTATTTTCTTTAAGCACTCGAACTGCTTCTAGCATCGCTGCTAAGCCAGCTTTATCATCCGCTCCTAAAATAGTTGTTCCATCTGTAACCACATACCCATCCTGTACCGATGGTTTAATTCCTTTACCAGGAACAACGGTATCCATATGGGAAGTAAAGTAGATAGAGTCCACTCCGTCTTTCGTACCTTGAAGGGTACAAATTAAGTTACCCGCTCCATGTCCCGTTACTTCTGTCGTCTCATCATCGAATACCTCTACACCAAGTGCACTGAACTTTTCTTTTAATACTTTTGAAATCTCAGCCTCATACTTGGTTTCTGAATCTACTTGAACTAGCTCTAAAAATTCGTTTAACAAACGCTCTTGATTAACCATTGCTGTTTCCTCCTATTGTTACAACGGGATATTTCCGTGTTTTTTTCTTGGTCTCTCTTCTTTTTTATTTCGAAGCATTTCTAGTGCTTGAATTAGTTTAATTCTAGTTTCTCTTGGATCAATGACATCATCCACCATACCCATTTTAGCGGCAACATATGGATTTGCAAATTTTTCACGATATTCTTCAATCTTATCAGCTCTCGTTTGGTCCGGGTTCTCACTTTCAGCAATTTCTCTTGCAAAGATTATATTTGCTGCTCCTTGTGGTCCCATCACCGCGATTTCAGCATTTGGCCAAGCATAAACAAGATCGGCTCCAATTGCTTTACTATTTAAAGCAACATAGGCTCCTCCATAGGCCTTCCGTAAAATAACGGTTAATTTCGGAACAGTAGCCTCTGAATACGCATAGAGAATCTTTGCACCATGACGAATAATTCCACCATGCTCCTGTTTAATACCCGGAAAGAAACCGGTGACATCCTCAAAGGTGATAATGGGAATATTAAAGGAATCACAGAAACGAATAAAGCGCGCTGCCTTATCCGATGAATCAATATCTAATCCTCCTGCCATTACCTTCGGCTGATTACATACTAATCCTACTACTTCTCCTTTAATTCTTGCAAAACCAATGACAATATTTTTCGCAAAATCCTTTTGTACTTCCGTGAATGAACCTTCGTCCATTACCTGCTCAATTACTTTTCGCACATCATAAGGTCTAACAGCATCAAATGGAATGACTTCAGTTAAATCAGGACGATAGTCTTCCTCTTCACTTACGTTAAGAATTGGCGCCTTTTCTTCATTATTTTGTGGTAAGTAGCTTAACACATGACGAACCTGCTCCAATACCTCCTGCTCAGTAGAACCAGAAAAATGTGCATTTCCACTAATGGAATTATGTACGGTAGCACCACCAAGGTCTTCGGAGGATATCTTTTCTCCAGTAACCGTTTCAATAACCTTTGGTCCAGTAATAAACATTTGACTTGTTTTCTCCACCATAAATACAAAATCGGTAATAGCAGGAGAATAAACAGCTCCACCCGCACAAGGACCCATGATCACTGATAGCTGAGGTACCACACCTGAGTAAATAGAATTTCGATAGAAGATATGACCATATCCATCCAATGATACCACACCTTCTTGGATCCGGGCTCCTCCCGAGTCATTCAAGCCAACAATCGGTGCACCGTTTTTTGCAGCAAGATCCATAATGGTAGAAATCTTTTTCGCATGCATTTCACCTAATGCTCCACCAAATACGGTAAAATCCTGTGAAAATAAGTAAATAGGACGACCATTTACCTTACCGTACCCTGTTACAACTCCATCACCTGGTCCCTGCTTGTTTGCTAATCCAAAGTCCTGTGAACGATGCTCAATAAAAGGATTTAATTCAACAAAACTACCCGGGTCAACTAATAAATCAATTCTTTCCCGAGCGGTAAGCTTACCTTTCTCATGCTGCTTATCGATGCGGTCGTCACCACCACCTAATTCCACCTCACGTCTTTTGTCATATAGCTCATCTATTTTTTGATAAATATCCAAGTCTATTCCCTCCTAATTCTTTTCACAAAGCTCTAGTAAAACATTGCCTGTTGATTTTGGGTGCATAAAGGCAATTTGAGCTCCTCCCGCACCAGGTTTGGATTCATTATGGATCATTTTAATTCCATTTTGCTTCATATGTTCAATTCGTTCTTCAATAGAAGTGACACCCAGAGCAACATGGTGAATACCTTCTCCTCTTTTCTCTAGAAATAACGAAATTGGACTAGTCTCTGACATTGGCTCTAAAAGCTCTAGCTTCGTTTCTCCAGCCTTGATAAAAGCTACTCTGACTTGTTCTGATTCTACCATTTCTATTCCGATAAGCTCTAGCTGTAGAATATCTATATAGAGTTTCAACGAATCCTCTATGGATTTAACAGCAATTCCAATGTGGTCAATTTTTTTTATCATCATCACAACCCCCTCATACATTAAAAGAAAACGCATACACTTATAGTATAATAGATAGAGGTATCCATCTATGTATTTCTCTACATTCGTTCTTATTCCTGCCACTATTTATGACTTGTCCTGTTTTAGGTGTCGGGTTAAAATAAAAAGTAATGGAACCTTATAAGGGGGAAAATAAGAATGTCACGTAAAACTCAAAGAATTGTTGTTTATTTAATGATTGCCTCAATGTTATTGACTACTCTATTTACTGGAGCTGCTATGTTCTTTTAATTCTTTTTAAAAAGGCTGTTCTCGAAAAGGTAATTCTCAAAAATTAGTCCGTTGATTTTTACAAAACTATCAAAAGCAGTCTTTAAAGCAGTGAGAAAAAGAGAACGACTAATGGTCGTTCTCTTTAGTCTATATATGGGGTGATGATTGAAATGGTTTTAATTTTGTCAATTTTGGGTATTCTCATATTACTTGCAGGATTATTTGGAACAATTGCTCTTGCAGGTAAAGGTGATAAAGAATACATGAAATCTACTAAAGGCAATGTAACGAGACTTACGTTAATTTATTTACTATTAGGGATCATTGTCGTAGTTGGTTTTTCTATTTATGTATACTTTAGGTAATCTCTGATTTTAATTTTATCATTTTTGGCTAGAATGATACTAGAAATGGAGTGTGAGCAATAATGAGACGGCTACTTCTTCTTTTATCATTTTGTCTATTGGTTTATACATTTTGGGGAGTATGGCAAAAACAACCTGAAGCCCTTCAGCAAGCTGAAATTATGAATATAATTGAAGAACCTCTTGATACACTTAAGGAAAATGAGCAAATCAAGAAATCTATTACAAATTTATTGGTTACTTTTGATGAAATGGCTAAGCATTTATCAATCACCTTTCTAGATCAACAGCAAACTAACCCTGATGTGGAAGTAGTTGAAAAGCCAGTTTTGGCTACCCCAAGCGAGCAGATTTTTTCTATCCACAATGTTGAACTATATGATACAAAAGAAAAGGTCGAGTCCATTTTAGGTGCTCCTCAGAGGTCAAGTTTAAATGAATACGGAATTGAGTGGACTACCTACCATCAAGCTTATCAAAATTTCATCATGGTAGGATATGATAACCAAAATCGTGTCGCGGCCATTTATACTAATCAAGACCTTATCTCTTCCGCAACAGGAATCAAATTCGGAAGCACTAGACAATTGGTTAACGAGCAATTAGGTGATCCTCTAACTAGTATCAATAAAGGAATGGTATTTTATCAATTTGATAAAGAAAGAGAATTTGAAATGTTTCTCAAGGATGATACTTATATTACTGTTTTCTATGACGAGCATCAAAATAACACCATCACTGCGCTTCAGATCATTAGCAAATCTCTTGAAGAACAGCGTCAGGATTATTATACAAATGCAAGTGATTCCCTTAAAGAAGGGTTTGAATATCAGCTTTTTGATTTATCAAACGCTACAAGAGTAAAGTTTGGCTTATCTGTCCTTACATGGGATGATTATGTGAAAGAAACCGCCCGAAAGCATAGTAAAGATATGGCCGTTAACAACTATTTTAGTCACGAGAATTTAGAGGGGCAATCACCGTTTGATCGAATGCTTGAGGATGAAATTCAGTTTACAATGGCTGGTGAAAATCTAGCATATGGACAGTACAGTAGTATTTTTGCCCATGAAGGATTAATGAATTCATTAGGGCATCGTGAAAATATTTTGCAAAAGGACTTTGAATATTTAGGTGTTGGTGTAGCTTTCAATGAAAAATCACAGCCTTATTACACCCAAAAATTCTTTAGTCAATAAGAAGAGGCTGGGACATAAGTATTTCAGTTAGTGAAAAACCCGAACAATTAGGTGATATTTTGATGTATCTTTCACCTGCTAATTCGGGTCTTTTTATTTTTCTTTTATTGATTTGTTTAAAATTGCATTCTATTTTTTAAAACTTGTGGAATGGAGCGGAAGACGTTCGACTCCTGCGGGAGATAGAGGAAAGGCTGAGACCCCGCAGGCGTAGCCGAGGAGGCTCAGATTCCTCCCCGCGGAAAGCGAGCGGCTGCAGCGCAATGGAACAACCCTGTTTTTCCAGCTTAACTAGTTAATAAGCATAAAAAAACGAAAACAGTATTATGATAGGTAAACTAATTTTGAGATTATTCGTCTTTGAGATTGAGGTATTAGGTTATGTCCCAGCCTCTTCTTTTTTTGTTAATTTTTCCTAAATTCTATTAAAAACATAAAAATTCTGACGATATTAATAAAGGAAATTATTTCTTGAAGGAGCTGTCCACATATGAGTATGAACAACAACGAGAGTCAATTAAAGCAAATTTTAGTTGCAGATATCGAAAGAAAAAACAAACTTGTCTTAGTTGTTTCACTATTATCTGTACTTTTAGCTATTGTAGTAGAAATTGGATTAAAACAGCCATTAGTATTAATTCTTACAATCGGTATCGGCGGACTTATTTTTATATCTCTACTTTCATTTTTTATTTATAAGAAATATATGATCATGCAGCTTCCATACTTTACTATTATTGGGCTATCGATTGTTATTTATCTAATCATGATTAGTACAAAAAGTATAACGATGATTTTAATGCCCCTCTATTTGTTATCAACTATTGCTATTTACAACAGAAGAAAGACAACGATTGTTGGTATGATGGCAGCTCTTATTATAAGTATATTGTTTTTTATGAACGCCCAAGAAGCACTTCAGTTAGATTCTTCTAGAATACTAGCCTATTATCTAATATTTGGTTTAATTATTTTAACTTTATTTTTCCAGCTAAAGGTTTCTGAAAAAATGAAACAGGAAATGAATGATTTACAGTATCAGACACAGCTTTTAGCTGAAAAACAAAACACATATACTGAGCACTTAAGTGCCGGAACAAAAACCATTAGTGAGAATATCGGAAAGGTTAGATCACAAAGTGAGGAGCAACTATATTCCTTTCAAGAAATGGGAATCGCAGTGGGTGAAATCTCATCTGGGATGCAAACTCAAAGTGAATCAGCAAGCAGTATTTCTGAGTCAGTTGAGAATTTAAATCAAATGGTGACAAAATTAGTATCTAATGCACAATCTTTAACTAAGCAGGTTTCCGAAACAAACAGTGCCTCAGATGCTGGTACAAAAACAATTGAAGCCCTTCTTTCCAAGATTACGGAATTTCAAGATTCCATCCAGTCAATGTCTGTTACGATGGAAGAGCTTGCAGGTAAAATAACAGAAACCACTACTTTTTCAGATAGTATTCGTGATATCGCGTCACAAACTAATTTACTAGCATTAAATGCCTCTATTGAAGCAGCGCGTGCCGGTGATAGTGGCAAAGGATTTGCGGTTGTAGCTGAGGAGATCCGTAAGCTATCAGATGTGACAACAAATGCGGCAAATCGAATTTCTGAGAATCTTACAAAAGTTAACGAGAATACAAGTTTTTCACAGCAACAAATGACTAATAATGCTGTGAAGATGAACGAGAGTGTAGCATTAACACAAGAAACATTAAAGGTATTTGGTGACATTAACCGTGCCGTTCATCAGCTCAATACCACCGTTGAAGAATATGAAGGAGTTACTTCTTCTATCTCTCAATCCACCTCGACGATAGAGACATCCGTTTCTGAGTTTGCTGCCATTATTGAGGAAACAACTGCTTCTCTTGAGGAAATATCAGCTTCTATAGAAAATCATAGTGAATCAAATGCAGAACTTGTTTCCTTCATTCAAAATACAGATGATGCAACGACTAAACTTATGAATCTGCAAAAGGAAGAATAAACATGGGTCAGCCTATTATGGGTTGACTTTTCTTCTTTATTGCCCAAATTATAAAAGGGAAGCTATGATCCTAGCTTCCCTTTTCATTTATTGAATAGCAGCTGCTAATTTTAGATCAAGCAGTCTAAACAGTTCACGTAGTTGATCTCTCGGAACCTTTTCATAGATATCGCCTATACTAACTTCATAATAAGCCTCTTCTTTCGTAAACTCTCGAAGATTACCTGTTAAACCGATTCCTGTTTGATGATAAAGCTCCTTTAATATTTCTTCTACCTTCTCCTTTGGAGCTTCAAAGTGAACATGAAACATATTGGATACCGGTACAGTCGGCTTGGTTGAAATGCCTCTACAAGCATTAAATAGATGAGAAAGCTCTAATGCTTGTTCATAATAGGTCGCCATATTATTTACTCTTTTATCAAAGTAATAATCCGCACTAATGATATACGGATAAAGACTAATTAAATCACCACCATAGCGTCTTTTCCAAACTTTCGATTCATTAATAAAATCATTGCTTCCTACTAGAATTGCTCCTGCTATTCCACCAATACCTTTGTAAAACGACATATACACACTATCGAATAGACTACTAACTTCTGCAGCCGTCTTTTTATAATATGGTAACACCTCTAGTAATCTTGCTCCGTCTAAATGAAGGCTAATTCCTTCTTTCCGACAATGGGCAGAGATTTTCTCCAGTGTTTCGTAGGAAGGTAACTGTCCACCAATTTCTCGTTGTGGAAGCTCAATTAGGATTGAAGAAACCTTTTCCTCCATATCTTGAATATCTTCAAGCTCAATGACTCGATCACGTTCAGCCAGAAGGATTGTTTCAATCTGGTGAAGCTGTTTGAGCCCATCTTCTTCATGGATTTCTAGATGACTTAAAGGATGGTAGGCAACCTTCATGATACCTTCGCGATCACACCAAATCCTTAAAGCAATTTGCTGGGCCATAGTACCACTTGGGAAAAACACCGCAGATTCCTTGCCTAAAAAAGCAGCCATTTTCTCCTGAAAGGCTTCAATAACCTCCCCCTCTCCGTATAAGTCACTTTCTATCCCACCCTCCACGTTTTGAAAGGCTTGTTTAAGCACCTCAACATTTCTCAGTCCATGTCCTGAAATTTGGTAGGTAGTTTGTTTATATGCGTCCATTAAAGTTCCTTTTGTCATCTCAAATTAACTCCTCTCAACTAAATTATTTTGAAGTACACTTGACCCTTTGTTATGTATAACGAATAATTATTCCGTTGGTACAACCAAAATCTTTAAAATACTTATTTGACTAGGTATTAGTCTTAAAAGTAGTTAAAACCAAGTTTTTTGTTTAAAATACTGATTAAGGGGGTGGACCTGCATGATTCAATTTGTAGAACTTAAAGTAGTTAAATCAACAAGCCTGGGTGGAGATTCAAAGGAAATCGTTGTCCATGGCTTAACGGAAACAGATACGTTTGAATTTATCCTTTTCAAGGATTCTGTTGCGGCCGACTGGTTGCTAGATGAATTAGCTTACATATATTATCGTAATGATGAAAAAAATGCTTTTCAGATTTTTATTCAGCCTACACAGTTTAAAGAATATCAAGAGTTGATTGCAAATCATCCTGTTGTAAAAGGTCATCAGTAAAGAAGTTTAATGAATGTTTAAATAAAAGCAGACCTATTTAATATGCAGGTCTGCTTTTTCGCTTAATTTATTCACCTAGGTCAACGTTGTGATAAACTTGTTGTACATCCTCTAAATCCTCTAATGAATCAATTAGTTTTTCAAACTTCGCTTGTCCGTCTTCAGGAAGGCTTACATCATTTTGTGCGAGCATGGTTAATTCAGCCACTGAGAATTCTGTAATTCCTGCCTGTTTAAAGGCCTCCTGGACAGCATGAAATTGTTCTGGTTCTGCATAGACAATAACAGACTCATCTTCCTCAATGATGTCACGAACATCGACATCCGCCTCCATCAGAAGCTCAAGTACCTCTTCTGCTGTTTTCCCTTCTAATCCAATAACAGCCGTAGCATCAAACATATATGAAACTGATCCACTGACACCCATATTCCCACCGTTTTTATTGAATGCGGCACGAACCTCTGCAGCTGTACGGTTTACATTATTTGTTAGGGCATCGACAATAACCATCGAACCATTAGGACCAAATCCTTCATAACGAAGCTCATCAAAGGTTTCATCGGAAGCACCCTTTGCTTTATCAATTGCTCGATCAATAATAGCCCTTGGCACATTATACGTTTTGGCACGTTCTAGCACGACCTTTAAGGCTTGATTCAGTTCGGGATCTGGTTCTCCCTGCTTTGCGGCCACATAAATTACACGCCCAAACTTAGCATAAATACGACTAGTGTTAGCATCTTTAGATGCCTTTTTTTCCTTAATATTATTCCACTTACGTCCCATTATGAACACTCACTTTCAATACATTAAATCTCTTATATGATCTTTTACATACTATAATAACCTAGTCTATTATACCTCATCTTTATTAATCTTTCGAGTTTATAAAAAAGCAAAACACAAAAAGAGCAAATAGATTGATGATCATACTACCGTGAATTCAGATTGGATACTCAAAACATCCAAACTAAATGTCGCGAAAGCAACAAAGTTTTAGAAAAGAGCCTTTATAAAAGATCTATACTAATTATACAAATATCATCTGTTTGAGAGTATGGTTTTAGTTGTTTTACTAATTCTTCTAATACCAATCGAGATGGATAATCTTCCAGAATTCCCTTTAAAAAGTCTACACCTTTACTTGGAGACAATTGAAGAGACTCAAATATACCATCTGTATATAAAATTAATTTGGATGACGGGCTATACTCATAAATTTCAGTTTGATAATGGTTTCTATCTATAAGTCCAAGTGGGATACTTTCACTTCTTAACTCTTTGATTAGCCCATTAGCATCTTTTAGTAATCCAGAAGGATGACCTGAATTTACAAACTGAACCGATCTTTTATTTGTATCAATAAAACAATAAATTCCAGTCATAAAATAGCTCATCTTATGAAAAAACTCATACATATGCTGGTTAAGCCTTCCCATAACAAGATGTGGTTCTTTCACATCAGTTAAAATCCCTGGCAATAATGATTGGATTGACATGGTAACTAGTGATGAAGGAATTCCATGTCCCATAATGTCTAAAATTAAAATTCCATAGGAGTGTTCATTTAGCCTCATCCAAAAATACATATCACCTGATAAAACTGTTGAAGGTGAATAGAAAGAGTCAATTTTAATTTGCTGATCTTTTAAAGGACTAGGAAAAATGCTTTGTTGAACTTGATGGGCAAGCAACAGTTCTTGCTTTTGGGTTAATTCGAGCTGCTTTCTTTTAGTAATATCTTGAAAAATTGCAATATACGCAACTTCATCATCCCAGTCAATCTCAGTAAAAGAAAACTCTAGATCCACCAATGTACCTTGCAAGGTTTGTATGGTTAACTCACCTTGTTTTTCTAGGAAAGGGGTTAAATCTTTAAGGCTTTCTAAAGGGACGCGTTCACCTTCTTCATTCATATATGAGTCGAAAAAATCATAGGCATTTCTTCCATGGAAATCGGAAAAGTGACTTCCTCCGAAAACGGTTACTGCCTCATCATTAATTAATACAATTTGTTGATTACAGCTAACTATAATGGGATAGGGTGCTGTAAGAACAAGATTCTTATATCTTTTTTTACTCTCCATTATTCTTTTCTGGGAAGTGATAATTTCTGTCATATCTTTTGCTACACCAATAACTCCTACTATTTCATCATTATTGACAATTGGCATTGCTGTAACTGACAACGGGATTACAACCGAATGACTCGTTAAAACTGATACTTCGAATGAGACACATTTCCCCTTCATAACATCTATAAATATATTGGATATCCTTTCATAATCATCCGGATGAATAATCATTAAAAACGATTGATTCATGATTTCTAATTCTGCATATTTTAGGGCATGTAATGCAACATCGTTTAACTCTATAAAATAACCGTTACGGTCAAGCATGTAGCATAAATCGGGATTATTAACAAATAGAGAACGGAAAGGACTCTCTAAAATTTGATTAATCTCTAAGTTGCTAGGCTTACTCATATAATCTGTCCTCCTCTAAAAAACCCCTCTCTTTATTATCGGTAAATAAGATTTAAAATGTAATATACATGGAGGACACCATTAATTTCCACTTTATAAATAAGAAGGATTTAAGCATTTTGGGGAATAGCTATTGTTAAGATTACTTGTTTTGTGGAGGTGTACATGAATGAATAAAAATATTGAGGTTTATCGTACCGGTCAAGGTGTTCCTGTAAACGGGGAGTACAGATGTCAATCTGGACAAAGCTTATCGTTAGGTGAAAGAGAATCATTTCCGGTCTGTCCAATCAGTGGTACTGACACCACCTGGACCCGGGAACATGTTGAAATAGATCAGAATAACAGCTATTAAGACATAAAAGTGGATTGGAAGGGAGCATGCACACATTGAGTATTAGTACATTTTTCCTTGGAAGAATCGAAGGCGAGCACGATATTCAGAGCCTAGAGCAAAGCTTATCACGTGTCCCTGGAATTGAAAGGGTTTTAATGGATACTACAGATAATGAAATTAAGATTGAATATGATGAAAAAACAATCGAACTAAGGAAAATTGCTGACATTATAAGTAAGCGAGGCTTTAGTATACAATAGAAGGAGGAATTATGTTGTATAAGAAGAATGAAGAACCCACAATAGCTGAAGGTATTGACACAGAAGATGAGTTAAATGAAGATGCAACAAGAGCCGAAGTAAATAATGGGGATTATACAGAAGTAACGACATTATCCTTAGATGAGAACGATCCAAGTTAACGGTCCATTTGGTTTCCACTCACCAAAAAAGTCCCCTAGGGGACTTTTTTGTATGTTTATACAGATACTCCTGTTATTTAAAGCCCCCTTTAAAGAGGTTTCATTGATGCCGCCACCTGGATATGAGTAGAATTGTGATTATGATTAGTAACGTACCTATCCATTGAACCCAACCAAAAGTGACATGTAACCATATAATAGAGACAATCGCTGCAGACAATGGCTCTGCACAAGCCAATGTACTGGTCTCAGAAGGGCTTATGTAGTTCATACTCTCTAAGTAGCAATAAAAAGGAATGATCGTTCCAAAAATGATTATAAACACAATCGCTAGTATAGAGGAAATCCCCCATGTCCCCTGGATATCCCATGGCTGATAAATAAAACTAAATCCAACTCCTCCGACGAGCATTCCCCATCCCACTATAAGCATAGTCCCCCATCTTTTTATTAATCCTGCTGGATGGAGTGTATAAAAGGCTAATGCTACGGCTGAGGTGAGTCCCCAAAATAAACCTTCCTTCGAAAGACTTAGTGAATCAATGGTACCATTGGTAACGAGTAAAAATGTACCTAACAAAGCAAGTATAATCACAATTAACTCTTTATATGTAGGAGTTCTTCTTGCCTTTAAGACTAGATAAAATAGAATCACAACAGGACCTAAATATTGTAAAATCGTTGCGGTCGCAGCATTGCTTGCTTCGATTGCTGCAAAATAGGTGTATTGAACACCAAGCATACCTAATAATCCAAACAATAAAAGCTGAAGACGGTCGTGCTTATTAGCCCAAACCTTCCATATCTTTTGTTTATGTTTAGGATAAGAAATCATTAGCATTAGGATTCCTGCCATAAGAAGTCTAATCACAACTAACCAACCTGCATTAAAGCCTTTCATTTGAAACATATATTGTGCAACAGTCCCTGAGACTCCCCACAAAATAGCAGCAATTAGCACAAGCGCGACTCCCATTAATTTCTGAGTTGGTTGGGGTTGAACTGCAATCGAAGGCTGCATCCTTTTCACGTCCTCTATTTAGTTTCTAATCCTAATTTATCAGAAAAAAATAAAAAGTCACTATATTTATTTTAAAAGAGCTTGGAAGCTAGTTTTGGTATGTATTAACTGTTTTTATCTTACTAGTAGAGAACATACTATCTTTGGAATTGCGATTCCAATTTATATTTCAGGAGGAATTATTTTGGTCAACCAAGATTTTGAACGATTTAAGAAGGAACAACAAGCTCATAAAGCAACCTACATTGGTAGTGATCATCAACATCAACAGACATCCAACGATGCAAACTATAATAACAATGAGGAAACTGATAAATCACCAGGTTTAACAGGTAGAAATGCTTAAGATTGAATATAAAAACTCCTTACTTCATAAACGAAGTAAGGAGTTTACAATAATTATCCTATTAAGTTAAGCCCAAGAAGCCCCAACAATAATTAATAAGATAAATAGAACTACAATTAACGTAAATGAACTACCAGTTCCATAACCAGTCGTTGCTACTGGTGCTGTATATCCGTAACCACCGCAACCGAATCCTGTTCCAAACATTATAGTTCCTCCTTTATTTTTAATTATTTACATTAGTATCCAATATAAGCTGATCCCACAATGATCAGTAAAATGAATAACACGACGATTAACGCGAATCCTGAACCATATCCTGTTACTTCACCCATAACTACACCTCCCTGATCATTTGTTAACACTATATGTAGGGACACTTCGTCTCGGAAGGGCAGGTGCCTATATATATGTTTATTTAGAAAATCAGCCTCAAAAATTCAGTAATATAAAAAAAGAACCACTTGTTTTAGTGGCTCTTTATTACACTTATACGACCTCATTTATATTAGAGTCAGCAGTATCTGGATCAAGCGAGTTAGCGGAGCTCATCCAGTTATTTGTCGCAACCCAAAATCCAGTATTAAATCCACCTGAGCCAGCAACTGTTTTACTTGTGCTAGTTGGTGATACATTTAAAGCTGCTCCTGCAATAATCCCCTCATTACTATTAAATATAACAGGGCCTAAGATTACACATGGCATACAGAACACCCCTTTGTTTTTTCTTCCTTTAGTTTATGTACAATGGATTTGATTGGAACTACTTTTATACCATAAAGATCTAGGTAAAACATAGAACATTCATTTCTAATTCGATAGCTCTGTTAAAGTTGTTGATTTCCGTTTCTTTGTTTACTAATTCCGAAAAAAATGTTGAGTGGTTAGCCTATCTTGTACCAATTCTGTACGTCTGTCCTGCTCAGCATGCCATTTCATGAATAAAATATAGAAAAAGTAATCAAGGAGGGGAAATGATTGGAAGATCTTGAACTGAAAGTAAAGGAATTAGAATTAAAATTAGATGAGTTAGAGAGTTCACAGGATAATTTTCAAGAATCTTTTAATGATCCTTTAGATAAAAATGATGTTCATGCTTTATTCGATGAACTTATAGCGGAGAAAAGACTGATCACTCAATCTGAGCTCGAAGAAAAGCTTAGTAAAAACCATCTCGCAATGATTAAATGGGTTGTGGGGACTGGAATTAGTTCTGTGGCAATCCTATCTGGATTACTAAAATTCATACTGTGAGAATGAAAGACGATTTTATGGAGAAGTTGCTCTCAGAAAAATTTGAGACAATCTTCTCCATAAATACTTCTCTTGGACCTGCAATTAAATTTTTAGAATGCATACATTGCAAGGTAAAACGAGGAGGTATAAATATGAACATAGAACAGCGAATAGATATTGGCAAGTATAAAATGAACGTCCGTTTTTTTAATGAGGCTAACTCGTCTGAGGTAGTTGTGTTAGTTCATGGGATTCCTACAAATTCACATTTATGGGATTATGTAATTCCTATACTCAAGAAAAAATATGCTGTTTTAGCGGTGGAGCTTATAGGTTATGGTAAATCAGATCGGGGACCTTATAATGATTTGACATTACCAAAACAAGCAGAATATATACGATCAGCTTTAGACAGGCTTAATATTCCTAATGCTCATTTTGTTGGTCATGATCTTGGTGGCGGTATCGTCCAAATCCTCGCTGTTACACACCCAGAACGGGTAAAGAGTTTAGTTGTGATTGATGGTGTATGTTTTGCCAATTGGCCACTACCTAAAGTTGTTTCGATCAGGTACCCGGTATCTGAAGAATTTGTTCCCTCACCACTTTTTATTGAACGGATGCTACGTGAAGGAGTCTATTATCCAACAAATTTAACACCTTCCTTACTTAGTATGTTTACATTACCATTTAGTACCCCAACAGGACCAGCCGAACTCCAACAAGCCTCTTTCGCGTTAAATCACCATCAAACCGAAGACCTTGTTCCCTATTTGCCAAGCATCAAGTGCCCATCTACGTTTTTATGGGGTCAGCATGATCGCTATTTAGTACCTTATTGGGGATTAATGCTCCATAAAGCAGTTCCTCACTCTGTATTTAAACTTATACCTAATGCGAGCCACTATTCAATGATTGATCAACCAAGTATAGTAGCTTCCGAACTAATTGAGCACTTAGATCGATCAAGTTAAATAGGTTTAGCCCACCTAAAATTTTTAAGTGGGCTTTTTCAACGGATTGCTCCTTGTTCTTGAGCAATCGCCTCAAATGATTTTTGGCTGGACGTAATGAATATCTTCGTTCCGATTGGAATCCAGTCAAATAGTTCATTCACATGCTGATTATGCATTCTAATACAACCTTGCGATACAGCCTTACCGATTGACGAAGGATTGTTTGTGCCGTGAACTCCATAGGTTCTTCCCTCTGTATCTAGCGCATTAAAACCAATCCAACGACTCCCAAGTGGATTATCTGGTCTTCCACCCATAATATTTTTTTTACGGTAATACGGATCTTTTGCTTTAACCGTTATGGAAAACGTTCCTTCCGGAGTATAGTCATCGTATATACCTGTTCCGACCGGGTATACCTGCTGTATCACACCTTGATTTATAAAGGCTAACTCATTTGTGCTTTTATTAACTATGATATACGGGTCACCATGAAGAGGATTAGGGCCTAAAGGCCAAATGGGTGAAACCGTTAGAATAATAGCTACTAGTATTTGAATCATCTCAAACACCACCCTTTATGGATAGTGTTAAACAAGGAGATGATTCTCATTCATTTGGACGGAAATAGCTCTTAATAATTAAATATTGTTCCATTTCTTTTAGTAGCTGTAAAAGTGAAGCTCTTCCTTCGAACTCTTCTCTTGTCTTGGGAAGTTCAGATTTCCTAAACTCAGCCTTAAGCTCTTCAAGTCTAATTAAAAATCGTTTCGCTGTATTTCCCGGATGAATCGATTTACCGATGTCTTCCATAAAATCCGCAATCATTTCTCCCTCATCGCCAAAATGATTTAATGATAAGACGAGTGGTAAGATTCTTTCTAGTATTTCAAGCTGCTGCCCACGAATCTTAAAATAGGAATAATAGACATTTTCATTTCTTAGAAAATGATTTTGCACATCCCGAAAGGCCAAGCTTTTTGCCTGTTCAAGAATGCGATGTGCCTCAGTTATCTCCTTTCCACCCCAATCTGAATCCTTTAAACGAACATAATTTACAATCTCCTTAAAAATCCCAGCAAAGCACTCTTCAATATCTACCTGAAATTGCTTTAACTGTTGATCAACACTTGGCATATAGAGATTCATAAGGAGTGCCACTCCGATTCCAATTATAATTAGGGCAAATTCATTCAATATGATGGTTTGTGAATATGTACCTTCGCTATAAAGATGAAATACAATGACACTGCTTGTTACAATCCCTTCCTGAATTCGAAAGTAAACGGTAACCGGTATAAAAAAGAGCAATAGAAACCCAATAACCCAAGGTTCATAACCTAGTATTTGAAAAAAGAAAATTGAAAAAATCATAGCAATTGTACATGCAAGAAATCGTGACCATGAGCTTTGTAGAGATTTCTTCTTCGTTGCTTGAATACAAAGGATGGTTATGATGCCTGCTGATAAATAATGTTCAAGTCCAAGGAGTTGAGAAATCCATACTGCAACAGTCACTCCTAATGCTGTTTTAATTGTCCGATAACCTATTTTGAATTTCATCTATAGCTCCCCTATGTAAAATAAAAAAGCTTATGAACGACAAAACTTTACTCATCCTAAGCTTTAGCTTCTTTATTAAGAGTGGTTTTCAGGTTCTAATTTAGTATAGTATAAAATTAATGATTTCTTATACGAAAAAAAGTGGTAATCACTGATTACCACTCATTATAGCTGATGTTTTTATACTTCCTCACAATATTGATCAAAAGCCTGTTGAAGCTTTTGAATGACTTGCATAGGGTCATGACCTTCAATTTCATGGCGCTCAACCATCATCTGAATCTTTCCATCTTTTAATAAGGCAAAAGAAGGAGAGGAAGGTGGATAACCTTCGAAATAAGAGCGTGCCTGAGCTGTTGCTTCTTTATCTTGGCCTGCAAATACAGTCACTAATTGATCTGGCCGCTTATCATAATGAATAGCATGAGTTGCAGCTGGGCGAGCAATTCCGCCTGCGCAACCACAAACTGAATTAACCATAACTAGTGTAGTTCCAGTTTGCTTGAGTGCTCCATCTACTTCTTCAGGAGATGTAAGTTCTGTATAACCCGCTTGAACCATATCCTCTCTAGCCTGTTTTACTACATCATTTATAAAAAAATTAAAATTCATCGACATCGTTGTTCCTCCTTACTCTTTATGTATTAATATTATCAAGCTAGACCAACATATACAAATAACTAGTTTTCTATTTTTCTGTCTTGTTTACTTGATCAAATAACTGAGTGACCCCGAGACTTGCTGAGAGCTGACCTGAAATAACATCTTTCTCTAACTGTGGGAGATGCTCCTTAACTACTTGATTAGAAAAAAAGCTTGTTTCGAGCTGATTGATGATTAATGTATAAAACCAATCCTTCATTTGTGACATTCGTCTTTCTTCGAATATCCCTTGTGCCTTTGTTATTCCTTCATACTCTTTTATCGTCTGCCAAATGTCTGGGATTCCTTTTTCATAAAGAGCGGAGCAGGTTAAGGCCTTTGACGTCCAGCCTTTTGTTGCAGGTCTTAAATAGTGGAGAATTCTAGTGAATTCTTCTTTTGCTTGTTTTGCCTTTTGCTCATTATCACCATCTGCCTTATTGATCACCAGTAGGTCAATGAGCTCCATGACTCCCTTTTTCATCCCCTGAAGCTCATCTCCAGCACCAGTTAACGCTAGTAACAGAAAGAAGTCAACCATACTTCTAACCGTAACTTCACTTTGGCCAACACCAACCGTTTCAACAATAATGATATCATATCCAGCTGCTTCACAGACGAGTATCGTTTCACGCGTTTTTCTAGCTACGCCACCTAAAGTTCCTGCTGCGGGGGATGGTCTAACATAAGCCCTCGGATCCTTTGATAAACGGTCCATTCTTGTTTTATCACCAAGAATACTTCCCCCTGTCACACTACTAGATGGATCAACGGCCAAGACCGCGACACGGTGACCTAGGTCACATAAAAATGTCCCGAACGCTTCAATAAAAGTACTTTTCCCAGCTCCCGGCACCCCAGTGATTCCAATTCGAATCGATTTCCCGGTATATGGAAGTAGCTGGTTAATCAAATTTTGCCCTTTTTCAAAATGTCTACTCGCATTGCTCTCTATTAGTGTAATCGCTTGGGCTAAAACTGCTCTGTTATTTTGACGAACACCTTGAACAAGTTCTTCTACTTTTTTTTCCTTTTTTCTTCGGTGATTAGCTTGCGTGTCACTCATTCATACCCACCACATTTTCATAACCAAGGCGCTGACAAACCTCTTTTAGAACCTTCTCAGCTGCAACCGGAATAACCGTCCCTGGACCGAACACGGCGGAAGCACCCTGACTTAATAAGAACTCATAATCCTTATAAGGGATCACCCCTCCAACAATAACCACGATATCATCACGATCATGTTTTCGCAGTTCTTCCATTAGCTGTGGCAACAAGGTTTTATGTCCTGCAGCGAGAGAACTCATTCCGATTACATGAACATCATTTTCAACTGCTTGTAGTGCAGTCTCTTCAGGTGTTTGAAAAAGTGGTCCAATATCCACGTCAAAGCCTAAATCCGCAAAAGCAGTTGCGATGACTTTTGCTCCCCTGTCATGGCCATCTTGACCCATCTTAGCAATCAAAATACGAGGACGTCTTCCCTCTACTTCAGTAAATTGATCAGTTGAGTTTTTCACCTTATCGATTTCCTCCTCATTGGAGTACTCCGAGCTATAAATTCCACTAATCGAACGGATAACTGCTTTATGACGTTTAGCCACTTTTTCAATGGCATCTGAGATTTCTCCAAGCGTTGCTCTTGCCCGAGCAGCCTCAATAGAAAGCTCTAACAGATTCCCTTCTCCTGATTCAGTTGCATTTGTAATTGCTTCTAATGCGACTTTAACTTTTTCTTCATCTCGGTTTTCTTTGAGACTCTTAAGTCTTGCAAGCTGTTTTTCTCGAACAACCGTATTATCAATATCTAATGTCTCTATTTCTTCCTCTTGATCTAAGCGATACTTATTTACACCAATGATTGCTTCCTTACCAGAATCAATATGAGCCTGTTTTCTTGCTGCAGCCTCTTCAATTTTCATCTTTGGTAAGCCTGTTTCTATGGCTTTTGCCATTCCACCAAGCTCTTCAATTTCTTGGATATGCTCCCATGCTCTCTCTACTAACGAGGCTGTTAATGATTCAACATAATAGGAGCCTCCCCACGGATCAATAACATTCGTGATACCCGATTCATCCTGTAAATATAATTGTGTATTACGAGCAATCCGAGCAGAAAAATCAGTTGGAAGTGCAATTGCTTCGTCTAAAGCATTCGTATGCAAGGATTGAGTGTGACCGAGAGCAGCAGCTAAAGCTTCCATACATGTCCTTGTTACATTATTAAAAGGATCTTGTTCCGTCAGACTCCACCCTGATGTTTGAGAGTGAGTTCTGAGTGCTAATGATTTTTCATTCTTAGGGTCAAATGGTTTAATCAATTTTGCCCATAATAATCTAGCAGCTCGCATTTTTGCTACTTCCATAAAGTAGTTCATCCCGATTGCCCAAAAGAAAGAGAGTCTTGGTGCAAATGAATCGATATCAATACCAGCCTTTAAACCCGTTCTTACATACTCAAGTCCATCAGCAAGTGTATAGGCCAACTCCAGATCAGCCGGAGCACCAGCTTCTTGAAGATGGTAACCTGATATACTGATTGAATTGAATTTCGGCATATTTTTAGACGTGTATTCAAAGATATCAGCAATAATTCTCATTGATGTCTCAGGTGGGTAAATATATGTGTTACGAACCATATATTCCTTTAAAATGTCATTTTGTATCGTACCTGATAGCTTTTCCTTTGATACACCTTGTTCTTCGGCTGTGACAATATAAAATGCCATAATCGGTAATACTGCACCGTTCATAGTCATTGAAACGGACATCTCATCAAGTGGAATTCCATCAAACAAAATTTTCATATCGACGATTGAATCAATCGCTACCCCCGCTTTACCGACGTCACCAACGACTCGAGGGTGGTCAGAATCATAGCCTCTATGAGTAGCTAGATCAAATGCGACAGAAAGTCCTTTCTGACCAGCAGCAAGGTTTCTTCTATAGAAGGCATTGCTCTCCTCGGCTGTCGAAAATCCGGCATACTGCCTAACCGTCCATGGACGGGTCACATACATGGTAGGATAAGGACCTCTTGTAAAAGGCGCAATACCTGGCATAAAATTTAAAAAAGGTAAGTTTTCGATGTCCTCTTTTTGATAACTATTTTTTATGGAGATTTTCTCATTGGTTTCATAGGTTTTACTTTGAGCTACAGGTTGCTGATCAAAAGTTAACTGTTCAAACGGAATGGAAGCGAAATTAGGCTTTTTCATGATTAACCTCCAATACATTTTGCAGGCTTGATAAAAATTCATAACAGTTTGTTTTGATATGAATACAATCTGTTAAGCCCACTTCTCTATATTCAGCAAGCTCTTGATTTTCAAGACGTCCTGCAATAAATAATGAAACATCTGGATTTTCTTTTTTAATTAACGCAACAACCTCTTTACCTAAGTTTTGATACGTTGCATCATCCCCACATAACACTATTACTTTTTCTTTTATTTGAGGAAGTTCTTCTGTTAGCTCCTCAATTGTTTTTAGACTTCTTGTTTCATTAATCATAAAGCCACCGACCTCAAAAAATCCTCTTATAAAATCAGTTCGTGGTTTATGCTGAATCAACTCACCTATGTTAACAAGTCTAATCTCAAGCTTGTCACCCGTTTTATTTTGGTAGCTTGCTGTATATTCACGTAGTTTTTCAAACTTCATTGACCATCGAATAGAGGAAATTACTACAATTTCCTCTTCCTTTTTTTGATTCTCTTGTTGGATATTTAGTTCACTAAAGGATACACCTTTAGTCAGTTCACTTTTTAAGAGTGTTATAAATTTCTGGTCTTCAATATACAATTCGATTTTATTATTTTTCTTCTCTTTTAATGAACCTGTTTCAAATTGGTCAACCTTAGGTTGAGGCGGTTCCTTTTCCATTCCATTGGCGTACATGTTGATTCCTACAATTCGTTCTTGTCGATTGTCTATTTTATTAAATCGGCGATTCCTTACCTTGGTTATTTCTTCTTGTACGGATCCCCTTACGAGTGCCTCGACCATGCCACCTGACTGTTCAATTTGCTGAATAATTCCCCAAGCCTTCTCAGCTACTTGCTTTGTCAAGCTCTCGACATACCATGAACCTCTCGCAGGGTCTATAACTCTACCAAGATGAGATTCCTCTAATAAAATCGATTGAACATTTCTAGCAATTCTCTCTGAAAAATTAGTTGTATCTTGAAAAGCATGGTCAAATGGGGCTGTATGCAAGCTGTCTGCTCCCCCGACAACAGAAGCAAATGATTCAACAGTGGCTCTAAGCATATTGACATAAGGGTCATATTTCGTTTTCGTTGTATCAGACGTTTTTGCATGAATCCACATTTGCTGTGATTCAGTTGTACCACCAAATTCATGAATGATAGAAGCCCATAAATATCTAGCTGCTCTTAGTTTTGAAATTTCCATAAACAGGTTAGATCCAACTGAGAAGGAGAACGAAATTTTAGGAGCAATCTCATCTATTTTTAATCCTCGATTCATGCATTGCCTTATATATTCAATACCTACCAAAAGAGTATAAGCTAATTCCTGGACCGCATTTGCTCCTCCATTATGGTAAGGCTGACTATTCACTACAATCGTTTTCAACTCGGGATATATCATACTTTCCTTTACCATAATCGCCATTTCTTCATAATAAAACGACAATGGGGTTGGTAGTGTTCCCCTACTTACCCATTCAGCAATGGGATCACTCCCAATAACACCCTTTAACTGCTTATTTTGTTTCTCACTAAATAAAAGCAATCCGGTTAAAAAGAAGCTTTGTTTCAAATTTGTATCAATAAAAAAAGTTTGGTCTTGGTTAGGCATTTCCTTTATTAATGCAAGTAAATCCTCACTATGTACAATTTCTACACCTTTATCGGAGCCTTCACTTTTCACCTTAAAATGAATGGATGATTGACCATTCTTAGAAGCACGACGAATAGCAGCAATTAAATCCTGAACAGAAGAAGCATGTAATTCTTGATTAATTAACCAGCTGTTTTCACTCGTTCTCTTTAGATGAAGATCCTGCTCCTGCTGTAAATCTTCATCATCACTTGTATAGATCGGCTTTAACAACACACCTTCGTGTGTAGATGAAAATAACCGTTCCATTGATTTGCCTTTCAATGATGAAATGGTGACTTGTTCCCACTCTTCGTACGTAGGCGTTAAAAACTCATCTAATTGTAGAATCCATTCAGTCGATCGTTTTTCCCCCATGTTTATTCCTCCTCTATACAGGAAACGCTTACACTTTTCTTTTAATTCCAACTTCTTACAGTTAATATAAATACTCTATTCTTATATAATTTTATTATAAATCCTATTTTCTGTACAATAGTCTGGTTGTCCTCATTAATAAAGCAGTCCTGATTCAGGACTGCTTTTACAAATGTACTCTTTATATTTAGCTTTTAGTTTTTTCAAATGCTTTTGTTGCATTTTTGCTTTTTTAACAAAAGACACTTTAAAACTTTGGCCGTTTATTTCCGTTTCGGGCACTTGCTTTCCGCGGGGAGGGATGTGAGCCTCCTCGGCTTCGCCTGTGGGGTCTCACACTTCCCTCTATCTCCCGCAGGAGTCAAGCGCCCTCCACTCCAATAAACTCTAATTTCTAACTAATAGACATCATTAAAAGACAAAATCTTAAAAGATTTTTGATTTCTTTCTAAATGAAGTTATACAAATTAAAGTCATAAAACCAGCTTTATAAACCTTGTAAAAACTAGTAAATGGTTGTTGTTTCTTTTGAAGTATTCTCTAGAATTTCTTTTACTCTGGCTAGGAATCGTCCACAAACTAATCCATCGAGTACTCTATGATCAAGTGACATACAGAGGTTAACCATATCTCGAATGGCAATCATATTACCTTCCATTACAACTGGACGTTTTACGATAGATTCCACTTGAAGAATGGCTGCCTGTGGATAATTGATAATGCCCATGGATTGTACAGAGCCGAATGAACCCGTATTATTTACCGTGAACGTACCACCCTGCATTTCTTCTGACTTTAATTTTCCTGTACGAACTTTTTGAGCCAGTTCTGTTATTTCCCGTGCAATTCCTTTAATGGTGAGTTCATCAGCATTTCGAATGACTGGAACATACAATGCGTCATCAGTAGCAACGGCTATGGAAATGTTAATCGCCTTTTTCTGGATAATCTTGTCCCCTGCCCACATCGAATTGATTTGCGGGAATTCCTTTAACGCTTGTGCAACTGCTTTTACAAAGAAGGCAAAGAAAGTAAGGTTAAACCCTTCATTTTTCTTAAATTCATTCTTTACTGAATTACGATAATTAACTAGGTTCGTAACATCGACTTCAACCATTGTCCAAGCATGAGGTGCCTCGTGCTTACTACGTAGCATATTAGCCGCAATTGCCTTACGTACACCGGTTACTGGAATTTCAAGATCACCATGTTGTGTTGTAACTGGTGGTGGTGCAGGTGTACTTGTAGTTGTACTTGTACTTGTACTTGTAGTTGGCTTGCTCACCTCTTGTTGAGGTGCTGTTTCAACTTTCGATGGAGCTGTTGGAATATGTCCCGATTCTATCACTCGTTGAATATCTTTACGGGTAATTCGACCGCCACCACCAGTTCCTGAAACCAGTTCAAGATCAATATTATGTTCCCCAGCAAGCTTTAGTACAGCTGGAGAATATCGTCTTTTATTTGGTTGATCCTCACTGCTAGCCCCCTGTGAATCTGAGGCAGTAGATCCCCCTGTTTGTACCTCTGTATTAGGTACTTCCTTAGAAGCTTCTGGATTTGCTCCACCTTCAACCTCAACTAAGCAAATCACTTCACCGACAGCTAAGGTTTCATCCTCTTTTGCAATTAGCTCCTTAATTACTCCTGTGAAGGATGACGGGACTTCAGCATTTACCTTATCCGTCATTACTTCTGCTATTGGGTCATATTTATTTACCTTATCTCCAGGTGAAACGAGCCATTTACTAATGGTTCCTTCGGTCACACTTTCACCAAGCTGTGGCATGGTAATTTTTTCAATTGCCAAGATGTGTCAACCTCCTTCTCTCAAATAAATCCGGTCAGCCTTAAAATTCAGCTAGCTCTCGAATGGCTTTTTCAACCTTGTCAGGATTAATCATAAAGAATTTTTCCATTGTTGGAGCATACGGCATCGCTGGTACATCAGGGCCAGCTAATCTTTTAACAGGTGCATCCAGATCAAATAAGCAGTTTTCAGCAATAATTGCTGAAACTTCACTCATGACGCTTCCCTCTTTCGTATCCTCTGTAATAAGGAGGACCTTCCCGGTTTTCGATGCTGCCTCAATAATTGCATCCTTATCTAGTGGATATACCGTACGTAAATCAAGAACATGAACAGAGATTCCATCGCTTGCGAGCTTTTCTGCAGCTTGAAGAGCAAAATGCACACATAGACCGTAGGCAATGACAGTCACGTCTTCACCTTCGCGCTTTACATCAGCCTTTCCAATCGGTAATACATAGTCATCAGTAGGTACTTCACCCTTGATTAGTCGGTAAGCACGCTTATGCTCGAAGAATAAAACAGGATCTTCATCTCGTATTGCCGCCTTTAGTAATCCTTTAACATCATAAGGCGTTGAAGGCATTACTATTTTTAAACCTGGTTGATTCGCAAAAATGGCCTCAACAGATTGTGAGTGATAAAGCGCACCGTGAATACCTCCACCATATGGTGCACGTACAACTAGCGGACATGACCAATCATTATTAGAACGGTATCGAATCTTGGCAGCTTCCGAAATAATTTGGTTGATAGCAGGCATGATAAAATCTGCAAACTGCATTTCGGCAATTGGTCGCATTCCATACATGGCAGCACCTATCGCTACACCAGCAATAGCTGATTCCGCAAGTGGGGTATCAATTACACGTTCCTCCCCAAACTGGTCATATAAACCGTGTGTCGCCTTAAATACGCCACCTTTTCTACCTACATCTTCACCAAGTACAAACACCTTGGAATCTCTTTCCATTTCTTCTCTTATTGCCAATGTTACTGCATCAATATAAGAAATTACCGGCATCTGTTTTCCCCCTCACTTACTCAGCATAGACATGCGTTAATGCTTCACTCGGATCCGCATATGGAGCATTTTCCGCATAATCAGTTGCGTCATCTACTTCTTGTTTCACGCGCTCTTTAATTGTTTCTAGTCGTTCATCAGTTAGAATTCCTGCTTCTTTCAGGTAGACTTCAAAGGCAAAAAGACCGTCCTTCTGTTTAGCCTCTTCTACTTCTTCTCTTGAACGATAGGTACGGTCATCATCGTCACTGGAATGAGCGGTTAGACGATATGAAATAGTTTCAACTAATGTTGGTCCTTCCCCACGTCTTCCACGATCTGCAGCTTCCTTCACCGCTTCATAAACAGCCAAGATGTCGTTGCCGTCTACTGTGATTCCTGGCATTCCATATCCGATTGCTCGATCAGAAATTTTCTCACATGCAACTTGTTTCTCATAAGGGACAGATATCGCATACTTATTGTTTTCACACATAAAAATAACGGGTAATTTATGCACAGATGCATAATTAGCTCCCTCATGAAAATCTCCCTGATTGGACGATCCTTCACCAAACGTAACAAACGTAACAAGGTCTTTCCCTTCTAATCGACCTCCAAGAGCGACACCAACAGCATGTGGAACCTGGGTTGTTACAGGAGAAGAACCTGTTACGATCCGATTTTTCTTTTGACCAAAATGTCCTGGCATTTGTCTTCCACCAGAGTTTGGATCCTCAGCTTTTGCAAAGCCTGAAAGCATTAGTTCACGAGCTGTCATGCCAAAGGTTAGGACTACGCCCATATCTCGGTAATAGGGAAGAACATAATCCTTCTCACGATCTAAAGCAAAAGCAGCACCAACCTGAGCAGCTTCTTGTCCTTGACAAGAAATAACAAACGGAATTTTCCCTGCACGGTTTAACAGCCACATTCTTTCGTCAAGTCGACGAGCTAATAGCATGGTCTCATACATTTGTAGTACATGATCATCACTTAAACCTAATGCTTGATGACGATTTTCTGCCATATTAGTACCCCCTATATTAAAATGTTAAGGCTGTTTTAATAGAGTATTTTGTTACTATTTTATTTTGTTAGGCGCTTTCTCTATGTAAGAGAGAAACGCTTATAAATCAATAAATCAGCCTTATGTAAGAGAGACATTCAACTCACTAGGAGTGAATAGCCTTTCCTTGTACTGCTAAAGCTGCTTCACCAATGGCTTCAGAAAGTGTTGGATGTGGATGAATAGTCTTTCCAATTTCCCAAGGTGTAGCATCTAATACACGAGCTAGACCTGCTTCGGATATCATGTCGGTAACATGTGGACCAATCATATGGACACCTAATAGATCATCAGTTTCTTCGTCGACAACAAGCTTAACAAATCCATCAGATTCTCCGTATACTAGTGCTTTTCCAATTGCTTTAAATGAGAATTTCCCTGTTTTCACTTTAAAGCCTTTTTCCTTTGCTTCTGCCTCAGTATAGCCAACACTTGCAGCTTCTGGATTACTATAGATACATTTTGAAACTAATGATGGATCAATTGGTTCGACCTTTTCTCCCGCGATATGTTCAACAGCCGTAATTCCCTCATGGGAAGCGACATGCGCAAGCTGTAGACCACCAATTACATCCCCAATTGCATATATGTGAGTTTCCTTGGTTTGGTATGAATCATTAACTTGTATAAAGCCTTTATCAATCTGTATTTCTGTGTTCTCAATCCCTATTCCTTCTACATTGGCTTGACGACCAACAGAGACAAGTAACTGGTCAGCATGGAACGATTTTTGTTCACCCTTATGCTCTGCTTGAATGGTAACACCTTGACCTTTTGTTACTGTTTCAGGCAATACCTTGGCACCTGTAACGATTTTGACACCCTTTTTCTTCATGAGTCGTTGCATTTCTTTAGAAATCTCAAGATCTTCTGTTGGGATAATCCGGTCTGCATATTCCAGCACAGTCACTTCTACACCAAAGTCCGCCATCATGGAAGCCCACTCAATTCCGATAACTCCACCACCAACAATAATAATCGAGTTAGGTAGCTTTTCTAATTCCAACACTTCATCCGATGACAAAATATATTCACCATCTATATCTAGTCCAGGTAGGGTTCTTGGTCTAGAGCCTGTTGCAATCACTACATTCTTAGGAATAAGCATTTGATTCTCTTCCCCATTGTTCATTTGCACGGATATTGTACCTGGCATTGGTGAAAAGATAGAAGGTCCTAAAATTCTCCCGAGCCCTTCATATACGTCAATCTTACCTTGCTTCATGAGATGCTGTATTCCTTTGTGAAGCTGGTCAATAATTTTAGACTTTCTTTCCTGCACTTTAACGAAATCAAGGGCAACTTCTTTTGCAAGAACCCCAAATTCTTCACCCTTTTTCATCGTTGCAAATACTTCTGCACTCCTTAGCAATGCTTTACTCGGAATACAACCTTTATGAAGACATGTACCACCCAGTTTACCCTTTTCAACAATAGCTACCTTAAGACCAAGCTGGGAAGCGCGAATCCCTGCTACATAGCCCCCGGTTCCACCACCTAGGATTACCACATCATATTCTGTTGCCATTCATACTCCACTCCTTTCTACTTTAACTTTTTACATTCATTGCTTCGTCTATTTTTGTACCTGGATATATTTTTGCCTGTTCAGTTCCTTGTAAGACTCTTAGGGCTCCTTCAGCTAACGCCTGTAATTCATTTTCTCCAGGCTGTACGATTACATCAGCAATCCAATTTACTCGGTCAGTGATACTCTTAACGAATTCTTTACCGTAAGCTAAACCACCCGTCAATATAATACGATCAACCTTTCCAAATAAAACTGCAGCGGCAGAACCAATTTCCTTTGCTACTTGATAAGCCATTGCATCATAAACAATCTTAGCTTGTTCATTTCCAGCTTCTATTAGCTTCTCTACCTTTACAGCATCACTTGTACCTAAATATCCTACAAGTCCACCATTCCCAACTAGCTTTTTCATGACTTCTTCACGATAATACTCGCCAGAAAAACAAAGCGATACCAAATCTCCAGCCGGAACAGTTCCAGCTCGTTCTGGACTAAATGGACCATCACCATGTAGACCGTTATTTACATCAATAACTTTTCCATTTTTATGAGCGCCAACCGTTATCCCACCGCCCATATGTGTCACAATCAAATTTAACTCTTCATAAGGTTTTCCAAGTTCTCTTGCTACTCTACGTGCGACCGCCTTTTGATTTAGTGCATGAAATATACTTTTTCTTTCAATTTCGGGTACTCCAGAAATTCTAGCGATCTCATCAAGCTCATCGACTACTACTGGATCAACAATATAAGAAGGGATATTTAATCCTGAAGCAATTTCATATGCGATAATTCCTCCAAGATTAGATGCGTGTTGACCTGAATAACCTTTTCTTAAATCCACTAGCATCTGGTCATTTACATCATACGTACCACCTTGAATCGGACGAAGCAATCCTCCTCTTCCGCAAACCGCATTAAGCTTTGATGTATTTATTCCCTCATGATCAAGTGCTTCTAAAATGGTTTGTTTTCTAAATTCATATTGATCAATGATAGAAGGAAAAGTAGAAATGTATGCCGCATCGTGACGGATTGTCTTTTCAAAAACTGAAACTTCGTTTGAAAAAACTCCAATTTTCGTGGAAGTTGAACCTGGATTCAACACTAAAATTCGGTAGTCTCTTTCTTGCAAAATCTAAACCTCCATTAGAGGTCAGTAAGGTATGAACTGGAAACTTCATACCTATACTTCTCTCTTATTTATTACTAATGAACCAATTAACGGCCAAGTCGGCGACTTAAAATATGACGACCATTTTGGAGAAATTGACTTCTAGAGTTCTTCATTGCATTTATTCTTTCTTCCGCTAGACGGTCAGCGGCTGCATAGGTCGGAATCCCATCTCGTTTTGATATATCAATGACTCTTTCAATATTTGCATAAATCGTTTCAACTTTTTTCATTGCTCTTTCACGATTGTAGCCATATAATTCATCTGCCACATTAATGACACCACCAGCATTGATTACGTAATCAGGTGCATATACAATCCCCATCTCATGGAGGATGTCACCGTGTTTCACTTCTTTTAGCTGATTATTAGCTGCCCCTGCTACAACCTTAGCCTTTAATTGAGGAATGGTTTCATCATTGATTGTAGCTCCAAGTGCACATGGAGCATAGATATCACACTCAACTGAATAGATTTCATTAGGGTCTACTGCTCTTGCACCAAACGCCTCAACCGCTCTTGCAACAGCCTCTTTGTTTATATCTGTTACAATTAGCTGCGCTCCCTCTTCATGAAGGTACTTACAAAGGGTATATGCTACATTACCAACACCTTGAACCGCTACCACTTTTCCTTCAAGGGAATCAGAACCGAAAGCTTCCTTTGCGGCTGCCTTCATACCACGGAATACTCCGTAGGCTGTTACAGGAGAAGGATTTCCTGATGAACCAAATGCAGGAGAGATACCAGTCACGTAGTCAGTCTCCTCATGAATAAGATCCATATCAGCAACAGTTGTACCTACATCCTCAGCCGTTATGTAGCGACCATTTAAACCCTGTATATAGCGTCCAAATGCTCTAAACAATGCTTCATTCTTGTCTTTGCGTGGGTCACCGATAATGACGGTTTTCCCACCTCCAAGGTTTAATCCAGCAGCTGCATTTTTGTAAGTCATACCTTTTGCAAGTCGAAGAGCATCTTCAATAGCAGCTTCTTCAGAAGAATACGTCCACATTCTTGTACCACCAAGAGCAGGTCCTAAGGTTGTGTCATGAATACAAATAATCGCTTTTAATCCGGATTCCTTATCCTGACATAAAACTAGTTGCTCATAATCGTAAGTTTCCATATATTTAAACATTTCCATTTGTAAAATCCTCCCCAGTGTTAACTGTATATTGTTTATTATTTAGGCTGTGTTAAACTTCGTTGTTGATTTTCGTTACAGGACACTCGCTTTCCGCGGGGCGTGCGGTGAGCCTCCTCATTGAAAAGCGGAAGTGCCTTGGGTAGCCCCGACCGGCAAATGTTCCTACATCAAGAAAAGGGTGCTTTTTCCCTTTACTTGATGTAGGGTTATTTGACCCAGAGGGGCTGGGCACTGCAGCTAGCCTCGGCATGCGCCTGCGGGGTCTCACTTGTCACGCTGCTCCCGCAGGAGTCTCGCGTCCTTCCACTACAATCAACTCTGCTAGAAAATTAGCATTGTACATTAACAAAGCCATTTTTTATTAATTATTAACGATGTGTGGTAGAACAAACGGCTAAGGCAAGTGAATATAATTTACTCTCAGCAGAATCTGCTCTTGAGGTTAGCACGATTGGAGCTTTAGCTCCAGCAATTACTGCACCAACCTTAGCCTTAGCGAAGTAAATAAGCGATTTATATAATACATTTCCTACTTCGATTGTAGGAACAAGTAAAATATCAGCATGACCTGCTACATCACTTGAAATACCTTTATGTTTCGCAGCATCAAGTGAAACTGCATTATCTAACGCCAATGGGCCATCCACAATACAACCTTTAATTTGTCCCCTTGCTTGCATTTGCGAAAGGATAGCACCATCAAGAGTTGCTTGCATATTAGGATTGACAACCTCAACAGCAGCTAAAGGGGCCACCTTGGGTTCACTAATTCCAATAGCTTTAGCTATCATTACAGCATTTTGAACAATTTGAACTTTTTCTTGAAGATCCGGCGCAATATTTATTCCTGCATCTGTAACGATTGTAAACTTATCAAACCCCGGTACCTCAAATACAGCGACATGGGATAAAACATTACCAGTTCTCAAACCAAAATCTTTGTTTAATATGGCTTTTAGAATGATGGAGGTAGAAAGGTTCCCCTTCATTAGAACATCTGCATCTAGTGAGCTTACTGCTTTCACAGCAAGTTCTGCTGCTCTTTCTTTTGTATTAGCCTGAAAAATCTTTATTGATTCGTGACGTTCTAGTCCTTTATGTGCTAGGAGAGATTTGATCTCCTGCTCGTTTCCATACAATTGGAAAGAAGCTAAGTTCCTTGAAATAGCAATGGCTATTGCTTCTATTACTTCTTCATCTTCAGCAGCAGCAACAGCTACAACCTTTCCTTCATATTGAGCTGCTTGTTCTACGATTGTCTCTAGCTTCATTGGATACTCTTCTCCTTTTCCATTCAGCTCTGTTCTCAAATTTTAATCTTTTAACTAATCTTTTTTATTAGCTATTTTATTAATAAGCAAGAATCATGCCAATTATTATATCCTTTTATACAATGTATTTCCTGTTCTACAACCTTGCAACACATTGCAAACTACGCAATATTTTGCATGCTTATTATTGCACAACTTGGAATTTTTCAAGTTTATAATACAGACTTCTAAGTGAAATATTAAGCTGCTTTGCAGCTGCAGTCTTATTTCCGTTATTTTGCCTTAATACCTCTTTTAATACTCGCGCCTCATATTCTTCCACCATTTCAGATAGCGGCTTGGCTACTATCTTACTTCCACTATCATCAGCAAGAGATTGTCTGTTAATTTCTAATTTCGGAATATGTGATAATCCAATTACCGTTTCTGAATTTTTCATGTATATCACTGCTCGTCCTAATATATTTTCTAACTCTCTTACATTTCCAGGCCAACTATAGGAGATAAGGTATTGAAGGGCGTCTGAATCAATTGTCTCAATCATCCTTCCATAATCACGGTTGATCTTGTGAAGTAAGAACTCACACAAGAGAGGTATATCTTGTTTCCTCTGTCTTAGAGGAGGGATTTGAATAGGTAATCGATTTAGACGATAGTATAAATCCTCTCTAAATGTCCCACTCGCAATTCCCTTTTCTAAATTTAGATTGGTCGCTGCAATGATTCGAACATTTATGGCTATTGGTTTAGTTCCACCTACTCTAACAATTTCATTTTCTTGTAGAACACGGAGCAATTTCACCTGCATAGCTGAAGATAACTCTCCGATTTCATCTAAGAAAATACTCCCGTTATTCGCTTCTTCAAAATACCCTCTCTTCCCACCACGTTTAGCTCCAGAAAATGCACCTTCCTCATAACCAAATAATTCACTTTCCAAGAGTGATTCTGAAATCGCTCCGCAATTTACCCTTACAAATTTATTAAATTTGCGGTCACTTCCATTATGTATAGCGTGAGCAAATAATTCTTTTCCTGTTCCTGACTCCCCTCTTAACAACACAGTTGCAGGGGTTTTCGCACCTAGTTTTGCTTGTTCTACCGCAAACTTCATCTCATCTGAAGTACCAATAATATCATCAAACGAGTACTTTGCCTCTAGCGTCCGAATGATTTGTCTAGCCCTTTTTAATTCCTGTGTCAGGGACTGGATTTCGGATAAATCATGGATGACACCAACACTCCCCTTTAGTCTCCCATCCACGATAATAGGTGCTACATTGACAATAACATCTCGATGATTAGGACCTACCTTCATTCTAGCTCCTCGAATAGGCCTCCTCGTTTGTAATACCTGCATATGGACACTTTCTCCCTCTGAGATATCAGCAGTTGCAGGCTTACCAACAATTTCTTCTTTTGTTAGACCAGTAATCTTCGTATAGGCTGGATTGATCAAGGTTCCTTTTCCTTCTTCATCCACAACCGATATTGCCTCTTCTGAAGAATTAATAACGGCTTCAAGCATGATTTGAATCTCTCTTACATTTGTCAGTTCCTCAGCAAGATTGACCACTTCTGTTATATCCTTAAAGACAGCAAAGGCTCCAAGCAGAGTTCCTGTTTCAGTCACTATTGGAATTCTCGTCGTAATAATCTTCTTTCCGTTTTCAAGTATTAATTCATGATTTTTTTCAACCTCTCGGCTATGCAATACCCTAGGTAGTTGTGTATTCCCAATTACAAGGCTAACATTTTGGCCAAGAACATCCTTACTTTTCTTCCCCGTCATCTTTTCTGCACTACGATTGAAAAGGATGATATTTTCATCAATATCAATAACAACCATACCATCATGCGTTGAATTAAAAATTAAATCATGTTTATAAGATTGATTCACTAATTCATTAATTAACGTTTCTTTCTCTTCCATCAATTCCGATATGAAGTACGCAACAGATCCAGGAATCAGAACCGTATGTTTACTCCTTTTTTCTCTTATCTGTTTAAAAGTACTTTCTTTTCCTGTTGCCTCAATTACAATATCTATTTCTTTTGTCAAATAATCTTCCCAGTTATTCCCCACCGTTATACCTAGAGACTTTGCATACTGTAAACCAGGAGCATGAGGATTTATATCCACCACTGCAACAATTTCCATTATTTCAGTTTCTTTTACCAATCTTAAAATAGAGGTTCCACCTTTTCCTGCACCAACTATTAACACTTTTTGCATACCTTCGAGCACCTCATCTGCAAATTATTGCACACTATTATTATTTTACACACTTTATCTTGTTTTGACAATTTGATAATTACCATGTTAGCTTTTTTTAGTCTATAATAGATATAGCTTATAAAGAGAGGGTTTAAAGCTATGCAACGATTAATCGCACTACTAATTGTTATAATCCCTGTCGCTCTTGCTGTCTTAGGGATCAAGCTGATCAGAGATATGACCTTTGGAATATTACAACCACCTATTCCAGCACTCTGGCTTCAATTTATAATAGGAGTCCTTTTTCTAATAGGAGGAATGTATTTAATAGGTGGTTTTATCTTTCATCGAGATCGAAAAAGAGATAAAATCCAAAAACGTTTTTCACAAAAGAAATAAGCCTGCTGATGAAGCAAGGCTTATTTCTTTTTCCCTTATTTAAATATTTCCTTCCTTAATTGAATAGCTTTCTCAGGAAAATCAGTGATAATGGCTGCACTAGCCACGTAAAACAGTCGTTTCATATCTTTCTCTTTATTCACTGTATAAGGACGGACTACGATTCCATTCTCCTGAGACAATCCAATAATGGAATCTGATGCAACTTTATGCTTAGGATGAATGGCTCTAGCTCCCACTTCTTTTGCATAAATCCACGGCTCATATAAAGGCTCACTATATAGAATCGCCAGTTCAAGGTCTGATGCTAACTTATGACATTCAACCAAACTAAAATGATTAAAAGAAGAAATAATAACACGATGCTCATAATGATAATTTCGAATAAGCTTAATGACCTTTTGCTCGAGATGTTCATACGGGATTAATGAATTCTTTAATTCAACATTAATCGTAAGCGAGTTAGACAAAGCCCAACTAAAGACCTCATCCAACGATGGTATCTTACAAACACCATATTGCGGAAACTTATAGCTTGCATCAAGCCTTCTTAATTCTTGTAAGGTATGATCCTTTACCCATCCTTGACCATTTGTTGTCCTTTCCAATGTTTCATCGTGAATAACTACGACTTCTCCGTCCTTTGACAATTGAACATCCAGCTCAATTCCATATGCTCCCACTCTTTCGACCTCTTGGAAGGAGATCATGGTGTTTTCTGGATGAGTTCCAGCGGCTCCTCTATGACCAAATATGTTAGTCAAACTCTCACCCCTTATTTTTTTCAAGTAGGCTCTGTTAGTGTACAGTGTTGATTTCTCAGCACAGTTGATTGAAGTGGAAGGACGCGAGACTCCTACGGGAGAAGCGTGACAGGTGAGACACCGGAGGCGTAAGCCGAGGAGGCTCACCGCACGCCCCGTGGAAAGCGAGTGTCCTGTAACGAAAATCAACAACAAATTTTAACAGAGACTTTAAGTAAAATTCAACACTTGTGAATCCTCCTCTCTTACTATATTCTACATAGTAAGGAGGAGACCATATGAAACCTTTACAAATTTCACCAGACACAGCCATTAAGCTTTCGGAAAAATTAGGAGTCCCACTTGAGCAGATCATGCACATGCCACAGCATATTCTAGTCCAGAAGCTTATGGAATTACAAACTGAACAAAAAGAAAACAAATAACTAAAACCTAAAAAACCCTTTATCAGGTTTTAATTTTGGTGGAGCTTTATTATGTAAAATGGGCTCCTTTATACTAAAAGGCCCAATAAATCAATGATTTATTGGGCTTTTTTTAATTATGAAGCTTTATGCTCTAAACGTAATTTATCAGCTACCATTGCAATAAACTCCGAATTAGTCGGCTTTGCTTTTGTCATACTTACTGTATAACCGAACAGACTTGAAATACTATCAATATTTCCACGACTCCATGCTACTTCAATAGCGTGACGAATAGCACGCTCTACACGGCTTGCTGTCGTGTTAAACTTTTTGGCTATATCAGGGTATAGAACCTTTGTAATCGAACCAAGTAACTCAATATCATTGTATACCATCGAAATAGCTTCGCGTAAATATAAGTATCCTTTGATATGGGCAGGAACCCCAATCTCATGGATAATACTTGTGATACTTGCATCAAGGTTCTTAGGTTTATTGGATTCCTGAGATCTTAGACTGTTTGAGGAAATCCTCTTAAGAGGTGAAACACCATTACCACTAACCTGACGAATATGGCTTGTTAAATTCTCCATATCAAATGGCTTTAAAATGAAGTAGGAAGCACCTAGTTCCACCGCTTTCTTGGTTACATCCTCTTGACCAAACGCAGTTAGCATAATGACATTTGGTTGCTTATCCTTTTTAATTTCGCGCATTCTTTCTAACACAGCTAAGCCGTCTAAATGCGGCATAATAATATCTAACACTAACACATCCGGATCTTTATCTTCTAAAAGGTTTAAGCAGTCCTGTCCATTATAAGCAACACCAATTACCTCTATATCCTCCTGAGCTGATACGTAATCCTCCAATAATCCAATTAGCTCACGATTATCATCCACTAAACAAACCTTAATCTTTTTCAACACATTTCCTCCTCAGTACTTTTTCAACGAGTTAAGTATTTTTTATACAAGTATACCGATGGATGAAAACCCACCAAACCTTATAAACCTCTAACTGACACTTTTCTTTTCCATCGGCCGATTGTACAAGGGAATAAATAGTAATAATGATTAGTTCTAATTCTATTCTAAATGAAGTTTTCGACAACGCAACTAAATTTCCTCTATTTTTTTAAAAAAATCGTTAATATCTTTGTTTTTCTTTCGTTTTCTCCACATTACTTCTCTTTTCGACTAATTACGTCAAACTTAAATCATCTTTGTCGAAAAATCTTTACTTTACTCTATTATAGTATAAAAATTCTGTAAATAGAAGAAAAAACGAGCTGGATTAGCTCGCTTTTTTCTCTTCACTTTCTTTTTCATATATATCTAATCCAGCTTCATTTAGCATCCATTCAATATGAACACCATATCCTGAGGTTGGGTCATTTACAAAGACATGTGTCACTGCACCAATTAATTTCCCGTCCTGTATAATGGGACTCCCACTCATACCTTGAACAATCCCACCTGTTTTTTCTAAGAGCTCGGGATCTGTTACTTTAATGACCATTCCTTTTGTGGCAGGAAACTTTTGAGGAACAGTACTTACAATATCAATATCAAATAATTGAACTTCGTCATTATCAACTACTGTTAAGATCTGCGCCGGTCCTTCTTTTACCTGATGTGATAAAGCTACTGGCATTGGCGTGTCCATAATTCCATTTTTCATGGTTTTGGATAAAGCACCAAAAATTCCAAAAGGACTATTTCTGGAGATATCTCCAATAACTTCTTTTTCTGAAGAAAATCTCGCGTGTTTTTCTCCAGGGGTTCCATTTGCTCCCTTTTGAATAGAAGTAACTGTCGATCTAATGATTTGCCCATCGTCTACAACAATCGGTTTTTTTGTATCCATATCAGAAATGACATGACCGAGTGCTCCATACTTTTTTGATTCGGGATGAAAGAAAGTCATTGTTCCAATACCCGCTGCTGAATCACGGATATACAAGCCAATTCGATATGAATGTTCATTTTTATCCTTTAAAGGGATAAGTTTTGTTTCGATTTCTTTTTCTTCTCTAATCACAACTAAGTTTAAAGGATCTCCAGTCTTTCCAGCTTCTTGTACAAACGGTGTGACGTCACTCATTTTATCTATCGTCTTGCCATTTATTTTCTTTATGATGTCACCCACTTGAACGCCAGCAATTTCTCCCGGAGATTGCTTTCCCTTTTCCGTTTCTATCTGGTGATGCCCTACAACTAAGACCCCTTTAGAGTTGAGCTTAACTCCAATTGACTGTCCTCCAGGGATTACTTTAAAATCAGATAGGATTTCTACATCTACCTTCTTAATTGGAAAGCCAGCCATTTCAACAATCATATCACTTTCCCCGCTTTCTATACCGTTAATGGAAAGCGTACCTTCTTCTTCTTGTTCAGTATTTAACTGTTCTGTTGAAAAAGTTTCTACAGTTGCTGTAGCAGGAATCGATATGTGCTCCTCTTGATTTTCAAATAAGACAAGCTGTTTTGGTATCTCTACATAGTTCTGAACTGATTCTGAAAAACCCATCGCAACTAAAGAAACAAGGAGAATTGCGCCAATTATTTTTCTGATTGTGTCTGTTGTCATGTTTTCACTCTCCTCGCTCCTACCCACACCATACCACTTGTTTGGCTACATCTTTAATTTTGCCTTAGACCATCTCATTTATAACCTCATATGGACAAAAAAAGCTACCCATTATGGATAGCATTTCAAATTATATTTCCTTTTGACTGAGTAGCAAGGCTTAAGAGCTCTTTTGCATGTTGAATAGTAAGTTCTGTAATTTCTATTCCAGATATCATTCTTGCTACTTCTTTCACTTGTTCTTCATTATTAAGTTTTTTTATAGAAGTTTTTGTTCTTTCATTTTTAGTTGTTTTTTCTAAAAATAAATGCTGATCAGCCATGGCTGCTACTTGTGGTAGATGTGAAATACATAAAACTTGTGATTCTATAGAAACCCTGTGGATTTTTTCTGCAATAGCTTGAGCTACCCTTCCACTTACACCCGTGTCGACCTCATCAAATATAATTGAAGTGACTCCTTGGTGCTTAGAGAATATTGATTTTAGTGCTAACATAATCCTTGATAATTCTCCTCCAGATACAATTTTCGTAAGAGGCTTTAACGGTTCACCAGGATTAGGCGAAATATAGAATTCAATGACATCAAAGCCGCTTTTATGCAGCTTAATGTTTTTACCGTTATATTCAGGGTCCTCATGAGTCCCCATCCTCTCAGTAAACTGAATCTTAAAATTAGCTTTTTCCATAAACAGTTCTTTTAATTCCTGAAGGATTGCTTTCTCTAATGTCTTAGCGCTATCTTTCCGGATTTCTGAAATATTTTCAGCTTCTATTAACAAATCCTTCGAAATTTGATTAAGCTCTTTTTTTACTTTATTGATATGTGAATCTCGATTAACGATTTCATCGATTTCATCCTCAATTTTTGCTGCGTAAATCAGAATATCCTCAACCGTCTGTCCATATTTCCGCTTTAATTGATTGATTTCATTTAATCTTGCTTCAATGACATTTAAACGATTAGGATCATATTCTAATCCATCAAGCTGATCTCTAAGTGAATACGTAACGTCCTCTATCTGATAAAAGCTAGATGACAACGTCTCATATAAGGTTTTATATTCAGGGTCAATATTCGAAATAGTTTCGAGCTGATTCATGGCAAGACCGACCCAATCTAACCCTTTTTGATCACCATGTAAAGCATGATAGGCAGTATTAATCGATTGATATATCTTCTCGAAGTTTGAGATTTTCAACTTCTCCTCAAAGAGTCTTTCATCTTCACCTGGTTCTAGCTCAGCTGAGCTGATTTCATGCAACTGAAACTGTAATAAATCTAAACGATGAACTAATTGCTGCTCATTTTCCGTTAGATTTTTCAGTTGTTGATTTAGTGTTTGAAACGTCTTATATAGGTCCTGATATTCCTCTAATGCAGGAAAGATGCGATCTTCACCATATTGGTCTAATAAATGGATATGATGCTCTTGATCCATTAATAGCTGATGCTCATGTTGTCCGTGAATATCAAGTAATGTTTGCCCAATTTCTCTTAAAATTCCTAAGGTTACAAGCTTTCCATTAACCCTGCAAACACTTTTCCCATTTTTTAAAATATCACGCCTAAGAACAAAACTGCCTTCAGATACATCGATTCCTAGTTCCCTACTCTTTTCATAACAAGGATGCTCATCATCATCCAATAAAAACAAGCCTTCTATCTCAGCTTTTTCCATACCAAATCGGACAAATTCAGACGAGCCTCTCCCTCCGACCAATAGACCTATTGCATCAATGACAATCGATTTCCCCGCTCCAGTTTCACCTGTTAATACGGTCAATCCTTTTTGAAAGGAAATGGTTAGTTCCTCAATAATAGCGAAATTCCGGATTGATAATTCTGCTAGCAAAAAATATCCACCTCTAATTTTCTTTTTCTTTGATTAATAAAAATTTTTATTTGTGTATTTTACAAATCTATAAGTTATAGCTCGACCCTAGAGCATTTCGATAAATCGATTTGAAATATCTTCTGTTTGTTCTGCTGACTTACAAATAATTAAGATCGTGTCATCTCCACAGATCGTTCCTAAAATTTCTTCCCAATCTAAATTATCTATAAGCGCTCCTATTGCATTGGCGTTTCCAGGTAACGTTTTCATAACAAGCATATGCCCTGCAGAATCAATTTTCACAAATGCATCCATTAGAGCCCTTTTAAGCTTTTGTAAAGGGTTAAAGCGTTGATCAGCAGGCAGGCTATATTTATATCGGCCATCAATCATTGGCACCTTTACAAGATGTAATTCTTTTATATCTCTTGAAACCGTTGCTTGTGTTACGTTAAAACCCTCTGCTTTTAATAAATCTACAAGCTCATCCTGTGTTTCAATTTCATTGGACGTAATCACTTCTCGGATTTTTATATGTCTTTGACCTTTATTCACTTCTATACCTCTTTCCTGGGCAAACTCTCTCTATGAATTATGTTATATGATGAATAGATGCTTGTACAATCATTTTATGTAAGAATACTGTTTTTATTTAATCTGCCCTTCAATCTTAGTTGTTTTTCCAAAAACTTCACAGAAAAAAGACAAAAGAAAACACCCAGTTTTTTCACTGAGTGTACTTTTTATTATTCTGTTTCGACACTTTCGACTTGAGCTGTTTGTTGCTTCAATTCTTGATGAGCTATTGCAACAACTTGTTTTGGTGATTGAACGAGGTCATTTTCACCATTTTCTTCACCAGACCAAAATAAGTGAAGAAGAAACTCAATATTACCATCTCCACCCGTTATCGGTGAAAAAGTACTATTTTTAACACAGTATCCTTCTTTCATAGAGAATGAAATCATATCCTCAAGAACTTGCTCATGCACTCTTGGATCGCGGACGATTCCCTTTTTTCCAACCTGCTCACGTCCCGCTTCAAATTGAGGCTTTACTAACGCAACAATATGACTGTCAGGAGTTAAAATGGTCTTTAACACAGGTAGAATGATGCGTAATGAGATAAAGGATACATCGATGGTTGCAAATTCAGGCATTCCTTCTGAAAAGTCCTCTGGCTTTGCATAACGAAAATTCCTTCTCTCCATTACTACAACTCGTTCATCCTGACGCAATTTCCAAGCTAGCTGATTATAGCCTACATCCACTGCGTATGAAAGTTTAGCTCCGTTTTGTAGGGCACAATCTGTAAATCCACCCGTTGAAGAACCAATATCTATGATCTTCTTTTGCTCGACAGTTAGTTGAAATTCCTTTAAGGCTTTTTCTAACTTAAAGCCCCCCCTACTTACGTAAGGCATTAGTTTTCCTTTAATCTCAAGTGGTAGCTCACGATCAACTTTTTCTCCGGGTTTGTCCATTCTATTCTCATTCGAATAAACCAAACCCGCCATAATCGCCCGTTTTGCTTTTTCTCTAGTTTCGATAAGACCTCTTTCGACTAAAAGTATATCTACTCGTTCTTTTTTACTCATATATGTTAGACCCTTTGTTGTTTCTGTTTTGTGATACGCTTCGCTTTTGCTACTACAGCAGCAACATTTAGGTCAATTTCATCTAATAATTCATTGACACTTCCATGCTCGACAAACTGATCAGGTATACCAACACGATCTATCTTACTTTGATAAAAACCATGATCATGAGCATATTCTAAGACGGCACTACCAAATCCACCCTGTAGCATTGATTCTTCAATTGTGATCACTGGCATCTCTTGTTCAAATATACTAGTTAGCATCGCTTCATCAAAAGGTTTAATGAACCTTGCATTGACAACCTTTACTGAGATTCCTTCTACTTGCAACTGTTCAGCAGCGGCTAATGCCATAGGGATCGTCGTTCCAAAAGTTAAAATAGCAACATCTGTGCCATCTTGCAACACTTCCCAAGAACCAATTGGAATCGCTTTTAATTCCTCGTCCATCGTCACGCCTAGTCCATTTCCTCTTGGATACCTGAGTGCAATCGGCCCATGATCATACTGAATCGCTGTATACACCATATGCTGTCCTTCGTTTTCGTCCTTTGGCATCATAAGTACAAGGTTTGGAATGTGACGCATAAAGGAAATATCGAACACACCTTGGTGAGTTTCCCCATCAGCACCAACTAGCCCAGCTCGATCAATTCCAAAGAAGACATTCAAGTTTTGTCTGCAAACATCATGTACTACTTGATCGTAACCGCGTTGAAGAAATGTTGAATAAATTGCTAAGTAAGGTTTCATCCCTTGAGTTGCAAGACCAGCCGCCATGGTTACGGCATGTTGTTCAGCGATTCCCACATCAAACAGTCGATCAGGGAATTCCTCACCAAATCCTTCAAGCTTCGAGCCAACAGTCATAGCTGGTGTAATGGCAACCACACGCTGATCGTCTCGTGCAATTTTTCTAACTGTTTCACTAATTACCTTACTCCAAGCAGGTGGTGCACTGGATGGCTTTATAAAGTCACCAGATTCGATTTTATAAGGTCCTGGTCCATGCCATGTCCCGATTCGATCAGATTCAGCTGGATGGTAGCCTTTCCCCTTTTTTGTTATAACATGAACAAGAACGGGGCCTTTTGTTTTCTTTGCATACAGTAAATTCTCAATTAAATCTTCATAGTTATGCCCATCGACTGGACCTAAATACGTATATCCTAACTCCTCAAAGAACACACCAGTTACCAATAGATATTTCATACTATCTTTTATACGTTCTGCAGCTGCAGCTAGCTTTCCACCTACAGCAGGTATTTTCTTCAAGATATATTCAAGCTCATCCTTTGCCCACTGATACTTCCCAGCTGTTCTAAGCTTTCCTAAAATATTATGAAGGGCTCCAACGTTAGGGGCAATTGACATTTCATTATCATTTAAAATCACGATCATATCCGTCTTCTCATGCCCTATATGATTTAAAGCCTCTAATGCCATTCCACCTGTTAACGCACCATCACCAATAATAGGCAAGATAAACTCACCAGATCCTTTTAAATCTCTGGCAACAGCCATTCCCATTGCAGCAGACAAAGAGGTTGAGCTATGGCCTGTTTCCCAGACATCATGATCACTTTCATTACGTTTTGGAAAACCAGATAAACCTTTATATTTTTTTAAAGTTTCAAATTGGCTTGTACGTCCTGTTAATATTTTATGAACATAGGACTGATGTCCAACATCCCAGATTAATTTATCTTTGGGACTATTAAACACCTTATGTAAGGCAACTGTTAATTCAACCACACCTAAATTGGGACCTATATGACCACCAGTTCTGGAGGTAACGTTAATCAAAAAGTCACGAATCTCTGAACTTAGCTGCTCTAATTCATTTATTGATAAATCCTTTAAAAAGGAAGGGTCTTTAATGGTTGTGAGATCCAACTAGAATCACTCACTTTCGTTTCGTATTTTGCTTATTCTTTTTATCACGTTTATCATTCAATACTTTCAGCTTTAACTTATCTTCTGCAAAATAAAACAATTTACCTACTTGATAGACAATATTTGTTGAGAAGTGTATAGCAAATGTTTTCCCAAGTGCTTTCCCACCTACTGTTAATGCTGCAATAATACTTGTAAATATTACAGAGATAGTAAATTGGATAGGACCCGTTTCATCAGCATCCAGTGCAAGTGCCACTTGAATTACCACTATAGCAGAGGCTGTTCCACTAATTATACCAGAAATATCCCCAATTACATCATTGCAAAAACTTGCAAAGCGATCGGCATTTCTAACAATTAGTATAGAATGTCTCGCACCTTTAACCCTCTCTGAAGCCATAGCATGAAATGGAACCTCATCTGCTGCAGTTGCTGCTACACCGAGCATGTCAAAAAAAATCCCAACAAATACAATGATTAAAACAATGAGCATACCCATTGCCCAGGAAACTCCGCCTAGTGCATAAGTTGAAACGATAGAAAAAATAGCCGCTAGCACAAAAGTGATAACGGCAATTCCTAAACTCCAATTTATCGATTTACGTAATGTCTCATTCATGAAAACATCGTCACCTTTAACACAAATTATATATTTCCCCTTAATTATGTATAAAAGGAAGTGGTCAAGTAAAGAGTAAAAACTGCGGCTTAGGTCCAGTAGGTTTTCCCAAGCAGGTACCGAATGTTGCCACTCTGGCGGTTTCCCTTTAAACCCACCTTAGTATTGTCGCCAATTACTAGACTGGATTACCACTTAGTCCGCACTATAATCCCCTTTACTTGTCAACACTCGAACAGTCTAGGAGTTTTCCTCGAGCAGTCTCTTTACATTCCCTAGCCTCTTTTGCAGTAAAGATTTCATATAGACCTACTAGTACAACTACCAATGGCCATTTTGGTAATTGACTTAACCATAATCCCCTCTAATACCACTCAAGGCAGGCTACGCTGCTTGTAGCTAATAATGTAACTACAATACAGGTTTATAACCATTTTTGAACTAGACTATTATTCTATTCAAAAGAATGGTCCTCCGCGGAAGAAGGGTCTACGCCCACATGCCATTGTGGATCGCCCTTGATCCTTAACTCCCAGCATCAACCCAAGGCTGGGCGCCTCAAGCCGACACAAGGAACTTCATCGATGTGCCCTTTGGCGGATTTTTAGGCCCGCCTTCAGAAACGGGAGACTGACTAGAATACTGCACCACCCCATACTAAGCTTACTATAACATAATATTGCTTATTGCTCAACGAAACACACCGCCTATTTTAATGGTAAATCACTTTAGTTTTTCCGTTCAGCAATAAGATTGCATATTTCCTCTAAGTATGAATAATCCATGCTTGTTTTAACTAACGCTTCTTTTGCTTGAGTGATATGTCGAGCTAATTTTTGCTTTGCTCCATCCAAAGTTAGTACGGACGGATATGTACTTTTATGATTGGATTCATCTGAACCAACGGGTTTCCCAATTTCTTCAACCGTACCCTCGATATCCAATATGTCGTCTCTGATTTGAAATGCTAGTCCTAAATGGTACGAAAAACTTCTTAAATGATTAATTTGTTCCTCATCAGCATCTGCTAAAATGGCACCTGCAATAATTGAATACTCGAGTAGTTTTCCCGTTTTTCTTTCATGAATATATTCTAATTCAGTAATAGATAAGCTTTTATTTTCACCCTCTAAGTCCGCAACCTGTCCTCCAACCATTCCCTCTGGTCCTGCTGCTCGAGATAACTCTTTAACTAATCGCAGTTTCATCTCGGCCGTAATTTCCTGATGTTCTATTTCAGCAATCGCTTGAAAGCTATAGGTAAGTAAAGCATCTCCAGCCAATATGGCATGTGCTTCACCAAATACCTTATGATTGGTTGGTTTCCCTCGGCGGAGATCGTCATCATCCATACTAGGAAGGTCATCATGAATTAAGGAGTAGGTATGAACCATTTCTAAAGATAAAGCAGCCTGTATTCCCACTTCTGGATTTTTGTCAAAACCGCGTAGTGTGGCAAATAATAATAATGGGCGTAGCCGTTTCCCTCCTGCTTGAAGTGAATAATCCATTGCCTTCACTAAGCTGGTTGGCGCAGATAACCTTGCTAGTGCTGTTGTCAGTCGTTCTTCAAACATCGTTTTATATGTAACGGAGAAGGTTTGAAAGTTATTCTCGTTCAATCTTATTCCTCCTCTTGTACTTCAATAGGCTTTAGCTCTCCATTATCCTGAAGTAGCTTGTCCATTTGCTTTTCTATAGTTTTCAACTTATCGTGACATAGCTTTGAGAGTGCCATCCCATCTTGGAAATAAGCAATTGCTTTTTCTAATGGCACATCCCCTTCTTCTAGCTTGTCTACAAGCTCTTCAAGCTTTTCCATTGCTTCTTCAAAGGACATCTTATTTTCCTTACTCATTTCCCTTCTCCCCCTCTAACCCTTTAACCTCAACATTTAGGGTTCCATCCTTCAGCCTTACGTTTAGCTGGTCCCCTTTAGTGACTTGGTCGGTTGTTTTAACAATCTGTTGGTCTTTACTATAAACAATACTATAACCACGGTCCATAATTCGTAATGGGCTTAATGCCTGTAGTTTTGAAATAAAAAATGAAAATTGCTGTTCTTTTTTCTCAAGAACTCCAGACATTATTTTTTGGAGTTCTTTGTCTAGTCTAATATGTCTTTCAGATTGAAGCTTTACTTGCGAAGCAGGGTGGTGCTTGACTAGTTTTGCGCTTACCTTCTCAAGCTGATTTTTCCTTTGCTCAATAAATCGAATGCTTTCCCTTTGGAGAGCATCAATCAATCTGTCTAGTTGCTGCTCTTTTTGACTATAAAGTTGCTTGGGATACCGAAAAGCATAGGATTTTTGGATATTGGTCAACCGTTTTTGCTCCCCGACAAGCTTTTCCTTCATTGCACGAGTTAATCGATTACGCCGTTGATTGATTCTCTCCATTAATTCTTCGATATGGGGAACGGCTAATTCTGCTGCACCGGTTGGTGTCGGGGCTCTCAAATCAGCAACAAAATCGGCAATGGTGAAATCCGTCTCATGGCCAACTGCAGAAATGATAGGTATAGCTGATTCAAATATGGCACGTGCTACAGACTCTTCATTAAAAGCCCATAACTCTTCAATTGAACCTCCACCACGACCAACGATTAGAACATCTAAATCTCCAAACTTATTTGCTTTTTGAATGGATTTAACGATAGAAGGTGCCGCATGCTCTCCTTGGACTAAAGTAGGGAGGATGATAATTTCACCAATCGGATATCTTCTCTTAATGGTAATAATGATATCTCGAATGGCGGCTCCTGTTGGCGATGTAATAACACCTATTCGGTTGGGGTATTTAGGAATAGCTTTTTTATGCGCAGGTGAGAATAATCCTTCTAGTTCCAGTCTTTTTTTAAGTTCCTCATAAGCTAAGAATAAACTGCCAATACCATCTGGTTCCATTTCAGTCACATAAAGCTGATAATTCCCATTCGGTTCGTATACCGATATTTCACCCTTGATTAAAACCTTCATTCCATCTTCAGGTTTAAATTTTATGAACCGGTTATTCGTAGAAAACATGACCGCCTGTATCCTGGCATTTTCATCCTTAATGGTAAAATACATATGTCCTCGACTATGCTGTTTAAAATTTGAAATTTCTCCTTTTAATAAGACAGTCTGCATATGTGGATCCACATCGAATTTCTTTTTTATGTATTTAGTTAGTGCAGTCACGGTTAAATACCGGATTTCAGACATTGTCCTCCCCCTCATCAACGTCTTATTTTGCAGGTAACTGGTCCTTTACCTTTGATAATACGCTATTTATAAATTTACTTGAATCGTCATCTCCGAACACCTTAGCCAGTTCGATTGCTTCATTCATACTAACATTCATTGGGATCGTCGGTTCGTGTTTCATTTCATAAATCGCTAAGCGAAGGATTGCTCTGTCTACATTTCCGATTCTCTCTATGGTCCAATTCTCTAAATTACTTTTTAAGATCGTGTCGATGTCTTCCTGATGAGAGGTTGTCCCAAAGACAAGCTCCTCTAAAAAAGAATTGGTGTCTTCCTCTTCCAATACATGAGCAATTGCTGCCTGAGGTGCTTGTTCGTTCAGATCTAACTGAAAAAGGACTTGAAGTGCTTTCTCTCTTGCTTGTCTTCTATTCATAATTCATTACTCCTTTAATTAACTCCATTTTTTTCTACAAGAAATCATAACACAAGTTTGCTTTTATCCCTAGAAGATTTCACTTATCTTTAGTTTTTACGGACTGGTTTGAAATTATTTTACTCTTATTATACATGAGGGAAGTGAACATTAAAAAGTTGAAAGGTATAAGGAAGTGGGGGCTTCCATAAAGGAGAAAAGGCTGTAACAAAACCTAATACACCAGTCTAAAGACAAATAGTATCAGAATTAGTCTACCTATCAAATATAATACTGTTTTCGTTTACTTTGTTACTGATTAACCAGTTAAGCTGTAAGGACAAGGTTGTTCCATTTCGCTCCAGACACTCGCTTTCCGCGGGGAGGAATCTGAGCCTCCTCGGCTACGCCTGCGGGGTCTCAGCCTTTCCTCTACCTCCCGCAGGAGTCGAGTGTCTTCCACTCCATTCCACTAGTTTTTAAAAATAGTATGCAAAAACAACATATCAATTGAAAGAAATAAAAACCCGAACTAGTAGGTGAAAGATACATCAAAATATCACCTATTAGTTCGGGTTTATGACAGGCTGAAATACTTATGTCCCAGCCTAATTAGAAATAGCTACTACATTTCTTGCTCAATTTCTACTTCATGTTTTTGGTTTTCAAACTGAACACCTACAACATGAATATTTACCTCGTCAATTTCTAACGCTGTCATAGTTGATAATGTTTGACGTACATTGTCCTGGATGTTCTTTGCTACTTTAGGGATTGATACTCCAAAATTCATTGTAACGTATACATCAAGGGTAATTCCTTCATCAGTTAATTCTACTTTAACACCCTTACCGTGATTCTTTTTCCCTAATCTTTCCACAACTCCAGAAGCAAAATTACCTCTCATAGAAGCAACTCCTTCTACCTCTGACGAAGCAATACTTGCGATTACTTCAATAACCTCAGGTGCAATTTCAACTTTACCTAGGCTTGTATATTCTTGATTCATTTCTAGTACCTTGTTGTCACTCATATTGGCACCTCCTATTTTAATTTACTATTTCATGACTTCATATATTTCTAAAAACTTTGTATTGAAGTCACCTTCTACAAACTTTTCATGGTCCATGAGCTGTAAGTGGAATGGAATGGTTGTATGGATTCCTTCGATAACGAACTCTCCTAATGCGCGCTTCATACGAGCAATCGCTTCTTTCCTTGTTGCACCATACGTAATCAGCTTTGCAATCATAGAATCATAATAAGGAGGAATCGTATAACCTGGATAAGCTGCCGAATCTACTCTAACACCGAGTCCACCAGGGGGTAAATACATTTCAATTTTACCAGCTGAAGGCATGAAATTCTTAGCAGGATTTTCGGCATTGATCCTACATTCGATTGCCCACCCATTAAACGTAACGTCCTCTTGTTTAACAGAAAGCACTTCACCTGAAGCAACTTTAATCATTTCTTTGATTAAATCAATTCCCGTTACCATTTCAGTAACAGGATGCTCTACTTGAATTCTAGTATTCATTTCCATAAAATAAAAATTTTGTTTATGGTGATCAAAGATAAACTCAATAGTACCCGCACCTGTGTAATTAACTGCTTCCGCTGCTTTTACTGCAGCGTCACCCATTTGTTCTCTCACTTCACTACTTAAGGCAGGTGAAGGAGTTTCTTCAACAAGCTTTTGTAATCGGCGCTGGATCGAACAATCACGTTCACCTAAATGAATGACATTCCCATGACTATCGGCTAATACCTGAATTTCTACATGTCGGAAGTCTTCAATATACTTTTCAATATAGACTCCAGGATTACCAAATGCCGTAGCAGCTTCTTGCTGTGTAATCCGTAGACCTTTTACTAATTCTTGCTCATTTTTAGCAACACGAATCCCTTTTCCACCACCACCAGCTGTAGCTTTGATGATGACCGGATACCCCATATCATTGGCGAGATTAATCGCTTCCTCTTCATCCTTAATGATTCCTTTTGAACCAGGTACAATTGGAACACCCGCTTCTCGCATAGTTTCCCTTGCAATATCCTTTGTCCCCATCTTTGTAATAGCTTCTGGACTTGGCCCTACAAATATAATATTACATTCTCTACAAATCTCTGCGAAGTCTGCATTTTCTGCTAAAAATCCATAGCCAGGATGAATCGCATCACAGCCTGTTAATGTAGCAACACTGATAATATTCGTTATATTTAAGTAGCTTTCCTTTGATGGCGTAGGACCAATACAATAGGCTTCATCTGCAAGCTGGACGTGTAAAGCTTCTCGGTCAGCTTCTGAGAATACAGCGACTGTTTCAATCTCTAACTCACGGCATGCTCGAATAATACGAACCGCTATTTCTCCCCGATTTGCAATTAATAACTTTTTTATCATTAAAAACGCTCCCTACTACGATTTTACCAGAAACATTGGTTGACCATACTCAACAAGTTGTCCGTTTTCAACTAATATTTCTACGATTTCTCCAGTTACTTCTGCTTCGATTTCATTAAAGAGCTTCATTGCTTCCACAATACATACAACACTATCTTTACCTACTTTGTCGCCTACTTTAACGAATGGACCAGACTCTGGATTTGGTGCAGCATAGAAGGTTCCTACCATTGGTGAAACAATTTTATGTAAGCTTTCATCCACCACTTTAGAAGTCACAGCCTCTTCTACCTTCGGTGCAGTAACAGCTTCAGCTGAGGTTGCTGACTGCGTAGTAGGTTGAACAGGAGCTACAGGTTGAACGACTTGCTCAACACTTGGGGTATGGCTAACAACCGTTGTTTCGTTTTGATGTTTTTTCATCTTAATCTTTGAGCCGTCATGCTCATAACTAAATTCGTCGATTGAAGTTTGATCAATCAATTTTATTAATTCACGGATTTCTTGGATTTTTAACATGATAACTCTCCTTTACCCTAATACTTTATTCAGGATAATAATTTTTAAGTCATACAATCCTTTTAAGATGAGAAATTATAGTCTACTCCTAAAAGTTTGTCCTTATCTGTATTCTATAAGAAAACGATAGTAAAATGCTACCGAAATATCCTTTTTTTTACGAAAGCTAGTTTTCATATAAAAATCATTATCATAGATTTTACCATCGATTTACTATTTTTACTTTATTGGTATATCATAATTCCCTTAGGATTAGACAACCAAATTCCATACCTTTTATTTCCCCATCTTACTAGTCAAGTAGAAACATTATTTTAATATATAAAGACTGTTTTCTTGTTTTGTGATGCTTTTTTACAATTTTTTTAATTGAAATTGTATCCATTGAGTGCAATTGCAAACACTCAACAAATCTATCAGCTTACGAGTAATATCTCTTTTATGTTGGTTAATAATTAATAAAACTTCAACTCCTTTGTAATACTATAGACAGTATTAACTTCAAAGGAGTGTCCTTCTTGAGTATTGCAGAGTTAGCTATAAGAATGATATTGGCATTTTCAATCTTATTACTTGTTACTAGAGTAACTGGAAGAAAAGAAATTAGTCAAATGACCTTTTTCAACTTTGTTTCGGCCATCACGATTGGGACAATTGGGGGGGCTCTAGTTACTAGTAATGCGTTTAGTATACGAAATGGTGTTCTAGCCATAGTAGGTTGGGGACTCCTAACATTAGCCATGGGAATAATCGATATTAAATCAAAAAAGGCCCGCAAGGTTATTGAAGGAGTACCCAAGATTGTTATTAAACAAGGAAAAATCTTGGAGGGAGTACTTCGAGAAGTCCGTTTAGATCTCGATGAGTTAACAGTTATGCTTCGTAAGAAAAATGTCTTCTCATTAACGGATGTTGAATATGCTATTTTTGAAACGGATGGAACACTCTCAGTTATGAAAACTCAACCAAAACAGCCTTTAACTAAAAGTGATATGGGAAATAATACGAAAATGCAGACAAAATATCCGCTTGCAACAGGAGTAATATTTGACGGCGAGATTAATCAACAAAATCTTAGTAAGTTAAATCTTGATCAGCATTGGCTTAGCCAGCAGTTAAAAAGCTCTGGAATTCAATCCGTTTCAGATGTTTTTTATGCGGAGGTACAGCAGGATGGCTCATTATATGTTGATGAACGTGATGATGTTGTTCATTAAATCTTTACCAGCAAACGAGGTGAAATGGCATAGTAAACAAACAAAATACCTACTGGTTTTTTGGCCAATAGGTATTTTAAAGAGGTTTATTTATTAGAGAATTCAACCGCTACGTCTTTTTTGCCTAGTTCTGTTCTAACCAATTGAATAATCTTATTAGCTTGAGCAGGTGAATGATCTGCAGCTTTTACAATGATTCTTACAGAATCACCATCTGCACGAACAAGTACATCATTGTATTCGTCAGATTCAGCTTTAATTAGCGTTTCTAACACTCTTTCCTTAGCAGATACTTCCTGTACTTCAATCATTTTGTCATACGCATCACTCTTTTGCTCTGGTGATACATCACTTGATGCCATAATCGCTTGTAAATCTGTTACTAGTTTACTACGTTGATCGTCCATCTCTAGTCGAAGTGCCGTGAATAGCTCGTCACTTGTTACACTTGAAACAACAGTGCCTTCTTCTGCTTCTTCTGTAGCTTCTTCAGTTGACTCTTCAACAACAACTTCATCTCCTTCAGTTGCCGCAGATTCAGTAGTTTCTTCTGTTTCTGTTCCTTCAGTTGTTTCTTCAGTTGCTGTTTCTTGATAAGCTAAATCGTCTCCAGTAGTTTCTGGTGAAGTTACATAATAAACCGATAATACTACAACCAAACTTAACATTGTTAATAACCATACTGTTTGCTTTTTCAATAACATTTATGATTCCCCCTTAGGTTTTTTCTTTGGTAAAACAGACACGCGATGACTCGGGACATCGAGTACACGGGTAACAGCTTCAATGATATTTTTCTTAACCTGAATGTTATCAGCACCAGCTGCAACGATTAAAACTCCTCTAACTTCAGGCTTTTCAATTTTATTTACGATTGGCGTTTCTGTATCTCCATTACGGATAATGACCAGTTGTTCGTCCTTTGAAGTATCTTCTACTTTACGCTTTCCCCCTTCCCGGTCCGTTTCATCTGTATGCTGTGTCTGAGTTGTCACGTTTTTTTTCAAAAATTTTGGATTCTGTTGCATCTAGATTTACCATGATCTCAACTTCATCGACACCCACAGCTGATTGAAGAATCTCTTTCAGCTGATTTTCATAGTGATTCTCAACCGCTTGGAGGACATCGTCACTATCATTACTCTTTTGACCGAATGCTGGCTGGTCCTTAGATGCCTCCTGATTAAAAACCTCTAGCTCAGTTGCAGGAGCGGATGAAGAAGAATCCGTGAGAATATTGCTTACTAGCATAAACGCAACACCCACTGCAAAAATGGCAATCGCATAATGATACTTCGATAGTTTTTTATCTGATGACTGCTGTTCATTAGTTGGCTTTTTAAATAATGACTGGAGCCAATGAAAGAATTGATTATTCTTTTTCTCCATCTAGATCGCTCTCCCCCCCTTCCAATGCTACATTGATCTGTTGTGAATGGAGTTGCCATTCTGTTGCAAGGTAAGATACTATTTTTTGCTCATCTACTTTACTTTCTGTTTTGGGCAGCTCATTGCTCGTATCAATCTTCACCTCTTTTACAACAGGAATCGCAGCTTCTTGTTCTTCCTTTTGCTCTGATAGCTGAACGTTTACGGAGAAGTGCTCTGTTGAATCAGATGCAGGGTCAATAGATTCATCTACTTCAATGGACACATGAGAAACGCTTAAACCAAAACGCCCCATCATCTCATCCTCTACCGCTTCTTTCATTTGGACAGCCACTTCTTCTAAACTATATGCACGATTTAATGCTTGTATTTCTTTTTTCTTAAATTCTATTAAATTTTCTATATTTTCTTCTTCTAATTGTGGTCCAGATGTAGCTGTAGCAAGGACTTCTTCAAAGTCATAGCTAAAAAATTTAAAGAGTGGTGTTAATATAATCACAATCAATAATAGTCCGGTAACCATCTTGGCATACCGTTGAAGATTCGAATTCGGTAGAAGCATGTCCACAATGGTAGCCAGTAAAATAAAGACAATAATATTAGCAATCCATCCTGTTAAAAACTCCATAGTACCACCTCTCTACCTCATCATTATCGTAATGTTACCTGCTGCTATTATGATTGTTAGACTTAAGAAGAACATCAGCGAAACAATCGCCAGGGCGGCAAAAATATAAATGACACTCTTACCAATAATGTCTAGACATTGAATAACCGGGCCTCCACCTAATGGCTGAAGAATGGCGGCAGCAAATTTATAAATGAACGCTAAGGATAGAATCTTGATAGCTGGAAATGCTGCTATTAATAGAAGCATGATCACTCCTACAATTCCCACCGTATTTTTTAATAGAGCAGATGCGCTAATTACAGTATCAGTAGCATCAGTAAACATCCTACCTACTACTGGAATGAAATTACCCGTTACAAACTTTGCTGTACGAATCGTAATCCCATCAGCTACTGCGCTTGATGCTCCTTGGACGGATATAACCCCAAGGAAAACGGTTAAAAATACTCCTAGTAGGGCAATGCTTGTCTTACGAAGTAATTCTGCTAGCTGGGTAACTTTATAGTGATCTGAGAGGGTACTAACAATGCTAAGAAGTGCAGCCAAAAACAACATGGGTAATATCACATATTGAATAAGCAATCCACTCGTGTTCATTAAAAAAATGATGATTGGGTGAAAGAATGCTGCAGATAAAACACCACCCGATACAGATATTAACGCAAGTAATAACGGAATTAAGGCAATAATAAAACTAATCATGGTTTGGATGGCTTCTTCTGTATAGGTGATCGCAACTCTAAAACTATTAAGTGCTAATATAATTAACACCATATAGATCAATGCATATGCGACTTTACTTACTGTACTTTGCTCAAATGCATTTTGCAGTGATTGAAGAATCATACAAAAGATGGTTAGCATAATTAGTGTTCCTAATAGCTTTCCGTTAGCAATAAGCTCATGGAACAAAAACTTTGCAATCCCTTGTAACCATTGCTCAATAGAGAATTTCTTCTCTCCTTTTACAAAATCCATAAAGCTTCCTTTTTGACTCTCTGGTAGATAGCCTCCATAGTCTTCAACGATGTCATCCCAAAACTTTCTTATTTCTTCAATCCCTAAACGGTCTAACTGTTCATCGATCACTTTGTCTTGGATGGATGGAGCTGATGCTTGTACACTCAAAGGAGAACAAATAAAAATGAGAAGAATTATTATTGCAGTGATCAACCGTGAACTCATTTATTCACCTCTTTTTTCAAACCGCTTTTCTACGACGGAAGTAAGCCTATAATGGTTTCAATAATAACGGTGAGGATGGGTATAGCCATTGCCATAATGAGGATTTTTCCACCTAACTCTATTTTAGAAGCAATGGCACCTTGTCCAGCATCTCGTGTAATTTGAGCACCAAACTCTGCGATATAAGCGATTCCAATGATTTTCAGGATGGTTTCAACGTACATTAAATTAACATTTGCATTTACCGCGATTCGTTCAAGCATCGTAATAATCTCTTGAACTTGACCAATTAAGAAGAAGAAGATACTACAACCCACAAAAACAACAAGCATGAATGCAAAAATTGGTTTTTGTTCTTTAACTATTAACGCAAGAAAGGTGGCAACAAGACCAATACCGACGATCTGTAAAATTTGAATGACCTTCTCCCCCTAACCTTGAAAGAGGAAGACAGCCTTAATTTTTTTAAATAACGCATCCATAATGGTGATTACTTGAAAAATGATATAAACAAAGCCAACTAGTGTCACCCAATGCGCGTAATCTTCTTTCCCCATTTGCTTCAGTACGGTATGAAGAAAGGCAACTACTATTCCTACTCCTGCAATTTGAAATATTGTTCCAACATCAATCTCCATCTTTCCCTACTCCCCTCATTCCTTTACATCAGCAATACAATCAAGAGTAAGCCTGATAGGAAACCTAAGCTCTTAATCATTTTTTCGTATCTGGCCTGCTTCTCTCTAGCATCATGTTCCTCTCGATCTAAATGAGTCAAAGCTAGTAAAATATGCTTTTGCTGTGATATCCGGTCATGCTGTCCCAAAGTCTCCCCAAATTGCTGTAACACTTCGATTTCCCCTTGCTTAAAGGCTGTGAATCTTTTAACATCTAGAAGACTTTCATGCCAAGCTTCTCTTACATTTGGTTGACCTTCTTTTAACCTTTTAGCAAAATCTTCAAAGAACCAAGCTAAAGGCTTCTTAAGCTGTTTTGATATATTTAGACATGCATCATATAGAGGTAAGTGTCCATACATGATCTCTGCTTCTAGAGATTGTAAAGCAACTTTTAATTGTCTAAGCTGTCGCGGTCTTTCACTAAGATGCTTGGCAGCTTCAAAACCTGTCCACGTCGTCGCTAATAAGATGAATAAAGCCCCGAAAAGCTTTACCATTGTCCTACCTCCGTTTCCCTTTCTACTTTTTGCCCCAATGAATCTACAATTTGACTAAATGTACCGGGGCCATTTTCCTTAGAAAGAATAACAAAACGTGAAAATATACCTAAATCAAGGAGTGGTCTTAAACTAGGTCTCTTTTCAAGGTCAGATAAGCTATGACCATGGGCGGTTACGATTAAATTAACTCCAGCGTTTACTGCTTCCATTACAGAGTCACTATCTGCCTTACTTCCAATCTCATCCACAACAATAACATCAGGACTCATGGACCGAATAAGCATCATCATTCCTTCTGCTTTCGGACATCCATCAAGAATATCTACACGCCAACCAAGCTCAAGCTGTGGGACCCCTTTGACACAGCCCGCAATTTCAGATCGTTCATCAACAATTCCTACTTTATAAGGGGGAAGTGCATACTCTTCATTTCCCACACTAACTAATCTGGCTAAATCCCTTAGCAAGGTAGTTTTACCAGCTTGAGGGGGACCGATGATCATCGTATTCTTCCATTCTCCAGATGATGTTAAGCTTGGTAGATAAGGCTTACCTATTCCAATACATTGCCTAGCTACTCGGATGTTAAAGAAGGTGACATCACGGATTGCTTTTACTTCGCCTTTTTCGGTAATGACTTTACCTGCTAGTCCAACTCGATGCCCACCTTGAATCGTTATATATCCCCTTTTCAACTCTTCCTCTAATGTATAAATGGAATATTGACTTAAACGATTCATTAGCTGCAAGGTATCTTCTGCTGATACGATATAAGGAATAGAGGTTAGTCCTGGGTAGTCAGGTTTCCCTCTTATGATGATCTCTAGTGGGCGATTAAGTCTTAGTCGAATTTCCTCAATTCTGTCAAATAGATGGGAAGGATACCGCTCCAAAATGGTTCGTATATTAGATGATAAAAGATTGATTATTTCCTCCATACTTTCCCCTCCCAATTTGTCTGTATATTTCCAATGTATGCAGGCTTGGACATATTATGACCGGGCAATCCGTTTACTTGTAGATTCCTATTAAAATAAAGCCGACCCCCAGCCCAATAAACAATAGCTTTGAAAATGATAGATCATCAGTCATGCTCAATAGACCAATCGTCATGGTTGCAATAAAGATAAAAGGCCCTACTAGTGCAAGCATTGCATTTAGTGCAACCGCCTTCTTTACATCATTAAGCATAAGCATCGCAATAGCAGCCGTTAATTCAATGGTCGCTGACAAAAAGCGAAGTCCAGCCATCGATAAAATCGTTGTGTCAATTGTTGATAGCCATCTTTTCATATCGATTCCCCTTACCTGTTTGAATCATTCTATATGTACAACCTATGCATGGTTTAGGGGATTTTAGACTATTGATTTTTAATAAAAACAAAAATTAAATAGGATGGGAAAAGAGACATTTACTAGAATCGGAAAATTAAAAAGCCTTAAGACAAAACTGATCACCCTCTTGAAAACACAAAAGGAGCAATTACCATTATGGCAATTGCTCCTAACAATTTTTCATGTTAAAGGAAATTATAAAATAAATCATTTGTGGATAACTAGGGTCAGTGGATTTGAATCCAGCTCCAGCTCCCAGCCCCTCGAGGTCAAATAACCCAAGAAGAATAAAAGGGAATTTCGCCCTTTTCTTCTTCTCGGAACATTTGCTTGTCGGGGCTAAACAGGGCGCTTGCGCCTTTTGTTCTTATGCTCTTGAAATATATTTTGCTTCAACCGTGTTAATAATTAACACATCACCTTCATTAATGAAGAATGGTACTTGAACGGATAAACCTGTTTCTAGTATAGCAGGCTTTGTCCCACCAGATGCAGTATCACCTTTTATACCTGGCTCAGTTTCAGCAACTTTTAACTCAACTGTGTTTGGAAGTTCGACACCAATTGTTTCACCTTGATAGGTCTGGATAGATACATTCATGTTTTCCTTAAGGAATTTCAATTCATATTCGATCGAGCTTGCAGGAAGCTCTGACTGTTCATATGACTGAGTATCCATAAAGACATGCATATCACCATTAGCGTATAGATATTGCATCGTGCGATTTTCAATTTGTGCTTTCGCTACTTTTTCTCCACCACGAAAAGTCTTCTCTTGGATTGCTCCTGTACGAAGGTTGCGAAGCTTTGATCGAACAAACGCTGCACCTTTACCTGGCTTAACATGTTGAAAATCTAAAACTCGCCAGATACCACCATCCACTTCAATTGTTAAACCTGTACGAAAATCATTAACTGAAATCATTCAAAAGATCCTCCTAAAAACATCTAATTAATTTAGTGTATTTCTATAGTATGATTAATTCCTTAGTAGAGAATGACAGTGATTGATTTCCATCTGCCGTAATCACTGTATCGTCTTCTATTCTTACTCCACCAACATTTGCCACATAAATTCCAGGTTCAACTGTCACAACCATACCAGGTTCTAGCTTCACATCAGACTTGAAGGACAATCCTGGGCCTTCATGTACCTCTAAACCAATACCATGACCAGTTGAATGACCAAAATATTCCCCGTAGCCTTTTTCAGTAATATAATCTCTTGTTAAGGCATCTGCCTCTTTACCTGTCATACCTGGCTTTATACCAGCCATCCCGCGCAACTGCGCTTCAAGGACAACATCATAAATATTTTTAAGCTCGTCACTTGGTTGCCCTACAGCTAGAGTTCTTGTAATATCTGAACAATACCCTTTATAATACGCACCGAAATCTAATGTCACAAATTCCCCTGACTGTATGATTTTATCTGAAGCAACACCATGAGGTAGTGCGGATCGATAGCCTGAAGCTACAATAATATCGAAAGAAGATGAAGCTGCGCCTTGCTTTCTCATAAAGAATTCCAGTTCATTTGAAATCTCAATCTCAGTTTTACCTGGGCGAATGACCGTAAGAATATGTTCAAATGCTGCATCAGCAATCTCGGTTGCTTCCTTTAATATCTTAATCTCAGAATCAGTCTTAATCAAGCGTAACTTTTCAATCACTCCTGATAAAGGGATGAGTTCTGCAGAAATGGCGTTTTGATAAGTCTTATATGTACTATATGTAACATGATCCTCTTCAAAGCCAAGTCTCTTTATTCCTAATTTCTCGACTTGATTGGCAATTTCATCTATGATTGCTGCCTTATGCTGAACCACCTCAAAGCCCTCAACCTGACTAGCTGCTTGTTCAACATAACGGAAGTCTGTGATAAACACAGCCTTTTCCCTAGATATAACGGCAACACCCGCAGTTCCTGTGAAATTGGTCATATATCTGCGGTTGAATTCACTTGTAATAAGCACACCATCGACATCATGCTCTTGAAAATGATTTCGAAGTTTTTCAATTTTTGTCATGTGTAATCTCCTCCCCTAATCTCTCTTTTAAGGCTAATAAGGCTAAGTGGTACCCTAAAACACCAAAACCGACAATTTGCCCCTGTGTGACGGGAGCAATTACTGAATGATGTCTGAATTCTTCACGAGCATGGATATTTGATATATGGACTTCAATTACGGGTATTGAAATACTTGCAATTGCGTCTCTAATCGCATAGCTATAATGTGTGAAGGCTCCTGGGTTAATAATAATACCATCTACAGATGAATCCGCATGATGTATTTGATCAATAAGTTCTCCTTCATGATTCGACTGAAAGCAATCCAAGCTTAATCGATGCTGTTGAGCAAGTATATGAAGATTATTTTCAAGCTCTTGTAACGTCACATTTCCATAAGTACTCGGCTCGCGTATACCTAATCGATTCAAATTGGGTCCATTTAATAAGAGAATGCGTTTCATCATATAGCAGACTCCTTACCAATAATTTGTTCAATATGTAAAAATAGAATGTTCACTGAACATTCTATCATAGGTCCTATTCATTTGAATAGTTCGGCTCACTCTTATTTGTAAGCTCTGATGCTTCAAAGGAGATCGAGAAGCCTATAAAAGTACCATATAGTACAAATAAGCAAATCGTTGTTACTATTGTGTTAACATCCAACTCCCTGATTGGATCAATCCCCGGAAATATAGGATTAAGGATAAAAAACACAATTCCCCATAAGACAACTCCGAATAGAACACCCATCCAAATTTTATCAAACTTTCTTAGCGTAGCGAGGTATCCAAACGCTACTAATATAGATATAAGTCCAATCAAGAAGATGGCAATAAACTGTCCTAGTACTCCACTCTTCCAATTACCAATGGTCCAAGGTTCCAATATCACATTGGGGGGAATCTTTGTAAAACTAAAAAGATATGCTAAGTAGCCAAGGGATGCCCAGAGCAGCCCTCCAAATATTCCAGTAATGGCCGTTCTAGCTCCAGGAGAGATCGGTTCTTCTTTTTTATTTTGTTCTAGCTTTTTATCTTCCACGATCATCCACCTCCACTAGTAGTATTTCCATATTAGCCAATAATATAAAGAAGTTTTTTGAGTTACGTCTATCATTCTGAAAACTTGTCTATACTATTGAAAGTTTAAGTAAAACATCTAGCTAATACAGGATTTTCCACTAACTTTGTTGCTATTTTAACTTATTGAGATAAAAATAAACCTAAGATTTGATTGTAGCGGAAATGAACGGACCCAATATAAATTCCTTTTTAAGCAATAAAGTACCCCAAAACAGTAAAATAATTGACATCAACCTAGAGCTTTATGTAACTTTTTAGTACAATAATAGTAGAGATAAGGAATTTAAACTACTACATAAGAATCCAAATAACTTCCCTTCAGTTATACTGTTAAAAGATGATTGGTAAAAGAATGCTTCATGAATTGTATAAAAGTGACAACATATCATTTTTATAAACATATTATTGTAAATAATAATGCTTGCTTTTCGTTTAGGAGGTGCTGAATGTGAAACCAAAAGGTCGTCAGTTGATTTTTATAGCTTTTGTCAGTCTTGCAGCGATTGGATTATTAACTACCTTAGCATCTGATCCAATGCAAATTGTTAGGATGGTCGGATTTGCTGTTCTTTTCGGTGTTATTATTTATTTTGCATTTAGATATATTCAAAGAAGAAATGGGACGAATTGGTCGGAAAACTCAAGATATAGAAAAGCCGCCGTACAGTCTAAGAAACGATTTAAAAATCAGCAAGGGAAAAAATCTTCAACACCTTCAAGTTTCAAACGAAAAAGCAATTCACATCTTACTGTTATTGAAGGTAAAAAGAATAATAAAAAGAAAAATCGAGCACTTCATTGATGAAGTGTTCGATTTTTTTAATAGGTCCAAGTTTTCAAAAACGATTCTGCCTTTTTATAGCCCATATTTATTAGCTCAACTTTTTGATTAATATTTAAATTAAATTCTCTTGAGTTGGCCTGATTCACTGGAATGAAAATGATGTTCTGTTCAAGACTTCGTGATATGTACCTTAAGTCATGCGCATCCATCATGGTTTCAAAGAGAGCCCTAAATAACTGAATTCCATTTTTTATTTGGTTGGGCTCTCTATTATGAAAATTAGGACTAAGCTGCAAACCAATCAGTGGTCGTTTATGCTCATTTCTTGTCTCCTGAAACAACCAGTAGGGGAAATTGCTCAACAACCCACCATCCACTATAATCGATCGGTTATTCTTTTTCCCCAGTTTTACGGGTTCAAAGAAGTACGGAATTCCAACACTCATTCGAACTGCTTTTGCTATTGAAAAAGAATCAGGCTCATATCCATATTTCGGCAAATCATCTGGGAATACAGCCATTCGACTGTTCGTCAAATCAGAGGCGACAATCCTTAAGGATGTTTTAGGTAAATCTCCAAACACCCTTATATTTTTTGCCAGTAGCTTGGCCTCTAACCACTTTTCCAAGACATCACCTTTATACAATCCTAATCTCCAATATAAGAATAACCACTTCGTGATAGTTTCAGGAAACCATGTATTTTTTGGATCTAAAAATCGTTTCAGATCTACTTCTCCCATTAATTCTTCTATTTCATTTCCTTGATAACCCACCGCAACTAAAGAGGCTAAAATTGCACCCGCACTTGACCCAGCCACTCTAACAAAGGAATGCCCTTGTGCCTCAATTGCTTTTACGGCCCCTATCAGCGCATACCCCTTAATGCCTCCACCCGAGAATACCCCATCTATTCTCACTTAGTCACCTCACCTAATATGGTCTATAAGATACATATTAAGAAGGTGGATCAAATATTAATACCTTTGTCGCTTACAAGTCTATGCAAAAGTTTCGTAAGTATAGGGAAAAGCAAACAAACTATGGGTTAGTTAGACAACGTAAGTTTATCAAGTAAAATATTGAATCTCAGCCTCAGGGAAAAATTCATGGATATAACGTCTTAATGTCGTCTCAATATCATCTGCTTCCTCTGTTTGATATACATACTTACCGATTCCATAGCGTCCCCATTTATATTTTCGTTTCGACTCATCCATTTCTAGTTTCGTTTTAGGATAACGCTTTTGAATTACATTTTTAGCTGGCTTTGTGAAACGATGCTGAATAAGCTCAAAGGTTAATCCATCTAAATTAACACCCTTTAGTGAATCTGATAACCTTTGGAATAGCTCTAAATACCCTTCTCGCCATCCTTCATGCATGTAGATTGGCGCTACAATAAAACCAAGTGGATAATCCGCATTTGCAACTTTTCGAGCAGCCTCTATTCTCTCTTCAAAGGAGGAAGTACCTGGTTCAAAATTTTTAATGACATAACGGGAGTTCACGCTAAATCGGAAACGCGTTCTTCCATTATGCTTCGCATCCAGTAGATGGTCCACATGTTGATACTTCGTTACAAAACGAAGCTGTCCATAATCTGTTTGCCCCATAAATTCAATGGTTTTCTTTAAGGAATGGGTCAAATGATCAATCCCAACAATATCAGAGGTACAAGCTGCCTCAAACCTTGTGATTTCTGGGGCACGCTCTTTCATATATTTCTCTGCTTGCTCAAAAATGTCATCTAAATTTACATAAGTTCTAATGTAAGGCTTACTTCCAAGTGTTGTTTGTAAATAACAGTAATGACAATGCCCCATACAACCAGTTGCAAGTGGAATGGCATATTCTGCAGAGGGCTTAGATGTGTCAAATTTTAGTGTCTTTCGAATGCCTACTACTAGAGTAGATTTCGCATTACGATATTGCTGTAATTCATTGTCTCCTGGTATACCTCTCACTTGATTATGCGAGGTGGTTTCTCTAATTTCTAAACCCATATTTTCAAATTTATCTTTAAGCTCCTTGCCAAGTGGATATTCAAGAGCCTGCGGTTCAAAATAAACTAATTGTGGAACAAACGCCTTCATATTTTCACCCCAAATCTAAACATTGGTGTTAGTATGAACAAAAATAGCTCTAAAGATAGAAAAAGGGATGGAACCAATTGCTGGGTTCCATCCCTTTATTTACTTTTTTATAATCCACATCTTAACTGTGCACCACAATCAGTACACGTATTACACCCACCAATTTCCTCTACTGTTCCTTGACGACAAACAGGACAAGTGTCTCCAACCTCTGAACCGTAGGTAACAGTTGTTGAACGGAGATCCTGGATTGTGTCTACTAGTACAACTGGCTTTTTCTTTTCTTCTTGTGGGAATAGCTCTTGTTGCTCTTCATCAAAGCTATTTTCTTCTGCCTTTAGCGTTAGTACCTGTGCATCACGGCTACCATCCACATAAACGGTTCCACCTTTTGCTCCACCCTTATAAAGACGCTCATATACCTTTTCTACTTGCTCGACTGTATATCCACGGGGTGCATTTACCGTTTTACTGATTGAGCTATCAATCCATCTTTGGATTACACATTGTGTATCAGCATGGGCTTCTGTTGTTAATTCCATCGCCGATACAAACCACTTCGGTAAATGATCAGGATCAGCCTCAGGGTGATTGTCTAAATACTCCTGAACAATATCAGCTTTCACTTCAATGAATTTACCAAGTCGACCACTACGGAAGTAGGAGAAAGAGAAATATGGCTCTAGCCCTGTTGATACCCCTACCATTGTTCCGGTACTTCCAGTAGGCGCAACGGTCAGTAAGTGAGAGTTACGGATACCATATGTCTTTATATCTTCTCTTAAATCTGCAGGCATCTTCTTCATGAAGCCTGTTTCAGTGAATGCATGACGAAGACGATTCGTCTCTTCATCTCCATCAGCAGTAAGGAATGGGAAGCTTCCTTTTTCTTTTGCCAACTCAACAGAAGCACGATAAGCTGTTGTTGCAATCTCCTCAAATACTTCGTCGACTAGCTTATTTCCTTCTTCAGAACCATATTCTGTTTCACAATATATTAATAGATCATGAAGTCCCATTACGCCTAAACCAACACGGCGCTCACCAAGTGCTTGCTTCTTATTTTCTTCCAAGAAGTACGGAGTCGCATCAATTACGTTATCCTGCATGCGAACACCAACTTCGACTGTTTGTCTTAGTTTTTCAAAATTAACCGTTTTAGTCGCTTTATTTGCCATTTCTGCAAGGTTAACAGCAGCAAGATTACACACGGAAAATGGTGCTAAAGGCTGCTCCCCACACGGGTTTGTTGCGACTACCTTTTGACCATAAGCTTGTGCGTTCGTCATGTCATTTGCATTATCGATAAAGAAGATACCTGGTTCAGCAGAATACGTCGCACAAATATTTATTAGATTCCATAACTCTTTCGCTTTAATTTTACGGTATACTCTTACCTTATGGCCGAGCTTTTCCCATTCTCTTACATCGCCAACTTCATGCCATGTCTCGTTATAAGCCTTCATTCCATCTGCATCATAGCTTTCTACATCCGGGAAGCGTAGTTCATATTCCTCATCATTTTCAACAGCTTTCATGAAATCATTTGTTAAACAGATTGAAATGTTAGCGCCCGTTAAGAATTCAGAGTTATGAACAGAATATGTTCCACCAACTCGTAGTTTCTCTTCTGCGTCCTTGATTATTCTATCACTAAAACCACCATATCCCGGAATATGCTTGTAATTAGTTATTCCTTGATACATGACTCGCTCTTGATCGGTCATTGGAGTAAACTTTAGCTTATCTTGAGCGGATTTCTTTATTTGTTCATCATTTATGTTTTCAATTAAAAAACGAAGAATTCTTGGATTTTGCATTTTTGAGATAATAAAGTCGATAATATCTGGATGCCAATCTGCTAGCATAATCATCTGTGCTCCACGCAAAATTGTTACTCCTCATGCAGAGGGGTGTGGTCATTTCTGCCACACTCTTACACTTTCATGTAAGGTCAGACTATCTCATCAAAGAAAGAAATACTTGATACTTTCGATTTAATTTTATATCTCCATACCTGTATAGCTGATTAAATAGCACTTTGATTTCTTTTATACTACTAAGATATAAATCAGAACATCCTTGTTTATGTGTTATTGAGTTTACATTTTTAGCATATCCACAAGATTTTAAATAAGATAATATGGATAGTAGCATTTCAGTATTACCAGTAAAGCCAAGTCTAGCTTTACAGTATCCATTTCTTTTGAAAACTCTTATATGACCGTCTGCATCAAAAAAACCTCTAATATAAGCCCACTGAAGTTCTTCATTGTTGAAGTTAATCCATTTTTCTAAACCTGTTTTCCTTGGGCCTATTCCTAATGCAATCAAGTCATTACACATTTTTGTGGAATTAATGACTAGTGAATATTTGTTTTGCTCATTTTCAGTGCTTTTCCTTCTGAATTTTATTGCATTCATCATATTCATCTCTTCACCAATATCGAATAGTAGTTGCTTATCATTTTCAGCTAGAGTTAATACTAATCTTTTGGACTTTATCCTATCAAAAATAGTACCATCACCAGTGATATATCCTACAATATAAGCTTGATTAGGCGTAACAATACTTTTAAAGTAATTTTCATCATAATTATATATTTTGCTCTTTAATTTCCCTGCTTCGCCTGGAGTTCTAATATCGATAAAGTGAAGTTCATCATTCCAACGCTTGATGGTTCCTCGGTTTATACCTAGAGTTTTTGCTATATCTACTTGGCTATAACCATCTTTATGGAGATTAATAATCGAATCTATCATTTCTTCTTTGTCTCGTGCCCCATAACCACGTTGCCGTTTGTTATGATTTACTTCTTCCATGGTTCCCATATGACACCCTCCTTATATTGGGTTTCTAATGATTGGGACTTTAGGAAGTTTCAATAGTCGTTGAACGTTGATCTTTGTTTCCAAAGATCCTTCGCTGCTGATTGCCCAATCTTTCTTCTTTTCAAACATTCACGCTCACTGTTGCCAGTCACGTTGTAGTGAAAAAAGCTCTAAGGGTGTTCCAGCAATTCACGAGATTTTTATCCCGCCATGGTGTTAACGGGACCCACCCTGCTCAACCAGATGTGTCAACTTAGCAATATCATCTAACCAAGAAACCGAACCTGAAGATTTCCCATTTACTCCTCTTGCTAATGTGTTACGAGGTCTTAATGTGGACCCATTTGTTCCAACTCCACCACCGCGACTCATGATTTCCATTACTTGTTTACGATGCTCTGAAATCCCTTCACGTGAATCCTTTACAAAAGGCATCACATAACAATTAAAATACGTTACATCTGTATCAGCACCAGCCCCATAAAGAACACGTCCTGCCGGTACGAAGTTCATTGTGACAAGTTCATGATAGAACTTCTCAAACCACTCTTGTCTTTTCTCTTCCGTTTTCTCTACTGATGCAAGACCTGTGGCATTACGCTTGGCAATCTGCTCATAAAATACTTCTAGTGGCTTTTCAATAACGTCTAAGGAGCGATTAATTATACCCGTTTCGACTTCCTCTGGCTTGTCCAACACATCACGATAATCTTCTTCTACTAGAACCTTTGCCATTTTTGTTTCCCAATCAATACTTACAATATAGCCTAATCCTCTAGCCGGAAATTTTGGATCTTCTTTAATCGTCAGGACAACAAAGTCTCCATTACTTAATGTAATTTTCTCCGTATCCTTAAAGGTATAACGATCTAGCATAACTAAGCGTGAAACACCCTTATGTGTAATGCTCATATCAGCAGTTATAGGATGTACTTGTGGAAAAACTCGAATATCCTCATTCAGTCTTTCTACATTAATTTTCATTGTTTTTTCAAGCGCAACAGTCAACTCTCACACAACTCCCTTATTAAAACTAATCGAGTTAGAATTCTAGTAATCTAGTTCAAACTCGAATTTCGATATTGATACTTTATCATATTCTCAAACAAAATATCAATATATAGTATATACTTAATTTTCGACAATACTATATATTGTGGTAAATGCAAATTAGCTTTATTTTGTCAAACATAAAAATGATGATAAAAAAGAGAGAAAATGAGCTATATGATAGAAAATGTTAGTTAATGACGAATTTTGGCTTATTTTCGTCCTTGCAATCTCTTTTATTAAATCAAATTAAATAAGCAATAAAAAAGTAGCTAGTCATTAAACCAGCTACTTCCCCACTATCTTCTAAAATTCCATTCATCGCTTTCATATTTCTCATTCGCTATAGTTAATACGGCTTGATGTTCAGCATCAGATAATTCATAAGGCTCTAACTCAATATCTAACCCTTTTTCAAACCCTGCCTTAAAAGCTCCAATCGCTTCTTCAATTGTAACTGGGGTGTCTCGTAAGGCATTAATTGCAACGGCCTTGTTTTTAAAGTTACGTTGCATACGCTCCTTTACTTTTTCACTAGGATATTTAAACAGGTTAAAAAGCAAATCCTCATCAATATCTAGTAGGATTGATCCGTGTTGGAGAATAACACCCTTTTGTCTTGTTTGCGCACTTCCCGCTACCTTACGTCCCTCTACAACAAGCTCATACCAGGACGGGGCATCAAAACAAACTGCTGACCGTGGATTTTTTAAACTTTCCCGTTCATCATCTGTTAGCGGTACAGCGAAGTAGGCATCCAGTCCAAGGAGTTTAAACCCTTCTAGCACTCCTTCAGAAATGACCCTGTAGGATTCTGTCACAGTTTTTGGCATACCTGGGTATTCTTCAGATACGATCACACTATAGGTTAGCTCTTGATCATGAAGGACCCCTCTCCCACCGGTTGGTCTTCTCACAAAACCAAGATTATGTTTTTTGACCATATCTAAATCAATTTCTTTTTCAACTTTTTGAAAATAGCCGATTGAAAGGGTGGCCGGATTCCATCCATAAAAGCGGATAGTTGGTGGAATGAGTCCTTTACTATGCCAATCTAACAGAGCTTCATCTAAAGCCATATTGAATGATGGCGAACAGCTCCCAGAATAAATATATCTCCATTGTTTTTTATTCATACTTATAACCCTCTTTATTTTATTTGCATGTTTAGTCTATCAAAAGAAACCAATAATTTAAAAGAAAATATAAAAGTTCTTTGAATCTTTGGTCCCGCCCTACTATAATAGAAGAGGGAAAACGAAAGAAACCAAGTTCTTAGCACTTACCAACATTAAGTTGGAACAAAGTGCTATAGAACGACAATCGTTACAAGGTACTTCATATATAAAAAAGGGGTCGATGATTCATGCTAGCAGCTTTGTTAATCTTACTAGGAGCCATTATTGCTTATTCTGTTGTAACTTTTCTATATCAAAGAAAAATATTAAAAACGCTTACTGAAGAGGAATTTAGAGAGGGTTATCGTAAAGCACAATTAATAGATGTTAGAGAACCCAAGGAATTCGAAGGTGGACATATATTAGGCTCACGTAATATACCATTATCTCAATTAAGAATGCGTCATAAGGAAATTAGACCAGATAAGCCCGTTTATATCTATTGTCAAAATGGTATTCGTAGTGGTCGTGCTGCTTCGATTCTAAGAAGAAAAGGAGCAAAGGATTTATACCAGCTTAAAGGCGGCTATCGCCTTTGGAGTGGGAAAATAAAACGAGGTAAATAGGATTTCTTAAAATAAACCTTTGATAAAGGGTTTATTTTTTTTGGAAAATAAAAGGGTTTTGAAGTTAAATGTAGTATTTATAATATATTATTTCGGGAAATCTCAGGTGGTGCTAGAATGACTGTAGAAGAAAGACTTTGTGAATTTTTAGAAACTAATTATGAGGATTTTCTGCAAAAATGGTCAAAAAATGTATTGGTTGCTGATAACGATCCTTATAAAGAAGAACTATTTTCAAATGGCCGAAAAATGATTCAGCTCGTCATTTTGTTTTTAAGATATGATTTTGATGAAGAACAACTACAAGCGCTTGCTTATAAGGTAGCTGAGGAAAGAGCTACAGCCAATGTGAACATCAGTGAATTTATCTACAATGTAAATTTAGGTAGAAGTGAAATTTTTAAGCATCTATACGACTCGCAAATATCATTAATTGACCTACAGCCAACCATTAATAGAATGAATTCCTGTTTTGATGAATTTATTTACCACGCTGTTAAGAGATATACAGAGCTAAGGGATCAAGATTTAAATGAAAAAAAATCGTTTATCCAACAAACACATCAAGATAGACTTACATTACTAGGACAAATGGCTTCTAGTTTCGTACATGAATTTCGAAACCCACTTACTTCGATAACAGGATTTATAAAACTCCTACAAAGAGAAAATCCTACCCTTGAGTATCTTCATGTTATTCAACACGAGCTTGAGCAACTAAATTACCAAATCTCTCAGTTCCTTCTAGTCTCCAAAAAAGAAGTGATTGGTAAGGAGAAGGAATCCTTCTCCTTTGAATACCTAGTAAAAGAAGTGGAAATGTTTCTTTATCCAACCATTGTTGATAATAACGTACTTATTGAAGTCACGATTGATTCAGAAGTAAACCTTTATGGATACCGTGACGAGTTTCGGCAAGTGTTTTTAAACTTACTAATGAACTCCATTGATGCACTAAAACTAATACAGAATGATCGAAGAATTACAATCCATAGTTATTTACAAAATGATGATATATTCTTATCCATCCATAATAACGGACCACGGATTCCTCAAGAGAAGATCGTATCGATTTTTGAGCCATTTGTTACAGACAAAAAGCTCGGCACTGGACTTGGCCTTTTTGTTTGCCAGCAAATTATCGAGAAACATCAGGGGAACATTTCCTGTATTTCAACAGATGAGCGAACCTCCTTTACTATACAATTACATAACCAGGTAAACAGCATAAGAACAAAAGGTGCAAGCGCCCCGTTTAGCCCCGACAAGCAAATGTTCCTACATCAATAAAAGGGTGCTCTTTCCCTTTTCTTGATGTAGGGTTATTTGACCTCGAGGGGCTGGGCGCTGGAGCCGGATTCAGATGCACTAGCCCAAGTTATCAACGAGTGATAAATTTTATAACTTTCTAAACAACGAAAAAACCTCATCTATCATGATAGATGAGGTTTTTTGCTATTATTACTTACTAATTATTGTTTTTGGTAACGTAAAATCGGCTTTCTAGCCGCAGTTGTTTCATCAAGTCGACTAACAACGGTGTGATGAGGGGCCTCTTGAACAATCTCAGGATTTTCTTCTGCTTCTCCCGCAATTTGAATCATGATGTTAATAAATTCATCTAATGTTTCCTTTGATTCGGTCTCAGTCGGCTCAATCATCATTGCTTCTTCCACATTTAATGGGAAGTAGATTGTTGGTGGGTGATAGCCAAAGTCTAATAAGCGCTTCGCGATATCCAATGTACGAACACCCAGCTTCTTTTGTCGTTTACCAGATAGAACAAATTCATGCTTACAATGTTGCTTATATGGAAGATCAAAATATGGCTCAAGACGACGCATCATATAGTTTGCATTTAAAACTGCATTCTCTGTTACTGCCTTTAATCCATCTGGACCCATTGAACGAATGTAGGTATATGCACGAACATTAATTCCAAAGTTACCATAGTATGGCTTTACTCTTCCTATTGATTGTGGGCGGTTATATTCAAAGTGATAGCCCTCTTCCGTTTTAACTAATACAGGCTTTGGTAAATAAGGAATAAGGTCTTCCTTTACCCCTACCGGACCTGAACCCGGACCGCCACCACCATGTGGACCTGTAAATGTTTTATGAAGATTTAAGTGTACAACATCAAATCCCATATCTCCTGGGCGAGCTTTACTTAACACTGCGTTGAGGTTGGCTCCATCATAATAGAGCTTCCCACCAGCATCATGGATAATCTGTGCCATTTCAAGAATATGTTGTTCAAACAATCCTAAAGTATTAGGGTTCGTTAGCATTAGAGCCGCAACATCAGAATCAACAACTCGCTTTAAATCCTCTAAGTCCACTAGACCATTCTCATCAGATTTAACAGTAATCGTCTCAAGACCGGCAACTGTTGCTGAAGCTGGATTTGTTCCGTGAGCTGAATCAGGGACGATTACTTTAGTACGGTTAAAATCACCGTTTGCCTCATGGTAAGCACGAATCATCATTAATCCAGTCCATTCCCCGTGGGCACCTGCAGCCGGTTGAAGAGTTACCTCATCCATACCTGTAATTTCTTTTAAGTGCTCTTGTAAATCAAATAATAGTCCCATTGCACCCTGTGCTGTTTCTTCCTCTTGAAGCGGGTGAACATGTGCGAATCCTGGGAATCTTGCCACGTTCTCGTTAATTTTCGGGTTGTACTTCATCGTACAAGATCCTAATGGATAGAAACCAGAATCAACACCGTGATTTCTTCTTGATAACGCTGTGTAATGGCGCATGATATCAAGCTCGGAAACCTCAGGTAGTTCTGCTTCTTCTGTACGAAGATATTCCGCTGGAATGACTTCTTCTACATTTACGACTTCGATATCTAATTCTGGCAGGCTATATCCGACACGACCAGATTTGCTTAATTCAAAAATAAGTGGTTGGTTTTCGTTATGCATGACAATCCCCCAATTCCTTTACAAATCGGTCAATTTCGTCTTTCGTACGCAATTCTGTTACAGCGACAAGCATATGATTCGCTAAGTTCTCGTCATCTCTCTTTAAATCATATCCACCAATTAATCCCTTTTTAGACAATTGAAGGTTAGCCTCTCTAACTGACAACGGAAGCTTTACAACAAATTCATTGAAAAACGGTCCAGAAAATGCGATTTCAAAACCAGCTTGTTGGAATGCTCTTTTTGCGTATTGTGCTTTTTGAATATTTTGTATAGCAATCTCTTTTATTCCCTTTTTACCTAGAGCTGTCATTGCAACAGAGGCAGCCAATGCATTTAATGCTTGGTTTGAACAAATATTCGAAGTAGCTTTATCCCGTCTAATATGTTGTTCACGAGCTTGTAATGTTAAAACAAAGCCTCGTCTACCTTGTTCATCAGTCGTTTGTCCAACTAGACGACCTGGTACCTTTCTCATCAACTTTGAAGAAACCGCAAAGTAACCACAGTGAGGACCGCCAAACTGTGTTGAAATTCCAAATGGCTGTGCATCCCCAACTACAATATCAGCACCAAACTTACCAGGTGGTGTTAATGCACCAAGTGCTAAAGGATTACTTGATACAATGAACATCCCTTTGTGCTGATGAGCAATGACTTCAATGTCTTTAAGAGGTTCAATTTGACCAAAAAAGTTCGGATACTGAACCACTACTGCTGCAACCTCTTCATTCATTTGTTCTTTAAGAACTTCTAAATCCGTTACTCCATTTACAACTGGAATTTCGACAACCTCTAGTCGCTGTCCGGTTGCATATGTTTGTAAAACGGCACGAGATTCTGGGTGAACAGCACCTGACACAAGAATTTTCTTGTTCCTAGTTTGCCCAGCACTCAAAGTAGCAGCTTCTGCTAATGCAGTTCCTCCATCATACATAGAAGAATTCGCAACATCCATTCCTGTCAATTCACAAATCATCGTTTGAAATTCAAAGATAGCTTGAAGCTCTCCTTGCGAAATTTCCGGCTGATATGGAGTATAAGCTGTATAAAATTCAGAGCGAGAAATAACATGATCTACAATAACGGGAATGTAATGATCGTATACCCCAGCTCCTAAAAAAGATGGATTATCTTTAATATTCAAACTTTTATTTGCTAGTTCCGTTAGTTCCTTCATTAACGCCGTTTCAGATTTGGCAGGCTTAATATTATACTCACCCTTAAAACGGACACTCTCAGGAATATCTTGGAATAATTCATCAACTGAGTCGACACCAATTGCTTTTAGCATTTCTTGCTGGTCTTGCTCAGTCATCGGTAAATAGCGATGCTTCATAGTGGTTCCTCCCGGTTACTTTTTTGGACGCTTATAGAATGGTGTTTGGACGACCTTTGCTTTTAATCGCTTCGTCCTAATTTGTACCTCAACCTCTGTGTCTAATTCTGTGTAGGAAGTATCGAGTAGTGCTAAACCAATATTCTTTTTAAGTGTTGGAGACTGAGTTCCTGTTGTGACAAACCCGATCTGCTGATCCCCGGCATATACTTCATAGTCATGACGTGGAATACCCTTTTCAATCATTTCGATACCCACAAGTTTTCTTGTTAACCCTTGCTCTTTTTGCTTTAGCATTGCCTCTTTACCAAAGAAATCTGCTTCTTTTTGAAGCTTGACCGCAAAGCCAATTCCTGCTTCTAGAGGGGTAATATCCTTCGATAGTTCCTGTCCATATAGAGCAAGGTTTGCTTCAAATCGAAGGGTATCACGAGCCCCAAGACCACAAGGCAGAACTCCTTCTTCCTTACCATTTTCTAAAATGGCGTTCCATAAAGCAACGGCATCTTCCGTACTACAGTAGATTTCGAAGCCATCTTCACCTGTATAGCCTGTTCTCGAAACTAACGCGGGAATACCAGAAATCTCAACACCTTCTTTAAAGCTAAAGAAGCCAATTTCATGAAGTGGAGTTTTCGTAAGTTTTTGTAAAACAGTTTCTGCTAACGGGCCTTGAATCGCCAACTGAGCAGTTTGCTCAGATACGTTTGTTAATTCAACTTCACCAGATAAGTGAGACTGTAACCAGTCAAAATCCTTATCAATATTGGAAGCATTAACAACGAGAAGATAATCTTGATCTGCTCTTTTATAAATTAGCAAATCATCAACCGTACCTCCAGTTTCATAACACATAGCGGTATATTGAGCTTTTCCAACTACTAGCTTTGAAACATCGTTTGTCATCATTTTTTGTAAAAAGTCCAAACTGTCCGAACCCTTTACTTCAAACTCTCCCATGTGAGAGACATCAAATAATCCTGCACGCTCTCGAACTGCCTCGTGCTCTTCCTTAATGCTTGAGAATTGGACAGGTAAGTCCCAACCACCAAAGTCGATCGTTTTACCCCCAAATTCTCGGTATACTTCAAATAAAGGTGTTCGCTTAAGCTCAGACATATGCTTCCTCCTTTTATATGTAACAAACAAAGTTTCTTAGGGTAGCCATAAAGCAATGTTATATCCTATCCAAATAAGTCTTATTAATCCTAGACAAAAAAAGGACAGAGATATCCATATAAAAATATGAATAATCTCTGTCCTGGGCACCTGAAAGTTTTGCTTTCGCATTTCCTCTTTGGTGGTTCATCTAATAAGCCTTACGAACGCTCTCCAGAGTAGCGTCAAACAAGAGTCTTTTTGCCTGAGAGATTCACGATGATTCGCTTGCTCCTTCGGCGCTACATTTATAACCAAAATCTACATCACTTCGATGATTCAATCCCTTTGGTTTTTGTAGTCTCTCCTCTTATTCTCATTCGCCTTATATAATTTTGCTAATTTATGGCTATACTAATTAAAAAGTGAGCAATTTTACTTGTAAAAACTATAATTATCCTACCATTAAAACTAGCAACAGGGCAATATACTTTTAAACGTAAAGACAAACTATTTTTAAGTTTTATGTCTTTTTGTTCGAGTTTAGGAAATGACAGACTGATTTCATTTGAATTTCACACAGTAAAGAATATGGTTTAGTCTATAGAATGTTCATTCTGATCAATATCCCTAATAGCTCTTAACTATTCCATTGTAAAAATAGATTATTTTATGAAAGGAATGTGTTTGATGCATCAAGTCGAGGTCATATTTGATGAGACATGGGAAGATGATTTTTATAAACGCTTTGAAGATGACGGTCCATGGGCGCATTTGGACCTTTATAAGTTGGCTTATGAAGTTGAGCAGCATCTCGCTATTCCTGAATTTGAAGGATTACAAGCACCAAAGCATCTCCCTAATCTAGAACCATTGCCACACCAATTAGAGGTTGCAAGAAATGTAGTAGAAAAGATGAATGGAAAAGCGATTCTTGCAGATGAGGTTGGTTTAGGAAAAACGATTGAGGCTGGTTTAATTTTAAAAGAATATATGATTCGTGGTTTAGTAAAGAAGGTGTTAATCCTTGTTCCTGCCTCACTTGTCTCTCAGTGGGTCATAGAACTTAATCAGAAATTTTTCATTCCTGCTGTTGGGCAGAAGAAAAGCTATGTCTGGGAGCAATGTGACGTTGTTGTCTCCTCCATTGATACGGCCAAGAGAGCTCCACACCGGGATATTATTTTTGACCAGAACTATGACCTAATTATTATTGATGAGGCACATAAACTAAAGAACAATAAAACGAAAAACTATGAATTTGTACAAATGTTAAAAAAGAAATTTTGCCTATTACTTACAGCAACCCCCATCCAAAATAGGGTGGAGGAGATCTTCAATCTAGTTTCTCTGTTAAAACCCGGACACCTAGGTAGTCAAAGTAATTTTGAAGAATCCTATAATGCTAAAGACCGTTCGTTAAATAATGATGAACATCTAAAAGAACTAGTTAATAAAGTGATGATTCGAAATAGACGTGGTGATACAGGCATTGAATGGCCAAAAAGGCATGTCAAAACGATACCTATTGAATTTTCGTCGGAAGAACGAGATTTATACGATACCATTAACGCACATAAACGTAATGCCCAAGGCCAGATTGGAAGTCAATTTTCTTTGATAACCTTACAACGTGAAGCTTGTAGCAGCCGCGAAGCCGTATATTATACGTTAAAGAACATGCTATCCAAAAGTGAAGGAAATTCATATGTGGAAACTTTGGTAGAGGATTTGATGGAAAAGATTGGAGCAATATCTACTAATGCAAAGGCTGAAAAAGTAGTGGAGCTTGTCAAGGAGATAAATGGAAAGGTAATAGTTTTCACTGAGTATCGGGCCACTCAGCTTTATCTTCAGTGGTTTCTTCAGCAGCATGGAATTTCTTCTGTCCCTTTTCGAGGAGGATTTAAAAGGGGCAAAAAGGATTGGATGAAGGAGCTATTTAAGAATAAGGCACAAGTTCTAATAGCTACAGAGGCTGGTGGAGAAGGGATTAACCTTCAATTTTGTCAGCATATCATTAATTATGACTTACCATGGAACCCGATGCGATTAGAGCAACGAATTGGTCGTATTCATAGACTGGGTCAAGAGAAGGATGTTCATATTTATAATTTTACCATTAAAGACACTGTCGAAGAGCATATATTGAAGCTTCTATATGAAAAAATCAACCTGTTTGAGCGAGTCGTTGGAGAATTAGATGAAATATTGACAAGGCTTGATTTCGGCAATATTGAAGACCATATTCAAGATATTCTGTCTCACTCAAAAACAGATGGAGAAATAAGAGTGAAGATGGAGAATCTAGCTTCATATATTGATTTTGCCCAACAAGACGTGGAAGAGGATGAGAATTATGCAGCAACATGAGATCCACCAATTTTTAGAGAGATATTTTATTGCAAATGAATGTGAGATTGTTGAAAATTCAGCAGGCTACCTTAATGTACAGCTTACAATTAACATGGATAAGGAATTAATGAACCGTCCCTTTTACTGGCATTACCTAGAAAAAACAGGAGGGACTCCCAATCCAGCCACACTAGCATTTTTAACCGATCCTACAAAAGTTACTACAGGTGATAATAAAGGAGAAGCAATTTATTTTGGTTCTCCCCGCTTACACCAAATATTCCAGTCCACTAAAGTATTAGCTAGTCATATTAGATTGTATGAAGAGGTGAAGCAACCTACCTTTACTAAAAATAGTGTACCGCTCCACCCTTGGCTGGGGTTAAATTTAAAAATATCCTATCAATCCGATCAAACTAGAGATGTCATCTTATCAGTAGGTTTAAGTCTAATTAATGGAATGATTATTGATCATTTTCAGGACCAGCTCAACCACTTATCTTTAACACCTAAAATCCCAGATTTCTGCTTTACTTTAACACCGATCATTAAGCCTCAAAGTGGCGTTGCACGTGTTAAACAAACGATTCGTTCCATCATCGATCATGATGACCATACATGGGCAAACGAGGCTAGAGAACGTTGGGACCAGGACCTTCGCCTACTGAATCATTTTTATGAGGACATCGAGGAAAAACCTGAATCCTATGAAGTCGAAAAGCAGGCGTTAAAAGAACAGTATGAACCTAAGGTAAAGGTATCGATTATTAATGGTGGAATCTTTTACTTATCCCAAGAGGCCGTGAAGGTTAAGCAGAATAATTAAAAAATAAGAAAGCCCAAGAATGGGCTTTCTTATTTTTTTGATTTTTTTTCCTTTTTCATAAACAACATAAATCCAAGCGGTACGATTCCAAACCAACGGGATAGTAATGGAGGCTGTGTAGATTTACGGTCTTGCTTTGTTTGTTTTCGTTGTTGCTTTGGTTTATCCAAATAAGAAACAAATTGCTGTGTTAGGTATTTAATAAAATCATTTAATGTCATACAAACCACCTAATTTTCAAAGTGAAACTTCAATCTAGAAGGGTTTTCCTTCATGATTGATAGTCCGTTGAACCAGGTCATTACTAACTTCTTTAAGATGTTTATCGCTAGCAAAGCTGGACAGGACAGAGGTAAACTTTTACTAGTATAGTCTGTATCATTGCTTTTTAATCATTTCAGCCAACTGTTTAACAACTTCATCTTTATGCATAGATGTTGTATCAATCTTAAAATCATAATCATGATAAGCACTCTGTCTCTGGTTATACAGATTTTGAATCTGCGCTTTTTCAGAATTAATTACTAGCGGTCGAGTTTGATCATGAGCTAGTCTTTCCCAGATCACCTCAAAATCACAATGAAGGTAAACCAATAACCCGTTCTCCCTCATCCACTTCCTGTTCTCATCTTTTACAACCATTCCCCCTCCTGTAGTCACCACTGAATTGGTTGTTGGTAATAATTTGAGGGTTTTCACCTCTAAATCTCTAAAATGCGCTTCTCCATATGTTGAGAAAATTTCCCTGATCGATAAACCAGTATCTTTAACAATATGCTCATCTGTATCAATAACGGGTAGCTGTAAGTAGTTAGCTAGTTCTCTACCAATTGTTGTTTTTCCTGATCCCATAAATCCTGTTAAGTAAATAGTTTTCATATCATCACCTTATGTTTTTAATTTTGGCTCTGTTAAAGTTAGTTGTTGATTTCCGTTTCAGGACACTCGCTTTCCGCGGGCGGGTTCGGGAGCCTCCTCGGCGTTTCCGCCTGCGGGGTCTCCTTCACCACGCTTCTCCCGCAGGAGTCTCGCGTCCTTCCACTTCAATCAACTCTGCTAAAAATCAACACGGTACTATAACACAGCTTTAATTTTAATAATCGTATCAAATTTCAAAAGTCATTGGCTACAAAATTATCTGGCTTCTGTCCATTTAATTAGCTTATTTTCCAATAAATGATAATGTAGAATGACACTACTCTTTCTCCTATTGTTCGTTTGGACAGTTATATCAATCCTTTTCTCAGTAGTAGAAACTGTAGAGAATTGAATGATAGCTTTCCCTTCTTCGAACGTCATTTCCTTGTTTTTAAAATCTCCATGTTCAACGGACACTTCTAATCCAGCCATCGTTTTTTGAATTAATCTTTCAAGATGATACCATTCAAACTTTTCTTTATAAAACCGTACATCAGTTATATAAATTGAAACTTGATGTGAAAGTAGAAAGAATAGCAACAGACTAAGTACTAAGACAAAGGGTAGAATATATCCTTTTTCATTATTCACTGTTCACCACTTCATTCCAACGAAAAAGTTTGACCGTATATTCAGTTCCATCAAGATCCTCCACGGTAACCATAATACCACTATCAATATAGTGGTACCTTGCCGTTCTTATATTTTGTAAAATAATTTCATGGCCCGTTCCGTTTACTCTTCTTCTTACGTTATTCTGATAAGATTCATAAGAGGTTTCATAGCCGTTTATGTCCACAAGCACTAACCTCTCCCCCTCTATTCTAATTATATTCGCTTCTCTGATATCAAAACCAAGCTGAGCTGTAGCAACCTCCCACTCAAAAGGATGAAGACTACTAGGCTTTTCAATCCACTTCTCTAGGATGGAAAACACAAGTGGAATAAGAGAGCAGATGGTAATGATGATCAAAAGGACAAGTAACATCTCAAGTAAGGTATATCCATTACGTTTTAAGCTCACCACTCTGAAATACTCCCACATTTCTGCTTTGTTTGTTTTAATAAATCAGTCCACTTTATACAGCCATGATAAGTCCAAATTTCGTTATTTTCTTCCTCTCTTTTTGCTCTAATCATTAACTCAAGTGGGATTCGGTTGAAGATTACGATTTCATTTAATTCAGTATCTCTATTGATGGATTGAGTAAATAATTTTTCATTAAGTGTTTTCCGTGCAAAATTTTCCAACACTAAATTCTTTCTTTCAATCGAAATTAAATAAAGCTGGGGCAGCACTAGCATAATCACAAAGAATAGGATTCCGCTGGCTATTACTGTCTCTAATAAACTTATTCCCTTAGAGTTTCTCAATTCTAAAGCGCCCTCTTCCTAATAAAAAAGTAACCTTATAGGTATGGTGATGATAAGTCACATACATGGACCCAGGACTATTTATGTTTCCTCCAGCATTAAACTTAATTGGATTCGTAATCGTTAAAGGTCTTAGTTTAACCTCACTCTTTATCGTCCGTTTTACAATTAGTGACCGCACGCCGCCTTCCCTTATATCATAGAAATCTTCAGTCTCATAAAATGTTAGCTCCACACCTTTAGAGTGGCTGATTGCATATTGCTGACCAAGCCATATATCCTGTTGTAGCTGCTCAAAGAACTGTTGGATAACCCTAGCCTGATAGACAGCCCGAACATGAAAGAATGAAAAGCTCACCAACATGATAATGATCGACAAGACGATCAACATTTCCATTAATGTAAAACCATCTTCCTTAGGGAACCGTAACAATGGTTGTTACCTCTCCACTGCTTGTAATCTGTAACGTCTCTCCACTTGGACATTCAATGCTAGGAATATAGCCTCCACTCTTCATTTCAGCTATTGTCGGGCTTATAGATGTTTCATTTTCCATTTTATAGGCTTCTACTTGAGCTTGAACCATATTTATATAAGCATCACAGCCTTTGTTTCTGATTACCGCTTGCTGTTTCGTTAAATTCGGAATCGTAATAATAATTAAAATGGAAATAACTAATAACACAATCATCATCTCAATTAATGTAAATCCTTTATCATTCATCTATATTTCCTCCTATAAATCATTTAGCATTTGAAAAACCGGCTGCATAATTGCCATATAAATCCCCATAATCATAAGCCCAATTGCTATAAAGATACTTGGTTGAATGATGGCAATTTTTTTATTGATATATTCCTCTAAAGCTTCCGAAGAGAGCTTACTATAATGGTAAAGTTCTCGAGCTAGTTCTCCATTAAGAGAACCGAATGCGATGGATTTGGATAACTCCTCTTCAAAATAATCCCGAGACTGGATAATTGCTGCTAGCGACTCCCCACTTCTTAACTCTTTTTTTATTTGACTAGCTTCCTCTTTAAACAAAGTGAAATAATTTTGGCTTTCAAATAGAGAAAGAGCTTCGTTAACTGAAAGTCCTCCTTTTAGGAGCTGACTAAGCTGCATAGCAAAATATTGTGAATAAAATTTACAAAGGGTTGACCCATAAACTGGTAATCGACGAAGGTACCTCCATCTTTCTACAACTGTTACTCTTTTAAATCGAATCGCGAATATGAGAGATAGAATGAGCAATGAAAGGAGCAAAGCAAGGAACATACGTGGAAGCCATGTGGAGATCATCATCACAAAGAACAGGAAGAGGTTATTTTGAATACTCATTGTTTCGAATACATGTGAAAACTGTGGGAGTAAAAAGTGATTAATCATGAAAATTAAGGTGAGGGTAATCCCAATTAAGATTAATGGGTATTGTAAAATTTTTATCAAGCGATTATAGTAGCTAACCTTAACTTCTAGTAACTGACTTGCTTCTTTTAACGCGAAACTTAGGTCGCCATGTTTTTCAGCAAAGAACAGATAACCTAGTACATCCCGGTGGAAAGAGAGCTTCACTAATGCATCATGAAAGGATATACCATCTTTCATCTCCTGTATTCTTTCATTAAGTCGTGTTTGTTTATTTAGCGGCAGATGAATCATCAGTATAGGTAAAGCCTCTAACAAAGGATATCCCCGCTCTAAGAGAAGGCTCAGCTGTTTTAGAAGCTTCACTTGTTCATTACGGGTCCACACATTAGACCTTTTGTTCATGCTTCCATCCCTCCATACTGTTAAAAGGTAAATATCCAAGAGCAATTCCTTTATTGATTAAGTATGGAAAAGTCGGGTAAGAATAAACGGAATCAATCCCTTTTGCTTCATTCATTACACTAAGTAAAGATTGGCCATATAATAATTCATAGACGCTGATTCGCTTACTTTTTCTTAATTTCCTACACATAGACTTACAATCTTCGCCACAAAATGGGCATTTTAAATCAAGTAGTCGTTGTGCTGCAACTGCTAGTAAGGTTTGCTCAATTTCCTGCAAAGAAATATTAAATTCCTTTAAACGGTAAATGGCACTTTTCGCATCTTTTGTATGCATAGTTGTTAAAACTAAATGCCCTGTAAGCGATGCTCGAATAGCCGTTTGAGCAGTTTCTTCATCTCTTATTTCACCAACCATGATAATGTCAGGATCATGTCGTAAAATTGCCTTTAAACCTGAAGAATACGTGATTCCAGCTTTTTCATTTACTTGTACCTGCAATAAATGATCAGTATGCTTTTCAATAGGGTCTTCTAATGTAATGACATTTCGATGGGTGGCTTTGTTCGAAGCATGAAGAAGTGAATAAAGAGTAGTCGTTTTACCTGAACCAGTTGGACCGGTAAAGATAATTAATCCATGCTTATTCAGCATTAATGACTGAAGGATTGTAGTGGTCTTTGGAAACAAAGAAAGTTCTGAAATGGGAAAGGGGTCTTCTTGAGGAAGAAGGCGAATGACTAAGCTTTCATCATAGGGAGTTGGTAAGGTGGAAAGTCTAAGGTTGATCAACTTTTCATAGACAGAGAGCATAAGGGAACCGTTTTGCGGTCTTCGTTTTTCACCAATATCCATCGAGGCAAGGAATTTAAAGTGAGAGATCAACTTTGTTGCATGAGATTTTGATACATTTTCTTTAATACTAAGGTCATTCCCGAAGCGATACTTAATTTGACAGTCATCCTTACGTGGAACAAAGTGGATGTCTGTAATCCCTTCATTAAAGGCTTCGTGAATGATTCTCTCTGCATGATGCTCTACCATGCTCAAGTACATCACCAACTTTCAATTTATTTACATAGGTAATTTTCTACAAGCTTCGACTAATTCCTGCTAATCATAAAAATTTTTTTAAATTTCTACTTAAGTAGCATGTTAGGTTCTAACAGGGTATTGAAGGGTCACTAATCTACTGAATATTGAGCATAATCCTGGAGCCTGACAGAAAGATAATAAAATTAGTACATATTTTTATATAGACCGGGAATGATATTTAGTAACGATGGGCTATAGCCAAGCGGTAAGGCAACGGACTTTGACTCCGTCATGCGTTGGTTCGAATCCAGCTAGCCCAGTTCCTATTGGAGGTATTTTTTACCTCCTTTTTATTTAGCTCATTTCTACGGAAGATGCTAAATTTTTGTAACAATTAAAATAGCGACTCTTTTTAAAGGCTATTTTCGTGGATTGTTGCTATTTGAACAACTTTGTTAACACAATGAGTTGATTGGAGCGGAAGGCACTCGACTCCTGCAAGGAAAAAGGAAAGAGCTTTTTCTCTGGAGATGAGGGAAGTGTGAGACCCCACAGGCGCAGCCGAGGAAGCTCACATCCCTCCCCGCGGAAAGCGAGTGCCTGCAGCGGAAATCAACGGACCCAGTATAAATCCATTTTTTTTGTTAAAATAGCAACAAAGTTTTAGAAAGTTAATCACTTTACGAAAAGCCATTAACAATTTTAGAAGAAACTTCAAAAATAAGTCACAATCATGAATGCTTCTTATATTTACATTCGGGAGAACGTCCATTATAATGGAAAAGTATATGGATAAGGGCAAAAGGAGGGATACATATGGATCGTATGTACCGTGTTATGGGGTTTTGGACTGGTATATTTGCAGTCATGTTCTATCTTGGTGATATGTACCAAACCTCATTACTATTCTTCGGACAAACTGCATTTTTTGTATTATTAGGCTTTTTAAATCTTTCAGAACGTATGTATATTTATATTTTCGGTGCTTATTTGACCGTTTTCTTTATTGGATTTACGTACTGGACAACATTTATGATGGTCCCTGGAACAGGTGGTCACTAATACTGTATATAAAAAGCGATGGGCTAACCCCCATCGCTTTTTATATGATTTCCTCGACTACTTCTTTTTGGACATTTTTTGTTTGGATTACAACATGGAATGAACTACTAATCCCACCTTGAACAAGAAGAGAGCGTATCGCACGGTTTCTTTTACTAGCTTCAGAAAAAGGATTCCGGTCATCATGCTCCTTTAGCTCTTCTAAGATTCCAGCTTTCAGTAGGAATTCGTCTTGACGATACATTTTATAAAAATCAAGTCCAATTTCCTGTCCAGCTCTTATTAATTTATCAAAGTGAATATGAGTAGTTAAATCCATCTCACCTACATGAACTAATGGATTTTCAATAAGCTGATGCTGATAGTACCCTCGTAAACTACCATCCTTATGAAAAGGTAAGCTCCATTCCTCATCTAGATACCCATAATCAATCGTAATCACAATCCCTTTTTCTATCCATTCACCTAATTCTCTAATAAACGAACACATCTCTTTAGGAATCTCATAGGTTTGCCCTTCTGATACAGTAATCTGATATTCATCGATGAAATTGGTTAGGCTTTTATTAAGAGGAACTAAGGTTTCTACCAGTTTGTTCTGTTCATTTGCAGAAATGCGAACCTCCACTACCTCGTTATCAACCATTCTAATAACATCAACGGGAAAGGCATCAAAAAATTCATTAGAAAAGATGATTCCGTTATACTTCTCATATATTTTTTGTATTTCCTCCAAGCTATAAACGATCGTTACATTTTGAAATTCTTTGACCTCTTGTTGGATTAATGACTGGTGGTAAGGACTACTTTCAACTATATAATAGTGTCCTTCTTTATATGTATCATTTGATTCGCTTTGCCAGGTCTTGAGAACCTGCCTTGCAAACCTACCATTCCCACCACCCATTTCAATAATAACCGGCTCAATAACTTGTTCGTTAATAAGCTTGATGAATCGTGAAGCCATCATTTCCGCAAAAATCGGAGAAACAGAGCTAGATGTGTAAAAATCACCTGTTTTTCCGATTTTTGTCTGATCCTTCATGTAATACCCTTTTGTCGGGTGATATAATGCTAATTTCATGAAGGCTGAATAGGAAATAGAATGGGTTTCAGCCTGTTCTATAGATTCAAACACTTCTTGCATATTAATAGCCATTTAAAAATGGATTGGAATCCATTTCTTGCTGAATTGTTGTTTCCCTACCATGCCCTGAGAGGACTAATGTCTCTTCAGGAAGGACAAGAAGTTTTTTATGAATGCTAGCTAAGAGTACATCCTGATTACCTCCTGGTAAGTCCGTTCTCCCGATACTCCCTTCAAATAAGGCATCACCAGAGAACACAAGCTGCTCCTTTTCAAAATAAAAAGAAACACTACCTGGTGAATGGCCAGGTGTTTCATATATATGAAATAGGAATGAACCTACTTGTAACTCTCCTTCTGCACTTATAAGATGATCAGCTTTTTTCAAAACTATTTCATCTGAGTATGGTGTCCGTGCTGATAAGTTTAATTGCGGATCCACAAGCCAATCCTTCTCTTTTTTATGTATATAAACTGGGATGTCCCACTTAAACCGGACATCGTCGACTGCTCCAATATGATCATAATGAGCGTGTGTGAGTAAAATAGCAATCGGCTTTAATTTAAACTCATTCATAAAAGCTGCTATTTTCTGTGGCTCAGCACCTGGGTCAATGATTAAGCATTCCTTTTGTTCATTCCAAATAAAATAAGCGTTCGTTTGAATAGGCCCTAAAGGCATTCTTCTCCACTTCATGTTTTTACCTCCGTTTACAAATGACTACCATTATTCTACACTAAAAAGAAGGGAAACTAAAAGAGTCGTGTATGAGGAAGGAAGCAAATGGATAATTTAATAGCAATTGAGTTAAAAAATGAGGACCACCATGATATAATCGAGCCTTTTTTATCAATTACACCTTCATTTAAAGAACGTCACCAACAATTTTATATTTTTTCATCTATTGTGGACATTGTTATCTTGGAAAAAGAACTAGTAGAATTTTCAATTATCGAGTCCGTTCATACCCTTTTTAAATTAGAAAATCCCATTTTATACGACGCTTTTAATGATTATGGGTTTTCCACTAATTCTAACTACTATTTATTTACTAGTATGACTTTAGGATTCACGATCACAAAGGCCGGTAAAGTTGAAAAAGAAATGGCTTTGTTACAATTTCTTGAACATCTCATCGCTCATGATGGTCGCAATTATTTTATAGATCACCATCATCATGATTTAATTACAAAAATTGCAAGTTCATATAACATTGCAATTAACTTATTTGAACTCGACAAATTGCAAGAAAACGATTAAAATAAGATTGGTAAATGACTACATATGCTAGAGGTCTTATCGATAGGTCGAAAATAAACCTCTCATGTAAAAACTAGCAAAAGGAGGTATTTTTCATGGGCTTAATTATTATTTTTGCATTAGTAACTTTATTATCTGTAGTCGGATTGGTACGTTCATTACGTGAAAAGAATATTCTAGGTTTAGGATTTGCTGCAGGCACATTAGTTGTATTTGGTTGGTTTACTGTCATGACTTTAATTCATCATGGATTCCCTGTTGCACATTAATACTAACTATTTTGTAGGCGAGTAAATAGAAATAGAAAAAATAGATATGATCCTTTTTTCTAAACAACTATTGCGAATCAAAGTGATGAACCAAGTGTAAAAGCCATCAACATTATGTTGATGGCTTTTCTAGTTGACTCTTCACACTTGCTAATTTATCATCCATTTTCACTTTTTTATCTCGACGATCATCAATTCGAATATTCGTTGCTACTCTTTGGATACCCTCTTGAAATGGAGCTTCATGGATTGCCTGAATCACCTCAAATAATACCTTTAAATCACCCTCAATTAACGTACTCATCGGTGTTAATTGAAAAGAAATCAAGCCATCCTGCTCGTATTGACGAAGGATCTGTTGAATCTCAGCAACATATTTACTAACACTTGGTGTCTCTGTTCCAATTGGTATAACCGTCACATCCACTATTGCCATGTTTCTTCACCTCTTCATTTACTGAATTAAAAATTTAAGTTCATTGGTTTCTAAGTTAAGTATTTCTTCATGTTGGTAGCCAATTAAACCAATGCTACCATCAGGAGATAAAAGAACTGGTAAATCATCAACTCCTTCTAGTAGTATAGCTTCTTGACCAGTTGGTAATGAATAGCTCATTAATTGCAAAGCCTCTACGTCAGTTTCCCTCATGATTGGCTTATAGTAAACAAAGCTTTCTGTTTTGGAATTATGATCAAAATTTGGTACCCACCATCGATCTGAGTAGGTGGTTATATTAGGAAGCTGTAGACTCTGAATGGGTTCCATCGTTTTAGGGTCAATAAACTCGTATAAAGAATATTGTTCTAATGGTGTTATCGTAACTAATAACTCTTTATAGGTATGAAAGCCAACTATACTCTCTTTCACTAACTTTTCAGTCTTCTCTTCCAAATCATATACATAAAGAGGAGCTGTATTCCCACTTTGTTCGTTTTCCCATTTTAGGTAAGCTACACTTGACTCATTCATCCATTGAATAAAAGGCTGATCTATTTCACTTTTCTCAGTCACTAATCGTTCTATATCAATTAGATAGTTTTGAAAGGACCAGTCCTCCTGAAAACTGGTAATAAACAGCTTACCTTCTGAAAATGGATTCCAAATATATTGCAGCTCTGTAGATTGCAAGGTAGAACTCATTAATTTCGAACCTTGTTTATCAACTATCACAATATTAGCCTCAAGATTAGAGATCGATGTATGGATGGCAAAATATGTACCATTTTCACTACCCTCTAGGGAGATAATTTGATGTGGTGTTTCATAAAAGACTTCTTTTTCGCCCGTATAGATATGATACCGGATGATCTTAGAACCTTTCTGATTAGCATTATTTACAATATATAAAATATTATTCTGATTATACCAATCCGCTATGGAATGAAACAGCTCCCCCTCTAAGTCAATGGGTTTAACATCGACCTCCCCCATAAACTTCCCTGAGGGTATTGTCTTTTCACCTACTTGAACCTGTCTTTCATTTGCGTGTTCGGTCCCAATAAACTTAGTAGAGGAGCAGCTTGAAAGGAACATACTTGCTAATAAAATTGTAATTACCGTAATAACTCCCTTTACCATGCCCTCACCCCCAAAAACGACCTCATATGTACTTACGCAATTGACAGAAAAAGGTTACAATTCTTCACATAGAAATTTTATAAATCTACTCATATCGTACCATAACCAAAGGAATATAAACATGATCCATGCTACCTGTCTCGTGACAATTATTAAAAAGAAACTACTACATTTTGAATGGAATAATTATAAGAAAATTTCTGTAAGTAGTCCTCTTAAAGGGAGAGTTTAAAGAGATATAGCCTTAACTTTAGACAATCAAAAAGAAAAATACAGCCGAATTTGCGACTGTATTTGGCAGGTAATCATTACATATATAGACTTGCTAAAAAAATCCCTATACTTTCTTTATAAATTTCATTAAATTGGGAAAGTGGTAAAGGATTTACACCTTCCCCTAATTCAATGGTGTAGCCCGGTCTCTTCCACTTATAGATATACCAGTCACGATACCCTGCATGGCTGTCGATATGTTGGATTGCCTTATAGCCACTGACTCGTTCAAATTCTTTTGCAATTAGGCCTGCTTCAGAAGGTTCTAAGTCTAAATAGCCCCAGTACATTTCTTTCCCCTGTGTATGGAACGCTAGGACTCTATTAAAATCATTCTTTTCAGTGTAGTTAGCCATTGCAATTGCTTCAGGCTCAGTTAACGCCTCATCTCCTGGATAATCTCTTGGTGCTGGTTTTTTTGGCACTTTCCGTTCTTTCTCAATTTCCCAGTTGGCAGGATATTGGTTATTAAGATCAATCCCTTGGATATTGGCCTTCCAATTAGAAAAATCAAGACTCCCATTATTAATGTCCTTTACCATTGATTGATAAGGCTCTTCGGTAGGTGGCCCACTTAATACAAGGTCTACTCCATCAGGGTTTACCATTGGTACAATAGACAGAGTCACCTCATGATAAAAAGGAAGCATATAGATTCCATTGATGGAACCATTATTGGTCAATGTATAAAGATAGTCATTGATAAACTGCATAATTACAGCTGTTGTAATCCATTCATTTGCATGAAAGGAACCGTTCATATGAACCTTTTTAGGACCGTTACCTATTTTTATTTCGATCAGTTCTTTCCCTAATACCGATTTCCCTACAGTATCCAAGGTAATGAATGGATAATGTTTTTGTAAAAGATGAACGTCTTCTACTAACCTTGTATATGGATATTCTTGATTCCCACTTATAACACGCTCTGTAATCCTTCGGGGAAGATCAATCGTTTCACCTTCTTGTAAATGTGAAGAATGAGGATGTTGCCGATTTAATAGCAAGAGTGCATCCACACTCAAATTCCTTTCTTGTGCGAGCGTCCAAAGCGTGTCACCGGATTTAATCTTATAGGGTTCCATGATAAAGCCTGGGATTTTGACGTGATCTCCTACTTGTAAGTTTTGATAATCTTCTATTTCATTCGAGTCCAACAACAAATGTAAAGGCAACCCAAACAGTTGGCAATAATGCCATAGTGTGTCTCCTTGTCTGACGGTAACTTCCATAACCTCTACCTCCTTTTACATTGCTGATTTAATGTATGAGTTCAAGTGAAGGAATATTAATAGATAAACCGGCTTTTCCTTTTGTAATTATACTGATAACAAAAAGACCTTGATATGTAATCAAGGTCTTTTGCTGTGTTAATTTTGTTGTTGAATAATGGCTTCTTCTCCGAGATAGTCATTTCCGTTATAGAAGCGAAGTAGATCACCATAGACAATTTTATCGGAGTATTCCAGTTCTTTCTTAGCTTTATCCATAAAAGGCTCACAGCTACTAGCGTCTGTTACCTCTCCAGTTGATTTGTCATAACATTGATTATTTGTATATACATACTTATCGGTAATGAAGCTACCATCTCTTAACACAGTAAATGGCAATTTATTGTCTGAGAATAAATCTGATCCAAATTGAACATGGTCATTTGTGCTAATTCCCATTAGATTAAGGATCGTTGGTTTTAAATCAATTTGCCCCGTAACATTAGAGATCTTTTTACCTTCTTGTCCCGGAATATGAACAATTAGTGGAACTCGTTGTAACTGTACACTATCAAATGGTGTAATTTCTTCTTTTCCTAAAAATTGTGCCATTGCTTTATTGTGGTTCTCTGAAATTCCATAGTGGTCACCATAAAGGATAATGATTGACTTATCATAAATTCCTTCATCCTTTAATCGTTGGATAAAGTGTTTTAAGGCTTCATCCGTATAACGAACAGTCGGGAAATAGCGATTTAAAGTACGACTATTTGACGTATATTCATTAACTAGCTTATCCTCTTCATTTAATTCAAACGGGAAGTGATTGGTTAGTGTAATGAATTTCGTATAGTATGGCTCTGGTTGGGATTTTAGAAGCTCAATTGATTGTTCAAAGAACTCTTTATCCTTTAGTCCCCAACCAATTGAATTCTCTTCATTTACTTCATAATCGCCGATTTCAAAGAAATGATCATAACCAAGTGATTGATACATAATATCGCGATTCCAGAAACTCTTATTATTCGCATGCATGACTGATGAATAATACCCATACTCCTTAATAAGCTCCGGAGTTGCTTGGTACTCATTTGATCCGTGTGTAAAGAAAACAGCACCACGCCCTAATGGATATAAAGAATTGTCTACAAGAAACTCAGAATCAGAGGTTTTCCCTTGACCTGTTTGGTGATAAAAATTATCAAAATAATAACTTTCTTCGATGAAGTCGTTGAGGAATGGAGTGATCTCTTCCCCATCAATCGTTTCTCCAATGACAAAACTTTGAGTTGACTCCATGGAAATTAGGATAACATTTTTGTCTTTAGCAAGGCCAAATAATTCATCATTAGGTTGACGAATATTTGCTTTAATATAGTTCTCAATTTCAACAAATTCACTTCCATCAGCAAAAGCTCTTTGTGCTGATGATTTTGATTGTAAAATGATGTCATATATATGGAAATTATAAGTTCCAATATTTTTAACTAACATTTCACGGTCAAAGGTTCTCGTTAATAATTGTGGTCTTTCAGCATTAGCAAGACCAAGATTTACAACAGAGATAATCGTAGCTAATAAAATATAAGAGATTTTCTCTCTTTTAAGCAATGGTTGTACTCTAGACATTAGGTTGTTCTTCTTAGCAAAGGCTAGTACAACCCAAAGAATGAATAGATCACTAAAAATTAATATGTCTGAAACATGTATTAATTCAGAAGCACTATTCCCAAGATCTGACATATTACTAGTTTGGAATAAAACTGGAATCGTCAAGAAATCATTAAAGAATCGATAATAGACTACATTGGCAAACAGAATAAAGCTTGTTATAAAGCTAAATATAAATAATAAACGAATTCTTGACTTCTCTTTAACCCATAAAGCTATTCCAAAAAAGAATAATAAGAAGCTTAAGGGGTTAATAAACAGGATTAATTCCTGCATCAAAGATTCTATTTTTATATCGAAGCTAGTCTTATAGACTATATACGTTTTAAGCCATAACATAATAATGGTTAAATATAATGGCCACATTTTTATGAATGTAGATTTAATATTCATGCTGGTACCTCCTCAATAAAAACTAATCCATTTTATCAGAATATTGCAGTCAATTTTACAATTTTTGGGCATTTTGAAAAGGAAACATAGTTAATCTTAATATCTTCTTAACAAAAAATCAATGGTTAATTTTTATTATCTTTTTTATAATAAAATATGGTCGGCCTATTTTTTTAGGCTCGTCTATTAAGACGAATTAAAGTGATAAAAAGTTTCATTTTTTTTTATCTGTTCTTATATTCCATAAAAAAAGAGATCTCTATTCCTTACTCTAGAGACCTCGATTTATTATGGTGAAATAAATATTTTATTTTTCTCGACCAAGCTCTTCCTTAATTAACCAAGCTCCGCCAATTACACCTGCGTCATTTCCTAATGTCGCTACTGATAATTCAGCCGCTATCGCTACTCTTGGAAAAGCAAATCTTCTAAAATATTCCTCAATTGGATTAATTAATACATCACCTGCTCGGGATACACCTCCGCCAATGACAATTTTCTCTGGGTTTACTCCATTAGAAAGATTCGCAAGTGCAAGTCCTAAATGAAATGCAGTTTGATCAATAATATGTAGGGCATACGAATCACTTTCCTTAGCTGCATCAAACACATCTTTAGCTGAAATACTTCCATTCGAATCAAATAGGTGATAAAGCTTGGATTCCACATGGTTATTCAATTCATCCAATGCCTGTCTAACAATTCCCGTTGCTGATGCAATTGTCTCTAAGCAGCCTGTCTTGCCACAATTACATGGTACTCCGCCTACAGTTACGGAGGTAATGTGACCGATTTCTCCACCAGCCCCATTGACTCCATGGATAATTTGGCCATTTGAAATAATTCCACCACCAACACCAGTACCTAACGTAACAACTACTACATTTTTTGCTTTTTCTCCCGCACCCTTCCACATCTCGCCGAGTGCCGCAAGATTTGCATCATTATCAACCATCACTGGCAGTCCAGTGGCTTCTGCTAATTTATTCTTTAGTGGGTAGTTCTTCCATCCAAGATTAACAGCTTCATAAATTAAGCCGGTTTCAATTTGAACTGGCCCAGGGGCCCCGATTCCAATTCCTATTAGTTCGTTTTGGCCTTCGAACTCCTTCAGCTTATTTTTTAGAGCATATGCAATATCAGGGATAATTGCCTCTCCACCATTTTCAACGTTTGTTAGGATCTCCCACTTATATTCAATTTCTCCACTAAGAGAGATGAACGCCATTTTAATCGTTGTTCCACCAATATCTATTCCAGCTAGCCATTTTTTAGTCATTACTCTCATTCCTTTTTCTCTTTTCTTTTTCTACCTCTGCAGCCTGTCTAACAATTAATAGGCCTAATTTATAATCATGTGCTTGTAGGATTTTGGAATCATATAACTCCCGAAGCTCATCTTCCATCATTTCTAAATCAGCCAAACGATCGCCAATATAGATTAGCGTACCATATTGGATTAATAATTTTTGCACATCATAAATTGTGTTCAACCACATCACCTACTAAACATAAGTTCAATTAAAGTAATCCATAATTTAGATTATAGATGATTTTATGTTTGGTCAATAGAAAACCTCATTTCCAACTGAGTTGGTTGGGTGAAACTCCTTTGTCATTGATACCAAACCAAAAAAAGCCCAAGTACGGTAGGCTTACCTCTTAATAAAATGGTTTCTACTTTTGGTTTTAGTCCATTTATAGAGACCTCGTACTTAAGCTTTCAATTAAATTATTATCTGTCAGGATCCTTAGGGTGAAGGGCAGTTGGTCTTCTATGCTTCAGCGGAATTGGTGCTCGGAATAGAATATCTCGCATCGCACGATAAGAGAATGGGATAAATGGCCACATATAAGGAACGTTATAGGACTTCATTCTTGCAAGAAGTAAAATCCATGCTGTAGTCCCTATAACAAACCCTATTACACCACCAACTGCAGTAAGGATTAATAAAAGGATTCGGATAATTCTATTTGCCAAGCTTAGTTCATAGCTAGGTGTAGCAAATGTACCAATCGCAGCAATAGAGAAGTAAAGAATCACTTCATTAGATAGCAATCCAACCTCAACAGCAACCTGTCCTACCATTAGCGCTGCAACCAAGCCAAGTGCTGTAGCAAGTGAGGTGGGTGTATGTATGGCTGCCATCCTCAGCATATCGAGACCAACTTCAATGATTAAAATTTGTAGAAATAATGGGACTTGCCCTTCTTCATTCGGGCCTATAAAACCTAACCCTTCTGGGAGTAATTCTGGATTGGCTGCAAATAAGTACCATAATGGCAATATAAACATAGATGCAAAGACAGCGATAAAACGAACTAATCTTAAATATCCTCCTACTACAGGCTTATTTCGATATTCTTCGGCATGTTGCAAATGATGCCAAAAGGTGGTTGGAGTAATAATCACACTCGGTGACCCATCCACAATGACAAGGACATGTCCATCATATAAATGAGCAGCTGCCGTATCAGGTCGTTCTGTGTATCTCACAACAGGGTAAGGATTGAAATGCCGCCCTGAAATAAATTCTTCTATTGTTTTCTCTGCCATAGGTAAGCCATCTGTATCGATTTTGCTTATCGAATTCTTTACGGCTATAACCTGCTCAGGATCTGCTATATCCTCTATATAACATATACAAATATCGGTTTTACTTCGTCGACCTATCTGTTGATATTCCATTCGTAGTGTTCGATCCCTTACTCTACGTCTTGTTAAGGCCGTATTAAAGACAATCGTTTCTACATAACCATCTCTTGCTCCTCTTACTACTCTTTCTGTGTCGGGCTCTTGGGGTCCTCTTACTGGATACGTACGAGCATCAATAATAATGACATAGTTAATTCCATCAACTACTAATGCTGTTGGACCAGCTAATACAGTATCCACTACAGCGTCTAAATCATCGACCTTTTCAACCTCAACATAAGGAATATATTTCTTTAAAAGTTTGTCTAATGGATCTGGTTCTAATTGCTCAGGTTCAAGAGAAACTAAAAACTTCATAATAAGATGTAAAATATCATCCTTCGCAAATCCGTCAATCATGAACATTGACATCTTTCTGCCAGCATATTCTTGATCTAATTGAATGACGTCAAAGCTCTTATCAACGCCAAGCTCTTGTTTTAGATATGTAAGATTTTCATCTATCTTATTAGAAACTTGTTTTTTCACTTTATTCAATCTTCTCACCTCATGGTTCATAGATTCACAATCTATGCAATCTAATTCCATCATTAACGAAATATGATAGAAACATACCTGCCATTCATTCATTTCCTATTATAGTGGAATGATATGGCTCATCCTTTCATAGGTTTTATTAAAGGTTGTCCCCAGAAAGGATGAGAGGGAGAAATGAAATTAAACCCCAAATTACTCATGTTCCTTATTATTATGTCCTTATTAGCACTAACGATTTCTAAATTTTTATATCCTGAAGAGTCCAGAGAAAGCTTAACCTATTTTCCGATTGATCCTTCCCTTGCCTTTTTAACGGCTGAAACTAAACTCACGTTATTAAACGAAAAGGATGATGATGAGTATACTGTTGAATGGGAGGCTGTTTCAGAAACGGATAAAGAAGTATATCTTAGACAGGATATTTCTTTTTTATATGTAGATGGTGTGTTAACAGAGACTCTATCTGATTGGAAAGAAGAAGTAGCTCTAATGGAAAAAGACAAGAAAATAAAAGGGGAAGATAGCAGCTTACTTCAAACAATCTCCCTTCACCACGCTGAGGTTCACTTACAAGATGATCAAATTAAGAGTGCCCAAAAAATGACTGGAGACTATTTGTACGTCATTGATTCTTCCTTTACTCCTCTTGAATCTTTTCGAACACCAGAAAATAAAGAGCAGGAAGAGTGGAAAAAGATTTTGGAGCATGTGATTGCTCAGCATTTGCAATATAGCTGGAATGAACTCATCAAGCATTTTGAAATAAATCGTGAACAGTATCATGAATTTACAATATTAGAGCTGTTGAAGTTTAATGAGGAGGCTCTACCTGGTTTAGACGAACAAAGCTCACAAAAGGTAGTGGGCCAATTATGGGAAGGCCTTTATAAGAACTACCTACTAGGCATTCAGCTATCACCTAATGAGACAATCTCACCAATAGGAAGTAAGTTACCGCTCATTTTATTAAGCAAAGACTTAACTCATATTTACGTACTCATAGAAGGAAAAAATGGGGAGAAGATCAAACTTGTTCAAGAATTATAATACTTCGAATGCAAACTTAGCCTTTAGAACAAACAAATACAAAGAGGCTGGGAAAAAACCTACCATCCCAGTCTCAAAGACGAATAATCTCAAAATTACTCTCCCTATCAAATATAATCCTGTTTTCGTCTTTTTTATACTTATTAACTAGTTAAGCTGGAAAAACAGGGTTGTTCCATTGCGCTGCAGACACTTGCTTTCCGCGGGGAGGAAGTCGAGCCTCCTCGGCTGCGCCTGCGGGGTCTCGACCTTTCCTCCATCTCCCGCAGGAGTCAAGTGTCTTCCGCTCCATTCCACTAGGTTTTAAAAATAGTATGCAAATTAACAAATCGATTGAAAGTAACAAATAAAAACCCGAACTAGTAGGTGAAAGATACATCAAAATATCACCAAATTGTTCGGGTTTATCACTGGCTGGAAATACTTATGTCCCAGCCTTTACTCATCTAAATGCTTGCTTTAGAAATTGTTGTCTAATAAAAGGTAATTGCATAGCGAATTTCACGACTAAACGACGAATCATTGGGTTACGGAGAATAGAGTTCAATACTTTATAACGCTTTTTTACTAAGGTAAACAAGAACAATACGATGGTTGTAATGAGAATTGAATTACGCAAAGTCATCCCTCCTACTCATAATTTGTAGCAGAAGGTGTTTTTTTATCCGTTTATTTTTAGCACTGTTTTATGTTGTTTAGTACTTAATAGTCGAAAATAGGTTTCGCTAATGATGGTATTTCGTCTAAGTAGACTTTAAGTTTTCTCCTTATCAATGGTATAAAAAATATACCATTACACCAAGTGCTGTAGCAGCTAGAATGGAGGCTAAATTGGTTACCTCATTATTAACCAACCTCCATCCTCTTTCCAGATAAGTAGAGGTTCCGCAATGAACTCTTTTTTCGGTTAAGACGTTACAGGAGGCACAACGGTATTTTGCTTGAATCGTTGCACCAATAATCGTATCAAATAGTGAACCAATCGTACCTAATCCAATGATAATCAGAAGGGTAAATAAGGAGACTGGATACAAGAAGAATGAAGTCCCAGCGATTACCCCTGCTCCTAAAATAGATGCAATTATCCCTAACGTTGAAACAGCACCAGAAGTTCCAGGATTGACTCGTTTCATCTGTAATACATGAACAGGATTTTTTTTACTCAAGCTTCCTAGTTCAGATGCCCAGGTATCGGCATTAGCTGCAGCAATAGAGATGATAAAAGCGATAAGCAAATAATCCAAAGGATAAAGCCAATTAAACAGTCCACATAAAGCTGGAACCAAGCCATTTGCCAACACTTGGGTAAAATCTCTTGTTTCACCTTTTTCGGTAATCTCATCCATCGATTTCTTCGCATTTCGTTTATATTTGCTCCATAAACTAGAGGTTAAAAAAAATACACCTAAAAGTAAAAGTCCATTAATACCAAACCCTATTGAAACTAGGCATCCAACCATAAAAGCGGCTATAGCACCACTAATGGTCAGTGATTTAATCCTATAACCCATTAAAGAAACGACCATAATAAATAAAAAAACAAATAACACATTATTCATCACATGTAATAATCCGTTCTTCTGTAATCATCTGTTGAATAGAGAAATCATGTGGTTCGATTGGAATTTTTGGGACAAGCTGACATTCCATCAATAAAGAAAGAGTGGAGTTATGATAATTCTCAAGGTAACGGTCGTAATAGCCTCCTCCATAGCCAATTCGATACCCCTTCTTGGTATAACAAATACCTGGAACAATTAATAGATCAAGGTCTATTTCTGAAGCAGGCTCGGTCATAGAAGGAATGGGTTCTTTTAGACCAAAAAAAACTTCCTCCAATTGTTGATTACTAGTAATAAAATAAAAAGACATTCGTTTTTCTTCTGGAAAGCACTTTGGAACGGCTACCTTTTTCCCCATTGCCCAGGCTCGTTCTATAATCGTTTTTGTTTCAATTTCCCTTCCCCGGGAAATGGTTAATCCTAATGAGTCACTTTTCTTCCAAGACTCCGTATTAAAAAACTGTTCGACTATTCGTTTATTAGCTTGTTCAAATTCATATGTAGATAAGCTTTGAAGTTTGGACTTAATTTCAAGCCTTAACTCTTTTTTTGTTTTCATCATAATAAGACCTCTCTATCTTCTTTATGAATGTAAATAGCCGTAAACCTTTTATAAGGCTTACGGCTATGCTAAGTAATCATTACTTAGTTTCTCTGTGAAGAGTAACTCTCTTAAGTCTTGGGCTGTATTTTTTAAGCTCAATACGTTCTGGATTGTTACGCTTATTTTTTTTCGTAATATAGTTACGATCGCCAGTTTCTGTACATGCTAGAGTAACAGTTACGCGCATTATATATCCCTCCAAACTGTGAATACATTCAATCAGACTTTACTATGATATCATTTTTTAAAATGAATTACCAGCTATATTTCTGTTGTTTAAAATATGTTAGTAAAATCTATTGTTTACTAGTGAAACTAATCATCATTCTTGGTAATATTTCTGTCATAATATCACAATTCTCACCCATGACACTATCTAATTTTAGTATAACCCTGTTCTTAGAGTTTGAGTCATTAACGAGATATAACTGTATTTGTTCCAATAAATGAGGCTATTCATCATTGCATACCTGTTCCACCCGCTAGAATAACCTCTGCCTTCAACTATCAGCTCCTTATACTCGCCTCCAGATTCAGTTGACTTTCATAATATTCCACCGTTCTCTTCCCAATTGTAGACCAGTTATATTCATTAAGTGCCACCTGTTGGCCTTTATGAGCCATTTTCATTGCTAGCGGGCGATTACTGAGCAATACACAGATGGCTTTAGCTAGCTCTTCAGCAGATCCTGGACTAACTGTTAAGCCTGTTATACCATTTTTAACAAAGCTAGTCAGTCCCCCTGTATCGGATACGATTACCGGTTTTTTAGCAATCATTGCTTCTAAAGCTGCAATACCGAAAGGCTCATACAGACTTGGGAATACAGCCACATCACAATTTCTCAATAACTGATTACGCTCTTCATCATTAATAAAACCAATTAATCGGACATGGTCTCTTAAATTTTTTTTACTAATGAGATCATCATACTCTTTCTCTAAAGGGCCCTTTCCACCAATCATAAAACTTACATTGGGGTGCTTTTGTAAAACTAACGGGGCTGCTTCTATCAGGGTTTGAAACCCTTTTTCTGGAACGATTCTTCCTATTGAGTACACAACAGGATTACCGATATATTCGGTCCACTTTTCATCTAGTCCATCTAATTGCTGAAAGTATGACCAATCCACTCCGTTTGGAATCACTCTAATTTTATTTTCAGATTGTGAGTCTAGCAAACCAATTTCACCCTTCATATATTCACTACAAACAATAATGGAAGAGGCTTCCTTAATTAGAGAGATTTCTCTATTTTGTATCGTGTTCTGAAGAGATGTGAAAATCCCTCTATTTCTTCCCTTCTCAGTTGCATGAATAGTTGCAACTAATGGGATTCCAAATGATTCCTTTAAACCTATAGCCGCTCCTTCTACCAACCAGTCATGGGCATGAATAACATCGAACTTTATTATTTTCGAAAGCTCTAACGCCTGTTCAATTAATGATAAGTTCAGGCTATCAATCCAATTAAGAAAGTTCTCCTGTGTGGCCTGATAATGGTCGACTCGGTAAATATGAACTCCCTCTGAATACTCATAAAAGGGACAATCCGCTTCATTCATTGTCAAAACAAATACTTCATATCCTTGCTCAGCGATAGACTTTGATAATTCATAAACATGCCTTGCAAGTCCTCCAATAATACGAGGGGGATATTCCCATGAAAGTATCAGTACTTTCCTTGATGGTTCTGAGTGAAGTTGATTCCCTACGTATTGATCATGAACCGACAATAGAGGTTCTATATCGATATCTTCTAAAAATGGATAATCTGCTTCGAGGTTTACTAATAGTTCTTCTGACAAAGTCTTATTATTCAAATTCTCTATTAGAAAATGGAATCGGTTTATATGTTCTTTACACCTACGATCAGCATAATGACTCGCACTTTCATTATCTAAGATAAATGCCCAATCACTGCTAGTCGCTAGCATCCAGTCTCTTGCTAATTGTTGAATTGCTCGTTTCGTTAACCCATCATCTCTTTTTTCTGTAGCAGTGATTTCAATTAGTTTCTTTTCCATCCAATGCAAATGTCGATACATCCACTCATTCTTTTCATTTAACCAAACATCCCCGTACCCATCACGACCCCATGTTGAAAAAGAAACATGGGCAGTTTCTAAATCCTGATGATGTCGCTTTAAAAAAGAAGTCGGAGTAATTGCCTCCACTCGATTAATTTCATGGGAAAGTAGTTCATCTAGCCATTTCGGGCCTTCAAACCACCAATGACCAAATAACTCAGCATCAAAGGGTAACGTTACAATATGAGGTGGAAAAGCTTGATTTCCATAATCGTTAAGCTGCTGTTGAAGGATGGATCTAAAATGGTGAGCATGTCCCTCCACCTTTTTCCTCGCAATATCAGGGTCATAAAACTCTTTCTCTTCCGTATTGCCAGTAATTCGATGGTATTTCAAACCTGTATCTACTCTAATCCCTTCTGGATGTATGTACGGTAAAATGTATTCCCAGTCACGATCATAGGCAATATCTCGATAAAACTCTCGATAATCATGATCCCCAGGATAGCCGTATGAAGAACTCCATATATAATTAGATAAAGCTTGATTTCTAGAAAAAAGAGCCACTCCATGTGGAGAGTAGACAGGAGCACCTACTCCATTTTTAGGTGTCGGATCAGCATGTAGTAAGGCATGTTCATCAACAAATGTAAAATTGATTCCTTCTAAATGTAATCTCTTATCAACTCCAGGTGTGAAGGCACACTCGGGTAACCACATACCTTTGGGTCTTACTCCAAAATGCTTTTCAAAGCAGCTAATTCCATGTGTAATTTGCATATGTAAACCTTGTTCAGTTTGTAGATATGGAAGAAATGTATGAGTGGCTGAAGATGTAATACATTCAATCTTCCCCTGTTCAAAGTAATACTTAAAACCTGTTAGGAGATTTTGATTCCACTTTAAAAACGTTTCTCGAATGGCGAGGAACCTTTCTTGATAGAAATGTGCTACTTTTAATTCCTTATCACTACTCGTCTTCTCTAATTCTTTCTTAATTAAAGAATCTGTTTTATCTAAATGATGTAGGTATCTCCTTTGGATTAAGGGATCTGCGAGCATTTCCATTAGAGGAGGGGAAAAAGAAATCGTCCACAACTGATTCCCTCCAGTCTCCAAATTCCAAAGTAAAGGAATATAAGTTTCTGTAATCGCCTCGTACAGCCACCTCTCCTCTAATCGGTTTGCTTCTCTGTGTCTTACATATGGTAAATGGGCATGAAGGACAAAATTTATATACATATAACTCATTACATCACCCCTCTATTTAATTTTTTCATAATAGGAATAGGTAGAGAATTGTTCAAGCCAATCTGGAGTTGATTGTTTACCGGTTTTCCATTGATGGACGTTATGTGAGAACAATCCAACTTGATGCGGAGAATTACGAGGTGTATCAATTGGATTGGAGCGAAGAATAGAAAAAAAGCTACCGTTTTCTCTTTTAATGCCAAATTCTGTAAGATACGTTCTATTTGGTTCAAGGTCAGTGATAAACCAATTATTAGTCATTTCAGGGATAGGAATTTCACATTCACGATGGGCGTTGGAGCCATTAAAGAGCAATGAGGTAACATCATAAACCTTTATTAACTTAGGAAGATCACTCCAACTCAATTGACAGATATGTTCCAGGAATTTCTTTTTGACATCTGAAAGTTCCCAATAAACATATAATGAAGAGTAGTCTTTAACCATTAAACACATAGTATCTAGATTATACGAGGCAAAGGGCAGTTGTTCGTTTAGGAGAGCTAATGGCTTAGGAGGTTGAACTTCAATATTTTCTGTTCCATCCTTGAAATGCTTGTTCCAACGGTAATGTACTTTTCCTACCGTAGAATCTAATTCTTTTGCTATTTCTCTAAAGCTAAGTCCTTCATTTCTAAGCTTAATAATATCCTGAATCACTTGTTAACCACCCCTCTTATTATCAATCATTGCACGTTTAATCTTGTCTTGTTACCATCTTAACACCTGCCTCAATACTCTACAATAAACGCAAATTGTCGTATTATGGCGTTTTGTATAAACATTTCTCATAACAAATCAAAAGGCGCAAGCGCCCCGTTTAGACCCGACAAGTAAATGTTCTGAAGAGAAGAAAATGGCGATCTTTCCATTTTATTCTCTTCAGGTTATTTAACCTCGAGGGGCTGGCCGCTGGAGCCGGATTAAAATGCACTATGCCTAGTTATCCACAATAATGATGTTTTATAATTTCCTGGTAAACAATAAAAAAAGAGCGAATTACCGCTCTTTTCTTTGATCTAAATAATAAAGGTCATCGTTGTCTACGATTGGTGCATTATTTAATAATAAAGCTGGTGAAACTCCTGCTAGGTTTCTCTTGTTTTCATAAAAATCTTTATTTATTTTTTCATTGGCCAAATCAGCTTTAGGATCACCCATATAATTTTCACTGCCTACACTTTTCTTATCAGTCATAATTAACTTCCCTCCTTCTGTTTAGTTTGAGATACGTGTGACGTTTACATACATGTAAATACCCTCACCTGGACCGAATGTTAGTTTTTAACTCAAACTTATAGATAAAAGTGCTGTGATTGCGTAAAATAGATACAAAGTACTTTTCCTTCTATATTTAAAACTACATCGTCAAATAATAAAGTTTCTGTTTGTTAGCTTATATGATATAAAAGAAATTAAAGTGAATTTTTTTAGTTAGAGGTGAAACCATGCTATATATTTTTATTGGCCTTTTCTCGTTCGCCATTCTTTTATTTATTCTATCCCTTTTCAAACGAGATAAGATAAAAGATGTTGAGGCTCAGCTAGAGCAATTATCCTTAACAGTTATGCAAGAAAATTACCAAATGAAAAAGAGACTGAAGGTTCTCGAGGAAGAGCTATTATTTAATGACGAGGAATTTCAACATACATTTAAGAAATAAAGTATTGTGAGGTAATTTATGAGTAAAGGGTTCATACAAGGGTTTTCTATCGGTATTTTCTTCACCACAGCGCTTCTTACAGCAACTTATTATACGTTTGATAGAGATTCCAAAACAGATATAGGACAAGCCTTAACTGACGAATCTGTCGCAAATTATTTAGCAGAAGCTGAGCAGACTACTATTTCCAATGAGGAATACCAGCAATTGCAAGGATTAGAGGACCAGGTTAATCAGCTATCCAGTCAATTAGCAGAAACTGAACAAAAATTATTAGAAGCTACAAATGAAGAAACTGTTGAGGAAGACTCAACCAATGCCCCAGAAGTCATCTACTTATTTGAGATTCAAGCGGGTATGACCGGGCCAGAAATTAGTGAGAAGCTAGAAGAACTAAACATTATAAAAAGTAGCACTGAGCTTTCGGATTTCCTGAGTAACAAAGGCTGGGAAGGCTCAATTCAAATCGGCACTTTTGAGCTGTCAAGTACAATGAGTATTGAAGAAATCGCCCGGAAGATTACAAAAAAGCCTTAGTCAATAAATGACTAAGGCTTTTTCCTACTCGTTTAAATCGTAATGCTGACCTTTTACAAGGTAAAAAATATTTTCAGAGATATTCGTCGCATGGTCAGCTGTTCTTTCAATATACCTAGCTACGAAAGCCAACTGAGTAATTTGTGAAATTGCTTCTGGATGGTTAGGCATCATGGATAACAATTCCTTTGTAATCCCACCATAAAGATCATCTACTTGATCATCTAGTTCCGAAATCTTCTTTGCTAAAAGTAAATCTAACTCTTTATAAGCCTTTAATGATTCTCTGAGCATTTCTAAAGCTTGACGATGCATTTTAGGTATGTCTTCTAATGGCTTTATTAACTTTTCAGGACCGATCCTTATTGTCGACTTGGCAATATTTACAGCATGGTCAGCCATTCTCTCAATATCTGTCGCCATTTTAATAGCAACCATAATTCTTCGTAAATCCACTGCAACCGGTGCTTGTTTTGCGATTAAAAGGATAGCAAAATCATTAATCTCTTCTTCTAGCTTATCTATCCTATTATCATTTTCAATTACCATTAAGGCTTTCTCAATATCTTGATCAAGAAGAGAGGTCATCGCAGATTCGTGTGCCTGCTCAGCCAACCGTCCAAGCTCTAGAAGCTTTTCTGTAAGCTTATCTAAGTCATATTGAAAACGTTCACGTACTGTCAATACAATCACCAACTTTATATTATTCTTTTTGAATTATCCGAAACGACCTGTAATATAATCTTCTGTTCTTTTATCATGAGGGTTTGAGAATATCATGTCAGTCGCCCCGTACTCTACGACTTCTCCACTTAAGAAGAATGCTGTCTTATCTGAAATACGAGCTGCTTGCTGCATATTATGAGTAACGATGATAATGCTGTAATTCTTTTTAAGTTCTTGAATTAATTCTTCTACTTTTAATGTAGAGATTGGATCTAATGCAGAAGTAGGTTCATCCATTAAGATTACATCAGGTTCAATAGCTAAACAACGTGCAATACATAAACGCTGTTGCTGTCCACCGGATAAACCATATGCATTTTCATGTAGTCGATCCTTTACCTCGTCCCAAATTGCAGCACCGCGTAAGCTTCTTTCTACAATTTCATCTAAAATTTTCTTATTACGTATTCCATGGATCTTTGGTCCGTAAGCAATATTCTCATAAATAGATTTTGGAAATGGATTAGGTTTTTGGAAAACCATTCCGACTCTCGTTCTTAAGTCTTCCACTTTGAAAGACTTGTCTAAAATACTTCTTTCTCTATATAAAATATCCCCAGAAATACGAACAATAGGAATTAATTCCACCATTCTATTTAATGTTTTAATATATGTTGATTTTCCACAACCAGATGGTCCAATAATTGCCGTTACTTCATTTTCATGTATAGACAGGTTGATATTTTTTAACGCATGATCCTCACCATACCAAAGGTTTAAATCCTTTGTATCATACACAATCCTTTTACTCTGTTGGGTCGGTGTATTTTCTTTCTGTGCTACTTCAGGTTTCATTTTATTCTCTTTATCTGTAAGAACTGACATACTAAAACCCCCTCCAAATTTAGAATCTTCTTTGAAACTTATTTCTAATTATGACTGCAATAGAATTCATAACAAATAACACTAATAATAGTATAACAATCGTTGCAGCAGCCAAGTTTGCATACTCTTCAACTAAAGCAGCGTCAATCGTCCAATAATAAATTTGCATCGGTAAAACCGTAAATTTATCTAAAACACCTTCTGGAAGAGGAATGAGTAATGCAGGAATACCTATTACAACTAATGGTGCTGTTTCTCCAATTGCACGAGATAATGCTAGGATAACACCTGTTAATATACCAGGTAAAGCAGCTGGTAACACAACATTTTTAATGGTTTGCCATTTCGTTGCTCCCATTCCATATGAAGCTTCTCTTAAGAATTGTGGAACGGCACGTATTGCTTCTTGACTAGCTACTACTACTACAGGAAGAACTAATAATGACATGGTTAGTCCACCTGCAAGTACGATTGAACCTAAATCCATCGTTCTCACGAAGACTGTCAGACCTAAAATACCGAACACAATAGAAGGTACACCTGCTAGGTTAGAAATATTCGTTTGGATAAAAGCTTGTAGTTTTCCTTTTCTTGCGTATTCTTCTAAATAAATTGCAGTACCTACCCCAAGTAACATTGTCACTGGCGCAACTACGACCATTAACCAAAGTGTACCTAAAATGGCTCCCATTATTCCAGCCTTTTCAGGATCTGTTGAAAGTTTATTTGTAATGAAATTCATATCAATCCAGCCCATACTCTGGGAAATTACACGATAAAACAAAACAACTAAAACAATTAAACCAAAAATTGTGGATAAGAAAAACAAGAACTTAGCTAAATTATTCGTTAGCAGTCGGCTATTCATTTTCTTTTGAACTTGTTCTGCATTAACATATTTCATTTTAATATTCCTCCCTAAACTTACGAGAGATATACTGTGCGATTAAATTCATGATAAGTGTAAACACAAACAATGTCATCGCTACTGCATATAAGCTATAGTAAAGAGTCGATCCTGCTGGAGCATCTCCACCAGTTACTTCTACAATATAAGCAGTCATGGTTTGCATAGATTGGGTAATATCAAATGTGAAATTTTTAGAGCTTCCACTTGCAATTGTTACAATCATTGTTTCTCCAATTGCACGAGAAATCCCTAGTACAAAGGAGGCAATTATACCAGACATAGCCGCTGGAATGACAACTCGCCAAGTAACTTCAAGTTTAGTTGCACCTAGCCCTAATGCTCCTTCTCTCATAGCATTAGGAACAGAACTCATTGCATCTTCAGATAATGAAGCTACCATTGGAATAATCATGATCCCCATCACAATTCCCGGACTAAGTATATTTGTTGGCTCTAGCCCTGGTATAATCGCACGTAAAAGAGGAGTGACAAAAGTGAAGGCAAAGAATCCATAAACAATCGTTGGAATCCCTGCAAGTATTTCTAACATTGGCTTTAAAAATTTTCTAACATTATTTGAAGCATACTCACTTAAATATATAGCTGTCATTAACCCAACTGGAATTGCTACAAACATAGCAATTGTAGATGAAATAATCGTACCCGTTAATAGTGGTAGTACTCCAAATTGAGCATTGTCACCTAATGGTTTTAATACCGTTCCTGTAAAGAATTCTACAAAAGGTACTAGCTTAAAGAACTCAACCGTTTCGAATAATAATGTAAAGATAATACCTATTGTTGTAAGAATCGAAATAATGGCTATTGTTAGTAGTAATTTTGGCATTATTTTTTCAACAATTGTTGAAAAGCTTACTGTGCTTCTATTTTTATCTATTAGTTCTCTGATATTGGTTTTATCTTTATCTTCAACCATGGATTTTCCCATTCCTTTAAAGCCCCTTTCATCCTTTACCTTAAGTAAGGACTCATTTAATACCTATAATAAACAGCTAAGAAGATGAGTAGCCATATAAAGGCTCTCATCTTCAAGCTATTAATATTATTTTAAAGCTTCTAATTCAGTAACATAAGCTTCTAGCTCTGCATCCGTTAATGGAGCAAATCCAGTTTCAGCAGCCACATCAGCAGCGTTTTTCATTGTGTAGATTGCATAATCTAATACCTGTGGCTTTTCCTTAGCATTACCTACATTTAAATATGTGAATACTGGACGAGTAAAGTTTGCATAATCGCCATCTTCTTTAATTGTATCGATAGATGGTGCAATTGGACCATTTCCAAAGTCAACATTTACAGCTGTTAACTTATCTTGGTTGTTAACATAGTAACCATATCCGAAGAATGCAATTGCGTTCTTGTCTTCAGCAACTAGGTTAACTAAAGTAGAGTAGTCTTGTTGTAGATTAATTCCTTCAACTAGATCTTGCTCATCAAGAATATTTTCAAAGAAGAACTCGTAAGTACCATGGTTTTCGTTTGGACCATAAGCTTTAATTTCTTCAGCTGGGAAATCTGCACGAACGTCAGACCATAATTTCTTACCAGCGCTTGCTAGGAAGATATCAATTAACTCTTGCTCAGTTAGTTCAGCTGCCCAAGTGTTTTCCTTATTAATAACGAAAGTTAATCCGTCTAATGCTACCTTTAATTCTTTTACTTCAATTCCAAGCTCATCTGCAGTAGCTTTTTCTTCATCTTTAATTGCACGTGATGCATCGTTGAAATCCGTTCCACCTTCAGCAACTAAGAACTTCTTGAAACCAGCACTTGTACCAGCACGGCTTACTTCAACTGAAACTCCTTCTTGCTCATTTGTCATATAGTTTTCAGCCATTTTAGCCATGAAAGGATATACAGTACCAGAACCGTCGATTACAACACTACCTTCTAGTTCAGTGTTTTCTACTTCTTCAGAACCAGTTTCACCTTCAGCAGCTTCTTCAGTACCACCTTCAGTAGTTTCTTCTGTTTCTCCTCCGCCACAAGCAGCAGCAAATGCCATTAATGACGCCATAACTAAAAGTAATAGTAAGCTTTTTAAGCTCTTCATTTCGTTATTCCCCCTAAAGAGTGTTTTGTTTGTTTTGTCCTACGTGTTTTAGAATAAAGGTTTAGTATTAACCTTGTATAAACCATTTGTAAAGGTTTTGTAAATTCATGTGGAATTTTGTAATTGTAAGACGAATCTCTAACCTATATCTAGAAATAGTATTTGTCACATTACTGTTTTTGATTCTTAAAGGTGTTTCAATTTACTTCTACTATTAATTTGAATACCATTGTAGGGGTACACTATTAATAGACTCACACAATTAAGGAAAGGAAGATTTGATTATGGAACAAAAACGTAAGATTACCGTTGCTAGAGGAGACGGTATCGGCCCGGAGATTATGGATGCTACTTTAAAGGTATTGGAATATGCAGGGGCTAGAATTGAGCCTGAATTTATAGACATAGGTGAAAAAGTATATTTATCTGGAAACTCATCTGGAATACCTGATGATGCTTGGGAATCACTTAGAGATAATAAAGTATTTTTTAAAGGTCCCATCACAACACCACAAGGTGGGGGCTATAAAAGCTTAAATGTTACCATTCGAAAAACATTAGGGTTATATGCAAATGTAAGACCGAATGTATCTTATGCTCCTTTTGTAAAAACAAAGCATCCCAATATGGATCTTGTCATTATACGTGAAAATGAAGAAGACTTATATGCAGGTATTGAGCACCAGCAAACACCTGAGGTTGTACAATGTTTAAAACTTATTACTCGGCCAGGTTCTGAAAAAATTATTCGTTATGCATTTGAGTACGCTAGAAAAAACAACCGTAAAAAAGTAACGTGCTTTACAAAAGATAACATTATGAAATTAACAGATGGACTTTTCCATCAAGTGTTTAAGGAAATCTCGGTTGAATATCCCGAAATTGAAACTGAACATTGGATCATCGATATTGGAATGGCGAAAATAGCAGATACTCCACAAGACTTTGATGTGATTGTCATGCCTAACCTATATGGTGATATTGCATCTGATGTTGCTGCTCAAATAACCGGGAGTGTTGGACTCGCTGGTTCAGCTAATATCGGAGACCACGTTGCAATGTTTGAAGCTATTCATGGAAGTGCTCCAGATATTGCTGGAAAAGGAATTGCTAATCCTTCAGGATTAATCCAGGGAGCTATTATGATGCTGGTTCATATTGATCAAGCTGACGTTGCAACTAAAATTCATAACGCATGGCTTAAAACTATTGAAGATGGTATCCATACAGGAGACATTGCAAAAGGGGGAGGCTCTGTCGGAACGATGGAATTTGCAGAAGCAGTAATTGAAAGACTAGGGCAAACTCCAACAACCTATACTCCTGTTCAGTACAAAAATGTCGACAAAGACTCAGCGGAAGTGGTATCAACCCTGCCACCGTTAGGTAAGGACCGGAAAGGCAGTGATGTAGTACGTAAACTAGATGGTGTAGATGTATTCTTATTTAATAATGACTTAACGGCTGATGAGATTGGTGAAAAATTAGTTAAAATTGCAGAACCTGAGTTTTCATTAGCAGTAATCACAAACCGAGGCGTTAAAGTATATCCAAACGGATTCCCTGAAACGTTTACAACCGATCACTGGCGATGCCGTTTCCAAATGAGTGCCGCCAACTCAGAAATAACAAATGATGACATTATTAAGCTTTTAGATCGAGTTCAACAAACAGGATTAGACTTTATTAAAATTGAAAACCTATATAGATTTAATGACGAACGAGGTTACTCTTTAGGTCAGGGGCAATAAAAGTAGATAAGACTTCTCCGTAAATAAAGGAGAAGTCTTTTGTATTGGTAAGCAATGTTGAGATAGTAAAGTCCATTAATTTTCTGCATGTATAAAAAATAAGAGCTCAGGAAAATCCCCAAACTCTCTTTTGCAAATCCTATACAGTTGATCCACCTTCACCATCTGTAAGCTTCCGTTGTGAAACAGTGGAATTATAACTTGTTTTATCTCGCTTGTCTTTATTGATTTCAACATGTCTAATGAATAAATAAATGACCGCATGGCCTGCACCTAAAACACATAGTAGGATTGGAATGCTTTTCGTTTCATCAAAAAAATTAACACTAAAGAGAAAGGTTAATATCGATACAAATCTACCGGTATTTAAAAACAGCTCTCTCACTACGATATACTCGATTCTCATCTTTGCAGCGTTCCATCCCTGCCCAATGACATCATAAGATAAGGACATATATGGAACCAGTAAAAGTGGATAAGCAATTGCGATTACCACAGCATACGTGATAAGACGTGCATAGGATAGTTCAAAAACAATAAGAAAAATCGCAGCGTAGAGGAGGAGTCCTCCTACTAAGATAGATTTTTTACGGTGTTTCTCTTTTATTGTTCTTGTAATTATATAATACCCAAAGAACGCTACAACCGAATTAACTAATCCGAATTTCCCTAATGCTAATTCACTATTTGTCGTGATAAAGACAAATACTGAAATGATAAAAACAAAGGTTCCTTCTCTTAATCCTTGGAAAAAATTCGCATTCGTAATCATTCGCCAATTTTTATTATGGGCTCGCTCTTTAATAACTCGAATAAAATCAAAGTTCCCTTGAGCAGGCCGTCTTTTTAAGAAGAAGCTAAGAACAACCGCTCCAGAAAACAGGATAAGGGAAATTGTAAAGATGACGGAATATCCAGTGAACTTAGCCATATTAGATATGATCGTTCCTGCTAAAATAGGACCAATCATGCCAGCAAAAGAGCTTAGCAACCCTAGAAAGCCATTAAAAAAATCTCGGGTCTCAGGCTCAGTTATTTCAAAGGTTAATACATTAAAGGCAAGCCAGTAGAAGCCATATCCGATTCCCAATAAGCCACCTAGTAGAATTAAGTAGTCAGCTGCATGCTCCCCTATAAATAATACGGATAAAAAGAATATAGCTAAAGAAGAAACCCCTAGCCTCAAAACAATAACCCGATCTATTTTTTTGGCCCATCTTCCAGCCAAAATAAAGGTAATCGGTTGAAGTGTAACAATTGATAAATTGTAAATGCCTATGTCTAAAAACTCCCCTGATTGTTTCCACAGATAAACATTCACAAACGTGTTGGACAGAGAAATACTTAATGCATATAACCCACCAATTGTTAGTAGTAGGATAAGATCTTTATTTACTTCGACATCACCAATGATCTTTTTTATTTTCATATCCTTACTCCCCTTTTGTATGTTTCCTATTTTCTCTCATAAAGGGGAGAGATATGTAAAAAGGTAACTAGCTAATAATTCCATGTGAAGATAAAGAATTATAATTTAGGGTTATTCATAAAACCGATTTGAATTCAGGCTTTTTTTGGGTGGTTAAATATCTAAAAAAAGGGTTGTTAATCTTTGTTGTTGATTTTCGTTACAGGACACTCGCTTTTCGCGGGGCGTGCGGTGAGCCTCCCAGCTTCGCTTCCGGGGTCTCACCAGTGACAAAGTGATTTCCTTTGTCATATGTCACGCTGCTCCCGCAGAAGTCTCGCGTCCTTCCACTACAATCAACTGTGCTAAAAATCAACACTCTACTTTAACAGAGTCATAAAAAGAAATAAAAACAGCCCACCTAAGCGGTGAGCCGTTTTATGCATTAATTTATTTTGCTGCAGTAAATCTCTTTGATACTTCATCCCAGTTTACTACATTCCAGAAAGAAGAAATATAGTCAGGACGACGGTTTTGATAATTTAAGTAGTAAGCATGCTCCCAAACATCAAGACCAAGAACAGGAGTTTTACCTTCCATTAATGGAGAGTCTTGGTTTGGCGTGCTAGTTACTTCAAGTTCACCGTTATTTACTACTAACCAAGCCCAACCTGAACCAAAGCGAGTTGTAGCTGCAGCAGCAAAAGCTTCCTTGAACTTGTCATAGCTACCAAACTTTGCATTAATTGCATCAGCTAGCTCACCAGTAGGCTCGCCACCACCATTTGGAGAAAGAATTGTCCAGAATAAGCTATGGTTTGCATGTCCACCACCATTGTTACGTACAGCTGTACGAACATTTTCAGGAACTGCGTCTAAGTTAGAAACAAGCTCTTCCACACTCTTGCTTAATAGCTCGTCGTTTCCTTCTAATGCATTATTTACATTTGTTACATAAGTATTGTGGTGCTTCGTGTGGTGAATGTTCATTGTTTCTTTGTCGATATGAGGCTCTAGAGCATCATATGCATAAGGTAATTGTGGTAATTCGTATTTTGCCATGTTAATTTCCTCCCTTAATATGTATGTTTGAACATCTAAAATGTTCAGCTTGATTTTAGATTACCAAAATAATCCGTCTCTTTCAATCAATAAGACTTACCTCAAGTATTATATCCAAATATAACCTAAAAACATGACATTATTTTTAAAAAGTTTCTTAAAAACAACATTCTTTTGGAAAAGTTCTTTCAGTAAGGCTCTGCAAGTTTGTTAACGAAGTTTCGTTCCAGGATACTCGCTTTCTACGGGTTGTTTGGAAGTTATTTCCAATAGTATGAAATAACCTACCGATCAACTAAATTTCAACAAATATTTAAAGTTGCTGTTTTTAAGAATACGTTAGTGGAATGGAGCGGAAAACACTTGACTCCTGCAAGGAAAAAGGAAAGAGCTTTTTCTTCGGAGATAGAGGAAAGCAAGTGTTTGGAGCGAAATGGAACGTGTCGATTATACTATTTAGAAAAGACCATAACTAAAAAATAACAATAAAAAAGTAGATAATCATTAAAGTCTGAATGATCAACTTAACAATCGTACTGCTTAAAAATCCAATTACTGAACCTACCCCTACTTTTACAGCTTCCTTAAATCCTTTTTTCGCAATTAATAACTCCGCTAAAATTGCACCAATGAATGGACCAAGAATAATCCCTGCAAATGGGATAACAAAAGGGCCAACTAATAAACCAATGGTACTTCCCCACCCAGCTGCTTTTGAACCTCCGAATTTTTTTACACCAATTAAATTACCAGCATAATCAGCTATAAATAAAAGCGCTACAAACAAGCCTTGTATAACCCAAAACCAAACTCCTAGTGCTTCAAAAGAGAAGAAAACTCCATATAACACTAAACCTAGTCCGATAAACAACACACTAGGAATTATGGGAAAGATTAACCCTACAAATGAACCCAGAAAAAGTAAGATAATAATACTCCAATATACAAACTCCATAAAAATAACCTCCTTGTTCTTCTTGTTTCTATTTAAATGCTCCGTTAAAATGAAGGGTGTAGCTTCAAAGGAGGAACATGAATGGGCATAATACAGCAATGGATTAAAAGTTTATATTCACCAAAGGATATTGCAAAACTCCGCTTTCAAACGATAGGAAAAACAATCCTATATGTTTTTCTTCTCACGTTTTTATCAATCATCCCTACTTCTATCTATAATAGTATGGATATCGTAAAAGCAGTAAATGTCTTTGACGAAATAATTGACACAACCCTTCCAGATTTCTCTATAGAGGATGAAAAGCTTGTATCCAATATTGAGGAACCAACCTTATATAATGTAAACGGGATTTATGTACTATTTGATCCAACTGGCGAGTGGACTGTAGAAGAATTAGAGAAATACGAAAATAGTATTGGATTTCTTTCTTCTGAGCTTGCATACCACTCTAATCAATTTACTCAATCCTTACCGTATGACATGCTTGGGGACCTCCCACTTACAAAGGATACATTATCAGAATATGTAGAAACTTTTTCAGGTATCTTACCTATCCTGCTTTCATTAATTATATTGGCATCCTATTTATTTGCTGCCGCCATCAAATTTATTGAAATCTCAATTTTTGCGTTGTTTGGACTTAGTATCGCAAGTCTGTTGAAAAGAAATCTTCCATACCGAAGATTATGGGTACTAAGTGCTTATTGTATAACACTTGCAGTAACCTTTTTAATGCTCATGAACCTTATGAAAATTAACGTCATTTCATCTTATTTTGTTTATTGGTTTGTCACCTTAATCATGCTATACCTCACACTAAAAGAGATTCCTATAAAAAAGTAATGTAAAGAGGCTGGGACATAAGTATTTCAGCCAGTGATAAACCCGAGCAATTTGGTGATCTTTTGATGTATCTTTCACCTACTAGTTCGGGTCTTTATTTGTTACTTTCAATTGAATTGTTGATATTGCACTCTAATTTTAAAACCTAGTGGAATGGAGCGGAAGCCACTCGACTCCTGCGGGAGGTAGAGGAAAGGCTGAGACCCCCGCAGGCGTAGCCGAGGAGGCTCAGATTCCTCCCCGCGGAAAGCGAGTGGCTGAAGCGCAATGGAACAACCTGGTTCTTCTAGCTTAACTGTTTAACAAGTAACAAAGTAAACAAATAAAGCATTATATTTGATAGGTAGACTAAATAGAAATTATTCGACTTTGAGATCGGTATTAGGTTTTGTCCCAGCCTCTTTTACTATCTCCTCGAGGAACCTATTGATTCGAATGGTTATTATATTTATAATAAAATTAAATCAATAAATCTTGATTTAGGAGTGAAGAAATGAAACCATTAGCGGTAGAGGATCTTTCCAAACAAACTCTCTTCTCCAAATACGAAAAGCAATTTAAGGCATTAGCTGATCAAAAAAGACTACAAATCCTAAATATATTAACCGAAAAAGGTTCGGTTTGTGTATGTGACATGACAGAATTCATTGAAATGCCACAGTCAAAGTTATCATACCATTTAAAGATTCTTTTAGATGCTAATATGATTCATAAGAAAACCGAAGGAACCTGGAGTTACTATAGTTTGAACCAGGAAGAAGTAAGTCACCTACTATCAGAAGAGTTGTGCTGCCTTTTTAGGTCAGCTGACAATACTTGCTGTGACTCTAATGAGTCAGCACTCCATGGAATGGCATCGGAAAAAGATGAAAATTGCTGTTAAGAGAGAGGAGTTAATCCTCCACTCTCTTAATCAAAATTCTAGTTCCTTCAACTTTGATAACTTCTACTTCAACACCACCTTCAATCCACTCTCCATCAGATACTGCACTATAATGTTTTTCATCTACTTCGATGGTCCCAACAGGTCTAAATGGAGTAGAGGTAACTCCCTTCTTCCCAACCAGTTCTAGATAAGCCGAATTAACAGAATTATAGCCTTCCTCTGAGGTAAGGCGGTCTTTAAGGGCCATTTTTGACCACATCTCTCTACTCGGTAGGACCTTTAAAAGTAGTGGTGAAAGTAATCCACCAACAATTAAACCAAATCCAGATAAAACTCCATAAATAATAGTTGGGGCGGGAATCACAACAGAAATTGTCATTAAGATCATTCCGACAATGGCTAAAGTCCCATCGTTTACAAATTTTCCATCTATAAAGACAAATAACAAACCTACAACATAAAGTCCCAAAATGATAATAAAGTTTTCTCCTGTATTGTGAAAGGTAAAGTAGCTTGCGATTAATGCTAGGCCAAGAATTCCAAATATCCCTCTTGCTCTAACAAGCATTTCTCCTACAAGAAATAACGTACCAATCAATAAAATAAGAAACCCAACTGATGGAATTAGTAAGAAATCCATATTTTCCTCTCCTTTTAAAAATCATAATTCTAATATTTGTTTATAAGACATTCATCTCGTTCATTTACCCTACATTATTTACGGGTTAGCAATAAAAAAGTTTCTTTTCCCGTCATTAAAATTAGAATATTTTTTTAGGACAAGCCATATGTATAGATAAACATGTGAAAAGTAGGTGTTTAATCTTGAAAAAGCTTGTTACCTTATTTCTAATTTTGTTAGTCTCTTATAGTATATATTATGATTTAAGTAAAGGAACCTTACCAACTATAAATGTCAGTGCCGCATCACAGGAATCCGTCACTGATTCATCCACAAAAGCTCCAGAGAGTAATTTTATCAAGGTAAAAGTTAAAGCTGGAGATACAGTATTATCATTGGTTGAACAGCATCAACAGGGTTCATTACCAGTTGAAATTTCTAAGGTAGTCAATGACTTTAAACAGCTTAATGAGGGGGTAGCCCCTGAAAAAATCCAAATTGGCAAAGAGTATAAAGTACCTCTCTATAAACAATGAGATTAGTCAAACTACTTGTAATTCTTTGAGCTACATTGTTACAATAGATTTGGCTTATGTATTTTGATAAGCTTAAAAATGGTTATACATAAGTAACCAAAAGGAGCGATTAAACATGGGTGAAATTGTACATCGTTCGAAAACACGCCCTGTTAAAGTTGGAAATTTAACGATCGGTGGGAATAACGAGATTGTTATTCAAAGTATGACTACTACAAAAACTCATGATGTTGAAGCAACAGTTGCAGAGATTAAACGATTAGAAGAGGCTGGATGCCAGGTTGTTCGTGTGGCATGTCCTGATGAACGTGCTGCAAACGCTATTTCTGAAATTAAGAAACGCATCTCTATTCCACTTGTTGTTGACATCCATTTTGACTATAAACTTGCATTAAAAGCGATCGAGGGTGGCGCTGATAAAATTAGGATTAACCCTGGTAATATTGGTCGAAGAGAAAAGGTTGAGGCTGTTGTAAATGCGGCAAAAGCAAAGGGTATTCCAATTAGAATTGGAGTAAATGCAGGTTCCCTTGAAAAACGAATCATTGAAAAGTATGGTTATCCTACTGCAGATGGAATGGTTGAAAGTGCTCTTCACCATATAAAAATTTTAGAAGACCTTGATTTCCATGATATTATCGTATCCATGAAAGCCTCTGATGTGAATCTAGCCATTGAGGCTTACGAAAAAGCTGCGCGTGCCTTTGACTATCCACTTCACCTTGGAATTACTGAATCAGGAACCCTATTTGCAGGAACTGTAAAAAGTGCCGCAGGACTTGGAGCCATTATCAGTAAAGGGATTGGAAATACCGTTCGAATTTCATTAAGTGCTGACCCAGTTGAGGAAGTAAAAGTAGCTAGAGAATTATTGAAATCGTTTGGTTTGGCTGCAAATGCTGCTACTTTAATTTCTTGTCCTACTTGTGGTCGAATTGAAATTGACTTAATTAGCATTGCAAATGAAGTAGAAGAATATATCTCTACGATTAAAGCACCCATTAAAGTGGCCGTGTTAGGATGTGCTGTAAACGGACCTGGTGAAGCAAGAGAAGCGGATATTGGAATTGCTGGTGCTCGTGGAGAAGGCTTGTTATTTAGACATGGAGAAATTGTTAGGAAAGTCCCAGAAGCAACAATGGTGGAAGAACTAAAGAAAGAAATTGATAAAATAGCTGAAGAAAAGCTAAAACAAAAAGCTTGACACGAATAAACGTGTCAAGCTTTTTTCATTCACTTTTAAAAGAACGGTAATATAAACATCCCAACGATAATTGAAATGGCTCCTATACCAATTGCCCATGCTCCTAATGTAGTTGAGCCACGTCTTCTTGCAATGAAACCGATGATAATCCCAGCTGCTCCCAAGATAATAGGCATTACGAACAACGACAGAATGGATAATGCAAGTGCTAGACCTGCAATCCCTCTCCCGCCTGTAACATCATCAACATTTGTCTCGGTAGCAGTAAGGTCTCTATTAACATCCTTACTAAAAGTAGCGGTTGGACGAGTAGTTTCTGCTTCACGACGATTAAAATCAATTACATTCGGCGCTACCTCTGCTGCATACTCTTCCCTATAGGGATCAGCAGATTGTGCATTAGAATTGAGTTCATCCATACTAGCGTCATCAATATTCTCATCGATTTGGATATCTTCTGTCTTACTCTTATCGTTTGCCATTTTTGAATCCCTCGCTTTCCTTGGTTAAGGAGCATTTATTAGTATGGAGGGTTTTACTGTTTTTATAGGTGTAAATATTTACAAACCACATATAACGCAGTCTTTTTTGAATTTATGGTACACTAAGATTAGATAACTAAGAGGAGCTTTTATAATGATGCAAAAGAGAAAACTTGGTATTGATATAGACGGGACGATTACCTGTCCAACTTCCTTTATTCCCTATATAAATCAATCCTTTAATTTGAATTTAACTTTAAAGGATCTAACTGTTTATGACCTTGCCACTATTATTGGAATATCTAGTGAAGAGTTTTATAAATGGATGAAGACTGCTGAGCCCACCATTTATACAAACGCAAAAATGGTCGATGACTATGTAATGTCAGTCTTAAACAAGTGGTATGATGAACATCAGCTTATTTTTATAAGTGCGAGAAACAATCAATATTTTGATATAACCCAAAGCTGGTTTGCCAATAGAGAGGTTCCTTATCATCATATCGAACTGATCGGTAAACACGATAAGCTAGAAGCTGTTAGAAAGCACGAAGTAGAAGTGTTTTTTGAGGATAAACATGATAATGCCTGTGAAATTAGTGAAGAGTGCAACATACCAGTCCTTCTATTTAATACCCCCTATAACCAAGAACCTATACCTAAAAACGTTATTAGGGTAAACAATTGGAAAGAAGCGAAGGATTGGGTAGAACAGCATTTTCAATCTACAAAATAAAAAACACACATTGCAAATGTGTGTTTTTTTATATACACGTTGGACATTTTCCATAAATTTCAAATTTATGTCCAGTGATATCATAGCCTGATAAATCATTCACCATACGATCCATTGGACATGCCTTAATCTCTTTTGTTCCACCACATTCCATACAGATAAAATGATGATGATGTTCTTTTGTACTACATGTAAATCTAAAGTGTTTCTCCCCTTCAAGCTCTGTTGATTCTAAGATTCCCATTTCTGCAAATAATGATAGGTTCCGATAAATCGTATCAAAGCTTAAACCCGGAAAGTCTTCCTTCATATTTTCTAAAATATCTCTAGCCGTTAAATATTTATTAAAGGATGAAAAGATTCGAAGCATCTCTTCCCTTTTATCAGTATGCTTATATCCCTTTTCTTTCATCAAGCTAATAGCTTCTTCCACATTCATCGCTTAATCACCTTCCATTTCTGTAAAGTAATTGTTACTAATAAAATAATTACTGCTAAAATAACAATGGTTCCACCAGGTGCTAAATTTAAAAAGTATGATAAAAACAAACCACCAATAACCGCAATCTCTCCTAATAGGATTGATAAGAATATCGTTTGCTTAAAGCCGGTTGCAATTCTCATACTTGCTGCAACAGGTAAAGTCATAAGCGAAGAAACAAGTAAGATTCCTACTACTCTCATAGAAGCCGCAATAACAAGGGCAACCATCACAATAAAGATAAAATTAATCAACTTCGTTTTTACACCTGAAGCAACAGCATGCTCTTCATCAAAGGAAAGAGCAAAGAGCTCCTTATAGATTAGAGCAATAATGACTAAAACAAAGATCGTGATGCCCACGATTGTCCACATATCTGAGCGACTAACCGCATTCACACTTCCAAATAAATAATTAAATAAGTCTGTGTTAAATCCTTCGGCTAATGATATAAGCAAAACTCCAAGGCCAATCCCGCCAGATAAAATGATTGGAATAGCTAATTCCTGATAAAATTTATATACTTTGCGAAGCTGTTCAATAAATAAAGAACCCAACACAGAAAAACCCATTCCCATATAGAGAGGATTGACCGTGTAAGCCCCCCATTTCTTTTCCACTAACAGACTAGCAGCAATACCAGCTAATGTAATGTGGCTTAGTGCATCCGCAATAAGTGCTTGTCTTCTCACTACAATAAAAACCCCAAGTAATGGAGCAAGTACTCCTATTAACACTCCAGAAATAAATGCATTTTGGATAAACTCATATTGAAAGATTGCTGTTAACATTTGTCACATCCTCCATGGTCATGGGTTAGGACATGAACGTGATGATCATAAAACTCCGCTAATATCCCTTTTTGTTCAGAGAACTCTTTTGTATCACCATGAAAGTGCAGATGTCTATTTAAACAAGCAACATGACTCACCTTATCTGTAATCGTCCCAACATCATGTGTGACTAATAGTAAGGTAATATTCTTATCTTTATTTAAATGTTCCAGCATCTGATAGAAGTTTTGAACAGTCTTTGCATCTACTCCGACAGTTGGCTCATCAAGAATTAAAAGCTCTGGCTCACTTACTAGAGCTCTCGCTATAAACACCCGCTGTTGTTGGCCACCTGAAAGTTCTCCGATATTTCTTCTCATATATGGCTCCATCCCAACTGATCGAATGGCATCCTCAATTTTTTGGCGATCTTGCCGTGTTATTCTCTTAAACAATCCCTTTTTCGAAACAAGCCCAGTTGAAACGACCTCAAATACAGTGGCCGGAAAACCCGTGTTAAAGCTATTAGCTTTTTGAGATACATAACCAATTTTATGCCATTCTTTAAACTGACCAATCGGCTTTTCAAATAACTTGATCGTACCATTAGAGGGATTTAATAATCCTAAAATACTTTTAAGTAATGTAGATTTCCCAGATCCGTTAGGTCCAACTAACCCTATAAAAGCTCCTCTAGGAATTTGTAGTGTTATATCATCTAAGACTAATTGCTGATTATAATAAAAGGATAAATGCTCTATGTCTACAATTGTTTGTACCGTCATATTTTTCACCAACTTTAAGAATCATTCCGATTTAGTATACATGAGGTAAATTTTAAACACAAGATAAATGATTTTGGAAATAAGCTAAAATCTCCACTATTAGACTTCCAATCCCCACCTCCCCTGTTACACATCCTGACTATTGTCTATTGTAAGATGATCCTCCTCCAGTTTTATTCAATTCCCACTGAAAAATCAATAACATGGGCTATTACATTCACAGATTTCAAAGTGAATTCGTATAATGACAGTGAAAAAAGAGGAGGGACATCATGAGATTAATTGAGCAGATTGTCAATCAGAAGTTAAATCGGATAACAAAAGAAGAGTTATTAAAACTAGCTAAAAAGCATCAAATTTCAATTACAAGCCAGCAGGCCGAGCAGGTCGTTGTACTTATAAGAGGTAAAAATATAAATATATTTAATTCAAGTGAAAGAACACGTCTTCTTAAAGAAATTGCTAAAATAACAAGTCCGGACGTTGCCAAAAAAATAAATCGAATTTTTCAGGATTTTACAGGAAACTAATCATCGGTTAGCATCGACATACTTCATTTTACTTAGTAAAAGGCTGTGTTAAAGTACAGTGTTGATTCTAGCAGAGTTGATTGAAGTGGAAGGACGCGAGACTCCTGCGGGAGAAGCGTGGTGAAGGAGACCCCGCAGGCGTGAAGCGTCGAGGAGGCTCCCGAACCCGCCCGCGGAAAGCGAGTGTCCTGGAACGGAAATCAACAACTAACTTTAACAGAGCCTAGTAAAAAGAAAAGAACGAGAGAAGCTATTCTCCCGTTCTTTTTATTCAGATTCAGTAATCCAATTTTCATTGAATGATTGATTTTTAAACATTTCAATTTCTACCTTATATGGTGGTTTTTTGTCCTTTTTGTCCTCACCAATAAATGGCGTTTCTAAAATCTTAGGAACTTCCACTAATGAAGGATGATGAACAATGTAGTTTAAGGCTTTAAAGCCGATATGGCCAAAACCAATATTCTCATGACGGTCCTTCGAAGCCCCGCGTTCATTTTTACTATCATTAATGTGTAGGACCTTAATCCGGTCAATTCCGATTATTTTATCAAACTCTTCTAATACTCCATCAAAGTCATTAACAAGGTCATAACCAGCATCATGTGTATGACACGTATCAAAACAGATGGAAAGCTTATCGTTATGTGTTACCCCGTCTATAATTCTAGCTAATTCTTCAAAGTTTCTTCCACATTCTGATCCTTTTCCAGCCATTGTTTCTAATGCAATCTGTACCTGTTGCTTAGAATCGAGGACCTCGTTTAATCCCTCAATGATTTTTAAAATCCCAGCATCAGCCCCTGCTCCAACATGAGCTCCTGGGTGTAGTACAATTTGCCTAGCACCTAGAGCTTCTGTGCGTTCTATCTCGGAACGTAAGAATCGAACGCCTAAGTCAAATGTATCTGGATTTTGTGAATTACCTATATTGATGATATAAGGGGCATGTACAACAATATCAGAAATTCCATTCTCTGCCATATGTTGTAATCCCGCTTCAATATTTAAGTCCTCGATTTTTTTACGTCTCGTATTTTGAGGCGCACCTGTATATACCATAAATGTATTAGCACCATAGGAAGCAGCTTCTTCACTAGCCGCTAAAAACATCTTTTTTCCACTCATTGATACATGTGATCCAATTTTGACCATGATATATTTCCTCTCCTTACTTAACACCTTTACCTTTTATTTGAATCTTTCCTTTGTAAAGTCTTTTTGTATTTTTGTGTTTCCTGTTGGAGTCTCTTTTTATAGCCAGGCTTAACCTTTTTCGGTTTTTGTATAAAGCTTTTAGCCTTTTTATCAATCTCCGTTTGTTCTTTCTTTCTTCCTTTTCGCTTTTCTCTTGGGCCAATTTCAACCCATTCATTATTTCTCACATCGATATTTGAGAATGTGATCCCCAATTTTTCAAGTTTATTCAAGGCGTCCTCATCACTTGGTTCATAGATCGTTACGGCCATACCCGATAATCCCGCTCTTGCTGTCCGTCCTACACGGTGAACATAAAAATCAAGATCTGATGGTAGCTCATAATTGATGACATGGCTAATCCCTTTGATATCGATTCCACGAGCCGCTAGGTCAGTTGCTACTACATATTGAAACTCTGCATCATTTATTTGCTTCATCATCTTTTTACGTTCACGTGGCGGTAAATCGCCGTGAATAATTCCAACTGTAATTCCATTTTCGCTTAAGTAATCAGCAACAGTATCGGCCATTTTCTTTGTATTGGTAAAGACGATCGCTAAATAAGGGTTAACCGATTTACATACTTCTACCAATAATTTATTTTTATTTCTATGCTTTAATGGAATTAAGTAATGATCAATCTTTGCCGCAGTAACCTGCTTAGGCTCGACATGAGAATATTTTGGATTCTCCATGTACTTCTTAAGAAAGGGCTTAAGCTTTTCTGGAATGGTCGCAGAAAATACAAGCATCTGTAAATCTTCCTTCATCTTTGAACTAATTTGATCAACATCAAAAATAAAGCCCATATCTAGCATTAGATCTGCTTCATCTACAACCATCGCATCTGCTGTATAAACTAACAATGCTTTCTCTTTAATTAAGTCATTGATTCTTCCTGGTGTACCCACGACAATATGGGGCTGTGTTTTTAAGCGTTCAATGGTTCTCTGCTTGTCCGTTCCGCCGATAAAATTCTTTGCCGTTATGGCTGGATTAAATGATATTACCTTTTGGACCTCTTCATAAATCTGATGAGCAAGTTCTCTAGTAGGTGCTGTAATCACTACCTGTACCTCTTGGCGCTCTGGATCTATATTATTAATTAACGGTAAAAGGAAAGCATGTGTCTTTCCTGTACCAGTTTGAGATTGTCCAATTACACTTTCCCCTTTTAAAATAGCTGGAATTAAACGTGATTGAATATCTGTTGGTTGATGAAACTGCAATTTCAAAATTGCCTCTATTACAAACTCCTTCAATCCAAACTGTTCAAATAATGTCTTACTCATTGCATCACCTCAAGGCTCAATTTTTACAATGGATCAGGTACTTAACGAACCACATCCTCTTATTATAGTTTAACAGAAGAATGATTTCCATGTATGAAGCCTATTTATTACCTTCATTTCAAACATATCGAGCGGTTCTCGCATATTGTATAAATGACTACGTGTATAGAAAGGGGGATCTATATGTTCCCAGGAGGACCAAGAATGCCAATGGGTCCGATGAATAATATGAATGGCTTCTCACCTTTTCAATCATTAGCTAGAGGAGCTGCACAAATGCCACAAGCTCCAACGCGCGGTGCCGGTGGTTTATTATCAAAGCTATTTTCAAAGCAAGGAGCTGGGGCTGCTGGTGCTTTAAACAATGTAGCTGGTCAGTCTTTACAACAAGGATCTGGAGGATTTTTATCAAACCTTTTAGCAAATCCAGGCGGAATGCTAAACAACGTTCAAAAGGCGATCGGTGTTGCCAATCAGGTCGGACCAATGGTACAGCAATACGGACCAATGGTTAGAAATATTCCTTCATTAATTAAACTTTACAAGGAATTCAACTCAAGTGATGACGCCAAAACAGATGAAGTCGTAGAAGAAAAAGAAGTTCCGGTTGCAAAAGAAAATTCAACTGACAAACCTGTAGTTGAAAAAGGAATTTCTAAGCCAAAGTTATACGTTTAGGTTTCTTTTTTTGTCACCCTAGTCTACATGCTATATAATAAAGGAGTAAGCTTCATAAATTAAAGTGAAATCTGATTAATCATATAGATGTAGCTATGCTTGCTTTAATAAGGGGGACAAATGTAATGGAAGTACTGAAAATTGCTCCAAGAGGATATTGCTATGGTGTTGTAGATGCCATGGTCATTGCTCGAAACGCAGCTTTAGATAAAAGCCTACCAAGACCAATTTATATCTTAGGGATGATTGTTCATAATAAGCATGTAACAGATGCATTTGAAGAGGAAGGAATTATCACTCTCGATGGTCCTAATCGACTTGAAATATTGAGTCAAGTTGAAAAAGGAACAGTTATCTTTACAGCACACGGAGTGTCACCTGAGGTCAGACGAATTGCTGCAGATAAAGGTCTTACTACGATTGATGCAACGTGTCCAGATGTGACTGTTACACATGATTTAATCCGCAATAAAAAAGAAGATGGGTATGAATTTATCTATATTGGCAAAAAGGGGCATCCCGAGCCTGAGGGTGCTGTTGGGATTGCACCAGAAATAGTTCATCTTGTTGAGAATGTAGAGGATGTAGATCAGCTTTCTATTACAAGTGAAAAAATCATCGTAACCAATCAAACGACGATGAGTCAATGGGATGTTCAAGATATCATGGAAAAGGTAAAAGCAAAATATCCACACACAGAGGTCCACAAGGAAATTTGTGTAGCCACTCAGGTCAGACAGGAAGCCGTTGCGGAACAGGCAAAACAAGCTGATTTAACCATTGTAGTTGGGGATCCTAAAAGTAACAACTCCAATAGACTTGCTCAAGTTTCTGAGCAGATAGCAGGTACAAAGGCTTATCGAATCTCTGACATTTCTGAGCTTGAGCTTGAATGGTTAAATGGGGTAAACAAGGTAGCTGTAACAGCTGGTGCTTCAACACCTACTCCAATTACAAAAGAAGTCATTGCATTCCTTGAGCAATATGATCCGACTAACGAAAGCACATGGAATAAAAAACCTTCTATTCCTTTAAATAAAATTTTACCAAAGGTGAAAGTAAAATAGCATCCGGATGGATGCTATTTCTTTGTTTTCTGTTTATGCTCTAATCAAAAGCTTATCTAAATTGAAAGGGATTTGTATTAGTTTCAGACTGGTGAATAGAAAAAGCAAAAGAATGATCCACCTTACCTCTTTCCAGTACTTGTGAAACTCCTTTTATCATAATTTTCTCGATATGATGACCAGGATCAACAATATTCAGTCCAAGATTCATTGCTTCATGTGCAAAATGAAAATAAATATCTCCACTTACAAAAACATCTGCTCCAGAAAAATGTGCTGCATGAATATATTTATTACCATCTCCACCAAGTACAGCGACCTTTTTAACCTTACTAGAAAGATCACCGACTATACGCAATCCCTCAACATTAAAGGTTTGCTTTACATATTGAGCAAATTCCTCTAACGTCATTTCATTCTGAAGTACCCCAATTCGTCCAAGGCCAAATTCTTTTCCTTTGTTTTCAAGAGGATAAATATCATAGGCAACCTCTTCATATGGGTGAGCCTTATTTAAGGCAGATAGGATTTTCCGTTGAAGTTCTGCAGGGAAGATGGTTTCAATTTTAACCTCCTCTACCTCCTCAAGGCGTCCCTCTGCACCGATAAAGGGACTTGAGCCCTCTTCAGGCTTAAAAGTCCCAACTCCCTTAGTAATGAATGTACAGTTGCTGTAATTGCCAATATGACCAGCTCCTGCGTTACCAAGTGCCATTCTAACTACTTCCATGTGAGTGTCAGGGACAAATACAACAAGCTTCTTCAAAGGAGTTGTTTCTGTCGTTGAAAGTATTTTAACATCCTTAAGCTGTAATGCTTCTGCTAAGAGATCATTTACTCCACCTTGGGTAATATCTAGGTTAGTATGGGCTGAGTATACAGCAATATCATGTTTCATACATTTTTCAATAATTCTACCTGTTGCTGAATCCGTTCGAACATGCTTAATCGGTCTGAAGATTGGAGGATGATGTGAAATAATTAAATCCACTTTTTTTTCAATGGCTTCGTCGATTACGGGTTCTAATACATCTAAAGTAACCATAACATGATGGATTGGCTTATTTAACGATCCTATTTGAAGTCCATACTTGTCATTCTCTAAGGCTAAAGACATTGGTGAAAATTTCTCAAACAACCCAATTACTTCAAACCCATTTGGGATCTTAGTCATGTAAATCCAACTCCTCCTTAACAAATTGTAAATAGGATAATAGCTCCTCTTTCTTTTCATCCACTTCTACTGAAGGAGCAGCACTCTCTAATTGATTGAGAATTCTTTCCCAGTTTGCCTTCTCAAGCGTCCACTTTTTTATGAACACCTGATTATGTTCCTTTAATAAAAACGGTCCCAATAATAATTGTTTGGTTAAGTCATTAGTCGTATAGGAAAACGTCGGTTCTCCGGGTTCAGCAACTAGAACTTCGTAGATTTTATCATCTTCTTCTAGAATCTTCTCATCAACTAATTTCCAACCATTTTGGAGTAACCACTTCCGAACAGATATCGCAGAAATATTGGGCTGTAGAATGAGTCTGTTCACACCAGCCAGCTTTTCCTTACCGGCTTCAAGAATCGAGGCAATCAGTGCTCCCCCCATTCCACAAATGGTAATAACATTCACTTCTCCTTTAGAAATAACAGCCAAGCCATCTCCTTTTCTTACATCAATCCATTTATGTAAATCTAATCGATTAACTTGATTTTTAGCAGTTTGGAAAGGACCCTCCACTACTTCCCCTGCTATCGCAAAAGGGACGATTCCTTTTAAATAGCAATATATAGGAAGATAAGCATGATCTGATCCAATGTCAGCAAGAGTTGATCCCTCCAAAATAACACTTGCGACGGTTTCTAGCCTTTTTGATAGTTTTAATTCATTCACGATCCTTCACCACTTTCAACACATTAAAAAACTTCTCTTCTCATCATAATCATTCCTCAGAGAGGTTTCAACTTCACCACTTTAAACATTATAAGTTGTTAATGCTACTCATATAAAAAAAAGGCTTTTGCTTTCGCAAAAACCCAAGAAACTTTCTATTTCTTTTCTGCTAACCATTCTGCCAAAGCTTGTGCCTTATCAGCATCTATAGCAATAGCTGGCATTGAGCCTTGCCCATTAGTAATAACTCCCTGAATATGTTCAGCGTCATATTGACTACCGATATTAGCAAGTGCAGGACCAAATCCACCTTGTAGTTGATCCCCGTGACAGCTTAAGCAATTAGCAGCATAAAGCTCTTCAGGTGTCGAAGCTTCCGCCGCTGGTTCCTCTTCTCCACCATGTGCCATTTCATCCGCATTATCAAGACCTACGAATGAAAAAAGAAACATTGCTCCAATTCCTAAAATTGCAATAAGTGCAAACGGTATTAATGGATTACGATTCATCAGTTTTTCCTCCCTTATGTAAATTTAACTATGCATAATCATCTCAATGCATGTGCACTAAAACGAGCGATTCTAGGTTCCAAATGAATAATCCATTTGTTTACAAGACCTAGTGTTCATCTTTTATTTTATACAAACAATCTCTATTTTACTTGAAATTGACGAGAAGTAAAAGTCCTAATGTACAAGATACTCATAAATTCACGATTTCGACAAAAAAAACTTCATCAATTGATGAAGTTTTTTCTATCTAACATCCAATTTCACGAGCTATTACGATTCTCTGAATTTCAGAAGTGCCTTCACCAATTTCAAGTAATTTTGCGTCTCTCATGAACCGTTCTACATGATAATCTCGCATATAGCCGTTACCACCATGAATTTGAACTGCCTGATTGGTAATCTCCATGCATATTTCTGAAGCATAAAGCTTACACATCGAAGCTTCCTTTGAATAGGACCTACCTTGATCTTTTAACCAGGCAGCTTTATACACCATATTCCTGGCCAATTCTATTTTCATAGCCATATCTGCAAGTTTGAATTGAATTGCTTGGAATTTACTCAGTGGAGAGCCAAATTGTCGTCGCTCTTTAGCATACCCAAGTGCTTGATCATATGCAGCTTGCGCAATTCCAACTGCCATAGCACCTATTCCGATTCTTCCACCATCCAACGTTTGAAGGAATTGTTTAAAGCCATTACCACGTTTACCTAATAGATGATCTTGGGGTACTATAACGTCTTCTAAAACTAATTCAGTAGTATTGGAAGAGTGTAAGCCCATTTTCTCGTATTGATCAATGATTGTAAAGCCAGGAGCATCTGTAGGCACGATAATCGCACTTATTTCTTTTTTGTTGTCTTGTTGACCTGTTATCGCAGTTATAGCCAAATATTTTGCATAACTTGCATTCGTTATATAGCATTTATTTCCATTAATCCGAAAATCAGACCCTTCTTCCCTAGCCATGGTTTGGGTACCACCGGCATCAGACCCTGCATTGGGCTCTGTTAATCCAAATGCTCCTAATGATTCACCTGAACAGATAGCTGGTAAGTATTTACTTTTCTGTTCGTCTGTACCAAACATATGTATCGGAGCCCCACCTAAAGAAATATGGGCCGAATATGTAATTCCTGTTGAGCCACAAGCACGACTTAACTCTTCTACCACGATTGCAAAGCTTACAGTGTCAGCACCTGCTCCTCCATATTCCTCATCAAATGGCAGTCCCATCATACCAAGCTTTCCAAGTTTGTTCATAATCTCAATTGGGAATCGCTTTTCTTTATCTCGCTTTTCCGCTTCTGGAGCAACTTCTTCATTTGAAAATTCACGAATCATCTTTTGTAAAAGGATTTGTTCTGAATTTAAATCAAAGTTCATTTTTCGTTCCCCCTAGATTTTGTATGCGTTTTCATTTATTATAAATGTAAACAAGTAGTTTTCACAACATTTAAAACATTTATAATAATTATTCGCTCTAAGTGAGAAATATATCTTTAATCAAAAAAACGATTAAAATGACTAAACCACTTACTCCCGCTACTTTTAGATAGGTTAATTGTAGTTTTCTTCCGGCAACATACCAAAGCAGACAATGACTAAAAACTAAAGTGCCTAGAGTAAGGGGATTACCCTTAACGTAAAAATCAACTACCTCAATCGTGGTAATAAAAAATAGTAAAAATGATAAAATTATGTAAATTTTGAAATAAAAGCTTGTTTTGTTGCGATAATACCAAGTAAATAAAGAGGTTATAGCTAATAAACTTACATTTATGGTGATTTGCAAATGAATAGACATTTCAGTAAAATAGGTAGCAAGAAGTGCCACTAAGATAAATAACAAGCAACTTGTAGGAAGCATACTGCTAAAAAACTTGCCAAAACGGGCCCTTTTAGTCTCTTGATCTACATGTTCCCCTTCAGAGTACAAGGTTAATAAATAATTACAATATTGCTCTGGTAGTAAACGATTTGTTTTCCAATATTCGATTTCCTTAATGATGATTTGTTTTCGTTCAGAATTCATGATGATCACCTATACTTCCAAAAAAAATAGTTTACTTCATTGTAAGAAGTAAACTACTACATGTAAATAGATTTATTCTAAAAAGTCTTTTAGACGCTTACTTCGACTTGGGTGGCGAAGCTTTCTTAACGCTTTAGCTTCTATTTGTCGAATACGCTCACGGGTAACACCAAATACTTTCCCTACTTCTTCTAATGTTCTTGTACGTCCGTCGTCTAATCCAAAACGTAGACGTAGCACATTTTCTTCACGATCAGTTAACGTATCAAGAACATCTTCTAATTGCTCTTTAAGCAATTCATAGGCTGCATGTTCAGAAGGAGAAGTTGCATCTTGATCTTCAATGAAATCTCCAAGATGAGAATCATCTTCTTCACCAATTGGTGTCTCTAATGAAACTGGTTCTTGGGCAATTTTTAAAATTTCTCTTACTTTATCAGGAGTCAGATCCATGTCTTCTGCAATTTCTTCAGGTGAAGGTTCTCTACCTAAATCCTGGAGTAACTGTCTTTGAACTCTAATTAATTTATTTATAGTCTCTACCATATGAACTGGGATACGAATCGTTCTTGCCTGGTCAGCTATTGCTCTAGTGATTGCTTGACGAATCCACCATGTTGCATACGTACTAAATTTATACCCTTTTTCATAATCGAACTTTTCAACAGCTTTTATGAGGCCCATATTTCCTTCCTGAATTAAATCTAGGAATAACATACCTCGGCCTACATAACGTTTTGCAATACTAACAACTAAACGAAGATTAGCTTCAGCTAAACGACGCTTCGCTTCTTCATCACCCTTTTCAATTCGCTTCGCTAATTGAATTTCATTCTCTGCAGAAAGTAGGTCTACACGACCAATTTCCTTTAGATACATTCTTACAGGGTCATTGATTTTCACACCCGGCGGCACACTTAAATCGTTTAAATCAAATTCCTCATCCGTCTTTGCTAACTGTTGAATGTTGGGATCTTCTTCTTCACCATCACCAATTATTTCAACACCTTGCTCACCTAGGAATTCATAATATTCATCCATTTGATCCGATTCTATTTCAAATCCAGACATCTTATCGGCTATTTCTTCATACGTCAGAACTCCACGTTTCTTTCCTAGAGCAGTAAGCTGTTCTTTTACTTGGTCAAGGGTTAATTCATCCGTATCTGTTTCAACTTGTTTTGATTGAGTTGGTTTTTCAGCCATATAAGATCCCTCCTTCCAATTAGTGCTACTTTTCGTGATTATTTGAGGTCTTTCTTCATTTGGATAATTTCCATTTGAATTTGAGCAGCTTTAACGAACTCTTGCCTCCGTTCAGCATCTCTACGTTCTACTTCTTTTTCTTTTATTTTCAGCGTCTTCGGATAATTCAAAACCTGCTTTACATAATCGTTAAGCTCTTGTGATGAGATTTCCTCATTAATTGTAAGCATTGAAATTTCCGAAATTACTCGCTGTAAGGGAATATCCTCAATTCTACTTAAAAAAGCATTAACATCTGGCCTATGCCCTTCTTCATAAAAGCCGTACAAATAGGCAGCTATAGCACTGTGTTCTTCTATATTAAATAAACCACCTAATGTTTCCTGTACCTTAAAGGCCACATCTTGGTCTTTTAACATATGGGCAATCAATAAACGCTCTGCATTCTGATAAGCAGGTAACATTCTCTTAGCTGGCAAAATAGGTCTATTAACTATATTATTTCTTGATGTATGCTCATTATCCCTTTTTTTAACCTGCTTACTTAGTTGTAATTCCTGAGATTTTAGTGCATCCAATGAAATGGAAAATTCTTCAGCCAGCTGTCGTAAGTAATGATCTTTTTCAACTGGCTTTTCTAAGTGAGAAATTTCCTTAAGTACATCATCGATATAAGAAATCCGATCTGCTTCATCTCGGAGATCTTTACCTCTTCTAAAATATTGAAGCTTAAATGCCATCAACGTTAAACTTGCCCCTATTACATCGGTTCTAAACTTGGCTTCACCAAATTTTTTAATGTAGTCATCAGGATCAAGACCCTCTGGCATCATCGCAACCCTTACTTCGCAGCCGGCTGCCTTTAGCATTGAAGAAGCTCTATAGGCGGCTTCAACTCCAGCTTTATCAGAATCATAGCAAACTGTGACATGATCAACATTCCGTTTGATGATTTTGATTTGTTCTTCTGTTAAAGCAGTCCCCATTGTTGCAATAGAATTAGTAAAATCAGCACGGTGCAATGCGATAACATCTACAAACCCTTCGAGAAGAATCACTTGCTGCTTTTTTCTAATATGTGACCGAGCCAAATGAAAGCCATACAGAGTTTTGCTTTTTTGAAATATATCTGTTTCTGGACTATTTAGATATTTAGGTTCTCCACCTTGTATCACTCTGCCACTAAATGCTGAAACCTGACCTTGTAGATTCCAAAGAGGAAACATTACTCTATTCCTAAAGCGATCAAAATAACGCCCTTCTGGATTCCTTATTGAAATTCCAGCACTTTCAAGCAAATCAAGAGAAAATCCTCTTTTTTGTAAAAACTTTGTTCCAAAGTCCCACGAAGACGGTGAATACCCAATTCCAAACATATCAATGGTTTCTCTTGTAATACCACGGTTAGTTAAATATTCTAAAGGTTCTTGACCTTCCTTTGTGTTTACAAGCAAATGATGGTAAAATTTCTTTAACAGCTCATGAGCTTCGATCATCTTGGCTTCATGTGTCGAAAGTTTTGATGAAGTTGTTTGTTCAATTGAATGAGGAAGCTCAACGTCGGCTCTTTCAGCTGCTTGTTGAACTGCTTCTATAAAAGAGACCCCTTCTATTTCCATCAAGAATGAAAATATATTTCCACCTGCACCGCATCCAAAGCAGTGGTAAATTTGCTTATCTGTAGATACAGAAAACGATGGAGAATTTTCTCCATGAAAGGGACACAGTCCAAAATAGTTCCTGCCTTGTTTCTTCAATTGAACATATTCACTAACTACATCTACAATGTCTATTGTATTGCGAATCTTTTCGATAATATCTTCTGAAATTCGATTCACTAGTTAACAACTCCATTGTTTTATATTTCTATATAGAATCGCGATTTCCTTCAAGATTCGACAAAATTTTTTCGAGAGTTAAAACAAATTGTTGACGGTCTTGGTTGGTGAACGGACTTGGACCCTTTGAAAAGTTTCCTTTCCGTCTTTCTTTTGCCGATATATACCTCATATTTAGGGCGAATCCTATCGTCTCCTCAAGATATTGTTTTCCACGAGGGGAAACCGCTATAATTCCTTTACCTAATAATAAGCTTGCTAACCCTATATCTTGAGTAATTACGACATCACCTCTCTTAGCATGATTAGTAATGTACATATCGACCTCTTCCTTATTAGCGTCAACATATACCCATGTACCACCAATAGTATTTGTCATCATATGGGAGTAAGAGGCTACAAATATGACATTAATTTGATATGTACTCGCAATATGTAAGATTTCATTTTTAACAGGACACGCATCTGCGTCCACATAAATTTCTTCATTATTTTTCGTCATATTTCACTATTCTACATCCCTCCGAATAATCCTTCAATCTATATGCAAGTTTTAAATTTCAGAATTTTGTCATATGGATAATAAAAGGCCTATACCATACTATTTAACATGATATGCTATTTTCCCTTCTTATTCGGGCAAAAAAAATACTTTTCCTCTTGACAAATGCTATACATTTAGTTTATTCGGTTTTACCCAACTCTAAACCTATTTTATTCTTTTTTGTCAACAATTTTTCATTATAGTATAGTTTTCGTTAAATATCCATTGTTTTTTGGCCACTTAAACTTATTTTTCTTAAATAACTAAAATTTCTCCTGTGAGCAAAATTAATAAAACAAATAATTTAAATTAAAATAATGTATCGTCCTTTTGGCAATCAGATGGGAACATTGGGGAAGGCTTCTATCAATACTAATAGTCTTAATCAAAAAAACACACCCTGTAACAATTTGGGTGTGGTTTTCTTTAAATTTTATAAGTGGATTGATAAATGTTTAAGATCACATTTGCAGTTTCTTCAACAGCTTTACTAGATACATCAATTACTTTGCAGCCAATTTTATCAGCAACCTTCTCGAAATACTCTAGTTCTTCCTTTATTCTCTCGATATTTGCATAGCTTGCTTCATCATTTAATCCTAATGCCTTCAGTCTTTCTTTACGTATATCATTAAGCTTATCTGGACTAATTTTCAAACCGAAACAACGTGTTGGTGGTACTTTAAATAATTCCTCTGGTGGATCAACTTCAGGTACAATTGGTACATTGGCCACTTTGAGTCGCTTGTGAGCGAGATATTGTGATAAAGGTGTTTTCGATGTTCTCGAAACTCCAACTAATACGATGTCCGCACGTAAAATTCCCCTTGGATCTCTACCATCATCATATTTTACAGCAAATTCGATGGCTTCTACTTTCCTAAAGTAATCTTCATCTAATTTTCTAACATTCCCTGGTTCGCATAACGGAGGTAACCCTGTTGTCTCTTGGATTCGATCAATAAGAGGTCCTATAATATCAACGACAACGACCCCTTCTGCTTTTGCTTCATCCATCAAATAATGACGCAATTCAGGAATAACAAGAGTGAATACAATAATTCCATTATTAAGCTTCGCTAGATGAATAACTTCCTTTAATGTGGACTTATCTTCAATAAATGGAATTCTCCGGATCAACGTGTCAGTGGTCTGAAATTGACTGATTGCTGCTTTTACGACTAATTCTGCTGTTTCTCCAACTGAATCAGAAACTACATAGATGATTTGGTTATTCATCTCATCCCTCCATCGCCATCAAAATTATATATTAGATCATTTCGTCATGTCCTAAATCCACAAGAACCTTTGTCATATTCGTCTTAGTTAATCGACCGACAACTTCTAGCCCTTTTTCAGTTTCCTTTACTACAGGGACCGCATCAATTTGCTTTTCAATTAATCTTACGGCCACATCTAACATTAAGTCGTCCTTTTTACATACCGTTATATTAGGCATCCTCGTCATAATGATATGTACTGGGATAGAATTTAGCTCTTGCTTTCCTAAACTTGCACGAAGTAGGTCCTTTCTTGATAAAACCCCGACGAGAATCGCTTCTTTATTTACGACAAATAATGTTCCGACATCCTCTAGAAACATCGTACAAATAGCATCATAAACCGAGACATTTTCATCTACTACCACAGGAATGGACTGGTAATCTTTTACTTGTAGTTTTTTTACTTTCTCTGTTAACAATTGGGACCCTGTTTTTCCCGTATAAAAATAACCAACGCGTGGTCTTGCATCTAAATAACCAGCCATTGTTAGGATTGCTAAATCCGGTCGCAACGTAGCCCGCGTTAAATTCAATCGATCAGCAATATTTTCTCCTGTTATTGGTCCATTATCTTTTACGATTTGTACGATTAACTCTTGTCTTTTATTAAGTTCTATTGGTAACACCACCTTTTGTGTGCAGCCCTCTTAAATGTGCTATACTAAACGTTATTATATAGCATATATATAAAACTTGGCTACCAAAATACATCTTAAATATGAATACAAAAAACTCTCGGGAGCTTATTTCCGAGAGCTTTTTTCATTTTTAAGTATGGGTTAAAGAGGATTATTGAACGTTTCTAATTGTGTTAAAAATCTTTTTGACTTTAACATTAATCCTGAATACTCATCATAAAATCGACTAATTACCATTTTGAGCTCGGCTTTCGTTTCTTCTTTTACAGATATATTACCTAGTCTATTTAGATCAAATGTGTAAAAAAGACGGAGAAGCCTGACCGTAGCTGGTGATATGTTTAACCGATTTTGATCCTTTCCCGAACAATTCTGGCATAGGAATCCACCTTCTTGAATGGAAAAGGAAAATGTACTCTCTGTTTGTCCGCAACTTACACAGCTAGATAAGTGTGGATATAAACCAATCACTTGAAGCATCTTGAGTTCAAAAATCATTTTTAATATCTCTAAATCCAAGCCTTCATTCATATAGTTAAGAGTCTGATGAAGTAGTTCAAATAAATAAGGGTTTCCTTGCCTTTCTTCTACTCCCTTATCTGTTAACTCTACCACATAGGAGGCATAAGCAGTCGCAATAATATCTGATTTGATATATTTCATGCTCGAGATACTTTCACCTTGCTGAAGAGTACCCAGTCCTTTACCTGACTGCACTAAGAAATATCCATAAGTAAATAGTTGAGAAATAGAGGATAGTCGACTACTTGGCTTTTTAGCACCCCTTGCCATTACGCCGATTTTCCCTAATTCTCTTGTAAATATGGTGACAATCTTATTTGTTTCACCATAGTCATTCGTCCTTACAACAATTCCTTCAACTTTTTGAAGCAAATTTTTCACCTTCCAAGAGTTTATGGAAGGGTCAGGAAATCGGTGAATCTAATTCTGCTAGCTCCTCACTAAAATCTTCGGTTCTTGGTTCATGATCCTTTTCAAGCTCTTTAAAAAGAAGGTATGTGTCAATGTTACCTGTCTCACTAAACACTTTCCAAGTAAAATGTAGCATAAGAACCCCACCTTTCTGTTTTTAAACTAGCAACTACTAAATCCAAATCCTTAGCATTTATGATGACCCTTCTACCCTAGTTTCATGTGAGATAAATTTTGTTAATTATCTTTTTGGCTACTAATGCATACTACATGCAGGTAACAAACTTTGTTGTTTAAGAATGCGGATATTAACGTGGCGTTTCATTACGCTACAGACACTTGCTTTCCGCGGGGAGGAAGTCGAGCCTCCTCGGCTTTGCCTGCGGGGTCTCGACCTTTCCTCATCTCCCGCAGGAGTCAAGCGTCTTCCGCTCCATTCCACAAGGTAAAGTATTCAAAGACATAATCTTTACTTAAGGAATGAGTTTCTTTTTTTAATATTCGTCGTCTCTAAATCCATAATCACGGAGATTGGATAAGCGGTTCCGCCAATCCTTTTGGACCTTTACCCATAATTCTAAGAAAACTTTAGAGCCAAGTAATGCTTCTATATCTTCTCTAGCTCGTTTACCAACTTCCTTAAGCATAGATCCTTGTTTTCCAATAATAATGCCTTTTTGAGAGGAACGTTCAACAATGACTGTTGCACTAATAAAGACTGTTTCTCCGCCTTCTCTTTTTTCCATTGAGTCCATGACAACTGCAATTGAGTGGGGAATCTCTTCCCTTGTTAAGTGCAACACCTTTTCACGAATTAATTCTGTAATAATAAATCGTTCTGGATGATCGGTCACTTGATTTTCTGGATAGTATTGCGGGCCCTCAGGCAAGTATTTCTTAATCTGTTCAATTAATGTTTCAACATTATTTCCCTGTAAAGCCGAAATCGGAACAATCTCAGCAAAAGAATAAAGCTCTTTATACTGGTTAATGATGTTTAACAGTTTATCTGGGTGAACTTGATCGATTTTATTTAGGATGAGAAAAACAGGCTGACTCGTTGTTTTTAATCGTTCTATTATGAATTCATCCCCGCGTCCATAACCTTCTTCAACGTTTACCATAAACAAAACAATATCTACTTCTTTTAGCGTGTTTTGTGCCATTTTCATCATGAAATCACCAAGTTTATGCTTTGGTTTATGAATCCCTGGTGTATCAATAAAGATAATCTGTGAGTTCTCTTCCGTGTATACCCCTTGAATTTTATTTCGGGTAGTCTGAGGCTTATCACTCATAATGGCAATCTTCTGACCAATTACTCTGTTTAGAAATGTTGATTTTCCCACATTTGGGCGACCAATAATAGATACAAATCCTGAATTATACGTTTCCTTTGTCATCTTTTAAATCCTCCGCTGAAAAAGCTCCTGGTAGTAATTCTGCAACTGTTAGTTCATGTATGTCATCATGTAAATTTGTTAAATATACCTTCATATCACCCGAGCAAAGCTCTGAAATCACTTGTCGGCATGCCCCACATGGAGGAACGGGTCTATCTGTGTCTGCAACTACCGCTATCGCAACAAATTCCTGTTCTCCCTCCGAAACCGCTTTAAATAAGGCAGTTCGTTCAGCACAATTCGTCATACTATAAGCCGCATTTTCAATATTACAGCCTCTATATATCTTTCCATCCTTTGTCAGAAGTGCTGCTCCAACCTTAAACTTTGAATAGGGTACATAGGCAAGGTCTCTTGCTTTCTTTGCTTCTAAAATTAACTGGTCAATATTCAATACTTTTACTTCCTTTCAACTAATCGCGAACGACTATCTTTATTTTACCTTAAAAAAGTGAAAATTTCACCCTAAATAGTGAGAAAATTTAAAAAATTAACTAGTCTTCCTGTAAAAATAATGAGACCAATTATAACGGATATGATTGCAAAAATAAAAACAGCTGCGGCTGCTACATCCTTTGCTTGTTTAGCTACAGGATGTAACTCCTTATTGGTGACAAGGTCAACTGTTCTTTCAATCGCAGTGTTAACTAATTCCAGTGAGATAATTCCTCCAACTAAAAGGAGGAGGATCAACCATTCCCCTTTGCTTACTTTTAAGAAGAAAGCTAAACCAAACACAATACAAACGACTAATGTGTGAATCCGAATGTTTTGTTCAGTTTTATAGGCATGTATAATTCCTGCTGAGGCATACTTAAAGCTTCGTATTAACCTACCCCAATCCCTAATCATTATCTTACTAAACCATATTCATGTAAAATTTCTTCTTGTCTTGAGAACATTTTCTTTTCATCTTCTTCATTCATATGGTCATAGCCTAGTAGGTGCAGAAAACCATGTACTGTTAAAAAGCCTAATTCTCTTGAATAAGAATGTCCATATTCCTCTGCCTGCAGTCTTGCCTGTTCAATCGAAATAATCAAATCCCCTAAATGCTTAGGAAGTTGGTCACCGTATATTTCGATTTCTCCTTGTCCCATTTCCTCCATTGCAAAAGATATAACGTCAGTAGGCTGATCCTTGCCACGGTATTCTTTATTTATTTCTTGTATACGTTCATTATTAACAAACGTTACCGATAGCTCAGTTTGATCTTGAACGTCTTCTAGCTCTGCAGCCAATTGTAGCAGCCCCTCTAATTGGTTTAAAAGGGGCTCCTCTATTAATTCAGTTTCGTCTATAAAATCAATATTTAGTTTCATGCTTCCTTCACCTTCTGTTTTGTTACTTCTGGGTATTCAATTCTTGAGTGGAAAATTCCCTGCATCGTTTCACAAAATGATTTTGCAATGATATCTAATTCTTTCATTGTAATATCACATTCATCAAGCTGACCATCTTGTAGACGATCCTTAATAATCGAATTTACAATCGCCTCAATTTTATGTGGAGACGGGTGATTCATCGAGCGGACTGCCGCTTCTACACTATCTGCAATTCCGATAATAGCAATTTCCTTTGTCTGTGCTTTTGGTCCAACATATCTGAACTCACTCTCTTGTATTTCTTTCTCAGTATTTTGTGTTGCCTTGTGATAAAAATACTTTAATAAGGTTGTTCCATGATGTTGCTCTGCAATATCAACTATTTCCTTTGGCATTTTATGCTGTCTTAGTAATTCTGCACCATCTGTTGCATGCGAAATAATAATCGTTTTACTTAACTGAGGTGAAATTTTATCATGTGGGTTTTCTCTGTTCATTTGGTTTTCGATAAAGAACTGTGGACGCTTTGTTTTTCCTATATCATGATAATATGATCCCACCCTTGCAAGAAGCCCATTTGCACCGACGGCTTCGCAAGCTGCTTCTGAAAGGTTAGCAACCATGACACTGTGGTGATACGTTCCAGGTGTTTCAGTTAAGATTTTTCTTAATAATGGATGATTTGGGTTAGAAAGTTCAATTAACCTCATTGTAGAAAGTATTCCAAATCCAGCCTCGAAAAATGGCAGGAGTCCAATTGCGAGAACGGCAGCAACAATTCCAGATAATAGTGCCATTATAAAGTATGGTGTTGACTCAAAACTAACAACATGCCCATTTTTCAGCATAACTAAAGCTGTCAATAATATAAAGTTTACAATCCCAACGAATAAACCTGCCTGTAAAATTTTTGCTCTTTGGTTATGTTTCCCGAGAAATAATATACTTGCAATACAACTAATTAAAAAGTAAATCCCGATTGAAAAATTGAAGGCACTAGAAATCCCTCCGTTAAAAATGATGCTACCACTTATAGCTAGGATTACACTAGCTAGCATAGCTAAGCGTTCATTAATTAATAATCTAATTAATATAGCACCCATAGCCACTGGAACAACATAACCAATTTCCGAGAAATTAATTTGTTGAAACAAGCTAATAATTTTCATTAGTATAATGGTTATTGAACAAATTAAAATATAAATAGTTGTATATTTAAGCTCACTCTTTTTACCATCTCTAAAATAAAAATAAACCGCACTTACAACCAACAATATGAGGATTACTAACCCGATAAATGGCTGGTTTGTATCAGTATCCTCTAAAAAGCCTGCTAGTCTTAATTGACGGTAGACCTCTTCGTCAATTAGCTCACCTTCTCTTACGATTATCTGTCCTTGTAGAATATATTCTGGGTCAATTGTCTCAGCAGCGACTTGTCTTTTCGCATTTGTTTCTTCCTTGTCAAAAACAACATTCGGAACAATAGCGAACCTACACAACTCAATAGTTGCCTGCTTAAGACTATTAGTTACGTTAATATAACGAAGCTCCTGAGTAACACGTTCTCTTGCAGCATCTACCTCTTGTGTTTCGATTCTCTGCGACATAATATTATTTACAGCTGTAACAGCGTTATCCCTTGCTAATGTACGTTGTTTTGGGGTAGCTGAAAAAAGAGCAATAATGGTATCCTTAGAAAGCTCCTTATGAAGTAAAACTTCACTAGGTAGAGCCTCATTCAACCTAGTTATTTTTTCATCATTCGACACTTTCGCAAGAAGCTCTTCTCTCGAAGGCACGGTTTCTTCAGTATTTTCCCCATCTACTTCCAACATTCCTTGCTCAATAATATCGTTTTCAACATCCTGAATTTCTTTGAAAATTACATCTATGATATCAATTTGGTTTTGTGCATAACCCTTTTTCATGGTATAAACATCGCTAACCTGTTGAATGGCATCATTCTTCTTTTCTTCTGTCTTTTCTACATCCTGAATTAAAGCAGGAGAAACAATGGTTTTTTCCGCTTCTGTATACTGCTTTAGATTTAATTTTTCCGGCCGGATGTTACTATACATCGAGAAGAATAAAATAGTAGCAAACAATAAATATAGGATTGTAATTAAAAAATGTTCATTTTTAATTACTTTCACATATTTTAGTAACTTCTTTAGTTCTTTCATTGGAGCCTACCTCCTTACATCCATTTTCCATAGTACAAGGATAACATGTTAACGATTCAATTCCACTCTTTTTTGGATAATATTAGAAATTGCTAAGGTCTACGGTTTTTCTCTATTATAGTAGTGTTTTACCAAATTGGCAAAATGCTTTTGACTATAGTCTTCGACTATATCTTGTTTATGGCTATATACTCCTTATCTTGGTGAATTACTACCGGTAAATTTATTTATCAGTTGATTTCCCTTCCATAAAAAATAAAGAACCCGAACTGGGTCCTTTATTCGCTTGTATCCTCATATGCTTTTATAATTTTTTGTACTAACGGGTGACGAACCACATCTGATTGCTCTAGATAAATATGAGATATTCCAGCTATCTCCTTTAATATTCGTTGTGCAACAGTAAGACCAGATGTAACCCCTTTTGGTAAGTCAACCTGAGAGACATCTCCAGTGATAACCATTTTTGAACCAAAACCTAGTCTCGTTAAAAACATCTTCATTTGAGCAGCCGTTGTATTTTGAGCCTCATCTAGAATAACAAACGCATCATCTAACGTTCTTCCTCTCATGTAAGCTAATGGGGCAATTTCAATCGTTCCTCGTTCAATCATACGTAGAGTATGCTCTTGTCCTAGGACGTCATGTAATGCATCGTATAAGGGTCTTAAGTAAGGATCTACTTTCTCCTTTAAATCCCCTGGTAAAAAACCTAAGCTTTCACCCGCTTCAACAGCAGGGCGAGTAAGGATAATTTTTTTTACCTGTCCATTTTTTAAAGCTGCGACCGCCATTACAACAGCTAAATAAGTCTTTCCAGTACCAGCTGGTCCAATTCCAAATACTAAGTCATTTTTCTTAATTGCATTTATATAATGTCTTTGACCCAGTGTTTTAATCCGAATAGATTTACCACGGGCATTTTTCGTAATTTCTTCCTCGTAAAGCTCAATAAACTGATCCATTTTACCCGACAATGCTAATTGTACAGCATAAGCTACATCTCTTTCTGAGATCGTAATTCCTTTTCTTATGACGGTTAGTAGACCATCAAGAACCTCTTCCACAAGTTCATGCTTTTCTGATTCAGTTGATACTAGAACAGATTGGCCCCTTGTAACGATTGATACATTTAGAAGCTCTTCAATTCGCTTTAAGTGTGAATCTTGATTACCAAATAATGCAATGGCTTCATTTGGATTATCTACTTGTTGATTGATTGTTATGAATTCTTCTGGCATTCTCAGTCTCCTTGAATAATTGGTTGTACTGTCGAAATTTCCTCAATCACCTGGTAATGTATGGTTAACTTAACTTTACCATTCTCCATACTTTGGTGCAAAACTTTTTCACCCTTAATCTTAGCTTGTTCATTTAATTGCTCTTTTAATTCATTTCTTCCGTTTTCTAATCCCACTTCTATAGCCTCTTGCTTGTTATAAGTACGATCTACTTTTTCACTTTCCCTAATGATTACTTTTTTATAGCTAATTGGTAGTTTCCATTTTAAGAAATAGAACGGCTTTTCTTCACTTGTCGTTTCAAATTCTTTAAATTCATGTTTTCCAAAGCCCCAAAATGGAATGTCCCAATTAAATAGCTGTATATATTGAGTAGTTTTGCTCTTACCTGTTAACACATTAAAGGTTGTTTTTAATGGGACAGTAACCTTTGCATCATACCAAGTCTCCCCCATTATTTCACCTCTAGCACTTACCACCTCTATCTTACCTTCTTGCCCTATAAATCCGGATACAAGCAAGTCCCCTTTTTGAACATAATCATGAATCGCAACCATTGGTTGTCCTTCTTCAACAAACATATTAGTAATGACTGCCGTCTTGGTAGCGACTAAATGACGTGGGCTAAAATATTCTACTTCCTTCGGCTGATTCTTTTCCACCACTCGAAAATGAAAGGTCGTCCCTTTTAACTCCACACCTACCCATGTAATCGCGTTAATGGTCTCTGATAAATGATTCTGAATTTCATCTGCATTACTTACCATGAATTGAAACTTTCCAGTCTCAACTCCAATCGACTGTAATTCTTTTTTAATTAAGTGCTCTGTTTCCGGTTTTGCACCTTGGATTTCAATACCCCACACCATATTAGACAGTATAAATAATAAGAGTAAGCAAGAAACAAAACCAATCACAAAGCCACTATTATAGAGAGCTTTTTTGAAGAGGAAGGGTAGACCTCTTCCTCCTACAAAGCTAAGCTTACAATTACTTTTCCTAATAATTCTTCTCAGCTTATGAACATCCTTTAGAGGGAGAGAACCCGTAACACTGGAATCAGGATGTCTTGTTACCTCCCAAATGGAAATGTTCTGACGCACACATTCATTGATAAAACGCTCAATCCCAGTTCCAACTACTTTTATTTTGACATGACCATTAAAAAAGATTGTCCAATGATTTTTCATCCTAAAACTACTCCCCCTCTAAAGATTAAGCCTGATCTAGATAAATAACCTGATCGATTTTTCCTTCAAGTAAGATTTCCTCTGGAAGAATCGTTTTGATGACAAAGGACTTGCCTTTTATAAGTAGCTGTCCTTGCTTTAAAAGTAACCGTAACTCCTTATCTGAAAATGCAAGTAAGCCTTTGTGATTCTCAATATATATATGTATTTGCCCGATCATCGTAATTCTCGGTAAGTCCATTGTTACATCAGCAGGTAAATCCATTTGATGTGTGATCCATCGTTTCATCTTATTTCCCCATTTGTTCATAAATGGACCCCCTTTCATCTCATATTTATGATAAAAAGGAGCTATGTATCACAGCTTTTTCATTTCAAACGCTATTAGTTTTGTAATTAAGCATCACAATCCCAGAAATCGTATAGGTATAGCCACAAAAAGAAAAAAGCTGTCGATTATTTCGACAGCTTTTTTGCACTTCTCGTATGATGTGGTTGGTGAGCTCGAGGGGAGCCAAGAATTTCCGCCATGATCACGCCTTCCACAAGCCTTTGTTTATTTAACTTTTGAATAGTTGGATTTAGTTTTTTTACTTTATTTATTTTTATTGGTTCTTGTTTAAATGTATGCTCTCTAGCTTTTGTTTGATAATCTTGTCTTCCAATTCGTTCTTCCGGATTAGACATGAGTTCAACTTTAGGCTTCTCAATCTGTTGTGGTTGAGATGGAGCCTCAGGTGCGTTTTGCTTTCCAAAATGCTTTGGATGCATCGGGTCCAGATTAGGAGGTAAGAATGGCTTTTTCTTTTCTCCCTCTTGGTCAGACATATTTCTTTTAAAGAGACTATAGAGTCCGAATATGATGGCTACAATAATTGGAAGAAATTCACCCATCTAGCGTTCCTCCTCTACTGCAAATCATTATTTTTCATCCTCTTCAGATTCTTCGTTAATCTTTCCGATCGAATCTCTCATATCCGTATCAGCCATGATATTTTTTATGTTCATATAATCCATAACACCAATATTACCTGAACGTAAAGCTTCTGCCATTGCAAGGGGTACTTCAGCTTCAGCTTCCACAACTTTAGCGCGCATCTCTTCAACACGAGCACGCATTTCTTGTTCATGTGCAACTGCCATCGCGCGTCTTTCTTCCGCTTTGGCCTGCGCAATATTTTTATCTGCCTCTGCTTGGTCAGTTTGTAGTACAGCCCCGATATTTTTACCGATGTCAATATCTGCAATATCAATCGATAGGATTTCAAAGGCAGTACCAGCATCTAGACCTTTTTTCAACACAGTTTGAGAGATCATATCTGGATTTTCTAAAACCTTCTTATGATCGATTTGAGAACCGATGGTACTTACAATTCCTTCCCCAACACGGGCAATAATGGTCTCTTCACCAGCACCACCGACTAAACGATCGATATTAGCACGTACGGTGATTCTTGATTTTGCTTTAATTTCAATACCATCCATTGCTACACCCGCGATAAATGGAGTTTCAATCACCTTTGGATTAACACTCATTTGAACAGCCTCTAATACATCTCTTCCCGCAAGGTCAATTGCAGCACCACGTTCGAATGTTAATTCGATATTTGCACGATGTGCAGCGATTAGAGCATTCACGACTCTATCAACATTACCACCCGCTAAATAGTGACTCTCAAGCTGGTTAATGGTAACATCAAGTCCTGCTTTATGTGCCTTAATTAACGGATTAATAATACGATTAGGAATTACTCGACGTAATCTCATTCCAATTAGCGTAAAGATGCTAATTTTTACTCCTGCTGCTAATGCAGATATCCAGAGCATAACAGGTACAAAAGTTAATAATACAACTAATAAAATAAAACCAATTGCTACTGCTAACAATATTAAAATTGTTGTTTGATCGATCATTTCGTTTCCTCCTTGTTTTCTTCCACTTTACTTATTTCTCTAACAACCACTCGAGGTCCTTCTACTTTTACAATTTTAACAGAGATATTTTCTTGAATATATACACCTTCTGTTACAACATGTAAGAATTCTTCACCAAATACTGCAGTACCTGATGGTCTTAGAGGAGAACTTGTTGTTCCTACAAGCCCAATTAGTTCTTTACGGTTAACATTTGATACATAGCCTTGATTGGTGTGAGTCGCATCCTTTAAAATCAAACGATCAAACATTCTAACTTTCTTTCCAAATACTTTAAATAGGAGTACGGAGACAATTACACAAACAAGGAAGGCTATCAATACAGATATTGCTGCAAGCCCAATACTCTCGGTTGAAAGAAATACGCTAATTAAGATGGCTGCAAGTCCAATAATCCCTAATATACCACCAGGAACAAACAACTCAATAATTAATAGAATAAATCCAGCTACAAATAAAAGTATGGCTTCCATTCCGGCTAATCCAGCAACGGTATGTCCATAGAAAAATAGCAACAGGGAGGAAACTCCAACGAATCCTGGTATACCGAATCCTGGTGAGTAAAGCTCTAGAATCAGACCTAAACTTCCTAAGGATAGTAATATGGGTACCACTACTGGATGGGTGATAAATCTAGCAATATTTTCAGACAAGCTTACCTCAGAGTAGACAATTTCATGATCAGTTACGTTTAATTGTTCTAATAGCTCTGTTAGGCTTGAAACCGTTCCCTCTGAATACCCAACCTCCAGAGCTTGTGTCGGTGTTAATGTAAGCAATTCACCCTTGCCAGCATTTAATTGGGGCAAATCAATATCCTTATCCGCCATTGCCTTAGCATATATTGGGTCCCTGTCATTTAACTGCGCCGCACTTTCCATTGCAGCTAGCCAAAAGGATTCAGCTTTTTCTCCTGCTGCATTACCTTGCCCATCAATTACTGCTGCTGAACCCATTGTAGAACCCGGAGTCATATAAATCTCATCTGCATTAAGAGCAATGTATGCACCTGCTGAAAGTGCCTGCTTATTCACAAATGCAACTAATGGAATACTAGTCCCTGTAATACTCTTAGCAATTTCTGAGGCAGCATCAACAGCTCCACCAGGAGTATTTATATCTAAGATGACAAGTTCTGCACCCATCTCCTCCGCCTCTTCAATGGAACGGTTGATGAAAGCTAATAATCCTTTTTCGACCGTTTCGTGGACTGGAATAACATAGACAACTTTCTCATTTGTTTCAGCCGCTACTCTTGTTTGTACTTCTGCAAAAAATACTGCAAATAGGAGTATAGAAAATATAACCCATATAAACCTTTTAATCCTCATCCTTAACCCCCTTTCCTAATTCAACATACATAAATAACCACTCTTGTAATACGGATTATGTAGAAATAAGTTTCATTTTTTACATATTTATTTATTCGTTTCTAATAATTTGACACATAGAAGTCAAACATATCCCTATAAAAGCAAAAAACACCTTCAAAATGAAGGTGTTAGGATAAATGCTGTTGGACTAAGCGGTTAATAAGACTACCATCAGCCTTACCTTTTACTTTTGGTATAATTGCCCCCATCACTTTACCCATATCTGCTTTAGAAGTCGCATTAACTTCTGAAATCGTTTCTTTTATAATGTCCGTTAATTCTTCTTCAGTTAATTGCTTTGGAAGATATTCTTCCAAAACAATTAATTCAGCCTTTAACTTATCCACAAGGTCTTCACGACCAGCTTTTATAAACTCAAGGAGGGAGTCTTTACGTTGCTTAACTTCACGAGAAAGTACTGTCAACTCATCATCCTCTGATAACACATCAATTTTATTCTTGATGGCCTCATTTTGAATTGAAGCTTTAACCATTCGGATTACCGATAGTTTATCCTTCTCTTTGTTCCTCATCGCTTGTTTCATGTCGTTATTTAAACGTTCAAGAAGACTCATTAATTACACCCTCTATTAGAATTTACGTTTTCTAGCTGCCTCAGACTTTTTCTTACGCTTTACGCTAGGCTTCTCATAGAATTCACGCTTTCTTGCTTCAGAAAGTGTACCCGTTTTTGATACGGAACGTTTGAAACGACGTAGAGCATCTTCAATAGACTCGTTTTTACGTACGACTGTTTTAGTCATTCTATTTCCCTCCCTCCGAACAATCACGTGCAATGAATAGATTAAGACATGTAGACTATATTTAAAACATGTCTTTTGCCATTATAATATATCATATTCTAAGCGTCAACTTTATCTGGGTTCTTCATAACAGTTCTTTACCACTGAATTACTATTTGCCATTAAATATTGCGATCTTCCTAAATAGAGTGGGATTGTTAATTGGTTAAAATCAGGAAGTCCATTTTCTAAAAACTTTTGTTCATCTCGGTAAAAGTTTGTAATATCACCGACAATCCAATCATGGTCTCCATATGTTCTTATATCAATCACCTTGCACTCATAGGCAACATAAGCATCTTTAAGCACAGGACTGTTTATCGTTTCACCCTCAAAATAATCAAGGTTAGCAAACTTATTTACATTCAGCCCTGACTGTGTTCCACTTTCCTGGATAATTTTCGCCATATGACCAGGTAAAAAATTGATAGCGAACTCTTTCGAAGATGTAATTAATTTATGACTATGCCGTTCCTTTGCAATTGCTACCCCATAAATCGGTGGATCATAAGAAATATAGGTATGCCACCCGGCTGACATCACGTTTATTTCATCTTGTAATCTACTTGTTACAAGAGCAACCATACCTGGGTAACTATGCATGATCGTTTTTTTCGTACTTTTTAACATTCTCTCACTCCTAGTTCTTTATTTAATGTCTTGTCCATAAGATATACTAGAGGTGAGTCTATGTCTAAGGATTTAATTTGGTTTGGTGTTTTTATTGCCATTTTTATGTATGGATTAACAGTCATGAGGATTGGTCTAGACCAGCTTTCAAGTGAAAAATTAAAAAAACACATACTTTTAGTCACAAACAATCCGGTTCAAGGTCTAGTGATTGGTGCACTATTAACAGCCGTTCTTCAGAGTAGCTCAGCCCTAATGGTTATTACAATTGGCTTTGTAACAGCTGGACTATTAAGTTTTAAACAAAGTATTGGAATTATGCTCGGAGCTAATATCGGTACTACTATTACAGCCGAGCTAATGACTATAGATGTTGGAGAATTATCACTTCCCATTGTCCTTATTGGCATCCTTTTCATTTTATTAAGAAAAAGAATATTTTTTTCAATAGGCACAAGTCTTTTAGGCTTAGGGTGTATTTTCGTGGCAATGAGGGGGTTCACCTCACTCGCTGATTCTATTTATGCCTATCCGTTTGTTCAGTCTATTTTATTGTATTCTACAGAGAATAATTTATTTGGGGTATTAGTTGGGACGATCATGTCAGGAGTAATCCAATCCAGTTCAGCAGTAATTGGGGTCGCAATGGGCTTTCTCCACCATCACTATCTAACTATTAACGCTAGTATTGCGATCATGTTAGGAGCGAATATTGGAACATGTGTTACAGCATTACTGGCTAGTATTGGAACATCAAAGGAAGCAAAGTGGTCTGCTTATGCCCATGTTTGGTTAAATGTTTTTGGTGTGCTATTATTTCTACCTTTTATTGATGTATTCTCACAATATTTATCCACACTAACTCCTTCTCTTGAGAAGCAGCTAGCTCATGGTAGTGTGATTTTCAATATCGCATGCTCGTTACTTGCGTTACCTTTTGTTAACTTATTTGCCAAATTTATTATGAGGGTATACAGATAGAGAAAGTGGCTGGGACATAACCTAATACCTCAGTCTCAAAGACGAATAATCTCAAAATTAGTCTACCTATCATAATACTGTTTTCGTTTTTTTATACTTATTAACTAGTTAAGCTGGAAAAACAGGGTTGTTCCATTGCGCTTCAGGCACTCGCTTTCCGCGGGGCGGGCGGTGAGCCTCCTCGGCTTCGCCTGCGGGGTCTCACCTGTCCCGCTACTCCCGGTCGAGTAAGCGGGCTTTTGTTCTCTGACTCAGAACTCAAGCCTCACTCCTCACAGAACCGTGCTTGCGCTACTAACGCACACGGCTCTTCCCATCACCATTCACAGAATATAATTAATGTCTTTTCTCAATTTATAAATGCTCACTTTAACCTTCGGTTCAGGTAAAGGAAACTTTGTTAGAAATAAGCTGAACTTTTCCCAGCTAAACGATTTCCTTTGACCTCTTCTGTTCATCCACTTAAATAACAGACGTTTTACACTTTCTAGAAACCCACTTACTGTTGTAGTGTTGTCTGTAATGCAGTAATAGGTGTAGTATCCCGTTAGAGACCTACTCAATCTAGACATGATGTCTTTTATGTCGGTAGTACGATGAGATTTTAACCAAGCCTTGTGATTCTTTAATTTGGCTCTGACCTTCTTTTGACTACTTTTACGTTTGACTCTGAATTGTCCACTTTTACTTTTACTACAGTAGTGAGTAAAACCTAGAAAGTCGAATGTAGGTGGTTTGCCTTGACCATTTCTTCTAAACTCACTTTCGGCAAATCTACCGAAGGTAATGATTTTGGTTTTATCCTCCGCTACTTCAAGGCTAAACTTTTCAAGTCGCTCGATTAAAGCTTTGTAGAAGTTTTCAGCATCACTACGCAGTTGAAAGCAGCACACAAAATCATCAGCGTAACGAACCATATAAGCTTGACCTTTGCACTGCTTTCTGACCACCTTCTCAAACCATAAATCGAGGACATAATGAAGATATACATTAGCGAGAATGGGTGATATGACACCCCCTTGGGGTGTTCCTTTGTCTGTATCAATATACTTACCTTCCTCCATATACCCTCCCTTTAAGAAACGGCGGATAATCCTTAGGAAGCTCGGGTCATTAATACGGTGATTTAGGAATTTCATCATCCACTCATGATCCACATTATCAAAGAATCCTTTTATATCTGCGTCAACTACATAATTAGTAAATCTGTTTTCTATATAGACATTCAGAATCTTTAACGCATCATGGCAGTTTCTATTTGGTCGGAATCCAAAAGAACAATCAAGGAAGTCATTCTCGTAAATAGCGTTCAAGATTTTAGTTACCGCACGCTGAACGATTTTATCCTCGTGGTCTGGAATACCCAGAGGTCGTTTAGTCTTCGACCCAGGCTTATCAATGTATGTCCTTTTAACAGGTACAGGTCGATAACTCTTACTCTTTAATCGTTTTACTAGACTGTTGATGTTATCATCTAACTTGTCGCCATATTTCTCTTTAGTGACTCCATTTATACCTGTAGCTTTGCCACTTTTTAGTTCATGGTGACATTGTTTGAGATTATCTTCCGTTAATAAGTGCGCAAGAGTTGTGAACTTCATATCATGATTGGTTCTTGCTAATTCTGCTATCCTATCAAGTTTTGTTTCCATTATTCCCCTACCTCTACGTGTAGTTAATGTTTCCCAATCAAGGGTGATGACGGGTAGTGTCCTTTCCTCCGTTCGAATTACCGAACTTCATTGGTACTATGACACTATCCGACTACCTTTAGGCATTTGACAGCCCTTACTTTGTTATCGCTTGTTCGTCATTACTTATCCTTGACAGATAAGACCTAAAGGTTCTCCCGAGTTGCCGTAACATATCAATGTATAACGTGCCATGGTCATCGACTCCGAGGAAGTTGTAATCCTCTCACCTTAGCGAAAATTACAATATTGCCTTCTGCACCCCTGAACGCATCGGCCTTCCCAACTCACACTCATTTCGAAGCTCAATCCCTTCAACCTCTCGGCTTACGGCCCATTACCTAGCTGTCTACGCTTAAAAGTAATTGTTACCAATTACTCTCCAAGACTCGCTACGAGCGAATGGTTAGTTCTTTCTCGACGGGAATCCCACCCGCTATATGCTACGACCTAGGCTCGGTCGCTCCAGGAGTCGAGTGCCTTCCGCTCCATTCCACTAGATTATAAAAATAGTATGTAAAATCAACAACTTAATTGAAGATAAAAAATAAAGACCCGAACTAGTAGGTGAAAGATACATCAAAATATCACCTAATAGTACGGGTTTATCACTGGCTGAAATACTTATGTCCCAGCTCTTTATGTAGGGTATGATTAATAGGCTATTTTCGTATAGATTATTGCTGCGTAAAAATTCCCAGAGCCGGATTTTCACCTTAGTATCAAGATCTTCCTATACATAAAGAAAGTTGCTCTTTTCTACTCTTACTCAATTTGCTTATAAAACTGGTTTTACAGCCAAACTCAATGTAACAAAAACCATAAAGTTTTAGAAAAGAGCCCTTTAATAAGAAGAAGTTCCTATTTCGCCTTTTACAATGGCAATACCTGAACTTGCTCCAATTCGAGTTGCACCGGCTTCAATCATTGCAAATGCAGCTTTTGCATCACGAATTCCACCAGAAGCTTTTACTCCAATAGAAGGACCTACTGTTTTTCTCATAAGAGTTATATCCTCAAGAGTTGCGCCACCAGTTGAGAAACCAGTTGAGGTTTTAACAAAATCAGCTCCAGCCTGAACAGAAAGCTCACAAGCACGGACCTTCTCTTCATCTGTTAATAAAGCTGTTTCAATAATTACTTTAACCAGTGCTTGGTCTTTTGCTGCTTCTACTACAGCTTGAATATCTTGCTTTACAAGCTGATCTTGTCCATCTTTTAATGCACCCACATTAATGACCATGTCAATTTCGGTTGCACCGTTTTCAATCGCATTTTTCGTTTCAAACTCTTTCGTTTCAGATGTTGTTGCACCTAATGGAAAGCCAATTACAGTGCATACTTTTACTTCAGTACCCTTTAAAAGAGAAGCTGAAGTTTTAACCCAAGTCGGGTTAACACAAACTGAAGCGAATTTATATTCTTTAGCTTCTTCACAAATCTTTTCTATTTCTTCCTTCCTTGCATCAGCCTTTAGTAATGTATGATCAATCATTTTAGCTACATCTTGTACCATTCTAAAATTACCCCCAAATATTAGTTGTCCGTACATCTCTATCATATCATTTCTATAAAAAAATTAGCTAGTATTGATTAGTATTTACCAATCAATATATTTTACATGTAGAAATAAAAATGGTGCTAATTTAACAACAGGCTATGTTAAAGCTTGTTGTTGATCTCCGTTCCTGGATAATCGACACTGCTAAAAAATCAACACTTTACTTTAACAAGGCCCTAATAAGAAAATGAAGTTTTACTAGGTTCGATGATTTTTACGAAGCTTTTTCAAACAGTAATAATCTTTACAAAAAGAACGAAGAAAAAGCCCATAAACGGGCTTTTATGAGCTAAGTTTAACTTTATCTTCTTTTAACCATTCTTGCTGGTCCATGACACGAACAAACTGTCCCTCATTGTAAGGGTATCCTACTTTTGTTAGTTTTACCTTTACAATTTCACCAATCATTTCTTCTGTTGCTGGGAAGACAACTTTTAAATAGTTATCAGTGTAACCAACAAATAAATCCTTATTATTTCCATCTTTATATCGCTCTTCTGGAATAACTTCAAGAACCTCGTTCTCAAACTGCGAAGCATATTCCTTTGCTAGTTGGTCTGATAGAGAGATTAAACGATGAACTCGTTCATTCTTCACTTCCTCATCTACCTGATCTTCCATTCTAGCTGCTGGCGTACCCGTACGTTTTGAATAAGGGAACACGTGTAGCTCAGAGAATCCATTTTCTTTAATAAAGTTATAAGTTTCTAAGAATTCCTGCTCTGTTTCACCAGGGAAACCTACGATGACATCAGAAGTTACTGCAAGACCCGGTAAGGCCTCACGTAATCTATTTAATCGTTCAGCAAAGAATTCCATTGTGTATTTTCGACGCATCCGCTTTAAGACAGTATCAGATCCTGATTGAAGTGGGATATGAAGATGGCGAACAATCTTGTCAGAGCTATTCAACACTTCAATCACTTCATCAGTAATTTGACTTGCTTCAATAGAAGAGATACGAATTCGCTTTAGTCCTACTACACTTTCGTCTAATTCCTTGAGTAACATAGCAAGATTATAATCTTTCATATCTTCACCGTATCCACCCGTATGAATCCCTGTTAAGACGATTTCTTTATAGCCTGCATTTACTAACTGCTGAGCTTGTTTGATCACGTCTTCTGGATCACGTGATCTCATTAGTCCACGTGCCCAAGGGATAATACAGAATGTACAGAAGTTATTACAGCCTTCTTGAATCTTTAAAGATGCACGAGTTCGATCTGTAAAGGTGGGTACCTCTAATTCTTCATAAACTCTAGCCTTCATAATATTGCCTACCCCATTAATAGGCTGACGTTCATTTTTAAATTGTTCAATATACTCAAGCATTTTCACTCGGTCCTGAGTCCCTACAACAATATCTACACCAGGAATCGCCATAATCTCAGCAGGTGACGTTTGAGCATAACAACCAGTTACACAAATAACCGCATCAGGATTTTGTCTAATTGCACGACGAATTACCTGGCGACTCTTTTTATCCCCTGTATTGGTTACTGTACAGGTATTAACAACATATACATCTGAAGCTTGTTCAAAGTCAGTACGGTCATAGCCTGACTCCTTGAATAATTGCCAAATTGCTTCAGTTTCATAATGATTTACTTTACAGCCTAATGTATGAAAAGCCACTGATGGCATACTACTTCACCCCTTGTAATTCAAAGTGATACGAAATTGCAGACAACACATAAAGTGGTGCTGTTTCTGCTCTTAAAATTCTTGGACCTAAGCCACAGGCAACAAAGCCGTGATTGCCTAGCTTACTAATTTCCTGATCCGTTAACCCACCTTCTGGCCCAAATACAACAAGTAAAGAACTTCCTGGCTTCATATCAGCCAATACTCTGGCGAATTTTGACCGTTCCCCTTGCTTTGCCTCTTCCTCAAAAGCAACTATTTTGAAATCAAAGCTTTCGCTTAAGTCTAGTAGTTCTTTTAAGGAGTGAGGTTTTAATATATCTGGCACTTGATTCCGATGGGATTGTTCAGCGGCTTCCTTAGCAATCTTCATCCAGCGTTCAAGCTTTTTTTCACCTTTTTTCTCATCCCATTTTACGATAGAACGAGCAGCATTAAAAGGGACAAACCGATCAGCACCGAGTTCCGTGGCCTTTTGAATGATTAGCTCAAGCTTATCCCCTTTAGGCAACCCACTCGCTATTGCTACCTGTATAGGCAGTTCTTTTGATTCCTCCAACCATTCTACAATACTAAGGCTGACCCCTTCATTGGTAAATTCCGTAATTTCTGATAAGCATACCCTGCCTTGGTCATTACAGCATAGTACCTGGTCCTTTTCATTCATCCTCATCACTCGTTTTATATGATGAGCATCATCACCTACTATAGTAATGGAATCCTCTGTAAATTGATTTGAAGGTACAAAATAACGTTGCAAATAAAGTCACCTACCTAAAAGCTTAAATTTTAATTACTAATCTACAATTAGGAAAAAAAGACAAGGTGGTTCATCCTTGTCCTTTCCCTAAGAATCATTTTCTATTTAAGGACGTCTTGCTATAAAGGACACCCAGTCCTCCATCGTCAAGGTTTCTTCGATTTCAAATCCCGCTTCAAGAAGAGCTGATTTTACCACCTGCTTTTTCTGCTGGATAATACCAGAAGTGATAAAATAGCCACCTGGTGTTACAAGCTTATAAGCATCGTCAACAAAGCGTAAAATAATTTCAGCCAAAATATTAGCAACAATAATATCAGCCGAGCCTGTAACATCATTTAATAGATTATTTTGTTGTACAATAATCTTTTGATCTACTTTGTTAATTGCTGTATTCTCAATAGCCGTTTTTACAGCTACCTCATCTAAGTCAAATGCTCGTACTTCCTTAGCATCTAGTAATGCTGCAGCAATACTTAACACACCTGAGCCAGTTCCAACATCAATAACAGTGTTTCCGGGTTTAACTGTATCCTCAAGTGCTTGAATACACATCACCGTTGTAGGATGGGTCCCCGTTCCGAATGCCATACCTGGATCTAGTTCAATAATTAATTCATCCGTACTGACTTTTTCATAGTCTTCCCAGGTTGGTACAATGGTGAATTTTTCAGAAATTTTAACTGGATTATAATACTTTTTCCAAGCATCTGCCCAGTCTTCCTCATTAACTTCAGTGATTGTTACTTTATTGTGCCCGACATCTATGTTATACGAAACCAGTGTATTGATTGCCTCTTTAATTTCTTCAACTGTTTCTCCAATAAAACTGTTAATCGGTAAGTAGGCCTTAACCACTACACCTTCATCAGGGTAATCCCCCGGATTGAGTTGGTAGATTTCGCCGAATTGTTGTTCACGATCCTTGATTAATTCATCTGGATCCTCTATCACAACTCCACTTGCACCAGCCTCATGTAATATATTAGAAATAGGCTCCACAGCTTCATTTGTTGTATGAATACTTATCTCCGACCACTTCAAAATCTACCAACTCCATTCCAAGTTATTCGCCTTTAATTGCTCGCTTCACCTTTGCAAAGAAGCTATCATGCTGTTCATCTGGAGCTTCTACTCCACTTAGTGATGAAAACTCACGAATTAATTCCTTTTGCTTTGGTGAAAGCTTAGTTGGGGTAATGACACGAACTTGAATATGCTGATCACCTTGCCCATATCCACGAACATTCGGTACACCTTTTCCACGAAGTCTAAATTTAGTTCCTGTTTGAGTACCAGCAGGAATTTTCAGCTTAACCTTGCCATGCAGTGTAGGAACCTCAATTTCATCCCCTAGGACAGCCTGTGCAAATGTTAATGGCATCTCACAGTAAATATCATCGCCATCTCGTTCAAAGAATTCGTGTTCTCTAACATGGAAGACTACATATAAATCCCCTGCAGGCCCCCCATTAGTTCCTGGTTCACCTTGTCCAGTAACTCTTAGTTGTTGACCATCATCGACACCAGCAGGAATTTTAACGTTAATTTTCTTTCTCTTTTTAACCTTACCAGATCCACCACAGGTTGAACATTTATCCTTAATTTGCTTACCAGTACCACTACAGTAGTGGCAAACTCGTCTATTGACTATGCGACCAAATGGTGTGTTTTGTTCAACATTTAGCTGACCTGAACCATTACAATGCGAACATGTCTCAGGTTTAGTTCCAGGCTTTGCTCCAGAACCATCACAGGTTTCACAGTTTTCTTCACGAGGAATTTCAATGGTTGTCTCTTTTCCAAATGCAGCCTCTTCAAAGCCTAGTGACATGGTATATTGTAAATCTGCACCTTGACGTGGAGCATTTGGATCACGTCTTCTACGTCCGCCACCACCAAAGAACGTATCAAAGATGTCTTCAAAGCCGCCAAACCCGCCGAAGTCACCGCCACCAAAGCCTTGGTTTGGATCTGTATGGCCAAATTGATCATATTGAGCCTTCTTTTGTTCGTCACTTAAAACCTCATATGCTTCAGCAATTTCCTTAAACTTCACATCAGCATCTGGTTCTTTATTAATATCTGGATGATATTGCTTGGATAGCTTTCGGTACGCCTTTTTTATCTCATCTTTTGATGCACCCTTACTTAATCCAAGTACTTCATAGTAATCTCGTTTACTCATGTTTTTTCCACTCCCATGCTTAGTCCTGGAAGATAGACTCCCGCATTCACATAAATTATATTGTATCACTAATTAAAAAGGCAGAACAAACTTTATTACTTACTACATAGAAAAAAGTCTAAGCCAAGACAGGCCTGACTAAGACTTTTAAACTTGTTACTTTATTATTTATCGTCTTTTACTTCTTCAAATTCTGCATCAACAACACCGTCGTCATCTTTGCCACCTGCTCCGCCTTCAGCACCTTGTGCTTGCTTTGCAGCTTCTTCGTAAAGCTTCATGGAAAGTTGTTGTACAATCTCTTGTAGAGCATCTTTTTTAGTACGGATTTCTTCTAAGTTATTTTCAGAAATAGCAGCCTTTAACGCTTCTTTAGCGTCTTCAGCGTTTTTCTTATCTTCTTCAGAAACCTTATCTTCTAGATCCTTTAATGTTTTCTCTGTAGTGAATACTAGCTGGTCTGCTTCATTACGTAAGTCTACTTCTTCCTTACGCTTTTTATCTGCCTCAGCATTCGCTTCAGCATCCTTCACCATGCGTTCTACTTCTTCATCAGATAAACCTGTAGAAGACTTAATAGTGATCGATTGCTCTTTATTCGTACCAAGGTCCTTCGCACGAACATTTACAATTCCGTTCTTATCAATATCGAACGTAACCTCGATTTGTGGAACTCCTCTTGGTGCTGGAGGAATATCACTTAATTGGAAGCGTCCAAGCGTTTTGTTATCGGCTGCCATTGAACGTTCACCCTGAAGTACATGGATATCTACAGCTGCTTGGTTATCTGCGGCAGTTGAGAACACCTGTGACTTACTTGTAGGGATTGTCGTGTTACGATCAATCAGCTTTGTAAATACTCCACCCATTGTTTCAATTCCAAGTGATAAAGGTGTTACGTCTAAAAGAACTACGTCTTTAACGTCTCCTGTAATAACTCCACCTTGAATGGAAGCACCCAGTGCAACTACCTCATCTGGATTTACTCCTTTATGTGGTTCTTTACCTGTTGCCTTTTTAATAGCCTCTTGAACAGCAGGAATACGTGTAGAACCACCAACCAGGATTACTTTATCAAGCTCATTTGGTGATAAACCAGCATCCGATAAAGCCTGGCGAACAGGTCCCATCGTTCTTTCCACTAAACCTGCAGAAATCTCATCGAACTTAGCACGTGATAAAGAAACTTCTAAGTGAAGTGGTCCTGCTTCTCCAGCTGTGATGAATGGTAATGAAATTTGTGTAGATGTTACACCTGAAAGGTCTTTTTTCGCCTTTTCAGCAGCATCCTTTAAGCGTTGTAACGCCATTTTATCTTTTGATAAATCAATTCCATTTTCCTTCTTGAATTCAGCAACTAAGAAGTCGATGATCACTTGGTCAAAGTCATCTCCACCAAGACGATTGTCACCGGCAGTAGATTTAACCTCAAACACGCCATCCCCTAGTTCAAGAATGGAAACGTCAAACGTTCCGCCTCCTAGGTCATATACAAGAATCGTTTGATCTTCTTCTGTCTTATCTAACCCATAAGCAAGTGCTGCAGCAGTAGGCTCGTTAATGATACGTTCAACCTCTAGTCCTGCAATCTTCCCTGCATCTTTCGTTGCTTGACGCTCTGCATCATTAAAATAAGCAGGTACAGTAATAACAGCTTTAGTTACCGGCTCTCCTAAATAGTCCTCAGCATATGATTTTAGATATTGTAGAATCATTGCTGATACTTCTTGTGGAGTATACTCTTTTCCTTCTACTTCAACTTTATGGCTAGTTCCCATGTGACGCTTAATGGAGATAATAGTATTTGGGTTTGTTACTGATTGACGTTTCGCTACTTCCCCAACTTGACGCTCACCATTTTTAAAAGCAACAACTGATGGTGTTGTACGGTTTCCTTCTGGATTTGGTATAACCTTTGGCTCTCCACCTTCTAATACAGCAACACATGAGTTAGTTGTTCCTAAGTCGATTCCAATAATTTTACTCATTTTAGTAGGCCTCCTCTTTACGTGTTTATATCATATTTTTATTGATTTACTTTTACCATCGAAGGGCGAATAATTCGATCCTTCAGCTTATAGCCTTTTTGAAATTCTTCAATGACAGTATTGGATTCAAAGCTTGTATCTTCAACTTGCATAACCGCTTGATGTAAATGTGGGTCAAATGGATGACCAGCAGAATCAATTGCTTCGACTCCTTCTTTCTTAAGAGCCTCAACAAGTTGGCGATACACCATATCCATACCTTGAAGTAACGATTTCATTTTTTCATCTTCTGTTTCTACCTTTAAAGCTCTCTCGAAATTATCTAGTGCTGGCAGAATATCAGAAACCAGGCTTTGCGCTCTATATTTTTGAGCCGCCTCCATATCGAGTTTTGCACGACGGCGGTAATTATCAAAATCAGCTTGAAGTCGTAAAAGTTTATTTTCTTTTTCATCTAGCGCTGCTTCTTGTTCTTTTACTTTTTCTAAAGCTTGTGTCAGCTCGTCTACTTCAACATCTTGATTATGTAAGTTGCTAGATTCTTCTGTTGAAGCATCAACTGATTCTACTTCTTCATTTTTTACTTCTTCTTCTAGTATGTCTTTTTCGTTAGTCACTAGTTTCACCTCCCTTAAAGGTCCTCTCATAATTCCATAATGTAAAAATTGCCTTACTAATACTTTTATGTAAAGAAGGGACTGGCCCTTCTTTTTTATTACCCTAAAACTTTATTATTGTAGGCCATTGGTTTACTTTTGATACAATTTTTCTAAGGCTTTTGTTAAATCATTAGAAATTAGTTGTAATAGACTAACCACTCTGGAGTATTCCATCCGTGTTGGTCCAAGTATGGCAATCGTTCCTAGTTTTTCATTACCAAAGGAATAGCTAGCTGTTATTAAACTACAATCTTCCATGGCCTCATTCTGATTTTCCTTACCAATCGTTATGTGAATACCCGATTCTTTTGCACGCAACAATTTATAAATTTCTTGCTCCTGCTCAATAATGTTAAGCAGGGAACGAACCTTCCCAATATCATGAAACTCAGGTTGGGAAAGCATATTTATTTTACCACCATAGTAGACTCTCTCTGCATTATTAATAGAAAATGTCCCTTGGTATTGAAAAGCCTTTAAGAGCTTTTCGTAATTTTTTATATGCGCTCTCAGTACAGTTGCGACTTCCTTATAAATCTTATCATGTAAATGATTTAAAGGTACACCAATGAGTCGTTCATTTAAGATATTTACAAGCTTCTCAATATCAGACATGTCAATATTCTCAGGTATAGTAAGGGCCCTATGCTCTACATGTCCCGTGTCTGTTACGATAACAGCAACTGCTGTTTGACTTGTTAACGGAACAATTTGTATCCGTTTTAAATGATGCTGATCCACCTCAGGTCCAAGAACAATCGAAGTATAGTTGGTTATATCTGAGAGAATCTGAGCAGACTTTTGAACGACCTTTTCCATTTCAACGATTTGTTCAGCAAAAAGCGATTGCACACGAAATAAATCCTCTTGCTGCAGTATTTGTGGAGCAAGCAAATGATCAACATAAAAGCGGTAACCTTTTTCAGAAGGAACTCGCCCTGAAGAAGTATGAGTTTTCTCAATAAAGCCTTGATCTTCTAAGTCAGCCATCTCATTCCGAATTGTCGCAGAGCTAAACGTAATCTCATTCTTTTTTGATAAAGTTCTTGAGCCTACAGGTTGAGCTGAACGGATAAAATCATCAATGATAACTTGAAGAATCAAAAGCTGACGATCAGTTAGCATCCATAATCACCTCTGTTAGCACTCCAATCGAACGAGTGCTAAATCTAATAATAAATTATCAAAACTCAATCTATATGTCAATGCTTAAGCCTTGTAGACATTAAAAGTTATTGTTAGAAAAACTTGGTAATCTGTAAGTACTATCCTAAAAAGGACTGAAACACTTCATTCCCCAATAGCTTTCCCTTTCTTGTTAAAAAGAGCTGCCCGTTCTGTTGTTCTAGCAGTCCTCGATTCACGTTATCTTCGATTTGCTCTCGAAATGCTTCCTCAAGTGAAATCTGATATTTATTGTTAAAGGACGTAATCGAAACTCCTTTTGTTTTTCGTAACCCAAGGAATAGTTCCTCTTCCATTTGTTCTGTTTTTGTTACAATATGTTCTTCCGTATAGGCGGTACCTTGTTCGGCAACTAAGTTCATATATTTTTTCAAAGGACCTGCATTAGCATTTCTCTTACCCGAAATATAGCCGTGGGCTCCCGCGCCAAAACCGTAGTATTCCTCGTTGTTCCAATAAGTTAAGTTATGTTTACTTTCATACCCTTTTATAGAGAAGTTACTTATTTCATATTGATTGTAACCATGTGCTTCCATCTCATCCATGAGTAATTCAAACATTGCCGCTTCTTTTTCTTGAGAGGGAAGAGGGAGATTCCCTTTTTTCATCAGATTATAAAAGACTGTCTTCGGCTCAATAATCAAAGAGTAAGCTGAAAAATGTTCAATATCTAAACTAAATGCTTGCTTTAAGGTATCGTTAAAATCATCTATGGTTTGATTCGGTAAACTATAGATCAAATCAATACTAATATTATTAAAGCCAATCTCTCTCGCCCGCTTAATTCCTTCAAACACATCATTTCTCTCGTGCGTCCGACCTATTTTGTGTAAAAGCTCATTGTTAAAAGATTGAACACCAATACTTAACCGATTAACCCCACCTTGTTTTAGAACGGTGAGCTTCTCCTTTGTTAAGTCCTGTGGATTGGCCTCAATGGTAAACTCAACATCATCAGTCCAATTAGGCAGATGTAATCTAATCATCTTTAATAATTTTTCTAATTGTTTTTCATTAAGGGCTGTCGGAGTTCCTCCACCAATAAAGATGGTTTTGATTGAATCGGTTGGTACCTGTTTAAGGGTCCTTTTCATTTCGAGCTCTAGATGATCTAAGTATTCGTCAACAGGCTGACCTTTTAGAAATACTTTATTAAAATCACAGTAGTGACAAATTTGGTGACAAAAAGGAATGTGGATATATGCTGCTTGAATCATTTGTGTACCACTGCTTTCTTTTTATTAGGCTGTGTTAAAGTTTGTTGTTGATTTCCGTTACAGGACACTCGCTTTCCGCACTTGCACAGGATGTGCAGGCTTCTGCGTTGCTCACAGGACGTGAGCGACCTTAGCAGAAGTTCCTTTAAGCCTCCTCGGCGCTTCTCGCCTGTGGGGTCTCCTTCACCACGCTTCTCCCGCAGGAGTCTCGCATCCTTCCACCACAATCAACTCTGCTAAAAATTACACTGTACCTTCAACACAGCCTTTTATTAATTTCATTTTGTTGAATTCCATTCTTGGCTAGTGTGATGAAATTCCTAGTAATAATGAGTTTTTGTGCATAAATCTTGAAAATGGTGCATATTTTCTAGTTTCTGTGCGTATATCTAGAAAACGGTGCATATATTAAAATTTCCGTGCATAAAACTGCACATGATACATCAGCTAAAATAGCTAGCATACTAAATTTTATGCTATTAAATAAAATACCGCAGAGGGGTCTGCGGTATTTTTCATGTTATTTACTAGAATTCGTATCATCCATACGAAGGACAGCCATGAATGCTTCTTGTGGAACTTCAACAGAACCAACTTGCTTCATTCGCTTCTTTCCTTCTTTTTGCTTTTCTAATAGCTTACGTTTACGTGAAATATCTCCACCGTAACATTTTGCTAATACGTTTTTACGCATTGCCTTTATGGTTGACCTAGCCACTACCTTTTGACCGATTGTTGCTTGAATTGGCACCTCAAACTGTTGTCTCGGAATCAATTCTTTTAGCTTTTCAACAATGACCTTACCACGAGCATAGGCAGAATCACGGTGAACGATAAAGGATAGAGCATCTACATTTTCAGAATTAAGGAGAATGTCCATCTTCACTAGTTTAGATTCCTTGTAGCCAATCAACTCATAATCAAAAGAAGCATAGCCTTTTGTATTTGATTTTAATTGATCAAAGAAATCATACACGATTTCAGCTAATGGAATTTCATAGACAATGCTTACGCGATTTTCATCTAAGTATTGCATATCTATAAAGTTTCCTCGCTTACCTTGACAAAGCTCCATTACCGCACCTACATAGTCATTCGGTACCATCATGGTCGCTTTAACATATGGCTCCTCGACGCGATCAATCTTTTGAGGGTCTGGCATATTTGATGGGTTATCAACACGAAGCTCTTCTCCATCTGTTAGGAATACATGATAGATAACACTTGGTGCTGTCGTAATTAAGTCGATCTTAAACTCCCTTTCAATACGCTCTTGGATAATTTCCATGTGTAGTAATCCTAAGAATCCACAACGGAAACCAAACCCAAGTGCTTGAGAGGTTTCAGGCTCAAACTGTAAGGCAGCGTCATTTAATTCAAGCTTTTCTAACGCTTCACGAAGATCATTAAATTTAGCTGAATCGATTGGATATAGACCACAGAATACCATCGGATTTAAGCGACGGTAACCAGGTAAAGCTTCTGTAGCTCCATTTTTGGAACTTGTAATGGTATCACCCACACGAGTGTCACCTACATTTTTAATCGCAGCTGTTAAGAAACCTACGTCTCCAACCGTTAACTCATCCTTCATCACTGCTTTAGGAGTGAATACCCCGATTTCGTTGACTTCGAATTCCTTGCCTGTTGCCATCATTTTAATCTTGTCGCCTACTTTAACTCTTCCCTCTACCACTCTGATGTAAGCAACTACACCACGATATGGATCATATAAGGAGTCAAAGATTAAAGCTTTTAGTGGACCATCTGGGTCACCTTGAGGAGCAGGAACCTTTTCAACGATTTGTTCTAAAATCTCTTCAATTCCAATACCCGCTTTCGCCGAGCATAAAACAGCCTCAGAAGCATCGAGTCCGATTACATCCTCAACTTCCTGTCGAACTCTTTCTGGTTCCGCACTAGGAAGGTCAATCTTATTAATGACTGGAACAATCTCTAAGTCATTATCAAGTGCTAAGTAGACGTTTGCTAAAGTCTGTGCTTCTATACCTTGAGCAGCATCTACAACTAAGACAGCTCCTTCACACGCTGCTAAGCTACGAGAAACTTCGTAGGTAAAGTCTACGTGCCCAGGTGTATCAATAAGATGGAATGTATAGATTTCTCCATCTTTCGCTTTATATTGTAGTTGTACTGCATTTAATTTAATGGTGATTCCACGCTCACGCTCTAAGTCCATTGAATCTAATAATTGGTCCTTCATTTCACGAGCTGTTAAGGCGCTCGTTTTTTCTAAAATCCGGTCAGCCAACGTTGATTTACCATGGTCAATGTGAGCAATGATGGAGAAATTTCTTATTCTAGCTTGTCTATTACGTCGATCTTCACTACTCATCGTCATATTTATCACTCCTACATTACTACCAACATACATTAGCTTTGATTATAGCAATACCGAAAAAAAGATTCAATGAAAACTATGTTAACACTCCATCTTCTAGTTCGGATGAGGGATTCCAATCAACTAAAATAAAAATCAAATTCTCAAACAAAAAGAGAAACCTGTGGTTACCACAGGTCAAGTCAAGCACATCATTTATATCAAATCAAACAGCTTTTGAAATAGTGAAGTAATTCCATCCGCTAGCTTATGCCCCATTGAAGAAAAGAAATTAAAGGCTTCCATTTTCTCTAACTTCTCCTGCTTAACACGAATGTCATGACTCGTAATATTATTCCCAAGTACCGCTGCCTCAAGTCCTCCCGACTGTCCAGCAGTTAAATGGAAGGCTCCTTTAAATTCAGGATCGTCATATCCCTTCATATCTCGGATTCCCTCATTTGCTTGCTGCATCCCTAATAATACTCCGAGAAATAATATCGTGAATAACAAGAAGAATTTAAAAGAAAATTTTATCATGATCTCACACCTTATTGTTCTGTTGTCTCTGATTCTCCGTTAACCTTTTCTGCCTGCCAGTAATATTCACTAAACACATCAGCAATTGCTTCTGCAGATCGATTTAGCTCTTCCATGGTGTTATCCACTCCACCAAATTCAATAATGAGGGCATTCTCTGATAAGTCCTGATTAAATTTACCATTCGTTCCTGCACCTCTGCTCAAACGAACCCCTCTACTCATACCTGGGTACTTACTTTCAACTAGTTTATGGAGATCATCAGCTACTTTAGAATTTTGTTCGAATTTAGCATGCTCACCACCTATAACAAAAAACACTCTCGCATACGCCTCTCCGTTAATGGTCGCAGTTGTTTTATCTTTTCTTGCAGAGTCTCGGTGAAGGTCAAATAAAAATTGGATATCACGATTTGCTGCCATTGCACTTTGAACGACAGGTCTTGAAGCATCATACGACTTACCGTACTTCCAGCCTTTTTCATTTAGCATATTTGTAAAATCAGTCTTATCTATTTCAGTACCTATTCCTCTTTCCTCAAGTTCCTCTGCGAGCTTTTGACCAACCAGTGTTATATTTGCAGATGAATGGTAGGCTTCGTTGGGTTTTGTCACATTTTTAAGCATAGGTAAAAATGACTCTCTTGTATGGGTGTGATAAAGAAACACAACCTTCTTCCCGTTTGTGCTAACAGCAGGCGGTACTGGTTTTTCTTCTTCTGACTTGTCCACATTCTCTACAGCCTGAACAGCTGCTTCTCTTTCTGCTAATAACACTTCCATTGGTGGTGCTGATTCCATCGGTATATCTGTGTAATTGGTTCCATCCCCTGCGACTAAAAGTTCACCGTCGTAATATTGGAAACCAGGCAATTCCCCTCCTAATAGGCTACGTGGATCATCTAGGTTAATACTTGTTGCCTTTTGAAAAAGTGTATGGGTAATTTGAGGCGGTTGTTGCCCCTCCGGAATAGCCTGTAGAAAATATCGGTTTTCATATCCAAGTAAATAGACAAGTGAACTCTCCGTTATACTACTCGTTAAAGAATAAACTGAGGAAGAAGAAATTCTATATTCTGGCTTTAAGGAAGTTAAAATACCAGTTAATGTAAACATCGTAATTAAACAAAATGCAAATCCTAACATAATTTTTATAACGCTTGTCCTATTTAGCGAAACCATCATACTGTGACTACGATTATAATTCATGCTTCCACTCCTTACAGCTTGTCTACTTAAACATTATGAACAAGCCATAAAGAATAGAACCCTGAATTATTATTTATTATTCTAGTGCGTGTAAGCCCCATAATTATCTTGATCCACCTCATGATGGAGTGCAGCATTTAGTCCACCAGCAATCACATTAGCCATATCCTCTATAAAAGTATCAACCTCTTTAGGTGTTACCATCAAGTTATGACCTAACGGGGAAAGGACCTCATAAATTAGCCTTCTTTTTTCCTCTTCTGGTAAAGTTCCAACCAATCCCAGAAATGTCGAACGATCCTTCTCCTCAGGTAGATCTTCTTCGGTTAATACTCTTTTTTCACCAAATGTCATCGAAGCCGGTGCTAGTGCACGAGATGGACGGTTACCTTCTCTCATTTCTTTTCCAAAATGCTTTAAGATGAAATCTACCGTATCACTTGTGATGGATACCGCGTCAACGACAGTCGGTATTCCGATAGCTATTACGGGAATGCCGAGTGTCTCTTGACTCAATTCTTTTCGTTTGTTACCAACACCTGAGCCTGGGTGTATACCAGTATCTGAAATTTGAATTGTCGAATTAACACGCTGAATAGACCTTGCTGCCAAAGCATCTATGGCAACCACAAAATCAGGCTTAGTTTTCTCGATTACACCATGAATAATATCGCTTGTTTCGATTCCTGTTATCCCCATTACACCTGGTGAGATGGCACTTACTGAACGAAAGCCATCTGCTACATTTTCAGGCTGAAGATCGAATAGATGTTTAGTAATTAACAGGTTTTCAATCGTCATCGGCCCAAGGGCATCAGGCGTAACATTCCAATTCCCTAAACCAACGACTAGACAGCTTGCATCGTCCTTAATTCCACTTTCAGAAATAAAATTAGAAAATTCTTTTGCGAATACCTCTTCAACCACTTGTTGTAGTTCAGAATCATGCTGACGAATACCTTGAGTTTCTAGTGTTAAGTATCTTCCCTTCTTCTTGCCGATTAACTGTGCACCTTGATCAGTTATTTCAACATAAGAAACCTTTACACCCTGAACATCTTTTTCTTTAACAATGACACCCTCTATTTCACTAGCTTCCTTTTTTGTCTGTTGATTTTTCTCAACTACCATTTCTCTAGCTTCAACAGCTAAATCAGTTCTTACTGAATACTTACTTAAGTCTAGTTTTTCAGACATTATTTCAAGTCCCCCTTTTATGTACTTTATTGCTTAGTTTTTCCAATTAAAAATGAATTCATTCATGTGGGGCTATAGTAAAGTAGGTAATTACTTTACTTTCAACTATGCTGACTTAAAATTTGTTGTTGATATTCGTTACAGGACACTCGCTTCCCGCGGGGAGGAATCTGAGCCTCCTCGGCTACGCCTGCGGGGTCTCATCTGTCACGCTGCTCCCGCGCTTGCACAGGATGTGCTGACCTCTGCATTCGCCACAGGACGTGGCAGCTTTTAGCAGAGGTTCCTTTAGATTCGCATCCTTCCACTACAATCAACTCTGCTAGATATCAAGATTGAACATTAACAATGCTTTCGATAAAAAAAGTTTGCTTATAAAATTCAATTAAAACTTGGATTTAGCTTGACACTTTACGAGCTTTTCATGAAACTTCTATTGCAATTATAGCTATGGTTTGATAGAATACTTCTTGTTCTGACTTCAGAATTTTTCTATTTAGTCTGACCAAAAAATAGGTAATAATTAGTCTTGAGCTTAAAGAAGACTGTGATGTAATATGAACATCAAGCTATGAAAAGTTCTCTATTGACATTTTAGGGAGGTGAAAGTAAATGCCTAACATTAAATCTGCTATTAAGCGCGTGAAGACAAGCAACGAGCACCGTGCACAAAACAACTCTGTTAAGTCTTCTATGCGTACAGCTGTTAAAAACGTTGAAGCACTAGTAACAACTAACAATGTTGATCAAGCTAAAGTTGCTCTTGTAGAAGCTAGCAAGAAGCTTGACAAAGCTGCTCGCACTGGTCTAATCCATAAAAATGCTGCAGCTCGTCAAAAATCACGTTTAACAAAGAAAATTAACGAATTAAACGCATAATTTTCTAATAAAGAAAACCTAGCGACACTGATCACTCAGTCTAGCTAGGTTTTTTTTATCTTTTACAATAGAAAAAGCTGAACACTCATGATCCAACGAGCCAGCTTTTTTATTAGGAAAATTTATTGAACAAACAACTCAGAAAGTGGAACGCAAATCAACAACAAGGTTAAATAAAAAATTTTTCTTACGATCGTTGATATTGTTTTAAGATAAATAATTCTAATGCCAGTCGCTTTTCCTGTTGTCCACTTTTTATTTGGTAATCCATTTCTGCTAATGCGTTAATGGATTGCAATAAATATTCATTAGAAAATTGTGTCGCCTTCTGAGAAGCTAGCTTTACTCGATAAGGGTGAATCTTTAGATGATTAGCAATTTGCTGTTGACTATAACCACGCCTTGAAAAATCCTTTACCTGATACAATAGCCGGTATTGCCCTGATAACAGGGAAAGAATTTTAATTGGTTCTTCATTTAACTTTAATAAATCATGATATATTTCTAATGATTTTGAAATATTTTGCGATAATACACAATCAATTAATTCGAATATGTTATCCTCTACCGTCCGCGATGAGAGGAGCCCAACGACCTCTGGTGTGATTGTTCCTTCCTCACCAACATATAGAGCCATTTTATGTAACTCTTGTACCAACAACGTAACCGTTCCTCTTACATATTGAATCAACATTCCCATTGCATCATCGGTAATGCCAACCTTTAATTGTTTAGCTTCTGAATGAATCCAAGTAACCAATGACTTTTCGTCAGTTAAAGTGGCTTCAAAGACCTCTGCCTCTTTTTTCAAAAGCTTGGTGATTTTTTTTCGTTCATCTAACTTCTCGCTGTCTACGACGATCACAAAAACAGCAGTTGGAGAAGGAGAGGAAATATATTCTTCAAGGAGTTGGAGATTATGGTCAATCTTAACTTTATCCTTTGTCCCAGTTAAGAACAGAGCATTCTTCACGATGACCACGCGTTTGTCTCCAAAAAAAGGAAGAGTTTGGGCATCTTCAATCGCCAGATCAATAGGGGTTTCTTCCATATCGTAAACAGATAAATTAAAGTCCCGTTCCTCATCTTTTAATATATGTTCAATGAGTAATTGGATCGTTTCATCAATAAAATAGGTTTCCTTCCCATATAACACATACAAGGGTGCAAATTTCTTTGCCTTTATTTTCTTATGTATATCAATATTCATCTTAAGTCAAAACTCTCCCTTACATTAACTACGTTAATCGTAAAAGGAAAAGTATTTTTTTGCAAGTAAGGGAGCTGCTAAAAGAGCAGCCCCCTCATTTATGTTAACGCACTGAGAAAGTCCCGGGTTTACATTCTCAGTAACGATATTCATGCTGTACTATTTAGAATGTCCACTTGACTTTCATGTATTTGTGTTAACTCTTGTCAGTATAGGAAATAAGGACTGAAGTGTAGATTTTTTTTCCGGTTTAGCTTATACTAAGTACGAATGAGGAGGGGTTACAGTGAATCAATTTGAAAAGAGTGTACAAAGTAAACGTAATGACGCTGTTGATTCTGGCGTTGGATTTGTCGTTTCCTTCGGTTTCTTTGCTACATTATTTATCATTGCAACCGTTATTAAATTAGTGGCTGCCTAATGGGACTGTATACATACAGTCTCTTTTTTTTGGAGTTTTTTAGAAAAGGTTTCCTTTACTTGAAAAAATTTAAGTAGTGGTGATTAGTGGGATAGTAGATCGGTCAGGCTAGTTGGCCTCAGTTGAAAGCAATGTATGAGAAGCAGGGATATCTAGCCATAGCTTATGGCAGTTTGGTGTAAAAGGTTCCTGATTTAAAAGATGAAAATTTATAACGAATACCTCCATGTTGATCCGTCCGAAAAATAACCGTATCATAGGTTTTCAGACGCGAAAGGACATCAGGATGAGGATGACCGAATCGATTGTTTAGCCCAGCAGAAATAAGTGCAACCCTAGGCCGTACAGTGTTTAAGAAATGAGATGATGTAGAAGTAAGACTTCCATGATGGGAAACTTTAAGTACATCAATTTTTAAATTTGGATACCTCTCCAGTAGATCTTCCTCAGCTTCTTCTTCAATGTCACCAGTAAATAGCCAGGATTTCCCGTCTAGAAAGGCTGTCAGTACGATTGATCCATCGTTTTTCTTTGAGTAAGATGTACTAGGAGCTAATATCTTAAATGATAAATCACCAGCTTTCCAATGGTCACCAGCCTTTACCCTGCGCACCTTCACGTTTAGTTTCGAAGCAAGGTTTAACACTTCCGCTTCTAGTCCTTCACTGGAATGATAGGCACCAGTTACGATTTCATCTATTTCTATATTCTTCAATAAATAAGAAGCCTCTCCAATATGATCTAAATCTGGATGTGTCAAAATGAGTTTATTTATTTTTCTTATCCCTTTTGCCTTTAAATAAGGTAAAATTGTGTCTTTACCAATAGAAAAAGGATTAGAGCGTTGTTGCCATTTTTCCAAATCATAAGGAACTGTTCCCCCTGTATCAATTAAATAAACCTCTTTTCGAAAAGGAATTTCAATTAAAATAGAATCCCCTTGTCCAACATCAATCATTGAAATCTCCCCTTGAGGATTTATATAAGGAAGAAAATAATGAATTACTAATACAAGGAAGATCGGCATGAAGGAAATCCATTTTATCTCTTTTTCAAGCCATATAAAAGTTAGAATAACAGCTAAAATATACAACCATAAGAGAAGTATATTCGGCTTTCCAAAAACTAAAATATGCCATTTTTGTTCAGTCATCATAACAGCAAAACTGTTCAATAAATGCAGCATTTCATTAGATTTAACAATAAGTGTTGATAATAGAGGAACAGAAAAACTTAACGTGAAGTAAAAGAATATGCAAATAGGTAAGAGGATAAAGGTGATAATGGGGACATAGATCAAATTTAACGGTACACTTACTAGTGAAAACTGATAAAAGTGATAGAGAATAAGAGGGATCGAACTAATCTGTGAAATAGTACTCACCATAAATAGTTGAACAATTGGATTAGTCACTTTCAATAAAATAGTTTGACTCGATAGAATTAATGCTAAGCTGACCGAAAAAGAGAGTTGGAATCCAACATCAAAAATATAGTATGGATTTAAAATCACCATGATGAGAAAGGCGATACTTATTAAATCAACAGTGGTTAATGGAAAACTCCTAAAACGCACCTTCAGAAGGACGAGGAAACTCATGATACACGCGCGGATAACAGAAGGGGCTGCTCCTGCTAGTAAACCGTAAAGTGGTAACAAAATCATAATGATCATGATTACCTTCTCTTTAGTGAAACCAATTCGAACTAACATATAAAATAATGCCGCACAAATTAATCCCACATGCATCCCGGAGATGGCTAACAAATGGATTAAGCCAAGCTCCTGATAGGCAGTTAATACATCTTCGTCTACATTTGCTCTACCACCAAATACAAGCGCTTGAACAAAGCCGTCTAATGGACTCGGTAGCAAAGTCTCTATTTCTTTTAAGGTATGTTCACGGAAAAGATACAACCGGTCCAGAATGGAGGGTTTTGTTTTTATACACTGTAACGTGGAAAGTGTGGTAGGGGTGACGATCCAGTGGATATTCTTTCGATATAAATACTGTTTGAAATCAAAGCTGTAAAAATTTCGAGTAGGGTTAGGTGCTTTAAGTTCCCCGTAAAACCTACAGGTCGTTCTATCACTAATTGCTGCAAGAATTTCCTTCTCATGTTCACTTTTTATGCGATATGAAACATACAACTTTTCTTTGTTACTTAAAAGAAATAATGAAGTGAAACGGTCCCCATTAATTTTGGGCGTCGAGATAAACTTACCTGTAAAGTAGGTATGATTGATACTTAACTTCGTTTCATTTTTTTGATCATGTAGATAAAAAATAGCTGAAAACAAAACAAGTGTTACCATACAAATGATGCCAACTTTTCTATCTCGGAAAGTAATATATAGAAGAATTAGTAAGGAGATTAAGAAGATTAAAATAGACAGGTGGTGAATAATAAAGAGAAAACCTAAGACACCTGAGGCAGCTATATAAACCCATTTATTTTTCAAAAGTAACCCCCTACACTTATGTATAGGAGGTAAATAATGTATTGGCTTGATGATACAGATCTTTTACTTCTTCTTCTGGTACTCCAGCTTCTGCTAACTTCTCAATAAGGCTTGCTAGTAGCTGCAGCTTCTCTTTATTTTTCGTATCAATTACCATTTCCTCAAGTTCTACTTGTTCTACCTTGACGTTGGCTTTTTCAAATAGCTCGATGGCGTAAGGGTGATTTTTATAATCCTGGGCAAAGTAAACTGTTTTGATTCCACTCTGAATGATCCCTTTGCAGCATTGAAGACAAGGAAAATGGGTGACATAAATTTCAGCCCCCTCAGTTGGCACGCCAAATTTAGCACATTGAATAATTGCATTCATTTCCGCATGGATCGTTCTAACGCAATGGTTATCAATGACATAACATCCCTCATCAATACAATGAGTACCCCCTGAAATTGCCCCATTATATCCACCAGCAATAATTCGTTTGTCTCTAACAATCGTAGCTCCTACAGCCAGTCGTGTACAAGTACTTCTTAAAGCCAACAAATGACTTTGTGCCATATAGTATTGATCCCAAGAAATTCGATTCATTACAATGAAGCCTCCCTTTTCAATAGTGTACTGGTTGTTTGAAATATTAGTCAATATCACATCTATTTGATTGTAATAAAGTCCTTTAATTTTTCTAAAGACTTTTCCCCGATTCCAGACACACTTCCTAAATCATCCACTGTTTTGAACAGACCATGCTCGTTTCGATAAGCAATAATTGCCGCTGCTTTTGCTGGTCCGATCCCAGGTAAGGTTTCTAACTCGGCTTGCTCAGCCTTATTGATATTGACTAATTGCTGGTCTGCAGTTTGATTGGATATTGGTGTCGTCCAAATCGTCTGAACTTCCCCTTCAGTTGGGACATAAATCACCATTTCATCTGTTACCTTTTGTGCAAGGTTAACACTATTCTTATCTGCATTCATTGTAAATCCGCCGGCAAGCATGATGATGTCTTTCACTCGACTCGAATCCTCCACTTCATAAACTCCTGGGCTCATCACCTCCCCCTTTATATCAACAAACATAGTAACATCCTTCACCTCTTCTATGTGTTCAGTTTCTTCTTCAGGCTCCTCCGGTGGAATAATCGAAGATTGCTCCCAGTTTAGATACTCCTCTTCCTGATTGGAATTACCATTCAATGTAGAAAATAAAGCCAAAATGATTAACAAAATACTAATGGAAATAATTATCCATTTTCTTCTTTCGAAGAACATTTGTAACACCTCCAGGGCTATTTAAATATCATATTGAGAATGCAACTAGAAACATAAATTTGATTCCAATAACATATATGTTTATGAGAGAACCGAGAGTAGAGGAGGGAATTGTAATGAACGTAGGGATAATCGGAACAGGAAACATGGGGACGATCTTAACTGAATCCTTCATAGAATCTCGAGCCGTTCCACCTTCTAATCTGTTTTTAACGAATCGTACACTTTCCAAAACTGAGCGATTAAAGAATAGCCATCCAGAGGTTACAGTAAAAACATGTCCGGAGGATATCGTTGCCCAAGCTGATGTCATTTTCATCTGCATTAAGCCACTAGATATATATCCATTACTTACAAAATTAGCGCCGATTCTAAAACCTAACCAATGTATAGTGTCCATTACAAGCCCACTAAGTGTGAGGCAGCTTGAATCAGCGGTAAATTGTAATGTAGCTAGAGCTATTCCAAGTATCACTAATCGAGCATTATCCGGAGTCTCACTCCTAACATTTGGTGAGCATTGTTCAAGTGAATACCAGGATTACTTGTCAGAGTTATTCCAGCAAATTTCTTTACCAGTCATGATAGAAGATAAAGTGACAAGGGTTGCCTCAGATATTGTCAGCTGTGGACCAGCTTTTTTCAGCTATCTTCTTCAACGTTTTATTGATAGTGCTGTTGATGAAACAGAGATTTCACGTGAGCAGGCTACAGAACTAGCTAGCGGCATGATTATTGGGATGGGCAAGTTGCTTGAAAAAGGAGTCTTTACTTTACCAACCTTACAGGATAAGGTCTGTGTAAAAGGTGGAGTAACAGGTGAAGGAATAAAAGTACTCGAAAGTGAACTAGGAGATGTCTTTAATCATTTGTTCCAAAAGACTCATGAGAAATACTACGAGGATATAAGAGAGGTTACTGACCAATTTGATTATACAAAGGATCATAATTAAATTTCAACATTAGCATTTCAATATCCTCTTTAATTTCTGAAAAAACAATTGATTTTTTATAGATAACACTTCTCCCTTGTTTACTAATAAAAAAATAAACCATCAATTTGTGATGGTTTATTTTTTATGGCAGCAAAAGAATATTCTCTCTTGATCCTCAGTCAATACATCTTGGAAGTCAGAGGTTACTTCTATATCCGAAAAGCCACAACCCATTAATGCTTCTTTATAAAAATCAATGGAAAAAGTACGCTGAGAGTGCAATTCATCAAATCGCTCATATAGGCCATGCTCAGGCTGTTGTATAAAAAAAGTTAGTTCATGGTCCACACTATGAGGATACTCACCATTAAAGCAATTCCAAATAAATGATATATCGTCATCTGTACTAACAAAGGTTTGATTCATAAAGATACTCTCTATCTTTTTAATGGAATGGACATCAAAAAGAAACAACCCATTCGGTTTTAACAACTCGTAAACACCTTTTATCGTTCCTTGGACATCCCGTTCTTCTAGAACATAATTAAGAGAATCACAAAAACAAACGATTACATCAAAGCTTTCTGGCTCCATGTCCGTTAATTCGGTCATATTTTGCTGAATGAATTGAATGTTTACATGTTCGTTTCTTGCTTTTTCATCTGCAATTGAAAGCATCTCTGCTGATAGGTCTAACCCGGTAACATTAAAGCCCTTTTTAGCTAATGGAATGGAAAGCGCTCCAGTCCCACAACCAATATCTAGAATTGACTGATTTTCTTGAGTGACTCGACAAGACAGATAATCAATCCAGAGATGATAAGGAACATCATTCATTAATTGGTCGTAAAAAGTTGCAAAGTGCTGATAGGTCATCGAATTAGTTCACTTTGTAGGTCTTCTGTTGGAGCATCTCCCCATAAACGTTCTAGGTTATAGTACACTCTTTCATCTTTATGGAATACATGAGCAATCACATCACCTAGGTCTACTAAGATCCATCTTGCCTCATCATACCCTTCCATACGGCGAACATTTATTTGATTTTCCTCTGCCTTTTCTTTCATTTCCTTTGCAATTGCTTGCACCTGTTTGTCCGAATTCCCGTGGCAAATTAAGAAATAATCTGCAACAAGGGAAATTCCTTTCATATTCAATGCGACTATATTCTCCGCCTTTTTATCATCTGCAGCCTGAGCTGCTAGTATTAAAGTTTCTCTTTCACTCATTCACTTCATTCCTCCTTCTTTATATTTACGTATCATCGTGTTGTATGTGTTAAAGGTAACTGGATAAACAGCTTGATTTTTCTTGAGCAGAAATTGGATCGTATTTCGCAATGCAAAGATGACTGCGAGATCAAGGTCAGTTGAGGCAATTTCTCTCACTTCCTCAACACCTGGAAAGCTTCTTCCTGGTTCAATATAATCTGCTAAATAAATAATTTTTTCTAGTAACGTCATATCAGTATGACCTGACGTATGATATTTTATAGAATTTAGTATGTCCAAGTCAGTGATTCCTACTTCTTTTTCAACCAAATAGGCTCCAACTGGGGCATGCCATAGTTCCTTATCAAATTCTAGGAGATCAGCAGAAAAATGTTGATCCATGATAATCTTCTTCATTTCCTCTTTTGGACGAAACTTCGCATAATCATGAAAAATGGCAGCTAATTCAGCTTTCTTTTCATCCCCACTGTACAGCTTTGAAAGCTCAATAGCCGTGTTCATGACTCCAACTGTATGTAAATAGCGGTGATCTGTCAGTTGCTCTTTTACAATAGACAAAGCTTTCTCCCTATTCATATATTCGCTGCTCCTCTATATATTTTTTTACGGAGGCTGGTAATAAGAGTTCTGTGTTCCCACCCTTCTTTATTCTGTCTCGAATTAAGGAAGAGGAGACCTCAAATAAAGGGGTTTCTATACATACAATAGGATAGTTGGACTTAGTTGAGTACCCAGTTCTGCCAACACCAACAAAGGTGATCATTTTCACTAATTCATCAATTTTATGCCACTTAGGAAGATATTCAATCATATCCCCACCGATAATAAAATATAACTCATCTTCGGCATACTGCTCTTTTAGAAGCTTAATTGTATCATAACTATACGAACTTCCTTCTCTCTCAAGTTCAATTTTCTCGACTTTAAATCTATTATGTCCTGAAATAGCTTGCTCCACCATATGTAAACGATGTTCTGTTTTAGATATTAGATCCCCCTGTTTATGCGGTGGGACATGGGCTGGCATGAACCATATTTCGTCAAGTGCCAGTGCATGAAGTACTTCATAGGCTATTAGTAGATGACCATTATGAGGGGGGTCAAATGTCCCTCCTAGTATCCCAATTTTCTTCATCAAAAAAATTCCTTCCTAATAGTTCCTTTAAACATAATGATAATCAGTGGTCAAAATGAACCACTGATTTTAGGTTAAGAGGGAAGAACTAGTTGTTTATTTTCTTTTGACTCTTTATATAAGACAATCGTGTGACCGATTACTTGTACAAGCTCAGCACGTGCACCTTCACTTAATTGTTCAGCAACATCATGGCGATCATCTTCACAATTTTGAAGGACACTTACTTTAAGCAACTCTCTTTTTTCTAGTGCATCATTTATTTGAATAATCATATTTTCATTTACCCCACCTTTTCCAACCTGAAAGATTGGATCAAGGTGATGTGCTTTTGATCGTAAAAATCTCTTTTGTTTCCCAGTAAGCATTTAGGATGCCCCTCCTAGTTTAGTAAGTATGACGTTACGCATAATGTCGGTGTCCGGATAAATCCCTGTCCATTTTTCAAATGCTAGTGCACCTTGAAATACAAACATTTCTACACCATTTTGCGTAATAGCGCCTTTTGCTTTTGCCTCTTTTATCCATTTTGTTTCTAAGGGGTTATAAATAATATCACTTATAACAGTATTTTCTTTTATTTGGTTGATCGATATTGGAACCTCATTTTGATAGGGATGCATTCCAATTGAGGTAGTATTAATAATGATATCATATTGTTGTATTAAGTTCTCAGCCTCTTTTAATGCTAATGCCCTTGAAGAAGACGACATTTGTGCGTCTACCATCGCTCTAGCCGACTCAACGGTACGGTTGGCAATATCGACTTGCTGTACTCCTTCAGCCAATAAGGAAAAATAGATGGCTCTAGACGCACCACCAGCCCCAATTATTAAGATTGAACTAGATGCTAAACTTCTTTCCCTTAATACCTCTTTTAAACCTGTAATATAGCCTATTCCATCCGTATTATAACCAATCAATATACCGTTCTCATTGACAATTGTATTAACCGCCCCAATTTGGGCTGCTAATGGATCAATCTTATCTAGATATTCCATAACAGTTACTTTGTGTGGAATCGTCACATTTAACCCGGAGATCCCTAATCCTTTCACTCCTTCAATTGCTCCCTGTAGTCTCTCAGGAGTTACATGAAAGGCTTTATAGATACCATTAATACCAAGAGCCTTAAATGATTCATTATGCATATCCGGTGACATGGAATGACCAATTGGATCTCCGATTACTCCATATATTTTATCCATCCCTGGCCCCCCTAAATAAGTGATCGACGGACCGAGATGCCAACTCCCTTAGGAGCATAAGCAACAATTTTAGTACCAGGCTCCTGTAGCGTTACCCATCCTAATCCTGAAAAAACAATATCTACTTTATCATCTTTAATTGTAAAGGAATGGGCTTGAAGTTCAGGAAACTGGTCAAGCTCGTCCTTTCTTGGAGGTTGTAACAATTCACCAAGATGATTTTCATAGAGTTCATCAGCTTTTTGTAGCTTCGTTCGATGAATAACAAGATCATTTGATACATAACAAACAAACGGCTGTCTGTTCCCACTTACAAAGTCTAATCTAGCAAGTCCACCAAAGAACAAGGTTTGCTCTTCATTTAATTGAAATACCTTTGGTTTAATCTCTTTTTTAGGTGTAATAGTCTTTAAATCATCCTTATGTACAAAATGCGCCATCTGATGGTGATTAATGATACCAGGGGTATCAATTAAGGAAGAGTTTTCATCAATTGGAATATCGATTACATCAAGAGTAGTACCCGGAAAATGAGAGGTTGTAATGAGCTCCTCTTCACCACCATATTGTTTAAGTATACGATTTATAAACGTGGATTTTCCAACATTCGTACTACCTACTACGTAAACATCCTTGCCATTTCGATATTTCTCGATGGCTGCTACTAATTCCTCAATGCCAAGTCCCTTTGCTGCACTGATTAAGAAAACATCAAGTGGCTTTAATCCCAACTCTTTAGACTCCTGCTTCATCCAATGAATCAGCTTTTGCGTTTTAATAGACTTTGGGAGTAGGTCTACTTTATTTCCAACTAATAGTATTTCATTTTGGCCTACAAAACGGTGTAGACCAGGTAACCAACTTCCATTAAAGTCAAAGATGTCTACCACCTTGACGATTAAAGCATTCTTTTTTCCAAGTCCATTTAAGATTTTTATAAAATCATCGTCTGTTAACGAAACATCCTGTACCTCATTATAATGCTTTAATCGAAAGCATCTTTGACAAATAACGGAATCCTTTTTCAGTGCAGAAGGTGGTGCATATCCTAACTCACCAGGCGTTTCAATCTGAATTGATACTCCACAGCCTATACATTTGTATTGTTCAGTCACTACATTAATCCTCCCAATGAATCATACCTTTTTTCTTAAGCTTTCTTAATATTGAACGTTCTACTCTTCTATTAAATCTAGTTACAAACCCATCTGTTTGGGTAACCGGTACTACTAGAATAGTATGTAAACCAATCCGATTACCTCCTAAGATATCGGTTAAGAGTTGATCACCAATTACGACCACTTCATTAGCTTTTAGATTCATACTCTTCAGCGCTTTTTTAAAAGCAATAGTCATAGGTTTTCTTGCATTAAAAATAAACGGAATATTAATAGGAGCTGAAAAAGCCTCTACTCTTTCCTTATTATTATTTGAAACAATGGTTACGGTTATATTAGAATCTAATAAAGCTTGGAACCATTCCTTTAATTCCGGAGTCGCAGTTGGTCGATCCCATTCGACAAGCGTATTATCTAAATCGGTAATAATACCTTTGATTCCTCTTTCCTTTAATTCCTCTGGTTTAATATCAAAAACACTCTTAACATGTTCATTTGGTAAAAACATCCCTAACACAACAAAACACCTCATTAGCAAAGCATCATTTAAATTTCATATACCGAAGTTCATCATATCGGATTTTACCTAAACTTTCAAAAGTAAATTAATAAATGTTGGTAAAAGGGGTAATTTATTGCTAAATGCACTAGCATTTTTTATGGCTAGCCCTTCTTCTGCAATTCATAAAACAACAATCTGAAAGAAAATATAAATAATTTTCGACAAAATCACCATTGTTTCAACACTTGTGGATAACTTTATGCACAATATACACATTGTAAAATCTACTTATTCTATGTTTATAAACAATTCATCCACAGCTTATCCACTGATTCGTGTGGATAATTAGAACGGTTGTTCTCTATTTTAAATCATGATAGAGTTAAATTACAGTAAATTCCTAACTAACTATGATATGTAAATTCTTTTGATAATAGAACTGAAAAACTAAAAAAGAATTAGGAGGTGGGTTTGCCATATCGGCAAGATATTATGAAAAAATTATCTGATGAACTTCTAATTGAATCCTACTACAAAGCGAGAGAGTTAAGCTTGAGCCCTGAGTTTATTCACTTGATTGAAACTGAAATTAAGAGAAGATCCTTAACAAATAAAATTAAAATCTCATCCTAAACAAAATATTAGTTTCGAGAGCCATTCATTGGCTCTTTTTCTTTTGTAAATCAATATCTTACTACTAGGTTAAATTCGAACCTTAGGATTTAGCCAAATATAAATCTACATGAAAACAGCCTCTTCTTTTTATTGTATAGTAATTCCTTTTAATGTCGACCATTCATTAACCCAGTTATTATTAACACCTCTTAATTGCTTTTCCTTTGAAAGCTTCTCCATCGTTCGATATTTCCTTGGATCGTGAATAATATTGGTTACCTCGATGGCAGTTAATGAAGAAATTTCTTCAATCACATCATTTCCTGCGAGGCGGTGGTATGGCATAAGCCTTACTCCTATTAATGTTTCACCCTCATGTGAAAGATAAATTGCTTCGCTTATTTTTTCATGCTGCACAATCAACGGAATAAGGTCATCTAATGATTCCTGACTTTTTGAAAAGGCGACGCCAATATCTTTTTCTGACAACAATGGTCGATAATATTCTCTAGGCAATAATGCTAACTCAGGATCTTTGCTACTATTACACCCAACTAAAGTAAGAATAAAAAAATAAATGATTAAATGTCTCATATTTTACACATCCTTTCTTATTTAATATGCAATAAATAATCAGATTTCATACAGTTTTTACCCAATAGATATTAGTTGAAGTTCTTTATAAAATGTGGGTACAATTAATAGAAGAGTGATTTCAGACACATACTATACCCCAAGACGAGAAGAGGAGTTACGATACTCTGACATTATAGAAAAAGGAGGATTTCAGAAAATGCTTCACTTTCTTATTATTGCCCCGCTATTAATAGCTATACTTGCACCAATCCTCTATAAGAAATTAAAGAGTGTCCACACAGGTTGGTTTGTCCTAGTTGTACCGCTATTTATATTTATTTATTTAGTTTCCTTAATTCCGTCAGTTATACATAAACCATTGTTATTACAACTAAATTGGATGCCCTCACTGGGGATTAATTATGACTTATATGTAGATGGTTTAAGCATCTTGTTTGGTCTACTCATTTCTGGTATTGGTTCTTTAGTTGTTTTTTATTCGATTTATTATCTACATAAGACTGAAAAACTAGGTAGCTTTTATGTGTACCTATTAATGTTTATGTCCGCGATGTTGGGTGTGGTATTCTCAGATAACTTATTTGTTTTTTATATGTTTTGGGAGTTTACAAGCTTATCTTCATTTTTATTAATTGGATTTTGGAACCACCGGGAAAAGTCACGATATGGTGCACAAAAATCAATGCTGATCACCGTTTTTGGTGGATTAAGTATGCTTGCTGGTTTAATTTGGATGTCAATCGAGGTTGGTACTAGCAGTATTCGTGGATTAATTCAGCATGCCGAAATCATTACTAATAGTCCATATTTCTTACCAATTTTATTATTAGTCTTATTAGGGGCATTCTCAAAGTCAGCACAATTTCCATTTCATACTTGGTTGCCTGATGCGATGGAAGCACCTACTCCAGTTAGTGCTTACTTGCACTCAGCGACCATGGTTAAAGCTGGGATCTACTTAGTAGCAAGATTATCACTAATATTTGCTGGAACCGATGAATTCTTCTTGATCGTTTCTGGCTTTGGACTTCTAACACTTTGTTGGGGCTCCTATATGGCTGTAAAGCAAACAGACTTAAAAGGAATATTAGCTTATTCCACAATCAGTCAGCTTGGAATGATTATGGCAATGCTCGGCTTTGGAACAGGTATTGCTGTGTTTGCGGCTATTTTTCATATTTTAAACCACGCAACCTTTAAGGGAAGTTTATTTATGGTCGCAGGTATTGTCGATCATGAAACTGGTACGAGAGATATTAGAAGGCTTGGTGGATTATTCACATTAATGCCTATTACGGCTACTCTAGCTATTTTTGGTGTATTCTCGATGGCAGGAATTCCTTTACCTATTCTTAACGGGTTTCTAAGTAAGGAGATGTTCTTTGATGCAGCGGTTGACTTACGTTTAGAAAGTGGCTCTATTTATCAAATGGTAGCTCCCTTCTTTCCGTTTATCGCTGTTATAGGTAGTATTTTTACATTTGTGTATTCAATGGTTCTATACTTTAAAACATTTACTGGCGAGTTAAAGCTATCTAAGCTTGAAAGAAAGCCACATGACCCTCCATTTGGGATGTTAGTATCACCGTTGATTCTAGTAATCCTGATTATCGGTATTGCCTTATTTCCAGGACCGTTTAATGAATATCTATTAACGCCAGCTGTTACAGCAGTAATGGGAGAGGTTCCCCATACCCATATTTATTTCTGGCATGGATTTTTCAATGCACCATTATTTATGTCTTTAGGTGTTCTGTTTATAGGCTCTCTTCTGTATATCACAAAAGATAAATGGTTACATGTGTATGATCGTTTACCAGGTAGATGGAGTATGACTAAAACATATGATTACATAGTCAATTCTCTTTTCCAGGGATCAACAAAGTTAACGAATTTTTATATGACAGGGTCTCTTAGAACCTATTTTAGAATTATCGTCGCATTTATTGCGGTGGTTGGATTGTATACGATGTATCAAACAAATGGATTTGCTTTTGACGGGATTAATACACCGTTCTCTCTACCAGAGTTTTTAGTCGCCATTACCATGATGACTGCGGCTATATCTATTATCTTTATTTCAAACAGAGTAGCTGCCATCTTACTCCTAGGTGTAGTTGGCTACGGCTTATCATTACTGTTTGTATTCTATTCAGCACCAGATTTGGCTTTAACACAGTTAAGTGTAGAGACCGTATCCGTAGCCCTATTTCTACTTTGTTTCTATCACTTACCAGAGCTTAAGCGTGAAAAAGAAACAACCGGTAATAAGACGATTAACTTAGTTATATCGGTAGCATTCGGTTTATTAGTTACATTTATAGGGATTGCATCTCATAGTTCAAAATGGTTTGATTCCATCTCTGAATACTTTCTTGAAACCTCGTATACGCTTGGTGGCGGAAACAACGTTGTAAACGTCATTCTCGTGGATATGAGAGGACTTGATACAATGCTTGAGATTGCCGTGCTTGGTATTGCCGCTCTCGGTATACTTGCTATGATTAAATACAACAGGAAGGGAGACTTGGAATAAATGGAAATCATTATGTCGATTCTCTCTGGAATCCTTTTTACATGCGGTATTTATCTATTGCTTCAAAAGCAATTACTAAGAATCATCATTGGCACTGGGTTACTATCTCATGGTGCACATCTATTTATTTTAACAATGGGTGGTTTTCCTGAAGGAGCACCACCGATTTTAAAGGAAGGGGTCGAGATGTATAGAGATCCACTTCCACAAGCTCTTATTTTAACATCAATTGTAATCAGCTTTGGTGTAACGTCCTTTTTGCTTGTGTTAGCTTACAAAACATTTAGGACAAATAAGACAGATAATCTAGAGGAATTAAGAGGTACAGACCATGAGTAATTTAACAAACTTAGCGATCTTACCTATTTTACTACCCATTATTGCAGCGATTCTCTCAGCTTTTTTAAACAAGCAGCCAAAACTGACGAAATGGCTGACTGGGATTGTCGTCATAGGCCAATCAATCTTGTCATTTAGCCTACTCATATATGTGCTTCAAAACGGACCGATCGTTTTAGAATCTGGGGATTGGTCTGCACCGTATGGAATTGTCATTGTTGCGGATGAACTTGCATTATTGTTAGTCACTACAACTAGCTTAATTGCGATAGCAGCAGCATTTTATGGCTTTAAGACGATTAAACCACAGGAACAAAAGTATTATTACTATACGTTTTTTCACTTTTTAATCGCTGGGGTGTCAGGGGCATTCTTAACTGGGGACCTATTTAACCTCTTTGTTTTCTTTGAAGTTCTACTAATGGCATCTTACGCCCTGATTATACTTGGAGGACGTAAAGAGCAATTTAGAGAGTCCATAAAATATGTTCTAATTAATGTATTTTCTTCTGTATTGTTTGTAACAACTGTAGCATTTTTATATTCAGTTGTAGGAACCGTTAATATGGCTCAGCTAGCTGTTCGTGTAGGTGAAGTCGGACAATCTGGGATTTTAACAGGTATTGGTATTATGCTCTTTGTTGTATTTGCTACGAAAGGGGCAATCTTTCCTTTATACTTTTGGTTACCAAAGTCCTATGCGGTACCAAATCCTGTTGTGTCTACCTTATTCGGTGCTCTTTTAACAAAGGTTGGTATTTACTCAATACTAAGGACTTTTACCCTTATATTTGGACATCAAGCAGATTTCACACATCAGCTATTTATTATTCTTGGTGTATTAACCATCCTATTTGGTGTAGCAGGTGCTCTATCTACATATGATATCAAGCTGATTGTTGCTTATAACATCATTCCAGCTGTAGGCTTTATCTTAATAGGTATTGGTGTATACAGTGTTACCTCACTAGCAGGGGCTATCTATTATTTAATTCATGATATGATTATAAAAGGCGCACTCTTTTTACTTGTAGGAACCATAATTGCTATTACAGGTACTAGTGATATAAGGAAAATGGGGGGACTCATTAATCGATACCCCGTATTAGGCTGGACGTTTTTCCTTTCAACATTAGTACTAGCAGGGATCCCACCATTTAGTGGATTCATTGGTAAATACCTGCTAGTCAGAGGTGGCTTTGAGACAGGGAATTATATTGCGCTAATCATCGCACTCCTTCTTAGCCTGTTGATTTTGCTGTCTGTCATAAGAATTTTTATTGGTGTATTCTGGGGGGAAGAAAGAGAAGAAGAAAAAGCGAAGCCTACGATTTCCACAGCAGGTTATCTTGCACCGATTATCTTTTTATTAGCTTTTTCTGTTATCCTTGGAGTCGGTGCAGAATCAGTTTATCCTTATATCCAATATATCGGGGATACACTCGCGAGTCCTTCCTATTATATTGAGAATGTCTTGAAGGAGTAGGTGCTATGGCTTTTCAGCTTATATTGAATATACTTATTGCAATTATATGGATGTTTCTTTTAGAGACATTTACCTTTGGATATTTCTTTCTTGGTTTTTTAGTTGGGGCTATTCTTTTATTTATCTTTAGAAGGTTTATTCCTGGCACCTTTTATTTTAAAAAGGTTAGAGCCATTATCAGACTTATACTACTCTTTATTAAAGAGTTAATTTTATCAAATTTAGAGGTGGTTAAGGTCGTCTATCGACCTAGTCTTGATATTCGCCCGGGGATTATTGCACTTCCCACAGTACTTCGCTCTAATTGGGAAATAACCTTATTAGCAAATTTAATTACATTAACACCAGGAACCTTGTCGATGACAGTTTCTAATGACAATCAAACAATCTTTATCCATGCTATGGATATTCGTGATAAGGATGAAACCATCCGTTCGATTAAGGAGACGTTTGAGGTTGCGATCATGGAGGTGACTAGGTAATGGAAAGTATTGCACATACAATCCTTCATTGGTCAGTTATTATTTCTTTAGTTACTGTTTCCATTGCAATTTTATTATCGCTTTATCGAGCAATAAAGGGACCTACTAATCCTGATCGTGCAATTGCACTTGATAGTATAGGGATCATCTTAATAGCTCTAGCTGCTTTAGTTGCTATTAAACTAAGAACCACATTTTTTAATGAAGTAATCCTGCTAATCGGGATTCTCGCTTTTATAGGAACCATAGCAATTGCTAAATTTATTGAAAAGGGTGTGATTATTGATTATGACCGAGATAAGTCTTAACCCTTTCCTAGCATTAATTATTAGCTTTTTGCTTTTATTTGGAACATTTTTTATCCTTTCTACGTCAATTGGCTTAATACGTCTACCAGATGTCTATACACGCTCACACGCCGCTTCTAAAGGCGCTACACTTGGAATTGCAAGTATCTTATTAGGGACCTTCCTCTATTTCCTATATGCAGAAGGAGAATTGAGTAGTTCCTTAATCTTAGGGATCATCTTTGTCCTACTTACTCTTCCAGTTAGTGGACATATGATTGCGAGAGCTGCCTATAATAGCGGGGTACCACTTTGGGAGAAAAGTGTACAGAATGAGCTAGCAGAATTAGACCGATTAGAAAAAAAACTTGCAAAAGAAAAACAGGAATAACGGAACATTGAAAAAGGCCAGCACATATTGTGTTGGCCTTCATTCTGTCTTTAAGTCACCTAGTACTTGTCCTACCTTTATTTCCATTCCAGCTTTTATACTGTTTATGGGAGTAAAGCTTTCCTTCTCAAAAAGTAATACAATCGTTGAACCAAAAGAGAAATACGCCAATTCCTCTCCTTTGCTAATTGATTCCCCTTCATAGGTTAAATCAATTCCGTTAACAAACATCGCCCCTACTTTAATCATCGCTATATGTTTACTGTTACTCATTATTTCAGTTATGACACGATAATTTTTCGTAAAAGGACTCTTCCCGTATTTAATGCCCCATTTATTAACTGGGTATGAAGAGGTTCCTAATGACCAGGAATCTAGAATCTGGCCTGTAATCGGGGCATGAATTCGATGATAATGGCTCGGACTTAAGTACAGAATAGCAAATGTTCCATTTATGTATTTTGTAACGAGTTCATCTTTGCCAAGCATCTCAGCAATCGAATAGCTTTTGTCCTTTACAATAAAGGTTTGTTCATTAGAAATGGATCCCATTTCTGCCAGGACTGCATCGACAGGACTTATGACTGTATACGGATCTTGGTCAATTATTCTGGAAGTTGGCTTCAGCCTTCGCGTAAATAGATCATGAAGTGTCTTGTATTCTGAGAGTGGCTTCTCCATTTCCTCTTGGTTTAGGCGATAGACGCGAGAAAAAGACGGAATGAATACTCTACTAAATGTTGAACGTGTTAGTCGTTCTAACCATTTAGATACAAGTGGCTGATTCGTTAATTCAATAAGAGAACGATAGAAAAATTTAATCAATTTCTTTCCTCCTGCTGCTTTGTAAAGAACTTTTCAGTAGTTATTAATCTCCATCATACAATGAAAGATAGACAATCACAATTATACAAATCTCGGTACGTAGAAGAAAGAGGCTGAGACAAAACCTTATACACTAATATTTAAGATGAATAATCTATAAATTAGTCTCCCTATCAAATATAACTGTTTTCGTTTACTTTGTTACTTGCTAACTAGTTCAGCTAGAAGAACCAGGTTGTTCCATTGCGCTTCAGACACTCGCTTTCCGCGGGTTGGGTAAGAAGGTTATTTTCACTAGCGTGAAAAAACCTACTCCTCGGCTACGCCTGCGGGGTCTCAGCCTTTCCTCTACCTCCCGCAGGAGTCGAGTGCCTTACGCTCCATTCCACTAGGTTAATAAATATAGTATGCAAAATCAACACCTTAATTGAAGCTAACAAATAAAGACCCGAACTAGTAGGTGAAAAATACATCTAAGTATCACCTACTGGTTCGGGCTTATCACTGGCAGAAATACTTATGTTCCAGTCTTTCTGCTCAACTATTATTTAGTCATTTCTAAGAAATCATGTACATCTTGTACAGAAAGAAGAATTGCTTTTTCCCAGAAATCAGGCTTTGTTAAATCAACACCTAAATGCTTTTGTGCTAAATCCTCAACTGTCATTCTTCCGGTATCTCTTAATAATGCAATATACTTCTCTTCAAAACCTTGCCCCTCTTCAAGAGCCTTCGCATAGATTCCTAAAGAGAATAAATAACCGAATGTGTATGGGAAGTTATAGAATGGTACCCCCGTAATATGGAAATGTAGCTTCGACGCCCAGAATGTTGGATGATACGTATCTAATGAATCAAGGTATGACGTTTTTTGTGCATTTTCCATCAGTTCATTTAATCTAGATTGACTCACCATACCCTGTTTTCTTTCTTCATAGAAGGAGGTTTCAAATAAAAATCTAGCATGAATGTTCATATATAAGGCTACGCTTCTCTGAACCTTGTCCTCTAGTAGTGCCAGCTTCTCTTCCTCTGACTTTGCACTCTTTACAGCAGCATCTGCTACAATCATCTCTGCGAAGGTTGACGCTGTTTCTGCCACATTCATTGCATAGCGTTGATTTAATGGTTCTAAATCATTCATCACATGCTGATGGAAAGCATGCCCTAGCTCATGAGCAAGTGTAGAGATGTTTGAAGCTGTACCAGAATACGTCATAAAGATTCGAGATTCCTCTTTTTCAGGAAAACTTGTACAGAATCCTCCTGGTCTTTTTCCACTGCGATCCTCAGCTTCAATCCAGTTATTTTCAAACGCATTTTTTGAGAACTCAGCCATCTTAGGCCCAAATTTCGCAAAATTTTCTAATATAAATTCTGCTCCTTCTTGGTAAGAAACCGTGCTTGTAGAAGATGCTATTGGTGCATCTAAATCATACCAGCTTAATTTATCCACACCTAGCAAGGATGCCTTTTTCCCTAGATATTCTGCAAACACAGGCTTATACTTTTCAATCACACTCCACATTGTGTCTAATGTTTCCTTCTGCATTCTATTAATAAATAAAGGTTCTTTTAGTGTTTCTTCCCAGCCTCTATTTTTGTAGGTAGTTAAACGGAAACCTGCTAGGTGGTTCAAGGTTTGTGATAAGAGGTCTCCATTTTCCTCCCAAGTCTTCTCCCAGCTCTCATGAATCGCTTTTCTAACAGAACGATTAGGATCTGAAGATTTATTAGCGGCTTGTCCAATCGATAGCTGCTTAATTTCTCCATTCTCTTCAAACGGAATGGTCATCTTGCCAGTGATCGTATCATACATTTGAGACCAGCCATGATATCCATCCACACCAAGACCTAATATTAGAGCTTCTTGATTAGTATCTAGCTTTTCAGCTGCACGTTCTTTTCTCTCTTCTAATACAAATCGTAGCGATTGCACCTCTTCTCGACTAATAAATTCATCCCATACACTCTCGTCTACTGATAATAGGAATTGATCAAACTTCCCTAATGCCGCTTGAAACGTTGCCGATAAATCCGTCGTTTTCCCTCGTAATTCACCTGCTTTTTTATCCGAAACATCCTGAGCCTGTAAACAAGAAATAAATGCACTAGCTTCTCTAACCTGCTTCATTACTTGCTGGATGGATGTAATAATTTCTGGCAACTCATTTACTTCTTTTACTGTATCTAATTGAGTATTAAGCTGTTCAAGATTGCTAGCTAAATCTTCAATATATGCTTTAAATTCTGGTGAATCACTACCACCTTTAAAAAACTTTTCTAAATCCCATGTTAATGAATATGTACTCATCTAATTAAATCCCCCTTTTGGCAAACTATATATTTAGTATACCGAAATATCTAAGAAATTTCTATTCCATTCTCAATTTTCAAATAGCTTGAATAAGACAAAAGCCTATGCCCAAGGAGCATAAGCTTTATCTACGGTAGTAATTATTATAGTAATACCCTCCGCCTAGGACAATTAACAAAATTAGCAAAACGACAATTAACGCATAGCCCCAGCCGAAACCTCCACCACCGTAGGAACCAGCTGAATAACAAGGATAACCATATGCAGGATAAACTGGATAAGGTGTATATCCGTAGTAAGACATCTTGTTTCCACTCCTTATTTCAATACTTATATTATAGGTTATGTAACTAGTGAAAATGTGTATAGGACATTCGTGTAGTTTTCCTTATTCTATATATCATTTTTTATATAAGACTAGGAAATATTAACAAAAACTTTACATTCGTTTGTTGTAATTTGTCATATTATGAAGGTAGTAAATTTTTGCGAAAGAAGGTTCATCATGAGATTAATAAGAGTAAGAAAGAACGAGTCAACTAGCAAAAGTGAACACTCCCCTCCAATATTTACTAAAATATTGGCTAGGTTTAGTTTACGAAATAGGCTATTATTTTTATTTATTCTCCTAGTAGTTCTCTCAGTAACAACTGTGGGCATCAGCTCCTACCTACAGGCGAAGGAAACCACCATAAAGTCGATTGAGGATAGATTGAACCGAGAAGCAGAAATTATGTCTTACATGGCAGAGAATCTAAAATTTCTATATGTCAGTGATGATGCATACTTTAAACAGCAATTAGAAATTGCCATTCGTACACAACAAGATCAACTAAAAAAGGATGATATAAAGTCTGATGCCTTTTATATTTCTGAAAGTGAAGTAACTCCTTTCAATATAAGTGAGTATCATTCATTGACTTTTTCTCCTGTCCTTATTGAAGAAATTATACAAGTTAATAATGGTGTTTTTAATACGATGATTAAGGATCAAAGTTACTCTATAGCTGTTCAGCAAATGGACGAAGTAAATGGACATTACGTTTTAATTGTTCCTATCCAATCTTATTTGAAACCAATAAATGAAATGGCACTTGTGATCCTCATCACGATTATCGTCAGCATACTAGTATCCACGGTTATCATTTTCTTGTTTGTACGCAGTTTTACAAACCCGTTAACTAGTTTACAGAAGAGTATGCGTGAAATTAGGAGCGGTCATTTAAATCATTCTGTCTCAATCCAAACCACTATACCTGAGCTACTTTCTTTGGAAAAAAGTTTTCAGATGATGATGGATCAAATGCGTTCAGTCATTTACGAACTGGATGAAACGACTATGCAGTTAGAGAAGACCGGAGTAGAACTAAGTAACTCGTCTGAAGATACACTTTCTAGTAGCCGACAATTGATTGAATCCATCAAGATTGTAAAAGCCGGAGCAGAACAAACAGCAAGTAGCTCTGAAGACAGTGTAAGTGACTTTCATACGATGAAAGAAATGATTGAAGTGCTGATATCCAATATGGATGCTATTTCTAATAGTTCTAATGATATGAATGAATCTGCAAAACAAGGAAACACAAAAATTAGTGAGCTCATTAAGACCATTCTGAGCTATGAATCTGATTTTGATCACATGGCCTCTACCATTCATGAAGTTAATAACAATTCTGCATCGATTTCTAATTTAGTTGATTTAATAAAAGGTATAGCAGACCAAACAAAGTTACTTGCTTTAAACGCCACCATTGAGGCTGCTCGAGCTGGTGAGGCTGGCAAAGGATTTGCTGTTGTTGCAAATGAAGTACGTAAACTTGCAGATCAATCAGCAGCTGCTACTGAAGAGATTGTACACTCCATACATAACATGGAAGGAATCACCCTTCAAGCTACTACTGAATTTACACAAATGCTGGGCAAAATAAAGAATAATCTTTCCATCGCAAGTGATTCAAGACATTCGTTTGATGAATTGTTGAGAGAAATTGATGTTGTAAACATTAAATTATTTGACATGGAGGGTGTATTGCAAGACTTACAAAAAGGATTACCTCAACTAGAACAAGCAACAGTTAATGCTGCTTCAGTATCTCAGGAAACATTGGCTAGCACTGAAAAAATGCTTTTCACGAGTGATAATCAAATGCACCAAATGGAAACGACACATGAAATCGGAATTAAGTTAACAAACCTTGCAAACTCTTTATCAAGTGTGACCAAAAAGTTTAAGGTTCAATAAAAAATTTTTTTCGCGATTTCCATCTCTTATAGCTTACTATGTACACAAAAGGACAGAATGTCAGACTTTTCTTTTCTAAAAGTCTGACAACTTATTCTCGTCCTTTTTTTCATGTACAGACACAAACAAGCTCATTGGTACATAGGTATAAGATAGGCACATGCCTACATACCTTTTGGAGGTGAATGGAAATGGCGGGCTTATTAGCTGCACTCGGATTCTTTGTTAAAGAGCTAGTATTATTCGTCTCATATGTTAAGAACAATGCATTTCCTCAGCCTTTATCTTCAAGTGAGGAGCAAAAATATTTAAATCTAATGGCCGAGGGAGATGATGAGGCTAGAAATCTTCTCATCGAGCATAATTTGAGACTAGTGGCTCATATTGTGAAGAAATTTGAAAATACCGGAGAAGATGCTGAGGATTTAATTTCAATTGGTACGATTGGGCTTATTAAAGCGATTGAAAGCTATTCACAAGGTAAAGGTACAAAGTTAGCTACCTACGCTGCACGTTGTATAGAAAATGAAATTTTGATGCATCTTCGTGCACTCAAAAAAACAAAAAAGGATGTCTCACTTCATGATCCGATCGGTCAAGATAAAGAAGGAAATGAAATTTCATTAATAGACGTCTTGAAATCTGAATCAGAGGATATTATTGAATTGATTCAATTAAATATGGAGTTAGAAAAAATTAAGGAATACATTGATATATTGGATGAACGAGAAAGAGAAGTCATTACTGGTCGTTTTGGACTTGATCTACAAAAGGAAAAAACCCAAAGAGAAATTGCCAAAGAGCTAGGTATATCAAGAAGCTATGTCTCTCGTATTGAAAAGCGAGCTTTAATGAAGATGTTTCATGAGTTTTATCGAGCAGAAAAAGAGCGTCGTAGATCATAGCAATATAAGTAATGGCCCCGTTCACACGGGGCCATTTTATTTACATAAAATGTTTCATTGTATAACGAATATCTTTAGACGTTTCACGAAGCTTGTTCGCGAACAGACTATTTTGATAATCCTGAGTGGTCATTTCCTTGTTTGTTTTCTTAACAAATAAGGAAAACAAAAATAAATGAAAGGGTACCATGTTTTATTCCTCCTATTTTTAAACTTTGAGCTTTGTTAGGTGGAATCCTTCTCCACACATAACCAAATGACAATCACATTCTTTTTACTCTTAATCATCCTAACTACCTCCTTGTTTTTATTTTGTATCTATTACTGCAAGTGTCTGAAGCTATTTCGATGTGCTTGCATCTCATTTGAAATCTTGTTCATCTTTTGTTCTCGAAAAATTTCTTGTTCTGAATAATTTCGTTTGTTAATCGTTATGCAAAAAAACAATATGTTAAACGTCATATGACCACCTCCCTTATTACTTGATACTTAATGTCTACTTTTAGGCACAAAAAAGCCACAGGTATGTCCTGTGGCTCTAAAAAGGCATAAAAAATCCACAGGAGACTATTCGTCCCTGTGGAGTAGTAGACATTATTAGTTCGTCTTAACCGTTCCAGATATGGCCGAATAGCTATTATTATATTTTGATGAAGATACTGAGCCTAATACGATATATAACATTTCATTCGACCTCCTTTTGGTTAATTTTGATTACAGTGGTAATTATATCCAAAATTACCAATTCTGTAAACCACTTTTCAAATAAAAATTTTTTTTGGACAAAAATAGGCAAATCCACCACGGTTTTCCCATACCTATTATGTAAGGGGGGACATCCATGGAAACATCTACGATTATCTTACTAGTGATTGGATTCATTACTTTATTTGGCGTTGTATGTCATTTTCAAATCATTTTTACCTTCAGAAACTGGCAAAGTGAATTAGAGAAACTTGATCAAAATCAATTAACCACATCATCTGTTGGATGGATTAATAACATAGTGAAGGAATATCAGAATTATAAACAATTACAGCATGAACCTATCAATACGATTTCTTTAGTCGAAAAGCATTTCTTAAAAGAGCGAATTCGCTTATTTGGTTTTTTATCATCACCTGTTGGGAATGTATTAAAGCTACAACAGCTATTACCAATGACCACGATTATTTGTGGTATTCTAGGGACATTTATCGGTTTAACCATTGCCATGTTCTCAATGCAAGAAATTTTAGCAACTATTAGCTCACCAACTAGTGATGTCACCATGAATAGTATTGTTTCAGCAATTGCCCTACCTTTTCAGGGAATGAGCTTAGCGTTCATTACGAGTATTGCCGGAATAGGGAGTTCGTTACTATTGAACTTATTTCAAACTGGATTTTTATCGGGAGGAACCTCCATTAGCTACTATAAGGCAAGTATTCTTGCAGAAGCAGAAAGTCTATTAGACCATTCCATTGCGAGCAAAATACAAAATGATAAGCCTAAGGACCTGATGGAAAAGATTCTTGATCGTTTTTCTGAAAAGGTTCAAGAAGCATTTGAAACTTCTGTTCATGCATTTGGGGATAAGATGGTCGTTTTAACAGATGAGCTAAAACAAGTAACAGGTCAGGTTAGGGATATGCTGAAGCAACAAGAAAAGGCAACCGAAACCTTTGCTCTAACCGCAGATAGATTGAATGTATTTAGTACGGAGCTTTCCACATCCATTACTTCATTACAGGGGGTAAGGTCTGGGATTGATTCAGAGCTTGATACACTTTCAAAAGCAGTTAAAGGGCTGGAAAAGCAACTTCAAGGTTCTATTGATAAACAAGAAACAGGACAAAGGCGTTTTGAGCAAATGCTTCAACGCTCTGATCAGCTGTTAAAGGATTCCTCTACTAAAACCGCTGAAATTAGCCAGCTCTTTTTAAAGGGACTAGAAGATCAAATGAGTCGTGCTTATGATAAGCAGGAGGAAATGGAACGAAGACTCTATCAGAAACAGGAAGAAATGACCTATGCTTTTCAAGATAAGTATTCTCAATACAATCATGCGGCACAAGACTTTGCTTCCTCTGTTCATCATTTAGAAAAAGCTTGGAACGAGGTTGTTGAGAGATTACGCCGTGATTTGATGGATGCCAAAATGGAACAGTCACGTTCCAGAGGTCAGTCAATGAATAATGAAAATCGAGAACTCGTTCGAGCAATTGAAATGATGAGTGAGCGATCGACATATGATTTAAATCAAATTCAACAGTATTTAACAGAGGTCTATCAGGTTCTGCTACGAATGGTTGAACAACAGCAGTATATTTCAAATGGTCCAAGACGAAACCAAATTCCAACAAGGATCAATGAGTAGGTGCCAAGATGAGTAGACAAAGAGGCAGATCACTTATGACTGATGAGGAACAACAGGATTATTATTGGCCCTCCTTTACAGATATGATGTCGATGATTGTACTTGTTATTCTATTTATCGCAATCATTGCCTTTGTGCAGGCCATCTATACGGCGTATGACCAAGCAGAAATTAAACAGGAGCTTGAACAAACCGTAGATATAAAGAAACAGATATCTGATCTAATAGAGCAACGTCTCGAAGAAAACGTTGGAAAAGATAAGATCACAAGAGGACCCAATAACACAATTTCGATTGAGGGAGATATTTTATTTGATACAGGTAGCTCTGCTGTTAGTGAGGAAGGGAAGAATGTGTTAGCCTCATTAAGTGATGGAATTTTAACGATGCTAGAGGATCCAGAGCTGAAGGAATATTTATACATTATTTTGATTGAAGGACATACCGATTCCGTTCCGTTTGATAATTGGACCTTATCAACGGAGAGGGCAGTATCCGTTGTTAAATATTTACTGGAAGCAAACCCAAAGCTTGCTACAAATGAATATGCCCAGTATTTAGCAGCTACAGGCTATTCTGAATTTAAACCTATTGTCGAGGGGAATTCTGAAGAAGACCTAAGGAAGAACCGGAGAATTTCATTTCAAATTATTTTAGATGATCAGAAATGGCAGGAATCTTTGAATGCTGTACTTCAAAAGGAATGATAAAAAAGACTAATTAGGATCATATCCCTAATTAGTCTTTTTTATTTTTTATATAGTCTATTCCTCAAGTTCACTTAATTGTTTTTTATATGAAACTGCTCGTTTAAAAGAGAAAAAGGATGCTCCTAAAAAGAGAACAGTCGAGACCATCATCACAGAAGTTTGAAGTGATTCCTTACCTTCAGTCGGGATTAACACACCAATAAACAAGAACACACTTACAGCTAGTAGCACCATCCCGTAACGATTAAAATCAGTAATCTTTTCTTGGATTGCTTTTACATGAGTATTCACAGTTAGTTTCCTCTTTTCTATGAATCTTGTAACCTATTTTATCATAGAAAAAAGGGCTAGATTGGATGTAAATTAATCCAATCGTTTGGTTGTGTAAGTTTGGTGGTTCATCATGCGTATGAACGACCTTTTGCTGGCATTTTGACACGGTCCGGGCGTTCATCAACCACCGCTATAACTTTTTCTCCTCATAAAAAAGAGCCCTCCTAAAAAGGAAGACTCTGACCCTATTATTTAAGCTAATCCACGCTGTAGGTCCTCAATTAAATCCTCAACATCCTCAAGTCCTACGGAAATTCTTACAAGCCCTTCTGTAATTCCAAGCTCAGCACGGCGTTCTACCGGAATAGACGCATGTGTCATTCGAGCTGGTACTGAAATTAAGCTCTCGACAGCACCAAGGCTTTCAGCTAAAGTGAAATACTTTAACTTAGAAAGCAGCTCATCTGCCTTTTCTCCGCTACCAACATCAAAGGAGATCATTCCACCAAATCCACCTGCTTGCTTTTTCGCAATATCATGATTTGGATGAGTTTCTAATCCAGGGTAATAAACCTTTTCAACTACAGGATGGCTTTGCAGGAAGTCAACTAGCTTCTTCGTGTTCTGCTCTGTTTCTTCCATGCGAATTCCAAGTGTTTTGATTCCTCTCATTAGTAACCATGAATCCTGTGGTCCTAATACTCCACCAGTTGAGTTCTGAACAAAATGTAGATCCTCTGCAAGCTTCTTACTATTAACTACAACAAGTCCAGCTACCACATCACTATGGCCGCCTAGATACTTAGTCGCACTATGAAGAACGATATCAGCACCTTGAGTAATTGGATTTTGCCAATATGGTGTGCTAAACGTGTTATCAACAATTGTCAATAAGTTGTGCTTTTTAGCAAGCTGACTCGCTGCTTCAATATCAGTAATTTTTAATAATGGGTTTGTCGGTGTTTCAATGAAAATTGCTTTTGTGTTTGGTTGGATTGCAGCCTCAACCGTTGCAAGATTACTTGTGTCAACAAAAGTTGTTTCAATACCAAAACGATTTAAAACTTTCGACATAACGCGGTACGTACCACCATAAACGTCATCTGTTAAAACAATATGATCACCACTATTAAATAGCATAACCACTGCTGTAATAGCAGCCATACCAGAACCAAAGGCAAAACCTGCTTCACCATTTTCTAAATCCTTAATTAGCTCCTCTAGTGCATGACGAGTAGGGTTTCCTGTTCTTGAATATTCGAACCCGTTAAACTTGCCAACGGCTTCTTGCTTATACGTGCTTACTTGATAGATCGGTACAGAAACCGCTCCAGTATGAGGATCTCCTGAAATTCCACCGTGTATTAATTTTGTTTTTCTTCTCATTCTATATCCCTCCTTGATAGATCTTCTTACTTAAGTAACGTTCACTGCTATCTGGAAAAATCGTGACAATATTGGTTCCAGGTTTGGCTTGCTTTGCTTCTAATAGAGCAGCATGTAAAGCAGCGCCTGAAGAGCTACCTACTAACAAACCTTCTTTACTAGCAAGTTCTTTTACGAGATTAAATGCGTCTATATCTGTTACGGTATGGATGCTGTCAAAATAAGAGGACTCCATATATCCTGGTAGGAACTCCATCCCAATTCCTTCTGTTTTATGAGGCCCAGATTCGCCACCATTTAAGATGGATCCCTCTGGCTCAACAATCACAGTTTTAACATTAGCATTTTGCTCCTTAAGATACCTCGCTGTCCCCATGAAGGTTCCACCGGTCCCAGCTCCTGCAACAAAGACATCAATGTTGCCATCTAGCTGATCCCAAAGCTCTGGCCCTAATGTTTTATAATACGTATTTGGATTAGCTGGATTACCAAATTGCTGTGGGCAATAAGATCCAGGGATTTCTTCCAACAGCTCCTGCGCTTTTTTTATCGCACCTTTCATCCCTTCAGCAGTAGGTGTATGAACAACTTCAGCTCCAAGAGCCTTCATTAATTCTTGTTTCTCTATACTAAATTTTTCAGGTACACAGAACATAACCCTTACATTTTTACCTATGGCAGCAAGTGCTAGGCCAATTCCCGTGTTCCCTGCAGTTGGCTCAATTATAGTACCGCCTTCTTTAACCTTGCCACTTTCAAGTGCCTCTTGTAAAAGCTCCATCCCTAGTCGGTCCTTTATACTACCACCGGGATTATAAAATTCTAGCTTAGCAAACAGTCTTACGCCTTCAGGTAACTCAAAGTTAGACAATTCAACAATCGGTGTCTGCCCAATTAACTCATGAACGCTTTTATACACCTTCATGTTAACGATCTCCCTTTAACTGATGGATCATGGAAATGACAAGCTCTGATGAATGAAGAGCAGCCTTGTGTAGGAACTGATCAAAAGAAACATTTGATTCTTTTCCAGCAATATCTGATAATGCACGAATTACCACGAATGGTACACCGAACTGATGACAAACTTGAGCAACAGCTGCAGCTTCCATTTCAACTGCAGATAGAGTTGGCAGCTTAGATCTTACATAATCGACTCTTACTGGATCATTCATAAACGAGTCACCTGTTGCAATCGTTCCCTGTACTACCTGAACATCAGCAAGCTCATGTACGGCTTTAACAGCAGCATCAATCAGCAATTGCTCTGCTTTAAACGCTGCTGGTAGTCCAGGAACCTGACCATATTCATAACCAAATGCTGTAACATCTACATCATGGTGACGAACTTCATCTGATATGACAACATCCCCTACGTTTAATGATTGTAAAAATCCACCTGCAGATCCCGTATTAATGACGTAATCTGGTTTAAACTGCTGAAGTAAAATCGTTGTGCTCATAGCTGCATTTACTTTACCAATTCCAGATTTTAAAAGGATCACGTCAGTACCGTTAAGCTTTCCTACTGTAAACTCACTATTAGCGATTACTTCCTCTGTACGATTCTCAAGTTTGTCTCGTAAAATTTGTACCTCTTCTTCCATTGCTCCGATGATTGCTACCTTCATTCATATATCCTCGCTTTCTACTGTTTCACGGCCTCCATAACCCACACAAATTCATTACAACGGGAGAAAGTAACCGAAAAACCATTATCTATAAATAGCTTCTCCAAAACCTCTAGCGTTGTATAATACTCTCTTAATAAATCCTCTGCTAAGTTATGAAATCCTTGCTCTTTAGACTTTTCTACTATTTCCACGTAGGCCTCTCTTGATTCAAAGGCTGTGTCCGCAAACACTATTTTATCACCTTTTTGGAGGTAGTTTCCATACTTAGCAATTGCTAGTTCTTTTTCTTCATCAGTTAAGTGGTGAAAAGCGTACGTACTAACAATGGTATTAACCTTTTGTTCAGGCCATTGAAAGTCTAAAAAATCTCCATCATTGATTAAAATCGTATCCGGAAGCTTCTCCAACGCTAAGCTTCTCATCGGTTCAGATGGCTCCACACCGTAAATAGAGAAGCCCTTTTGTATATATTTATTGGTAAGATTACCCGTTCCAACTCCAAATTCCAAGACCGTTCCTACAGACTTCTCCACCACTGTATTTAAAATTTGTTCATAATTTCTAAATACTTCTTTATATTCTTGGTCATGACCGCCAACTGAGTCATCATAATGGTCTGCCCAGTCTTCAAATAATTCTAGGAATTCTCTTCCCATTCTGCTCACTCTCCAATTATAATAATTCCTATCTGTATACTATGATTAATTTTTTTAATTGCTATCAATTTATCATAATTCGCTTTTTACATCAATCAATTTGTTTTGATAATATCAGGCTTTAGGCTTATCATTAATGTATGATATAAAAGAGGTTTATACGGATTAGGACAATTAAGGAGGTTCTTTTATATGCATTTTTCTTTAGAGCAAATTGAAGATAAAGTGGAGTTCTTCGAAGCTACAAGCTTACATACATTAGAAAAAAAGATTCAAGAAAAAATAGATCATAACCGAGCTATTTTACTAGCCGTTCACCATGTATCACATCAAATTGTACTCGATCCAAAAACTGGGCAACCATACTATAGTGCCGTCGTACACTTTAAAAATAAACATAAGTAAGTTTCTATACAAAGTAAAAGAGGATCCATGCATAAGCATGAGATCCTCTTTTTATCTATATTCAATTAATTTATGGCTTGTTAATATTTCTTCAAATTGTTTGGCAGAAACTGGTTTTGAAAAAAGATATCCTTGTCCCAATTCACATTGAAAATCAATTAATGTTTGGACCTGTTGTTCTAGTTCAATTCCTTCAGCTACAACAGTTAGATTAAGATTCATTCCTATATCAATAATTGATTTCACAACAGATCTATGCTTAAAATCATCCACATCATCAATAAAGGTTTTATCAATTTTTATGGTATCAATAGGGAGATCCTTTAAGACATGTAGAGACGAATAACCTGTTCCAAAGTCATCAATTGCAGATTTCACACCTAAATCTCGCAAACCATTCAATACTCTTTTTGATTCCTCGGTATTTTGCATGATACTTTCAGTGATTTCAATTTCTAAATAGTAGGGTTCAAGTTTTGTTTCGTTAAGGATATTTTTAACCATCCCAACAAAATTACTACATTCGAATTGTCGTACTGAAGCATTAACGGATACACATATCGATGGTAAACCTTGATCCTGCCATGCTTTATTTTGCCTGCATGCTGTTCTAAGCACCCACTCCCCTATTTCATCTATACAGCCTGTTTCCTCTGCAATTGGTATAAATTCAAAAGGTGAAATATGACCGAGCTCTGGATGACTCCACCGCAGTAAAGCCTCCATTCCTACAATAGCCTTATTTTTCAATTTATATTTAGGCTGGTAGTAAAGTTCAAATTGATTTTTTTCAAGAGCTTTCTTAATTTCTGATTCTATCATCATTTTACGGACAATCTTTTCATTTAGTTCTGCATCATAAAAATGATAATCGTTCTTTCCATTAGCCTTAACTTGATACATAGCCAGATCGGCACCTTTATATAATGTCTCCACATCAACACCATGCTGAGGGTATAGACTAACTCCAATACTAGGAGATATATATAGTTCATGATTATTTATCGTGAAGGAGGTTAAAAAGAGCTTCAGTATTTCTTCGGCAATCTCCTCCACTTCATGCCTCGATGTATTAGGGACAATGACAACGAATTCATCGCCACCTAAGCGGTATACTTTCTTCCTTGTATTTTTTAGACTTTTAAGTCGTTCTGCACTTTCCTTTAGTAATAAATCACCAATATAATGACCTAAAGAATCGTTGACATTTTTAAAGCCATCCAAATCTATTAATAATAGACCTATTGATTTCTGTTTAGTTCCAGGAATTCTCATCATTTCACGCAAGTGCTCGATAAAACTACTTCGGTTATTTAAGCCTGTTAAAGGATCATGATAGGCTAGAAAACGGTACTCATCTAATAATCGCTCATTCTTTTTCAATATCAATTGAAGCCGTACCATAATCATTAAAAAGATTATACAAAAGCCAATACTTAATGCGTTAAATTTCCATTGATAGCTGTAAATTAATAAAAGTAGCAAGACCAGCACACTTATATAAGGAAAAAAGGTATCCTTGCTAGTATATTTAATGGTTTTATTCTGAGATTTTGGCTGATCAAGTAAAGAATATTTAGCAGAAAGCCCAACTAATAATAAACTTAACAGCCAAATCACATCACTTAGTCCACCGAATTGGTTGATGCCATGAAGGGACTGATAGGCGTAAATAGAATCAGCCAGGATTTGTAATGAGAAACAGGCAATGATGATTCGAGACAGATTTCTAGATTTACTGAATTTAGATAGATAATATAAATTAATCATGACAAAGAAAATACTTAAGTCTACTAGTTGATAAGCAATCGTGATGCTATTAACCAATGAGCTTGTTGAAATTAAAAACACCGGATGAATCAAGAAATACGTACTAATCGCGATTGCACTAATCATAAATACGATAAGATTAAATAAATAAGGATAATTAGGGGAAGTAGCACTAATTAATTTAGTTTTATATATTAATGCAACTAAAAAAAACAAATAACCAATCATCCAAAATAGATAGGAAGTAGCAGGATAATGACTCGTATGCGTGCTTAATTGTGAAAAAAACCAAATCAAGCTAGAAATTAAAGTGGAAAATACTCCAAATTGTAAAAAGCCCCAAAAATACTTACTATTATCTTTAGTTCGCTGCTGTGCTTTAAAAAGCCAATAGCTACTAAACAAACTAGCTAGCATAGTAAAGCAGCTACTACCTATAGATACCAATAATTCATCTGTAACCAATAAGATCCAGCCAATGTAACTGAGAAGGATGAATATAATAATGGTGATTGTATTTTTCAAGATAATCCCCTCACAGTTCTTACTTACATAGATGCGTTTATGCCTTATATCGGTTACTTTCGTTAAAGGTTTATAGACGCCTGTATTTTGGTTAAAAAAATTTAAATACTGTTTTTTGGGCTTAAGTGATTTGTTTTACAAGAGATGTAATCTATCTCTGCTACCAGTCTCTTTTAACTACCACTAAATAAAAATAGACAGGCGAGGTTATATACCCGCCTGCCTATAACTATTAATCTGCAGATTCTTCATCCTCAGTAGAGCTTTCCTCTTCAGTAGACCCTCCACCTTTGTATTCTGCAGGTACTTCATGAAGAATTTCTAGCTTAGAAGGCTTCCATCCTTCATTCGTGACCCATTCAATATACACGCGGTATACTGATAGTTGATCCTTCGATGAGACTACTGCCTTAGCTCTATGCTCACTTCCATCATTACCAATACGCCAAAGTGTGTATTCACCTTCACTTAAATTGGTAGCTTGCTGCAGTGCTTTATTCATTTCCTGCCAATCCACCGATTTTGAGTCATAAGTTGCTACATGTGGTTCTGCCTGAGTCGTGCTTACTGGTTGCCAATTATCTTTTATGACTGTTTCTTTTACATTTGGATCATCGCTATTTTCTAAAACTGTAGTTGTTCCTTCTGTGGAGCTGTCTTCCGTACTTTCTTCTTCAGTTGTAGTATCTTCTGTGTTTTCTGTCGCCGTCTCTTCAGCACGATCTTCTTCTGTGGACTCTGTTGCTTCACTCGACTCTTCCTCTTCATCCACTACAGCTGATGATTCTTCATTACTAACCATAGATTCTTCCGTTACATTTGTAGTAGCCTCATCATTGCCACCAAAGATAAGTCGATATGTAAAAAAGAGAATGAGTAGGAGCACTAGAGCTATACACAGGTTTAATAGTTTATTATATCTACGATTCTTTGCTCTCTTTTCATAACGAGGTCCCTCATACAAATCTTCAAGCTTAACTCGCATCTTTTTGTCCTCCTAGTAATAATAAAAGCATCGACTTTCATTTTACCATTTTTCAGATTATTCATGAAGGACTATTTTTTATAGGCTTTATTTAATCAATATAGATAGGTTACTTCAGAGAATCTACAATACGATAGAAAACATCGTTAGTAACTGACTGACTACTTATTACATCTAGCTCAACCACCACAAGGGCATACTTAGGTTGTTCTGCAGGGAAATAACCGGCAAACCATTTGTTATCTATTTCTCCGTTCTCTGTCTCTCTCCCAGTTTCTGCTGTTCCTGATTTACCTGCAACACTTGTCTGTAATGACTGGAACCTTCTTCCGGTTCCTCTTTCATCTGTTACAACCTTGCTTAATAAATCCTGTAGCTTCATCACTGTATAAGGAGCGATTGAATCTCCCTCAAGTTTCTGATCACCAAACTCGTACAGGGTTGATCCATTTTTGTAGAGAATTTTCGAAACAGCCTTTACCTGTTTCTTTTCACCACCTCTTGCAATGGTTGCCATCATATTCGCTACAGCTAACGGTGTTACTTTTACTTCTTTCTGTCCAATTGCTGTTTGACTAACTGCATCCTCTGAGGATTTATCATAGCGGTCTCCCCATATTTTCCCTTCCTTATTTTCAGGTAATTGATGAAACTCTTGAAAATGGAATACGTCCCCATTCCAGCCGACAGCTTGAGTAAGCCCTAATTTTTCAGCAAAGGTTTCAATCACATCTGGCTGTTTTTTTATTAACTCATTAGCAAGGGATGCGAATGTATAATTACAGCTTCTTGCAAAGCTATCTTCAAAGTTAAGAACACCAAGCTCATGTAATTGATCTGGTTCTCCGTATAAATCCAAGTTACAATTAAACTCACTATTATGATGAATCATATTATTCTCGATTGCTGCCGCTGCAATAACGGTTTTAAAAACAGAACCAGGTATTTGTGGCTCTAGTATATAATTGAACGCTCCACCATCATCTGAGAATGGATTTTGATGATTCAAGCTTGGTTTACTAACCATTGATAGAATTTCATTTTTTTCTATGTCTAAAAGAACAATACCTCCTTTTTTCAAACCGGACTCCGTTACAATTTTTTCAACCTCAGTTTGGATATCCTTGTCTATAGTAGTTTGAATAGAGATTGGATAATAAGGATTTGCAGGCTCCGTATACTTTACATCAATCCCGAATAAAGGTCCTCCTTGATTATCTACATGATATAAGAGCTTAGACTCTCCTTCTGGTAACAGAAATTCATCAAATACCTTTTGTAGACCTAGGATCCCAATGGGGGTATGAACAGATAGATTTCCCTCTTCTACCTTATCTGAGTATCTGTCAATAACTGAATCCTTGTCCTCACGAATGATTCCAATCAAATGTTCAGCTACAATCTCTTCTACCTTTGATTGTCGATAGACAGCAAATACTCCAGGGATCTTCAAACTGTTTATTTCCTTCATTTGCTGCTCTGTTAGTGGAAGTGGCTTTGGTTCCCCATATACAACTGGGTCTTCCATTTCTTCAACCGTGTTTAATAATGCGGATGGAGATATCTTAAGAATGGAAGCAACTTCATTAATAGGCCAATCCATATTTTTTAAAAATGGAAATAGAATTAAGCTCGGATGATAATCATGAGTTAAAGCATCACCATCCCGATCTACAAAACGGCCTCTTCCTTGATCAAGCACCATTACTTGTGTTCTCTGTCTTACACTTTCCTCAATTAGATTTACTTTATGCTGAGAAAAGGATTCTGTATGAAGAAGTTGAATATCTGCTAAACGATATATGAGACCTAACAAAATTATAAATGTAATGACGGCAACACTGATTGCCCTTTTTTTTATCGTCATAAAAAAAACACCTCGTCAACATTGTCGACGAGGTATGACTTTTTTATAAGTTTATTTTATCGAGATTATTTTTACTTGCATATCTCCACCAGGAGTTTGAACATTTACCTGGTCTCCTACCTGTTTACCCATTAAGCTTTTTGCAATCGGTGAATCATTTGAAATTTTGCCTTCAAACGGATCTGCTTCTGCACTTCCTACAATGGTATATGTTTCTTCTTCCCCATCAGGAAGCTCTGAAAAAGTAACTGTTTTTCCAAGTGAAACAGAATTTGTATCTTCAGCCACATCCTCAATAAGGACCGCTTTACGAATCATATTTTCTAAAAGGCTAATACGGCCTTCCACAAATGCTTGTTCATCCTTTGCTGCATCGTATTCAGAGTTCTCAGATAAGTCTCCAAATCCACGCGCAATCTTTATACGTTCTACCACTTCTTTACGTTTAACCGTTTTCAATTGTTCAAGTTCTTGCTCTATTTTCTCTTTACCCGCTTTCGTCATTGGGTATGTTTTTTCTGCTGACATGACCTTCACTCCTTCAAATGTTCAAAGCATCTTTATTCTAGAGGTAATCTTATGTAATACGCGTATAAAATACATTCATCAGATAAGACAAGCTAGTTAATTAATTAAGGCAGGTTAGTGGGCTTATAAGAGCCCCTAACCACACTTATTTATGATGGAAGTATTTTGCATAAAACCTATCTTCATCTATGCTATTACAAAATCACTTTTTCTTCAAGAATTGTTTGAATTTTCGTTACCATTAAATCAATTGCAACGTGATTTTGTCCACCTTCTGGAATGATAATATTTGCATACCGTTTTGTAGGCTCGATGAATTGATTATGCATCGGTCTAACAACTGATATATATTGTTCAATCACAGAATCTAAGGTACGTCCACGCTCCTTAATATCACGCAGCATTCTCCTAATAATTCTAATATCTGCATCTGTATCGACAAATAGCTTAATGTCCATTAAATTTCTAAGACGCTCATCCTCAAGTACTAAAATTCCTTCAAGAATGATGACATCCTTCGGTTCAACGACGATAACATCCTTTGAACGTGTATGAAGCTTATAGTCATACACTGGTTTTTCAACTGCTCGATATTGTAATAGTTCCTGGACGTGTGCAATAAGTAAATCATTATCAAATGCCAAAGGATGATCGTAATTTGTTTGAAGCCTATCTTCCATTGGCAAATGACTTTGATCTTTATAATAAAAATCCTGCTCGATCATTAGGATAGAGTGACCTTTGAAATGTTCATAAATCGCTTTGGTTACACTTGTCTTCCCTGAACCAGATCCTCCAGCGATTCCAATTACAATGGGTTTACTTCCCATTATTAATTCTCCTTTCGCATCATGTTGTAAGGGAAAACCGGTCGATCAACCTTGAACTTTATAATTTGTAATGGATGCCTTGCAGCATCAAGCTCATTGCCATCTTCATCCCAAATGACATCTATTTTCTGTGTAAAATTATCAATTTCTGGACCAAAAAATTCTACTTCATCACCAGGCTTGAAGTAATTTCGTTGTTGTAACGTAACGATATTGGAATCAATATTAAAGTCAAGAACCAGTCCTGCGAAATCAAAGGTGGTTTTCTTGCTATGGTTTCCATACATTTGTTCTTTATACCCAGGTACTCCTTCATAAAAGGCAGAAGCTGTTTCGCGATTTGCGCATTTGTCTAGCTCTTTCACCCATTCTGGATCAATAACAAAATTGTCTGGATCCGCACAATAGGCATCGATTACCTTTCGATACACGCTCACAACTGTAGCTACGTAATGAATGGACTTCATTCTACCTTCAATTTTCAAGCTGTCAATTCCAATTTCAATCATTTTAGGAATCGATAAAAGTAAATTTAAGTCTTTCGGGCTCATTGCGAACGGTGAATCCTGCTCACTAAAAAGAGCCTGCTCCTGATTAGAGTCCCCTAAAGTATAAAGGTCGTAATCCCAACGACAGGATTGACAGCACCCACCACGATTAGAATCACGTGCGGTCATATGATTACTTAACGTACATCTTCCTGAATAAGCAATACACATAGCACCATGAATAAAGGTTTCAATTTCAATGTCCACCTTTGATTTCATCTCTAAGATTTCTTCATGGCTTGTCTCACGAGCTAATACTACTCTTTCCAATCCTTCTTCCTTCCAAAACTGGACAGCCTTCCAGTTAGAAAGAGATTGCTGAGTGCTTAAATGAATCTCCAGTTTCGGAGCTACTCTTTTACAGGTTTCGATAATTAGTGGATCAGCTACGATGATTCCATGCACACCTGCATCCTGTATTCCTTTTAAATAATCATCAAGCCCATCGATATTTTCATTATGAGCATAAATATTAGTGGTTACATATATTTTCGCATTATATTCTTTAGCAAAGCGAACTCCCTCTGCCATTTCTTCAAAGGAAAAATTGTCTGCATTGGAACGAAGACCGTATTCTTGTCCACCGATAAAAACAGCGTCAGCTCCGTAGCGGACAGCAATTTTTAGCTTTTCCAAGTTCCCAGCAGGTGCTAAAAGCTCAGGCTTCTTTGTAATGACACGTTTGCCATTTTTAATTTCTGAGATTTGTCCAATCGCCATATTTTCTCCTCCTTTTTTCTTTCTCAGTCATTCATAATAATATGGCTGTGTTAAACCTTGTTGTTGATTTTCGTTACAGGACACTCGCTTTCCGCGGGCGGTCTCGGGAGCCTCCTCGGCGCTCTGCGCCTGTGGGGTCTCTCTCAACACGCTTCTCCCGCAGGAGTCTCGCGTCCTTTCACTACAATCAACTCTGCTAAAAATTAAATATCTACTTTAACAGAGCCAATAATATAACCGTTGTAGCCTAGTCTTAATAAACCGTTTCTTTAAAGAAGAACCCGGTATCTAATGGTCGGTTCTGTGGTTGTTTGCTTTCAATGTCTGCTAATAAATTTTCCTTTTTTTCTTCATATTCGTCACGATTTTCTACACATAAGTCAATCGCTTGACGATATTTCCGAGTCACCTCAAGGATATATTCGGAGCTTTTTAGAATCCCATCAATTTTAAATGAATCGATACCGGCATCGATCATCTCTTCTAACTCGTCAATAATACATATATCATTTGGACTCATGATGTGAGTACCATTTGCATCTTCAAAGATTGGGTACTTATTTTCTCTCTCTTTATCATGTAAAAATAGAGTTTGATCTCCTTTAACCTTTTCAATTTCCATCGTTTTCCCTTGATATTCAAAATAATTACCAAGTAAAGAACGTTTTGACTGAAACATACAGGTCATACCATGAACCTGTACTTCTAGTTCAACCTCTGCATTCTCTTTCATTTCAACAATTGTATCCATATTAATCTCTCTTGCTAAAACGGCTCGTTTTGCACCTTTACGTCCCCAGTAGTTGCAAGTAAACCAGTTTGTAGCTGTTGTTTCGGTGTTCCAATGGAGTGGGATTGAGGGATCTACTTCTTTAGCTACCATAAGAACTGCCGGGTCTCCAAATACAATAGCATCTACATGAGACTCTTTTAGAAATGAAATATAATTTGCAAGTTCATCAACCTTGTCATTATGGAAAATCGCATTCATTGCGACATAAACTTTTTTACCCTTATTATGAGCAAGTTCAATTGTCTTCTTTACTTCATCACGAGTAAATTCACCTGCAAGTCTAAGTCCATATTGTTGTTCACCTATAATAAAAGCATCGGCTCCAGCTTCAATTAGCGGTCCAATGTCCTCTACTCTTTTAGGTGTAACTAATAATTCAGGTTTATTCATCTCTTCACCTCTTTCTCTTACTTAACGCAATACCGTCACCTATAGGCAAGATGGTTGTGTCGTATGAGGAATGCTGCATTAGCCATTCATTATAACTTTGAATTTTCTTCACGAGTGATTTAATTCGTTTATTGTCTGTACTATTTGTAGCTACTAGACCTTTAAATAACACATTATCAGAAATAATGACTCCGTTATTTCCCAAAATCTTTTCATATTTCTCAAAAAACTTTGCATATTGGCCCTTTGCCGCATCAATAAAAATAACATCAAAGGACTGCTCTAGATTTACTTCTAGTGCATCTCCTAAGATGACCTCTATGTTCTCAGCCATATTTGCCTTTTCAATATAATAAAGCGCTTTATGATAGCGCTCTTCATCACGTTCTATGGACACTACTTTAACGCCTTGAACAGCCTTTGCCATTCGAATAGAAGAATATCCGATTGCAGTACCAATCTCTAAGATTGATGTTGGCTGAATTAATCTAATAAACTGTAGTAAGGCTTCTATTCCGATTAACTCCATAATAGGTACATTATGCTTATTTGCATATTGCTCCATTTCCACTAAAATGGGCTCACGCTCTGGAATTAATGACTCTAAATAGGTTTCTAGCTCCGATGGTATCATTGACGATGCCTCCATCTCTATACAACTCGATATATTTTATCACACTCATACAGGGAATGCTAATTTTTTTATCCTTTTTCATTACAGTTATAAGCTTTGAAAAAGTTGAAAGGGAATGCGATAAACCGCATTCCCTTCTTCTTAATTACTAATATGTTTCGCTTTTTCACGATTGTGTTCATCCAGTGTCTTGGTAAAGATGACTTCGCCTTCCTTAGTTGCTAAGAAATAAAAGTAATCAGTCTCAGACGGATGTAAAGCTGCTTCAATGGACGTTTGTCCAGCATTAGCTATAGGTCCTACAGGTAACCCTTGAATCACGTAAGTATTATAAGGTGATTCGATTTCTAAATCTTTATATAGCACTCGATCTTTATGTTCTCCATGCGCATAGAGTACAGTTGGATCGGTCTGTAAAGGCATGTTCGCTTCAAGACGATTATAGAAAACACTTGAAATATCTTCGCGATCTGTTTGAGCAGTTGCTTCCTCTTCAATTAAGGATGCAAAGGTAAGTAGCTCATGAGCCGTCATTTCTTTTTCCGACATATCATCTTGATAGGTAAACAGAATGTCCTCTGTTTTGTCTAGCATTACCTCAACTACTTGCTCAATTGAAGGCTTTTCCGTATAAAATGGATAGGTAGCTGGAAATAGGTAACCTTCTAATGGATAGCGAATTTCTTCATTAAGAATTTCCTCTGTCAGAACGGATGGATACTCATCCATTAAACGAGTCAAATATTCTGGGTCATTTACTTTTGTCATAACTTCTTCTTCTGTATATCCGGTTTTTTCAGAAACAATTTTCACTATTTGTTCAAGTGTTTTGCCTTCAGGAATCGTTAGCGAGAAGACAACATCTTGAAGAATCTTACCTGTCTTTAAACTAGCAATAATTTCTTCAAACGTCATCGATTGATTTAAGACATAATCGCCTGCCATAAAGCCAGATTCATTTTTGAATTTCACAAAGTAGCGAAAAACATCTGCGTTTTTAATAATACCGTTTTCCTCTAATATGTTAGCAATTCCTCTACTGGAAGATCCTATTGGAATCGTCACATCTACAGGCTCAGTATTAGTAGGATTGACAGGCTGTAACGCTGATTCGATATATTTATAACCGAATGTAATTCCTGCAGCAAGCGAGACAAAGATCACGATGGAAGCTACTAAAACGATTCTTCTAACTAGCTTTGCTTCTTGGTGTTTTTCGATTAGCTTTTCTTTATATTGGTTTTTATTTTGATCTTGATTTGATTCAGATCCGATAGAAGACATATTTACTCCCCCTCAACGGTCCTATTATACTACAGTTTCCATATAATTCGTCAATTAAATACAAATTATTAGAAGTTTATGAAATACTCGCTTAGCTGTGATAAACCTTAACGTTATTTTCCGTTCATTTTTCAGCAAACAATATCTGTTTTGACAAAGATTTTTTTAAAAGGTTCTTTTCGCATACTTTGTTGCTTTTAGTGAGTTATATGTAAGTACCCTGTCGTTTCATTGCGCTCCAGACACTTGCTTTCCGCGGGGAGGAAGTCGAGCCTCCTCGGCTGCGCCTGCGGGGTCTCGACCTTTCCTCTACTTCCCGCAGGAGTCAAGTGTCTTCCGCTCCATTCCACTACTCATTATAAAAATTATATTTGAAAGCAACAATCTTTACGAAAAGAGCCATTCAAAAAACAAACGCACAGAGCATTCAAGCTCTGTGCGTTTGTTTTAATTTACCATAAACTGCTGTTTACTCTTCTTCCTCTTCGTCTAGAAAAGTATTTAGCATTTCTTCAATCATATCCCACTCTTCGTCAGTTTCAATTGGAGATAATTCGCCTTCTTCTGACTCTCCAGCTGTAAAGCTAGAAGCGTGGATCTCAATATCCTCTTCATCCTCATCTGCGCCTACTGGATAGTAAAGAACGTAAGATTTTTTAAACTCTTCTGATTCAAATGTAAACAAAACCTCACATAATTGTTCATTTCCATTTTCATCAATAACTGTAATTTGCTTTTCACCATGTGTCATATTACGATTCACCTCATTAGTTTTTGCTATCTAAGTAATTTTGAAGAATCACAGAAGCCGCTAACTTATCAATTACCTTTTTACGCTTTTTCCGACTTACATCAGCAGATAAAAGGATTCTTTCGGCAGCCATTGTTGATAATCGTTCATCCCATAATTGAACTGGTAGCTGAAAGGTTTCTGATAATAAATCCGCATACTCCTGACAAGCTTCTCCACGAGGACCTATTGTACCATTCATATTTTTAGGAAGTCCAACTACAACTGATTCTACTCCATACTCTTCTATTATTTCCTTTAAACGTTTAAATCCAAACTCTTTTTTTTCCTCATTTATTTGGATGGTTTCTAATCCTTGAGCTGTCCATCCCATTTCATCACTAACTGCTACTCCCACAGTCTTTGTTCCAACATCTAACCCTAATATTCTCATTCGTTACCCCATTGATGATAGATTCTCATTTTCCAACTATCTTATTTCTTATGAGTAGATAAATAAGATTTTACAAGCTCTTCAATGATTTCATCACGTTCAAGCTTTCTAATGATATTTCTTGCGTCCATATGCCTTGGGATATAGGCTGGATCACCCGATAAAAGATAGCCTACAATTTGATTAATGGGATTATACCCTTTTTCTTGAAGGGCGTCATAAACAGTAAAAAGAACATCATCCACATTCGTATCTATCTGTTCTTCTTGAAAATTAAATTTCATTGTTTTATCAAATGAGCTCATGTCTACACCTCACTCCCAAGCAAAAGCTTGTCAACATTTACCTTTATTGTACACTATCAACCATTCATAATAAAGCAAACAGTAAAAATATCTAGTATGTATGACTCTAGTTGGGAAATAGCCTCCCGACTAGAGCCTTTTGTTTTACAGAATTTATATAGATTTTACCCACTCTTCAACAAACTCTAGAGCCTCGGTTAGTTTATTTGGATCTTTACCACCTGCTTGGGCCATATCTGGACGGCCACCACCACCGCCACCACAACGGCTTGCAACTTCTTTAATCAGCTTTCCTGCATGATATCCCTTAGGAAGTAAATCTTCTGTTACACCCGCTAATAGATTCACTTTATCAGCTCCCGCAACTGCTCCTAAGATAATGACACCAGACCCTAGTTTGACCTTCAAATCATCTACCATGGAACGAAGACTATTCATATCAGTAGCATTTACCTTGCTTGCTAAAACCTTGATTCCATTTACTTCTTTTACTTGATTGATTAAGTTACCTGCCTCGATATTACCAAGCTTTGATGCTAAAGATTCATTTTCACGCTGTAATTGTTTCATCTCAAGCTGGATGGTATCAATTCGGGTTAATAGATCCTTAGGATTCGTTTTAAGCTTAGTTGCCGCTTCATTAAGAAGGGTTACTTGCTCATACATAACAGCATAAGCTGCTTGACCTGTTACAGCCTCAATTCTTCTTGTTCCTGCTCCAATTCCTGATTCTGAAACAATCTTAAAGAGCCCAATGACTGCTGTGTTTGGAACATGGCAGCCTCCACAAAGCTCTAAGCTGTAATCTCCAACCTGAACCACTCGAACCACTTCACCATACTTTTCTCCAAACAGAGCCATTGCTCCCATCTCTTTAGCCTCTTGTAAAGAGCGACTAGAGATGTCTACTTCGATGCTTTTCCAAATCTGCTGGTTAACAATTTCTTCAATCTGTTCAAGCTCTTCTGGTTTAATCTGTCCAAAATGAGAGAAGTCAAATCGGAGGCGGTCACTTGTAACTAAGGATCCCGCTTGATTTACATGACCTCCTAGAACATCTTTTAATGCTTGATGTAGCAGATGAGTTGCTGTGTGATTTTTAATGATACCCCCACGAGATTCCTCATCAATTTTTGCTTGTACCTCTGTTCCTTTATGGATGGTACCTTCTTGAACGATAACTTGATGTAGATGCTGACCATTAGGTGCCTTTTGGACATCCTTTACAAGGACTTTAACTCCATTAGCAAGGAGAAGGCCTCGGTCTGCTATTTGTCCTCCACTTTCCGCATAAAACGGAGTTGTGCTTAATACAACCTGTCCCTCTTGTCCGGTAGTAAGCTCGTTAACAAATTGCTGGTCTGCCACTAATTCTAGTACAGTTGCCATATCTTCAGGTTTATCATAACCAACAAAGCTACTTTTTACCGTGATTTCTCCAAGTACTCCACCTTGAACCTGCATGGACCCAGTTTCCTGTCTAGCCGCTCTTGCACGCTCACGCTGATTATTCATCTCAACTTCAAAGCCTTCATGATCAAGAGTCATGCCTTCTTCCTCAGCATACTCTTCCGTTAGCTCTACAGGGAAACCATACGTGTCGTATAATCTAAAGACATCAGCACCTGGAATTACTGTTTCATTCTTTTCCTTTTGGGAACGAACAACTGCTGATAAAATGGCTAACCCTTCATTCAATGTTTCAAGGAAGCGCTCTTCTTCGTTTTTAATGACCTTTTGAATAAATTCAGACTTCTCTTTTACTTCTGGATAGAAGTCCACCATTATTTCAGCTACCACTGGAACTAACTCGAACATAAATGGACGTTGAATTCCAAGCTGTTTTGAATAACGGACCGCTCTACGTAATAATCTTCTCAGTACATAACCTCTTCCTTCATTCGAAGGTAATGCACCGTCCCCAACAGCAAATGTTACCGTACGAACATGGTCCGCAATTACTTTAAATGCTACATCTAGATCTTTTGATTGACGATATTTCTGCCCTGATATAGACTCCGTTGCTTCAATAATCGGGATAAATAGGTCTGTATCAAAGTTAGTTTGAACATCCTGAATCACCGATACCATTCGCTCAAGACCCATCCCCGTATCAATATTTTTCTTCGGTAATGGAGTATAAGTCCCGTCTGGATTGTGATTAAACTCCGAAAACACTAGATTCCAAACCTCAAGATAACGTTCATTTTCTCCTCCTGGATAAAGCTCAGGATCGTTCAGATCATCCCCGTACTCCGGACCACGGTCATAGAAAAGCTCTGTATTAGGTCCACTTGGTCCCTCACCAATATCCCAGAAGTTCCCCTCAAGACGAATGACACGTTCTTTCGGTACTCCCACTTCTTCTGTCCATATTTGATAAGCCTCTTCATCCTCTGGGTGAATCGTAACTGATAGTTTCTCTGGATCAAAGCCAATCCAATCTTTGCTTGTTAAGAACTCCCATGCCCAATGAATGGACTCCTTTTTAAAATAATCACCAATTGAGAAATTTCCAAGCATCTCAAAAAATGTATGATGTCTAGCCGTTTTACCTACGTTTTCAATATCATTCGTTCGAATTGATTTTTGTGCATTACAGATACGTGGATTTTCAGGTATAACACGACCATCAAAATATTTTTTTAAGGTTGCGACCCCACTATTGATCCATAAAAGTGATGGATCTTCGTGTGGTACAAGAGAACGACTCGGCTCTACTGCATGCCCCTTTTCTTTAAAAAAGTCTAGGAATAACTGTCTAACTTGAGCTGATGATAAGTGTTTCAATGTTCTTCCTCCTCATGTAAATGAAAACTCTTTTTGCCAATAAAAAAACTCCCATCCCATGTATGAAACATACAGGGACGAGAGTTACTCGCGGTACCACCCTGATTATGATTACAAAGCGTAATCATCACTCAGTTTTCTGTAACGTAGAAAATACGGCAGGTTTTAAGTCTGCACTCTGGAATAGCATTCAGTTACTCTTCATCTAGATTTCCTTTCAGCCAAGGGAAATCCTCTCTGGTTAGATGGGCTGTAGCTTACTCGTTCCTTCATCGTTTTAATTTCAATGTATTATGCCGATTATTATAGACAATGGCTCTACCCTTTGTCAACGTTTAGTAAAATGAGCTTTTGCATGGATCAGAATAACCTTTAATATAGCAAGCATAGGTACGGCTAAAATGAGACCTGCTACACCACCTATTTCTCCACCCGCTAATAAAGCAAACATAATAAACACCGGATGCATATGCAGACTCTTACCGACAATTAATGGGGATAAAATGTTACCTTCTATAAATTGTATGGTGAAAATTAGAATAACAACGAATAGAACCATTTTACCCGATATCGTGACTGCAATTAATACCGCGGGTATTGCACCAATTATCGGTCCAAAGTAGGGAATGATATTCGTAATTCCGACGATAATTCCTAATAATAAGGGATACTTCATTCCAATTAGCCAAAATCCAAGTGTTGAGATCATCCCAATAATAAGACAAACTAATAGTTGACCTCTTATATAATTTCCCAGTGACTTATCAATATCCTTAAGAAATCGAATCCCCGATTCACGATAACGTCTTGGAGTTAAATACCATACCGTTTTTTTAATTTGGTCATAGTCTTTTAACATGTAAAAGACTATAAACGGAATGATTAAGATGATTAGAAAATAATTGATTATACTCCTTAGAATAGTGATGACATTTGCAAGAACAGATGCAATGGCTTCCTCCCCACTACTTAATGATTCTTCAACCCTAGCATGAATCCCCTCGGGTAGCTGTTCTGTTTGGTGGTGAATGGAAGCAGACCACTCTCGATACTTTTCAAATAACTCCGGCACATTATTTCCAAACTCTCTAATTTGTATAATAATTTGTGGAATCCCTTTATACAGTGCAAGAGCAATTCCTCCAAAAAATAAAATGTAAATAATGAGAATGGCAAATGGACGAGGAATATTATAGGAATGAACCTTCTCAATAAATGGATGGAGTAAATAAGTAATAAATGATGCGATCAGGAAAGGGATAAAAATCGCTAAGATCACCTGAAAAATGGGTGCCCAAAATGGCTCTAATTTTAAAAACACATAAATACATAATAAAAACAGCAAGAAAGTGAGAATTCGAATGAGCCAATCGGTATTGATTTTTTTCACAAGCATTCCCTCCCATTCTTAATGTTGAGCTGAAATGGCCCAATTATGCATGAGAGGTTAAATTGGGGATTATCCTTGTTTAAGCGTATAAATCTTGCATGTATAGAAATGGAGCGGAAAGCAAGTGCTTGAAGCGCAATGGAACGACGAATACAAAAAGAGACCCCCGAAAATCGGAGATCTCCTCAATATTAATTACCACATTTTAGAAACACGTTTACGGATCTTTCTAATAGGTCTGCTTGACATCATATCATTTTCTTGTGCCTTATGAAAAGCGTATGCTCCAAGGCCCATAGCGATTAAGGATGTTAAAGTTCTATTCATGGTGTCCTTCACTCCTCTGATTACATATTTATAATCCGATCATCTTCACCAAATAAGTCATCAAGTGAGCTCAACGTACCATCCTCTTCAACTTGATGGACGTTCATCATGCCTTTTGAAATAGATAGCTCAATAAAGCAGTTCCAGCAGTAATACTGATTTACACCTATTTTTCCGATATCCTTGCTTTTACAATTTGGGCACTGCACGTTGTAGGGGCCTCCTTATTCGTTCACGGGTTAATTTCAACTAAAACAATATCTTCACCGAACTGAAGTGGATGATTTGTTTTTATAATTTTCTTTCCTTCTGATAGATCAGCAAAGAAACCTTCCGATACTTCATACCCTAAAATAGTGCCCAAATTCTCATCAAAATATACATCCTCCACTATTCCAAGCTTTTCCCCTTCTGTTGAATAAAGGAGTCTCCCAAGTAAGCCTTGGTGATGGCAAAGATAGTGACTGGACTTTTCAATTCCGGAATGGTGTAAATCAACATCTTTAATCATGACACCATCTGTTCCAACGGATGTCACGTCATCAATTTGGATGGAACGATCGCGCTCAAAGAGGCCCTTCACATCTACAACAATCGACTTGATTAATCCATCATTAGTTAATTCTAAATCTGAAACAATTCCTATGGCTTTACCTGTTGATGATTGATAAACAGGAAGACCTTTTAACAATGTAAATGTTCGCAAAAGTACTCCCCACCTCTCCGAACATTTTTATCGTTTGTCTTAATCCATAAAGTCATACGGAGAAACGTTTACCATTGCCGCTCGCTCTGCTTCAACCGAGAGTTCTAGCTCTTCGGTAATCATTTCCTTCACAGTAGATATACCAATTACTCCCTTTACCCGTTCTGTTAACGTCGTTTGACGTTTACGGTCTTCTGTTCGTTGAATTCCTTGTAATAAGGTATCTTCCTCACCACATAAAATAAGGAACTCTTTACTTCTTGTGATCGCCGTATAAATTAAGTTTTTCCGAAGCATTCTATAATAACTTTTGACAACGGGAAAAATGACGATTGGGAACTCACTACCTTGCGATTTATGAACAGAACAGCAATAAGCATGAGTGATCTGATTCAAATCCTGTTTCTTATATGTAACCTCCGTGCCTTCAAAGGCGATTACAATGAGATCTTCTTTTTCAGTATTTTCCTTGGCGTAAAAAATAGAGACAATCTCACCCATATCCCCATTAAACACATTCTCTTCTGGCTGATTCACTAGCTGTAAAACCTTATCTCCAACCCGATAAGCCTTTTCTCCATAAATAATCTCACGCTTTTGGTCCGTTTTAGGGTTAAATAATGATTGTAGCTCTACATTTAACCGATCAATGCCAGCCGGTCCTCGATACATTGGTGCAAGCACCTGAATATCTTTTGGGGCAAACCCTTTCTTCACAGCATTGGCACATACCTTTTTGACGACATCAATCACTTGATATTGATTACATTTTAAGAAGGAACGATCTGGTTTTGGCGTGGTCATATCTTGAGGGAGTGTACCCTTTTTAATTTCATGTGCTAATTCAACAATCGTTGAATCTTCTGACTGGCGAAAAATATCAACTAGTCGAACGGTTGGAATCGTTTCTGTATCTAATAAATCCTTTAATACTTGACCAGGGCCAACTGATGGTAGCTGATCCTCATCACCTACTAAAATCACCTGAATATGAGGTGGGAGTGACTTAAACAATTGATTAGCTAACCAAATATCAACCATTGATACCTCATCGACAATCAGCAATTTACCCTCAACTGGTTTGTCCTCATCATGATCAAACCCATCCATGCCATTCCAGCCTAGAAGTCGGTGAATGGTGACAGCAGGTAACCCTGTCGACTCATTCATTCGCTTTGCTGCTCTACCTGTTGGTGCAACAAGTAAAAAAGGAAAAGCTTCGTCCTTTTTATACTCCTTTGGATCTAATGAGCAGCCATGAAGTTCAGCATACAGTTCGACAATCCCTTTGATAACCGTAGTCTTTCCGGTACCAGGTCCCCCTGTAAGTAGGAGCATCGGTGAAGAAAGAGCCTTTTGGATGGCATCCTTTTGGGAAGGTGCATATTGTACCTTTAATCTTTCCTCTAACCCACCTAAAGCTAATAAAAACTCTGATTCAGGAAAAGAATCCTCATATTCATCCTGTTCGACTATTCGTTTAATATTAGTAACCAAGCCTTTTTCAGCAAAAAATAGCGACGGAAGATAATATCGATTGTCTTCGAGTATTAGCTTTCCTTCCTCCACTAAATGATGAAGCTGTCGACTAATATCTTCTCCCGAAATCATCTCGTATTGACTAGCTTCTAATATACTCTTTACTCTTTCTGTGAGCTGGTCTTCTAAAACATAAACATGTCCTTCTTGCATACAGAATTGATCAATCACATACAAACAGGCAGCCTTTATACGCTCAGGGTGCTTTCCCGTCATCCCAATTGCTTTACCAAGCTCATCTGCTTTAGCAAAACCAATTCCCTCTACATCGGCCATAAGCTGATAAGGATTTCGTTTAATCATATCTAAGGTTTGATCACGGTATGTTTGATAGATCTTCATGGAGAGCTGCGGACCAAATCCATATTGTGATAAAGTCACCATTACTTGTTCTAAACCTTGATGCTCTAGCAAGGTTTTGGCAAGCTCATTTGCTTTTTCAGAGGTTAACTGAGGAATTCCTTTTAACACATCCGGGTTATTTAAAATCTTATTAATAGCATCCTCACCAAGAGCATCGACTATCTTTTCAGCAGTCTTTTTACCAATCCCTTTAAACAAATCACTTGATAAATAAAGAATAATTCCTTGTTCAGTCTTTGGCATTTCCTTTTGAAAATGATTCACATGATACTGAATTCCAAACTTAGGATGATCTTTAAACACACCAAAGAAGGTATAGGTCTCATGATCCTGTAAAAGAGGGAAGTATCCTGTAACAATGGCCTCTTTATCCTCATAATTTTCGTTTGTTTCTTCAATTCTAATTCGTAAAACCGTGTATAAATTTGAATCATTATGAAAGATTGTAACAATTGGATGACCTTTTATATATTTTTCAGAATCTGTCATGAGGCTCCCTCCCCTCTTCAATCATTAACTATTATTGCTCAAGCGCTTGTTCTACTAATCGTTTCCCATTTCCTGCTAGTAAGTGATCTGGTTGAATCTCAAGTGCTTTATTAAACATTTCAAGTGCCTGATTGGCATCATCTTTATGAGCATAAGCAACTCCTAAATTAAAATAAACATCAGCGTTATCGACATCTTTTTCTTTTAGGTCTTCAAATTGCTTAATTGCTTCATCTATTAACTCTAATTGAGCAAGGCATAATCCATATTGGAACTTAGCTTCCACGTCTTCTCCATTCAGTTCAACAGCGCGTTGCAGATAAGGCAGTGCATGCTTAAATAACTCTTGCTGTAGATAGGTAATCCCCAACATGAAAAAGACATCAGCATTTTCTAATCCCTTTTCGATTGCCATTGAAAAATAATGAGTAGCATTCGTGTATTCTTCCATTTCAAAATAAACCGCACCTACACTGTAGTAGGCTGTTCCTAATGTATCATCAATTTCGATTGCTCTTTTGTAAAAGGAAAGCGCCTTGTCTATTTCACCAACTGCAGCCAATAGATTACCAAAATTTACGTTCCCAATTGCATCATTTGGATTTTCTTCAAGTGCCTCTGTAAACACTTTCGCTGCTTCCTCAAGCTTTCCTTCCTGCATATATTGAATTCCTAATTTATTTTTATCTGTCATCATCCATCTTCCTTCCCTGATTAATTATTATTAATTCCTATTCAAGCAAGAAGACCTCAACCAATGAGGCTGAGGCTTCTATACATACCAAAGTTCCTTTTCATTTCTAAATATATCATTAATGGTACCTCCGCCCAAACACTCCTCATCTTGATAAAACACAACAGCCTGACCAGGAGTTACCGCACGAACCGGTTGATCAAAAACAATTCTTACATTATTTTCGTCCACATAGTGTACCGTTACACCATGATCCTCTTGGCGGTATCTAAACTTAGCCGTACACTTTAATTCAGTGCCAAAAGGAGTATCTGAAACCCAACTAATGTTTGTGGCCGTAATTTCATCTGAATATAATAGTTCATTATGAAAGCCTTGCTCCACGTATAGAATATTTTGTTCAAGGTTTTTCCCAACTACAAACCATGGATCTCCGCTACCACCAATTCCTAAGCCTTGGCGTTGTCCAATTGTATAGTACATAAGTCCATCATGTTTTCCCTTTACTTCACCAGAGAGAGTTTGCATGCTTCCTGGTTGAGCCGGGAGGTATTGACTTAAGAACTCCTTAAAGTTACGTTCTCCAATAAAACAGATTCCCGTGCTGTCCTTTTTAGATGCCGTTGCTAATCCTGCTTTTACGGCTATTTCTCGGACCTCAGGCTTTGGTAAATCTCCTAAAGGAAACATAACCTTTGAAAGCTGTGCTTGTCCCAATTGATTTAAAAAATAAGTTTGATCTTTATTTTGATCAAAGGCACGCAGCATTTTATATTCACCATCTTGGAAAGCTACCTTTGCGTAATGACCTGTTGCTAAATAATCTGCACCTAATTCTAGAGCATGCTCAAGAAAGGCTTTAAACTTTATTTCTTTGTTACACATGACATCAGGGTTTGGTGTTCTTCCACCTTTATATTCATCTAAGAAATAGGTAAACACCTTTTCCCAATATTGCTTTTCAAAATTAACGGCGTAATAAGGGATACCAATTTGATTACATACCTTGATTACATCATTATAATCCTCGGTAGCTGTACAAACTCCGAATTCATCCGTGTCGTCCCAGTTTTTCATAAAGATTCCAATTACATCATACCCCTGCTCCTTTAAAAGAAGGGCAGCCACACTAGAATCCACTCCACCGGACATCCCGATTACTACCCGAGTTTCACTTGGGGATTTCGTTGTTGTCATGTTTGTCACCTCCTACCTAATCGTTCAACAATTTTCACTGTTTCATCAGCTACTAATTGGATTTGTTCTTTAGTGTTTCCTAAGCCGAAGCTAAATCGGATTGATGTTTTTCCACGGTCTGATTCTTTTCCATACATAGCAACCAGAACATGAGAAGGATCAATAGACCCTGCTGTACATGCCGAACCACTCGAGGCAGCAATTCCTGCTAAATCCAAATTAACAAGAAAAGATTCTACATTTATTCCCGGGAAATGAATATTAAGAATATGAGGTAAACAATTCTCCTGATTCCCGTTAATTGCAAATGCAATCCCACTAGTCTTGAATGTTTCAACTATAATATCCTTATACTCAAGATAGCTACTCTTTCGTTTTTCCATCTCCTGTTGAGAGAGCTTGATTGCATGCATAAGTCCTAGAATCGCAGGGACATTTTCAGTACCCGCTCGACGTTTTCGTTCTTGTTCACCACCATGAGTGACCGAAGCAAGCTTTGTTCCATCTTTTACATATAAAAATCCAATTCCCCTTGGTCCATTAATCTTATGTCCTGATATAGATAGAGCATCTACCTTTAAGCTCGTTACAGAAACCGGAATGGCTCCAAGGGCTTGAACTGCATCTGTATGTAAATAGGCCCCATGACCTTCTAACAAGGATCCTATTTGTTCAATCGGTTGAATGGCACCTACCTCGTTATTACCGAGCATGATCGTAACAAGGATGGTATCCTCACGCAATGCTTCTTCTACATCTCCCACTTTTACAATCCCATCTTCACCTACAGGAAGATAGGTAACATCAAAGCCTTGCTGTTCCAAGTATTGGCATGTATGTAAAACAGCATGATGCTCAATCGAGGTTGTAATGATATGTGATCCTTTATCTTTATTAGCCATTGCAATTCCGATAATGGCTAGATTATCAGCCTCTGTTCCCCCACTTGTAAAAATAATCTCACTTTCTTTTGCACCAATTGATTTTGCAATAGCTTCTCTTGCTTCATCAAGTGCATGTCGACTTTTCCGTCCAAAGGAGTGAATACTCGATGGATTTCCAAATGTAGTAGTCATAAATGCGTGCATTTCATCAGCTACAACTGGATGAATGGGGGAGGTTGCCGCATGGTCTACATAAATATGCTCTTTCATTTGCTTCACTCCTTTCCTATGTTGTATTATCAACTATTGTTTCCTATATATAAAACATATAAGCATCTTGCTCACCGTCAGTATAGCTTGCTAAATCATCTAATGTCGTACTATCAAGTACTTCCTTCACAGCATCTCGTATGCGAATCCATAGTTCACGCTTTGCAGGTTCCTCATCTTCTAACACTTCTACAGGACTGATCGGTCCTTCTAGAACACGGATAATGTCTCCAGCAGTAATGGATGTAGGAAGATCTGCTAGCATGTACCCTCCGTAGGCCCCTCTAATGCTTTTGACAAGTCCAGCATTTCGTAGTGGAGAAATTAATTGTTCCAAATAATGCTCTGACAAATCATGAGTTTGTGCAATAGATTTTAGCGAAATTGGACCTTCACCATGTTGTTTTGCTAATTCGATCATGATTGTGAGGCCATATCTCCCCTTTGTAGATATTTTCATTTTTCTATACACTCCTTTATTCGCATTAGTACCCAAACCGATTTCTTTTTACTAATTACCTACTCCAACATCATGTGATAAAGTAGGGTCCATGTAGCGTGGTGTCAATAATTTAGAAACAAACTTCTCGCATTGTGGAAGGGTAAAACTTACAACAGGTCCAATCGAGAAACAAAACAAAATGGTCCCTATAAACACTGGCCCATCTAAAAGGAAGCCAAGTGTTAATACGACTATTTCCATTGCTCCACGAATATATTGAACCTTCCATCCTGTTTTTTCTGTTAGAACAAGCATTAAGGAATCACGAGGACCTGCTCCACACTTTGCAGAAATATATAATCCAATTCCATAGCCAATTATAAGGATTCCGATTAATAACATGAAGACTTTCCCTATTAAGCTATCAGGTGTTTGGAGAAAGGGAAGCAACATAAATAAATCAATAAAAACACCGAGTAATAACATATTAAGAAACGCACCGAGCTGCGGCCAAGCTTTTGACAATAGACTGGAAATAAAGAGAATAAAAAAGCCTGCAATAATTGACCATGTCCCAATCGTCAACCCAAATTGTTTGTAAAGTCCAATATGAAAGACATCCCAAGGAGCACTACCGATATCCGCTCTAATCATTAACACAATTCCAAAAGCCATCACTAACAATCCCACTAAAAATACCGACCACTTAGCGGATAATTGTGCAATGCGGTTCCTCTTTGTTTGCTTCATGTTTGTACCTTCTCTCACTTACATAGTTGTCTTTTTATCATACTTAACCTACTTAACTATTCAAATATAAAGCATTATAGCATACTTCTAGAGTGAATACATTTTTACAGATTAAAATAACTTGACGATTTATTATATATAGCTGGGATCGAACACTTCTAATCATTTTGGCATAGTAAATTTCTGTTTGGAGTTATTAAAAAGTTAAGCTGGAAAAACAAGGTTGTTCCATTTCGCTAGTGTTTAAAAATAGTACGAAAAATTAACCAATCCATTGAAAGTAACAAATTAAAAACCCGAACTAGTAGGTGAATAATACATCAAAATATCACCTACTAGTTCGGGTGTATCACTGACTGAAATTCTTGTGTCCCAGCCTCGTTCCCTCTATATTTTATGTGGTACAATTTGCCTACTTCTCTTTAAATTCCTTTAACTTCTTATGAATGCCAGCTAATCGTTTTTCTTCTCCAGCTTCTTTCGGTACATAATATTGAGTTCCTAGTAATTCCTTAGGAAGGTAATCTTGTTTTACCCAACCACCAAATGTACCAACTGGATAGTCATGAGGATATTTATATCCAACATGACCTAAAGCCTTCGCACCGGCATAATGGGCATCACGAAGATGTTTAGGAATATCTCCCACCCTACCGCTTCTAATATCTGAAATAGCTTGATCTAGTGCTGTATAAGCAGAGTTTGACTTTGAAGATAAACACATTTCAACTACCGAAACGGATAAAGGGATCCGCGCTTCGGGAAGTCCCAAGCGTTCACTCGCTGTTACTGCTGCTAACACATTGGTACCAACTGCTGTATTAGCAAGCCCAATATCTTCATACGCAATGACTAGTAATCTACGATTTAAAGCGATTAAGTCTCCCGTTTCAAGGAGGTGACCCAAATAATAAAGAGCAGCGTCTACATCACTTCCTCTAATGCTTTTCTGAAGGCTTGAGAGTAGGTTATAAAAATGAGAACCTTTCTTATCACCATACACTCCTACATTCTCAATTGATTCTTCTATTAGTGCATCCTCAATCACATAAAGATTATTTTCCCTTCTTGAAGCCTTAATGATAGATTCCAGAAGAGTTAGTGATTTTCTAGCATCACCATTCGAACCAGAGGCAATTAACTGTAGTTGTTGATCGGTAATTTCAATGTGGAGCTTGCCCAATCCCTTTTTTTCATCTTTTAGTGCCCGTTGTAAAAGCTCTAAAATATCCTCATCTGTTAAACGCTGTAATTGTTTAATTTGTCCACAACGACTACGGATTGCGGGATTAACATCATGAAAAGGATTTTCTGTTGTAGCTCCAATTAAAATAATATCGCCTCGTTCTACATGAGGTAAAAGATAATCCTGCTGAGCTTTATTAAAACGATGAATTTCATCCAGAAATAACAATACCTGACCTGTTAAACGAGTTTCATCTACAACTGCCTCAATATCTTTCTTTCCAGCAGTAGTCGCATTTAACGCAATATAAGGCAATTTTGTCGTGCCAGCAATCGCATTGGCAATTGAAGTTTTCCCAATGCCTGGCTCACCATATAAAAGCATGGAAGGAACATGCCCATTTTTGATCATTTTATATAGACTAGTATGTTTACCAATAATATTTTTCTGTCCTACTATTTCATCAATCGTAGTAGGTCTCATTCGATAAGCTAGTGGCTCAAAACTCATTTGTTACTGCCTCCAATCTTAACTCTATTATATATTGAAAGACACTAGATGCAAAAAAATTCATACTATGTGACAGGCTATGACTTTCATATCTTTATTAATGAGTAATAAGCTTTAATCTATGAATATAAAGCGATGATCGCTCAACCATATCAGATTTTAACATGCTGAAAACTATTAAAACGTATAAAATCCTATCTTTCGGTAAATGATAGTAAAAATAGTAAGCTACGAAATGATAGGAGTTGATACTATGAAAGTACGATCAGATGCATGGACACATGAGGATGATTTATTATTAGCAGAGACAGTGCTTCGTTATATTCGAGAGGGAGGTACACAGTTACAGGCCTTCGAAGAGGTTGGAGATCAATTGAATCGGACGTCTGCAGCGTGTGGCTTTAGATGGAATGCAGAGGTTAGGAGACAATATGACCAAGCCATTTCAATTGCAAAAAAGCAACGAAAAGAGAGAAAGCGTGCATTAGCTAATTCAACACCTGCTTCTGCTTCCATGACGACTAACACAGAAGTGATTACTAGAACACCAGCATTCCAAGTTAAAGAGACTAAGGAGATTGAGAACTATCAGGAGGAAACAGCAGCTGAACTATTACCAACACCAGCAATGGCCTCTCCTAAACAGGTACCGTCCAACCCTGGCTCTACGAATCTGAATCTATCAATTGATGATGTCATTCAATTTTTAACTACCGTTAAAAAAGAAGGAACACAAGGAAGCCAAGCTAAGCTTGAAAATGAGAGACTTAAAGCCGAGAATAATGACTTGAGAAGAAAAAATGAAGAGCTCGAACGTAAGGTTCAAAAGCTAACTGAGCAGCATACTACCATTCAAGAGGACTATCAAGCACTTGTTCAAATCATGGACCGTGCACGTAGAATGGTCATGTTCGAGGACACAGAGGACCGTAGTTCTCCTGTTTTTAGAATGGATAAAAACGGAAACTTAGAACAAGTTGCAAAATAAATCTTTATAGTAGACTGAGCGAGGAATCTTGCTCAGTTTTTTATTTATGGGCTTAATGTAGTTTGTTATAATCTGATTTGGCCATTTACGCAATTCGAGTGGACTCTTATGCAGTTAACTCCATTTATCACATAATACTCCCTTGTTCTTATCTTCGGATATTAAAAATAACACATGGACTTTAACCTCCATGTGTTATTGCTATTATTATTTGACTCAAAACCAAAGCAAATTGTCTTCTTCCGTTAGTCGTTCACGCGCTCAACCTTAATTTCCTTTGTAATCTCCGTTATGACATGGCCTGCCATAATAAGCCCCGCAACAGATGGTACAAATGCGTTAGAAGAAGGAGGCATTTTTGCTTTACGAATCTTTGCTCCCTCAGGGGCAATCTCCTGGCGAATATCTTCGCGAATCACAATAGGGCTTTCATCTGAGAATACAACCTTAATGCCCTTTTGGATACGCTCTTTTCTAAGCCTAGTTCTAATTACTTTAGCCATTGGATCTGTATGAGTTTTTGAAATATCTGCTACCTGAAAGCGAGTTGGATCGGTTTTATTAGCTGCTCCCATACTAGAGATAATTTGAATATTTCGTTTTAGGCATTCCTTCATAAGGTGAATCTTATAGGAAATAGTGTCAGACGCGTCAATGACCCAATCCAGCCCATAACTGAAAAATTCCTCATACGTTTCTTCTGTATAAAACATCTTCAACGCGATGACTTCACACTCTGGATTTATATCAGCAATTCTTGCCTTCATTAGATCTGCTTTTGGCTTTCCAACTGTTGATAAAAGAGCATGAATTTGACGATTTACGTTCGTAATATCCACATCATCTTTATCTACTAATAAAATTCTACCTACACCTGACCTTGCTAGAGCTTCAGCAGCAAAGCTTCCTACTCCGCCCACTCCTAAAACAGCAACTGTACTGTCCTTTAGAAGCTTCATTCCATCTTTACCTAAAGCTAATTCATTTCTGGAAAACTGATGTAACATATTTGCACCACTTTCTATGTATTATTCCAAACTGCTAATTTCCAATCGTTCGAAAGAATTTTTTGGGTCCCTCTTCCGTTTGATCAAATCATACTCGACTTCTATAAACTGTCCTAAACTAGTGTCAAATCTTCGAACCGAGACCTCGTCCAATTTTGAACAAACATTGATATGCTTGTTTTTCCCGTTTTTAACGATATCATACTACACTTTAATGTCGAGTATTTCAATAGGTTTTATTTCAATGTTTGAAATAAAAACCCTATGCCATCAGCATAGGGTAGTATGATATTTAAATTTGGAAAGTCCCAATTGTACCGTCTATTCCTTCGTTTTGAACCCGCTCTCGGCAGGTGGGTGCCCTGTTTCAAACGTTTGTAAGTCCTCAGAAAGAGGCAGGTACGCAGTCTGAAAACCCGGGCTCCCGGTTTACTTATTGTTCGGTCAAAACAATAGGTAAGGCAACGAGCACATCAGGACTTTATGTGTCATTATCATACCATGTTTAGAAAGCGTTATCAAGGAAGACCAAGTTAATAACTTTCAGATGAATATAAGAATAATGGAACCTAACCTACCTAAAGGATGGTTCCATATATTTGTATTTTCAATTAATAAGAGCCTATTCCTTTACATCTAGTTTAAGATGTAAGTCACCTAGTTGTGCACCTGATACAGTACTTGGAGCTTCCATAAGTAGATCGCTTGCACTAGCTGTTTTAGGGAAGGCAATCGTGTCACGTAGGTTAGTTCGACCAGCTAAAAGCATTACTAAACGGTCAAGCCCAAGTGCAATTCCTCCATGTGGTGGTGTTCCGTATTCAAACGCTTCTAATAGGAAACCAAATTGCTCGTTAGCTTCTTCCTTCGTAAACCCTAAAGTATCAAACATTTTTTCTTGTATTTCACGCTCATATATTCTTAGAGAGCCTCCACCAAGTTCATATCCATTTAACACAAGGTCATAGGCCTGGGCACGAACAGCTGCTGGATCGGAATCTAACTTTTCAAGATCCTTACGAACCGGCATAGTGAATGGATGGTGAGCAGCAAAATATCGGTTTGCTTCTTCATCGAATTCAAGTAGTGGCCAATCTGTTACCCATAAGAAGTTAAACTGGTTTTCGTTAATAAGCTTACGTTCTTTTCCTAGCTTTAAACGAAGTGCACCGAGACTGTCAGCAACTACTGACTTTTTATCAGCGACAAATAACAGTAAATCGCCTTCTTCTACGGAAAGAACCTGTGATAACGTTTTTTGTTCTTCCTCACTAAAGAACTTGGAAATAGGACCCTTTAATCCTTCTGTTTCAGCTTTTAACCATGCAAGCCCTTTAGCACCATATCTACTTACAAACTCTGTTAAGGCATCAATGTCTTTTCTTGAATAATCAGCTGCTCCAGCTTTTACATTAATAGCTTTAACCTGGCCACCATTTTGCACAGCACCACTAAACACTTTAAAGCCAGATTCTTTAACTAACTCTGAAACATCTGTTAATTCCATCGCAAATCGGGTATCTGGTTTATCTGAACCGAATCTATCCATTGCATCCTGATAAGACATTCTTGGGAAAGGAGTTGATACATCCATTCCTCTAGCATCCTTCAATACTTGTTGCATCATGTTTTCAGTTAATGCAATGATCTCCTCCTGGCTCATAAAAGAGGTCTCAATATCAAGCTGAGTAAATTCAGGCTGACGGTCAGCACGTAAATCTTCATCGCGGAAGCATCGTGCTACTTGATAATAACGCTCAAATCCACCTACCATTAGTAACTGCTTAAAGATTTGCGGTGATTGTGGTAGAGCATAAAATTCTCCCGGGTGCACTCTACTTGGTACTAAATAATCCCTCGCTCCTTCTGGCGTACTCTTCGTAAGGATAGGTGTCTCTACTTCAATAAAGCCTTCTGTATCTAAATGGTCACGCATTGCTTTTGTTACACGGTGTCTCATCTTAAAAGTTTCTAGCATAGCAGGTCTTCTTAAGTCTAAATAACGGTATCGTAAACGTACATCTTCCGCTACATCCGTTTGATCAGAGATTGTAAAAGGAGGAGTTTTTGCTGTATTTAGAACTTGAATAGATTCCGCACTAACTTCTACCTTACCTGTTTTAAGGTTTGTGTTAATCGTTTGCTCTGATCTCTCGACAACCTCACCCTTGATGGCAATTACATACTCATTTCGTACATCCTCTGCCAGCTTTAGCGCTTCCTGCGATACTTCTGGATTAAAAACGATTTGAACAATCCCAGAGCGGTCTCTTAAATCAATAAAGATAAGCCCACCTAGGTCACGTCGTTTTTGGATCCATCCTTTTAACTGCACTGTTTGCCCGACAAATTTCTCTGTTACTTCACCACAATAATGAGATCTTTCTATCATTGTCTCTCCTCCTCTTACTTCTCTTGGTTTTCTAACAAGTAGGTCGCAATTTCATCTAAAGGTACCTCTAGCTGATTACCTGTTTTTAAATTTTTAATCGAAGCTGCCTTTCTTGCTAGTTCGTCATCTCCAAGGACCACGACGAATTGGGCCTCAACACGGTCTGCTGCTTTAAACTGTGCTTTTACCTTTTTATCTAGATAGTCTTTTTCCACTGTTAAATTAGATTTTCTCAATTCATTTACTAATGCAACAGAAGCATCCTTTGCATCCTCACCAAGTGCCACAACATAGCAATCAATTCCTTTTGAAATTGGAAGTTCAATTCCTTCAGCATTTAGCGCTAATAATAGACGTTCAATACTTAGCGCAAAGCCAATACCTGGAGTTTCGGGTCCGCCAATTTCCTGTGCTAAACCATTATAACGGCCGCCACCCATTAACGTAGTGATTGCTCCAAACCCTTCCGCATCACTCATAATTTCAAAGGCAGTATGATTATAGTAGTCTAGTCCACGAACTAATCGTGGGTCTACTTCAAATTCAATTCCCATACTACGTAAATAGCTTTGAACCTTTTTAAAGTAGGTGGAAGAATCATCATTTAAGTAGTCTAAAATAGAAGGTGCCGTTTCCATTAATGGATGCTCCCGATCTTTCTTACAGTCTAAAATTCTTAAAGGATTTGTCTCTAGGCGCTTTTGGCAGTCCGAACAAAACTCTGTAATATGTGGCGTGAAGTGTTCAGTCAAAGCTGTTCGATGGGCAATTCTGCTCTCCTGATCACCCAAACTATTAATAATGAGCTTTAGCTTCTTAAGACCTAATCCTTTATACATTTCCATCGCAAGTGAAATCACTTCAGCGTCTATAGCTGGATCTGCACTTCCTAATGCCTCAATCCCAAATTGAACAAATTGACGATAACGCCCTGACTGAGGTCGCTCATAACGAAACATTGGACCAATATAGTAGAGCTTCGTAGGTTGATCTGGTAGGCCGTACATTTTATTTTCAACATACGCTCGAACCGTTGAAGCTGTTCCCTCAGGACGAAGGGTAAGGCTGCGGTCTCCACGGTCAGTGAACGTGTACATCTCTTTTTGAACAATATCCGTTGTATCTCCAACACTTCTTAAGAACAATTCAGTATGCTCGAATATCGGAGTTCGAATTTCCTTATAATTAAACCTTTTACATAAATCACGCGCTTTTTCTTCAACATATTGCCAACGCTCAACATCACCAGGTAATATATCCTGTGTCCCTCTTGGTATTTGAATAGACATGTTTATTCCTCCTTAAAAAACCATATAAAAAAGCTCTCGTCTCTACTTCCTAAGAAGTAGGGACGAGAGCTATAATTCCCGTGGTACCACCCTAATTGAAGTTGTGACTCGGTATTCCTGTAAAAAGAGTCACTATGTACTTCCACTTTTGACAGTTAACGCCTGCCACGTCCAGCCTCTACTGAATTTCTTTTTCGAGGTGGAACCTTTCGAGTGTCTTTCATTAAGGCATCTTGTAGAAATGTTCGCAGCCAAGACATTTCTTCTCTGGACAAATGTTACTTAATTACTTTTCTCGGTCATTGGTTCATTTTATTATAATGATTGATAATATCATACGAATGTTTAATTTGAAAGTCAAGAGGATTTACGAACGTCCAAGCTGTTTTTTTAATTGTTTCACTTCTCTTAACGATAAACCAAACTCAGAAGCCAGTTCCATACTTGCTGAATTGTTTTGCTTTTCTATAAAATCATGAAAATTAACTCCGAATAGATGTTGGGAACCATTAGCAACATGTTCACCCTTTTCACTAAATCTCATATACTTCTTCCTTTCTCATTAAAATCTAATTCTATATTTCCCAAATACAACAATTTTTTTCACAAAATGACAAGGAATTTATTTATTTTCCTAGAAATATAACTAGTGGATTTATATTTGATGTACTATTGAAACTATCAGTGCAAATAGATGGTTACATAAAAATTAATTTCGGAGACTTTGTTGTTCTTTAAACAAAGGCTGTTTTAAAACATGGTGTTGATTTTCGTTACAGGACACTCGCTTTCCGCGGGGCGTGCGGTGAGCCTCCTCGGCTTTGCCTGCGGGGTCTCTCCTGTCACGCTGCTCCCGCAGGAGTCTCGCATCCTTCCACTACAATCAACTCTGCTTGAAAATCAACATTGTACTTTAACAGAGCCTAAACAAAAACAACATTCTTTTCGGAAAGAGCCATTACAAGAACAACGATATGTTAGAAAACAGCCTTATTAGAAACAACCCAGTTTACCTAAAACCTTTTACAAAAGGAGGATTTTTTTCATCATGAAAAAGGGATTTATTTTAATGTTAGTGTTAGCTCTATTAAGTGTATCTATACCTCAAACTCCAATACTTGCTGAAAATAGCAAAGTCGTTATTAATGTTAATTCACTCAATGTTCGTTCTGGTCCAGGTTTATCCTATAAGGCTGTTGCTAGTGTTAATCAAAATGAGCAGTACGAGGTATTAGCAAAAGAGGGAGACTGGTTCCAAATCAAAATTTCGAACCAGTTAAATGGCTGGGTTGCTGGCTGGTTAGTAACTGAGCAGAAGCCTGGTAGTGGAAATGCAAATGAATCTACAACCGAAAAGATTGAAAAGCTAGAGTCTACTGCTGATGGACTAAGAATTAGAAAAGGACCTGGTACAAGCTTTCAAGTAGTAGGTTCTGTTGATAAAGGGGACGTGCTTGAGTTTCAAGAACGAAGTGAAAACTGGGTAAAGATTTCTTTTAAGAATTATGTAGGTTGGGTACATAGTGATTATGTAAAGGGATTACCATCCGAGTCGGCACCTCCAACGAAGGAAGAAAAAACTGTTATTAAAACGGGTAATGTCAAGGCAACTACATTAAATGTTCGCTTGTCTCCTTCCTTAAATGCAGCTGTTATCGGAAAGGTGAAACAAAAAGACCAGGTTGACGTTTATTCAGAAAAATATGATTGGTACGAGATTAACCTAAACAATAAAACCGGTTGGGTTCATAAGGATTATATAGACATCCAAACAGAGACCAATCCTAAACCTGAAGAAAAGGAAGAGGAGCAAAAGCCAGAAGCAAGTCAACTAGCTGTGGTTACAGCCACTCTCCTAAATGTCCGTGATGACTTTACTTTAAATGGAAAAGTAATTTCTCAGGTTAAAAAAGGCGATCAGCTAGAGTTAATAAGTGAGCAAAATAATTGGTGTCAGGTAAAGCTATCTGATGGCAAAATTGGTTGGGTTGCTGGCTGGTACATCGAAAAAGTGACACAAACACCACCTCCAGTTGAGGGTACACCAGATTCAACCTCTTCTGTTACGATTTTGTATAACACAACAAATATTCGAAGTGGTCCATCTACGAATGATTCAATTGTTACTAGAGCCATGCAAGGAGATATTTTCACGATTATTGAAAAGGTAGACGATTGGTATAAAATCTCGCTTTCAAATGGGGAGATCGGATATGTAGCAGGGTGGATTGTTTCAACAACTGGTAGCATACCTAAAGTTGAACGCCCTGGAATGAACCAATATTTTGCTGGCAAAACCATTGTGATTGATCCTGGTCATGGAGGAAGAGATAGTGGTGCCAAAGGTGTAAGAGGTACACTTGAGAAGACTATCACGCTACGAGCAGCTAAACTATTAGATGAAAAGCTCAGAGCAGCAGGTGCAACATCCGTCCTTACTCGTAATCAAGATGTGTATGTTAGCTTAAATAATCGTGTAAGTCTTTCACACTACTATCAAGCAGATGCCTTTATAAGTTTACATTTTGATAGCTCTGTATATCCATCGGCTAATGGAATCACTACTTATTACTATAATAAGTCTAAAGATTACTCACTAGGTGAATCTCTGCAAACTGAGCTGATCAAACAAACTTCATTAAAGGACCGGGGTGTAAAGTATGGGAACTATCATATTTTACGTCATAATAACCGACCATCTGTTTTGTTGGAGCTAGGCTTTTTAAGTAGTATTACAGAAGAGTCGCTTGTTACTACAGCTTCTTATCAGGACAAAATCTCAACAGCCATCTTTAATGGGCTGGCTTATGAGTTTAAAAAATAGTTTTTGCTAAAAGATTGTTTTCGCATAATTTATTGCACTGTAACGTAAAACCAAGTGAAAATTAAGTCCGTTGATTTCCGCTACAGGTGCTTGCTTTCCGTGGGGAGGGATGTGAGCCTCCTCGGCTTCGCCTGTGGGGTCTCACACTTCCCTCATCTCCCACAGGAGTCAAGCACCTTCCGCTCCAACCAACTCCAGGTTTTAACAAAACTATTATTAAAAAATTATTAAAAACATAGCCTTCAAATAAAATAATAAAGAAGAAGCCCAACCATAGGCTTCTTCTTTATTTGCTTTCAACTATTAAAGTGACCGGACCCACATTTGTTAATTGAACGTCCATCATTGCTCCGAATGTTCCGGTTTCTACGTGGATTCCTTTGTTTCTAAGTTCATCATTAAACGCTTCATATATGATACTAGCATGGTCAGGTTTAGCCGCTTCCATGAAATTGGGGCGCCTTCCCTTGCGACAGTCTCCATATAACGTGAACTGTGAAACAGAAAGAACCGCACCTTCTATATCTAGTAGAGAATGATTCATTTTCCCTTGATCGTCCTCAAACACACGTAGATTTGCAATTTTATCTGCAACATATACTGCGTCCTCTGACGTGTCTGAGTGAGTAACGCCAACTAATAGCATAAATCCATTGCTAATCTTACCAACTGTTTCATGGTTAACCGTTACACTTGCATTTTTTGCTCTTTGTACAATTACTCTCATTTCATCACCTTAATGCATCATTCTTCTAACTGCGTATATATCAGGGATTTGTTTGATTCGGTCCACAACCTTTTGTAAATGGGACACATTATGGATCGAAATAGCCATAGAAATAGTCGCCATTTTGTTTCGATCCGAACGTCCTGACACGGCAGTTATATTTGTCTTTGTTTCATTAACCGCCTGCAATACTTCATTCAATAATCCACGACGATCATAGCCAGAAATTTCGATTTCAACGTTATACTCTTTACCCTCTCTAGCATTTCCTTCCCACTCAACAATCAGTAGGCGATCCTTTGCTTCATCCGTATGAACGTTCGGACAGTCATCACGGTGAATAGAGACTCCTCTTCCCTTTGTGATAAAACCAACTATGTCATCACCAGGAACCGGATTACAGCATTTTGATAGTCTTACTAACAAATTATCAATGCCTTGAACTCGAACTCCACTTTCTTTCTTCTTCGTGACCGTAAACTTCTTCAAGTCCTGAACAGCATCTGCAATCGTTGATTCCTGCTCAAGATCTCGTTTCTTTCTCCACTTCTCTGTTAATCTTGTTGCAATTTGTGCTGCTGTAATTCCGTTATATCCTACAGCCGCATACATATCCTCTTCATTTGAAAAATTAAACTTATCTGCTACACGTTTTAGATTATCATTAACGAGGATCTCTTTTGGATCTAAATCAAAAGCTTTTATCTCTTTTTCAACTAGCTCTTTTCCCTTACTTACATTTTCATCACGACGCTGCTTCTTGAAAAATTGGCGAATTTTATTCTTTGCTTGTGACGTTTGGGCTAGCTTTAACCAGTCTTGACTAGGACCATACGAATGCTTTGAGGTGAGAATTTCAACTATATCACCTGTCTTCAGCTTATAGTCAAGAGTCACCATCTTCCCGTTTACCTTAGCACCAATCGTCTTATTTCCAATTTCTGAATGGATCCTGTAAGAGAAGTCAATCGGAACTGAACCAGACGGAAGCTCAAATACATCTCCCTTTGGGGTAAAGACGAATACCATATCTGAAAATAGATCAATTTTTAGAGATTCCATAAACTCTTCTGCGTTACTAGCATCATTTTGCCAGTCTAAAATCTCTCTAAACCATGTAATCTTCTTTTCAAAAGATTCCTCTTCATTGACCTGTTTATCTTCCTTATAAGCCCAGTGAGCTGCGATCCCATATTCTGCGATGTGGTGCATTTCTCGAGTACGAATTTGAACCTCAAGTGGATCACCTTGTGGACCAATTACAGTCGTATGAAGGGATTGATACATATTTGTCTTAGGCATTGCTATATAATCTTTAAACCTACCGGGCATTGGCTTCCAAGCCGTATGGATAATCCCCAAAATCGCATAGCAATCCTTAATACTATTCACAACAATTCGTACTGCTAATAAATCATAGATTTCGTTAAACTGCTTATTTTGAATGGCCATTTTTCGATAAATACTATAAATATGCTTTGGCCTACCATTTATATCTGCACTAATAGAAACTTCGTTTAATCGCTCCCGGACCTCATTCATCACCGTGTGCAGATACTCTTCCCGTTCCGCTCGTTTTTTCTTCATGAGATTGACGATTCGATAATACTGCTGAGGATTCAAATATCGTAATGCCGTATCCTCAAGCTCCCATTTAATCTTTGAAATCCCGAGTCGATGGGCAAGTGGTGCAAAGATTTCTAATGTTTCGTTAGAAATTCTTCTTTGCTTTTCCTGAGGAAGATGCTTAAGAGTTCGCATGTTATGAAGTCGGTCAGCTAGCTTGATTAAAATCACCCGGATATCTTGAGCCATCGCTACAAACATTTTACGGTGATTTTCCGCTTGCTGCTCTTCTTGTGACTTGAATTTAATCTTTCCTAGCTTTGTCACTCCGTCAACAAGCATGGCCACTTCTTTATTAAAAGTATTTTCAAGATCTTCTAGTGTAACCTCTGTATCTTCTACCACATCATGTAAAAAACCAGCAGAAATAGTCACTGGATCCATGTCTAAATCTACTAGAATTCCAGCTACCTGTATGGGATGTATGATATATGGTTCACCAGATTTTCGGTACTGCTCCTGATGGGCTTGTTTGGCAAACTCATATGCTTGCTGAATAAATTGTAGGTCTTTTTCTTGTGTTAAGTATTTAGCAGCCTTTTCAATCACCTGTTCAGCTGTTAGTACCTGTTCATTTGCCATAAGATCACCTGATTTATAAGATAAATAAAGAGAAGCGTGTCTTCTTCTCTTTATTTACTCTATTAGATTAAAATTATTATTGTTACTATTATCTTGAAAATGGACATGGATGTAAAGGATTTCGCAGAAATTTCTACAATGAGGACACAGGAGAATGTACAAAGCCTTGTAAAAAAAGAGTGTCGTATAAACACTCTTTTTCCACGCTTTTAGTATGTCATTAATGTAAGAACGTCGTAGCCACCTAACTTTTTACGACCATCTAAATAACTTAACTCAATTAAGAAAGCAATACCGGCAACGACTCCACCAAGTTGTTCAACAAGATCAATTGTCGCTTCAATCGTTCCACCTGTCGCTAGCAGATCGTCTGTAATTAATACACGTTGACCTGGCTTAATTGCATCCTTATGCATCGTAAGAACGTCAGAGCCGTACTCCAACCCGTACTGTACCTTGATTACTTCTCTAGGTAATTTTCCTTCCTTACGAACTGGTGCAAATCCTACACCAAGAGCATAAGCTACTGGACAACCAATAATAAAGCCTCTAGCTTCTGGTCCAACTACTAGGTCAATTTTTTGTTCCTGCGCAAATTTGACAATCTCGTCTGTCGCACTTTTATATGCTTCACCATTGTCCATTAACGTAGTAATGTCCTTAAATTGTATTCCTTCTTTAGGCCAGTCCGGAACGACTGTAACATATTTTTTATAATCCATTAATGATGTTGCCTCCTATACTGTTACCAACCCTTTATAAACATGATCAAACCAATCCTTTAATTGTGAATACGATGAATAGATCATCATATTTTCGATCTCAATTTGGCTTTGCTTCAACATATATGTTTCTGAGTCTGTTAAATCACGTTTTTTCGGTTGATCAGTTAATGAAATAATGCCATTGTTTATTGTAACAAATTCTAATTCAAAAAACACCTTTAACATAAATTGTATCGATTCTTTGGACCAACCACGGTGTTTAGCTAGTTGGTCACCTTGTGTTTTGATATTAAACTGTTTGTTCTTTCCAAGAAATCCATAAAACCATTTAAAGTGCTCTCTAGTAGGAATCGTATTGAAAAAATGTGACTCTGTTTGATGAAACACTGTGTAAATTCGTGATGGACTTGTTTTCTGAATCATCTTTTCCAACGTAGAAAGTGTCGGAGGAAGATCCGCTAGTATTAGATAATCCTCATAACTATCTAACTCTGTATGGTAATCGTTATTTACAAATAAGATATGCTCCTTAAAACTGTGTAAAGCAAGCTTCTCTATTGTTGACTCATTAAAGACAATAATCTTCCTTTTATGCGAGCCCATTGATTCTATTTGCTTGGTAAGGCTCTTTTGGCCTCTCCAGTCAAACAGCTGCCACTCTTTAATCATAATATCATTAACCATAATTTGCGGCTTCCTAAAGTTATTCCACTCATTTATAGAAAGCTCACCTAAAATTGACAACCTAGCCTGTGCTGAAATTTCGTCATACACATGACCGAATCCAAAGGCAATCGCGTCAAGGCTAGTCCCCGATTGCTCTAGTAATAGCTTAAGATGACTTTGATCCTGACCAATTCTTTTCATCTGAGAAAGAGAAGCAACTGGAATCGTTACTTTTGGCTTTGGATTTCCCACCCCATACGGAGCTAGTTTACCTAATTCTTCAATTGCTTCAATCGTTATATCTTCAAGACTACACTCAATATCAACATACGTGACCGGAGTAAAATCATCCTTGGTCAACTTATCATTTGCTAATGTGATGAGACGCTCTCTTAATTCATCGATTTTACTAATTTCCACCGTCATACCGGCTGCCATTGTATGTCCACCAAAATGAGGAAGAACATCTCGACAAGTTGATAAATTTTCAAATAGGTCAAAGCCTTCAATACTACGAGCAGACCCTTTTGCTACTTTCGCTTCCTCATCTAAGCTTAAAACAATCGTTGGTCGATAAAATTTCTCCACCAATCTTGAAGCAACGATCCCAATTACCCCCGCATTCCACCCCTGTTTACCAATTACTAAAACAGAGTTGTCTTCCAGTGGATAATTTGCTTCAACGAGCTCAACCGCCTCTTCAGTCATCTCATTGACAATTTTCTGTCTTTCTTTATTGATTTGATTAATTTCTGAAGCGATTTGCTCTGCTTCTTCACTGTCGTCTGTAAGAAATAGGTGAACGGCTGGATCCGCATCTCCTAGTCTCCCCGCAGCATTAATCCTTGGTCCAATTGAAAAACCGATTGTTTCTTCAGTTATTTCCTTTTGATTTACATTACAAACAGATAATAAAGCATGAACTCCTGGATTTTTCGTGTTTCTTAATGCTTTTATGCCTTTTACGGCAATAAGCCGGTTTTCATCATGTAGAGGTACTAAATCTGCAATGGTCCCAATTGCCGCAATTCCTACATAATCTGTAGGACATTCGCCTAGAAGTGCATGTGCAACCTTTAGTGCAACCCCAACACCAGCTAGCTCTCCGCATGGATATTCACTTCCCGGTAGCCTTGGATGAATAATGGAAAAAGCAACGGGTAGCTCCGGTCCTGGTTCATGGTGATCTGTGATGATTAAATCAATACCAAGCTCCTTCGCATACCGGGCTTCGTCTAATGCTGAAATCCCGGTATCAACCGTGATAATTAAACGGTAGCCTTCTTGATATGCCCACTGAAAAGCATTTCTATTTGGTCCATAGCCCTCTCGAAATCGATTAGGTATGTAAAACTCAACATCCGCACCCTTGGCTCTTAGTGCGCGAAGCATAACCGTTGTACTACTTACCCCGTCTGCATCATAATCACCAAATACCAAAATCTTTTCAGCTTTTTCTATGGCAGTTTGTATTCTCTCAATCGTTTGGTCCATTCCTTTAAGTAGAAACGGATCGTGAAAAGTAGATTGTTCTATATTTAGAAACTGCTCAGCTTCTGAAGCAGTCGTTATACCTCTACTAACTAATAGATTGGCAACTATATAGGAAATCGAAAGCTCATCTGAAAGCTGCTTAGCTAACTGTTCGTTCGTTTCCTTATGAATCCATCTTGTTTTAGACGAAAGCATGAAATCACCCCTTGACCCACTCATTATACAGGAGAGGAAAAGGGGTGACAATGGTAACAATTATTCTGAAGGATGCTCAACCTTTTCTACTTCTTCCTCTTGGGTATCTTCCTTCTTATTTTCATTTCCCTTCAAATAGTTCTGTTTTCTCAGATCTTCATTCTGAAGGTGCTCATTAACCTTTTTCTTTAGCTGTTCATTTTCTTTTTGAAGCTGTCTAACTCGTTTTTGTAAAAGCAAGACTCTGAACAATCCCGCTGCTCCAACTGCAAAGGCTCCCATTGCAGCAGAGCCTAAGATTACTAAAATGAGTGGCCATGATGCCGTTCCAAATAAATAATCAACGCTAACTGGGTTGACATTGATCACAGCAAAGATCGCAACAATTAATGCAAAAACTAATGCAATTATTAAGGTCCATTGTCCCTTCATTTTGATTCCCCCTCTTAATCATCCTCATTATATGGATTGACGTGAACTAATACATCTTGTACATGTGAATGCTCCATTAATCGTTCCTTAACATGTTTACCTATTTTATGTCCCTCTTCTACCGTGATATACGGATCGACGGATATTTTCAAGTCGACAATTACGTAATGACCGTGCTCACGAGCAAAAAGTCCATCAATTTTCTTAACTCCGTCTACGTTTAGGATAATTTCTCTCATTTCCTGGGTATCTTCGTCATGTAAAACATGATCTAATGTATTATGTATAGATTCTGCACCAAGCTTCCATGAGATTCTTAGAATCATGATCGCAACTATTAATCCTGCAACAGGGTCAGCATAGACGAGCCAATCAAGCCCCAGTTTACCACCAACAATTGCTCCACTAATACCAATTAAAGCAGCAATGGATGAAAACACATCTGATCTGTGTTCATAGGCGTTTACGATAATGGCATCACTATTAATACGTTTACCCAATTTGTATTTATAACGAAACATCCATTCCTTTACAAGGATAGAAAATACAACTGCATAGATTGCAGCCATTTTGGGTGCTTCTATTTCAAGAAAAAACGATTCAATAGAGGATTTCCCTATTTCTATCCCGACTAAGAATAATAGCACTGCCACTATAATGGCGGCTATAGATTCTGCCTTTCCATGACCATATGGATGATCATCATCAGGTGGCCGCTTTGCCGCTCTTAACCCTATATAAACTGCTAACGAACCGACAACGTCTGAAGCTGAATGCACAGCATCCGCTACTAATGCTCTACTATTACTTGTAACCCCTACGATCCCTTTTAATAAGGCCAATAATACATTCCCAACGACACCCACCATCGCGGCAAACTCAGCCTCTTTAAAGCGATCCTTTTCATTCCCCATTCCTACACACCCTATTCCTTAAAATGACCCTTATTGCAATTATGTTTACATTTGGTTCTAAGTCCTTAGAAGCCAAGTTAAAATACTCCAATCCGTTATAACAGTAGTAATAATTATTAAAAGGCATTTACCAATCATACCCTTATTGTAACCTACTTTGTTAAAAAATTTGAGGGAATTGGCTATTTCTAACAAGAACAATTCATTAGAAAAGGATAATTAAATTTAAAACTAGTCATAATACATCTATAAGGAAATGACTAGGTAAATGATAGGAGGGGTACGGATTGGAGGTAAATGATAACCTCAAAATGGGGGAAAAGGGTGCTTGGTTAAGCATTTGTACATATATCATTTTATCCATTTCAAAACTGGTAATTGGGTATTGGGGAAATTCAGGTGCCTTGCTAGCTGATGGGTTAAATAATTCAACGGATGTAATTGCCTCTGTTGCGGTACTCATTGGTTTAAAAATAGCAAGAAAGCCTCCTGATAAAAATCATCAATACGGACATTATCGTGCTGAAACGATTGCATCGCTGATTGCTGCTTTTATCATGGTTTCGGTCGGTATACAGGTTACTATTGAGGGAATTAAGAACCTAACAGAAGCTGGCAATACAGTACCAGACATGATTACGGGTTGGGTAGCACTAGCTAGTTCTATTATTATGTTTTCTGTCTATTTGTATAATAAGAATTTAGCCGAAAAAATTAAAAGCCAATCCATTAAAGCTGCCTCAAAGGATAATCTTTCAGATTCACTTGTCAGTATTGGTGCGTTTATAGGAATTACCGCCTCACAGTTCGGCCTTTACTGGTTCGATACTGTTATTGCGATCTTAGTAGGACTAATTATTATCCGAACAGGGATTTCAGTCTTTCGAGATGCAACAATGGAGCTTACTGATGGTTTTGAGATAGAGGAATTGAAAGAAATTGAAAATACCGTGAAGAATCACTCAAATATTGAGAGTGTAAAAAGTGTGAAAGCACGAATGCATGGTAACCAAATTTTCGCAGACATCACGATTATCACAGACCATAATTTAAATGTAGGTGAAAGTCATAGGATTACTGAAGAAATTGAGAGAAATCTATTCACAAAGCACAACATCCGAAATGCTCATATTCATATTGAACCAAATAAACCATAGAAAAGAGCTTGGACAAGGTCCAAGCTCTTTTCTCATGTATTCTTTAAGGCTCAAGATCTTCCTCAACTGGACGGGCCTTCTTTTTACCTAATGTTTTACTCTTCCAAATTAGCCATAGCTGTGCTGCAATGAATAAGGAAGAATACGTACCCGCAACTAACCCTACTAATAGAGCCAATGAGAAATTAGTAATCGCGCTACTACCTAGTAGTAATAAGGCAACCGTTACAATGACGACGGTGAATATCGTGCTCACTGAACGTCCAAGTGTTTGACGTAAGCTATCATTTACAACTGATGCTATGTCATCAAAGGTTTTAACCTTTTTGCCACGAATCTTCATAATTTCCCTGATCCGGTCAAAGGTTACAATCGTATCATTTATGGAATATCCGACAATTGTTAAGACAGCCGCGATAAAGGTTAAATCAACCTCTAATCGTAATAGGCTGAAGAATGCGATAATAAAGAATGCATCATGTAACAACGCAATAATCGCTGCGATTGCCATATATATTTCAAAGCGAATCGTCACATAGATGATGATTCCGATTGATGCAATTAACACCGAGTAAAAGGCATTCTTAGCAAGCTCTTTCCCAACAGTCGGAGAGACCGTACTAACATTTGGTTCAGCACCATATTTCTCGATAAAATGACTCTTTAATGTTGCAATTTCATCTTCTGTTAATGTGTCAATAAAACGAGCGACCGCTATCTCATTTTGATCGCCAGATAGAGTAATATCTCTAGGCTCTATATCAAAATTAAGTGTGGCAATCTCCGTTTCAACTTCTTCAACTGTTAATGTATCCGTAGACATCACTTCTACACGAGTTCCACTCGCAAAATCAATTCCAAGGTTTAACTTTAATGTTAAGAGTAGGATTGCTCCCACCACCACCATCGCTCCTGAGAACATAAAGTACTTTTTCCGATGTTTTACAAAGTCAAATTTATCAAACTTAGTAGGAATATAATAATCTGTTTCCCCTGTTTCGATGTTTTGAATATCTGACTCTTTTACACCAAAATAAGATACTTTCTTATTTAAGAAACGACTGTTCACCCAAAGGCCTAAAAATAGTCGAGTCCCATAGATAGCGGTAAGAAAGCTTAATAAAATACTCACTATTAACATCGTTGCAAACCCTTTTACAGAGCTTGTCCCGTAAGCAAATAATACACCTGCGGCCAGTAGTGTTGTAATGTTCGCATCTAATATAGTGGATAAGGAACGACGATTACCTGACTTATAAGCCGACATAACCGTTTTACCAGTTTTTAATTCCTCTTTTATACGCTCATAGGTTATGATATTTGCGTCAACGGCCATCCCTACCCCTAATATAAGTGCTGCAATACCAGGTAGAGTAAGAACACCATTCATCCAGTCAAATACTAATAACACAAGATAAATGTAGACACTTAGCGTAATAACCGCAATAACCCCAGGGAAGCGGTAGAAAATTAACATATATAAGAAAACAAGTAGAATTCCTATAATTCCTGCAAATACGGTCTTTTGTAATGCCTGTTCACCAAACTGAGCTCCTACAGAAGTAGAATACATTTCCTCAAGCTCTACTGGCAGTGAACCTGCGTTTAATAGGTCTGCTAGTTCCTTTGCTTCCTCAATCGTAAACGTACCAGTAATCGTTACAGTGGTTGTATTAAAGACTTCACTAACCTGTGGTGCCGATAAATACTTTGGATCTGGCTTTACAGACTCTTCTGTAAAGGAATCCCCTTCCTCATAGTCTAGCCAAATAGGCATTAAGTTCTGAGGATATAAGTCAAGAACATGCTGAGTAGCCTTTGCAAAATCCTCTGCATTCTTCAAGGTTAAGGCAACAATTGGTTGATTATTCGAATCAAAGGTTTGTGATGCTCCACCTTCTACTAAATCAGCCCCATCCAATAACTCCACATCATTTACATCTCTGAATGTCAGCTTAGCTTCCGTGGATAGAATTTCCCTTGCCTTATTTTGATCTTGAACTCCAGCTAATTGAACACGAATTCGATCTTCACCTTCGATATCAATTCTTGGTTCACTAACACCTAAAACATTTACACGTTTTTCTAATGCTTTAACGGTGCTGACCAAAACATCCTGTGTAATTACATCGCCTTCTTCTGCTGGCAGAACCTCATAGAGTATCTCAAAGCCACCTTGGAGATCTAATCCTAGCTTGATATTATTCGTAACTCCGTTTGTCGTTGCTCCAATTAGTCCACCTAATAGTAGAACTAATAGAAAAAATATGATAATGCGACCCTTTTTAACCATTCTTAAAAAAATCCTCCTTCGTTAAATGCGAGCACTCAGGTTTTGATGATTAGTATAATTGCTATTGTATATATGTACCGTTTAATTATGAAAGAATCCATATGCTCTGTCAATTTTTCCAAGCAATATTATGGAGTGGAAGGAAAAACAAATGGTTGTTTATAGGCCTCAACTGTAATAAAACTCATATAGACAGTGGTTGATAAAGATAAAATATCATTGACCGTATCGCGAAGGGGTTTAGGCTCCTCCAGCCGCTTCCACTTTTTCTTTATTAAACAATCCCAAACCTCCGCTTCATTTGCACGGTTTAATCCATAGATATGAAATTCCTCTACCTTACTTTGAATAGCAGGTTGGACATATTCACGCATTTCTTCCCAGTTCATATTCTTTCCTCCTTGTCCAACTTTTTTACGTAAATGATTGTTCTCTTGTTTCTATAAGGATTTAACATTTAAAAAATAGAAATTGATAATAGGCCCAGGCTCACAAGGATTCCTGCTATCACTACACCTAGACTGATGGAAATAAGAGCATAATGAAACCTAATCGAAAATAACAAGGCTGCAATACACGCACTATAAGCACCAGTGGTTGGGAATGGAACCGCTGTAAACAGCATCAATCCTATTGCTCCATATCTTTCAACATCTTTACTTTTTTTCATAGTTCGATGATATAACCAATTATAAAGTTTATTATACCACTTGAACTGTAGTAGCCACTTACTAACTGGCTGAAATAATAAGAGAATCGGAATAACAGGTAGAATGTTGCCAATCACACTTAGAAAAAATGATTTTACGAGTGAAAAATCGTAGTGTAGATAGGCAAGAGGTAAACCACCCCTTAGCTCGAGAATAGGCATTGCTGATACAATCATGACAAGTAGCTCTGGAGGTAAAAACGTTAGGTTCTGTACAAGAAAATCACTAATCTTCTCTTTCATTTGTTTATAATCCCCTTTTTTATGTAATCGATCTATAAGAAATAGATATGGGAATTATATTCAAATAAATTAAAACATATGTTGTCCTCTTTCTGTCATGCTTGGCCCACCTTACCGCATATAGATATTGTATATGATTAGACTTCGTTTGAGAAGGTAGGGTAGCTCATGTCCAAACAAACCTTTTTACAAGGGACATTAATATTAATTTTAGCTGGATTAATCACAAGAGTACTAGGATTCGTTAATCGAATTGTTGTGGCAAGGATTATGGGGGAGGAAGGCGTAGGGCTATACATGATGGCAGTGCCTACTTTACTTTTAACCATCACCCTTACTCAAATGGGATTACCAGTTGCGATTTCAAAGCTTGTAGCAGAAGCCGAAGCACATGGAGACAGGAAACGTATTAAGAGGATTTTAGTCGTTTCCCTAACGGTTACAGGAATCCTAAGTATTATTTTTACGACCGGAATGATTTTGTTAGCACCTGTTTTATCACAGACTCTCCTAACAGATCATAGAACGTATTATCCTTTAATTGCGATTTCACCAATTGTTCCAATCGTCGCTATCTCCGCCGTATTAAGGGGTTACTTCCAAGGCCGCCAAAACATGAGACCAGCAGCATACTCACAGGTTATTGAACAGATTGTGAGAATAACATTAGTAGCTGTATTCACAAAAGCCTTCTTACCATACGGTGTCGAATACGCTGCAGCTGGTGCAATGATTTCGGTTGTGATCGGTGAACTCGCGTCCCTGTTGTATATGATCATGATGTTTAAAATGAAAAAAAGGGTCCGAGTTCGTAAAAACTTCTTTAAGTCTGTTAAATCAGGAAAAGAGACTTTTCAAAGTCTCATGGCAATTGCTCTACCAACGACAGGAAGTCGTTTAATCGGCTCTGTTGCATACTTTTTTGAACCGATTGTCGTCACCCAAAGCTTATTACTCGCAGGTGTAACGACATCACTTGCAACCAAACAATATGGTGAGTTAACAGGCTATGCCTTACCACTATTATTTTTACCATCTTTCATCACTTATTCATTATCTGTGTCTCTTGTCCCAGCTATCAGTGAGGCTGCAGCCAAAAACAAGACATTATTGATTGAGCATCGCCTTCAGCAGGCTCTTCGATTATCGTTTGTGTCTGGAGGACTTGCAGTTGTCATCCTTTATGTATTTGCAGAGCCGGTCATGCAACTCATGTATGGATCCTCTAATGCAGCCATTTATGTAAAGGTTATGGCACCATTCTTTATTTTTTACTATTTCCAAGGTCCACTACAGGCTGTATTACAAGCACTTGATTTAGCAAAGGCAGCCATGATTAATAGTATTATCGGGGCAGTAGTTAAGATTGCCGTCATTTTTGCCTTGGCAACAAGACCAGAACTTGGAATTATGGGAGCAGCACTTGCGATTGTCATTAGTACAGTGCTTGTAACGTTATTACATTTCTCTACCGTTATTAAGGTCATTTCGTATACCATATATGCTAGAGAGTATATAAAAAGCTTTTTTACCATGATTGCAGCAGGACTTGCTGGTCATTACTTCTTTATCTACGCCATAGACTCTGCATCTCTAATCTTGCGAACATTACTTGCAGTGGGCGTAACTACAATTGTCTACTTGATTCTTTTACTCGTATTAAAGCTTGTTCATAAAGAAGAACTAAGAAAAATCCCTTATATCGGAAAATACTTTGGGGTATAGAAAACTCGAAGCTTAAAAAAAGTGAGCGTTGTGCTCACTTTTTTCTTTTGGTATTTCTTTAAACTTGGTTGCTTTTATATTGGAAATCAACGTACCAAATTCATACTTTAGTATAAAGTCCAAAGTATTGCAAAAGAGACCAAACAAAAAAGGTAGCTCCCAATTGTTACTTCAAAATTGGTCTACCTTTTTTTATCAATTAAATCAATATAAAACACACCATTATCATAGCTACAAAAGGAAATTTCCTTCACATTACGATAGCCTAGCTTACGAAGCTGTTGACGTAACCAAAGGTTGGTCTGATCTAGTATCTTCAAATGTTGTTCCTGAACCTCACCATCGACGATTAAAGGTAAATGCAGGGTGCTTCTCTTCTTATTGTCCTTTTCGAATACAGACAGCTTTCCTGTTGGTTCTAGAATGGCAAACTCCACATCAGCTAAGTTATTGATATTCTTATCTCTAAGTTGAGTAAGCAAATCATCAAAGTTATAGCGCTGTTTTCTCATTTCCTTTTCTTTAATTTCCCCATTTTCAATGAGCATCGTTGGTTTACCATCAAGTAATTCTCTAATTTTTTTACTTTTCAATGAAATGGTGGCCAATGAAATTTGGATAATCATGAGCAATAACATAGGAAAAATAGTCTCAAAGATCGGCTTCTCTGTATTCTCAATCCCCACTACTGCACTTTCGGCAATCATAATGAAAATAACTAAATCTAAAATACTCAGTTCTCCGATTTCCCTCTTACCCATCATCCGGAAAATAAATACGATTAATGCATATAAAAACAGAGTACGAGCAACGATTGAAACATACTCCATTTAAAAGTATCCCCCTTCTAAACATACGCTCATGAATTCTCATTTAGTTTATACAACCCTCGCCAATTCATGAGCCGAAGGATTTTCCAATATGCTATAAAAATGGTAGTAAGTAACGTAAATATATATAAACCGTACACAAAATTAGAGATACCAGAACGACTGGAATTCCGATTTTCATAAAATCTAAAAACTGTATTTGGACTTTCTCCTTTAAGGCGAGACCCACGACCACCAAATTAGAGGATGCTCCTAACAAAGTACCGTTTCCACCTAAGCATGCCCCTAAAGCGAGTGACCACCAAAGTGGATCCAAATTAGTCATCCCATAATCTTTAAACTCGAGAATGACTGGAATCATCGCTGCAACAAAAGGGATATTATCAACAATTCCGGAAAATAGCCCTGTAATCCATAGGATAAGGATTGCTGTTTTCGGCAAATCCCCTTCTGTATAATAAATAATTCCTCGTGCAAATTCATCTATAACTCCAACCTCTTCAATCCCACCAACTAATAGGAAAAGTCCGATAAAAAAGAAGAGTGTTGACCAATCCACTTCTTTAAAGACTTCCTCTACTTTAACCGTTTGACGAGTTAATAATAATATTAAAACTGCACCAGCTAAAGCAATACTCGTCAGCTCAATATGTATAAGTGGATTTAAAATAAAACCACAAATCGTGATAAAAAGTACCATTAACGATGGAATAAGCGCAGAATCTTTATTGATATACTGCTTGGGATCTAAGGATAATAGTTCAAGTCTATTGGCTTCACTTACATAGAGTTTATCTCGATACAGGAAGATTACACCTGCCATGATAGTTATAAAGATAATAAGAGCAATAGGTGATAAATGAAGCAGAAAATCATTAAAGGTCAGATGCTTCACAGATTGACCAATCATCATATTCGGTGGGTCACCGATTAAGGTTGCTGTTCCACCAATATTGGCGGATAAAATAATTCCGATTAAATAAGGAATGGCAGGCACCTTTAATATTCGGATAATCTTAAACAGAATGGGTACCAATAAAAGAACGGTCGTTACATTAGCTAAAAAGGCTGAACCCAGGGCTGTAACAAGTGAAATCATGAATAATAAAGGAATAGCATGTCCCCTGACAGCTTTGGCTATATATATCGCTACAAACTCAAAGATTCCTGTTTTACTTGTAACAGAAACTAAAATCATCATCGCAAATAACAAAGCAATGGTATTCCAGTCAATATAATTTAAAAATGCCTTCTGCGTGTCAAAAATTCCAACGACCAGCATAAGAACTCCACCCATACCAGCCACTAATGTACGGTCTATTTTCTCTGTCATAATAATTAAATAGCTACAAATAAAGATCACACATGCTAAGACCGTAATCACTTTTGCCACCCCAACTTTTCAAGTTTCTCTACCTCATCCTATGACAAGAAAAGAAGGGACATGCTTAAAACTATCCGAAACTAAATAACTTTCACCATTCTTTTCATTCTAAAATAAGTACCTCCTGAATATGCTTGTTCTAAAGAGCTTGGCTAGTATTATATACTAGCTAACCAGATACATCACCGGGAGGAGAGATTCAAGATGGATGCTAGAAATATGGTCTCTGCAGTCATTTTTGGCGTGTTAACAGTTCTTGTGATTATTCTTAGTTGTAGTGTGATTTTTTCACTTCTTTTACGTTTCACTGACTTACAGGAAACCTCTTTACAGTGGTTGATTATGGCTTTATCATTTTTTGCATTATTTGCAGGTGGATTTATTTCAGGAGGAAAAGGGAAGGAAAAAGGCTGGATGATGGGTGGAGCAACAGCCGTATTGTTTACATGCATTGTCCTTTTATACCAATTCCTTGGTAAAGAATCTGGATTTTCACTTGAGCAAACATTCTATCACCTTGGCTATCTAGCAACGGCGGTTATTGGCGGAATCATGGGAGTTAACATTGCTGGTGGGAAGCCTAGCTCACAGTAATGGAGGATAGATAGAAAAAAGAGCGGTGCATCCGCTCTTTTTTTTAGCTCTGTACTACGTCACGTACTGCCGCACGGTCAAACGCAAGTCTTGAACCATCAGTTACCTTAATTACGATTGTACTTTCATCAATGCTGTCTACAATACCATGTAAACCACCAATCGTTACAATCTTATCGCCTTTTTTCAGATCAGCTTGCATTTGTCTAACTGCCTTCTGCTTTTTCTGTTGAGGACGGATTAACAAGAAATAAAAGATTGCAAACATCAGTATAAGTGGACCAATTGAAGTTAACATTTCCATCTATTTTTCACCCCTTTCTATTCTATACTCATAGTAGGCCAAGCTCATGACTAGAAATTTTTTGCATTTGGTTTATTAAATCCGTATGCTTCAAAAAACTCTTCTCTAAAATCACCTAAGCGATCCTCTCGAATTGCTTGTCTAACCTGCTCCATTAATTTTAACAGAAAATATAGGTTATGATAAGTCGTTAATCTCATTCCAAACGTTTCACTACACTTAATAAGGTGTCGAATGTAAGCACGGGAATAATTTTTGCAAGTATAACAGTCACAATTCGGGTCGATTGGACCAAAATCTCGTTCATACTTAGCATTTCTTACAACTAAACGCCCCTCACTTGTCATGCAGGTTCCATTCCTAGCAATTCTCGTTGGTAACACACAATCAAACATATCTATTCCGCGTAAAGCGCCGTCAATTAACGAATCCGGTGAACCTACACCCATTAAATACCTTGGTTTATCACTAGGCATTAAAGGAGTCGTAAACTCTAACACTTGATTCATCACATCCTTAGGTTCCCCAACCGATAAACCTCCAATTGCATAGCCTGGGAAATCAAGAGACACTAAATCCCTAGCACTCTGCTTGCGAAGCTCTTCATATTCTCCACCCTGAATGATTCCAAATAATCCTTGATCTTGTGGGCGTTGATGAGCCGTTAAACATCTTTCTGCCCATCGACTTGTTCTCTCAACTGATTTTTTCATATAATCAAATTCAGCTGGATAAGGAGGACATTCATCAAAAGCCATCATAATATCAGAGCCTAAAGCATTTTGTATTTCCATAGCACCTTCTGGTGATAAAAATAGCTTTTCACCATTCAAGTGGTTTCTAAAGTGAACACCTTCCTCTTCTATTTTTCGGAGGTCACTTAAACTGAATACTTGAAATCCACCTGAATCGGTTAGAATCGCCCCGTCCCAGTTCATAAATCTGTGAAGTCCACCCGCTTCTTTAATAATGTCATGACCTGGTCGCAGCCATAAATGATAGGTATTACTTAAGATAATCCCAGCACCCATTGCTTCTAGATCTTCTGGAGCCATCGTCTTTACCGTTGCTAACGTACCAACTGGCATAAAGGCAGGGGTATCAAATGATCCATGCGGAGTGTGTACCTTTCCTAGTCTTGCACCTGTTTGTTTACACGCCTTTATAAATTCATATCGGATGGCTGTCATAGCTGTTTACTCCCTTCGATAATAAGCATTGCATCTCCAAAGCTAAAAAATCTGTATTTTTCTTTTACTGCTTCACGATAGGCATGAAGAACGTTGTCTCTACCCGCTAAAGCGCTAATAAGCATAATCAATGTTGATTTAGGGAGATGAAAATTAGTGATCATTCCGTCAACCCCCTTAAATTGATAACCAGGGAAGATAAATATGCTTGTCCAACCTGATGCTTCCACAAATCTACCTTCATTTTCCGATGCTATTGTTTCGAGCGTTCTTGTGGAAGTAGTACCCACTGTAATAATTCGTCCACCTTTTTCACGCACATCATTTAGCAATCTCGCCGTTCCTTCTGTCATTTGATAAAATTCCGCATGCATATCATGCTCTTCAATGGACTCTGCCGTGACTGGTCTAAACGTACCAAGTCCTACGTGTAAGGTAATAAAAGCTGTATGTATACCTTTATTTCGTAAATCGTCTAATAGTTGTTCTGTAAAATGTAAGCCGGCTGTTGGCGCTGCTGCCGAACCCATTTCCCTGGAAAATACAGTTTGGTATCTTTCCTGATCACCCAATTGTTCTTGAATATAAGGCGGCAATGGCATCTCACCTAATTGTTCAAGCACTTCATAAAAAATACCTTCATACGAGAACTTAAAAATTCGGCCTCCATACTCACTGGTTCCAATACATGTCGCTTTAAGCTGTCCATCTCCAAACGAAACAACAGTTCCTTCGGAGACTCGTTTAGCAGGTTTTACTAATGTCTCCCACTGGTCCTCCTCAAGCTGCTTTAATAACAAGACCTCAACCTTGGCTCCTGTTTCTTCCTTCACACCATATAATCGAGCAGGTAGGACTCTAGTATCATTTAAAACAAGACAATCCCCTTCTTTTAAATAAGAAAGAATCGCTCTAAATGATTCTTCGTGTTGAATCTCACCTGTTTTTTTGTCCAACACCATCAACCTTGATGCTTCTCTGTTCAATAATGGAGTTTGTGCAATAAGCTCTTCCGGGAGCTCAAAATCAAATAAATCAACCTTCAATGATCTTCACCTATTTCATTTATTTTTATATTGTTTTTATAGATTTTTTAAAACAAGTTAAGACAAGATCTTAGCATACTTTGTTGCACTTCCAACAAGTAGGAACTTAAAAACTTTGTCCGTTGTTTTCCGCTGCAGGCATTTGCTTTCCGCGGGGAGGGATGTGAGCCTCCTCGGCTTCGCCTGTGGGGTCTCACACTTCCCTCTATCTCCCGCAGGAGTCAAATGCCCTCCGCTCCAATCAACTCAGTATTATAACGCCGTTAAAGAACAAAACTATCTTTTAGAAAGGAGCTTATTTTTTATTATCTAAATCGACCAATCAAATAAAAAATCAAAGATAGAACGACACTAACTATAATGGATGTGACAATTGGAAAGTAAAATGTCATATTTCCTTTTTTAAAGACGAAATCGCCAGGGAGCCTGCCCACGAAGTGCCAAAGCATTCCAATTATGATTAAAACAGCTCCTGCTATCATTAATAGTTTAGGCATCTCCATTTTTTGGCACCTCCAACTGAAAATGACGATAAGCAAGCTCTGTAACGATTCTCCCCCTCGGTGTTCTTTGTAAAAAGCCAATTTGAAGAAGGTAGGGCTCATACACATCCTCTATCGTATGAGATTCTTCACCAATCGTGGCCGCAATGGTATCAAGTCCCACTGGACCACCTCTAAATTTCTCAATAATCCCTATAATCAATTTATGGTCAATATGATCAAGTCCTAGTCGGTCCACTTGTAACATTTCTAGTGCCTCACTAGAAATGTCCTTATCAATGATTCCATTTCCTTTTACTTGTGCAAAATCACGAACTCTTCGGAGTAAACGGTTTGCAATCCTTGGGGTACCTCTAGACCTTCTTGCAATTTCTACTGTCGCTTCCTCGGCGATTTCTACTTGGAGAATCGAGGCTGCTCTGTCGACAATCCCAGCAAGCTGCTCCTCATTATAATACTCTAGACGACTTAATACCCCGAAACGATCTCGAAGAGGGGCTGATAGGGCGCCTGCTCTTGTTGTAGCTCCGACTAACGTAAAAGGAGGTAAATCAATTCGAACAGACCTTGCTGTTGGACCTTTTCCAATCACAATATCGAGACAGAAATCCTCCATAGCTGGATATAGAACCTCTTCAATTGTACGCTGTAGACGGTGTACTTCATCGATAAACAGAACATCACCAGGCTCTAACGCTGTTAAAATAGCCGCAAGATCCCCTGGGCGTTCAATAGCTGGTCCAGATGTTGTTCGAACTTGGACACCCATCTCATTTGCAATAATCGTAGCCAGTGTTGTCTTTCCTAACCCCGGAGGACCATAAAGTAGTACATGGTCTAACGTTTCATTTCTCATTTTAGCTGCTTCAATAAAGACCTTAAGATTCTCTTTTACTTTAGTTTGCCCAATATAGTGCTCAAGTAATTGAGGACGAAGTGTTTGATCAATGGACTCTTCTTCAAAAACTGCTTCTACCGAAACAAGACGTTCATCCACTACCATCCCTCCTTTCTTTTATTTTCCCTGCACGAGCTGAAGTAATGCTGCTTTGATGTATTGATCGGTTGTCATCTCTTCCTTTTCAAGGTGAGGTGTTACTTTCCTAATTTCACGGTCTGCATAACCTAGTACTTTAAGAGCTTCAAGAGCCTCCTCAAGTGCAAGATTAGATTCTAGCTTGGTCGGTTCAATCACAAAAAGACCTTCAGCTGTATTTGCATCCACTAAATCAGATACCTTTCCTTTTAAATCGAGTATGATTTGTCTCGCTGTTTTTTTACCAACCCCAGGAAATTTCACAAGGAAAGAATCATTCTCTTCTTCTATCGCAGTAACTACCTGCTCTGGTCTGCCAAACGCTAATATGGCTAGTGCTCCTTTAGGTCCGATCCCTGTAACATTAAGAAGCTTCATGAATAAAGCCCGGTCCTTCCTAGATGGAAAACCATACAAAGCTAATATATCTTCCCTTACATGCTGATACGTATAAACAATGGTATCAACATGACTTTCATATATATATGGATTAGGTGTATGTATTAAATATCCGATTCCCTGATTGTCGATCACAATATATTCTGGATTTACATCCACAATTTTTCCCCTTATAAACTCAATCAACTTGTCTCTCTCCCTTAAGTAAGCTGTTTTTATTTTAGCATAAATTTTATCGTACAACATAAAACAAGGCGAACCTTGGTTTGGTTCACCTTGTCGCGTTATGGAGACATTGAAAAAGTCTTAAATACCTCTAACACCTCTACATAATTATCCTTTGAGTGGATTGGAATCCCTTTTTTCAACTCTTCGTGTTGACGACTTTCTAGCTTACTCACATCTATTTGAAAGAATGATTGAATGACATTATCAGAATTAGGCTTGCCATTAAAAATTGTTAATGTTCCATTCTCTGTTAATCCAAAATATCCATTAGCCTTTAATAAGGGGGAGATATCATCTATTTGTTTTTGAAAAACAATTAATTCTTCATCCTGATCGATCAGCTGCCATGAAGAATATTCCGCCCAAAAATCCTCCATTGACCAAATCGTTTCTTCTTTAACTTCTTCACTTACTTCTCCATCTAAGTAAACTCGCTCTAAAATAACAGTGACTGTTAATGGACCTGTCACCTCGTATGCTTCTGTTTTAGCAGTTGGAACCGGCTCTTCGGTTTCTTCGGCAGAAGTTATTAGAATTCCTGTAAGACTAAAAAGGAAGAGACCTAACCACAGAATTTTTGTATACTGTTTTTTTATTTTCATTGTATACACCTCTTTTTTGCAATTTAATACTTAGTAATGATCGGTAAACAGTAATATAGTCTATCCAGTCAATGAAAATTTATCCAATTGGTTTATTTTTTATAGTGTCTCCATAAAAATATTGACTATCCTCTCTCTACCGATAATAATTGAGTTGTCTATAGTCTCAGTAAGAGGTGAAAAATGAAAATCGAAAGTGTTGTTATACTAGTCAATAAAATGTGTGAAGAATCTAGATATACAAAAGCGCGTGAGATTATATATAAAGAATGGGATCGCTTAACTGAGTCCAAAACATATACGATGTTAAACAAAAATGCGAGAGAATTCGTCATGATTATTAAAGCAGAAAAAGAAGACGGTTCTTTTGAATCATTAACTCTTTCAGAAAGAAAAACACTTAACATGTTTAATCAATACATTAGGGATACAAACTTAATGTTTGCCAAGCGGATTTTTCAAAACCATGTGGAGCTTTTTGAAAAAAAAGCAGCTCAGAACTGGTTACATGGTGACGCAAAAATTTTTTATGAAGCTTGGAAGAAATACGAAAAAAAAGAGTAGGTATGATACCTACTCCAAAATTCATTACTTTTTAGTTATTATTTTGTGTCACGGAAAGGCGTTCTTACTGCATCCTCTACTTCGTCACCAATTTCTCGAAACATATCACGAACATCTGTATCTAAATCTTCTGTAGGACCTCCATCGCGTAACTCATTGTCAATATTACGAGCTCTTGTGAAAATCCCCTCATCTGTTACCACTCTAACATCCTTACCAGCTGCTACTGAACGAATTGCATCACGCACTTGCTGCTCTACCGTATTGTTATTGCGGTCGTTTGTATCTACTGCAACCAATATGTCATCGCCATTAATAATGGTTCTAACATCCTCAACATTTATTACTTGTTGAACTCTGTTAGAAATCTCTTCTGCTAAACGACCATTGTAATTATTATTATAGGAAGCACGTGTGTTATTGTCTCGCCCAGCCATTTGTCCATGATAATTATAGTCAGATCGAGCAAAGCGATTATCTCGTTTTAAACCACGATCCTCAGCAGCTGGTCTTGTTGGATTATTAACTCCAGTGTTATCTCCAAACTCCTGTAAAGTATTAGGTGCACCATAACAACCGTAACAAACACCAGTAAGACTGTCGTTGTCAGTAAATTCACTTTCTCCACGATTCGGTCCACCATCGTTTTGATGATCAATAAAACCATCATCTCTTGTGCCAATATTACCGGCATTACGATAATTGGTGTCATGGTTGTTACCATTGTTGTTATTCACATTTCGTGTGTTGTTATTCATATTACCCGTGTTATTCACATTTCGTGTGTTATTGCCTCTATTATTATTGTTGTTATCACCTGCACGATCTAACATTTCTGTTACAGGCCCATCATTGTCACGGTCTGGTAAAATTGCGTTACCAGTGGCATTTTCATTTGCATGATTTTCATCTGAGTAATACCCAACCTGTCTTGCGCCGTTAGTTCCCATTGCACCTTCATCTGCATTGTTATTACAAGCAGTAAGACCACTTAACAAAAAGGCGGTTGATAGTGTATACAAGATTTTTTTATTCAACGCAAATACCCCCCGTTTTATGATGATAGATGATCGTTCCTTGAGTGTGATTTAAAACTTTAACACTCTCTACTATCATGGCAAGAACAGGGGGCAATTACACTGTTATATATCGGAAGTTGCGTGAACTAATTCCACCAATATGTTAAAATTTGGGCGGTGCAGCTGCTAATTCTCGTTTGTGATGGGATTGATTATGTAATTTCTCAATAACTAGACGATCTTCTTCAGGTACTTCTTCACCCTTTAAATATTTGTCAATCATATTATAGGTGGTACCCATTTCATTTTCATCCGTTTGTCCTTCCCAAAGACCTGCACTTGGAGCTTTCGTTACAATTTCTTCAGGTACACCTAGAGCAAGTGCTAGTTCTCGAACCTCACCCTTTGTAAAATGAACAAGTGGAACAAGGTCAACTCCACCATCACCATACTTGGTAAAATAACCTGTATGCCATTCTGCAGCATTGTCTGTTCCTACAACTAAATAACCAAAGTTATTCGCTGTAGCATATAAGGTAGTCATTCGTAAGCGTGCTCTAGTATTTGCATCTCCAAGCTTCGCAGCCTTTTCATTCCATTGTTCCTTTTCCTTTAATTGCTTCTCAATAGTTAAAAACAATGTCTGATGCGTTTCTGTCAGATCGACTAATAAATGGTCAATGCCACTACTCTCGACAACCTTTAAAGCATCTTGTTGGTCCTTAGGGTTGCTTTTACAAGGCATGATCACTCCTAAGGATTGATTAGGAAATGCTCGTTTGATTAAATGGGTCACTACGGCTGAATCTATTCCACCACTAATCCCAACTACTGCACCTTTTAACCCTGCTTCTTTCACTTTATTTTGAAGCCATTCGACCAGTTTCTCGATTTTTTGTTCCATGTTTTACTTCCTTTCAGAATGTTCTTACATATATTTTACCATAATGAATAATTATACTAAAAGAATAATCCTTAAAAGATAGTATTGCTTACCTTTACTATTCCAAAATAAAAAAAGACGATTCAAAAAGAATCGCCTTCGTTAATACTATTTATAAGTTGAAATCGTCGTCATCATCGAAATCTGGCATTCCTAATGGTCCTTGAGCAGGGAATCCTGGCTGTGCTGGGAAGCCTGGTGTCCCGTATCCTGGCTGTGGTGCTGGAAATCCTGGTTGCTGTGTCGGATACCCTGGTACTCCATAACCTGGTGCAGCCGGGTAACCTGGTTGTGCTCCTGTTTGGAAGCCAGGTGCAGGGAACCCTGGTGCGCCAAATCCTGGTGCCGTTGGATAACCCGGTACCCCATAACCTGGTGTTGTTCCTGGATAACCTGGTACTCCATAACCTGGTCCTGCTAGTTCAGGATTAAAGTCTTCTTGAAATTCTTCTACCGGTTCTTGATAGCCTGGTACTTCATAGCCTGGTGTAGCTCCTGGAACTCCTGGAACTCCATACCCTGGCGTGGCTCCTTGAAATCCTGGAACTCCATACCCTGGCGTTGGTTCTGGAAACCCAGCTCCACCTGGGAATCCTGGTTGTGGTGTAGCCCCGTACCCAGGAACACCATAAGCTTGAGGTGTTGGATAACCTGGTTGAGGTGCTGCACCATATCCTGGTACGCCGTACCCCGGTGTTGCGCCTGGATAGCCTGGGCCAGCGAATCCTGGAGTAAAGCCTTCTGGCACCCCGTCAAAATCAACATCTTCATCGACCGGAACTCCAGGTGCTCCTACAGGGAAATTGGGAACCCCATAACCTTGTGGCGCTGGATAGCCAGGTTGAGCAGGATATCCACCAAACCCTGGGTTAAATGGCTGCTGTCCATATCCTGGCTGAACCCCAGGGTAAGCAGGCATTTCTGGCATATCATCTAAGTCTGTATCTACACCTGCTACACCAGTAGGGTAACCTGGTCCTGGAAACCCTGGAGCTGGATAACCCGGTTGACCATAAAATGGTGCTGGTGCCGGGGGTGGTGTAGGACCATATGGATTAAAATTAAAACCATAGCCTGGATTAATTCCTGTAATAGGCACACAATACCCCGCTGGATACGGCGCTTGTGGTGCTACTTGTTGTGGCGGCAGCTCAGGTCCTGGTGCTGTTGGTACCACTGGTTCATCCGCTTCATCTACAGCTGGAGATACAGCTGTTGGTGGCTGTTGCGGCACATAAGTTGGCGCTTGTGGTGCTTGTTGATAAGCCATATTGACATAATAGTTATTAATGTCCATCTCAAGCTGTGGTAACTGCGGTAGTTTAGGAGCATATGGCAATTTTGGCTTTTCTTTTGAAACTTCCGGCTTGATTGGTGCTTCAACAGGCTTTGGAGCCGGAGATAGATCCTTAAATGGCTGTACAGCTTCTTCCTTAATTGGCGCTTCTTTTATTGGAGATACTGGTGCTTCTTTTATAGGTGAAATAGGTGCTTCCTTCGCAATCGGAGCCTCTTTCTTCACTTGAACCCCAGCAGTAGGTACCTTGATTTTCATTCCGGGCATAATCATATCTGGATTCGTTAATTGGGAATTTACTTGCTTCAACTCTTCAAAATCAACACCGTATTTCTGAGCGATTTTCCAAAGAGTATCACCTTTTTGAACAATATGGATTTTCACGATTTATCCCTCCCATGGCAAATTCTTTATCAGTCTATGCAACATTCGCCTAATTGCCACTCTTACTCATCACAACTTATGCGCGAAATTTAGAAAATATGTCACCATGACCGCAACAGACGGCACTTTGAGTAAAAGAAAAAAACTAGGTTTTCACCTAGTTTAGTTTGGACGCTCTAGCATTCTGTTTAAGGCTAGAATAGCGAAATCAGCGACAGATTGATCAACTGTTATTTGGTTGTTAACCTCCCCTGCATCTAAGGTTTCTAGTGACCATAAAAGATGTGGAAGGTCGATTCGGTTCATGGTGAGGCAAGGGCACATATGTGGATTTAATGAAATAATTTCTTTATCGGGATGATTAGAAATGATTCGTTTAACTAGATTCATCTCTGTCCCAATTGCCCACTTTGTTCCCGCTTCTGCCTTTTCAATTGTATCAATAATATATTTGGTTGATCCAGCATAATCAGATAAAGAAACGACTTCACGGCTACACTCTGGATGTACAATAATGTTCATTTCTGGATGATTTGCTCTTACGGAAGCAATATTCTCTACCGTAAAGTTCTCGTGCACGGAGCAATGCCCCTTCCAAAGAATGACCTTAATATCTTCTATATTACCATCATATTCAAGTTCATCTTTGATTGGATTCCAGATGGCCATCTCATCCAGCGGTACCCCCAAATCAAATGCAGTATTTCTTCCAAGATGCTGATCTGGTAAAAATAAAATTCGCTCTTTCTGAGTGAAAGCCCACGCTACCATACTTGTAGCATTAGAGGATGTAACCGTAGCTCCACCATTTTTTCCACAGAATGCTTTGATAGCAGCTGTAGAGTTCACATATGTTAATGGAAGGATTGTTTCATCAAATAGGCTGATCAGCTTTTCCCATGCACGTTCTGTTTGATGGATATCTGCCATATCAGCCATTGAACAGCCTGCACGCATATCTGGTAAAATTACCTTCTGATCTGGAGTCGTTAAAATATCAGCTGTCTCCGCCATGAAATGCACTCCGCAAAAAACAATAAATTCAGCCGAGGTATTAGCAGCTGACTCTTGAGCTAATTGTAAAGAGTCTCCAGTCGAATCAGCAAACTGAATCACTTCATCCTTTTGATAGTGATGTCCAGGTATATATAGCTTTTCGCCAAACTTCTGCTTGATTTCACGAACTCGGTTTTCCATCTCTTCCACCGACATGCTTCTATATTTCTCAGGTAATTGATGATCAGTTGTCTTTAAGGCTTCTAATATGTTCATTTTTTCTCCCCCTCACTTTTCCAGCCTGTAACAAAGCTTATATCTAGTGCTTTATAAGAATGAGTAAGCATACCTAGTGATATATAATCTACTCCTGTTTTTCCATATTCCTTTAATCGGTCAATCGTAATGCCCCCAGAAGCTTCTGTTACAATGTGACTAGGAACTAGCTCGACAAACTCAGTTACTTCTGCAGGCTCTCTGTTATCAAACATGATCACATCTGCTCCTGCCTGAACAGCCTCTAAAACAGCTTCTCTAGACTCTGTTTCAACTTCGATCTTCATCATATGGCCTGTTTCAGCTTTAACCGCTTTAACTGCATTTGTAATGGAGCCACTAAAGGCAATATGATTATCCTTAATCATCACACCATCGTATAATCCAAAGCGATGATTAGAACCGCCCCCACATTTCACTGCATACTTTTCAAACATACGTAAACCTGGAGTCGTTTTTCTTGTATCACAAATCTTGGTATGATCACTGTCTAATGCTTGAACGGCAACAGCTGTTAAGCTAGCAATTCCACTCATTCTTTGAAGTAAGTTTAAAATAATCCGTTCCCCTGTTAATAAATAGACGATGGGTCCTTTTACAGTAGCAATTACATCCCCAGGCACCAACAAATCTCCATCTTGTTTGAATAAAGTAACTGAAATCGTAGGATCAAATAAATGAAGGCACTCTTCAATCACTTCTACACCTGCAAGTACCCCAGCTTCTTTCGCCAAGATCTTTCCCTCACCAACCTGAGAAACTGGAAAGATTGCAGTCGAAGTAACATCCTGTTCTCCAATATCCTCGAGTAAAAATCGCTTTAATTCCTCACGTAGTTTAATTTTATTCATATTGCCTCCCTAATTTAAAACGGCCTGTTCTATCGAGCTTCTAGCAATGGTCCGCCCATTCCAAACAGGTTCCATATCTGGAAAATCGATTCGGTAGTGACCTCCACGACTTTCTTCTCTAGTTAAAGCTGAGCTTGCAATCAGCCAAGCTGTCGTAATCATATTTAGTCTATTTATTTTTTCTTTATCAAAATGTAGCTGTTGTGGTCTTAGATGAACAAACCTCTCTAGTATTCGTACAATCTCTTCTAACTCCTGTTTTCTTCTAACAATTCCAACTGACTTCATCATCATTTTCTGAATGTCCTCTTTAGCTGGGAGTTCAATGGTTATAGGTAAACTTGAATAATTCTCAAGTGATATTTTCTGTATAAAACGATGTTCTTGTTTTAAGATGTGATCAGCCATCAGATTCGAAAACACGATTCCCTCTAGCAGGGAATTGCTTGCAAGTCGATTGGCACCATGGACACCCGTACAAGCAACCTCTCCCACTGCATATAACCCCGGTATGGAGCTTTGACTATTGGTATCTACCTTGACTCCACCCATCATAAAATGCGCCCCTGGGACAACTGGTATTTTTCCTTTTTTGATAGAAACTCCATTTCTTTCACATAAGGCAGTGATCGTTGGGAAATGAGTAGAAAAATCATTAATAGCTGTGATATCTAAATAAATGTTTTCACCCTTGTTCACATGCTCAAAAATGACTCTTGCGACAACATCTCTTGGTGCTAGATCAAGTAGTGGATGCTGCCCCTCCATAATTCTATCGCCACTCTCATTAACAAGAACAGCACCTTCACCTCTAACCGCTTCCGAGATTAAGCCTGGGCATTGACCATTTATATATAGAAGTGTTGGATGGAATTGCATAAATTCCATATCAATCAATTCAGCACCAGCACGATAGGCCATTGCATATCCATCTCCAACTATGGTCGAATCATTTGATGAATGCTCAAACAGACCTCCACAGCCACCTGTTGCTAAAATAACGTGATTTGCATAATAGGATTTTATTTGATGATCTCTATCACGTGCCGTCACACCTACACAACTACCGTCAGTAATGATAAGATCAACTGCACACTCATGCTCAATAATTTCCACTTTATTTGAAAGCTGTTGTAATAAAAATTGTACAAGTACTTTTCCAGTTGCATCCCCACCGGCATGCAGAATTCGCCGTTTTGAATGAGCCCCCTCTTGACCGAGTAAAATTCGTCCTAATTCGTCTTGATCAAAATGCATACCTTCTTCAATTAGGTTTAACAAATAATGGGGTCCCGCTTGGACTAGAGTTTTTACAGCTAGTTCATTATTGTGCTGACAACCAGCAGTAATCGTATCAAGGAAGTGATAGGTCCAATCATCCTTACTGGAAATGGCTGCCGCTACCCCACCTTGTGCTAACATTGAATTACTATTTTGTTTCGTCGACTTTGTGAAAATAATCACATTCTTTTCCGTACTTAAACGATTTGCAGCAACTAACGCTGCTAAACCACTTCCAATAATCACAACATCTGATTTGGGCATAAAAATGCCTCCTATTCAGCAAAGTGTTTACTTGTGTCTTGACACCTATATTTACATATATTTAAACTAATGACAAGACTTTTTTTACAATGGTGTTAGATGATTTTTGTTATGATAGAGAGACAAACTCTTATATAAACCTTGATTTACTACTGTATAGTAGTAACTTTATGTAGAGTCTATTAACAATAAAAGGGTGATCGTCATGATTTATTTAGATTATGCTGCGACAACTCCTATGCGAGATGAAGCAATTCAAGCATTCATAGAAGCCTCAAAGCAATTTTATGGAAACCCAAGTAGTCTACATGATATTGGTACAAAGGCCACTTCATTGCTAGACACATGTCGAGGAGAGTTAGCTAAGCTCATTTCAGCTGAGCCACAGGGGATATATTTTACAAGTGGTGGATCGGAATCAAATATATTAGCAATTCGATCTTTACTACATGGTTCATCCAAGCATGGAGATCACTTAATCACGACTAAAATAGAACATTCATCTGTTTTTAATCTTTTTCAACAGCTAGAAAAAGAGGGGTATGAGGTTACTTATTTATCAGTCGATCACAATGGACAAATTGATCTAGATGAATTGAAAAACTCGATAAAATCCACAACGGTTTTAGCTTCCATACATCACGCTAACTCAGAAATAGGAACTGTTCAACCAATAGAAAAGATCGGTAAGCTATTACATGATCAAAAGGTATTATTTCATAGTGATTGTGTCCAAACCTTTGGAAAACTACCTATTAATGTTAAAACGAGCTATATTGACAGCCTCTCTATTTCTAGTCATAAGCTTTATGGACCAAAAGGAGTAGGGGCATGCTATATAAATCCAGAGCTGCAGTGGGCGCCTTACTTTGAAGGGACTTCTCATGAAAAAGGGTTTCGACCTGGAACCGTTAATGTTCCTGGAATCGCCAGCTTTCTTAGTGCAGCCCAGCTTATCCATGAAGAAATGACAGCAGAATCAGAGAGATTATTAAAGCTACGCCAACTATTCTTAAGGGGAATGAAGGAAAGGGACCTTCCTATCGAGGTAACCGGACATCCAACAAATACACTTCCTCATATATTAGGTGTATCGATTAAAGGTATGGAAGGGCAGTATGCGATGCTTGAATGTAATCGATACGGATTAGCCATATCCACAGGGAGCGCTTGCTCAGTAGGTAAACAAGCACCCTCTAAAACGATGCTTGCGATTGGGAAGGATGCATCGACTGCTAAACAATTTGTGCGTCTATCATTTGGAAAATGGACGACTGAAGCCGATATAGACCATGCCTTAAATACGCTAGATAAAATAATTGCTACCTACCAAACTAGTTAGGAGAAGCTTATGAAAAAGAAGTTATTGGGTGAAGAACGGAGAACTCTATTATTACAATGGCTTAAAACAGCAGATATTCCCTTAACCGGCTCTGATTTAGCAGAGCGTGCAAGTGTAAGCCGGCAAGTAATTGTTCAGGATATTTCTCTTTTAAAAGCGAAGGATGAACCGATTGTGGCAACCTCAGAAGGGTATATATATCTGACCTCAGCCCAGGATCAACCGCTTTTTCAAGAGGTTATTGTTTGTAAGCATACACCTGAGGAAACGATGGAAGAGCTTTACATCATTGTCGATCATGGAGTTTCTGTCAAGGATGTTAGAATTGAACATCCTGTTTATGGTGATTTATCTGCATCCGTCAGAGTTAGTAATCGAATGGAGGTCGAGCAGTTTTTAAATAAGTTAAAAACAACTAATGCCCCATTGTTGTCACAGCTCACAGATGGACTCCACCTCCATACGATTGAGGCAGATGCAGTTCATAAAATACAAAATGCCTGCAATTCCTTGAAAAAACGAGGGTTTTTAATCGAGGCTGAGTTATAAACAGCCTTGTTACTTAGTGGATAAAATAAAAACATCTCAGATGACATGATTCTGAGATGTTTTTTCTGCTTGGTACTATAAAAATTGACTAGTGCTGATCCTAGTAGAATCCTTCCCCTTCACCCGCTTTAACGTCGCTACAATCAGGAAGCTAACAATTACCAGTAAAAGCCATGAACTAACCTTTCCAAGATGCACCAGACTCCATGCACTAGTTTGGTTTGGGTATTCCCAAGCGCCAAAGAAGGTGGCAATATTTTCAGCTATCCATATAAAAAACCCGATGAGCACAAATGATAATGCAATTGGCATACGGTAACGAGCGCCATTAACCTCGTAAGTGACCCAAGATTGCCAAAAAACGATGATGACAAGTCCAGCTAACCACCAACGGATGTCAATCCAAAAATGGTGGGTAAAAAAGTTCAAATAAATCGCAGCTGCCAAAGGTACCACTACTAAAAACGGTGGCCACTTTACCAATTCAACATCAAGCCTCCGCCAGGCCTGGCAAAGATAGCTAGCTACACTAGCATACATAAATCCACTATACAATGGGACTCCAAAAATCTTGAAATACCCTTCCTCAGGATACGACCAAGAGCCCATATGCACCTTGAACACCTCAAGAGCTAATCCTATTAGGTGAAACATTGTAATCACTTTTAATTCATCCTTAGTTTCAAGTCCAGATCGGACCATCCACCACTGCATAAGAAGGCAGATGATGAGAAGCCAGTCATATCGCGGTAGAAAGGGGAGCGGTATGATTTTTGTAAAAGCCAATGATGCAAAAATAACAACGGGAAACAAACATGATAGGGCCTGCTCATACCCAAAACGAGTGAGTTGTTTGATTGCTCTCATGATTTGTACCTCCAACATTCTCGTGTTAATTCGTTATTCTTCATCACTTCGATATTCTAATAGATCTCCGGGCTGACAATCTAATGCCTTACAAATTGCTTCTAGGGTTGATAATCGAACTGCTTTCGCCTTACCGTTTTTTAAAATAGATAGGTTAGCCATGGTGATTCCAACCCTCTCCGAAAGTTCTGTTACACTCATTTTCCTTTTTGCCAACATTACGTCAATATTAATGATAATCGCCATTGTTTTTCACCTCAGACCGTTAAATCATTTTCTGATTTTATATGAATCGCTTCTTGTAAAAGTCGTTGGAGAACAGCAGCAAAGACTGCAATGACCATTGAAGCAAAAATAAGAATCATCCCGATTAATATGATTCCAGGGGCATCGTCTTTTTCCGCTACGAGATAAAAGAGTGGCATCCCAAGCACAAATATACTACTAATCGTAATGGCACAATATTTTATTTTCTTGAGAGCTTGAACAGATAATTCAGAGAACGCATGATTTTTATCAATATAACTTAACAGTTTAAAAGCTTGATACAGTGCAAAGTAGAAAGGAAGGGCAGCTCCATAAAAAACGATAAAAGCAAAGTATTTAATAAAAGCAAAATCCGGATACAATTCAGCTGCAAAATCTCCAATCTCAGGAACCAAGAATATGCACAACGCAAGAATTGGCATTCCAATAACAACTACAGCTAGCTTCAAAAAAAGTGTTGAACCCAGTTTCATAAATAAGCACCTCACATATTTAGTATAAAATGAATTTTAGCATGATATTTATTGTTTTACAATAAATAATTAATGATTATTGTTATATTTTTTATGTTTTTTATTTATAAAACAAAATAAAAAGCACCCCTTTAAAAAAGGAATGCTTAATAATGCTGATTAAATCATTCTGTTTTACTGTACTTCAAATATTGGATAGCTTCCTAGCGAGATTACTCCACAGCCCAATGCTTGTAGTTCAGCAATTGCTCCTGGAATCAATACTTCATCAAGGGCTTGGTCAATATCAATGATGAATAAATAGTTTCCTAGTCCTGTTTTCATAGGACGCGACTCGATTTTCGTTAAGTTAATTTTCCTCCAAGCGAATGCAGATAAGACTTGATGAAGTGCCCCTGATTGGTCTAGAGGGAGCGTAATAATTAACGTCGTTTTTACATTCGATGTTTTCTCCATTGGAAATGGCTTTTCTTCATTCTGAACGATGATAAACCGAGTGTGGTTATTGGAGTAGTCTTGGATATCACGTTCAACAATCGTTAATCCATATACATCAGCGGCAAGTTCATTGGCAATCGCTGCCGACACCTGTTTAGGGTGATTGGCCACTAATTGTGCAGCCGCACTAGTAGATAGCGTCTGAATTTGTTCTGCTTCCTTATACGCTGTAGCTAGGTGCTTTCGGCATTGAGCCAGTGCATGAGGGTGAGAATAAATCGTTTCCACCTGTTGTAAATGTTCCACATGATCCGGATGAACCATTAAATGCTGTTGGATCGGAACAACAATTTCACCGATTATGGTTAACGGATGGTCGTGTATAAGATAATCTAATGTATTGGTAACTGAACCTTCAATGGTATTTTCAAGTGGAACGACACCAAACGAAACATCTCCGTTTTTGACGGCATCTAAGCATCCATGAATGGATGTGTAAGGAATTCTTTTTTCAACTTTAAAAATACTCTTAACTGCATATTCTGTAAAAGTTGCTTTTGGTCCTAAGTAACCAACCGTAATCACGTGCATTTCCTCCAGTCCAATAAGGCAAACGTCCCCCTGCTTATGACGCTTTTTTCTTCTTTCTGAATAATATAACAAAAAGCTGTCGAAGACGACAGCTTTTTCTAGTCTACAAACTCAAATTCAAAATCTAACAGTCTAATGGTGTCTCCATCTTTTGCTCCTCTTTCACGAAGCTCATCATCTACACCCATGGTTCGTAATTGTCTAGCAAATCTTTTGATGGATTCATCACGAGAGAAGTCGGTCATTTTAAACAGCTTTTCGATTTCTTCACCGGAAAGCACATATGCACCGTCATCATCACGAGAAATAAAGAACTTACGAGGATCTGCTTCATGCTTGTACATTACCCGAGTATCTGTTGTATCCTCTTCAACGTTTAGAGGAAACTCATCTGTCCGGTCTAATACATCTGCGACAGCAAATAAAAGTTCCTTCGTTCCTTGTCTCGTAACTGCAGATATTGGAATAATCTGAACATCTTCTGGAAGCTTTTCTTTAAAGGCCTGTAAATTTTCTTCAGCACCTGGCATGTCCATTTTATTCGCAACAATAATCTGTGGACGCTCCGTCAATCTTAAATTGTATTCCTTTAACTCATCATTAATCGTTACGTAATCCTCATAAGGGTCACGTCCCTCAGTTGCTGCCATATCAATGACATGGACAATCACTCGGGTACGTTCAATATGACGTAGGAATTGATGTCCTAGACCGACACCCTGGTGAGCTCCTTCAATTAAACCTGGTAAATCTGCCATAACAAAGCTTCTTCCATCCTCAACCTGAACAACACCAAGGTTTGGTACAATCGTTGTAAAATGGTATTCAGCAATCTTAGGTTTCGCTGCAGACACGACAGATAGTAGAGTGGATTTCCCTACGCTTGGAAAACCAACTAACCCAACGTCCGCTAATACCTTAAGCTCTAACGTTACATAGCGTTCTTGTCCTGGCTCTCCATTTTCAGCAATTTCAGGAGCTGGATTGGTTGGTGAAGCAAATCTAGAGTTTCCTCTTCCTCCACGACCACCTTTTGCTACAACTGCTCGTTGTCCGTGTTGAACTAAATCAGCTATAACATTTTTACTATCCTCATCAATGACAACTGTCCCTGGGGGTACTTTAACTATCATTGGTACGGCATTTTTACCATGCTGATTTTTCGACATTCCGTGTTCTCCACGACTTGCCTTAAAATGTTTTTTGAAGCGGAAATCCATTAATGTACGTAAGCCTTCTTCCACTTCAAAAATGACGTCGGCACCTTTACCGCCATCGCCACCAGCTGGTCCACCCATGGGTATATACTTCTCTCGGCGATAGGCAACGATTCCATTACCTCCGTCACCACCCTTAACGTAAATCCTGACATGATCGACAAACACTCTTACCACCACTCTTTTTATGTGAATAATTTAAAACAATAAAAACGTTACGTAAATGTGACCTGAAGCTCAATTGTTAACTCCTGTTCGTTCACATTTGCTTGGGTTATTTGAATAGCTTCCTCTCCATAAGAAGAGCTTAGCCATTCAGTTAATGAAACGGTATTTGTTATTGTTCCACTAAAATCAAAAAAGAAACGAACTTCTGCATCAGTTGAATGAATGGAAATACTTAGATGGTTCTCTCCTGTATTTCCAACAGCTTGGTCCAAAACAATGAAAAACTTTTCACACCAATCTCTAATCATGGCATCATATTTTTCTAAATTATATGTATGTCCTAGCACTTCGAATTCTAATGAAAAATGATGTGAATCCCAGTTATATGTCATTAAATATCCAGCTAAGCTTGTCAAATTAAGATTGGTTAGCTTCGCTTCATTTTGAGTTTCAATTACAATTTCCTCAATAATTTCCTTCACACGGTCGATTCGCTCTAATGCTAGATTGCCCTTTATGAGCTGCAATTTATTTAACCAATCATGCCTGGAATGTCGTAAAATATCAACGATTGTCCAATCGTTCTCTTTCATGGCCTCACCCCTTATCAGTCACAGGTACATCTTTACCAGCCCGTTGACTTTTCCAAAGCTAATTATAACAAACATTTGGAAAGAAAAGAACAGTATGCGCAAGTGCCCCGTTTAGCCCCGACTAGCAAATGTTCCTAGAAGAAGAAAAGGGCGAATTTCCCTTTTATTCTTCTAGGGTTATTTGACCTCGAGGGGCTGGGTGCTGGAGCTAGATTCAAATGCACTAACTCTAGTTATCAACAGATGATTTTTTACCTTCCTATAAAAAAATAAACTCTAACCTTACAAAGGCTAGAGTTTATGAAAGAGTATATTTTATGCTTCTTGAGCAGCTGGGTATACACTTACTTGCTTGCGGTCACGGCCAAGACGTTCGAACTTAACCACTCCATCAACCTTTGCGTATAGTGTATCGTCACCACCACGGCCAACGTTTAATCCAGGGTAAATCTTTGTTCCGCGTTGACGGTAAAGAATTGAACCACCAGATACGTGTTGTCCATCAGCGCGCTTAGCACCAAGACGCTTAGAGATTGAGTCACGACCGTTTTTTGTTGAACCTACACCCTTTTTAGATGCGAAAAACTGAAGGTCTAATCTTAACATTGTTTCCACCTCCTATTTAACTAATGTAGTAATCTTTATAAAATCCGAATAGGATTCCTCTATTGTCTTAAGTGAGACAAGCATACCTTCTAGTAAAAAGTGAACCTTCTCCAGCTTGTCCCCATCATGTACTGATGGAATGATAAAGCGAAGAAATCCACTCTTCCCTTGCTCTACTTGAAGTGCAATACCGCACAGTTCTTCAACTGCGTTTGCTGCACCAAATGTAACAGCAGATACCCCTGCACAAACAATATCTTTTCCAGGCTCATCATATTCAGCATGACCCGAGATCGTTACCGATTTCAGATGCTGATTAGAGGCTCGGATAATGTCAATTTCAATCATATAAGTAAACCTTACCCGTTGATCTTTTCGATTACAACTTTAGTGTAAGGTTGACGATGACCTTGCTTACGGTGTTGGTTCTTCTTAGCCTTGTACTTGAAGATTGTTAACTTCTTTCCGCGACCTTGCTTTTCAACCTTAGCAGTTACAGAAGCTCCATCAACTAGTGGACTACCAACTTTAACATTGTCACCACCAACGAAAAGAACCTTATCAAATGTAACAGTTTCACCTTGATCAGCATGTAACTTTTCGATGTATACAGCTTGACCTTCTTCAACCTTAATTTGCTTACCGCCAGTTTCAATAATTGCGTACATATTTGCACCTCCTCATATTACCCAGACTCGCCATCGCAGGTATTCAGGTAGTATGACCACCATCATTTATAAACCTGTTCTGTGCGGTTGTAGCACGGGTGCGCTACAAACAATAACATACCAATGTTATCATACGCTAATAAACTAGTCAATCCTTTTTACTCTTGAATGAATATCATCCCTTGACCCAATATGTCGGATTTCATAGCTTGGTTGTGCGGCAGACTTTTCAGTAAACAAAAGCTCCATTTGTAAGCTTTTTTCTAACTGCTCCTGAAGGGGTGGTGTTTTCTTCGTGAATATGTCGATAATATCACGAGTTGCTTGAACCCATACACCTTCTTCATCTCGTCCCCTTAACTCCATTAATTCTCGCTCAAGTTTATAGGCTAACGCTTCTTTTGCTGGAACTTGTCCATTCCCACAAACATGACAGGTCTCTGTTAACTGGTCCACCACATTTTCTCGAACGCGTTTTCTTGTCATTTCCAGTATGCCAAGTCGGGTAAATCCGTAGACAATCGTTCTAGTTCGGTCACGAGTTAGCTCTGCCTTTAACACTTTTAACACGATATTCTTTTCTTCTTCCGTTTTCATATCGATGAAATCAATTAGGATCATTCCACCAATATCACGCAACCTAATTTGCCTTGCAATCTCTATAGCTGCTTGCTCATTTGTTTTTAACACGGTTTCCTTCAGGTTGGTTTTTCCTGTGAACTTTCCAGTATTCACATCAATAATGGTCAGTGCTTCAGTATGTTCAACAATGAGGTAGGCCCCGGTTGAAAGCCACACAATTTTCTTTTGTAACCGGTCAATCTCCACTTCTATATTAAAATGAGAAAATATATTCTCACGGTTCCGGTAATAGGTAATTTGTGGCTGATCGTACTTTTTACTAAGCTCTTGATAGGTGGAAAAGTCATCCACAATTATCTCATCAATCGTATGAATCCCAACCTCTTGAATGATTTTATCCGATTGACTTGTTACACTTTTTAATAAACCTGGTTTGCTTTTCGACTTAAATAATTGCTGAAGCTCTTCATATTGCTCTCGTAAACCTTGAAGCTCTTCCTTTACACCTGAAATCCCGCTTTTCTCTGCAGCGGTACGAACAATGGCTCCCTCATCTTTGGTGAGAAAGGACTGAAGCTCGTCTCTCCACAAATCTCGGATTGCTTCACTTTCCATTTTTTTCGAAACGGCAATATACCGTCCGGAAGGTAGATACACCACATATTGACCAGATAACTCAATAATATTGGTTAGCTTTGGTCCCTTATTACCAACACTATTCTTCTCCACTTGAACGAGAATTAACTCTCCCTCACGTGCAAATTCACTAACACTTTTCTTTCTTTTTTCATCAATAGGTAAAGGATGCACATGATACGCTAATAATTGGTCACGGTGAAGAAATCCATTCTTTTCAAAACCAATATCCACAAAAACAGCCTGCATACCTGGTAAGACTCTAGTAATCCGACCGGCATATAGATTCCCACTTACATCCTCTTGCTGTGGATGAGTAAAGTAAAACTCCACTGTTTGATGATCTTCTAAAACAGCAATACGCTTTTCAGAGGTAAGCAGATTCATTACAATCGTTCTTTTCATTTCTTACACCACTTTTCATAAGGCTCTTTTCTTTTCTAAAACTTTTTTGCCTTCGTGACATTGAGTTTGCTATATACCCAGTATTCTAAGCAAATTAAGTAGAGATTAGAAAAGAGCAACTCTCTTTATGTATAGCAAGATCTTGTTACTAAGGTAAAAATCCGGATTTTGGGATTTTTACGCACAGCAACATTCTATAAGAAAACAGCCTTCATAAACAAAATAAAACCAATAAAGTGAAACTCTACTGTTAGTAGTTTCACTTTACTGGTTGTATTGGTGATAGTCAATAATCATGGATTAGGTCCTCGATGCTGCAGGTGGTGAGTTTTCTGGAAAAATAAGCATGTAGTAACTCGTTCTCATCCAGCTCATACCGCTTTTTATCCTTCTCAATCACGATCGGATGTTTATAGCCTCGACTAAACTTTGATAGCACCTCAATGATTGGGTCTGCTTCTTTCACGACTAGAGGTTTTAGCTTCATAATGTTTTGATGTTTCCCATAATACCTCTCAAGCAAGAACCTTATATATACATAGGAGCACTGCTTCCATTCTGTATAAAGAGAAAAAACAAGAAATGAAAAGATGACCCACATATTTAATTGATACGGCTCAATGATACAGGCGATGATGGCCAAAGCTATTAGAATGAAAGTTGACGACAGAATAGTCGAACGATGTGCCTTGGCAAAAGGTAGCTTTAATGAATATAAAAGAAATAATAGCTTTCCACCATCAAGCGGCCATATTGGAAGTAAATTAAATAGCAAGATGATGAGATTGTGATACATAAATAGCTCGAAATTGTGTGCTGATATGAGTTCCAATTCTGATAGTAGAAAGGCTAACCCAGTGAGCCAAACATGCTGAAGAGGTCCTGCTAAAATCACGAAAAACTCTTCCTTTAACGGCCTGTTCCCGTGTTCGTCTAGTTCAACTACCCCACCAAATGGCAGTAATTCTATCTTTTTTATTCTCCAACGAAAAAAAAGAGCCATACAAGCATGGCCCATTTCGTGACAGATCACAATCAAAAAAACCATTAATAGTTCTTTGAAGTGGGCAGTTATGATGCTAATTCCGATAATGAACCAGAATAATGGGTGTATCTTAAATTTATGCGCTAATACCCATATTCCTTTACTCAAAGTTAATCACCTGGATTGGGTCGATAAAGCTATCCCCCTTTTTAATTGCAAAATAAAACATTCCATTCACTCCATCAGAGCTATCTGTTACCGTTCCTATTTTTGTACCCTTTTCGATATAGTCATAAAGTAATACATCCGATGCCTCTAAGTTTCCGTACCAGGATTCCGATCCATCGCTATGCTGAATCACCACCGTAATCCCGCCAATTTCAGGTTTTGTGCCAATATACTCAACGGTTCCTTCATAAATTGCTTCTGCTTGTGAATTATTTCCTGTTTCAATCATGATCCCTTGACCGTTCTTCTCGAAGTTTTCCAGTATTTTAGTACTAAGTACCGGCATAGCATAGTTTGGTGCATCCTGGGTTGGTGTTTCCTTTTGAATATTTGTTGGCAATAAAGCTAGTGGTCTTCCAAACTGGTCCTCATACCATTCTGTCACAGCTGCAAATTGAAATTCACTCTCCATCGTTTTGGCTACAAAGTCGCGAGCAGGCTCAAAGCGAGCATTCCCATCCTTAAACATAATCGCAACTAATAACAATAGACAAGCTGCTCCTAATACCTTAAACATAAACCATTCTTTATTAAATAACGGGTGTTGATTCGTTCCTCCACCTTCATAAGAATCAAACGGTGCAACGCCATACCGCTCTTCATCCTTCACATAAAAGCTAGTTGGTAATTGATTCTTTCTAGAAGATTGCTGGGATGGCATTTGTTGTCTATCTCTTTTTCGCTTCGCAATTCGCTTGCGAATATCATCCGCACGTTTACTCATGTGTTCATCATTCCCTTAGCTAGAGTTTGTACATTTTATGACTTGTCCGGAGCATATATGCGAAAAAATAAAATAAACCCACACTCTATTTACAGAATGTGGGCTAATACTCTTATTAATTTTTTCTCGAGAGGTTAACTCGTTCAAAGGAAGTTTGCACCTTTTCCATGTGGTTATATTGTAAAAGAGTGTTTTGAATTTCATCTTCGCTATAAAAGATCAAGCCAATATTGTTTTTTATCTTAATGATTTCGCTCTGATCCGTTGATAAATATTGAATCTTCTCTTTCAAATGATAGGCTTGATCTTGTTCATGAGGTTCATCCAATATAAATTCATATGATGAATCACAATACCTGTTTATTTCCTTCTTTTTCCTCTTCACTGCATTGAGCCAGATGACTCGTTTCATGAGAGTTCCCCAGATTCCAGAAAAGCTCATATTATGAACAGGACTGCTTGTGAATTGAATAATATCGGCCTGTTCCCCGTTACTTGTTTCTACTCTCGCTTTAACATTTGAAGCATAATGAACATCTCCTGATAAAATAAAACAGTCACTCGGCTTCCATTCTAGAATTTTATTTATAAAATGAGTATAGCCTTCCACATTATATTTCCACGCCTCATAATCCATTAACTCATGAACCGGAATGCCGATCGCCCTGAGCGGAGGTACATATGAATGTAGCACCGACTCAATAAGACCAATTCCATAAAGAGGTGTTGGAGAAGCAATCATTAAACGGTCTCCTTTTTTCCAGCCACTTTGTCGTAATGACTGAGTCAACTTCTCCCAAGCCTGCTCATTCACGAGCTTTGGTCCACGAGGCGCTTCCTCTATTAATTTCCCTACACGTATGGCTTGTGGCGGCGAATCAAAAGCTCGTTGAGTCCGAGTGTCTAAAAATAATCCCTTTGGTTCAGTCGGAGTAACAAAATGCCAGGAATCATAATTCCATAATTCGTTAACCCACTTTTGATATTCTCTAGAACCGACCATAAAAGAATGAGCATACTTTTTAATCGTTCTTACAAAAGACGGACTAAACGATTCTGGATCATTTCCCCAGCCTTGAAAGGACCAGTATGCACCTAATCCGTTTGCCACAACATGACGACCAAGTGACGACTCCCAAACATTTTTCACCCAATTACGTGATAGATTCCAATCATCTGTAATATCATGATCATCAAACATCATATAGGTCGGTGTATTCGCTAGCAATCTCCTCACTCTTGGTAGGACATGTAAATTCTCTTGAATGTCAAACCACTGTTCATTAAACCGTTGTTCATATTGTCTATGTTCCTTCTGATACTCTGTTCGATTTTTATCATCATTTGGAAACACAAAGTGAAATTGCTCGTTCTCAATCAGCTCCTCAAAAGTGGGAATCAATCGCCGATCAACAGCGTATCCCCAGAGCTCGGGACTCCATGATAATAAATACATAGTCGCATATTCACCAAATGTAATCAGATGATTATGAGCATCTAAGGAAGTAAATTGACAAAATTGCTCCATTATATATTTTCTACCGTTAACTTTATTCATCATATCCTGATAGGGTTTCTTATTAAGTCTCGCTTCTACTTCTTCAGGCCTTTCCTTTTTCCCTACTAACTTCTTACTGAGTGCTTTTATAGCAGGAAAAACGGGGTCTGCGACATCATCTGCATAGATTTGGTCACCGAGAAGAAACAGGGAATGCGGTCGGTCATTTAAATCTTTATAGGCTGTCTCAAGATGTAGATCCGCACTTGCTAAAGCATTATGATCTTTACCGTGAAGCTTGTTACAAGAGCCGTATAATAAACCACCACTAGCACCTGACTGAATATAAAATGATGGATATTTCAAGCCGCCATACACAATCGATTGAGGATTGTCTGTATCAAGTAATCCAAAACTATTTAAATCTACTGTTTTTGATTTTCTTTTAAATAGTAGATTATAGCCTAATAGTGTATTAGTAGGAAAATGCTGTTTCATCGGCTTAATTGTAATCATATGAATGTACAGTCTTTTCCCCATTTTCACCGTCTTTGTATCGGTAAGTTCACTTAATAAATGATATTGATAAGCGTTTTCCGTTTGCTCTATTTCAAATAGCTCCGCCCCTATCTGAAAACGTCTACTGGTTGCAATCCAAATTGACACACTGGAGGGATCTACCCTCCTTAAAATTGGACCTGATAAAAGAATAGGAAGTTTCACACCAACCCACCACCGGTTATAAGTTTCCTATATACTATTCAGGCGTGGCGGAGACTGTGAGAAAAGCTGTGTATTTGTCTTATGTGGTTGGGGTTTTAGTATTGAGTGAAGACGATCGTAGCTTTAGTTGAAATGTGCATATATTTTTAATTTCGTGCAGAAGTCGGAAAAAATGTGCATATATTTTAATTTTCGTGCACAAATCTTTTAAAAACGTGCATAAAGTCAGATTTTCGTGCAAATAGGTTCGAGATCTCTATCTTGGATAACCTGAATACGATGTTTCTAGATTATTAATCTCCAATTTTACCAAAAACAAAAGGCTGCAAGGATTTAATCCCTACAGCCTGGTTCATTAACTTATCTAATTCCAAAAAACTTTTTCATTTTAGATAGTACGCCCTTGTCTTCTTCTAAAAGCTGAAGAGGTACAGATTCACCTAAAATTCGACGAGCAATATTACGGTAGGCTAGTGATGCTTTACTTGTAGGATCAAGCGCAATCGGCTCACCACTATTTGATGCCTTAATGACACTATCATCATCAGCAACTATGCCTAGTAAGTCAATCGCTAGTACCGATACGATTTCATCCACATCAAGCATTTCACCATTCTTCACCATATGATTTCTAATACGATTGACGATTAGCTTCGGAGGTTGAACCTCTTCCTTCTCAAGTAACCCAATGATACGGTCTGCATCACGAACCGATGATACCTCAGGAGTTGTAACAACAATTGCCTGATCAGCGCCAGCGACCGCATTCTTATAACCCTGTTCAATTCCAGCCGGACAATCGATAATAATATAATCATAGTCCTGTTTCAGCTCTAGTATAAGCTTTTTCATTTGCTCAGGTTGTACCGCTGATTTGTCTACTGTTTGAGCTGCCGGAAGTAGGTACAGACATTCAAAACGCTTGTCCTTAATTAAAGCTTGATGAACCTTACAGCGTCCGTTCACCACATCGACTAAATCATATATAATTCTGTTTTCAAGTCCCATCACAACATCTAAATTACGAAGTCCGATATCAGTATCGACTAAGCAAACACGTTTCCCTGATAAAGCCAACGCGGTGCCGATATTTGCTGAAGTTGTGGTCTTGCCAACGCCACCCTTACCAGATGTAATAACTATAGCTTCTCCCACGTTACATTCCCCTTTCTAGTTTCGTCAAATTCGGTCTAAGATGTGATAAAACCTGTAAACGATCAATGATTATTTGCTCATCTTTATTTATATAGGCACATTCCATTTCGTTTCGCTCCTCTTGAAAACGATCTGGTGCTCTATTAATCACATTTGCAATCTTAAGTAAAGTCGGCTTCATAATCGAAGCAGCGACAACTGCCTCATTATTACCAGTATTACCTGCATGAGCTTGTCCACGTAAGGCACCCATAATAAATATATTGCCTCCAGCAATAACCGTGCCACCTGGATTCACGTCACCTATTAGTATTAAATCACCTGGAACCTCTAAGATTTGACCAGACCGAATCATTTTACATACGGTACTAACCTCAGATTGCTTTTTCCATTCTAGAGCTTCAGCCATAGTGATGACTTCACTATCTATAGAACCTATCACTAGGTTTTTCTTTTTCCCAATTAACGTACTTAACATTTCCTCTTGATCTTTTGATATGTAGCGAGTTCCGACCTTTACATGAACGACTATATGTGGTCTGTCTGGTTGTGTTTGTTGATTAGCAGACAGCTTGTCCTCAATTTCTGATAGTAGCTCTTGAAACGAACAGCGATCATCGAGATGTAACGTTAAGCCATCCTTTGTCCCTTTGATTGTTACATATTGTTGCTTAGTCCCCATCACTTACGCTCACCTCATACAATATAAATTTCGACAGGCCGACCGTTTTTCCTCTTTCCTTTATAAAAATCTTCGAAAAAGCTGCATGTATACTTATGATAAAGTTTAGCTTTTTTAGCCTTAGTTTTTGATTTTCAGTATGCCAAGTTAACGATTTCAGTATTATGTGAAATGAAACCGATAAAATAAAACTTGGCTACCCGCCAAGTTTTATTTTACCTTACTCGTCCTTATTTGTATCAATAATTTTGAAAAATTGTTTTCGTAATGGTACAAATAATAAAATAACAAAGGCTAAATTTAGCACAAGAGTAGGAAGTAATCGTACCATTAAAAATTCCTCAACTGGCATCATCGTAATCTTTAATAATATCATAATCCCATATACGAAAAAATCTAAAATCCCTATACTCAGTAAGCTAATCAGGATGACGGTTAGAATATTAATATGTAGAACCTTCATGATCATGGCAACACCATATGCCAAGAAAGTATAGGCAAACATATAGACCCCCATCAAATCCGTATACATTAAATCATATAAAAGACCGAGAACAAACCCGTAAATCATCCCTTTTGAAACAGAGGTAAGCATCGTAATTAATACGATGATGACCATTACAAATCGGGGAATCATTATTCTTTCCATATTAAACAACTCAGAAGGAAGAACCTGAACAAACACGCTCTCAAAAATAAAACATAGGAGAGCTAAGGTTGGGAGAAGCCATTTTCTCAATTCTCCTCCACCTCTTCCTCCTCGACCACATCCTGCTCACTCACCATAGAACGGTCGACGATAATCACATGGTTGATGTCATATAAATTCGCGGCCGGCTCCACATAAGCGGTTTTAGTTAAGCCATCTTCAGCAGGGAAGACTTCTAACACCGATCCAATAATCAACTCTTGCGGAAACACTCCACCTAGACCAGATGAGATAACCATGTCACCCTCTTGGATATCAGCATCATATGGAATTCTTCTAAATAATAATGCCTCTCGAACGTCATCATACCCTTCAATGATCCCAAGCGTCTTCTCTTTGCCCTGAATAATTGCAGAAATTCGGTTTGTTCTAGCAGGTGCACTTAACAGCTGAACGGTAGAAGTAAAAGGAGATACATATTGCACTTTACCGATTAACCCCTCGGATGTAATAACAGCCATGTTAATTTCAACACCGTCATTACTCCCTTGATTCAAAGTTAATATTTCATGCCAGCGGTCTGGATCACGGCCAATAACGGTTGCTTGTATAGGAGTGTACTCACGTATACTTTCTGTTTTACCTAGTAAGTCTCTTAGCTCTTTATTTTCTGATTCTAATGTATCTACTTTAACTGAAAGCTCTACATATTCCTCTAACTTTGCTTTGAGTTCTTCATTTTCTTGATAGGTGTTTCTAAGTTCCTTTACATTTTGAAAGAAGCCCTTCATTTCATTTGCAGGGTAATGAAACAATCCAACCACCCATCCCATGGAGTCTCTTAAAAATTGCTCAGGTAACGTTAATTTTTCACGGTCATTCATAGAAAAGCCAATCAATGCCACGAGAACAATAATACTGACAAGCAGAATAATAAGACGTTTATTTAGAAAAAATTGTGGCATGACCTTACACCCTCTTTATCAACAAAATCTATTCGGTAAATCTATAGCATTCATTTTTAATTGTCTTAGACATGGGAAAATCTTTCAAGTGGAAAAATTAAAAAATCTTATTATGTTTTTTACTTATAACCCAGGTGGTTGATTTCCTCTCCAGGATACTCGCTTTCCGCGGGGCGTGCGATGAGCCTCCTCGGCATGCGCCTGTGGGGTCTCATCTGACACGCTGCTCCCGCAGGAGTCTCGCATCCTTCCGTTCCAATCAACCTGTATAACAATTGTTTGTGCTTTTTAATACTTAAAAAACAACAACCATTTCTTTTGAAAGATACGTATGTAATAGCTAAGTCACTATATAAACTTCAGTTAAATTAGCACGCAAAAAAAGTCTTTTTTCACCAAGAAAGACCTAAGAAAGTTCTTAGGTCACCCTGTTAATACCTTCGATTGCTGAATTTTGCTTTGTTTTTGAATAGGTCGATATTGTCTAGGGATTTACCTGTTCCGATTGCGACGCAGTCTAGTGGGTTTTCGGCTACTAGTACTGGCATGCTTGTTTCTTCACTAATGACACGGTCTAAGTTTCGGAGTAATGCTCCGCCACCGGTTAGGACAATTCCGCGATCCATGATGTCGGCTGCAAGCTCAGGTGGTGTTTTCTCTAATGTCACTTTAACTGCTTCAACAATAGCTGTAACGGTATCCTTCAGTGCTTCTGCAACCTCTGTTGCTGTAATCGCAATCGTTTTTGGTAACCCAGTTAATAAGTCACGTCCACGAATGTCCATATCCTCAATACCTTCTGGAATTCCAGCTGAACCGGCTTCAACCTTTAGCATTTCAGCGGTACGTTCACCAATCATGAGGTTATAATTCTTTTTAATGTACTGCATAATTGCTTCATCCATTTCATCACCGGCAATTCGAATCGATTGACTCGTTACGATTCCGCCAAGTGAAATGATGGCAACCTCTGTTGTTCCTCCACCAATATCGACAACCATACTTCCGGTTGGCTCCCATACTGGAAGATTCGCACCAATGGCAGCAGCAAACGGTTCTTCAATTGTAAAAGCATCTCTAGCACCGGCCTGTTTGGCGGATTCCACAACTGCACGTTCCTCAACTTCAGTAATCCCAGATGGTACACAAACCATTACATACGGCTTTCCAGAGAAAAAGCTCTTATTTTTCAAGGCTTGTCTAATATAATATTTAATCATCGTCGTCGTTGTTTCGTAATCAGCAATAACCCCATCCTTCATTGGACGAGTCGCAATTACATTTCCAGGCGTACGACCGATCATATTTTTAGCGTCATTTCCAACTGCAACGATTTGTTTTGTATTTGTTTGAACAGCTACAACGGAGGGCTCTCTTACAACTACCCCTCTTCCCTTAACATATACAAGGGTATTTGCCGTTCCTAAGTCGATTCCAAGATCTCGAGTACCAAGCATGTATGTATCTTCCTTTCTAACCATTAAGTGTGTGATGATGGCACCTGACATGCTCTTCTATAACTATAGGTATGTTTGCTTCCTATTTATCATACTATCTGTTTCATGAAAAAACTCATAGATAGTATTATAAAGGAAGTAATCTCAAAAGCATAGTGTTTACACATATCCTTTTTCTTTTAAGCTAACAAACTTTTGGTCACCAATAATTAAATGATCTAGAAGTTCTATTCCAATAATTCTACCACATTCCGAGAGACGCTTTGTGACTTCAATATCTTCTTTACTAGGTGCAGGATCTCCGCTTGGGTGATTGTGTAAGCAGATTACTGAAGCAGCAGAACGTTTAAAGGCCTCTTTAAAGACTTCTCTAGGATGAACAATTGATGCATTTAAGCTACCGATAAAGATGGTTTTGCGATGCAATACTTGATTCTTCGTATTTAGGTATAGGCAAACAAAATGTTCCTGTGAAAGGAACCGCATTTCTTCCATCATATAATTCGCACCATCTTCTGGTGAACGAATCACATAACGATCATCATATTGAAGCCTGCCCATTCTTCTACCTAACTCTAGAGCAGCCATAATTTGAATCGCCTTTGTCTCACCGATTCCTTTAATACTACTGAGTTCTTCAATCGTTGCATCCTTTAAGAGGCGTAATCCTTCAAATTGACTTAGAAGCTTATTCGCAAGCTGAATAACTGATTCCTGCTTTGAACCAGTTCTCAGTAAAATCGCTAACAGCTCTTGATTTGAAAGGCTTGTTGCCCCATCATTAACTAATCTCTCGCGTGGTCTTTCATTTTGTGGAAAATCTCTAATCATTAACGAAGAGCGTTCATTCAAATACCATATTCCCCCTTTAAAAGGTAATACCCAATTTTACTAATTCTCTTTTTAAAGTGGAAATGGGTAAGCCGACAACAGAAAAATAATCCCCTTGTATTTCCTTTACAAACAAAGAACCTAACCCCTGAATCCCATATGAGCCTGCCTTATCAAATGGCTCACCACTTTCGATATAGCGGTCAATTTCTTCCTGACTAAGAGGCCAAAAGGTTACTTCTGTTTTCACAAAGAAGGAGGTCGGATTCCCATTATACACAATTGCTACTCCTGTTAATACCGAATGAGTAGATCCTGATAGCATTCGAAGCGTATCTATTGCGTCCTCTTTATTTTTGGGCTTACCTAAAATTTTTAAATCTTTTACTACAATCGTATCAGCGCCGATTACATAAGCGGACGGATACTGTTTTGCTACGTCCATCGCCTTTTCCTGAGCTAATGAGAGAACCGTTTCCTCAGGTGTTGCCGATGGATCGACAATTTCTTCAATGGAGCTTGAAAGAACATCAAATGAAAGTCCGAGGGTTGTAAGCAGTTCTTTTCTTCTTGGAGATGAAGAGGCTAAAATGAGGTGTTGCATGTCATCACCTTACTTTACTTTTAAGTTATGAAGGAAGATACAACCATATCGTACCATTCCTTCCCAATTCTTACAATTTATAATAACTGCGTATTTTTACCACATTTTAGTATTTTCAAGCAATCGTTATTTTAATCATAAAAAAGGAGAAACGTTATACGATACGTTTCTCCTTTATATTTTATGTCTTCTTTCGACAAATTCCATTAGTTATTTTGTTCTAAAATCCAATTTTGATAGGATTGAAGGCTCGTTAAAAGTGCTTGCTGGGAAGCCCAGAAATCTTGATTAGAAGATGAACCTTGGTATGCTTCAACGGAAGTATACGCATTCTGGACAGCCTTTACAAATTCTGTTTCAGAGTTTTGAGCAACTAGTTCTTCGTATGTAGTTTTAATATCATTCCAGGCTACACTTTCCGGCATGCTTGTATGCTTATTCGAGCTATATAGTACTAGCTGATTGAATAACTTTTCTGCCGTCACCATAGCAGGGTCTCCCTCAGTATTGACAGCAGGTATTGAAAATGATTTCACATACGTTTCCTTACCAGCCGTTTCATAGGTTGTCGCCATCGCTTTACTTGCTAAATCAGAAATGCCAATCCCCATAAATAAAAAATTTTTACCGTCTTGATGAATTAAAGTTCCGGCAAATCCTTCTCCTTTTAGTCCATCAACAATCGGAGCAGCAGCTTCTGCGGACGAAAACATCCCCCCTTGCACAACAAATACCTCTAAGGCAGGAAGTGCAATTGGTGTGGCTGATCCAACCTGCTCCCCATTGCTTGGCTCTGCCTCAGGGTCTGTTGCTCCATTAGTCCCCTCAGAATCAACTGGCTGATTTGCATCAAAAGCTGGCTGAGCCAGATCCTCTGAAAAGAGATGAAGAACCACCATCCCAAAAGAAGTACCTATCACTAACGCAGATATAATAGCTAGAAACAAAGTTTTGAACGGGAAGTGCTGGTTTTTACTCTTTTTTGCCTTACTCGGGAACGTAAAGGAACCAATCATTGGATTAGACTTTTTACGTTTAGGATCGATTTTAACGAGCTTATCGTATGGAAACTCTTCTCTTGATTCTCTTTCTGGATGTCGCTCAGGTAAGATCCAGTCAAATTCCCTTTCTTCATTTCCTGCAGCAACTTCCTCTTCTACTAATTTCTGCGCATCTACTAGAGTCTCGATATCTTCAGACTGATCTCTATGATCTTCTTTCTTCTCCACCACGTTACCTTCTGGCTTATTACTAGATTCCTTCTCCTGTTTGTCCGTTGTCGTTTCATAGAACGACCGCTCTCTACCATTAATTTTAATCAGAACCTTAGGCCTGTCCATGTGCTACACCTCCAAATGTGTCGGAAAATCGGGAGTATACTTTTTCCAACTGTAACATAGGAGCAAAAAAAAATAACAAGACATTTGTCGTCTTGTTATGAAAGGTTTTCGTCAATATTTGCAGATTAGTCTAACGGGATTTCTAGTATTTGTCCAACTACAATTAAATCACTAGAAAGATTATTATACTCTTTGATTAATCCGTCTTTGTTTACATCTTGATAGTACTTCAGTGAAATGATCGATAAGTTTTCACCAGTTTGAACCGTATGCTCAATTACATTCTCATCATTGGAGGTGGTTGTACTTACAACTTCTTCATCCTCAGTAATTGAACCAAAAGGGTTAAGCTTGTTACTTGGTTCCGGCACATCTATAGTAGGTAAATCAGCTTTCAAATCATCCAATCCAGGGAAATAGTAAGTAGAGATGACAACTGTATACTTTAAAGTCGAAATAGTTTGATCTAGTGACGTCAGTTCTGGTAGACCCGCAAATGATAGAGAATCCACTCTTACAATTCGTGTTAAAGATTCGATCGAATTTAAAAAGGTTTTCATGTCAAAAAAGTTCGGTGACTCTACATTTAACGAAACTTCTACTTGTTCCAAGCCTAATGGTGTTAACTGTTCTTCAGTTTCTTCTACCACTTCAGTCTGTTCACTGTTCTCAGTTTCTTCACCTTCCTCTGTTAAAGCATCAGAAGTTCCCGAACGTGCTTGATCTTTAGCCAAGAATTGTTGGTACTGTTCAAGCGAACTAGATTGAGTGAAACTACCATCTGTAAAACTCATACTAGAAATAAAACTATTAGAGACCGTTTCAGCTTTTTCTAAGTCAAGAATAAGCTGTTCTACCAATGGATCCACTGGTATTTTCTGTTGAAGTGTGTTCGTACTCTCGAGTGTCTGTTCTTGACTTGCATTTAACTTCTCTTCTAGTATAGAAGTTTGCTGCTCCTCAACCTTTAGAGATGAGTTTAGTAAGGTTGTTTCACTATCCCATTTTGAAGAAAAAAGCAGGTAAATCCCCGTATAGGATAGGACAATTACTACTAGTGAAAAAATTAAAATTTTAATTTGCTTTGATGAAAATTGGAGGATCATTGTTCTCCCTCCTTTTGTTGTTCAAGTAAAGTTGGGACATTCAACGTAAGATCATACACAGCTATATAACGTGGTACATATTTTTCATTTGGTACTGATTCCTCAACTGAAATTTGCTCGATTATATCCTCATAAGGATTTGTTAACAAGCTTAGAATTTTGACCTCTTCAAAGTTGGTAGAATTCTTAAGTAGCTTTAAATAATAAGCTGATTCCCGTGAGGTATCAAATTGAATGGTAATCTGTAAACTTCCCTCTTCACTATAATTGTAGCTTAGGATATACCCTCGTTTAGGAAGTAACGCAGTTAGGTGTTCAATAATGGGAACCGATTTAACAGAAGAGGCATCCATCCAAGAAATCGTTTCCTGTAATTGATTGACAGATTCTGAACCTTCGTAGCTTTTTAACTTTTCTTCGTATGTTATACGTAGTTGCTGCTGTTGACTTATTGAATCCTTTAAAGACTCGATCTCTTCCTTCGCACCCATTTGTTGAAAAAGGAAAATGGTAATCAATAATATCGCTACGACAAGAGGTACTACAAATAACACCAAGCTGGCGATGTTTCTGACTTCTTTTTTAGGTAGTAAATTAATATCAATTAGCATGGGTGTTACACCTCTTTTAAGGCTAACCCAATGGGTAATTGGAACCCATTCGATAGCTTTGGTTCAGTTGAAAGATTCGATAGGGCCAAGGAAATGACCGGTATCTCATATCGTTCTTGTAAATCTGATAGGATTTTATCTAGATATGGATGGTCTCCGGTTACAACGATCTTCGTAATTTGTTCTTTACCTTGATTCAGTGAAAAGCGGTAAAAACTTAGGATCCGTTCGATTTCCTTATACGTATCATTAAATTGGAGGATTAACTCCTCTTGATTTCCTAAATAGGTAAACGTACCGACTTCATTTCTCCATAAGCTAGAAGGATTTTCAATGACAAGATGTCTCATGAAAATCGGTTTATAATCTTCTAAAATACTAAAGTTAACAGATTTATGGTCAAATTGAGCTAGTAGGATTCGTTCATTCTCCTCAACTTGATCCATCGAAACATACAATCTGTATAAGGCAAGCGGTGAAATATCAGCCGCAATGGGCTTAAGCTTTAATTCCTGAAAAACAGATAAATATTCAAGAATGACGTCTTCAGGAGAGGCAAATAAAAGCACCGTTTTCTTTTCGGTCCCAACTCCAATCACTTCAAAATCGATAATGGCATTTTCAAATGGAAGGTGAATACTTGTGCCAAGCTCGAATTGCAAATAACCGTGGATTTCCTCATCCATGACATCAACCGGTACCTCAATTTTACGAATCACAACAAATGAATCAGGTACAACAAAACGAATCTTTCGTTTCTTTAAACCCCAATCCTGGATACATTCTTCAAGGATCATGAGTAGAGTCACTTGATCGATAATGCGTCCTTCCTTGATTAACCCCTCCGGTAAAAAACGTTCGCCTTGCTTTAAAACCGAGACGGGCGAGGTAGATTTGAGCTCAATAAACCGAATCACATGGTCTTTCAAAATCAAATTAACAGGCTTATTTCCTCCAGGTAGTAACGAAAAGACCATTTGTATAACCTCCTAAATTAAAATCCATTTACGAACAAAAGGCGTAAGCGCCCCGTTAAACCCCGACCAGCAAATGTTCCTTCGAGGGACTTGGCGCTGGAGCTAGATTACCTAAAAGCATCATTAAAAAGTAAAGCCTATTAAATATAAATACCACTCTATTAAAAATTCACCATAAAAATAAGTAATAATCGTACCGATTACAATCGAAGGACCAAATGGAAACGGTTGTTTCCGCTTCACTTTACCGATTGCTAGTCCAATCGATGCGATGAGCGTACCAATTAGGGTAGACATAAAGAAAGCAAGTAAGACTAACTTCCATCCAAGCACAATCCCTATCACTCCAAACAACTTCATATCTCCTCCACCCATCCCACCTTTACTAGCAAGGATGATTGTCATGAGTAGTAGAATGCCAACAGCGGCACCTAGTAGGGAATCCCACCATGGCTGTAAAGGAGAAAGAGCTAAGCGTTGAATCAAGAGAAGGACAGCAAAAACAAGTAGTACCTTATCTGGGATGATCATATATTTAATATCGGACACAAACACGATGATTAATAGGGATAGAAATGTCCAAGCCACAAAAAGCTCGAGCTGCCAACCTAAAAGGATAGGTGCCAAAACAAATAAAAGCCCTGTCGCAAGCTCCATAACAGGGTATAGTGGAGAAATCCGTAAACCACATGAACGACATTTACCTCGTTGAATCAGAAAGGATAAAACGGGGATTAATTGTAGAGGGGTTAAAGTTTGTTGGCAATTGGGACAGGCTGATCTTGGTTTTACGATGGATTGGTTGAGTGGCACTCTTAGGCCAACTACGTTGTAAAAGGAGCCAAGTACAAGTCCGATGATGAAGATGTAGGTGTAGAGGAATAGTGTCATGGTTGCCTCCTGTTTTGTTTATGGGAAAGCCCCCTGGGATGGGGGCTTTCAAATATATCATAAAATTATTTTGCCGCCTCAATCAATTCTGCTTCTGTTACTACAGCACCCGCATCCTTACCTAGAGCAACCGCAACATCATGATTAGTTATAGAAAAGTTACCATCATCATCAACGTTAACAACAAACTCTTTATCTTCAACATTATCAACATAATCAGATAGTTGGTTTAGTTCAGTAACTGCAGAATTACCCCCTCCAGCTTCTTTTGCCTCTCTAACTATAAATTGTTTTTCATTTGTTGAGGCATAAGCAATTTTTGAACCATTAATAATTTGAATTGCTTCAGCAACAACTGCATCTTTTCGCGTATTTTCAATAATATTCCCAATAGCCGGAACCGCAATAGCAGCAATAATCCCCAAAATAACAACAACAGCAAGTAATTCAATTAGTGTTAAACCTTTTTGGTTTTTCCACATTTTACGTATGTTACGTAACATGAATGATTCTCCCCTTTAAATAAATAGATTTTTTAATAGATTCGTAGGTCTATGTTCCTATTATACAGCATATGATTTGTAGAAAAAACTCATTTTTTGTGGAATAATCATTAATTTTGTGTATTAATAGTTAATTTTGTTAAAGATGTCGAACATTGGAACTATGATTGCTGTTACGATCGTGCCAACGATACCAGAAAGTAGAACAATCATAATCGGTTCTATTAATGACTTCAGTCGATCTGTGGTGCTCTCTACTTCTTTTTCATAGAAGTCGGCTACTTTTCCTAGCATCGAATCTAGTGATCCTGTTTCTTCACCAATTGCAATCATTTGCGTGACGAGTGGCGGAAAAGCCCAATGCTTTTTCATTGGCTCTGTTAGAGAAACCCCACGTTCTAATGAATCCTTTGATTCATTGATTACTTTTGCAAGTACTTCATTTTCTACGACATTTTCGACTATTGATAATGCCTGAAGAATCGGTACGGAGCTTGAAAATAACGAGCTTAATGTTCTTGTCATTCTCGCTATTGCGGCCTTTTGAAACATCGGACCGAATACTGGAATCTTTAGTTGGATATAGTCTAGATAATATTTAGTAGACTTATCTTGTCTTAATACTAGAAACAGCACATAGATTAAAATGAGACCGAACACTACTAACCACCAATAGCTTTGCATGAATTCACTTGCACCTAAAACAAACTGAGTAATCAGTGGCAGTTCCGCATTAAAGCCTTCAAACATACTGACAAAAGTCGGAACTACTTGTACAAGTAAGAATATAACGACGGCAATGGCAATGACAGCGACAACAATTGGATAAGCAAGTGCAGAAACAATTTTTTGTTTCGTATAATGCTGTTTTTCAAAATGGTCTGCTAGTCTTTCTAATGTCTCATCTAGGGTACCACTTGCCTCCCCAGCTCGCACCATGTTGATAAACATCGGTGAAAAGATTTTTTTATATTTACCTGTTGCTTGTGATAGGGCTAGACCAGCTTGTAAGTCTTCCTCCACGTTTAGGAGTACTCGCTTTAAGGCTTTACTAGCCGTTTGCTGACTTAAGATTCTCGTTGAATCTACGACAGAAATCCCTGCTTTTAGCAGCGTTGCAAACTGACGTAAATAAATGACAAAATGCTCAAGCTTAACAGGGTTTCCAAAGGTAATTTCTTTTGTTAGTAAGGTTTCTTTTATTTCTTGAATTTCAAAAATTCGTAATCCTTGTTCACGTAGCTTTAACATCGCCTCACGCTTCGAAGGACTTGAAACAATTCCATTGACTTTACCAGAGGCTGATCGACCTTGGTATTTATATCTAGGCATGGATATCAAACTCCTGCATGTAATGTTCTGCTACTTCTTTCGTAATCAAGCCCGCTTGTAAATACTCCTTCAAATTCATTTCAAGGGTGTGCATTCCTGCGGCACGACTTGTTTGCATCACACTCTTAATTTGATGGATTTTTTCATTTCTAATTAAGTTTGCGACCGCTGAATTATTTATTAGAATTTCGGTTGCCCCGACTCGTCCAGATCCATCCTTTTTCGGGAAAAGACGTTGTGAAACGATAGATACTAATACCGAAGCCAATTGAATTCGAATTTGTGGCTGCTGATTGGCTGGGAACACGTCAATAATTCGATCGATGGTCGATGGTGCACTAGATGTATGAAGCGTTCCAAGTACTAAATGCCCTGTTTCAGCCGCTGTGATCGCAGTATGAATCGTTTCTAAATCACGCATCTCCCCAACTAAAATGACGTCAGGATCTTGTCTTAATGAAGCTCTTAAGCCATTTGCAAAGTTTTTCGTATCAAAACCAATTTCACGTTGGTCGATAATGCAGTTGCCATGCTTATGCAAGTATTCAATCGGGTCCTCAAGGGTAATAATATGTTTTCGTACGGTTTGATTTAAATAATGAATCATCGCTGCAAGCGTAGTTGATTTTCCGCTTCCAGTTGGACCTGTTACTAATACAAGCCCTTGTGGCTTTAAGGCGATTTTTTTTAATGACTCTGGTAGTCCTAGTTCATCTAAAGTAGGCACAGTGGTTGGTACAATTCTAACGGCCATTGCCACACATGAACGTTGGAAATAGGCATTGACACGAAATCTAGAAATCCCCGCAATTCCATAGGAGAAATCCAATTCTCCTTTTTCTAGGAACTGTTCCCAGGTTGCATCTGGAATCATTTCCTTCGCCATTTGTTCGGTATCCTCTGGTCTTAGTACTTCTTTTCCGTACTTCTTTAATTCCCCATTAATCCTCATTATCGGCTGGATTCCCACTGTTAAATGAATATCAGAGGCCCTTAGTTCAAATGCTGCTCGCAATATATGTTCAATTCGATCCTTCACTATCGTCACCTACTCTGGAAGTACAACACGTAAGATTTCTTCGGTTGTTGTTAAGCCTTGTTTAACTTTTAATAACCCATCATCAATGAGGAAAATCGTTTTGTTTTTCATCGCCAGCTCTCTTAAAGCTGTAATAGACTCTGAGTTTAAGATTGTCTTTCTCATTTCATCATTAATGAGCATGACTTCATGAATGGCCATACGACCTTTGTAACCTGTCATATTGCAGGTAGGACAGCCTCTTCCACGAACAATTTTTTCAATCGAGAGTCCTCGCTTTTGAAAAATCTCGATTTCTCGTTTCGTAGGTTCATCCACCTGACTACAATCACGACATACCTTTCGTACTAAACGCTGTGCTACAACTCCAGTTAAGGAAGAAGCTACTAAAAACGGCTCTACTCCCATGTCAATCAGTCTCGTGATTGTACCAATAGAATCGTTGGTATGTAGCGTACTTAATACTAAATGACCTGTAAGAGAAGCACGAATCGCTACCTCTGCTGTTTCCTTATCACGAATTTCCCCTACCATTATAATATTAGGATCCTGTCGTAAAATAGCTCGTAACCCCTTTGCAAAGGTCATGCCAATATTGTTGTTTACTTGAATTTGGTTAATTCCTTCAAGCTGATATTCCACTGGGTCTTCAATCGTAATAATATTAACCTCTTCTGAGTTTCGCTTATTTAAGGCAGCATATAACGTTGAAGATTTACCTGAACCAGTAGGACCTGTAATTAACACAATGCCTGTTGGCTTTTCAATCACCTGTGAAAAACGCTTTAAATTCAGCTTATTAAAACCAAGCTTGTCTATGTCATTGAGAGCACTGCTCAAATCTAAAATACGCATAACAACCTTTTCACCATAAACTGTAGGTAAGGTCGAGATCCGTAAATCAATAGGATGAAAATCCAAATTTATTTTAAGTCTTCCATCCTGAGGAATACGATGCTCGGTAATATCTAAATTGGCCATAATTTTAATTCTAGCAAGTAACACACTCTGCATATGCTTGGGAAGGATTCTTTCCGTTCGAAGCACGCCATCAACACGATAGCGAATCACAACCTTCGTCTCTTGTGGATCAATATGAATATCACTTGCCTTTTGTTGAACGGCATTTTGGAGAATCTGGTTGACCAGTCGAACAATTGGAGAATCTTGATCCTTTACTTCTTCCTCTTCCACAGTCTGTCCAGGTGAAAGGTCAGTAAGCATCTCTTCTAAGCTTTCATCGATTTCGTAGTATTTCGTGATCGCTCTTAAAATATCATCCTTTGACGAAATCGCTGTTTCAATCTGAAAGCCAGTCGATAAACGCAAATCATCTATCGCAAAGAAATCCATTGGATCTGCCATCGTAACAAACAGCTTATCTCCTTCTTTTTTCAACGGCATAATCAGCTGTCTTTTCGCTAGATCCTTTGGAACTAGGTTTTTAAGCTTTGAATCGAATGGATAACGGTATAAGCTTACATGAGGAATTCCAAGCTGAAACTCCAACACTTCAATTAATTGTGTTTCTGTCACATATCCCTGCTGGACAAGCGCATCTCCAAGTTTTTGACCTTCACTTTTCTCTCGTAAGGTTTGCTCCAATTGTTGTTCCGTTAAAAGGCCCGCTTCTACTAGCAAATCACCTAAACGTTTCCTGGTCTGCTTCATATATTCCCTCCTTTTACTCTATTATTTTTCAATAATTTCTTCTTCAGAGTCTTCTAAGTCACTCTCTTCTTCTTGAGTATCATCAGTTTCCTCGCCTAATTCGGAAGAGTCGTCATTAACCTCTGTTTCCTCTACTGTCTCTTCAATTGAGCTAAAATTAATCGCAACCTTTAGACTATGAAGCTCAACCGTATGAACGGGTGGATAAAAATCCTTTGAGATTAATTGCTTTTCTAGGAGTTGACCTTTCTGATCTAGCTTTTGCCTCATAACTGTTGCCGACAATCCTTCTTTTCCAGCTTCCGATACTTTTTTCTGTCCAATTTCTAAATTGGCATCGTATTGGATAATGACTTTCTGTTTATGAACCTCTGAATCTACTATTTCAACTTTATATTGATAAGGTAAAGGTAAGCCAGTTAGTGTTGCCTGTATGCCATCTGAGGTGTTTTCAATTTCAACCACATAGTCAGTAGAATTGGGATTATAGATAACAAAATCATGATGTTCTGATACTTTTGCTTCATACCCAAGTTCCCCGTATACAGGTAACTGTGCGCTCATCTGACGTTCAATAACATTAAAATTAGTCGGTAGAATGGTCTTATAAAGCAATGTAGCAAGTACACTTGCTGTTTCATGTGGTACCCCATTATCGGTTAGTATTACATGTAATGAAAGCTCACTATTGGCTGGTACATTGATGGTTGAGAACAAATGAGCGTAAGATTGTAAGTCAATATCATTTGGAATTTTACTAAGACTTGCTTCAGAAATGGTCGTGCTTGCTGAGAAAGCATCCGTCGTAAAATAATCTTGTACAGTTAATGTTGTTATTTCATTAGAAAGAGCTGTGGCAATCAATTCAATATTTAGTTTTAACTTCTCCATATCGACTTCATCAACCGCTATAGGGTAAATGGAATCAACAAGTGCCATTTTCAACTCTACATCTGACACTGTCACCATTAATTGATTTTGCTTACCATTCATTACAGAAGCTAAGCTTTGGTCTAGCAGGAACGTAAAATAGTCTGATGGTACAGGCGTAGATTCACCATTAAAGGATAGTTGAACTATGTTTTGTTCTAGCCAAGAACTCACTTCAGCAGAGACCTTTGTTAGAGCTTCAGCCTCTGATAAACCTGAAATATTAATCGGTCCTAAATACGTATTTTCCTCATAGCCGGTCCCCTGCTCCGCTACTGATTGGTATACGGCATATCCTACCTGTGAGATTGAGAAGATAAATAAAGTACTAATCGCAATACTACTAAAAATTTTAATCAAACTTGAGGTTTCCACCTGTTTCTCCTCCTCAGATCACGACAACCTATTTTCGATCACCGAATACTAATTCTTCTATTTCAATTTCTGTATCATTGTTTTTTTCAATTAATTCATTTGCTTCAATAGTTGGCTTGTCCTTATAAAGCTCTTCGTATAATTCTAATTCTTCATTGTCAATCCTAGTCTCCTGATGAGTTTCCTTTACCTCTTGAAATTGTGTTAGCTCAGGTAGCTCATCTTCATCACTTGAGTTAAATAGGGTTACTTCATCTTTCTCCACCGTTGCTGCTACCTCGGCACGGGCACTTAAAAACTCTTCTTCTATGTCTTCTACTAGTTTCTCTTCTTTTAATGGTTCACTTTCAAAAACCTTATTTATTTCCTGGGGAACATTCGTTTCCTTTAATTCAATCTTTTCTTCCATTGCTGGCAGTGTTTTAATGACTTCCTCTTCTAGATAAACTTGTTCAGGCTTAATTAATGGTTTTGCTTGTTTGCTCAACTGTTTACCTATCTTCTTTTGTAATAGATACGCTACCAAAAAAGAAAGGAGGATGATGACTAACACCACTTGCCATAGGGTGACAACATTTTTAGCCATTAGAGCGAATCCTGCTAGTAAAAACGAGGACAAAAGTATGGTAGTTTTGCCCATTTTACTAAACTGGTTTGGTATAAAGAAAAGAAATAACCCTACTATGACAATGCCAAAGAGAAAAAATAAAGATTCTATCATTAAAAGCACCTCAATTGTCTTTAAAAACTAGTAATTGATCTCATACTATTTTACTATTTTCTATTAATCTTATTGTATAATAAACGTAAGGAATTTGAAAGAAGGTGTCACATTATGCATGATTTTGTCAAAAACAATTCCAAAGGGTTCACATTACTAGAGGTACTAGTTTCGATTACGATTTTAAGTGTTGTACTCATAACTTTACTCGCCTTCTTTACACAATCCTACACTTATACTAATTTAAATAAAGATAAGACAGTTGCACTTAATATTGGTAGAAGTGTCGTGACTTATATAGAAAAACAAGATTTTCAATATATGAAAACCTACTTAGAAGAACAAACAACTAACGGTAATTCTGCAATTGATGAAACAGGAGAGTATATATTAATTAATGGTAGTTCATGTGATGAAACCATAACTATTACAAAAAATGAGAAATCCTACAACTTATCATTATTCCAGGAGCAATCCAGCTGTGAGCTAGTATTAACACCTCAAATTAATGGACAGGTCTATAATACAGATGACCATTTTGTCATCGTAAAGCTGCGCCCCACTCCAGCGCATCTTACAGGTGGAACAGATCCTTTATCGCAGTATATCGTTCATTTTGATGTCGAGGTACACTGGGGTAGTACAACACCTATTATGATGGAAGGGGTGATCTCAAATGATACGAATTAAGCACCTAAAAAATACCCTTAAAAATCAACAGGGCTTTACTTTAATAGAGTTACTTGCTGGACTTGCTATTTCTTCGATCATTATCACCTCTATATATGGTGTTTTCCTAACAGGGGTAAAAGCCTATAAAGTCATTGGAGTTGAAGGACAAATTCGAGATGAAGCTGATTATGTAGTTGCTAGAATTATGAATTCCATTTATGAATTATCACCAGATACAATCAAACCTTGCAAAGATGAAATTTCAGGGACAGACATAGAAAATTGTTATCAGTTTGTAAACGACAATAAACTAACTGTTTCTTCGGCGGATAATAATTTAGTGGAAGAAACCCAGAAGAGCGCTGGTGAAGTCATTATTAATGAACTAAAGTTAGAAAATAACCAAGTGTTTTTAAACGATGAACCACTTAATGTGACGAATATATCCATAACTGACGGTGAAGACATAATTAGTTCTGATAATTCTTTTATCGATTTTTTGTGCACGAATTATGAGACTGTTCTTTCTTCAAATGAACAACGGTGTATAAACGGGATATTCAATATTCAATTAACACTAGAAAATACAAATTACGGACCATCTAATGAATTACACGTGAAGCCCCTTACTTTAACAAGTAAATTCGGCTATTAAGGAGGCATCAGACAAAAATGAGAAATGAAAAAGGTTCAAGTTTATTACTTGTCTTACTAGTCAGCCTCGTGTTCATGGTGCTCGGTCTTTCTATCATTTCAGCAAGTATAGGTGGATCGAAACGTACTGAATTTCGGAATGCTGAGATTATTTCAACGCAGGATGCTATTAATACCATTGAACAAGTAACAGCCGAATTTAGAGTAGAAATGCAAAACCGTTCAAAGTATCCTTTAGATGAATCCGACATGATGGACTTTAACGAGAAGCTTCAGATTTTCACACAATCTATAGTGGACAAGTATTCGACTCCTCAAATACAAATTACCGATTTAACTCTAGCAGGTAATAGTTATGATTATATCGATACAGACCATTATTTTACTAGAGTACTAGAGTTGTCAGTAGACCTTGATGGAAAACGCGTGCATCAAAATATTATCCTTTCTCCGACGCCAAGCTTTTTAGAATATGCGGTGGGAAGTATAGGAATGGAAGAGAATCAGGGGTTATATTTAAACGGATCACCATTTATTTACGGAAATGTGTTTGCTAATGATATTTATCTCCAAGACCAAGCAAACTATATAGATAGTATTTCAGCCAAAACAGCTAACACGAAGTTCCCTGCTATTGAAGGGAATCTATATGTTCAAAACCGATGGAACGCATTAAATTATGAAGACTATTCGGATGAGGAATTAAGAAAGCTATTTTATCTAGAAACAATACCTACCATAAAAACAGATAAAAAAGATTTTATTGATATTAACTTTCGAAAATCATTTGCAGAAAAAATTAATGATTTGATTAGTGATCCAACCAGACCTGTAACGGAGGAGTCAATTCCTGCAATCAATGAACCTAATCGTGACCAACAAATCGAGACAATAATTGCAAACTATGTGGAAGATTCGAATTTTCTTGCTACTACACAAGATGAACTCAGGCTAAAATTTTTACCGGAACCTGAATATGTATTGTACTCTAAGTCGAATGGTCAAAAGACCACACTAACACTGACAACTGATTTACTTATACCTAAGCATACATGGCTTATTGTTCATGGTGATTTAACAATATTTCCTTTTGATACTGCAGGTAACCCTTTGGAAGTTAACGGAAATATACTTGTCACTGGAGATGTCATCATCGCAGGAAATGAAGAGCCAGTAAATGAAGGTGAAAACGATGTTGTATCTTTTGACTCAACTATTTATTCACTAGGCGAGGCAACAATTCTAAATACAAATATTGAAGGAATTAATGATAAGCAACTAGTATTAATGTCACTCGGAAAGTTAACCATTACGAGAATAAATGAATTTACCGACTATGAAGGGCATGTTCAAAACCTTAATGATGTAACAAATATTTCACCACTGAAAGCTTTCTTTTACACAGATGATGAAGCTGAGCTTTATGGAGTAGGGTCATTATTCTATATTCATGGTGGAATTTTTGCTAAAGATCAACTAGTAATTAATGCTACACGAGGGAATACCATCCAAAATGCAGATAAGACCATAACTGTGACTGAACTTGAACAACTTGATAAACCATCTCGTTTTAATGTTATTTACGATAAAGATGTAATATTAGATCAATTAGACGCTTTACCAAGAGTGGAAAGACTTCAAGTGGTTCCTGATAATTTGTATATTGATTAATGTAAAAAGACAAGTGAAAAGCTCACTTGTCTTTAGTTTTGTAGCATATTAATGATCGTATGATCTTCAAAATATTTTGCAATATCAAGAGGAGACTCACCTTCATGAGACAGGATTGATGAATCTGCTCCTGCGTCTAACAAAACTTCTACATTAGCCGCATAGCCAAATTCAACTGCCCACATTAGAGCGGTTTTTCCGTTTACATCTTGTTGATTAACATTTACACCAAGTGAAATTAATTGTCTAAGCACTTCACCATTATTCGGAACCATTGCAGCAATCATGAGAGGAGTCTGGTTGTTTTCCTCCATAGCATCAACGTTTGCCCCTTGTTCAATTAAGTAAGTTACAATCTCAGGATGGTTTTGATAAATGGCTTCCATCAAGGGGGTCCAGCCCTTTTCGTTTTTTACATTTACGTCTGCTCCAGCATCAACCAACTTAGAAACGACAGAGATTGAACCAGAAGACATAGAAGCATGGAGAGCTGTCCAACCTGTTTCGTTGGGTTCTTGAATATCTAACCCTTTCTCAATCAATGTTGAAACAAGCACTTCATCACCAACATAAGCCGCTTCCATTAATAATGTATTTCCATCGAAGACTATTTCATCAAGCTCTGCACCTTTTACAATTAATAAGGAAGCTAGCTCAGTGTAGCTACTCTTTATACTGTACGTGAGGATTGAGAATCCCTCATCCATTTGGACATTTGGACTTGCCCCTCCATCTAATAAACGTCTTGCCTCTTCTATATTATTATGACGAATTGCATCAGTTAATAATTGATTCAATTGAGCTTGTTCTTCAAGATTACTTTTAACCGTTACCGAGTTTCCAGTCACTAAATACCAAGTTAATATAATCGCAGCAACTATAAAAACAACAACTAATCCTATACTAAGTTTTGACTTACTCATATCATCATCACCTTTATCGGCTCAAAGTCGAAGCCATAACATCAATTGTTATGGCTTCTTTCTTTCATTTACCAACGAACATCATCTTGATCAATTGGTGGATCTTCTTCAGTAAACTCTTTAACGACCGTTACTTGTGTTGTGGCAGTTATCCCGGTCAATACTTCTGTAACCGTTATATAGGTTACTCCTATTGATTTCCCCGTTATTACTCCATTATTTGAAACTGTTGCATAGTCTGGTTTGGATGTAGTCCAAGAAAATATATAATCACTTGGTTCTCCAGGAAATACACTAGGTCTTAACTGTTTGGATTGTCCAATAAGCAGTATTTCATTCTGAGGTAACCCAATATTTATAAGGTTTGATTTTACAATTAGTTTGGCTTCTGCATAAATGGATGAATCTCCTTTATACGTTGCCCTCACCTTAGTTTCACCAACCGCATTTCCTGTTACCTTACCTGTGACTTGATCAATAGTGGCTATGGATGGATCATCAATAGACCAGTTGACAAGCGATTCTTCATAGCGTTCATCAATATTAAAGTTACCTTCACCACTTATTTGTATAGTCATCTCAGAAGGTGTAATAGATAGATCAGGAACAACCGTAACTGGTATAACTGCTTCTTTTCCGCCATCTTCAGAAACGACTCTTATTGTGGTTTGTCCGAGATTGTCTCCAGTAACCTTCGCATTCTTACCTGATGGTTCAAGTGTTACTATATTGCTATCTCCCTCAATCCATGTAACATTCAGATTGGTTGCATTCTCAGGATTAATAATAGCTTCTATAGGTTGAGTTTCACCGTGCTTTAAAATTAGCTCAGCTGGCTTTATTTGAATACTATCAACAGGGACTCTTACTGTTACTTCAATAGAGTCTGTTAGCTTCGCTTTTTTAACAGGATCTTGCTCATCATCATACTCAACAGATTTCACCGAAATCGTTGCTGTTCCAGGTTTTAAAGCTGTGATATTACCATTTTGATCGATAGCTACAATGCTAGGATCACTAGATGACCAAATAACGGCCTGATCAGCATTGCTTGGTTTAACTACTGCATGAAGTAGCTTTGATGAATTTTTATTCAGAACTAGGTTATCTTCTACTATTTCAACTGATTCAACAGCAGTATACGACTCAAGTCTAAGTTGATCAAAACTAGTTGTGCTTCTTATACCATTTGGATTCGTATATGTTACAACTGAATTATTTAATGTGAATAAATCATCTATTGTTGGCTTAATTGAAATCGAAAATGATTGTTCAGATTCTCCTGTTGGCTTACCTTCTGCATCATAAGTAAATAGATTAACCGCACCTGTCACAACCGTTTTTCCATTTTGTTTAGTAATGGTGAACCCGGAAGGAACATCCTCAACTTCAATTCCTTCAGGGAATACCTCTCTCACTGTTATATCTTTTACGATCGGAGAAGAGTAGTAAGCATTTTGATAGCCAATTACTTGTACTTTCGCTTTAGTATTGACTCCACTATTATCGTTATTGCCGTTGCCGTTGCCATTGCCATTGCCGTTGCCGTTACCATTGCCGTTGCCGTTACTTTCAACAAAAACTTCTTTAACTTTAACCTTAGCAAATTTTTTAATTTTATCATTACCATCTATAACTGGAATAATTATTTCTTTACCTATTAAGCTTTCAATCGCTTCTTTATGCCACTGCCCTGTCCGGTTCCCATTTTCATGAGTAACTTGATCATTAATTTTGTATTCTGGTCCTCGATAACCATATCGTACTTCATTCTCTAAGGTGTTATTTTGAAGATCAAGATCGAGTAGAATAAGATCTTTACCAGGGTCAGAACTTTCATCTGGAAGGTTAATAAATGAACCTGTATTTGGTTCAGAATCAATCGCAAACGGATAAAGTGCATCTCCAGCAAAGTTGTCTTTATTAAATCCTTGCGTATGGATTGTATAATTTATTTTGGCTATTGAGAAGGTTTCCGCCTTCAGGTAGGTACTATTATTATCAAATGAACGATCTGCAGAAACTAATGGTACACTTCGGTCTATGTTAATCTCCACTTCTTTAATAGCAATGGCTCCTGATTTATCTTTTGCCTCAATTACAAGTGTAATAGAATTACCGGTTAAGACAGACTTATCCAATGACTTATTAATAACTGCACCAGTATAAGCTTTTTCAAACTGGATATTTCTTGGGTCCTGTTGACCTTTCACATAGACTCTCGTTTGTAGTTCAAAATCATTTAAATCAAGGTCTTCAAGCTTGTAAACAACATCTAAGTTCTTAGTAGGCTTCACTGCAGTTTCAACTTCAGGTGTGTACAATGTTATCATAGGTGCATGGTTGGAACCTAGGAATGATTGATACATTAAGTTTACGAAGAGTTTCTGCTCACCCTCACTAAAACTATTATTTGTATGCCCTGCACCTGAATAAGTCAATGAACCAATGGAATATGCGTAATAATGATTCCAGCTATCTTTATTATCCAATCCCGAATTGTCGAGATTATACCAAGTCATTACATCTTCATTATTTAAATCTAGTGCAAAATATTGGGCATGAGTGGAAGATATATCAATATCCCCAATGTCATAAGGAAACTGAGTCCTTAGTCCATCATTTACCTGGTTAGCTTTTCCTACATTAACTACTCCTGTTCCATTTCTCCCTAGATTCGTTTCTAGATAAAAATCACCTGGGTTCTCACTTGAGTTACTCTTGTTCGGATTATAAACCGGAACCGTTTGACCAGAAATATCCATAAATACTCTAAACCAATTGTTTGTCTCGTCTAAAGTATCTCCATTTTCACGATCTCGACGTAAAGTATCGTGAGTAAAGAATACACTTTGGTTCGTATCAATAAATTGCTTTACCTTCCGAGCTGCTGCTTCACTAATTTCTTTTGCTCCATATTCATCCTGGAATCCAAAAATCAACATATTGTATCTACCGTTGATCTGGTCATAACCGCCTGTATTAAATGAGTGTAAATCTGTAACATCAATCGTAATTTTCATAAACTCAGTTTCAATGGTATTCCCATCTTTACCTTTAATCACATCTTTATTTAGAACATCTTCTAAACTACCGGAATAGTTGCTATCTTTAGTAATTTGAAGAACCCTAACCTCAACTTTTTCCCCTTCAAACCGGAATACACCTGTTTCATAATCCTTTAAATTTTGCCCGGCAGTATCGGTAATCTCTAGTTTCCAAATCCTAATTCCCGAAAATCCTCTTGGCACTTTATACGTTAACGTATATTCATTATTTTCACTCGGGAGACTGCTAACATTCTTCTCAACAATTAAATCATGACTATCGAATCTACTATTATAATCAGTATCAATATATAGTTTAGCTAGTAAACGATCAGTATTATTACTTTCTACACTAAAAGTATATTCGATTTCATCACCGGCTATATATTTCATGGATTGTTCATCTACGTATTCTTCAGGTGAGTCTATTAGATCTATTTTTGGTCTTGATGTTGTAAGTTCTGGAAAGCTATCATTAATAATTATCACATTAGAGTAATCATCTTTATATGGTAGAAAGGATGTCTTCAAAACACATCTTCTATCTTCAGCTAATACATCAGAACAAGTCTGATTAAAAATATCTTCGTGTAATACTACTGGCTGACCTTTTTTTATAAAATCTTCTATTATTTCATTCGCTTTTAAACTAGTAATATCATTCATCTGATTAGCAGTCTTATACTCTTCTCGTCGCTCATCTCTGTCAAACTGCAATGTATCTTCACCCAAAGGCGGGTCAATTGTTGGAGGATTACCTGAATAATCACCATCATGAATATATATCCCATCATACTTCCCATCCAGCTGCTCTCGTTGAGCGACGAATGTTTTCATTCTAACAACGGTAGTTTCTATGTATCTAGGGAAACTAGGTAAATCATTTTTATCATCCTCTTGGTCAATAATAACTAAGAGATGAAACTCATTTTCGTCTTCCGCATTTACACTTGACTGATACGGTGAAATTAAGGAAAGCAATAATAAAATTACAGAAACTATTGAAACAAAAGACTTACGGTTCAAAATGAGCACCTCCAGTTATATGCCAATCAGAAAAAATAGGTATTTTTACTTATACTTATTCTTCATTATATCAACTCTTCGACAAAATAACACAAACAAATTATTTAAAAACAAAAAAACTCATAATCTATTAAGATATGAGTTTTTTGCTATTTCACATACTGCGCAACCTTATTTCGACCCTTTTGCTTCGCTCCTGTATACATGGCCCGGTCTGCGTGACGGATTAAGGTCATTGGGTCATCTGCGTCCTCAGGGGCGGTTGCAACGCCGATACTTGCGGTGATGGTAATTTCTACAATTTTGCTTGTTTCAGTTAGGTGATGGTTAATCGTAAATGGTTCACTTGAAATAGCTTGTCTGATTGATTCTGCTAGACGATAGCTAGTGAAACGGTCGAAACCGGGCAGAAGGATTGCAAATTCTTCTCCGCCGTATCGGGCCACAATTCCTTTTGTACTAATGCTCGCTTCTAGTCGTCTTGCTAATTCGAATAGCACTTCATTTCCAGCTTGATGTCCATATGTGTCATTGACTGATTTAAAGTGATCGATGTCTAACAAGATTAACGATAGCTCCAACCTAGTTCTGGAGGATAGTAGCTTGTTAAACTCTTCTTCTAGTTTATTTTCAAAGAATCGATAGTTGTAAAGCTTTGTTAATGCACAATGTTCACTAGTCTTTTTGGCCTCTTCATAGTGTCTAGCATTTTCAATCGCTACGGCTAAATAATTGGCTAAAATATCGACAATCATTAGGTGGAAGCTTTCATACGCCCTCTTTTTCTTAGAAAGTAGGAGGATGATTCCGACAATTTTTTGGTTCCTCTTAACCGGTACACCAATCAAGCTTTCCGCCTCAATTGGGACATCTGGCAACGCCATGTGAATCCAATCTTTACTACTCTTGAACAGAACTGGCCTACTTGTCTGATATATATAGCCACTAATCCCTTTTTCCTGTTCAAAAGTATGTCCGTCTCCAGCCTTTTCTTCTCCTAGCTCAAAATATCGGAGTATTTCAAAATTATAATCACGCTTAATATTAACAATATACGCATAATCTACTTGTAATGTCTTAGTAAGCTTATCCACAAATAGTGATAATACTTGCTCAACCTCTAACCGTTCCGTTAACTGATGGCCAATCTCACTAACCTTTTGTAGATAGGAGTTTACTTGTTGACTAGAATGATAGAGCTGCAGAATGATCGCAATACTTATAAATGGAATCCCTAAGTAGAAAGTACTAATTAACCCGATTTCAATATAAAGTAAGTACAAAACGACTCCAACTGGGTATACGAGTAAGCTTGTCATCGCTTCCCATAATAAATCCTTGCTGAAGAAATTTTCTTTACTTTTATGGAGGGATCTTCTAATCAAATAGATAATGACGTTGTTTGAAAGAAATGTTGATATGATATAACCCAAAATAGGGATAAAGTCTTCAACTGTATTTAATGTTAAAGGGTCGTTCGTTCCGCCAAGTAAATAATAAACGAATGCACCAATAATTGATACGACCAGAAACATCAAAGAGTTCATCGGTAATCTATAAATAGTGTTTCTAGTAACATGCACTTTTAATAGAAGAACTAGAATGGCAATTTGCATTAAAATCATCTCAACAAATAGACCAAACACAAGAAACACTGCTAATGATACACCATGGGTAAAGAAAATCGGTGTGTCATTTACAATGACTGGCAAAGTAGCCACGATACACATTAAAATCAAGAATACAAAAATATTTATTTCAAATCCAGAAATAGTCGGGGGAAATTGTTGAAAGATATACCAGCTAGTTGCTGGGAACACTAGTAACCATGTCATCCATATGCCTATTCGAACAGGCTTTTTTACTCCCATAATCCCCCTTCTTTCTACATAGAATGTAAAACTATACTTCATTTTATCAAATATTCAGATAGCTGTCATAAAAACTTTACAATAATTTTACTTTTTATGATTGCCCTTCAAGTATTGTCGAACCTGGGATATAAAGTATAGAGATCCGGTAATTAAAATGGCATGTCCATTATTTTCTAGTGCTTGATCGATTGCATCCTTAAAATCTTCAACCGCGCTAGCTTTTTCCAAAGGTTGACGACTATATTGCATTTCTGCAGAGGCTGCTCTTGGAAAAACAAAGGATGTATAGATAATCCTGGTTGCGATTTCGTCTAATTGCTCCACCATATCATCAAGCTTTTTATCCTCTAATGCGCTAAAAATTACCGTGATTGGCTGGTTCTTCAGATGATTTTTAACCGTTTTCACTAGCTCGCCCATGCCCTCCGGATTATGAGCTCCATCAATAATAATCGTTGGATCATCCTGCAGCTTCTCGAATCTGCCCATCCAATACATTTTCTCAAGTCCTGCTCGGATATGAATTTCATCGATTTGTATGGATAAGTAGGTTTGTAAATACTCTACCGCTTTCACCGCAAGTGATGCGTTCACCACCTGGTGTCCACCCTTCATTGTTAAAAATAAATCCCGGAAGTGGTTGCGATCTGATTGGTAGGTAAAAAATTCCCCTTGTGGTGTTGAAAGCTGGTTAGTGACCATAAATTGTTGATCTTTTAGATATAATTTTGCCTTTTTGTCCTTTGATTTTTCCTCAATTACTTTGATTGCTTCTGGCTGATGAACACCTGAAATAACCGGCACTCCTGATTTTATAATTCCCGCTTTTTCAAAGGTAATTTGCTCAATCGTATCACCTAATATCGCCATATGATCGAAGCCTATCGTTGTAATCACTGAAAGTAAGGGATGAATAATGTTTGTCGAGTCAAAGCGCCCACCAAGTCCTACTTCATAAATGACAAAGTCTACTGGATGTACCTGTCCAAAATAATAAAAAGACATGGCCGTAATGACTTCGAATTCTGTTGGTGAGCCTAATTCTGTTTGTTCTAATTCGTCTACTAATGGCTTAATCTTGTTCGCTAGCGTAATCATCTCTTCATTTGAAATCGGAAGTCCGTTCACACTGATTCGTTCATTGAATTGTTCGATGTAGGGAGAAGTAAACGTACCAACCAAATAGCCCGCCTCTTGTAAAATACAACGAATATAGCTAACAGTAGATCCTTTTCCATTTGTGCCTGCAACATGAATGCTTCTAATTCTTCGCTCAGGGTGACCCAGACGATTCATCATCCATTCCATTCTTTTCAACCCTGGCTTAATTCCTAACTTTAAACGTGAATGTATCCACTCTAATGTATCCTCATAAGAAGTAAACATCGCCTTGCCTCCATCTCCTTCAACTATAGAAAGTGGAGACGAAATTCGCCCCCACTTTTTCTTTTATAGCTGTTTTAATTCTTCTATACGTAATCGAACCGTATCACGCTTGTCGGTGTAATCCTTTTCCTTTTGGCGTTCCTCTTCAATTACTTGTTCAGGGGCCTTTTTAACAAACCCTTCATTACTCAATTTCTTTTGAACACGTTCTACTTCTTTTTCAAGCTTATCCAGCTCTTTTTCTAGGCGCTTCACTTCTTCGTCAATATTGATTAAGCCTTCTAAAGGAAGTGATAGCTCTGCACCTGTTACAATGGCTGTCATTGCTTTTTCTGTATTATTAATCGTAATACCAATGATCAACTCACTAGGGTTACAGAAACGATCAAGGTATGAACGGTTCTTCTCAAGCATTGCACTAATTTGCTCATCCTTAGCTTTAATTTGTAATCTGATTTGCTTACTCATTGGGGTGTTTACTTCTGCTCTGATATTACGAACCGCACGAATGATATCCACTAACAGCTTCATTTCAGCGGCTGCGCCTTCATCAGATAACTCTGTATTAACTGTTGGCCAGCTAGAAACAGTAATCGATTCACCTTGATGAGGTAAAGCCTGCCAAATTTCTTCTGTAATAAATGGCATGAATGGATGAAGCAGTCTCATCGTTTGATCTAATACATACGCTAAAATGGAGCGAGTTGTTAGCTTAGCGTTTTCATCCTCACCGTATAAAGGAAGCTTCGCCATTTCAATATACCAGTCACAGAAATCATCCCAGATAAAGTTATAAAGGATACGCCCTACTTCACCAAACTCATATTTATCAACAAGCTTTGTTACTTCTTGAATCGTATGGTTTAAACGAGTTAGTATCCATTTATCAGCTACTGATTTTTCACCTGTTAAATCGATTTGCTCATACGTTAACCCATCCATATTCATGAGTGCAAAACGTGAAGCATTCCAAATCTTGTTAGCAAAGTTCCAAGTTGCCTCTACCTTTTCCATACTGAAACGTAAATCCTGACCAGGTGAGCTTCCAGTTGATAGGAAGTAACGAAGTGAATCTGCTCCGTATTCTTCAATAACATCCATTGGATCTACACCATTTCCAAGTGACTTACTCATTTTACGTCCATCAGCTGCACGAACTAATCCGTGAATTAATACATCATCAAACGGACGCTTTCCTGTAAACTCCAGACCTTGGAAGATCATTCTTGATACCCAAAAGAAAATGATATCATATCCAGTTACTAGTACGTTTGTTGGATAATAACGCTTGAAATCAGCCGCATCTTCATCTGGCCAACCCATCGTTGAAAATGGCCATAACGCGGAACTAAACCATGTATCAAGTACATCCTCATCCTGCTTCCAATTTTCAATATCAGTTGGTTCTTCTCGTCCAACGTACATTTCACCAGTCTCTTTATGATACCAAGCTGGGATTCTATGTCCCCACCAAAGCTGACGTGAAATACACCAGTCACGGATATTCTCCATCCAGCGTAAATACGTACCTTCAAAACGCTCTGGAACAAAGTTTACTTTTTCAGATGAAGCTTGTAAATCAACTGCTTTATTGGCAAGTGGCTGCATGTCTACAAACCATTGTGTGGATAAATATGGTTCAACCACTGCATCACTACGCTCACTATGTCCTACCGAGTGGGTATGCTCCTCTATTTTGAATAGGATACCCTGATCTTGAAGGTCCTTAACAATCTGTTTACGGCACTCAAAGCGATCTAAGCCTTGGTATTTATCAGCATTTTGATTCATTGTACCGTCTTCATTCATCACAAGAACACGTTCTAAGTCATGACGGTTTCCGATTTCAAAATCGTTTGGATCATGTGCAGGTGTAATTTTTACAGCTCCTGAACCAAACTCCATTTCTACATAATCGTCACCAACAATCGGGATTTCACGACCAACAATTGGTAAAGTTACTGTCTTCCCAATTAGATGCTTATAACGCTCGTCTTCAGGATGAACCGCAACTGCCGTATCACCTAGCATGGTTTCAGGTCTTGTTGTTGCAACTTCGATATGACCTGATCCATCAGTTAGAGGATAAGACATATGATAGAAAGCACCCTGAACGTCTTTATGGATAACTTCAATGTCTGAAAGGGCTGTTTTTGTAGCAGGATCCCAGTTTATGATTCTCTCACCACGATAGATGAGTCCTTTTTCATATAAGGATACAAACACTTCACGAACCGCTTTAGAGAGTCCCTCGTCCATTGTAAAGCGTTCCCGTGAGTAATCTAGTCCTAAACCTAGCTTTGACCATTGCTCTCTAATATGGCCCGCATACTCCTCTTTCCACTTCCATGTTTCTTCTAGGAATTTTTCACGCCCTAAATCATAGCGAGACTTACCTTCTTCACGAAGCTTTGCCTCTACCTTCGCCTGTGTGGCAATTCCAGCGTGGTCCATCCCTGGTAACCAAAGAACATCATACCCCTGCATTCTTTTAATACGAGTCATAATATCTTGAAGAGTCGTATCCCATGCATGCCCTAAGTGTAAACGCCCTGTCACGTTTGGAGGCGGAATCACAATTGTATAAGGATCCTTCCCCTCTTCTGGCTTCGCCTCAAAAAACTTACCATTTAACCAATAATCATACCGATTGGCTTCAACAGCCTTCGGATCATACTTTGTTGATAACATTTGCCCATTTGCTTCCATCCCAATTTCCTCCTTACTCACATTTTCGCCAAATTCAAGCAGTGCTTGTCACTTGCCGAAGAAAAAAACAAAAGGCGCAGGCGCCCTGGTTAGCCCCGACAAGCAAATGTTCCTTGAAGAGAAAAAGGGTGATCTTTCCCTTTTACTCTTCAAGGGTTATTTGACCTCGAGGGGCTGGGCGCTGGAGCCGGATTATTATGCACTACGCTTAGTTATCCACAAGTGATAAATCTTATAGTTTTCCTAAGCAATAAAAAAGCTCCATTCATCCAATAAAAGGACGAAGGAGCTGAATTTCGCGGTACCACCTTTTTTTGTAAAACCCAATCACGTTTACACGCTTATGGTTCTACACTCTCAAGTCAGGTAACGGCTGAGAACCGGCTCTCCCTACTATCGTTCAAAAGAGCTGCTTAAGGGCGACCTTCCAGCCTCGCTTTACCTAAGAAACCTTTCAGCATTGGATATTTAGACTATCCGGTGGCTTCTCTCTCTGAAGGAGCTAATCTGTACTCTTCCCTATCTTTGCATTTCATCATTCATTATTAGTTAGTTACTTTAATATATAACTTAGTCTACGAAATTGATACTGAATCGTCAATAAGTATTGCCATATTTTTTAAAACTTATGCGTATAGTGTAATATCCATATGAATTGTTCAAGCAAAATACTCACCTTTATATGGTTATTACATAGATTAATAGTAGGATAACTGAGTTAGGAGGGCAAATGATGAGGAGACGTTATAATCCATATGCGCTTCCCCCTTGGTTAAGGTATTGTCGAGCGGTTGGAATTCAAATTATTATCCCACTTACGATTTTCCAAGCAATTCGAACCATATTTTTACCCACAACCTTTGATGTCATTCTTCTTTCCATACTTATCATGCTTGCGGTAAGCTTCAAACTAGAATGGATATGACGTGGATCAAACTATAATAATTTGATACCCGAACAAGAGTTTAATCATAAAAATTAAAAAGAATCCCTTATGAAGAATTCATTTGGGATTCTTTTTGCTGCTGTTGTTGTTTGACCTGCTCCTCATACATCATGATATTCGTTAAAAAATATTCTATATTTTTCATTTGCCAGTATCCTCTTTGTAAAAGCTGGACATGGGCTCTTTCTGTCTTTTCTTTTTTACTTTTACTCTGCCGATAATCCTTTACAGCCTTGTACAAGCTCTCAGGATAAGCAAGCTGGGCCATAAATAAAGTAAGTTCTTCCTCCCTGAGTCCAAAATGCTTTCGGTAAGTTTGAAACCATTGGAACCGATCATCATTTTGAAACGGATAGGTTTTACATGAACGAAAATAAAAATAGAGAAGATCATAAATGGGCGGAAGTCTTTTCGCCCGTTCAAAATTAATGAAATATCCATTTCCCTCGACATTATATAAAAAATGCTGAAGGGATGGTTTACCATGTGTAAAAACAGTTCGGTAGTTCTTCTTCTCTTTCATCAGCTCATGCCATTCATCTAACTTTCGTAAGGCATAATCACTAGCTCTCGTCATTTCTTGATAATAAGTACAGAAATATAATTCAAAAGGAGACATGAAGGCTTGATCCTCGCACTTCTCAACAAACTTCTCTAATTCAGCCTTACGTTTTTGCCACTTTTCCTTCTCAGTGTCAACAAGCTGAGAAATCTGTTCTTCTGATATCTTTTCCTCTTTTACCGTCTTAACATGCAATTCTCCTAATTGCTTAAGCATTTTAAAAGGGTGATCATTTCGTTCTTCCTCAGCATTAGGTGATAACCATGGCATCACATAATAGGCAGCTTGGTGCTGTCTGTCAAAAACAAAATAAGATCCCGCTTTCGTTGTATAAACAGGAGCTGCCATTCCGTATCCTTTATAATGTAAAAATTTCAAGGTTCGCTCGAATTGTTTAAGTTCATTAGGTAAAAGCTTTGTTTTCTTTAAAGCTAGTGTACCTTGCTGAGAGTATATTTTCTTAATAGAACCTAGGTCCTCTACATAATCAGCTTCTACTCCATACTCATTAAGTAAAGGTTGAATATTGTAACCTATTTTTGTAGTAGTCATGACTGCACTTCCTTTTTAACAGTTAGTACGTCAACAAATTCCCTTACTAAAGAAAGACGTGAGGAGTGTAGACTCTCTCACGTACCTAATTTTTATTTAAGACTCCCTACTGCAACAGGAATGTATAAGATTTGACCTTCAGCCAAATGATCACGGTCAAGATTATTAACTCTGATTAAAGTCTGCGGCTGTACCTCGTATCTTTCAGCGATTAGCTCTAATGTTTCATCTTTCTGAACGATACACATTTTTAATCTAGTAGTCTCTGACTCATCATCTTTAGCAAAGATTTTTGTTAAGTATAGAGCATTCTCGTCTCGTGTACTATAACTTTCATCCCCATTTGCTTCCTCAGACTTAGCAGTTTTGGCTGGCTGATCGACACGACTCTTGAATTCTAATTGAGGACCTTCTTTTCTTGCTAAGACAGGGATTTGCTCTTCCTCATTTAGTTCTTCAACCGCTTCTTCTAAAGCCTCTTCTGCTTCAGCAACCGGATCACGTTTTGCTTCTACAACAAAAGGAGTGTAGGCATCTTCCTGCTCAGATTGATCTACCTCATCCACTTCCTCATCCTCATAAAGGGAGCCTCTCATTAGTGGTTGGACTAGCTCTTCTTCTTCCACTTCTGGAGTAGCTGGAGTTTCTTCAGGTAAATTTAGTTCTTCTGGCTGCGGTATATCCAGAACTTCTTCCTCCACGAGATCCTCAACCTCTTCTTCTACATTTTCTACAGGTAGTAGAGGTGCTGGTGGAGCTTCTTGCTGAGCTGCTTCGCTTCTTTCTTGATCTTCATAAATACCTGTAATCGACAACTCGGCTTCAAGTAATAAATTACCTCGTTGCGGTAACTCATAATCAAAGCTTTCAATCGTTACGTATACATCGTTAAGATTCTGAATTCTGTTTTTCGGTATCGTGATGTCAATCGGGAATTTATGTCGTAATAAAGACAATCCCTCCTCATTACGTTCTACTTCCTGAACAGTTCTTGCTCCAGGCTGTAATGTACTCTCACCCTCTGAATCATCCGCATGATATTCCCCCGTTAAGATTAGACCACCTCTAACAGATATATATTGATCATGTTCTTGGATGATAATTTCAGGATCTAATGACATTGACAACAAGTCTGCTACTTCCTGTCCTCTTTCAAACCAGATTGATTCTTCTACAGAAAATCGTATCGACGATTGGTTTTCAATTGTCACGTTCCGTTCCTCCCTTCAAACCTTCCTAAATATTTACGATGTCATTTAAAATTTATGATAGTCTACGCTTGTTTATGAAAGAAACTTTCTTAATCTTACAAACTTCTTTTATAAAGGCTGTTTTCGTATATTTTATTGCTAATATATATAAGAATTGAATCTATATTGAGTCCGTTGATTTCCGCTGCAGGCACTCGCTTTCCGTGGGGAGGGACGTGAGCCTCCTCATCGAAAAGTGGAAGTGCCCGGATTAGCTCCGACAAGCAAATGTTCCTTCTAGAAAAAAAGGGTGGTTTTCCCTTTTATTCTAGAAGGGTTATTTGACCTCGAGGAGCTGGGCACTGCAACCAGACAAGCTTCGCCTGCGGGGTCTCACGCTTCCCTCTATCTCCCACAGGAGTCGAGCGCCTTCCGCTCCAATCAACTCAGTATTTTAACAAGGCTATCCAAATAACAACATCAATTTTTACAAGAAGATCTTTTATAAACATTGTTAATCTTGTTGTTGATTTAGGTGTTCTTTATAGTTGATTTTTATAAGTGTTGATTGAAGTGGATGGATGCGATTATAAATGTTCCTCTACTAATGACTGCCACGTCTTGTGAGCAACGCAGAAGCCAGCACATCCTGTGCAAGTGCGGAAAGCGAGTGTCCTGGAACGAAAATCAACAACAAGAGTTAACAGAGGCATAATAAAAAACCACCTTCCTCATATAGAGAAAAGTGGTTGTTCACTAATTTTGGATTTTTAAAACTATAACAAATCAGCCTATTTTTTCAATTGGGAAAAGGCTTTTTCTGCTGCTTGGATGGTGTGTTCGATATCCTCGTCTGAATGTGCGGTGGACAGAAACATGCCTTCGAATTGGGAAGGTGGTAGGAATACGCCTTCTTGAAGCATAAGCTGGTAATACTCTGCAAATCTTCCTAGGTCAGATTGTTTGGCTTGGTCGTAATTGGTAACTTCTGCATCGTTAAAGAAGAAGCCAACCATCGAACCTGCTCTAGTTAAGGAATGAGGAATACCATGCTTGTTAGCTGCAGCCGTGAAACCTTCAATTAAACGATCTGCTTTTCTTTCAAACTCCTCATAGGAAGCTGGCGTTAATTGACGAAGAGTCTCTAGACCTGCCGTCATCGCTAATGGATTTCCTGAGAGCGTCCCAGCCTGATAGATCGGTCCAGCTGGTGCAATCTGCTCCATGATTTCTCTTCGTCCACCATACGCACCCACTGGTAGACCTCCACCAATAACTTTACCTAGACAGGTTAAGTCTGGAGTTACTCCATATTTTCCTTGTGCGGAGTGATAGCCTACTCTAAATCCTGTCATAACCTCATCAAAAATCAATAAAGCTCCGTATTGTGAGGTAATTTCTCGTAATTCCTCTAGGTAGCCCGGTAACGGTGTAACGACACCCATATTCCCTGCTACTGGCTCAATAATGATCCCGGCAATATCATCACCGTATTGCTCAAATGCATACTTCACACTTTCCATATCATTATATGGAACTGTAATCGTATTTTGGGCCACACCCTCAGGTACACCAGGGCTATCTGGTAAACCAAGTGTTGCTACACCTGAACCTGCTTTAATTAATAATGAATCCCCATGGCCATGATAACAGCCTTCGAACTTCATAATTTTGTTTTTACCCGTGTAGCCTCTTGCCAAACGGAGAGCACTCATCGTCGCTTCCGTTCCAGAGCTAACCATACGAACCATCTCAATCGATGGAATTCTTTCAATAACTAATTTCGCTAATTCTGTTTCAATAAGAGTTGGAGCACCAAAACTTGTTCCAAGCTCGGTAACCTTCTTAATTGCTTCAACAACCGTGTCATCAGCATGACCGTGGATTAGTGGACCCCAAGAAAGTACATAATCTATATACTCATTACCATCAATATCATAAATTTTAGAACCCTTTCCTCTTTCCATAAACAGAGGGTCCATGTTAACCGACTTAAATGCACGAACCGGGCTATTTACTCCACCAGGTAAAAGCTCTTTTGCTTCTTTAAAAGCCTCGATTGATTTTGAATATTGCTTCATTTGTATAGCCTCCTGTTATTCTTTCTCAGACAACCAAGCGGCAGCATCTTTTGCAAAATATGTAATGATTAGATCAACACCAGCGCGCTTCATACTTGTAAGCATTTCTAAAACCATCTCTTTTTCAGAAATCCAGCCATTTTTAGCAGCAGCTTTAATCATGGAATATTCTCCACTCACATTATAAGCAACAATTGGAGCATTAAAATTGTTTTTCACATCACGAATGATGTCTAAGTAGGATAATGCTGGTTTTACAATAAGAAAATCAGCACCCTCTGCCAAATCAGATTCTGCCTCACGCATTGCCTCAAGGCGGTTAGCCGGATCCATTTGATACGTTCTACGATCCCCAAATTGGGGTGTGCTATGTGCAGCATCACGGAATGGTCCGTAGAAAGAAGATGCATACTTTACAGCATAAGACATAATAGGCGTATCAACAAATCCTGCTTCGTCTAACCCTTGTCGAATAGCAGCAACAAATCCGTCCATCATATTCGATGGTGCGATAATATCTGCACCTGCTTTTGCCTGGCTAACAGCAGTCTTCGCTAATAGCTCTAAACTTGAATCATTTTGAACATACCCATCCTCCACGACACCACAATGACCATGTGATGTGTATTGACATAAGCATGTATCAGCAACGACAACTAATTCTGGATACTCCGCCTTTACAACTCGGATAGCCTGTTGAACAATTCCATTTTCGTCATAAGCACAGGTGCCTACTTCATCCTTCTCATTTGGTACACCAAACAAAATAATCGATTTAATCCCAAGCTCTACTACTTCCTTCACTTCTTCTAATAAGAAATCAAGTGATAGATGATATACCCCTGGCATCGATGGAACTTCTTGTTTAACATTCTCTTTTTCCACTACGAAAATAGGATAAATAAAATCTTCTGTATGTAGATGAGTTTCTCTCACCATTGAACGTAGATTAGAAGACTGACGTAATCGGCGATGACGATTAAAATAGGTCATGAGTATTCCCCTCTTCCTGATAATATGAAATAAGTTCCTGTAATAAATGGTCCATTGTATATGTATGTGGCACAATCGTTGGTACGATCTCTACCGCTAAAGCTGCTTTTTCAGTTATAGGCCCGATGCAACAAACGACCACTTTATGTAGCCATTCGCGCCACTGAGTCCCTTCAAGTAATTGTACAAAATGATGAACCGTTGATGGACTTGTAAATGTAATCGCATCCACCTTTTGTTCTAATAGCTTGATCATTTGTGTTTTCTCAGTTGGACAAAAGGTTTCATAAACGATTAGTTCCTTCACCTCAGCCCCAAGTTGTGAAAGCTCGTTTGGAATGATGTCCCTAGCCAGATTTCCTTTAATATAAACAACCGTTTTGTTACTAATAGATTGCTCCTGGAAACCTTCAACTAATCCCTCTGCCACATATTCCTTTGGTAGCAGGGTAGGGTGATGACCTTGCTGAACAATAGCTTCCTTGGTTTTCGTACCAACTACTGCTATTTTCACACCAGTAGGTAGAGTGATTCGTAGATTGTGGATAAGGTAAAAAAAGTACTGAACACCATTAACACTAGTAAAAACAAGCCACTCTACTTGATCCAAATTATATAGAAGCTGTTCATCTTCTTTAGATAGCTTAATTGGTCGAAATTCTATGAGAGGGAGGATGATAGAACTTCCACCTAAGCGTTCTATTTCCTCCGCTAACTCTTTACTTTTTTCCTCACTCCGAGTAAGGACGATCGTTTTATCCTGTAATGGCTGTGTGACCACTAGGAATCAAGCTCCTGCTTTACCTTTTGAATTAAATCAGCTGCCCCTTGATTACGCAGTAGCGACGCCACCTGTTTGCCAACTTCCACATAATCCGTACCTGTAACGGTTTCTTTTAAAATCGTTTTACCATCAGGAGAGCCCACTAAACCAGTTAATTCAATTTGTCCTTGATCAGTAAGCTTTGCAAGCCCTGCAATAGGCACCTGACAGCCACCCTCTAAGTCATTTAGAAAAACTCGCTCAGCACGAACCGTTTGTTCCGTCTTAGCATCGTTTAACTTTTGAAGGAGCTCAAGAAGCTCATGATCATCCTCACGACACTCAATCGAAAGAGCACCCTGACCAACAGCTGGTAAACAAAGATCTGTTTCTAAATATTCTGTAACAACATCATCATCCCAACCCATTCGCTTCAAGCCTGCTGCTGCTAGTATAATGGCATCATATTCTTCATTTTTCAGCTTAGAAAGACGCGTATCAATATTACCTCTGATCCACTTCACCTCAAGATCCGGACGAACAGCAAGTAATTGAGCACTTCTTCTTAGACTACTTGTTCCAACAACGGCTCCCTCTTTTAGCTCCATTAACGGAGTGTGATCCTTAGAAATTAAAGCATCACGATAGTCAACACGCTCTGGCATACAACCTACAATTAACCCCTCAGGCAATACAGCAGGCATATCCTTCATACTGTGAACAGCCATATCAATTTCTTTATCTAACATCGCTTGTTCGATTTCTTTTACAAATAGACCTTTACCGCCAACCTTTGATAAAGTGACATCTAGAATGATATCTCCCTTTGTCACAATTTCCTTTACTTCAAATTCAAAGGGGGCACCTAAGGCCTTTAACTGTTCAATGACCCAATTAGTTTGCGTAATCGCAAGTTTGCTTCGTCTTGAGCCAACAATTATTTTTCTCATAAAATAAATCCTCCTAGAAACACTGTGTGTTCAAGTCTTTATAGTTGTTCTATGAATACCATATATGAAAACGAGATAAGCTCCCGAATAAAAAGAAGTTAATAAGAAGAACAAGAAACGCTGCTACATTCCATGTTGCTACGCCTTTTCCTTCCATAACCTTTCCTACACGTAAATATAAATAATAACTATAGGTAAGAAGCACAATGAATGATCCTACTACTTTCACATCATACCAATGGAAAGGATCGAGCTTTATGTAACCCCAAATGACGCCAAGAATTAATGATAATAATAGCATGGGAACACCAATTACGTTCAACACATAGGACATATGATCTAATTTAGATAAATCACCAATCCGCAGTAATCGTTTGCCCCATCTTTTCTTCTTTAATAGGTTAAATTGCAATAAATAAAGGATGGAAAATATAAAGGAAATCGAGAAGGCGCCATAAGAGAGAATAGCCATTGTAATATGTATGATGAGTAGTTCAGATACGAGCTGCTCAGCCAAAATGGTTGATGAATGCTGTGTTGGTGCAAATGTATGAAGAGACATAATAAAAAATCCGAGTACATTTGTAAAGAAAACAATAAAATCAACCCGTACAAGTCTATTGATAACCAAAGAGAGGGTGATTAAAACCCAAGTGTAGAAATATAAGCTTTCAAAAATCGTAAATAAAGGAATTTGGCCAGTGTCAATCGTACGAATGACTAGAAAAAAGGTTTGCAAACTCCAGACAATAGAAAGCAACCAGAAGGCTATACGATTGGCCTTCCGGTTGTTGTGTAAAAAATCAATAAAATATAAAAGCACACTAAGCGCATATATTAGTACTGTTAGATCATAAATCCAACTCATTTCACATATTCCTCATCTATTTTTGCTTTTAAACTTCTTGAGCAGTAGAAACCTGCCAGTTTACCTTTTGCTTTTCTACCTTGCTTACAGTTGCTCTTTGCGCCTCTGTTGCCTTTTGATGCTCAACATCCTGTTCAATATCAAAAATCTTCATGAATAGTTTTAATGACTCCTCAGCGTTCGGTTCACCAGCCATCTCTTTTGCCTTTAGAATCGGATCACGTAAAAGCTGATTAATAATACTCTTTGTATGTTTATTTAATACTTTCTTTTCTCGATCTGTTAAGTTTGGTAATTTTCTTTCAATACTTTGCATCGTCTCTTCCTGAACAGATAGAGCTTTTTGGCGTAAAGCTGAGATCACAGGAACTACACCTAACGTACGAAGCCAGTGATTAAACTCTACAATTTCTTGTTCAATCATTAGTTCAATTTTCTCTGCTTCTGCCTGACGCTCCTGCATATTTGCTTCAACGATACCTTCTAAGTCATCAATATCATATAAGAAAACACTTTCCACATTAGCTAGACCTGGGTCAAGATCACGCGGAACGGCAATATCGACCATGAAAATCGGACGGCCTTTTCGCTTTCTCTCCACCTTTTTCATCATCGCTTCTGTAATCACGTACTCTTTCGCTCCAGTGGAACTAATTACGATATCAGCTTCAGTTAGGACCGCTTCTAATTCATCCATCGGTCGTGCTACTCCAGAAAAGCGGGCTGCTAGAGTATCTGCTTTTTCTAATGTACGGTTTAACACAGTAACCCTCTGAACACCATTTCCGTGTAGATTTTGAACAGCAAGTTCGCCCATCTTACCAGCACCTAGAATGACAACATGCTTATTCATTAAGCTACCAAAAATCTTTTTAGCCAACTCCACAGCAGCATAGCTAACAGAAACAGCATTTGCACCAATCTCCGTTTCAGAATGGGCACGCTTGGCCAATGTGATTGCCTGCTTAAATAAATGGTTAAAGACCGTCCCTACCGTTTGCTCTTCCTGTGCTTGAAGGAAGCTAGAACGAACCTGACCTAAAATTTGAGTCTCACCTAAGACCATTGACTGTAATCCAGCTGACACTTTATACAAATGCTCAACTGCCGCCTCGTCTTCATGGATACGTAAAAATGGACTAAATTCCTCTTTATCTATTTCAAACCATTCAGATAAAAATGCTTTAATATAGTAACGTCCCGTATGAAGTTGGTCTACAACTGCATAAATCTCCGTACGGTTACAGGTTGATACAATGATATTTTCAAGTATGCTCTTTTGCGCTTTAAGCTTTTTCATCGCAAAAGGCAACTCAGTTGGATTAAACGTCAATTTCTCACGAATCTCAACAGGGGCAGTTTTGTAATTTACACCTACTACGATTATATGCATTTGTATATTCACCCCCATAAATAATGTATTTTCATTATAACATGTCTTTTAAAGAATCCTGCTTAAAATTGTGAACAGAGTATGAAATCCTATGATAATATAAGATAGATGATTGCCATACGTTACAAAGGTATTTATATCCATTCCTATTAAGAAAGAAAAATAAAATAGCTCCAAAAAACACAATATCAAAAAGAGACAGGTTAATCAAGCTATCAATCTTAGAAAGGAGATCTTATGAAAAAGCAAAGTGTTTTCCCAGGTATTGTCCTCATTGGGATTGGACTATACTTTCTGCTAGATCAGCTGCACTTCCCAGCATTACAGGTATTTTATTCCTGGCCTACACTCCTAATCATTATCGGTGTTGCATTTCTTGCACAAGCCTACACCTCAAGAGATTACCAAAATATTATCCCAGGTTTTATATTAACAGGAATAGGAATCCATTTTCATTTATTAAGCCTCCTATCAGTTTGGCCGGACCATTGGGCCATGTTTACCTTAATTGTGGGAATTGCTTTCTTACTAAGATATCAGCAAACCAAATCTGGTATCATTCCCGGTCTATTACTATTAGTATTATCCATCATTGCCTTATTTTATCATGAAGTCCTCGGCTGGCTTGGCTGGTTCGGAAACATCGTCCATTTCATAGAAGACTATTGGCCAGTTGCGTTAATTGCTGCGGGGATCTATTTGTTATTTATAAAGAAGAAATAATATACACAATAGTAATGAACTGTCAGCATGGATTTTCATATAAATTCATGCTGGCAGTTTTTTTTAAAACAGATATTGTTATTGATACGGATGTGAACGACCGAACTTACTCAATTTACATCAGATACGTCGTTCATCATGCTTATGAAAGACCCAACTTACTCAAATCACATCCATTACGTCGTTCATACCGTTTATGAACGACCGGACTTGCTTAAATCACATCATTTATGTCGTTCATCACGCTTATGAACGACCGAATTTACTCAAATCACATCATTTTCGTCGTTCATCACGCTTATGAACGACCGAACTTGCTAGATTTACATCAGAAACGTCGTTCATGAGATATTTAGATAACATTATTCAAAAAAAAGGGTACAAATCAAAATCTGATTTGTACCCTTAGCTTTTTAGTTAAGCGCCATACTATTGCTCTGTTGTTTCTCCAATATATCGAAAAATCGTTGACCACGCTTCATCTTTTCCTAGACCGGTATCTGACGAGAATAGGACAAGTGGATCTCCCTTTACCATATCTAAGGTTTCTCTGACTACCTTTAAATGCTTCTGCCATTTTCCCTTCGGAATCTTATCTGCTTTTGTTGCGACTACCATCGTTGGGATATTGTAATGCTTTAGAAAATCATACATCATTACATCATCATTGGACGGGGCATGACGCAAATCAACGATCAGTATGACAAGCTTAAGGTGCTGACCCTTTTTGATATAGGTTTCAATCATCTTTCCCCATGCTGCCCGTTCTGATTTCGATACCTTTGCATACCCATATCCAGGTACGTCTACAAAGTACAGCATTTCGTTAATAATATAAAAATTTAATAATTGTGTTTTCCCCGGTTTCGAAGAGGTTCTTGCCAACGCTTTTCGATTAATCATCTTGTTGATAAATGAAGATTTACCCACGTTCGATCTTCCCGCTAATGCGATATGTGGTAAACCATCATCTGGATATTGCTCAGGCTTTACAGCACTGATTACGATCTCAGCAGTATTAACTTTCATGTTTACTCCCCTACTAATGCATGCTTTAACACTTCGTCTAAATGCGACACAAGTATATATTTTAAATCCTCTTTAACACTCTCCGGTATATCATCTAAGTCCTTTTCGTTTTCCTTTGGAATGATAATGGTCTTTAAACCGGCACGGTGCGCACTTAATGATTTCTCTTTAAGTCCACCGATTGGGAGAACACGACCCCGAAGTGTAATTTCCCCAGTCATCCCAACCTCACGTCTGACCGCTCTTCCCGTTAAGGCTGACACAAGAGCAGTCGCCATTGTGATTCCAGCTGAAGGCCCGTCCTTTGGAACAGCACCTTCTGGCACGTGGATATGGATATCATTCTTATCATTAAATTCAGGATCAATTTTCAACTCTTCTGCTCGCGAACGAATATAGCTAAATGCTGCTTGAGCTGACTCCTTCATGACATCCCCAAGCTTACCAGTTAAGATCAGCTTGCCTTTACCCGGATTAACAGAAACTTCAATTGATAAAATGTCCCCACCAAATGCCGTATACGCAAGTCCAGTCGCTACACCAACCTGATCTTCAAACTCAGCTTGACCATAACGGAATTTCGGTTTCCCTAAGAATTCCTCTAGCTTTTTCTCTGTCATCACGATTTTTGCTTGTTCCTCTGAGACAATAATTCTTGCCGATTTCCTGCAGATGGTCGCAAGTTGTCTTTCTAAATTACGAACACCAGCTTCTCTCGTGTATTTTCGAATTAGCTTTAAGAGAGCGTCATCACGAACCTGAAGATTACTCTTAGATAAACCATGCTCCTTCATTTGCTTCTGAAGTAAATGCTCCTTTGCAATATGAAGCTTTTCAAGCTCTGTATATCCTGCAATTGTAATAACTTCCATACGATCTAACAATGGACCTGGAATAGTGGATAAGTTATTAGCTGTAGCAATGAACATAACTTTAGATAAGTCATAAGTCTCTTCAATATAATGATCACTAAAATTGTGATTCTGCTCTGGGTCTAATACCTCAAGCATTGCGGCAGATGGGTCACCTCTAAAATCACTAGACATTTTATCAATTTCATCTAATAAGAAAACAGGGTTAATCGTTCCTGCCTTTTTCATCCCTTGAATAATTCTTCCTGGCATGGCTCCTACGTATGTTCTTCGATGACCACGAATCTCTGATTCATCACGAACACCACCTAAGGATACACGTACGAAATTTCGGTTTAAGGATTTCGCCACTGATTTTGCTAACGACGTTTTACCTACTCCAGGAGGTCCTACTAAACAAAGGATTGGACCTTTTAATGATTGCGTTAGTTTTTGAACAGATAAATATTCAAGAACACGTTCTTTTACTTTATCTAGTCCATAATGATCTTGGTTTAAGATTTCCTCTGAATGTTTAAGGTCTAACTGGTCTTCAGTTGCTTTCGTCCAAGGTAGAGAAACCAGCCATTCAATATAATTACGGATTACAGCACTTTCTGCGGAACTAGCTGGGATTTTCTCAAATCGATCTAATTCCTTCAATGCCGTTTCCTTTACTGAATCAGGCATGCCCGCTTCTTCAATCTTCTCTTTAAGCGTTGACACCTCGCCTGTTTTCCCCTCTTTGTCACCAAGCTCCTTTTGGATCGCTTTCATTTGTTCACGTAAATAATATTCCTTTTGAGTACGTTCCATCGAACGCTTCACTCGCTGGCCAATTTTCTTTTCCAGATTTAATACTTCTTTTTCATTGTTAATCACACTGATTAATTTGTTTAATCGCTCTTTTACATTAAACGTTTCTAAAATGTCCTGTTTATCCTTCATTTTCAGAGGTAAATGAGAAGCAATTAAATCTGCCATGCGTCCAGGCTCTTCAATATCTGAAATAGTCGCATATGTCTCCGCAGATACCTTTTTAGATAATTTTATGTACTGTTCAAAATAATCAAGTAAAGATCGCATCAATGCTTCTTCTTCCAAATCCTTTGTAGCTGGATCATCAAAGATTGTGACCTCGACGGACGAATACTCTTCTTGATCGATTAGAGAATGAATTTCCCCTCTGCTTAACCCTTCAACGAGTACACGAATCGTACCATTAGGAAGTTTAAGCATTTGCTTTACTTTAGATAACGTCCCCACTTGATAAATATCATCCTCATCCGGGGTATCAATTCCGGCATCCTTTTGGGTTGCTAAGAATATGAGATGCTCATCAATCATTGCTCTTTCTAATGCTTGTACTGATTTTTCACGTCCTACATCTAAATGAAGAACCATTGTCGGATATACTAACAATCCTCTTAAAGGTAGGAGAGGGACGATCATTTCTTTATTTTTTGCCACTCTATTGCACCTCCACGTGTAACAATCGTCTTTTATATAACGGTTTTAGAGTCTTGTTCAATTCTATCTTATTTGTTTTACCTTTGTCTATTAAGGTGTGTTTTACTTACCTATTTTATGAGTCATTTACAGAACAAAAGGCCAAAGCACCCTTAGGCAAAATGATAACCTCACAATCAATAGAAAGACTTGGCTAGAGCCAAGTCAGGCAAAGACGTATTTTTTTCAATCATGATGATAAAAAACTCCGATTTAGAATTCTAAATCGGAGACTTTACTCATACCGATTCTGTCTTTTGATCAATAATTGGTGAGGAAGCAGGGACTGCCTCTGGAACTATACTGCTAGAGTATTTTTCACCAAATACCATTTCAAACACTTCAGATAGATGTGAGACAGGGATAATATCAATACCATCAATCTCATTAAGAATAGATTGAACATTATCTTTTGGGATAATTACCTTTTCAGCTCCAGCTTGCTTAGCTGCCTTTACTTTTGCAAATACCCCCCCAATCGGCTTAACAAACCCATGAATACTAATTTCTCCAGTCATTGCGATCGTGTGAGCAACCGGGATTTGATAAATAGCCGAATAGATTCCTGTTGCCATCGCAATACCGGCTGACGGACCATCAACCGGAATACCGCCTGGAAAATTCACGTGTATATCGTAGTCAGAGGCTGGTACATCTAATGAACGTAATACCGTTAACACATTTTCAATAGATCCCTTTGCCATACTCTTTCTACGAACAGATTTTCCACGGTCCCCAATACTTTCCTCTTCAACAATCCCTGTAATATTAATCGAACCTTTATCCTTTGTAGGCATGACGGTTACTTCAATTTCAAGCAAAGCACCTGTATTAGGTCCGTACACAGCGAGCCCATTCACAAGACCAACTTTAGGCTCTGCATTGATTTTCTTCTCATGTCGTGGAGACAGCTGACTTGAATGGATCACCCATTCTATATCTTCTGTTTTTAAAAACTCCCGATTTTCTGATATAGCAAGACCGGCTGCAATCTGAATCATATTGACTGCCTCACGACCGTTTCTTGCATATGAGGATAAGATGTTAATTCCTTCATCTGTTACTTCCATATTAATCTTCGCTGCCGCTTTTCTAGCAACAGCACCAAGCTCCTCAGGCTCAAGCTCTCTAAAAAACACCTCTAAACATCTTGAGCGAATTGCTGGTGGGAGTTCATTGGGAGTTCTAGTTGTTGCCCCAATCATACGAAAATCAGCAGGTAAACCATTTTGAAAAATATCATGAATATGGGTTGGAATTTGCGTATTTTCTTCATTATAATAGGCACTCTCTAAAAATACCTTTCGATCTTCCAGCACTTTTAACATTTTATTCATCTGAATGGGATGAAGCTCGCCTATTTCATCGATAAATAAGACTCCACCATGAGCATGTGTCACTGCCCCTTGCTTTGGCTGCGGTATACCCGCTTGTCCCATTGCTCCAGCTCCTTGGTAGATTGGATCATGAACAGATCCAATTAGTGGATCAGCAATCCCTCTTTCATCAAATCTAGCTGTTGTTGCATCCAGCTCAACAAAGACAGCATCCTTTTTAAATGGAGATTTGTTATTTCGTTTTGCCTCTTCTAATACAAGTCGTGCAGCAGCAGTTTTCCCGATACCTGGTGGTCCGTATACAATTACATGCTGAGGATTCGGACCACATAACGCAGCCTTTAATGCACGTATACCATCCTCTTGTCCTACAATATCATTAAAACTAGTGGGTCTTACCTTTTCCGCTAGCGGTTCAGTTAACGAAACTGCTCTTAACTTTCTAAGTTGTTCCATTTCTTTTCTTGACTCTCTATCAATCGAAACCTTTTGTGTACGTTGATTTCTGAGTAGATTCCAAAAATACAATCCAATAATAACTCCGAAAAATAATTGAACAAATAAAGCTATACCAGTCCAACTCATGTTTTACCCTCCTGAGATCCAATGTTGTCTGTTACACACTAGTATCTCCCTCTATGAGTTCAACTAAACCAAAAAATAGTATATTCATTTATGAAGAATTATAGGAGGTTGAATTACCTAAACTACACATTGTGTTTTAACCAAGTTACCTCTATTAATCAAAGAGGTTCTTTAACAGAGCAAAAAAAAAACGGATAGAGGATCAACCTCTATCCGTTTCTGTATTATGCAGAATCTTTTTTATCTTGACCTGATATCACGGTGCCGTCTTTTAAAACAAGCGTAGGTGTACTATCACCTTTAACCGTTTCTAGCGTGATGACACATTTTTCAATATCCTCACGTGAAGGTAAGTCATACATGACATCAAGCATGATTCCTTCTATGATTGAACGTAATCCACGTGCACCTGTTTTACGTTCGATTGCTTTTTTAGAAATCTCAAGCAATGCCGCCTCATCAAAGTCTAACTCAACATCATCAAGCTCTAATAGCTTTTGATATTGTTTAATAAGAGCATTCTTCGGCTTAGTTAATATTTCCACTAATGCTGCTTCATCTAGCGGCTCTAGATTTGCAATAACTGGAAGACGACCAATAAATTCAGGGATTAAACCGAATCTAAGTAGGTCTTCAGGAAGTACTTTGGAGAGTAATGACACTTCTTCTCCTTCTTCCTTAATTGTACCAGCACCGAATCCAATGACCTTTTTACCAAGTCGACGCTTGATAATTTGTTCAATTCCATCAAATGCTCCACCACAAATAAATAGGATATTTGTCGTATCAATTTGAATGAATTCTTGATGTGGATGCTTTCTTCCACCCTGAGGAGGTACACTTGCAACCGTACCTTCAAGAATTTTTAATAGCGCTTGCTGAACACCTTCACCTGATACATCACGAGTGATTGAAGGGTTTTCAGACTTACGAGCAACCTTATCAATTTCATCAATATAGATAATTCCTTTTTCAGCCTTTTCTACATCGTAGTCAGCAGCCTGGATTAGCTTTAGTAGGATATTTTCAACATCCTCACCTACATAACCAGCCTCTGTTAATGACGTTGCATCCGCAATAGCAAAAGGAACATTTAAAATTCTTGCTAATGTTTGAGCTAATAATGTTTTACCACTACCAGTTGGTCCAATCATTGCAATATTACTTTTCGATAGTTCCACATCGTCAATCTTACTATTTGAATTAATACGCTTATAATGATTATAAACTGCTACTGCTAGAGATTTTTTTGCACTTTCTTGACCGATTACATACTCGTCAAGAATGTCACGGATTTCCATTGGCTTGGGAACATCTTTAAATTCTACTTCCTCTTCTGTTCCTAGCTCTTCTTCCACAATCTCCGTACAAAGCTCAATACATTCATCACATATATAAACACCAGGTCCAGCAACAAGCTTTCTAACTTGATCCTGTGTTTTACCACAGAATGAACATTTTAATTGGCCTTTTTCGTCGTTAAATTTAAACAACTATCTCACCCCTTACGTTACTACTGTATGTCTTTTCAAAGATTTAATCTCTTTTAAGAACTTTGAGACTTTTCAAACTTCTTATTATGTATTTGCATTTTAACATATTAGCGGATAGGAGAGGTAATGATAACCCTTTATTAAGTATGTATTTGTCTAAAATGCTTTTTTTATTAGTGCTTTTTGCACTTACCATTTTTACCAGTATTTCTTATGTATGCTGTAAAGTCCATTTAAAGAGTAGGCTCTGTTAAAGTTTGTTGTTGATTTCCGTTCCAGGACACTCGCTTTCCGCACTTGCACAGGATGTGCTGGCTTCTGCGTTGCTCACAGGACGTGAGCGACCTTAGCAGAAGTTCCTTTAAGCCTCCTCGGCGCTTCCGCCTGTGGGGTCTCCCTTACCACGCTTCTCCCGAGAAAAAGCTCTTTCCTTTTTCCTTGCAGGAGTCTCGTATCCTTTCACTTCAATCAACTCTGCTAAAAATCAACACTGTACCTTAACATAACCAAAGAGTAAAAACAAGGCACGAACTAAGTCGCGCCTTTTTATCCTATTATTACTATATTATGCAGTAGCCTTGCTATTATCAACTAAGAAATCAATTGCTTTACGGATTTTTATATCTTCCTTAAGAAGATCTACATTTCCAAGCATGTTTTTGATATTTTCAGCTGTTGTTTGGTACATAGCTGCCATGTTTTCAAGTTCTTCATTTAACTCTTCTTCAGAGACTTGAATATCTTCAGCCTTTGCAATCGCTTCTAGCGTTAAGTTCATGCGTACACGACTCTCAGCATCTTCAGCCATTTGCTCACGTAATGCAGCTTCATCTGTTCCAGAGAATTGGAAGTAAAGCTCAAGGTTCATACCTTGTGATTGAAGACGTTGCTCAAACTCACGGATCATACGGTCTTGCTCAGCTTTAACCATAGCTTGTGGTAAATCAATTGTTGCATTAGCAGTTGCTTGATCTACAAGAGCATTTCTTACTGTGTTTTCAGCCTCTTGCTTTTTAGAAGTTTCTAAACGTTCTTTTGTTTTTGCTTTAAGAGCTTCTAAAGTTTCAACTTCTTCATCAACATCTTTAGCAAACTCATCGTCTAAAGCAGGAAGTTCTTTTGCTTTGATTTCATGAACTTTAACTTTAAACGTAGCAGGCTTACCAGCTAATTCTTCAGAGTGATACTCTTCTGGGAATGTAACTTCTACATCCTTTTCTCCGCCAGCTTCTAGACCAATTAATTGCTCTTCAAAGCCTGGGATAAACGATCCAGAACCAATTGCTAATGAGTAGTTTTCACCTTTTCCACCTTCAAAAGCAACACCGTCTACAAAGCCTTCGAAGTCAATAACAGCTGTATCACCATCTTCAACCGTTCCTTCTTCTTTAACAACAAGCTCTGCTTGACGCTCTTGTAATTGCTTAAGCTCTTGTTCTACATCTTCATCTGTAACGTTAGAATCAACAGCTTCTACTTCTAAGCCCTTGTAGTCACCAAGTTGAACTTCTGGCTTTACAGTAACCTTTGCAGTGAAGATAAGATTTTGACCCTTTTCGATTTGTTCGATATCAATTTCAGGACGATCTACTGGATCAATTCCAGCTTCTTTCACAGCATTTTCATAAGCATCTGGTAATAAAATGTCTAAAGCATCTTGATATAATGACTCCACACCAAAACGACTTTCAAACATACCACGAGGAATTTTCCCTTTACGGAAGCCAGGAACATTTACCTTTGTTACAACCTTTTTAAAAGCTGCGTCTAAACCTTTATTAACAGTCTCCGCATCAACCTCAACTGTTAAAACTCCTTCGTTACCTTCTAATTTTTCCCATTTAACTGACATTTATACTTTCCCTCCATCATCTATTTCTCTAAGCCACCTGAGGATATGTGAAACTTGTCCTAGTGTAGTAACTATGTGTTTTTCGTATACCTCTAATATGTAATGGCAAAGCAGTATCTGATTACAACCATTCCATTATACCATAGAATAACATGCTTTCAATAATGGAACCTTTATGACCGAAAAAACTTACTATTATTATATGGGTAAAAATGAAATTTCTTCTATTTGCTTTATCTGGCTGCTTGCTTTTTCAAGATCATCAGCCGTAATTTCATAAAGATCTGCTACTTCTTCAAGATCTATTTCTATCCCATGTAGCTCATAACCTACCTTATGAATTCCAGCGGCCCAAACCATCTCTTCCTCAGGCTGAGGTAAAAAGGGAAAGAGCACATACATATGTCGATACCACATTTCCTTTACCACTTCAAAGAGAGTAGGATTTTCGTTACCTAGTGTATCATCTAACACTCTTAATACAAGGGTTGTAAATGGATGTGACGTAATCTCTTGTAGGCTATTTGTCTGGAATGTCATGATTCTTCCAAATTTCTCTACTTCTAAGCTTCGACCAATTTCCTTTTCCATAAACATATGAAGGATCGCTGTCTTAATTAATGGATGTTTTGTTTCATCTAGGAGAACTTGATCCAATACTGGATAGGAAAAAGAAATCCCATAACTTTCACTTCGGAGTGCCTGAATAATATTCCACTGTTCACTAATAGTAAGTTCCTCTAATAAAAGCTCCACATTGACCTCTGGCTCAGCAGGTTCCACCTCATGATTGACAGTCATCTTACGACTAAAATCTAATAATCTATAAAAGTTTTCAACTGTTTGAGGAGGAATTTTTCCTTCCTGCAATACAGCCTCAATTGTGGATTCTACTTCCTTATACTTACCAAGCTGTACAAGAATGGTTAAATATATTTGTAGCACTTCATAATAATCTCCAATATCCTGTTTAAGCATCATCTGACACTTCTCATGCGCTTCCTCTAAATGACCAAGCTCAAATAAGCAGACAACCATCGCAAGCTGTACTTCCTCTAACTCATGGTCGATGTCTAAAGTTTGTTGAAGTAAAGAGAGTGCTTCTTGATATTGTTTTTTCTGTAAAGCTTCCATTCCTTTATCTAATAAACGCTGTTTTAAGTTCGGAAACGGTACAAGGTTACTATCTTTATCCCGCTTTGTCATATAGTCTCCTTCAATTTATGCTAAATAATCACCATTGCAGCCTTAGCCATCTTCAGTTTAACAACATCCATTGGGCAAAACAAGTGTTGGCTCAAGTTTAATATATGAAATGAGTTTTCTTATTTAGCATAGAAAGTTAGGTGATTTTTCTGTTAAAATAAAAATAAACCTTTTCATGTTTCGGAAAAGGTTTTTAATGACATTATGTAATGGCGTCCCAGGAGAGATTCGAACTCCCGACCGACGCCTTAGAAGGGCGTTGCTCTATCCAGCTGAGCTACTGGGACATAATGTTTAGTATAAAATTATTGGAGCGGGTGATGAGAATCGAACTCACGACATCAGCTTGGAAGGCTGAGGTTTTACCATTAAACTACACCCGCATTTGACGTTTTCGTCATCAGCGACATTTTTTATTATATATAGATTTAGAATAGAAGTCAACACTTTTTAATAAAAAAATTCAATGCAAGATTTTAACCTTGCATTGAATACGTCTGACTAAGTTCATTTATTTCTTTTTGGTCCTTTGAATAAAAGATTACATGAATCTCTTGATTGTTCATTTCAAGAATACAATACGAAGGATCTTTTCTTCCTCTAGGTAATCGAATGCTACCTGGATTAATAAATAGCCTGCTACCAATTAGTTCGCTTCCGGCAATATGTGAATGTCCAAAACAAACAATAGTAGCACCTAACTCTTCAGCTCGGTAGTTTAGGCTCATCAAGTTCATCTTTACATTAAATAATGACCATGTGTAGCAAATAATTTATACTCTTTAACCTCATGCTCAACTTCATTTGGGAGGTTTGAATCCACATCGCAGTTTCCTCTAACGACCGAAAAACCTTCAAGAGCATCGTGATTATACGGTAATTCTGAATCACCGCAATGAACCATTAATTGGACTTCACCTTCATGTTTCTTTTTTATTTCAGCAAGCTCTGATTCAAGCCCATGTGAGTCACTAATAATTAATATTTTCATATTATTCCCCTATAAAATATCTTCAGTACTTAGCTCTCTTTGTAACAAAGATAAAGCATTAGCTCTGTGACTTATTTTATTCTTTTCTTCTTTGGTCAGTTCAGCCATTGTCTTTTCCTTTTCTTGAATAAAGAAAATGGGATCATAACCAAAGCCGTTTTCTCCGACTGCCTTAGTTGTAATCGTACCTCCACAAACGCCTTCTACCACTATGGTCGGCTTATGAGGGATGGCAAGAGCAAGGGCACAATGAAAACGTGCAGTTCTTTGCTCCCAAGGAACACCTTGCAATTCATTTAGAACTTTCTCCATATTTCGTAAATCATTCTTTTCTTCCCCTGCATATCTAGCAGAATATACTCCTGGTTTTCCTTCTAAAAAATCAATAGCTAACCCTGAATCATCCGCAATTACTATTTCATTTAAATCCGAGCTAATACCTTCTGCTTTTAGAATGGCATTTTCTTTGAAGGTTGTACCTGTTTCTTCAATATCAGGTGAATGGGGGAGATCTAATAATGAGATGACCTCATACCCCATCTTACTAAAAAGATATTCAAATTCTTTAACCTTACCTTTATTTTTCGTTGCAATGACAATCCTCTTCACAATGAACTCCTTTTACGCATTCGAGATTTGGTTACTAATTTCTTCACCAAGCGCTTCCTTTTGATACTGAATTAATTCATTAATTCCTTTTTCAGCAAGTTCAAGTAATTCATTTAATTGTGTTCTTGAAAAAGTAGACTCCTCCCCCGTTCCTTGAAGCTCAACAAATTCACCGTTTCCAGTCATGACTACATTCATATCGACATTTGCCTTTGAGTCCTCAACATAATTTAAATCAAGGATGGGTCCGTGAGTTTCATCAATTCCTACTGAAGTCGCCGCTAAAAAATCTTTTATTGGATACGTAGTAATCGATTTTCTCTCAATCAGCTTTGAAAAGGCTAGTACCATTGCAACAAATGCACCTGTAATCGAGGCGGTTCTTGTCCCACCATCCGCTTGTATAACATCACAATCAATCCAAATTGTCCGCTCTCCTACTTTTTCTAAATCAACTACAGAGCGAAGAGCTCGTCCAATTAATCGTTGAATCTCCATCGTTCTGCCCGAAACCTTTCCCTTACTGGATTCTCTAATGTTTCTCTGTTCAGTTGCTCTTGGTAGCATGGAGTATTCAGCTGTGATCCAGCCCTTTCCTGAATTACGCATAAAAGGGGGAACCTTTTCATCAATACTAGCTGTACAAATGACCTTCGTGTCCCCCACTGAAATTAATACAGACCCTTCGGCATGTTTAATATAATCTTTTTCTATATGTATATTTCTTAATTGATGTTGCTCACGTCCGTCAAAACGCATTTCATCTTCCTCCTCGAGTGTGTAAGTCACAGTCTAGTATTACCATAAACCATATCAACAATGATTTGATTTCTCTAATAAAACCTGATTTCCTATGTTTCGGTTGTATCAGTTATCCTTTGGCTTTGTTTTCCCTACTACTTAAGTCAGGTACAAAAGCAACAAACATAAGAAAAGAGGCGACAACAACTTGCCGATCCTCTTTTCTAGTATATGTCATTTGTTGGGGAGAAGCCAATCCTAGTTAATTTTCAGGCTATGTTAAACCTTGGTGTTGATTTGCGTTACAGGACTCTCGCTTTCCGCACTTGCACAGGATGTGCTGGCTTCTGCGTTGCTCACAGGACGTGAGCGACCTTAGCAGAAGTTCCTTTAAGCCTCCTCGGCGTTACCGCCTGCGGGGTCTCCCTTACCACGCTTCTCCCGCAGTAGTCTCGCGTCCTTCCACTACAATCAACAGTGCCAAAAATCAACAATGCTATTTAACAATGTCCATTCTTAAAATTCACCTGTATTCACGGTTTGTGGTCTTGTTACTGGCTCCGTTAAATTTTCTCCAGAGTCGGTAACTAGTTCACTTTTACCATTTACTTGAATGGCAACACTTTCAATTCCCTCTTGTTCAGTTAAAGATAAAACTAAAGAGTTAAGGACATGACTTGAAATTTCAGTTTTATCTAAGTTTGAGAAGATCGCCTCGTTAAAGTTTAAAGTGAGAACTCCGTCACTATAAACTGGCTCTGACAGTAGTTTCGCCTCAGGGTTAAGTTCTGTAAGTAAGCCAGACATCAAGCTTGGGCCTTCTACTAACTCGTTAACCGTAGCTGCAATCTTATCTCCATTTATTTCACTCACACGTTTAGTGATTGGTACATAATAAACATTGTCGCCTTCCTGTGATAAGAAATACAAAGTCATTAGTTCGCTCTTCATCACATCGACAACCTCTGAGTTATCAATATTGATCCCGTCAACACGACTTAAGCCATCATTAATTGGAGTGTTATTGACTGGCATGACATCCTGCTCATGACCATTCACTTTGATTTTCACATTTTTAACAGAGTCAAATTGAGTGAGTGTCCAAGTAATGGATTGAAGTATTTTCGATTCATCCTCAGCCTTGTATTGTGTGAACTCTGGTGAGAAATCAACAACTAATGTGCCATCCTCTAATAGATTAGTTGACATTTGAGTGTCTGGAGGTAAGACAGCTCTAAAGCCATCTGGTAGCATATTGCTAACCGGACCACCATCAACTAAATATTCAAGCACCTGTTGAGCAGCACCTTCTGATTTTGGTAGCGCAAATGTTTGTGGCACAACAAGCCCATTGGCATCAATTAAGTATAGCTCACGTGTTACCGTTTCAGCCATAACCTCATCTTGTTCTCCAACTTCAGTACCCTCTGTAGCAGTTCCTTCATCTACAGTTGTAACCTCATCTTCATATGAAACAATTTGAGGTGGATCAATTTCCTCCATACTTTGCTCTCCCCCAAATAATCCACAACCAGAAAGCAATACAGTCGACGCAATAACAGTTGTAGCAAGCCTTGCTTTTGGTAATTTAGACATTATAATCCCTCCCAAGATGGTTTGTACTACCATGTATACGAGCCCACCTTGAAATTTAGACCGCTTGTCAGCATTTTTTTTGGACAAAGTTTAAAAAAGTTTTCTAATACGCTTATTTACAATAGATATAGCATAACTTACGGCTGATATTTATATGGCTCTTTTCGTAACGATTGTTGCTGAATAGTTATGTTATAAAATTAGTTGAATGGAACGGAGCCACTCGACTCTTGAAGATTAGAGAAAAAAGAAATCGCATAGAATTCAAAACAGCTTTGCCCAAACAAAAAAAACATGATACCTTTTGATATCACGTTAATTGAACTACTTTTATCATTTCAATATTTTGTTGAAAAAGCTTATTGGCTACCTTTTGAAACGCTTCCTTTGAACCAGTTGTTAAAAACAAATGGTCATGACAAGGTCCCTTATTCGTAGTTAATAGTTTTTTATAGTAAAGAATAGTACTTACTTCTCTGGCGGTTTCTGCACCTGAAGAAATAAGTTGAACCTGCTGACCCATCACTTCTTGAATAATGGGAGTGAGAAGTGGATAGTGTGTACAACCAAGGATTAAGGTATCAATACTTTCCCCTATCAATGGTGCCAGCTCTTCTTGTACGATCTTATATACCTCTTCTGTCTCGTAATCACCTGACTCTACAATAGGTACAAACCGAGGACAGGATAATACCTTCACTTCTAACTGACTACTAATAGAATGAAGAGCCGCTTCATACGCGCGACTTTTAATAGTTCCCACGGTTCCAATTACACCGATTTGCTTAGCTTTCGTTACTTTTACAGCTGAACGTGCACCAGGATAAATAACCCCAATAACAGGGATACTTAGGCTTTGTTGAATTTCCTCTAGGACGGCAGCAGTTGCAGTATTACAAGCTATTACTAGCATCTTAATATCAAATGCCTGCAGGTAATTTGTCATTTCCCAAGTAAATCTCTTAACTTCCTCTAGTGGTCTGGGGCCATATGGACATCTCGCTGTATCACCTAAATAAATGATTTGTTCCTTTGGTAGCTGTCTCATAATCTCCTTCGCCACCGTTAGACCACCAACACCTGAGTCAATGACAGCAATAGGTTTGTTCAAAAAATCGCCTCATTCTTTCATTTCATGATGTAACTTGCTTAAAAGCTTTTCAAGAACGGCCATCTCATCCTTCGAAAAAGATGATAACACTTCTGATAAATAGCCTTGGCGTTTAGCTATTACCTCTGCTATAATTCGACCACCTTCTTCTAATAAATGAATCCGAACTACTCGACGATCATTTATATCTTTAACCCGTACTACTAACTCGTTCTTTTCCATACGGTCAATTAAATCCGTCGTTGTACTACATGCTAAATACATTTTATTTGATAGCTCACCAATCGTCATATCTCCATTTTCATGGAGCCATTGAAGGGCCACGAATTGAGGAGGAGTGATTGTATATTGATTGAGTATTTCTCTACCCTTTTGTTTAATAATAGCAGATATATATCTTAACGATTTCTCGGTTTCACCTACAATCATGTCGATTTCAGTTTCTTGTCTTTGAACCATAACACTCTCCTCCTCGAAAATAGTCAATAATTTATAAAATCTTTTACTATTAGATTTATTTTCTACTTTTTTTGACAAAATTTCAAGAGAAAGCTTTATTATTACCTTAATTCTATATGATTACTTTGTTTTATGTAGGAAAACCGGCTTTCTTTTTGACGGAAAGCCGGACATTTTCAAAGCTCTAGTTCCCCCATACGAAGGAGCTCTACAACCGCTTGTGAACGCCCCTTAACTCCAAGCTTTTGCATAGCGTTGGAAATATGATTTCTAACCGTTTTTTCGCTTATAAACAACTCTCCGGCAATTTCCTTCGTTGTTTTATCCTGAACCAATAGTTCAAATACTTCTCTTTCTCTTTTGGTGAGCAATGGCTTTGGTTGAAAGTCTTTCTCCTTCAATTGATGTAACCCTCCTTGCTAGGTTCGAGCTGGATGTTGGGATGGTTATATTAGTCATCATATACTATGTAATGGGAGGGTTAGCTGTTACACAATCGAATAACTTACTTAGAAAAAGTTTAATAACTCATAACGGCCTTATTTTGCTGTTCTAAAAGCATTTGCTTCCATGTATCTGCCCAAGGCTCCGATTTTCCTGTTTGCTTAGAAATTTGCACAATGGCTCCCCGACCAGTAAAAGCAGGAGTTCCATTCTCCTTTTCTACTAAATAGTGAAGCTCTACCGAGGATCGACCAATTTTATGTATCTTAACATAAACGTTAAGCTTTTCATCAAAGTAGGTTTGTGCTAAATAATCACATTGGAGATCTGCTACTACGGGGATGTAATCACTTTCCTCCGTTAACCAAAATTGCATTAGTCCTAATTCTTTAAAGAATTCTAGTCGTGCTTCTTCAAAATATGTGAAAACTGTCGTATTGTTCACATGACCAAACATATCTGTCTCTGTAAATCTCACTTTTATTGGCCAGGATAAGGTAAACTCACTTTTCCAGCTTTGAAAATCTTCAATATAAGAAATGTTCTTCATTAAACTTAAATCCTCCTAATAAAAACACCTCTTCACAATCGTTCATGAAGAGGTGTTTGAGCTTAAAAAACTACGCTATTTTCGCTTACTTTGTGCTTTTTAAACTTAGATCCATATAAAAATTTAGTCCGTTGATTTCCGTTACAGGCGCTTGCTTTCCGCGGGGAGGGATGTGAGCCTCCTCAATCGAAAAGTGGAAGTACCCCGGTAGCTCCGACAAGCAAATGTTCCTTCTAGAAAAAAGGGTAATATTCCCTTTATTCTAGAAGGGTTATTTGACCTAGAGGAGCTGGGCACTGCAACTAGACAAACTTCGCCTGTGGGGTCTCACACTTCCCTCTATCTCCCGCAGGAGTCAAGCACCTTCCACTCCAACCAACTCTAGGTTTTCATAATGATATTAAAAAGCAACAATCTCTTCGAAAACAGCAACAAACTTTTGTTTAAACTTCGTCACTACCGAAGAAGTTTCTAAACATTTGAACCGTAGTATCACGGTTTAGAGCTGCGATCGATGTTGTTAAAGGAATACCCTTTGGACATGATTGAACACAGTTTTGTGAGTTACCGCAGTTAGCAAGTCCTCCGTCACCCATAATCGCTTCTAAACGCTCTGACTTATTCATTGCACCTGTTGGATGTGCATTGAATAAACGTACTTGTGATAGTGGAGCAGGTCCAATAAAGTCAGAGTTACTGTTTACATTAGGACATGCCTCTAAACAAACACCACAAGTCATACATTTAGAAAGCTCGTAAGCCCATTGACGCTTCTTCTCAGGCATACGTGGTCCAGGTCCTAAGTCATAAGTTCCATCAATCGGAATCCATGCTTTAACCTTTTTAAGAGAATCGAACATACGGCTACGGTCAACTTGAAGGTCACGTACAACTGGGAATGTCTTCATTGGCTCAAGACGGATTGGCTGTTCTAATTGATCAACTAGTGCCGTACAGGATTGTCTTGGCTTCCCGTTAATCACCATCGAACATGCTCCACAAACCTCTTCTAAGCAGTTCATATCCCAAGTTACTGGTGCTGCTTCATTCCCATGTACATCAACAGGATTTCTACGAATCTCCATAAGAGCTGAAATAACATTCATATTTGGGCGATAGTCTAATTCAAACTCTTGTGTATAAGGGGTAGATTCAGGGCTATCCTGACGGCTAACAATAAAACGGACTTTTTTAGTTTCGGTCATTTTATTTTTCCCCCTCTTTTTTCTTTGAATAGTCACGCTTACGTGGTGTTATTAATGAAGTGTCCACTTCTTCGTAGTGGAATTGTGGTGCACTTTCATCAAATTTAGCCATTGTAGTCTTTAAGAACTCTTCATCGTTTCTCTCAGGGAAGTCAGGCTTATAATGAGCTCCACGGCTCTCGTTACGGTTAAGCGCACCAATTGTGATTACACGTGCTAACTGTAACATATTTTCTAATTGACGAGTAAATGAAGCACCTTGGTTACTCCACTTTGCAGTGTCATTAATATTGATATTCTGGTAACGCTCTAATAGCTCTTGAATTTTCTCATCTGTCTTCTGAAGCTTCGAGTTTGTACGAACAACTGTAACATTATCAGTCATCCACTCACCAAGCTCTTTATGAAGGACATAAGCATTCTCTTTACCGTCCATCGACATGATGTTCTGGATTCTCTCTTCTTCTTGCTTCACATAACGATCAAATACAGATGAACTAATATCATCAGCTGATTTAGTAAGACCATTCATGTATTCAACTGCTTTAGGCCCAGCTACCATACCACCATAAATCGCAGATAGAAGTGAGTTTGCACCTAGACGATTTGCACCGTGCATAGAGTAATCACACTCTCCTGCAGCAAATAAACCAGGAATGTTCGTCATTTGATCGTAATCAACCCATAATCCACCCATTGAATAGTGAACAGCAGGGAAGATTTTCATTGGTACTTTACGAGGGTCATCACCCATGAACTTTTCATAGATTTCAATAATTCCACCAAGCTTAATATCAAGCTCTTTTGGATCCTTATGAGAAAGGTCAAGGTATACCATGTTTTCTCCGTTAATACCCAACTTTTGCTCTACGCAAACATCAAAGATTTCACGTGTTGCAATATCACGTGGTACAAGATTACCATAAGCAGGATATTTTTCTTCAAGGAAATACCAAGGCTTACCATCTTTATATGTCCACACTCGTCCACCTTCACCACGAGCAGATTCACTCATTAAACGAAGCTTATCGTCTCCAGGAATAGCAGTTGGGTGAATTTGAATGAATTCTCCATTTGCATAATAGGCACCTTGTCTATAGACAATCGCTGCCGCTGAACCTGTGTTAATAACTGAGTTAGTAGATTTACCAAAGATAATACCAGGACCACCACTTGCCATAATAACGGCATCAGCAGGGAATGATTTCACTTCCATTGAAGTTAGGTTTTGAGCAACTACTCCGCGACAAACTCCTTCATCATCAAGAACAGATCCTAAAAACTCCCATCCTTCATACTTCTGAACTAATCCAGCTACCTCAAAACGACGTACTTGTTCATCCAATGCGTAAAGTAACTGTTGACCAGTTGTCGCACCAGCAAATGCTGTACGGTGATGTTGAGTTCCACCAAAACGACGGAAATCAAGTAAACCTTCTGGAGTACGGTTAAACATAACACCCATACGATCCATTAAATGAATAATACCTGGTGCTGCATCTGCCATTGCCTTTGCAGGAGGTTGATTTGCTAAGAAATCTCCACCGTACACAGTGTCATCAAAGTGTTCCCAAGGTGAATCTCCTTCACCCTTCGTATTAACAGCTCCGTTAATACCACCTTGTGCACAAACTGAGTGAGATCGTTTTACAGGTACTAGTGAAAATAAATCTACTGATACGCCAGCCTCTGCTGCTTTAATAGTGGCCATTAGACCTGCAAGTCCTCCACCAACCACTATGATTTTCCCTTTACTCATTTTGACTCACTTCCTTTATGGAATCTTTTTAGCATCATTGTTTTAATCCAAAAAGATATTTTTGTAAAATTATGATTCTACTAGCTATAAACTTACAATCCTATTAAAGCTTCGGTTTATACAAAAGCAAAGATTGCTCTTAATCCAACAACAGTAAGGATCACGAAAAGTCCAATTGTTGCATACGTTGAAATTAACTGTGAACGTGGTGTAACTGTGATTCCCCAGCTAACAAAGAATGACCATAAACCATTAGCAAAGTGGAAAATCGTAGATACTACACCCACAATGTAAAATACAAGCATAAATGGATTATCTAAGATTGCTTCCATCATTTGATAGTTAACCTCTGCTCCAAGTGCAGCAGCAATTCTCGTCTCCCAAACATGCCATACGACAAAGATTAAGGTAATAACCCCTGTAACACGTTGTGCTAAGAACATCTTGTTTCTAAAGTAACTATAATTACTCACATTGTTTTTAGCAGTAAAAGCGATATAAAGTCCATATACTGCATGATAAATTAAAGGTAGAAAAATAACGAATGCTTCTAGTACATAACGGAACGGTAATTGTTCCATAAAATGTGCAGCATTATTAAATGCCTCTGCACCTTTTGTTGCAAAATGATTGACTACTAAGTGCTGAATTAAGAAAACACCTACAGGAATTACCCCTAGTAGTGAATGCAATCTGCGATTAAAAAACTCACGATTTCCAGCCATGTTTTACCCCCCTTGAAAAGTTACATCTACGTATAAACACGATCAACAAATTTAAAAATGAAACCCTTTGCAAATTATTTCACTAGAATGAAAGAATTCACCATGTTTATTTTACTCTTAGCCTATAATTGAGTCAAGAATACGGCTACAATTTACATCTTTTCTGTTTTTAAATTTCTGTCGCTTCCGTATAATCTTAGCATTTATAATTATTAACGGATAGTTGAAATTGTTGAGTATTGCTCCAATTTATGTAATATAATAAGTCTTGTGGAGCTTTTAACAATCAACATACTATACATATACAAAGAAAGAGAGAGGATAGGATGAAATCATCATCAGTAAAAGAACATCTTTCTCAATTCGAGCATTTAAATACCTCCGGCTTAGCCTATGAGATTATTCGCGATATTTTGATTCCCGATTTATTAGGACCTGAGATGCCGTCCATTCTCTACTGGTCTGGAAAAAATATAGCAAGAAAATATCCTTTAACGAGTATTGAAGAAATCATTCAATTTTTCACAGATGCAGGCTGGGGTAGCTTAACAATCCTAGAAGAGAAAACATCTGAGATTCAATTCGAGCTAACTGGTGAGTTCATTACAGCCAGAAATCAAACAAGAAAAGTCACAAGCTATCAGCTTGAAGCTGGATTTATAGCCCAACAAATTGAACATATCCAACAACTCGTAACAGAAGCCTTTGAGGAACAAAAAAAACGAAACAATAAGGTTTTGTTTACCGTTAGATGGGATAAAAAGGACCCACTTTAATTCAGCTTTTTTTGCCCTACAAGGTTTCCTTGCTTTTGTAGGGTATTCATTCTAACTTTTATAGCGAAAACTAACATTCATAGTTGCCATTCCATGTAATTACATTTAAAAAATTTATCCATGATCTGTATACGTAAATATGAATAATTTTGTCATTTGTTTAATTTTCCCAATAATTTCATATCCACTAAAAAGGACCTGCATTTTAGCAGGCCCAAAAAATTCATTAAACAGTTTGCTCTGCCGTTTCCCCTAATTTGAATGCTGCGTGCAGTACTTCAACAGCCTTTAGCATATGAACATCCTCTACTACAGTCGATACTTTAATTTCAGATGTGCTTACCATCTTGACTTGGATTTCATTTTGAGCCAACACCTCAAACATTTCAGCTGCTACACCTGGATTGGAGATCATACCTGACCCTACAATCGATACCTTCGCTAATCCACTTTCATGGTCTACTGATTCAAAACCAAGCTTTTCCTTATTCGCAGCAAGTACAGATAACGTATCATCAAGATCTGCTGACTGAATCGAGAATGAAATGTTCGTCTGATCCGCGCTTGTCATGCTTTGAATAATAATATCAACATTTATCCCATTTTTTGCTAGTGTCGAAAAAATAGTCGATAAAGAGTGAAGACCGTTTGTTACACCATTTACTGTGACTCTTGTGACTTCCTTATCAAATGCGATTCCTCTTACAACTAGATTATTTTCCATCGATACTTCCTCCTCAACTCTTGTCCCGTTTTCAATCTCCATACTAGAACGAACCTCAAGTGGGATCGCATAGTTTTTGGCAAACTCAACCGCTCTTGGATGTAAGACTCCTGCTCCTAAATTAGCAAGCTCCAGCATTTCATCATAGGAAACGGACTGCAGCTTTCTCGCACTCTTAACGTAACGAGGATCAGTTGTAAATACACCTGTTACATCTGTATAAATATCACATTTATCTGCTTTTAATGCGGCTGCAATTGCCACAGCAGTTGTATCAGAGCCACCTCTACCTAAAGTGGTGATTTCTGCTTCAAGGGCAATTCCTTGGAATCCAGCTACTACAATCACATTCCCATCACTTAATAGCCCAAGCATTCTAGTTGGATCAATATCACCAATTCTTGCATTACCATGAATAGCTTCGGTCTTTATGCCTGCCTGCCAGCCAGTTAATGAAACGGCTTTCTGACCTTTAGCTTGTAAAGCCATTGCAAGTAGCGAAATGGATATTTGCTCTCCTGTTGTAAGCAGCATGTCCATTTCACGCTTACTTGGATTTTTTGAGAGTTGAGTAGCTAAACTAACTAACTCATCTGTTGTTTTTCCCATTGCCGAAACAACCACAACTACTTGGTTTCCTTTTGAAACCTCTTGAATTACTCGATTTGCAACATTTTGAATTCTTTCCACTGTGCCAACTGATGTTCCACCAAACTTTTGTACTATGATTCCCACACGTCTCATCCTTTTTTCTTTTATGTCTTAGAAAATATAAAAAAAGCAATGAGAGTATCTCATTGCTTGAACGGACTTCTTTAATCGTTCGCGCGAGTGAGATAGCTCTCCAAACAGATCACTGTTTGACAATCTAGTATCTATTAAATACAAGACCAGCAAAGAATTCATGAGTAATCCCTTACTTCGGCGACGCTACCCTTTCCGTAATTATCATTAGAGCTCATACTCTTCTAATTACGTACTATTGAAGTTCGCACCTCTACCTTCACTTCATCAATCTGAAGTGTATATGAAATTAACACCTATTTTACCAGAACGCCTACTTGAACACAACGAAAAGTTCATCCATTATTCTTCATTCATCTTATCTACAATTAATTGTGCAGTCGGTTTTGGAATTCCGATTTCTATAAGCTCGTCAATGGAAGCTTCTCTCAGCTTCTTCACAGAGCCAAAATGCTTTAATAATGCTTTCTTCCGTTTTTCCCCAACTCCTGGTATATCATCAAGGGTAGATTGAAAAACATTTTTACCTCTTAGTTGTCGGTGGAACGTAATGGCAAAACGATGAACTTCATCCTGAATCCTTTGTAATAGATAGAACTCCTGGCTATTTCGTTCTAAATGTATAAATTCAATAGGGTCACCCACGATTAACTCTGAGGTTCTATGCTTATCATCCTTTACTAATCCAGCAATCGGAATTTCTAGGCCCAGCTCATTTTCTAATACATCTCTTGCTGACGCTAAATGACCCTTTCCTCCATCTATAATAATTAAATCAGGTAAAGGAAGTTCCTCCTTTAATATTCTAGAGTATCTTCTTCTGACAACCTCTCTCATAGAAGCATAATCATCTGGTCCTTCAACACTCTTAATTTTATACTTACGGTATTCTCTTTTATCTGGTTTACCATCAATAAAGGTAACCATTGCTGAAACTGGATCTGTACCTTGTATATTTGAATTATCAAATGCTTCTATTCGGAATGGAGTAGAAATGCCTAATTTGTCTCCAAGGTTTTCTACGGCCTTTATCGTTCTCTCTTCATCCCGTTCAATTAATGAAAACTTTTCTTCTAGAGCAATTCGTGCATTTTTACTTGCTAGATCCACAAGCTCTTTCTTTTTACCTTTTTTCGGTTGATGTACAGTCACCTCTAATAATTGCTCCACTAATTCCTTCTCCACATTGTCTGGTAAAAGAACTTCCTTCGGCTTAAAATGATGAGTCTCCGCATAAAACTGGCCGAGAAAGGTTGTAAACTCCTCAACTGGATCAGCATAAACAGGAAACAGTGAAACATCCCTCTCTATTAGCTTACCTTGTCTTATGAAGAATACCTGAACACACATCCAGCCTTTATTATAGGAAAATCCAAAAACATCTCGGTCTACAAAATCAGTCATCGTCATCTTCTGTTTTTCCATCGTAGCTTCAATATGACTGATTTGGTCACGATACTCTTTAGCTCTTTCGAAATCCATGTTCTCAGAAGCTGATAGCATCTTATCCGTTAAATCATTTTTAATTTCCTTATAACCACCATTTAAAAAGCGAACAATCTCTTCGACCATCTCTTTATTTTGTTCATCTGTAACGGTCTGAACACAAGGTGCTAAGCATTGACCAATGTGATAATATAGGCAAACCTTGTTCGGCAATGTGGCACACTTTCTTAGAGGATAGATTCGATCAAGTAGTTTTTTAGTTTCGTTGGCAGAATATACGTTAGGATATGGACCAAAGTATTTACCTTTATCCTTTTTTACCTGTCTTGTAATAATCAGTCTCGGGTGCTTCTCATTCGTAAGCTTTATAAAAGGGTAACTTTTGTCATCCTTTAGATTAATGTTATATTTGGGGTTATGTTTTTTAATAAGGTTAATTTCTAATAATAATGCCTCAATATCTGAGGAGGTAACAATATACTCAAAGTCTTCTATTTCATTTACTAAACGTAAAGTTTTCCCATCATGAGAGCCGGTAAAATAAGATCGCACTCGATTTTTCAACACTTTTGCTTTACCAACGTAAATAACAGTACCTTGTCGATCCTTCATTATATAGCAACCAGGTTGTCCAGGTAGAATGGCTAATTTTTCTTTCAACAATGTATTCATCAAGTACGACCTCCTTTCATTTCTTTTTGTATTGTATCATGATTTGTCACGTTTAACTGCTATTAGAAAAACTTGGCTTCGCTAGGCCTGAAAAGTAGCCGTTAATCGATTAACATAGTTCGACAACAAATTTCCCAAGAAATATTTAAACGTCAATAATATGTTAAAAAATAGGGTCTGTTAAAGTTTGTTGTTGATTTCCGTTCCAGGACACTCGCTTTCCGCACTTGCACAGGATGTGCTGGCTTCTGCGTTGCTCACAGGACGTGAGCGACCCTAGCAGAAGTTCCATTAAGCCTCCTCGGCGTTACCGCCTGCGGGGTCTCCTTCACCACGCTTCTCCCACAGGAGTCTCGCATCCTTCCACTTCAATCGACTCTGCTAAAAATCAACACTGTACTTTAACACAGCTAAAAAATAAAAAGGCACCCCAAGGAGTGCCTTTTTAACGTATTATTTATACGTGCTTTTCTAGTACTTCAGCTAGTGCGTCTTTTGGTTGGAATCCAATTACCTTATCAACTACTTCACCATTTTTGATTACTAGTAGAGTAGGGATACTCATAACACCGAATTGGCTAGCCGTATCAGGGTTTTCATCGATATCAAGCTTTACGATTTTAACCTTTTCACCCATTTCTCCATCTAGCTCTTCAAGTACAGGTGCAATCATTTTACAAGGTCCACACCAAGGTGCCCAGAAATCAGCTAATACAAGACCTTCGCTTGTTTCAGCTGTAAAGTTTTGATCAGTTACATTTGAAATCGCCATTATTATTCCTCCTAAAATAAACTACTTCAATAATTTTAACCCTTACTAAAGCAGAGTTTCTAATTATAACCAAAGTATACCATCACAGTATAAGGCTGGCTAACATTTTGCTCACATATATATTAACCATCCGTATTAATTTTAAACCTTTTTAAAAGCTTGAAAGAGCCACTAATGAGCGGCTCTTTCTTAATTTTAAGAATGAACTTTTAATTTTTTAAATTCTTCCGTTAATAAAGGTAACACTTCGAATAAGTCTCCAACAATACCGTAATCAGCTACTTTAAAGATATTTGCTTCTGGATCCTTGTTAATAGCTACAATTACTTTAGAGTTTGACATACCAGCTAAATGCTGAATAGCTCCTGAAATCCCGCATGCAATATATAGATCTGGAGTAACTACCTTACCCGTTTGACCAATTTGTAAGGAGTAATCACAATACTCTGCATCACACGCACCACGAGATGCACCTACTGCACCGCCTAAAACATCAGCTAACTCCTTCAATGGATTGAAACCTTCCTCACTCTTCACTCCACGTCCACCAGCAATAACAACCTTTGCTTCAGATAAGTCAACGCCTTCAGATGCTTTACGTACGACTTCTTTTACAATGGTACGAAGATCTTTAATATCGACTGATAAAGATGTAACTTCACCTGTGCGAGAAGTATCTTCTTCTAATGGTGCAATGTTATTAGGTCTGATTGTAGCAAATATTAATCCGTCTGTTACAACTTTCTTTTCAAATGCTTTTCCTGAATAGATTGGACGAGTGAAAACAATGTTTCCACCAGCTACTTCAACATCAGTAGCATCTGAAACTAAACCAGATTGAAGCTTAGCAGCAATTTTAGGTGATAGGTCTTTTCCTAATGCTGTGTGACCAAATACGATCCCTTCAGGCTGTTCTGCCTCAACTGCAGCTAGCACAGCTTGTGAATAACCGTCTGGAGTATAGCTAGTTAGCTTTTCATCCTCGACTGTCAATACACGATTTGCACCAAAATGAAGAAGCTTGTCACCTAATGATTGAACGCCGTCACCTACTAATAGCGCAATAACTTCTCCACCCTCAGCAATTTTTGTTGCAGCACTTATTGCTTCAAAAGATACATTTCTTAATCCACCATCGCGGACTTCACCTAATACAAGAACTTTTCTAGCCATTTATATTACCTCCTTGAACAATTATAAGTAAGTATTTTCGTTGTCTATTAAACTACTTTTGCTTCAGTATGAAGTAGAGCTACTAGTTCTTTTACTTGGTCTTCTAATTCCCCTTCAAGAACTTTACCAGCTTCTTTCTTTGGTGGTAAGAAGATTTCAATTGTCTTTGTTTTCGCTTCTACATCATCTTCGTCTAGATCTAAATCATCTAACTCTAATTCTTCAAGTGGCTTCTTTTTAGCCTTCATAATCCCTGGTAATGATGGGTATCTCGGTTCATTTAATCCTTGCTGTGCCGTTACTAAAACAGGTAAAGATGTTTCGATTACTTCCGAGTCACCTTCTACGTCACGCTCAATACGAACTGATGTACCATTTACTTCAAGCTTTGTGATTGTCGTTACGTAAGGAATGTTTAATAGCTCTGCTAAACGTGGTCCAACCTGACCTGAACCGCCATCAATTGCTACATTTCCTCCAAGAATAATATCTACTTCTTTATCTTCAAAGAATTTTGCAAGAACTGTTGCCGTTGTATATTGGTCTCCATTCTCTACATCATCTTCGATATTAATTAATACTGCTTTATCAGCACCCATTGCTAAAGCTGTACGAAGCTCTTTCTCTGATTCCTCGCCACCAACAGTTACAACAGTTACTTCACCTTCATTTGCATCACGAAGCTGAATAGCCTCTTCTATTGCATACTCATCGTAAGGGTTGATTATAAACTCTGCTCCATCTTCGGCAATTTTTCCGTTTGATAAAGCGATTTTTTCTTCAGTATCAAAAGTTCTTTTCATGATTACAAAAATATTCATTGATATACCTCCTCGGAATTTTGCAAGATTTTAGGGATCATTTCTTTAGGCTTTGTTAACTCTGTTGCTGATTTCCGTTCCAGGACACTCGCTTTCCGCGGGCGGGTTCGGAAGCCTCCTCGGCGTTTCTCGCCTGTGGGGTCTCCCTTACCACGCTTTTCCCGCAGGAGTCTCGCGTCCTTCCACTTCAATCAGCCCTGCTAATATCAACAATATGCTTCAACAAAGCTCTTATTTAAATAACTAAGATAATATTATATTTTGTTATTTCATTATCTACCTTTGAAATTTGGTTCGCGTTTTTCTATAAATGCAGCAATACCTTCTTTTCCATCTTCGGAACTAAAAGCTTCTCCAAACAATCTTGCCTCTAGTTTAACTCCCTCATAGAAGCGTTCAGATTTAGAGAAATTTAGTAGCTGTAACGTTGACTTCACTGACACTGGACTCTTCTTTGCGATTTTTTTTGCTAGTTTAAGAGCTTCACCTAACAACTCTTCCTCAGCAACCACAAGATTAGCCAGTCCAAGTTTAACTGCTTCAGTGCCACTAATTGGTTCACTCGTAAGTAGCATTTCTGCTGCTTTTGGTGGTCCTACTAATCTAGTAAGACGTTGGGTACCAGCAAAACCTGGAATTAATCCAAGCTGAAGTTCAGGGAGCCCTAATTTTGCCTGTTCTGTTACAAGACGAATGTGACAGCCCATTGCTAGTTCAAGACCCCCACCTAATGCTGCACCATGAATGGCCGCAATAATTGGCTTAGAAAAACCTTCCATTCTTTCGAATAAATCTTGACCATAAGAAGAAAGTTTTTCAAAAGCTTCACCATCAGGAACCGATGTGAACTCTTTTATATCAGCTCCAGCTGAAAAGAAACGTCCTTCACCATGAATAACTAACACCCTAACTTCTTGAGAATGTTCTAACTCGTCTAAGACAAGTGAAAGCTCTTTCAAAACCTTAGACGATAAAGCATTTGCTGGAGGACTATTTAAGGTTATTACTCCAACTAAGTCCTTCACTTCTACTTTAAACAATTCCAAATCTCACACCTCCTGCAATGATTAGTATATTCTCTCACCCTATTATTTAGAATGAGAGTAGCCACATCCATGTATAAGTAATTGATGAACCGGCTCACTTAACTTTGTCAGGCTATATTTTTGCTCATTCATAACCCAGCTAGTAATCGTTTCATCGATGGTTCCAAAAATCATTTGTCTCGCTAATCGAATGTCTAAGTCAGATCGGAATTCTCCGCTCTCCATCCCAGCCTTAACAATATGGTCAATTACACTTAAATACCCTTTTAATACATCATTAATTCTGTATCTAAGTTCTTTGTTAGACTGCCTAAGCTCTAATTGCGTAACGATTGCTAGGTGATGATCCGATGCTAAATTCTCGAAATGAAGCTTAACAAGAGATTGTAATTTATCAGCCGCATTTGGAATTCCCTTTATTTCAGTTTCGAGTCTTTCTACAAAGGTTCCCATCTTTTCCTCAAATAAAGAAATCAAAATATCTTCTTTATTTTTAAAATAGAGATAGATTGTCCCATCTGCTACTCCAGCTGTTTTTGCTATTTTGGAAACCTGAGCCTGGTGATAACCATTCTCCGCAATAACAATAACCGCTGCATCAATAATTTGCATATACTTTGGTTTATTTCGTTTCAATTTTCTTTTCTCCTTAATTAGCTTTATGTTGCAAAGCTAAAAATGAATGACCATTCATTCATGGTTTAATTTTAAATGACAGTAGGGTTTACTGTCAAGAGATGTTATTCGATATTTTTCAGCCTTTCAATAACAAAAAGCGCAAGCGCCCTGATCAGCCTCAGGCATAGCAAATGTTCCAAGAAGGAGAAAAGGGCGAAATTTCCCTTTTATTCTTCTTGGGTTATTTGACCTAGGAAAAAGTGACTTCCTTTTTCTTTCGAGGTAGGATGAAATTGCAAAGATCTTCGCAATTTCATCTTGGCTGGGCGCTGGAGCTAGATTCAAATCCATGACTCTAGTTATCCACAAATGATATATAATTAAGCAGGTTACCTTGAAAGGCTGATTATTATAGAGCCTTTGATTGATTTTCTTTTTCTTCATCAACAAGTGCTCTTCTTAAGATCTTTCCAACTGCTGTTTTTGGTAGCTCTGTTCTAAATTCGTATATTCTTGGTACCTTATAAGCAGCTAAATGTTTTCTTGCATAGGCATCAAGTTCAGCCTCCGTACACTCTACACCGGTCTTTAACACGACATATGCTTTAACAGTTTCGCCTCGATAAGGATCAGGTATACCTGCAACCACTACTTCTTGAATCTTTTCATGTTCATATAATACCTCTTCAATTTCTCGAGGATAAATATTATAGCCACCTGCAATGATCATATCCTTTTTTCTGTCTACAATATAGAAATAACCTTCCTCATCCATGTAGCCTAAATCACCAGTATAGAGCCAACCATCTTTAAGAACGGCCTCAGTCTCTTCTGGCTTATTCCAGTATCCCTTCATGACTTGCGGTCCTTTAACAATCAGTTCCCCAATTTCCTTAATCTCTGCTTCTTCCCCAGTTTCCATAGAGATAATTTTTGCATCTGTATCTGGCCAAGGAAGCCCAATGCTACCATTCACACGCTTTGCCCAAAGATTATTAGAATGGGTGACCGGAGAAGCTTCTGTTAGTCCATAACCCTCCACTAGCTTTCCACCCGTTGCCTCTTCAAATTTCTGCTGAACCTCAAGTGGTAACGGTGCAGAGCCGCTTATACAACCTTTTATAGATGAAACATCATAATTTTTGAGATCTGGATGGTTTAAAAGAGCGATATAAATAGTCGGTGCACCAGGAAATAGGGTAGGTCTTTGCTTCTGAATCGTTTTTAAAGTCGTCTCCGGATCAAATTTCGGTAGCAGAATCATTTCATATGCTTGCTTAATGGATAGATTCATAACCGTCGTCATCCCATAAACGTGAAAGAATGGAAGGATTCCCAAAACCTTTTCCTCGCCTTTACGGTATTCATACATCCAGCTAACGCTCATTAATGTATTGGATACTAGGTTTTCATGAGTAAGCATAACTCCTTTCGGAAAGCCTGTTGTTCCACCTGTATATTGGAGTAATGCTAAATCTTCCTTAGGATCTAGGTCAAGCTTTATTTCGTTCGCCTGACTTGAAGCTAATATTTTCGTTAAAAGATGATTATTCCCCTCATGCTCTACTTTAACAACCACACCGTGCTCCTTTTTTTGAATAAACGGATAGATTACATTTTTCGGGAAAGGAAGATAGTCTTTAATTCCTGTTACTATGATATGCTCTAGTTTTGTAACCGCTTTTACTTTGCGTACACGTGGATATAATAAATCCAAGCAAAGAATAAATTTTGCTCCAGAATCATTTAATTGATATTCTAGCTCTCTTTCCATGTAGAGTGGGTTTGTTTGAACGACAATTCCACCTGCAAGCAATGTTCCATAATAACCAATAACTGCTTGTGGGCAGTTAGGTAACATGATTGAAACTCGATCACCTTTTTCAAGTCCGAGCTCCTTTAAATAGTTAGCTAGCTTTAGAGATTGTTCATACAATTGCTCATACGTAAGCTCTTTACCTAAAAAGTGAAGCGCTTTCTTTTTTGGGTACTCTTTAGCTGTATCAACTAAAAATTGATGGATTGTCTGACCTTCGTAAGAGATTGATTGAGGGATTTCTGGAGGGTAACTATTTAACCAGGGTTTATTCATTGGGATTTTCCTCCTCTAAGTTTTAATATCTTTATTATAGTACACAATGTTTTTTATGACAATTATAATAAATTTTAATTTTCAGAATTAAAATTATGAAGGGCTGTACAACGGAAAAGTCGACATGGTTGCATTTATTACTTAAACCCCATTATTTTCTTACTAAAATATTCCAAAAGAAAAAGAGACTAAAATAGCCAGTCTCTTAAACAAAAAATACCATATAAATAACACCAATAATCATAAATACACCACAAAGTGCTAATAACACTTTCGCTAATGTTTCCATTCCTTCTCCCCTATTCTCCTATTCCAGCCCCAACGACATAAGAAAGTCCAATTGAAATCATCATGGAAATAAATCCAACCGCACGATTGTCCTTTTCGATTTCCTCATCAATTCGAAACTTAGGTGTGAGGAATTCAAAAACAAAGTAACCAATGAGAAGTAATACAAATCCAAAAACTCCCCAGCCAATCATCGTAAGTAAGGTATCGTGGTTTTCAATAGAATAACGAAATATATTGGAGATCCCGAAAATTTTCCCACCTGTTGCCATCGCAACAGCAAGATTCCCTTTTTGGATTTGCTCCAAATTTTTATACTTTGTCACAAGCTCAAAGATTGTTAAAAACAAAACTGCACATAGTACCGCTACACTATAATAGGCTGCCGTTTGAATATATACATTTTCCCAAAACTCGCTCAAGCTTCCCTCTCCCCTTACTTAAACTCTATAATGGTAACTCCTGTCCCACCTTCTGATGCTTCCCCATAACGAGCCTTTTTGACGGAACGATGGTTTTTCACATACTCTTGCACACCTTGGCGAAGCGCACCTGTACCTTTTCCGTGTATGATTGAAACACGCGGATACCCGGCTAATAACGCATCATCAATATACTTCTCTACTCTTAGCAGTGCGTCTTCAAACCTTTCGCCTCTTAAATCGAGTTCAAGCTTTACATGGGAGTCCGTACCTCTGATGGTTGCTAGTGGTTTCGTTTCAACAGGCTTCGGCCTACTTATATACTCCAGGTTTTTTTCCTTTACTTTCATTTTCATTATACCAATTTGAACCTGCCATTCATCATTACTTACATGTTCAATTAAGTGGCCTTTTTGGTTTAAGGATAGAATCTTCACTTCATCACCAGGATGCAGTTTTTGTTGATTAGTTCCAGACTTTTGAGTCTTTGACTTTTTATTAGTCGTTAATTGAGGTGTTGCACCCTCTAATCTTTTCCTTGCCTCAATCAATTCATGATCCTTAATGGTTGCATATTGTTGTTTTTGCATTTTTCGTAAGTCTTGGATGATTTCTTCTGCCTCTTGTCTTGCCTTTTCGATCGAGGCACTTGCCTTTTGCTCTGCTTTTTCATAGAGTCGTTCACGTTTTTCATTAAATTCAATGATTTGACTTTGTAACTCTTTATGAAGCTGCTCAGCATCCTTCCTAATCTGGTCGGCTTCTTCCATATCCTGCTCAGCTTTTCTTCGATTATCTTCAAGTGAAGCAATCATATTCTCCACTTGATTGCTCTCAGCACTAATATGGTTTCGGGCATTTTCAATGACACTTTGATTTAACCCAAGTCTCTTCGATATCTCAAATGCATTACTTCGACCAGGTACGCCTATTAATAACTTATACGTTGGACTTAATGTCTCTACATTAAATTCTACACTAGCATTAATAACCCCTTCTCGATTATACCCATATGCTTTTAACTCTGGGTAGTGAGTAGTCGCAATTACTCTTGCTCCACGTCTATATACCTCATCTAGAATTGAAATAGCAAGGGCAGCTCCTTCTTGTGGGTCTGTCCCAGCACCTAATTCATCAAATAGAACAAGGCTATTGGCATCAACCTTTTTTAAAATATCCACAATATTGACCATATGAGAAGAAAAGGTACTCAAGCTTTGCTCAATTGATTGCTCATCCCCAATATCAGCGTAAACAGCTTGAAAAATTCCCATCTCAGATCCATCTAAAGTAGGTAGCTGTAGGCCTGATTGTGCCATTAACGTGAATAATCCAACGAGCTTTAACGTAACAGTTTTTCCTCCAGTATTTGGACCAGTAATGACAATGCTTCTGTATTCTCTTCCAAGCTCTACATCATTAGGAACCACTTCATCCTTTGGAATTAACGGATGCCTTGCCTTTAAAAGCTTAATATATCCTTCATTATTTAATTTTGGCTTCGACCCTTTTACCTTTTGACTGTATCCACCTTTAGCAAACATAAAATCAATTTCAGCTAAGACTGATACATTCTCAAGGATTGAATCGGCTTCAGCAGCTACCTCCTGTGAGAGCTCCGCCAAGATCCTCTCAACCTCTTGTTTTTCCTTAAACTTCGTTTCATTCAAAGAGTTATTGATGTCAACAACAGATTGCGGCTCAATGAAGAGGGTGGCACCAGATGCCGACTGGTCATGAACCATTCCACCAAACGAACTTCGATACTCCTGTTTGACAGGAATAACAAATCGTTCATTACGAATGGTGATAATAGCATCAGACAGCATCTTCTGTGTCGACGTAGACCGAATCATATTTTCAAGCTTTTCTCTTGCCCTTGACTCTAGCGTTTTAAGCTGACTCCGAAGTGATTTTAGCTTTTCACTAGCACCATCCAAAACCTCTCCATTGTCTCCTATGCAAAAGTTAATTTTTCTCTCTAGGTCCAAGAGCACAACAAGTCTTTCTGAAAATCCATCAAGGAACGGAATGACCAATTCCTCTTCCAAGAGCTCTTGGATAAACTTTTTTATTTGCCTGCTTGCATAGAGAGTACTCGTTATATCAACTAATTCATGTGGACTTAAAATGCTTCCTATTTTAGCGCGCTTAGCGTATGGACGTACGTCATGAATTCCACCTAGTGGTACATTTCCTTTAAGTCTTAACACAGTTGTTGCTTCATCTGTCATGTCCTGCCACTCAACAGCTTCTTCAAAGGATGTAGTTGGATACAAGTTTTCTACCTTTTCCTTCCCTAGTGATGAGGAAGCATGTTTCATAAGCTGCTCTTTTACTTTTATAAATTCTAAAACCTTAATCGTTCGGTCTAACATGTCGTTTCACTCCTATTATTCAACAGCCTAATGATGTCTATTTAAAAACTTTCTAAGCTGTGGAAGTTCTAACGTATTAATTACGTTCTCTTTTTTTACCCAGCCTTTTCTAGCAGAGGCTATTCCAATCCCCATATAATCTAACTGATTAATATGATGTGCATCTGTATTAATAACAATCTTTACTCCTGCCTCTTGTGCTTTTTGAATATATTGAGAGGCTAAATCAAGTCGATAGGGATTTGCATTTAATTCAAGTGCTGTATCTGTTTCTTTTGCTAGCTCAATAAGTAAATCCATATTCACGTCATATCCCTCTCTTGATCCAATAATCCTTCCAGTGGGATGTGCGATAATATCAACATGAAAGCTAGTTAAAGCGGTTTTCAATCTATTCATGATCGTTTTCTGGTCCTGTGAGAAGCTTGAATGGATGGAAGCAATGACAATATCCATCTCCTCTAATAATTCATCATCATAATCTAAAGTTCCATCAGGTAATATATCCATTTCAACACCTGTTAGAATGGTGAAGTTCTCAAACTGCTCATTCAATTTTCGAACTTCCTCCCGCTGACGCTTTAGCTGCTCAACCGTTAATCCATTGGCTACACGCAAATATTTGGAGTGATCAGTAATCGCCATATATGAATAACCTTTAGCCATACATGCTCTCGCCATCTGTTCAATCGTATGGGCCCCGTCACTCCATGTAGAGTGCATATGAAGATCGCCCACGATATCATTCAACTCAATCAGATTTACTTTTTCCTGAAACGTTTCTACCTCATGTTCTCCCTCTCTTAATTCAGGTGGAATGAAGGGTACGGCCAAAGAATTGAAAGAATTCTTCTTCTGATTGAAACGTTAGATTCTCACCCGTTTCAGTATTTTCCACTCCATATTCACTAATTTTCAAGCCTCTTTCTTTTGCTAATTGTCGCATTTTTACGTTATGATCCTTAGAGCCCGTAAAATGATGAAGTGTCGTTGCAAAGGCTTGAGGTTCTACAATCCGGAAATCAACGGAAACCTCATAGTCATACTCCAACTGTAGAGATACTTTCGTATTACCACTTGCGATGATATCTTTGATTCGTTTTATTTGAAGCAATTGTTCTTTGATTGACTCAGGATTCTCGGTGGAGATGATAAAATCTAAGTCCTTGATTGTTTCTCGCATTCTCCTTAAGCTTCCTGCTCTCGAATAAGCGACAACATTCTTCATTAAAGAGAGCTGTTGCTCAATTTCTTCAGCAATACTTAACATAAACGCAATTGGTAATCGTTCTGGTCTTGTACCTGCTTCTTTTACAGCTTGAAGTATTTTCTGTTCTGATTTTTCTCCAAATCCAGGAAGAGCTTTTACCTTCCCTTCTTCACATGCTTTTTGGAGACTCTCCATGTCGACGACACCAAGTTCTTGATAAAGCTTAGCAATCTTTTTTCCACCCAAGCCTTGCAGCTTTAACAAAGGGATTAATCCTTGTGGTACTTGAGTACGTAACTCATCTAATACAGCAGATTGTCCTGACTCTATAAATTCCTGAATCACAGAAGCTGTACCTTTTCCTACTCCAGGTAAAGCTGTAATATCTTCAATTTCCTCAATAGGGCGTTCATCTTGCTCAATCGCATTTGCCGCTTTTCGGTAAGCTGCTATTTTAAACGTATTTTCACCTTTAAGCTCCATATATATAGCAATCGTTTCTAATAATTTGATTACATCTTTTTTATTCAATGAGAAAACACCTTCCTAGGGTCTATTCTATTAAAAATGATACTAAGAAATAGCCAAAAAGTACAATAAACTAGCAAATGGATCTCTTTCTTCTTGGCTTTTTTCTAAACTTTGTTGCTTTTAGCCCACTTTTACATGGGCACTCGTTTTACGTTCCTCTTAGAAAAAGTCTACTTGATTTCAACTAAAAACCCCTCATTACTATGTGTAATGAGAGGTTTTACGATTAAAAGTTTGAGTTGCTAATCCACAAGTCATGAATGGTTCCAGAAAATACCGGAGTATGCTGGACAATTGACATCGCAATAAAGGAATCCTGCATATGTGCTTGAACCATTTCGACAGGAACAAGTGCACCAATATAAAGTAAGATAAAGACAATTAAATAAACCTCAACAAAACCTAAGCAAGCACCAGCCCAGCCATTAAGCTGTTTTAAGATTGGTAAATGGGCAAGGAAATCTAGCATAGATCCAAGTATTTGCATAATAATCTTAGTTCCAAAAAATAACATGGCAAAGGCAATTGCTCGGTAGTAGGCCAGTTCTAAATCTTCTGAAGAAAAAATAAGTGACATCATACCACTATCATTTATCACTGGGTAAGGTACCCAAAGCTCTAATTTCGGAGCTAAGTCATCAAAGTATAAATATGAAACGACAAAAGCAGCTATAAAGCCAGTTAAGTGAACAATTTGCAGGATAAAGCCACGCCTTAAACCTATTAAAAAACCAATCCCTAGAATAATAATAAGTGCTAGGTCTAGCATGTTATGTCAACCCTTTTCATTCTTGATTTTTTCCTGTAATGCTTCTAATTCATCTTTTAATTTCAGATAATCATGAACCACATTAACTGCTGTTAATACCGCAAGCTTACTGGTATCTAAAGTCGGATTTTTATCACTGATTTCTCTCATTTTATCATCCACTATTGAGGCAACTACCCTAATATAACTAGTACTCTCGCTACCTACAATAGAATACTGTTGACCATATATATCTACTGTTGTCCTTGTTTTTTTCTGATCAGACATATTAGTAGCCCCCTGTAACTATCCATCCTAAAATATATGATAACATGAACGATTACGATTGGAAAGAACTAGTATAAGTAAGGTATGATAGAGTAATTATTATGCAGTCACTAGATTTAATAAGTTAGGGAGGGAGCTAATTTTGGCAACAAAGGTGATTAAAGTAAGTGAAGCAACTATGAAGCAAATCCAAAGTCATTATAAAATGAACATTTTGGAGAAGGTTCCACCAGGTGGAGTTTTTGCTGCAAAGCTCTCAACCTGTATGATTACAGGCTATAAGTCAGGTAAAGTCATGTTCCAAGGTGGTGGTGCAGACGCTGAAGCAGCTGTTTGGGAGGGGCAGTCTAGCGAGGTCCAACCTAAAGGCAAATCCACACAACCAAAGGTTCGCACCGACCAATATTCTGTACCAAATGATATAGAGCAGCTAGCCATTGTCGGCTCTGATGAAGTCGGAACAGGCGATTATTTCGGACCTATGATTGTTGTCGCAGCCTATGTCCATCCCAAAGATATGCCATTATTAAAAGAGTTAGGTGTGAAAGATTCTAAGGGCTTAAAGGATCCACAAATCATCAGTATTGCTAACGATATAAAAAAAGTCATTACCCATAGTGTACTCATTTTACCTAATGCTAAATATAATAGCCTTCAGGCAAAAGGGATGACTCAAGGGAAAATGAAGGCCCTATTACATAATAAGGCTCTGGCCAATGTGCTCGATAAAATCGCCCCCATTCAACCAGATGGAATCTTAATTGACCAATTTGCCGAGCCCGATGTATATTATCGACATGTAAAAAATGAAAAAAGAATCATTGAAGAAAATGTGTACTTTAGCACAAAGGCTGAAGGTGTTCATTTATCTGTCGCAGCTGCTTCTATCATTGCTAGATCCGTATTTGTTAAGGAGTTTGATAAGCTTAGTGAGAAAGCAGGGATTACTCTACAAAAAGGAGCAGGTCCCGGGGTAGATCGAATTGCAGCTCAGCTTATTAAGGTTAAAGGGGAAGCCATACTAACCGATATCGCTAAGGTACATTTTGCTAATACAGATAAGGCTCGGAAGCTTGTGAGGTAGTTTGATTAGACCAATTCTGGAAAAGGATTGGTCTTTTACAATGGTAGAAACGACTCTATAATCTACTTTTATAATTGCTTTAATTTATATTAAAATAACTGTATATTATAGGAGATGAAACACTAAAAAAACAAAGGGATGTGAACTATTGCTATTCAAACCTCGTACTGAAGCAACCGAACTGCTAATTCTGAAATCCTTAAACATTCGGATGAATTTGAGGGAAAAAGATAAGCAGCACTATTTCAACCTAAATAAAGGCTATGAAGGAGAGAGGATATTTGACATATTAACAGAGAATCTTCAATGCGAATGCATGATATTAAACGATTTGCTACTTTCACAAAATAACACCATGTTCCAAATCGACTCATTGGTAATCACTCAAGAAACCATTTACTTATTTGAAGTGAAAAATTATGAAGGAGACTATTATTACGACTCAGAACGTCTATACAAAAATCTAAATCTGAAATTAATAATCCTTTGACCCAATTAAACAGAAGCGAGTCCTTGCTTCGCCAGTTACTCCAAAATCTAGGAGTTCATCTTCCTATATCCGCTTTTGTCGTTTTTATTAACCCCGAATTCACCTTATACCAAGCACCTCTCAATAAACCATTTATTTTTCCGACACAGGTTCAAAGACATATAAAGAACTTAAATGCAGTTTCCTCAAAGTTAGATAGAAGGCACAAATTCCTCGCAGATAAATTACTTTCACTTCATTTAAAAGAGTCTCCCTTCACTCTTTTACCAACTTATGATTACAACCAACTAAAAAAAGGAATCACTTGTGTAAATTGCTCATCATTTTTAATCTCCGAAGAATATACGAAATTCATCTGTAAAGAATGTTGCAGCGAAGAATCTATAGAAGCTGCTATAATGCGAGCTGTGGAAGAATTCAAACTGCTGTTTCCAAATCAAAAAATTACTACGAATGGGATTTATGAATGGTGTAAAGTGGTTAAGTCTAAAAAGAGGATCAAAAGGGTGCTTGATAATAACCTTAAATTTATGGGAGTACGCCAATGGTCTTACTATGAATAGGTTTGCCTTCATTTCGGCGTGCTTATGAACGACCTTTTACTCTGTTTTTACTTCACTCGGGTGTTCATCACCCTTATGAACGACCTTCTACTGCTGCTTTTGCTTCATTTGGTCGTTCATCACCCTTATGAACGACCTTCTACTCCTGTTTTCACTTCATTCGGGCGTTTATCACCCTTATGAACGACGTTCTACTGCTGTTTTCACTTCATTCGGGCTTTCATCACCCTTATGAACGACCTTCTACTCCTGTTTTCACTTCACTCGGGCTTTCATTACACCAATGAACGACCTTCTACTGCTGCTTTTGCTTCATTTGGTCGTTCATCACCCTTATGAACGACCTTCTACTCCTGTTTTCACTTCATTCGAGCGTTCATCACGTCAATGAACGACCTTCTACTCCTGTTTTCACTTCACGCGGGCGTTCATCACACCAATGAACGACCTTCTACTGCTGTTTTCACTTCATTCGGGCGTTCATCACGTCAATGAACGACCTTTTACTCCTGTTTTCACTTCACGCGGGCGTTCATCACCCTTATGAACGACCTTCTACTCCTGTTTTCACTTCACGCGGGCGTTCATCACACCAATGAACGACCTTCTACTGCTGTTTTCACTTCATTCGGGCGTTCATCACGTCAATGAACGACCTTTTACTCCTGTTTTCACTTCACGCGGGCGTTCATCACCCTTATGAACGACCTTCTACTCCTGTTTTCACTTCACGCGGGCGTTCATCACACCAACAACTGTTTAGTCTCTCATCCCACGCCACTCATCCTCTAAAATACTCATTTCCCACATATTCCAATACTCTGTTCCAACTCGTCGGTAGTCGCGAAGTAATCCTTCCTTCTTAAAGCCGACCTTTTCATAACAGGCAATTGCCCCTTTATTAAAATCAAACACTCCCAAACTTACACGGTGCATTTTTAGGTCGTTAAAGGCAATCTCAAGAACCGCGGTAATCATTTGCTCACCAATTCCTTGTCCTCGCATGCTACGGTCACCCACTAGCACTTTACCGATTCTAGCTGATTTATGCTTTCGGTCAATTCTTCCTAATGAAAGATGCCCAATGACTTTCCCTGTTTCTTGATGAACCACTTTATACACAAAGTCATGAGCATCCTTATGATTGGCGGCTTTTATATAGTCTTTTAACTGATCTTCATCAAGTGGGTAGGAAAAGCTATCACCACTCCACTGAACATTGAACTCAGGTGATTCAACCCAGTCTATGAGCTGCCTGAAATCGCTACTAGTAAAATATTTTAGTTCAATCATTGATCATCCCTCCATATAAAAATAGACCTACCGGAAAATCCAATAGGCCTATTATTCATGTTATCCTCTTAGTACTGCTCCAGTCTTTTCTTCAACTGCCGCTAACACTTTATCGTGAGTCGCTACTACGACCTCATCAGTTAACGTACGTTCAGGGTCAAGATATCGTAATGAGAAGGCTAGTGATTTTTTACCTTCTTCCATTTTATCACCTTCATATAAGTCAAAGACCGTTACTTCTTTTAAAAGTTTCCCACCAGCGGCAACAATAATTCTTTCGATTTCACCAGCTGTAATCTCTTGATTAACCACTAATGCAATATCACGCGTAATCGAAGGGTAACGCGGAACCGGACGATAGTCTACTTTTTCTCCTTTTAATGAAGCAAGCTTTTCTAGTGATAACTCAAATACATAGGTTTCCTGAAGATCAAGCTCTTTTTGGGTAGATGGATGAATTTGACCAATGTAACCAACATACTCACCCTGAACAAAAATATGAGCTGTACGGCCCGGGTGAAGGTCATTTCTTTCTGCCGCTTGATACTCGACTTCAGAAATTCCAACTATATCAAATAGTCCATCTAAAATACCTTTGAGTACGTAAAAATCGACAGGCTTCTTTTCCCCTTGCCATAAATGAGCTTGCCATAAACCAGTTACCGCACCCGCAATACGTTCAAGTTCGTTTGGTAGCTCACCTTTTTGTGTTGGGATAAAGACTGAGCCAACCTCATAAAAACCAAGCTGATCTACTTGTCGGTGAAGATTATACTTAATCACATCTGTAAGGTGTGAAACTAAGCTCAGTCGCAATACACTTCGATCCTCGCTCATTGGCATAAGAAGCTCGACTGGCTCAAGTCTTTCCTCTTCATTTAAGAAGCGATGAGATTTTTCCTTACTTGTTAAAGAGTAAGTGGTGGCCTGATATAAACCTGCCCCCTCTAGATAACGACGAATTTGTCTACGTAGACTTTGACGTTCTGTCAGGCTACCAGGAGTCTGCTCACCAGCTGGAAGAGTTACCGGTAAACGGTCATAACCGTAAAGTCTCGCCACTTCTTCCACAATATCCTCTTCAATCGTTATATCTCCACGACGTGTAGGGATTGCAATCGAGAACTCGCTATTATCTTCCTTGTATTCAAATCCTAAACGACGAAGAATATCAGCTACTGTGTCGCTAGTTAGTTCCATTCCAATCACATTATTAATTCTTGAAAGGGTGATCGTAACATTTACTGGCTCTAACTGAAGAGAGTTTGCTTCTACACTACCTTGTAAAACAGTACCGCCCGCATATAACGACATCAACTGTGCAGCACGCTCAGCTGCTTCGTGAGTACGTTTTGGATCAATTCCTTTTTCATAACGAGTACTTGCTTCACTACGAAGTCCATGTTCCTTAGAGGCTTTTCGAATGGTCCCACTTGCAAAATAAGCAGACTCAATTAACACGGTTGTGGTGTCCCCAGAAACCTCAGAAGTTGCTCCTCCCATAACACCTGCTAGAGCAAGTGGTTGCTCTCCATTTGTAATGAAAAGGTGATCCTCTGTTGCGGTTCTTTCTACATCATCAAGAGTGACAATCTTTTCGCCAGCTTTAGCTCTTCTAACCAGAATTTCCTTAGAACCTAATTTGTCATAATCAAACGCATGAAGAGGCTGTCCATACTCTAATAAAATGTAATTGGTAATATCGACTATATTACTAATTGGACGAATTCCTGCAGCCATTAGACGACTTTGCATCCAGTATGGAGATGGACCAACCTTTACATCTTTTACAACCTTCGCTACATAAAGAGGATTGTCTTCCTTGGCTTCAACATTTACCGTAATATAATCTGCTGCAGCTCCGTCTCCTTCTTTATATTCAATGGTTGGAAACTTCACTTGACGGTCAAGAATCGCCGCTACTTCATAAGCAACTCCTAGCATATTTAAGCAATCTGCACGGTTTGGTGTTAAGCTTAGCTCTAGAATTTGATCGTCTAAGTTTAAATTAAGAAGTGCATCCTCTCCAACCTCTACGTCATTTGCGAACACATAAATACCTTCAGAGTATTCCTTAGGAACAAGCTTCCCTTCTACTCCAAGTTCTTGAAGAGAACAAATCATCCCGTTGGATTCTTCTCCACGAAGCTTCGCTTTTTTAATTTTAAAATCACCTGGAAGAATGGCTCCAACTGTAGCTACCGCAACCTTCTGTCCTTTTGCCACATTGGATGCCCCACAAATTATTTGAACTGGCTCACCCTGCCCTAGATCGACTAAACATTTATTTAACTTATCTGCATTAGGATGCTGTTCACATTCGACAACATGACCAACAACCACTCCGCTGATTCCTTTGTTTAGGACTTCGACGCCTTCAACTTCAATTCCACTCTTCGTTATAAGTTCAGCAAGCTCATGTGCTGAAACACCTGATAAATCTACATATTCACTTAACCATTTATATGAAACAAACATGATTGTTCTCCCTCCTCTTACGCTCGTTTGAATTGATCAATAAAACGTCTGTCATTAATATAGAAATTACGGATATCTTCAATTCCGTACTTTAACATCGCAATCCGTTCAGGACCCATTCCAAATGCAAAACCTGTATACTTCTTAGAATCAAAACCTGCCATTTCTAATACATTAGGATGAACCATTCCAGCTCCTAAAATCTCAATCCAGCCTGTTCCCTTACAAACATTACAGCCTTCTCCGTGACAAATCTTACATGAAATATCCATTTCAACGGATGGCTCTGTGAATGGGAAAAAGCTTGGGCGTAAACGAATTTTACGGTCTTCTCCGAACATCTTCTGAGCAAATACAGTTAGCGTTCCTTTTAAATCACTCATACGAATATTTTCATCAACTACTAATCCTTCGATTTGCGTAAATTGATGTGAATGAGTCGCATCATCGTTGTCACGACGATAAACCTTACCAGGACAAATGATTCTTACAGGTCCCTTCCCGGCATGCTTCTCTAGTGTTCTAACCTGAATAGGTGAGGTTTGAGTACGCAAAAGCGTCTCTTCAGAAATATAGAATGAATCCTGCATATCGCGTGCTGGATGTCCTTTTGGAAGATTTAATGCTTCAAAATTATAATAATCACTCTCTACTTCAGGACCTTCTGCAATGGTATAACCCATCCCGATAAATAAATCTTCAATTTCTTCTACGATTGCAGTCAATGGGTGATGATTACCCTTACGAACAGGTCTACCTGGGAGGGTAACATCTATTTTTTGAGAAGCAAGCTTTTTCTCCACTTCTGCTCTTTCTAATGAAGATTGTTTGGTTTCAATCGCTTCACTGATTGCTTCTCTTACCTTATTTGCGACTTCCCCGATTAAAGGACGCTCCTCTGCAGGAAGTTTTCCCATCCCCTTTAATACCTCTGTGATTGGCCCTTTTTTCCCTAAAAAGCTTACTCGAATATTGTTTAGTTCTTTTAGCTCGTTTGTTCCTTCAATTTGCTGCAAAGCTTCTTGCTGAAGTTCTAATAAACGATCTTTCATCTTGAATTCCTCCTTTATCTTTACAAACAGTAGCATCCTGTTTTTTACTCAAATACAAAAAAGTCCTCTTCCCAAGAAAGGGACGAGGACTTGATATCGCGGTACCACCCTAATTACTAAAACATGAACGTTTTAGTCACTTCATTGTCATAACGGCTCTTCACCGGAGCACCTTTACGATTTCTACAATCGGTCCAAGTGTCAACTCAAGAGGTGAATTCACTTCTTTCTACCATAAAGGTGCTTTCAGTCTACGACACCTTCTCCCTATATGGCGAATAAAAAGCTACTATTCTCTATCCACGTTTTTGTAATCAATTATGTATTTTTATACTATATGATAGTACATGAAAGTGTTCCTAAAAACAAGTCCAATTAGCTTTTTCCCCTTTTTTCTTTTAACCAAAATGGTAGATACAAGAGAGTGAAGAAAAATACGGCTACCGCTTCAAGTGTAAAAATGTAATAAGGATAAGGACCAAGATAATCTAACAGACTTGGATTAGATGGTTTTCTTGCTAAAAACATATAGTTTCCACCCGTCCATTTGTTAACGAAAAACACAAAAACGGCAATAATATTTAATACAATTAGAGCTCTCCAAATGGATTTAAAAGTCGGTTCGTATCTTTCAATCCACACCATGTATAAGCACGAAAGCATAATCGCAATATGTCCAATGAAAAAATGGAAGTACCGGTAATGAGGGAAATCATAAAAAAGTTCAGGTGTTAGTAAAGCTTGGATTGCCCCCGCCAGTCCAAAAAAGTAAGTCACCTCAAATATCCGATAGCTATTCATAATAAGCATCACGATACAGAGTAAAAGGGAGATTGAACATAGCTGAAGCGGTAGGGTGTCATAAGGATCCCATATGCCCGTTACAGAATACCATGTATATAAAGAGATTTCGCTTACTAATAAAATAGCAATTAAACTATATCGAACTATTTTCTTGTTCCGCCTAATCGCCTCTCGATAAGTAAATAGTAAGACAGCTAAAAAGCCAAACAGAAGTAACATGCTAATATGTGAAATTGAAAATGCAATAAATGGATTGCCCACTTTTAACGAGAAAAAAGCTAACATGCTCCCTCACCCCACCTTTGCTTGTCCACACTGAGCTTACATTTAACCCCTTAAGTAATAGAGTAAAATCCCTGCTGCAACGGTTACGTTTAATGACTCAGCCTTCCCATAGATCGGAATATATAAATTCTGATCGGCTAATTCTAGCAGTTCCTGCTGAACTCCTCTTCCTTCATTACCAACAATAAGTGAAAAAGGCCCTGAAGGTGTTAAATTTTGATAGGATTCTGCTCCCTCTAATGATGTTCCATATACGGTTTGTCCAGAAGCTTTCAATTTCAATACCCATTCCTGTAGATTTCCTTTACTAATAGGTATATGAAAGATAGACCCTTGTGATGCACGAATTACCTTACTATTAAAAACATCAACAGTTCCTTCTCCGATTATAATCTGATCGATTCCAGCGGCATCAGCTGTTCGGATTAATGTTCCGAGATTTCCGGGGTCTTGGACTGCGTCAATTAAAAGTGTGGAATTGACTATAGCATGGTGAGTAAATGATGGCTTTCGGCAAATGGCCGCTACTCCCTGTGGTGTTTCCGTATCACCTATTTCGTTTAATACTTCATCGGCAACCATAAAAACTTCTAATCCATCTAAGTTCCAATCATGAGGTATATGGAAACCTTCTGTTAATAGGATTTCGGTGATATTTCCTTTGTATTTTAATGCCTCTTCTACTAGATGCGCACCCTCTACTATAAAAAGATTCGTTTTATCTCTTTCTTTCTTTGTTTGTAGCTTTTTCCACTGCTTAACCTGTGGGTTTTTCTTTGATTCAATCCTTTTCATTCATCCCATTCCTTTACGTGGCTTTGTATGACACATTATATCGTAATCTCTATACATAATTAAAGCTTCACTGTAGAAACTACATTTATAAGGATTAAACTCCAATATTTTCTTATGAGGTGGGTCAAGATGAATCTAAATTTACGTAATGCTATTATTTCTAATGTGCAAGGCAATAACCAACAAGAGCTACAGGATACCATTTTAGATGCGATTCAAAGTGGCGAAGAAAAAATGCTGCCAGGTTTAGGGGTATTATTTGAAGTCATTTGGCAAAATTCTTCTAATGATGATAAGCAAGAAATGCTTACGACGTTGGAGCAAGCACTAAGCAAGTAACGGAGATAGTAGTAAACAAAAGGGACCATAATCGCTATGGTCCCTTCTAGTTTGCTCTAATGCATTGCTAAATAGTAAAGGTTTGAACCAAACACTTTTCATCCTCAACCATCTCAGTTCGCTCTTCAAAGTTAATCGCAAAATGGCTATAAACATTTTTCCAGAATGAAACCGCAGGAGTATTATCAATAAGCTCGATGACAAAATAACTACCCTTCTTTTCATTAAATAACAACTGTAATGACTGTTTCCCGTACCCTTTACCTTTGTATTTATTTAAAATGAAAAGATCATTAATACTAAAATCATTGTCTTTTTTAAGAAATGGTCGTTCTAATAATAAAATAAAGCCTATGATTTCTTCTTCTTTCATTATAAAGAAAGGAGAGATTCCCTCTATGGTCCAAAACAAGTCTAAATCCTTAAAATGAAAAAAACCATCCTCACCAATCTCTAACTTTGTTGTAAATCGTGAAAGGTCATGAAGGTATAAAGAATATAAATTCCGTAGAATTATCTTTTCATGTTCCTCTACTTTTTCAAGAGTAATGGTCATTATGACTCCCCCTATATCAATCCTTATCTGTCTTGTCTTCAGATTAACAATAAATGGAATATATGACAACACAAAAAAACAGTATGACGATAAGCGTCACACTGTTTTTTCATTTTATGCAAATGTTAATTCTTTTACTTTGTCAGCATCTAGTCGTTTAATTACTGCGGTGATTAATTTTACAGCATTCTCGTAATCATCACGGTGTAACATAGCAGCATGTGAATGAATATAACGAGTCGCTACAGTAATGGCAAGAGATGGTACGCCATTTGCAGTCATATGAACAGCACCAGCATCCGTTCCACCACCTGCAATTGATTCAAATTGATAAGGAATTCCTAACTCGTCAGCTGTATCAGTTACAAAATCACGAAGCCCCTTATGTGAAACCATTGAAGCATCATAAAGAATAATTTGAGGACCCTCGCCCATTTTACTTAATGCTTCTTTGTCAGAAACTCCTGGAGTATCTCCAGCAATACCTACGTCTACACCAAATCCAATATCAGGCTGAATCGTTTGAGCAGCAGTCTTTGCACCACGAAGACCAACCTCTTCTTGAACAGTACCCACACCGTAAACGATGTTAGGGTGGCTTTCTCCTTTAAGGCCTTTAAGAACATCAATTGCAATAGCACAACCAATACGGTTATCCCAAGCTTTTGCTAATAACATCTTTTCATTGTTCATCACCGTAAATTCAAAGAATGGAACAACCTGATCTCCAGGGCGCACCCCGAACTCCATTGCTTCTTCACGACTTGAAGCACCGATATCAATAAACATATCTTTAATTTCAACTGGCTTTTTACGCGCCTCTGGAGGGAGAATATGTGGTGGCTTGGAACCGATGATTCCCGTTACATCACCTTTACGGGTCACGATCGTTACACGCTGTGCAAGCATTACCTGTGACCACCAACCTCCTACTGTTTGAAAACGAAGGAAACCTTTATCATCAATTTGTGTGATCATGAAACCTACTTCATCTAAATGGCCCGCTACCATGATCTTAGGACCATTCGCATCGCCAACCTTCTTGGCAATTAAGCTTCCCAATCCATCTGTTGTTACTTCATCAGCAAATGGCTCTATGTATCTTCTCATAACATCCCTAGGTTCTTTTTCGTTGCCTGGGATCCCTTTTGCATCTGTTAAATCTTTTAGCATCGTTAGAGTTTCATCTAATTGTTTTGCCATCTTAATTTACCCCCTAATTATGTATGCTCTATTATTATATCGGATTCCGAAGTAAATGTACAAAATAATCTGACTAATAACCTGAATTTTGCCTTTCATGGTTAATCATATTTTTTTGTAAATAAGCCTCTTCAATTTGCTGAGGACTAAATAATAAAGCTTGTCCTAGTTCAAAATACTTCGTGACAAGTTCACCATATAATGCCTTTGTAGGTTTCTCTTTAAAGTCAATAATTACTCGATAAACCTCCATAAATAAAGAGTTAAGGTCGTCTCCCCTTTGTTCTATCTTTACCTCCCTTAATTCTTGGTGAACATTGATTTCAATTCCTAATGATAAAATAAAATGAACACCATCCACAAACTCTTCAAGAATCACATTCTGAGCTGAAGAAGGCTTTTTACTCCAATATTTAAAGCATCGAGTCTCATTAGCAAGTTCTCCTATCTCTACTAACAAAGCAAGAATTTTACGCTCAAACAAGGAATCGTTTTCCAAGTGATGTTCTTTTTTTATTCGATCATCTAGCTCCTGTTGCATCTCAAATAATCTAGTTATATTCATCCCGACACCTCCTCTTTTATTATAATCAAATTTAAATATTGTAGCTATGTACCTTTTTCTAGTTTACATTGATGCTGATTTCTCTCTGCTTGACTAGAACTACTCCTTACATTTCATTATCCTGAATAATAATTCCCCATTAAAAAAATCCGTTTTTCAACGGATTCCGTTAGCTTGCTTTTTCCACAAAGAAATCTTTCCAGCTAATTCGAATTTGTTTTTCTCTAAGTAGATAAAAAAGTAACACAAATGCAAGGAGTATTCCTAAAATTACCGTTAAGGATAAAGATCGAATCGATTGTCCGAAGTAAGTATAAAGGACAGCGAGTGGGATATTTGTTAGAAAGGATTGCTTCGAATAACTAAAAAAGTTTTTCTTCCTTTCTAGCATGATAAGGGAGAGTAAATGAAATTGCATAAAAGGTACACATCTCAAAATGGCAATTTGTCCATTTGTAAAAGAGACTCGATTCCCAAGCCACTTTTCTTTCATTTTTTTCACCTTATCAAACGTCTTTGGCATCGTTTGATACAAGAAATAAAACACGATGCAGGATAGTGTTAACCCAATCAGCGAATATACTATACCTAGAACCGCACCAAATAAGATACCACCAACAATACATAAAACTGTAACAGGAATGAATAAAAATTGCCGTAAGCTATGGAAAAGTAAGAATACAATCGGAGCCCATATCCCACTTGACTCCAAAAACGCAAAAAGCAATGTCATCGTTTGATCCATGATGATTCCTCCTGGTTGTGATGACCTGGGACGCACTACTCTCATATATATACAATCGTACGAGCCGTTATGACATTTTTTGCAGAAGATAAATGAGAAGTACTATTTGAAGGATGATTATAAACGGGATCCCTAACGTAAACGATAGGTGCTTTGTTTTATGGCGAAATCTCCTCATACTTATCCAAATCCCAATGGCCCCACCGATAAGAGCTATGAACCAAAGCGTACTCTCAGGAGTTCTCCATTCTTGTTTAATTGCTTTTTGTTTATCCCGGTACATAATTATGGACGAAACTAGATTGATGATTAGTAAATATGCTAGAAAATACATCATGTAAATTGGCTCAACTCTCTTTTTATTTGTTTTTTATGAACTGTCTGCTTTTCTTGTAACTCTAAATTTTTTCGTGCTATTTTTCGTTTTTTCCAAAACCTCAGTTTTTTTGCAATGCAACCTTTCTCTTTAGAATATAGGCTTTGTTAAACCTTGTTGTTGATTTCCGTTTCGGGGCACTCGCTTTTTCCTTGCAGGAGTCTCGCATCCTTCCACTTCAATCAACTCTGCTAAAATCAACACTGTACTTTAACACAGCCAAATGAAAAGAAAAGAGTCATCCTCAGGTGAGAATGACTCTTTATATAGAATTACTTGTTTAGGTTTGACTTTGCAACAGTTGCTAATTCAGCAAATGCTTTTTCGTCGTTTACAGCAAGATCAGCTAACATTTTACGGTTAACTTCAATTCCTGCTTCCTTTAAACCATGCATTAAACGGCTGTAAGAAAGACCGTTAATACGAGCTGCCGCGTTGATACGTGTAATCCATAATTTACGGAAGTCACGCTTCTTTTGACGACGGTCACGGAATGCATAGTTGAAAGACTTCATTACTTGTTGCTTTGCTACTTTAAATAATGTATGTTTTGAACCATAATAACCTTTTGCTAACTTTAAAACGCGTTTACGACGCTGACGAGTTACTGTACCACCTTTAACTCTTGGCATTGTGTTCCCTCCTATATATCAATCCATTATATTTCAATTCATGTTAAAACGTTTGCTAGGAATTATGCTCTGGCACTAATGCCTATGAGTGTTATCCTAATTTGAATTACTTGCTTCCAATCATGAAGCGGATGCGCTTGTAATCTCCACTGCTTACTAATGCAGCTTTACGAAGCTTACGCTTTTGCTTTTGAGACTTGTTAGAGAATAAGTGACTTGTGTAAGCGTGTGAACGCTTAAGCTTACCAGATCCAGTTTTCTTAAAACGCTTAGCTGAACCTCTATGAGTTTTCATTTTAGGCATAGGGAGTTCCTCCTCAACTTTTAATTATCGTTTTTTGGTGCTAATGGTGCTAGAACTAAAAACATGCTTCGACCATCCATTTTTGGATGCGATTCAATCGTACTAACATCCTTACATGCTTCTGAAAAGCGGTCAAGTACGCGTTGGCCAATTCCTTTATGAGTAATAGCACGACCTTTAAAACGAATAGATGCTTTAACCTTGTCACCTTTTTCAAGGAACTTGATCGCATTTTTCAATTTTGTGTTAAAGTCATGCTCGTCAATTGTAGGACTAAGACGAACTTCCTTGATGTTAATAATCTTTTGATTCTTACGTGCTTCTTTTTCTTTCTTTTGTTGCTCAAACTTGAACTTACCGTAGTCCATGATTCGACATACAGGTGGTTTCGCTGTTGGCGCAACCATTACTAAGTCAAGATTTACATTCTGTGCAATCTCAAGTGCTTCCTGACGGGATTTGATACCTAATTGGTCACCATTTGCTCCAATCAAACGTACTTCACGTGCACGAATGCCCTCGTTAACCATCATGTCTTGTTTACTAATAATAAGCCACCTCCGATAATAGTCAATAAAAAAAGTGTGGGTGTTTTTCGAACACCCACACTAAACGAAATGTATATATTATACATTAACTCTTTTCGTCGAAACCTGTTAACTACAAGATTGTGTCGTTCAGGTGAGAAGCGGGTGCTCCTTCTTAAATGAAAGCTTATTTAATTACCTTAACAAATTTACCATGCCCAAATGAAACTGTCAAGCTATTTACTTTTTTATTTCTCCTAGCACGGAAGAAAGAAAGTCTGAGAAAGGAACTGTCTCTGATTGCTGGCTTCCATATTTCCGAACATTAACTGCATGTTCTTGAATTTCATTGTCCCCTACTACTAACATATACGGGATCTTCTGAATCTGTGCCTCACGAATCTTATAGCCGATTTTTTCATCACGGGAATCTAACTCCACTCGTACGCCTTCTGCCTGTAATTCCTCTTGAATCTTCTTCGCATAGTCAAGATGTGCTGAAGGAGAAACTGGGATCACTTGTACTTGAACTGGAGCCAACCAAGTTGGGAATGCACCCTTATATTCTTCAATTAAGAAGGCAACAAAACGTTCCATTGTTGAAACAACACCACGGTGAATAACAACCGGACGATGTTGCTTACCATCTTCTCCAACATAAGTTAGGTCAAAACGTTCTGGTAGTAAGAAGTCAAGCTGGACAGTTGATAAAGTCTCATCCTTACCAAGTGCTGTACGAACCTGAACATCTAATTTAGGACCGTAGAACGCTGCTTCTCCTTCTGCCTCATAATAATCAAGCTCAAGGTCATCCATTGCTTCTTTAAGCATGCTTTGCGCTTTTTCCCACATCGCATCATCATCAAAATACTTTTCCTTATCTTCTGGATCGCGGTAAGACAGACGGAAGGAGTAGTTTTCAAATCCAAAGTCCTTGTAAACTGCCTCAATAAGGCGAACTACTCGGATAAACTCTTCCTTAATCTGATCAGGGCGAACGAAGATATGCGCATCATTTAGCGTCATCCCACGAACACGCTGTAATCCAGTTAATGCTCCTGACATTTCATAACGATGCATCAAACCTAGCTCTGCAATACGAATAGGTAGCTCACGGTAGCTGTGAATATCGTTTTTATACACCATCATATGGTGAGGACAGTTCATCGGACGTAGTACTAGGTCCTCGTTATCCATTGACATAACAGGGAACATTCCGTCTTGATAGTGCTCCCAGTGACCGGAAGTTTTGTAAAGCTCCACGCTTCCTAGTGCAGGAGTATAAACATGCTCATACCCTAAGCGTAATTCCTTATCTACAATATAACGCTCAATAATACGGCGAATTGTTGCTCCTTTTGGAAGCCATAACGGGAATCCTTGCCCTACTTTTTGTGAATTTGTAAATAGGTCTAATTCTTTACCTAATTTACGGTGATCTCTTTCTTTCGCTTCTTCTAGTAAGCGTAAGTGCTCTGCCAGCTGTTCTTTCTTAAAGAAAGCTGTTCCATAAATACGTTGAAGCATTTTATTTTTGCTATCTCCACGCCAGTAAGCACCTGCGACACTTAACAGCTTAAACTCTTTAATTTTCCCAGTTGCCGGTAAATGTACCCCACGACAAAGGTCAAAGAACTCACCTTGCTCATAAATTGATACTGCCTCACCAGTTGGAATTGCTTCTAATAATTCTAGCTTTAACTGATCATCTAGCTTCTCATACATCGCTTGTGCTTCTTCGCGTGATACTTCTTTACGAACGATGTCTAAGTTTTCATTTGAGATTTTCTGCATTTCTTTTTCAATCTGAGCTAAATCATCATGAGTGATTGGCTGATCCATATCAATATCATAGTAGAAGCCACTTTCAATAACTGGACCAATTCCTAACTTTACGTTTGCATCTGGATATAAACGTTTTACTGCTTGTGCTAATAAGTGAGCTGTACTGTGACGTAAGATTTCCAATGCTTCTTCAGAGTCCTGTGTCACAATCGCAATACTTCCGTCTTGTTCAATTGGACTACGTAAATCGATTAATTTTCCATCTATCTTTCCTGCAATTGCTTTTTTCTTTAGACCCGGACTGATCGATGCCGCGATATCTTCTGTTGTCGTGCCTTTCTTAAACTCCTTAACCGCTCCGTCTGGAAATGTAATGTGTAGCACTTCTGACATCCTTGTTCACTCCTTCAAAATTTTAATTTTTATATAAACTCACTCGTTCGGTGACGAGTAAGTTTTATACGCTTGTCTAGTAAGGTTTTTTGGTAAATAAAGTCATTTCGTTGATAAAACCTTTAGTTTCGTTGATAAATATAGATTTTTGGTGATATAACAAAAGATTTCGTTGATAAACAAGAAATTTCGTTGATAAACAGTTACTGTTCGTTGATAAAACTACCAATCGCATCAGTTTTTGCCAATTCTAAGTAACAATTAGCACTTTTTTCTAGGGAGATTCGTAATAGAACCAAATCCTGCCCGATTACCGACCAAAACACATTTTAGAAAACAAAAAAACCCGTCCCTATACGAAAAGGGACGAGTATTAGTCGTGGTTCCACCCTTCTTTCCAAAATAAAATAACCTATTTTGGCTTAGAAGCTTCATAACGGTTTGGGCCGTTAGTACATAATGAGATAAAAATCTGTTCTGTACTAAAGTTTAGAGGTGGTAAATTAATTTCTCGTGTTAGGAAGGTTTCAGCCGAGCCTTCCCTCTCTGGGAACCGTAAAAATAATTCATATCCTCATCATTACTGATCTGCATATTAGAATTCATTGATTATGTAGTGTATTATATGCAGAAATAAATTAGAAATCAAGAAGTAATTAAATTTTTTATAAAAAATAGGATGATAACCTAATGTTGTTGTTCAATAAAGCGTTCGTATGGAAGTATTTTCACTCGTTCTTGAAAAATATTAAGAACCATTTGGATGATTCCATGATCAACATCCCTTACATACATATAGATGGTTTGAGGACATAGAAGCAATAATGGGGCAATAAGTTCTTGATCTACCTCGAAGCCCTTTATTGAAATAACATCCTCTTCCATTTTTTGTACATGGTACGTAAATGGTTGTAAATCCTCGTCATAAAATAAAAATCTATCATTCTCGTAAACTACATGAACCTGATGGAAGGTTCCGTGTTTTTGAGAAGCGATATACTTTCTCAAGCTTTCAATAAAATCCTGATAATCCTGTTCTAGCTTATATTCATCAATAGCAACCTCTATGTAATCAAGTAAGCGATTATAGTAATCTTTTAATCTAAATTTCAAGAAGGCTTCAAATGAAAAATAGATATGATGAGACAAGAACATCGTCAATGCTTGAGTCAATATCTCCTCTCTCCTGTAGCCTTCTCTAAGCTGCGGATGAAGATTTGCCTCGTCCTCACTTACTAATGAATAGAACATTTGGATGACCTGCTGCTGCTCAGCCTCATCAATGAAAAAGAAAATAGTCGATAATAAATGGCGGATATACTCAGGTTCTTTTACTTTTATAATAAATTTTGTTAACGCTGGTACTATGTAGGTCTGAATGATATATTCTTCATTCCGATTCATCTTTATGTAAAGGGTATCATTTTGTTCAGTCATCACTTCAAGATCAGGACAAGCAGTTCCCGCTAGTGATAATAAAAGCTCCTTAACGTGATTTAAATCGGATGCTTTTGTGAATGTTATATGCATATTGGTTGTCCCCCCATTTCGGCACCTGTTTCTATTTATATGAGGGGGAATTCAAAAAATGATACTTAGTGTAAAGAAAAGGAAACTCATCCATTAAATCGTCTAAAGGAACGCAAAAAAGAGCCTGAACTGGCTCTTTTACGCTCGGCGATTTTCATCGATTAATTCAATTTCACTTGCTAGAAATTTGATTCGCTCTAAAATCCTTTGTGCTTTAATTCCTTCTTCTTCACCCTTTTGCGAGTAAGTATAGTGACGAAGCAATTCCTTCATACTTAAATTGGAGGAGAAAAAAGTAGGTAATCTCTCTAACATCCTGTGTTGCAAGATCGGGCCTAGAATTTCATCCCGCATCCAACTTGTCATGGACTCAGCCCCAATGTCATCAAGCATTAATACAGGTGTTTTTTTAGCAGCCTCAAGTTTTGAATTAAAGAGTTGATCATTTCCCATGACTCCCTTAATTTCTCTTATATATTCAGGGAAATAAAGAATCATGGATTCGGTATTTTTTATGGAGGCTAATTCATTAGCAATCGCACAAAGTATAAACGTCTTACCAACACCAAAACCACCACTAATGTATAAGCCTTTCACTCGTTGGTTTTGATCATAGCTTTCAATAAACTCCCAAACCAACTGCTTAATTCTAAAACGGTTTTCATCGTCCTCATATATATCATGGATTGAAGCCTGTAGTAATTCAGATGGAATATAAACAGATTTAATTTTATTTTGTTTTTCTTTTTGCTGATCATGTCGCTCTTTACTTGGACACTTTGAATATTCAATTTCAATGGACTGCTTGTCCTTTAAATAAAGCTGTGGATGATAACCTTTTATCATATTTTGACACTCGCCTAAACTAGGACAATCCTGACATTCCTTACTAGCAGTGCTATATTCATAAAGCTTCATCATCCCTTGATCAAAAATTTTACGGTTTAAAAAGGGACGGTTTTTATCTAAAAAATCCTTTACATACGGATCCTGCAAAATAGCATCCTTAAAGCGCTCGTATTCTGACTCAAATCTCCCCTTGTTAAAAGAGTTAAGAGTATCTTTAATTGACTTCATTTATTCTCCCCCCTTTACTTAGGTGTTTCTCGGTTTTTAAACTTTTGTATTCTCTCATTTAGCTTTTTACGCTCTAGCTCTAGGTCTGTTTGATTAGAGGTTTCCTTCTTACGCTTTTCTACATAATCCGGATCTGTCATCCAATCTGGTAAAATTTCCTTCCTAATTGGTTTACGTAAACCAGAGCCTGGATTTTGCTTAACCTTTTGTTCCTTTTCTTTATATTGTGCTACATCCTTCTCAAATTCAGTAATTTGATCTAATGCCTCTTTAACGGTCTTAATCTTCTGTCTTGCCCAGTTACTCGCGGTATTTTCCATATATTTCTTATTCAGGTTCATCTTCTTTTTATTGACCACATAATCAAGTAAAACATTGACAACTCCTGGCTCGATTTGTTGATTAACCATAATACTTTCCACAATAGAAAGGTCTGAACTTGTTGGAAGTGCACCTCCAGCTAACTCAATGAGGTAATCTTTAGGGGAGGTTGTTTCAAAATGTCTAATTCTTTTTTCTTCCTCAGTACGGGGCTCAAGATATCTCATGACCTGATGCTTTAATGGCTGGATTTTTTCGGACAGTTTCGGCATTCTTCCAAAATTTTCAATTTCATAGAAAATTTTGGCCTTTTCAGAGAGTAGATCCAAATCCAACTCATCCTCGTCACCAAATGTTGCATCCATAACGACCTTTTGCATATCTATTGGTGATAAACCATAGACGTATGCTAACAGCTTTACTCGCTTTAAAACATCATCAGTAATCAAACTTCGCGGAACAAAATTCTCAGACAACCCATATATAAATAATTCAACATCAAAATTAATATTCCCTATTCTAATATCACCATCTGCTTCTCGGTTCACAAATGACTCGAGCTGCTCGAGAGGTTGTTCAGTATCTTGCTCATTCGTATGATATACATCAGAGAATGCTTGTGAGATTTCTTTAAATTCCGATACATTTACATCTTTTGTCATAAATAGAGATTTTAATTTATTATAACGATGTTCACCGACTTCTCTTTTTAGTAGTATTCCATAAGGGAAATCAGAACCAAAGAACATATCCGGTGATAGCGGCGATCTAAGATCATATATAAAATTCTTAATTTCGGGTGTTTCCTGAACATAGGTTTTTAATAACCCAATACCTTCTAGCTTTTTCCTTGCCATCAAAATTTCATCAAGGTTGATTCGCAGAGATTCCATTAATTGTTTATGAGTTGACGGAGAACCCCAATATTTATAAGCCTCAAGCTCCCCCCATAACAGCATATATAAAGAGAAGCTATAAGGACCTATTAAGGGCTGATACAACAAGGTAAGAACTCTACGATCAAACTCATGTAAGGCAGTATCTGTTTTGACTAAATATTGATCCTTAGGTAATACTTCTTTCCAAGAATGCATAATCGATCCTCTTTCTATTATTAATTTAAACCTATCCATTATGTGCATGCTCGTAAGAAAAAAAGAGCTCATAGCAATGAAGTGCCTAAGCTCAGGTGGTTAATTTCTTGTTTTTAAAAGATCTTTTAATTCATCTATAAATACATTTATATCTTTAAACTGTCTATACACCGATGCGAATCGTACATAGGCAACATCATCAATTTTTGCTAATCGATCCATAACCATTTCTCCAACCATATCGCTCTTCACTTCAGAAGTTCCTTGATTCCTAAGTTCAACTTCAACCTCATGAGTGATGTCCTCCAGACGCTGTAATGGGACAGGACGCTTCTCACACGCTTTAATAAGCCCACGGAGAATTTTTTCACGACTAAATTCCTCACGTGTTCCCTCCTTTTTCACAACGATGAGCGGCATCTCCTCTACCTTTTCAAAAGTCGTAAAACGGTACTGGCATTCTTCACATTCTCGACGTCGTCTTATTGATTTACCATCGTCAACGGGTCTAGAATCAAGTACTCTTGTTCCATTGTTCTGACAGCTTGGACACTTCATGATATCAACTCCAAAAGCTTCTTTGTGTAAATCATAATTAGTAGTTATAGCGTTCCTCTATTACCTTAATCTTATATAAAACGACAGCTTTAGACAAGTACCAATGATATTTTCTATCCTTAACTGTTACCCATTCGGTTTAACTTTTGATCAACTTGTTGATATAACTGAATAGCTATATTTCGGCTATAACCCAGGTTAATTAATCCCTCATAAGAAACTGAAAAATCAACAGCTGTTTCTATAGGTCGAACAGAGATAACGGAAATAACAACAAAAGCCTTTTTAGGAGAAGTGATTTCAACACTCATCTCACCGTGATCAGTTGAAACCGAAGTAACCTTATGTCCAGGTAATTCTCTTATTAACTCTTCAATCGTTGTAAGAGCATTGGCTTTTGACGTTTTATAGTAATGCGTTTTTAACATCGGATCTACATGATGATCCTTTGTTTCACAATGTTTAGAAAAAAATTGCTTAATTTTTTGGAAGCTCATTTAATCCACCTCTTTTTTTATGTATGTTTTTTTCTAGTAAAAAAAGAGGTGCTATATCACACCTCTTTTACGTTCGAATTAACTTATAGTGCTTTAACTTTTGCTTGTTTTACTTGAACAGGGCCCATTCCCCTTGGAATTTCGATGTTCTCACGTGTTTGAGCTCCAAGTGCTTCAGCAATGAAGTCAGCTGCAATGTTAGGATCTAGATGACCACAAGTATATACATCAATACTTGCATAGCCATGTTCTGGGAAACTATGAATTGTTAGATGTGATTCAGAGATGATTACAACTCCACTCACACCTTGAGGAGCAAACTTGTGGAAAGCCACCTCGCGAATTTCAGCTCCAGACTTTAAAGCTGCATTAACAAATGTTTCTTCAATATAATTCATGTCGTTCAATTTTTCAAAATCGCAACCCCATAGTTCGGAAATTACGTGTCTACCCATTGTATCCATATTCTTACTTCCCCCTTTAAAAATTTTAGGTGTACATGAATTCTTTCGCATATGGTATGCCCTCACTACCACGGGGGAAAGTTAGTCCTAAGAGGTCCTAACCCTTTAAGTAGCCACATTACCGAAGCAATTTTCAAGAAGTTCACGAAACATAGTATACTTTGTTTAAATCATTTTTGCAACCTATGAATTACTATTTTTTTCATCTCGTGAATGTGGCCAGTTACATCCCTTTACTCTAACCACCCCCTCTAAGCATTATTCATAGGCTCCCAAGCGCTTGTCCAATTTTTTTTGAAAGTAGGCTTTTTTCGCATTGATTCTGTGAACAAAGGTAATCTTCTACCGATCACTTGCTTGTTGGAGGAAAGAAAAAAACACCTGTTACCCAGGTGTTTTGAAACTCTAACATGCTGATACTTCTTTTAACCTCTGCAGCTTAGTAGCCACAAGTGTTGTTAACTCAACTACCCTTGTTGAGTAACCCCATTCATTATCATACCATGCTAACACCTTAACTTTTCTATTCCCCATGACCATGGTAGATAAACCATCTACTATGGCTGAATGTGGATTTGTATTAAAGTCGATTGATACAAGTGGTTCCATGGTTACATCAAGTATGCCTCTAAGTGAACCTTTTGAAGCGGTTACAAATGCTTCATTAATTTCCTCAACGGTAACGTCACGTTTTAAATCAACTACTAAGTCAACTAAAGAAACGTTTGGAGTAGGAACGCGGAGAGCCATTCCATGTAATTTGCCTTGTAAGCTTGGTAATACCTTCGCTAAAGCTTTTGCCGCACCCGTGGTAGTAGGAATAATGGATTGACCACAAGCTCTTGCACGTCGTAAGTCTTTATGAGGATTATCTATATTTTTTTGATCGTTAGTATAGGAGTGAACAGTTGTCATTAAACCGTTATCAATTCCAAATTGCTCATCTAGAACTTTTGCAACAGGAGCTAAACAGTTTGTCGTACAAGAAGCATTCGATATGACGAATTGGTTTTCAAGATCGAGCTCATCATCATTTACGCCCATTACAATCGTTTTATCCTCTTCCTTACCAGGCGCAGTTAAAATGACACGCTTTGCTCCAGCTTCCACATGAAGCATTGCTTTCTCTTTAGAATTAAATTTACCAGTCGCTTCTATTACAATATCAATATTTAATTCCTTCCAAGGAAGCTCTAATGGATCTCTCGAGCTTAACAGCTTGATCGTTTTTCCGTTTACAATTAAGGCGCCTTCTACCGCAATAATATCTCCATTAAAAATCCCATGGATTGTATCATACTTTATTAAATGTGCTAAAGTTTCTGCAGGGTAGCTTGCGTTAATGGCAACAATATCTAATTTGTCCTCTTGGATTGCCTGTCTGAATACCATTCTTCCAATACGGCCAAACCCATTGATTGCTATTCTTCCTCTCATGTCTGTTTCTCCTCCATATATGTTATACTTTTTATTATTTATCTTACAATTAGTATAACATAAAGGTGTTGTAATTGTGATTATAATTTTTATTCTTTATGAAAATAATTATTCTGCTTATTAATGAGTTATACTAGTGTTCGATTATTGCATAAAAAAATCTCTAGTACCTCGTAACCTTATAGATATTTTTATAATAAAAATGATTCTGTTAAACGTTGTACTTTAACATAGCCAAAAAATAGAAAAAACTTGCCAAAAATGACAAGTTTAGATTACATTCCATTGCTTCAATATATGCTCAAGTTGAGCCTTCGTCTCTTCAAGCGAACCATTATTATCGATAACCTGATCCGCCAATTCCCTTTTCTCTTGAAGAGGCATTTGAGATTGAATTCTTGCTCTTGCCTCTTGCTCCGTAAAATGGTTTCTTTCGATTAATCTTTTCAATTGAGTTGGGTAATCAACAATCACAACCATCGTCTTTTCAACCATATGGGTGAGCTTGCTCTCAAATAACAGAGGGATATCTAAAATAACGGCAGGAGCTCCAGAATTTAGATAGTCCTCCTTTTGATTAAGCATTGTTTGTCTTACGGCAGGATGAACAATACGATTTAGTGTTTTTCGTTGATCTTCATTATTGAAGATTATTGAGCCTAATTTAATCCGGTCAATACTGCCATCCTCTTGGAGAACCTCCTCACCAAAGGCAGTAACAATTTGGTGATAAGCTGGTTCTCCCTTTTCCACAACCTCCCGTGAAATCACATCAGCATCCACAATAGGTAGGCCATATTCTCTTATCATATTTGCTACTGTACTTTTGCCACTAGCAATTCCACCTGTTAAACCTATTACTAATCCCATAATACCTCCAACTACAATTTCCAAATCCCAATCACAATAAGTAAAAGGCCAGGTAAAAACGAAAAATTTTGGGCCCATGTATGGTGAGAAAGTAATTGTCCGCTTTTAATTCCAATATATAAAAAAACTGAACTCATCGTTGCAACAGCAGCTGCCATCACAAATGGAGAATACCCGAGTAGTGCAGCACCAATTCCGGCACCAAATGCATCAAGAGATAGAGCAGCTCCTAATAATAAAGCTTCAATACCGGTAATCGTACCTGATCGATCTATATCTGCTTCCATTGGTTTACGTAAGATTTGAATAACAATACCTAGAGATTTAATTTCAAGTTTAACGAGAAGTTTACGTCCCATCTCTTCTGGCTGATCCTTTACTGGTCTAAAAAATTGATAAAGGACCCATCCACCAATAATAACTAAAATAATTCCACCAATTCTCTCAGCCCATTCAACAGATAATATGGAAGCAATAATACTACCTGCTCCCATCGCAAGCATTAATGTTAAGGCTGAACAAAAAGCAATAATAATAATTGAACGTAAGGGAATCTGCATTTTACGAAAACCGTAAGTTAAGCCGACACTAAAGCTATCTAAGCTAACCGCAAACGCCAGCAGTATGAGTGATAGATATTGTAACATGATGAAGCTCCTTCCATATTTGGCTATGATAGTATATGGAAAGAGCCCATCCAGTGTTAAAAAACTATGACTTGAGCTTTTGACATTTTGGACATATATGAGTGCCGCGTCCTCCGACAACAAGCTTTTGTATTTCCGAATTGCAAGTTTTACAAGGTTCTCCTTTTCTTCCATACACATATAACTCAAGCTGGAACATCCCAATTTCCCCTTGTGTATTCACATACGACCGAATCGTGCTTCCACCCTTATTGACTGCTTCCTGCAAAGTATCAACTATCTCTTTATGAAGCCTTGTTAGCTCTCTAGGTGTTAGTGAATTTGCAGCACGCTCTGGGTGAATGCCCGCTCGGTGAAGTGCTTCATCCACATAAATATTCCCTAAGCCCACGACTAGTTCTTGATCTAACAGAGCCACTTTAATCTTCCTATTTGTCTTTTTTAACCGTTCCTTTAAAAGCTTAACAGTAAACTCAGAAGAAAAAGGCTCTGGTCCCAATTTTGCAAGTGGTTCTCCAATCAGCTCGTCTCCCGCTTTAAATAAATGCATGGTCCCAAACTTTCGGACATCTTTATACCGAAGCTGCGTGTCATCTGTGAAGGTAAATAACACATGCGTATGCTTGTCATATGGCTCTTTTGCCTCATATAAACCATATCGCCCCTCCATTCTTAAATGAGAGACTAATACATAATCATCTAAAAGAAATTTAATAAACTTTCCTCTACGTTGGACATCATGAATGGTTTGTCCAATAAGCGCATCCACAAATTGCTCAACCTGTTCTGGTTGCTTAATCATCTTAGGCCAAAATACTTCAACCTGCTTGATTGTCTTACCTTCAACAAGCTTTAATAAAGTACGTCGGACCGTTTCAACCTCTGGTAATTCAGGCATACTTTCACTTCCTTTGTACCGTCTGTCAATTTATTTTGCATCATACCAAGTAGGTCCATAAGCAAAATCAACCTTTAAAGGAACCTTAAGTTCAAGAGCATGTTCCATTACCCTTGGTACAAGCTCTTTTAATTTCTCAATTTCGTCCTCTGGAGCTTCTACAATTAGTTCATCGTGTACTTGAAGAAGTAGTCTTGCTCTTAAACCTTCCTCCTTCAATGCTTCAGCTAAATCAATCATGGCCTTCTTAATGATATCTGCTGCACTTCCTTGAATAGGTGTATTCATCGCTGTTCGTTCAGCGAAGCTTCGTAAATTAAAGTTTCTACTTGTGATATCAGGAATATAACGTCGTCTTTGCATTAATGTAGTAACATATCCTGTCTGTTTAGCTTCATGAACGATGTCAGTCATATATTGTTGTACACCTGGAAAGCTTTCTAAGTACTTCTCAATAAAGACTCCAGCTTCTTTTCTTGTAATTCCAAGACTTTGTGATAATCCGTAGTCACTAATTCCATAGACAATTCCAAAGTTTACCGCCTTTGCCTGCCTTCTCATATCAGAGGTGACATCCTCTGCTTTTACATTAAAGACATCCATTGCGGTCTTTGTATGAATATCCATATCATTTCGGAAGGCATCAATTAATTTTTCATCCCCTGCGATATCGGCAAGTACCCTTAATTCAATTTGCGAATAATCCGCCGCAAACATAATCCATCCCTCTTCTGATGGAACAAAAGCTTGTCTAATTTTCCGACCTTCTTCTAAGCGAATCGGAATATTTTGAAGGTTCGGGTCTGTTGAGCTTAATCTTCCTGTTTGAGTTAGAGCTTGATTGAATCGTGTATGTATCTTTTTCGTTTCCTTATTAACTACCTTTAGTAATCCTTCTAAGTAGGTGGAATTCAATTTCCCTAGCTGGCGATAGGTTAGAATCGCTGGGATAATGTCATGCTCACCTTCTAATTTTTCTAGCACATCCGCTGAGGTGGAGTAACCCGTTTTGGTTTTCTTAACAGCCGTCAAGTTAAGTTTTTCAAATAATATAACTCCAAGCTGCTTTGGAGAATTAATGTTAAAGGCTTCACCCGCGAGTTTATGAATCTCCTTTTCAAGATCCTCTAATCGCTTGGAAAGCTCTTCTTGCATTTCCTTAAGTCGCTCTTGATCAACCATTACTCCTGTAAATTCCATTTCAGCTAAAATAAACGCTAACGGTAACTCCAGCTCTTTATATAATTCAAGCTGTTGATTATCTTCTAGTTCCTTCTCAAACTTTCCGCGAAGTTGTTGTAGAGCCATTGCTTTTCTGACGAGATGCTCACTAAGTTGTTCCTCAGCCGGCACACCACGCTTTGCTCCTTTTCCATAAACAGCTTCATCGGTTAAAACATCGTAATAGCCTTTATTCCTTGCAATTGCTGCAAGATCATCCGTGGAATCAGATGAGTTTAGGATGTAAGACGCAATTAGCAAATCAAAATCTACACCCTGTAAATCAATCCCTCTACATTTAAGCGCAACTATTGCTTTTTTTGCATCATAAACGGTCTTCTTTACTTGTTCATCATTTAACCATTCTTTAAAATCAGCAGACTCCAACGCCACTTTAGTCGGAATATAATATTGCCCATTTTCATTAACAATGGCGAACCCTTGAATATCAGCCTGGTGATAATGATCGTCCATTACCTCAACAAGGAGTGCCGCTTCTTTCGTTAGTAAGTCTTTATAAACAGTTTCTACCTTTTCAAAACTAAGTTCCTGTAGTTCGACCTCTTCCACAGAGTCGGTAACGTTCATCTTATCTAACAACGACTGGAATTTGAGTTCCTTGAAAAGAGAAACAACCGCTTGTTGGTCATACCCTTCGTATGTTAAATCATCTACGCTAACGCTAATAGGGGCCTCACGATGGATTGTCGCTAGCTCCTTACTCATAAAGGCACTTTCTTTATGTTCCTCAAGCTTTTCCTTTAGTTTCTTCCCACTTACTTCTTCAAGATGCTCATATAGTTTTTCAATCGTTTCATATTCCTTAAGAAGCTTTATAGCTGTTTTTTCACCTACACCTGGAACTCCCGGAATATTATCAGAGGTATCACCCATTAATCCCTTCATATCGGTTACCTGAACAGAAGAAATCCCCAACTTTTCATGTAAAAACTCTGGTGTATAAGAGTCCACCTCTGTGATCCCTTTACGAGTAATGTCAACAGTTGTCTTTTCAGAGACTAATTGAAGTAGATCCTTGTCACCTGTAATTACTTTTATTTGAGCATCACTATTTTCTGCCAACTTCGATAATGTACCGATAATATCATCTGCTTCATAGTTCTCAAGCTCATAACGTTTAACCTGATAAGCATCAAGCAATTCACGAATAAACGGCATTTGTTCTGAAAGCTCAGGTGGTGTTTTCTGTCTTCCACCTTTATACTCTTTAAACGTTGAGTGACGGAAGGTCGTTTTCCCCGCATCAAAAGCGACAAGTATATGAGTCGGCTTTTCCTCTTCTAAGATTCTCATTAAAATCATCGTGAACCCATAAACTGCATTCGTATGTACACCTTTATCGTTGCTTAATAACGGTAAAGCAAAAAACGCTCGATAAGCTAAACTATTTCCATCTATTAAGACTATTTTATTTCCCATTGCTAGTCCCCCTTTTTTAGCTGTGTTTAGTAGATATAAAAAAGAATAATTTTAATCATCCAAACAAGTACGGATTTTCTCTTATTTTATCATGAGATGAAAACGAAAGGAAAATCTAGAAAACAAAAAAGAGACGAGAACGAATCTGTTCTCGTCTTTCCAACTTTGGATGAAGGGGTCTTCTATCTAATAATAGAAGACTTTTATTAAGAGAAAATATAGCTATTGTAAAGCAATTGTAAAATTTTGTTTTTTCTACAATTCTCTCTTAAATTTGACAGTGAAAACTGACCCTTCGCCTTGCTTACTCCAAACATTTATGGATCCATGATGTGCTTCGACTAAATGCTTCACGATCGCAAGTCCTAGCCCTGTCCCCCCAGAATTACGGGTCCTAGCTTTATCCACTCTGTAAAAGCGCTCAAATATTCTTGGTAGTTCCTCTTCCGTGATCCCAATTCCGGTATCTGCAACCTTTACATGAGTACTGTTTTTATGTTCTTTAATCGTCACTGCTACCTTCCCGTCAGCAGGAGTATAAGCAATCGCGTTACTAATTAAATTAATGAAGATTTGCTTTAATCGATAAAGGTCTCCTCTTACGAAAACAGGATGATTAATATCCAATTCAAGTTCTATCTGTTTATCCTCAGCTTTAGCTCTAAGCATTACGATGATTTCTTCAAGAACCTCTGTAATATTCACATTCTGCCAGCTAATAGAAAAGCCCGCTTGCTCCATCTTAGATAAATCTAGTAGATCTTGGACTAAGCTTTGTAATCGATCACTTTCTTTTAGAATAATCGTTAAAAAGCTTTCTAGTAATTTTTCATCCTTCATCGCACCATCTAACAATGTTTCCGAAAAGCCTTTTATAGAGGTGACCGGTGTTTTAAGCTCGTGAGATACATTAACAACAAAGTCTTTTCTCATTTGCTCTAGTCTTTTAATCTCTGATATATCATGGAATACAAGAACAATCCCTTTCCATTCATCATTTGTTCCAATAATAGGTGCTCCGTAGACCTCAAAGTGCTTTTTCTCATGAGGCAAGGTCAAAAGCATTTGTTTCCGTACCTTTACCTCGGTCATAAATATCTCTTCCACTAAAGAAACAATTTCCTTATGCGTAATAGCCTCGTAGTAAAGGCTATATAAATAATCGACTGGATCGACATCAAAAATTTCTTTATAGGAGCGGTTGATTAGATTGATATAGCCTCTTCCATCTATAAGAATCAAGCCACTTCCCATATTTTCGATCAAAGTGCTAAGACGATCCTGCTGCATCTCCTGCGCTTGAACCATGTCCTGAAGATTGCGAGCGAGAATATTAATAGATTGACTTAGCATCCCTGTTTCATCTAAATTGTCTTCAAACGTTCTTGCCTTATAGTTACCCCTCGCAAGCTCAGTTGCAACCTTGGTAGCGGCTTCTATTGGTTTAATATAGTGCTTGGTAATCCTAATTCCAATGATAAAAATAACAATAAATGCCAAACCTAAACTACTGATCAAGAGTCCCCATATTTGTTGATTCAGCTTTTTCATTGAATCAACAGGTACACTTAATAATAGAAATCCTTCATTAAAGGTAGAATCACGTAAAGGAACAACATAGTAAAATTGTTCCTTTTGTTCATTAATTTGATAAAAAGCCTCACCCTTTTCAGAATTACTATTGATCACTCGATCAAAAGTTTGTTTTGTTTCTTCCGAGATTAAGTTTGGCTCTCGCTCAGAATCTAATATGATTTCACCATTGGTTCGTAAAACGGTGATTCTTGTTTCGAGAGCATCCCCGATTGCTTTTACTTGCTCTCGTGATGTATGATTTTCAATTCCATTTTCCTCGAAAAGCATTGCAACCAAATTTGCTTCCTTCTCAAGTCTTTGGATAAATGTATTGGTATAAAAACTTTTAAAAATCTGACCTAGTATGATTCCTAGTCCTAATAATACGACTAGCACTAAGCTTATAAAGCCAAAGATTAATCTTGACCTAAATTTATTCATCTAGCTTGGGCTCCTCAAGCTTATATCCCATACCACGAATGGTTTTAATATAGACAGGTTTCTTCGTATCCCTTTCAATCTTTTCACGAAGGTGGCTAATATGAACATCAACAATTCTAGTATCACCGGCAAAGTCATAGTTCCACACAGCACTAAGTAGCTGGTCTCTCGTCAATACACGCCCTTTATGCTTAGCTAAATAGACAAGTAACTCAAATTCCTTTGGAGTTAATTCCAATTGATTGCCACTAAAATAAGCTTCATAACGATCAGGATAGATAACAAGCTCTGATATCGTCATCTTTTCATCATTAGCCTGTCCAACCGGCTCTTGTTCAGCAAGTGCTTGACTCCTTCTTAAGATCGCCTTTACTCTAGCAACAACTTCTCTTGGGCTAAAAGGCTTTGTCATATAGTCATCAGCACCAAGCTCAAGGCCTAGAACCTTATCGAATTCATCATCCTTTGCTGTTAACATGAGGATTGGTAACATCACTCTTTCTTGACGCAGCTGTTTACATACTTCAATCCCATCCATTTTAGGCAGCATTAAATCAAGAACCATTAAATCTGGCTGCTCATTCATGGCCATATTTTTACCTGTCTCTCCATCCATGGCTGTAATTACGTCAAAGCCAGCCTGTTGTAAATTGTATTGCAGTAACGTAACAATAGATTGTTCATCATCAACTACAAGTACTTTTTTGTTCATAGCTCACTCAACCCTTTTCCTTTATTCCCCTTCAACCATGTATGTATCTCTCTCTTGTATATCTATCTCTACTTTCATATTACTATGAAAGAAGTGTAACCACAAAGTTTTTTGTCATTAACGAGAACCATAAAAAAAGTAGATGTCCAATTTACTCAGTCATCTACTTTTTACTCAACTCTATTTGTTCCAAATGAGTGCGTATTATTCTAAATGTCTCGTGCAATTTAATTGCTTGCATGTCCACTTATTTTCTTCCTTGTTAATAATTGAATAAGAAGTATTATGTAACCGCACTAATACTGAATCGTGGATTAATTCCCTCAATAGTTTATACAAAAATGCTCCATGACTTACTAGGAGGATCCGACCTCCATTATGTCGTTCCACCATATCTTGTATAAATAACTGACCTCTATCAATAATCGATTCATCCTTTTCAATTCCTAAGTCCTGTTTTCTCCAATTGGTACCCCACTCGGAAACTCGTTCCTCTTCAGTGGTCCCTTCAATTAATCCACCAGCCACTTCACGTAATCTTGAATCTATTCTTAATGGAATCCTTAGTTCTTTCTGAATCAAAGCTGCAGTTTGTTCTGCCCTAACCAAATCACTTGAATAAATATAATCCCACCCTTCTCCCTTAAGTCGATTGGCGAGCAATTGAGCCCCTTTTAATCCTTCTTCATTTAACGGAATATCTGCACTTCCTTGTGCTCTTCCTTCCTGATTCCACTGTGTTTGTCCGTGTCTAATAATTCCTATCTTGACCATACTCTCACTCCCCTAGTTACATGACATATTCAATTTTAAAGTTTGTATGATTTCGAACAACCTTTAGAAAAAAACCAAACGAAAAGACTTAGCAGGTGCCAAGTCAGAGATATACAAGCATTCTATTAAAAATTTTCTAGGGCAGAGCCAGTAAAAGATTCAACAAGTAGTGGCGGAGATATAATAAGCTTACCGTTTAATACAATCTCTTGATCTTCATCTACAGCTTCTATATACATTTCCACTTCATTTTCTTTTGCATTTATTGAAGTAATTTCAAACAGAAACTTGATAGTTGCATAATGATAAGCAGGTTTTATAAATCTAATCTGTTGTTCAACGATGGTACTACCTGGCCCTGGTAAGTATTTTGAAACGGCAGCTGTCACAATACCAGTTAACATAATTGGTGGAACAATTGGCTTCTTAAATGGTGTCTGGGATGCGTAATCATGTTGAATATATAATGGGTTGGAATCATTGGTTAAACCTAAATATAGAAGGATATCCTTGTCTTCAATCTTTTCAGTTAGAGTGAGTTTTTCACCAATACTCATCTCTCCAATTTTTCTTCCTGGCTTTCTTTTTTTCCCTAATAACATAAAGTCCCCTCCTGACCTATCTTTATTTTATGCAGATCTATATTTAATCATGAAACCGTTTACATCTTTAGTTGAGAAAAAAAGGGGAAATCCCCTTAATGGTAGGCTCTTTTCTCAATCTGTAGTAAAATATCTAGCTTCTGAATACTTACAAAACAATGATCAATTAGAAGAACTGCCTATAATATTTTCATTACACTCTTAACTGTTTCAACAGATTTTGCTAAAGCTTGCTTCTCTTCAGCTAATAAGTCAAGCTCAATAATTCTCTCTAATCCATCTCCACCAATGATGGTCGGAACTCCTAGATAGAGGTCAGAGAATCCATATTCTCCTTCTAAGTAAGCAATCGTTGGAAGAATACGCTTTTGATCCTTAAGAATGGCTTCAATCATTTCTACTAAAGATGCAGCAGGTGCATAGTATGCACTTCCATTACCAAGTAGGTTAACAATCTCTCCGCCGCCCTTTCGAGTACGTTCAACAATCGCATCTAAACGGTCTTTCGGAATTAACGTTTCTAAAGGAATACCTCCAGCATATGAATAACGAACAAGTGGAACCATGTCATCACCATGCCCACCTAGTACGAACCCAGTTACATCCTTCACAGAAAGCTTTAGCTCCTGCGCTACGAATGTGCGGAAACGCGCGGTATCAAGGACACCTGATTGACCGATTACACGATTTTTTGGGAAACCTGATTCTTTAAATACGGTATAAGTCATCGCATCAACCGGATTAGTTAACACGATAATGATACTTTCAGGAGAGTACTTTACAATTTCTTGCGTAACGCTCTTCATGATCTTTGCATTTGTACTAACTAAATCATCACGACTCATACCTGGCTTACGTGCAATACCTGCAGTAATAACGACGATATCAGAATCTGCTGTATCAGCATAATCTGACGTACCTGTAATACTTGCATCAAACCCTTGAACTGGACTAGCTTCTAGCATATCTAGAGCCTTACCTTTCGTAGGGTTTTCAAGGTTAGGAATATCTACTAAGACAACATCTCCAAGCTCTTTTTGTGCTACCATCAAAGCTGTTGTTGCTCCAGTAAATCCTGCACCAATTACAGATATCTTTCTACGTTTAATTCCAGCCATTTAAAAAATCCTCCCTCGGTTTCTTTTCATATGCAAGAATGCTACCCCATACAGAGGTAGCAATTCCTTTTATTATGCCATGTTTTCAATTAAAGCATTACCGAATTCAGAACATTTTACTTCAGTAGCACCATCCATTAAACGAGCAAAATCATATGTTACAACCTTAGAAGCAATCGTCTTTTCTACAGAATCCATTACAAGCTTAGCAGCTTCGTTCCAGCCAAGGTGTTCTAACATAAGTACACCAGATAATAGAACTGAAGATGGATTTACTTTATCTAATCCAGCATACTTTGGAGCAGTACCATGTGTTGCTTCAAAGATTGCGTGACCAGTTTCATAGTTAATGTTTGCTCCTGGAGCAATTCCGATTCCACCAACCTGTGCTGCTAGAGCATCAGAAATGTAATCTCCATTTAAATTCATTGTAGCAACAACATCAAACTCACTTGGACGAGTTAAGATTTGTTGTAAGAAGATATCAGCAATAGAATCCTTGATAATGATCTTTCCAGCAGCTTCTGCATCAGCTTGCGCTTTGTTTGCTGCATCTTTACCTTGAGCTTCTACAAGACGGTCGTATTCTGCCCATGTAAATACTTTATCACCAAATTCTTGCTCAGCTAATTCGTAACCCCAGTTCTTAAATGCACCTTCAGTAAATTTCATGATGTTTCCTTTATGAACTAGTGTTACTGACTTACGGCCTTCAGTAATTGCATAGTTGATTGCTGCACGAACAAGACGCTTTGTTCCTTCTTCAGATACTGGCTTAATCCCAATTCCAGATGTTTCAGGGAAACGGATTTTGTTCACGCCAAGCTCAGTCTGAAGGAAGTTAATTAACTTTTGTACTTCTTCTGAACCCATTTTATATTCAATACCTGCATAGATATCTTCAGTGTTTTCACGGAAAACAACCATATCAGTTTCTTCAGGACGCTTAACAGGTGAAGGAACACCATTGAAATAACGAACTGGGCGTAAGCAAGTAAATAGATCTAACTCTTGACGTAGAGCTACGTTTAGAGAACGGAATCCTCCACCAATTGGTGTTGTTAGAGGCCCTTTAATTGCAATTATGTATTCACGAATTACATCTAATGTTTCATCAGGTAGCCATGAACCAGTTTGGTTGAATGCTTTTTCACCAGCTAAAACTTCTTTCCAAACGATTGATTTTTCTCCATTATAAGCTTTTTCAACAGCTGCATCTAATACTCTAGACGCTGCAGCCCAAATGTCAGGACCAATTCCATCGCCTTCAATGAAAGGAATAACTGGATTATTAGGTACGTTAAGTTGTCCATTAGTTACGGTAATTTTTTGTCCTTGTGTCATGATATTACCCCCGTTTTGAAATATTGTGAGGCTAGAGAGCTTAGCTCCCCAACCTCTTGTTTACTTAAGATTAATCTAACTTATGCTCTTTGGTCAATTGGAACAAAAGTCTGTTTTCCAGGACCTGTATATTCAGCACGTGGGCGAATAATACGGTTGTTTTGATATTGCTCAAGGATATGAGCCAACCAGCCTGATACACGACTTACTGCAAAGATTGGTGTAAATAAATCATGGTCTATTCCAAGGCTGTGATACGTAGATGCTGAATAGAAATCAACGTTTGCAGGAATTCCTTTTTGACCTGTTACCATTTCTTCAATTTTAACTGACATTTCATACCATTTAGGCTCACCAGTTAAAGTAGTTAGTTCTTTTGACATCTTCTTTAAGTGCTTAGCACGTGGATCTCCATTCTGATATACACGGTGTCCAAAGCCCATAATTTTGTCTTTATTATTAAATTTCTCTGTAATGTAAGCTTCTACATTTTCTACTTCCCCGATCTCAGAAAGCATCTTCATAACCTGCTCGTTTGCTCCACCATGAAGAGGTCCTTTAAGGGCACCAATTGCAGAAGTAACACCAGAATATACATCTGATAGAGTTGCTACACAAACACGAGCAGTAAATGTTGAAGCATTTAATTCATGATCAGCATGAAGTACTAACGCTTTGTTTAACGCGTCGACCGCAATCGCATCTGGCTCTTCACCATTAAGCATGTAAACAAAATTAGCTGCAAAGCCTAAATCAGTGCGAGGTGCTACTGGCTCTAAACCTTTACGGATACGTGAGTAAGCTGCAACAATCGTTGGTAGCTTAGCTTGTAGACGAATCGCCTTACGATAATTTGCTTCTTCATCCATCACATCAGCTTCTTCATCGTATAGACCTAGAAGTGATACAGCAGTACGCAATGCACCCATTGGATGAACCTTGTCAATTGGATATGTAGTAAAAGAATCTAGTACCCCTTGTGGTAATGTTGCATTCTCAGCTAGTTGTTTTGTTAACTCATCTAACTCAGATTGGTTCGGTAACTTACCATGCCATAATAAGTAAACTACCTCTTCAAAGCTTGCATGGTCAGCAAGGTCATCGATATTAAACCCTGCATAAGTAAGTACATCATCAATGATAGAACTGATAGACGAAGTAGTTGCTACAACTCCTTCAAGACCACGTGTTGCTGTCATATTAACCTCTCCTTTTTGCTAGAAATTTTCTCATCCTTAGTTTTCTTACAAGTAAAGTAAATGCTTACATTTTTAATGAATTAAAAATTCTTAATAAACGGTATGTCCATGTTTATTATGACCTGTTGAAGGATGATTCTATAATTATATATAAAAACTATTAACGCACTCTCTATTATAAACAATTATCGGATTCTTGTGAATCGATATGAACGAATTCGTTAAATAAAATATTATTATGCTAAATCTTTTTCAGTTTAATCTAATAAGATGGTAAGATGGATGATTTTAGAATAAATCAACTACTTTTATTGCAAGGTAAGCAATCCCAGCACCAATTAGTGGTCCAACTGCGACTCCTTTAAAAACCGCAACAGCAATAATGGTTCCAATCACTAATGCAGCTGTTATATGTGGCTCTGTTGATAATAACGTAACACCATTTCTCGCGATTAAAGCAACCAGTATTCCAGACGCCAATGCAATCCAAGCGTAGTATGACTTAAATGAATCCACTAGTTGTTTAAATCCAATTTCACCAGTTGCAATCGGGACGAGTACAGCAATTGTAATAATTGTGACTCCCCAATTAATCCCTTTACCATGTATATGAGGAAACCATTTATCCCCCAAACCCACAAGTTTAATAACTATTAATATAACAACCGAAATGATTAGTGATTGGTTTTTGGCCAGTAATCCAATAAGTAATAGAACACCTAAAAATAAGTATGGCTGTACCAAACTAATACCACACCCCTTCACACAGCATTATCTGACTATGTTTGGCTTTAATAGCCCTTGCAAATTTTGTACAATCATTATCTCTTTATTTTTAACATCTCCTCATTGTAAAATATTACTATAATTGAGTTGAAGGAGGTTCCTATTTGAATTATAAGCTGCTTTACCAAGTATTAAGATTTTTATTCGTTATAGCAGTTATCATCGGTGGTTTCATCGCCTGCTATTATTTATCAACGATTACATACCCATTTATTATTGCCTTAATCATTGCATATATGATTAATCCACTCGTAAATATTCTAGAAAAAAAGGTGAAGATGCCAAGATATCTTGGAGTCTTTATCGTGATTATTTTAGTTTTCGCTGTCTTTGCTGGACTCATCACTCTATTGGTTGCTGAAATCATTAATGGTTCTAATTATTTGGCTGTAAATGTCCCACAGCACTTCGAGCGTCTAATCACATATATTGAACAGTTTTTTGCAGGTCAAATTATCCCAATATATAATCAGCTTGCAAACACCTTTGAGAATTTAGACCCTGGGCAAAAGGAAACGATTAGCACCAATATTGAAACTGTTGCTGCCAACGTGATTGCATCAGGAAAAGAAGTTCTAGAAAGCATATTAACTAGTATTCCAAGAGCATTCGCTTGGATACCGAATGCTGCTACTGTTATAATCTTTGCCCTCTTAGCTACTTTCTTTATCAGTAAAGATTGGGAAAAGCTACATGAACGTTTTTCTAAAATTATGCCTAAAAAAGCACGTGAAAGCGGAAAATCTGTTTTTGTAGATTTACGTAAAGCTTTGTTCGGATTTATCAGAGCCCAAGCTACACTGATTTCAATTACCACAGTCATTGTGTTAATTGGCTTACTCTTCTTACGAGTCGAATACGCGATAACAGTCGCTCTTATCATCGGAATCGTGGATATCCTGCCATACCTGGGAACAGGATTGATCTTCGTCCCTTGGATTATCTATTCATTTTTCACCGGAGACGTTGCCTTCACCATCGGATTACTCGTCCTTTACATTATCGTCATTGTTCAAAGACAAATTATGGAGCCTAAAATTCTATCATCTAGTATTGGACTAGACCCACTGGCAACCCTAATCGCTCTATTCGTTGGATTCAAGCTCTTTGGTTTCCTCGGCTTAATCATTGGCCCGGTTACCCTAGTAATCGGCAAAACCCTGCATACTGCAAATGTGTTTCGTGATATTTGGAATTTTATTATTGGAAAGAAGACTGTTTAGAGGAGAGCCTGATTGGCTCTTTTTTTATTTATAAATGGAAAGTAAGGGTATACTTCCTATCCTTTTTTAAACCAGTAAAAGTAAATTCGTGTAATAGCCTTCTTACTGTTGCAGAAGATGATAGGCATAAGTACTCTTTGATTTCTTGATTGGTTGCTACCGAAGAAATTAACAAAGAATAATCATTAAGCGCAGATCTATGAAGATCTTTTGCTGTATGTGTGCAGCTAGGGCAAAACCATCTTCCATGTTGACGTATAATCGGAATATATTTACAGAGAGGACACTGAACACCTTTTATGAGGTCACTTTTGTTTATTTCATATTGTTCTAAAATACTTACATTTGCTGCCTCATGCTTTTTAGAAAGTTGTTTCGCCATCTTTCTCACTTCTTTACTTGAAAGAATTTCTGACGAATAGATTTGTTCATAGGAAGTCATCTTAGAGGGAAGATTTGCACTTCTTATTACTTTTTGTGCAATTAGATGAGGTTTTGATGTAGCTTTTATGATGGTAGAAGGGTTGCTAATAATGACAAGGGATTCAAGAGGAAACTTTGGAGTATTCAAATTAGTTTGAAGCCATTTTAAAAGCCTTTGTTTTTGCATCTCTACCTGAAGTATCGGATCTAGAAATGCTTCTTCTTTATCTTCTGCAACTCGAATTAACTGATTGAACTGTGGATCAAATACTAGCGTTCCAGAAATATTTTTCACTTCTAAAATTAATATAAATGAGGTAGAAACAACTAATACATCTATTTGAAAATATCCCTTATCATCCTGAAGACGTAAGTCCTCCAATATATAGTATCGATCCTCTGATATAAACTTCAAGTAATAATCTATGGACTCTTCTCCCCTGTACCCCGCTTTTTTCTTGTATAGATTTTCTACCACAATTGAGTATTTGGGATGTGTTACAGTTAATCTTCTCGCAAGTGCTTCCAGTTTTAGAATCTCTACCGAGCGGGCTCGCTTTTTTATAATCATTTCACCACTCCTTTTAGTTATAATAATTCATTTTCTTTTAAAGAAATTCCTGCAAAATCCTCTGATTAATTAAGTTTTCACATTAAATGCCAGTTTTACTGTTTTTATGGGACTCCCCCGAAGCAATATACATAAAAATCCGATCCCAGGGACCAGATATTTATAAAACCCACCTTCTCCTTACTTGAAACTTACGAATAAAATACCTTTATCAACGAAAAACAGATGTTTATCAACGATTTCTTGATTTTAACAACGATACCACTAGTGTTATCAACGATAACTTACGTTTATCAACGAAATGACTACTTTTAACAACGATATGACAATTTTATCCAATAACTCACCATTCAAGCTCTTGAATGGAACAGCACACCAAGAGACACCACTCCACAAAAACAAAAACCCCTCCAAAAACGACGAGGGGTCCCACAGTTCATCTACCTAATAATAATCGTATTCCGATTCATCAACGAACGTATGATATTCACAATAAAGGGCTTAACCAAACGCCTAGTTTGCGGAAAAAGTAAAATGAAGCCAATGGCATCTGTAATAAAACCTGGGGTTAGGAGTACAACTCCACCGACTAAAATACAGAGACCGTCAATGATGGCATCTCCAGGTACTTGGCCTCGTGAAATTTGATATTGAACTGATTGAATGGCACGAAGTCCTTGTTTCTTTGCTAACCATGCACCAAGCACGCCCGTACCAATTATGAGCAAAATTGTAACCGGTACACCAAAGGTTTTCCCAGAAAGAAGTAAAAGTCCAATCTCAAGTGCAGGAACAATAATAATTAAAGCAAGCAGTAATCTATACATGTTTCCCCTTCCCCTCCCCAATGAACTAAATAAAATAATCTCTACCGGACTGACTCCTAAAAAATCCGAATAAACCAGGGTAGCAAAAAAGAGAGGGACAAATCCCCTCTCTTCACTATATCATAATTTTCTTTATTCTATTACAATACACTTGCATGTCCACTATAGATTGCACCTCTAGCTGAATCAACTGTCACATCTTGGCCATCTTTTAGAAGCGTAGTCGCTCCTTCAACGCCAACAATGACAGGAATGCCCAGGCTTAATCCTACAACCGCTGCATGGCTTGTTAAACCGCCTTCTTCTGTAATGAGAGCCGACGCTTGTTCAAGTGCCTGCATCATATCGCGATCTGTACTAAATGTAACAAGGATAGAGCCCTTCTTCATCTTTTGATTCGCTTCTTCACCATTTTTGGCGATAACCACTTTACCGAATGCTGTTTTACGGCCAATTCCTTGACCCTTCGTGATAATATCACCTACAACATGGACCTTCATGATATTCGTTGTACCTGATTCTCCAACAGGAACACCCGCTGTGATGACAATTGTATCGCCGTATTTAACTAAACCAGTATTAATGGATTCTTGAACAGAAAGATCAAGCATTTCATCTGTAGTGGTAGCCTTTTCTCCCATTTGAGCGGTTACTCCCCATACAAGTGCTAGCTTTCTTGATACGCTCTCTTCAGATGTAACAGCGATAATTGGTGCCTTCGGACGGTACTTCGAAATCATGCGTGCTGTATGACCACTCTCGGTTGGAGTGACAATAGCAGAAGCATTTAAATTAAGTGCCGTATGAGCAACTGATTGACCAATTGCATCTGTAATCGTTGGTCCACTTAAACGACTTCTATTTTGTAGAATTTCTTTGAAGTCTAAAGCTTGTTCTGCACGTGAAGCGATATTGTTCATTGTCTGCACTGCTTCTACTGGATATTGGCCTGCTGCCGTTTCACCAGATAGCATAATCGCATCAGAACCATCAAAAATCGCGTTTGCGACATCACTTGCTTCCGCACGTGTTGGACGTGGATTTCTTTGCATGGAATCTAACATTTGTGTAGCTGTAATAACCGGTTTCCCAAGAGCATTACATCTTCTAATTAATTCCTTTTGAACGAGTGGCACTTCTTCAGCTGGAATTTCTACCCCTAAATCTCCACGCGCAACCATTAATCCATCAGATACCTCTAGGATTTCTTCGATATTATCGACACCCTCTTGGTTTTCAATCTTTGGCACGATATGAATATGAGAGGCTTTATTTTCCTCAAGTAATTCACGAATCTCTAATACATCTGAAGCACGTCTTACAAAGGAAGCAGCAATGAAATCGACACCTTGCTCAACTCCAAAGCGAATATCATTTGCATCCTTCTCCGTCATACCAGGTAAGTTTACCTTTACGTTTGGTACGTTTACACCTTTTTTATTCTTAATCGTACCGCTGTTAAGGATTTCCGTCTCAATCTCATTGTTTCCTTTTCCAATAACCTTTAGTTCAATTAAGCCATCGTCTAAAAGAATTCTAGAACCTACTTCCACATCATGAATTAATCCAGGATAGCTAATTGAAAAACGAGTTGCTGTTCCGACAACTTCTTCCATTGAGACCATAACCTTCTGCCCAGCAACTAGCTCTGCCGAACCGTTTTCAAAGGTATGAGTTCTAATTTCAGGTCCTTTTGTATCTAATAAAATTCCGATCGTCTTCCCTGTTTGCTTTGCCGCTTCACGAATATTTTTGATACGTGCTCCATGCTCTTCAAAATCCCCATGAGAAAAGTTTAATCTAGCAACGTTCATTCCAGCCTCTATTAACTGAACCAGCTTCTCTACTGATTCACTTGCAGGTCCAATTGTACAAACTATCTTTGTTTTACGCATTGTTACACTCCCTTTTATTAGTTCTCCTTAGCTCTTCTATATAGAAAGCTCTGTAGATAATTGATACATAGATAGATCTACTTCATGCTTTTGGGAAAGCGCCTCAGAGATTGAAAAATCAACAAGTTGATTGTTTTTAATTCCAACTGCTCTACCTGCTTTGCCCTCCATTAACAACTCAACAGCCTTAGCCCCTAACCTACTAGCTAACACACGATCAGCTGCCGTTGGGGATCCTCCTCGTTGAATATGTCCAAGAATGCTTACACGTGTCTCAATATCTAAAGATGTCTCAATTTGCTTACCAATATCTACTGCGCTACCCACACCCTCAGCAACTACAATGATACTATGACGCTTACCTCGTTCATGTCCTCTTTCTAAACGAGCAATCACTTCATTCATCTTATAATCAGCTTCTGGGATAAGGATTGTTTCTGCCCCACCTGCTAAACCTGCCCATAAAGCAATGTCTCCAGCATGGCGACCCATGACCTCAATAATGTATGTACGTTCATGCGAAGTAGCGGTATCACGGATTTTATCAATCGCATCTATAACTGTGTTTAGAGCTGTATCAAAGCCAATTGTAAAATCAGTCCCTGGAATATCGTTATCAATCGTACCTGGCACTCCAACGCAAGGGAAGCCATGCTGTGTCAGCTTTTCTGCACCTCGATATGAGCCATCTCCACCGATTACGACGATTCCTTCAATTCCAAATTTCTTGAGCTGCTCAATTCCTTTTTTCTGGCCTTCTTCCGTTTTGAATTCTTCGGATCTGGCTGAATATAGAACAGTACCTCCACGATGAATAATATCTCCAACAGAACCAAGCTCAAGCTTTTTTATTTGTCCCGTCATTAAACCAGAGTATCCCTGATAAATACCATAAACCTCTACATTATGATAAATCGCCTTTCTAACTACTGCTCGAACAGCTGCATTCATACCTGGTGAATCTCCACCACTTGTTAATACACCAATCTTTTTCATTCTGTCACCTCTTAACTTTTATAACTGCCTTTTTAAGCTAATATTAATATGTATCTAAAATACTGGACTCATAAGTATAGTATGTGAAAGAAGCTATTGCTTTCATTCTACCGTTATAAAAATAGCATGAAGAAATGAACAAAACAATAGTCTGATTATTTGTTCAACCAATATATGAGTAAATTTTTAAATAGGTTATCTCGAACCAGTAAATCCCTTACTTTCAGGGTGTTATAGAGGGAGGAAACCGGGGATTAGTATGTCTTAATCATCTAAATAAAATATGCATTCCCGAATTCTACGAGAATGCATATTTCTGTATTATTGTACCCCGACTGTATCGGTAACAAACGCGAATTTTCCGATACTTTTATATTTTTCATATCGATGTTCGACTAGTTGTTCTTTACTATATTGGGTTAATTCTTTTAAAGATCTCTTCAAATAATCATCAACTAGACTTGCTTGTTCAGCAACTTGACGATGTGCTCCACCTTTAACCTCTGGAATGATATCATCTATAATTCCTAATTCCTTTAAATCTGGTGCAGTAATCTTCATAGATTCAGCAGCCTTTTTAGCAAGACCCGCATCCTTCCATAATAAAGCTGCAGCCCCTTCTGGTGAGATTACTGAATACCATGAGTTTTCAAGCATCAGTACGTGGTTTCCAACGCCAATCGCTAAAGCTCCACCACTTGCACCCTCTCCAATTACGACACAAATAATGGGGACAGTTAAACCAGCCATTTCAAATAGATTTCTTGCAATGGCTTCACCTTGACCACGTTCTTCAGCTGTCTTTCCAGGAAATGCACCCTTTGTATCTAGAAAACAAATTATAGGGCGATTAAACTTTTCAGCCTGTTTCATCAATCGTAGAGCTTTACGATACCCCTCAGGGTGAGGCATCCCGAAATTACGGCGAAGGTTTTCCTTTGTGTCACGTCCACGTTGGTGACCAATCACAGTCACTGGCAAACCATGATATTTCGCAATACCAGAAACGATTGCTTCATCATCACCATAGAATCTATCACCATGACATTCAAAAAATCCAGTAAAGAGATGTTTGATATAATCAAGAGTAGTCGGACGTTCAGGATGCCTTGCGATCTGAACCCGGTCCCAAGGTCTTAGATTTCCATAAACCTCTGTTTCTAGCTTTTCTAACCTAGACTCTAGTTTTTCAATTTCACTTGAAAGGTCTACATCAGCATTTTTTGTAAACTCTTTTAGTTCAGCTATCTTTTTCTTTAGTTCGTTTACCGGTCGCTCAAACTCTAATTCTCCTAACAATCTAGCTTCCCTCCCGGCTGATGAATATCTAAAATATTACTTAATGTTTCCTTCATTTCTAATCTATGAATGACATCATCGAGCTGGCCATGCTTTAATAAGAACTCAGCCGTCTGGAAGTCTTCAGGGAGATCTTCACGTATAGTTTGCTCAATGATTCTTCTGCCCGCAAAACCAATTAATGCACGTGGCTCCGCAAAGTTATAATCACCTACTGAAGCAAAACTCGCCGTTACACCACCAGTTGTTGGATGAGTCATTACCGATATATATAGCAAGCCCTTTTCACTAAATCGCTTTAAGACCGCACTAATCTTTGCCATTTGCATTAAACTCAATACACCTTCTTGCATACGGGCGCCACCAGACGCAGTAAAAATGACAAAAGGAATTCTCTGCTCCATTGCTCTTTCAATTGCTCTAGCAATCTTTTCTCCCACCGCGGAACCCATACTTGCCATTCGGAACGAAGAATCCATTACAGCAATAGCAAGATGGTGTCCATTTATGTAACCTTCACCAGTTAAAACTGCCTCATTAAGTCCAGTCTTCTTACGATCCTTCTCGAGTTTCTCAAGATAGTCAGGGAAGCCTAACGGATTTTCTGAAATCATACCTCTGTCATATTCCTTAAAGGTACCCTCATCTAAAAGACTGTCGATTCTCTCAAATGCAGTCATAGGATAATGATAGTCACAATTCATGCATACTCGTAGGTTTTTCATTAATTCTTTTGTATACATGATTTTCTTACAACTCGGACACTTGGTCATGATTCCTTCAGGCACTTCTTGCTTACTTTGTTCTGAAGGAATTGTCGCATATTTTTTCTTTTTCGTGAACAAATCCTTTAGCATTTGTTTCCCCCCTTATCATGATTGAGAGTTGACCGATCCGATCAGTATACTCCTCCATTAAGAAAGTCCTGATAAACAGTCTTACCTTATGTCATCATATAATACCCGATATTCCTGAAGAGCTCTTTCGGCATCTCCCTTTTCAATAAGGTATATTAGTTGTTTATACGTAGTAATGTCATGTTCCTTCTTTTGAATGGAAGAAACATTTGCATACTCAAAAAGAAGAAGCCAGATTTTTAAAAGTAGGCGATTCTGGGTTAAGTTAATAATTAGTTTCATAAATTCCCCATCTAGTGAATCTGGTTTCTCTTCCAATAGTTTTTTTACCCGATTGATTTGTTCAGATGATCCCGTTGAACTAAGAATTCTAATACTTTGCTCTTCTAGAATTCTCTTCGTATCTATTAAATCCCTCTTTGAACCTTCGTTTTGTAAAATAAAGCTACCTATAAGTTCAACAAGGTGATGACCTCCGAAATCTTTAACAAAGGTCCCTTCACCCCTTCTTGTTTCGATTAACCCTAAAAGCTCCAAAGCCCTTAGAGCTTCTCGAACTGAAGACCTTCCAACACTTAAACGGTCTGATAACTCCCGTTCAGAAGGAAGCTTGTCACCAGGTCGTAATGAATCTGATTGAATAATGGATTGAATTTGTTTTATTGTTTCAATATAAACCTTTGACTGTGGGATTGACACAGTATATCCTCACTCACCTTTTCCAATAATCGCGAGCTGTCTCGTTTTTGCTGCTACGTCTTCTGGGTTGACTTGAATTCTCGCAACTCCAGTTTCCATCGCTGCTCTAGCAACAGCTGCCGCTACTGCAGGGGCTACACGAGGGTCGAATGGAGCTGGGATTACATAATCATCCTTTAACTCCTCCGCCGCAATAAGGTTAGCAATCGCTTCAACAGCTGCGATTTTCATATGTTCATTAATATGAGTTGCTCTTACATCTAAGGCACCTCTAAAGATTCCTGGGAACGCAAGTACGTTATTTACTTGATTCGGGAAGTCAGAACGACCAGTCCCAATTACTTTTGCCCCAGCTTCTTTTGCATCTTCAGGCATGATTTCTGGATTAGGATTGGCCATCGCAAAAATAATTGGGTCCTGATTCATTTCTCGAACCATTTCTTTTGTTAATGCCCCTTCAACAGATACGCCTATAAATACGTCAGCATTTCTCATCGCATCCGCAAGTGTACCTTCGGTTTTGTTTCGATTTGTGTATTTAGCTACTTCCTCTTTTACACTGTTCATTCCAAATGGACGCCCCTCATAAATGGCACCCTTTGAATCACACATGATTACATCACGAACACCATATGAATAAAGAAGCTTAATAATAGCTATACCCGCAGCTCCTGCACCGTTGGCAACGACCTTAATTTCTGACATGCTTTTACCTACAAGCTTTAAAGCATTCACAAGACCCGCTACCGTAACAATGGCAGTTCCGTGCTGATCGTCATGGAAAATGGGAATATTAGTTTCTTTTTTTAATCTTTCTTCTATTACAAAGCAATTAGGTGCAGCAATATCTTCTAAGTTAACCCCACCAAAGGTAGGTTCAAGTAGTTTTACAGTTTCAATGATCTTCTCCACATCAGTTGTGTTAAGACAAATAGGAAATGCATCTACGCCAGCAAAGCTTTTAAATAGGACTGCTTTTCCTTCCATTACCGGTAATGCGGCTTCGGGACCTATATTACCTAACCCTAATACAGCTGTACCATCAGACACGACTGCGACCATATTACCTTTCATGGTATACTCGTAAACCTTATTCTTATCATCATAAATAGCCTTACAAGGTTCTGCTACACCCGGCGAATAAGCAAGACTTAAATCTTTTGCATTTCTAACTGGGATTTTTGAATTAGATTCTAGCTTTCCTTGATGAATTCGATGGATATGTAATGCCTCTTCCTTTAAAGTAGACATCTTCTCACTCTCCTAACATTTTCATATGTGGCAAAAGTGGTCTGACCACATAGACTATTTTACAATGATAACAAATTTTTGGAATATGTAAAGAACTAATAGGCTTTTAATACAACATTTTTCTCTCCAACTAGTTCTTTAATTTTTGTGATACATTCAGGCTCTGGCTGAATATGATAGCCTTTTGGAAGTCTGATTGACTTTTTACTTTCTACGTAATAAAGGACAACCTCTGTATGACCATGATATTCAGTAAACAACTGTTTTAGTTCTTCAAGTTTATGCTGATTTTCAAATTCAGGCTCAATTTTAATAAAGAGGGCTTGTTCTTGGAAATTTTGTTTGAGCTCCTCCATAGAAACTGCCTTTTGGATGATAAATTGAGGCTGTCCATTCCTTACATCTATTTTTCCTGATAGAAGTAGTACATTCCCCACCTTAAAGAGTAATTGAAACTCTCGGTATGTGGAAGGGAACACCGTACCTTCAATTTCACCACTATCATCGTTTAAGTGAAGGAAAGACATTTGCTCTCCCTTTTTTGTTCGAATTGTTCGCTCGCTTCCCACTAATGCAACAATGGTAACTTTTTTATTTACATATTCCTCTTTAGCCGATTGGATAGAAACTGGCTGATGCTCACGCCAATATTTCTCATATGCTCTCACAGGATGGTTAGATAAATAAAAACCAATAGCCTCCATTTCAAATTGCAACTTCTCTTCATCCCTGAATGGACTCATTTGGATATATTGTGGTTTTAAAAGAAGCTCCTCTTCAAAGGAAAAATCTAACTGATCTCCACCATCAGGCTTAACTAGCTCAGCATAATCAAGTGCCACATCAATGCTAGCAAGTAGAGTTGATCTCTCTTCACCAAACTCATCAAAGCAGCCGGCAAAAATGAGTGATTCCACCGTTTTTCTGTTCGGTAAAGTTCGCGCACAAAAATCAAAAAGATCCTCAAACGGCCTAGCTTTTCTTTCTGTAAGAATTTTTTTCACCGTTTGAACGCCTACATTTTTAATGGCGGCTAAACTGTACCGTATTGCTTGATCTTGTACATGAAACCCATAGAAACTTTTATTTATCGAAGGTGGTAGCACCTTAATATTTTTATTCTTTGCTTCACGGATATATTGGGCGATTTTATCATCATTCCCAATCACACTAGAAAGTAACGCTGCCATGAAAAACAATGGAAAATTAGCCTTTAAATAAGCAAGTTGAAAGGCAATCATACTATAGGCAACAGCGTGACTACGGTTAAATCCATAATTGGCAAACCTAACAATTAAATCGTATACTTCATTGGCAACCTGCTCTGGATAGCCTACCTTTAGACAGCCTGCCACGAAATGCTTTCGTTCCGCTTGAAGCACTTCGATTTTCTTTTTACTAACTGCTCGTCTTAGTAAATCTGCTTCACCTAAAGAGAAGCCTGCCATTAAAGAAGCAATTTGCATAATTTGCTCTTGGTAGACAATAACCCCATTTGTGCTACGTAATATCCCTTCTAAATCAGGGTGTGGATAGCTTACTTTATGATGCTTGTTTTCAATATAGACCGGTATGTTTTCCATCGGCCCTGGTCTATAAAGGGCATTAACGGCAACAATATCCTCAAAATGGGTCGGCTTTAGACGCTGCAGTACGCTTCTCATACCTGTTGACTCTAGTTGAAAGATTCCTGTTGTATCACCATTACCTAGCAGCTTAAAGGTCTTTTCATCATCTAAAGGAAAATCATCGAGAGACAGCTTGGCCTTCTTTTCCCATTTAATTAACTCTAATATCCTTTGAAGAATATTTAGGTTACGTAGTCCAAGAAAGTCCATTTTTAAAAGGCCAATCTCTTCTAGTATTTCCATTGAGTATTGAGTAAGGTACACCCCTTGATGACCATCTTGAATCGGGATCAATTCTGTTAACGGTTTATCACTAATAATAACCCCCGCTGCATGGGTAGACGTATGTCTTGGAAGACCTTCAAGTTTTAAGGCTACCTCAAACACTCGTTTTGTTAAACTGGATTGCTTAATATGTGTTTGAAAAGATTCTGACTCTCTATATGCTTCTGACAATGTAATCCCTAAACGTGAAGGAACCTTCCTTGCAATAGCATCTGCTTCTTGCCCAGAAATCCCTAATACTCTTCCTACATCTCGTAAAACTGCCTTTGTTGTCAGAGATCCGAAGGTAATGATTTGTGCCACATGAAGTGCTCCATACTTTTTAGTTACATACTGGATCATTTCATCTCTTCGGTCATCAGGAAAGTCAATATCGATATCAGGCATTGATATTCTTTCCGGATTAAGGAATCGTTCAAATAATAAATTATATTGAATTGGGTCCACATTGGTTATTCTGAGTAAATATGCGATCAATGACCCTGCAGCCGAACCACGTCCCGGTCCAGTAAGAATCCCCTGGCTGTGAGCATATTCCATAAAGTCCCAAACAATTAAAAAATAATCACTAAACTCCATTTGCTTTATAATTTGAAGCTCATATTCCATCCTCTCAATGTAGGACAGTTTGTTGTTAAGCCCTCGTTGCTGTAGAGCTTTCTGGCAGAGTTGTTCTAAATAATCATCCGCGTGAAAAAGTTCTGGGACTGGATATTTTGGTAAATATCGTTGACCGAGTTCGATTGTAAGCTCACACTGGCTAGCAATTCTATATGTATTTTGGATCGCCTCTTCATACCCTTGGAATTGTTCCTTTATTTCTTCCTTTGACTTTAGAAAATACTCATCGCTACCGAGTTTATCTCTCTTCAAGTCTGCAATTTTTTGTCCATTTTTTATAGCTAATAAGCATTCATGAACGAAAGAATCCTCTTGGAGCAGATAATGAACATCATTTGTCACAGCAAGAGGGATACCAAGTTCTTGGCTAATTGAGAGGAATGTCGAATTTAGTGTTTCTTCACCCTCTAAACGATGAGATTGAATAGATAAATAAAAACCTGTTCCATAAATCCCTTTAAATTGTGAAGCCAGCTGCTTCGCTTTTTCTATGTCCTTACTTAAAACTGCTTGCTCAATCTCCCCTTTCAAGCCTGGGGTTAAAGCAATGAGACCATCCTTATAGGCAGCTAACCATTTTTTAGGAACAGCGCTCCGGTTCATCGTTTGAGCAGTACTACTAATTTTAAGCAAATTTCGGTAGCCCTTATCATTCTTTGCTAATAAAACGAGTGGAAAATGATTTTTCTCCTCGTCATCCTCATAGACAGACACACTTAAACCGATAATTGGTTTTATTCCTTTTTTTAGGCATTCCTTATAGAAGGGGATTGCCCCATATAAATTATTATCATCCGTGATTGCTAAAGAGGTATATCCTAGCTCGACGGCTTTCTGGACTAGCTCCTCAATTTTGCAGCTACTTGTTAATAGACTATACGAGCTTTTCACTTGCAGATGAACAAAGTCCATGTATTCTCACCTTCGATCAAATTCTTCTTAATTTCATTATATTAGATTCGTAAAGTCCAAATCAAAACAAAACATACTTCTCTAAGTCTGTCCATATATTGTAACAGAAAGGGTGAATGGAATGGGTGTACGAGAGGGATTCTATGTTCTATTTTTCAGTAGCTACTTTATTGCCTTAGGTGTAATTCTCGGTGGTTGTATTGTTGGAGGATTAGGTGCCTTTTTTATCGGTAATCCCCCCTTACTTACAATGGTTCGGCTTGCAGGAAACCTCAAGATTTGGGCAATTGTAGCGGCAATTGGTGGTTCCTTTGAAGCATTTTATAGCTTTGAAAAGGGTATTTTTGACGCTAATACTCGGGATATCATTAAACAGCTATTTATTATTTGCTCTGCAACTGGTGGGGCACAAACAGGCTCATTAATCATAAATTGGCTAGCCCAAGAGGATGCAAATCTATGAGAATCCCACCCTATTATGAAAAAGGAAGCTGGCAACGCTTTTTTGCAGGTGGCGTGATTGGTGGTCTCATAAGTTGGGTTATTTTTGCCTATATGTTTGGCACATATCAGGATACTCAAATTCTCTGGATTTCAAAACAAGCTGAAGAAATTAAAGATTTAAAAGAGGATATTAAAATATGGCAAGAGGATTATCAAAAGCTTAATGAAGAAAATCAAAAGGGTCTTACCCTTCAAGAAATAAATGTTAGTCTAACAAATGGTGATAAGTTTAAATTAGATAATTTTAGAACCTATGAATTAGAAACATTAGCCAAGCAAGAGATTAATCATCTTATTGCAAAAGAAATTACTACCATATATGACAGTAAAGAACTCATACAAAAAGCAATTGAGAACCGTGTGTTTACTATTGGCGAAAAGCAGTATCGGTTAGAAGTTCGTGGTGTTTATGTTTTATATTCAAAGCTTGAAATCGATGTAACCATGAAATTTCACGATAAGAAGTAAATTTGTATATTTTATGAAATATTCAGAAAAGTATAGCAAACACCCTTTAATTTGTATACAATGAATACAAGAATGGAAAATGTTGTTAATCTTTCTATGGGGGGTGTAGCTATGATTATCAATCGAAAACAATTAATGCGAGACAAACTCCAGCAAATAATAGCAGGGTATTCCGCCTATGCTGAAACCAAAGAACTAGCAACCATGTTACAAAAAGAATTGAAGCTTCGAAATATCGAGGTTTATATTGATGATACTGATAAAGGCTTTTGGTTCATTCCAGTAAAGAAAAAGGCAGAGGCATAATTCTTCTCTCATTTGAATCATACTCATCCGTTAAACCTCCGTTTTACAGGGGTACTAAAGTACTCCCCTGTTTATTTCGGAGTACATAGTTCCTCAAGGTCATTGATGATTTCCTTTGCCTCTTCCCATGAGTATATAGAAGCACCTGCCGCAAGTGGATGACCACCACCCCTATATTTCGCCGCAACTACATTAATAACAGGTCCCTTTGATCGTAGCCTTACTCGAATTTGATCCTCTTCCTCCACAAAGAAGACCCATGAAACAATTCCTTCAATATTCCCCAATGAACCAACCAGTTGGGAAGCATCAGTTGGTGTGACGTCAAATTTTTCTAAAATATCCTTTGTAAGATACATGGAGGCAACACCATGCTCTGAAACCGTAAAATTTTGTAACACAAAGCCCGTAAGATGAGCAACATTGGCCTTCGTGGTGTAAAGCCCATCATATAATGTTGGTAAATCAAATCCATACTCAACTAATTCACCTGCATATTTAAAGGTTCTCGTATTGGTACTAGGATATAGAAACCTTCCAGTGTCTCCCACAATTCCAGCATAAATTAACCGAGCTGCTTCTTGAGTTAAAACGAGTCCCTTATCTTTCCCATACAAATAAAATTCGTAAATCATTTCACTTACAGAGCTCGCCGTTGTATCAACCCAAAGCAAATCACCATATGGATCCTCATTAGGGTGATGGTCGATTTTAATTAATGTAACCCCGTTTTTATAGCGCTGATCACAAACTCTCTCTTGATTAGCTGTATCACACACAATGACAAGAGCTTCCTCATAAGCCTCGTTTGCCACATTATCCATTTTATAAAGATGCCCTAAGGATTCCTCATCCCGTCCAACAACTAGAATCTCTTTCTTTGGATAGGATGCTTTTAACACCTCTGCCAAGCCACATTGTGATCCATATGCATCCGGATCTGGTCTAACATGTCTATGGATAATGATGGTGTCAAATCTTTCAATAGTCGTTAATATTTGTTCCTTCATTCCCGTTCACCTACTTCAATATAAATTCAGACTAAAACCTATTATGTAATTTGATTGCTAATGGTGGCATTATACCCCTAATAGGATTAAAATAGTATAGATAAGAGATTTGTTTGGAGGAAAATTTATGCCTACACTAGTTATTCTAATAATTTTATCATTATCCTTCTATGCTTACTTTAAGATTAAATATTTTCGAGCAAGAGAAGTGATGTATAGAAAATGGGTATCTGCTAAGTCTAGTATTGCATTAGGAGTCTTCATGATTTCATTTGCTTTAAATCAAATGATTGCAGAACCGACACAAGTATCCATCATTATCGGAGTGATTTTTCTTTTAGTGGGTAGTGGGAGTATTTGGGCAGGAGTCAAATCCTATCGCTATTACCTACCAAGAGTTGCAGAAGAATCACAAAGTAACAAATAATAAAGAGAGCCGGTCAAATAGACCAGCTCTTTTTCTTTTGTATTGGCTGTTTTCTAGTTGGAACTCTTAATACTAACCGCTAAAAATTTACACAAATGGCTAGCTCATTGAGAACATCATCATAACACAGAATCCTATTCTAGCTCTCTATCGGTCAATCAACTGTACCATCATCATCGCTTTCCCAACGATTACACCTTCATTATAAACCGAAATATCGACCTTACCAAATTTTCTTCCGACCTCTAGCACCTTTGGTTTAATCTCTATAATACTCTCGATTTGGACAGGTCTTATAAAGTAAATCGTAATATTTTCAACTACTAGATCACCTTTTTTATAAGAACGAAGAACACGATTACCAGCTTCAGTGACTAAGGTAGTAAATACTCCATATGAAATCGTTCCAATATGGTTCGTCATCTGAGGAGTTACTTCACACTGGAAAACTTCCTCACCCTTCGCATTGACCACTTCAACAAATTGGTCAATCACACTATCGTCAAGTGTTTGACCTACCTGTGGTTGTCGTTGGATTACCTGAAGTGCCTTTAATACATCCTGACGGCTAATAATCCCTTTTAGCTTATTGTACTCATCGACTACAGGTAAAACCTCAATCCCCTCCCAAATCATCATGTGTGCAGCGGAGGCAACTGATGTTTTTTCATTAACAGTGATTGGATTTTTGGTCATGATCTTTTCGATAAGAGTGGTATTTTCAGTACCTAACACATCCTTGCCGGTTACCATTCCATGTACCTTTAGCTGCTCATCAACAACCGGGAAACGACTGTGGTTCATTTCTCCATTTAATCGGTACCAGCTTCCTACAGTGTCATTGATAGAAAGATAAGCTGTAGCCTCAATAGGTGTCAGAATATCTTCTACTACGACAATTTCTTTTTTAATCAATTGGTCATATATAGCGCGATTAATCATGGTTGCAACCGTGAAGGTATCATAGCTTGTTGAAATAATCGGTAGTTTAACTTCATCAGCTAGCTTTTTAACGTCCTCATCAGTGTCGAATCCACCAGTAATAAGAACCGCTGCTCCAGCTTCAATTGCTAGCTTATGGGCATTAGTCCTGTTTCCGACAATTAATAGATTCCCTGCACCTGTGTATTTCATCATTGCTTCTAGCTTCATTGCCCCAATTACGAATTTATTCAAGGTCTTAAATAACCCTTCTCTTCCTCCAAGAACGGTTCCTTCGACAATATTGACAACCTCTGCAAAAGTCAGCTTCTCTATATTTTCTTTTTTCTTTTTTTCAATTCTAATCGTACCGACACGTTCGATTGAGCTCACAAATCCTTTATTTTCAGCTTCCTTTATCGCCCGATAAGCTGTTCCTTCACTCACATTTAATTCCTTTGCGATCTGTCTAACTGAAATTTTATGTCCGACCTCGAGATCATTAATATATTGCAAAATTTGTTCATGCTTCGTAGCCAAATTTTTTCACCCTTCACCTTTCATAAGAACAAACTCTCTTAGCTCTTATTATAAAGGTGAATAACGTTCGGTTCAATGCTGTGAAAGGTAGCGCCGTGCATTTTCTGAGGTTTTCAGTCTTCTGAAACCTTGTTTTCTTTGCTTCTTTTGTTTTTTAGCTGTGTATAGGAATCCAGCTAAGTTGCCACCGATTACTAATAAAGCCAAGCCAAACCAGGCAGCAGCGAATATTCCATCTATCCCTGAAAAATGAATGGTTAATCTAGGGACAGCATAGTACATTAAGACCCCACAAATTAAAAGGCAAAGCATTAATCGATTTCTCATCATATCCCCCCAAAGCTTGTTTCATTCATATGTATGTTCGAAGGGAATAAAAAAGAAGCAAATGCCTAAACATTTGCTTCAACGAATTTTATAATTCAATTACTTCTCCCGGCTGTAGGACTTGCCCCACACCTTCATCTAACTGCTGCACATAGGAATCAGGATTCTGCTCGATGACTGGGAACGTATTGTAGTGAATAGGAACGACCTTCTTCGCCTTTATCCACTTTGCAGCTAGGACCGCGTCTTCAGGGCCCATTGTAAAATTATCACCAATCGGAAGGAAAGCAAGATCGATTTGATTAAGGTCACCTATTAATTTCATATCAGAGAATAAGGCAGTATCACCCGCGTGGAAAATTGTCTTTCCATCGATCGTTAAAAGCATTCCACTTGGCATACCTGTATAGTAAACTTGACCATCTTCTTCATAAGCAGAACCATGAAAAGCTTGAGTTAGCTTTACTTTACCAAAATCAAATTGGTATGCTCCCCCAATATGCATTGGGTGGACGCGAAGTCCACGCTTACCTAATAAGCCAGCTAACTCATTTGGTGCAATCACTAGAGCATCATTTCTTTTCGCAATCGAGATTGTATCACCTACATGGTCATTATGTCCATGTGTTAATAGAATGACATCTGCTGTAACTTCATCAGCTACTAAATCAGTTAAACCATTTCCGTTAATAAATGGATCAAACAAAATCGTTTTACCGTTTGCCTCAACCTTTACAACTGAATGTCCATGATAAGATACCTTCATTCTAACACTCTCCCTTATATGAAATAATAGTTATTAATAGTATTTTCATATGCTTTGTTGTTATTTTTAATAAATAGAATTTGTATCGGGTCCGTTGATTTCCGCTACAGGCACTCGCTTTCCGCGGGGAGGGACGTGAGCCTCCTCGGCTTCGCCTGCGGGGTCTCACGCTTCCCTCTATCTCCCGCAGGAGTCGAGTGCCTTTCGCTCCAATCAACTCAATGTTGTAACAAAGGTATCCAAATAACAACAATCTTTATGAAAAAACCTAATAATTAAGCCAAGCCTTCTCGTATTTTTCAATGATATGAGGATCGATTAGAGAATTGACCTCTAGTTCAATCTGTTCCCCACGGTCATTGTAAAACATTCCATCTTCATCTTTGCCAAAATGGTTAGAAGCTAACAAAGTATCTTGTGTTAAATATTTGGTCTCGATCTCAATTTTCGCATCCTCTAGCTGGAAAGGCTCTCTTTTTGCTAATACAAATCCCCAATTACCAAAGCTAGGAATGTCTAGATGTAAATTTTCTGTGTGTAATCCAGTTGCCTTCACTGTATGATCAATCGTCCAATACACTTCTGGAGCGAACACAGGGCTTGTACCCTGAACCATCATGGCGCCACCTGGGTGCAAATGATTTCTTAATAAAGAGTAGAATTCTAGTGTATACAGCTTATTAAGAGACTCATTGTTCGGGTCAGGTAAATCTACAATGATTACATCATAAAACACATCTATTTTCTCCATAAATTCAAAGGCATCCTCGTTAACGACCTTTACTTTTTGATTAGAAAGAGCTTGCTTATTTAACTCAACTAAATCTGGATGCTCCTTTGCTAATTGGACAATAGCAGGATCTAAATCTACTAATGTAATCGTTTCAATAGAATCATATTTCAACAATTCCCTTACCGCTAGCCCATCACCGCCACCTAGCACTAACACATGCTGATTATTCGTGGCAGTAGCCATCGTAGGATGAATAAGCATTTCATGATAACGATATTCATCACTCGAACTAAATTGTAGCTGTCCATCTAAAAATAAACGTACATCCCCTTGTTCCTTTGTTAAAATGATCCGTTGATAATTAGATTCTTCAGCATACAAAATGGGATCGCGGTACATTTTCTGTTCAAAGGAAAAAGCTGCTTCCTCCCCGAAAAATAAACCCGCAATTAAGGATAGGATAATAATTACTCCAGCTACTGCATGTATGGCTGTCCGCTTAATTTCCTTTCGAAAATAATATAATACCCAAAGAGCTACTGAAGCATTAATCAGTGCCACAAAAAAAGCCGACTTCACCATTCCTAGCTGTGGTCTTAAAAGATATACAAATAAGAGCCCACCAATTAACCCACCTGCATAATCTGAAAATAGCACTCTAGCTGTACTTTTATTTAAAGAAACACCGATTTCATTTGCTTTCCTAATTAAGATAGGCAGCTCAACACCTGTTAGGGCACCTACCAAGAGAGTAATACTGTATAAAAACAATGCATCTGTTCCACTACTTAAATAGGCATTGATTCCAAATAATAAAAAGGCAGAGAATCCACCTATGAGAGCGATGGAATACTCAATCCAAACAAAGGATAAAATCAGCCTCTTTGTGATATATTCACTCAAAGAGGCCCCAATCCCCATACCTGTTAAAAATAATGAAATCGTTAAGGTGTACTGCTTTACCCCATCTCCTAATATGTAGGAGCCAATCGCCCCAAATAATACCTCAAAGATAATTCCACAAATGGATACAATTCCAGAGGCCCAATAAATCGCCTTACTTTTTCGTATATCGGTTGAGTCCATGGTCATTCACCCTTTAATATCCCTAATTACGTTATAGAAGCTCCAATTACAAAAGCTAGCCCAACAGATACACAAAATGCTACAATCCCGACTGCAATATTTCCTTTATGAAGCTGTTCCTCAACTGAAAATTTCCGTGTGAAAACTTCAAATAATAAATAGGCAATCATTTGTAGCACTACCCCAAATGCCCCCCAAATTAACGTGTCTGTTAATCTCACACTATGATAGACGGAAAATGAAAGAATAATACAAATCCCAATAATCTTTCCTCCAATGGATAGAGCTACAGCGTGATTACCATTTTTAATTTCATCCCAGTCCTTATATTTCTTAGTTAATGCTTCAAATACAAATAGTCCAATCAAGACCACAACAATTGCAATGATAAAATACATAAAAGTTAAAATAAACGGTCCCATTCCTAATCTCCTCTCACCTTAATTATTTTCCAGTTCCTGGTCCTCCACCTCTTACTGAAGAAGACCCTCCTCGTAACGAAGGCTGCCCAATTGGCCCTTTATAACCGCCACCTGATCCCCCATAGCTACCATAGCAGCCACCTGTTGATTGATCACATCTTTGCTTTTGTTTCTTTTTCCAATCATCGACATCCAACACTTCATCTAAAAGCCACAATACCAACAAGCCATCAAAGAAATCTGGCTGATAGTTATCTCGGACAAATCCATAATCTGCAATTTCAATTAAGGTAGTTGTAGCATTTTCAGGATCTGCTGTTAATGTTACAAAATGTTGCTCATACACGATCACCTTTTTTTGATCCTTAGTTTCAGAAACCTCAATAGGCTGACTAACAACATGTCCCTCGATATAACTTGCCACTTCGTCAATTGACTCGCCTTCTACTGCATACACTCTTGACACGTCCTGTTGATTTGAACCACTTTTCACCATATCCACGAAAGGATACTTTGCATCCGCAAGCTCCAAGGCGCTATGATACATTCCTTCTTCTAAACTTCCACCTGTTACTATTTCTGTCCCTGGAATGCCTCTATCCATTCCACAAGCAGATAGTAATAAACAGAGGACGATCACAGAGCAAATCCGTTGCATATAGATCACCACCCCCTATATGAGTATTAAATAAAAAAAATATAATTCCTTCTGTTTTAATAATGTTTTTCTTAAGTACTTCAATACTACGCAAAAAAAAGATTAGCGCCCAGCAATAAGGCGCTACAATTTGAATTTATTATTCTTTCCCAAGCTGTTTCTTTAGTGCGGCTAATTCATCATCCACACCTTTGTTTTTATCTAAAGCTGCCAGCTCATCATCCAAACTTCTGCTCCTTGATGACATATCTTCACTTGTTTCAGCTTCAGCCTCATATCTCATAACCTTTTCTTCCATTCTGTCAAAGCCTTGGCGAGATTCATCTCCGCCAATTCCAGACATTACCCGGTTCATCTTTGTTCTGGTTTGCGCTGATTCAGCACGAGCCTTTAAGCTATCCTTTTTGAGCTTCATTTGTTGGTATTCATTTTTCATTTCATCTAATTTTTCGCGAAGAGTATCTGCATCACTCTTTGCACGAGTATAAGATTCCATGAACGTTTCTGCCTGCTTACTTTGTTGCTTTTTGTCCTCAAGTGCTCTTCTAGCTAAATCCTCATTACCAGCCTCTAATGCTTTTACTGCTTGTTCCTGACGTTTATTTACAAGTGCCTCAGCTTCATCAGCCTTTTTCTTTAACATCTTCTCATTCGCAATCTGCTTTGCAACAGCTGCTTCCGCTTCTCTAATATCAGATTCCATATCACGCATAAACTGATCAAGCATTTTTACAGGATCCTCAGCCTTATCCAACATCGCATTTAATTCAGAATTCACTACTGTACCAACTCGTTTAAAAAATTGAAACATATCATATTCCTCCCTTATTTAGATGCAATAATTTTTAGTTCATATTCTTCAATGGAATAACCTTTACTCACTTCTACTTCACTACCCCAAATCTCGACTGATAAAAAGGCTTCTTCGTCTTCATCACAAAAGTCAAAATACTTACAAGAGGCACCATTCACATTTTGTCCTCTTCCTATACCTGATACTTGTGCCACTCCCTTTTCATCTAGATAGTACTTTGTTCCTTCAAAATCAATTTCCTTTGGAATGGGTTCGGATAGCTTTAATTTACATTTTTCATATATACCGAGATCAAGCTCATCATCCATTTCTACACTGAGCCAAATCACACGGTCAAGTGCTTGAAGTTGATAAGCATGCCAGGTGAAACCATGATCAGAGTAAGTAAGCTTTCCCACTACCTGGTAATCCTCTAGCTCATACGTAACAAAATCGTCCATTTGCAAATTAAATACGGTACGTTCTTTAACAATTGGGCGTTCCTCTTTCTTTGTAAACAATTTACGAAAAAAACTCACAACTCCACCTCTACTTTAAAAACTTATTTGTTACGCTCCCTCTACTTATGTAATACGTCTCATCCTAAAAATAGTTTCAGGATTTTTTTAATTTCTATAAATAAAGTTTACACCTTTTCCAAACATTGTTAAAGTAATGTACAAAAGAGCCATAAAGGAAGTGCAAATTATGAAGAAAAGACTAGAACAATTAGTATCTTGGATGAAGGCAGAAGATATCCCTGTTAGCATGATTACTTCAAAGGCTAATGTCTTCTATTTAAGCAAATTTTATACGGACCCACATGAACGCTTAGTTGCATTATTCGTCTTCGCTGATCATGAACCAATTATCGTTGTGCCAAACATGGAGAAAGAACAAGTAAAAGCAACCGGTTGGGAATATGAAATCATCGGGTATTCAGATACTGATCAACCGTGGGATTTTGTTAAGTCAGCGGTTGAAAAGAGAATTGGTAAGCCGTCTAAACTTGCTCTAGAAAAAGACCACGTACTTTATGAACGTGTTGAAAAGATTAATGAGGCTTTTGGTACTCCAACTTTACTTGCTGTTGAGGAAAAATTAAACGATCTACGTCTTATTAAAGACGAGCAAGAAATTGCCCTTTTAAGAGAAGCTGGCAAGCTTGCCGATTATGGGGTCGAGGTCGGAGTTAACGCGATTAAAGAGGGGAGGACTGAATTAGAAATACTAGCGACTATTGAGTACGAGTTGAAGAAGAAAGGTATTCTTGAAATGTCCTTCTCCACAATGGTACTAACCGGGGAGAAAACAGCCGCTCCTCATGGAAAACCAGGTTTATCCATGCTTCGTAAGGGCGATCTTGTCCTTTTTGATCTTGGTGTGGTTTTTAACGGATATTGCTCTGATATCACACGTACAGTTGCTCTTGGAGAAGTAAACGACCAACAACGTGAGATTTATGAAACGGTATTGAAAGCTGAGATGGCAGCCTTAAACATTTGTAAACCAGGTGTTCAAATCGGCAACATCGATCAAACAGCCAGAGCCATAATTACCGACAAAGGATACGGGGAGTATTTTACCCATAGAATCGGACATGGCCTTGGTATTGGTGTTCATGAATATCCATCCATGAACGCAACGAATACTAAAGAGCTACAAACTGGTATGACATTTACGATTGAACCCGGAATTTATTTACCAGGTGTAGGTGGCGTTCGTATTGAGGATGATGTCCTCATTACTGAAAATGGATTTGAGACCTTTACTTCGTATCCGAAGGAATTACAAATTTTATAAGGAACTCGCTAATTCTAATAAAAAAAATAATGCAGACCTTTTCCATGTGATAGGGTCTGCTTTTTTAGTAACGCTGTCTCAATTTTCCAATATTTGTTATTTCGTTGATAAAAAGTAAAAAGTGTTTGATAAATTTTAAGATTCGTTGATAACTTGAATAAAGTGTTTAATAAACTTTCATTTTCGTTGATAAACACCAGAAAGTGTACAATAAAACCTATCTTGACCACCACTTGACCTTTAACTTCAACCTATAATGTGTGGACTTGCCTAGTCTAGCTTCCTAATCACCTCTAAAAAACTAAAAAGGATCCTCCGCATGAAGATTCTCCCTCAATATTGGAGAAAACCCATGTAAAAGATCCTTTTAGTATTATAGATACATTAAAGTTTCGCGTGCATCTGCATATTGTAGCTCATGAGATTCAGCTACTGCTTTATATGTCACAAATCCATTTAATGTGTTAATTCCTTTTAATAATGCTTCGTTTTCTAGGCAAGCTTGCTTATAGCCCTTATTAGCAATTTGGACAGCATAAGGAACCGTTACATTTGTAAGCGCCATTGTAGACGTACGTGGAACCGCACCAGGCATATTGGCAACCGCGTAATGTAGTACACCATGCTTTTCATACGTAGGTGCATCATGTGTAGTGATACGATCGGTTGTTTCAAAAATTCCACCTTGATCAATCGCAATATCCACTACGACAGAACCCGGTCTCATTGATTTAATCATTTCTTCAGTAACAAGCTTCGGAGCCTTAGCACCTGGAATTAAAACTGCTCCAATGACTAAGTCTGAACTAGCAATTTCTTCAGCCAAGTTTAATGGATTGGACATTAATGTTGTTACATCCGTTCCAAAAATATCGTCTAGTTGACGAAGACGATCTGGATTTACATCTAAAATGGAAACATGTGCACCTAGTCCAATTGCTACCTTTGCAGCATTTGTTCCTGCTACGCCGCCTCCGATTACGGTTACTTTCCCACGGTGTACGCCTGGTACTCCCCCAAGAAGAATTCCCATTCCGCCCTTCGGCTTCTCTAGGAATTGTGCACCAATTTGAGAAGACATTCTTCCGGCTACCTCACTCATTGGAGTTAGTAATGGAAGAGATCCGTTTGGTAATTGAACGGTTTCATAAGCAATTCCGATTACCTTATTATCAATTAAAGCCTTTGTAAGCTCAGGCTCAGGTGCTAAATGTAAGTATGTAAATAATATTAAGCCTTCTCTGAAATGGCGATATTCACTTGGAATTGGTTCTTTTACCTTCATCACCATGTCCATCGACCATGCTTCTTCAGCAGACTCAACGATTTTTGCGCCAGCTTCTATGTATTGTTCATTGGTAAACCCAGAACCAACACCTGCATTGTCCTCAATGAACACTTCATGTCCAAATTTAACAAGGTTTACAACGCCTGCAGGTGTCATAGCAACACGGTTCTCATTGTTTTTAATTTCCTTTGCTACCCCTATACGCATTTAACATTCCTCCTACTATAAATAACGCTTGAACAAGACCGTATTAACTATAACATCAAACGACAATTTGTGGAACAAAATTCTTCCATTTATTCCTTCTCCCAATGCCATGTGTAGAGCTTTCCATCTTGATCAATCCATCTAACTACAAAATGATCCACTTCTGTAAATCCATACTGTTCAAGATTTACTTTTATTTCATTAACCTTTGTCTGTTTTGTAAGACTTAATTCATTAAAAATATCAGTTACTACCTTTTGTGCCTCTTTCCCTTTTACAACTGTCGATCCTTTTTCCCATTCATAGTGGGATGGGTTCTCAAACTCAAATTCAGTTTCTTCATTATTCTGAAGGATCGTTACCTTAAACAGTTGACTATTTGTAAAATCAGCAGCAAATGCTTGGGAGCTTACTAACACAAATTGTAATATTATCGCGATACTAATTAATAACCCTCTCATCTTATCACCTCATTACTTATGATGATGAAAAAATGGATAATATATTCAGTAAATATAGAAAAATATGGTATAACTATTGTCTAAAGCGATTGATTACATCTAATCCACCTGTTACTTCAATAACAGATCCCGTCATCATATCTGAATTTTCGTCACATAAAAACTCGATTACCCTGGCAATGTCTTCTCCTGTACCTGACCTACCAATCGGTGCTTGATTTACCTCAGGATGCTCCCTTGCATCATCAATGGAAGCTTCCTTCATAGCTCCTACTATATCTCCTGGACAAACCATATTAGCGGTAATCCCATTTTCAGCTTCCTCCAACGCGAGGGTCTTCGTCAATGAGACAAGTCCAACCTTGGCAGCACTAAACGCAGAACGGTAAATCCAGCCTGGTGCAGTGTCTGCTCCTTGGAAACCATATGTAATGATTCTCCCAAATTTATTTTTTCTCATCCCTGGTACGACTTCCTTTAAGAGATGGAAAACAGAGCTCAAATTCCCTTCAATCATCTCATACCATTCACCATCACTGTAATCCATTAACTTCTTTCGTTCAAAAATATACGGTCCTGCATTGTTAATAAGAATATCAATGGGTCCAGCAGCCATCACTGCTTCTTTAATCATCCTTTGAATATCCTCTTTTTTCGTTATGTCTCCTTTAATGAAAAGAAGTTGGTCTGAGTAAGTTGATAGAAGCTCTCGTAATGAATCTACAGCAGTTTGGTCCTGGCGATAATTCACTGTAACAAAATAACCTTTTCTCACAAGCATCTCGGTAACCTTACGACCTATACCTTTTGAGCCAGCGGTAATAAAAACATGATTTTTCATCTATGAACCTCCCCAAAATTTACTCGTAATTGCTTATTTTCATGTAAAATAACTTATAGAACGTGTTCAAAAAGATGGATGAAAAGGACCGAGAAGTTCAAGGCGGTGAAGCTTTGAGTACCGGGCTTGCACAGGATGTGATGACTTCTGCGTTATGCACAGGACGTGCATGACTTTAGCAGAAGTTCCTATGCAATTAATACGTGAGGAACGGAAAAGCAAGCCAACGAAGAAATTCGATGTGTCATTTTCACCGGACTTTTTGAACATCCTCTTATAGGTCATCTAAAAGGAGCACGACATATGAATAGCGCAACACCTAAAAAAAGACAAGAATTAGTTGAACGATTCGGACTAGACCCTGTACCAAAAGAACTTCGAACATCCAAATGGCTAGATTATACTTTTATACAAATTGCTTTTTCCGTCAATGCTGGTAACTTCCTCGTACCCGCTATGGCTGTATTAGAAGGTGGGCTCTCTTTTCAATATGCAGTTCTTAGTACGGTTCTTGGAGCGGCCCTTGCTTTCTTCTTTGTTGCTTGGCTCAGTTTGCCCGGTGCCACCCATGGGATTCCTTCACAATACGCTATTCGTTCCATCATCGGGGTAAAAGGAGCACGGTTTGTCGCCTCACCTATTCGGGCCATCACTTCTTTATATTGGTTTGCTGTTCAAACAATTGGTGGTTCTTATGTAATAAGTGAATTATCTTATCGTTTATTTAAAATCGAGCTTCCGTTTTTACTAATATCCGTACTACTAGCTGCAATCATGGCGGTTTTAGCTCTCATAGGATTTGATGCCATTAAAAAGGCAACCAAATTCTTCATACCTATTTTAATAATTGGTCAAATGCTCATTATGTACTTATACATTACTACAGATCAGCTAGAAAAAACATTTTTAAGTGTTGTCACAGAATCTCAGGATTTTTCACCGACTAGCTTCTTATTCTTTGCTAGCCTTGCTTTTATACAGTATGTATCTGGGGTGAGCTCGTCCGCTGATATAGCTAGATATTCGAAATCAGAAAAGCATTCCTTTTATGGCCTTTTGAGTGGTAATATTATAGGCTTTACGATGGCAGCCTTGTTAGCCGCCTATTCAGCACAGGCGATGAATCATATCAATCCGTTTGTGTCAGCTACTCAGCTGACAGACTCAAATCTACTCATCCTTGTCATCACTGTATCAGCACTATTTTCGATGGTATCTATAAATATGAGTAATGCTTATACCGGTGCCTTCAGCTTACTAAATAGCTTACCTAATTTAGGTCGAGTTAGAAGTGCGATTGTGTTTGGAGTAATTGCAATAGCAATAAGCTGTTTTCCATCTTTAGTAACAGAAGCAAAGCAATTCATTTCACTCTTAGGTGGGTTTGTTATTCCTTTATCTGCCGTTATTATTACAGATTTCATTGTATTTAAAGGGAATAAAATTAGCGAAAAAGATCTCGAAGCTATTATGACACCCCCTATTTTTCAATTAAATGCTTCTGCTTTTATGACGATTACAATGGGAATGATTAGTTACTTTATTATTGAGGACACCTATTCACCAGGGTTTTGTGCCTTTTTACTAAGTACAGTTCTTTATATCGTTAGTAAGAAATGGAGTAATCGTACCAAAAAGCTAGACAGTAAAAGACAAATAGAGCGAGATCAAGGGATTTCTTTATAAAAAGTGAAAAAGGCAGCCTTCATTCAAGGGTGCCTCACTACTAAATATTTATTTCTTTTGATGCTGAGGATCATGCTCTTGAGTAACTGTATACTCATAACCACTCTGATACGAATCAACAAGCTGGTCCATTATTTCCTTTTCTCCCACTTCGTCATAGAAGAATTGGAAGGAAGGATCCTGCGTTTCTTTTTTATCCATATCTTAACACCTCCCTTTATAGTGTTCGAAGTAGCCAAGGTAAGTATTCTCTTGTAGAGGGAGGAAATAGGTGGAATTAGAAAGTAATTATAAAATTGTGTACAATGGAGCTATAGATGGTTGGGGGAATGTTCAATGAATGAAAATTTTTCGTTTAATAACCGACTTGGAATTTCAGTACCTGATTTCTCCAAGTCATGGGATACCTTTACAGATAAAGAGCAACAAGAAATTTTAATGATATGGGAGAAAATTCGCGGACGGATACCAGATCGAATTGGAGAGCTTGAGAACGAGATTAATAGTAAACAAGCAGAGCTTGATAATGAAAATGACTTTCCTCGTTCTTGTCTACTAAATTCCGAAATATCTGAGCTGGCTTCTATCATTAATGATCTCTGGCTGTGGTACCGGGCGAATCAGCAAGTATCGTCGAAAGCACATTTATAAGAACAAAAGGCGCAAGCGCCCCGTTTAGCCCCGACAAGTAAATGTTCTGAAGAGAAAAAAATGGTGCTCTTTCCATTTTATTCTCTTCAGGTTATTTAACCTCGAGGGGCTGGGTGCTGAAGCTAGATTACTACAAAATATCGTTAAAAAATAACACAAAAAACTAATCATTTCTTTACTTTTCAATAACAAAGCATCACCCACACGTGGGCGATGCTTTGTTATTTTCTAATTTCTCGTAAAACATGGGGAAGCTCTGGAATAATCAACTTTTCCATAGCCAGTTTCACAGCACCGGTTGACCCAGGCATCGAAAAGACGGCAGTCGTCCCTGTTACACCTGCAATTGCTCTAGACATCATCGCAGCAGAGCCGATATCCTCTGTATAGCTAATCATCCTAAACAACTCACCAAACCCGACAATTTCTTTTTCGATGATTTGTTGAACCGTTTCAATGGTCACATCTCGCTTAGATATTCCAGTCCCACCATTGGTTAGAACCACATCGATTTCTTCGTTTTCAAGCCCCTTTAAGATTTCACTTTTAATTTGACCCTGGTCGTCCTTTACAATGACATATTCCAGGATTTGATGATTGGCTTGCTCCAGAGATTGAATGATTGCTTTTCCACTCTTATCTGTTTCTTCCGTTCGTGTATCACTAACCGTTATGATTTTACAACTTACACTTTTAGGTGCTTCAGCCTTGTGTTCCGTTACACTCATTCTAAAAATCTCCTTTACCTAAACAACAATCCTAAATTCCTGCTAGTCTAGATACATCCCTTGCAATCATCACTTCTTCATTGGTTGGGATTACCATTACTTTGACTGGAGAATGCGGATAATTAATAAAGGCTTCCTCGCCTCGTACCTTATTTAAGGCTGGATCCCAATATACACCCATAAATTCTAATCCGTTTAATACTCTAGCTCTGATCGCATCACTGTTTTCACCGATTCCTGCTGTAAAAATAATTGCATCTACACCAGACATTCTAGCCGCATAGGAACCAATATACTTGTGGATTCGCCCCGCAAATACTTCAAGGGAAAGCTCCGCACGCTCACTACCTTCAGATGCTGATTTTTCAATATCTCTTAAATCACTTGAAAAACCAGATACCCCTAACATACCGCTTTTATTATTTAACACTTGAAGAACTTCATCTGCAGTCTTCCCTGTCTTCTCCATAATAAAAGGAATTAAAGCAGGGTCAATATTTCCTGATCTGGTCCCCATTGCGACCCCAGCAAGAGGTGTGAATCCCATTGAGGTATCAATGGATTTTCCTCCTTCAATTGCTGCAATACTGGCACCGTTTCCTAAGTGACATGAAATAAGCCTAAGCTGCTCGATTGGTCTTCCTAGTAATTCAGCAGCTCTCCTCGATACATATTTATGGGAAGTACCATGAAATCCATACTTTCGAATTCCAAATTTCTCATAATACTCATATGGAAGGCTGTATAAAAAGGATTTTTCCGGCATGGTTTGATGGAAAGCTGTATCAAACACAGCAACAGCAGGTACATTAGGCAGGACTTCATAAAATGCTCGAATTCCAACAACGTTTGCTGGATTATGGAGAGGTGCTAGCTCTGAAAGCTTCTCAATGTCGCTTATTACCTCTTCGTTCAACATTACACTATCTGTGAACTTTTCTCCTCCATGAACAACACGATGACCAATTCCATCTATCTCATCTAAGCTTGAAATAATGTTGAGATCAGTTAATTTGTTTAACAAAAGCTTGACCGCTACTGCATGATTAGGTAGATCGGTAACTTCCTGTATTTTCTCTCCATTTGCAACAATGGTAAATACTGCTTCATCAAGACCAATTCTTTCAACAAGTCCCTTCGTAACAACTGTCTCGCTTGGCATATCAAAAAGTTGAAACTTGAGAGAAGAACTTCCTGCATTAATGGCGATAATCTTTGACATAGTAACAGCTCCTTCTTGCTATCTAAACTCATGATGTTAGTTACTTTTATGTAATTAAAAATTTTATAATACATACTGTTTATAGGTTATTCTATAAATTAGTTTTTAAACAAAATAGTCGAGAATTAATAAGAGAACATTAACTTATCCATTTAGCTCACTTGCAAACCATTGATCAATACGTTGAATCATCCCTTCCATTGCTTTTTTATTTGAGAAGGTTGGCAGTTCTGCGAGTAAGGCTTGCTTAGGAAGTGTAACATTTGGTCCCTTTTTTTGTAGCATGAATATACTTTTAGCATGCTCCTTTTTCTTAAACATGCTTGGAGGAAGCTGTAGCAATCCTTGAATCACACCATGCTCCTTTATAAAATCATGTAATGCCTTGGTTTGGTCTCCTTCAAATAAAGAATTCGGAACAATAAACAGAAGATAACCACCTGGTTTTGTATATTGAAAACTCTGTTCAATAAATAAATGATGGGCTAGTGAATGACCACTACTTGCTTTTAATTGAAATTTTTGGGAGCTCATTTCATCTGGATAGTATCCAACTGGAAGATCACATACGACTAAATCGACTGGGTCGATGAACAAGTCTTGCAATGCATCTTGATTAAAAAACTCAATATGATGCTCTTGTAGATTAGCATTACAGAAGCCTAGTTTCACTAGTAAATCATCTATTTCAATTCCATATCCTGTCACTTGTTTATCAGGTAAGTGATTTAAAATAGCGGTTAAAAGATTTGCAGTACCAATTGCCGGATCAAGAATTGATATCTGCTTCTCATTTGAGGTAAGCTTAGAAACTAAATAACCGACAAAAAGACTTACTGCATCTGGAGTCATTTGATGGTGAGCCTGAGTGGCTTCCTTCATTCCTTTTAGGATTGCTAGCTGGTACCCTTTGCGAAGTTCTTCCTTAGAAATCCCATCTAATTCAAACGATTCATACTCTCTCTTTAGTCGCTTCGATAGAATTTCATTTTGCAGAATTTCTTCCTGTACAATCTCACCTTCAAAAAAATTAACACCTGTTAGGTAGACTGCTTCTAAATAAGAAACTTCTAATTCACCTTGTAGGATGCTGGCGGTTTGATCTACCTTAGTAAACCAGCTTTCCATTGTTGTCATTGTCACGATATTTGTTCCTCCTCTGTTGTTTCCCTCTTATTATCGACTGTAGACTACACTATTTTTTCCAACAGATAAAATTAATTTTGTTCGTTGTTATACAAGTCTATAATAAGAAACCTTTTAAAGATAATTCTATTTATACGATGGAAAAACGCCTCGAATCAACGAGGCGTTGGGGAATTTCATTATGTAAATTCTATTATTTCGCTGCCTTTGCTGCTTCAATCGCTGCGTCATAATCAGGATGACTAGTTCCCTCACCTACATATTCTACATAAGTGACAGTATCATTGCTATCTACAACAAAAATAGATCTAGCTAATAATCTTAGCTCTTTCATTTGAACACCATATGCTTCAGCAAAAGATAGATCACGGTGATCAGATAATGTTTGAACATTCTCAATACCATTAGCTCCACACCAGCGCTTTTGTGCGAATGGGAGATCATTACTAATTGTTAGTACTTTGACATTGTCTAACTTAGCTGCCTCTTCATTAAATCTCCTAGTTTGTGCGTCACATACTCCAGTATCAATGGATGGAACTACACTAATAAGTCTAACTGAACCCTTTGAATCAGATAGAGTAACAGGAGATAAATCATTTGCTAATACAGTAAAATCAGGTGCCTTGTCTCCAACCTTTACCTCATTACCTAACAATGTTATTGGATTTCCTTTAAACGTTACAGACGCCATCAATAAATTCCTCCCAAGCTATTAGTAAGATTCATTCTCATTCTACCGACATCAGGTCGTTAATGCAAATATAAAACTTGATAATGTTTCCTTTTGCTAATAAAGTAGTTTTATTTAAGTAGATGTGCTATTACATTAAACTGTTATATTGTAACCATCTTTAAAAGCTGCTTCGAAAGCTTTGTTTTTACACAAGAGATTGATTTCCACTCCAGGTTGCTTCGCTTTCCGTGGGGCGGGCGGTGAGCCTCCTCGGCTTACAGCCTGTGGGGTCTCACCTGTCCCGCTACTCCCACAGGAGTCTCGCACCTTCCGTTTCAATCAATCGGCGTATTAATTGGGTTATATTTATAAGGAAACTCCTAAAAAACCCCAATGAAAATAACCTTTATTTCAAAACAAAAAGTTAACCTGCTCGGTTAACTTCTTGTTAAAAGTCTAGTGTTTGTTTTGGTTGGTTTTGACCTTGTCCATTATTTTGATTTTGGTCTTGGTTGTTATTTTGCTGGTTGTTGTTATTGCTATTTTTGCTAAACATTTGCTGAATCTTTTCAACAGCTTGTGGTGCAACCTCTAAAATCTTTTCATACAGATGTGTGCTTTCATCCAAATGAAGCATCTTTACACCTGAAGCATTTACGATTAAGAAGGCAATCGGCGTAATGGAAACACCACCACCACTACCACCGCCAAATGGTAACTTAGGTGATTGTGACTCTTGTCCTTCCTTTTTTGAGCCAGCATCAACCTGGAATTCACTTCCACCAGCTGCGAAACCGAAACCAACCTTTGAAACCGTTAGGATTACACTGCCATCGGGGGTCTCTACTGGATCACCGATAATCGTATTTACATCAATCATTTGTTTTAAACTTTCCATTGCAGTCGTCATTAAGCCTTGAATCGGATGCTCTGCCATATTGATTCCTCCCAATTACGAAATTGACTTTTCATTATTTTTTGCTTTGAGAAATGGAGGTCCACCCTTTAAAGAAGGAAGTCCACCTTTCCAGAATTTCACGATTCTTAATCCTGCTAAAATAGCATTCCCGATTCTAAATGAAAGCATACATGTTAGTTTCGTATGAGAAAAAGTTTGTTGAAAATATGGAGTAATTGATAGAGTAGGGTTTGTTTTCAACAGCATATATTGACTTAGTATCCCTATAATACTACCTTTTATCGTCCAACCAGCTCCTACTAACATTCCTGTTAAAGCAGCATCCCCAAACCCAAAATTTGTATGCCATTCTAGCTTGTGAATAGAAATAGTTCTTAAAAATGCTTTAACAACTCTATGTAAACCAACGACATGATGGAGAATTTCTTTCACATTTTCAAAGCTATTTAGCATTTCATTAGGTGTTATTTTCTTTTGTTTTTTATCATGCTCTTGATTAGGAGTTCCTGTTTGTGATTCTTGTTTAAATACTATACTTTTGGATTCTTTATCTACCTTAACTAAAGGAACCTTTATCGTATAGCGAATAAACCATAAGCGGAGCATAATCGAAAGCTGATCATTGTCCTGCGCATGTTGATAATTGATTTTTATATGAAGCGTTGAAAGAAACAAAATAGTAAAAAATATAAGGACAGTGAAACCAATAAATAACCAGATCACTTAGATCACCTCGTTCGATAAACAGTATCACCCTTAATAAGTTGAAATAAACCTTTTATTGGTAATACTTCTATAGAATCTGTTGACTTGTTTGATTTTACTTAAGTAGGTGACTACAGAAGCAAACATAAAAAAAAACCTATCTAAGGAAGATAGGTTTCTCTTTTATTCACTATATCGTTCTAAAATCACGCTTGTATCAGCAAACAAATCATGTACACCTTGATGTTTAGGTGTAAAGGCAACCACTAGGAATCCGATAAAGAAGATAGTCTTTGAAATGAATTTTCCAACTACCTCTCTAAAAATTACTGTTGACCAGCGAAGCGGCTTTGCATGAATATCCACTACCTTCAACCCAAATACCATTTTACCAAGTGTTTGTTTAAAAAATTTCGTCATTAATACAAAGTATACATACATGGTAAGCGCGGTAAGAATGGCGATTGGTGAAAACATGGTTTCTTCAATCATAGAAAATTCAAAATAGCGGAATACCGGATAGATCAACAGCTGATTAATACTTGTAATGACAAGCAAGTCAAGAAGATAGGCCCAAAATCTAATCCAAAAGCCTGCATAGTAGATTTTTTTATTGATCACTGATGCTCGTTCTGCTTCTTGTATGGTCTCCCCTGAATGGAATTGCGTATCCATCGTATCCATAAAGACTCCCCCTATTCCTGATATAAATACATTGGTCTAGGAGCGTTAGGTTGACTTAGAAGTTTCATTAGACTTGTCATTTCGAAATCATTTGAAAACCACTTTTGTACTCCCATTGAAAAGACCGAAGATAAACCATAAGCCGATTCATACTGGATAACACTGACATCTCCCAGGTCATGATCTACTTTAAGCCCTTCTATAGCATCCTCCCAATAACCAAATTCATCGATTAAGCCTAACTCAAGAGCCTGTCGTCCGTCATAAATTCGGCCATCTGCAATTTCTCGAACACGATCTTCTGGAATATCGCGACCCTCAGCAATTACATTTACAAATCCAGCGTAAGAATTATCAATCATTGACTGTAAAATCTCACGTTCTGCGTCAGTCATTTCCCGTACAGGACTCATAATGTCTTTATAGGTACCACTCTTTACCGTTTCAAGTTTCACCCCGTATTTCTCGGCAAGTCCGCTAAAGTTATAGCTTTGCATGATCACTCCCAGTGAGCCTGTTAATGTTTCTGGACTTGCATAAATTTTGTTAGCAGGAGCTGCTATATAATACCCGCCTGAAGCTGCCATACTCCCCATTGAAATGTAAACAGGTTTCTGTGTTTCCGCTTGAATTTCGATAATTCGGTCGTGAACCTCAGCACTCTCTACTACCCCACCACCAGGTGAATTTACTCTAATAAGAATTCCTTTTATAGACGTATCTTCAGCCGCTTGATCTAACATTCGTAAAAAAGCTCGATGGTCATAGCCTGTCGATTGAAAAATCGAAGTAACATCCCCTGAATCCATAATAGCTCCATTTACATCCAAAACAGCAATTTTATTAGCAGAACGTCCTTCTTCTAATACCGTTTCTAAAAATTCTTGATCTGTCTGAAATAAATCCTCAGAAAATGTCGATAAATTTCCAAATGCTAGTGACGTCGCAACATTCACAATGGATGAAATGGTAAATAACCCTACCGCTATACCAAGGGCTATCCAACGTTTACTATTCATTAAAACTTCCTCCTAACACAAACTATAACTAGTTTTCATACGAATCCTGTTTTTGATACACTATAAATATAAGACGTCTAACTACTTCACTATGACTATTCTTACATATTATGGGGGTAAAATCTATGACATCACGTAAAAATCTATATTTTTTCTATAAAAAGGATCCAGACCTCATTCCTCATGTTCAGGAACTTGAGGAAGTGGCGAAGCAATATGGATTCACCATCGTAACAAATGATAAAGAGGCAAATATCATCATTAGTATTGGTGGTGGTGATGGAACTTTTCTACAAGCGGTTCGTAAAACAGGATTTAGAGAAGACTGCTTATATGCAGGAATTACGACTCACTCTTCGTTAAGCTTATACTGTGATTTTCACATTGAAGAGAAGCAGGAAATGGTTGAGGCGATGACCACAGAACTAATTGAGGTTAGGCGCTATCCTGTACTTACCGCAACCGTTGATGATACAAGTTCATTTTACTGTTTAAATGAATTGTCCATTCGATCTGGCATTATTAAAACGTTTGTAATGGATGTCTTTATTGATGACCTTCATTTCGAAACATTTAGAGGAGACGGAATGATTGTGGCCACTCCAACAGGTAGCACTGGCTATAATAAATCAGTTGGAGGCGCAGTCGTTGACCCAATGCTACCATGCTTGCAGGTGAGTGAACTAGCCTCATTAAATAATAACCGTTACCGGACATTGGGCTCTCCTTTTATCCTAAGTGGTAATCGAACACTGACTTTAGAAGTAATTCAAGACGGAAATGATTACCCGGTGATTGGAATGGATAACGAAGCATTAGGAATCAGCCATGTGCGAAAAATTGTGATTAATTTAACTGATAAAAGGATTAAGACTGTGAAATTAAAAGATAATTCTTATTGGGAAAAAGTAAAAAGAACCTTCCTTCAAGAGTAACTTAAATTAAAGGCTGTAGGGAGTGCCCTACAGCCTTTAGCATTACATTGGGATAGGTTCTTTTCTTTTATACACAATCTGACCATTAATTACAGTCATTACTACTTTAGTTTCAAGCATTTCTTCGGGTGAAATCATTAATAAATCCTGATCTAAAATCGTAAAATCAGCTTCATACCCCTCTTTTATGATTCCACGATTATGCTCATGATTGATCGCATAGGCACTACCAGTTGTAAAAAGCTTAATAGCTTCATAAGGGGTAAGCTGTTGTTCTGGATAGTAAGAAATATTGCTATTAGGTTTAGTTCTTGTGACCGCAGCATGAATTCCAAGCAAAGGATCAACTGGCTCAATCGGGGCATCTGAGCCACCAGCACATGGAATACCCTCGTCTAACAATGTTTTCCAAGCATAGCAACTCGTCATTCTCTCTACTCCCAATCTTTCAATGACCCATGGAAAGTCACTTGCTAAGAATCTTGGTTGAATATCCAAAATAATAGGCAAGGTTTTTACACGTTCAATTAAATCCTTTCGAAGGATTTGTGCATGAATTAATCGATCTCTTTGTCCAGATACAGGAGGGGCTTCCTCAATTGCATCCAACACATATTCAAATGCTAAATCGCCAATGGCATGGACTGCTACTGGCATATTATAGGCTCTGGCCTTACGAACCAGCTTTTTCAACTCATCTTTCGAATAAATAGCAACACCATTTGTATCAGGGGCATCCTGATACGGTTCACTTAATAGTGCGGTTCTTCCCCCAAGTGCGCCGTCTGCAAATATTTTCATTGCCCCTATTTCGATTGAACCATTGCTATCTCCGAACTTCAATCCGTGTTCAATCATATCCTCGATTACTTCATGGTGAACTAGTAGATTAGCTTTAAATAGCAACCCATCCTCATTGATTACTTTTTCAAACGTTTCGAATGTACGTAAAAATCCTCCATAATAATTTAAATCCTCACTATGCCCACCAACAAGACCGAGTCGATGACAATCTTGAATAGATGCTCGGAGCGCAGCCTCTAAATATTCTCTTGATACTGTTGGAATTACATTCTTAATTAGCTCCTGAGCTTGATCATGTAAATAGCCAGTTGGCTCACCTTTATCGTCTTTAACAATCACTCCACCAGGAGGACTTTTTGTATCCTTTGAAATACCAGCAAGATGTAATGCCATACTATTTGCAACTAGGGCATGTCGACATATTCTATGTAGAACAAAAGGGTTATGTGGAGAAAGAGCATCTAATTCTTTTGAATGAAAGATTTTTCTGTCTGGGAGTTGGTTCTCATTCCAACCTTCTCCTATAATCCATTCCCCCTCCTTTGTACCTGCAACCTTCTTTTTAATAGCTTCCTCTATTTCTAGTGATGAAGTAATGTTTGACAAGTCTAAACGAATCAGCTTCTCTCCATGTCCAATTAAATGAAGGTGGCTATCAACAAAACCCGGATACATAACTGACCCCTCTAAATCAAAGGATTGCTCAGGATTATACTTGTCCAAAAGTTCTGCCTTTGTTCCAGTTGCCACAATCCTTTGATCCTCTACATAAACTGCTTCAACAAGACTAGTTTCGGACTGCAAGGTTCTAATTTTGCCACCAAACCATAATTCCCCCATATTTCCACATCCCTTATTTTTTTATTTTACTCTACCATAATTAAAAACCTCTTTCACATTAAAAAAGCAGCCGATTGGCTGCTTTAGCTTAATTGCTTTTCAAGCTGGCGTAACTCGATTCTTCTAATTTTCCCAGATGAGGTTTTCGGAAGATTTTCGATAAACTCAATTTTTCTTGGATATTTATATGGTGCAGTTAAAGTTTTCACATGATCTTGAAGAGTTTGAATTAGTCCTTCCTGACTTGGATCCACGCTCTCTTTTAAAACAATATATGCTTTCACAATACTTCCTCTTATTTCATCGGGGCTTGCAACTACAGCGCATTCTTTAACAAAAGGATGTTTTACTAAAGCATCCTCAACCTCAAATGGTCCAATTGTATAACCTGAACTAATAATAATGTCATCAGATCTACCTTCAAACCAAAAATACCCGTCTACATCAAGTCTGGCCTGATCACCTGTTATGTAATAGTCTCCCCTAAATTGCCTAGCTGTCCGTTCAGGGTCTTTATAATAGTTTTTAAAAAGCGCCGGGGTTTCTATGTGTACGGCGATATCCCCTGTCTCACCCGGTTTAACTGGAATTCCATCCTCATTTATAATGGCCACTGTATTCCCTGGGGTAGGTTTTCCCATCGAGCCTGGTTTAATTTCCATTCCTTTTAATACTCCTACTAATAAGGTATTTTCAGTCTGTCCATATCCATCTCTTACATCAACATTAAAATACCTTCTGAAAGTATCAATTACCTCTCTGTTTAAAGGCTCACCTGCTGACACTGCACTATGTAATTGTGGAAGTGAGTAACGCTCTAATCCATCCACCTTTGCCATTAGTCTATATTCAGTAGGAGTACAGCATAAAACATTAACTGAATATTTCCCTAGCAATTGTAGATATCGTTCAGGATCAAATTTACCATGATAAACAAAACCTGTACCTCCAGATCCTAATGTAGCTAAAAAAGGACTCCACACCCATTTTTGCCACCCTGGCCCCGCTGTTGCCCATACGACATCACCCTCGTGAATATCAAGCCAATTGGCAGCCGATGTTTGAAGGTGAGCAAATCCCCAACCATGAGTATGTACTACTCCTTTTGGATTTCCTGTTGTACCAGATGTATAGGATAGAAAGGCAATATCGTCATTTTTTGTCAATGCTGCCTCAAGCACTTTACTTTGCTGATCAGCAATCTGGTCTAATGCTTGCCAATTATTACTTGATTCTCCAACTGAAAATAACAGCATATTGCTTGTATCAATATCAGAGAATTGCTCAGTGAAGTCAGAATAGCATATGACTGCTTTTACCTCAGCATGCTCTAGCCTGTATTCAATGTCCTTTTTCCGTAGCATTTCTGAACCTGGAATAACAATCATTCCATTTTTCAATCCAGCCAAGTATATTTCGTATGCTTCAATCAATCTTGGGACAATGACAAATATTGCATCACCCTGTTTCATTCCCTTTGATTTTAAAGCGTTTCCAATTTGATTCGCTCGTTGAATGAGTTCGAGATAGGTAACTTCTTTCTCATTACCTTCTTGATCTTCCCACTTTAATGCCACCTTTTGAGGGTCATGAGCAAATTTCTCTACTTCAGAGGTTATATTATACAAATCCGGAGCTAATAACTGTTCTCTATTCATAACTATCCCTCCCTTTATATATCTAATTATATCAAAAATTGGGACAATTTAGAATAAAACAATAGTTAATTAGGGATTTTCTACATCTATATTATATAAAGACATAAGTAAAAGGGCGGGAAGCATTCCCGCCCTGTAGCCATTTCTATTTAATTAGATTATTGACGGAAGCCACCACCAAGTTGTTGTTCAGCCATAGAAACTAAACGCTTAGTGATCTCTCCTCCAACAGAACCGTTAGCACGAGAAGTTGTATCAGCTCCAAGGTTTACACCAAACTCGTTAGCAATCTCATACTTCATTTGATCAAGAGCTTGTTGAACTCCAGGTACTAGAAGTTGGTTTGAGTTATTACTGTTGTTGTTTGCCATGTGTATCACCTCCTTGTGATTATAGATTGTGATAAATCACAAGGTTTCATGCAAATGATTCATTGGTAATTATTAGTATTCTCAAAACTGTTTAGAATAAATCCTCAAATTCATTTTCTAATGTAGGATTCGCATCAGTGATTTCAACTATTTCTGTATTGTTTATAGCTTCTTCAATAAGTGGCGAGAAGTCATAAAAACTCTCAAATCGATTTGCCTTTTCACGTTTTGGCTTCGTTGCAGGCGAGGAAGGAGTAAAGATTGTACAGCAGTCCTCAAATGGCCTAATCGAGATATCATACGTATCAATTTTCTTCGAAATCTCGATAATCTCAAGCTTATCCATCGTAATGACTGGACGGATAATTGGAACATTCGTTACCTCGTTGATGGAATTCATACTAGCCAGAGTCTGACTAGCTACCTGACCTAAGCTTTCTCCCGTTGCAATAGCCAAGATTTCATTTTTCTCTGCAATTTGTTCGGCAATCCGAAGCATCATTCTTCTCATTACTGTCATTGAGTAATTGCTTGGGATCTGTTTATGAATCGTTGTCTGAATATCCGTAAATGGAACAAGATGTACATTAATCTTTTTACAATAAGAAGTCAACTTTCCTGCCAAATCCAATACCTTTTGTTTCGCCCGCTCATTTGTATAAGGAGGACTATGAAAATGAATAGCTTCAATTGCCACTCCTCTTTTCATCGTTAAGTAACCGGCAACTGGACTATCTATTCCACCTGATAAAAGTAATAAAGCTTTTCCGTTTGAACCAACAGGTAACCCTCCCGCTCCCTTACGAGTATAGGAAGATATATGGGTATCATTTTCTCTAACTTCAATTCTTACCTCGATATCAGGATTTCGTACATCAACTGTAAGATCCTCCGTATGACTTAATAAATAGCCACCTATTACAGTATTTAACTCTTGAGTATCAAGGGGAAACTGTTTAAAAGACCGTTTTACACTCACCTTAAACGTTCGAGCCTGGTCCTTTGCTTCCTGGAAAGCAAATAAGGCACCTTTCTTAATTTCTTCGAGATCTGTCTCTGTCCTTAACGCAAGGCTGTAGGAGTGAATTCCAAAAACACCTTCAAGAAGGTCCATAATTTCATGATGGTTTTCACCATTTAATTGAATAAACATTCGATCTCTAGTTTTTTCAATTCTGATGAGAGGATAATCCTTTAATTTATGAAGGACATTTTCTTTAAGAGCAGCGATGAATTTTGAACGGTTTTTACTCTTTGTCGTAATCTCACCAAAACGTATTAATATTTGATCATATTGCATGATTCTACCTCTTTATCACTATATTTTTTTTCAAGATTTCCTCGATTGCCTTACAAAATGTATGGATATCTTCCATTGTGTTTTCGGACGATAAGCTAACCCGGATTGCATGTTTAGCTACTTTATTAGGCTTTCCCATCTCAAGTAAGATCCGGCTTGCACTTGTTTGCTTCGAGGAACAAGCAGATTTTGTCGATACAAAAATAGAAAATTCCTCTAATGCATGGACCATTACTTCTGGCTTAATACCTGGAACTGAGAAATTAACAATATGTGGAGCAGATCCCTCAATAGGAGTATTAATAATAACCTCATCTAATTCACTTAAAAAATCGATGATATGTTGCTTCAATTTACCAAGATGTTGAACCTTTTCCTGCTGACGATCTAATGTCATTCTTAGAGCTTTTGTTATCGCAACGATTCCGGGTACATTTTCGGTCCCTGCTCGCAACTGATTTTCCTGTGAACCACCTGTAAATAAAGGTTCTAATTTTATTCCTTTTCTAACATACAGAAACCCTGTACCCTTTACACTATGAAATTTATGCCCTGAGACAGTGAGTAAGTCAATGCCAATTGTTGAAATATTTAAGGGTATTTTTCCAATTCCCTGTACATGATCTACATGAAAAAGAATTTTTGGATAGTCCTTTAATAATTCTCCAATATCACTTATTGGTTGAATCGAACCTACCTCATTGTTCACATGAATAAGTGTCACTAGTATCGTATCTTTTCTAATTGCATCCTTAACCTGTTCTATGGTAATTGCTCCATTTTCATTCACAGGTAAATACGTAACCTCAAAGCCATGCTGCTCTAATTGCTTTAGTCCTTCTTGGATGGAAGCATGTTCAATGGAAGTGGTAATAATATGCTTTCCCCGATTCTTATATTTCAGTGCCACACCTTTTATGGCCACGTTATTCCCTTCCGTTCCCCCTGATGTGAAAACAATTTCGCTAGGTTGCACGGAGAGGAGCTTACTTATATTTTCTCTTGCTTGAAATAATAAACGTTCAGCTTCACTTCCTAGCGCATTAACTGACGATGGATTCCCAAAATATTCAGTCGCAACCTTTACATAAGCCTCGATGACTTCAGGATATGGCTTAGTTGTTGCACTATTATCTAAATAAATCACGTTTTTCTCCCCTTTTTAACGACCAATGCAATTACTAATCTTATCATATTTGACGACTTTTCAAAAACAACGGAAGCATCATGTGCCCCATACTTCAATATCTTTAATGTCCATAATAAAAGGCTACCCAGAGGAACCTCGAGTAACCTTTTATTTATTATAGTGTTTTTCTAAATTAATCTAGCTCTTTAAAAGGAGTAATCTGCCTGTTAATTTTGTTCTAGTAAGCGTTGAACTTTTTTTAATGCACCAGGTTCAACCTTTTCAAGTGCAGTTGCTGCTTCCTCTAAAGCACGAGAATATTCAAAATTACGGAAGGCTAATTCTGCCTCAGTCAGCTTTGCAGCCATATGCATAGATTTTCCTCTATAGCGATTTCCATATTGAATGACTTGCTCTACTAGATAAGCCTGCTCAACCATTTCTTCTGTATTGGCTGATAGTAGCTCTACCTTTGCTAGCGTTTGCTCCAGTAATGAATTTAAGGCCTGAATATGAAGAGGCTTCTCTTGTAGCTTTTCAGCCACCATTAAAACCTGACTGTTACATTCCTTAATCTCAAATAAATAGTTTTCAGGTAAGCCTGGGAGATTGCTTTTTTGAACTAAACGCTTAGAATCTAAGAGCATTCTTCTCATCTCACCCAGCTTTTCTTTCACATACAACTCGTCTTTTCGTAACGTTTGAAGCATATCTACAAACTCTTGATGAGATACCTTTAATGCATCAATTTGGACCTTAATTTCTTCTAGTTCACTTTGAATGACAGAGTAAGCAATATCCTTTTCTTCAACCGACCCTTTTACACTAGTAAATCTCTTAAGTAGCTGATTGATTTGGGATTCAATGTTCTTTTGCAATTCAATATCTTGATCAAGAAGCTGATAGCTCAGTTGAACTTGCTCAGTCTCCACTTTCGTTTCTTTCGTTTCATCATTTAACTGACTAAGCTCAACATGAAGTGGTGTAACTTGTTGATGAACGAAATGCTTTGAAATGACTTCCTTTTCTAACTGATCATAGAAGCTCTCTATTTTCTCTTGCAGCTCGGTAACTCCGGCTTTAACTGAATCAATTTCAGCCTTCTCAAGATAGATGAGGTACTCAGAAAGCATTTCTTTCATTTTAGAAATCTCTTTATCAATCTGAAGGTGGCCTAAAACAAACCCTTCTTCAGTCATTTCCTTAACCCCTTGTAGAAGTTCATCTATTTGGTTAGGAATATTATATTGGCAATCTTTTAATAGTGAAGGTAATTCCTCGATTGTTTGACCCATATGACCCAGCTGCTCTTTAATCGATTGAACTAATCCCTTTGCCAGTAATATATCACCGTTCTCCATGTATTCATCAAATACTTGAAACTGTGAAGAAATGTCGTCAAGCATTTGCTCTAGCTTTGCTTCTGCTTTACCAAATGAATTACTGTGAGCTAGTATCGTTCTTTTTACATCTCGGTAGCTCTGCTTAAGTTCTTCTATTTCAGACCGATTCTTCTCTTCACTACCAACCAATTCCTGTAATTCAGATAAGATTGATTTAATTGCATCTTCTATTCCTTGTAGCTGATTGTTAATTTCCTTAATGAGGAGTTTCGCCTTTCTGATTCGATATTTATCCGCATATTCTTCAATATCAAATAAAGCTTCTTCCACATTTGGTAACTTAGTGGTAATGATTTCATCCCACTCTGTACGCCATTTTTCAAATAACTGTTCAGTTTGTCCGACCATGTTAAGACCCTTCATCATTGACATCTCATCTGTGACAGGTCTGTTCATAATATCAATCTTCCAAGATTCTAAACGATCTACATCCTTATAAATCCTCTTCCTTATAAGCATGCCATAGATGAAAAAGATGACCAATAAAAGGATTGCAACGATGATGAATTCCATAAAAAGCCCCTTTCCAACGCAAACTTTCACCATCTCTTTATCTAATTGGAAAAGCTTCCTTTTCCTTTTTCTTAAAAAAGATAGAGCTTTAATTTTATAAATGGTTTATTAAATGTAATTTCAATGTTTTTATGATACCATGTAAACGACAATTTTTGACCAAATTTTTTAAAATTTTTACATTTTGAATCTGGAGGAATCTTCTTTGATTGCTGACGGTCACATTCATACACCATTTTGTCCACATGGAACAAATGATTCTTTTGAACAATATATTGAAAAAGCCATTAGCTTAGGAATACAAGAAATTTCATTTACAGAGCATGCTCCTTTGCCAATAACCTTTTCTGATCCAACTCCACAGAGAGATAGCGCGATGAGCATGGATAATCTAGCTTTATATTTTGAGACGCTTACATATTTAAAAGAGAAATATAGCAAACAAATTAAAATTAATAGGGGACTTGAGGTTGATTTTATTGAGGGGTACGAGGGTGAGATCCTGACCTTTTTATCGAAATATGGTGTCTTATTAGATGATAGTATTTTATCAGTTCATTTTTTAAAAAACGAGTCAACTTATTACTGTATGGATTATAGTCCAGATAACTTTCAGAAAATGATTAAGGATTTTAACGGGATTGAGAATGTTTATAAAACATATTACGACACATTACTACAATCCATTCAAGCTGACCTTGGACCGTATAAACCTAAAAGAATTGGTCACATCACTCTCGTCCATAAATTCCAAAAAAAATTCCCAATTCAACAAAAGTTTGAAAGGGAAATTATTAAGGTACTGGACAAAATGAAAGAACACCATTTACAGCTTGATTATAACGGGGCAGGGGTAAATAAACCCCTTTGCAAGGAGCCCTATCCTCCTGATTGGGTTATTAAAAAGGCAATTGAACTGTCAATTCCACTTATTTACGGTTCTGATGCCCATCAGGTAAAGGACTTACAGCAAGGTCTTGAATCAATGAATCCAAATGTGATCTTTCAGTCCCCAACTTCAAGCTAGAAATGAGCCACCTTTAACTCAAGTGAAGATGTATGACAAATGGAGAATTCAATCCAATTCTCCATTTCCTTTATAAATTGCTTGATGTAATAATCGTCAAAAGGGATATGTAATACTTCAGTAAAATATTGCGGCTGTAATACGGGAATTGTCAGCATTCCTTTATATTGTACAATCACTGAAGGCACCGATAGCTTCCGAAACTCCTTCAACCGAACTCCTTCTTCAAATAGCTTTTTTAAATAGAATTTTTCTTTAGCTAAATAAGTAGCCATTACCTCACGAATAAGAACATTGTCCAATGTCATTTCTCTATATACAAATCTTGCCAGATGTTGATTTTCTGCCTGATATAAGAGCAGAGCCCTCGTTAATCTCTGAAGCTTCTCTTTTGCGGTCAGTGACTCATTAGCAACGAGCACCTCTTCAATCACATGAATATACTGATCCAAATACATGGAAAGTAGATACTCTGATAGACCCTTTTTGCTTTTAAAATAATAAGAGACAATGGCAATATTCACATTCGCTTTCTCAGCGATATCTCGAATAGAAGTTCCACTAAATCCTTTTGTATTAAATAAAGAAATGGATGCTTGTATAACCTTTTCTTTTGATGAAGATTTAGATTGACTCAATTTGATCACTCCACATATTCATGTCTTATCTACTGTTTCGTGTCAGGCTTCTATGATTCCTTTATGTTTTCATCGACAAATTCGTGCTAAATCCTATGTATTTTGCTATGATAGTTATCAATCATTATCAAAAAAAGGGGGATTACCTTGTTTAAAGTCGAACAATACAATGCAACAAAAGAAAAAAACTATGACCTTGTCATTAAGCAGCTTGAAGCCTTAATAGAGGATGAAAGTAATGCTGTTGCTAATTTAGCGAATGCTTCTGCCCTATTAAATCAATTTTTATCTGAGGTAAACTGGGTAGGGTTTTATGTAACGGAGGGAACTGAACTCGTGTTAGGTCCATTCCAAGGCCTTCCTGCTTGTGTAAGAATCCCCTTTGGAAAAGGTGTTTGTGGTACCGCAGCCCAAACAAAAGAAACTCAACGGATTGCAGACGTACATGCTTTTCCTGGACATATCGCATGTGATGCCGCTTCCCAATCTGAAATTGTGGTTCCTTTAATTAAAAACGGAGAAGTAATCGGAGTATTGGATATCGATAGTCCTATTAAAGACCGTTTTGATGAGATTGACCAACAATCCTTAGAAAAATTTGTTGAAGTGCTTATTAAATATATATAAGGAACAAAAGGCGCAAGCGCCCCGTTAAGCCTCAGGCATAGTAAATGTTCTGAAGAGAAAAAAATGGCGTTCTTTCCATTTTATTCTCTTCAGGTTATTTAACCTCAAGGGGCTGGGCGCTGGAGCTAGATTGAAATGCACAGACTCGAGTTTTCCACAAATGATTTATTTTATAATTTCTTAAACAAGTAAAAAAGGAGTCGGTCGACTCCTTTTACTTTTGATTTAACCTTTTAAAGTGTATTTAAAGCCTGCTCTAAATCCTCCCATATATCTTCCCAGGCCTCTAAACCAATTGACAATCTCAGTAATTGCTCCGTAATGCCCATTTTAATTCTTTGTTCCTCTGGGACGATTGCATGTGTCATCGTTGCAGGGTGTTGGATAAGTGTTTCTGTATCACCAAGACTAACCGCTACTTTGATTAAATCAAACTGGTTCAGGAATCTTTGTGCCTCATCTTTACCACCATGGATGGTAAAGGATATAACACCTCCCGCCCTCGTCATTTGTCCTTTCTCGGCTCCAGCTTGTACTTGAGGATATATGAGGTCATTTACCTTAGAATGTTCTCGTAATCTCTTGACTATCTTTTCTGCATTGTCACAATGACGCTCCATTCTAACAGGAAGTGTCTTGAGTCCTCTTAATAGTAGCCAGGCATCAAAAGGTGACATAATTCCACCGATATCCTTTCGAATATGCATGGCAATTTCATTGATTACATCCTCCTTACCTACTGCTATACCACCTACTACATCCCCATGCCCTCCGATGTATTTCGTAGCACTGTGTATGACTAAATCACACCCCCACTCCAAAGGTCTTTGGAGATACGGTGACAAAAACGTGTTATCGACAATAACAGGAATGTTATATTTCTTAGCAGCCTTCACAACGGTCTGAAGGTCAATAATCTCCATCGTTGGATTTATGGGTGTCTCTAAAAATATACAAGCAGTCCGTTCAGATATTTTTGCTTCAATTTCTGTAGTCGTTGACATATCTAATAAATCAAACGTGATGCCAAGCTTTTCCTGTAACCATTTTAATAAACCATACGTGCAACCATAAATACCTTTAGAGCATAGGACATGGCTTCCCTGACTAACATAATGTAAAAGCACTGAGGAAACAGCTGCCATACCGGAACCAAAAGCCAATCCTCTTTCGCCACCCTCAAGCATTGCCATTTTGTCTTCTAATAACTGAACGGTAGGGTTACCTAGTCTTGAATAAATCATGCCTTCTTCGTTCCCAGAGAATCGTTCTTCCCCTTGCTGTGCTGTCTCGAAAGTAAATGTAGATGTTTGAAATAAAGGTGGTGTCAAACTACCTAAAAACTGACTTGACTGATAGGATCCATGAACAGCGTTCGTTTCAAACTTATGATTTTTCCCCATATTCCCGCCTCCTATTGATAAAATATGACTGTAGAACTCGGATGTAAACGCTTTCTTTTTAAATTAAAAAAGTATTTGATTAGGTCCAAAATGGTCGATACGAACAAACTATGTAAAGCTTATCAATATAACCTTAATTTTCCACCTCTTCATTTTACATGATTTTAGCAAATTGGGATATAGGAAGAATGTGTCTAAATTCTTTACTATTTTTTATAATGAGTTATTTAACTTCATTGAGTTTATGAACGACTTTTTCTTGGCTTTTGCAGCTCGTTTTGTCCTTCATTGACACTATGAAGGACTTTTCCCCTGGATTTCCACTTAGTTTTGTCCTTCATCCACGCTATGAAGGACCTTTTCCTCGGCTTTCCACTTAGTTTTGTCCTTCATCCACGCTATGAAGGACCTTTTCCCTGGCTCTCCACTTACTTTTGTCCTTCATCCATGCTATGAAGGACCTTTCACCTGGACTTCCACTTAGTTTTGTCCTTCATCCAAGCTATGAAGGACCTTTTCCTCGGCTTTCTACTTAGTTTTGTCCTTCATCCACGCTATGAAGGACCTTTCCTCTGGATTTCCCTTAGTTTTGTCCTTCAGTGGCCTAGTAAACCATAACAATAACACTGGAACTACTGACACCATTTAAACTCACAAATTGCTCAAAAAAATAGGCATGAATTCCTGTTTAGAATTCATGCCTAGATTAAATGCGAAAACTTCATAAAAAGCAAATTACATATCTTCTTGAACATGTACCCGGTTCTTACCGGTTCCCTTTGCTTCATAAAGTGCGACATCCGCCCGCTTAAATAAACTAATCGGTGTATCAGCCTGTCCTTTTTGCCAATGTCCCACACCACAGGAAATCGTAACCCTTGGTTCTGTTAATTCAGCTACTCGTTCAACTAATCGCTCTGCCACCGCTACGCCAGATGCTAAATCAACTCTTGGGAGATAGATAGCGAGTTCTTCTCCTCCCCATCTGCCACCGACGTCAAATTCACGAATATGATCTTTAATCACTTCAGCTACTTGTTTAAGAACTTCGTCGCCAACCTGATGGCCGTATGTGTCGTTTACCTTTTTAAAATCATCTATATCAATTAGAATAAACGTCCCGAAAGCATCGGTCATCATAGACTTACTTATCGTTTCATTCAGGTAATTTCTAGAATGTAACTTCGTTAAATGATCTGTGATTACCAACCTTTCCAGCTCTTCTCGTAAAAGCGAATTCGTTAGAGCAAGCGTAGAATGGTGAATAAGCGATTGTAATAGCTTGAAATTTTCAAAAGAAAAAGCATATGGTTCTCTTTGTAGTACAATCGCAACCCCTCTTAGCTCTTTCCCTTGAATCATAGGAACGACCATTAATGACCGGAAATCTGGTTGCTGATTAGATAGGTCGAGTTGTAAATCACCAACAAAAATGGCCTCCTGCTCATTCTGTACCTTTGAGTGAATATGGTGGACCAATATATTGGATTGCTCTTGCTTAAAGAATTCGGTACAACCAGGCAGAGATTCATACACATCACTAGATTTAAATAATATAAAACCTACCTCATCCGCTTTAAACGATGTAATTATTTGATTTGACATATAATTCATTGCTTCGGAAAGCCGCAAATTAGAGTTCAACTGATGAGAAGTTTCGTTAATAAGTTGTAGATCTGCAATTAGCCGATTTGATTGCTGATAGAGTTTAGCATTTTCTAATGCACTTCCAGCTGTATTCGCAAGCAAGGTAACAAAGTTAATTTCTTCTTGAGGAAATAAAATCGTATTTGGTGCAATTACTTGCAGTACTCCATATACGCCCTGTTTTCCTTTTAATGGAGCATACAGTACTGAAGTTCGATCGGCTACCTTATCCTCCATTTGGATTTCTCCGGTAACAAATGCTTGTGTTACAGCTATATTTGATTCATCATATTGAATCTCTTTAATCGGTAAATTATTTAGATGGTTGTAGTCATGAGATAAAAGCAAATAATAGGTAAACCCTGGATAAACTTCTCTCAAGGTTTCGATGACTTCTTTTAAAACATCATCCATATTCATAGATGAATGGAATTTGGAGGTCACTCGATATAACTGTTCGTAACGCCTATGCTCCTCAGAAAAATCCACATACTCGTTTATTTTGTTGATTAGATTAGAAAAAATTGGAACAAGTTCATCCCACTTTGACTCTTCAGGTAATTTGTTCACAGATAAAAATGTAATTCCTACTAATAATTGTTTCGTATTCTTTACTAACACCGGTATGTATACTTCATAGTTGGAAGAAGTGGAGATAATTTTTACTTTACCTTCTTCGAGGATCTCAGTTCTGGAGGAGAAGTGTAGGTCAGCATTATTCATCACTTCAGGGCTAGTGGAGCATACCATGATTACTTTCTTGCTGAATTCATCTTTGGAGTAAATAGCAACTACCTGAGCATGATAATATTCTCGAATTTGTGTTAAAAGCTCATTATATATATCTTGTCGGCTAGCTATTTGACTTTTAAATAAGAGGTCAAATAGTCCTCCTTTTAAATCTAGGAGAAGTTTCTTTTCATCATTCATCTTTAATCACCTATATTATCTTGAGTACACACTTATTTAATTATACCATTTATAAATATTTTTGGTAAAAATTAATCCTATTTCTTTTAGTTTTAATACAGAATATGTATTGCTTGCATGATTGACATTACGTTATGAAAATAATATAATAGCATTTGTGTAAAATACTGCAGCCTAAATTGGTACATTTGTTGTTCATTTTATTCCCGTACTAGGATCATGTGGCGAAATTTCTTCTCCCATCTTCTTTTAGTATGAGCTATATCGAGTAACTCCCTGCTGCTGGAGCGAGGATATAACATGTAATAAAATGTCATAAATCAATGCCCGTTACGGTTTTTATTTTATGCAAAATAAAAACACGAAGGAGGAGTCATATTATGGCTCGTTATACAGGTCCAAGTTGGAAATTATCACGTCGTTTAGGTATCTCTTTAAGTGGTACTGGTAAAGAATTAGAAAAGCGTCCTTACGCTCCTGGACAACATGGTCCAAACCAACGTAAAAAATTATCAGAATACGGTTTACAATTACAAGAAAAGCAGAAGCTTCGTCATATGTTCGGAGTAAATGAGCGTCAATTCCGTCGCACATTTGATGCTGCTGGTAAAATGACTGGTATCTACGGTGAAAACTTCATGATTCTATTAGAATCTCGTTTAGATAACTTAGTTTACCGTCTTGGCTTAGCTCGTACTCGTCGTGGAGCTCGTCAATTAGTAAACCACGGTCACATCTTAGTTGATGGATCACGTGTTGATATTCCATCATACCGCGTAAAGCCTGGACAAACTATTGCTCTACGTGAAAAATCTCAAAACCTATCTGCAGTTAAAGAATCAGTTGAAGTAAACAACTTCGTACCTGATTACTTATCATTTGATGCAGAAAAGCTTGAAGGTACTTACACTCGTCTTCCTGAGCGTTCTGAACTTCCAGCTGAAATCAACGAATCATTAATCGTAGAATTCTATTCTCGTTAATAAGAGGAACCCCGCTGAAATATCAGTGGGGTTTTTGTTATTCTATCCCAACTTCAGCTATTATTTTGCAAAAGTTTGTTAAAAACTTGATACAATATCTAATAAATACTGAATCATACACCTAACCCTGCTAATGAATCAAGCTATTCCATGAACTTTTTTGATTATTCCGCGATAAATATAGCAATTCCACGATTTCTGTTCATAATCCCGCGAAAAATTCATTTATTCCACGATTCTCCCTCTTAATTCCGCAAAAGCAATGATTTATATTTCCCCTTCCCTAGATGGAAGTAATAAAGCCACCTCCATGGTCTGGAGGTGGCCTTTCATTTAAACAAATTTAATTAAATAATACTTCTTCTTCCCTCGACGAATCACGGTGTACGCATTCTCAATACGGTGTTGATCTGAAACAACAAAATCTATTTCCTGAATTCTCTCACCATTAATATAGATTGCCCCATTTGAGATGTCCTCCCGAGCCTGTCGCTTGGATGGGGATATCTTACTTTGAACGAGTAGATCAACGAGAACAGGTTGGTCTGTCGAAGCAAATTCAAAGGATGGAACATCTTTAAATCCTTCTTTGATTTCTTCTCCAGTTAGTTCAGCGATACTTCCGCTGAATAATGCTTCTGAGATTCTGATAGCCTGTTTAAGTGATTCTTCACCATGAACGAACTTCGTTACCTCTTCTGCAAGTGTCTTTTGGGCCGTTCTCTTTTCAGGAGCATCTGCCATTTCCTGTTCAATTGCTTCAATTTCATCTTTTGTTAGGAAGGTAAAGCATTTAATAAACTTCATAACATCACGGTCATCCGTATTAATCCAGAACTGGTAGAATTCATATGGTGAAACTTTTTCGCGATCTAACCAGATCGTACCTGATTCTGTTTTACCAAACTTGGTTCCATCCGCTTTTGTGACAAGAGAAGCCGTTAAACCAAACGCTTTCGAATCCTCGACAGATTTTCTAATTAGTTCAAGCCCCGCTGTTATATTACCCCATTGATCACTTCCACCTATTTGTAATCGAACACCTTGTGTTTCATATAGTTTTAAGAAATCATAGGACTGTAGAATCATATAACTAAACTCTGTAAATGAAATTCCCGCATCAAGCCTTGACTGTACGGAATCCTTTGCTAGCATATAATTTAATCCAAAGCTTTTCCCGACATCTCTTAGAAAAGAGATAACGTCAAGTTTGCCAATCCAGTCATAATTATTAGCAATGGTTGCCGGGTTTTCCGGATGTTCAAAATCCAAAAAACGAGCTAATTGATTTCTAATCTTGTCAGTAAATTGTACAACCACATCTGAAGAATTAAGGGTACGCTCGTTTGCCTTACCACTTGGATCTCCAATTAACCCAGTCGCTCCTCCCACTAATGCAACTGGAGAATGTCCTGCTAACTGAAAGCGTCGTAACGTCACAATTTGAAGTAAGTTTCCGATATGAAGGCTATCTGCAGTTGGATCAAAACCACAATAGAGTTTAATTTTCTCCTCGGCTAATACCTTCTCTAGGCCCTCTTGATCAGTTACCTGATGAATTAGCCCGCGAAATTCTAAGTCTTTTAATAAATCCATTCTAAATACCCCTCTCTTTCATGAATACAACTCTAGGAACACAAAAAAACTCCTCCCCAAAAAAAGGGACGAGTTATTAATCGCGGTACCACCCTTGTTGAAAGCAAATTGCCTTCCACTCAAGATTCATTAACGGTTTAATCCGTCTTTTGCTACTATCATTCACAAAAGATGCTCAAGGATGTAATTCGTGTGTTAATTTGTACTGATTTTCACCAACCATCAGCTCTCTAAAACAGGGAAAACCACACTACTTGATTCCTATCATTGCTTACTTTTATTCAATTAATCAATTTCTTATACAAATAAATACCATAGAAAGCAAGCTAATGTCAAATCAACCATTCAATAACCCATTCAGTTATTGGTTTATTTTTCCTGCAGTATGTCTTTTTGTGTATGTAAAATTGTAATTATAATGTGCTATAATATATTTGATTTAGGGGGAGTGTTATGAGGATTAACAAATCAATGATTAAAGAATACTTACAAACCTTTAAAGATGCATTATTTAGCAAAAAGACAGTAAAGGTATTCTCAGTTTCATACAAAGTCATGTGGAATCTATTTTTAGTTTTTATAGTAATAGGATTAATGAGTGCATTCTTTGCTGGTGGAGTTGGAGCCGGATATTTTGCATCTCTCGTTAAGGACGAGCCAATTCGAAGCTTTGATAGCATGCAAAAAGACATTTATAACTACGAAGAGACCTCTGAGGTCTACTTTGCAAACAACGTCTACTTAGGTGAGCTACGTTCTGATTTATATCGTGAGGAAGTAGGGTTATCTGACATTTCTCCTCATTTAATAGATGCAGTAATTGCAACTGAGGACCAGTACTTTTATGAACATAATGGTGTAGTTCCAAAAGCCATATTACGTGCTTTATTACAGGAGGTCACTAATTCCCAAACTCAAACGGGAGGAAGTACCCTTACCCAGCAGCTAATAAAAAACCAAATCTTATCTAGTGAAGTTTCTTTTGAACGTAAAGCAAAGGAAATCCTCCTAGCTATGCGCCTAGAGCAATTCTTTGAAAAAGAAGAGATTATTGAAACTTACCTTAATGTTGCAACATTTGGACGGAATAGTTCGGGAGATAATATTGCCGGCGTAAAAACGGCAGCCCTTGGAATTTTTAATGTGGAGCCAAAGGACTTAAATCTAGCTCAAGCGGCTTTCATCGCTGGTCTTCCACAAAGCCCGTTTGGTTATACTCCATTTACTAATGCTGGTGAAATTAAAAATAATCTTCAACCAGGATTAGATCGGATGAAAACTGTATTAAGTAGGATGCTTACAGCAGAAAAAATTACCCAAGAGCAATATGATGAAGCAATAGCATTTGATTTAGTCGCTAGCTTTGCACCAGCAAAACCTTCTCCTACAGAGGATTATCCTTGGCTGACAGCCGAGATAGAACTGCGTTCAAAGGAAATTATTGCAGATCAGCTCGCGACAAAGGATGGCTATGAAAAAGAAGATCTACTAAATGATAGCGAATTACATCAATCCTATTTGACTCTAGCAGACACGACAATGAGACAGAATGGATATAAAATCTACACAACAATAGACAAAGACATATATGACCGTATGCAAGTAGTAGCAGAGGAATTCCAATACTACGGTCAAGATAAGACTGAAGAAAAGGAAAACCCGGATACTGGTGAAGTTGAAAAAGTAGTTGAGCCTGTTGAGGTTGGTGCAGTTTTACTTGAAAATAAGACAGGTAAAATTATTAGTTTTGTGGCTGGGCGCGATCATAGTCGAGAGCAAATGAATCATGCATTACGAGCAAAGCGTCAAAATGGTTCGACGATGAAACCACTTGTTGTGTATGCACCAGGTATGGAGCTTGGTCAAATCCAACCAGGTACTGTTTTTGTAGATGTTGATGTCACGATTCCAACAGGAAATGAACCATGGAGTCCAAGCAACTTTGGTGGAAATCACTATGGATTTGTTTCTGCTCGTACATCCCTTGCAAAATCTCATAACGTACCTGCTGCTATTGGGTATACTAAGATCATTAATCAGCGACCTTCTACCTTCTTAGAAAAAATGGGCTTCACAAGCCTAACAGAAGGCGATCATACCAATCTATCTCTATCTCTAGGTGGAATGGAAACTGGGGTAACCGTTGAAGAGAATGTAAACGCCTATGCAACATTTGCAAATGGTGGTAAATTCATCGATGGATATATGATTGAAAAGATCGAAACAAAGGATGGAGAAGTCATCTTCCAACACGAAACAGAGGAAGTAGAAGTATTTTCTCCACAAACAGCTTACCTAACTATTGATATGATGAGAGACGTAATACGAGGAGGAACCGCTTCAGGTGTACCTTCGATGCTTAAATTCTCTTCTGATTGGGCAGGTAAAACCGGAACTTCTCAGGAGTATAGAGACTCTTGGTTTGTTGCTTCTAATCCAAATGTTACATTTGGTACATGGATTGGTTATGATACTCCAAAACGATTAGAGGCTTACAAAGGACTTTCCTACTCAAAAAGAGGTCAAATGATCTGGGCACAATTAATGAATGCAGCCTATGACATTAGACCAGAGTTAGTTAAATCTAATGAGACATTCAAAATGCCAGGTGGTATTGTTAGAAGATCATATTGTACGATTTCAGGTCTACTTCCATCAGCTTTATGTTCAGAGGCTGGTTTAGTCCAGACTGACATTTTCAACGCTAACTTTGTACCTAGAAAAGAAGACGATACTCTTGAAAAGGGTAAATTCGTTATGGTTGGTGATAAAGCCTATCGTGCTTTAGACTCTACACCGGTTGAATTTACACAGGATGGAGTTATGATTAAGAAAGAATTCCTAGAAGAAAATAATTTAAAAAGTGCTGAAGAGTTAATGAAATTACTATCTAAAGAAGCCACTTTTAAAAATGTGGTCATTCCTGAAACTGAACCATTAGCAGACAACGGTTCGACTCCTAGTCCTACGAGCAATGTAGGTATTTCAGGTAATAAACTAACTTGGGCAAAGCATGAACATAATGATGTGGTCGGTTATCGTATATATCGTGCTGAAAACTTCTCAAATCAATTTAAGAAGATTGGAAGCATGAGTGTTAAAGAATTCACTGAAAATGGTGGATTTGCTATCGACTCATCGATTGCTGCTTATTACGTAACAGCTGTTGATGTAGCAGGTAAAGAAGGTCCAGCCTCCACTCATGCCCTTAAAGGGGAATGGTTGAAGGAAGAACCACTAGAACCAGAGCCGGAACCAGAGGAACCTGCTGATCCTCCAGAAGAGGATAAACCAAACCCTGGTGATCCAAAGGATCCAGAAATACCAACAGATCCAGTAGAACCAGCACCTGGAGACCCTACTGAACCAGTTGATCCTGATCCACCTGCTGATCAATAAATAAAAGTAGTAAGCCTATGACAAAACGTCATAGGCTTTTTTCTTTTGAACAGATTATATTTTTATAGCTTGTATCATAAATTCTTTCTAAAATTAATACGTTTAAGAGGATAGCTTATCCAAATTTGCTCTTAATCTAAGAAGATGACAGGATGATACGAATGTTTAATTTTCTCAAAAAGAATAGCATAGTGATTGGAGGTGGAGCTATACAAGGTGCTGGAATGGGTTTATTCCTATTTCCACATGCCATACCATCTGGTGGGGCTGGTGGATTAGCCGTTATCTTAAATCATTGGTTTCATCTCGATATGGGTTTTGCTCTGTGGCTCGTTAATTTCTCCATGCTAGCAGTAGCTGTGAAGTATTTAGGCGGAAAATCAACTCTTTGGACCATGGTCTCTATTTCGATTACCTCTGCTTCTATATTTGCAGTTCAACACTATATTCCATTACCAAATCAAAACCCATGGGTTGATTTAGTGATAGGGTCACTCCTACTTGGAATTGGTGTTGGTATGTTATTAAAAGAAAAGGTTTCCAACGGTGGTATCGGAGTAATTGCTCTTGTCATTTCCAATAAACGTGAAATTCTACCTGGGAAACCTCTCTTCTTAATCAATTGCCTAATCTTCTTATTAACGGCATCCATTATTAAATGGGATATTATTTTTCAAGCTTTACTTAGTCAATGGATTGCAACTCGAGTTGTGGATTATATTTGTAATAAAGATTCTCTTGAGGTTTATACCATTGATTGGCGTAAGAAACTTTAAACATATTTATAACGAACAGCCGTCTTTTTCTTTTCGCCATCCTGGGATGTTATATGGATTAAAGTAAGTGCTAATATACCAACCAGAAGAGTTAAGCTAGCAATGGAAAGAAACATACCAGCTCGTGACCACTCCATTAACCGTGTAAAAATAGGCGGACCGACAGCCACTCCTAAAAAACGTACTGAACCGTATAATGAAGTAACAAACCCTCTTCTCTCTTTACCTACTGATCCCGTAATTAAGCTATTTATACATGGAAGAATTAAGCCTGTCCCGATACTACTCAATGCAAGAACAATAAGAAAAGGAACGATTTTTTCAAATAGAGTTAATAAGCCATACGAAACCGTCATAAGTAAAAAACCTAATACAATAAGCTTTTTCATCAACTTTAAATTTTTACCAATCTTAGCACCTGTTATATAAGAGGTAATTCCCATAACTAGTAGAGGGATTGCTAAAATGAGACCTTTGACTACACCATCAATGTGATAGTCCTTTTCAAGAACATTAGATAGATAAAATAATATTCCAAACAAAGTAAATAAACAGGTAGCTCCCGCTAAATAGGTGGTAAAAAGCCATCTCCCCTCATGCTTAAATACACTCATTAATCCCCTCACATACTTCCCAAAAGGAGGAGGAGCTTGACGATTTCTTTTCTCTTTAATAAAAATCCAGGTTAATAAAATGGAAAAAATACAAAAGACCGGAAAAGCAAAGAATACCGCATACCAAACCAGTAATCCTAATAAGGAACCTATTATAGGTGAAAGTACCTTCCCTAGACCATTCGAAGCCTCTACAATTCCGAGCACCCTACTTTGTTCTCCACCTTTAAATAAATCTCCCGTTAGAGCCATCGCAATGGGTGCTGTCCCTGCAGCACCAATTCCTTGCAGGGTTCTTCCTATTAAAATCCATATATAAGCACTTGAAAAGGCAGTCGATGCAATTCCAGCTAACAAGGCACCAATTCCATATAATAATAGAGCTGGGACAATTATGATTTTCCTTGAAAAGCGATCTGAGAGATAACCAAGAATCGGTATAAAAATTGCTGCAGCTACTGAAAATACGGTAATCGTCAAACTCACTTGAAGCTGAGATAATTCAAGTTCCTTTTTCATTTGAGGTAAGATCGGAATCAGCATGGAATTACCGAGAGTCATAATTAATGGTATCGAACCTATGGCTGCAATTGACATACCCTTCTTTTTGGATGACAATTTTACTCACACTTCCTTTATTTAAATGTCACGAAATCAACAAACTTTTTAGAAAAGAGTCTCTTTATTTAATATTAATAGGAGGTAATACAAGCCAACCTTTATCTTTACAAATCTTTAATAGCTTTTCTTCATATTCCGCTCGTTGTGTATGGAACTCACCAAACATCGTTCCGATATCCTCCCGAGTACAAATTCCAACTATGTAGCTGAATAAGACCTTCCCTACCATTAGTTCCTTTTTAACAAGAGAAGCCACTTCTGGGTCATTAAACCTTGCTCCCGCAGGAATGTCCTCTACATGGACGTCAGGCCTAGCCGGAGGTGCGGGTGGAAGTCTAATTCCATTTTGTTTTAAAATAGCTTCTACCTGCTGTTCCTCTTGTTTTAATGAGTTTTCCAACAGGTCCTCCAAAAACACTTTTAGATCATGGTCACCTGTATGATTAATTAGTATTTGTAAGGTAACTAAGTACGCTTTCGTGTCAAAAAGGTGTGACCATAGATGAAATACTTCACCAGAATGTAAAGGTTCTTCCTGTTGTTTTCCACTTAATATTCCCAATCCAATCACTCCTTCAATCTGAATAAGACTAGTTTCTCTAAGTTAGGTTTTTTTATAACCTCATAACAAGACAGGAACCTACTATTTTTTTCTACATAGTCTAAAACAGGTTTCTTAAATCTAAATATCTGAGAAAAGGAAGGCTACTTCATGACCTCAAGACGCCGTATGACGAAAACACTTTCGATCATTTGTTTATTTATTATGTGTATCACTGTACTGTTTGCCTGTGGAACAACAAATTCTGACGGCACCACAACAAAAGACCAAGTTATTACAATTGGTTATCAAAAAAACTGTCCCCTTGTGATTTTAAAATCATTAGGAACTCTTGAAGAGAAATTAGAGTCAGAAGGCTTTTCAGTAGAGTGGAAGGAATTCCAAGCAGGACCAGCCCTTGTTGAGGCGTTAAACGCTGGAAGCATTGATTTAGGGAGAACAGGCGATACCCCACCTATATTTGCACAGGCTGCAGATGCCCCGTTTGTTTATGTGGCAGCAGGCAAATCAAAGTTTAATGGTAGTGGTATTTTAGTTCCAAAAGGATCATCTATTACATCACTTGAAGACTTGAAAGGAAAAACAGTTGGATTTGCGAAGGGTTCTAGTTCGCATTATTTACTAATCAAAGCATTAGAAAAAGCTGGACTCTCGTATGGAGATATAACACCAGCATTTCTTTCTCCTGGAGACGCTCGTGTTGCGTTTGAACAAGGTAATATCGATGCTTGGACCGTATGGGATCCATTTACATCCTCTACACAAATAGGTTCTGAAGCCACTCTTTTAGTAGACGGAGAAGGACTTACAACTGATCGTGACTTCTTTATTGCAAATGAGAAGTTTGCAAAACAGCATGCTAACATTCTCGATATTGTCATAGAAGAGGTGCAAGCTTCCTCTGAGTGGGCTAATGCCAATCATGATGAGTTGATCCCCATGTTAGCTGAAATCCTAAAAATTGATGAAGCAGCCATTGAAATGGCCGTTAAAAGAAGAGTCTACGGTGTAGATCCCTTAACATCTGAAATTATGGAAGAACAACAACAAAAGGCTAACATCTTTTTCGAATTAAAAATACTGCCAAAGCAAGTAAATGTGGAAGAGAAATTATTGAGCAAACTTGATTAGAAAGGAGGGACGTACGTGAATGCAACCATAAAAGAACTTGTAAAACAGGTACTACCATGGATGATTCCCTTTCTTCTACTCCTTTTATGGCAGCTTCTTTCTTGGAACGGAGTTATACCTTCACGAATCCTACCAGCACCTTCAGATATCTTCTCTGCTGCAGGAGCACTTTTATCGACTGGAGAATTAGTTGAGCACATTACGGTGAGTTTAAACCGAGCATTAATCGGCTTTCTAATTGGTGGGGCGCTAGGATTTATCTTCGGACTGTTAAATGGTGTCTTTAGACTATCAGAGTTATTGTTTGACACATCTATCCAAATGCTCAGAAACATTCCACATCTAGCCTTAATTCCTCTTGTCATCCTATGGTTCGGTATAGGCGAGACGTCAAAGATCTTTCTAGTTGCACTAGGGGTTCTTTTCCCCGTTTATATCAATACCTATCACGGAATCAAATCGGTAGATAAGGGATTAATTGAAATGGGAAAAGCATACGGCTTAAATGGAATTGGATTATTTTTCACCATTATCTTACCCGGTGCCCTTTCATCCATCCTTGTAGGGGTTAGATTTTCACTAGGTGTTATGTGGTTAACTTTAATTGTAGCTGAAACCATTTCTGCTCACTCTGGAATTGGTTACATGGCTATGAATGCTAGAGAGTTTATGCAAATGGATGTGATTGTGTTAGCGATTGTTCTATATGCACTGTTTGGAAAACTCTCCGATGTGATTGCTCGTTATTTTGAACGTAGATGGTTCCAATGGGATGTATAGCATAGGGAGGAAACAATGATGACTGATCTAGATAAACACCAAAACAAAGCTTATATGAAGATTAAAGACCTTTATAAAGTTTATGACGGTAGATCCGTCCTTGAAGGTATCAATTTAAAGGTGAATCATGGTGAATTTATTGCCATAGTTGGAAAAAGCGGCTGTGGGAAAAGTACACTATTACGGCTTCTAGCAGGGTTAGAGAAAAATGACGGTGGTGTAATTGAAGTTAATGGAAAACCACTGTCTAGCCTAAATAAAAATGCAAGAATTATGTTCCAAGACGGACGCTTATTACCATGGAAAAAAGTAATTGATAATATCGGTATTGGTCTAAAAGGACACTGGAAAGATGGGGCCATTGAGGCACTTCGGAATGTAGGTCTTGAAGATCGAGGGAATGATTGGCCAAGGAAATTATCAGGCGGCCAAAAGCAGCGTGTTGCTCTTGCAAGGGCTCTCGTTCACCAGCCTGAACTCCTTTTACTAGATGAACCACTCGGTGCTTTAGATGCCTTAACAAGAATTGAAATGCAAGACCTAATAGAAAGAATCTGCATAAAAAAGAAACTTACCTCCATTTTAGTAACACATGATGTGGAGGAAGCTGTCGCATTAGCAGATCGTGTAATTGTCATTGAGGAAGGAACCATTTCCTTAAATAAACCTATTAATCTACCACGACCACGACAACGGACCCATCCAAGCTTCAATTCGATTGTTGAAGAAGTTCTCAATCAAATTACGGGTGTTTCTCTTGATCACAATATATCGTTAGTGCACGAACATTCCAAAAAAACGTCCATTAATGGGTAAAGTTAAGCCTCGATAAGATGAATCGTATCGAGGCTTATTTTTTAATCTTCTAATGTTGATAAATCACCAGTAGGAAGATTTAACTCCCAAGCTTTCAGCACACGTCTCATAATTTTTCCGCTACGTGTTTTAGGCAGCTTATCTTTAAATTCAATTTCTCTTGGAGCAGCATGTGCCGCTAACCCTTTTTTCACAAATAAGCGAATTTCTTCTTTCAACTCATCAGAAGGCTCATACCCTTGTCGTAATGCAATAAATGCTTTAATAATTTCACCACGGACAGGGTCTGGGATCCCAATGACACCAGCTTCTGCAATAGCTGGGTGCTCTACCAGCTTACTTTCTACTTCAAAAGGACCCACTCTTTCTCCAGAAGTCATGATGACATCATCAACACGACCCTGGAACCAAAAGTAACCATCCTCATCCATATAAGCCGAGTCTCCAGACACATACCAATCACCAGGCATAAAATAAGATTCATATTTTTGAGGGTTATTCCAAATCGTATGCATCATCGATGGCCAACCCTTTTTAATAGCTAAGTTCCCCATTCTATTCGGAGGAAGCTCATTACCCTGGTCATCCACAATCGCTGCCTTAACTCCAGGGATGGGTTTACCCATTGAACCTGGTTTTATTTCCATACATGGATAGTTACAGATCAACTGACCACCCGTCTCAGTCATCCACCATGTATCATGAACTCTCAAGTTAAATACTTTCATACCCCAACGAATAACTTCAGGATTTAATGGTTCACCAACACTTAGAATATGGCGTAAAGAATTTAAGTTATACTTCTTAACGACTTCATCCCCAGCCCCCATTAGCATTCTGAATGCAGTAGGCGCACTGTACCAAACCGTTACACCGTATTCTTCTAATGTCTCATACCATGCTTCTGGACTAAATCTTCCTCCTACGACCACATTTGAAGCACCTACTAACCACGGACCAAAAATCCCATAGGAGGTTCCTGTGACCCAACCAGGGTCCGCTGTACACCAGTAAATATCCTCTTCTTGTAGATCAAGTACCCATTTCGCAGTTTGATAATGTTGAACCATAGCATTTTGAACATGGAGAACACCCTTTGGCTTACCAGTTGATCCAGATGTGTAATGTAGAATTAATCCATCTGTTTTTGTAAGCCACTCGATCTCAAGATTCTTGCTAGCTTCTTTCATCTTTGCATGATAATCTACAAACATTCCATCTTCTTGGACATTTTCTCCTACTAAAATAACAGACTTTAGTGCTGGTAAATCCTCTAACGGTACTCTTTCTAATAGTGATGGAGTAGTTACTAACACTTTCGCTTCACTATCAAGAAGGCGATCTTTAACAGCACCTTCCATAAATGCCTCAAATAATGGGCCCACAATGGCGCCAATCTTAATGGCACCTAATACCATAAAATATAACTCAGGAGAACGTGGCATGAAGATGAACACGCGATCTCCCTTTTCAACATCAGCAGACTGCCTTAACACATTTCCTGCCTTATTGGAGGATTCCATCATATCTTTAAATGTGTATTTTTCATTGCGAGAAGAATCTTTGTAGTAGAGGGCAACCTTGTTTTTTCTAGCTGAATCTACATGGCGATCAATAGCTTCATAAGCCATATTCACTCTACCAGTTGAGTGCCAAGAAAACTCCTTCTCAATATCCTCCCATGAAAATTGCTCTTTTTGTTCATCATAATTTTTCAGGTTAAAATTTCCATTTATTACAGGAAGCGCTTCCAAATTCATAACTCTCTTCTCCCCCTTTATGTACTTAGCTCCATTTTATTATAATATAATTACATGTTTTTCTCAATTTTTAAAATATTCCCTTTTTCAACTTGTTTCTCCTTCCTCTCACCTGAAAACGCTTTACTTCTATTCTCAACAGTATAATAATAGAAGTAGCGCTAGAGATTCTATAATAAAATGTATGGGCGGTGATGTAATGCTTCATAAAAAAACATACAACGCAACAGAATTAAAAACACAACATGGTAGCTTAATTATAGAAGGACCAATCCCGTCGGAAAAGTTAGCATCGTATGAATTTCATGAGGATTTAACCTCATTTCGTGTACCTGAACAGCAGAAAAAAGCACTTGTAGAAATTGCCAAACTCCCTGAGGGTAGGATTATTGTGGCAAGGGATCATCATACGATTGTTGGGTATGTCACTTATTTATATCCAGACCCACTTGAACGTTGGTCCGAAGGTAAGATGGAGAACTTGATTGAACTGGGAGCAATCGAAGTAATTCCTAAGTTCCGAGGGAAAGCTGTCGGGAAAAACCTTTTAACTGTTTCTATGATGGATGATGCAATGAACGACTATATTATTATAACAACAGAATATTATTGGCACTGGGACTTAAAAGGGACTGGATTAAATGTCTGGGAATATCGTAAGGTGATGGAGAAAATGATGAATGCTGGTGGTCTCGTCTGGTTTGCAACCGATGATCCAGAGATTAGTTCCCATCCAGCTAATTGCTTAATGGTTCGGATTGGTTCCCGTGTTGATCCAGATTCTATTCAACAGTTTGATAGACTTCGATTCAGACATCGATTTATGTATTAAATGGTCCTTTCTTTTTACATATCATCACTATCTTCAGGATATATGATGAAAGTTTATATTCTTATCTCAGTGGTTCGGGAAGGAGGTTCTATATGATTGTTGATGAAATTATGAAGAAAAAGGTGATTACCTTATCTTCAACTGATACGGTTCGTCGTGCAAAACTATTAATGCTAGAAAACGATATTCGTCATCTCCCAGTTGTAGATGATCAACAACAAGTGATTGGTCTTATGACAAAGACAGACATTTACCAATATTTTTTAAATCATAGTGATGACGCCGATCAAGTTCTAGTAGCTAATGTCATGAACACGAAAGTTATAACCGGACATCCTCTTGACTTTATCGAAGAGGTTTCTGCCATATTTTACGAGCAAAAAATTGGTTGTCTTCCTATCGTAGAGGGAAAAAAGCTGGTTGGTATTATCACGGAAACTGATTTACTTCATACCTTTGTTCAATTAACAGGGGCTGATCAGCCAGGTTCTCAAATTGAAATTGAAGTATCTTCTATTAGTGAAGGACTCTCAGATGTTGCGGTAGTTCTGAAAGAGCTGAAAATCAATATATTAAGTGTGGTTGTCTATCCGTCCAAACAAAATACGAAAAAGATATTAGTACTACGTGTCCAAACCATGAATCCTTTATTGGTCATTGAGAAGCTTAAAACGCTTAATTATCATGTTCTCTGGCCAAGAATTCCAGGTGTTAACTATGAGTAAACAATCGATATTTATACACTCTCCAAAGGTAGAAGATTATAAATTTAATGACAATCATCCTTTTAATCAAATTAGGGTTACCACTACAAAGGATTTACTTGATTCCAATCAATCCCTTGACACCGGTCAAATAGTAGAACCAAGGATTGCCACTGATCAAGAATTAGCCTTATTTCATGATGAAGCCTATATACAAGCGATAAAGGATGCCAGTGTCGGGAATCTACAAGAGGATATTGGATCAAACTATGGAATTGGTACAGAGGATACACCCATTTTTCCTAATATGCATGAAGCTAGTGCTAGGCTTGTTGGAGGAACTTTGACTGCAGTTGACTATGTAATGAGCGGAAAAGCCCAACACGCCCTTCACCTTGGCGGGGGCCTACACCACGGGTTTAAAGGAAAAGCCTCTGGATTTTGTGTATACAATGATATAGCGGTTGCGATTAGGTATTTACAGGAAAAATACAATCTTAGAATCTTATACGTAGATACAGATGCTCATCACGGTGATGGAGTCCAATGGGCTTTTTATGACGATCCTAATGTTTGCACCCTTTCCATTCATGAGACAGGGCGATACCTTTTTCCTGGAACAGGGAATATTTATGAAAGAGGATATGGGGTAGGATATGGATATTCATTTAATATCCCATTAGATGCGTTTACAGAGGATGAGTCCTTTTTAGAAGCCTATGAAGCTTCACTTAATGAAATTGCAGCCTTTTTTAAACCTGATATTATCATCACCCAGAATGGTGCAGATGCCCACTATCTTGATCCATTAACTCATTTATCCTGTACGATGAAAATATACGAAGCCATACCAAAATTGGCACACAAAATCGCCCACCAATATTGTCAAGGAAGATGGATTGCAGTTGGTGGAGGTGGTTATGACGTATGGAGAGTCGTACCTAGAGCATGGTCAATGATTTGGCTTGAAATGACAGAACAATTAGTCGATTATACAAAAGAGCTTCCTAAGGCATGGAGTGAAAAATGGCAATCACATGCTACTGTACCTTTACCATCAACGTGGTTTGATGAACCGAATCTAGTAAAACCTATTCCTAGAAAAGCAGAAATCACTGAAAAAAATAGCCTGATTATCTCCAAAGCTTTAAGCCAAATTCGCTCTGATTAAGCTGTAATAAAGATAAAAGCGTACCATGCAATTGCATGGTACGCTTTATATTTATTTGGTTGATTTCCGGTATTCAATTCGGTGAGGCAATACGACAATATGGTCCTCAACCTGCTCTTTGTTCATTAATTTGGTTAATAATCTCATCGCAACTGCACCAATATCATACATAGGCTGAACAACTGTTGTCAGTTGCGGACGTACCATCATGGCTAAACGAGTGTTATCAAATCCAATGATTTCAACATCATCTGGAATAACATGACCACGGTCCTGTGCACTATGGATTACTCCTAACGCCATTTCATCCGTAGCAACAAAGATTGCAGTTGGAGGACTAGCAAGCTCGCTTAATTTTTCGTATGCTTCAATTCCTGAATCATAGGAATAATCGCCCTCTATTACATATTCATCATTATAGGTAATTCCTTTACTTTCTAATGCTTGGCGGTACCCTGTAAGCTTTTCTTCTTGATTAATCAAATCATGAAGAGGACCAGACACAAATGCAACCTGTTCATGTCCCTTTTCTAGTAGGCCGATTACCGCATCAAAAGCCGCCTGTTTATAATCAATATTAACTGAAGGAATTTGCTTACTCTTTTCTACCGTAGCTGCTAATACAATAGGAACTGGTGATTTCTTAAATTCTTCCACATGCTCATCTGTTATATTTCCACCCATAAACACAATTCCATCTACTTGCTTACCGAGCATCGTGTTTAAGAGATGAAGTTCTTTCTCTTTATTTTGATCAGAATTACTTAAGATAATATTATATTTATACATGGTTGCGATATCTTCAATACCACGTGCAAGTTCTGCAAAAAAGATGCTAGATATATCTGGAATAATGACCCCAACCGTTGTTGTCTTCTTACTTGCTAAACCTCTTGCAACAGCATTAGGTCGGTAGCCCAGTCGCTCAATAGCCTCTAATACTTTCTTTCTTGTTGCCGGCTTTACGTTCGGATTTCCATTCACGACTCGTGAAACTGTCGCCATTGATACATTTGCTTCTCTTGCTACATCATATATTGTAATATTCAATGTTTAGCTCCTCCTTATTATTTATGAAAAAAAGAATATGTAAAATAAAACCATAATTTTAGTATTTTATATGCTACTAATGATACGATACAAATCCTTGTACCGCAATGTCTTTCCCTTATTTTCATACTATTTTAGAGTAAAAATTCAGATTTATGACAAATTTCGTCGAAACCCAGCAATTACTTTTTGAAAATAATAAATAAGAGATACAGCGATTGTAGGACAGGATAACTGCCACAACTAATAATTCAGCAGAAATATTGGTTATTCCACGAAAAAATCCTTTATTCCAGCAACTTTATAAATAATTCCGTAGAAAATAACTTAATTCCACGATTTTTTCCTATAATTCCGCAAATCCGCATCCCCTCTTTAACGCTTTAAAGGAGTGGGGGCCAGGCCCCCACTCCTTTAAAGCGTTAAACTTCCACAGTAAAAAAATAAGAAACATTTATAACTCTATAAATGTTTCTTATTTACTACTTATTAAACTAAAGGTTCAACTTTATGCCTTTATAGGCATGAATGATTGTAATTCATTTAAGAAATAATTAAATTGATCAATGTTCATTTGTTGAGCTGAGTCTGAAAGGGCAACTGCCGGATCAGGATGTACCTCTGCCATAATCCCATCTGCTCCAATTGCAAGTGCTGCCTTAGCAGTAGGAAGTAATAAATCACGTCTACCTGTTGAATGAGTAACGTCCACCATCACTGGTAAATGTGTTTCTTGTTTTAGAATTGGAACTGCTGAAATATCTAGAGTATTTCTAGTTGCCTTTTCATAAGTTCGTATACCACGTTCACATAAAATAATTTGGCCATTTCCTCGTGAGTTGATGTATTCAGCAGCATTAATAAATTCCTCAATTGTTGCAGCTAATCCACGCTTTAATAGAACTGGTTTATTTACAGATCCTGCTGCTTTCAATAATTCGAAATTCTGCATATTTCGTGCACCAATTTGAATAACATCGATATACTCGATCGCTTCTTCAATATCTGCAGGATTCACAATCTCACTAATGACTGCTAAATCATACTCAGTTGCCACTCTTTTTAAAATTTTTAAACCTTCTAGTCCTAGCCCCTGGAAGTCATAAGGTGACGTTCTAGGCTTAAATGCTCCACCACGTAATAGCTTTAGTCCTCTTGCCTTGACCGCTTCAGCCACTTTAGCTGTCTGTTCGTAGCTCTCAACAGCACAAGGTCCAAAGACGAAATGTGGTTTACCATCCCCAACTAGTTCGCCTTTAATGTTTACAATCGTATTTTCTGGTTTTTTCTTTCTAGAAACTAATAAAGCTTTGCGATGATCATTTTCTTGTAGCTCTAATCCAGCCTTGAAGATTTCTTTAAAGATATGTTGAAGGGTCGAAGTTTCAAATGGTCCTTCGTTCTCATTAGCTATTTTGTCTAACATATATCTTTCTCGAACAGGGTCAAATCTGTTAGCCCCTTGCGTTTCTTTTACTTTACCAATCTCTTTAACAATCTTGGCTCGTTCATTTAAAAGCGAAAGAAGCTTTAAATTCACATCATCCAATTCTTCTCTAAGCTGATCTAGCTCAACATTACTCATCTCATTCATCCTCTCTAATTGTTTAATTAACTTGGAAAGTATGGTACATTTCTATTAATTAGGGTTTATTATAAACGAATTTTTTTTTGTTGTCACTAATAGACACTTCATTAATTAGACGCTTTTAAGCGATAAAGTATATTATGCATGTACTAAGGTAGAGGTGATTCTCATGCAGGAGCAGCCTATTATTTTTTCACTCGATATAGGTACAAGGTCCGTTGTGGGCCTGATTATTAAAAAGGTTAATGATATTTATCAAATTGTTGATATTGAATCTATTGAACATTCAGAACGTTCTATGGTGGATGGACAAATTCATGATGTACTTTCCGTTTCAAATGTTATTTCTCAAATAAAAGATCGACTAGAAGAAAAACATGGGCCTCTTCATAAAGTATGTGTAGCTGCAGCAGGTCGTGCTTTAAAGACGGAAAGAGCAAAGGTGACCATTGATATTAAAAGAAAGCCGCTTATCCAAAAGGATGATATCCTTCACCTTGAATTAAGTGCCGTTCAACAGGCTCAATTTTCTCTTGCAACTAAGTACTCCGAAGAAAGTAATCACTACTATTATTGCGTAGGCTACTCTGTTATGCATTATCAACTAGATGGGGAGGAAATTGGCAATTTAACGGACCAACAAGGAGAGGAAGCATCTGTTGAAATCATTGCAACCTTTTTACCTAAAATCGTCGTTGAATCACTTCTCTCCGCTTTGCAACGGGCTGGGCTTGAGATGGAGGCTCTTACCCTTGAGCCGATTGCTGCCATTAACGTACTGATACCTCCTTCCATGAGACGACTAAACGTGGTGCTTGTTGATATTGGGGCTGGTACTTCTGATATTGCCATTACAGATGAGGGAACGGTCGTAGCATATGGAATGGTCCCGATTGCTGGTGATGAAATTACAGAAGCAATAAGTGATGAATATTTATTGGATTTTCACTTAGCCGAGAAAGCAAAACGTGATCTACTTTCACAGGAAGTGATTATCGTGGAGGATATTTTAGGCTTTGAAACAGAAATTCCTAAACAAGATGTCATTGATCAAGTATCTGACGCTATTAACCTGTTAGCAAGTTCAATTAGCCAAGAAATTATCCGATTAAATAGGAAAGCTCCAAAGGCTGTCATGCTTGTTGGTGGAGGTAGCTTAACTCCTGAACTGCCTAAAAGAATTGCTAATATGCTAGAGCTTCCTGAAAACCGGGTCGCCATTAGAGGTATTGATGCAATTAAAAATCTACAAATGGCTGATCACATATTAAAGGGACCGGAGCTTGTCACACCAATTGGTATTGCCATTGCCTCCAACCAAAGCCCTGTCCAGTATGTAACAGTATATGTAAATGAACGACCCGTTCGATTATTTGACATGAAGCAGTTAACCGTTGGAGATTGTTTACTCGCTGCTGGGATTCAAATGAACAAGCTATATGGTAAGCCGGGTATGGCTATGATGATTACTTTAAATAACCGGGAATATACGATACCTGGGAATCACGGATTAGCCCCAACTATTCTTATTAATGGAGATTCTTGTGGACTTGATTCTCTAGTTAAAAATGGGGATCATTTGATGGTAAAAAAAGGAGAGGATGGCCAAGCAGCTTCTATAACAGTTAGAGAGTTAGTCGATGAGCCTCCTGCAAAAACTGTAACCATTAATAACAAGGTTCTAGAAGTAAAAGCTACGATAATTAAAAATGGAAAAACGGTTAGTTTTGAAGACATGGTCCATGATCACGATCATATTGACTATCATTTTCCAGAAACAATTGAACAGCTTTTGCAGAGTTTTAATCAGTCAGAATTACTAAACATGATTAAACCCTTTGTGATTTTTATAAACAGTAAAAAAGTACCGTTTCCTTCATTCAAAGGGAAAATTTTTAGAAATGATGTTGTAGTTCAAGCAAGCTCAAGCTACAATCATAACGATGTAATCGAAATTAAAACTGGACAACCCATTCTTTTAAAAGATGTAGCAAGTCTTCATCAAATATTACTAACTGATACAACCACTGTCTTTTATAAAGGTGAAAAGGTTGATTTAAAGAAGGAGCAAGTGAGGATAATTAGGGATGGTGAAGTGTTGCAAGAAACGTCCGTTATTAGAAATGGTGACTCGCTTCAAACCATAACCAATCAGGAAAGCCCATTTATCTTTCAAGATATTTTTAGGTTTATTGACTTAGAGGTACCAACAAGTGGTATAAAAGGATTCAAGCTTCTTCGTAATGAAAAAGAAGTAGGATTTGATGAGATTCTTGTTCCAGGTGATCAGCTTGACATTGTTTTTTAAGGCTATTTTTTAAAACTTTTTTGTTTTTGTGACATTGAGTGTGGCGGTACAACCAGTATTATAAGCAAAATGAGCAGTAAGAAAAGAGCAACTCTTTTTGTGTGTAGCGAGATCTCAATGCTCTTACAAAAGCAATTTAAATAGCAAAAATCTTTACGAATACAGCTTTATTAATATAGGCCGATTGTTCAAAACAAATCGGCCTTTACTTCATTATCACTCGTTTTATGCCTCTTTAGATTTGGATTTATTCCACACTTTTTTCTGCATGATGATGGTTATTAATGCAAGAATGAAGACAAACACCCCACTAAACACAAGTCCCAAGCGAATGGTCTCTTCCATTAGAGTACCGCTAATAGCAGCTATAATTAGCAAGATTCCTAAAAACCCCAGGAACTTTCCACCAGCCTTCACCTTTAGGATTCGAAGACCTGAGATGATAATAAACGCCCAATTTAACAATATCAGAATTCCAGCTGCTGTCGTAATATACTCATAAATTTTGCCTGGAAGTAGGAATGCGGTGATGATAGATGCAATTAACCCTATTGTTGCAAGTCCAAGTGAGGGAAGTGGAAGGTCCTTCCACTTTTTAAGTTTCTTTGAAAATACCGCTGGGGCATCCCCATCCTCCGCCAATGTAACTAAGAGGGTAGTAACACCAAATAAGGCCGCTGTCATCGTAGAAAATCCTGCTATGATGATCGCCCCATTAAAAACATGTGGAAAAAAGGCTAGATCATAGTTGGTTAATGCAGTAACAAAAGGACTCTCCTTATGGGTAAAGGCTCCGTGCTTAGCCATTATTACAGCAAACCCAAGTGATAAAACATAGATGATTACTAGTAAAATTAACATAATTATACCAGCCTTTGGAGCATCCTCTTTTTTCTTTAGCTTTGTTGCTAAAAGTCCAATTACCTCAATCCCGCCATATGCATAAAACGCATAAATGAGTGAACCCCAAAAACCCTTAAACCCTTCAGGAAACCATTCCTGTTTAGTGTTAGGAAAACCAGGTGATTTGGCATCACCATTAATCCATCCAAATAAGGCAGCTGCTGCTAAGATAATAAACATAATAATTGCTGCCGTTTTGATTATAGCAAACAGGTTTTCCGCTCGATTAAATCCGTTACTTCCTGTTAGTACGACAATTATAGATAAAACGGCATATCCAATTGCAAAAATCCAAAGAGGTATATTAGGAAACCAAAACCTTGATAGAATGGATAGAGCAGTTAACTGACTCCCCATAATTAATATATTAGACGCCCAGTAGTTCCAACCACAGCTAAATCCTGCCCATTTTCCATATGCCTTGTTTGCATAATAACAAAATGAACCCTCCTGTGGATCTTGTGCCGTCATTTTCGCGAGTAAACTGTAAACAATGTAAGTACCAATCGCTGCTAATATAAATGAAAAAACAATAGATGGACCGGTAACTTTAATACCTATGGCAGACCCAAGAAAAAATCCCGTTCCTATTGTGCAGCCTACACCTATTAATGATAACTGCCACCATTTCAGTTTGCCTGCTCCACCTTCGTTTCCTTTACCTGAATCTTGGTCAGGAATAAAAAAATCCAAAAGTAGCTCCTCCCTTCCCGAAAATACTTATAGTAGTCTCATGAATAGGGGTGGTATTATTTTGAATCCTTCTCATTTTTTAACCCTGGCATCGATCGGTACAATTTAGTGTGAAGGCTACCTTGAACAATATCCTTGGTCATAAACTCAGTCATAAGCTTTTTAAACTTCTCATCCTCAAACATCTTTTTGCTCTGTAGCTCCATCTCAGCTAAGCCTTCAAAGGTAGATAAAAAAGCATATTGATAATCCTCACCTGAGATTGGTGATAATAATTCAATTTGATGATCATAATTTTCATTGCGGAAGCTCTGAATACTTCTTACATTTTTGATCGCTTCACTAAATTTATCTTGTTTTAATTCAAAAGTTTGATACACATATACAGACATAATATCCCTCCACATAGTATAGACATCTTGTTTATAATTACCTTTTAAGAGGTCTACCATTCAGGGACAGAGGCACTAAAATTTCCCAATAAGGAGGCTCGTGAACACTATATAATAAACCCTTGCTATCTTTTGTTATTAACCTGACACAACAAAAAAAGCATAAGCACTTCAAAGTCGAAGTACTCATGCTTAACTATCCCTCAAACGAGAACTATTCCAGAATTGCAGTTTTTAATGATTGACTCGTAATTTTCCAGTGAGTGGCGGTCCAAACTACCTCTCCATTCTTGAAATAGAGAGCTTGAGGTGATTCGTGTTTAATACCGTATGTTTCAGCTATGTAATTAGACAGTGGACGGTCCTCCTGCACGAATAAATAAAAGGTTTGTACATCTGGATGTTCTTCAACAAATTGATGATATTCATCAAAAGCAGCTGTACTGACCGGACATGTTAGACTATGTTTGACAAAAAGGAATTCAGAATTTTCCTGTTTCAATTTTTCAAATTCTTCAATTTCTGACACTCTTGTTTTCATGATCCAAGCCTCCATCTTTCTTTTTTCCAACAAAAAAGGTGAAGTTTTTCTCCACCTTTTTAACTTCTACTTATTATACTATTTCCTAAGAGTTTTTCTCTAGTTTATCCTGCGTTTTTTCTGCTAGATCAGATACCTCTTCTAATAATTCGTCTGCCTTTTCTTCCACTTCTTCCGTAACTTCCTCTGCCAACTCAGCAGCATCTTCTGTTACTTCATCCGTTTTATTTTTTACTTGATCAACCAAATTGGAAGACTGTTCCGATACGGTTTGTTTAAGGCTAATCGTTTTTGCCTTCGCATACTCAGCAAATTCTGATCCTTTATCAAGAGCAATTGTTTTATATTCGCTCGTTTTATCTTTTACAACGCTTGCCTGTTCATTTAAATCTTCTCGTAACTCTTTACCAGACTTTGGTGCTAAAAATAATGCAGCTGCAGCCCCAGCTAGCGCACCTACAAACGTACCAATTACAAACTTCTTACCTGCTCCATCTTGTTTTTTTGTCATGTTAATTTCCCCCTTCGTAATCTCGATAAATTTCATTAACTGTCTGTTCCTTCTTCTTTAACTTCCATTTATTCCAAACATCAATGGCTGCATTTCCCCATTGGATGGCTTGCGAAACCTTTTCACTATTTAATTCGGCCTTTTGAGAAATGGTGGAAGACATATTTTTAATCGATACATTAAATTTATGAACCGAATCACCAATTTCCTTAACCGACCGTACAACAGAATTTAAGGATTCGGCCTTCTCTTGAATATCCTCTGCAAGTTTATTTGTTTTTGTCAGTAACTCTGTCGTTTCTTTCGTGATCCCTCTCATTTGCTTTTCCAAATCAGCTACTGTTCCAGTCATTTGTTGAAGTGAACCCTGGAGAGCCGATAAAGTTTTTGAAACATAAATGACTAAAATTAAAAATGATATTGCTATAATTGCTGCACTTACATAAAGCAAATTAATCCACACCTATGTTACCCCTTTCTATGTATAACTTGTTCATGGTCTATACTATCTTTACCCATAAATAATTCAAATGAAACATTTTATTCAAGAGAAAATTGTCGAATTCATCTTTCTTTACACCTTCTATATAAAACCGCAAATTTCCTTCTTTTTTAACTTGTTTTTTGTTCAACACAGCATTTTATGAAGAATTCGGTTACAATATTGATATATTACATAAAAAGGGTGAGAAAATGAAGGATCCAAGAATAGAAACATTAGCAAAAAACTTAATTAATTACTCAATAAAACTTCAGAAGGGTGAAAAGGTTCTTATTGAAAATTTTGGACTGCAGCGTGAGCTTGTTACTGCATTAGTAAAAGAAGCCTATGCAGCTGGAGGGGTTCCCTTTGTATCACTAAAAGATCAAAGTGTAGACCGAACCCTTTTAATGGGTGCACATGAAGAGCAATATGACATGATGGCACAATTCGAAGCAAATGTAATGAGTAAAATGGACGCTTATATTGGCCTTCGCTCCGGTGATAATATATCAGAACAATCAGACGTACCTAGTGAAAAAATGGCAATTCATGGGCGAACGATTGGTCAAAAGGTTCACCGTGAAATTCGCGTTCCGAAAAAAAAATGGGTTGTGTTAAGATATCCTAATGCTTCGATGGCCCAGCTTGCTAAAATGAGCACCGAAGCTTTTGAAGACTTCTATTTTAACGTTTGTAACCTTGACTACGGTAAAATGAGCAACGCTATGAATAGCCTTGTTGAACTAATGAATAAAACCGATAAGGTGAGAATTACAGGACCAGGAACGGATCTTTCATTTTCAATAAAAGATATCCCAGCTATTAAATGTGCAGGAGAAATGAATATTCCTGATGGAGAGGTATATACAGCACCAGTAAGAGACTCAGTAAATGGTGTCATTACATACAATACTCCATCTCCATACCAAGGCTTTACATTTGAAAATGTTAAACTAACTTTTGAAAATGGTAAAATCGTTGATGCTACAGCAAACGACACTGATCGTATCACAAAAGTGTTCAATACAGATGAGGGAGCACGCTTTATTGGAGAGTTTGCAATCGGAGTGAACCCGTACATTCTACACCCAATGCAGGACATCCTATTCGATGAAAAGATAGATGGTAGTTTCCATTTTACGCCTGGGCAAGCATATGAAGATGCCTGGAACGGAAATAACTCTAATATTCATTGGGATATGGTAAATATTCAACGTCCTGAATATGGTGGAGGAGAAATTTACTTTGATGATGTGCTAATCCGCAAAGACGGCCGCTTTGTAATCGCCGAGCTAGAAGCATTAAACCCCGAGAATTTAAAATAGTAAGGTAGCAAAAAAGGCGTCACAATCCATCTAGAGATTGTACGCCTTTTTATTATACATATGATTTTTCGTAAGCATTTTGGAACTTTTGAATGTCTCCGGCTCCCATAAAAATTAATACACTGTTACGATGCTTCCTCAGAATTTCGATTTGGTCTTCAGCAATCACACTTGAGTTTTCAATCCTCTGTTGTAAATCAGCAATCGTTAATTCGCCTTGCTTCTCTCTTGCTGAGCCAAAAATATCACATAAATATACCTTATCTGCAAGCTTTAAGCTATCTGCAAACTCCTGCAAGAAGGTTTGCGTTCGGGTAAACGTATGAGGTTGGAAAATTGCAACGATTTCTCGTTCAGGATATTTTTGATTAGCTGCTTCAAGTGTTACTTTAATCTCGGTAGGGTGATGAGCATAATCATCAATAAGGATTTGATCTCCCATTTCCTTTTCTGTAAAACGACGTTTCACACCCTTATGAGTCTTTAATTGTTCAGCAATCGTTTCAGCTGACATCCCCTCATAGTGGCAAAGAGTAATAACAGCTAAAGAGTTTAAAACATTGTGATTTCCGTAGGCAGGTATTTCAAATGATGCGTAAAAGTTATTTCGAACAAATACATCAAACGAAGTTCCTGTTGTTGATTTCACGACATTTCTCGCTTGGAAATCATTATCTTCACTGAATCCATAGAAAATTACCGGAACATTCGCTTGAATCTTTTGAAGGTATTCATCATCGCCACAAGCAATAATCCCTTTTTTAACTTGTAGTGCCATTTGTTGAAAGGCATCAAATACATCTTCAATATCCTTAAAGTAATCTGGATGATCGAAGTCTATATTCGTCATTATTGCATAATCTGGGTGGTAGGATAAAAAGTGACGTCGATACTCACAAGCTTCCATCACAAAGTACTTACTATCTACTGTGCCTTTTCCTGTACCATCACCAATTAAATAAGATGTTGGGTAGGCTCCAGAAATAACATGAGCTAATAAACCAGTAGTTGATGTTTTTCCATGTGCACCCGTTATTGCTACACTAGAAAAATTCTCCATAAACTCACCAAGGAATTTTGGATATCGTATAACTGGGATATCTTCTTGTAATGCCTCATCTATTTCTTCATGACTATCAGGGTAGGCATTCCCTGCTATTACGGTCATTGGGGGTTTTATGTTATCACGATCAAATGGTAGAATTGGAATTCCACGCTCTTCTAGTGCTGCTTGAGTAAAAAAATATTTCTCCACATCAGAACCCTGTACTTCATAGTTCATATCGTGAAGGACCTGTGCTAAAGGGCTCATTCCTGATCCTTTAATTCCTACAAAGTGGTAAACTGTCATATAAAGAACCTCCAATATTGAATCAATGCAACGGTCTATCTGTAAGACAGTATATGTTATTCATTTAATTTTGAGATTGTCCGGTACTCGCGTCATCCATATGTATTAAAATACTTTCATATTATAGCATTGATTTAATTATTATTCACAATGCCAAAAGTAATAAGTTTTAGGTTACAAAATAAATATGGGTATCAATCTTAGAACAATTCTCCTGCGGTTTCCCGCAGGATTCTCGCGTTCTTCCCACTAAATAACCTAGCATTAGCCCTAAATGGGTTATTCCACTAATTCAAGGCGTGGATTTGGACGAAGTCTTCGACCGGCTTTTGCCTCTGATTCTCCATTAAGCTCTACATTATCACCAGTAAAACCAATGTTAATCTTTAGCAAACTTCCTCCTACACCATACATATCAACAGGAACCTGCTGTTTCTCAAATTCTTCAATACGCTTTTCATTAAACCCACCGCTTACAACGATTTTCACATGCTGATATCCAGCTTGATCAAGCTCTTGTCTTAAAGCAAAGATTAATGGAGGATTAACCCCTCTTGGATCAAACGTACCTAGAAGCTCAGGGTGGCGAATAAAATACTGATCAATCATGGTACGAGATGTATCTACCCGGACAGCCTTTAACTTTTTACCAAATTCATTTGCTGCCTTTAGTGCATCTGTAATCACATCATTATTATAATCAACCAAAACAATAAGTTCGTCCTCAGGAAACATTTCATGATAAGCCTTCGCAGCGTCCACTACATCTCCATTAAACATTTGAATAAGGGCGTGCGGCATGGTTCCCATTCCTTTTTTCCCCCACCACTCATTCATTGCATGAGTAGCCTGTGCTTTTGAACCTCCGATATATGCTGCATAGCCATCACCAGCTTGCTGAGTGAAATGATCATCACGATCACCCATAAATATAACTGGCTTTTGGATTCCGCTAATTCCTGCAGATTTCATCACATTGTACACATTAGTAGAAACCGAAGTCCGTCTCGCTAGAATCCCGTCAATAATTCCTTCTAAAAAACCAAAGTTTTGATAAGGACCCTTAATCGTTAAAACCGTTTCAAACGGACTGATCTTGTCACCATCTTTTAAAGAATAAATCTCTAGTTCCTCTGGATTATCAGCAAATGTTTTAACTAACGCAACGACCTCATCGGTTCCACAAAGTACCGCTTGCTCCTTCTGAAAGAACTGCATCGTTACAATATTATTAGGCTTATATTTTTTTATAATCTCTTTCGTCTTCAAAAAATAGACTGCCGAAAACCAGCCATCTCTTACTCGTTCATCAAATTTAAATGTACGGTTTGTTAGACGTTTTATTTTACCCTGCAGCTTTAATTCAATTTCTTTCATGCCTAAACCCCTATCTACCTTTAAGCCTTAGTTTTAACGAATCTCTTGTTAAATATTTCAACCTTTAAAGTTTTTGTCTTCATTTTAGCTAACTCAGTATTAATACTCAACTATTAAGAACCCGGTCTTAATTATGCTGTTGCTTTTCAATTAATTGATCTTCCGTTATAAGAACATCTCTTGGCTTGCTTCCTCTTTGTTCAGAAATAAAGCCCTGATCCTCCATCATTTCAATCAGTCGAGCGGCACGATTATAACCTATTCTAAACCTTCTCTGTAGGCTAGATGAAGAGGCTCCCCCCTGTTCAATGACAAATTCACAAGCCTCAAGAAATAGTTCATCCTCCTCCTGAGTAAATACAGCAGACCTTGAGATTAGCTCCTCCTGCTCGAATAAATACTCCGGCTTTTGTTGGGATTTTACAAATGACACTGCTTTTTCTATTTCTTGATCTGAGACGAAGTTCCCCTGTAATCGATATGGTTTTGATGATCCATTTTCTAAAAACAACATATCTCCCTTACCTAGTAGCTTATCCGCACCAATTGAATCAATAATCGTTCTTGAATCCACCTGTGAGGAAACGGAAAAAGCAATTCTAGTTGGGATATTTGCTTTAATTAATCCTGTTATCACATCGACAGAAGGGCGCTGAGTAGCAAGCAATAAATGAATACCACATGCTCTTGCCTTTTGCGCAATCCGACAAATCGATTCCTCGACTTCTCCTGGTGCTACCATCATCAAATCGGCTAGCTCATCAATGATAATAACTAAAAATGGCATTTCTCCAGATGGCTCATTATGCTCACGAACTAATTCATTATATCTAGAGATATCCCGGACTCCCGTATGTGCAAATCTCTCATAGCGTCGTTCCATTTCCTCAACGGCCCATTTTAAAGCTGCTGTTGCCGCTTTTACATCTGTTATGACAGGACTGACAAGATGCGGTATTTCATTATAGGGTGCTAACTCAACCATTTTAGGATCTATCAGTAATAGCTTGACTTCACTTGGCGACGCCTTATAAAGCAAACTAATTAACATGGCATTAATACAAACGCTTTTACCTGAACCTGTAGCCCCGGCAATTAAACCATGTGGCATTTTTTTCAAATCAGTTACAATCGGCTTACCTGATATATCAAGACCTAATGCTACCGTTAAAGGAGAAGGATTACCCCTAAATTCCTGGCTACTGATAATTTCACTTAATAATACAGGCTTACTTTTCTTATTTGGCACCTCAATCCCAATCGTGTTCTTTCCTGGAATAGGTGCCTCCATACGAATATCCTTTGCAGACAATGCTAATTTTATATCATCTGATAAATTAGTGATTTTATTAACCTTTACCCCTGGCTCTGGATGTACTTCAAAACGTGTGACTGACGGTCCTTGTGTCACATTCACAACCTTTGCCCGAACATTAAAGTTATGGAGAGTAAGATCTAGTAATTCCTGTTGTTCAATTAGCCATTGGTCATCTACATTCACATCATGCTTTGGCATCGTTAAAAAGTGTAGTGGTGGAAATTGGTACCTAGTATGGGTTAGTTCTAGTTCTGCATCTTGAATTTTTCTATTTTGATGTTCAGATACTTCACGATGTATAGGTTGTTTTTCTCGTAGCTTTTCTCGGTCTTCCTTCAGCATCACTACATTAAAGGGTACATATCTTTTAGGAGATTGGGTTGATTGTACGAGAGGGGCTGTTTCCCCCATCACTTCCTCATCAGCTTGAAAAGATTGAGCTGAATCTGATACTGCCAATATAGGCTCACTCTCAGCTGAATAAGGGTTCTGTATATCAACCTGATCTTCGTCTAATTTGTCCTCCTCGACAAAATATAAAGTTTCTTCCTTTACTTCCTCAATCATTGCTTCTACATGATTGATGGATTCAGTGTTAGGGTCTGTATTAATCATACTACTCTGTATGGTGTCTACTTCTAGTATATCAGTGTCTATGAACTGCTCTTCAACAAGCTCTTGTTGCTGTGTTTGAACAGTGGACGGCAATTCAAACTCTATAACATCTTGTGACTGCTTCCATTGGCTTTGATAGCCATGAACAGGTGATGGAACCACTGTTGCTTTAAAGGATTCCTTGTTTGTAACCTTTGTATTTGGTTTACTAGGAACTCTTTTAACTGGCGCCTGTGATTTAACCTCTTTATCTACTCTTTTTGGTCTTCTTTCTATATGATTTTTAACCTCATCATCTGAAATCAGCGGGAACCGAAAGTTGCCCTTTGGGTACTGATAGCTCACCCTTGCATTCATATCGCTCTCTTCAGAAGAAACGGATTTGGGTGGTTGCTGTATATTCTTCTTTTTAGCTGGATTCTGTTGCTCCTCCCTTTGAGGAGTTCCTTCACCCACGATTAATTTATAAAATCCCTTAAAATATTTAAACATGTAACCACTCTTTCAAAAAGGCTGTTTTCGTTTAGAAAAAAAGTTTTCTCCTCTATTCTATCAAGAAATATCGTTATGTGGGGAACAAATAAAATTCACTGAATAAAAAAGAAAAACCACTAGCTATAACTAGTGGGTAATTACGATGTAAACTCTTGTCCAACATTATAATGATTTTCTAAGACGAGGATCCCTTTTTCCTGTGGAGCGTTTGGAAGGTTAAGTTCCTTTGCTGAGCATATCATTCCAGAAGATGCTACACCTCTTAATTCTGCATCTTTTATTATTAAGCCGCTTGGCATGACTGCCCCAACCTTTGCCACGACAACCTTTTGTCCAGCATCTACATTGGGAGCACCACATACAATTTGTAACACCTGATTACCTACATCCACCTTACAAACACTAAGTTTATCTGCATCAGGATGCTTTACCTTTTCTGTTACTTGCCCAACTACAAACCTTGGGGAGAGATCCACCTCTAACGTTTCAGACCACCCATTCTTTTTTAAAATTTCCTGGATAGTTGCAACAAGCTCATTTGTTAATGACACGCTACCAACTTCATCTACCTTTATGTAAGTGGACGCTTGAAAAATATTATAGCCAATTGTTTCATTCGTCTCACTGTTGAAAATACGAGCTACAGTTCCTTTTGTTTCAAAACTCTTCAATTCTCTTGGAGTATCTTTAATTGTAATGAGTAGTGTATCCCCTATACCTTTCTCATTGTAAAAAACATTCATATTCTTCAACCTTTCCTTGGCTTATTCTTCCCTAATATGAATATAGGCTCCAATTCACCCTCATTATATAAAAACGATAACGCAGTAATTGGGACGAGTCCGTTAGTAAAAAGCTCATGTTCATCTGGGCCAATATATCATAGCCCGTTTCATTTCTGATATCTGCAATAATAAGGACATCCTGATGAGGAACCGCGACCGCCATTTTACCTTCTATTTGTTTCTCGTATTGGTTAAGTAAGGACTCATTTAAAATTCTACTAGCATCATAGCCATCATTCGTATTTAAGAAATAAAATATGTTACCAGCTACATGATCTTCCTTCGCCTGAATCGGTAATGATCTAACATTAAAGCTCGCAATTTGTTTAATTTGTTCTACCTGCCAGCCTTCCTTCGCCATCATCTTTTCATCTACTAATTTATAGGTTTTCCCCAAATCAATGGCATAATAAATTCTTGTCTCAGCAGTGTGATCTGTATAAAGAAGTTGTTTGCCTTCTTTCGTTTCTGTTGGAAAGGAGGTAGAACGGATGACAGGGAAAATCTGTTTTTCTTTTCCTGTTAGATCATCATTTCTACGTAATGCATCTAGAGACTCCTTTACATAGTAAACAACCTCATCAATAGCAGCCTCCTTACTTTCCTCCCACTTATTAATAATGCCAGGTAATGAGATCGTTACTCCTTTATCAAACTCCTTGTCGACTACTTTCAAGGTATCCTGCTTAGCATGATAACTCATTGACCATTCAGGATTTTGTAATCTTTCTTCAAGAAGCTGCTTCATTTTGATACTTGTCATCTTCATGCGGTTTCACTCCTTCTTGCAGGCTCTTTTCTAAAACTTGGTTACTTTCTTGACATTAAGTTTGGCTGTACAACTAGTTTTATTAGTAAATTGAGTAGATCTTAGAAAAGAGCGATTCTCTTTATGTATAGCAAGATATTAATATTAAGGTAAAAATCCGGCTTTTGGGATTTTTACGTAAAGCAACAGTCTATACGAAAACAGCCTACTTTTAAGACTTACAAACTTGCTAAAAATTCTTCAATTTCTTCTTTTGTTTTACGATCCTTACTAACAAACCTACCAACTTCAGTGCCCTCTTTGTAAGCAATAAAACTTGGAATACCAAAAACATCCAACTCTCTACAAAGATCCAAGAACTCATCACGATCTACATGATAAAAAGTGAACTGTGAATATGCACTCTCAACTTCAGGAAGAAATGGTTCAATCACACGACAATCAGGACACCAACCAGCAGAGAATAATAACACCGTATTCTCATTAATAATTTGATTATACTGTTCTATACTTTCAAGTCTCTTCATACCTATACACCCCTTCAAGTTACTAGTGACTATATTATATCTTTCTGATATGTCCTTTACAAAACTATCGACTTAAAAGGCACAAAGAAACCCTAGTTACACTAGGGCTTTAATCTGACTGAATTTACAATAAGCATCATTTTTTCTGCACTTTCAGCTATATTTTTTTCTTCCGTTACAGTTGTTATTTTAGTACCACCGACACCAACGACAATCTCATATTGCTCATCTTCAAGTGGTAGAACATTTATAAATCCAAAACTTTCTTCATTTTCATATGTTTTATTTAGTAAATACTCTGCAGTAGATAAGGATGATTCATAAACGATTTTACTAGTTTTTTCTTCTAAAGGATTCACAAATAGAATATAAGTTTGATCTCCTTCGGTGAGAATAATATTAAATTCTTCTGAGCTTTCTCTTTCCACGGAACTAGGTAAATAGTATGTAAATTCATCTTCTTCCATGTTAACTCCTCTGGGACCTGCTTCAAAAGCCTCAGTCGTTGCTGTTTCTGTTTCAGCTAGTCGCTCCTCTATTGAGGCACATCCTACCAATAAAAAACAAGCAAATGCTATATATATAAGTTTATAAATTTTCACGTTAATCCCCCTTATATCATACACACTCTTCTATAATAACCCTATTAAAATGCATGTTTCAAGGGAAAATAACAGATTCATCTAAAAGGGTATGATATATTATGAAGTGGAAAGTCTTACCTACCCCAAAATAGGAGGATGATACTATGCAACTTATGGTGTATTTAGCAGGAGAGATTCATAGTGATTGGAGAAATGAGATTAAGGAGAAAGCTAAGAACCTTCCACTGACCTTTGTAGGTCCTATGTTAGACCATGACCGGTCTGATAATATTGGAGAGGAGATTCTTGGTAAACAACCTTCAAGTATATTGAAGGATGATGCAGCCTCTAACATTAATAATCTACGAACAGAGCTTCTACTAGGAAAAGCAGATGTAGTAATTGCTTTATTTGGTTCAAAATATAAGCAGTGGAATACTGCCATGGATGCGAGTAAGGCCCTGACTTTACAAAAGCCACTCATTTTAATACGTCCTGAAGAGCTCCATCACCCATTGAAAGAACTATCGAATAAAGCTAATGTAACTGTCGAGACCGTTGATCAAGCATTAAAAGTTTTGAACTATATTTTTGAATAAGATAACCCGTCACAATCGTTATTATAATAACAAAAGCAGTCAAAATTAAATTTTGGACTGCTTTTTGTTATTCTGGATCCGTATTAAAAGTGGAAACAACAACCATACTGATTAAAAAAGATTAGTATGAGGTGAATAAGTGGAAGATATAATTTACTCTTTACATTGGATTTATTTTCTTATCATGGCAATAGGTGCTTTATATTTTTATGTATTAAGTAGAAATCCACAGGGAGTGCCTATATACGAATATCTTATTGCAATTTTTATACCATGTTGGTCAGGTTTAGCTTACTTATCCATCGCTTTAGGACAAGGTTTTTTAGAAGTAAATGATCGAATGGTTTATTATGCAAGGTATTTAGATTGGGTGGTTACTACCCCCTTGTTATTGCTTGCTCTTGCTTTAACAGCAATGTTTTACCAAAAAGATAAAGATAAGACTCTCATCGGTGCGTTAATTGGTGCTGATGTAATCATGATTTTAACTGGATTAATTGCAGACTTTTCCTCTGGCTATCAAAAATATTTATGGTATGCTCTCGGTGTGATAGCACTTCTTATCATTCTTTATATTATTTGGTATCCACTAAGAAAAATTGCTCACTCTTCAGGAAAGGACTTAGGCAAGCATTATAAGCGAACAGCTTTATACCTTACACTCTTTTGGATCGCTTATCCAACAGTGTGGCTATTAGGTCCATCTGGTTTAGGATTTACTCAAAATAGTACGGATGTATTGGCTTTTATTGTATTACCTATATTCTCTAAAATAGGATTTAGTATTTTAGATTTATGGGGGCTAAGAAAGATTGGCATCCAGAAAGTAAACAATGCAAAATTTTCTGGACAGACTATACACTAGCTCTTTAAACCAAGAGCTAGTTTTTTCTTGCCAATAAACAGATCAATTCAAGTTTTCTACCAACTACTTTTTACAGGAGATATACTTACTAACTTAAAAGAATCTTTTATTTCTTTGAATATTCGTACTGTCCTGCTAATAGTTTAACGATGTGTTCAAACATTTCTTTACGATTCACTTTGTCGTTTGTGAATATACCGATGGCTCCTTCTAACTTTCTAACGTCTCGCTTTTTGGCATAGGCATCCATGACAGGTCCTAATTCTTTTCCTTCACGTAATTCACTTGCAACTTCTTCAGGTAATTTGATCCTAGCCCCAGCTGCTACGGCAGAATAGCCATGCTGATCAACAAGCGCCCCCCAGTTACAGAGATATAATCCAGATGACATTTCAACTACTCCACCCTCAAGACCAATTCCAATATCTGTCCCGCCTGCTTCCATTGCAAGCAAGGCCCTGTTTGTCGCTCCTTCTAATGTTTCTTCATCGGAGAAGGGTTGTTCCGATACATTTGAAGGGACGGATAAGCTTTTTACTTCCGTTGCTTCTGAAAATACGCATTTAACAGCTTCCACTTTTGCAAAATTCTTTGATCCAACAGCAATCGTCAACATATATGTACGTGCTCCTTTATAAAACATCTAATTTTACAGAAATAAGTCAAACTGGTACAACATTGAAAGCTATTTTTCTTAAGCCGAGTGTTAATTCCACGATTTTTTCGATTATTCCACGTTTTTTCTATTTATTCCACGTTTTTTTCGATTATTCCACGAAAAAACGAATAATTCCACGATTTTACTCACTATTTCCACAAAAGCTGCTAAACCAAGACTCTACACCTGACTATCTAAAAAGAGAAGCCAATGATGGCTTCTCTCTTCTTCCTTATTGATCCAAACGAATCGAATCAACAGTAGCTTGATCAGAAGATTTAACTAGCTTAACCAGTAGCTCTTTAGCTGCTGCATAGTCATCAACATGAACAATCGATGCTGCCGTATGAATATACCTTGAACAAATTCCAATAACAGCAGAAGGTACTCCTTCATTTGCGGTATGGACACGCCCTGCATCCGTTCCACCTTGTGAGATGAAATACTGATAAGGAATATTATTAGACTCTGCTGTATCTAATACAAATTCTCTCATGCCACGGTGTGTTACCATAGAACGATCATAAATTCGTAATAGTGCACCTTTACTAAGTTGACCAAACGCATTCTTATCTCCTGACATATCATTGGCAGGGCTCGCATCAAGAGCATAGAAAATATCTGGATTTATCATCGTTGCGGCAGTTTGCGCACCCCTTAATCCAACTTCCTCTTGGACAGTTGCACCAGAATACAGGATATTTGGTATCTTCTCTCCTTGAAGCTCCTTTAAAAGCTCAACAGCTAATCCACAACCGTAACGATTATCCCATGCCTTAGCAACAATCTTCTTAGGATTTGCCATCGGTGTAAATGGGCAAATAGGAACAATTTGTTGACCAGGCTTAACCCCAATATTTTTCATTGCATCCTCTTTGTTGTCTGCTCCAATATCAATTAACATATTCTTAATGTCCATTGGCTTTGAACGCTGAGATTCCTCAAGTAAATGTGGAGGAATCGATCCGATAACCCCAACAACTGGGCCACTGTCTGTGATGATATGTACTCGTTGAGCAAGTAATACTTGACTCCACCAACCACCAAGTGGCTGGAAGCGGATCATTCCATTGTCAGTAATAGAAGTCACCATAAAACCTACTTCATCCATATGGCCCGCTACCATTACAGTTGGCCCGTTTTCAAGTCCTCTTTTCACACCAAAAATACTTCCCAAGCGATCCTGAATTACTTCATCTGAGTATTTTTCTAGCTCAGAACGCATGAATTTTCTAACTTCATGTTCATTACCTGGAGTTCCTGGTAGCTCTGTTAACGTGCGAAATAATTGCAAAGTTTCTTCTTTCATCTGTAAGTGTCCCCCTTAATATTTCGAAATACTAAATATCTCTATTGTTTATTTTACAGAAATACCTTCTGCCTTTCCAGTTGAAATTGAAGCGGTTGGATAAAAGCATAAACTGGTTTATACTGTGTATAGTATATAAAAGCAATGTTTTCTTAATACCGAAAGGAGGACTGAAAAGTTATGCGTGGTGGTAACTTTTTAGCTGGTGTTGCGGTTGGAATCCTTGGTACATATCTTATTCAAAGGCTTAAGCCTTCTCACATCTCATCCGACCAGGCATTAAAATTAGTAAAACAAGAAATAAAAAAGCAAGGACCAATCGATGGGTCCTGGATTCATATGAAACCAGAAACATTTGTAAGAAATAATATCTCTTATCGTGTCTATAAGGGTGGTATTTCTAGAATGGCAGAAAATACATCTGAGCAGCTAGAATTTGTTGTGAATGCCGAAAATGGAACGATTATTGATGTTCAAAAAGTATCTGTGTAATGTCCTACCATGTAGGACATTATTTTTTTCGCTCCAACTGTTCCATAACCTCTCCATTTTCATTCCACTTAATAGCACGATAAATTGCATCATGATAAAAGCTGAACCACACGTTATCCTTAAGTCCTTGATCCATAAAGAGTTTTTTTGATTGAATGGACTGCATAGGATAATCATCATAAGCCATTACCCATAATGCATTTTGATGGGCATGCGTTGGAAGTAAATCAGCCATATGAAATAGTTGTTCTCCTCCACTTTCGATTGTAATAATAGCATGACCATTACTATGTCCACCCGTATGAATCATCTTTATGCCTGGAATGACTTCGAACTCATCCTCAAAAGTCCTTACTTGAGTTTGGATACTTTCCCAATTTTCTCTCCAGTATGTATTTTGAGACCGTATATTCGGCTCTCTCATTTCATCCCACTCTGTCTGGGAAACATAAATGGTAGCGTTCTCAAAAGTAGGAACTAATTTACCTTCACTCCATTTCGTTAATCCACAAACATGATCAAAATGCATATGTGTCATTAAAACAAGATCAATATCCTTCGTTGTTAATCCTAATTCTTGTAAAGATTGGTCAACCGCTGACTCCTCTAACACACCATAGTTTCTTTTTTGCTTATCAGACATACGGTCATTTCCAATTCCCGCTTCAATCAGGATATTTCTCTGTCCATCTTGAATTAAGATCGGATCTGTTCGGAGCTCAATTTGATTTTTTTCATTAAATGGATACTTTTTTGACCAAAGTGGCTTTGGTACGACTCCAAACATCGCGCCTCCATCTAAATGAGTAACCCCTCCATTTAACCAAGTAAGACTTAATTTACCTATTTTTAGCGTTTCCAATCCCATCACTCCTCTTTCATTCATTATGCTTTCACTAACTTCTGTATGAATGAAAAAAAATCCTGCCAATGACAGGATTTAATTAACATATTGCACTTCTACTCGGTAAATTCTATTTCCTCTACTTGCAAACTTTTCTTCATACTCTGTCATGATATTTCCTTCAACATCGCTATTATGAAGGTCTAAACTAACATACTTTATAATAAGTCCATATTGAGAAAAGCTCGTTAAAGAGTATTCAAAAAGCCCTTGATTATCGGTTTTGAAATGGATTTCCCCATTCTTTACTAGAATCCCTTCATAAAGCTTTAAGTAATCCTTATACACAAGTCTTCTTTTTTCATGGCGGTTTTTAGGCCATGGGTCAGAGAAATTTAAATACACCCGATCCACTTCATTGTCTCCAAAAATATCTTGCAAATCCTCCGCATTTTCATTTAGGAGTTTCACGTTTGGAAGTGGTTCCTCAAGAATTCGTTCTAAGGCACCTATAATAACACTTTCCTGAAGCTCTATTCCAATATAGTTTATACTTGGATTTTCTTTAGCCATGCCCGTTATAAATTTACCTTTTCCAGTTCCTACTTCTATATGAATGGGGTGATCATTTCCAAAGATTTCATGCCATTTTCCTTTATGTTGAGTTGGTTCTTGAATCACATAATGAGAATGTTCAGCTAGTTTATCTTTGGCCCACGGTTTATGGCGTAGACGCATGATTACACTTCCTCTTCTACAAAAATATACAAAATAAACAATATCATGAAATCTTCTACTGTTGCAACTTAGCCATAAAAACAGCCAGAAGCTTCTCATCTGGCCGTTATGAAACAGGTATAAAAAATCAATAAAAACAAACGATAAGGTAGTAAATTAAATCAAGGGTGTGAAGATAATGCCATTAGATTTCCATCATCAAATAAGTGTACTCATGGATATTTTATCAAACCAACAGTTAGATTGCTGCGGAACTGTTGCCGAATGTGAACAGCTTGAAAGAATTGTTAAATCTCTCCTCGCCAATGAACATGTGACCACAGAAGCTAAAAACGTACTAATGGATGTATATGAATATAGTCAAAGTGGAAAATACAATCAAAATTTAGATGAGCATATCCTAAGTCACCAGCAGGATTTATCTCAATGGATTGAGGATATTCATCAGTTATCCTAACAACGTAGATAAATAATGCTCTGCATAGTGCTTTTGCTCAACTTGCTGCTTTTGATCGAACCATTGAATGGACAATAATGTTTGGTAAACAACATACCATTTCATCCTGATTCTTAATGAGTCATTTAATTCTTGCCCATAATGACTCAGCCATTCTTCCCAATTTTCCTCAGGAATGTAGGAATACAGAAGCATCCCAATATCGATGGCAGGATCTGCAACCATAGCACCATCCCAATCGATTAAAAATAATTGTTCATGCTCCGTGAGAAGCCAATTGTTATGATTGATATCACAATGACAAACAACAAACTCTGGGTATTCAATTTGTCCTAGTCCTGCTTGTAAAAAATCTATGGCATCTTGTATGAGGTGTTTGGATTGACTAGATTGAAAATATGGTGAATTCTCCAGCTCCCTTAATAGCTCCTGTGGCATAAGAGGGGCTTTTCCTATTCTCATTAGCATATCCAATAGCTCTTTGGATGAATGAATTTTATTTAGTAGCTTTGCTACAGTTGACTGTTTCATGTCAGCTGGTTTTAACTCTCTTGCATCAAGCCAGTGCTGTGCAGTTATAACATCACCATTTTCCAATCGTCTTGTCCACACTAACTTAGGGACAATCCCTTCAGCTGAGAGTACAGCTAAAAAAGGTGAGGAGTTTCTCTTTAAAAATAATCGTTTATCCTCAAATTTTGCAAAATAAGCCTCTCCTGTTGCACCACCTGCAGGAGATATTTCCCATTCTTTTCCTAGTAAATCCTTCAAACCATCACCTACATTGCCCTCTATACTAGTTATTATTAGTATGTTAGAAAAATATTTTATAAAGATTCAATAATATAAGAAAAGGCTATGTTAAAGAAAAGTGTTGATTTTAGCAGAGTTGATTGAAGTGGAAGGACGCGAATATAACGATCCTCTACTAAAAGCTGCCACGTCCTGTGGCAAACGTAGAGGTCAGCACATCCTGTGCAAGCGCGGGAGAAGCGTGGTGAAGGAGACCCACAGGCGAAACGCCGAGGAGGCTCCCGAACCCGCCCGCGGAAAGCGAGTGTCCTGGAACGGAAATCAACAACAGTCTATAACAGAGCCTAAAAAAAAAAACAACATGCTATCAAGTTTATAGTCTACCTTTTCATGACGTCAAGTAAATTTCATATATTAGGTTCGAACGGCTACCAGACAACTGAGCGGTTGGACAATAAACTTCTTGGTGATAAGTGTATAAAGGCTAGTAACAGATGCCTTTGAATGATCAGCTAACACAGTCCAACTATTTTTTTCAGTAAGAACGACCTGCTGTTCCTGGAGACTACCATTAAAAATAACGAGTATATGTCCCCATTTACCAAATGGCAAAACTTCCTTTAATTCAAATGCGATGATTTCTGGAATAGTTGTTAAAAAGCTCATATGCTGTTTAACTAGTTCATGATTAGAAAATCGAAAGGCACCGTGTGAGTGGCGAATCGCGATGATTCCTTTTAGATAATGGATATCTTTAATCCATTTCACACTTTGAGACCAGTCCAACTGATTGACTTCATCACTGGATTGATAGCTATTTCCTACTCCGTTTTTAGTCCGATAAAATTCCTGACCACTATGTAAAAACGGAACCCCTTGTGAAAGAAGGACCATGCTTGTAGCAAATTTTTGTCGTTTTCTAATAACCTCTTCCTCTTCAAAGTGATTACTCTTAATGGCTTTATCCCAAAACGTGTGATTGTCATGTGCTTCAATATAGTTAATAGATTGACTAGGGCTTTTAAAGATCGATGAACTACCAGCTATTAATTTTTTTATTTCTTCTACATGATGGTAGTTCCCTAAGGAGAACCCTCGATCATACAAATTAAACGTACTTCCTTTAATCGTATCCCGAAAACGATCATTGAAATGAGCAATCCCTGGCATTTTTGCAGAATTCTTAATGGTTGCTTTCTTTGAGATAGGAAGGGGAGTATTCAATTCCCAGCCCTCTCCTAATAAGATAATAGATGGATTTATTTGATGAACTGCATCCTTGATTTCATTCATAGTCTGTATATCAATGATTCCCATTAAATCAAAACGAAATCCATCCACATTAAATGTTGTTGTCCAATAAAGAACACAATCAATGATAAACTTTCGTACCATCAGTCGCTCTGAAGCAATGTCATTCCCAACACCGGTTCCATTAGAAGGAAAACCGTGTAAATCATAACGGAAATAGTAACCGGGAACAATTTTTTCAAAGGAAGACTCCTCTTTTATATAAACATGATTAAACACAACATCTATAATGACCCTTAATCCTTTTGACTGGATCCTCTCAATCATGTCCTGAAGCTCCTGAATTCTCTTATACGGATCACGAGGGTTGGTTGCATAGCTCCCCTCAGGTGCAAAATAATGGAGAGGGTTATAGCCCCAATTATAGGATTCATTAGGTTGTTCCTCATCAACACCCGCAAAATCATTAATTGGCAGTAGCTCAATATGAGTAATTCCTAGATTTTTGACATAATTAAGTCCAGTATCCGTAGTTTCTTCTGCAAACCCTTTATATGTCCCTTTATGGACAACTTCACTATTAGGATGAATAGTGAAATCCCGAATATGGGTTTCATAGATAATCGCATCAGTATATTGAGCTAGACTAGGTAAGGTAGCATTCTTCATCTTGATCTTACTTGAGTCAATAATTACCCCATATTCTCCGTTGACAGACACACTTTTAGCATACGGATCCACCGCTTCTCTCCATACCTGATTTACACAAACAAGATAGCTATAATAAAAACCATCTAAATCAATTTCTATGTTGTTTTTCCATATTCCTTTAGCAAATCTCGTCATTTCCACGATGGATTCTTTTTCTTCAACTGGATCTATTAGCTTTAAGCGTACCTTTGAGGCTGTTGGTGCCCAAACCTTAAAGGTTGTAAGTGTTTTAGCATAGCTTACCCCTAGGTCATCTCCAAAATAAGCATAAGCTTCATCAAATGCAGCTGTTCTTACAACAGAACCTATCTGTAAATCAGTCAGGTGACTTCCAGTTGACACAATATATTCTTCTCGTAAATTGAGAGGTGCCGCAACTTTACATTGATATTTTATAAATGATTCATGCTCTTCATACAGAATAATAGCTAATGGCTGCTGGGTTCCGTTTTGACAAAGTAAAGAAAAGCTCGGTTCAACCTCCAAATTCCAGTTACTCGGAAGTAGAATGGTTATGATGGTTAATTCATCTAAAAAAGCTTCAAAGTCTCTACTCAATTCGGCCTCCATACCACACCCCCAGCTTATTATCATTTTATTTATACGTCCCACTCTGGTCGTTTTATAAATGTTGATTGACAGTGCTGCAAAAGTCCTTTAGCTGCTTTTAACTGATCGTGTTTAATCGGAGAGGATAGCCTTCTTAAACCAGCAAACCATTCCTCATAATTTCGCTTATCAATAAAATGAGTATCCACCGGTCCATATGGGTAATCAATATATCCATTCCGGTTAAGTACGACCTTCCTTACTGGAAGTTCAATATCGTTTAATTGATAAATTCTCTGAACGATCTTCTCCATTCGGTTTAAACCGATCAATGGGTTTAAAATCTTCTTCTCTTTGGTTGTATGCTTCTCCGTCCAAAATCTATCTTTTGAACCTACCAACACACTTTCCTCTTCACTCTCAACCATAGTGATACACCATGTTTCAATAGGACTAATTAAAATTACCTCTAACTCCACCGGTGCTTTTTGGATAATAAAAACGGGATGATAAAGAACGAGATAATTGTCTGGAAAACGTTGAAGGAAATATTTAAGATGTAAATCATGATAAAATTGTCTTTCAACAAATGACTTTTCTCTGATAGTTGAGCTGGCCCATCTAATCTGTATTTCAAATAGCTGATTAAGAAACCATTTTTTAAGCTCATCCTCATCTCTAGGCTGATGTCTTAGCTGATACTCGAATGTAAAGCCTGATTCTTCTGTGGATTCTGAATCATTTTCCTTGGATGTATGGTTTTCGAATGACTCACTTATTTCTTGCTCACGATCTTTTTTATTTAATATTTTTTTAAGAGGATGAAATATCGTCTTCTTTTCTTGACCAATATCTTCTTCCGGTAGAAGTTCAGGTGCTATAAGAGTCCCTTCCTCCCATTGCATTTTCAGTTTTCTCCAATGCTGTTTTTTCAATCGAATGTATTGACTTGGATATCGGTAGACGTTCATTTCATACCGAGAAATAAAATCTTGTAATTTGATTAATTGTGCCACTGTATTTCCCCTTTTATATGTATTGCTTTACATATAGATCTAGTATGTTAATTTTATTCAATCAATCGGTTTTTTTTAATTTTGTTTTACACATTATCTAATGGAAAGATTGCTAATGGTTGATATTTAGGTGAGCGGTTTAAGTGTGTTTGATACAGCACGATATTTTCTACATTGAAAGATAGTAGCTCGTCCTTAGGCTGAAATAGTTGTTCAAGTTCCTGATAAGGAAATTCGGTTTTTTCACCCCAGCGTCTTGCTAATGTCATATGAGGAGAGTAGCTTCTCTTTTCAAGTTGAAAGCCAAGATTTTGACAAGCTTTAAAAACCTCTTGTTGCAGCTGTAGCAGTGAAGGGCTAACTTCCACTCCGCCCCAAAATACGCGTGGACTTTCCTTTCTTCCGAAATAGCCCAAACCCCGAAGCTGAAGTGGGAATCCTTTATATTCACTCGAGATTCTCTTCATTTCAGTTTTTACCTCCTGAATTTTAGAAAAAGAGGCATCCCCTAGGAACACTAATGTAATATGATAGTCTTCATGATGAACCCAGGATTTAAATGGGAGCTTTTCCTTAACAAGTTGTCTCCATTCCAAGTATAATTGTTTCGTAGCCTGTGGAATAGGGATGGCTAAAAAATAATGGGTATTCGTCAATATATTACTTCCACCTTTCGAATGGATTAGTCTCATTATTGTATATTTTACCAAAATCCATGCAATTACTAATGGAAAAAGGAGGACAATGAATGAAAGTCGTGAGCAATATTAGTGAATTAATTGGTAACACCCCGCTTGTGAAGCTACAAAAATTAGCACCCGAGGGTGGAGCAACTATATATTTAAAGCTTGAAATGTTTAACCCAAGTAAAAGTGTAAAGGACCGTGCTGCCTTTAATATGATTGTACAAGCAGAGCAACAAGGCTTGTTATCTAAAGGTTCCACCATCATTGAACCCACGAGTGGTAATACAGGAATTGGACTAGCCATGAACGCGGCAGCAAGAGGCTATAAATCCATTTTAGTGATGCCCGATACGATGACAAAAGAAAGAATTAATTTATTGAAGGCATACGGGGCAGAGGTAGTTCTTACTCCAGGTGAGGAGAAGATGCCAGGAGCCATTGCAAAAGCAAAAGAGCTAGCAGCAAGCATTGAAAATAGTTTTTTACCTATGCAATTTGATAATCACGCCAATCCCGATGCACATCGTCATACCACAGCTAAGGAGATCATCCAAGGGATGGAACAGCTCGGAAAAGAATTGACCGCCTTTGTCGCAACAGCAGGTACTGGTGGGACCATTACCGGTACTGGAGAAGTGTTAAAGGAGAAGTATCCTAATCTTTCTGTTCATGTGGTGGAACCAGCTGGCTCACCTGTACTTTCCGGTGGGAAACCAGGTAAGCATAAGCTAGTGGGAACGAGTCCCGGCTTTATTCCAAGTATATTAAACCAAAACATCTACAATGAAATCATTAAGATCGAGGATGAACAGGCCTATCTGATTACCCGAAGACTAGCACGTGAAGAAGGAATCTTAGTAGGTCCATCATCAGGTGCAGCATGCTATGCAGCAATAGAGGTAGCCAAGCGGTTAACACCAGATGATGTAATCGTATGTATTGCTTGTGATACCGGCGAACGCTATTTATCTAGTGATTTATTTGATTTCGAAGAAGACAGTGTTAATTAATCAGTAATCTCTGTCTATGTATATAGTTGCGTTATTCAAGAAATTAGCGAAACTTTTGCAAAATGAATGAGTTAACAAAGAAGTTCGTATGAACAGTGGAGGGGATTTTATTGAGGTGGATACAGAAAAACAAGAAATTCATTCTGTTTTTTGGTCTATTCATTTTGATCATTGCTGGTCTATTAGACCTTATTTTTCAAGGGTTGTTTTATCAACTTTTACCCGAACCGGTTCAAAGCTATATAACTGATTTATTTTAAATAAGTACACTCAAAAGTAAAGAGGCAAAAGCGTTCGGTGTAATACCAAAACTTTTGCCTCAATGAACTTTTTATATCGCACTAGCACTAAGATACTAGTGTTACCACCCTACAATTAAACCTATCCTTTATCTAGCGGCCTCTACCTTAAGGGCTGCCTTTCTTTTAATAAAATCAAGTCTCGCGACAATCAATAGAGTGGTAATACCCAAAGTTGTTAGTATCCCGAAAAATAAATAGACGTTTTTGATTGTATACCATTGCAATATTAATCCTCCAAAGTAGGTGCAAAACCATGCACCTAGCCCACTACCAACTGCTGCATAGATAGAAACCGCAGTAACCTGAACTTCTTTTGGAGAGATATCCCTTACATATTGCAGAGCTGCTGGGATCGCTAATCCTACAGAAAAACCTTGTGCAATTGTGGTCGCATATACTAAATATAAAGACGGTTCAAAAAAGTAGAAGAACCAACGAATCATAGATACACCTGCAGCTAAGGTCAACACCTGAAGCATGCCGATCTTCTCAATAAACCGATTGGCAAACTGCATAAACGGCGCTTCACTTCCTGCAGCGAATAAGAAGGCAATCCCTACCCCTGTTAGTGTCCCACCAATATCTTTGATAAAAAGCCCAAAATATGAATTATTCGCATAAATAGGACCAAACACTAGAAACGTTGTACATAAAAACAAAATAAATCTCGGTCGCTTTGCTAAGGTTGACATACCCGAAAACAAGTTATTTCTTAGACCTTGATTCTCTTCAGGCAATCTCCATGAAAACAAGAAAGCAAGTAGTAACATACCAGAAAACAGATAAAAGATAATCCAAAGTCCTATATAATCTGCAAGCCATCCTGCAATAATAACCGCAAGTGCAAACCCTAGTGCTCCCCATAAACGGATTGACCCATAATTACCTTTTACTTTTTGTACATAATTCAACGCAATACTATCTGATAATGGCGTAACTGCACTTTGAACAGCTGCGAGAATAATCGCCATCACAATAAGAATGATGAAAAGATCCACTTGGGCATAAACTAACCCGGTGATGCTGGTTAATAGTATCGATATACTTAACAGTAAACGTGGCTTTTGAGTCCAGTCACTGAGCATTCCCCATAATGGCTGAATCACAATCATCACCACGGGGCTGATAGATAGAATGGTTCCGATTTGGCTCCCTGTTAGTCCCACCCCTTCATCTAAATAAACAGCTAGTAAAGGATATAAAGATCCCAAACCTAAAAAGGTGAGGAAATAAAACATACGAAAATTCAACTTTGTTCGGTCTTGTTGCTTTGCTTGCACAAAAAATCCCTCTTTCATAGTAAATACCCCCGTTTAACCGGGGGCTGATCCATTATTATTTCTTAATTAACTCATAAATGGCTTGAGCATATAAAGCCGTTGCTCTTACTAAATCATCAATCTCTATATATTCATCTTTTTGATGGGCAATATCTGGTCTACCTGGAAACAACGGTCCAAATGCAACCCCAACTTCAAGAGAACGTGCATACGTACCTCCACCAATGGATAGTAGAGAAGCCTCTTCTCCTGTCTGTTCCGTATAAACACGTTGTAATGTCTTAACAAGCTCATGCTCTTTGTTGACATGATGTGGCTTTGAGTCCGAGATACTTGCTACCGAAAATCCAAATGGAGCTAGCTTCTCTTTTATAGTGCTGATTGTAGAATCACTTTTATTGGTGACAGGGTATCTTATATTTAACCCATAACTCCCACCTTCAATTAGATCATAGGAAATGGTCCCAACATTGATCGTTAAGTCTCCAGAAATTTCGTCAGAGCTAGTAACATCCAAAGCATTCCCTCGTGAATCCTCTGCAAAATAAGTATTTCCAGCTCGTAAGAAACTGTGGCCTTGGGTATCAAAGTCGAGCTCAGCTAAAAATTGAATAAGCTTAGTTCCTGCATTGGTACCGTTTCTAGGCTCCATTCCATGGGCAGATACGCCGACGAGCTTTAATTCAATTGCAGATTCAGTTACCTCTGCACTCCCGGTAAGTTCGCTTTTACGTAAGAATTCTTCATACTTCTCTTTAATTACACTAGGATTTCCTTGTATGGTAGCAAGGGCTAAATCAGGGACCATATTTAAACGACGACCGGAGTTAAAGCTATGTAACGTATATGTAGATTCTCCTGTTTGAGAGGTGCTTTCCTGCTTTAACACACAATCTAAAATCCCTTTCTCAGCATAAATAATCGGGAAGTCAGCATCTGGTGCAAAGCCCAAGTTCGGCATTTCTTCTTTTTTAAAATAGTGCTCCACACATTGCCAATTACTTTCCTCATCCGTACCAATAATAATACGAATTCGCTTATTTACATCAATATTTAGCTCCTTCACAATCTTAAGAGCATAGTAGGCTGCCATTGTTGGTCCTTTATCGTCTAATGCCCCCCTAGCAAATATCTTCCCGTCTCTTATTTCTGCAGAGAAAGGCGGACTAGTCCATCCATCACCTGGTGGAACCACATCAATATGACAGAGAACACCTACAAGCTCCTCCCCTTCACCAAACTCAATATGACCTGCATATCCATCAACATTTTTAACAGTAAAACCATCATTTGAGCCCTTTTGAAGTAAAAACTGTAAAGCTTGGTCAATTCCTGAGCCAAAAGGAGAGTGATCTCCCTTTGTTTCCTCATCTAGGATACTTTCAATTTGTAAAAATGCTTGTGTATCTTTTATTAACTCATCTTTTCTATTTAAAACCTCTTCTAACCAATTAGTCTTATGCAACCCATTCACTCCTATACAACCGTATACTTTGTTTTAACCTTTTTGAAGGTGTCCTCATCACAAATAATATATAACAAGGAATCTTCCTTTACAGGCTCATCTAGTCGTCTATTGATATCTAATTGATCCTTGTCTGCAATAAGTGTAGCTCCTTCGAGTAAGAGAGCATGAAAAGCATCCTTATAAGTATGCCAATCTTTACTTGGTTTTAGCTGATATAAGTCATCACCATATCTTCGACTGATTAGTTGCGAATAAATACCGGTAATTCCTTTTGAGATGGCTGCACGAACAGCAAGACCCGAAACAGTTTCGTGTGACAATAGGAAATCGTCAATATGAATGTGTTGAAAATTTTTAATATGATTTTCATTAAGAACTTCAACGATTGTATGAACTTGTTTTCCTAATCGTTCAATGGATGAGGCGATTAGCAACGACTTACCATCAGCTAACTCATCATTTTGAATCGTATCATCAGCAAAGATTAAGACAGCTTTAGCATGAAGCACATTTGCATTTTCAAGGGTCAAATCTTTTGTGGCTGGACCATTAATATAATACACTCGATCTAGCATTAACGGTGCTTTTTCTAGCTGATCAATAATAACAACATCAGTATCCAACGTTGATTCTAATATTTCTTTAACGGCAAAGCTTGCTTTAGAAGACCATCCAATAATAACAAGATGTCCCTCACCTTTGTATGTCATTCTTCCTTCCTCCCTTTTCCTTTTAAATTCAGAAAAGAAATCAACAACCTTCCCAATAACGACTCCTATTAAACCAATTCCAAATATGTAAAGAAAAATAGCAAAAACCCGTCCCTCAACGGTTGTTGGATAATAATCACCATAGCCGACAGTCGTTACGGTTGTCATCACCCACCAAAGAGCGACAAACGGTGTTGTAAATGTTTCTGGTTCAAGGTAATGAATAACAAAAGTACTACCAAGGATGAGACAGAAACTAGCCCAAAACAAAACCCAATTATTCATCTTAATCGTCATTAAAAGTATTCTTCGGAGTAAAATCATAACACCCTCCTGATCTATCTACTTATTACAGCATATCAAAAAATCCTTAATGGTTCGATAAAAAGTAAATATTTACTAATATAAATTCATAATTATTATGTAGATATAATGTTATTTTACTTGATTTTCTAATAAATTAATCCAACTTATTTTGGAGCAGAAGGCATGAATATAAGTCCTCCCCAAAAAGCAGAACAAACAAAAAAGCATTCAAAAAAACATTTAAGAACTAGCTGTGTTAAAGTACAGTGTTGATTTTTAGCAGAGTTGATTGAAGTGGAAGGACGCGAGACTCCTGTGGGAGAAGCGTGGTGAAGGAGACCCCGCAGGCGAGAAACGCCGAGGAGGCTCCCGAACCCGCCCACGGAAAGCGAGTGTCCTGGAACGGAAATCAACAACAAACTTTAACAGAGTAAGAAATAGAATTAAAGACAATTAACTAAATAGTGGAAAAAATAAAAAAAAGAAGGAGGAAATAAAGCGAATTTTGTAGAATAGGTCATATACAGTTGAACGCATGACATATATTAACTAAAAAAACAGGAAGGAGGGATTGTTTAGTCTAGTTGGTTCAAAGAGTACAAACATACTTTGTTGTTATATGAGAATTACAAATAAACAATAGGGAGTGGTTTTTTGAAGCCTTCAACTTCTCGGATGATAAATAGGATCAAGTCAGTATATATGTATATTAATGAACGTGGTACCGTAACAACGGATCAACTGGTTGATGAATTTGGAATGACTCAACGAACAGTCCAAAGAGACCTGAATGTTCTAGTATATAATGATTTGGTCGAAAGCCCGAGCCGCGGTAGATGGACAACGACCGAAAAGAAAGTGAAGATGACTTCGTAAAACACCACAGATGAATACGTTGAAATGCTACATAATAATCCAACTAATCCATTATTGAAACGACTTAATAGAAAGAAGGACATCTGTCCTTCTTTCTTATGTGAAAGGATAAAATCGCCCTTACTTTACAGAAGCTTCTCTTAGTAATTCAATTTCCTCATCTGTCAATTCTCGATATTCCCCGAGTTCTAGTGTTTCATCTAATGGCAAAGGACCCATTTTTATCCGTTTGAGATACTCTACCCGCTTTCCGACCGCTTCAAACATTCTTTTTACCTGATGGAATTTTCCTTCTGTAATAGTGAGTTCAATTTTTGACATAGACCCTGATTCTAAGATTTTTAAAAATCCAGGCTTTGTCTCATAACCATCATCCAACACTACACCCTTCTTAAAAGCTTCTACATCCTCTTCAGTAACCACACCACTAATATGTGCATAATAGATTTTGGGAACATGCTTCTTAGGCGATAGCAACTGATGAGAAAGTTGTCCATCATTTGTTATTATTAATAGTCCCTCTGTATCCTTATCAAGTCGACCTACAGGAAAAGGATCAAATATAGCATCCTCGTGCTCCAATAAATCAATAACGGTTTGATCGTGATTATCCTCTGTTGCAGAAATGACTCCTTGCGGTTTGTTCATCATTAAATAAACGAATTCCTTGTATTCAACTGGTTCCCCATTAACCGTAACCTGCTGTTGATTGGGATCGACATGTGTTTTTGCATCCTTTACGATATCTTCATTTACACGGACCAGTCCTGTTTTTAATAATTGTTTAACCTCTTTTCTAGTTCCAAATCCCATATTGGCTAATAATTTATCGATACGCATGCGACAATCACCTAAACTTTTTTAAATTTTTTGGGCATTTACCCTCTCCACATATGCCCCATCCAACATAGACTATATGGTATTTCGTATTCTAAATCAAAGGAGCTAACATTATGTATCCAAGACAACAAGCAGAGGGTTACGGTTTTCCAATTCCAGGATTCCCAGGGTTTCCAGGATATCCAGGCGGTGGTGGAAACGTTGATCAACGTTTAGACCGATTAGAAAGACAAATTCAACGAATCAATACTCGTATCGATCGTTTAGATCGTCGTGTAGACAGAATTGAGCGACGTCTAGGCTATGGTGACGGCTATAACTATTAAATTTAACTAGGAAAAAAGTGAATGTGCTTAGCCATTCACTTTTTGTCTTTTTAGCATTCTAAATCGATTTCCTAATAGTTTACCTGCTAAATTTGAACGATAGCTTAAATAGAGGTAAATGCCAGCACCAACTGAAACTCCAACCATCGTTAGTATTACTGCCTCCCATTTGCCTTCACCATATGTTATAAATGGCGATAATGCCCATAGGGTGAGCAAAATCCCTACCATCATAAGCATGGCTAACATGACCATTAAAACAGATCTTTTAAATGCCAACCTAAAAGAGAACTGGGCATGCCGTTTAATCATCGCAAGACTATAAACAACTGACCCTAAATATCCAATTGCTGTTGCTATGATGGAGCCAATACCTTCAAACCAAGTGATCATTGGCACGTTTAAAATAAACTTTAAAAGTAAACCAAACACCAGGCTAATCACGGCTAGCTTTTGCTTTTGAATGCCTTGTAGCATAGCAGAAGTAATGGTAAAGAAAGCAAATAGAATCGCCACTGGTGCAAACCAAGCTAGAAGCGTTGAGCCAAGTTCATCGTTTCTATAGAACATAGCATACATTTCATCACTCAACACCGATAAACCTACAACCGCCGGCAATGTTAAGAAAAATACGATTTGAATGGATTGATCAATCTGTGTATGTAATAGCCTCTGGTCTCTATCGGTAAATGCCTTTGTAATCGCAGGAACAAGCGTTAGACCAAAAGCTGTTGCCAATGAAACTGGGATCATCACTAGCTTCGGTACTTCAAATTGTAAGATTGAATAAATATGCTCTGCACTCTTTGTTGTCATCCCGTTATCTTGCAAGGTGTGGTTTAAAGTTAAAAAGTCAACCAGTTGATATAGTGGTATTGCTAAACCAACAAATACAAATGGACCGGCATATGTAAGCAATTCCTTGATCATTTCTTTTGACGACAGTTGAGATTCCTTTTTACTTTGAACAAGTAGCAAATCTAAGTTTGCTTTTCTCTTTTTCCAAAACCACGCCAATACGAGCAGTCCACCTAGAGCACCTATAAATGCAGCAAACGTCGCGAATCCAATAGCGGTCGTTAAATCTCCTTCAATCACTTTCAATATTATAAAAACAGAGCCTAATAAAAAGACAATCCTAAACAATTGTTCAACGACTTGCGAAATCGCCGTAGGTTCCATCGACTGATTACCTTGGAAAAAACCACGTATCACGCTCATCATTGGAACCACTAATAAAGCAAAGCTTACCATTCGGATGACATACACAACATCCTCGACATGATTTACTCCCACTTGACTAGTAACATCCTGCTCCTTAAGGACAAGGGGCGCAATGGCAGGTGCCATAACAAATAGGATGATGAATGATAACACACCCATCGAGAGCATTAAAAGCATACCAACTTTAAACAGCTTTCGGCTTGTATGATACTCTCCAAGCGCATTATAACGGGACACAAATTTTGAAACGGCCATCGGAACGCCGATTGTCGATAAACTTAAGAAAATTGTATATGGAAGATATCCATAAGAATATAGGGCTGTACCTTGAGTCCCTACTAAAGCAACAAAAGGAAAAACATAAATCATCCCTAAAATTCTCGATATATATGTACCTAGTGTTAATATGAATGTCCCTCTTAATAAACTTGAGCCTGACATATAAAACCCCCAACAACTACTTAAAACAATTGCTTTATTTTAACATAATATTGTATAAAAGTATGTTTCCGATTTACCAGCCTGCTACCGGCTGTCGATTTAACTGTATTGGTCGAAGCAATAAATAAGGTGTATGCTCCGTCATGTTGGAGAAGTCAGATCCTGTAATGGCAATTGAAAAAGGCTCATATGCCTCTCGCTCTAACAGGAATTTGCCTGCATGATTAAATTGAAAAATAATCGCATGCTCCTTCTCCTCGATTTGAAAACAAAAAATATAAGCATTCATCGATGCATCAAAAAGCCAAGCGTAATCAAAATTAGTGATGACTTTATTGGCCAGTTCCTCTAACTCTGGAACGGAAAGCAATAGAATAGATTGATTGCCTTCATCTTCTGTCCAACCCGCATCATGGGGGTATACTCCCTCATTAATCATTGGAATATAATGACTCATATAATCACTCTCCACTCCTTATAATAGAGAAAAATATGGATAGAGCCAAGTTTTTCTTTTTGCTAGAAAAATGCTATTCTACTTTTAGCTTGTATTGTAACGGAGGTTTTTAGGATGAAATATGACGTCATTGTCCTCGGTGGAGGACCATCTGGTTTAATGGCAGCCATTGCTGCTGCTGAAAAAGGCTCTAAAGTACTTCTCATTGATAAAGGAGAAAAGTTAGGAAGAAAGCTTGCTATATCTGGTGGAGGCCGTTGTAATGTAACAAATCGCTTGCCCGTTGAAGAGATTATTAAGCATATTCCGGGTAATGGAAGATTCCTATATAGTGCATTTTCTATTTTTAATAACGAAGATATCATTCGATTTTTTGAAGGCTTAGGCATCCAACTAAAAGAGGAAGACCACGGTAGAATGTTTCCCATTACCGACAAAGCACAAACAGTCGTGAATACTCTTTTAGAGCAACTTCAGAAGCTACATGTTACCGTTTGGATTAATTCTCCGGTTCATACCATTGACTACAAAGATGGAAAAACACAATCTGTTACTTTAAGAGATGGACAGATAATTGAATGTCAGCATGTCATTATTGCAGTAGGTGGAAAATCGGTTCCGCAAACCGGTTCAACAGGTGATGGCTATGCATGGGCAGAAAAGGCCGGACATACAATCACAACTCTATACCCAACTGAAGTACCTTTGACATCTAGTGAATCGTTTATTAAAAATAAGGAATTGCAAGGACTTTCACTACGAGATGTAGCTCTGAGTGTCATTAGCCCTAAAGGAAAAACCCTTATCACACATAAAATGGATATGATTTTCACCCATTTTGGTATCTCAGGACCTGCCGTATTGCGATGCAGTCAATATGTTGTTAAGGCACAGGAGAAGTTTAAGACGAGAAAAATTGAGATGCGAATAGATGCTGTGCCTGATCAAACAGCGGAAGCCCTTTTCCAATCCATGCTAAAAGCACTAAAGGACGAGCCTAATAAATCTGTTAAAAATGTATTAAAAGGATTTTTACCTGAAAGATATTTATTGTTCCTCCTTAATCAAAACCAAATCGATGAACAATTAAACTATCATCATATCTCACATGAAAAACTAAGAGCGTTTGTTTCTAGCTGTAAGCAATTCTCTTTTTATGTAGACGGAACACTTTCAATCGAAAAAGCCTTCGTTACAGGTGGAGGGGTTTCCGTTAAGGAAATCAATCCAAAAGAAATGTCTTCAAAGTTAGTCGAAGGGCTTTATTTCTGTGGCGAGATACTCGATATTCACGGGTACACAGGTGGATACAATATTACAGCTGCATTTGTAACCGGTCGTGTTGCCGGCATGACCGCTGGGAAGAACGCGATGGCAGAGAAGCAATATTAATACACAAACTCTAAAAAGAGATAAGCCACTTTGGATATCCTTCCATTGTGGCTTTTATTATGATTTCCTCCGAATAATAGTACCAACTACTTTTCAGATCAGCCTCTAAACCTACCGTAATATATGGTTTCCTCCTAAATCTCCCTTGACCAACATTACTTGACTGGTTTGCTTTGACCACATTCGATCTCCTATCCAGTAAATCAAATTGCTTATTAGTAACAAACCAAAAATTATACTAAAAAGCCAAGTTATTCCTAAGTTTGAATAAAAGAACATTCCTAAAGTCGGGCCTAAAAATCTTCCTAACTCCGTAAAATTCATCGCCCCATAATAACTACCACGCAAATGATTCGGAGCCAGTTTGTCTATTAATATAGTGCCAGCTGGAAAGCATAATACTTCTCCTAATGTAAAAATAATCATAGAAATAATCATCTCATAGAAATTATTTGAGAATGCAAACCCAAGACCTCCTAATGCGTATAGCATGTTCCCCACATATACTCCGGTTACGGTAGAAAAGCGCTCAAATAACGCGGATAACGGAAGTTGTGCGACTACCACAGTCAATGCGTTGACTGTCATCATCCATCCGAAATAGATCACACCCTTTTCAAATGTAGTACTTATATGATGAGATAATGGTGCAAATTGGGCAAATCCAATTTGAGTTATGGAAGCACCGATAATAAAGGCAAGTAAGATTCTATCTTTTTTCATCATCAGAAATGACTGCTTCAATGAATGCTCCTGTTCTAGCTGCCCACAATTTGATGGTACTTGGACTTTTGAAAATGATAGGTGTAAAACAATGGAGTAAATTATATAAAAAATTCCTGTAATAATAAATCCAACTCCACTAGACGATAATCCAATAAACACACCTAACAAGGGACCTATTGCGACTCCCATATTTATGACTGTATACCTCAATGAAAAAACTTTTGGTCTTATATCCTTTTCAGTTAGGTCTCCCATTAATGCCTGTGATACTGGTTCAAAAAAAGCCTTGCAAACTCCATTAAGTATACTTAGAACTAAAAAAACGATAGGTTCTTTTGCCAGTGCATATCCTATAAAGACAAAGCCCCAGGAGTATATGGACAGGAGCATAATTAGTTTCCTACCAAACCTGTCTGACAAAAAACCTCCCAATATTCCAGTTAGGGTACTAGATAACGGTGCAGCCCCAATGATCATACCAATCAACAGAGGACTTAAATCCGTTTGCCTATCTAGGTAAATGGCTAAGAACGGTAAACTCATAGAATTGGCAATTCTAGAAAATAAGGCACCTACTAAAAGGATTGAAATAATAGGATGAAGCTTTCTAATAACTTGTAGCATTACAACCAGTCTCCTTTAAAAAAGAAATAAAAAAGCCGGTCTCATATCTTTTAGTAAGATACAAGACCGGCTTATGTGTATAGCATAAGGGTGGAATAAATCCACGGTTTATCAGCCTTTAAAACTATTCATTTCTAATATAATTTTACTTATTTAGGAAAAACTGTCAATACCTTTTAAATTTTACAAGAAAATTAACCTAAAAAAGGAAGACAAAAATGTCCCCCTCCTGTTATCTACTCACTCAATTAAAATTGAACCTCTCTATCGCCTTCCCACTCAAGCATTCCACCAACCATATTTACACATTTATACCCTTGATCCTGTAGGTAATAGCAAACATTTTCACTTCTGCGACCAGAACGGCAAATAAATATGTATTCTTTTTCTGGATCGAGCTCTGCCATTCTCTCTGGGATTTGTCCCATCGGAATATGCTTAACTCCTGGAATTACGCCTTGGGCTACCTCTTCATCTTCACGTACATCGATTAGCTCTAGATTCTCACCTTTAGCTAGTTTTTCTTGCAGCTCAGCTGTTGTAATGATTTTTATTTCTTGTTCCATCACTTTTCACCCTTCCTTTTCTTAGTAAAAGAGGCAGTGTGACCTGCCTCTAGTTTTATTAATTTGCAACTATGTTAACTAGCTTACCTGGAACCACAACAACCTTACGAACTGTTTTACCTTCAATTGATTCCTTTACACTGTCCTCAGACATCGCTATGTTTTCAAGTTCTTCTTTAGAAGCGGTTGTTGGAACAAGAAGCTTGGTACGAAGCTTACCATTCACTTGGACAACAATTTCCACTTCATTTTCAACTAGCTTTGACTCATCAAACGTCGGCCACGTTGCATATGTGATCGTGTCAGAATGTCCAAGCTTTTCCCAAAGCTCTTCAGCAACGTGTGGCGCCACTGGTGATAAAAGCTTCACGAAGCCTTCTACATATTCCTTAGGAAGCTCTGTTGCCTTATAAGCTTCATTTACAAACACCATCATTTGTGAAATAGCTGTGTTGAAACGAAGTCCTTCATAGTCTTCTGTTACTTTTTTGACTGTTTGATGATAAGCCTTTTCTAATCCCGTTGAAGTACTTTCAGTAATTTTAGAATTTAACTGTCCATTTTCCTCAACAAACAATCTCCAAACACGATCTAAGAAACGACGTGATCCATCAAGTCCGTTCGTTGACCAAGCAATCGATGCTTCAAGTGGTCCCATGAACATTTCATAAAGACGAAGTGTGTCAGCACCGTGACTCTTGATGATATCATCAGGATTTACTACATTCCCTTTAGATTTACTCATTTTTTCATTATTTTCACCAAGAATCATTCCTTGGTTAAATAGCTTTTGGAACGGTTCCTTTGTTGGAACAACGCCAATATCATACAAAAATTTATGCCAGAAACGAGCGTAAAGCAAGTGAAGTACCGCATGCTCTGCTCCACCGATATAAATATCAACCGGAAGCCATTCTTTTAGCTTTTCAGGATCTGCTAATTGCTCGCTATTATGTGGATCAATATAGCGTAGGAAGTACCAGCAGCTTCCGCCCCATTGTGGCATTGTATTCGTTTCACGGCGACCTTTTTTGCCAGTCACAGGATCCACGACATTTACCCAGTCCTCGATCGCTGCAAGTGGTGATTCACCTGTACCTGAGGGACGGATTTCCTTTGTCTTAGGAAGTACTAATGGAAGCTCACTCTCTGGTACAGCAGTCGTTGTTCCATCTTCCCAGTGGATGATTGGAATCGGCTCACCCCAGTAACGCTGACGGCTAAATAGCCAGTCCCGAAGACGATAGGAAACCTTTTTCTCACCCTTGTTGTTTTCTTCAAGCCACTTAATTGCTGCCGTAATACCTTCTTCTTTATTCAAACCATTCAAGAATTCAGAGTTAACATGCTCTCCATCACCTGTGTAGGCTTCTTTTGATACATCTCCACCCGCTACTACCTCTACGATTGACAACTTGAACTTTTGCGCAAATTCGAAGTCTCGCTCGTCATGTGCTGGAACCGCCATAATCGCACCTGTACCATAACTCATTAATACATAATCAGCAATCCAGATTGGCATTTTTTCACCGTTAATTGGATTCACTGCATAAGCTCCAGTGAAGACACCTGTTTTTTCCTTAGAAAGCTCAGTACGCTCTAGGTCACTCTTGCTCTTCACCTTGTCTACATAAGCTTCAACAGCTTCCTTTTGCTCAGCTGTTGTAATTTTATCAACAAATGGATGTTCAGGAGATAGCACGGCATACGTTGCACCGAAAAGTGTATCCGGACGAGTTGTAAATACTGAGAACCCTTCCTCAAAACCTTCAATATCAAAATGAACAGTAGCTCCTTCTGAACGACCAATCCAGTTACGCTGCATATCCTTTAAGCTCTCTGGCCAATCCAACTCTTCAAGGTCTTCAAGAAGGCGATCTGCGTATTCAGTAATCCTTAGAATCCACTGTCTCATTGGACGACGTTCAACCGGATGTCCACCACGCTCACTCTTTCCGTCAATTACTTCTTCATTTGCCAATACAGTTCCTAAAGCCGGACACCAGTTAACAGGTACCTCATCCACATAAGCAAGCCCTTTTTCAAAAAGCTTTAAGAAGATCCACTGCGTCCATTTATAGTAAGTTGGATCCGTTGTATTCACTTCACGATCCCAATCATACGAAAAACCTAATTCCTTGATTTGTCTACGGAAGGTATTAATATTTTGCTCAGTAAATTCTGCAGGATCATTCCCCGTGTCTAGCGCATATTGCTCAGCTGGTAACCCAAACGCATCCCAACCCATTGGATGCAACACATTATGTCCTTGCATTCTCTTCATACGGGAAACAATATCTGTTGCCGTATAGCCCTCTGGATGGCCAACATGCAGCCCTGCTCCAGATGGATAAGGGAACATATCTAGCGCATAAAATTTCGGATTACCTTTTTCTTCTTTCGTTTTAAACGTTTTGTTGCTTTCCCAGTAGCTTTGCCACTTTTTCTCAATCTCCTGATGATTAAAAGCCATAACAGTTCCTCCTTGTTTCTTCACCTTAGGATTTATAATTTCCATGTTTTTCATACAGCATGAAGGTAGAAAAGCGTAAGTGCCCCGTTAGCCCCGACAAGCAAATGTTCCTTGGACAAAGAAAAGGTGGTTTTCCTTTTATTTGTCCAAGGGTTATTTGACCTCGAGGGGCTGGGCGCTGAAGCTAGACATAAACACAAGTTCAAAAAACTTAACTTTTTTACCTATATATAAAAAAATCCCGCCCCTAAAATAGGGACGAGATTGTTATATACCCGCGGTACCACCCAAATTAATGCACGTTCATACATTCACTTGAATCCTTAACGCGGACGGGACGTCAATAATTAGTGAGCTCAAATCAAGCTGTTCACCATTGAAACTTAAAGGTGAGTTCATGATAGTCATGGATTGACTTGCACCGACCGTCAACTCTCTTAACCGACTTCTACCACTACTAATCCTTCGCACTGTTTATTTCTTGTAAGGTTTTGTATTGTATTTTAAAGAAAAATCTTCCAAACATCAAGTCTTTCTTAAAAGTATTTTTTATTTAGGCAGTAAGCTGCTGATTCACCTGCTCCTTTTTGATAGCTCGATCATAGAACAAGGTAGTAAAAATCGATATAAATAAGAGAGCAATTAATAAAACAAATAATGCATTAATGTTGTATACATCCACCATCACACCACCGAGTACAGGACCTAACATTCTACCACCAGTGGCTGTACTATTCACAACACCTTGATAGAAGCCTTCACGCCCTTTAGGCGCAAGCTGATTTGCAACAGTCGGGATTGCTGGCCATACAAACATTTCTCCAAGAGTAAGGATAATCATCGCAACTAGAAAGCCCGTAAAGTAACTAGAATTAGCCACGACTATAAATGAAATCATATATATGACAATTCCGATAATAATTTGAGCTTTTAAGGTCTTAGCAACAAAGCGAATAACAGTTGAAATGACCGGCTGTGCTAACACAATTAACGCACCATTAACCGTCCATAATAAGCTGTATTGATTTAACGATATATTTAAGGATTGCGTGTAAGATGCAATATTGGTTTGCCACTGCACATGTGCGACCCAGCAAAGTAAAAAGCCGACACATAAAATCAGCAAGGAAGTAAACTTGGCTCGATTTTTTATCATTTTCCCGCCATCTAATATGCTTCTCTGTTCAATTTTCTCTACACGGATTCGATGATAGGTTAAAGTCGCCAGTAAAAAGAAGACACCGTACATCAATGCATTTGCTGTAAATGTTAGTTGGAAAGATACTGATGCTACCAAACCACCTAAAGCTGCCCCAACTGCCACGCCTACATTTTGGGCCACATACATCGCATTAAACGGCTTACGCCCACCTTCTGGCCAAACAGCTCCTGCCATCGCATACATCGAAGGGAACACCATCCCTGAACCAAAACCTGTCAATATAAGAAATCCAACATACCATGGCCAACTATGATTCCAAACAAGTCCTACCCCTGCCGCCATAGTCGTACTCACACCAATTAATATGGAGCGATACCCACCAAAACGATCAAATAAGTATCCACCAATTAAATTCCCGATCACTCCTGATGCTGAATTTAACATGAGCACGATACCAGCCATTGTTAACGATTTACCTAACACATCATGAATATAAATGGCATTCAATGGCCATAAAAAAGAAGACCCTACCACATTGATGACCATTCCAACTAATAAAAGTTTCAGCGACTTTGGCATGGTATTCCCCCTAAAAACATAATCACCAACGTTCATTGTATTCGTTTTTTGGGTGGGGGGCAATATTAATGTTTTAGGGTGCTAGATTGGAGTGTCTCATGAACATATTCGTTCGTTCTGCACAATTTTTTAAATTTATGCACGAAAATTAGAATTTCTGCACAAAAAAATAGATTTCTGCACATCTTTAAAAATTTTTGCACGAAAATCAAAGTTTATGCACAAAACCCTTCATTCAGAACATTTCTCATAATAAACTCGCGCCTTCCCATCTCCAGTAAAGGGTAGGTTCATTTCAGCCAATAACCTAGAGCTAACAGAACGAGAATTGATATTAGCAAACGTCCGAAATCGTTTACTTGTAATTTTGGAATCAAACAATAGGAAGTAATCTTTTATTGAGGGAATGTGGGCATCCTTGGAGAAGCACGAGCATTGAGGGCAAAACCATTTAGTGGATTTTCTGAGCATAGGGATAAAAGTACAGCTAGGACAATAGATCCCCTCTACAAGCTCGTCACTGGTAATCCCAAATTGCTTTAAAATCTCTGGGTTTCCTTCCGTATGGTTTGCAATAAGGTGCTTGACCATTTTTTTCACTTCACGAGAGCTTGATATTTCATGAGGGTGAATACGTTCGAGGGCCTCATACTTATTAATAAAATTAAAGCTAGTTGTGACTTTCTCTAATGCCTCTCGATAATTGGTGGTTGTTTTAATAATTGCTTGAGGGTGACTCATAACGACCATATAGTCTATTGGGATCTCGGGGAGTTTTTGTGCATGCAACCACTGTCTTAGCTTTGCCTGGTGCATTTTAGCCTGAATTAAGGGACTGGGAAAGACCTCCTCTTTTCCATTGTACATTCTTATTAACTGCTTATAGTCACGTTCAAACAAGAGGGTACCTTTTATATTTTTAATTTCAACGATCAGGATAAAGCATGGCGATATAATGAGTGAATCCATTTGAAAATAATGATGCTGATCAAACAATCGCAGGTTATGTAAAATGGTGTACCTCTTATTGTCCAAGTAGCTAAAATAATAGTCCATGGACTGTTCTCCACGGTAACCTGAATAGTTCTTGGCTAACTCATCCGTTATATCAGCTCTCTTCCTGTGATTTTTAGATAATCTTCTAAGAGTCGCTTCTAACTTTCTTATTTTAATCGGGAAACCTCGCTCTTTGGCTATCATTTGTTCACCTCTTTCTTTGAATTAGCTATTTATATTCGGTAGAAAGAGGCCATTTCCTTCTAGCTGATGGTTATTGCACGAAAAAAAATATATATGCACGAAAATTAGAATTTCTGCACAAAAAAATAGATTTATGCACAATTTTTCAAATTTCTGCACGAAAACCAACATTTATGCACAAAGCCTAAAATCCCCCTGCCACAAAGGCAGAGGGACTATAAACTTATTTCGACTTATCCGGCTGTGCACGCTTTGCGTTAGCCTTCTTTACTACCTTCACCGGATCATAATCAGGCCCGATTTCCATGTCTTGGTTGTTAATGCCGTTCTTTGTTTTTTGCTCTGGATTATTTTGGTCAGAACGTTTTTTCAATGCTAGTCCCTCCAGCTTTTAGTGATGTGGATAAATAATCATCTCGTTTTGAATGCGCTGTAACTGAAGTCTCATTCTGTCAACTTGTTCCTTTTGCTGCTGATTCCCACTATGGGCAAGCTGACCTAATTCAATGACAGCTGTTTCTAAAAGCTGCTGAGCTTTTGTATACTCTGTTTGGTTATAATGCTCTTGCTTTTTAGCAAGTGAGAATTGATCCTCTGCATAGCGTAAAGTATCCTCCGCCATTTGTAGGTGCTCTTCAACGGATTGACGTGTTGCCATCAGTACCTACCTCCTTCACCTTTAGATGAAAAGCTTCATCATCTTTTAGTTTATACATCTCGTTTTGTTCTATCACATTTTTAAAAAGGTGTTTTTTCCCACATTTACTGCAAATTTGATTTTGTTGGTTTACAATCGAAAGCATGCTAAAATTGATGGATAAAAACTGACGACAATCCATGAAAGGAGGTAGCAATCGTGACTAATCAACCTAACCCATTCCTTTATTCGGACGACCATAAACGCTATCATTCTTGGAATTACCACCTACGTCATCACTTTGGACATAAAGTATTCAAAGTCGCCCTCGACGGCGGATTTGATTGCCCCAATCGAGATGGCACCGTTGCTCATGGAGGATGCACATTTTGTAGTGCAGCTGGTTCTGGTGATTTTGCTGGAAACCGTGCAGAATCCATCGAAAAGCAGTTTCATGATGTGAAAGAAAAAATGCATACTAAGTGGAAAAATGGTAAATATCTTGGCTATTTCCAAGCCTTCACTAATACACATGCACCCGTAAAGGAACTTAAAGAAAAGTTTGAAGTCGTGTTAAAGCAAGAGGGCGTCGTGGGACTTTCGATTGCCACAAGACCAGACTGCTTACCTGATGATGTGGTTGAATACCTTGCAGAACTAAATGAACGAACATACCTATGGGTTGAGCTTGGGCTACAAACCGTTCATGAACGAACCGCTTTACTAATCAATCGCGCTCATGATTATCAATGCTATATGGATGGAGTGAATAAGCTCAGAAAGCACAATATCCGAATTTGCTCGCATATTATCAATGGCCTCCCGCTTGAGACACCTGAGATGATGATGGAGACGGCTAAAGAGGTAGCTAAGCTAGATGTTCAAGGGATTAAAATTCATTTATTACATTTATTAAAAGGGACTCCAATGGTGAAACAGTATGAAAAAGGTCTACTGTCCTTTTTAACTTTGGATGAATATATACAATTGGTATGTGACCAGCTAGAAATTTTGCCTCCTGAAATGATCATTCACCGAATTACAGGAGATGGCCCCCCTGATCTCATGATTGGCCCGATGTGGAGCCTAAATAAATGGACCGTTCTTAATTCAATTGAAAATGAATTAAAAAGACGTGATAGTTATCAAGGCAAATTTTATCGTAAGGAATTGATTACTACATGAAGCTTGAAAGAATCTTACCCTTTGCTAGAACCTTACTAACAAAGGTGATTGAACCGGGGGATCTTGCAATTGACGCAACGGTTGGAAACGGGCATGATACAGTATTTTTAGCAGAGCTCGTTGGAGAAGTAGGACATGTTTACGGATTTGATATCCAGTCAGAAGCCATTTCTCAAACTCAAGCAAGATTACAAAAACACAGCTTACAAAATCGAGTCACTCTTTTCCGACAAGGTCATGAACATATCTCTAAGTTAATACCAGCGAACCCTGTAAGTGGGGCGATCTTCAATCTAGGCTACCTACCGGGTGGAGATAAAGAAATCGTCACTACACCGAATACCACCATCTCTGCGATCGAACAGATTTTAACTCTTCTAAAGCCAGAAGGAATAATCGTTCTTGTCATCTATCATGGACACCCAGAAGGACAAACAGAAAGAGACCAGCTTTTAGAGTACGTATCAAATATCGATCAAATGAAAGCACACGTCCTTCAATATCAATTTTTAAACCAACAAAATCATCCGCCTTTTATTATTGCGATTGAAAAAAGAAGCCCGTGATAGCCTCCTTTACAGGTGGAGCTAATCACAGGCTTCTTTTATCTTAATCACTCATTACATTATTCGCTTTTCGTTCCCAGGCTGAACGTCTTCTCTGATCTTTCCCCTGCTTAAATCTCCTATAAAGTCTTCCGTTTACATAAAAGAAATAACTGATAAAGCCGCCCTGTTTAATTAACTGCTTGCCCATTTTCCGGACTGATTTCTGCTCATGAACCTTTTCGTCAGAAAGGTAAACACCTAAAAGACCTCTGTTTATGAACCGGTGAAATGACTCCTGTGGGATTCCTTGTATATGACGGTCAGCCTCTTTTAGAAAATAAGACAACCGCTTGAGAAGAACCTGTTCGTTTGGATAATAAAAACAAAAGTTTAAATCTCCACCTTCAAGGTCCTCGTCTTGATCAATTAAATAGTCAAGCAGGATATGTAAGCCTTGCATATAAGGGAAATAACCTTGCCTTATTTTCAAGACGTCATCTTTTTGAAGTTGGTCATGAAAGGCATAGGACACTAAACAAAAGATGCCTAAGGTTGATCCTGAGCATGCCGAAAACTCATACCATTCCATCTCAGGTAAATCCGATTTATACTCTAAGAACCACTTCTCTAGTCGTGGAACACGCTCATCTTTTACAACATGCTTATGAACTTGAAGGGAGCAATAATAATTAGCTAACTCAAGTAAAAAAGGCTTGATTAACGTATAATGTGGCAACTCTAATAATACCTGCTGGCAGGTTGTCACTAAATCTTTAAGATATGAACCATCATCTTGATCAGACCGATATCGATAATAATCGTGCTTTTGGTCCTCACCAATTGTTAGTGCATTTGGCATGGATTCATGCAACGCCTCAAAATCCAATGGATCTAATGAGGTACTTCGGTCACATAGATTATCTAAATAATCACTGATGGTTTGATAAGCAACAATAAACTTAATACACGACTCAAGGTGATGGTTCGAAAGTAAAGCTAAAATTGCACCCCCTTCACAATGAAAGGTCTTTGAGTTTATACTTGCTAACGCCTGTGATTTTAATTCTTGGTTAGGTATTTTTTCTGCTCTACTTCGCCAATAGTCTAACTCCTTATGAGCAATTGGAAAAATATCTCGATATACTTTTATCATTAAGCTTACGGGATTGGAAGGCACCATCTAATCGACTCCTTTGCCTTGATGCTCCTTATTGTACATTGATTGCTAACTGAGTTTCAACAAATCGCTTTGCATAATCAAATACAACTTCCCTTTCCGGCTCATTGAAAATCTCATGATACAGTCCGTGCCATTCTTTATAGGATTTATCGGTAATCTCTAATAAATCAAACCATTCCTTCCCTTTATGTTTATCAACAATCTTATCATCCCCGCCCTGCATAAATAAAATGGGCACATCGGGGAGCTTGTGTAGGTTGATAAACGCTAACTGAGTACCATGAATAAGCTCTCTAAACCATCTGACAGAAACCTTTGTCACATAAAGAGAGTCATTGCTATCAAGCTCAATTACCTCTTTATTTCTAGTGGCCATTGAAGGTGTTAAACCGGTATTCATGCGAAGTGAAGGAACCACTCTATTGATTACTTTCGAAGCAAAATCAAGAAATGTGGATGGTGTAGTCTCCTCACTTATTCCTAAACAAGGGGAGGATAAAATCATACACTTAATTTGCAAATGTTTTTCCTGCATCGTTCTAATTACCGCAAGTCCACCCATGCTATGTCCAATTAAAATTATAGGTAATTGATAGGACAATGCTTCTTTGTACCATTCTTCAACAGTTTCAATATATACATCAAACTTATCAACATGACCTCGGTCGCGTCTTGACGTTGTTCCCTGACCAGGTAAATCCCCCATAATGACGTGAAAGCCCTCACTTCGCCACATTTCTATTAACCATTTATAGCGACCATGATGCTCAGCTGCTCCATGAACAATGACGACTACCCCTTTTGCCTCTTCTGCTTCCCATTTCCACATAAACAATCTCCTCCCTAGCCTTAACAGATTCTCACTTATTTTGTTAAAATATAATTATCTAATCTAAAGGGGACATGAACTGATGATCTATCCATATAAAAATCACATACCTAAAATCGCGAACACTGCTTATATTGCTGATTTTGTAACCGTGTCAGGTGATGTAACAATTGGTGAGTATTCGAGTATTTGGTTTAATACTGTCATAAGGGGCGATGTTTCACCTACTATCATTGGTGACCGGGTAAATATCCAGGATAATTGTGTGCTACATCAAAGCCCTAACCGTACGCTTATTATTGAAGATGATGTTTCAGTCGGGCACCAAGTAATCCTCCATAGCTCGATCATTCGAAAAGGTGCTCTTATCGGTATGGGTTCAATCATTCTTGATGGTGCCGAAATTGGAGAAGGTGCCTTCATTGGGGCAGGTAGCTTAGTACCTCAGGGAAAAGTAATTCCCCCCCATAGTCTTGCATTCGGAAGACCTGCAAAAGTGATTAGAGCTTTAAACGAAGAAGATCAGAAAGATATGGAACGAATTAGACGAGAGTACGTTGAAAAAGGTCAGTATTATAAATCTTTACAATCCTAAACCTTAAAAAAAGCAGGATCGAAGTGAAGGGTGCAAGAGAATCCATAGAAGACAAGTAGGTTACAAGTTCCTAAGCCAATCTTCTAACAAAATGGAAAAGCACCCTGGCCCCACTTCTCAATCCTTAATAATTAAAATTTACACCAAAACCCAATATTTTTACATTCAATTAGTATTTCCTAAACATTTCGCCCTTACTATAAAAGTATATTCATTAAGTGATATTAACTTATTGGGGCTGATCATGAATGGCAAAAATATTTGTAACACTTTATGATTTGGAGTGTAGTATATTTCGGTTTATTAACCGCTACTTTGATTTGAAGACACTTAATCTATTCTTTCGTTTGATTACCCATATTGGTGGAGCGAGAATAATGCTCACAGCTGTGCTTCTAATTAGCATATGCTCCCCATTTCCTTATAAATATATCGGTTTAGCTAGTGGTGTCTCTTTATTAGTTAGTCATCTACCAGTTGCTCTTATTAAGAAATTCTATCCTCGCACTAGACCATACATAGCCCTAACTGAAAGCAAAGTAACGGTAAATCCCTTAATCGATCACTCATTTCCTTCTGGACATTCCACTGCCATTTTTTCAACTGTCGTACCGATTGTGTGTGCAATCCCTATGTTAGGCCTTTTATTATTACCACTTGCTTGTTGTGTTGGACTATCAAGAATTTATCTAGGCCTTCATTATCCTTCTGATGTATTAGCAGGAAGTCTTCTTGGTAGCTTTACAGGAATTCTTTCTTATACCTATATAAACCAATTGTTTATACAAACAGCTTTCCTATAAATGGTATGGAGGGGATAAGATGAAGATTGCAATTTTTACTGACACCTATACACCTCAAGTTAACGGGGTAGCAAAGACACTCAAAAGATTTACCGACTTTTTAGAACAAGAAGGGCATGAATGTATAGTTTTTACACCGGATTGTTCAGATCAATTAGATCACTATTCTACTCACATACACCGTTTTACAAGCCTTCCCTTTTTTCTGTACCCGGAGTGTCGCTTGGCTATTCCAAATATGAATCAAGTTAAGCAGCAATTATTGAAATTCCAACCCGACCTTATCCATGTAGCAACTCCCTTCAATGTTGGACTTTGTGGGATCCATTATGCTAAAAAGCTAAACATTCCTCTCGTCGGTTCCTACCATACAGATTTCAATCAATACCTAGACTATTACGAACTTCCTTTTCTCGCTCCTTTACTTTGGAAGTATATGAGATGGTTCCATCGATCCTTTCTTAAGATATTTGTACCTTCCTTAGAAACAAAGGAACAATTAAAACGACAGGGCTTCACTAATCTCTATCTTTGGAGCCGTGGAGTCGATAGCACTCTTTTTAAGCCCAATCCACTTTCATCTACAATAAGAGAGCAATACCAAATTAAAGAAAAGTATATCCTTTCTTATGTGGGTAGACTCGCACCAGAAAAGGATATTCAAACCCTATCTGAAACGATAAGATCCTTACCCAATCACTTACAAAAACAAATCCATTGGCTTATTGTTGGGGATGGTCCTTTAAAGGAGGAACTTGCCAATCAGGTCCCTGCAAACGTTACCTTTACAGGCTATTTAAATGGTGAAAGCTTGGCTAGCATCTATTCAGCATCTGATTTATTTGTATTTCCGTCACCTACTGAAACCTTTGGCAACGTTGTTCTAGAGGCACTCGCCTGTGGCACTCCAGTCATTGGAGCAAATTCAGGTGGAGTAAAAACCATCGTCTCACCAGGGAAGACAGGTATTCTATGTGAACCAAGACAGATAGACTCTTTCGTACAAGCGATTGATGAACTATTGTCCAACGATACAAAAAGACTTCAAATGAGTAAAGCAGCCCGTCAATATGCGTTAACCCAAAATTGGAACGCAATCTTTAATGATTTGCTATATGAATATGAAACCACCATCACTGCATTAAAGAAGAGTCAACTCGCCTAGTGTATTGCACTTGCTCACCATAAGTTAATCATGAAGCATTATTTCCACGAGAAAGGGTACTAATCCTGCTTTGATTAGTACCCTCTCATATATCCATTCCTCTTTTTTAAAAAAGCTGTGTTAAAGTACAGTGTTGATTTTTAGCAGAGTTGATTGAAGTGGAAGGACGCGAGACTCCTGTGGGAGAAGCGTGGTGAAGGAGACCCCGCAGGCGGTAACGCCGAGGAGGCTCCCGAACCCGCCCACGGAAAGCGAGTGTCCTGGAACGGAAATCAACAACAAACTCTAACAGAGCCTTTAAAAAATCATCCTAGTCAACATTATTAAGTCTTTGCTCCATTTTTTTAACAATCTCGGGATTTTCAATACTCGTAAAAGATTCATACAGATCTATTCTTGAATTCAAATGGTGCTCAAAATCCATTAATATTAAGTTAAGTGTTGTTAGTTTGGTAGAATATACATGGCGTTCTTCTTCCGTAATGGATCCTTTATCCAGTGCCTTTTCTTGAATGATAGATATTTCATCAAGTAAATCACCAATTTTTGAAATATCATTTCCTACAAATATAAATTGCCTGGCCTTGTTCCTTAATTGCAGGTTAAAGTTATGTATAAGTCCCTTCCCATATTCTGTTTTTATTGCCTCTGCTATGTCTACTTCAATCATCGGTCTAACCGCATCACGAGTATCATAAACGAGTTGTCCATATGAATTCCCAATTTCTTCTTCATACTTTTTAGCTTGCTCTTGGAGGTTCATATTCTTGAATACTACCACGAAGAGTAATATAGTCATTATTCCTATAATATGATTTTTAGTCATTCAACCCTCCCTCTCCTAAAATTCAGAATAGAAATTGTGTTTTATCACAAGATGTTAAACCAGATCTCTGTTCTAAATTTAAAGGAACCTTCACAGCGTAACCGCCTTTTGGCCCAACCTATGCTTAAGCTCTTTTTTTACTTCATTGGTATCTGAATGAGATAACCTTTCAGTGTAAATTTCCTCTTCTTTCCCATCATGTAATTTTAATATGATGATATCGCTGACTTGAACCACATGTTTTACCTTATGATATTCAATATATTTTTTTGGAAAGAGCTTTCCTTTATAGATGGATATAGAACTGCTTTCTATAATTAAATAATCCTTGTTATGTAAAGTGAAATAATAAATAGCGTTATAGACCCTTTCCATAACAACTAAGAGTAGAAAAGCAAGGAAAAACAGATTAGTCTGATCACCTATTCCAGAGCTGAATGAAGAGAAAAAACTGAAGAAAATAAGAATTAGTATTTGTAATAGCGATTTAAAACCTTCCCTCTTCCATTTTCTTATTGAATTATATTTATAACTCATTCCGCTTCCCCTCCCGCTAATTTAGCTTTTTAGGAATGCTTCTCCCAAAGGATCCTAACCTTCTAGAAAGTAGCTTTCTGTTCTCCCCTTTAGTTGACTTCCTTTTACTAATTGTTCTATATTCTATGATGTAAATCCTTCATCATTATTTAATTGTATTTTTTGTCAGTACATTATTGAGCAAAAAGTTTTTTCTCTCTCCATTTCCCCCATTTAAAATAAGCAAATGCAAACATACTACTAACAATGAAGCTAATCCCCATCCCAATTGCGATTCCATTTTGACCAAATAGGCTTGAACAGATAAAGGTTAGTGGATAACGAAGCACCCAAAAAGAGATGATATTTAGTACTAGTACCTGATACATCGCCCCTGAACTCCTGACGATTCCATTTAAAATAAAGTTTAGTCCTAAAAACAGATAGAAAAAGGAAATGATTCTTAAGTAATCTGCACCAAATGATACAGCCTGTTCTTCCTGAATAAATAAGCGGATTAATGGTTCTGCTAATATAAACACGATAATAGCCATTAGAAGCATGATTGCTAAATTATACATAGCTCCGTATATTGAAATGCTCCTGACACGATCCCAGCGATGTGCTCCAATATTCTGTCCCGCCATACTATTAACTGCTGTACCTAAAGCTGTTGCTGGTAAAGTAATTAAGCTATCGATTCGCTGTGACGCTCCAAACCCAGCTACGACTGCCCCGCCAAAAGAGTTAACCACAGTCATAATGGCAGTCACTCCGGCAAAGATGACCGTCATTTGTAAGCCAGAAGGAATACCTAGTTTCAAAATTAACAAGACTTCCTCTCTGTTAGGCAAGATTGGAAGCGAAAACGGGACAAGTTCCTGCTTGAATGTGTAAATTAAGCCAATTAAGAAAGCAACTCCTTGTGAAAGTACTGTTGCATAGGCAGCACCCTGCATACCCCAATCAAAGACGGAAATAAATAATGGGTCTAGTACTGTATTCAACATGGCTGCAAGCATTACGAACTTAAGTGGGGTCTTACTATCACCAAGGGCTCGTAATACGGTCCCGATAAAGTTATAGCCAATTAAAAAAAGAATTCCCAAAAAGTTAATTTGCAAATAAGCTTTCGCTTCTGTAACCATCTCAGCAGGTGTCCCTAGCAACAATAGAATCTGACCAGAAAACAGAAAACCGAGGCTACCAATCAAGATAGAAAGTGAAGAAAGTAAAACAACAAAAGCATTTACATACCTTTTTAGTCCCTGGTTATCATCCCTACCTTTTTGCTGAGATAAAATCGTTAAGGTTGCATTATTAATCCCAATGACAAATGCAAGCACCGTGACGATGACGGTAGAGGAGATGGTTATAGCTCCTAGCGCATTCGCCCCCAAAAGGTTTCCAACCCATAAGCTATCAATAAATTGATAAGAAACTTGTAAGAGATTCGTTAAAATAATGGGTCCTGCAAAGCTCAACAACTGTTTGCTAATGGTCCCGTTAGTAAAATCATGCTGTGACAAAGGTAACACTCCTTTTCACACTTTTTCGTTCGTCACTGATATGTAACTGTAATTGTAGCCCAACAGATTGTTGATGAACAAAAGAAAGGCATCTTTTTTTTAACTCTTTTCTAAAACTTTGTTGCCTTCGTGACATTGAGTTTGGCTGTACAACGCAGTATTATAAGTAAAATTGGATAGAGATTAGAAAAGAGCAACTTTCTTGATGTATAGCAAGATCTTGATACTAAGGTAAAAATCCGGCTTTTGGGATTTTTATAAAGCAACAATCTATACGAAAACAGCCTTTTTTTACGATCGATCCTCTATTAAACCCTGCTTTTACCAATGGCCCAACACACAAAAAAAGATCAACCCAAAGGAGGATTGATCTTTTTTTTCATGAACTATTATTTAACTTAATGCTTGCTCTTTTAAAGTTGCTGCTTTATCAGTACGCTCCCATGGTAAATCAACATCTGCACGGCCAAAGTGACCATAAGCAGCAGTTTGCTTGTAGATAGGACGACGTAAATCTAACATTTTGATAATTCCTGCTGGACGTAGATCAAAGTTGCTGCGGATCAAATCAACTAAAACATCCTCAGAAACCGCTCCTGTTCCAAATGTATCAACAGAAATCGATACTGGCTGAGCTACCCCGATCGCATAAGCTAATTGAACCTCTGCCTTATCAGCTAATCCTGCTGCGACAATGTTCTTTGCTACATAACGAGCTGCATATGCTGCAGAACGGTCTACCTTAGTTGGATCCTTACCAGAGAATGCTCCTCCGCCGTGGCGAGCATATCCACCATACGTATCAACAATAATCTTACGGCCTGTTAACCCAGCATCCCCTTGAGGACCTCCGATTACGAAACGACCTGTTGGATTAATGAAGTATTTAGTCTCTTCATCAATTAATTCCTTAGGAACGACAGGGTCAATTACATGTTCTTTCAGATTACGCTTGATTTGCTCATTTGAAATTTCAGGGTGATGTTGAGTTGAGATAACGATTGTATCAATACGAACTGGCTTATCGTTTTCATCATACTCTACTGTTACCTGTGTTTTTCCATCTGGACGAAGATAAGGTAAGATTTCTTCCTTACGAACCTCTGTTAGACGGCGAGCAATTTTATGTGCTAAAGAAATTGGAAGTGGCATAAGTTCTTTTGTTTCGTTATTTGCATAACCAAACATTAATCCTTGGTCACCTGCACCAATCGATTCAATTTCTTCGTCTGTCATTTGACCTTCACGTGCTTCTAAAGCTTGGTCAACTCCCATTGCGATATCAGCAGATTGCTCATCAATTGAAGTTAAAACAGCACAAGTTTCTGCATCAAAACCATACTTTGCACGAGTATATCCAATTTCACGGACAGTTTCACGAACAATCTTTGGAATATCTACATATGTAGAAGTAGTGATTTCTCCAGCAACAAGCACTAAACCTGTTGTAACAGAAGTTTCACATGCTACACGAGCGTTTGCATCCTTAGCTAAAATAGCATCAAGGATTGAATCAGAAATCTGATCACAAATTTTATCTGGATGTCCTTCTGTCACAGATTCAGATGTAAATAAACGGCGTTTTTTTGACATCTAACGTTCTTCCTCCCTTTATACAATAAATAGGTGAATGGTTTCACCCCTTTGTTGATACGGTACTCATTCCCTTATTATTCTAATAAAAACATATTTTTATGAGGAAAATATGCTTTTTTCGACAAATCCTTGACCAGGCAGTAAGAGGTTTATAGAAAGGTCTAATTTTGCATGCAAAATTCCTACTTCCTAATCAAAAGAAAAACCTTTCCCTGTTAGAGGAAAGGTTTAAACATTAATCTCGCCTTTCGCTCTTATCGTTCAAGGCCAAATGCCTTGCATCAGGTTAGCACCTTATCATTCTCATGATGGTTGCTGGGTTTCATAGGGCCTGTTCCCTCCGCCTGCTCGGGATAAGAGAGTATCCGTTCGGCTCATATCATATCGAAGAAGTCGAATGATGTCAACAAAAGTTTCTTGTAATATTGATTTTATTTATTATTTTTAGGCTCTGTTAAACTTCGTTGTCGATTTTCGTTACAGGACACTCGCTTTCCGCGGGGCGTGCGGTGAGCCTCCTCGGCGTGCGCCTGCGGGGTCTCACCTGTCACGCTGCTCCCGCAGGAGTCTCGCGTCCTTCCACTTCAATCAACTGTGCTAAAAATCAACATTGTGCTTTAACAGAGCATATTTTTAAAGAACTGTGATGACCTTAGATATGATAATTGTGTTCAAATGGTAAATAGTTCACTCACAAAGTTTCCAATCCTGAGAGTGTCCTAATAGGTAAATCACCCTTATTCACACACTAACATTAATTATGATTTACTAGGTTCCTACCTTAATAAGGAGTCTCATCGTTGTCGCTTTTCTTCTTACTATATTCTTCTAGTGTCTGATATTTTAATAGCTCATTCTCATTATCTCTAGGCTTCACTTGACTATAAACCCCACTAGCTGTTAAACCAATAATTAATCCAGTCAGAAGCCTCTCAGTCCAAACCTGAGGTAAACAAACAAGTATAAATCCAACTGCAATTGCTAACAGAGCGCGATACTTCTTATTAATTGAGAAGGCATTACCTATCACTGTTACAAATGCCGCTACTACCGCTGCAACAGTAGCATAATCGAAATGGCTTAATTGAGTAAAATCAATCATAAAACTCCCTCCTCCTTTTTACTATATGGTCAAAAGTTTAAAAAGGAATGGGCGAATAACTAATTTGCTCAGAATGAAGGAAATTTTTGAACTCATAAAGAAAATTATTGGTACACTTTATTCAAAAAAACGTACAATACCGTAAAAATAGTATAGACTATTTAGTTTAATGTGTTATACTAATTGGTAGAAAGCAGCATATAAATACATTTATATTAGATTAATAGAAACCATAAAAAGGCAGGTTATGAAGATGAACTCGATTGATCTCTCCATTAACTTAACGGATTTATTAAACGGGCATAATGTATACACAAATTTATCTGTATCACAGCTAGTTGAAAAGGTTCTTTCCCGAAATGAGGGTGAACTTACTTCAACAGGTGCAGTTAGAGCAACAACTGGTAAATACACAGGTCGTTCTCCAAAGGATAAGTTCATTGTGGAAGAAGACTCTGTAAAAGATAAAATTGACTGGGGCTCTGTTAATCAACCAATCTCTGTTGAAGCCTTTGATCATCTGTATAATAAGGTACTAAATTATCTCCAGAATAAAAACGAACTATTTGTATTTAAGGGGTTTGCAGGTGCAGATGAGAAGTATCGTTTACCTATTCAGGTTGTGAATGAATATGCTTGGCATAATTTGTTTGCACACCAACTTTTCATCCGTCCGGAAGCACAAGAGCTTACCTCTCATGATTCACAATTCACTGTAATTTCAGCACCAAATTTCAAAGCAAATCCAGAAGTAGATGGTACTGAATCTGAAACATTTATCATTATTTCCTTTGAACGTAAAATCGTTTTAATTGGTGGAACAGAGTATGCTGGTGAAATTAAAAAGTCTATTTTCTCTGTCATGAATTATGTACTTCCTGAAATGGGAATTCTTCCTATGCACTGTTCAGCAAATGTTGGCTTTGAAGGTGATGTTGCTTTATTCTTTGGCCTTTCTGGGACAGGGAAAACAACTTTATCAGCTGATGCTAATCGTAAATTAATCGGCGACGACGAGCACGGGTGGTCAAATAGCGGAGTATTCAATATCGAAGGTGGGTGCTATGCAAAATGCGCGAACCTAACTAGAGAAAAAGAGCCTCAAATATTTGATGCTATTCATTTTGGAAGCGTGTTAGAAAACGTTATTCTGAACGATCAAACAAGAGAAGCAGATTATGATGATATGTCATTAACAGAAAACACACGTGCAGCTTACCCCATTCAAGCGATCGATAATATCATTGAACCAAGTATTGCTGGTCACCCAAACACGATTGTTTTCTTAACCGCTGATGCGTTTGGAGTATTGCCTCCAATCAGTAAGCTTACAAAAGAACAGGCAATGTACCATTTCCTAAGTGGATATACAAGTAAACTAGCTGGAACAGAAAGAGGTGTTACTTCACCTCAAGCAACATTCTCAACATGCTTTGGATCACCTTTCTTACCATTACCTGCAACTGTTTATGCAGAAATGCTTGGAAAGAAGATTGATGAGCATAATTCTCAAGTATTTCTTGTAAACACTGGCTGGACTGGTGGAGAATACGGTGTAGGGAATAGAATGAAGCTTAGCTATACAAGAGCCATGGTTCAAGCAGCATTAGAAGGAGAACTAAATAGCATGGAAACCGTTAAGGATGTAACCTTTGGTTTAGAAATCCCTTTACATGTTCCTGGTGTTCCTGATGAAGTTCTTCGTCCTGAGCTAACATGGGCAGACAAAGAGGCTTATAAGGTAAAAGCAAATGAACTAGCTGAAAAGTTCAATAAAAACTTCAAAAAATTCTCCAATGTACCAGAGGAAATTGAAGTATTAGGTGGGCCATCCGTTAGGTAATCATATAAAAAACAGCAATCGCTATTGATTGCTGTTTTTTAGTTTGTGGAATTTAAAGAAACTAACTCATAGGTAATCGTGGTTGACTTATTTTCTAACTCCAGCTTTTTTATAACCGCTGTTCCATTTGGCTCACTGTCCAAAGTCTTTCTTACCTCTAATGGAATATCAATCGGATATAAACGATATCCTTCTTTGGCTAACGTAAATAGATTTTCCTTTATTCTGTTTTCTTTCCCTTTTGTTACTATTAATGTGTTTAATTCTAATGGCATCCCCATATGATTCACCTCCTCTATTGTTGTTTCATCCAACTTGTCAAATCGTGGACAACCTGTCGATTAATTCTAGGTGGAAAATAATGTGTATATTCATCAAAATACCATGATTCTACCTTTTTACCAAGCTCTTTTAACCTATTTTCAAGTCGAAGAGAATGCTCGATCGTTACATTTTGATCCTGTCTACCGTGAATGATTAAAACTGGCGCCTGAATTTTTTCTATGTAAAAAAGAGGTGTCCTCCATTTGTACTCTTCTGGCACTTTATTTGGAGTGCCACCAATCACCCGCTTCATCATCCTTCTTAAATCTAACCTTTCGTCATATGTTAACGCCATATCCGTTACTCCGCCCCATGAAACAATTGAAGTAATGCTTGGTTCCATAATCCCAGTAAATAAGGCCATTACTCCACCTCTTGAGAAGCCAAAAACATGAATCCTTTCTTGATTCACTTTTGGATGTTGTTGAAGTAGGTTCAAGGCAGCAAATGCATCATGTCGATCCTCTCCTCCAAAATCCTCGTTACCTTCTCCTCCCTGGTTACCTCTATAAAATGGTGCCATGACCACAAATCCTTCTGACGCAAACTGAACAATCCTTCCAACACGAACCTTACCTACATTCTTAATACCACCTCTTAAATAAAGAAAACCATCAAACACTTCTTCACCTTTTGGAACTGCAAGTAAACCTTTAATTTTTAACCCTTGGCACCAGTATGTCACAATGTATAGTTCGATTTCAGGATTTGGTGAGGGAAACCGTTGCTTTTCGATAATGGCTCCATCCATATTCAACTCTCCCTTTCTTATTTTTACTAGGCATTCACACATTTTTTCCATCAACATATTCTAAAGTAGTAGTTACTTATTTAATTATTTATAGGAGGTTCAAATAATGAGGTATGTAAAGATAGTTTTTCTGTTGATTTTATCAACTGTGTTGATATTCGCATTTAGTGGCTGTAGTCAAAATGATGTTCAAAAGGTAAGGGTTGGAGAAGTTACACACTCCATTTTTTATGCTCCTCAATATGTTGCCCTTTCTGAAGGATTCTTTGAAGAAGAAGGCTTAGAGGTTGAGCTTCAAGGAACCTTCGGAGGAGACAAAACAATGACAGCATTATTATCAGACGGAATTGATATCGCCCTTGTTGGTTCCGAAACTTCCATTTACGTCTATGCACAAGGGTCCACAGATCCAGTCATTAATTTTGCTCAATTAACGCAAACAGATGGTACATTTTTAGTATCGCGTGAAAAAATAGACGATTTTTCATGGGATCAATTAAAAGGTAGTACATTTCTAGGTCAACGAAAAGGCGGCATGCCTCAAATGGTTGGTGAATTTGTACTAAAGCAACATGGAATCAATCCACAAGAGGACTTGGAGCTTATTCAAAATATTGAATTTGCTAATATTTCAAGTGCCTTTGCATCTGGAACAGGAGACTTTGTCCAATTATTTGAACCAACAGCAAGTATCTTTGAGCAAGAAGGAAAAGGTCATATCATTGCTTCCTTTGGTAAAGAATCTGGTCATGTCCCATATACGACCTTCATGACAAAGCAAAGCTATATTGATGATAATAAAGAGACCGTTGAAAAGTTTACAAGAGCCATTTACAAGGCTCAACAATGGGTGGAAACACATACAGCTAAGGAAATAGCTGAATCCATTTCCCCACACTTTGAAGATACTTCTGTGGAACTCATTGAAACCGTGGTTGAACGTTACAAGGAACAAGGTTCGTTTGCCACAAATCCAGTACTTGATGAAGATGAATGGTTAAATCTCCAAACAATAATGAATGAAGCTGGAGAGTTGCCAACTGAAGTAGATCATGGAATTCTCGTTAATACGGAAATTGCTGAAAGTATCATCTCAGAATAAAGGAGATGACATTATGAGTTTTTTAACGATTCATCATGTTAACCACACTTACTTTTCAAAAGATACAGCAACAACAGCCTTAGAAGATATTTCACTCTCAATCGAGGAAGGAGAATTTATATCCTTCCTCGGCCCTAGTGGCTGTGGAAAAACGACACTTCTATCAATCATTGCTGGTCTAATTAACCCCACTGAGGGTGAAATCAATATCGATGGCAGAAAAGTAACAAAACCAAATGCTTCAATCGGTTACATGCTACAGCAGGATTATCTCTTTCCATGGAAAACGATTGAAGAAAACATTCTCCTTGGACCGACTATAACGAAAACAATGTCGGATGAAAAAAAAGAGAATGCTCATCAACTTCTCCAGCAAATGGATTTATATGATGTCGAAAAAGCTTATCCTAGTCAGTTATCTGGTGGGATGAGACAGCGTGTCGCTTTAATACGGACGCTTATGACAGAGCCCAAAATTTTATTATTAGATGAGCCATTTTCAGCACTTGATTATCAAACGAAACTTAAGCTCGAAAATCTCGTTTCCACTACGTTAAAAGACTTTAATAAAACTGCCTTGCTCGTGACTCATGATATCGGGGAAGCAATTGCAATGAGTGATCGGATCTTTTTGTTAGCTGCCAATCCTGGACGAATCGCGAAAACCTTTTTAGTTCCTCAGGAACTCCGGGAACAAAAGCCTTTTGATGCACGACAGCATGCATCCTATTCAAAGCTATTTCAAGCCATTTGGAAGGAGCTGGAGTCCCTTGAAAATGGAGAATAACGTAGAACTTCTACATCAACAATATCTACAAAAACTAAAAAAAGAAAAGCACTGGGTTCGTTTTTACCAGCTTCTTATTTTCATCATGTTTTTTGGATTGTGGGAACTTTCTAGCCGGTTACATTGGATTGACCCTTTATTGTTTAGTAGTCCCAGTAAAATCTTTGATCTATTTCTAACAAAGGTTGCCGATGGCACTCTTCTAACACACACATCCATTACTCTATTTGAAACTGTATTAGGATTTATTATCGGTACAGCTCTCGGGACTATAACGGCGGCTATCCTTTGGTGGTCACCAATGATTTCGAAGGTTGTTGATCCTTACCTAGTTATTTTAAATGCTTTACCAAAAGTCGCACTGGGACCTATTTTGATTGTTGCCCTAGGACCTAGCTTTGCCTCTATCATTGCAATGGGGGCAATTATCTCCATCGTCATTACAACCATTGTGATCTATACAGCATTTAAAGAGGTTGATCAAAATTATGTAAAGGTATTACGCACATTTGGGGCAAGTCGTACCCAATGCTTTAAGGACGCCATTCTCCCTGCTTCATTCCCTACAATCATCTCGACACTTAAGGTCAACGTTGGTTTATCATGGGTAGGTGTCATCGTAGGTGAATTTTTAGTTTCCTCCAAGGGATTAGGGTATATGATTATTTATGGTTTTCAGGTCTTTAATTTTACCCTTGTATTATTAAGCTTGTTATTAATAGCTTGCTTTGCAACTATCATGTATCAAGCAATTGAATGGCTAGAAAAGAAGCTAATCCGTCATCACTAGCAGTCACGAGAGAGATTAGTGAAGGTGAACCCTATTCACCTTCTCTTGGCTGACTAGAAGATTACCAGGATACCGATTTCACATATTTTTTAATAAAGTGAAGGCTATGATTTAAAACATCATCCTTCATAATAAAGCTAAATCTACCATCCTGAGATAAATCGCTTGGTAGAAAAGGAAGCAAAACAGGTCCATGTGTTTCAAAATAGGTGGGTTGTTTTTCGATGGTGCTTACTTCTGCAAAGTAGATATTTTTAATAATCGTCTTCTCTTTACCAGCGACCTTATATTGACCGATATATTGTAAAGTCTCTACTTTACCACCAGTCTCCTCCTTCACCTCACGAACTGCTGCTTCTTCAGCTGTCTCCCCGATTTCTACTTTACCACCTGGAAATTCAAGCCCTCGTCTTGAATGTGCGGTTAAAAGCCACTGATCCATATAACGACAAATAACCCAAACATGCTTAGGGTAATTGGAAAAAGGGTGATCTTGAAAAGAAAGAAGTACTTCATTTTTATAATGATCTGTAAAGGTAAACATATATCTATCCCCATCTTTTACATTGGCTCTTTTCTAGGATATTGTTTTTTTTCGACATTTTTACAAAAACATATATCTATACGAAAACAGCCTCTACATTTGTTACATAATATCATAAGCTAGGATAGGAAGCACCCTTATTCCATAAAAGTGTTCGGACGAATCCCGTATAAAGAGAAAGACCTGGACATTGCCAAGTCTTTTTTATCTCATTAATCCTTTTGTAATATACCTTGCTCCTCAATAAGCTGTTTTGCCTCTTGATCCCCGAGCTCGTAGATCATTGCATATACACTTTTCATCGTCTCATCGTACGCATCATTAGTGGGATCATGGTGATATTCCACATAAGGTACATGCGCTCTAAAGAACCCTTGCCAATCCGAGGAGTAAATTTGATCAAAATATTCCCGAAGCCTAACAATTTCATCATCGGAAGCCTCTATTTTAAAGTTCCATGGTGAGGCAGTACTAATTTGAGATATCTCACCATTTGCTAAAGAAATATAATAAGTTTTTTTCATGTCGTCAGCTCCTTACACTTCTTCCTTTTATTACTTTACCTCGAAGGTGAGGATTATATTCTTTACTTCTTTTTGGATTTAGATTTTGATTTCAGGAGCTCAATTACTTTAACCAGAAAAGCTGGAATAGGTAACCCAACTCTTTTTGCATTTTCTAATATAGAAATAATCTCATTCATAATATAAAAAATTATCGTCGCATCTCTGATCAAATGTTCAACCCCTATAATGACATCAATCATATGTGCAACGGAAACTAGCGCAAATATTAAGATTTTTTGTGCAATGCCACGGAACCCTATACGACTGCAAAGTTTCTTTTCAATCCCTGCTGCGATAACTCCAGTTAGATAGTCAATTACGATCATAAACGTTAATACAGTTAGCAAAGAGCTCCAGCCTCCAAACATGTAGGAGGCCACAGAACCAGCTATTGACACCAAACTTGTAATCGTAAAGTCTACTTTCATTTCTTCCTCCCTCCTTCACCGAACGATTTATGGGCTTGTTCAAAACAACTAACCTGAAATGGAAACCATGAAATTAAGCACAATTCCAGCATTACAGACAAGTCCATACCATATACTATTCGAAAAAGGTAAAACCGGAAGGGTATTTGTCCCACCGTTTGAGCATTGTAATAAATAGAAAAATAAAATTGGGGTGGAAAAAGTGAAGCTAGTAGACGAACTGTACGAAATGTATAAACATCATTTTACAGGAGACGAAGAAGACATCGATATCATAGCCTTCTCTGTGTTAGAACAGCTAAACAGAAAAAGTATGTTTAACCTACTAAATGAATTAGAAGACCAGGAATTGTACGATTTAGTAGGACTCTACCTAATCGAAGGACTACGAGGAAAACTAGCCAAAGAAGGCCTCCTCTCCATGAAAGACGTAAACCACGAAAAAAGGACGATTCACTAAGAAAAGCGGAAGCGCCTTGTTCAGCCCCGACAAGCAAATGTTCCTCACCAAAGAAAAGGATGCTCTTACCTTTTATTTGGTGAGGGTTATTTGACCTCGAGGGGCTAGGCGCTGCAGCTAGACAACACCGAAAAGCGGAGGCACCTTGTAGTGGATGCCAGGCTAAGGGATTTGTGCAATTAATTTATTTTCGTGCAATTACTTATATTTCAAGCTAGAAACAGCAAAGGTTAGGGAGCTATTCCTCCCTAACCTTTGTTAAATAAAGCCTATTCTAAATAAAATCTACTTTTTTAAACAGCAACAGTAAATAATTTAGCTAATTTTGTAACGACCTCGTCAATTTGTTCGGTGGATACATCGTAATGAGTCGTAAAGCGTATAGTCGTTGGGCCGAATGCTACGGCAAGTATTCCTTCTGATTTTAATTTCTCTAGAAATTCAGTAGAAGACATATTAAGCTTTTTTATATCCACTAGTAAAATATTCGTGTCTACCTGATTTACTACTTCAAGGGATGGAATATTTCTAATTCCTTCTTCAAGACGTTTTGCATGGGAATGGTCCTCACTTAAACGCTCAACCATTTCAGTTAAAGCAAGGTAACCTGGTGCTGCAATAACCCCCGCTTGCCTTAAGCCTCCACCTAATCGCTTTCTCCATTTTCGGGCTTTATGAATAAAGTCCTTATCTCCTGCGATAATTGACCCTACCGGTGAGCCCAATCCCTTAGATAAACAGATTTGAACCGTCGTTGTGTATTTCGTAAACTCTGTGACAGGCTGGTTTAATGCAACAGCTGCATTAAATAAACGAGCCCCGTCTAAATGAACAGGGATATTATGTTGAGTAGCAACCTGATAAATATCCTCCATGTTTTCAATTGGAACTATGGCGCCACCTGCACGATTATGTGTATTCTCTAAACAAATTAAAGAAGTTTCGGGTTGATGAATATCTTCACCTCGAATGGCCGACTGGACATGATTAGGATCCATAGAACCACGGATACCCTTAATGGTTCTTGGCTGCACTCCTGCAAATGCTGAAATCGCAGCAGCCTCATAGTAAAACAAATGGGATTCTGCTTCTAACAGAATCTCGTTTCCAGGCTGACAATGAGTTAGTACCGCGATTTGATTTCCCTGGGTACCACTAGTAACAAATAAAGCACCTTCTTTTCCTAGTACCTCCGCAGCTTTCTCTTCTAGCTTATTAATAGTTGGATCCTCTCCGTACACATCATCCCCAAGCTCCGCCTCAAAGCTAGCCTTCCTCATCTTTTCAGTCGGTTTTGTGACCGTATCACTTCGTAAATCTATAACCATACACTCAGCTCCCCTATAACTTAATCTATTTAAAAAACATTATATCACGGTCCTTTTATTTCAGGTTACGAAATATTTGGAACTTTATGTGACTTAAGGAAAAGTCTAATCATATCGTTTTTAAGCTCTTTAATCGATAGAAAAAGCATAGATTCAAGTCGACCATTTCAATTCATCAATTAAAAGAAAAAACACGCCACTACCGGCGTGTTTTAGAATATTTCCTATTTATTAAGAAACGAAGTTAACATCCATACATGCTTCTCTAAACTTTGGTGGATCGCAAGAAGCATATCCCCTGTCGTTTCATCGCCTACTTCATCGGCAAGATTCATTCCTTCCTTTAACTCACCAATCATAATGTTAAAGTCATTTACAATTACTTGAACCATTTGGCTTGCATCTTCTGATCCGTTTGCTTCCTTAATAGAAGATAATTCTAATACTTCCTTCATTGTCGCAACTGGCTTTCCTTCAATTGCTAATAGACGCTCAGCTAGTTCGTCAATATGAAGATGTGCCTCTCCATATAACTCCTCAAACTTGTCATGTAATGTAAAAAACTGTGGACCCTTCACAAACCAATGATAATTATGTAATTTTACATAAAGCACATTCCAATTTGCTACTTGGACATTTACTAATTCGGTTAATCTTTCTGACATATTAAAAAACACTCCTTTTATATCATTCTACTCTCTTAAATTCCCCATACAGGCTCACTCTAAACATCTTTTCTGATAAACTCAGTTATCATACCATTCAGACTAATCACATGCTAAAATAGACGTATGAGGGAGGTGCCTTAGGTGTATACAGTTCTCATAATTTCAATTATTGTCGTTATTATTGTATTACTTCTAAGCGTTCTAACGATTAATAAAGGCTATGCCTATAAACAAACCGTTGATCAGTTGGAGGATAATCCATACATAAACGAACAAGATTCTAACAGTGAATTTGAAAAGGAAAGAGCGGAGGAAAAGCACAGATGAGAAATCCTAAACTTGCTAAATTAAAAGAAGAATGGTTAGTAGAAACAACCATTGATCAAATTCAAGCAGCAATGGAAAGTGGAGAGCTTACGGCAAAAGAACTAGTATTACTTTATTTAGATCGAATTGCTACGTACAACAAGGCAGGAGTTGGAATTAACGCCGTTCTTGAAGTAAATCCAGATGTACTCCAAATTGCTGAGGCATTAGATCAGGAGCGAACGATGAGTGGATCTCGTGGACCTCTTCACGGTGTTCCGGTCTTATTAAAAGACAATATTGATACAGCTGATAAATTACATACAAGTGCTGGTTCATTAGCACTTAAGGATTCTTATGCCTATGAGGATTCATTTGTTACTGGTCAACTAAGAGCAGCCGGGGCTATCATCTTAGGTAAAGCAAATATGACAGAATGGGCTAATTTTATGGCTGAAAATATGCCAACAGGTTATAGCTCAAGAGGTGGACAGGTTCTAAATCCTTATGGACCTGGAAAGTTTGAAGTTGGTGGCTCTAGTGCTGGGTCAGGTGCCGCAATTGCTGCAAACTTTGCAGCCGTGGCAGTTGGAACCGAGACTTCCGGATCAATTTTAAGTCCCGCTAGCAGAAACTCTCTAGTTGGAATCAAACCAACAGTTGGTTTAGTAAGCCGTAGTGGGATTATCCCCATTGCTCACACTCAAGATACGGCTGGTCCTATGACTAGAACAGTAAAGGATGCCACAATTCTATTAAACGTTCTCTCTGGAGCTGATGAAGCAGATGCTGCTACCTTAAAAAATCCAATCGATTACGATTATACAGAATTTCTTCAAGAAGACGGTCTTCAGGGTAAAAGGATTGGAGTATCAAGGGAGGTATTTCAATATTTATCTGAAGAAGAAAAGGCTAGAATGGAAGAAGCAATTTCTATTCTGAAAGATTTGGGTGCAACAGTCATTGACTCTGTTACGATTCCTTCTGCAAAAGAAAAATGGGACTATAATGTTCTTGTGTATGAATTTAAAGCTGACCTTAATGCTTACTTACGAAATATTGATCCAAGTTTAGGGATTCGCTCATTAGCAGATGTTATTCGTTTTAATGAAGAGAATGCAGAACAAACACTGAAATATGGTCAAAAAATTATGCTAGAAGCGGAACAAACAAGTGGAACTTTAACTGAAGCTGAATATCTACAAAGCTTAGAACAGGACCAATACCTTTCAACCGAACAAGGGATCGATGCTGTGTTAGAAGAGCATGATTTAGACGCGATTGTATTCCCTAATAATTTCGGTGCAGGTATTCCTGCTAAAGCAGGATATCCTTCCGTTACCGTACCAGCTGGTTATTCTTCTGATAACGGCCCAGTCGGTTTAACCTTTACGGGAACAGCATTTAGTGAACCAACCTTGATTCAAATGGCTTATGCATTCGAGCAAAAAACAAAATTCCGTGTTCCTCCTCATTTAGAGAAGTAATACTATAAGGCTAACGAAAATAAATCGTTAGCCTTTTTCTGTAGAATTAAATAAATTTAAACTGTGCCTTTATCAGTGATCAATCCAATTAAGATAACCAATGGTCTGGAATACTTAAACCAGTTGGTAATTTAGTATGAATATCTCCATTTGCTGAATTTATTTGAGCCTGAGTAAGAAAGATACTTCCCTCAAGATTGGTGCCTCTTAAATCAGCGTCTCTCACGTCTGCACCAATTAAATCACTATATCTCATGTCAGCTTCTCGAAGATCAGCTGCAATAAGTAACGCACCTCTTAAATTAAGACCCCTAAGGTTTGCACCTCTAAGTTTTGCTCCAATTAAGTCACTTCCACTAGATATCTTCTTTAAATTACTTTGGTGTTTATTCTTCTTTTCCTTTGATCGAACTAACTCACTTGTTTTCAGAAGTAATTCATTTACAATTGCTCTATGACTTGGTACATCAAGTTGTAAGATAAACTGTGGACTTTGATTTGTTAGTTGCTCGGTCAACTCAACAACCCTCTTCAATTCTTGGTAAATAGGTCTTGTAACTTCTAAGCTTAAGGCTTCTTTCAAGTACCGAAGCATTTCATAAAGCTGTTGCATGATTGGAAATACCTCAAACATTTCTTTAGCAGAATCTGGGCTTTCTCTCCAATCTATCCCATTATATGTAATTTGAGATACCTTCTGACCAGCTCCAAAGCATTCGTACACAGTACAGCCACGAAAACCCTCACTTCTTAAATGTTTATGAATCCCACAGCGATAATCCAATTGTAAATTTCTGCAAGGTACTCCACCTTCCTTATCAATCGCAAAGTCAGCAGACTTTTTATAAGGTAGAGCAACACAGCATAAGCCAAAACAATTTTTACAGTCTGCATGTAATTGGTTGAGAATATCACCTTTAAACATTAGTTCCTCAGACACTTAGTTACACTTCCTTTTATTCTATAATCATTATGTTTTATTTGTATGAAAAGATAAACACTCCGAAAGCAGAGGATGTAGTTTACTAAAATTCACTCATAAGACATTCAACAAAAGGTGTTTAAATCCTCCAGAATTCCACATAAAAAAGAGATCAAATCACTATGCGATTTGATCTCAAACATATACTAGTTTTCATGTTTCTAACTCTTTTTTACAAGCATTAATACGTCTCATACACATAAGGTTGCTTTGGCTTCTCTATCAATTTAATTTCTTCTATTTGTAAATAAGGAAGAATCCATTCATTATACTCTGTTTTTGTAATCGTACCCGTAACCTTCACCCATTGATCTTCCTCTAAATCCTTCACCATATTTCCTGTTGAAAGAGTCCCGTAAACAGATGAATCGGCAACACAGCAAGATAGACCGAATCTAGCAATAACCATTTGATCCTCCGTAAAGTCTGGTTCCCTAAATACAAATCCCATAACTTCCATTTTCTTTCCCACAAATTTATCAGGATTCATATCAATAATGTTCATCGTTTGAATATAAGTCTCTTCTTCAACAACAATGGTATCCATCGCCAAGAGCTCTTTTTCTAATTCTTCATAAAAACCTTCCGGTGGTGCTTGAATCTGAAACCCTTCTGGATGTTCTAACGGGACATCGGAAGAAATGTCTGAGCCATCAATACCGTATATTTCTTCAAGTTCAGCTACATACTCCTCAGGATCATCTAAATAATCGAGAACTCGGTCCTGATCATATTCGGATGCTAATTGAGGACTGTTTCCAGTGAACCCTCGCTTAGCAGCTACAGAAGAATCAAGAGTTGCCTCCGAAAATAAAAACCCTGTCACCACTGGAATAATGAAGATGGAGTATATAATGGTTGATTTAAAGATATTAGTTGATTGTCCATGATCTACTCCACAATCACAATACAGCTCTTCTTCTTTTTTTGAGCCACTTCTCCATACTTGAATAATTCCAAGAAATAAAAAAGTGATGGTAGCAAAGTAAATAAACGGCATCATTTTGGGTGCTATAAAGTTGAAAATATTTCCTGTTAGTATTAATTTAAAGGCCAATAAGGCGAAGCCAATTAAAATAATCCCTCTGATTAATAAGTGAAAGCTATAATCTCTTGTTCCCATTTAATTCACCTCTATTACTACATGATGGCTTGATAAAGTAAGATAAAGCAGTAAACAGATATGGTAATAACTAAAATTAAACCTAATACAAAGCGAGCTTTAAAATAAGCAAATAGCATAATCGTATTCTTTAAATCTAGCATCGGTCCATATACTAAAAAGGCAAGGATTGCTCCAAGTGAAAAAGTATTACCAAATGACGCTGCAACGAATGCATCAGCTTCTGAACAAAGTGATAATACAAAAGCAAATACCATCATAATAGCAGGGGCAGCTGTTTCACTTGATCCCAATTCTAGCAATATGTCTCGGTCTAGGAAGGTTTGAAATAAACTTGCAATAAATGCTCCGATAATTAAATACTTTCCCATCTCAAAAAACTCATCACTAGCATGATATAACGTTGACTTAAATCTATTTTGAACCTTAGGAACTTCCATGGGTTGAATTCCTAACAATTCTTCTCTTGACCATCTTAATTGGTTAGAGTTTTGGAACAATAGATAAATAACTAAGCCAATAAAAATCGATAATATAAAGGCTAGTCCCATTCTTCCATACACTACCTCCATAGAAGATTGGAAAGCATAATAGGTGGAGGCAAAAACTATAGGGTTTAAAATGGGTGCCCCTACTAATAAGACAATTCCGATATGAAGTGGCATACCCTTTTTTATTAATCTTCTAACAACAGGTACAATCGCACATTCACAAATTGGAAATAAGATACTCAGTAAGGCCGCCGGCAGCAAGGCGACAATAGCATTTTTCGGTATAAATCGCTGAATCGTTTCCTCAGAAACATACGTTTGAATCAACGCTGAAGCAAAAACCCCTAATAATATAAAAGGTATTGCTTCTAGAACAATACTTAAGAACATTGTATTTACATTTAACCAAGAACTAGGAATAGATAAATTAGCTGGGTCAAATGACGAGAAATCGATGAAGAAAAATAAAAACAGAAACAATGCAATGAGGCCAAAGCCAATGATGTCTTTTAATACAGTCATACCTTGTTTGGGCATTCTCATTCTCCTAACAATCTTGTAATCTTTTAAGATTATATCATAAAATCTAGTAACTTGATTCTTGACATTTAATTGTAATATATGGCCTGTCCTCTTGCATTATGAACATTACTTTTGACTTTCTTGTGAAACGATGGTTACTCTATTTGAATAACTATTGATATATTTAGTTACTATATATCTAATATGAAAAAATCAATCATCAGATATACCTTGGTTATTCTCGGTTTGATTCTATGGGCTGCTTTTCTGGCTTTTTATATGTATATTGAGGGGATCTATCGATTACTTGAATATTGAGCGAGGTGAAATAGAGATAGTAAGAAGATTCAAGAAAAGTGCTTCGTAAAGTACGGGTGCTACAAAAGAATAGTTTCCCTATTGCTTCAAGGCTTCAGTGGAAAACAAGATCCACCTTTAGTTCACCTTGAATTAAAAAACGAACAAAGACCCTGTGGTTGCAGGGTCTTCATCATTCAATCATCCAAATACTTTGTGAAGGTCTTCTTTTGACTGTTGTAACCAGAAATTCATGAGACGCTTAGCTCCTTCTAAATCATGAAGCTTTGCCTGACCACATTGCTTTTCAGTTGCAGCCGGAACCTCAACTGTTTCTACTGCTTCTTTCATTGTATCTTCCATTAGGTCGATAATTTCAGATTGTGTTGGATTCCCACTAACTACAAGATAAAATCCAGTTTGACAACCCATAGGTGAAACGTCAATAATATCAAAGTGATCATATTTTTCAGAATGCTTACGGATATTAAAAGCTAATAAATGCTCTAATGTATGAATGGCATCAGGCTTCATCGCTTGTTTATTTGGTTGGCAAAAGCGGATATCAAATTTATTTACTTCACCGTCACTACCTACTTTATGAACACCACAATGTCTTACATAGGGTGCAACAACTGCATCATGGTCTAACTCAAAACTTTCAACAGATGGCATATTCATTCACTCCTTAAATGTCTTCTATACCTATAATAACTCGAAACCATTCTTTTTTCACTAATTTAGATTGGAATACTAAGAATTATATTGTATGTAAAATGATGGAGGGACTTCTTAATGCTACAAAAATTATTTATTATTATCATACGCGTTTATCAAAAATTTATTTCTCCTATTACTCCCCCCACTTGTCGTTTCTATCCAACGTGTTCCCATTATGGATTAGAATCAATCAAACGATTTGGAGCCATAAAGGGTGGATGGCTGACGATCAAGCGAATTGCCAAGTGTCATCCATTCCATCCAGGAGGAAATGATCCTGTCCCCCCTAAGTAATTATAATTGAACCGATCAACAACATATTGCAGAAGTTGTTCAAACTACTAATTCCAATATTCAGAAACTGATATAACAATGATATGACACCCCATCTGATAGTAGATGAGGTGTCATATTTAGTTTTATAGTCGGGGTTTTCATACATTTATTTTATATACTTACAATTACCAGTAAAATTTATCAAACTTTTAGTTTTAAAATCGTAATTGTTACGATATAATAGCTATTGGGATTTATAAATCGAAATGATTATGATTTACCGAGAGGAGAACAAAATGAAACGTTTATCAATTAGCTTAATTTTTTTATTATCAATAAGTGTGTTTCTTGCAGGATGTAATCAAACGGAAGAACAAGTGGAAACTACTGCAGGAACCAATGAAACAACCGAAAGCACTTTACAAGTATATACAACGATCTACCCTTTAGAATATTTTGCTAAAAGAATTGGTGGAGACTTGATTGAAGTGAATAACATCATACCTCCTGGAGCAGATGGACATACCTATGAACCAACTGCCAAAACAATGGTAGAAGTAGCAGAAGCTGATGCCTTTATCTACTCTGGCGCAGGAATTGAAGGCTTTGCTGATGCCATGAAAGAGGCACTAAAAAATGAAGATGTTAAGATCATCGCAGCAGCTGAAGGTGTTGAGTTACTTACCCATAGCGAGGAAGAACATGCTCATGAGGAAGAAGTTACTCATGATGAACATGACGACCATGTACATGAAGACGAAGCTACTCATGATGAACATGACGACCATGCACATGAAGACGAAGCTACTCACGATGAACATGATGACCATGCACATGAAGACGAAGCTACTCACGATGAACATGATGACCATGCACATGAAGACGAGGCTTCTCACAACCATGGTGATTTAGATCCTCACGTTTGGTTAGACCCACTACTTGCAATTCAGCTATCAGAAAACATACTTCATGTTTTAGAAGAGTTGAAGCCAGAAGCTAAGGCCGATTTTGAGAAGAACTTCCAGACTTTAAAACAAGAGCTTGAAGCGCTAGATCAAGAATTTAAGGAAACGATCTCTCAATCCGCTAAAAAAGAAATCATTGTCTCTCACGCTGCTTACGGATATTGGGAAGCTAGATATGGTATTGAGCAGATTAGTATTTCCGGTCTATCTCCTACAAATGAACCATCACAGCAGGAATTAACCAAGATCATTGAGACTGCCAAGGAACATGATATTAAGCACGTATTATTTGAACAAAATGTATCTACGAAAATTGCAGAAATCATCAGAACTGAAATTAATGCTGAAGCATTAACACTTCATAACCTCGAGGCGCTATCTGAGGAGGATTATAGTGAAGGTAAAGATTATTTTAACTTAATGAAAGAGAATCTTGATACACTTAAAACAGCATTAAATTAAGTCTCTTAATAGCATAACTTCACTGGGAGTTATGCTTTTTTGATATTTTTTAGCATATAGATGAATAATAATGATAATTATTTTCAATAATAAATATAGAAAGAGACAACCACGGGATTGATTGTCTCCTTCCTATTACTTATAGATCTGAAGGTTCAAAGGTTTTACAGTCAGTTTCACTACTAGATGATGCGTTCTTCTCTTTGTGATTGACTACATAAATTTGAGTTGCACCACATTTGTTTTCGTTATTGATATTGTGAACACAGCTGCTAACTTCACATAATACGTCTTGTGCCATTGTATAAACACCTCCTTACTATAAGGATTCACCATTTTTATGGGTACTATACAAGGAATTGATACGAAGTAATTTTTCTATATTTACATATGATTGAACCTAATCATAAAAAAAAGCAGTGAATTTTCACTGCTTTTCTTTCGTTAGAGAATAGAAAGTGCCGTAGATGGATGATTGATTAGAACACTCAAGCAATTCATTTATATTTTTGATTGCTGAAGTATAGGGACGAACCGAATATCTAAATACCTCCCCTACATTCATATCAACTAATTCAATTTCTGAAGGTTGTTGGATATAAGCGTGTTGGGAGTAGACAGATAATAAGTTAATGAGCAATTCTCTGTCACCTTCACTCCAAATCAGTTTCTTAATTACAAATGATTGATCCTTCCACTCACCTAATTCAAGCTCAATGGTCAAATATCGATTTAACTCTTTAACGAAAAATGTAGTAGGCTGTGTCAGGGTAAATAGTTTCGCTTGGTTAAACAGATTAATTAATTGAAGTAAATGGTTGCTGAGCTTCGCTAATGATACGAGTCTAGAAGAGGGTTCAAAAAATAAAGAGCTTCTTGTTTGCTGATAAATACAGGCTAACATACTTTCACTAGTTCGCTCTTGCTCTTGTAGCTGAATAAAATCATATATAATTTTATCCATCGTATGCTGAAATAGAACATGAGCTTCACTAGTTGAATCCGAGATTTTCAGTTGACTCTTATACTTATGTAAAGAAAGTAATGTCATCCTTAGCTTCCAACCTTCAACTCTTGAATTACAGCATACATAGAACTCCAAGAACGCTTTACAAAATAAATAGGCTTCTCTTTTTCTTTTGCCTTTTGCTTTATGACTTTAGCTAAATTATGGTTTACATAATCAGTTAATACAAACACAATATCAATATTTTCAGGTATCCCCTTCTTAACGGAATTAACTTTCCTACCATCAATATGGTGAATTTCCCCAAACCCTGTATTCATTAGCTTTTCAGTAATTAAGCCCAAATGATCTGCTCCTACAACCATTAACGATCTCATCCATTTAACCTCCCATATATTTCTTATTATCATCTTAATTGAGAATGATTATCTTTGTCAAGCTAATTGATAAAAATTATCATTATCAATAACAATATGTAAAAAGGTGAATAACGTTCTTTTTAAATGGAAAGATTATAGTATTGTAATCATTGCAGAGGAGGCAATAAAAATGGACAAACACCCTATATATGTAGACTCTCTTACAAATGTTTGGCATCATGAGCTTTCACCACAAGATACATACTACTTCGAAGCGGATGCTCTTGATTGGGCTGACGAAGATCCATTCGATGAATATAAGGATCAATCCACATCATTTTATATATAAAACTTTCATGTTCATACCATTGAGTTTGGCTGAGTAACCAGTATTAAAAGAAGATTGTCTATAGATTAGAGCAACAATTTATACGAAAATAGCCTATATAAAGACCCACCGAAAAAAAGAAGAGAATCGTGTCTCTTCTTTTTTAGTTAAAGCTCTTTTCTAAAACTTTGCTGCTTTCGTAACATTTGGTATCCTTAAAATTAAACACCTTGTTCCTTTATCATTTCAAGAAGCTTATGTCGTTGTAGTTTATTGGTAGCATTACGAGGCATCTCTGTTACAAAGTAAACCTTTTTGGGAACTTTATACTTTGCCATTCGCTCTGAACAATAAGAGTAAATATCTGAAAAGGTCAGGTCATCACCTACAATAAAGGCAACTGGAATCTGTCCCCATTTGTCATCTTCCAGACCTACTACTCCCGCTTCCTTTATGGAAGGATGGGATAGAAGAACACTCTCTACCTCCGCAGGATAAATATTTTCTCCACCAGATATAATTAAGTCTTTTCTCCGATCTAAGACGTAAAGGAATCCTTCCTCATCTAAGTAACCAATGTCTCCTGTATGTAACCAACCATCCATTATAGACTCATCCGTTGCCTCAGGGCGGTTATAATAGCCAGCTGTGACCGTTGGGCCCTTTACAACAATTTCACCTGGCTCGAGCCTATTTTGCTCTATACCATCTTTGAGAATCTTTACTTGAGAGTGAAACAATGGCTTTCCTGCCGAGCCTAGCTTTAATAAGCTATACTCTGGAGCTAATGTGACAATTTGTGATGCAGTCTCAGTCATTCCATATGTTTGAAAAACGGGAATTTGATATGTCTTCCCTTTCTCTAATAACACTTTAGGTGCTGGTCCACCACCTAATAATACACAACGAAGGCTTTCTGGATAACTTAGATGTTCTTGTTCAAGTTGTTCCACCATTTGTGTCAGCATGGTGCTAACAACAGAAATCATCGTTATTTTCTCCTTCTCAATCACTTCATTTACCTTAATTGGATCAAATTGTTCCAATATCACTACCTTCATCCCATAAATAACGCTTCTCATCAGAATCGACAATCCACTCACATGGAAAAAAGGAACACAAACTAACCAGGAATCATCCTGATGAATGCCCAAATTTAAAGCAGACCCAATTGAACTCCAGTAGTGGTTACCATAAGTATGGATTACACCTTTAGGTTTACCCGTTGTTCCAGAAGTGTACATAATGGTATCTGGTTGATTCAAGTTAAACTCTCTTTGAGTCTCTACCTCAGAAGAAGCCTCAATATCATATAGTGAAGCATAAGAAATAACAGGAATTGATGTAGCTTGTTCTAGACTTTTTATAAATGTTGATTCAGTTACAAGGAAGTTCACCCCAGAATCATTCATTTGCCATAGTTGCTCACTAGAAGTTAGCCTTGTGTTAAGTAGAACGGTAACAGCCCCCACATATTTTAAGGCATGGATTAATTCAACCATTTCAACACTATTATGTGATAAAAGCCCAACCTTTGATTCCTTTCTAATTCCCATAGTATACAGCCTACCCGCTGTTTGTAACACCTGATTATGTAATGCTAAAAAGGTAATCTCTCGGTCACCCATTTTAAGTGCAACACGATCAGGAGTTAAATATGCTCTTTGCATGAGCCAATTAGGAACATCCTGAGTTGAATTCAACATAAAATACCTCGCTTTCTAAGCTAGAAGACAAAACTACTAAGACTAGCACGTCTTCCTCTGATAGTAAATCCTTCTTTTATAAGGACAGAGGGACAGTAGCTAGATGATGTAAATAGAAAAGCTTGACGGTTTAAACCATCAAGCCTTTTTCAACATTAAGGGAAACGAGGGAATTGCTTAAAGTCTGGATTACGTTTTTCCTTAAACGCATCTCTTCCTTCTTTTGCCTCATCCGTTGTATAGTATAGTAGCGTCGCATCTCCAGCAAATTGCTGTAAACCAGCTAATCCATCTGTATCCGCATTCATTGCTGCTTTTATAAAGCGTAGAGCCGTAGGACTCTTTTCTAACATTTCCTTACACCATTGAACTGTTTCAGCCTCAAGCTGGTCAAGTGGAACAACCGTGTTGACTAGGCCCATATCGAGTGCTTCTTGAGCATTGTATTGACGGCATAAGAACCAGATTTCTCTCGCCTTTTTATGTCCAACGATACGTGCAAGATAGCCCGAACCATATCCAGCATCAAAGCTTCCAACCTTTGGACCAGTTTGTCCAAATATTGCATTATCTGCTGCAATCGTTAAATCACACACGATATGTAAAACATGACCTCCACCAATTGCATATCCAGATACCATAGCAATAACAGGCTTTGGAATAACACGAATCAAACGCTGTAAATCTAAAACATTTAAACGAGGAATTTGGTCATCCCCTACATAGCCACCGTGACCACGAACTTTTTGGTCTCCACCAGCACAAAACGCTTCATCTCCAGCACCCGCTAACACAATAACCCCAACATTCTCATCATCACGAGCATATGCAAATGCATCGATCAGCTCCATTACGGTTTTAGGACGAAATGCATTTCTCACTTCTGGACGATTAATGGTGATTTTTGCAATTCCATTATGTGTTTCATATAGAATATCTTCATACTTTCTTTCAGCAATCCATTCAACTGTCATGAAAATCCTCCTTAATTATGTATACTATGTAAAAACTCATCTACTATTTTAACAAATAAATCTGGTTCTTCCACATGAATTGCATGTCCAACCTGCGAAATTTGACAAATAATAGCTTGAGGAATACGTATTTTCATTTGATTTGCAATTTGACAAAACTTTTGATCAAGCTCCCCACATACTAACAGGACTGGCATCTTTAGCATCTCGAGCTTGTCCCAATAAGACAGCTGCCTTCCCGTTCCCATTCCTTTTAAACTATTAGCTAGCCCGATAGGTACATTATGAAGGCGCTGACCATGTATTTTGCGCTTTGTTTCTTCTGGTAATTTCTTTTGAGATGCAAATAGTGGAATGTTCTCCCACTTCTTTACAAACGGTTCAATCCCATTCTCCATTATATCATGAGCTAATGACTCATCAGCAGCTATTCGGGTAAGTCTTTCCTCCTCGGTTAGAAGACCAGGAGAACTGCTTTCTAATAAGAGAGAAGTGATCTTTTCAGGATACATAATTGAGAATGCCAGAGCGACTCTTCCACCCATAGAGTATCCAATGAGATGAACATCTGATATGGACAATTGTTCCAACAACTGATATATATCATGACAAACTCTGTCAAAAGAATAACGTTCCTCTAAAAGTGGAGATTCTGTTCTACCGTGCCCAAGTAAATCAAGAGCAATGACCTGATAACTACTAGAAAACCTATCAATTAGAAAGGTCCAGTTTTCTTTACATCCCGTAAATCCGTGCAGCAATAAAAGGGCTGGCCCTTTCCCCTTAAGCATATAGGAATACGTGACTCCATTCAAGCTTATCTCCATAATCATTCCCCTAGAGTAATGTGTCTAGCTCTTTGACAGCTTGATTCCAAAGCTCCCGGTGTAGCACTACATTTTCACTTCGTAATGCTGTTGGGACTTCAATTACCGATAATTGCTCTCGACTTAAGCCTTTGGCCACTTCCTCTTCAAAATCTTCCCAAGAGCTTACTTTTGTATACTGACCGTCATACATCGATACTACCTTTTCATAATCTAAGTGAACCGGTGTTCCAAACAACTGTTCAAAATGCTTTTCTTCCTTAGCTTGTGGTAAAAAGGAGAAGATTCCTCCCCCGTTATTATTAACCAAAATAATCGTAATCGGCAAACGATGTAATTTACTGGCTAACAAACCATTCAAATCATGGTAAAAGGTAAGGTCCCCAACTAGTAAAATCAGTCTTTTTTCCTTCGTACTAACTCCCAACGCTGTAGAAATAATCCCATCTATTCCATTCGCACCTCTATTAGCAAAAAGACGAGTTTGATGATCACTTACAAAAAAGAACGTATCAATGTCTCGAATAGGCATACTATTCCCGATAAATAAACTAACATCATCCTCTAGCTTATTCATTAGGCGTCTAACAACATCACCTTCAAAATGAAACTCTGCTACTTCAGATGAAAGAACCGGTTTAACTATTTCGTTTGCTTTTTTCCACATTTCAAAGTATTTACTTTCTGTTAGGGCTTTATCAATATTCAAGCTTAACTGATGGCAAAAGTCCTTTTCATTCATATGTATAAAATGAGTAGCTGACAAGGTCGGATCTCTCCAGCCTTCATCTTGATCGACAATCAACTGATATGATGGTGCTGACTGGGTAATAAATTGCATTAATACCTTTGAAACTGGCATAGCACCAAAGCGAATAATAATGTCAGGTTTCAGCTCTTGGAACATTTTATTACTTTTTAAGATGGTATCATAGCAGTCAATCACCATTTCTTTTTTATGTTTTCCACTTCTAACTTGGGATAATGGATCTGCTAACACCGGGTAGCCTAATTTTTCAGCCAAGGTGGTGACAGCTTCTGGAAAACCCTCCTGATCGTGAGGACCACAAACAATAACCCCTCTCCCCTTTGTAAGTTGAGGAAGTATTGGGTATATATTATGCGGAAGACCCTCTGAGGATGGTAATAAAACCGTCTTTTCCATTTCAATCACATTCCATTGAAGTTCTTCTAAATTAGGAAGCAGTGGCTCTCTTAATGGGAAATTGATATGTACAACTCCTGCAGGAGAAGATAATGAGGTTGTGACTGCTCTACTAGCTACCGTAAAGGCATAATGGAGCATATTCGTGCTACTTTCCGGAAGTGCCATTTCCACAAACCACTTGCTGTACTTACCATATAGCTCAATTTGATTAATAGCTTGAGGAGCTCCAACATCTCGAAGCTCATGAGGTCGGTCTGCTGTTAACACAATTAGTGGTACCTTAGCTTGAGTTGCTTCCACAATGGCAGGAAAATAATTCGCAGCAGCCGTTCCAGATGTACAAAGCATGGCAACGGGCTTTCTAGAAGCCTTAGCAATTCCTAATGCAAAAAAAGCAGCTGAACGTTCATCGATGTTCATCCACGTTTTTAAAGTAGGATGCTCCTCCATAAGGATCGCAATCGGGGTTGATCTTGATCCAGGACTAATGACCACATCCTCAACCCCTGCTTTAACTAAACCCTCTATAAATGTAGCTAAGTAATGCGTTAATTCAATATTATTACTCATTAACCTTGCCTCCAATTGCAGTAAGCATTGGCTTGAATTTTATTTGGGTTTCTTCATATTCTTTGGTTGGCTCTGATTTACCAACAATACCACAGCCTGCAAATAAGGAAGCTTCTTTTTGCTTAAAAAGCCCTGATCGAATTGCGACGGCGAATTCACCGTTCCCCTCACCATCGATCCAACCGATGGGTCCAGCATACCAGCCACGATCTAATTGTTCCTGCTCCCTAATTTCAACGAGTGCTTTATCCTGAGGGAACCCACCTAATGCTGGGGTAGGATGAAGTCGTTTAACTAAAGTTAGCAAGTGCACATCTTGTTTAACCTTCCCAATGATAGGAGTATAGAGATGCTGAATATCTTTTGCTTTAAAGATACTCGGCTTTTTCGCTGTCGTAAGCTCATCACAAACCTGTTTTAGCTCCTGTGAGATCATCTCAACCACAAACTGATGCTCTTCAAGGTTTTTAATATCATGAAGAAGTTCCTGCTCAAGTTCGTAATCTTGTTCTTTCGAATTTCCTCTTTTGATTGAACCAGCTAAACAGGTTGATAAAACAGATTGCTGATCTTTTTTTATTAACCGCTCAGGAGTAGCACCAATAAACGTGGAAGAGCCACTTTCCATCGCAAATAAATAACTAGTGGGCTGTTTTTCCTGCAGTTTTGATAAGATAGATACAATACTAAAATCTTCTTTGGACAATAGCTTTAATTCACGGGCTAGAACTGCTTTTTCAAGCTTTCCTTTATTTATATGTGAAATCACATTTTCAATTGATTTCATCCATTCTTCAACCTCTACCTCCTCTTCCTCATAGGAATGGTTCAGTTGAAGACTGTTTTGATCTTCTAAATGTAGTAATTGTTTCTTTTCTTCCATTAAATACTGATAAATCTTTTCTGGTTGATCGAGTGCTGTTACGATAATATTTACCGTTAGCCATGATTGTTCATTCTCAATTGATAACATATACGTAGGTAAGTAAAACTTAGAGTTCGGAAAGTCTTCCCATAATTCTGTTCGATTCTTAACAGGATCAAATGAGAATCCACCAAATAACCTAACACCTGATTTGTCATTCGTACTGTATTGAATAGAGGTTTGAATTAATTTTTGCCATTCTGCTTCTATATGTTTAAATCGATATATGGTTGATTCTGAATTCTCTATTACCTGTGCTGCTCCTAAGCCAACAAATGTTGTACCTTCATGTGGCTCCTTCCAAAAGAAGCGTTCCCCAAAGAATTGGTTTTTCCCTGTTTGGTAAAACAGAAGGGGATCAACATAATCTATACGCATCGTTGAACTTACAAGAATGGGATGTCCAAGCTTCCCAGCTTGATCAATTCCTTCTGTGATCGTATCCAGTATTGATTTTTGTTGAATGGTTACCATCACATTCCCCCCTATCACTAATTCGTCTCAGTCCATTAACTATACTAAAATACACCTGTCCATTCGGACTGTCAATATCGTCATTTTTGCTCATTCATGTTTCTCCATCTATATTGTAAAGGTTTTATTATAAAGCTGAAAGGAAAACGTTTCAATTATTGTAAATACATGTGTAATATTCCTTTATAAAAGCGTTGACACTCTTGTCTACTTTACCTAAACTATATGATGACAATAGCTTTCTAGAGAGGTGAAACAGCTATGCAAACAGAAGTGAATCAAAATACACATTTTCAACCAAGAAAACGTAACTGGCGTGTATGGTGGACCTTAACAAGACCTCATACACTAACAGCAGCATTTGTACCTGTTTTTATTGGAACAGCATTAGCTTTACCATACACAAATATTGATGTAACTATGTTTATTATGATGTTGCTAGCTTGCCTAATTATACAGGCTGCTACAAATATGATAAATGAGTATTATGATTTTAAAAGAGGATTAGACCATGAAGGTTCTGTCGGAATTGGTGGTGCCATTGTGAGGGAAGGGGTAAAACCCCAGACCGTACTAAGGTTAGCCTTCGTTTTATTTGGCATTGCGACCTTAATTGGAATTTATATTTGTATGCAAAGTAGCTGGTGGCTAGCAGTTATTGGAACGATTTGTATGGCTGCTGGATATTTCTATACAGGTGGTCCTGTTCCAATTGCCTATACACCTTTTGGTGAAATTGTGGCTGGATTATTTATGGGGAATATCATTATTTTGTTATCCTACTTTGTCCAAACAGGAACTGTATCGTTAGAAAGCGTGTTGGTCTCCATGCCAATTTCTATCTTAGTTGGGGCCATTCTTTTAGCTAATAACATCAGGGACTTGGATGGCGATAAAGAAAATGGCCGAAAAACATTAGCGATTATTGTAGGACGCCAAAATGCCATTAAGGTTCTAGCAGGAATGTTTTTGGTTTCCTATTTATGGGTGATTGTTTTAATTCTTGTCAACATTGCCTCTCCTTGGCTTTTATTAGTATTACTGAGTGTTCCTAAGCCCATTCAGGCAACCAAAGGCTTCATCGGTAAAACGATACCTATTCAAATGATGCCTGCAATGAAGGCAACAGCTCAAACCAATACAATATTTGGATTATTAGTATCAATTGGATTAATACTTGCTTACGTTATGTAACAGTCTACTCATGTAGGCTGTTTTTTTATTTCATCTATGTTTTTCATAACATGGTGCATACTAAAATTGAAGTTGTTTCGACTTCTTCTAATTTTCTTCGCATAGCGAACTTACACCTAAATTTTAATAAGTTAAAAAGGAGGGAAATCCATGCTTTCTGCTCCCCAAATTAAGAAGTTTAAGGATCATTTGTTGGCCGATAAGAAGGCCATTGAAGACCGATTTGAAAAAGTAGGCCATTACGGTCTCGAACGTGGTGCTATTCACGAGTCAATGGGGGAGTTATCTAGCTATGATAATCACCCTGCCGATAATGCTACTGAATTATATGAACGTGAAAAAGATATAGCCCTTAACGAGCATACAGAAAAAGAACTGAAGGACATTGATGATGCATTAAGGTCCATAGAGGAAGGCACGTATGGAACCTGTAAGGAATGCGGAAAAGAAATTCCAATAGAACGTCTTGAAGCATTACCTACAGTACTATACTGTAAAGAGCATTCTCCAGATCATCTCGTTTCACATGAACGTCCTGTTGAAGAGAATGTATTAATGCCTGCTTTCGGCCGTTTCGAATATGATGAATCTGAGGGTACTGCATATGACGCGGAAGATTCTTGGCAAGATGTAGCCCGTTACGGAACATCTGAGACACCATCTGATATTGATATGGAAGTAGAACATTACAATGATGCTTATGTAGAGTCTGAAGATCCAGTTGGATATGTGGAAGAGTATGAGAACTTTATTGGAACTGATATCGAAGGTAAAAACATCACAGTATACCCAAACCACCAGCATAAAACATATGAAGATATCTTAGATGAAGCTGGTACAATGGCTATATTCGGCGACCTACCTCCAGGAGAAAAAGAACCTTATACAGAGGAAGGTCATGATCATTACCGCTAAAAGTTGAATGAAAAAAAGCAGTCCTATTTAGGACTGCTTTATATTTTGAATTATAGTTTGTTTACGTTAGCAGCTTGAGGTCCACGGTTACCTTCAACGATTTCGAAGCTAACTTCTTGGCCTTCTTCTAAAGTTTTGAAACCATCACCTTGGATCGCTGAGAAATGTACGAATACGTCATCTCCACCGTCAACTTCGATGAAACCGAAACCTTTTTCACTGTTAAACCATTTAACTTTACCGTTTTGCATAATTTTGCCTCCTAAAACTGGCACACTTTGGTACCTAAAAATTGCTCCCGAGAAGATGAAAAGAAATACAATAAAAAACCCTTCAAGAATGAAGTGTTTGAAAGTAAAAACTTACCAAACACCACACAATCATGAAGGGTTGATATCTTACTTTCTAACTTTTCGTAACTTGCTCGATAGTACCTCAACTATAACATAGGTAAAATTTTACGTCAATAAAATATATAGCACCTATTCAATGTATAAATCATCATTTTTATTAAAAATACATAGGGCCTGACCGATGACCAGCTAAGAATAGGAAAACCAGAATTCGCATATTTTTATCTCTAAATAGCTAAAGAATTTTTACCTTATTTAAGTTCCAAATCTGGTCAGCATACTCCTGTATGGTTCGATCACTCGAAAAATACCCTGACTTAGCAATATTAATCACACTTTTTTCCAGCCAAGCATTTTTATCCTCATACACCTGACTTAGCCTAGCCTGTGAATCACAATAGGATGAAAAGTCCTTTAATACAAAATACTCATCATTTTGCATTAACAGAGAATCATAAATTACTTCAAAGTCAGAGCCTGTATTTGGAAAGAACCCATTCATTAATTGCTCTAGAATCGTTTGAATATGCTTATTGTGATGGTAATAGTCTAATGAACGATAGCCCCCATTTTGGTAATAATTAAGGACTTCTTCAGGCGTTAATCCAAAAGTAAAGATGTTTTCAGCACCGACTTCTTCACGAATTTCAATATTTGCTCCATCCAGGGTACCCATTGTTAAAGCACCATTCATCATAAATTTCATATTTCCTGTTCCTGATGCTTCTTTACTTGCAGTTGAAATTTGTTCGCTCACATCTGTTGCTGGAATTATTTCTTCTGCTAAAGAAACGCGATAATTTTCTAAGAAGATTACCTTTAAATAAGGACTGACTCTCGGATCATGATTTACCTTATCAGCGACTGAATTTAGAAGCTTAATCACCTTTTTCGCATAATAATAGCCTGGAGAAGCTTTAGCACCAAAGATAAATGTCCGAGGATAGATCTGAAGGCTAGGGTCCTCCTTTAGACGATTATAAAGATACATAATATGAAACACATTCAGAAGCTGTCTTTTATAAGCATGTAGTCTTTTTACCTGAACATCAAAAATAGAATGCTCATCTACTACTACGCCTGTTTGCTCCTTTATTCTCCGGGCGAGAATCTGCTTCCTTATTTGCTTTACTTTTGCTAACTCCTCTTGAAAGCTTTTATCATTTGCATAGATCCCAAGCTCTGATAATTCACTAGGCTTATCAATCCACTTCTCTCCTATTGCTTTCTTAATAAGCTTAGTTAGCTCAGGATTTGCTTTTATAAGCCATCTTCGATGTGTAATCCCATTCGTTTTATTATTAAAACGGGTTGGATAGATCTCATAAAAGTCTTTCATTTCTCGGTGCTTTAAGATCTCAGAATGAATCTTAGCAACTCCATTGGTAGAGTGTGTACCCACAATGGCTAAATGTGCCATTTTCACCAAATCATTCGAGATAATTGCCATCCTCTCAATTCTGTCCCACTCACCAGGGTATAACGCCCAAAGATCCCTACAAAATCTTTCATTAATCTCTTCAACAATCATATAAATCCGTGGTAGTAATGGTCTAAAGATATGAACCGGCCATTTCTCAAGAGCCTCCGATAAGGTTGTATGATTCGTATAAGAGATGGTTTGAGTCGTAATGGACCATGCTTCATCCCATCCCAAACCTTCATCATCAATTAATATACGCATCATCTCTGGAATAGCCAGTACAGGATGGGTATCATTAATATGAATAGCTACATACTGATGGAGCTCTAACAAGGTGTTGTGCTGTTTCCGGTACGAGCTGAAGATACTCTTTAAACTTGCTGCAACAAGGAAATATTGCTGCTTTAAGCGTAGGATCTTCCCCTCATCATTTGTATCATCGGGATATAGAAATTCCGAAACTGCTTCCGTATCACGTTTATATTTCAACACATCAGCATGAACCGGATATGGAGCTGGTTCGGCACTCCATAGCCTTAGCATATTAACCGTATTCGTTTTATAACCGATTACAGGCATGTCGTACGGTACAGCAGATATCGTCTCAGCACCTACATGTCTAAAGCGGAGCTTGCCGCTTTCTGTATATGACTCCACCATCCCCCAAAAATTAACGGGAACAGCCTTATCAGCTCTCTTAACCTCCCATACATTACCATGCTTAAGCCATTGTTCAGGGAGCTCCACCTGATAACCATCTACAATCTTTTGGTCAAATAACCCGTGCTTATAACGAATACCAAATCCGTGGCCAGGGAGATTTAAGGTTGCCAGTGAATCTAAAAAGCAGGCGGCTAATCTGCCTAACCCACCATTTCCTAACCCTGCATCAATTTCGCATTCTTCAATTGCACTTAATTTAATTCCTAATTCATCAAGAGCTTCATCACATAAATCTCGTACTCCTAGATTTAATAAGTTATTCCCTAGTAATCTACCAAGCAAAAATTCTATAGATAAATAAAATACTTGCTTATCCTTATTCATTCGATACTTTTCATTTGTATCAATCCATCTTGAACTAATCGTTTCTCTCACTAATTGCCCAAGTGCATGATATTGCTCAGTAACAGTCGTATCTTCAAAGCGTTTACCATACATCATTTCAAGCTTCTGTAAGTATGCCTGCTTAAACTGTTCTTTACTTGAGAACATGCCGTTCACTCCTAACGGGGATGCACAATTTAGAGTAAAGCTGATTGTATATAAACGCTGATTGACTCCAGCTAAAGTCCTCGCTCATTGCTTGACTTACAATAGTAGACCAATGCTCCTTGGTTTGATAAAAACCGAGAGCTCTTTTAATCGTAAAAAGCATGTCATGAGCATTAAAATGGGAAAAACTAAATCCATTACCAACCCTAGTGCTTTCATTATAAGGTTTAACCGTGTCATTTAATCCACCAGTTTCTCTTACGATTGGGACAGTACCGTATTTCATGGCAATCATCTGTCCTAATCCACATGGTTCGAATTTGGAAGGCATCAAAAACAAATCTCCTCCTGCATAAGCCATGTGAGCGAGCTTTTCATCAAATCCAATATAAGCTCTTACCTTATCAGGATATGTGTATGACATCTCCTGGAAAAAATGCTCAAAAGAGTCTTCTCCAGTACCAAGGACGATAAACTGTATATCTTCATTCAAAAGCTCATGAAAAATATGAGTGACCAACTCTAATCCCTTTTGCTTTGTTAATCGACTAATTAACACAATCATGGGGATAGAAGGGTCCTCTCGTAATTGAAAATGCTGTTGTAATGCCCGTTTATTTTGAGCTTTAACCTCAATTGATTGAAGACTGTACATGGCTTGAATAAACGAATCATCCTCAGGATTATAAAATGTATCATCAATCCCATTTAAGATACCAATTAATTGTTCATCCTTTTCTCGAAGTAAGCCATCTAGTCCTTCGCCAAAATAAGGCGTCTTAATTTCTTCACAATAAGTAGGACTAACCGTTGTCACAAAATCGGCACTACTAATACCTGACTTCATAAAATTCACGAGTCCATGGTACTCCAAATAATCCTTTTTAAAGTATCGTTCATCCACATTTAATAACTCATGTAGAATTTCCTTGGGAAATAGCCCTTGAAAATGCAAGTTGTGTATAGTAAATACTGATTTAATGGGCTTATATACAGGTAGATGATGATAATATTCTTTTAATAGAAAAGGAATGATCCCAGTATGCCAATCATGACAATGCAAAATTGTAGATGAATGGTCCAAATAGGGAATAGCCTCCAGAACTGCTTTACTAAAAAAGGTAAAGCGTTCACCATCATCATAATAACCATACAAGGAATCCCTCTTAAAATAGTACTCATTATCAATAAAATAATAGGTAATTCCGTTCTCTACTAGCTTCTTAAGACCTGCATATTGCCTTCGCCAACCGACCTCAACATCAAAACTATCCATGTATTCCATCTGATTCTTATGCTCTTGAGAAATCGTTCCATATAAAGGCATGATAACAGAAACAGTTGAACCAAGATTTTTTAGTTCACTTGGAAGAGAACCCGCAACATCAGCTAATCCCCCCGTTTTAGCAAAGGGGAGGCACTCAGAAACAGCAAATAATATGTTCATGAATTCATCAACTCTCCCTGTACAGTACCTTTTTCTAAAACAAAAGGAGATTGACTACTACCTATTAATTGAACGTTTGGGCCTATCCTAACATCTTTGTCACAGATTACATGATCCAATCGGCAATCTTCAAAGATTTGACTTTTTTGCATCACGATACTATTCTTCACTATCGTACCTTTTCCAATGGTAACACCACGGAAAATAATACTATTTTCTACATAACCTTGTATCGTACACCCGTTGGCAATAAATGAATTTTTAACCGTTCCACCTTCTACATACCTTGTCGGCGGCTCATCCTTTACCTTTGTGTAGATTGGCCGTTCACTTGTGAACAACTGTTTCCATACTTCTGGCCTTAATAGCTCTAAGCTATGATAATGGTAAGCTTCAATGGATTGAATATGAGCAACATATCCGGTAAAGTCATAGTGTTGTATATAGTACATACTCTGGTTATCCTTGATCACATCCGATAGATAGGTATAACCAGATTTTTTATACTTACAGAATAATTCTAGTAAAAAATCCTTTTTTAACACGTACATATTTAAAAAGCGACCATTCTTCCGAACACATGTAATATCTGCTCCTGTTTCTTTATGACGTTTGAGTACGTCACGTAAGTCAATATTAGCGACCACCTGACAGTTTGCAACGACAACATACTCTTGGGAGCTTCTTAAGAAATAATCCATATTGGCCTCCATATGGGGGAAAGAACCAAAGCTCATTTCACACTCATTGTCATGCTCTGTTGGAGGAAAAAAGAATAACCCATCTTTCTTTCGGTTTAAATCCCAATGCTTTCCTGAACCTATATGGTCCATTAGTGACCGATATTGGTGCTTGGGAAATATTGCAACACTACGGATTCCCGAATTCACCATATTAGATAAAGCAAAATCAATCAGACGATATCTCCCGCCAAATGGAATGACAGAGAGCGATCGTTTAACAGTTAGTGAAGATAAGGAATCACTCACAGTTGAAGCATCAATCAACCCCATCATTGTATCTTTCATAACACGTTCCTCCTAGATATATTAATCAGCCTTACAAGCAGCAATCATCTCTTCAGAAACTAAAATGACATCTTCTGAATCATTAACACAACGTATCTCTGAATCACTTTCAATTTTCATCCCTGAAGGAACAATCGCTCGTTCTATATAAACGTTTTCCCCTATAATAGCATCAGGCATAATAACGGAATCTTTCACAGTTGAGCCTTTTCCAATATGTACACCTTGAAATAAAACTGAATGTTGTACATGTCCTTCAATGACACATCCTTCATTAATTAATGATTGCTGAATAACCGCATCTGGTGATATATATTGAGGTGGTTGGTTGGGATTTACTGAATAAATTCTCCATGATTGATCATATAGATCTAACTCTGATTGATCATTTAATAAATCCATATTGGCTTCCCATAGACTTTTAACCGTCCCAACATCTTTCCAGTAGCCTTTAAATGGGTAAGCAAATAGTTTTTTCTGATTTCTAAGTAAAAGAGGAATCACATCTTTTCCAAAATCATGGCTGGATTGAGGATTGGAATCATCTAATTCAAGAAATTCTTTTAAAACGGAATAAGAGAAAATATAAATTCCCATCGAGGCTAAATTACTTTTAGGAGAGATTGGTTTTTCTTCAAATTCTAGAATATCCATATGCTCACTTGTGTTCATGATCCCAAAACGACTTGCTTCATCCCACTCCACTTCCTTAACCGAAATAGTCACATCTGCACCTTTCTCAATGTGATAGGAGAGCATCTCAGCATAATCCATCTTATAAATATGGTCTCCGGATAAAATGAGTACATAATTAGGATCATACTGACTAATGTAATTCATGTTTTGATATATAGCACTTGCTGTTCCTGTATACCATCTCATACTATCTGATTCCACATATGGTGGTAATACCGTAACGCCTCCATGCTTCCTGTCTAAATCCCATGTACTACCAATACCAATATAAGAATTTAAGACGAGAGGTTGATACTGAGTTAAAATACCAACTGTATCAATTCCTGAATTTGTACAATTACTAAGCGAAAAATCAATGATTCGATACTTCCCACCAAATGGAACAGCGGGTTTTGCTAAGCTTTCTGTAAGAGAATGTAGCCGACTCCCTTTTCCTCCAGCTAGTAGCATAGCTACACAATTTCGTTGAACCATAATCATAGATCTCCTCTCACCCAAAAATAAATAGTAATTATATTAAATATGCTAAGAGAGATGCTTAGATGACAAAAATTTAGTAGATATAATGACCTAAAATTAAAATGAAAGTAATAGCATCATTCCTTAAATATTCAATTAATTCTGGCTTTTTCCTTGCTAAAATGAAAAGGAGTCTAATCTTTCGTATGACAGAATAAGACATAGTTTAGCAAATAAAAAGATATACTATAAAATTTTGGTGAATGATAGAGAGTAGATGTATAGATAGATCATAAATGATGAATAATAGAGTTAGTAGTTTAGGTAGATACGAGGTAAAGAATTAGTTCACGTGAGTGGAATGTATTAGAAGAGTGTATAGGAACCGATTTATCTTCATGATGAGTAAGAGTTCAATAAAGAAGACAAAATAAAAAAACACTGCATAGTGCAGTGCTTTTTGTGATGACCCATACGGGATTCGAACCCGTGTTACCGCCGTGAAAGGGCGGTGTCTTAACCGCTTGACCAATGGGCCGATATAATATATAAGACTGGCGGAGAAGGAGGGATTTGAACCCTCGCGCCGCGTTAACGACCTACACCCTTAGCAGGGGCGCCTCTTCAGCCACTTGAGTACTTCCCCAAAATATGGCTCCACCAGTAGGATTCGAACCTACGACCCTTCGGTTAACAGCCGAATGCTCTACCGCTGAGCTATGGTGGAATAATATAAAAATAAAGATGAGATACTTTATAAAACATTATAAGGTGAGTTATTTTCGCTAGTGCGAAAAAACTATGGTGGGCCTAAATGGACTCGAACCATCGACCTCACGCTTATCAGGCGTGCGCTCTAACCAACTGAGCTATAGGCCCAAATGAGTAATAACTTGTTGGAGCGGGTGATGAGAATCGAACTCACGACATCAGCTTGGAAGGCTGAGGTTTTACCATTAAACTACACCCGCAATATGGCTGGGCTAGCTGGATTCGAACCAACGCATGACGGAGTCAAAGTCCGTTGCCTTACCGCTTGGCTATAGCCCAAAAAATAAAATTAATAAAATATGGGGCGACCGAAGGGAATCGAACCCTCGAATGTCGGAACCACAATCCGATGCGTTAACCACTTCGCCACGATCGCCATAAAATTATATGATGTTATTTTAATAAAACTATGGTGGAGGGGGACGGATTCGAACCGCCGAACCCGGAGGGAGCGGATTTACAGTCCGCCGCGTTTAGCCACTTCGCTACCCCTCCACTATTACAAACATTTTTCTCTCGAAAAAAACTGGTGCCGGCTATAGGATTTGAACCCACGACCTACTGATTACAAGTCAGTTGCTCTACCAACTGAGCTAAGCCGGCATTTTATAAAGTATTTCTAACTCTTGCTCTTATAGTACATGTCGTCCCAATCTCAGGAAGCTAACTCAAGCAGCAACTCGATTGGTACGCTGAAGTATCTCTTAGAAGATTATTCCGACGTGCTCTACCAACTGAGCTAAGCCGGCATACGATACTTACAACAAAAAAAAACAAAAATGGTGGCTCGGGACGGAATCGAACCGCCGACACAAGGATTTTCAGTCCTTTGCTCTACCGACTGAGCTACCGAGCCATCTGTTTAGTTTTAGTTAAAATAATGGCGGTCCCGACGGGAATCGAACCCGCGATCTCCTGCGTGACAGGCAGGCATGTTAACCGCTACACCACGGGACCATTTGGTTGCGGGGGCAGGATTTGAACCTACGACCTTCGGGTTATGAGCCCGACGAGCTACCAGACTGCTCCACCCCGCGATAATATAAATAATTCAATTTTACTAAATGCACTTCATGTCTACTATTACGACCATCCCAATTTTACAAGATGATGGTTCAAGAAGAAAATTGGTATGCTGATGTGGAATCGATGAAGATTATTCAACGTGCTCCACCCGGCGATAATATAAATGTTTCACTTTTATAAATCACTTTTATATCCAGATAAAAATATGGCGGAGGAAGAGGGATTCGAACCCCCGCGCGGTTTGACCCGCCTGTCGGTTTTCAAGACCGATCCCTTCAGCCGGACTTGGGTATTCCTCCGTGTGTTTACAATGGTGGACCTTGTAGGACTCGAACCTACGACCGGACGGTTATGAGCCGTCTGCTCTAACCAGCTGAGCTAAAGGTCCAATTATACTTTTAAATGGTAATAGCGGCGGAGGGAGTCGAACCCACGACCTCACGGGTATGAACCGTACGCTCTAGCCAGCTGAGCTACACCGCCATATTAAAAAGTATTATTGAATGTTTTGCTATTGCAAAAAATTTGGTGGAGCCTAGCGGGATCGAACCGCTGACCTCCTGCGTGCAAGGCAGGCGCTCTCCCAGCTGAGCTAAGGCCCCATAGTCTAATCTTTAATGGTCGGGAAGACAGGATTTGAACCTGCGACCCCCTGGTCCCAAACCAGGTGCTCTACCAAGCTGAGCCACTTCCCGTTCATGAATATGGCGCGCCCGAGAGGAGTCGAACCCCTAACCTTTTGATCCGTAGTCAAACGCTCTATCCAATTGAGCTACGGGCGCTAAAATAGTTTTTTCAAAAAAAACTATGGTGCCGAGGACCGGAATCGAACCGGTACGGTAGTCACCTACCGCAGGATTTTAAGTCCTGTGCGTCTGCCAGTTCCGCCACCCCGGCAATACATGAACTCTTGGAGCGGAAGACGGGATTCGAACCCGCGACCCCCACCTTGGCAAGGTGGTGTTCTACCACTGAACTACTTCCGCAACAATGTATTGCAATAGATTATTTAATTGAATTTGGTGCGGATGAAGGGAGTCGAACCCCCACGCCGTAAGGCGCTAGATCCTAAGTCTAGTGCGTCTGCCAATTCCGCCACATCCGCGCACAAAATGGTGAGCCATGAAGGACTCGAACCTTCGACCCTCTGATTAAAAGTCAGATGCTCTACCGACTGAGCTAATGGCTCTAATTAAGTGGTGCCGGCTATAGGATTTGAACCCACGACCTACTGATTACAAGTCAGTTGCTCTACCAACTGAGCTAAGCCGGCGTATAAAGTTTTATTGTTAGAACATTTTATTTATTAAATATTTTCACTAACGTGAAAAATCTATGGTGGAGGATGACGGGATCGAACCGCCGACCCCCTGCTTGTAAGGCAGGTGCTCTCCCAGCTGAGCTAATCCTCCAAATTTGATACAGCCTGGCAACGTCCTACTCTCACAGGGGCAATGCCCCAACTACCATCGGCGCTGAAGAGCTTAACTTCCGTGTTCGGAATGGGAACGGGTGTGGCCTCTTCGCCATAATTACCAGACTATATTTTGATCACTAGAAACATTAGCGACCTTTTTAATTATACTCATTTTATGAGAAATTACAAGAGGAAATTTTTGTTCCCTCAAAACTAGATAATATCGTATGCAAGAATGTCATTTAAATATGGTTAAGTCCTCGACCTATTAGTATCTGTCAGCTCCACGTGTCGCCACGCTTCCACCTCAGACCTATCAACCTGATCGTCTTTCAGGGGTCTTACTTCAAAGAATGGGAAATCTCATCTTGAGGGGGGCTTCATGCTTAGATGCTTTCAGCACTTATCCCGTCCACACATAGCTACCCAGCGATGCCCTTGGCAGAACAACTGGTACACCAGCGGTGTGTCCATCCCGGTCCTCTCGTACTAAGGACAGCTCCTCTCAAATTTCCTACGCCCACGACGGATAGGGACCGAACTGTCTCACGACGTTCTGAACCCAGCTCGCGTACCGCTTTAATGGGCGAACAGCCCAACCCTTGGGACCGACTACAGCCCCAGGATGCGATGAGCCGACATCGAGGTGCCAAACCTCCCCGTCGATGTGGACTCTTGGGGGAGATAAGCCTGTTATCCCCGGGGTAGCTTTTATCCGTTGAGCGATGGCCCTTCCATGCGGAACCACCGGATCACTAAGCCCGACTTTCGTCCCTGCTCGACTTGTAGGTCTCGCAGTCAAGCTCCCTTGTGCCTTTACACTCTACGAATGATTTCCAACCATTCTGAGGGAACCTTTGGGCGCCTCCGTTACATTTTAGGAGGCGACCGCCCCAGTCAAACTGCCCACCTGACACTGTCTCCCAGCTCGATCAGAGCTGTGGGTTAGAATTTCAATACAGCCAGGGTAGTATCCCACCGACGCCTCCACCGAAGCTGGCGCTCCGGCTTCTCAGGCTCCTACCTATCCTGTACAAGCTGTACCAAAATTCAATATCAGGCTACAGTAAAGCTCCACGGGGTCTTTCCGTCCTGTCGCGGGTAACCTGCATCTTCACAGGTACTATAATTTCACCGAGTCTCTCGTTGAGACAGTGCCCAAATCGTTACACCTTTCGTGCGGGTCAGAACTTACCTGACAAGGAATTTCGCTACCTTAGGACCGTTATAGTTACGGCCGCCGTTTACTGGGGCTTCAATTCAAAGCTTCGCTTGCGCTAACCTCTCCTCTTAACCTTCCAGCACCGGGCAGGTGTCAGCCCCTATACTTCGCCTTGCGGCTTCGCAGAGACCTGTGTTTTTGCTAAACAGTCGCTTGGGCCTTTTCACTGCGGCTCTCTCGGGCTTTCACCCTACCAGAGCACCCCTTCTCCCGAAGTTACGGGGTCATTTTGCCGAGTTCCTTAACGAGAGTTCTCTCGATCACCTTAGGATTCTCTCCTCGCCTACCTGTGTCGGTTTGCGGTACAGGCACCTCTCACCTCGCTAGAGGCTTTTCTTGGCAGTGTGGAATCAAGAACTTCGGTACTATATTTCCCTCGCCATCACAGCTCAGCCTTATGGTAAGCGGATTTGCCTACTTACCAGCCTAACTGCTTGGACGCGCACTTCCAATCGCGCGATTCTCTATCCTCCTGCGTCCCCCCATTGCTCAAACGGTGAGGAGGTGGTACAGGAATATCAACCTGTTGTCCATCGCCTACGCCTTTCGGCCTCGGCTTAGGTCCTGACTAACCCTGAGCGGACGAGCCTTCCTCAGGAAACCTTAGGCATTCGGTGGACAAGATTCTCACTTGTCTTTCGCTACTCATACCGGCATTCTCACTTCTAAGCGCTCCACCAGTCCTTACGGTCTAGCTTCAACGCCCTTAGAACGCTCTCCTACCAATGTCGTTAGACATTCCACAGCTTCGGTGATACGTTTAGCCCCGGTACATTTTCGGCGCAGAGTCACTCGACCAGTGAGCTATTACGCACTCTTTAAATGGTGGCTGCTTCTAAGCCAACATCCTGGTTGTCTGGGCAACTCCACATCCTTTTCCACTTAACGTATACTTTGGGACCTTAGCTGGTGGTCTGGGCTGTTTCCCTTTCGACTACGGATCTTATCACTCGCAGTCTGACTCCCGAGTATAAGTCTTTGGCATTCGGAGTTTGACTGAATTCGGTAACCCGATGAGGGCCCCTAGTCCAATCAGTGCTCTACCTCCAAGACTCTCAAACTCGAGGCTAGCCCTAAAGCTATTTCGGAGAGAACCAGCTATCTCCAGGTTCGATTGGAATTTCTCCGCTACCCACACCTCATCCCCGCACTTTTCAACGTGCGTGGGTTCGGGCCTCCATTCAGTGTTACCTGAACTTCACCCTGGACATGGGTAGATCACCTGGTTTCGGGTCTACGACCACGTACTCAATCGCCCTATTCAGACTCGCTTTCGCTGCGGCTCCGTCTTCTCAACTTAACCTTGCACGGGATCGTAACTCGCCGGTTCATTCTACAAAAGGCACGCCATCACCCGTTAACGGGCTCTGACTACTTGTAGGCACACGGTTTCAGGATCTGTTTCACTCCCCTTCCGGGGTGCTTTTCACCTTTCCCTCACGGTACTGGTTCACTATCGGTCACTAGGGAGTATTTAGCCTTGGGAGATGGTCCTCCCTGCTTCCGACGGGATTTCTCGTGTCCCGCCGTACTCAGGATCCACTCAGGAGGGAACGAAGTTTCAGCTACAGGGCTGTTACCTTCTATGGCTGGCCTTTCCAGACCGCTTCACTTACCTCGTTCCTTTGTAACTCCATGTTGAGTGTCCTACAACCCCAAGAGGCAAGCCTCTTGGTTTGGGCTTCTTCCGTTTCGCTCGCCGCTACTCAGGAAATCGCGAATTGCTTTCTCTTCCTCCGGGTACTAAGATGTTTCAGTTCCCCGGGTCTGCCATCATCACCCTATGTATTCAGGTGAAGATACTACCCCATTACGAGCAGTGGGTTTCCCCATTCGGAAATCTCCGGATCAAAGCTTACTTACAGCTCCCCGAAGCATATCGTTGTTAGTCACGTCCTTCATCGGCTCCTAGTGCCAAGGCATCCACCGTGCGCCCTTAACAACTTAACCGTTGTTAAAGATCATTCGATCAATTTCTTGACTTTCTTACATACGAATTATTATCTAGTTTTCAAAGAACAAAAGGATGGTTATTTTGCTTTCGCAAAAAACCTGAGAGATGATTCTCTCAAAACTAAACAAAACGTTCAAGCGCTATTTTATGGAAACGAAAGTTTCCACTTATCCTTAGAAAGGAGGTGATCCAGCCGCACCTTCCGATACGGCTACCTTGTTACGACTTCACCCCAATCATCTGTCCCACCTTCGGCGGCTGGCCCCCTAAGGTTACCTCACCGACTTCGGGTGTTACAAACTCTCGTGGTGTGACGGGCGGTGTGTACAAGGCCCGGGAACGTATTCACCGCGGCATGCTGATCCGCGATTACTAGCGATTCCGGCTTCATGCAGGCGAGTTGCAGCCTGCAATCCGAACTGAGAATGGTTTTATGGGATTTGCTCAACCTCGCGGTTTTGCTGCCCTTTGTACCATCCATTGTAGCACGTGTGTAGCCCAGGTCATAAGGGGCATGATGATTTGACGTCATCCCCACCTTCCTCCGGTTTGTCACCGGCAGTCACCTTAGAGTGCCCAACTGAATGCTGGCAACTAAGATCAAGGGTTGCGCTCGTTGCGGGACTTAACCCAACATCTCACGACACGAGCTGACGACAACCATGCACCACCTGTCACCTTTGTCCCCGAAGGGAAATTCCTATCTCTAGGAAGGTCAAAGGGATGTCAAGACCTGGTAAGGTTCTTCGCGTTGCTTCGAATTAAACCACATGCTCCACCGCTTGTGCGGGCCCCCGTCAATTCCTTTGAGTTTCAGTCTTGCGACCGTACTCCCCAGGCGGAGTGCTTAATGCGTTAACTTCAGCACTAAAGGGCGGAAACCCTCTAACACTTAGCACTCATCGTTTACGGCGTGGACTACCAGGGTATCTAATCCTGTTTGCTCCCCACGCTTTCGCGCCTCAGCGTCAGTTACAGACCAGAAAGTCGCCTTCGCCACTGGTGTTCCTCCACATCTCTACGCATTTCACCGCTACACGTGGAATTCCACTTTCCTCTTCTGTACTCAAGTCCCCCAGTTTCCAATGACCCTCCACGGTTGAGCCGTGGGCTTTCACATCAGACTTAAAGGACCGCCTGCGCGCGCTTTACGCCCAATAATTCCGGACAACGCTTGCCACCTACGTATTACCGCGGCTGCTGGCACGTAGTTAGCCGTGGCTTTCTGGTTAGGTACCGTCAAGGTACCGCCCTATTCGAACGGTACTTGTTCTTCCCTAACAACAGAGCTTTACGACCCGAAGGCCTTCATCGCTCACGCGGCGTTGCTCCGTCAGACTTTCGTCCATTGCGGAAGATTCCCTACTGCTGCCTCCCGTAGGAGTCTGGGCCGTGTCTCAGTCCCAGTGTGGCCGATCACCCTCTCAGGTCGGCTACGCATCGTCGCCTTGGTGAGCCGTTACCTCACCAACTAGCTAATGCGCCGCGGGCCCATCTGTAAGTGATAGCCGAAGCCATCTTTTATTCAGTCACCAGGAGGTGTCTGAAATTATCCGGTATTAGCTCCGGTTTCCCGAAGTTATCCCAGTCTTACAGGCAGGTTGCCCACGTGTTACTCACCCGTCCGCCGCTAATCTCCGAAGAGATTCGCTCGACTTGCATGTATTAGGCACGCCGCCAGCGTTCGTCCTGAGCCAGGATCAAACTCTCCAATAAAGTGTTTGATTGCTCATTACACCGGCAATCTACCGAGTTACTTCACGTTAGCGAAAATAACTAATAGTAGATTTAATAATTTATTACTTTGCGTTGGTTATAAAACCAACACGCTTGACGTTTTGTTTAGTTTTCAAAGAACTCACCATCGCCCAAAAGCGACTTTATTAATTTAACACATCACCCAACTTCAAGTCAACACTTTTTTAAAAGTTTTTTTAAAAACTTTTTTTGTGTTGTCACACTCGATTTAGCGGCGACAAAAAATAATATACCATGTCCCTCATATTAATTTCAAGTCTTTTTTTTAAAATATTTTCTAATCACTTTTCAACTATTAAAGGTCATATGCAATTTTTATAATAGTAACAAAGTCAACTCATTGTTTTAGAGCTTTTTTAATGGGACAATTAATTAATAAACATTTATAATAGAAAAGTTGTAATAATAATGAAAAGCAATATATAGGAGGTTTCAATCTTGAGAAACAAAAGAATAGTATTCCTAGTAGAAGTTTCAATATTTTCTGCACTAGCGTATCTTCTTGATTTTTTAGCATTTAAAATATGGGCACAAGGAGGATCCGTTTCTTTATCGATGCTCCCAGTGTTCTTTATTGCATTTAGATGGGGGATTAAGGGCGGTTTACTTACAGGACTTTTATATGGTGGTCTTCAACTACTTACAACCACCTATATATATAGTATCCCTCAAGCGTTTATGGACTATATTGTCGCATTTGTAGTTTTGGGGTTAGCTGGTTTAGTATCAGGGCGTATAAAAGATGCATTACATTCAGGAAACAAAGGTAGGATTAATACATATATTTTACTTGGGGCATTTATAGGAAGCTTTCTAAGATTTATTGCTCACTTTATAGGAGGAATCGTTTTCTTTGCTGATTACGCTCCAGAAGGGACACCTGTTGTCCTTTACTCGCTTTTATATAATGGCTCATATATGCTACCTGCATTTATACTTTGTTCTATAGTATTAATCCTTATGGTTTCATCATCTAAAAGACTTCTTCAGACAAATTAATAAAGGATATAAGTACCTATTCATTTTTGAAAGGTACTTTTATTTTGCTCTAATAGATTCTTCCGATAGACGAATGCTAGTGATAAACAAGATTTACTCTATAAAAAAATAATAGTTTTGCTAAAAACATTGTACATAATTGTAAATACTCTATCATATCTTTTACTAGAGGAATTTATATTAGGGGGATCTATATGATATTTTTTGCGACAATGATTTTATCTTTTATCATGTCAGTCTTCTTATTTTTAATAGGATACTGGGAAGCAATTAAAATCAGTAATGAAGAAGGGAATGTCAGAGGCGAAACCGTCATTTTTTGTTTAGTAATGGGGTTTGTATTCGCTATATTCGCTAGTACCTTTTCAACAACAATTGCCTAGTGGAAAACCACTAGGCAATTTTATTTTCAACAAGTATAACCTCTTTCTTCTTCCAGACAAGGAACAACATGATTCCAAGTATTACTACAGCCCCACCTATTAACTGATGGACCAAGATTAATTCATTTAAAATATAATAGGCTAATATGGAGGCGCCGATTGGTTCAAATAGGATCGTCACTGAAATAAGAGAAGTGCTCACCCACCTTAAAGCATAATTGAACATCGTGTGACCTAATAAAGTTGGGAATATAGCTAATAGGATAAAATAAATCCATTGTTCAGATGAATACGGAAGTAATGGTGCCCCGCTTAGTATTACATAAATAAATAGCGTAATTGCACTAACAAGGTAAACAATAAATGTATAGGTAACCAAGGACATTCTACTTCTGGCATCTTGACCAAATAAAAAGTAAACGGTAACTAATAAGCAGGCAATTAACGCTAAAATATCTCCCCATAAGGCAAGACCACTTATTCTAAAGTCACCCCAGCTGATAATTACACTTCCGATTACCGCCAATACTGCACTAAGGATAGAGCGAAAGGTAAACTTCTCCTTAAAGAATAAATAGGTTCCTAAAAATGCGAATATAGGCTGCAAGGTTACCAGTACGACAGAGCTCGCTACTGAAGTGAAGCGTAATGACTCAAACCAGAGGACAAAATGGAGGGCAAGAAAAACACCCGCTATAATAGAAGAAGTCCAATCCCTTTTAGTGATGGTTTTAAGTTCCTGCACATGCTTATAAAAAAAAAGCGGTGCCATGATTAACACAGAAAAAAAGATTCGATAAAAAGCCGTAATGGAAGATGGTGCATCTGCCACTTTCACCAAGATTGCCGAGCTAGAAACAGTAATAATCCCTAACACCAATGCCAAATAAGCCTTTGTTAAATTTGTGCCCATCACACTTCTCCCTATATTTTCAAAATTTTAAATTTATTATATATGACCGTTTTCAAAAAGGATATGAAAATAAATGGCTATATAAAAAAAATTTCTTAACATTATTCCACTTAAACTTTACGAGATGGGCTGTCCTTGTTTGGAATAATAAATAAAGAAAATCTACCTGAGAAAGAAGCTTAAGAATTTGTAGAACAACAAAAAGACACTTCGGTCATCCAAAGTGTCTTCTTACGGTTTTGAAATAAAATATCGTAAGTAATCAAACTTTTCAGTTGGAATACTTGAAATAACTTCTCCACTTTCGTCTTTAATCACTTCAAATTCCTGATAGGTCTCCACCACATGCCCATCAATGACTTCCTTTTTTATTAACTGCATTTCAAGTATGGCTATCAACTCATTATTCACTTCCGCTTCTTCACCCTCTACTTCTGCCATAGCTGGAACCAAGGTATCAAAGTCAACTCTATGACCACTTAAGGACAATGGGGTATCAAGAAGGGCAACAATCCCTAAAATCAGCACGATTACTAATAATTTTTTCACCGTATCCCTCCGTTCATGCTAGTATAAGTTTATGATTGTCCTAATAGACGATATGACTATTTTTACAATAAAAAAACGAAGTCTTAGGGTGACTTCGTTACTTCTCGTAGGCTATACTCTTTATCGGAACGAACTGGTTCATAATTCCTAAGGTAATCATATCTTTATCTGATAAGAGGTTGGTATGATAAACAGTGAAGAAGAAAAAATCCTTCTCAGTAGTAGATGTTGCAATAATTGGTTTCGCCACATAGTCCACTCCAATATTCACCAATATACCCTTTTCTTCAGTTAAACGATCTGCTACCCATGAGACGTATCTATCCTGACCAGGGTTTAGAATCACTAATAACAAGATTAAAATCCCTAGAATACTTCCTATATAATATCTCTTTTTCAAAATGGAACCTCCTAAAATACTTTGGTAGTCTCCATCTTATCCAAATGATATACATAATAAACACTTAAACTTTTGGTTATGACCATTTTGTTTTTCTATTAATATTTTTTCTATTGAATTCGGAGTATTTTATAGTATAATATCGCTATAATGTGATTTCTTATCTCGGGGCATTAGCTCAGCTGGGAGAGCGCTACGCTGGCAGCGTAGAGGTCAGCGGTTCGATCCCGCTATGCTCCATAAAAGAAGAACCCTTGCGTAGCAAGGGTTCTTTATCATTTATCAGAATTTTGGTGTAAGTGTGTATGAAATCTAAATAAAGAATTTATTAACAGTAAGTTAATTATTCACATAAAAAAATTTTCAGCTAATATCTTACCCATCAACTCTTGTTTAATACTAACTACAGAAAGTAAACTCCATATACGTTTTAAGTCCCTTCACAGAAAAAAATAAAGAATACAAATTTCATTTAGCTGCTCATGGATTGATTTGGCAAGTTCACAGACGCTCCACTTGTGGTCAACATAACTCACAAGCAAATGAGTATTTGGAGTTAAACCCAAAACTAATTTGCTATAGTTAGGAACCTACTCCAATAATATCTACCCCTGTATTCTAAGGTTTATAATTCTCTATTCCCTTTCTTTTGAATTACTTATCTAAACAAAAGCTGAAACTTTTTTAAAATTCGATCGTAAATATTTAATAATAATTATAAAAGTAAATATTTAATAATAATTATAAAAATAAAGGAAGGTGATTGATTATAGAAGCATCATTTATCGAGACAAGGAAGAAATATGGCTTTGTTATTTCGTTAATCCTTTTTTTAAGTGCACTTCCTATGAGTATAGTATTTGTTTCGTTCATACAAACCACAGTTGTTAAACCTGAATCGGCACTACTACATACTATTTATTCAAAAGCATATCTCTTGTTTTGTATTGGAGTTGCCTTACTCGCAGTAGCTACATTACTAATCACATTATGGAAACCTAACCTTTTTTCAATATTTGGCACCGTCGGGACTGTTGCTATAGCTAGTTATTTGATAACACTCTCGTTTCATTATTATATCTACATCGATGAAAAAGGAGTTCATGTTAATCCAATCTTTACTATTAAAGAGAGTTTTTATCAGTGGGAGGATGTGGAATCTGTTACACAGATTAACCGGGGCGGCCGACCAGAAACGATAGAATTTACTATTAAGAACACCGATAAGGTGGTTAACTATAATATAAAAGGTAGCTGGTTTGGCGTTAGAGAAGAATTCACTAAACTATTGCGTGAAAATGATATCCAACTTCTTGCTGAGAGTCGATCTGATTAAAAAACCTCTAGAATAAATTACCTATAAGAAAATCCACTTAAAAGGGGAATTGCGAATATGCAAACCCCTTTTTTGTATAATAAATACAATCTCCTAATACAACCGTAACTCATTAATGTATTCCGTACCGCTATGACCATATACTGAAAACTTCTCAGGATTTACCCTTCAAGATAACTATTTCCCAAATTCCCTCTCAAATGTTTTATGCATTAGATATCTTTGAAGGCCTCTTGTTTGTTGTATTGCTGTTTCTGCATATTGTTTAGCTTGTGTAATATTGTTAAGCTTTTTTTCGCGTTCAGCTAATAAGCCATTTTTCATCCACTTCGTTGTAATTTTATCAATTACTTCATTTGCTGCTTCTATATCATTTTCTTCTAATAAAATGATCGCTTGGTAATAGAAATGATAGGTAGGTGATTTAATATGCTCAAGTTGGGATTTTACAACAACGAAATCCTTGAAATACAGTGCCTCTCCTACCTTATACGTGGCTTGTCGGGATTTTTGCTTATATTTTTGTAGGAGTTTCGCTGTTATACTTCTTACTTCCTCATCCAACTCATTCGCCATAGCATATACCATATAAAAATGAGGATTTCTTTTATTTTTCAGTAAAAATCTCTCAATTTTATCAATATTCGTTTCCCAAAGTACATTATTAAGCGTCGGTAATAAAACAATGGCTAATACTAAAACCATTACAGTCCCTATGATCCATACATTATCAACTTCAAAATACTGAAGCGTAAAAAAACTTATTAAACTGATGATAAATGTAACACCATACCTCACAAAACCTTCTCCTAACTATGTCTATATTCTGTTTATCTATACTTCTTTCTCTTAATTATATAGTCCAACCAAGTACACATAAACTAAAAATTCTTAAATTCATATATTAATAAGAATGGAAAATTCCTAACACCAGTTACTTCTATTCCTAATTTATCTAAAGAATATAAAACAACAAAATCAATAATCAAGAAATTTTAAAGGAATTAAGCACTAGGACACTGAATATTAACATATCTATTAGTATCCTACTAAAATATAATCAGGAAAGAGTCCTGATTACCTATAAATAATTTTTCATAGAAGGTTCTAGGAAAGGAGATTGCGTTTTATGCACAAATTTGCAAGCCAAAAAAATGGGATATTCCCTTCCGTTTGTTCCCTTGATTGTCCAGATCAATGTGGTTTGCTTGTTCATAAGGAGAACGGAAAAATCGTTAAGATACAAGGAGACCCCAATCATCCAGTAACAAAGGGGAACATCTGTAATAAAGTACGTCATATGACCGAAAGGATTTATGATGAAAATCGATTACAATATCCACTAAGGCGTGTAGGGGAAAAAGGAGGAGGAAAGTTTGAACGAATTAGTTGGGAGGAAGCAATTCAATCAATCACCACCCATTGGAAGGACTTAATTGATACTGATGGCCCTGAAAGTATTCTTCCTTATAGCTTTTATGGAAACATGGGACTTCTTAGCGCGGAGGGTATGGATCGTCGTTTTTTCCACCGACTAGGTGCTTCTTTATTAGACCGTTCCATATGCTCTGTAGCAGGATCAATCGGCTACAAATATACAATGGGAGGAAGCTTTGGAATTGACCCAGAGGATACCATTCATTCCAAACTTATTATTTTTTGGGGAATTAATGCGGTTAGTACAAATATGCACCAGGTGGCACTAGCTCAGAAGGCTCGAAAAAACGGAGCAAAGATTGTGGTAATCGATGTTCATAAAAACCAAACTGGGCAATTTGCTGATTGGTTTATTCCGATTCTTCCTGGTACAGATGCGGCACTAGCACTCGGTATCATGCATATTTTATTTGCGGAAAACCTTGTAAACGATTCCTTTTTAGAAGAATATACAGTTGGATATGAAGAACTTCGTGAACATGTGAATCAATACGATCCGGCTAGGGTTTCTGACATAACAGGTGTTTCAATAAGTGATATATATAAGCTTGCTAGAATGTATGGAGAGACCTCCCCTTCGTTTATTAGAATTGGAAACGGCCCTCAGCATCATGATAATGGAGGTATGTGCATCCGAACGATTGCCTGTCTTCCTGCTTTAACCGGACAATGGCTTTTAAAAGGTGGAGGAGCAATCAAGGGCAACGGTGGATATCTAGCACATAATGCAGAAAAATTGCAACGCTTCGATCTATTAGAAAAGAAAAACACACGAATTATAAATATGAACCAACTAGGAAATGCCCTACTTGACAATCATCCACCAGTAAAGTCTCTTTACGTTTATGGTACAAACCCTGCAGTCGTTGCCCCTGAAGGAAATAAAGTTAGAAGAGGGTTGGAACGTGAGGATCTCTTTGTTGTTGTACATGAATTATTTATGACAGAAACAGCGAAATATGCTGATATTATCCTACCTGCAACTTCAGCATTTGAAAACACAGACATTTATACATCCTATTGGCACCACTATATTCAAATTCAAGAGCCAGTCATAGAACAGTATGGTGAATCAAAATCTAATATTGAAGTTTTTCAATTATTATCGAAGGCTATGGGGTTTCAAGAATCATGCTTATATGAGACGGAAGCAGAAATGATTGCTCAAGCACTTGATCATAAGAAAAACCCCTATATAGACCATATTGATTATAATCACTTAGTTGAAAAGCAATTTGTTAAAGCAGACGTTAAACCACTCTTCCCTGGAAAGCTGTCAACACCTAGTGGAAAAATTGAATTATATTCTAAGCAAATGGAGAAGGATGGATATCCTCCCCTTCCTACTTATAAACCTATTTCGCATGATAACGACCTTCCGTTTTTATTTATATCTGGTCCTAATCATAATTACTTAAATTCCACTTTTTCAAATAACGAGAAGCATATCTCGCTTGAAAAGGAACCCCGTTTACATATCAACATGAGCGATGCAATAAAAAACGGGATTGTTGAAGGAGACTATGTATTAGTAAGTAATTCTAGAGGTGAATGTGTGCTAAAGGTTGCAGTTGGTGAAAATGTTTTACCTGGAGTAGTCGTGACACAAGGGCTTTGGGCGGATCTACCCGGTACGAAGCAATTAGTGAACTCACTTACACCAGATCGTGCAGCTGATATGGGGAATGGTGCTACGTTTTTTTCTTGTCGTGTAGATGTAAGAAAACGATAATTAGAATAGTTTATTAGTACACCTATTACGATAAAGCTAAAAGGATCCAAGCTATTGGATCCTTTTCTACTTCTAACCCGCATGGTGAATGGGGAGAGTGATTTCAACCTTCGTACCCATATCTTTTTCACTTGCAAACTGGATCGTTCCTTGATGCTGCTCAACTATTTTCATACTAACGGTTAACCCTAAGCCTGTCCCTTTTTCCTTTGAGGAATAGAAAGGTTCTCCTATTCTAGTTAAAAAGTCATCGCTAAAACCAATTCCACTGTCCTTAACTATAACGAGAACTTCTTCTTCAGCTTTTTTATCCAAAGAAACAGTTACTTCACTGTTTGCCTTTGAGGCTTCAATGGCATTTTTGACGATATTAATAAATAACTGCTTGAGTTGATGTTCACTACAATCTAAAACAACTTCTTCAGGTGCGTGGTAGTTAATTCTAATATTGCTCATATTTGCTTGAGTTTCTAACAAGGATATTACGTCAGTCATGATATGGTTAATACTATGCTTGGTATAACTAATTTTTTGTGGCTTCGCGAGAATTAATAGCTCTCCTACAATATGATTAATTCGATCAAGCTCATTTAACATAATTTCATAATAGGCTTTATGTTTATCTGTCGTTTTATCCTCAAGAAACATTTGCACAAACCCTTTAAGAGAAGTGAGGGGATTACGTATTTCATGTCCAACACTAGCCGCAAGCTCTCCCACCACTGAAAGTTTTTCAGTTCTTCTTAATTTTTCCTCATTCAGCTTTTGTTCTGTGACATCACGTCCAATAACAACAAGCCCTTTTCTTGCCCCATTCTCATAAAATAAGGGAACCTTAATAGAATCAAATATTTTTTCAGTACCGTCTGGCATCGGCACGATTTCTTCACATCTTGTAGTCGTTCCATTAATCCAAGCTTCCTCATCAGAAGTTTCACAATAAATCAGAGCATCTCGATAAAAAGAAGTATATTCGGCAAGTTCTGAGTCTTTCTTTCCTTTATAATCAACACCTTCAAGTTGAAATAATTTTAATCCAAACTCATTCGCTTCAATCCATCTTCCTTCTCCATCTTTAAAATTCACAAAATCAACCATAGAGTTAATAAGGGTGGAAAGCTGTTCTTTTGCTTCCCTTGTTTCTTTTAACTCTTCTTTTTTAGTTAAGAAATAATAAAGATAAAGACCTACTAAAAGGACATAAATGAACTCCTTGCACATGACAATAATCCTTGTAAGTGCATCAGAAAAGAAACTATTGTCGATTAAATAATTGGTTCCATAAATCCAAATTAAACTAAAAATGATAAATACAATTAACTTATTTGCCTTCTTCATCATGAACTCCTTATTTTTCAATCCTAACAACCTTTTATTGTAAAGTATTTACTACCAAAAAAGTAGGGCTTAAATCCTAAATGGAAATATTTTTAAAATAGGGCTTTCTTTTTAACTTTGTTTTTAAATCCTCCTAGTTAATTTATGCCCCTTTATGAAAAATAAAAAACCGTTGATTTCTTAACTGTTTACAGTAATTTAAGTAGTATATTTTGACCTAATTCGTTCTGATACTACTCAATAATAACGGGAGCATTTGTCTCAAGTTTGACTAAGCAAATCCTTCTACTTCTTCTATTTCTAAGGCAATGGTTTTAAATTCTGTATTAACTTGAATTGAATTGATGTCAATTTGACAAACACTAAGCAGCTTCTTCTTTAATATTTTCAAATTTATTACCTTCAGTTTCTAGTACACCAATACAAGTTATATTAAAGATCTTTAAGCCTGTGATGTAATCGGGTGTTTAATTCCTTCCGGAAAACGTAAATCTGATTTCATTTTTATAAAAAGTTGTTCACCTTGATATGGTTCACTTTCCAGATCAACACCTTGAATATCAGGCATATAATGAAAGATAACTTTCTCAGTTTCAGAGGATGCTATTTCATTAATGACTGATAAGAGATCTACCTCCTTGTTACTAACAAGATCAAATAAATGAAGCTGGCTTCCTTCTTCCTTATAAATCATCACTACATCCTCTTTAGGTAGGTAATAGACATGATTTGGAAACACATAAAGGCAATAAAACATAAATAGTTCTGCTGTACCTTTTGTAGAAAATATCTTTGTAACTGGTATTCTTTCTTTTACAAATTGATAGATGAAGTTTAGTTCTTTCTTGTTTGTTACATCTAAAGGTCGAACCCTATCATGTTTGTTTTTCCGCTCTTTAAATTTCATACTGTATAGAAACTCATCAACAGGATGAAAGCCAAACTTCGGGTAAAAATCTAATACTGAATGATTGGCAAATAGATACATAATATCGTATAGACCCTCGTATTCATCGAGCACTTTAGTCATGAGTAACTTGGATAATCCTTTATTTCGGTATTCAGCATCTGTCATAACTGTCCCAAGCTGTAACCCTTGATAACAAGACCCATTTATGACTAATTCAATATGATTCACAGATACATTAGCGACCATTTTGTTACCGACCATGTAAGAGAAAGGGTCATACTTTGATGTCCAAAACCCGCTTTTATACCAATTCTCAAAATGAATCCCAAAAACTGAGTCAGCCAATTGATTAAAACTGTCTCTCAATTCTCGATTGTTAGAAAATCCCCTTACAAATTTTATTTCTTCCATATGACCCCTTCTTTCTTATTTATTTAACTATATCTTCTTTTCTAATTCACGTCATCTATTGGTAAATTTTTACAAATAGTTGCGTCTAACAAGAGGAATTAAGTAAAAATGAAAAGGGGTAGTTAAGATGAAATTAGGTAAAAAGGTAATGAAAGCTGGAACCATAGCAATACTGGCAACTGGAGTTTTATTCGGAGGAACAATGGGATTCCAACAGGGAGAGGCTTTTGCAAAAACAAGTGTGGTGAAGAAAAGTACGAGTGTTAAAGCAACGGGAACTTATGCCGGCCTTGCGGATCAGCAGTCCTTTGAGGTGAAACTTGGTAAAGATACAAAAGTAATTCGTCTACCCGAGAAAAATAAACATTTAGTAAAAGGATTAAAAAAGGGTGATTCGATTACGATTACTTACTGGGTTAATGTGAAAGGACAAAACATATTAGGAAATACGTTAACAAAAGGTAGTATCAAAAATACTAGCACGAAGGCAACTGGACAATACATTGGAATGGCAGACCAGCAGTCTTTTGAAGTAAAAATCGGTAAAGACCATAAGGTGATTAGAGTAACTACAGAAAATGCAAATAAAATTAAAGGGTTAAAAAGTGGCCAAACGATAACATTCAGTTATTGGGTCAATGTGAAAGGGCAAAATATTTTGGGCAAAACCCTTAAGAAAGGAAAGTAAAAAGAGGGGAATCTCCCCTCTTCACCTCTAGAGAAAAGTCCCTAACTATTGCTTGGGTTTATTCTCTTACTGCTCCTCTACATCCTTCATTAGCTTATTTGCCCAAACATTTGCTTCAGCGTAAAGAGAGAATAAGTCATCTTCCTTCATAGTAGGAGCTACATTCATGACCGCTTTACTACCAAGTTGCATTCTTTCAACCGATTTAATTAGATCGAGGACCTCTTTCAACTCATTTTCTTCACCTAATAAGGCATCACGAATATCAGTGGCTAGTGGTAGGTCTGACAGCACTTTCTCAATCGGTACATGCAAGATGGAGTCAACGAGTGAAAACATCCCAAGCAAGAAGTACTTTGAACTATGAATACTATTTCCTTGATAATTACCTATTAATTCACCAAGCTTGGCTCTTGTTAAGCTTAAATGAATAATTTCCCTTGATGTTACATCATTTTTACTTGCGTTCACACCTTTAATGGCTAGAACGTAAATCCATTTTTTAATTTCTATTAACCCTAACAGCACAACGGCTTGCTTAATAGAACTGATTTCATATTTAGGGCGAATCGATGGTGATTTAATAAGCTTCAGTAATTTGTATGATATAGATAAGTCCTTTTCAATGACTTCGGTAATCTGGTCGATATCAGGTACTGGCATATCAAGTTCTTCAAGAACTAGTAAATAAGAGTAATAATAGGACGGGATATCATGGCTTTGCAGAATAATCGGCTTACTAAAAAAATACCCTTGAAAATAGCTGTATCCATCATTTTTTGCATCTTCATATTCGTCCCTTGTCTCTACCTTCTCAGCTAAAAACTGAAGATTAAAGGGTTTCAAATAATCCATTAGTTGATTTCTAGCTTCTCTAGTAGTCGATCTAAAATCAATTTTAACGATATCCACATAATTTAATAGTGAAAGTATTTTATCATCACCATGTAGAAGAAAAAAATCATCTAAGGCAATAGTATAGCCTAGTGACTTCAATTCCTTACAAATTTGGATAACTTCATCTGTTGCTTTCACATTTTCTAATATTTCAACTACGATTGATAGCGGCGTAAAGTAGGTTGGCACCTTAAGCTTTAGTAGATTTTCAGTGAAATTGATAAAGCAAGGCTTTCCATTTGATAGTTCTCCCAAGCCAATATTCAAAAAGCTATTTACGATTACATCAGTTGTTGCCTGATCTCCATCCGTATGGGAATATTCGTTGTACTGACTGTTTCTATGTAACAGTTCATATGCAATGACATTTTCCTTTTCATTAAAAATGGGCTGTTTTGCAACATAAACCTCCATTTATATTCCCGCCTTACCTAGTAGTATTTGCTCACTATTTTATCATATTATAAATATCGACCTGTGCCTATGATAATTTAACGTAGATGATCATCTATTAATATTCAAGCAACTGAAATATAGCTTATTTATGTTTAAAGTAAAAGCTGTGTTAAAGTACAGTGTTGATTTTTAGCAGAGTTGATTGAAGTGGAAGGACGCGAGACTCCTGTGGGAGAAGCGTGGTGAAGGAGACCCCGCAGGCGGTAACGCCGAGGAGGCTCCCGAACCCGCCCACGGAAAGCGAGTGTCCTGGAACGGAAATCAACAACAAACTCTAACAGAGCCAAAGTAAAAAAGATAACAGAAGTTAAATCAACTGTTATCTTTCATATTGACTTATTCCTCTTCTAATTCTACTACTGGAATATCCATTCCTTCTTCTGGCTTTGAATGGGTATTCACTCTAGCAGTATTAGCATTTTCATCTACACTCTGGATCCATACAGGAACCCCGTGATAGGTAACCGTTATTTCTGCTGGAGAAGATACAATTTGTTTCACTCTATTCATTTCCATACTGTTCACTCCTCTTTCTTAATAGGACATCCCACTATGTCCTCCTTAATTTTCCATATGCATGCTTATTATGTTTCCAACTGTCATTCTTCATTCCAACAAAATGACAAATATTGCGGATGTTATGAGGATAGTAAGAAATGGAAACAATAAAAAATGAGGTGAACGTATGAAAGTCAATGAACATGATAAGCAGTCACTTAGTGATTCCATTGATAAACTCAACGAAGGACTTGATGTTATCATCCAACTATATAATGAGGCAGAACAAGAGAAAGCATTCATTAACTTTGATGAAGATACGATTAATATCATTGAGAGTGCCAAGAAGGCCTATGGTGATAATGAAATTGATGAACGGATTAATAAGTTCATAAAAGAAATACTTTCGCTACTACCTTTAGAACATTCAAATAACACGAAAACGAAGGCAGAATAAGAGGTAACCCTGATGAATTTACATTCTATCTTAATTTCTTACTTGAGACTTCCTATCTTTGTGAGACTGATCCTTCTAGCATTATTATCAATATTTGTTTTTGGTGTTACCATTCACTTAATTGAACCCATTAAATTTCCAACTATCTTCGAGGGTGTATGGTGGGCAATTGTAACTGTGTCAACTGTGGGTTACGGGGATTATTCACCAGTATCGAAGCTTGGTCGAGTGGTGGGAATCATGCTTATTTTAGTCGGTACAGGGTTTATGACCCTGTATTTTGCATCACTTTCATCCGCAGCTGTTACTAGGCAAAACTCATACATAGAAGGAGCATCCTCTTATAAAGGAAAAAAGCATGTTATTCTTGTCGGCTGGAATGAACGCGCCAGAGAGACACTCCAGCAATTGCATGGAATGAATGAAAGGCTGTCAATCGTGTTAATTGATGAAACATTGTCCATGAGTCCTGTATCTTATAAAAGCGTTACTTTTATTAAGGGGAATCCTACTCACGATGATACGCTCCAACGAGCAAATATTGAAGAGGCAGAAATGATTATTATATCAGCGGATCAAAGCAAAAATGAAGTGCATGCCGATATGGCAACGATTCTAACACTTGTAACGGCAAAGGGCTTAAATCCAGCCATTTATAGCATCGTTGAAATCCTGACTAAGAAGCAAATTATCAACGCAAAACGTGCAGGTGCGGACGAAATGATCCAGACCAATAAACTCGCTAGCTATGTAATGACCAATAGTATTATTTCCCACGGGATTTCTGATACCTTACTAGTGATGCTGGACAACCTAGCCGGAAATAAAATTGAATATATGAAAGCAACTAATCAAGAAGTAGGTCATACCTATCAAGAAAGTATTAACATGCTATTAAGTACTAATACTTTAGTCATCGGTATAAAAAGAGGAGATGAATCCTATATTAATCCATCTCCTACTTTTATCATTAGAGCATCTGATGAGCTTTTAGTCATTAAGCATTAATCTTCAAGCAAATAATCTTCTAATTCTTTTACAAGCGATTTCCCTAAGTCAATATACTTTGTTGGAAATGATGCATCTGGATCTTGTGGCTCAGAGAATTGGTTAAAACTTGCCGATTTATTCCAAACAGAAACATGATCATCGAGTCCGATTTGATACTTATGGGAAAGTAAGAAAGGTGTTTGGAATTGTACTGTTGCATTTTGAGAATCCAACTGGCCATCAATTGCTTTAAAAGGAACACGAAGAAACTGATAGCCCACTTCATCATCAATTTTATAATCAAAATAACCATGGTCATAGTCCCAGTTTCCACCGATTACATAGCCTAGTTGCTTTAGCTCTTGTTCAAGTTTATAAAAATTAAAGGATTGCCCTTCAAGCCGAGAAGGAACTTCAATCATACATACCATCTCCTCTATTAAGACTATCTTTAGATTAACCAGATCTAGAGTAAAATATTTTTAAACCGTGTAAAAGATGCTCCATATAGAATTAAATATAAATGTACCTTTCCAGGTACTTAAATGGGACCTTCCTAACTACATATAAAAAGGACTCGATTTTTCGAGTCCTTTTTCCTGTCTTATTTTAATCTCTTCTCCAGCTCTGCACGCTTTTCTTCAAAGCCTTCTTTTCCAAGTAAAGCAAACATATTCACTTTGTATGCTTCCACACCCGGTTGATCAAATGGATTTACTCCAAGTAAGTAGCCACTCATCGCACAAGCTTTTTCAAAGAAATACACTAAGTAACCAAATGTATACTCATCTAGAGCCGGTATCTCAACTACTAAGTTTGGTACTCCTCCGTCAGTGTGTGCAAGCATCGTTCCCTCAAATGCCTTTTTATTAACGAAATCCACGGTCTTACCCGCTAGGTAGTTAAGACCATCAAGGTCTTGATCTTCTGCTTCGATTGTGAGTTCATGGCGAGCTTTTTCAACATGAATAATCGTTTCAAATAGATCACGACGACCTTCTTGAACATATTGACCTAATGAATGAAGATCAGTTGAAAAATTAGCAGATGATGGGAAGATTCCTTTTTGATCTTTTCCTTCACTCTCACCAAATAATTGCTTCCACCATTCAGCAAAATATTGAAGCCCTGGCTCATAATTAATCAGCATTTCAATTGTTTTGCCTTTATTATATAGAGCATTTCTTACAGCTGCATATTGGTAAGCTGCATTTTCAGCTAGTTCAGAATGACCAAAGTCTTGACTCGCTTGAGCGGCACCTTTCATCATTTCCTCAATGTTTGCTCCACTCACAGCAATCGGAAGTAAACCCACAGCCGTTAACACAGAATAGCGACCACCGACATCATCCGGAATAATAAACGATTCATACCCTTCTTCTGTAGCTAGGGTTTTTAAAGCTCCACGTGCTTTATCTGTAGTGGCGTAAATTCTTTTTCTAGCTTCTTCTTTTCCATATTTTTCTTCCAGTAATTTACGGAAAATACGGAAAGCAATGGCTGGCTCTGTCGTCGTACCAGATTTTGAAATAACATTAACTGAAAAGTCTTTCCCTTCAAGAACGTCCATTACATCTTTAAGATAGGTAGAGCTAATATTGTTTCCAACAAAAATCACTTGTGGAGTTTTACGCTGTTCCTTTGTCAAAGCATTGTAAAAAGAATGATTCAGCATTTCAATTGCAGCACGTGCCCCAAGGTAAGAACCACCAATACCAACTACTAAAAGAACATCTGAATCTGATTTAATCTTTTCTGAACTCTTGAGAATTCTTGAAAATTCTTCTTGATCATATTCTGTCGGCAGGTCAATCCAACCTAAGAAATCATTACCTGCACCTGTTTTTTCATGTAAAGAATGATGTGCTACCTTTACCGCATCACTTAAGTATGTAAGCTCATGTTCCCCAAAAAAGGACAACGCTTTTGAATAATCGAACTTAATATGTGTCATATGTTTGCCTCCTTTATATGTATCAGTATTTCCTCTTTCACTTTACCTGAAACCATTCTTTTAAAGCAATAGCATGTTAGAGTGGAAGCGGATTCATTTATAAAATATATTGTAAACGTCTTGAAACATTGAAAAACTGGAATAATAACTGCTTTTACTGGAATTATGAAAAAAATCGCGGAATTAGATAGGTTTTTCATGGAAATACAGAAAAAATCGTGGAATAACCAGAAAAGCCGCGAAATTAAGCTTTACACTCACAAGAATTTACCATCCGGTAGGGAAACTTACCAATAAAAAAAGCCTAATACAGTCAAAGGACTATATTAGACTTAAATTTTATTATAATGAAGCACGTAATATAGCTAAAACATCCTCTTTTTCTAATGTTTGGAACCCTCCGAATGGTCCTCTGGACATTGCCTTATCAGCGACAACTTCAAGTTGATCATCACCGATTTCATAATCAGCTAATCTAGATGGTGCTCCGATACTAGTCCAGAACTCTCTTACCTTATCGATTCCTTCTAAGGCAACTTCTCGTTCCGACTTCCCTTCAGGATCTACACCGTATACTCGTACAGCCAGCTGAGCAAAACGACTAACATCTGTGTCTAGCGTATGTTTCATCCAATTTGGGAATAAGATCGCCAAGCCACCAGCATGTGGAATATCGTATACAGCTGAAACAGCATGTTCAATACCATGCGATGCCCAATCTCCTCGATAACCCATTGATACCATACCATTTAAAGCCATCGTACCACTATACAGAATTGTTTCACGTAGCTCATAATTCTCAAGGTCATTAACTAATTTCGGAGCCGCCTCCATAACCGTTGTTAAAATAGATTCACACATACGATCCTGTAGCGGAGTATTTGTAGCTTTATGGAAATAATGCTCAAATACATGAGACATCATATCGACAATACCGTAAATGGTCTGGTCCTTTGGAACAGAGAAAGTATGGACCGGATCCAAAATAGAGAATCTTGGGAATGTCTCTGAGCTTCCCCAACCATATTTTTCGTTTGTTTCCCAGTTAGTTATAACAGAACCTGCATTCATTTCTGAACCAGTTGCTGCAAGCGTTAATACAGTACCAAATGGTAAGGCTTCAGTAGCGACCGCTTTTCTTGTTACTAAATCCCAAGCATCACCATCATACTTAGCACCAGCAGCAATTAATTTGGTACAGTCAATAACACTTCCCCCACCAACAGCAAGTAATACATCAATTCCTTCTGTTTTACAAATCTCAACCCCTTTTCTCGCAGTAGAGAGTCGCGGATTTGGTTCTACACCAGAAAGTTCATGAACCTCTGCTCCAACTTCTTCTAACTGTGCAAGCACGCGGTCATAAAGCCCATTTCTCTTAATACTTCCTCCACCATAAACAAGAAGTACCTTCTTTCCATATGTAGGGATTTCATCCTTTAAACTCGATAATGTGTCTTTCCCAAAAATCAATTTGGTTGGATTGCTAAAAACAAAATTTTCCATTTTAATAGACCTCCCTAAATTATTATTACTTTTATTATGTATGACAGGCTGTGTCATTGTAAAGAATTGTGACTCTAACTAAGTATGTATAAAAATGAAAATAAATACTCAATATAAACAAGAAGTTATGATTAAATTCTAAGGAGGTTATATTGTGAGTACAATTCAACGTCTTGCTTTAGCTCTTACAATAATTGGTGCAATTAACTGGGGCTTAATTGGATTTTTCCAGTTTGACCTAGTTGCTGCCATCTTTGGTGGACAAGATGCTGCACTTTCGAGAATTGTGTATGGTCTTGTAGGAATCTCGGGATTAATCAACTTAGGCCTTTTATTTAAGCCTTGGAAAGAAGTAGAAACAAGCCCAGAAGCACGTCCAACAAGATAAGAACAAGAAAAAAACAGGCACGAGTCAAACTCATGCCTGTTTTACTATTTTATTTACTTTTTAAGAAGGTTTTCACGATCATCAGATTGTTCAATCCACTCTTCTAACTTATCTTTTAGCGTATTAAAACCATGAACCTCAGTATCCGCTTTTTCACTGTTACGCTTCATGATTTTTTGTAATGGTGCCTTTTCTGGAGCTTTTTCTGTTGCACGAATAGAAAGGCTAATCTTTCCAGCTGCTTCATCGATCGAAAGAACTTTAACCTTTACTTCATCTCCTACAGACAAATGCTCACTAACATCCTTTACAAAACCATGCTTAATTTCAGAAATATGAACAAGCCCTTGAGTATTTTCATCTAAGGCAACAAACGCACCGTAAGGCTGAATCCCTGTAACCTTCCCCGTTAACACACTACCTACTTCAATTTTCTCAGACATCCGAAACACTCCTAATGATATATTTTTATCTGTCATATATACGCAATATACAATTATATCATAGGAGCGGATGTTTATCAAAAACACTTATATTTTAATAATTAAAATCCTTATACTCTTGTTCAGTAAAATTGAATTCTTTCAATAAGTTATAATACTCATTTATTGTTGCATAGGTTTCTGTATTACTGTAAGTTTCAAGAAATCTTTCATAGCTTGCTTTTAGCTCTGGAGCAAGAGTACCATTTATAAAGGCCCGGGAATTATCAGTGCCCTTTAAATACCAATATAGTTCTATTGTATAGGTATCTCCAATCACACTACTAGTTCCTGAGTAACTATTCTTTAGCTCCTCAAGCAGAACAATCCGATCAGCTAGTTCGTTCCAATCAATTTGCAACTCGGCATCCATAGCCATTCGTTTTGTCATAAGGCTAACAAATTGCTTCTCATTTTCTTTTAGGTCCATGTTTTCAAATTTATTATAGTTAATAGCTAGATCGTATCCACCCTCACCAGAATCGATAAACCAATATCCATTTTCTACAACCGCTGTTGCAAATTCGAGTATTTCTGGATCTTGAACCTGTAGATTATTTAATTGTTCTAGCCCTTCGAAAAAGTCTTGACTGACTTGATGTAATGGTAACGAATGAGCTTTATCTTGAAAAAACGATAAAAGAGCAGTTTGTTTTGAAATAATTAGGAACAGATCCGTATTTTCATCTAATTGTTCCAGATCCGTTTTTGGCATTTCAAATTTATCTCTAACAAACTCTGTATATTCACTAAATGATTTTTCTAATTCTGCTTCATTTTTATATTCTTTATAATTACGAGATGCAACTTGATCTACCAATGCTTTTGCTTCACTAATATGGTTAAGCTCTTCAGGAAGTGCAATATCAATAACTGACATTTGTTCTAAAGCAAGCTTTTGCTCGTTATAAAAACTCAATAGTTCCTGATGTTTTTCAGCAATCTGTTCCGCCGTAATGGTCTCATTCGTTTCTGTTTCCTGAGTTGTATTCTCACCTTCAGAAACTGAACCATCACCTGTTTGAGAATCCTGATGGGATAGCAATTGAATCACTAGAATGGATCCTATTAATAAGACACCCATAAAACTCGCAACATACGGAAGCTGAGTCGTCATCCAGCTTTTTTTCTTCTTTTTAACTTCTGTGTCTCTTATACGGTTCATGATTTTATCGGTCTTATCAGTAGTTGGTAACTCATCATATGCATTTTTTAGTTGATTTAAACGTTTTTCTAATGGATCCATCACCCTTCACCACCCTTTCTTTCTTCATCCTCCATTATTTTTTTCAACATCGTTTTGCCTCGTAGTAATCTCGTTTTAACAGAGGAAAGACTAATTGAGAGAATATCTGCTATTTCCTCATATTTCTTATCATGAAAATAAAATAAAATAATAGGGATTCGGTATTTTTCATTTAAACGCTGTATACTGATATGCAAAATTCGATCTTCCTCGTTTTGTAAAATCGATGCTTCTACTTCTGGGTAATCATCAACTGGCTCTAACTGAATTTTGAATAGCTTCCGTTCATTCTGTGATTTCTTCCTTGCCATATCTCTTGTCACATTTAAAGTGATTTTATACAGCCAAGTAGTAAATTTTGCTTTTGAGAACTGATCGAGAAATCGATATACACGAATAAATACCTCTTGAGTAATGTCATCTATTTCATCTCTTCGATTACCTAGCTGAAAGGCAAATCGTTCGACAACGGGGTAATACTGTTGGACCAACTGTTGAAATGCTGCTGTGTTTCCTTGCTTTGCCTTTAAAATTAATTCATCCTCATTCAACCGAATGTACCTCCTTTATCTCCAGGTTTTATTAGTTACAATAAGTGCCAATTTATAGTACTTTTGAAAGTAGAACCAAAGAGAGTCTTTTTTCTATAAATATAACGAATTATTCTTAACAATTGTTACAAAAAAAATATCTTTTGTATAAACAGCCCGATTATTGGTTAAATTGTTGATAAGGTTTTCTAGTATTCCCCCCTTTTATTGGACAAGTTGTTAATGCTTGTCCTTTTTTTGTGTTCTGCTGCCTTCAGTACTCCTTAAAAGTAGAGAATTCGTTAAAAATCAGTCCGGTTATCACTTAAATATCTAACATTTTGGCAAACTATATAAAAAATGGCTGAGGTGAATTCAGATGACATCACATGAAAATAAACATATCACCAACCGAATTGACGGCACCAATATTTATTATGAAACTTACTCTTCTCCATCAACAGAACAACCGACGATCGTATTAATACATGGTTTTCTTTCATCGACCTTTAGCTTCCGCCGCCTCATCCCCCTTCTTACTAGAGATTATAATGTAATCGCGATTGATTTCCCCCCTTTTGGGAAAAGTGATAAGTCTAGAAAGTTTGTCTACACCTTTCAAAATATAGCTAGTATGGTGATTATGTTGTTAGAAACTCTCCAAATTAATAAGCCCATCCTAGTTGGTCACTCTATGGGAGGTCAGCTTTGTTTACAAATCATAAAACAACGCCCAGAATTGGTAGATCAAGCAGTTCTTCTTTGCTCTTCCTCCTATTTAGAACGTTCAAAGTGGTCTATTAGAGTATTAACTTATATTCCGTTTTTCCATTTATACCTGAAGCGTTGGCTTGCCAAGAAAGGAGTAAGACGAAATCTATTAAATGTCGTTTATGATTCTTCCATGATTGATGAGGAAATGATGAGAGGATATGAGCAACCTTTTATGAATGAGCTTATTTTCCCTGGACTTGCCCGACTTATTCGCCACCGAGAGGAAGATTTATGTTCAGAAGAGCTACAGCAAATTGATACTGAATGTTTATTAATTTGGGGGAAAGAGGATAAAGTTGTTCCGTTAAAGATAGGAAAAAGACTAAATGAAGACCTGCCAAACTCAAAACTAATTGTCATCGACCGTGCAGGACATTTAATTCCTGAGGAAAAACCGAATCTAATCTATTCATATATCCGCCAATTTATTTCTAAGAGAAACCCTTCTTCTTCACAGTCGACATAAAAAAAAACACTGGAACCCACGATTCCAGTGTTTTTTAACCTAATGTACAAGATTCATCATTTTTTAGAGTAAATAGTGCTGTGGCGATAGTTGAACAGTCCTTTTTAGTTGGAATCTGTTCAAAGGAAAATTGAAAGATTTCCTCCATACGCTCCACAAGTTGGTAGACATCATCAAATTCATGAACGGCCTGGATGATGTCTGCAAACTCAGGGTCATAATTTCCAACCCCAATTTGAAAAGGATCCCACTCATATAAAACTTCGTATAGCTTAACATTCAAATTGTTCATATATTACACACCTTACGTGTTTTTTCTATATCATAACATATCTGCATATCTTTCATTCAATGAAAGGTTTAAAAGAGTCAATCCTCAAAATTCAGTTGACCTCCGTACCCTCTTCAAGAATGGCCTTTTGAATATTTACTTCTTTTTCCTTCGTTCCTGGCTCACCTAAAACACCACAATTTCTCCAAAGTTCTTCTTTTGCCTGTTGCCACGGAAGCTCTGGTGCAATAAGTTCCATAAAAGTTTTGACCTCATCGTCACTTAATCTTCTTCTAGTATTGATATCTCGAACATCCCCGATGTTCCAAAGTGATGTTGGTCAAGCAGGATGAATAATGGATACTCCATCATCTAATAAGTAGATCCCGTATTCGCGATTTTCTTTAATAATTTTCATATTAATTCCCCCATTCTTAAATCTAGGATTCGACAATGATCCTTAATTTCCTTTCTCCTCTTCCGCTTTCTTTTCTTCTGCTTTTCCTGCTTTTTCCTTGTTCTTCATTTGCTCTTCTAAACTGATGACTCCACAAGCAATCCGCTTTCCTGCATCACCTGCCGGCTGACTCATCCCATCGTCTGCCCCTTCATGGATAATTAGTGAAGTTCCCTCTTTGATAAATAAGGTTGTTTTTCCTTCCTTTAACGTCACACCATTTGCCATGAATTCAGTTGTAACGCTTCCGTCTGGCTCAGCAATGATGTTCGGTAAATCGCCAGCATGAGCACCATCTGGATTTAATAACCCATGATCCTTATCCTCCGGGTTATAGTGCCCCCCTGCTGATTCAAAGTTTGGTCCTTCACATTCACCTTTTTCATGGAAATGAATGGCATGGGGGCCAGGTTCAAGGCCAGTAAGAGCTAAGGTAACTTGTAAGCCGCCTGCCTTTTCCGTCAGTGTTGCCGTTCCATGGCTATCACCATCAGGATTTTTCAGTTCTATATCAATCTTAGTTGGTCGAGTCTCCGCACATCCAACTAGAAAAATAATAATACTTATGAACAAAAACCACTTTTTCATCCTTTTACCCCCAAAAGTCTCTTTTTTCGTAGCTTGTCCATATAGCAATTCATTTAAACTTAAAAGAGGGACTCGAAACCATGAAAAAACCCAGGCATTAAGAATCGCCTGGGTTTTCCTCTTTCCACTTTCTCATTCTTTCCTCTGCATCTTTTTCCTTTTGAAGCTCTTTTTTAGAAACCTTAATAATTAACCTCATGACTATTACAGCCATAATTAGAAAAATTAGAAAAGAGATGGCAGCTGGTATATATTCAGATTTATCCTCTGGAAAATATAAAAACAATCCTACAATCCAAGTCACCGTGCACACTCCTCAACCATTTACTTTTGCCTATTCTAGTACATTTATTTTTTCAATTACCACTGGTTCAGTTGGTTTACTTTGACCATCAACCTCTACAGCTGCGATAGCATCCACAACGTCTAAACCATTTACAACCTGTCCAAATACAGTATGTTTATTATCTAACCATGGAGTTCCGCCATTTTCTTCATATGCCTTGATGATTTCTTCAGGGAATTTTGCTTCCTCCATTTGCTTTAGAAGTTCATCCTCTATGCTTGTTTTCTGAACGATGAAAAATTGACTTCCATTTGTATTCGGCCCAGAGTTCGCCATAGAAAGAGCTCCTCTTAGATGCATCACATCTTCAGAGAACTCATCCTCAAATGCTGTTCCGTAAATACTTTCACCACCCGTACCCGTACCTTGTGGGTCTCCACCTTGAATCATAAATTCATTCATGATTCGATGAAAGGTTAAGCCATCATAATATCCATCCTTACTATGAGTAATGAAGTTTTCAACAGCCTTTGGTGCAACATCGGGATATAATTCAATCGTAATTGTTCCCATCGATGTAACCATTTCAACCTTTGGACATCCGTTATCTTCTTGTAGCTGACGCAGTCCTTCCCCAGCTATTGCAGTACATTCTAAATTAGTAACGCTTCCTTGTTCTGTTGTTTCACCCTGTTGTTCTGTTGTTTCACCTTGTTGTTCTGTTGTTTCCCCTTGTTCTTCAGTTCCACATGCAGCTAAAAAAAGCATACTAATTATTACAAACAAAAACTTCTTCATTCTACACTCAACCTCCTATTAATCATAACAACATTTTAATCTAAGCTTGTCCAATATGATAGTATTAAGACAGAGAAACCATTATAGAAATGAGGAGAATTTATGAACGAACAGCTTAAAATAGGGGATGTTGTAAGAGCCCCATATAAAACAGGTGTATATATTGGTGAAATAACAAATGTTAGACCTGAACATTATTTAGTTAGAGTTCAAGCCGTGATCAAGCATCCAACGCAAGGAGATCTTCATAATCCCAAGCAGGTTAATGTTGATTTGTTCCATGAAAGACGTGCCTTAGCTGAGAGAGAACAAACTAATATCCCAAGAGCCATGGTGAAAAAATATGAAGGAGAAATCCCACCATATAAGGAATCACTTAAAGAAGCATTGGACGGCTATATGGCAGAGCTCAAAGAGGACGAAAGCGAATGGGCGTTGCTTTCATTAGAAAAGTTGACTCAACTAGAAAAAGAATATTTCTAATCTTATTTACCTCCCCAATGGGAGGTTTTTTTATACCCAGTTCCCTTGAAAAAACATACTTTATACTATAGTATTTAGGGAGACGAAATATTAGACAGAAGGTGAACAAAATTCAAACTAAGAAAAAGAACTTGATCATTATGTGGATTGCAAATTTTTTTGTAGCCGCAAGTGCAACGATGGTTCTTCCTTTTCTCTCTCTTTATATTGGAACGTTTGGTGAGTTTTCAGAGGACTATGTTCAACGGTGGTCTGGGTTTGTATTTAGTATAACTTTTTTATCAGCCTTATTCTTTTCTCCATTATGGGGAAGGGTGAGCGATAAGCATGGCTACAAGCGAATTTTAATGATTACCGGATTTGGAATTTCAATTAGTATCTTTTTTATGGGATTTGTAGAATCTGTGCAACAATTATTTATCCTCAGGTTAATAATGGGAGTTGTAACCGGGTTTATCCCTACTTCTATTGCATTCATTTCCTCGCAAACTTCTAAAGAAGTAGCTGGTAAAACCTTGGCAACACTCCAAACAGGAACCGTTTCCGGAGGCCTTCTTGGACCCCTATTAGGTGGTTTAATTGTGGACCTTGTTGGTTTTCAATATACATTTATTTTGACTTCTTTCTTTATTTTTGGAGCTGCGTTATTAGTTACATTCGGCGTAAAAGAAGTAGAAAAAATTAAACCGAAGAATACGAAAATATATTCACGTAAAGAGGTATTTCTACAAATTGTTCAATCACCGTTATTATTTATGACCATGATTGTTTCTTTGATCATTCAAGTTGCTAACTTCAGCATTCAACCTGTTCTTGCTCTTTACGTAAATCAGTTAAATAATGGTACGAACATTGCTTTATTAGCTGGTCTTGCCTTTTCAATCACGGGTCTAGGAAATTTACTCGCAACAAGACGGTGGGGGCAGCTTGGAGATAAAATCGGATATGAAAAGGTCCTACTAATTCTATTGATCTTTGCTGCCATTTTCTTTATACCACAAGCCTTTGTTACGTCAATGTGGCAGTTAGTGGTACTACGCTTTTTCTTTGGAATAGCGCTTGGTGGAATGATTCCGTGTATGACTGCTTATATTCGAGAGCTTTCTCACTCATCTGTGCAGGGAGAAGTATTAGGCTATAATGTAAGCTTTCGTTTTCTTGGAAACGTAATTGGTCCATCACTTGGAGGTATTTTATCCGGAGTATTTGGAATTGCTAGTGTCTTTATTATTACAGGCTCACTATTTTTAGTTGCTGCATTTATCTTATGGTTTATGTTAAGACGTGTAGATGCGGCACAAGAGGGCTCATTATCTGCTTGATTTCAAACTAAGAAAGGTCCATCTTAGGACCTTTTTAGTTTTTCAATTTGATTACTGCAACTGTACACCTTGAAACGCTAATAAGCCTTTCTTGTTCGTCTACGATTTTTATATCCCAAACCATCGTTGATCTTCCCTGATGAAGAATCGTTCCATGAGCAGTTACCACTCCATCACTTTTGGATTTGATATGATTCGCATTAATCTCTAAACCTACACAGCCCTCTGTTTGTTGATCAACCAAATGATATGAACCCACACTTGCAACAGTTTCCGCAAGAGCAACAGAAGCACCTCCATGCAAAACCCCAAAAGGCTGATGTGTACGTTCATCAACTGGCATTGTAGCCGTTACTTTTCCCTCTTCTAGTAATGTTATCTCAATACCTAATGAATCAAGTAGCGTTTTCCGATCAGTCATTTTCTGAAATCTCCTTCCAAATGCTGTATGTATAGTTCTTTCTACAGAGAGGATTTGGAATCCTGCTAATAAGTTAAATAACACTTGGATTAAAAATTTTTCCAACCATATCACGAACAAGCTTTGGATATGATAATAAACGAATTCCAAACACTCAAGGAGGGCTTACAATGGACATTCGTGAAGGGTTAATACCAACTGTTTTAGGTACGGCTGTAACAGCAACTGGTTATGCATTAAAACAGACTCACAAAGTAAGTCCGATGGTGTCGAATACTATCTTCGGTTTCGGCTTAGCCCATGTTGTACTAGGCGCGATTGATTTAGTTGAACACCGCCGTTAGGAATTCCACTCAAAAAGCGAGCTGTCATAATGATAGCTCGCTTTTTATCTATGGCTATTTTCGTATAGATTGTTGCTTTGCGTAAAAATCCCAAAAGCCTGATTTTTACCTTAGTATCAAGATCTCTCTATACATAAAGAGAGTTGCTCTTTTCTAATCTATATTCAATTTGCTTATAAAACTGGTTGTTTAGCCAACCTAAATGTCACGAGAGCAACAAAGTTTTAGAAAAGAGCCTTATCTGTTTTTCATCCATACTTCCATTTGTTCAACCGTCAAGGGCTTCGTATAAAAATACCCCTGTCCATAATCACAATGATGTTCCTTTAGATATCCAACATGCTCAATACTCTCGACACCCTCTGCGACGATTGCCATATTTAGATTTTTTGCTAGGTCAATCATCGTTTTTAAAATTGGATCCATCTTTGTTCCAATATCATTAACAAATGTTTTATCAATTTTTATTTTATCTAAGGTTAAATTTCTTAGAACACTCAAAGATGAATAGCCTGTACCGAAATCATCGATGGCAATTTGAACTCCAAGGTCCTTTAATCTATTGATAATAGTGATAGATTTACTAGTGTTCTGCATAACCGATTCCGTTATTTCTAAGATCAAATAGCTTGGATCTAAACCAGCCTGGTTTAATACATGCTCTACCGTGTCCACGAAGTTTTCCTCTTGGAACTGCCTAATTGACACATTAATGGAAATTTGCACATCATGACCTAGCTCATGCCATTGTTTTGTTTGCAAACAAGCTGTTGACATCACCCATTCTCCGATTGATACAATTAATCCTGTCTCTTCTGCTAACGGGATAAAATCTAACGGGGACACGAGTCCTTGTGTTGGATTTTCCCACCTAATGAGAGCCTCTAGAGCAACAACATCATCGGTTTTCATGTCAATAATGGGCTGATAGTGTAAACGGAACTCATGATTCATTAACGCTTTCCTTAATGCAATTTCCATGGAGATCGTTTTACTTGCTTGATTACTTTGATTAGCTTCAAAGAATCGATATCGGTTTTTACCATTTCGTTTTGCTTCATACATGGATAGATCAGCGTTTCTAACTAAGGTTTCACCATCTATACCATCCTCTGGATAGATGCTGATTCCTATACTAGGAGTTGTGAAAAATTCCTTTCCCTCGAGTACAAACGGGTGGGAGAAATCCTCAATAATCTTCCTCGCTATTTCTTCTACCTGTTTCCGACTGGTTTCTTCAACCAATATGATAAATTCATCTCCACCCTGTCTGGCAACGATTCCATTTGCAGAAAGAATTCCCTCTAACCGGCTAGCCGTTTCCTTTAATAGTAAATCACCATAATGATGTCCTAACGTATCATTAATCAACTTAAATCGATCTAAATCAATAAAAAGGATGGCAAGATTCAACTCAGTACCATGATATAAACCAAGCTGTTGGTTTAACCTCTCATTGAGGTGATACCGATTTGGTAAACCAGTTAAGGAATCGTGGTAGGCCATGAAGTGCATTTTCTCTTCTGCCATCTTACTTTCCGTTACATCTACCTTTACTCCTTGAAAACCAACAACCTTGTCATTTTTATCTTTAGTAGCAATAACACGGTCATTGATCCATCTGAGTTGTCCATCTCCAGGCCGAATGATCCGATATGTGTTTGAGGTTGCATGACCTTGATTAAGAGTATTTAGATGCCTAAAGGCTGTATCAACATCCTCAGGATGAATAACCTCCCACCAAAGGTTTGAATTCTCTTGAAACGCTTCAGGAGGAACTCCAAATATCTTTTCAGAGTTGGCAGAGTAAATGGTATCTCCTGAAAGGAAGTTATGTGTCCACACAATCATTTCAACTGACTCAATTATTTGCTGAATCTGCTGTTGTTTTTGAGTTAATTCAAACTGGAGATTCTTATAATCCGTCACATCAGTAAGAAAACCATATGTTCTTATCACTTGATTATTTTCATCTTTTATAGGTATTGCACGGTCTCTAATCCAGCGAGTTGTCTGATCGGGGAGGATAATTCGGTATTCAAAATCGGTTGCTTCTCCCTCGAGTAATTTTTGTTCAATTAAATTAATCACAGCTTGATCATCTTGATAAAAAAGTCGTTTCCATAAGGTAGGATCCTTTTCAAACTCGACTGATGCTCGCTTATATAAGGATTCTATTCCCTTGGAGACCTTTAGTTCTCCCGTTTGAATATCCCTAAACCAAAAGGTTGAAAATTCATTATTAATCATACTAGTTACATTTGTTTCTTCCTGATTAATCCATCTATCATGTTTGTTTGAACTAAATTCCACAAAGCCACTTCCTTAAATAGATAAACTAACAAAGCACACACTTTTCGACAAAATTCTACTTTATGATATCACTATTTTGTTTATTTTTACATAGAAAAAAGAGACCTATACGTCCCTTTGTTTCTACCCCTCTTACTCGTATTCAGACTTTAATAAGGAGTATACAATCGTGTCATGAAATTGTTCCCCATCAAAATCAGTTTGTCTTAGTTGCCCGTCCTTTTTGAAGCCATACTTAAGGAGCAGTTTCTGTGACCCTTGATTACCCGCAAAAATATCACCCACAATTCGGTTTAACCCTAATGTATGAAAGCCAAAATCCAGCATATCCTTTAAAATTTCACTCATAACTCCTTTATGCTGGTAATCCTTCCTTATCACGACACCCATTTCAGTCTTCTGATGCCACATATGTAGTTTATGAAAACGAAACATTCCAATCAACTCATTCTCACTTTTATGAATAATGACCCAAGGAATTTCTTTTTGCAAAGAAAAATCTCGCAAGCTTTTATTTATACTTTCTTCCACTTCGGCAATTGTTTGAACCGGACGTGGAGTTATAAATTTCATCGTATCTTTATTTGATAAAAACGGTAGTAATAGAGGAGCATCCTCAAGTGAAATACCTCTCAAAACATAATTCTCTGTTTCAATAATGGGTGGTTTCGTCATCCACCCATTTTCTTCAATAATTTGACTCATGCTTATTCCCCCTTATATTATAGTTTATCATTCCCTACCAGTATTTATTGTAAGGGACGACCTTCGTCTTCTTTTTTTACATATATGTCATATTGTGTATTATCTCTATTCCCTAATAAATCTCGATGTCGCTGAGTTCCCAATGGAGTCTTTGTCTTATATCGAATCCCAGACTGCTGTAGCCTTGAAACCAATTTAAAATAATTCTCATAGCCAAACGTAGTGGAATATAACACCCATTTTCTATTTAGATACATACTTAAACAAGCATAAAGTAAAAGCACAGATGCTATAACACAAATGGTTACAATCATCTTAGCCACCATCCTTTCCTATTATATTTATACGAATATCCGGAAGCAAGGTTTCGTTACCACTAAAAAAAGACCGCCATTTTGACGGTCCATTACTTATAAGCCACTAAACATCAGCTTGTCATCTTGAAGGTATTTATTTAAAAATTCAATGACTCTTTCCTCATATTTTTCCTTTTGATGCTTATAGTTTCGGATATGCCCACCTTTTTTGGTAATCCAGATTTCAGCATTAGGAGCATTACTAAAAATGAGTTCACTCTGTTTATAGGAAATCGCCCCATCTTTTGTGCTATGAATCAGCATTAACCCTTTAGTTTCATAGAGTCTAGCTGCCATATAAGGTTTAATACCGGATATATTCAAATCAATGAAAATATTTTCAGCAATATTGACCATATAATCCCCTACCTGGCTAGGTAGCCCTGTCCAATAGGTGAAGCTTTGCTTTGTGTACGTTTCTAAATCAGCAAATGGACTATCGGCAATAACCGCTTTAATGTCATCAGATTCGCTTCCTACAATAATTGAAGTGGACGCTCCCATTGACCAACCAAGTAATCCGATTTCATGAATGTTTTTGTCATTTTTCACATAGTGAATTGCGGATAATAGATCTGTTTTTTCCTTTAAACCAATCGTCGTAAAGCGCCCACTTGACTCACCACTGTTTCGAAAATCGTACATAAATACATGAAAGCCTTCTGTTGAAAGTCTTTTTGCTAACTTGAGAGTTTCAATAGGCATTCTTTCGCGATTATCCCCATAGCTATGGGAAAATATGACTGCCTTATGGGTGATATAATCCTTTCTAGAGCTCGGAATCCACCATCCCTTTAACTCCACTCCATCATATATATTTGAAAAGGTAACATCCTCATATTCCATCTCATATGCGGTAGGTAAATTTAAAATTGCTAATTTAATTGGGCTCATCACTTTATAACCAACATAAACAGAGGCGCCAGTAATGGCAATGATAAAAAATAAGAGTAATAAAATTGAATTTAACAGTAGATGTTTAAACTGCTGAGGCTTAATAACAAGTAAGACTCTCATTGATGATCACCGCTTTTTAATATAGTACTTCTATCATAATTTATTTTTACTTCAAATGGTGTGTGAAAAAAAAGGAAATAAAGTTCCATCTTTTATCCTATGTAAAGGGGGTTGTCTACTTTTACCAAAATTAGGTAAATAATACACAGTAATATTAAAGAAGCCATGAATATCATATTTTTAGCCTCAATATTGGCCGGCTTACGCGCTCATCATTTTACCTGTAGCTGGAATCGCCCTTGCCAGTTTAAAGTCTATTATTGTATTAATCGGAGTCATTGTTGTTCTAGTATTTTCTTTTGTTATTATTTTCAAAGGTTTTAAAGCATTGTTGCAAAAGTAGATCTTTCATCTGGGGAATGAAGGACTTTCTACTGGCTTTCACTGCTTGTTTTGTCCTTCATCACCAGGATGAAGGACTTTCTCCAGGCTTCCACTACTTGTTTTGTCCTTCATTAACGGGATGAAGGACTTTCTACTGGCCTTCACTGCCTGTTTTGTCCTTCATCACCAGGATGAAGGACTTTCTACTGGCCTTCACTGCCTGTTTTGTCCTTCATCACCAGGATGAAGGACTTTCTACTGGCTTTGACTGCTTGTTTTGTCCTTCATCAACAGGATGAAGGACTTTCTCAAGGTACTCACTACTCTTTTGGTCCTTCATCAACCGGATGAAGGACTTTCTCAAGGTTTTCACAGCTCTTTTGTCCTTCATCAACCGGATGAAGGACTTTCTCAAGGTACTCACTACTCTTTTGGTCCTTCATCAACGGGACGAAGGACTTTCTACTGGCTTCCACTACTTGTTTTGTCCTTCATCACTAAGGATATTCTCTAAATCCTCTAAATGTTAGTCCCAAGTAAATCTTTGCTCCTTCCAAGGATCCCCATACATGTGATAACCGTTCTTTTCCCAAAAACCTGGTTGGTCGTCCTTCGTTAGTTCAATTCCTCTAACCCATTTAGCACTCTTCCAGAAATATAGATGGGGGATGACAACTCGAAGTGGATAGCCATGCTCAGGCGTTAACGGTTTTCCATTATGACTATGAGCGAGCATGCTTGTCTCACGAATGAAATCCTCAAGAGGTAAATTGGTACTCCAGCCTTCCTCCGCATGAATGATGGCATATTTAGCTTCTGGCAGAATCCCCGATTTTTCAAGAAGAAGCTTGGTTGAGATGCCTTCCCACTCATTGTCAAGCTTTGACCAGCCTGTTACACAATGGATATCATTCAATTCCTTTATGGCTGTAAATTCTTTAAGTTCATGAAACGTATAGGTTGCAGGCTGTTTAACAAGACCATCAATTTTCAAATTCCAGTCTGACAAATCCTCTTTATAATAAGGGACATTTCCATTATGTAAAACGGGAAATGTAGTCGTTACATTTTGATTAGGAGGTACTCTTGAAGCATCATTTTTAGGTTTGGGCTTACCAAAGTACATAGAATTCTCCTTCCTAGCGTTTTTACAAAGTATTATACACGTTCTATTAGCGTAGCAACACCTAAGCCTCCACCAATTCCCAATGTAGCAAGACCCCGCTTTTTCTGAAGGCTAGTTAGTTCCGCACATAACCTTGTGATTAAGATTGCTCCAGAGGCACCATATGGGTGTCCAAGAGCGATCGCACCTCCACCCATATTCACAATTTCCTCTTTAATTTGTAGCTCCCGAAGTGAAGCAAGCACCTGTGAGGCAAATGCTTCATTGAACTCTACTAAATCGATGTCTTCAATCGAGAGTTTATTTCGGCTTAACAGCTTTTTAACAGCTGGGACTGGTCCGATTCCTAGTAAATTCGGATCAACTCCGGCACTTGTTGAATCAATGAATTGAGCAATGGGGGAAATTCCTAGCTCATTACATTTTTCCTCTGACATTAACAGTACAACAGCTGCACCGTCGTTAATTGGGCAGGCATTTCCCGCTGTTACCGTTCCATCTCTTTTAAAAACGGGTCTTAACCTTGCCAATCTTTCAGGACTTGTTCTTTCACGCGGGCATTCATCTTCACTGATTCCATTGATTGTCACTATTTCTTGTTTAAACCTTTCAGAAAGCTTTGATTCAACGGCCTTCTTATGGCTTTTATCTGCATAGATGTCTTGGTCTTCTCTTGAGATTCCAAATACTTCAGCTACATTTTCAGCGGCAATTCCCATATCAGGGTCCCCTATATCTTCTGGTGCAAATCTAGCTCTAGAGTAAATTCGCGGTGATTCCACTGAGTAAATAGAGGTCGGTTTTTCGATTTTCCAAGGGGCTAAGCTTGTGCTTTCTACTCCACCAGCTAGGTAGACATGGCCTGCACCTGCTTGTATGTGCCTAGCTGCGATATTAATGGCTTCTAACCCTGAACCACATTGACGGTCAATCGTTACACCTGGCACTTCATGTGGAAAACCTGCTGTTAATGCTGCCAATCTTGCCAGATTCCCACCTGGTCCTATTGTATTTCCTAAGATTACTTCATCAATTTCCATTGGAGGTAACTGAACTTCTTCTACGATCTGTTTTAATACCGCTGCAGCCATCCGCTCTGGTGATATATTCTTTAACACCCCACCAACTTTTCCGATTGGCGTTCGCTTTGCGGAAACGATCATCACTTTCCTCATTTTTTCACCCTCACTTACCTCATAGTCGCTAACAGTTCATTCCTATCTACCTTACCACTTGATGTAAGAGGAATCGTCTTTACAGGATAAAATACCTTTGGATATTTATAAGCAGGTAGTTCTTTTAAACAGTGCTCCTTTAGAAATTGATCATCAAGCCTCTGTTCATCCCTCCACTTTATAAACGCAACCACCCGCTCTCCCCAATACTCATCCTCTTTGCCAGTCACTACTACTTCATCTATTAATTCAAGCTTCTTTAAGTGTAATTCAATTTCTTCAGGGTAAATATTTAATCCCCCGCTAATGATCATGTTCTTTTCCCTACCGACAAGGGTAATAAATCCCTCTTCGTCGATATAAGCAAGATCTCCAACCGTTATTTCTTCTAGCTGAGTTTTATTTTGGAGATCATGAAGATAGCCTGAAAAAATCATAGAACTTCTAATGTATAAAAGTCCTACCTCATTTGGTTGCTTGATGTTACCTTCTTTATCTTTAATTAACACCTCAACACCTGGGAAAGCCCTTCCTACAGACTGAGGCTTTGTAAGATTTTGATTTTCATCAAGGTACGAGATAAAGCTCGTTTCAGATGCACCGTAATACTCATAGCGTTCACTTTTTGGAAATAGACTCTTAATTTTATTCTTGGAAGCCGTGTTCCACTTCGCACCAGATGAGAGAATTTTTTTCAAAGAAAGGATTGGGCTATTAATATCTTCATTTATAACAGCCTGTAGCATCGTAGGTACGACAAACAAGACAGACACCTCATTGGTCACTAACGATTCAAGTAACTCTTTACTTTCAAATTTCTCAGTTAAAACAAAAGTGGCACCTATATGAAGCGAATATGTAGCTGCAAACAATGTTAAAGAATGGCAAAGAGGTCCAGGTGCACTAAAAATATCCTCATCTGTTAACTTAAAAGCCTGATCACATCCGTCAAAGCTTTCTGTCCATGAATAGTGATGCCTCTGAAATCCTTTCGGTGTTCCAGTAGATCCAGATGTAAAGCCAATATAAAATATGTCAAGGGGACGAGCGATAGCTTCAATGGCTGTAGTAACTGGTGAACGAAGCATTTCTTCATAAACTTCTGCTGTTACGATTAATTCTGGCTTACTGGTCTTTAAAACATTTTCTAGATTGATAGCGGTCCACTTAGGATCAATGGGAATACACTTGTACCCAAGAAGAATAGCTGCATAATAAACCTCCAAGAAGGCTGGTTCATTCCCAAGCTTTAAGGCAATCCGCACATCGTTTTGTTCGCCGTACAGCCTTTTTAAGTAATTTTGAATTGACTCTATATGATTAATAAATTCGATATATGTAATAGTTCTATTTTTGTAAATAATGGCCGCCTTATTTGGTTGTGAATGTTTATATGTCAAAAGCTCTTGCCCAATAGTCATCCTACCCTACTCCCTTACGTTTCTTTCCTTAGGCTCTTTTCTAAAACTTTGTTGATTTCGTAACATTTAGTTTCGGTGTATAGCCAGTATTATTCCTTTATTTTAAGCTGTTAACGAAAAAAAGTCTGCCTTAATGGCAGACAGCTTACGCAACTTTCGGATGATTCTTCGTTTTTGTTTCAATGATAGGGTATGACTTTTTCAATCTTATTGCAATGACACTAGCCACTACAACCTTTACTAAATCACCTGGTATGAATGCAAGATTACCAGTTGCCACAGTGATCCAAGGCGTATCCGTTAAGAATGATAGATATGTAATTCCACCTAAATAAACAACAATAATTCCACCCACAATATTAAATAGAATCATACTTGGAAGGTTGACACGATTCCAATACTTTTCCACTAGAAAACCAATTACAAACGCTGCGATCGGCCAGCTCATAATATACCCACCACTGCTACCAACTAAAATACCAATTCCACCACGGAATCCTGCTAATATTGGTGCACCTGCAGCAACAAGTAGAACAAAGATTAATAGACTTAATCCCCCACGCTTTGCTCCTAAAACGGCACCTGCTAACATTACACCAAAAGTTTGTCCGGTTATAGGCACTGGGATAAATGGAACCGGAATGGGTGGAATTAATCCAAGTGCAGCCACTACAGCAGTAAACATTGCTATGTACATCATATCCTTTAGCTTCATACAAAGGCCTCCCTGTATTGTTTCTACTCTGAATATAGTAAAATTCTTTTTATATGTCAACTTGTTTTTAATTTTGGTTAACATATAGTTTTTTAACTATTATATTCGAGTTATTGGAGAAATTACTTATTTTGGAGGCATTTTCTCTATAGAAAGTATAGATTGTATACCTTTATTCTGATTCTAGCTATATACAACCCTTTAGAATATTGCATTAGTTAAGCTCTTAATTCCCGGTTTGGTTCGATATCGGCGAGATGTGTAATCTTATCGGCGCTTTGCTCAAACATATCGGCAACTTTCAAATTATATCGGCGAGTTCTAAACATTTATCGGCCACTTTTATCATAATATCGGCATTTGCCACCCTATCAACCAGCACTCTCCTCAGGATTAATCCAAAAAACAAGGACTGAAGAGAAAAACTCCCCAGCCCTACATAATCATTTATATAATTCCCCCAGAGCTGGTCTGAAGGCTATCCCATTCAAATAAGTAAATTTTCCGCGGCCTTCCCCTCACCCCAGGCTGCTCTTCTCCAACTTCCTTTACTAATCTCAATGTATGTAATTCTCTTAATATTCTTCGTGCACTTCGATCGGTAACTTGTAGCCAAGAGGCAAGCTCTTGAGCTGTTACTTCTTTCTTTTTATTGTGCTGCGATAGGGCATAAACTTTTGAAATCATACTTAGACTAATGGTGGTATCCGCTTTCAATTCCATCATTCTTTTTTCGATAAACTCACTTAAGTGTCGAGTAGAAAATCGGATACTTTTATCAGTAGATAGGGGACCGACAACTGTTCCGTCCTGTTGCACTTTCATAATACATGGCTCTTTTTTTTCATGAGCATATTGAAGAGCCTTTCGGGCATTGAGTTCTGCCTCATTAACAGTATAGCCATGTCCAAGCCCAATTTGAATATGGTAATCCGTCATGTTTAGGATCATAGAAGAGAGATTTTGCAGTTCTTGACTATGCTCTAAATCCTCCAATTTTCCCCAGGTAACAAAGATAAAGTAAAGCCCATCCCCAATTCGTACAAACGAGCCCCTTGCTCTCTCGGTAAAATCCACTAGATATTGTTCTAGCTTCTGTTCCTTTCGCCTTATATCAAAGGTTTGCTTTCTTCGTAAGGTAAGCCAATCCGTACTATCAATTTCTACCGCAATGACACTAACCTGCGAACGCTGATAGGCATTTGATTTAGCTTTATTTATGATGTTAGGAAAAATGCGTTTGATTACATTTTTAGTAGGAGAAACACGATAAACTGGGATTCTTTCCTCAAGCAGTCTCTCATATACATGACTGATACAAGTCAAACATAACTGCACCTTCCCTGTAACATAAAGACTACGATGAAATTGATAGATTTCTTCATTGTCTTTAAAACCTTCATATGGAAGTGTGAATAAATCTACCTGTAAACCGGCATCACTGAATGCTTCTTCTACATCTTCATGGTCGAGTGTGTCAAAACTCATACTTTCCCAATGCACCTTATTTTCTAAGATGATTTTTATCAAGCTACGATAAAGACTAGATCCGGCAAGTGGAGGATAAAAAGAATCCCCACTATCCACAAGTTGGTGTAACAGGGCATAGCTGTACGGTGCCTGCCCGGAGAAAAACCAAAAATCAATTTCATACTTCTCATAATCAGGGATTAATTGATCTAACTCGTGAATGACTTCATATTCAATTGGTATAAACTCAAAAGCTTCTGAAAAGTATTTCTCTCCAACTGCCTTGATTCTATTAGTTGAATCTTTTGGACCAATAATCCCTAATATGAGTTTCATACATCATTCATCCTATCTATATATTCAATCTGTATTTTTAAAGTTACGATAATCTTTGAATTGTTTTAGCTAATAGAAGGGTTCTCTCAACAAATGTATCGATATCAAGATACTCTTGATCACTATGAGCATTTCCTCCCACAGGTCCTAGTCCATCAATGGTGACGACTCCCATAGCCGCAATATAATTACCATCCGATCCTCCGCCTGTTTTGGTGGCTTTTACATCTACCCCTATTTCTTTTCCTACTTCTCTAATTATTTTTAATAACTGTTTACTCTCCTCGTTAGGAACCATTGGTGGTCTTGTTATTTCTCCACTTAATTCGATGGTTGTGCCCTCAACATCCGGAGTAGAGCATATTTCTTTAATGGCTTTCGTAACTTGTTTTGCTTGTTCCATAGTCACAACTCTCACATCAATATGCCCTTGGGCAACAGGAGCCACGGTATTAACAGAGGTTCCCCCTTCAACCAGCCCAACATTTACAGTTAGCCCTTCCTCATAATTATTTAAAGCATGCAGCTTCACAATTTTATGAGCTAGCTCTTCATTTGCACTTCTTCCCTTTTGTGGTTCAACTCCTGAGTGGGCACCCTTCCCTTTAATTAGCATACTAAAGCGCCCACCACCTTTTCGTTGAGAAACGACTGAACCGTCTGCTCTTCCTGGTTCAACAATCAGAGCATATTTTTTTCCTTTCGCTACCTCTTGAATCAGTTCTTTTGAAGAATCAGATCCTATTTCTTCGTCCCCATTAAGAACGATATGAACATTCTTATAAGAGTCATCACCACTGTCAATAAGTGCCTTTATCGCATAAAGGACAGCGACTTGACTTGCCTTCATGTCAATTACCCCAGGTCCATAGGCTTTCTTTTCGTCCCTTGAAAAAGGTCTGCTTGCTGCTGTCCCATCAGGAAAAACGGTGTCCATATGAGCAACGATAATGATGTCTGCTTGTTTGGATTCAGGATGTCTAATCGTGATGTTATTCCCAAACTCCTCTTGTTGGTGAACATCCACCTGAAGTCCTAAAGCTTCGTATTCTTTTTTTAGTATTTTCCCAACTTGATCGATTCCTGCTTTTACATAAGAACCACTATCAATATTAACCAGTGTTTCAAGTAGCTCCAGCATTTCAGATTCTTTTTGTTTTAAAAATATGTCCATATTTCCCTATCTCCTCTATCTATCATTGCTAAAAAACTAGCAACTTCTGTCTCGGCATTAAGGTTATTTTACCTTATTCTATTTTACCTAATAGTTTTAACTTACATCCCAATCTAATTATCATAACAAAAATCGACTATATTTGCTTATCAATCAGTTAAGTGGATAATGGCACGCTACAAAATGACCATCTTCTCTTGCGGCAAGTTTCGGTTCCTCTGTCGCACATTTCTCTGTGGCATAGGTACATCTTGTATGAAAACGACAGCCTGATGGTGGGTTTGCAGGGCTTGGCATATCGCCTTCTAGTAAAATATGCTTTTTCATATCTCTTAGTGTCGGATCTGGTATTGGTACGGCAGCCAATAACCCTTCTGTATATGGGTGCATGGGTTTGGTAAAAAGCTGTTCCTTTGTAGCAATTTCAACCACTTTCCCGAGGTACATAACCGCAATACGATCACTAATATGCTTAACAGCAGGTAATCCATGAGCAATAAAGATGAAGGTTAAGTTAAACTCCTTTTGTAACTTGCTTAATAGATTCAAAATTTGAGATTGAATCGAAACATCTAAAGCAGAAACTGGTTCATCACAAATAATTAGCTTCGGTTTTAAAGCCAAGGCACGGGCAATTCCAATACGTTGCCGCTGTCCTCCACTAAATTCATGAGGAAATCTTTTTGCATAGCTTTGGTCTAAACCAACTACCTTCATCAATTCATAGACTTGAGCATCCAACTCTTTTCCCTTGGCTATTTTATGGGTTCGTAACGGCTCTGCTATAATATCAAATACTCTCATCCTTGGATTTAATGAAGAAAAAGGGTCTTGGAATATCATTTGGATATCCTTTCTTTTCCTTCTAAGCTCCTCAGCTGACAAATGACTAATATCAACACCATCAAAGATAATTTGCCCTTCTGTGGGTTCAAGTAGACGCATAATGACATTTCCGGTTGTAGATTTCCCACAGCCAGATTCACCGACTATTCCCAGGGTTTCTCCAGCTTTCACCTTAAAATCTATCCCATCGACTGCACGTAAATATTGCTTTTTCTTGCTAAACCAACCTTCGGAGAGATCGAAGTATTTTTTTAAACCAATTATTTCTAAGAGATATTCATCCTCATGATTTTGTTCTTCAACAATCACTTGATTCATGCTCATTATACGGCCACCTCCTCTTCCTTATATAACCAGCAACGAACTTGATGGCCTCCATTTAAATCGGATAGCTTTGGCTCATCTGTGATACATTGTTCCATTGCAAATGGACATCTAGGATGGAACTTACAGCCTCTTGGCATCTCTGCCGGGGTTGGAACGGCTCCTTCAATACTTTCCAATTCTTCTTTTAGTTCATGTATCTTAGGTGTACTCTTTAATAGTCCTTGTGTATAAGGATGCTTAGCTTCTCTGAAAAGAGTAAAAACATCGGTCTGTTCAACGACCTGCCCTGCATACATGACAATCACGCGGTCGACCATTTCAGCCACTACACCTAGATCATGAGTAATCAGCATGATTGCCGTCTCATTGTCTCTAGATAGTTCCTTCATAAGATGTAGAATCTGCGCCTGAATCGTTACATCTAAAGCAGTTGTAGGCTCATCGGCAATAAGCAACTTTGGATTACAAGAAAGTGCCATCGCAATCATTACACGCTGTCTCATCCCACCACTCAATGAGTGAGGATAGCTTGAATAAACTTTCTCCGCTCGTGGAATCCCTACTTTTTTAAGAAGCTCAATCGTCTTTTGTTTTGCCTCTTCTTTACTAGCATTTTGATGCAGGATGATTGCTTCAGCTACTTGACTTCCCACTGTAAAGACAGGATTTAGTGAAGTTAAGGGCTCCTGAAAAATCATCGCAATTTCATTACCCCTAATCTTTCTCATCTCTTTTTTAGATACCTTGGTTAAATCCTTTCCTTCGAATAACACTTTCCCTCCAACGATTTTACCTGGGGAGCCAACTAAGCCCATTACAGAAAGGGAGGTTACACTTTTCCCACATCCTGACTCACCAACAATCGCTACTGTTTCTCCCTTTTTTAACTGAAATGATACATCATCAACAGATGGAACAATGCCACTTTCGGTATAAAAGTAAGTTTTTAATTGTTGTATATCTAATAAAGCTTGTTCATTTGACATAATTATACCTCCTTTTAGCGACGTGCTTGAGAGCGAGGATCGAGTACATCACGTAGCCAATCTCCTAAAAATATAATACCTAGAACAGTAATGGTAATAGCTACTCCAGGGAATGTTGCGACCCACCAGCTAGTTGCTAAATAATTTCGGCCTGCACTTAGCATACCTCCCCATGAAACTGTCGGAGGCTGAATACCTAATCCAAGAAAACTTAAGGATGCTTCTAAAATTATCGTTGTAGCAACACTTAATGTTGAAATTACAATAAAGGAAGAAAACACATTAGGTAAAATATGCTGATACATAATTTTGGTATTTCGGACCCCTATGGAGTAGGAGGCTTTAACAAATTCTCGTTCCTTAATACTTAATACTTCTCCACGAATTACTCTCGCATAAGTAACCCAGTTTGTTGCCCCAATGACTAAAATTAACGTAAGTAAACTTGGACCAAATACCCCGATGACAACAAGAATGAATAAAATATTAGGGATTGCTAAGAAAGAGTCTACGATTCTCATTAATACATTGTCTAAAAAACCACCGTAATAGCCGGCTACAATCCCGACAATGATTCCAATAATTCCCGCAACAACTACTGCACATATTCCAACTAGTAAGGAAATTTGTGAACCGTAAATAATTCTGCTTAATAAATCTCTCCCTAGATTATCTGTTCCAAGAATAAACTCTTCTTTTCCACCTTCCATCCAAACAGGTGGTTTTAGCATATCTGCTGGGTTCATCTGGGCTGGATCATGGGGGGCAATGTATGGAGCAAATATTGAAATAATTGCCATTGATAACACGATTAACATACCTAAGGTTCCAGTTTTACTTCTTAACAGGAGTCTCAGCCAACGCATACCAGTACTTGCCCTCTTATCAACGATAACTGGTTTTACTAGACTACTAGGTTCAGGTATGGGTGACTGACCATTTGGTTGTATATTAGATGACATTTAACTTCCTCCCTTCTAGTTGTACTTGATCCTAGGATCTAATAATCGGTAAATAATATCGGCTAGTAAATTCATCGCAATAACCATAAAGGCAATCACGAATACGGAAGCCTGAACAATTGCCATATCTCTAGAGTTAACTGCCTGAACTAACAATTGACCTAATCCTGGCCAAGCAAATACCGTTTCTGTAATTAGAGCACCACCCACTAATGTAGAAGCTTGGAGTGCCGTTATTGTCACGAATGGAATTAATGAATTTCTAAATGCATGTTTATAAATAACCCGGCTATCCTTAACACCTTTACTCTTGGCAGTTCTGACGTAATCCTGATGTAAAATCTCGATCATACTGGATCTAATTAGTCGCGTCATTTCTGCAGCAATTCCTGTCCCAAGCGTGATTGCTGGTAGGACTAAATGTGCAAAAGTTCCCCTCCCTGAAACAGGGAATATTTGATAATTTACAGCAAGTAATAAAATGAGCATGATTCCTAGCCAAAAGTTTGGCATGGCTTTCCCTAAAACTGCTCCACCCGTTGCGAATAGATCAAAGAATGAATTTTGTTTTGTGGCAGACCAAATCCCTAATGGAATCGCTATAATCACCGCAACAAGCATCGAAGCAATCGTTAGTTCCAAGGTAGCTGGTAGCCTTTCTAAAACTATTGGTAGCGCTTCTTGACCGTATTTAAATGATTCACCAAAATTGCCCTGAAACATATTAAACAAATATGTTCCGTATTGGACTAAGAACGGGTCATCTAAATTTAATGCCTCACGTAAGGCTTGTTTATCTTCTTCTGTTGCATCCTCCGGTAACATTAAAGCCACTGGATCACCGGCCAAATGAACTAGCGAAAATACAACAAAAGAAATAATAAATAGAACAGGAATTATCTGTAATAATCGTCTAATCAAAAATTTCTTCATTTTCTCACTCCTGTCTTACCATCCACATTGAACGATAAAGTCTTTAAAATACAAAAAGGACTAAGGAGACATGTCTCCTTAGCCCCCTGTTGATTACTTTTTAGTGATGTGTGGAACAAATAACATCTCGTCAACTCGTGGAGTAAAGTTTAACCCACTGCTTACTCCGTAGTTACTCTTTTCAATGTAAAGATGAATATGTGGTCTTTCTTCCGCAACAATTTCTTGAATTTTTTGGTATTGCTTTTCACGTTCTTCAGCATTCATGTTTGTTCTTGCTGCTAAAATGAGTTCATCTACTTCAGCATTCTTGTAATCAATTTCTCCCGCTGCACGTGTTGAGTTATATAGGTCAACAGCTAAGTCAGCATCAAATAGCGAGTTACCAAATCCAATCATGTACATCTCTTTATTTGTTTTAGCCGTACGCATTTCAACAAAATTACTCCACTCCATGAACTCAAGACTTGCTTTAATTCCTACTTCAGCAAGCATTCCTGTAATTAATTCAGCAACTTCACGATCTTGTAAATATCTCCCGTGTGGAGAATGGAATGTCATTTCAAATCCATTTGGATATCCAGCTTCAGCTAATAATTCTTTAGCTTTTTCAACATCGTATACATACGTATCAAACAGATCTTCATTTGCACCAACGTTACCTGGAGTAACACGTGTACGCGTAGGGACTCCCGCTCCACCAAGGACAAAATCAGTTAACGCCTTATCATCAATAGCTAAATCAATCGCTTCACGTACACGAGCATCAGCAGTTGGTAACCCTTCCGTTTGACGGACAACAAGCATAATTGTACGGTTTGAATCAGAAGAAATAACTGTTGTTCCCTCGTTATTATTAACGCGATCCCATTCATTCGGAGCAACGTTTGTTGCGATATCTACTCCACCTGTCAGTAACTCAGCGACACGAGTTGAAGATTCAGGAATGACTCGGAATACAAGCTGCTCCCACTCATCTACTTTACCTTCAAAATAGTTTTCATATGGTTCAAATACAATGCGATCGTCACGTACCCATTCAACAAATTTATATGGACCCGTTCCAATCGGATTTTCTAGGAAATGATCCCAGCCATTTTCGTCAATATATTTCTTCGGAAGAATCCCAGATCCTAAACGCGCTAATCGATTGATTAATGCAGGCTGTGGTCCATCTGTAATTATTTCAAAATTCAACTCATCTACTACTTTAACCTCTAAAATTTGCTTGTAATTTGGATGCTCTTTTAAAGAACTATCCTTTGCTACACGCTCTAAAGTAAACTTAACATCCTCGGAAGTTAATACATCACCATTGTGGAAAGCAACGCCTTCTTTTAATTTAAATGCCCACGTTGTGTCATTAACTAATTCATAAGATTCAACTAAATCAGGCTGAATAACTTGTTGGGCATCACGCTTGAAAAGATAGTTGAAAACGTTAATATGAATGGCTTCAGTTGACGTATTGTTGTGGTTGTGGATATCAAATGAAACCATATCCGTTCCCATTGCAATGGTTAAAACTCCATCTTGTTCTACCGTTGCTGTTTCTTCACCATCATTTGTTTCAGTTCCTGCTTCTTCAGGATCAGAAGTAGTCTCTTCATTCCCACCACCTGTACAACCGACTAAAAACAAGGCGCTTATTGACATAATCAATAGGCATAAATACAGAAAACGTTTCATGATTAAAAACCCCCTCAAAATTTATAAATATATGAGTAAGAAGTAAACCACTCCTTAATATTTTGAAAGGTTTTCCCTTTTTAGATATGAAGGTTTGATTTACATTCTAACTTCCCAAATAGGATTCTAACTTTCTAGCATTCTTGTTCAAGCTTTTTTAACGCATTCAAAGCAAATTGGGAGAGCATAGCTGTCCCTAGAGGTAAAGCTGACTCATCAATATCAAACAGAGGATGATGAAGTGGATAGGCGGTATTCTTTTGTTCATTCCTGATTCCTAACCTAAAGAAAATACCTGGAACCTCTTGAACATAGTAAGAAAAATCTTCTCCACCCATGGATGGTCTTGCTAAAGAAAGACTTCCTTCACCTAATATTTGAGTGGCTGTTTCCGTTAATAACGGAACTAGCTTTTCATCATTTATGACAGATGGATAACCATATTGATAATCAAGTTCATAAGTTGCACCAAACGCTTCACAAACACCAAGTACAACCTTTCTAATTCTAGCTTCAATCGTTTCTCGTACAGATGGTTCTAATGTTCGAACCGTCCCTTCCAAACGTATACTCGGGGCAATGACGTTTCTCGCATATCCTCCCTCTATCTTTCCAATCGTCAAAACGATAGGTGATAACGGGTCGATCTGACGACTCGTGATATGTTGTAATGCTGTAATTACTTGAGCGGTTACAGTTACAGAATCAACCGATAGATGAGGGTGGGCTGCATGACCCCCTTTACCATAAATCGTTAAATTAAACATATCTGTTCCTGCTGTACTTAAGCCTGGGCATACTGTTACATAGCCTGTTTCGGCAGTATGATGAACATGAAGTCCAGCGATTAAGTCAACATCAGGATTTTTCAACACACCATCCTTGATCATGGCATCAGCACCACCTAAACCTTCTTCGGCCGGTTGAAAAATAAATTTAATTTGACCTTTTTCTGGTGGATGTTGTGATAACACTTTTGCTGCTCCAAGTAGCATGGTGGTATGAGCATCATGTCCACATAAATGGGCTTTACCAGGTACTTTAGAAGCGTAGTTTACTTGCTTCTCATCCTGAATAGGTAAGGCATCCATATCTGCTCGTAAACCAACTGTCGGACCAGGAGATAGACCGTATAATACTGCCACCACCCCCGTTTTACCTATCTGTGTTTGAACACTATATCCCATCTCTTCAAGCTTTTCTTGTACAAACTTAGCAGTAGCAAACTCTTCAAATCCTAGCTCTGGAAATTGATGAAGTGTTCGTCTCCACTCTATTAATTCACCTGCTAGCTGGTTTGAATAGTGGAGAAGTTCTCTTTCATTCACCTGTTTAGTTAACTCTTCCATAAGTAAGTTTCCCCCTGTCACCCATGCTTTTTCTGAGAAAAATTAAAACGATAGCCTACTATTGATCAAACTCATGGATAATGGTGGCCATCATCTTGATTCCATCAATAAAGTCTTGAATATTAATATTTTCATTGGGCGCATGGTTTTGAGATTGATCATTCCCTACACCTACTGATACAGCCGGTATACCTAGCTTTTGACATAAAATATACATCGGCCCAGTACCTGGAGATAAACGGTTGATTGTCGGTGGACGACCATATACTCTTTCAACGTTTTCTACGACCGTTTTCACTAGAGGGTCATCTAAATCGGTTTTCGCTGGGTACTCACCTGATAAATCAATAATCTCTATATCTTCAAATCCATGATGATCTAAGTGCTTCCGTAAAAGTGCTTTAATTTCTTCTGGTTCTTGATTAGGTACCAGACGAAAATCAATTTTCACTTTTGCGGTAGAAGGTAAAACCGTTTTTGATCCTTGTCCTGTATACCCTGATTCAATTCCACATATTGTACATGTCGGTTGAAAAATAAGTCGTTCCTTAAGAGGTGTCCCTGAAAGATTTAAGACAAATGATTCTAGTTCGAGCTTCTTTAATGTTTCCTCCTCTTGGTAGACCATGTCTTCTAATACCTTAACCTCCTGTTGATCAGGTTTAAGAACCTTATCATAAAAGCCTTCAATGAGAATTTCTTCTTTCTCATTTTTCAACGTGTTTAAGGCCCATATTAATCTCCAGGCTGGGTTTTCAATTACTGATGCATTAGCTGAGTGAAGGTCAATATTGGCCCCCTTTACTCTTAGCTCTACATAACACATCCCTTTAACCCCTAAGCTGACCTGGAGCCTACCATCAGGATTCTTATACCCAAATTCCCAAATACAACCGTCGGCTTTTAATTTTTCAGGATATCTTTCTGTAAACTCTTCTAAGTGGACACTTCCAATTTCTTCTTCACCTTCAAAAATAAATTTGACGTTAATTGGTAACTCACCATATACCTGCTGATAAGCATGTACAGCTGCAACTCTAGCCATTAAATTGCCTTTATTATCAGCGACTCCCCTTGCATACATTTTTCCATCTCGTATTTCTGCACCGAATGGATCACTATGCCAAAGTTCAATCGGGTCTTCTGGTTGAACATCGTAATGATTATAGAAAGAAAGTGTCTTCTTTTTATCAGTGTTTATTTCTCCATACACAACAGGAAAACCTGAAGTTTCTAATTGCTCTACTGCTGCGGTTGTAAAAGTAGTTAAATATTTTTCAACCATATCAGCTGTTTCTTTCATTCCTCGGTTTTGAGCGGCCACACTCGGCTGGCGACATAACTCCTGCAGCCATTCAATATACATGTCTTTATTTTCCTCAATAAATTGATATATTTTGTTCAAAAATATCACCCCTTTGTTGGAAATATTCCATTTACAGACACTGACCGTATATATTCCGTAAATTGTTAAATTAGTATATTCTTCTAAATTTTACAAATTCCTTTTATTTTCTTAATATTTTTTACATTTAATTTACTTTCTTTTATTTGAGAATATATTTATGCTGCGGAATAGATTTTTTTCCTCTAAATTCAATCCAAGCAATGATAGATTCAAAAAAAAAATAGGACTGGATTCATATCCAGTCCCATTACAAAATTATTCTTCCTCACCAAATCGCTCAACAAAAGCGGCAAGTGTTCTTGACATAACACCTGTGGCCCCTGCTGGACCTAGATCATATTCTGCTGACGTTGTTGCTGTTCCAGCGATGTCTAAGTGCACCCAAGGAGTGTGATCGACGAATTCACCAATAAATGCTCCCGCAAAAATAGCATGGCCGTCACGACCCGGGGAATTGTTCATGTCTGCCACATTACTTTTTCTTACACGTTCCTTTACATAATCTGTGATTGGTAGTCTCCAGATCATTTCACCAACTTCATTAGAAGCCTCTAAAACCTTTTCAAATAATTCTTCATTATTTGTCATTGCTCCAGTAATTTTATTCCCAAGTGCCACAATCACTCCACCCGTTAATGTCGCTACGTCCACTAAGTAATTGGCACCATGATGCTTTGCATAGGTGACAGCATCAGCTAATGCTAAACGACCCTCAGCATCGGTATTTAAGATTTCAATCGTCTTTCCACTCATCGAAGTAATGACATCATCTGGCTTAAAAGCATCTCCACTAATCATATTGTCCGTCGAAGGGATGACAGCAACGACGTTTTGATCTGGTTTTAGCTGACCGATAATTTCCATTGCGCCTAACACAGCAGCTGCTCCGCCCATATCTGATTTCATACCTACTAGGCCGTCTTTTGGTTTAATAGAGTAACCACCAGAATCATAGGTAATCCCCTTGCCGACTAATCCAATAACATCTGTCCATTCTGCCTTACCTTGATATTTAAGGACGATCATTTTCGGACGTTCGACAGATCCTTTATTGACAGCAAGTAAAGCACCCATGCCTAGCTTTTCCATGTCCTCTTTCTCAAGAACCTCATATTCAAAATCATATGTACCTGCAAGCTCTACTGCAAAATTGGCTAAATCAGTAGCCGTTAACATATTTCCAGGAGTATTCACTAACGTTCTTGCACTGTTAGTACCTGTTCCGTATGCAAACCCGACCGTAATGCCTGCTTCTACTTCTTCAGCATCAGAGTTCGTGTACACCGCAACAGATGTCAGCCCTCTTTCAGGTTCATTGGATTTTTGCTTGTAATCTGCAAATTTATAAGTAGCAAGTGGTGCTGCTTCTCCTAACGCATGAGCCACATCTATACTTTCTACTCGTTCAGAGACGAAGGTATCTAATACAAGGTCTACATTTTCTAATTTCGCCTTTTTAGCTACCTTGAAAAGTTTACCAAACACACTTCTTACCACTTCAAAACTGTAATCATTTTCCTTACCTAGACCAACAAAATAAATTCTTTTTGTTTCTAATTTTCCTAACGTATGTACTTTTGAGATTTCTCCTTTTTTACTAGAGATATCTCCTTCTTTAATCAATGATGCCAATTGATCGCCTAGGGCCAGGTTCACTTCTCCTAATAGTCCTTCAAAAGAAGTTGTTTTCTCAAAAATCCCAACCACTAGCGTGTCACGAGAATCATTAAGTTTAAAATCGTTTTTAACGGTAAACATGAACAGTACACCTCCATTTATTCCTTACTTATTTCATTATAAAGAAATTATAAAAATATTTCGAGTATCTAATCATCCTCTAGATATAGATAGAGGCTAGGAAGCGGTGGTAAGGTATTTACCTTTTCATAAGGGAGTCGATCTATATTTTGTGGTATAATAACTAAACACCGTTCGATAAAAGAGTTAACAATTTCCAAGTTGACTCCCCAATAAGCTGGACGATATTTTTGTATATATAAGTGCCCTGCTTGCATCATTAACCTAGCACCCTTTACATTGCCATATTCATAATGGTAGATTGCGACGGTCATTTGAAGGAGCCCTTTCAAGAACAAGTTATCCTTATCCGTCATCCATATATCTTCTAATAAATCATGGCAGGTGTAATAATCACCTTCATTAAACTTTATAAAAAAATCATAGTATTCCATTGGGTAATTCATTAGCATTCCCCCATTATTTAATGGTACCATATTTACTTATCAATTTTTATGATAACTAACACAGAAAATACTTACACGATGGAAGGATGTCAAAATATGAGTTTATTATCTAATTTCCCTTTATGGGCTGCGCTTGCCGCCATTGGTTTTGCGCAATTTGTAAAAGTCCCGATTCAATTTATTGCATCAAGAAAAATAGATTGGTCTTTACTTACAAGTACAGGCGGAATGCCTAGTTCGCACTCTGCTGCGGTCACTGCTTTAGCTACTGCCGTCGGAATTGAAGAAGGAATGGGTTCTCCTATTTTTGCAGTAGCCACTGTGTTTGCGATTATTGTTATGTTTGATGCAACAGGAGTTCGCCGCCATGCTGGTGAACAAGCAACGGTGTTAAATAAACTAGTTACAGATTTCAACAAATTTGTGGAAGAAGCCTTGCATTGGCAGGAAAAAGAAGAACAGGAGAAGAGAAAAGAGCTAAAGGAATTACTAGGTCATCAACCCATTGAGGTTTTCTTTGGAGGTCTTACTGGTATTCTCTTAACGCTCGCACTCTATCACTTCATCGTTTAGGGGGAGTAACATGAGGCTCATTTCAATATGCCCTAGTAATACGGAACTATTAGTCTATTTAGGTCTTGAAAAATCTTTAGTTGGAATTGATAACTATTCAGATTGGCCTTTACACATTCAAGATTTACCCAAACTTGGGCCGGATCTTTCTATTAATATGGATCGGTTGGAAGAATTAAAGCCTGACTTAGTATTAGCATCCCTTAGTGTACCTGGCATGGAAAAGAATGTAGAGGAACTAGAAAGAAGAAAGATCCCTCACATTGTATTGAATCCACAATCCTTAGAGGATATTGCAAATGACCTATTACTGGTCGGAAAAATGACGGATACTTTTGAGATTGCCACTAACATTGTGAATCGATATAAACAATTTATTAATGAATATCGCGAACTATCAACTAAAATTAAAATAAAGCCTAGCGTATATTGGGAATGGTGGCCAAAGCCGGTTTTTAGTCCTGGTGGAATCAATTGGTTGACTGAAATTAGTTTATTGGCAGGTAGTACGAATATTTTTGCACACCGGAATGTAGCAAGCTATCAATCTGAATGGGAAGAAATTGTTGCTTTAAACCCCGACCACATATGCATGGCGTGGGTTGGTGTTGATCAGCAGAAAATGAAGCCTGAATTAGTGAAGAAGCGTTTTCAAGCTGAGCTGATACATGCTGTTGAACATAACCATATCTATGTTCTTGAAGAACCCCTATACTGTCGTCCTTCTCCGCGATTATTATTAGGACTTAAAAAGCTTGCACCTTTATTACATCCATCCATTTATCCAAAAGATGATGGAGTAGATCCACTTCGACTAGATTGATAAAAAGCGCTCAGCTGAGCGCTTTTTTTAGCTTTTTGTATCTTTTAAGTATTGCTGGCGGAACACCTGCATTGACTCATTTTCGTTTAACTGTGCTAAGTCGGCTTCAGTTAGCTTGCCATTCCCCTTCTTAACTACGTATACTTCAACATTCTTCTTACCCCAATGCTCATATACTTCTTGTACGGTTTCGTAATACAAGTCTACTTTATTTCCTTTTATGGCTCCACCTTTATCAGCTACTACACCGTATCCATAGCCAGGAATAAATAGAATCGTTCCAATTGGAAACACACGAAGGTCTGCAGCTACTGTTGAATATAGATCTCGCTTTACCTTAACCCCTGAATATGTGATTCCATATTGAGGGTGATCCGGTGATTTACCAGTTGACTCTACCCCTGCTGTATAACCTGTTGCTGTCACAACCGTTGATGGATACTGAGTCCAATCAATTGCATCTTCTAACGTAAGTGAATTAGATTCAGCATGACTCGATGAAATGGAAGTCGCTTCAGCTTCATGTCTTTTTAACGTTTTAAAGCTTAAATTAGTATCTCTCACTGAACTATTTTCAATAATCCCTTGATTAGCTCCGTAAAAGGCTGAATAAAAGGGGTGATCATAACGATCCCACCATTCTGTCAGTTCCTCTGCCTGAACACCTGAAATGGAAGTATACGTTGCCGAAACTGCTAATAAAAATAAAACAGTCATCATTGTTCTTTTTAATAAAGTTGTGTACCTATTCATTTTTATAGATTCATCTCCTCTCACGAATCTATTCATTTCCAATTGTTGAATTTTTTATTCATAGAAAAGTTAAAGAGATGAAATTTTCTGATAAGATAGTCTTCTGAATAGAACAAAAATTCATAAGGGAATGGTTTATAAAAAGTGGATTTCTAAGGACATATGACAGTATATCGGGTAAAATGGGGGTCGCAAATAAATTTAAAAAGCAGCAAAATTTCTTGTTACCTTGTTACCTCCAAGAAACAAAATAAAAAAGCTCACACATTTTTAAGAAACGTGTGAGCTCCAACCATTAAAACATTTGATAACCTTTTGATCGTAACGTTTTTATAACTAATCCTGAGCAAATAGCACCCAATAGTCCGAACAATAATATAGTAATATCAGCAACAGCAAGTGAAGTTACTCTTTGCCCTAATTGAGAAAATGAAGCCTGTGTATTTGTAAAATAATCTATGAATCGGATATTATCAACAATAAAAACAAAGATAATTGGATAGATAATCGCCATTACCCAAGTAGCTCGTAGTAGCATATTTAATAAGAAACCAATACCAAAAAATAAAACAAAAAATAACAATAAAGAGATTAATAAAACCGGGACACTCATATTCATCATTCTTCACCTCCAGCACACACATCAAAAGCAGTTAGCTTATTGATACATAAAGCTTTCCTCTTTTAACCTAATGATAAGTGTACTGAATTGTCTATAGCAGGTCAACATTATCAGCTAACGTTCACTGTATTGTCGGAATTACCTAGTTGTCTTTTTACCTGATCCAGAACAGCAAGAGCAAGTCTCAGATCCACCAAGTAGTAATTGAAAGTAACCGTTTCCAGAACAATACGGACAATCTGCTTGTTGTTGATCATATAGTGTCTTTTCCATTTTTTTGCCCTCCTGAAATAATAATTTAAATTTTCTGATAATATATCATTATTTACAGGAAAACAAAAGTTTCATTTTTCTGAAAATACTACGATGAAAGCGAATACATCTTATTAAATCTACTGATTTTACCGAATTCCTTTCATTATCGTTAATCCCACATAATTTTTATTTTTTTTGAAAGGCTTCTAATAAAAAAGCTTATAGGCAGTGTAACCAAATTGATTACCAGGGTTAATAGTATCATTTATGGAGGTTAACTGATTTTCTTGCATCTCCATATAGTATCGAAGTAATACGGACGTTCGGTCATCCACCTTTAACTGCTCAGGACTCTTAAATATCGCTTCAAACAATTCATCTTCCTGAGTAATTATTTTCTGGTTACCCACCATTTTTAGTGAGAAAATGATCATATTGTCACTAATTCTATTGTCGATTACACCTGATCTAACACCAAGAATTCCTTGAACAGTACAGGATATACCCGTCTCTTCCTTCACTTCTCTTAGGACAGCTTGGTCAATGGTTTCATTTGCTTCCACAAACCCTGCAGGTATCGACCACATTCCCTTTAATCCTCCATACTTCTTTTTAACAACTAGCCATTCCCCGGCATCATTCACCACTAATCCCGCAACTGCCAACCAGACATTCCCTCGTTTACTAGACAAGCCTCTCACCTCTTAAAACTTTTTATATAATTTCTAAAAGAAAAAGACAAGGATTTGTCCCTTGTCTTTTCTGTTAAAGATGTATTAGATGAAGTTCCATTTACCTTTTTTAATAACAAGTAATGGTCCACCAATTAAAAATAAAGCACGGTTATCAATAACCTTCTTCATAGCTGCTGCTTTCCAGCCGACAATCTTTTTACCATATACTGTTCCAATTGCATCATCATGGCCAAGCGAACATACAGTTCCTTTTAAATCAGGCTTAAACTCTTCCAGATTTCCTTGATCACGGATTAATACAGCAAGATTATTTGCACATGTAACACCTTGCTGCATTGCAATTTGAGCAGTCGGTGGATATGGTCTATTAATTTCTTCGTTAATGATCAATGAAGAATCACCTACGATAAACACATTATCATGACCTGGTGCACGTAGGTATGGATCAACCTTCACACGTCCGCGCATTGCTTCAAAACCAGATTCTTCAACAATTTCATTACCACGTACTCCAGCTGCCCAAATTACAGTAGCTGCCTTAATTTCTTCTACTTGATCATCCTTAGCAACAATGATTCCTTCTTCTGTACATTCCTTAATCGCTGTACCAATTCGGAATTCAATGCCTTTTCTCTCTAAGTAGTTTCTTGCATAGTCAACCAGCTCTTCATCGAATCCAGGAAGAATCATAGGAGCAGCCTCTACACATAGTACTCTTACTTTATCACGATCAACGTCGAATTCTTGGCAAAGTTCAGGAATACGGTTTGCTAACTCACCAACTAGCTCGATTCCAGTAAAACCAGCCCCACCTACGATAATCGTTAATAACTCATCTTTCTTTTCCTTCATGTTAGAATACTTTGCAAATTGATACTCAATATGCTCTTTAATTTGTCGAGCAGAGTTTATATTAGCAATTGAAAATGCAAATTCCTTTAGACCCTTGATGCCAAAGGTTTCCGACTCGTAACCTAGACCTACAACTAGATAATCATATGTAACTTCTCCGTTTTGTAAAGTTACTTTTTGTTCTTCTGGTACAATTTTCACAACTGTATCTTGAACAAAATTAATTTTATTACGATCAATAATATCAGCAATCTGAATACGTGTGCGGTCATGGTGAAGCGTTCCCGCTGCATTTTCATGTAACCAAGTTGTTTGGTAATGATAGTCATTATTATTAACTAGTGTAATGTCAGCTTCGTTAACTCCTAGCTTTTTTTGCAGATTAACGGCTGTCATTATCCCACCATAGCCTGCTCCTAGTATTACTACCTTTGGCTTCTTCAAACTAATCACATCCATTTAAAATTTTAGGTTTGTTGCTTTGTGATACTTTTCACTAAGTAGTGCAAAAAATAAGAATATTGTGCGAAAAATGTCATAAAAATTTAATATAATATCTATCCTCATATTATTCTTTTTCAAATGATTTTTCAACCCTTAAACTCGTTACAACTTGACATTCGAATGATTAATATAAATCACTTATAGATAATATATGTAGTTTTATAAATTACATTTACCAATTACTAAAAATACTGAAGATTTACTACTAGGTTTATTAATTATTTGAGAGTAAGTTTTTCACATAAGTATTAAGAGGCTGGAACAAAACCTAATACCCAGTCTCAAAGACGAATAATCTCAAAATTAGTCTACCTATCAAATATAATACTGTTTTCGTTTTTTTTATGTTATTAACTAGTTAAGCTGGAAAAATAGGGTTGTTCCATTGCGCTGCAGCCGCTCGCTTTCCGCGGGGAGGAATCTGAGCCTCCTCATAGAAAAGTGGAAGTGCCCGGTTAGCTCCGACAAGCAAATGTTCCTACATCAAGAAAAGGGTGCTCTTTCCCATTTCTTGATGTAGGGTTATTTGACCTCGAGGAGCTGGGCACTGCAACTAGACAAGCTACGCCTGCGGGGTCTCAGCCTTTCCTCTATCTCCCGCAGGAGTCGAGCGTCTTCCGCTCCATTCCACTAGTTTAAAAAAAGAATGCAATTATAAACAAATCAATAAAAGTAACAAAAAAAACCCGAACTAGCAGGTGAAAGATACTCGAAATATCACCTAATTGTTCGGGTTTTACCACTAACTGAAATACTTATGTCCCAGCCTCTTCTTCTATTTACCTATTTCCCTGGCGGCGCTTCGCTTCTTGCTCTATTTTTTCTGTTTTATGATCCTGTTCAGAGCCATAATGGAAATTAGTTAGTTTTCCTGTGTCCGGTGGTTGCTGCAAATTTTGTTTCTGATCCATGACTTCCCTCCTCACCTGTTTTTCTTCATTAGTTTGCTCCAAATAAATTACCACTCACTTGGAAATTACCTCCACACTATAAGCTGGCTGACAAAATAACTTAAGTTTAAAAACATCAAAAAAACGACTCCTTTAAAAAGAGTCGCCAGCTTATTTCAACTATGTTGTTGCAACAAGGTCTTAGAAAAAAGCCTATACTATTAACAATCCTCTGGTGTTCCTGCATTTGCAGCTGTTCTAAAAGAAGAGCCACACCCACATCCTGCAATCGCATTTGGGTTATCAATAGTAAACCCGCCGCCCATCATCGATTGTTTAAAGTCTATTATTACTCCATTTAAGATCGGAGCACTTTCCTTATCAATAACAACTTTGATTCCATGTTGTTCTAGCTCAGCGTCATCGGCCTGCTTTTCTTCCTCAAAGCCAATTCCATAAGAAAGCCCACTACAGCCTCCCCCTTTTACACCAACACGTAAAAACATCTCTTTGCCTTCTTCTTTCATCATATCTTTAATCTGATATCCGGCTGCCTCAGTAATCGTAATCATAATGAAACCTCCTTTTCCATGCTCTTACTATATAGTATACAAACAATTGGTCATTGTCTCAAATAAGTCGCTCTACTTATAAAAATATACGCCTTCGGTAATCACTTCAGCTGGACCTGTCATATATACTTCTCCACTATCAGCCCAAGTAATCAATAAATCGCCACCAGCTAAATGAACCGTTGTCTCTTGTCCTCTTATTGTCTTTTCATTTAACACAGAGGCAACCACTGCAGCACATGCACCTGTTCCACAAGCCTGTGTTACACCAGAGCCGCGCTCCCACACTCTAAAGTGGATTTCCTGATCATTCACGACTTCTACAAACTCAACATTGACACTCTCAGGGAAGCGAGGGTCTTTCTCAATGATCGGCCCCAGTGTTGTTACTGGCGCTACATTAATATCGTCCACATACATAATACAATGAGGATTCCCCATCGATACCGCAGTTAGATTGAACGTCTCTCCGTTTACTAAAAAAGGTTCATTTACAATTTTCTCAGCAGATTCACCGAGCATAGGTATCTCTTCTCTCGATAAGCGTGGCTTACCCATATTTACCGTTACAGAATTCACTTCTCCATTCTGCTCATGAACTGTCGCTTCAACTAACCCAGATAAAGTCTCAATAAGGAATTTGTTTTCTTCTACAATTCCATTTTCATACGCATACTTTGCGACACAACGTAATCCATTTCCACAATTTCTTCCCTCAGACCCATCATTATTAAAGATTCGCATCTTAACTGGAGCCTGTTCAGATGGACAGATTAAAATTAACCCATCAGAGCCAATCCCTGTATAAACAGAGGAAACCTTGACCGCTAAATCAGCCAGGATTTCTTCTTGCAGTTCAGTCTTAAAGACATCTATATATACATAATTATTTCCTAGTCCGTGCATTTTTGTAAAAGGAATTCGTTCCATCGTTAAACATCTACTCCAATTCTGATTAAAGTTACTATTTATAATAATAGTATAAATTCATTTTTCTAGTAAAACAACACGGATCTCCTCAGGACATTAGTAGGAAAAAAGATTGAGTTAAGATCTAATCTCTAGTACATTTAGATTAGATAATTTGTTGAATTTTTGGGGGAGAGCTCTTTGGAAAATATGGAGATTTTATTTGATAAAACCGTAACATGTGCTGCTTGCTCTAATACTTTTACAACAAAGAAGGTTCGCTCACGTTTTTTACGAGTACTTAAATCTGATTCTGATTTTTGTTCTTATTATGAGGATGAGGAAAACAGTCCTTTATTATATTATGTAAGTGTTTGTCCGGATTGTGGCTATTCTGTTTCAGAAGAATTTTCATCATCATTTCCTCCACAAACACTTCAGTCTATACAATCATCAATTGGTTCCAATTGGGTAACAAAGAATTATGGACATAAAAGAACAATAAAAGAGGCAGTCGAAACATATAAGCTTGCCATTTATAGTGCAACCTTAAAAAAAGAAAAGAATATTGTGCTAGCTGGGTTATATATGAGGCTAGTGTGGATTTTTAGAAAAGAACAGGATCACAACCAAGAACTTCGCTTTATGAACATGGCCGTCAACGCCTACGTAAATTCCTACTTAAACGAAGATTTTAAAGAAACAGATATGACTGAAATTAAACTCTTATATCTAATTGGAGATCTATACCGCAAGCTCGGTGATGATCGACAAGCGATTACCTATTTAACAAAAGTCATTCAACAAGAAAATAAAACATTAGAAAAGCGCATGGTTGTATTGGCAAGAGAATCCTGGCAAGAGTTACGAGAAAACCAAAAAACATAAAACAAAAGAGAGGATTCACCTTATAGGCAAATCCTCCTTTTTTAACGTATTCTTTTTCAAACCTAAAACATGTCATTTTCTTCTATATACTGATAAATATTGTCTACCAATTCTTCTGGGGTTTCCCCAGTGACAACATCTCCATTTACTAATGCATAAAGGGATTTGTAACATTTCCCACAATACGATAAACATCCATATTCAATTATATCAAAATTCGGGTCCTTCTCTAGTATTTCCCTTGCTTTCTGTGCTCCACTTGCTAAATTACTAATACAGAACTCAATAATTGGCTTCAAGCTTTTCACCTCTACGATTTAAAGGCTACCTTTTTTAGAAGAATTCGTCAATTTTAAAAATGAATAAAGTAATGATAAACTTAATAGATGATCATATAACCATCAAATTATCATAAACATATTGTGATTACTGGGTATTTTCGTTATACTTTTCTATGGTATTTAGCGTGTATAATTTTTTTTCTTTCTATAGATAGACTTTCCATAAAGGAGAATAAGTATGAAACAACTAGTCTTACTCGGAGGCGGATATGGAAATATGCGCGTATTACTCCGATTATTGCCCCATCAGTTGCCTGAGGATGTTCACATTACTCTAATTGATCGTAACCCCTATCACTGTTTAAAAACCGAGTACTATGCCCTTGCAGCAGGTACGATTTCAGATCAGCATATTCGTGTTACCTTTCCAGAACACCCTAGACTATCTATCAAATACGGTGAAGTGACCCATATTGATATAGATAATAAAACCGTACAACTGAATGAACAGGAAGCAATTCCTTATGACGATCTAGTTATAGGGCTGGGTTGTGAAGATAAGTATCATAATGTACCGGGTGCTAATGAATATACGTATAGCATTCAAACGATAGACCGTTCTAGAAATGCTTACCAAGCCCTTAATAATTTAGGCGCTAACAGTGTAGTGGGAATCATCGGTGGAGGATTAAGTGGAGTTGAATTAGCAAGTGAGCTCTGTGAAAGTCGTCCTGATTTAAGAGTAAAGCTCTTTGACCGTGGAAAAAATATTCTCTCTATGTTCCCAGATAGGCTAAGTAGTTATGTTGAAAATTGGTTCCATTCACATGGTGTAGAAGTAATTAATAAAGCAAATATAACACGTATTGAAGAGAAAACTATATTTAACCATGATGAGCCAGTTCATTGCGATGCCATTGTATGGACAGCAGGTATCCAACCAAATAAAATCGTTCGTGATCTAGAAGTTGACAAGGATGCTCAGGGTCGTGTGGTCTTAACGAAGCAGCATAACCTCCCTAACGATGAGCATGTTTATGTCGTCGGCGATTGTGCAAGCCTACCTCATGCTCCAAGTGCTCAGTTAGCAGAGGGACAAGCAGAACAAATTGTAGAAGTACTTTTAAAGCGTTGGGACGGAGAAGAGCCTCCAGCAGAATTTCCTCCTATTAAGCTCAAAGGTGTACTAGGATCATTAGGAAAGAAACAAGGATTTGGTCTACTAGCTGATCGTCCACTTATGGGAAGAGTACCAAGACTTCTTAAATCAGGAATTTTATGGATGTATCGTTATCATAATGGGTGATTCAATACACAAAGCTGTCAAAATTCGACAGCTTTTTCTTTTTATTTGTAAGCATTTTCATTTATATCATTCATTAAATGATATAATAAGAAAGATTAACTTTAGAAAAGAGGATTTAAAATGAATGTCGGAGTAGAATCAAAAGGTGCAGAAGAAATATTAAATTCTTATATGAAAGTCATCTCCATTTTGTCTTCCATGTTACCAGATATAGCAATTGGAATTACGAATAAAGAGCAGTGGCTTGTTTATTATCCGAGTAGAAAGATAAACCTTGGAGTAAAAGCTGGAACAAGAATCAACCCGAATGAACCCTTAGCAGATTGCATTAAAAATAGAAGAATCATTAAAGATGAAGTTTCTGCAGAATTTTTCGGCTTTTCATTTACTGGTTTAGCTAATCCAATTATTCATCAGGGCGAAGTTATTGGTGCAATTGCTATTCAAATGCAAGAGCAAAATGAACGTGAGCTTCGCAAAATCTCTGATCAAATTGTTCATTCACTAGAACAAGCGAATACAGGTGTTACGGATGTCCAAAAAGGAGCAGATGGGCTAGAGGGGATTAGTAATATCCTTCTTGATCAATCTAAGCATGCTTCTGAGGAAATGAATAAAACAGATGACGTAATCAAATTTATTAAAAAAATTGCGGATCAAACTAATTTACTTGGTTTAAACGCTTCAATTGAAGCGGCACGAGCTGGTGAAATGGGACGTGGTTTTGACGTTGTTGCCAAAGAAATAAGAAAGCTTTCAAACGAAACAGTCATTTCTACTGAAAAGATTCGTGTAATTATTACCGATTTACAAAGGTCCATGAAAGAAATGGCTGACTCTGTTGAGAAGGTTGTATCTGTTAGTAAACAACAAGCTTTATCAACGCAGGAGATCTCCAGCTTTATTGATGACATTGAAAAAATGAGTAAGGAACTAAATAAATACGCTTCTGAATTATAAAGTTATTTTATATCAAGTTTGGCTATACAATCGCCAGAACAAAAAGCCTTTAGACAACCTAAAGGCTTTTTATTCTGGCTGATATCCAAACTTTTCAAGCTCTGCATATATCGTTTTTAATCGAGGGTTACCCTCACCTACTATTTCACCATTAATGACAACAACAGGATAAAACATGTCCTCTTCGATGACTCTTTGGGCAAACTCTTTCTTTTCCTCGTCATCGACGGGATCATAAATATCTACATATGTAATGATAAATGGTTGATTTGGGAATTTTCTACTAATGGCAGCCTCTAGCCAGTCATAGGTCTCCTTAGATGAGGGTAAATTCACACAGCTAGGACATAATACATCAGCACCAAATACACTTATTTCTGTTGGTTGAAATGACACCTTCTCCACTTCCCTTCCTTTCCATTGTAATCGATTTAATTGGAAAATACCTACATTGTTGATTTTAAAGACAACAGAATAGATTTTTTATATCAAAGTCATTATAATAGAAGTAAGGAAAGGAGTCGATTAAAATGGAAGTAAAAGAACAAGTAATGGAAGTACTAGATAAACTACGTCCATTCCTACTTCGTGATGGTGGGGATGTTGAGTTAGTAGATATTGAAGAAGGTATTGTAAAGTTACGACTATTAGGCGCATGTGGTAGCTGCCCAAGCTCAACGATTACCCTTAAAGCTGGTATCGAGCGTGCCCTTTTAGAAGAAGTTCCTGGTGTAATTGAAGTAGAGCAGGTATTCTAATCGTTAAATAAACCCAAGCGCTCTCTATTAGTAAAGAGAGCGCTTTTTATTTTCCAACAACTAACTTTTAACCAATCCAGTGAAGTTTAGGTAAGTCTCTTCTTTTATTTCGGTAACTAATGTAAAAATGAACTTCCTTTAAATATTTTTCATATTTATCCGTTGATTTTATCATTTCCTGTAATTCATGAAGATAACGCTCTCGTTCTTCTTCTGTACTTGATTTGTAATAGCCTTCAATGCATTCAAAATAATGAACAGGGAAAAGTAATCTTGAGTAAAATAATCTCCAAGAAAAAGGTGAGAGTGAATTAATCGATTCATACTCGTTAATTAGTTGGTGAAAAGAATCCATTGTATGGTGATTTTTCCAGTAGGATGATCTCGCCCATTCCACTAAATCTCGACTCGGATGATCATACACCCAATCTGTGGGGAGCTTCATATATCGAGAAAATTCCCAGCTGTCGGACAGAAACCTATGATGACAGACAGTACCAGAATCAAGCTCTGTAGGTTGTTCATCTAATTCGGTATCAACCAAATATTGAATTGAATTTTCAGTAAGTCCTACATAGTATGGAAAAGATTCAGCAAAAAGCCTCTCGAATTTATCACTCGGCTGATTCTTAACCTTCATTATCCAAAATTGTTCAAGCTGATCAAGCCTCTTTTCCCATAGGGTCTTCCATTGGCCAATTCTGACTAGACTATTAACTGGAAAAGGAATTCTTTTACCTCTTCTATGGAACTTAGCTAACTCCATACCGACGGAATTTTTTCTACTGCTTGTTTCCGTTTCATACGGACATTTTAATAATACAAACATAATGTCTTCTGCTTTACTTACAATTTCACCTCGTTTATTTTTTACGATGCTGGCAATTTGTTGATCACCTTTATGTAAAAAGTAATCACTAAGTAAAGACATCTCTTCAATTTCTTGTGCTTCTAAATGATTCACTGGGACCAGTAAATAATTCTCATCACGACTTTTATACGTCTCAAAAGAGCGAAAGAATCCGGACTTTTGGCAACTGAGGTTATATGAATTTTGTAGGTGTTGGTTCATCTCTTGCCCCCCTTATTGTCATTTATATGAGTTAAATTATCAAAACTTGTAATAAAAGTATGGTTTTTTTGAATAAATTAATATTCAACGGAAAATATGAAGAGGAACTAATACTTTTATAGAAAGGTGAGTATATGGAAAACTCCAAAAGATCAAAACTGGAAGAAACAGCAAGACAATGGTTAAAGGACCGAGGTGTAACGGTGGAGGATATTGGTGACCTTGTTTATTTCCTTCAGGTCAAATACCATCCTGACTTAACAAAAGAAACATGTATTCATAATGTAGAAAAGGTCCTATCTAAGCGCGAAGTTCAAAATGCCATTTTAACGGGTATCCAGCTTGATCGTCTAGCTGAAAAGAAACAACTTGAAGCTCCGCTACAAAATGCAATTGAAGTAGACGAAGGGTTATATGGGATTGATGAAATTATAGCCCTATCCATTGTGAATATATACGGTTCTATTGGATTTACGAACTTCGGTTATATTGATAAGCAGAAACCTGGTATTTTGCAGCGTCTAAATGACAAATCAACTGGGGAGTGTCATACCTTTTTAGATGATATTGTTGGGGCTATCGCGGCAGCTGCTTCTAGTAGACTTGCACATAGTGCAGCAGCAAAGGCTGAGGATAGTCAAATATAAAGAAAGAGGCTGGGACATAAGTATTTCAGCCAGTGATAAACCCGAACTATTAGGCGATATTTTAATGTATCTTTCACCTACTAGTTCGGGTCTTTATTTTTTATCTTCAATTAAGTTGTTGATTTTACATGCTACTTTTATAACCTAGTGGAATGGAGCGGAAGGCACTCGACTCCTGCGGGAGTAGCGGGACAGGTGAGACCCCGCAGGCGTAGCCGAGGAGGCTCACCGCCCGCCCCGCGGAAAGCGAGTGCCTGAAGCGCAATGGAACAACCCTGTTTGTTCAGCTTAACTGGTTAATAAGAATGAAAGAAACCGAAAACAGTATTATATTTAATCGGCAGACTAATTTAGAGATTATTCGGCTTTGAGATCGGTGTATAAGGTTTTGTCCCAGCCTCTTCTATACTATATTTTATCAATCCATTGCTCTAAAGAATCAATGATATAGGTTGGCTGTTTTACAATGCTCTTTACATGCTCCTTGGTAGTGACACCCGTATGAACTAATAAAGTATCCAACCCAGCATTAATGCCGGCTAATATATCTGTTTGATAATTATCACCAATCATTAGTGTCTTTTCAGGTGGTGTCCCAATAGCCTTCAAGGCTTGCTCCATAATGATTTTTTCTGGCTTTCCTATGAAGGTTGGTTGTACCTCTGTTGAAACAGCTACTACAGATGTTAAGGAGCCATTACCTGGTAGTAATCCTCTTTCCGTTGGGATTGCAATATCTCCGTTTGTTGAAATAAACGTTGCACCATTCCGGACAGCAATACAGGCAAGCGCAAGCTTTTCATAGTTGATCTCGCGGTCAATTCCCATCACAACAAAATCAGGGTTTTGTTCTTGAATGGTTAGTCCCTTTTCCAAAACCGCATGTCGGATTCCCTCTTCCCCTACAATATAAACAGAAGCATCTGACTTCTGATCAAAAATATAGTTGGCTGTTGCCTGACTTGTCGTAAATACTTGATCATCTTCAGCAGGAATCTCAAATTCCCTTAATTTTTCTGCCACTTGACTAGGTCTCCTAGAAGAATTATTCGTTACAAACAAATAAGGAATTCCCTTTTCCTTAAGAGCTTGTACGAAGTGACAAGCCTCTATAATTCGTTCCTTGCCTCTATACATCGTTCCATCTAGGTCAATTAAATATCCTTCGTATTGCTTCATCTCTTGTGATCACCCTTACTTTATGATAATACTGATAGAAAAATCGCCTCTTTTAAAAAGAAGCGATTAGCTTTTAAAAGCACTGACAGGCCCTAGTTCATTTTCTAAATAGGTTCTAATAGCAGGTGGAAAAGCCTTAATTGCTTTTAACTCTTGATTTAATGTAGTCACTAAGTCCTCATGGTTAATGGACAAATAGTCTTGTACTAGTACTTTCCGGAATCCGATAACTTTTTTTAAGGAATCTGCCTGTTCCTTATCCACAACGGTTTCATCCTCTAGAATATCAATAATATCCTCATAGCTACCTGGATCTCTCATAATAAAGCCATCAATCATCGCGTTACCCACGTCTAGGATCGATTCAATCATGACATGAACCACTCTTTCAAGGGAAAGCTTAATCAGCTCTCCATTCCAATCATTCTGGCCCTCGTATGTACTGGTAAGGCCTTCTAAATGAATAAGTGTTGCTTCCATCTTAGCTCGATCAATAAAATACATCCATTTCCCTCACTTTTCTGCAGCTTATATCGTGGAGACCATGCTTGGTAATACCTCTGGTCTAGCATAGAAATACCCTTGGGCTAAGTCTACTTTGTTACGAAATAACACAGATGCTTCTTCTTCCTTTTCAATTCCCTCTGCAACCACTATAGAGCCTGTCTCTTTGGCTATTAATAACAGACCTCTTAGCATGGACTCCTTCACCGTATTCGTATCAATATCTTTGATAACTGATCGATCTATTTTGATAATATCAGGTAAAACTTCACAAATGGTATGGAGACTTGAATATCCAGCTCCTGTATCATCCACAGCAATTCTAAAGCCCATCTGTCTAAGCCTTTTTATGTTCTCAGTGAAATGCTTGTAATCTTCAATCGAATCCCGCTCTGTTATTTCAATAATAATGCGAAAAGGGTTAACATCTCGATACGTTCTTAGCATCCTACTTACAGCCTTAACAAATCGAGGGTTGCTTAAAGTGATTGGAGTAAAGTTAATAAAGATTGAGTGCTGTCGATTGTGCTTCATCATTTGTTTAAAGGCCTTTTCAAGGACAATATTCTCTAACTCAAAGAGAAGATTTAATTGTCTTGCCACTGCAAATAACTGAAGCGGACTCTCCATATCTGTTCCCTTTGGTCCTCTAGTTAAAATTTCTGATGCGGTCGTTTCATTCGTCGCTACATCAAAAATAGGTTGTGCCATTAAACGTATATCCTTTTGATGAATAATCCGATTCATCTCAAACCGTAGCTCATTGTACTTTGAAAAGGTTTTTTTCTCAGCCATTATATTTGCATGTTGGCACGCTTTCATAATCGCGTATCTTGTTGGAAGCTGTGACTTTTCCACAAACATATAACCTGTTTCAAATAAAAAAGTGGTACCATTATAATGTTTGGATAGTTTAGCTAAAACCATACCTATTATTTCGTTCATAAGACTTTCAATTTCTAAAAAGCGATCTTTCTCATGCTCTACTTTAACAATTAAAGCATGGCCATTATTACTATGATTATGTAAAGAAATAATATTTCCATCTGGAAAAACATGTCTGGAAGATTGTAAAAATGCTTCTCTCAGCTTTTTCTTATAGTCTTTTAAATCATAAATATCAAATGTTTGGACCAGTTCTTCTAAATTCGAATGATTAAAAACGATGACAGCAGCCTGATTTCCCTGCTTATGACATGTTTCTACTCCCTCTACAATCGGATCACGAAGAGTAAAGGATGGTGGATAAAATCGAAGAAGCTTTTGTGGCAAGAATAGCTTACCCCATTTTTTTACAACCTTTTTATAAAATAACCAAGTTGTTAAATGCATGCTGCTTCTCCTTTCTAAAAACATAGGTTGTGTTAAAGTACAATGTTGATTTTCTGGCAGAGTTGATTGTAGTGGAAGGATGCGAGACTCCTGCGGGAGCAGCGTGACAGGAGAGACCCCGCAGGCAAAGCCGAGGAGGCTCACCGCACGCCCCGCGGAAAGCGAGTGTCCTGTAACGAAAATCAACACCAAGGCTTAATACAGCCAAAAACATAAAAAGACATTTTTTTATTATTTTATCATATTTTGACAAAACTCGCGTCTACTTCTTTAAAAAACTTGATACGCTTACAAAATCCAAAGAAAAAGTGGTACTATATATATAATACAACCTGAGTTAGGAGAGATTTTTATGGAACGAATGTATTTATATGATGATACGGTACAAACAAAAACAAGATTTGTTAGCTTTATGGGTGAGAATCACCGATTCGATTTAGCGATTATTATGTCGGATCGTTATTATGGGAAATTTCTTGTTTTAGATATACAAAGCTCAAGATTTGCTATTATTGGCCAGGATGACCTCGATGAACCTGGATATATCGAAGAAGCCTATAATTTAAATGAGGAAGATGCAGAGGAATTACGTTCATTTTTATATGAATTTGTATCTTAACTCTTTTTAGTGGGAAACCTACTGTTGATAAACCTAAAACGAGGTGATATCAATGGAAAATGATAAAGACAGAGACATGTATAGAGATTTCTCTAATGTGGAAACGATGCGAATGTATACTGTCCCAAATCATATGCCAGAAGGTCCTTATGGCTGTCCTATCGGGGCTGATGAGCCTGTTGGTAATAAACAGCAAACTCCTTGGGAGGATAGGCAGAGACCATACAGTGCCTTTAATTATGAGTTTAAAAACCTTCATCAGGATATTCCAAGGCAGGACCCAGGATCCCATCCAGTTCATGCTGATCCAGAAGTTAATGAGGAACCTCCCTATACTTCACCTGAAGATAGCCATAAAAAATAGAAATCGGTTCATCCGATTTCTATTTTTTTACTTTTTTAAGCACAAAATAAGCACATCCAAAATTACAGTACTCATAAAGATATTCAGTTAATGTACTGATTTTTGTATCATAGGTGGCTTTTTGATTTTGGTCATCAAAAAACCCTCTAAGCCTTAATTGATTGTAGCCCCAATCACCGACAATAAAATCATATCGGTTTAAAATCTCGCTATATCTATTACGGAATGCCTCTTCATTAAAGCCCTCGCGATAATCTTCAATTATTTCAAAGCTTGTATTATTTATTTCGATCATTTTATGTCTCACCTCTTATTTCCTTAATATTACCATAACTTGAAGAGAAAATCGCTACTGATTACAACCATTCACCAACAATTTCTAAGTTGAAATTCAATCTTTTAGGTCAAGCTATGAACTAAGGGGGTGTCTAAATTGAATAAATCATTACTAATCGCAGGATTCGTTTCACTATCACTACTCACAGCTTGTCAATATGAAGCCTTCTCTGATGATCAGGAATTTTATAAGGAATCAGGAAATGCTGTCCATATGACCACTAGAAATGAAACATATGACAGTAAGAGCCTAACTGGTATGGACAAGGATGATGTGGGAACCAATTTTGGGTTTGTACGTCATCAAAAAAGCCCTGTTCCAGGAGATGAAACACAATTAAATGAAATGCCTGTATTTAACAGAGAACAGGTGGCAGACATTATAAGTAAGATGGCTGTCTTATTGCCAAATGTCAATGATGTCGCAACACTTGTGACCGATGAGGAAGTACTCGTTGCGTATGAAACTGATTCTGAGGACCGTTTTGAGATAGCTGACCAAGTCAAGAAAACGGCTATTTCGGTTGTTCCAAGGTATTTTCACGTTTATGTATCAGATCAACCAAAAATGATGAACGAAATAGAAAAGTATGGTAACTTAGATTCTAATAGCCGTGACATCGACCGAATTATGGATGTAACGATTAAAGAAATGCTTGCAGCTCCACAAGGTAGAAAATTAAACGATGGAGAAAACGCAAACGGTGAAGCCATCAACGAAATGAACGATGGTGTCGGTGATGAGGATTATAACAATGGAACCAATGTTAATAATCCACACAATGGGATCAACAACAATGACACGAATCGAATCAGAAACTATGATTTTAATGAAACAAAAGAAGGTCAAGATAACGACACGAACTACCGAAACAATCAAATGTAAAAAATCAGGTCCGACTCATGATGAGTTGGACCTTTTTTTTCCAGTTCTATTTCTAAGCTTGTTGTTGTTTTGCTGCATTAACCTGTTCGTCAGCATGATAAGAAGATCTAACTAATGGACCTGACTCACAATGGCTGAAGCCTTTTCCTAGAGCTATTTCCTTTAACTCAAGGAACTCATCAGGATGATAGTACTTTTGCACCTTTAAATGCTTTTTGGTCGGCTGTAGATATTGTCCAATCGTCATGATATCTACATTATTTGCACGTAGATCATCCATCGTTTCGATAATATCTTCTTTTGTTTCACCAAGTCCGACCATGATGCTTGACTTTGTCGGAATTTCTGGCTGCATTTCTTTTGCACGACGTAAAAATTCTAATGACCTGTCATATTTTGCTCTAGCTCTAACTCGGTCTGACAAGCGTCTTACGGTTTCGATGTTATGATTTAAAATATCTGGCTTCGCATCCATTAATAACTTTAAGTTCTCATACACACCGTTCATATCTGAAGGTAAAACCTCAATGCTAGTAAATGGATTCTTTCTTCTAATGGCTCTTACTGTTTCAGCAAAAACAGCAGCACCGCCATCCTTCAAATCATCACGTGCAACAGCTGTAATGACTGCATGCTTAAGACCCATTAACTGAACACTATCTGCTACTCGTTCTGGTTCTTTCCAATCTAACTCATTTGGTAAGCCTGTTTTGACTGCACAAAAACGACAAGCACGTGTACAAACATCCCCTAAGATCATAAAGGTTGCAGTCTTACGAACAGCCCAACATTCATGAATATTAGGGCATCTTGCTTCTTCACACACCGTATGAAGGTTCTTTTCTCTCATCATTTTCTTTAGGCCTGTATAATTCTCATTTGTATTGAGCTTTATTTTTAACCAATCAGGCTTTCGAACGTATTCCTCATTCTGGGCCATTATAATCACTCCTGTATGTATGTCTAATTTAACCTAAGTTACACCTTAACCCACTTTACCACATCAATTACATTTAATCCAATATACTTCTTTCTCTACTGTAACAATGGTTTAAATGATTTTCCATTAATTCGCATTAATGATTTTCACCTTAGTACAACAAACTAATCTTAGAAAACTTGACCAGCATTAAGTTTCTTATAAATGCTCTTATGTACAACTATTAAAAATGATTATGTTCCAAAGTGACGATTTTGTCTTTTGTCGAGCATGAAAGAAAGGAGTATAACTAGTGAAAAGGTTTTTAGTGATGCTACTTATCTTTTCAATCTTATCCCCCTCATTAACACATGCTGCAGATCAAACGGATCAAGCTAAGCTTTATGAGAGGAGAATGGACTTATATAAGAAAACAGAAGCTAGCACCCATATTCCCTGGTATTATATTGCAGCCATTGACCAATATGAACGTAATCTACGCTATTCTAGAAAAGATTTACCGAAACCAGAGGGTGCAATTGGCATCTACTTTTCACCAGAAATATGGAGCGGTCCAGTCAATCCAAACAAAGAGGATAAAAATCCTTTTACCATCCATTCCTTTGGTGGATTTGGACTCGATGGAAATGGGGATGGAGAGGCTAATCGCCTTGATGATGAAGATGTTTTATTTACAATGGCTCATTTCATTGAAACTTATGGTACTGACCATGACAATATAAAGATTGCCCTTTGGGATTATTACCAACGGGATAAGACTGTATCAATTATACTGGGACACATGCAAGTTTTTAAACAGTTTGACACGATTGTTTTAGACAAGCATGCCTTTCCAGTCCCTCTAAGAAGTAATCATAGCTATAAGAATACTTGGGGTGATCGACGAGGCTGGGGGGGCCGAAGAACACACGAAGGAACCGATATCTTTGCAAGCTACGGTGTGCCGGTCCGTTCTACCACGTATGGAATTATCGAGGTAAAAGGATGGAACAAGTTTGGAGGCTGGCGTGTCGGTATTAGAGATTTAAATAATACGTACCACTACTACGCTCACCTAAACGGATTTGCCAAGGAGCTTCAGGTTGGACAAATTGTTGAACCTGGGACCGTAATTGGATCGGTTGGTAGTTCCGGTTATGGACCACCTGGGACAGCAGGTAAATTCCCACCTCATCTACATTACGGAATGTACAAGGACAATGGTTTCACAGAGTGGTCCTTTGATCCTTACCCACATTTAAGAGCATGGGAACGACAAGAACGAGCAAGAAAATAGTGAGATGCTATGACGGCAGGTTTAATTCTAACCTGTCGTCTTTTGTTATTGTGATTAAATTACTTGAGAACCGAGGAAATTACGTAGAAGATAATAGAACATTCCATGTGGTTAAGGCTTTTTACACCTTGCTGAAGCAATATGGAGTTCAATTTGGGCTTTTTGCTTGCGAACTGCCTTTCACCAAAGTGCGTTTTAGCCCCAATTGCACGGGAATTGATGATAATTGCGTGAGTTTGTGGTTTTATTGCGTGGGAATTCAAGGGGATTGCGTGAGTTTATGACTTTATTGCGTGTGAACCGAAGATAATTGCGTATTGCGTAATAATTTCGGACATCAAAAAAAGACAGAGCCTAGATGGCCCTGCCGCTTCAAACTAGTTAATTTCCGCTTTGTCTTGCCTTTTTAACAGCATGAGTAATACTTGCTGCTAATCCGCCCCAAATAATTACCATCCCTATAATCATCATCATTATCGCGCTTCCACTCATGATTTAGAAACCTCCTTTTCATCTGGAACCTTTAATGCGCCTGGCTCCCACTTGAATCGAGTAAATAATAAACCAACGATAATGGCCGCACCTGCAACCACCCATCCAGAAGTGATTAGGAAAGATAAGCTATAGTCTCCCCCACCATAGTAAGTTGCTGGATCAAGATTTTTTCTAATATTATCAATCATCATATAACCAAGTACGATTGGTGTAATCACCCCTAGGCACGCCTTCCACCAAGCACCTAAAGCTATATCAGAAACACTGTTCGCATGAGATTGAAGTCCTTTTAGTTCTTTTGCAAACCAAGCAACGACCACAACTTGAACTAATCCTGATAATGCAACACCAAATTGATTGATGAAATAATCAGCAACATCTAAGAAATTCAATCCACCTCTTGTTGCGAAAATGATTGAAATAAGTGCTGACAGTCCACCACCAAAAGCTACAGCCTTTGTTCTAGAAACCTTGAACTTATCCTGAACACCTGCTACAAAGGTTTCAACAATGGATATAAGTGAGGTTAATCCTGCTAATACAAGTGAACCGAAGAATAAGAATCCAAAGAATTGATTAAAAGCAGGGAATTCATTAATGATTTGCGGGAATACCACAAATGCTAGGATCACCCCTCCTTTTACTACTTCGTCAACAGGAACACCTTGTTGGAATGCCATAAATCCTAGTGCACTAAATACACCAATACCTGCTAATAATTCAAATGCTGAGTTTCCAAATCCAGTAATGAATGCATTGTTTGTAATATCTGATTTTTTAGGTAAGTAGCTTGAGTAAGTAATCATAATAGCAAATGCAATCGATAAACTAAAGAAGATTTGTCCATAGGCTGCTACCCATACTTTACCATCAAATATGGTATCCCAGTTAGGAGAGAAGAAGGCATTTAAACCATCAGCAGCTCCTTCAAGAGTTAAAGCTCTTATTACAATAATTAAAAAGAGCACACATAATGTCGGGATAAAAATTCGATTGGCAGCTTCAATTCCTTTTTTAACACCCTTGAATAACACACCAAGAGTTATAGCCCAAACAATGACTAACGGCCAAAATACACTAGGAACAATTCCACCAAATTCTCCTGCTGGACCAACCTGCAAGTAATCGGCTAATAAGAAGGTTTGAGTATCTTCGCCCCACTTTAGATTAAAAGAAAAGCCCGTATAAGATAGTGCCCAAGCAATAATAACTGCATAGTAAGTAGAGATTACAAACGATACCGCAACCTGCCACCAACCAAGCCATTCTGCATTCTTGTTCATTCTGGCATAAGATAAAGGTGCTGAACCTCTGTACTTGTGCCCCATTGTAAATTCTAAAATTAATAGTGGAATACCAGCTGTTAAAAGTGCAAACAAATAAGGAATAAAGAATGCGCCTCCACCATTTTCATACGCTGTTGCTGGGAATCTCCAAATATTCCCTAAACCAATTGCTGAACCGACAGCCGCCAAGATAAATCCTGCTCTCGTTCCCCATTGAGGACGATTATCCATCTCCAATACCTCCTGTTGATACCAAATACCGCTATTTTTACGGTATTCAGTATTTTTTTATTTTTCTGATTATTAATTTATATCATAAATATAGGACAATATGCTAGTACTAATTTTTTCTTGTTAAATAAATATTTTCAACACTATTTTGAAAAACTAACGAATGCATAAAGAAGGCTGCTTGTTTCTTAAGGTTTCTCATATACAGAAAATTATTCCATAAATTGGTATATTCTTTACTTCCCTGTAATTACCAACTTAAACTTAGGAGGTCATCAAGTTGGATAAAAAGAACGACCAAAACAATAAATCAACTGAATTATGTGAATCAATCGCAGAGGATCGTTATTTTTGGAATGAGCTCCATATCATCGTTGAAGACGGTGTGAAAGCAAGTACAGAAGAGGACTGAAATACTAAAAGGCAGACGTCATCTAATGATATGTCTGCCTTTTATACTTATATAGTTTTTTAATTTGAAAGTTCAATCGAAGGACTTACGCCTTCTCCACCGGCTCCGTTAAAAAATTCTGGTACCTTACCAGGGAGTACATATGAACCAATTGGGATAATATTTCTTAACTCATGAACTTCAGTAGCAAACGGAACAATAACTTGAACATTGACGACTACTTCTAAAGATACATCTACTTGAGAATTATTAATGCCAAACTCTTGTACTTTATCTATAAAATTTGTGCTAGTCTCACCGACTGTTGTAAATTTCACTGGAATTTTAGGACCGAGGTTACCTAAAATAGCAATATTGGTTGCTAAACCGACAGGGATTTCCCTAATAATCCCGTTTGCAAGAGCTTCCTCATTCTCCTGAATTTCTATATCTGATAAAATACCAAGTTCCTTTAACTTACCTTGTTCTGCTAGTTCTAGATTTTGCTGTACAAGATTAGTCGTTTCAGAAATGATTCGATTTACCATCGATGTATTCAAAGTAACCATGGTTATATCACCATTTTGATTTTCCTTGGTAATCCAAAGTTCTTTTACATCAATCCCTTCAACAACCTTCTGATTTACAGCCTTATTTATAGCCAGTGTGGCGATTTCCCTTGTTTCAACTTCCGCATATTCCCGTAATGCGGGCTCGATTCCTTTATTCAATATGATAATACCAACTGCTGTAGAAAACATAAACATGACGAAAGTAAGTAAAAAAACATAGCGAAAAGGCAGTGGTCCCTTACGCGGTGGGTTAATTCCACGAAACTTTGCCAAGCTGATTCCCCCCTTACAAGCTAATGTATGCACAAGGTGTACAAGATAAGCCACATCCCCTAAAAAAATTTCTTCTCATTCGAATGGAATATATTCATTCGGCTAGGAGAAAAAAGCATCAAAAAAAGACAACTGCTAATTAGTTGTCTCTTTTCGATCTTCTTGGTTGGATGATGTACTACATTTCACAATCATTATATCTAGCTCTCTTTTGAGGTCCACTTCATATGGGTCTACCTCTATATTGTTTTCTTCTAGAATTCGAATAACAGGACGGTCACAGTAGCCTGCATTTTGTCTCATCACTACTCCTGATCTACCATCATGAAGAGTCACGGTTAGACCCTCAGGATACACGACTATCGCTCTTCGAAACGCTTTTACAATATCGGCATCAAAGAGTTTATCAGCACCTGCATATAATATTTCAAGTCCTTCATGTGGAAGCATGGCATGACGATAGGATCGATTGGAAGTTACCGCATCAAATACATCCGCAACCGCAAGGATTTTTCCAAACAAATGAATATCAGGACTCGTAATTCCTCTAGGATATCCCGACCCATCCAAACGCTCATGATGTAAAAGAGCACAATGAGCAGCTGTAAGAGGCACATTAGGAAGGTTTTTTACAAGTTCATACCCATAAAGAGAATGCTTCCTCATCTCCGAAAATTCCGATTCCGTTAGCTTACCTGGCTTAAGTAAGATATCAGTCGGGATCATCATTTTCCCAACATCATGTAAAAGGGCACCAATTCCTAACGCTTCGAGCTGCTTTTCTTTAAGCTTTAATTCGAGTCCAATTGTTAAAGAATAGAGGGTCACATTGAATGAGTGAGAGAAAATATAATGATCATAAATCATTACATCCGCTAATAAGGAAAATAACTCCCCACTTTGTTTGAGTTCCGATAAAACAGTATGGATGACCCCTTTGAATTCTTTTGTTGAATCTTGCAAAATATAGACTTGATTAACTGAGTTACCAGCTTGCACTTTTTGAAAGGTATTTTCAATGGTGCGGATTGCTTTTTTATGAGTTTGGTCGGAAATCGTATTCCTAGAGTGAATATCCTTTGTACGACGATCGTCAATGTATAAAAAAGTAATCCCAATTTCATGTAATCGCTTAATCATTCGACTAGTTAATGGGACTCCTTCGTTGATCAGAACTTTTCCTTTATCATTAAAAACAGCTTTATTTAAAATCATTCCCGGTTTTAAATATTTCGTTGATACTAAACGCATCTTATACCCCTTACCCTTAAAACAATAGTTAGTAATAGTATATACCAAATAAATAACTGAGTAGCAATATTTAATAGCAGTTTAAGTTAAAATGCCCATAGAAATGGAATAACCTGCCAGATGGATTGGCAGGTTTTATATGTTCTTATTCATTTTATTAAATCATTTTAAGCAGAGCGTCTTTGCCGATTGTACCAACTGAGATTCCATGCTTTTCGGCTTCGTAGGTAACTGATTCAAGAGGAGCTTCAAGAAGCTGTTCGATTGTTCGTACTCCTACTGCTCTACCTGCTATAATTCCACGATCTTTCAGCTTTTCATTTAGTAAGCCAACGTCCAATGCCCCGCACATAATATAGCCCTTCTCATTAGTAACAGCCATAAAATTTGTTTTAGGGAGCTTTACCGTAATAGCTGTAAATTGGTGCCCATCAATTATAATTGGTGTCATCGTAACCATTCTTTACACCCCTTTCCTCCCTTTCATTTTATGATGAAGGAAGGAAACCGTTCATATAATTAGGCTTTTTTAAGTAATTTCCACTGTAGGATGTCTCTTAGCATTTCAGGAAGAAAGTACTCCTTTTGTTTAGAATGTGAGATTTCAGGATACAAGCCACCAAAAGTGAACATATCTAAAGTTGCCACTACATATTCACGGTCTGGATTAATTGGTTCTCCTCCCACTAAAATGGAAGTAACATGAGGCAGATGATCCTCCATCATCGTTGTTTCCACGATAGCTCCTGCGTAGACCATTCTTCCAAGTACCTTGCCTCTAAAACCAAATCCTTTCATTTGGAGCTGCTCCATTCTTGAAGTCGCCGCTTGTAGGATTACTTCTTTTAGTTCACTACCATTTAAAATCACCTTACAAGGATTAATAGGATGAGGGCATATCCGATGCAAATCTCCAAGTGTCACCTTTCCCTTAGGCAATGAATCTAGAAGCACACCGGCATTAATCATCCCGATTTCTCCACCACACCAGTCTTTAATGGCTTCAGCTAAGAAATCGGCTAACACGGAAGGCTTATACCATTCGATTTCTAATGGGGCCTCAATATTTACTACCTCTTCATTAAGTTTCATTGAAGCAAGCTCAGCTTCTCTTTTAAGAGACTCAGCAGTCAATACACACTCTTTTTCTTCATCCATAGGGTAAACAGTCGGCTCGACATGAATCACCTGATTGGAGCCTTTATTAACCGTCAGCCTTACATACCCCACATTCATACCAAATTTACCTGCACCACAAAGCGTTGTCCCATTGATTTCTACACCATTAGGAAGCAAATGATGAGTATGGCCACCTAAAATGAGGTCAACCCCTTCTATTTCTCTAGCTATTCTCTCATCCTCATTTATGCCAAGATGAGACAAAACGACTACAAAATCTGCACCTTGTTCTTTGACCTCTTGGATAAGCGATGGAAGTATGTCAAAAGGCTGTGCTATTTTCCATCCAAGCAACTCATAAAACTTTTGAAAAGCTACCGTAAGTCCAACCAAAGCAATTTTAAATCCAGACTTCGTATTATGAATTGAATAAGGCTTGACCCAATAAGGAATGGATTCATCGGGCTCCATTAAATTACCGATTAAGACTGGGAAATTAGCTTCAGCATATAGATTCTCTAACTCTTCTTTTGACAGCGTAATTCCTTCATTATTCCCAATTGTCACATAGTCATAACCTAGTTCATTCATCAGACGTACATTCGCTTTACCTAAAGTAGCTTCTGTTGTGGGATGAAATCGATCCATATGATCCCCGATATCTAACACGAGTACCTCTTCTTGATTACTTTGGTGTTGGACTCTTTTTTCTTTAATAAATCCAGTGATCTTTGGCCAATTTTCAAAATGGCTGTGTAAATCATTAATATGATATATATGAATATGTTCCATCACTAACACCTCAATATGTTAAAGAAGACCGTCTAAGATCAACCTTAAACCAAAAATTAATAAAAATAACCGGAGTAGTAGAACAACGGTAACTGGTTTTAACCTCGTATTGATGAATGCTCCCAATTTAGCTCCAATCCATGCACCAGGTACGAGAAGTAATGCTAACATCCACTCAATATTACCCAGATACAAATGGGTTAAAGAGCTTGTGGTGGCAGAAAGAATAATCATAAACATCGAGGTTGCAATTGCAATATGGGGTGGAAATCTAAATAATAACAGCATCGCTGGCACCATTAAAGCACCCCCACCAATTCCAAAGAGTCCTGATGTGAACCCTACTATAAAGGAGATCCCAACTGCTAGTGGTAAATGATATCCATACTCATGTTCCGTCCCATTCTGATCTACATATGTTTTCATCATACGATTGCTAGTTGATAAAGTAACCGGACTTAACCGATTTTGTAAAAATAAAAGTAGCGAGATCAGGATAATAAAGATTCCAAAGTATAGGGAAAACGTCTCTGCATGTAGATATCCATTTACCCAGGAACCAACAATTGAACCTGGTCCACTTCCAATAAAAAAGAGTAGACCACTTTTTATGTCAACATTTCCCTTTTTATAATAACTAATCGTTGAAGAAAGTCCTGTGGCAATCACAGCTAGAAGGGAGGTTCCTACTGCTACCTGTGGAGTGACTTCGCTTATAATCCCAAGCGCACCTAAATATAATAGGGCAGGAACAATAATCACGCCTCCACCTAATCCCATTAAACTCCCGATTATGCCACCAATACATCCTACGATAAATAATATGAACCATTCCATCTATAAATCCGTCCTAAAATAAGTTTAATTGTCGTGGTGCTAGTCCTTCATAATCAATTCCTAGCATATGAATAAACTGCTTGGCATTATCAGCGGCATCCCCACCAGAGTTATTATTGAATAAAACGTATAAGTCTTTACTCTCATGTTTAAGCTGATTAATCCGATGTAACCATTCTGTTAGTTCCTTTTCATTGTATCGATATAAATAACGTACCTCTCGCCAATTCCCATCATTCGGATTGTTCCACCCATGAACATTTCGACCGTGAAACCTGATTAGTGTTTTGTTCTGAGAAGTTGCCTCTAACACCATTGGTATCGAACCAGACCCAGCTTGGGGTTCATCACATATACTATGGATCCAGCCTTCACTCTTCATAAATGAAATGGTTTTTTCTCGCATTTCTCCAGAAAACCAAGATTGATGACGAAATTCTAAAGCACAAGGAAAGTCCTTCATTTTACTTTTACAATATCGTAAATACTGAACATTCTCTTTATTGCATTCAAACCACGGAGGAAACTGAAAGAGAACCATTGCTAATTTTCCCTGCTCCTCATAAAGCAGAGCCGAATCAATAAACGCATCAAACATCTCCTCAGTCGAGTTAAACGGAATTTCACCTCGTTGATGACCCGTCATACCTTGATAGGCTTTGACAATAAACTGAAATCTACTTGGCGTATCTCGTAGCCATCGCTCAACGTTCTTAGGTGGCTGAATGGCATAAAATGAAGCATCTACTTCCACAATCGGAAAATGAGCAGCATAGGCTTGTAATTTATCTCTAGGTGAAATAGGGGGTACATAGAGAGAGTCATGATCTCCCCAACCAGTTACACCAATGTAAATCATTGTTTATTTACTCCTTTAACTTTCTGGCTACAATTTTTATACTAATATCATATCGTAAAGGGCATTTAGTTCAAACTATTTGGATTAAAATTACTCCTTTTTTGGGTGTGTGAACCGGTATTTTGTGGTTTTGCACAGTTTTCTTGGTTTATGCCCGTTTTCGAGCTTCTTTTGCACAGTTTTCTGTATTTCTGCACATTTATGGGGTTTTATGCACGACTTTCTGAATTTATGCACATTTTGCATACTAACGAGCTACATCACCCTGAACACAAGCTTTAACAACTCCAATACAAAATGAGCTCGCTTCATATAGAAGCGAGCTCATTCTCAAATATTATCCTATAGAACCTTCCATCTCGAACTTGATGAGACGATTCATTTCAACTGCATATTCCATTGGAAGTTCTCTTGTAAATGGTTCAATGAATCCCATTACGATCATTTCAGTAGCTTCTTGCTCTGAGATTCCGCGGCTCATTAGATAGAATAACTGCTCTTCAGAAACCTTAGAAACTTTCGCTTCGTGCTCTAGTGAAATATTGTCGTTTAAGATTTCATTGTATGGGATTGTATCTGAAGTAGATTCGTTATCCATGATTAACGTATCACATTCAATGTTTGAACGTGCTCCATCTGCATTACGTCCAAAGTGAACAATTCCACGGTATGTTACTTTTCCACCTTGTTTAGAGATTGACTTAGAAACAATGGTAGAAGAAGTATTTGGTGCTAAGTGAAGCATTTTTGCTCCAGCATCCTGGTGTTGACCTTTTCCAGCTAATGCGATGGATAATGTCATACCACGAGCACCTTCACCTTTAAGGATGACAGCTGGGTACTTCATCGTCAACTTAGATCCAATGTTACCATCAACCCATTCCATTGTTGCGTTTGCTTCACAAACAGCACGCTTTGTTACTAGGTTGTAGACATTGTTTGCCCAGTTTTGGATCGTCGTATAACGACAGTACGCATCCTTTTTGATGATGATTTCTACTACCGCACTGTGTAGAGAGTTTGTTGTATAAACAGGTGCTGTACAGCCTTCTACATAGTGAACATGTGCGCCTTCATCAACAATGATCAGAGTACGCTCAAATTGACCCATGTTTTCAGAGTTGATACGGAAGTATGCTTGTAAAGGTGTATCTACCTTAATTCCTTTTGGAACATAGATAAATGATCCACCAGACCATACTGCAGAGTTTAACGCAGAAAACTTATTATCTGCAGGCGGAATTACTTTTCCAAAATGCTCGCGGAAAAGATCTTCATTTTCCTTTAGAGCAGTATCGGTGTCTTTAAAGACAATTCCTAGGTCTTCTAGGTCCGATTGCATGTTGTGATAAACAACCTCTGATTCATACTGTGCAGAAACACCTGCAAGATATTTTTGTTCAGCTTCTGGAATTCCAAGCTTATCAAATGTTGCCTTAATTTCTTCAGGTACCTCATCCCATGAACGCTCAGACTTTTCTGAAGGCTTAACATAATAAGTAATCTCATCAAAGTTCAAGCTTGCCATATCTCCGCCCCATTGAGGCATAGGCATTTTATAAAATTGCTCTAATGACTTTAAACGGAAGTCTAACATCCATTGTGGTTCACTCTTCATACGTGAAATTTCTTCAACGATTTCTTTTGTAAGTCCACGCTTTGAACGGAAGATAGAAACATCCTTGTCTGCAAAACCATATTTGTAATCACCGATCTCTGGTGCTTTTTTAGCCATTATCGTTCCCTCCATTCTTAGAAAAGCGGAAGCACCCCGTTCAGCTCCTACAAGCAAATGTTCTGAAAAGAAGAAAAGGGTGTACTTTCCTTTTATTCTTTTCGGGTTATTTGACTTCGAGGAGCTGGGTGCTGCAGCTAGACAAATCTAATTTTTAAATTTTTTTTACTGAATTAGCTAAAGCCTATTCATTGTCTTGACTATGAATCCCCTTTTCCATGGCTTTCCATGCAAGGGTTGCACATTTAATTCGGGCTGGGAATTTAGAAACTCCTTGTAAAGCCTCTATATCTCCTAAATCTATACTATCATCATATTCCTTGCTTTGCATGATGTCCGAGAATATTTTCGATAGCTCTAAGGCAGTCTCTACAGTTTGCCCTTTAATTGCTTGTGTCATCATGGATGCAGATGAAAGGGAAATCGAACAGCCTTCACCGTCAAATTTAACCATCTCTACTTTTCCATCAACAACCTTCATATGAATCTGAATTCGATCACCACAGGTAGGGTTATTCATATCAATGGTAATATTTCCGTCCTCAAGGGACCCTTTATTTCTAGGATTTTTATAATGATCCATAATAACCTGTCTATATAGAGTATCTAAATTATTAAAAGACATTACTGAAATACTCCTTTGTCTTTATTAAACCTTTGACAAGCTCATCAATCTCTTCTTCTTGGTTGTATAAATAAAAGCTTGCTCTTGCTGTAGCGGATACCTTTAACCACTTCATTAAAGGCTGAGCACAGTGATGACCTGCTCTTACGGCTATCCCTTCTGCGTCTAGAACGGTCGCTACATCATGTGGATGGACATCATCCATTGTGAAAGTTACTAGACCTGTACGTTCCTTAGGACCGAAAATCTTTAACCCTTCCACTTCTGCCATACGCTCTGAAGCATACTTCGCAAGCTTTTGGTCATGAGCATTAATATTGTCGAGTCCAATTTCCTCTAAGAAATCAATCGCAGCTCCAAGTCCAATAGCACCTGCAATGATTGGAGTTCCTGCTTCAAATTTCCAAGGAAGCTCCTTCCAGGTAGAATCCTGAAGTTCGACGAAATCAATCATCTCCCCACCAAACTCTACAGGTTCCATTTTTTCTAGAAGATGTTTTTTACCGTAAAGAACACCAATTCCGGTCGGACCACACATTTTATGACCAGAGAATGCAAAGAAATCACAGTCTAGATCCTGTACATCAATCTTCATATGAGGTGCACTTTGGGCACCATCTACGACCATGATTGCACCGTTTTGGTGAGCAATCTGTGCTAGCTCTTTAATCGGATTAATGACACCTAGCACATTGGATACATGCATTATAGAAACGATTTTCGTATTAGATGTAATCGTACTTCTTGCATCCTCCAATGAGATCGAACCATCCTCTTGAAGAGGTAAATATTTTAAAGTAGCACCTGTTTTCTTAGCAACTTGTTGCCATGGAATAATATTACTATGATGCTCCATATATGTGATAACAATCTCATCTCCGCTTTTAAGCGTTTCACGAGCGTAGCTTGCAGCTACCGTATTTAAAGCAGTAGTCGTCCCACGAGTAAAGATAATTTCTTCCATAGAAGATGCATTGATGAACTTTCTCACCTTTTCTCTAGCACCTTCATAGCCATCTGTTGCACGTGTTCCTAAAGTATGAACACCTCTATGAACATTTGAGTTATATTCTTTATAATATTTTTCAATAGCTTCAATAACTCGAAGCGGCTTTTGAGAAGTAGCTGCGCTATCTAGATAGACAAGCTTTTTACCATTTACTTGCTGATCCAAAATAGGAAATTGACTACGAATATCTTTGATATCCATTAGCGTACTTTCCTTTCAATAACCTCAACTAATTGTTTTTTAACTCCTTCGATCGGAAGCTCGTTAACAACTGGTGCAAGGAAACCATGAATAACAAGTCGCTCTGCGTCAATTTTTGGAATACCACGGCTCATCAAGTAGAATAACTGAAGTGGATCCACACGTCCTACTGAAGCTGCGTGTCCAGCTGTTACATCATCCTCATCTATGAGTAGAATTGGATTAGCATCTCCTCTTGCCTTCTCACTAAGCATTAATACACGAGAAGATTGTTCAGCATTCGATTTTGTAGCACCGTGCTCAATCTTGCCAATCCCATTAAAGATAGAAGAAGCAGCATCTTTTACTACACCGTGCTTTAGAATTTGTCCATCTGAATGCTTTCCAAAGTGGATCACGCTTGTAGTGAAGTTTTGCTTCTGATCACCACGTCCTACTGTTACAGTCTTTGTATCAGCAGAAGAACCATCTCCAATTAGATGAGTAACGTTCTCAGAAACGGTATTTCCATCATTCATTAATCCAAGTGCCCATTCTAGACGACCATCACGACCTACAATACCTTTACGGTTTACATAAGTAGTAATTCCAGCCGCTAGGGTATCAACTGCACCGAATGTAACTTTTGCATTTGTTCCAACAATAACCTCTGCCACGATGTTTACAATCGCATCACTTGTTGTTGAAGTAGAAACATAGTTTTCAACATAAGTCACAGAGCTGTTATCATCAGCCACTACAAGGACATGGTTGAATAGATTAGCTTCTTTGTTGTCTTGCACATAAATGGCTTGTAGTGGAACTTCAACCTCTACATTTTTTGGGACGTATACAAATGCCCCACCATTTACAAGAGCAGCGTGTAAAGCTGTAAGCTTATGGTCATTGACCTTTACAGCATCTGTCATGAAATACTTTCGAAGTAGATCAGAATGCTCACGAGCTGCTGTATGAATATCTGTAAAAATAACACCTTTACTAATCAAGTCGTCAGATAGAGTCTTAAAAGTAACTCCCTGATCTTGTTGAACTAGTAGGTTCTTATTTGCTTCTTCTGTATCAATTAAAGCTTTTACACTTTCCGAAAGCTCATCAATCGTTCCAACTGCTTCGCTTTTTACAACATGATTTTGGAACTGAGTAAAGTTCCAGTTTTCAATCTTAGTTTTATCTGGCTTTGGTAAAGGTAGATCTTCAACTTTAGCAAGAGCTTGTAAGCGAAGGTCTAACAGCCATTCCGGTTCTCCTAACTCCTTAGAGTAGTTACGGATATATTCTTGATCGAATGGTAGTTTCGTCTCTAGTGTCATTTAGTAATCCTCCTAACCGCTTACGCTTCTACTGTTTCGTCTTCGATACCTAGCTCTTTCTTAATCCAATCATAACCCTCTGCTTCTAAACGATGTGCAAGCTCAGGACCACCTGATTTTACAACACGACCTTGCATCATAACGTGAACTACATCTGGAGTGATATAGTTTAACAGGCGTTGGTAGTGAGTGATGATTAAGCAACCAAAGTCAGTACCACGCATGTTGTTAATACCATGTGATACAACTTTAAGAGCATCAATGTCTAGACCTGAGTCAATTTCATCCAGAATCGCAATTTTTGGCTCAAGCATGGTCAATTGAAGAATTTCATTACGCTTCTTCTCTCCACCAGAGAACCCTTCGTTTAAATAACGCTGTGCCATATTCGGATCCATATCAAGAAGCTCCATGCTCTTATCCATTGTACGAATAAACTTCATTAAAGAAATTTCTTCGCCTTCTTCACGACGTGCATTAATTGCCGAACGTAAGAAGTCTGCATTTGTTACCCCGCTAATTTCACTTGGATATTGCATAGCAAGGAATAGACCAGCACGTGCACGCTCATCAACTTCCATTTCTAATACATCTTCACCATCTAGTGTAATACTACCTTGAGTGATTTCATATTTTGGGTGCCCCATGATTGCTGATGAAAGTGTTGATTTACCAGTCCCGTTTGGACCCATTACTGCATGAATCTCTCCACCTTTAATCTCAAGATTCACACCTTTCAAAATCTCTTTTCCATCAATAGATACATGAAGATCCTTAATTGTTAAAGTAGAACTCATAGTGCAATACCTCCATTATTTTAAACAAAATTATGTCGTTTTGAATGATTTAACTGTCATTCTCACTTTATTCTCATTCTAATCTTATACTATTTAAAAAATAATATCAAATTTAAAAAACTGTCCTAATTCCACTTTTTATGTACTCCGCTAAGCATTAAAATGAGACATTTTTTATTGTAACAAAAAGATTGAAACAACGTAAGTGGACAAGACCAAACAATTTAGTTCTTATTATTTTTTTTAAACAGTTATTCTTACACGTATATTGTTTACTTGTTATGAGGTAGTCATACAAAGACGTTTTGCAAGAGCCAAATTTAAAAACCAGCCTCAGTGGGCTGGCCTCTTTTCTAGTTATGATAAAAGCTTTTGCGCTCTATTTCTTCAACCATACGGCGACTTTCCTTATACTCTTGCTGTCGCTTCTGTTCAATTTTAAGTCTTGCGGCTAACTTAGTACTATACTCTTCATAACAAACTCTATGTGAAAGGTACATTACCTTTGCCATTTCATTTGTATAGTTGAGTTCTAGCTGATTAATAATGAATCAATCCCTTCCTTTTTTTATTATCTTATCAGTAGATACCTTGTCCACACAAAACGGATGAGAGATTATATAGAAGCTTAAAGTGAGATGAGCAAAGATTAGGTCAGATTTCCTTACAAAGCTTTAAAATATCTTCCTTTATTTTCGAGTATCTTTATTTTTGGAGTTTTCGTAGGTATGGCAGTTGGGAGAAAAAGGAATATCGTTGATAAATACGATGATTTCGTTGATAAACTTGATTTTTCGTTCATAAAAATGTGGAAATCGTTGATAAAAAAATTATTTCGTTGATAAATCCACTAAATTCGTCGATAAACAAACTTTTAAGCAGATTTGAAGAAGCAACAATACTATAAGTTCTTAACTCTTCCTTATTATTATGTTATTAGTTCAAATATCTAATTCCAAAACGGCTAAATCCCTTTAAACCAGACAAAAAAGACCCCAATCGGAGTCTTCAATTATTGCTTTAACTCATTTAATTCAGTCATACATTCTTGAACTAGTGTTACGGCTTGGCTCATTGCCGCTCCACCACCAAATGCTGCTGCCACTCCAATTGATTCTAGAATTTCCTGCTCTGTTGCCCCTTGATCTAAGCAACCCTTTGTATGATAAATAATGCAATACTCATCCTGTGAATATAAGCTAATACCTAGGGCGATTAATTGCTTTTGTTTTTGATCGAGAGCTCCTTCTGTAAAACAAGCTTCTGTAAAAGCATTATAGTGATGCGCTAGGTCGGGCATCTTCTGGGTAAAAGTACCAAGGCCAAGCTTATAATCATGCAATGCAGCTTCTGTAGAATTACGTGGTTGGAATTCCATGTTCTTCACTCCTATCAAATGTCATCCTCGTTAGTATGATTCAATTTAAAAGGAGTATGCAATTTTAAAAATGAAAAGACGACTTAGGTTTAACCCAAGTCGTCTTACCTAAATTATTCACTTACAGGAACAACTGCGCCTTTGTATTCTTCATTAATGAAGTTTTGAATAGCTTCAGAACGAAGTACTTCTACTAAAGCTTGAATTTCTTCACGATCTTCGTCACCAGAACGAACAGCGATAATGTTTACATATGGAGATTCTGGTCCTTCGATTGCGATAGAATCTTCAAGTGGATTTAATCCAGCGTCAATTGCATAGTTTGTGTTAATTAGAACCGCGTCACCTTCGTCATTGTTATAAACTTGTGGAAGAAGACCAGCTTCAACATCAGCTTGGAATTCAATGTTCTTTGGGTTTTCTACAATATCATCTACAGTAGCAGCTGTTGTATCAATACCTTCTTTTAACGTAATTAATCCTTTGTCTTGAAGCATAGTTAAAATACGTCCGTGGTCAGCTACTGCATTACTCATGATAATCGTAGCACCTTCAGGTAAATCTTCTAAGCTTTTGTGCTTTTTAGAGTAAACTCCAATTGGCTCAATGTGGATTCCACCAGCATTTACAAAATCGTAGTTATCATTTTCAGACATTTGAAGCTCTAAGTAAGGAATGTGTTGGAAGTAGTTCGCATCAATCTCTTCATCAGCAAGTGCCTTGTTTGGTAATACATAGTCCTGGAATGGAATGATTTCTAACTCGATACCTTGTTCAGCAAGAATTGGCTTTGCTTGTTCTAAAATAACAGCGTGAGGAACGTTTGAAGCCCCAACTACCAATTCCTTTACTTCTGTATTCTCAGTAGCTTCTGTGTTTTCTTCAGTTGCATCTGCACCTTGTGTTGTTTCTTCTTCTTGACCACCTGTACCACAAGCAGCGAGTGTTAGTACTAAAGCAAATAGAATAAACCCTAAAATCTTTTTCATGTTATAATCTTCTCCTTTTTGTATGTTTTATCGTTTATCAAGCATTGAAGTTACTCGATCTCCAATGAATTGAATAATGAATACAATCACTAAAATAATGACCGTGGACATGAACGTGACATCACCTTGGGAACGTTGGAAGCCCTCTAAAAATGCTAAATTCCCAAGTCCGCCTGCGCCTACGACACCTGCCATGGCTGTGTACCCTACTAATGCAATGGCCGTTACGGTAATTCCAGAAACTAGAGCTGGCATAGACTCTGGTAATAAAACCTTCCAAATAATCGTCCATGTTGTTGCACCCATTGCTCTTGAAGCTTCAATCACACCCTTATTAATTTCGCGAAGGGCAATTTCTACCATTCTTCCATAGAAAGGGGCTGCCCCAATAATGAGTGCAGGTAATGCTGCATTGGAACCAAGCATTGTGCCCACAATAAATTTCGCAAATGGAATTAATAATATAATTAGAATGATAAAGGGTATTGATCTAAAAATATTTACGAATGCTGCGACGATTGAATTGACAGCTGCATTCTCCCATAGATTTCCCTTAGCAGTTAGGAATAATAACAATCCAAGTATAATTCCCAATATAAATGTTGCGAGCACAGATATAGCCGTCATATAAAGGGTTTCTAGTGTTGCTTCTAGCATTCGATCCCAGTTAACATTTGGAAATAGCTGTTCAATCATTCGAAATCACCTCCACATCAACGGCTTGATCTCGAATATATTGAATGACCTTCTCAATCTCTTCATCCGTGCCATCAACATGAACAAATAATGTACCGTATGAACCGGTTTGAAGATGAGCAATTTTACCTTGAAGGATATTAACTGTAATCGAAAAATTCCTAATGACGTTGGTGATTAAAGGTTGTTCGGTTTCTTCTCCAACAAACGTTAATTGAATCACTTTTCCATTTGGATATTTTTCGAGTAGATGCTCAGCAGTTTCATGCGTTTCCTCAGGTTCTGTTAACTGACCAACAAATCGTCTTGTTATTTCCTCTTGAGGATTTTTGAACACCGAGAGCACATCACCTTGTTCAACAACCTGACCATTTTCCATAACAGCAACACGGTGACAAATTTTCCTGATCACATGCATTTCATGAGTAATCAGAATAATCGTCAAACCAAGTCGCTCATTGATATCCACAAGCAAATCAAGAATGGAATCGGTTGTTTGTGGATCAAGGGCAGATGTTGCTTCATCACACAAAAGTACCTTTGGATTATTAGCTAAAGCTCGAGCAATACCTACTCGTTGTTTTTGCCCACCACTTAGCTCTGAAGGATAGGCATCCTCTCTGCCTTTTAGTCCTACTAGCTCAATTAATTCCTCTACACGTTTTCGTTGCTCACTTTTTCGAACACCCGAAATTTCAAGAGGAAAGGCTATATTATCTCGGACCGTTCGGGACCAAAGTAAATTAAAATGCTGAAAGATCATACCCGTTTCCTGGCGAGCTTTCCTTAATTCTCGTCCTTGAATCTTTGCCATATCTCGCCCAGCGACTATAACAGATCCTTCTGTTGGCTTTTCCAACTGATTAAACATTCGGATAAGTGTACTTTTACCTGCGCCACTATAGCCAATCACCCCAAAGATTTCCCCTTGATTAATGTCAAGATTAATCCCATTTACTGCAGTGACCGGTCCACTCTTCGATGAAAAAACCTTTTTAACATCCTTTAACGTAATCATGCTACTCACCTCTTTCATATCTGAGTTGTCCTACCCATTTACTCTGAATTCATTCAATAGATATAGTGTTAGCTTTGATCAGATGAATTTAATTTATAAGTATTGATGGCCAATAAAAAAACCTTCCTGCAGATAAGCAGAAAGGAACAGATCAAGTTTCCTTTCTCTCATCTCCCAAAGCAAATACTTAAGCTTTGCAGGAATTGGCACCATTTCAACAGTTAAGTTGACGGTTGCCGGGTTTCATAGGGCCTAGTCCCTCCACCACTCTGGATAAGAGTTGTATAAATTTTTATTCATTCACTAACCATCTATTGTCGAAGCCTGTCAGACTCTCTTAGAATTTTTGATTATGAAAGAGATTTTAGCATGATAAAAATTATGCGTCAATCATTTTGTTCACAGATAAATCATACACTTACATTTAGTTTTTCAATTTCCTGCGACTTCAGTATTCGACGGAGAATTTTCCCGCTAATTGGCGTTTTAGGGAGTTCCTCTATTACTTCTATTTCTCTTGGCATCGCATGAGCAGCAAGTTTAAATCGAACAAATGTCTGAATATCTTTCAATAGCTCAGCTGATTCTTCATACCCATCTGTTAACACGATAAATGCCTTTACAATTTCACCACGGAGTTGATCTGGTTTTCCAATAACGGCTGCTTCTACAACGGCAGGATGCTCAATTAACTTGCTCTCCACTTCAAATGGTCCAATTCTTTCTCCAGAAGAATTGATCATATCATCATTTCTACCTTGGAAAAATACATAGCCATCCTCATCCATTCGAGCTAGGTCACCTGAAACATACCAATCGTTTATAAAGTATGAATGGTACTTTTCTTCATTCTTCCAAATCTCCTTCATCATGGAAGGCCAGCCCTTCTTAATGGCAAGAAGTCCAAACTCTCCTCGCTTCACCTCATTACCTTCTAAATCAATAATACCTGCCGTAATCCCTGGTAGAGGTCTTCCCATAGATCCAGGCTTAATCACAGCAGTTGGTAAGTTTACAATCAGCTGAGCACCTGTCTCTGTCATCCACCAAGTATCGTGAATTCTTACCCCAAACGCTTCTTGTCCCCATGTAATGACCTCTGGATTTAGAGGCTCTCCTACGCTTAGAACGTGTCTTAATGAAGAAAGATTATAATCCTTAATTCGATCGGTATCATTCATTAATAAACGAAATGCTGTAGGAGCACTGTACCAAACTGTGACACCAGTATCCTCAATTGCTTGGAACCACTCTTCCGCTTTAAAACGCCCACCATGAACCACAATGGTTGTACGATTTAACCATGGAGCAAAGATCCCATAAGAGCTCCCTGTTACCCAGCCGGGATGGGCCGTACACCAGTACACATCATCTTCCTGTAGATCTAACACCCATTTCCCCGTTTGATACTGCTGAATCATGACCCGATGAGCATGTAAAACACCTTTAGGTTTTCCTGTTGAGCCCGACGTGTAGTGAATAATCATGCCATCATTTAGACCTAGCCATTCCACTGCCTCTCCTTCAAAAGAGGAATTAGCCAGCAATCTTGGGATGGATTTTGCAATCGGATGGTCCAAATCATCTGTTATATAAATGGAACGTAACTCCGGAAGCTTTTCAACTGGAACTCGTTCAAGTAACTCAGCATTTGTTAAAAGAACAGATGCCTCACAGTCATACATCCTGTCATAAACCGCATCTTCCATGAACGCTTCAAACAATGGTCCTACAATCGCTCCTACCTTTATGACAGCTAGGACAGCAATATAGCCCTCTGGATTTTTCGGTAAGAATGTGAAAACGCGGTCTCCTTTTTTTACTCCCTGCGCCTTGAGCAAGTGGGCCCATTCATCGGTTCTTCTCTTCAAGTCTGAGAAAGTTAAACTTTCCTTCGTTGTTCCATCAATATAAACTAGAGCTTCTTTCTCTCCATACCCATCTTCAACGTGTCGGTCAATACATTCATAGGCCATATTGACTCGATTTGTCTTATACCAACTAAAATGAGGATGGACAGAATCCCACTTAAACTGCTCATAGATTTCTTCATAATTAGGTAAATTATGGGTTCCTTTTCGTGGTTGTAAAACTTGATTAATTTCGCTCATGGAAAGATTACTCCTTTACTTATGAATTCACTTTATCTAGGTTTAATAAAGAAAGAATATGTTTTTTCTGTTTAGCTAGCTCTTCGTCACCTCTAGAACGTGGTTTTGACCGATCTAAGCGGATTTCTTCACGAAGCTCTCCAGGCTGACCACTGAAAATAAGGATTCGATCACAAAGGTACAAAGCTTCATCTATATCATGAGTAACCACTAACATGGTCGCCTTCTTTTGCTCCCATACTTGCAGCAAAAGATCCTGCAGCTGCATTTTCGTAAATGCATCCAGTGCACTAAAAGGCTCATCTAGAAGAAGAATATGAGGAGAAGTAATCAACGCTCTCGCAATTGCAACACGTTGCGCCATTCCACCTGAAAGCTCCTTTGGAAATTGCTTTTCAAACCCTTTTAAACCAACCTGTTCTAAGATAGCAAGCGCGCTTTGTTCATTTTTATACTGATCCTTTACGCCAAAAAGAACATTTTCTACTACTGTTAACCATGGCATTAATCGAGGCTCCTGGAACATAAAACTAATATTCTCGTTATGACCTCTCGCCTCTTGCTTCTCTACTAGAATACTACCTTCATAGTTTGGATCTAATCCCGAGATAGTTCGAAGTAATGTACTTTTACCACAGCCACTCGTACCAATTAGTCCGATGATTTCCCCAGCTTCTGCAGAGAAGCTAATGTTACGAAAAGCAACATTTCCGTTCGTGAATTTTCTTGTTGCTCGCTTCACTGATAATACCAACGAAACCTCCTCCTTTTCCTCTCTATTTAGTGCCTGAGCTAGATAAACTATCCTGCCAATGCAATGCTTTATTTTCAACTGCTTTTAAAATTGAATCTGTGACTTTTCCTAGGATGGCAAACAAAATAATACTGGCAATAATGATGTCTGGTGAGCTCATATTTTGACCAAAGACGAGCAGGTAACCGAGTCCTTTACTTGCACCCATAAGCTCGGCAGCCACGACGAACATCCAGCCTAACCCTAGGCCACTTCTAATCCCAACTAAAAAAGAAGGAAGTGAAGCTGGTAAAATGATTCGTTTAATTAATTGATAGGTAGAAAATCCGTAAATCTTCCCTACTTCAATTAACTTACGGTCTACCCCTTTTACCCCACTTACAATATTAAGATAAACCGGGAAGAATACACCGATTGCAATAAGCGTAACCTTTGACACCTCTCCAATACCAAGCCATAGAAGAAATAACGGAACCCATGCAAGAGATGGAATGGAGCGAAACGCCTGCAATAAAGGATCAATTAATTTTTCTGCAAACTTGAAAAAACCAACAATAGAGCCTAGTAGAACCGCAATTGCTGTTCCAACAAAGAATCCAATCAACACTCGGTATAAGGTAATGCCTGTATGGCTCCATAAACTACCATCCTGAAGCATTGACACTATTTTTTGAAGAATAATTGACGGTGCCGGTAGCTGGTGTACAGGAAACACTCCAGTTCTACTGAGTACTTCCCATGCAGCTATTAAAATAATGGGCAAGATGCTACCAATCGCGATATCACCTGCGGATCTATTAAACTTTTTAAAGGGGAACGAAACACGATACCCCTTTGGAATGGATTTAAGTGTGTTACTTTCGGATTGCTGTGACATACCATCAACCTCCTACTTACTTAATTACTTTTTCTGCAAATGATGGTTGAATTAATTCACCCACTAGCTTCTCTAAATCTGCACCAGCATCAATAACCCCACCATTTTGCAATACTTTACCTGCCTCGACTAAAGCGTTAACTTGTGTGTCTCCAGGAACTGGGCTAGAGAAATCATTTCGAGAAATTTGCAGCTTTGCCACTTCCTCATCTAACTGTGCTTGAGTTGCTAAAATGTTAGCAGCTTCCTCTTCGTTTTCAACCGTCCATGTTCTTGCTTTTTCATATAGTTCAATAACTTTTTCTACATATTGCGGATATTGCTCAGCAAACTCAGAGCGAACATTTAGCGTTCCGTACGTATTGAAATCAGGGTTTCGATAGATATAAGATGTACCCTCTGTCACCTCAAGCTTTGCCATATGTGGATCAAGTCCTGCCCATGCATCTACATCTCCAGAAACAAGAGCTGATGCCCCGTCACCATGCTGTAGGTTGACAATTTCAACGTCTGTACTTTTTAGACCAGCTTCATCTAGTGCACGTAGTAAGAAAATATATGGATCTGTTCCTAAAGTGGCAGCAACCTTTTTTCCTTTTAAGTCAGCAACTGATTCTATACTAGTTCCACCAGGGCCAACAAGTGCCGTCCACTCTGGCTTTGAATAAATATATACCGTTTCAATTGGTGATGCCTTTGACTTCGCAATTAAAGCTGCTGCTCCGGCAGTTGATCCAAAATCAACGCTATCACTGTTTAAAAATTCTAACGCTTTGTTACTACCTAAGCTTTGAACCCACTCAACTTCGATACCTTCTGCTTCAAACGCTTCTTCTACCCAGCCTTTTTCCTTTAATACAAGACTTGTTGGTGAGTAGAATGCATAGTCTAAACGGATTTTCTCAGGCTTTGCTTCTTCAGCAGCACCAGAAACTTCAGTATTGTTTGATGTCGTGCTGCTTCCACACGCACTTAGTAAACCTATATAAATAGTAAGAATTAAGGATAGAAAGATGGTGAACTTTTTATTTTTCATTTTTTTTTAAACACTCCTTGTTGGGGAGCCTTCTTTAGAAGACTCTAATTTCTTTTAAATTCTTTATAAAAACCTTCGTTGTATTAATAATGTGAGCAGTGTTGATTGGCGCTACAGGATGCTCGCTTTCCGCGGGGCGGGCGGTGAGCCTCTTCGGAGCAAGCTCCTGTGGGGTCTCACCAAGGACAAAGTGAACTCCTTTGTCATATGTCCCGCTGCTCCCGCAGGAGTCTCGCACCTTCCGCTTTAATCAAACAACCTTGTTTTCAATACTATTTATTAAACAATAACCTTCTTTTAATAGGTTTCTTATATTTCACAAGCATACGTTGAAATCGAGCCTCTTAAGCGTTGTGCTTCTTTATAGGTGCAGCGATTGTAGACAACTTCTAAGCCTGCTTCTTTTGCGATATTTACAGCTTCTTCTGAAATGACACCCTCTTGTAGCCAGAAAATACCTGGTCGGACAATAGCTGCTTCTTTTGCTAATTCAACAGCAGCATCCGAGCTTCTAAAGATCTGGGCGATATCAATTTTATCAGGCACTGAGCTTAAATCTGGATAGGCTTTCTCTCCTAGAACCTCTGTTTCATTTGGGTTTACCGGAATGATTTGATAACCTAATCTCTTCATCTTGAAAGCTAAGCGGTGACTTGGTCTTGCTGGATTACTACTCAATCCAACAATCGCAACATTCTTTATTCTTGTTTGCTCCACTCCATCCACCACTAGGGTTTCGGTAGGAGATCCTAATGCTTTTTTAATAACACCTTCATCATTGATCACAATCTCTTTTTCTACACCGTCATATGCGCCAGTTGCTTGCAGTAAAGCTTGGTTTAAATCATTTGTTAAATCTCTGACAGACTCTAACCCTACAGATAAACGAACAAGCTCTTCTGTTACCCCTGTTGCTTTTAGCTGATCACCTGTTAGCTGCTGATGAGTAGTTGAGGCTGGATGGATGACTAATGAACGAGCATCTCCAACGTTTGCGAGATGCGACCATAGTGATAAGGAATCAATAAAGGTCTTACCTGCTTCTCTTCCACCTTTAATTCCAAATACTACAACTGCTCCATCTCCACCTGTCAGATACTTCTTTGCCAAGTGATGGGTTGGATGATTTTCTAGTCCTGGATATGTAACCCATTCAACCGCTGGATGACTAGCTAAATATTCAGCAACCACTCTTGCATTTTCGGTGTGCTTTTCCATTCTTAACTGTAAAGTCTCTAACCCTTGTAACAGTAAGAACGCATTGAATGGACTTAAGCAAGATCCAAAGTCTCTTAATAATTGAACACGCAGCTTAGTAATGAAAGCTAGAGTTCCAAAATCAACAGCATAACGGATGCCGTTATAGCTTGGGTCTGGCTCTGTGAATCCAGGGAACTTTTCACTGTTCCAGTTAAAGCGTCCTCCGTCAACAACGATTCCTCCAATTGAAGTACCGTGCCCACCAATCCATTTTGTTGCTGAGTGTACGACGATGTCTGCACCCCATTTAATTGGCTTACATAATGAAGGTGATGCAAATGTGCTGTCAACCACGAGTGGGATGCCTGCTTCATGTGCAATGTTCGCAACTGCTTCAATATCTAAAACTTGTAAACTCGGATTACCAATCGTTTCAGCGAAAACAGCCTTTGTCTTAGGAGTAATTGCTTTTCTAAAATTTTCTGGATCAGAAGAATCTACAAATTTCACTTTAATTCCGTAACGTGGAAACGTAACGGCGAATAAATTATAGGTACCACCGTAAAGATTGGTTGCTGCTACGATTTCGTCTCCAGCATGAGCGAGGTTCATAAGTGCTAAAGAAATCGCTGCCTGACCAGAAGAGGTAGCAACTGCTGCAACACCTTCTTCTAATAAAGCTATTCTCTTTTCAAGAACATCTACCGTTGGATTTCCAATACGAGAGTAGATATTACCTGGCTCATCTAATGCGAATAAGCGTTGGGCATGCTCTGTATTATGAAAAACATAAGAAGAAGTTTGATAGATTGGAACTGCACGAGATCCAGTTGTAGGATCTGGAGCATGACCTCCGTGTAACAATAATGTTTCTAAATCATAAGAATGGTTTGTCATATATAACTCTCCCTTTTTTGTGTATTAAAAAAGCATCCTGCGTTAAGAAGAGGATGCTTTACCCTCTTCTTATCTCTCAGATTTTTTCTGCTGGAATTAGCACCTGTATATCGGTTGCCGGGTTTCATCGGGCCAGTCCCTCCACCTCTCTTGATAAGAAGATTATTTAATTGATGTTCGTGGTACTGAAGGTTCTGTTTGAACCTGCTCCAGAGATATCCCCGTAGTTGAAACAGGATAAAATCTTAAGGTATCTTGATTGAGCTGTTGAAGAAATAATAATACATTTTCTTCCCTTCCTTGAAGGAAGTCCCCTACAATATAACCATCCTCTGTTTTAACAAGCTCTCTCTGGATGAGCTTAACTTCATAATCTTGAAGTTTGCTAGTAATAGAATAATTTTTCTTTAAATCCTCAGAATTTAAAGCTTCACTGATTGAAACCCATAATGACTGTGGTGATCCATTTTGATATATCGGTTGATAACTCGATCTTCTAAATTCATTAACAGGATTCCCCTGTTGTCTTATATAAACTAAATCCTCAATCATTGCGCTCGCAGTGGCTTTCGAACCTGCTCCAGGTCCTTGTAGAAGAATATTCCCGACTAAATCAGTCGAAATGACAATACCATTATCGACACCCTCAACATTATACAGAGGATGATTTGCGTTTACGAAAACCGGTTTGACCTCAGCTACAATTTCTTCATTCTGTTTTTGAAGGGTAGCTAATAATTTCAAGCGAAGTCCTAGCTTCTCACCAATAATCAGATCCTGTAGAGAAACCTTATTCACGCCTTGCTTTTCAACTTGATCCCAATTTGGCTGTTCTTGGTGAATAAGATCACTTAAGATCATCAGCTTATAAAAAGCATCGGTACCTAAAATATCATTTGCTGGATTTGCCTCTGCATAACCAAGCTCCTGTGCTTCCTTTAGCACATCGTCAAAGTCGGCCTTTTCTTTGCGCATTTTCGTTAATATAAAATTACTTGTTCCATTTAAGATTGCCTCTAGCTTGGTAATACCATTAACCTGTAGTAATTGAATAATGGTTCGTAATAATGGAATCCCACCAGCTACAGCTGCTTCAAAAGCAAGGAAGCGACCTTTACTTTTGGCAAGCTCTGATAATTCCTTTCCTTGATGAGCAAGTAGTTCCTTATTTGCACTAATTACATGACAGCCTTTATCTAGGAAACTTTTAATATAGGAATTGGCAGGCTCTATTCCAACAATTGCTTCAAACACGATATCAATCTCTTCAATAGCTAATATTTCATCTATTTTAGTTGTCACCTTTACTGATGGTTTGATATCTCTTTGCTTTTCCTGGTTTTTAACTAATACCCCTACCACTTCGACTTTTGTACCAGTTGCTTCTATTAGCTTTTGCTGGTGAGTTTCGATAGTTTGATAAACACCTTGACCAACTGTTCCTAAACCTAATAAGGCTACCTTTATCGTTTTCATGAAGTAAGTCCCTCCTCTACTAGATGTCCCCATTTTTCAAATTCAACTAAGAAACCGTCATGACCAAACACAGTGGACACTTCATAGTGCTTTGAGGATGAATGTACCTCTTGATGCTCCGCTACAACTCCTTGCAAAAACTCAGATGGATAAATGAGATCGCCTTTATAACTGATACTAATTATTTTTGAATGAATGGCCTTTATGGCCATCTTCCAATCTCCACGTTCTCTGCCTATATCATGATGGTCCATTACCTTTAATAAATATAGATAACTATTTGCATCAAATCTTTTTAAAAACTTTTCACCCTGATACGTTAAATACGAATCTACTTGATATGATTTTTCTTGATGATGTTCGCCAAACCCTTCTCTTGCTTCTCTTGAAAACCTAGAATTAAACAATTCTGGAGAGCGATAGGATATCATTCCAATCATTCGAGCAATACTCAAGCCAACTTCAGGGTTTTCATCATACTCTCCATCATTCCAGTTAGGGTCATTCGTAATTGCATATCTGGCAATCGAATTATAAGCCATTCCAAAATCACTTAAGTAAGGAGAGGTTGCTAAAGGGAAAAGCAACTGAGCAAACTCTGGATAAAGTACTCCCCACTCTAACACCTGCATTCCACCAAGAGAACCACCAATAATCGCATGAACACGATTAATTCCCAAACTGTTTAATGCTATATACTGACTTCTAACGATATCTCTTACTGATACAAATGGAAAACTGGCACGATACGGCTTTCCTTCTGGATTAAGGCTTAACGGACCCGTTGAACCATTACAACCACCTAATACATTCATTGTAAAGACTTGCCACTTCGTCGTATCAACGTACTTCCCTTCTCCAATTAACCCTGACCACCACCCAGGTTGATCGGCCGTACCAACTGTATACTGATTACCAGTTAGAGCATGACATACAATTATGACCGGGGCAGTTTTTGGACCAACTCGTTCATATGCGATTTGAACGTCGGGAATGGTAATGCCTAGTTCAGTTGTAAATGCTCCTAGTTGAATCTCTCCATATTCTGTCATAACATCTTCCTTTACCTTAGGCATCATATCCTCCTCTCAATTAAGAAACGCGCTGAACTTTAACCATCTTAGTGTAACTACATAAAAAAAACCCTCTTCATAAGAAGAGGGTGAATAGGTAAATTCATCTCTTCTTATCTGTCAGAGCAAAATGCTCCGCAGGAATTGGCACCGTGTTTTTACGAAAAACAAAACCGGTTGCCGGGTATCATAGGGCCAGCCCCTCCACCACTCTGGATAAGAAATTCTTTATTCAATTAACGCTTTAACTTACTATGCGAATCATTCTGTGAAGAATATACCACAGGAAAATTATAACTGTCAAACAATTTTTATTATTATGTTTAAACAAATTATTTCGCGTAATAATATTCCTATGTTTATAACTATCGGTTATGCAGATAATCTTTTCTCACTCAAATAAAACAGTGCTTCAACCGTCAATAGATCCTTTAGCTTGCCGGTTACTCGTATCAGATTTCTACTCTCAAGCTTTCGAATTCTCTCCTTACCTGTAATAATGGATTGAATCGTATTTTCATCACCCTTAATCCAAACATCTGTCCGTTCTTGGATCTTATTAAATATTTCATAACCTTCGTTAGAAATTTTAATCATCAAAATTTCATACTCAAGCTGAAAGCATACAAATATAGGAGTTGTAGGTAAGATTGGTTTTAACCTTATCTCATTTAGTACAACACTAGCGAATTGTTCAAGTAGCTCCTTCAAATTATTTCCCCTCCCGTTTTTTAGCTACTCACACTATTCCACACCCCTATAGGCTATTCCCCCAGTAATCGTTCGACAGTTTCCTTCGAGTACCACAAATAAATACATGATTCTATTTATTTCCTGAGAAATATGTCACATCACAGGAAAAACAACATTTTCTTTAAAAATATTCTCTAATCTGCATCATAGTTATGTAATTCACTATTAAAACACCCACCAATCAGGTGGGTGCCGATCATGCAGTATAAAGTTTTGGTTCAAGTCTAGTTTTGAGCTGCTGTCTGGCCCGATAAAGATTAATCTTTACTGTTCCAGGATTCATGTTTAAAAAGCTAGCAATTTCTTTTTCTTTTAAGCCATTATTGATTTTCAGATTAATAATTTCTTTCTGTTCTTTACGTAGTGTACTAATTTCACCTTCAAGTTCATGTTTAAAGATTTCCCATTCGACGACTTTTTCTACAGAAAATGTTTGATTTTCCTTAATATTGACATAGTCCTCAACAAATTCGCAGCCCTGTCTTTTTTCTTTTCTGATAAAATCGATCGTTGTTCTTTTAGCAATTGTCATTAGCCAGGGGCCTATTTTCGACTCATCAACCATCGTATCCATTTTCTCAAAAGCTTTAATAAAAGTTTCTTGGAGAATGTCCTCAGCCAGATAATGCTCTCTTATCATTGAAAAAATTTGACTATAAAGCTTTTTATAATATTGGTTATAAAGATTTGTATAATCCATGTTGACCGCCTCTTGCTGCCCTTATAAATCTACTAGCAGCTTATTCATCAATTCGTCTAAATTCCATATATGGTTGTTCTTTAAACTTAAAAGCCACATTTATACCTTTACTAATATCCCCATCAGATTCCTTCCATAATTCAAGAAGCTCCTTTGGATTAGTGATTTTTGTAGTATTTTCAAGACTATTAACCTTTTCAATCATTGCATCATTTGATAGTGAATAATACTCGTTAATGTCGATCATCTCATCCTCGAGCAAAATTGCATACTCAAAGTCTTCTCCAGTCAATACAGCCTGTTCATAAAGCCCCTTATCCTTTAACCACTTTTCTACTGTTGGGTAAGAGGTTGTTAGACCATGGTAAATTTCGTAGTGTGGATGTTCTGTCACTAAATCAAAACTTATACCAGAAATATTGTGTTCCGTGTAGTTTTCATACTCTTGTAGTAGAATATCTTCCTTAAGTTTTGACAATAGTTCTGCAACTTCAGCTTGGTCTGAAATAATAACTTCTCTTTCCTTGAAACCAATTCCAGATGGACTCAAGTATATTTTTTCAATTTCAGGAGCTTCTAACTGCATCGCTCGAAAGTTCACTTCTTTATATTCTTGAGATTCATAAATTGGCTTTAATAACTGCGCATACGCACTAGCAGGCACCATATAATCACGGATTAGTCTATCACCATTTTTTAACTCATACGCGATAAATACTGACTCTGGATGACTAGGGATCGTTTGATCTTTCAGCTTATCCTTATCACTAATGATAGCTTCGTGAAGTTTAATGATATTTTCAAAGTTTTCTTCCTCATGGAAATACTCAATGGGGATTTCCATATCTTTATCTAAATAAAAATAACTTTCATTTCCATAATAGATTCTCTCAATTTCAGCTACTTCAGGTACTCTTCCTTCGTATCCAAATACATCAAAGTGGATGCACAAGAAAATAATAGCTATACCAACAATATAGTATAGATATCCTTTAAACCCTCCAAGTACTCTCCATGTTTTTTGAAGAATCATTTCAGCGAGTAAGTAACCAATAATTGAACCTACTACATAGCCGAAGACTGTCCATCCAAAACTGTTTTGAACCTCACCAAAATACAAACCGCCAAACAGCATAAAGCAGAAGGTCACGCCGTATTTAAAAATTGGTCTTAGGATTGGGAACACGATTGGGTTTGAAATTGCTTCTAATCTTCTTCTTTTATAGATGAAAATTGCAAAAACAAATAACGCAACGATCAATCCGATGTAAATACCTAATTCAATCCAAGTAAGTGGACTACCATTAATCATGACGGTCCTAGATAACGGTGAAAGTTTTCCTAAACTTGGACCTGTATATGGTTCTGGTGTAAAACCAAACAGGAAAATATCTAAGCTAAATGATAATAATAAGGCAAGACCAATTGGTAAGAATAGGAATATATAGGATAGAACTCCATGGATAATTGAAATTCCTGTGATCATACCAATTAATACAGTCCCAATAAACGCTAATAAATTGAGAGTGATGGTAACACCAGCCCAATATAAGATGTCATTTACCGTAAAGTACGATGACAAATTGAAAGTTGGGTGGATCATCAAGAGAATCAACGTATTTAACAGAATAGGTAAAACAACTAAGAACGCCCCGATTCCAACAAAATGTTTATATAGTTGAACTCTAGTTAAAGGCAAACTATGAAATAAATCGGATGATGCCTTTGTTTGGATATAGCGAAATATAAAAACACCAATTAGAACAGGCACCACTGCAGATAGGATAGTAAGGAATTCATTATTCCAAGTAAACAGATTATTTTTTTGAAAGAATTGATGTCGATAAATATTATCTTCTTCTGACACATACATGATCATTCGCAATGGTAAAGCAAAGAACAAGCCTAAGAAGTAAATAATCCCGAGCCATCCTGTACTCCTAAATCCTTGGAGGATGATTTCTTTATTAAACCAAGATGTTTTGGATTGCATAGCCTTGATCCCCCATTTCATAAATAAAAATTTCTTCTAAAGTTAATGGTAATAAGTCAAAGATCACTGGATTGTGTTTACGGAAATGTTTGATCACGTCACTTTCCTGTCCCCGAACAATACATAAAATGACACTCCCACGTTCTTCTTTATATAAAAGACTAACTTCATTAAAAATCTCATCTGTAACATCGCCATTAAATGCAACTTGAATTTTATGAACGTCAGACTTCAAGTCATCCAAATCTTTTTCTAAAATCATCGTTCCTTTATGTACAATCCCAACATAGTCACATATATCTTCAACCTCACGAAGATTATGTGAGGAAACGATAATCGTCATTTCACGATCAGCAACATCCTGAATTAATAAATTTTTCACTTTCCGTCTCATAACGGGGTCTAACCCATCAAAAGGTTCATCAAGAATTAGTAGATCAGGCATTGTAGAAAGTGCCAGCCAGAATGCTACCTGCCTCTGCATTCCTTTTGAAAATTTTTGAATCTTTTTATTCCGGTCAAGTTCAAACACATCCTGAAGCTTTAAGAACCTTTCTTCTGACCAATCTTTATAAATGCTTTTATAGAATTTTGCCATTTGGTTAGTCGTATATTGTGAAAAGAAGTAAGGACTGTCCGGTATAAAAAACAGTTGGTTTTTTATGCTTTCATTTTCAAATACAGGTTCCTCATTGATAGAGATTACACCTTTGTCTTGAGCTAAGATTCCAGCAAGGATTCGTAGTAAGGTTGTTTTACCAGCACCATTTGACCCTAGTAATCCATAAATCGAGCCTTTATTGATACTTAAATTCACTTCTTTGATTGCTTCAAGATCCTCAAATGCTTTAGAAAGATTTTGGACTTTAATCATCCTCATTTCCTCCTTTCACAGACTCATCAATCTTCTCAAACAATTCAACAAGATCTTCCTTTTTTAAACCAAGATATAAAGCTTCTGATAAAACCTTAATAAGTTCCTGCTTTACCTTTTCTAATTTTTCATTATTGATAATATTTGAGGCCTCACTAACAAAGCTTCCTTTACCTGGAACTGAATAGATATATCCCTGTCTCTCTAGCTCTCGATATGCTTTTTGAATGGTATTTGGATTAATCGTTAATTGCTGAGCAAGTGTTCGTACTGATGGTAGCTGTTCATCAACTTTTAGAATATTGTTCATAATTAACTCCTTTAACTTTTCTACTAGTTGCTCATATATGGGCTGTCTACTCCTAATGTCTAATTCAAACATTTCAACCCTCCCTATTCTGTCTTAAGTGTATTATTTGTGTTAATACAGTTAGTATAAATCTTTTTCCTTGTTTTGGAAAGAACTTTTTAAATATTTTTTTGGCCTTGTTAAACTTTGTTGTTGACTTTCCTACTCAAAGATAAATAAGATGCACCTGGGGGTTCCAGATGCATCTATTAATTCACTATCCTGCTCCCTTTTATCAAATATCAAAATACTTTATAAGTCGTATTGACTCTCACGTTACGGGATACTTTATAGTAACTAGTGAAGGGGGCAAATTTTAGATGAAAGTAAAGGAAGTAGCTGATCTCGTGGGAATAAGTGTGCGCACACTACATCACTATGATGAGATTGGATTATTAAATCCAGAGGAAACAACGGAAGCAGGTTATCGTGTTTATTCTGACAAGAATCTTGAAACCCTACAGCAAATTTTATTTTTTAAAGAACTCGGCTTTCCTTTAAAGAAAATTAAAGAAATCATTGATGATCCTTCTTTTGATCAGCAAGAAGCGTTAAGAATGCAGCACAAAATGCTACTAGACAAAAAGAACCGACTCAATAAGATGATCGGAACGATTGAAAAAACTATTCAACATTCGAGAGGAGAAATACAAATGACAAATCAAGAAAAATTTGAAGGCTTTGACTTTAGCCAAAATCCATATGAACAAGAAGCAAAAGAAAAATGGGGTGATCAAGCAGTAGAAGCTGCAAATGAAAAAGTTAAAAACATGACTGCGTTCGATCAAGAAAAGTTCAATGAGATCTATCGTAACCTTGCCACAATTCGTCATCTTTCACCAAAATCCAAAGAGGCTCAAGATGGAATAGAAAAATGGTATCAGTTTATAAACAAAATCGGTAACTACTCGCTTGATGCATTCAAGGGATTAGGTCAAATGTATGTAGATGATGAGCGATTCACCAGGAACATTGACCAGTTTGGTGAGGGCTTATCCAGATTCATGTGTGATGCAATGGCAGTGTATGTAGATAAAAATAAACAATAACCCTTATGTAAAAAGCATGATGATTTTAAATTTAATCATCATGCTTTTAGAATTCTTATCCAGTGAGGTCTCATCACTCAGTTGAACACACATATTTGATTTCTTTATATAAATAGTCAACGGATTGAAAAGCAAAAACTCTTTTTACCATTTTCCCATTTTTAAAGATAAGGAGACAAGGAACACTTTGGATCTCCCATTCTTCAGAAATATCTGGAACAAAATTCAAGTTAATCTTTTTAATCGGTAATTCTGGAATTAATTCTTCAATAATCATCAGCATTCTTTCAGCTAACTTACATGTCCCACATATTGGTGTATACATAAACAACGCGAGCTGATCACTTTCTAAAAGCAGCGTTTTGTTTATTTCTAGCCATTCCTCCATTTCATCACTCAACCCTTATAGTAAAAAATTTGCATGTACGTCAATATTAGCACTTAACAAAACAGTAGCTACATGCTGCTCAGGTGCGCTAGCTACTTCACGGTACGACTTATCTATATATAGATGAATAGCTTCAGGAAGCTCCCTCTTGAATTGCTTTCTTAATTTTTCACCTGAATCATCAGCATCCACAAGAATATAGACCTCTTTATTAAAGAGCTCTTCAATCATTTCGTCTAACTTGCTTGTACTAATCGTTCCATTTGTACATATTATTTCAATTTCTTCGTTTAACACAGTCTCAATCTTCTTTTTATCTGATTTACCTTCAACAATAATGACTTTTTCAACTTCAAGCTCCATTTGCATCACCATAAAGTTTATTTTAGGTTGATCTTATTCAATTATTGTATGTCGATTATTCGATAGGAATTACCTTTTCAATCGTTATATATATAAAAAGACAGTGGGGTTTCTCCACTGCCTAACACCAACCATCTTCTGCATCACAATCTGTATATTTTTGATCAGGATTAGTCGTTACATCTGCAAAGTGAAAAATCTTGTTTTCTTCCTGCTCATAGCCTGGCTTTAAATCGTACTGATTTCCTTGATCAGTCAAGAGCATTCTTCCAATTGATTCTTCTCCTACAAATAAATCCATTTGATCCTGATTAAACTTAGCGACCACTCGATCAGTGATATCAAGTCGTTTTTGTTCTAACATAATATGAACACCCCTTCCACCGTATAGTGTTTAGAGTGTCCAGAATTTAAAAAATCATTAATCTTGATTAATCATCTCTTCATATTGTTCAGCTGTCATAAGGCCTTCGATTTGACTCTCATCTGAAAGTTCAACGACAATCATCCAAGCCTTTTCATATGGAGCTTCATTTACAAATTCAGGACTATCATCAAGGTCACCGTTAACCTCAACTACCTTGCCACTAACTGGCGCGTATAGTTCTGATACTGTTTTTACTGATTCAACACTTCCAAAAGGCTCATCAATAGAAATCTCATCGCCAACCTCAGGTAGCTCAACGAACACGATGTCCCCTAGCTCAGATTGAGCAAAATCAGTGATTCCAATACGAACCTTATTTCCGTCTACTTGTACCCATTCATGCTCTTTTGTATAACGAAGTTCTTTAGGTGTGTTCATTCGTATCCCTCCAACAATATGTATAAATATTTTGATAGTATTATCATAACATTCCAACTGTGATAATCGATAGTATTACTTTATTTAAGATCGCCAAGTTTCTTCAAACTGTTTTTCATTAAACCCTACTGTTACTTTTTGACCATCTGTAACGATCGGTCTTTTAACGAGCATTCCATCAGAAGCAAGGATGTCTAGCATTTCATCTTCAGTTGCGGTTTTAAGCTTGTCCTTCAAGCCTAACTCACGATATTTCATTCCACTTGTATTAAAAAATTTCTTTAATTCTAAACCACTTGTTTTGTATAACTCTGTTAAGGTTTCCTTAGACGGTGCATTTTCAACAATATGTACTTCATTGAAAGGAAGATCATGCCCTTCCAACCATTTTTTTGCGTTTTTACATGTACCACATTTAGGGTACCAATAAAATGTTAAAGCCAAACCATTTCACCACCACATTTAGAATACACATCAAAGTGTATTTTACCATATTAGCCCAAGTATTCCTAACAGGGTTATTGAATTACTTTTTTGCACAATACTATATTAGCTTTTTCTGCGTCATTTCCCTAAACATGACTTTTCTTTAAAAATTTGTTTTTTGTTTTGTGAAAACAGACTGAATTTCTTCTGTTTTCTATAATTCAAATACTACTTATAGCGTGCTCAAGCTAGAATTGCTTTTACAGACTCGCGTCAGTTACTAATTCCATGAACATATTGCTAATTCCACGAAAAATAACGTTAATTCCACGATTTTTCTATTAATTCCACGAAAATTTGCATTATTCCACGATTATTTAGCTTTTTCCAGGAAAAGCATTCATATATCCGTTATTCCTCTAAAACCATAAGTAAGAGCTGTTAACGTTAGCTAACAGCTCTCTCCTTAGTTTATACAGTGAAACGATTTCCCTCGATAATTACAGCAGCAATCTCACGCTTTTTAGCGATGACATTGATTGGTGTGTGACGAGTGAACTTTTTCAGAGCAGATAACATCATGCGTAATGCATCACCAGTTTCAGTCGCAATTAATGTTTCTTTTGCATGTGCTTCGATTTCATTGAATGCTTCTTGGCAATATACTTGAGTGTAAAGAAGCTTTTGGTTATTCTTCTCAAGACCCGTTTTGTTAATAGCTTTTTCTGTACGAAGAACGGCAGATTCCATTGCATATACATTGCTTACAATATCAGCAATATTGCTTAAGATTTCTTGCTCTTTATCTAAGCTCTTGCCATACTTTTGTGCAGCTAAGCCCATAGATAATAGAGCAATTTTCTTTGCATTCTTAACTAAATACTTTTCTTGCTCAAGCGCTCCATCGCCAACTTCTTCAGGCATTAGCATCATTAGCTCTTCTTGAAGTGCTTGTGCTTTTTGGAATAAAGGAAGTTCACCTTTTAATGCTTTGCGTAGGTAAGTTCCAGGAACTAGTAAACGGTTGATTTCATTTGTCCCTTCAAAGATACGGTTAATACGAGAGTCACGGTATACTCTTTCTACTTCGTACTCTGCCATGAAGCCGTATCCACCATGAATCTGAACTGCTTCGTCTACTACATAGTCAAGCGTTTCTGAACCGAATACCTTATTTAATGAACACTCGATTGCATATTCAGCAATTGCAGCTGGCATTGACTTACCATCTTTAACCTCTTCATCAGACAAGCTGCCCATACGCTCTTCATAAAGCCCAACTGTACGGTATACAGAGCTTTCCATTGCATATGTTTTCGTTGCCATGTTTGCCAGCTTTTCTTGAATTAATGAGAAGCTAGAGATCGGTGTTTTAAATTGCTGACGCTGATTTGCATACTGTACAGCTATATCAGTAAGTCGCTTAGATCCACCAATAGTACCTACAGCTAGCTTATAACGACCAATATTTAGGATGTTAAAGGCAATAATATGGCCTTTTCCAAGCTCTCCTAGTAGGTTTTCTTTAGGAACTAGTGCATCTTCAAGGATTAATGTACGAGTTGATGAACCTTTAATCCCCATCTTCTTTTCTTCTGGACCAGTTGAAACCCCTGGATATCCCTTTTCAACGATAAATGCTGAGAAATGCTCTCCATCTACCTTTGCATACACTACAAATACATCAGCAAATCCTGAGTTTGTAATCCATTGCTTTTCACCGTTTAATACATAGTGAGTACCTTCTGCATTTAGTTTAGCAGTTGTTCTTGCTCCTAATGCATCAGATCCAGAGCCTGGCTCAGTTAAAGCATAAGCAGCAAGTCTCTCACCTGATGCTAAATCAGGAAGGTATTGATGCTTTTGCTCTTCGTTACCGAATAATACAATTGGTAGAGATCCGATTCCTACGTGAGCACCGAATGATAACGAGAAGCTTCCACCACGTGAAATTTTCTCAGTGATCACAGCTGAACTGATTTTATCAAGTCCAAGTCCGCCGTATTCTTCAGGTACATCTGCACCTAGTAATCCAAGTTCACCCGCTTGCTTTAAAAGCTTTACAGACTTGTCAAACTGATGATTTTCAATATCTTCTAAATGAGGTAAAACATCGTTAACTACGAAGTCTTCAGTCGTTTTACCAATCATTTTATGTTCTTCTGTAAAATCCTCTGGAGTAAAAATTCGATTTGCTTCAAGATCCTCGATTAAAAAGCTTCCACCTTTAATCAAATTTTCAGTTGTTTTTGACATGCTATGTTCCTCCTCTTAAATGACAATTTAAATTAATTCAAACACACCAGCAGCACCCATTCCGCCGCCGATACACATCGTAACCACACCAAATTGAATATTACGTCTTCTCATTTCGTGAATAAGAGATAATGTTAACTTAGCACCTGAGCATCCAAGTGGATGACCTAATGCAATAGCCCCACCATTTACATTTACAATCTCTTCATCAATACCAAGTGTTCTTACAATCGCTAAAGATTGAGAAGCAAATGCTTCATTTAGTTCAAATAAACCGATATCAGATAAATCTAGTCCCGCAATTTTTAATGCTTTTGGAATCGCCTCGATTGGTCCAATCCCCATAATTTCTGGTGGTACACCAGCTACAGCAAAGGAACGGAATTTTGCTAACGGCTTTTGTCCCTCAGATAAAGCTTTTTCCTTATCCATTAGTAACACAGCTGCAGCACCGTCACTCATTTGTGATGAGTTACCAGCAGTAACACTTCCTTTTACATTGAAAGCTGGTCGAAGCTTTCCAAGGACCTCAAGGGTTGTATCAGCACGGACACCTTCATCCTGTGAAAAAGTAACTGATTTTTCTTGAAGCTTGTTACTCTTATCAAGAAATCTGTTCGTTACTTCTACTGGTACAATCTCGTCCACAAATTTACCTTCTTGGATTGCCTTTGCAGCACGCTGATGACTTCTTACTGCAAATGCATCTTGATCTTCGCGGCTTATTCCATATTTATGAGCAACCTGCTCTGCTGTATGACCCATTCCCATATAATATTCAGGAGCGCTTTCAACTAGCTTAATATTAGGTCTTACCGTATGACCTGTCATCGGAACGATACTCATTGACTCCGCTCCACCAGCTAGAATCGTATCAGAAGAACCTAGCATGATACGCTCTGCTCCGTACGCAATACTTTGAAGACCTGATGAACAGTAACGATTGATTGTAATGGCTGGGACAGTATTTGGTAAGCCTGCAAGACCCCCAATATTTCTTGCCATGTTTAACCCTTGTTCTGCTTCAGGCATCGCACACCCTATGATTAGATCATCTATATTACCTTCATAATTATTTGCACGCTTTAGCGTTTCCTTTACAACTAATGCTCCAAGATCATCTGGACGCACATTTGCAAGGGTTCCACGCTTTGCTTTTCCGACTGGAGTTCTTGCTCCTGCAACGATTACTGCTTCTCTCACATTACTCCCCCATTTCCTTTTTGTTAGGCACTTTTCGTATAAGAGGTCAAAAAGTCCGGTGAAAATTACACTTCGAATTTCTTCGTTGGCTTGCTTTTCCGTTCCTCTCGTATTAATTGCATACGCTCCGGTACTCAAAGCTTCACCGCCTCGAACTTCTCGGTCCTTTTCATCCTCCTTTTTGAACACAATCTATAACTTACTTCTACAAATAGAGCCATTTATTATGGAGAGAGAGGACAATGCCTCTCTATGAATCTATTAATTTCTTAACGGCTTACCCTTCACAAGCATATGTTGCATACGCTGTTGTGATTTTGGTTCAGCAACTAGACTTAAGAATGCTTCTCTTTCTAAATCAAGTAAGTACTGCTCATCAACTTCTGTTCCGAAGTTGACTCTACCACCAGCTAAAACAAATGCTAGCTTCGTAGCAATCTTCGCATCATGCTCTGAAATGAAGCCAGAACGTAGCATTGAATCAATTCCTAAAAGTAAAGTAGCGTAACCTGTTTCCCCTACAACTGGTACCTTCTTACGCTTAGGTGCTTGGTATCCTTTACTTGCTAACGCTAGTACTGTGCGCTTTGCATCATGCAGTAAGTGATCTCCATTGATGCTGATTCCATCATGATTGGATAAGAAATTGTTGTTTCTTGCTTCTTGAGCAGAAGTAGAAACCTTTGCCATCGCAATCAATTCAAATACCTGATTCGTGATTTTTTGTAAATCTTTTTCTACTCCATTTGGTAATCCCTCAAGGTGGCTAATATATAATTCCTTATTTCCGCCACCGCCTGGAATTAAGCCAACACCTACTTCAACCAAGCCCATATATGTTTCCATAGAAGCTTGAATTTGTGCAGCTGGTAAGCAAATTTCTGCTCCACCACCAAGTGACATTCCGAATGGTGCTGCGACAACTGGCTTTGGACTATATTTGATATTCATCATCGTTTGTTGGAATTGACGAACAACCATATCAAGTTCAAAGAAGTTGTCGTCTTGTGCTTCCATAAGAATCATCGCAAGGTTCGCGCCTACGCAGAAGTTTTTACCTTGGTTTCCGATTACTAGTCCTTCATAATTACGATCCACTTCTTCAATAGCGAAGTTAATCATTTGCGTAACATCAGGACCAATCGAGTTATTTGGAGAATGGAATTCTAAACCAGCTACTCCATCACCTAAATCTATTAAACTAGCACCACTATTCTTTTTAATGACCCCATTCTTCTCTTTTAAGCCTTTAAGATGAATAACTTTAGGGTTTACTACCTTTGTTTCATAGCTTCCATTTTGGAAATACAAGTCTTGACCTTCTTCTTTCTTATAGAAAGTTGATTGTCCCGACTCAAGCATTTCTAGAACCCAACCTGGAACCTCTAAGCCCTCAGCTTGCATTTTCTTTACTGAGTTTTCAACACCAATTGCATCCCATAGTTCAAATGGACCTTTGTCCCAGCCGAATCCCCACTTCATTGCATTATCAATCGCTACGATATCATCCGCAATGATGTCTTTTAAACCAGCTGTATACACAAGAACTGGACTCATGATGCTCCATAATAGCTGTCCAGCACGATCATCAGCATACACAAGCGCTTTCAGTTTATCAGCACCTTTAGCTTGTTTAGCCAATTCAATGGATGGAGCTGCTAACTTCTTACGTGCTTCATATTCCAAAGTTTCTGGATTCAGTTCTAGAATTTCTTTTCCTTGCTTTAAGAAGAATCCTTGACCTGACTTACTACCTAACCAGCCTTTTTCAAGCATTGACTTCATAAATGCTGGAACTGCAAACGCTTCTTTTTCAGCTCCCTCTACTTGGTCATATACGTTATTTGCCACATGAACAAATGTGTCTAAACCAACCACATCAAGAGTACGGAAGGTAGCACTTTTAGGTCTGCCAATAAGTGGACCTGTTACAGAATCAACTTCACCAACACTGTATCCACCTTTTAACATTTGCTTAACCGTTACGATTAAACCGTAAGTACCAATTCTGTTTCCAATAAAGTTAGGTGTATCCTTTGCTTCAACCACACCCTTACCAAGTACATCTTCACCAAAAGTTTTCATAAATGAAAGCACATCAGGATCAGTATTCTTAGTTGGAATGATTTCAAGAAGCTTTAAGTAACGCGGTGGATTAAAGAAATGTGTGCCAAGGAAATGCTTTTGGAAATCCTCAGAACGACCTTCTGCCATTGCTTCAATGGAAATCCCAGAAGTATTTGAGCTGACAATTGTGCCAGGCTTTCTTACTTCATCAATTCGTGTAAATACTTGCTTCTTTATATTTAAGTTCTCAACTACAACCTCAATAATCCAATCTACATCTTTAAGGCGATCTAAGTCATCATCAAAATTTCCAGCTTCAATTAAAGAAATGTTTTCTTTTGCTGCTAATGGCGCAGGCTTCTGCTTCAATAGTTTTTGAATAGAAGTTTGACTTAAACGATTACGGACAACCTTGTCCTCTAGTGTAAGCCCTTTCTTTTTCTCGTCTTCTGTCAATTCTCTAGGTACGATGTCTAGTAGTATCGTTGGAATGCCGATGTTGGCTAAGTGGGCAGCAATACCTGAACCCATAACTCCTGATCCTAAAACTGCTGCTTTGCGAATGTTTCGACTCAACCGTAATCTCCCCTTTCTTCACCTTGAATGAATACTCATTCATTTTTTAGTCAAAAAAATATAACCTCTTCTTCTTTCACTATAATCCATTTTGGAAATTTTCGCAATATATAATCGAAACATCCTTACCATTTTATTCTGTCATTTTTTTACTCACGTGGGAAACGCTAAGACATGGAGGTGATCAACATGGCTAAACTTAAAAAGAACCCATCTGAACGAGCAAAAAGTGCCGCAAGTGTAAAGGGTAATGCTGGTCCAACTGTAAAAGGTCGCGTTACTGGAAAAACCCAAAGCACCAACCAACAATACGGAAAAGACAATATGGGTGGGGAATAAACGATACTCCCTTTAACACATTAACGCACTGGGGGCCTGGCCCCCATTGCGTTAATGCGTTACCATGTTACTTTGTGTGCTGTAATTTTGTTTGGTGAGACGGCGTAAATGTGGTCATCTATATAGAGTACTCTTATGATTTGGTTTTCCCATGTTTCATAGATGGTCTTTTCGGTTTCGTGTGTGATATCTTTTTCCAGCTTGAAGCCATTTTCCAGATCAATACTGTAGGCTTTTGCTCCATGGAACACGAGCTCTTGTTCATACTCACTTCTCTTCATATCTCGGTATACGGTGATTGGGAAGGCAAAGATGTTTTTTTCCTTATTAAACAGAAGCGCTTTATGATCATAATTTAGAGGTGAATACGTACCACCTCCACCGATGATCTCGGAAAATTTCTCTTTCGGTTCTAATGGATTACTAACATCAAATAATGAAATCTTCACTCCATCTGTCATAACTCTTGGTGAGAGTGAACCTTGATCTTTCACGAGTTTAGTATGCTGCCCAAAGCCAATTAGGTGGTTTTCATCGTATGGGTGTAGATAGTTACTAAATCCAGGGATTTTCAATTCCCCTAGTACGGTCGGCTTGCTTGGGTTACTTACATCTAACACGAATAGTGGATCGACCTCTTTAAAGGTCACAACATATGCTTTTTCTCCCATAAAACGGACTGAATAAATTCGTTCACCACGAGCAAGGTCCTCTACGCTTCCCACGACGCTCATGCCCTCGTTCAAAATAAAGACATGATTACTAGAAGGAGTCGTTTCATTCCACGTCTCACCTTCAGTAGTGGCAATTCGGAAATGACCATTAAACTCATCCATTGAGAATTGGTTTAACAGTTTTCCTTTCACAATTCCTGAAGCCACAAAGCTAACATCAAGATTACTTACTGCAAATTTAAAAACCTCAGTTTTCATGGCAGTTGACGGTCTAAATGAGTCAAACGCAATCCGGTCATCTGTTAAAACGTCATTATATTTAGCAACGGCTATATAAAGGTTTTCTTTTGACATGTAGATGTCAGAACCACTTCCTAAATAAGTAGTAACCTTCATTTCTTGTTCTGGATGATCAATATTGAAAGCGGCAATGATTGAATAATTTACTTGCTCAGAATCCGGAAAATAATGAATATCATCATAGTCGATCACCTGTAATTCATCAGAAATGGCTGAGTCTGAATATCGCGGTCGCAAATCCACCTTTTCCTTTTCTAACGCCCAATAATCCGGATAGTGATTGCTAAGTAGATATACGGTCGACCCAATCTTTCTAGAGGTAACATAGGAACCTTCTAGCGCAACAGTTTTCAATTCCTTGGGTTGACTCTGATCCGATATATCATAAATTATGGCCTGTACTTTGTGATAAAGAGGTACCATTTTCTTTTCCTTCCAGACCTCTTCGTTATAATCACTATAAGCATGACCGAGAACCACTAGCTTATCTTTATCAAGAAATAACTGAAAAGGTTCAAAGTTAGTGTAGGTTATGCTAGAAACGACCTCAATATTATCGACCGGGACTGCTTTCGTAATGGTTAGCTTTCTATCTATTGCTTGGTAGATAAACGTTCCATCTGTTTTTACAACATCTGCCTCATCGACACCTTGTACTTGAACATTCGTTTCTGAATGAGTACCTGATCCTTCATTACTAGCACTACTTTTATCCTCGGCAACTGCCGACGACTCTTCCTCTGTCATACTAAGTCCTTCTCTATGGAAATGTCTCTCTCTATTTAAAACTTCTCGAAAAAGACCAAGTAGCTTTGCTTCGCTTCCTACAACAGGGAGTCCATCTGATATACTGAAACTAATTTTCTTTCCAGACTTTAACGGATCACCGTCAAGTGATGTAATGTCCTTTTTTATGTGTAACGTGTAAGATTTTGACTCTGTATTATAGCCCTCAGCTGGAGGAGTAATCGTAACAGAATGCAAATCGTCATGAACGGTTATATCTGTTTGGACTATGTTCCCCTTTTCATCTTCAACATAAATCTGGTCCGAGGTTAATGTGTCCTCATCCATCTTCTCGGAAAATTCAAGCTCCCAAACATGATTAGATAATACTATTTGGGTGACATTTTCATGAGCCCAACCACTTACTAAACTAGGTTTTCCTCCATAAACGGCATATTGAAAGATAAAAGCTACTCCTATTGAAATAAACAAAAACAATATAAACAATCTAGGCTTTGGCACTTTCGTCCCTCCTTTATAAGGATAGTCGAAAGAATCTTGAAAAAGTTACAGAAGATTTAGTGATTTTTGGTATATGTATCCTTATTATGAAGGAATTCTGTATTCAACTAAAAAAAAACAGTTGGATTAATTCCATTTTTGGTCGAAGTGGGATTATTTTTAACTCTTGGTACGGTTCGTCCTTCTGAACACCTTCCAAGTAGGACTAACCTTTCCCCTGAAGCCAGCGATATGCGTCTACCTACTATATCCTATATGCCTCAAATGCTCTCCAACTTTCACACTCTTTTGTGGTACAATATTTCCAACCTAAGAGTCAGGAGATCCAGTGCCTATGTTTGAATTAATGCTTACCATGCTAGAAAGATTAGGGATTCTTGTCACCATTGCCTTTATTTTGACTCGTTTTCGTTTCTTTCGTCAGATGGTTCAACACGAAAAAATCGGACGTAAACAACAGTACCTTGCTATACTTTTCTTTGGTTTTTTCGCAATCATTGGAACTTACTCCGGAATTGCCTTTAATACGGATTCCTTGCAATTCAATCGATGGGCAGATGACCTTACTCAGGAGGAAGCATTAGCTAACTCAAGAGTAATCGGAGTGATTCTTGCGGGGCTGCTCGGGGGTTATAAAGTAGGAATTGGAGCTGGCCTCATTGCTGGTGTTCATCGTTATAGTATGGGTGGCTTTACGGATTTAGCCTGTGGTTTATCCGCTATTATTGCCGGTATATTAGCAGGTGCGTTCTTTCGAAAAAATAAACACATTACACTAACTAAAGCGTTTCTCGTCGGTGCCTTAGCCGAGACGGTTCAGATGATTATAATCCTATTAATCGCTCAACCCTTTCATAAAGCATTATCATTAGTAGAGATGATTGGACTTCCCATGATCTTAGCAAATGGAATTGGTTCAGCTCTTTTCCTACTCATTATTCGAAATGTATTTAATGAGGAAGAAAAAATTGGTGCCTTTCAAGCGCAAAAGGCCCTTCGCTTAGCAGAACTAACTTTAACCCATTTAAGAAAAGGATTATATTCAGAATCAGCAAAGGAAGTTTGCACGATTTTATACCGTGAAGTCCAAGCTAGTGCTATTGCCATTACTGACCAAGATAAAATCCTAGCACATGTTGGGTTAGCCGATGATCATCACCGTGAGCTAACCCCTATCCAGACAGATGCCACAAAAAGAGTCATCCACGAAGGTAGTTTAATAGTTGCTGGACATGATGAAATCCAATGTCTGCATACAAACTGTCCTTTACATGCAGTTGTCATAGCCCCTCTTATTCAAAGGGATCAAACGATTGGTACATTGAAGTTTTATTTCAGGTCAGAAAAAGAGATTACCCCACTTGTGATTCAATTAATCAAGGGACTAAGCTCTTTATTAAGCAGTCAACTAGATATTGCTGAGGCGGACAAAGCCTTTCAACTTGCTAAGGAAGCCGAAATCAAAGCATTACAAGCACAAATCAGTCCTCATTTCCTATTTAACTCGTTGAATATAATTGTCTCTCTCATCCGGACGGACCAAAAGAAAGCAAGAAATCTTTTAGTTGCATTGTCTCACTTTCTTCGTCAAAATTTGACTGGGACGACTGAAAAGTGGATTACGTTAGAACAAGAGCTAAAGCATGTAAAAGCCTATCTCTCCATTGAAGAAGCAAGGTTCGTTGATAAGCTTCAAGTAATCTACGACATTGACGTAACTCTTTTAAATCAATCCATCCCTCCTTTGACCCTTCAGCCTATTGTAGAAAATGCAATTAAGCATGGGATTAAGGACAAGGAAAGTGATTGTCAGATTAGAATCTTAATAAAAAAAGAAGCTCAACAGATTATCGTTTCTGTGGAGGATAATGGGAATGGAATTGATTTTAGAAAATACCCAGACCTTTTAGCGGAAAAAGTTTCTTCTACAACAGGTACTGGCATTGGTCTTTATAACGTAAACCGACGACTTGTCATGATGTTAGGTGAAAAATCTGCACTTTCAATAATTAGCAAAGTTAACGAAGGTACGAATGTTTCTTTTGCCATTTCAACTGATATGGAGGAAATGAAATGAGTGTAATCCGAACGCTTGTAGTGGATGATGAACGTTATAGCCGAGATGAATTAATGCATTTATTATCTCAATATCCAGTAATTGATGTAGTAGGTGAAGCAGAATCTGGTGAACAAGCTATTATGAAAGCCCTTCAGCTTCAACCAGATGTTGTATTTCTTGATATTGAAATGCCCAAGCTAAATGGAATGGAAGTAGCTAGATCTTTTAAGGAGTTAAGAAAGACTCCATTAATCGTTTTCGCTACGGCTTATCCTAATTTTGCAGTTGAGGCATTTCGCCATCAAGCCATTGATTATTTAGTAAAGCCATTTGATGAAGAACAGTTAACGGAAACCATCAATCGGTTAGAAAGGATTTTGCTAGACCAAGTTCCTAAAAGAGTAGAGAAACCTTCTACTGTATCAGCCAAGCTTGCTCTAGAAGAGAATGATGAAATTATTTATATAGACCCAAAGGACATTCTTTACCTTTATCGAGATGAACGAGAGACGAAAGTGGTCTTAAATGGGAAAGAGTATCATTCCAAATTATCATTAAAGGAATTTGAAGCACGGTTAGATCAATTCTCCTTTTACCGAATTCATAAAAGCTATCTAGTTAATCTTGATCATATTTCCCGTTTAATACCTTGGTTTAATGGAGCCTATCAGCTTGAATTAACGGGGGTAAAAGAATATTTATCAGTTAGTCGAAACTATGTAAAAGGTCTTCGTGCGCTCCTTGAGCTATAGCATGTAAGACCTATTTTTTTTCATCTTAAACAGAAATTATGACATCTTAAACAGAAATCCCCCTAATAGAAAACGTTTTCATTTATGATAGTGAAAACGAATACAAAATCACTTTCAAGGGGGATTTATAATGTATACATTTATTGCCGGTGTCTTGCTATTAATTGTGGGATACTTCACGTATGGTAAATTTGTAGATAAAGTGTTTGGTCCAAAAGAAGACCGACAAACACCTGCTTACACTCGAAAAGACGGTGTAGACTATCTGCCAATGAGCGAGAAAAAGAACTCATTAATTCAATTATTAAATATCGCTGGTGTTGGTCCAATTTTCGGTCCAATTATGGGTGCATTATACGGACCTGTAGCATTCCTTTGGATCGTTCTTGGATGTATTTTTGCTGGAGCAGTTCATGACTACTTAACTGGTATGATCTCAATCCGTAACAAAGGTGCTCATTTACCTGAGCTTGCTGGCAAGTTTTTAGGTAAATTTATGAAGCATATGGTAAACTTCTTCGCTGTTTTATTACTACTTTTAGTTGGTACTGTTTTCGTAACTGCTCCTGCTGGCCTTCTTCATACTTTAATGGATGGCAGTGTAACAATGGGAGTAATCATTGCAGCAATTTTCGTTTACTATTTATTAGCAACTTTACTACCAATTGATAAAATTATTGGTCGTTTCTATCCTGTGTTTGGTGCATTACTTTTAATCTCTGCAGTTGGTATTGGTGGAATGTTAATCTTCACTGGTGCTCCAATTCCTGAGTTATCTTTAACAAATATGCATCCTGATAATTTACCAATTTTCCCGTTATTATTCTTAACGATCTCTTGTGGTGCTTTATCTGGATTCCATGCTACACAAACACCAATCATCTCTCGTACGACTCAAAACGAACGTCAAGGACGTTTCATTTTCTACGGTATGATGATTGCAGAAGGGATCATTGCAATGATCTGGGCAGCTGCAGCTATGAGTATTTTTGATGGCTCTGCTGGTTTACAAGAAGTTCTTGCTGGTGGACCTGGAGCAGTTGTAAGTGAAGTTTCAATCGCTCTATTAGGAGCTGTTGGTGGTACGTTAGCGGTTCTTGGAGTAATTATCCTTCCAATCACATCTGGTGACACGGCATTCCGTAGTGCACGTATGATTATCGCTGACTATATTAACCTTGCTCAAACTAAAATTGCTAGTCGTTTATGGATTGCGATTCCATTATTCGTTATCTCATTTGCTCTTACTAAAATTGATTTCACACTTTTATGGAGATACTTCTCTTGGGCAAACCAATCGACGGCTGTAATTGCTCTATGGGTAGCTACGATGTACCTCTTTATTGCTAAGAAGAACTACTGGATTTCTTTAATACCAGGAGTGTTCATGACCATGACGACTTTTACGTATATTCTAAATGCGCAAATTGGATTTGGCTTATCGATTAATATATCTTATATAATTGCAGCAGTGGCTACTGTAGCAGTCATTGTCATCTTCTTCAATGCAGCTAAAAAAGCACGATCAAATAACATCCCGCTTTCGGATGATATTTCAAACGTAGCATAAAATCAAAGCATCTGATCACATTCGATCAGATGCTTTTTCTATGGAAAAATCCTTGGAAAGTTTGTACATACTAATAAAATCAAGGAGGCTTCACTCATGGACATTGTACTCTTTATTCTCATCCCTGAATTTATCATCGGTTTTATTGTTTCATTACAGATTATCAAAAATAGACACCAAGAGATCGTATGGGAAACTCTGAATAGAGGCCAGCCCGTTTCGAGAAAGATATATGAAAATACGTTCCTCACCATCCTTGCTTTCACATTAATCGGGATCTTTGCAGCACTGATTTATTATGTATCGCTGAAAAAGTTAAAGGCGAAGAGTTAGTTTAGGAGTCGTTCGGATAATAATGAGGTGAAAGTAGATGATTTTCGGCTTCTTCTTGGCAAGGACCCGGTGTACCTCTGCTTCTTCTGAGTTACTTATGTGGCGATATCGTCGACTTTTCCTATTTTATCGGCGACTTTCGCATCGATATCGGCCACTTTTCTATTTTATCGGCGACTTCCCCCATAATATCGGCCACTTTGCTGAATAAATCGGCAAACTCCACACTACAAGCGTTTCTCATACCTCTCACACCAACAAACACAAAAACAAAAGGCTTCCAAGATCAACATCTTGGAAACCTTTAAAAGGGTAGATCATACACCCACCCGTTATTTCTTAATAATCCCTTTAAGGACAAATGCTACGTTTGCTGGTCTTTCAGCCAATCTTCTCATAAAGTAGCCGTACCAGTCATTTCCGTAAGGTACATACACTCTCATCTTATAGCCTTCCTTTGCTAATTCTAGCTGGCGTTCTGGACGAATACCATATAGCATTTGGAATTCAAACTGATCATTAGGAATATTTAACTCCTTTACAATTTGTTTTGTATATTCGATGATCGCGTCATCATGTGAAGCGACTGCAGTATAGTTTCCATTTTCAAGATGCATTTTGATAATCTTCTTAAAGTTCTCATCCACATCATGTTTTTCAGGAAACGCTACCTCAGGAGATTCTTTATAAGCCCCTTTTACTAAACGGAGGTTAGGCTTATATTGGTTTAAGTCTGCAACATCATCTGCAACTCGGTATAGATATGCTTGTAGAACGGTACCAATATTGTCATACTCAGATCTTAATTGCTTAAATATTTCAAGGGTTTTCGCACAACGAGAATAGTCTTCCATATCAATGGTTACAAACACACCATTTTCCTTGGCAGCCTCTAGGATGCGACGCATATTTCTTAACACGACCTCATCTGAAATATCAAGACCCATAGACGTCATTTTAAGGGAAAGCTGTGAATCTAGCTTCTCGCGCCCAATTGCTTTTACTGCCTTAATGGAGCCTTCCGCCATCTCATTTGCTTCCTCTTCGTGTTCGACAAACTCTCCTAAATAGTCAATCGTAACAGATAATCCCTTTTTATTTAAGCCCTTGATCACCTTTACTGCTAAATCAATTGTTTCTCCAGCGACAAATCTTGCGGCACCAAAGTGTAGACCATATTTCTTTGCAAGTTTTGTTAACGCTTTATTTTTCGACAAAAACAAGAAAAAGTTACGCATAAGCTGTTCCATCTATACCCCTCCTGAAGACATACATAGTTTACGTAACAATATATCCTATGTGAAAAGAGGCTATATGTTTTTAAACCAAGATTATTTTATCATCTTTCTCATCACTTGAATATGAAAATCTTTTGATTTTTGTCGGATATTAAGATTGCTTGTCAGTTTTTGTAACAAGCCTTAAGAGTAGCTTGGATATATTGCCAAAAAAGCACAAAAAGCGCTCCATATTAGGAGTGCTTTTTACTTAGAAATGGTTTATAAAGTTTACACCTGTACTTCTTCATTCTGTTCATGTTCTTTTACATATCGATTTCGTGGGTGCTCTGCACATTCCTTGCTGCACGAACGTTTATGCTCATGCTCACAATCTTCGCATAGTAATAAATGCTTATTACAGTCAGGGTTTCCACATTTTACATAACGTTCTTCAGGCTCATCGCAATAGTAGCATTTACCGACTACATTTGCTTCCTCAGTCCGGTTTACCGGAACGGAGATTCTCTCATCAAACACATATAACTTTCCGTCCCAAAGCTTTCCCTTTACCTCTTCATCATAACCGTACGTAACTATTCCACCATCTAACTGAGATACATCTTCAAACCCCTCTTTTAAAAGGAAACCAGAAAACTTTTCACAACGAATTCCACCTGTACAGTATGTTAGAATTTTTTTATCCTTCTGATGGGCTAAATTTTCTCTCACCCATTTTGGCAAGTCTCTAAAATTCTCTACGTCCGGTCTAATCGCATTTTTAAAATGACCTAAATCATATTCATATGTGTTTCTAGCATCAAGGATTAACACATCCTCATCCTGCATTGCCTCCATAAATTCTTTTGGAGACAAATGTTTCCCTGTTAGCTGGTTAGGATTTACATCATCTTCAAGACTTAAGTGGACAATCTCTGGCTTAACCTTCACCTTTAACTTTTTAAAAGCATGCTCTTCTGATGCTTCAATTTTAAAAATTAAATCAGAGAATCTTGGATCCTGACGCATTTCGCTCATATATTGCTCGGTCTGTTCCGCTGTACCTGACACCGTACCATTAATCCCTTCATGAGCCACATATATTCTTCCCTTTAGGCCAATTCGTTCACATAGAGCTCGCTGCTCCTCCATAAAAGCCTCAGGTTCTTCAATTTCAACATATTTATAGTAAAGCAAGACTTGATAGTTCATGTTCATCACCTGTCATCATAAAAATTTTATTATTAGCATAACTAAAATTGATTATAAAATGTAATCCAGTAAAAGACAAAAGAAGTGTACGATGTATACACTTCTTCACTTTATTATTTTTTTGCTCGATGTGCTTCATTAAGCTCTTTAATCTCTGCAATCAATTCTTTTATTCCGTCCTTTGCTTCTGGATACGTTTCATTCCAGTGCTTAGCTAATGGAGGCATTGATTTAGCAATATGATTATAGAGTACCCAAGCTTCAACCTTCTTTTTTAATTCCTCGTTTGTTTCACCTAAAAGAAGCTCTGTGTATTTTTCAAGCAGACCATTTAATTGGGCAGTTAATTTTTCTTCCACTTACATCATCTCCTCTTTCATCATAACATTACACGTCAGAGGACATGTGGTGCAAGCACCTTCAGAATTTGGAAGACGATTAAACATACAACATGTTTTACGAACTCTGATTTCTTTATCCATATGGCTTATATATCTCTTTTCAGTATAAAATTTACTGATTGGATTTTTCGATAAGTTACCAAACATAGATCCTTCTGCGTCTAAAAGCGCTTGAAAATCCTCTTTTAATAATTCATTGTTCGGCTCCTGCTCCATCATACTTTCATAAATCCAAAAAATATATACCGCGGCATTTTCCCATAGTATGTGTTTTGAGACCTTAGCTTGACTAGAAATTTGATCAATAACCGGCGCAAGGTGATCCCTAAACAAACTTTCAAAAGCTGCCGTTCTCCAGCCCTCGCGTTGATCCTCTACAGCATGAACCTCAAGTGTACCAATCTGCAGTTTTGGTAACCAAACTCCATCAGTTTCATAGGATTGAAATACCGAGGTTTGTAAGCTAATATCTAGCTTTTTATGAAACATGCTTAATGAATATAGAAACGGAACCGTAATCATATAGCCGTATCTTTTCATAAACTGAGAGGCTACTACAAAGGGCTCTGATACTTGATACATACTCTTCAATCGATTAAAAAAATCATCAATCACGTCTTGATCTAATAACCCATTGCACGTAAACGAATAGGTTTGTTCTTCTGGATGATCTAGAGTTAATCGATAATTTTTAAGGATATCTAGTTCATTAGATAGTAATTGCTTGCTTACCATGCACTGCTTCTCCTAACTGAGGCAATATACATCTACCTTTACCATGTGGGATACATAACGGTGTCCCAAAAATTGGATCCTGAGTAACCTCACAATGAACATCGAATACATCTCTTACTAAGTCACAGTTAATAACATCCTCTGGTTTCCCTTGCGCATAAACCGCTTGGTTTTTAATTGCAACAAGCTGATGGGCATAACGGCATGCTAAGTTTAAGTCGTGAAGAACCATGACAATTGTACGCTGCTCTTTTTCATTTAAATCAAATAATAAATCTAGTATTTCAATTTGATGAGTCATATCTAGATAGGTGGTCGGCTCATCAAGTAAAATGATATCAGTCTCCTGCGCGAGTGTCATCGCAATCCACGCACGCTGTCGTTGTCCACCTGATAATGAATCAACAGGACGATCCTTAAATTCAGTCATTCCCGTTGCTTCCAATGCTTGATTTACAGCTCTTTCATCGTCCTTGGACCACTGCTTAAGCCAACTTTGATGAGGATATCTACCTTGTTTTACGAGCTGTATAACTGTTAATCCTTCTGGGGCATTAGGTCCTTGAGGCAATATTGCTAATTGCTTAGCAATCTCCTTTGTTTGTAACTTGGCAATGCTATTGCCCTCCAAAAGAATTGACCCGTCATGTGGTTTAAGTAATCGAGCTAAGGAACGAAGGAGTGTTGATTTCCCGCAACCGTTTCCACCAATAAATACCGTTATTTCTCCTTTAGGAATCTGCAAATCCAATTCCTTAATGATGATGCTATCGCCATAGGAAAGAGTTAAAGATTCTGTACGAATTGCACTCATTTAGGCTCACTCCCTTTTATATATTCCCTAGTCCCGTAAGTTCGGTCGAATCGAAAAGAACTGTTCGATTTACTGTTTTTATTTGTATATACTATATAAGTATTCAATGTAAAAGTAAGTACTTCATTATGGCGTCTACTACTATGTATAGTTTATTTTAGTTTCAATATGCTGTCAATGATGTTGAAAATCATTTTCAATAAGAAAAGGACAAGTTGTCCAATACCGTTGTTCTATTTTCTACTATAAAAAATCATCCCTAAACATAAAGGAGATTTACATGAACAAAGCTTTCATACTTCCATACTTGATGATCATTATTTTGGCTTCCTTACTTAGTGGCTGTAAAGAGCAAACAAAGACTGCCCCAGAACCTAATGAATCCGAAAAAGAAACCACTATTTCTATTCAACATGCCGCAGGTACGACAGAAGTACCAAGTAATCCTAAACGAATTGTTGTGCTAACTAATGAGGCAACCGAAGCTTTGCTTAAGCTTGGTATGAAGCCAGTAGGAGCAGTTAATTCCTGGGTGGGACAACCTTGGTACGATTATTTATCATCTGACATGGGTGGGATCGAGCCAGTTGGCTTTGAGCATGACCCCACTATTGAATCTATTAAAGCTCTCCAACCCGATTTAATTATTGGAAATAAGATGAGACATGAACAAATTTACGACGAATTATCAGAGATTGCTCCAACTGTCTACTCTGAAACACTACATAGTGATTGGAAAACGAATTTTACTTTTTATTCACGAGTGGTCAACCAAACAGAAGAAGGCCAACAAGTACTAGCAGATTGGCAAACTAAGCTGGAGGACTTTGCTAAAAAAGCAGGAGAACAGCTACAAGTAGAACTATCTGTTATTCGATTTATGACAGATCATGTTCGAATCTATCATATGGAATCATTTGCCGCATCAATTATAGAGGAAATCGGGCTACACCGTCCGGAAGCACAAGCAATACCAGATGTTGCTGAAATGATTTACACAACTCAACAAATGAATGCCATAGATGGAGATGTATTATTTTATTCCACCTATGATACAGAGGAAAACCTTGCAGAAAACCTTGAATCAGAATGGATCAATGATTCATCCTTTCAAAGTCTAGAAGTCATGCAATCCGGAAAGGTGATTAAGGTAGATGATAGCATTTGGCATCGCTCTGGTGGAGTCCTAGCAGCCGAACTTTTGCTTAGAGATTTAGAGGAAGCATTGTTTGAATAAAAAATGAAAAGTATGCTTGAACGACAGGTTTAGTTTTTAACCTGTCGTTTTTTAGTAAATGCTAGTTAGTGGTGCCATTTCAGATGGACTAATTACGTATCATTTCCTAAGCATGAGCTTACTTGTTCTGCATTGAGAATAATTGCGTAAATGCCCTAACTGGAACTAAAACAGATCCAGGTCCCCCTGGATTTGTTTTCTAAAAAACACTCTTCATAGGCTTCGTATTTCGAATCAGGTAAATAACAAGTGCTACAATAATTGCCACTGTAAGATAAGAAACCCAAGGGAGGTAGGTTTGAATTCCGGTACTTAACAATCTTGCACCACCAAAATTACCCAATCCTTCACCTAAACCGAATACAAAATTGGCTAGACCAAAGTAAGTTCCGATTAATTTTGCAGTGCCAAGCTGAGTAATCGTGATATCAATCGTAGGCATTAGAATCATCTCACCCACAATAAAAATGACCCCACTCACAATTAATAAGCCAAAATGATTGGCAAAATAAAGGGAGCTAATTCCTACCCCAATGAAAGTTGTTCCTAGCGCCAGGGCATTCATTGGATTTATTTTTCTGATAATCCGATTTGTTATCGTTGTTTGGAAAATGACAACGAGGATACTATTGAATGTCCAAATTAATGAGACCGCTGTTGGATTTTGCATAAAGGACTCTGCTCGTAAAGGTAAGGCTAATGCAAATTGTGCAAAAAGCCCCCAAACGAAAATACTCATGATCGAATAAATCACAAAGGCTTTATTTTTAAAAACTTCCAAGTATGATTGAAACGTAATATCTTCACATTCACCCTCACCACAATTTGCAGGAACATAAAGCCAGCTAATAATTCCAAGAACAAAAAACAGACCTGCGGAGATATAGAAAATAATGACTGACTCTTCTCCAATTAAAAAATAAGTCAACAGCCCAGCACTTGCTATACCGAGATTAGCTGCAATTCCTCTTAGTGAAAAGACAGTGGTACGATGATTCCCTTCAGATGCGAGAGCTGCAATCGCTGCTTTAGTGGAAGGAGAATTTAATCCACCACCTAATCCATTGATGAGAGCCACCACTAATAGTAATGAGTAGGTTTCTGCTAAGGCAAATCCAATTAATCCTACCCCCTTGACAAAGGCACCAATCACGATAATCATTCTTCGACCTATCCGATCAGCGAGCAACCCACCTAACACACTCCCACCTTGATATGAAAAAGAGCTAACAGCAAGTACCGTTCCAATCTGCACGATTGTTAGCTCCTTTAATACCTTCAAAACAATCGGGAGTAATGGTAACACAATATAGTAAGCTAAATGAGATAAGAGCACACCAAATAATAGTATTTTCAATGATCTTGGCAAGCTTTTAAAGTCTGTCTTAAACATACAATAGCCGACCCCCTTTGGATTAGCTTGACTCTGAAGCTTACGTTTCATCCACATTCATAAGAAGTTAGGTATTAGCGCATAATGGAAAAAGGATTATTTTATAAAAGGAGTGGGATTGAACTAATGAAAAGCAGAGTAGCTGCAGGGGTTCTCGGAATCTTACTTGGAAATTTCGGTGTACATAAGTTTTATTTAGGAAAAATCTGGATGGGACTATTATATTTAGTCTTCTCCTGGACAGGAATTCCAGGGATCATTGGCCTGATAGAAGGGATTCTTTACTTAGTAAAAACAGAAGAAGAATTTCATGCAAAATACGGATGATAAATTAAATGCTGTCAGCCCTTTTATAAAAAAGGCTCTCTCATTATAATGAAAAGCTTTGTTAAAAATTCGAGTTGATTGGAGTGGAAGGCGCTCGACTCCTGCGAGGAAAAAGGAAAGAGCTTTTTCTTCGGAGATAGATTGAAGCGTGAGACCCCGCAGACGAAGTCGAGGAGGCTCACGTCCCTCCCCGCGGAAAGCGAGTGCCTGCAGCGGAAATCAACGGACTCATTATAAATTCAATTTTTTAGTTAAAATATCAACAAAGTATAAGAATGACTGACAGCTACACTCAATGGAAATATTATTGAAAATTATACTCTCTAGAACGTTCGACCTTTTCAGAAAATGAATACTTTTCCTCCACAAAAACCTGATGCCAAAGCATAAACATCAAAACCGTCCATATTTTCCGACTATAATCATGGTGACCTAATACATGATCCTCTAATAACTGATTAACATATCCCTTATTGAACAGATGTCCCGTTTCACTCTCCTGTATGATTTGCTTCGCCCAGTCATACAGTTCGTTTTTAAGCCATAAACGGATGGGTACAGGAAACCCTAATTTCTTTCTATTCACAACATGGTCTGGTACCAGATCCTCGAATGCTTTCCGTAAAATCCATTTAGTAGTCTTCTGATTAATCTTTAATCCTGTTGGAATACTCTCTGCTACTCTTAGAACCTCCCGATCTAAAAACGGTACCCGAACCTCAAGTGAGCTTGCCATCGACATTTTATCAGCCTTCATTAAAATATCCCCGCGAAGCCATGTATGCAAATCAAGATACTGCATCTTTGTAACAGAATCATAGTCTCTTGCCTCGTTATAATATGGAGCCGTTATATTGTTAAAATGAGAACTAGGATCGTAATTTTTTAACAACTTTCTCTTCTCGGCTTCTGTAAACATTTTGGCATTGCCAATATATCTCTCTTCAATTGGAGTGCACCCTCGTTCAATGAAGCTTTTGCCACGTAAACCATGTGGTAGGGTATCAACTATATTTTTTAACAGTACCTTTATAGAATGAGGTAAATATTGAAACACTCTTAAGGATTGTGGCTCCTGATAAATACGATAGCCTCCAAATAATTCATCTGCCCCTTCACCAGATAACGCAACCTTTACAAACTCTCTTGCTTCTTTTGCTAGAAAATAAAGAGGGATGGTTGAGGGATCTGCCAGCGGATCATCCAAATGCCAAACAATTTTCGGTAGCTCTCTCTTAAAATCATCTGCATTTATATAAATAGAGTGATTGATGATTCCAAGCTTCCTTGCTGTTTCCTGAGCAACATCAATCTCATTGTAGCCTTCGTTTTCAAAGCCAATCGAGAAGGTCCGTAGATTTGGCGAAAATTCCTTTGCAACAGCTGCTATGATTGTGGAGTCAATCCCACCTGATAAAAAGGATCCGACTGGAACATCACTAATCATATGCTTTTCAACAGATTGAAATACAGTATCTCTTACTTTCCTTAATAATCGAGTCTCGTCATTTATAACCGGATGAAAGGATACTTTATGATATTGAAAGATCTCCGTATCTTTACCCAGCTTTTTTATAAAATAATGACCAGGTTCAATTCGACTAATGTTAGTACTCATTGTTCGTGGCTCAGGAACATATTGAAAGGTTAAATATTGTTGTAACGAAAAGTAATCAATTTGGTTACTTACTATACCCTCACCAACTAACAAGCTTTTCATCTCAGAAGCAAAGACAATTGAACCTTCCGTTTCCTTATAATATAGGGGTTTGATTCCAAACAAATCCCTTGCTCCAAACATCGTCCCTTCCCATCTATCCCAAATCACAAATGCAAACATCCCTCTTAGCTCATGAACAACTTGATCCCCTAATTCACTATATAGTGCAACAATAACCTCTGTATCTGAGTTTGTTTTGAATGTGTATCCTTTAAAAACCATCTTTTCTCTAAGCTCTTGGTGGTTATAGATCTCACCGTTAAACACAATCCAATATCTTTCACTATCGTCACTCATTGGTTGTGAACCATCTTCTAAATCGATAATACTTAGACGCCTAAATAACAAATCGATATGTTCATCCTGATAATGCCCCTCCTGGTCAGGCCCTCGGTGTTTAATAGCCGCACTCATGGATGTAACTTGATTATTTGAATCCCCGGATCTATTAGTATCTTGTAAACAAGCAATAAAACCACACATAATATTCCACCCTCTTCTTGATTCTGTAAATTTGACGATGGATTATTGTGCTTTGTTTCAATATATCACTTTATTTTGTAAAAAAATGTAAATAACGACTGCTTTTTTTAAAGGCTATGTTTTAAACCTTGGTGTTGATTTTCGTTACAGGACACTCGCTTTCCGCGGGGCGTGCGGTGAGCCTCCCCGTGGAAAGCGAGTGCCTGCAGCGGAAATCAACGGCCCCAATATAAATTCATGTTTCTGTTAATATAGAATAAATTATGCGAAAACAACCTTTAGAAAAGAACCTTTACAAACAAAAAACGTATCCCGAATATCGAGATACGTTTTTTCAATGTTATTATTCGCCTAGGCCTTCTTTTTTCAATGTTTCACTAAGGGCTTCGATTGCTGCGTCAGCATCGCTGCCTTCTGCTGTTATTTTAATTTGACTACCGCTTGGGATTCCTAAAGACATAACTCCCATAATAGACTTCAAATTAACTGTTCGGCCTTTGTACTCCAGATTAACATCGCTATCAAATCTTCCTGCTGCCTGTACTAATACGGTTGCCGGACGTGCATGTAGACCTGAGTCACTTGTAATTGTAAAAACCTTTTCTGCCATTGCTCATTCTCCTTTAGAAAAATTAAGATAGTTGAATGACTATTGCTGCACTTCCTTCTTCCATAATCCTACCATTAAAGCGGTAATGACTGCACCAATTAAAATAGCTAATAAGTACAATAATGGGTTGCCATTTACAACTGGGATTACGAATAGTCCACCGTGTGGGGCAGGTAAGCCAATACCAAATAGCATCGATAGTCCACCCGCTACTGCAGAACCTACAACAATCGAAGGGATGACTCTGCCTGGGTCAGCTGCTGCAAATGGAATCGCACCTTCCGTGATGAACGAAGCTCCCATGATATAGTTTGTCTTTCCTGCATCACGTTCAGCCTTCGTAAACTTTCTTTTAAAGAAGGTAGTTGCTAAAGCCAATCCTAATGGAGGTACCATTCCGCCAGCCATAATCGCTGCATGAGGAGCTAGATTTCCAGCATCAATCATTGCGATACCAAATGTGAAGGCTGCTTTGTTGATGGGACCACCCATATCTACTGCCATCATACCACCAAGAAGTAAACCAAGTAAAATCGTAGCATTACCTAAACCTTCAAGCCAACCTGTTAAAGCAGTGTTTAACGCTACAACTGGCTCAATCACTACATACATCATAAGTAAACCTGTTTTCAAAATACCAAGTAACGGGAAAAGAAGTACTGGTTTAATTCCTTCAAGTGCTTGTGGTAGACCTGATAACATCTTTTTTAGTAACACGACAATATAACCAGCTAAGAAACCAGCAATCAGTCCGCCTAAAAATCCTGCTCCACCGGTAGCTGCCATAAAGCCACCTACCATACCAGGTGCAAATCCAGGACGGTCCGCAATACTCATCGCGATAAACCCAGCTAATACAGGAATCATTAAACCAAATGCATTACCGCCACCAATCGTCATCAAAGCTTCTGCAATTGGGTGGTAGGAAGGATGGTCTGGATCAAACGCCTCAATTCCAAACAAGAAGGAAATCGCTATTAAAATACCGCCCCCGACAACAAATGGAAGCATATTTGATACACCATTCATTAGATGCTTATAGAAACCTGTGCGTTCAGACCGCTCACCCGCTGAACTTCCATCTCCATCACCAGATCCTTGGAAAATTGGCGCTGAGCCACTCACTGCCCGGTCAATTAATTCTTTTGGTTGTCTAATCGCTTGGGCTACAGGTACCTCAATAACTGGCTTCCCTTTAAACGGAGCCATATCTACCTTTGTATCAGCTGCAACGATAATCGCAGCTGCCTTTTCAATTTCTTCTGGAGTTAGTTTATTCTTCACTCCACTAGATCCATTTGTTTGAACTTTAATATCGATACCAAGCTCTTTTGCCTTAGCTTTTAAGGAATCAGCAGCCATATAAGTATGAGCAATCCCTGTTGGACAAGCCGTTACCGCTAAAACTAGCCTTGAGCCCGTTGAAATTGGTTGTTCATCAACTGCCTCTGCTTGTTCCTTTTCATCGATGGCTTGAATAACCTCATCCTTTGTTTTAGCAGATTCTATTCTTTGTCTGAACGCTGGGTCCATGAGGTAAGATGACAAGCGTGATAATGTTTCGAGATGTTCATTATTCGCCCCTTCACTTGCCGCAATCATAAAGAACAAATGACTTGGTTGACCATCTAATGCTTCATAGTCAACACCCTCAGTGCTTCTACCGAACGCAATCGCTGGAACCTTAACTGCACTAGTTTTGGCGTGAGGAATGGCAATACCCTCACCAATACCTGTCGTGCTTTGTGATTCCCTTGCTAAAATTGCTTCTTTAAACTTTCGGCGATCAAATAGTCTTCCTGCTGTAGATAATACATCCACTAACTCATCGATCACATCCTGTTTAGATGTAGCTTTTAAATCTAAAACGATGGTTTCTTTCTTTAACAGCTCTGTAATCTTCATGCCCTTTCCCCCTTATAATTTTTCCAATTGTATTTGTGTCACTATATGTTTAACTGCTTCTTCAGTACAAAGGTCTGACGAGAATGCAGTGGCCGTTCCTGAAGCAACACCATTCCGGAATGCCTCGGCAATATCTCCATTCTGTGAATAAGAAGCCATGAAACCCGCTACAGTTGAATCACCTGCTCCAACGGAGTTTTTCACAGTACCTTTTGGAACAGTTGCGACTAATGTCATATCGGCATTAACTAGGACAGCTCCCTCTCCCCCCATTGAAATAATGATGTTTTGAGGACCTTCGGTTAATAGCTTTCTACCATATGAAATGGCTTCTTCTTTAGAAGAAATGTCATGGCCTACTAGCTCTGCTAATTCGTGCTGATTAGGCTTAATAAGAAAAGGCTTATAGCTCAATGTTTCCTTAAGTGGTGGACCAGACACATCAATGACAAACGAAATGCCTTTCTCTTCGCATAAAGCAGCTAACGATTTGTAATAGTCGAGAGAAATCGATGGAGGAAAACTTCCTGCCAGTACAAAATAATCACCTTGCGTTAGGCCACCTATCAAGTTATATAGCTGCTCCTTCTGAGATTCACTAATAAAAGGACCACTGCCATTTATTTCTGTTTCTTGGTTTGTTTTTAATTTAATATTTATTCGAGTTGGTTCTTCAAGTTCGATGAATTGATGAGAGATTCCCTCTTGGTCTAAAAAGTCCGTGATGAACCTACCTGTAAATCCACCGATAAAACCTAATGCTTTGTTTTCAACCCCAAGTCTTTTTAGCACGCGGGAAACATTAATCCCTTTTCCTCCTGGATAATAGGAGGTTTGATCCGTCCTATTGAGCTTCCCTAGGGAAACACTCTCTAGTTCCACTACATAATCAATAGAGGGGTTTAGGGTACAAGAGTAAATCATTCAGGAACAACCTCAATTCTTGTTTTTTCTTTATATTCTGCAAGAATCTCGTTTTCTATCACATTTGTTATGATCGAAGCTTGATTTATATCAGCTATTCTTGCAAATGTCACTTCATGGAACTTTGTATTGTCAGCCAGGACATATGCCCTTTGCCCCAAGTGAAGCGCTTTTCTTTTAATTAACGCTTCTTCTGGATCAGGAGTTGTAAATCCGAATTGAGGGTGAACACCATTTACACCAATAAAGCTTTTATCAAAACGGAATTTTTTAATGCCTTCTAGTGCCCCAGCACCAATCAGCGCCCTTGTCTTTTGCTTAATATACCCACCAACTAAGAACGTATCTATATTTTGTTCAAGTAATGCCTCAAGATGGGTAAGTCCATTTGTGACAACTGTTATATCCTTGGCCTTTAAATAGGGAATCATTTGAAAAACAGTCGTTCCAGCATCAAGATATATACAATCTCCATCTCGAACTAAGCTAGCAGCATATCGAGCAATCGCTTCCTTTTCACTTAAGTTCTTAGTGGACTTTTCTTTAACGCTTAACTCTTCACCTTTTTGATGTAAAAGAGCTGCTCCTCCATGAACACGCTTTAATTTCTTATCCGCTTCGAGCTGACTTAAATCACGGCGGATGGTAGATTCAGATGATTGGGTAGCCTCCACAAACTCATGAAGGTTTACAACTTCCTTTTCCTCAATCATTTCTAAAATGATTCGGTGTCTCTCAGCAGTCAGCAATTTTTCCCACCCCCGTTTTGAACTCTTGAATGTATTTTACCGTAAGCCCTTACATTTTTCAATCAAAAACATTCATTTTCGTTCAATATAATTCAAACTCAATCAAAACTAGTCATTCAAAATTCACATCTATGTTAATCTTTTCCTATCATGAAGCTCTATAAATTAAAAACAGCCATCCAAAATGCATTGGATAGCCTGTCAATTTACTAATCTTTATCGTGGTGATGATGGTGCTTGTCCCAAGTTGGAATATAGCCATTTTCCTCTAATTTCTTAAAATGACCTTCCATTTTCTCGATAATCTCTGTACCTTTTTCCTCGGTAAGGACTCCATATTCTATGTACTTCTTAATTATTTCTTTCTTATCTTCTAGCATATCCTCATGAAGCTCTTGAAGTTCTTCCTTTTGTTTATCAGTTAACACAACCTTTGGCTTTTCTTCCGATGCTACGTCCTTTTCAGCCTGGACAGGATTAAGTAAAACAGCGAACGATAAGCAAAGCATGGCTAAAATCATTGAAACTCTTTTCATCTATTTCTACCTCCTTTTATATAGATACGTTGATAGTATTTATGTTTAAAGGAGGTATTATGCATTAGGGATGGAAGTTTGTGATCCATCTTTGAATCTTTTCATTCTTATAAACCTTTGAGATCATATTTAAAAAGGACAGCGGAATCTTTTTTGGAAAGAATGAACGCTGATAAAATTTAAAATAGGCTAGTTTAATATCATCCCATTGGCTACAATTTTTCACTTGTCTAAATCGCGCAACATCGATTAACTTTATTTCGCCTTGATTAGTCACCATAATATTTTTCAAATGGATATCGGAAGGGTTTAAACCGAACTCCCTTGCTTGTCTAAGTGCATCATCAATTTCCTTTATATGCTCAGGTCTTACTTTAACCCCTAAGCGCAAACAATCAAATAATGTGGTTCCTTCAATATAATCAATCACAATATAATTGTTTCCTGCCCCGTGTAATCTTGGAAAATAAGAACTTAATTGCAGCTTTTGATATATCTCTGCTTCTTCCTTTGCAATATGGATCAGTGAGGGGAAAAACACCTTTAAAGCAAAGTTGGTATGATGGATTCGAAAGACAACCGCACTTCTCCCCTCTCCAATTAACGCTAAGCTAGAATCATACTTACATAGCTTAGTTATACCATTTTCTTCAGAAAACACGATGCTAGCAGCAAGCTCTTCAAATGATTTCATTTTTCTCCTCCAGCATTGTGGCCAATCAATCTCTATTTTCTATTATATGATATAAATGATGAAAAACGCGTGAAATTACTCTTCAACTAAGAGAAATACCTCTTCAGATAAAAAAACAAGAAGAACCCGCAGATTCTCCTCATTTTTTGTTATTTTCTATTATTAAATTCTACTTTTATCTTTTCTAATAATTCAGGCTTCGTTAGGATATCAAGACCTGTTAATGCCATCGTCTTTGCACCTAGCATCATGCCTTCTTTCCCCATTTCACTCATTGCTGCTTGTTGGAATTCTGGAGTATGACAAGCTGCACGTTCAGTAGTGATTTGAATATAAGGATGAATGGATGGCACAACATAGCTTACATTTCCCATATCAAGGGATCCAGAATCACTATTTTGAACGATAATCTCCGTTGGATCCACGCCAAGTGAAACCAGGTTATCTGTAAATGTATCAGAAAGTAGCTCATTTGTAATCATGTCATCATACGAAAATTCATAATTTGAAATCTCTAAACGAGCCCCTGTTGCAATACCTGCTGCTTGGGCACAGGCCTTCACTTTTTCAGCAACTTCATTTACATAGCTACGATTAGAGGCCCGAACATAAAACTGTGCGACCGCATAATCAGGAACAATATTGGCTGCCTTTCCACCTTCAGAAATAATTCCATGAATTCTTACGTCAGATTTCACATGCTGCCTCAATGCATTAATACTATTAAAGGTTTGAATAACAGCATCTAGGGCATTAATTCCTTCATAAGGTGCTGCCGCAGCATGCGCCGCACGTCCAAAGAATTCAAATTGAATCGCATCCATCGCTAATGAAGCCCCACTCTTCTGATAATGATCAAGTGGATGAACCATCATCGCTACATCTAAATGATTAAATACACCAGCTTCAGCCATTGTTACTTTGCCACCACGTGTCTCCTCTGCAGGTGTTCCATAAACATATACTTTTCCTCCGGTTTCAGCTAAGGCTGCAGTTAATCCAATCCCAGCTGCTACTGCCATTGTCCCAATTAAATTATGACCACATGCGTGACCCAATCCAGGAAGTGCATCATACTCAGCCATAAATCCAATCGATGGTCCTGGCTTACCACTATCATAAACAGCTGTAAATGCGGTTGGTAAATCACATGTTCCAACTGTTACAGAAAAACCATGCTGTGTTAACTTTTCCGATAAAATCTTGCATGCCTTAACTTCTTCATGACCAAGCTCTGGATTATTTCCAATGTACTCACTAATCTCATAAAAGTCCTTTTGTAGTTCATCTATTGTTGCTAAAATTTGTTCTCTCATTTTCCTTCCCCCTCATAAAGTTTTCTCTCTATTTAAAAGTTTATTTTAGTTAGTCATTCAAAGGCAATTATTATTTTAAAAAGGCTGTTTTCGCATACTTTGTTGCTATTTCACCAAAAAATGAAATTATATTGGGTCCGTTGACTTCCGCTGCAGGCACTCGCTTTCCGTGGGGAGGGACTTGAGCCTCCTCGGCTTTGCCTGCGGGGTCTCAAGCTTCCCTCTATTTCCCACAGGAGTCGAGTGCCTTCCGCTCCAATCAACTCAATGCTTTCACAATGCTATTCAAATAACAACAATCTTTACCAAAAGAGCCTTTTAATAAGTTTAACGTACTGTCCTGAAGTGACCGATAAACTGGTCGGGAGTGGTTTCTACATAATAAGGGAAAACCCCCTGATTCGTATGTAGGTATAAACAGCCAAATTCCTCTGACATTTCTCGGTAAGATACGTCATACACATTCTTAAGAGAAAAGGTATTAGTGGCAGTCACAATCTTATCCTCGTAAAGCTCGATATACTCAATACTCTTTATTTGCTGTTGTTCAAGTCTAATGATCTTCCGTTCAATTTTTATATAAGGCTGAGAATAAATGATCGGTTCATCACTCCTTTCATTAGTTCTTTTAATCAATATAACCTATCTCATAAAATTTATCGAAACATAATCATTGACGAATACATTTATGTGTTTTATAATTTATCTCAGGTTCATATATCTCAAATTAAAGATATAGTAATTAAAAATAATTAAAAGCGAGGGATTTTATTATGACAGTATCGAAATGGACAGTTGACACTGCACACAGCAGCATCGAATTTTCAGTAAGACACATGGTAATTTCAACAGTAAAAGGTTCATTCAACAGCTACAGCGCAACAGTTGAAGCAGATCCAAAGGATTTAACAACTGCAGCAATCGAGTTCTCAGTAGACTTAGCTAGCGTTGATACTCGTAACGAAGACCGTGACAATCACTTACGTTCTGCTGACTTCTTTGATGTTGAGCAATTTCCAACAATGACATTCAAAGCAACTTCAGTTGAAAAGACAGACGAAGATGAGTACAACGTAACGGGTGATGTAACTCTTCACGGTGTAACTCGCCAAGAAACGTTCAAAGTAGTATACGAAGGTTCTGGTTTAGATCCATGGGGTAACGAAAAAGTTGGTTTCAGTGCAACTACTAAATTAAATCGTAGTGACTATGGCTTAACTTGGAACGCAGCTCTTGAAACAGGTGGAGTATTAGTTGGAGACCAAATCAAGGTTTCTCTAGAAATCCAAGCAGCAAAAGAAGCTTAAAATCATATCAAAAAACTCTTCAAAGAATTCTTTGAAGAGTTTTTTTGTTATGATTTACCCCATTCATGTAACTCTAATCTACGGACACCCTCAATGACATAAGGATCTTTTTCTGCTAATTCTTTCGCTTCCGCTAATGAACCTGCTATATAGATTACCATTCCGCCAGATCCATCAACAAAAGGACCTCTTGCAAATATTTTCCCCGCTTCATCTAGACTTGTTAAATAATCTAAATGTTGTCCACGAAATTGTTCATTTAACTCAGGTTTTTCCATATGTAAAATCGCTGCAAAATAAGCCAATCTGATCACTCCTTTTTAAGTCTATTTTAATTTAGGGATGCTAAGGAAGACAATCTTAATTTAGATATTCTTATTCAAACTAAATTTCGCTTGAGTTTAATACCTTGCCTAGTTTTCTCAGTATCTGATTAATTTCCCTCATTGACATTCACTTTCCGCATTACATCAGCCAAAAAAAGCAGACTCCGTATTCTAGAGTCTGCTTTCATGTATGGGTTTATTATATTTTGCGTACGTTAGTCGCTTGGGGTCCACGTTGGCCGTTTTCGATTTCAAACTCAACATCTTGTCCCTCATCTAACGACTTATAACCCTCACCTTGGATCGCTGAGAAATGTACGAATACATCTTCCCCACCATCTCTTTCAATAAATCCAAAACCCTTTTCACTGTTAAACCATTTTACTTTGCCGCGTTCCATTTTGTTGCCTCCTAATATGTAAAAATTACATAATTTAATGTTGCAGTCTTATTATGTCCCAAAAATTCGGTTATAAACCAAAAAATCATCAGAAATTTATTGCTTATGTGGGTTTAATTGGTGAGATTTTTTTCCTCACAATAATCACATATTATTTATGGGACATGCCGACCAAGGTATATTCCCGATAAATCAACTATTTGAGGGAGGAATGTTAGGATGGGTATTTTAAGCGGTAATCCACAAAATGAGCCTATGCATTATGGTGAGGTTTTTGGAACATGGAGCTATTTATCAACGACTAATCAACTATTAGCTTGCTACCAGACCTATATCAATCATAATGGCGATGATGACTTAGACGACATTCTTCGTGATATGACTCGTTCCATGAAGGATGAAATTAAGCAAGTCGAAAACTTATTGAAGACTAATGGGATTGCTTTACCTCCTGCACCTCCAGAAAAACCAGTCGCAAACGTGGAAAATATTCCAGCTGGTGCAAGATTTACTGACCCTGAAATTGCAGCAGCGGTATCAATGAATCTTGCGCAGGGATTGGTTACTTGCAGTCAAATCATGGGTCAATGTATTCGTGAAGATATCGCCTTAATGTATGGTAAATTTCATACGACTAAGGCTACATTTGCAGCTCGTTTGCTAAGAATCAATAAAGAAAAGGGCTGGTTAATTCCACCGCCACTTCATTTATCGACTCCAGAGTTAGCGACGGTTTAATTAAATAACAATGGAGAAAGCAGTTATTCCAAGTGGATAACTGCTTTCTCCATTACATTCATTCCAATTACTAACTTGGGTAAACGGTACTTTATTATCAAAAACTAATCAAGCATAACAATCAATTAGGAGGTTTTTAATTTGTTCTATCATGTGAAAGAACTTCAATATAATGCAAAACCAACAAGTCCTGATCCGGTTTATGCTAAAAAGCTACAAGAGATTCTAGGTGGACAGTATGGTGAAATGTCCGTCATGATGCAATATTTATTCCAAGGCTGGAATTGCCGTGCTGAAAATAAATATAAAGATATGATTTTAGACATTGCAACAGAAGAAATCGCCCACGTAGAAATGATTGCGACTATGATTGCGCAGTTATTGGATGGTGCACCTGCTGGTGATCAAGATCAGGCAGCGACAGATCCAGCAGTTCAGGCTGTCCTTGGTGGTATGAATCCACAGCATGCGATTGTTAATGGCCTAGGGGCACAACCAAACGACAGTGTTGGTTTCCCTTGGACTGCTCGTTATACGATTGCTAGTGGTAACCTTTTAGCTGACTTTAGAGCAAATCTAAATGCAGAATCACAAGGGCGTTTACAGGTCGTTCGTTTATATGAAATGACGACTGATCCTGGTGTCAGAGACATGCTTTCCTTCTTAATTGCAAGAGATACGATGCACCAAAATCAATGGATGGCAGCAATTGAAGAGTTGGAACAAACTCAAGGTGCTGTTGTGCCTAGTACCTTTAACCAAGAATACGAAAAACAAGAGGTTTCGTACTCGTTTATGAATTTCTCAGAAGGCGAAGAAAGTAGAACAGGCCGCTGGGCTAATGGTCCAACATTAGATGGACAAGCTAATTTTGAATATGATGCTGAACCTAAGCCTATGGGACAAATTCCACAATTAATTCCTGCACCACCGTTTATCCATGGAACACCTCCATTAGATATGAGAATCATGCAGGGTGCTGGAAAAATGGAGCAAAACCAAAACTTTATGCAGCATTAATAAAAAATAGCCAGCTAAAATTAGCTGGCTATTTTTTCAAATCATCCTTTACTCTGAGTAATCTGAGACCATTCAAGGTTACTAGCAAGGTTGCACCCATATCAGCAAAAATGGCAATCCAAAGGGTGAGCCAGCCTGGAACGACCAACAATAGAGCGACAAGTTTAATTCCAAGAGAAAAGGTAATATTTTGTTTAATAATCGTTAATGCTTTTCGGCTCAGCTTAATCGTAAATGGTAGCTTTCTTAAATCATCACCCATTAAAGCAATATCAGCTGTTTCCAAAGCTGTATCCGTACCAGCACCGCCCATTGCGATTCCTACTGTTGATGCGGCTAACGCAGGAGCATCATTAACACCATCTCCAACCATAGCCACCTTCTTATACTTCTCTCGTAACTGTTTGATATAGGCTAACTTATCCTGAGGTAATAGTTCTGCTTGGATATCAGTCACTCCTACCTGGTCACCTATAGCCTTAGCGGTCCCAGGATTATCACCAGTTAACATGACAGTTTTCTCAATTCCTATATCATGAAGTGCTTTTATAACAAGGTTACTTGTTTCTCTTACCTCGTCCGCGATCCCGATAATCGAGATAACTGAATCTTTGGTAGCAGTAACAATGACCGTTTTACCGGCATCTTGTAGCTTTTTGATGACTGTTGGATCGATGACATCTGTAATCGTCCTAATAAAATCTGGACTTCCGACATAATATTCTACATTGTTAACTGTTCCTCGAACACCTTTTCCTGTAATCGAGCTAAAAGCTTCTACCTCAACAGACTGATAATCAATCTGCTCTTCCTCTGCTTTTTTCATAATTGCAGCCGCTAATGGATGCTGCGATTTATTTTCCAATGCAGCAATCACCTTTAGCTGTTCAGCTATCGAATCATCAAAGACAGGAATAAAATCAGTTACCTTTGGTGAACCCTTTGTTAAGGTACCAGTTTTATCAAAAGCTATTGCTTTAATAGCTCCCGCTTCCTCTAAGTGAATGCCACCCTTAATTAACACACCATTCCTAGCAGCATTTCCAATGGCCGTCACAATTGAAACAGGGGTTGAAATAACTAATGCACAAGGGCAACCCACTACAAGCGCTGCAAGCCCTTGGTATACCCACGTACTCCAATCCGCTTGAAAGAACAACGGTGGAATAACAGCAATTCCTAAAGCAGCTAGCATAATGAGAGGAGTGTAGTATTTGGCAAAAACATCTACGAACGCCTGTGATGGTGCCCGTTCTGCTTGAGCCTCTTCGACTAAGTGAATGATCTTTGCAATGGTTGTATCCTCTACCCTTTTGGTTACTTGGATTTCAAGTATACCTTCTTCATTTAGCGTCCCTGCAAACACTTCATCATTGATTTCCTTGGTCACCGGTACTGATTCTCCGGTAATCGCTGCTTGGTTAACAGCTGAAATCCCTTTTATTACTTTTCCGTCCATAGCAATTTTCTGACCCGGCTTTATGATTAAAATATCGCCAATCAGAATTTCATCAACAGGAATTCTGATCTCTTGTTGCCCTCTACGGATGAGAGCATCCTTAGGGGAAATATCCATTAAGGAACGAATCGATTGGCGTGCCTTATCCATTGAGTAGACTTCTAACACTTCACTGATGGCAAATAAAATCACCACCATCGCCCCTTCTCCCCACTCACCGATAAACGCTGCCCCAATAATCGCAATCGTCATCAACGTTCGCATATCAAATTGGAAGCGAACTAGGTTTTTTAGCCCTGTAATAAAGAGACGATGTCCTCCAATTAGAATGGAAGCAACATATGCAAGCACCGATAGTAAGCTATCCTCACCATATAAATAACCTGCGAGCCATCCCATAAATAAAAATAGGGCTGAGACAACTACGTTTCCATGCTTTTTCCAAAACGGTTCACTTACTTCTTGAAATCGTTCATGTTCTGGAATGATTTTTAAGTTTTCAAAGGCACCAGCCTGCTCAAGCTTCTGTATCGTTGTTTCGCCAAATACCGTGAGCTTAGAAGCACCAAAGTTTACATTCGCATCCTCAACACCATCCAGGTGCTGTACGTTCTTTTCGAACTTTTGGGCACAGCCTGCTCAGGAAAAGCCCTGGACACGATATACCGATTTATTCATTGGTTGAGCTGATGTGTCAGTCACGTAAGGCCACCTCCTTTTGATGAGTAAAGGCGATTTGGACTAACTGTTTAACATGCTCGTCATCTAAAGAATAAAAAACAAGCTTTCCTTCTTTTCTATACTTCGCTAATCCCATATTTCTTAATAATCTTAAGTGATGTGAGGCAGTCGCTGTTGTACTCCCAATAATATTGGCAACATCACATACACATAGCTCCTCTTCAATACATAAAGCATAAGCAACCTTGATCCTAGTATCGTCTGCAAGTGCTTTATATATTTTGGCTACCCCATTTGTATTTTGCTGATTTAACTCATTCTTTACTCGGTTTACCTTATCATTATCAAAACAAGTAATTTCACAAACATCTGCTTTGACCATTTGTATCACCCTTTATCATTCAAACGTTCTTTTGAATATTAGTATATGAAAAGGTTTAAAAATTGTCAAAATTTTTTACTCAATATATAAAGTATGACTATAGTAGGATTTCCACACAATAAGTGAGAATGTTTTCACATAAAAATAAACCATGAAGAACCCCTTATTGATGGTTTCTTTCATGGTTTTGAGTGATTCGCTTGTTTTCTCTTTATTAAAATATAAATTCCAAATAGGACAAGACCTGCGATTGTCATATAAATTTTCTCTTGTCCCTCCCAGTTCATATATTGGCTAACAGCAAAACCCTCGATTAGGACAGCTGGAATTTTACCTAAAAGAGTAGCTAATCCAAAAGTAGTTAGGGTCACACTACTAAATGAAGCTCCAATATTAATCAATCCAGAAGGTACAAATGGCAATAGCCTTAGTGAGAATATGACAAAGAATGCTCCGGCTCCTGTTGATGTTGTTAGCCTATTAACAAGCGGAAACCTGAGTTCCTTCTCTTTTATTAATAGCTTAATTCCTTTTCTATAAAGGTATAAAGAAATGATACTGCCTGTCACCTCTCCAACTAAGGAAAGCATGATCCCCTCCCACAAACCAAATACATAAATGTTCGCAGCTGTCACAAAGAAGCTAGGGATGAAGGCAAATAAACTTATTATGATATTAATGGAGATGCTTATTAGATAGGATACTTCTTGATTATTATTCAGTAGCTGGGTGATGAAATCTGTCACGATAAAACCTACACTTTCTATAAGAAGTTCTTCTTATTATAACTCAGTATTCAAACAAAAAAGATACGGAAAATGAAACACGACATTTTCCATATCTTTTAGTTAATTTCTAATTCACTTCTGCTTTTAAAGGATTTCTTTTTAAAAAGTCTACAATATGTTCGGCAATTTCTTCTCCTTTTTCCTCTTGAAGAAAATGCCCAGCGTCTTGAATGGTAATCTCAGGTTCCTGTTGAGCTGTTGGAATTAACTTCCTAAAGAATCGATCCCCACCTCTAGTGATGGGATCCTTATCCGAGAACATGACAAGTGTCGGTTTCTCCCATGTTGAGAAAACTTCTCTTGCAGCTCTTAGTTCCTTAGCTCCTTCGTCATCCTCTTTCATTGGTACTAATAATGGAAACATTGCTGCACCCGCTTTATACGTAACATCTGGGAACGGGGCTTCATAAGCAGCTATTACTTCGGCAGTTATATGATCGGGGCTTGCCATACTTTTTTGAATGAGTGACCCGATTGGTAAATCAACAGTCCGTTCAGCATACGTTCTCCAGGCTAAAAACCCTCTTGTCGGTGGAATATCACCAGTCGGAAGACCTGTGTTCATAATTACCAATCTCGCCGTTTTTTCCTTGAGTTCAGCTGCAGTCCTTAATCCAATAAGCCCTCCCCAATCCTGAACGACGAAGGTTATATTCTGTAAGTCTAGTTTTTCTATAAATTCCTTTAAAGTATCCACATGCATTTGAAAGCTATAGGCATCTTTATCTGTAAACTTATCTGACTTGCCAAATCCAATAAAATCTAAAGCAATCACCCTATTATTTTTTGCAAGGGTCGGTATCATTTTTCGATATAGATAGGACCAGGTGGGCTCACCGTGTAGACAAAGAATGATATCACCTTGGCCCTCATCAATATAATGGATTCGTGCCCCATTTATTGAAATGTAATTAGGGTTAAACGGGAAATCCGGTAAATCTAAAAAGCGTTCTTCTGGTGTTCTTATAAAAGACATCATCATCACTCCTTTTTTAACTTACAATTCACTTATTCTATGAATTCCACAATAATTCCTCTTATTTCGGACAAGGTATTAAATATTAGTAGTATGAAGGGTTAGTTGAAAAGTCAATAATGGTGAAATAGAGGAAAAGTAGGTGTATAGAATGAACCATTATATGATGATTGCGACCGAACTAGCAGCAGGCTTAGTTTTATTATTTATCATAACGAAGATTTTAGGGAAAACCCAGTTTGCCCAAATTACCCCCTTTGATTTTATATCAGCCCTTATTTTAGGGGAATTAGTAGGTAATGCGATTTATGATCATGAAGTAAAAATCGGGGAAATTGTATTTAGTACTGTTGTCTGGGGTGCCTTAATTTATACAATAGAAAAGCTAACCCAAAAATTCAGGCGTACACGGAAGCTCTTAGAAGGAGATCCCAACATCGTGATTCATAAAGGAAATATTCGATATGATGCCTTAAAGAAGGGGAAACTTGACCTTAACCAGCTAATGAGTTTAATTAGACAGCAAGGCTATTTTTCCATTTCAGAGGTTGAATTTGCTGTTTTAGAGACAAACGGGAAGGTAAGTGTTCTTCCGAAGGCAGAGCATGATACCCCAAAGGTTAGTGATTTAAATTTATCCGTTCAGCCTGCTCAGCTACCAATTGCCTTAATTCTAGATGGTGAAGTGGTGAGTGAAAACTTAACCGAAATCAACCAAGATCAAACCTGGCTTAATAAGCAGCTATCTGCGCAAAGTATCGGTAGTGCGAAAGAGGTTCTTTATGCAGAATATAAGGAGAACCAACCATTATATATGGTTAAGTATAGTAGTAAATCTGGTTGAAAAATGTGTAAACGAAGGAACTCTCCTTTCATATTTAATCGGCTCTCTTTTCGAGTCCGAACGTGAAAAAACAACTCAACTATTGCATATTTTTTTAGCATGTAAGCAATCGGCGAAAATAAATAAGCGGAGTTTTTCCGGTTAAATTAAGAATGGGACTCTTTTGAGGCTAAATAAGGGAAGAATTTCCTGTTATGCCAAGCAAAACCTCCTATTTTGGCGTTTTTTGAGTCATTAGGCGGAGTTTCTCCGTCTATTCAAGCTATTTTCAATGGTATTTTTAATTTAAGCGGAATTTTTCCGTCTATTTATCAAATCTGGTGCTTAACTGATCTCCCAACGGATAATAGTAGGAAGCGAAAAAAGCATGATGATAAAATTGCTAATCACCATACTTTTTACTATGTTATTTGTACTGTTATTAATGATTTTGCACTTTAAAAGAGAACTCCATACTTTATATTGAATGGTGCCCTTTATTGTTACATGTTATATTTCTTGTAATTACTAACATGACTACTTCGACTTCTTGACGTTAGACTCGACATAATAAATGGTACAAATAATAAAATAAGAATCATTCCTGTCACAATTAAAGAAGAAGAGGTCCTCATTCCTATGTTACCAACAGGTTCTTTATATTTTTCCGTGAACTTCACAATCTCTTCATTCCCTGAAATACTACTTTGAGATAAAAACATCCCTTTATCATTGTCATAATAGAATATTTCCTGATGATCAAACGTAACAAAATCACTTTTTACTGTTTTATAAGTGACAACAGCTGCCGTAATAGTAGCTGGATTCTCGGATACTACCTTTTCTTTCTTCTCAAGTTCTGCTCCCTTTACCAGAGTTTCTTTTATTGATTTCACTAACTCATCTTCATTAGAAATCGAAATTTCACTTCCACTATCTTCAATTACAGAAAGTAAGCTTTTACTTATCTCATCTAGTTGTTCTTGTTGAGCTTCACTAAGCTCTAGTGGTTCGGTATACGGCTTTTTTACCTCATCCTCCACTTTAATGGTTCCAGAGATTTGAATAGAATCAACGATTTTTAGAGAATCTTGCTTATAGTTTGAATGATTAGAAATAACTCTCTCCTCTATTATTCCAGCAGTCATATCTTCCGCCATGGCACTTGTTGAAAATAAAAGTGCAATCAATAACATACATGCCAAAGAAATAGAACAAGTTTTAAAGCGTAGCATTTCATTACCCCCTTTATGTATTACTACCAGTATATTACAAATATTGGCAGTAATATGGTAATAAATGTTAGGGATTTATGAACAAATTGGTTAAATTTACTAATTTTAATAGAAAAAGCCCAAATCAAGAGACTTTCTAATGTATCCTGAATTCAGGAAAGAAAAGTAATTGTCCACCACCTTCCATGTGTGATTTCATCTTTTCACATTCGTGATTAAATCTATAATGTTCATTAAACACAATTAAAATAATCATCTTTACAAAGTAAACTTTTATTAATTATTGTATAAATAAAAGGAGTGTTCATATGGAAGTTTGGGAAGCAGCCTACATTGCAGGAATCATTGATGGAGAGGGTAGTATCTCCTTAACGAGGATGAATAGAGAAGAACATCGACGTCCTTGTATTAGTATTGCCTCAACAGATTATGAGTTACTTACTTTTATACAGTCAACTATCGGAGGTGTTATTAGTAATAAAAAAAATTATAACCCTAAAATTCATAAGGCTTCCTATACATTGGTTGTTAAAACAAAGGATGAAGTATTCAATACACTAGAGTGCATAGTACCTTTCCTGAGAATTACTAAGAAAAAAAATCGTGCTTTGTTTATTCTAGATAAATATAACAAAGTGACACCACGAAATGGAAAATATTCAAAAGAATTATTAGAGGAGAAACTATTGTTCGAAGATGAGTTTTTCAACTTATAAATAGGCTCTTTTCTAAAACTTTGTTGCTTTCGTGACATTGAGTATAGCTGTACAACCCAGTATTATCAGTAAATTGAGTAAAGATTAGAAAAGCGATACTCTTTTTGTGTATAGCAAGGTCTTGATACTAAGGTAAAAATCCGGCTTCTGGGATTTTTACACAAAGCAACAATCTATACAAAAACAGACATAAAAAAAGACCAACAAGTTATTGTTGATCTTTGGATCCACCTATGTATGGTGGAGACGGTGGGACGTGCTCTTCCATGCTTTCGTCATGGCACTGACTATATCTTGAACCTTAAGTTTAAGGTCCCCCGGCGTATTATGCAAAATGTATTTTTTACTCGGTTGAGTAGGATTTTGCATCCTAGTACTACCATGTAGGTAGCCTATGAGTCGATACACGGCTGTTGAATTGCTTCACATACCGCTCGGCATTGCCTTATCACCTCTAGAGTGACTTAGGTTTCACCGATTAAGCCGGATTTTCACTTGTGTGTTACCACACAAGGCGACTAATTACTAATCGAACCCACGTCCAGAAACATCGCCACTTAAGCTTCTACGAGTGTAGTCGACATATTAGTATTTCGCTTACCTCTCAGCCTATCGACAGGCTTCAAAGCAGCTAGTCTGGTTGTTCTCTTCCATTGTCCTCAGACGGCGAACTCCGGCGTAGCCCACTTAGAGTGAGTCCCTGATCCTACCACATGGGCGATGGAGGGAGGAACCGCTATAGTCTGTTATTAAGCAGCTAAAGCGAAGTTGTTGTTTGTTTTGCCAGTTATTGGCTTTGACGTTTTAACGAGGCCGATCCCCTCGACTCGCAACCCAAGCTCGAACTATCCCTGTCGAATCCGTAGCGTCCCCATTATAAGAGATGTGAGAAGGTTAATTCTCATATCAAATGGTAGTACGGGAAGTTATAAGCTTATTGCTTATTCAGTTGTCAATATCGTCTTCCCCGACGACAATTCCTATTATAACATATATAAAAGTGAATTCAATTGGTAGTTCCTTCATCAATTGCTACATTTTCTGTCGATCACGGAACGCTCTTTCAATATCACGCTTCGCTTCTTTCGACTTCAGGTCCTCACGCTTATCATAATGCTTCTTACCTTTACCAAGACCAATTAACACTTTAGCAAAGCCATTTTTCAAATACACCTTAATGGGCACAAGTGTAACCCCAGCCTCTTTAGTTTCACCAATTAACTTGGCAATTTGCTTTTTATGAAGCAATAGCTTTCGAGTACGTAATGGATCATGATTAAATCGATTCCCTTGCTCATATGGGCTTACATGAGCATTGTATAAATACACTTCGCCCTTTTGGATACGAGCAAACGAATCACGAAGATTAATTTTTCCCGCTCTGATCGCCTTAATCTCTGTACCCTGTAGAACAATACCCGCTTCATACGTATCTTCTATAAAATAATCATGGTTTGCTTTTTTATTTTGGGCAACAACCTTACCTTCTCCCTTTGGCAATGCGTGCACCTCCTCGTCTCACAGATGGTAGTTTACATTTTAACAAAAATAACCACCATTCACAATCAATAACTATAATCGATAAATGACGGGTGGTGACCGGCACCACCCGTTACATCATTATCTCTTCTTTTTAGGTTTACGCTTAGCTTTTGGTGAGTTTTCAAAATGCTTTTTCTGTTTGTTTGCTGGACGGCCACTGCCTCTCTTGTCGTCTTCTTTTTTCGTACGACTTCGACGTCCTGCACCCGTGCCACTTCGTCCCTCGCGCTTTTCGCTTTTAATTACCGTTGGGCGATCTTTACGTTCAGGACGTTTATTAACCTTCATACCAACGATTTCAAAATCAATCGAGCGTTCATCCTTATTTACATTAATTAACCTGACCTTGATTTCATCACCGATTCTAAAGATGTTTCCGGTTCTTTCACCAATCATCGCATAGCTCGACTCATCATATCGGTAATAATCATCTGTTAAATAACTTACATGTACGAGACCTTCAATCGTGTTAGGTAGTTCGACGAATAGGCCAAAGTTAGTAACAGAACTAATCATTCCATCGTATTCCTCACCAATCTTATCTTCCATATACTCCGCTTTTTTCAGCTCATCCGTTTCACGTTCAGCCTCTACTGCACGACGCTCCATGTTTGAAGAATGATCAGCAATATCAGGAAGCAGGTGATCCCATTTTTCTTTTGTCTTTTCATCAATCTTTTTATCAATGATATACGTACGAATCAATCGATGAACAATTAAATCCGGATAGCGTCGAATCGGTGAAGTAAAGTGTGTATAGAATTCTGTTGAAAGTCCAAAGTGACCTAGGCTTTCTGCATCATAGCGTGCCTGTTTCATAGAGCGTAAAAGTACCGTTGAAATCACCGTTTCCTCTGGTGTTCCTTGAACAGCTTCTATTACCTGCTGTAAGGCACGGGGATGAATAGAATTTCCTGAACCTTTCACCACATATCCAAAGTTCGTGATAAATTCAAAGAAACGATTTAATTTTTCTTCCTTTGGATCCTCATGGACACGGTACATAAACGGTACGTTCATCCAGTGGAAGTGCTCTGCAACAGTCTCGTTAGCTAGGAGCATGAATTCCTCAATTAATCGCTCTGCTACAGAACGTTCTCGCAATACAACATCATAAGGCTTACTTTCTTCATCAACAAGAACCTTTGCCTCTTTGAAATCAAAATCAATAGCTCCGCGCTCCATCCGTTTATTACGTAACACTTGAGCTAATTCACCCATTAACTCAAACATTGGAACTAAACCACTATACTTTTCACGGACCTCTTCATCTTTATCGTCTAGAATGTGATTAACATCCTTATAGGTCATTCGTTCTGTTGTCTTGATGACACTTTCAAAGATCTCATGACTAACCACTTCACCCTGTTGGTTTATAACCATCTCACAAGATAGAGTAAAACGGTCCACCTTTGGGTTTAATGAACAAATCCCATTTGATAAGCGGTGTGGAATCATTGGAATCACTCGGTCAACTAGATAAATACTCGTTCCTCGGTCAGCAGCCTCCACATCAATAGGAGAGCCTTCCCTTACATAATGAGTAACATCAGCAATATGAACACCAAGCTTATAGTTTCCATTTTCAAGCTTCGTGACAGTAACAGCATCATCTAAGTCTTTTGCATCTGCACCATCAATTGTAACAATCGTTTCATTACGTAAATCACGACGGTTCCCAATTTGATCCTCACTAATTGTATCTGGAACATCGTTGGCCTGTTGAATTGCTTCAGTCGGGAATTCTTGAGGTAGTCCGTATTTATGAATGACAGAAAGAATATCAATTCCCGGATCATTTTTATGACCTAAGATATGAATAACTTCCCCTTCCGCACTCATTCGTCCTTCTGGATACGTCACTAAACGAACAACCACTTTATGTCCATCTACCGCTCCTTGGGAAGCCTCTTTAGGTATAAAAATATCATTCGTAATTCGTTTATCATCGACTACAACAAAGCCGAAGTTTTTACTTTGTTCATATGTACCCACAACTTGTTTAATTCCTCGTTCAATGATTCGAACAACCTGACCTTCTTCTCTAGAACCTGAAGAAGTAGGATTTAGTCGAACTAAAACGGTATCTCCATGCATCGCATTTTTCAAATCGGAAGGTGGGATAAAAATATCCTGGCGATCTTTCTCTTCCGTTTCAACAAATGCAAATCCTTTTGGATGGGCGATGACCTTCCCACGAATTAAATTCATTTTATCAGGTAATCCATAACGATTACTTCTAGTCCGAACGATCAGACCCTGATCTTCCATCGTTACTAATGCTTTTACAAAATCCTTAAAAGCTGCTGAATCTTCAATACCAAAAGCCTCTTCCAATTCCTGTACGGTTAAAGGCTTGTATGCCTCTTCCTTCATGAAAGAAAGCAATTGTTTTATATGATCTTGAATGACATCCATTATTCGTCACTCCCTACTGTTTTATTTACCAATCTATTTCCTCTAAAAATGCTAAGACATCCTCATGTAGCTGGTCTCGCTCTTTATCTAGTGTAATAACATGGCCAGATTCTTCATACCATTTAATCTTTTTTTCAATTGATTCTACTTCGTTGTAAATAATATTGGCACTATCAGTATTAATCATATGGTCATGTCTTGCTTGAACGACAAAAGTTGGGGCATAAATTAGATCTACCTGATTTCGTACATCTGAAATCAAACCTTGCAGGGCTTTTAACGTTTTCATCGGCTTTTGCTTAAACTGTTCCATTTCGGCGTCGATTTCTTCAGAAGACTTACCTTCCTGCTGCTTATATTCTTTTGCGTATTCGAGGACTCCCTTGTACATCACTTCTTCGCTCTTAATATACATAGGTGCACACATTGTTACGATTCCCTTTATTGGTACAGTATAACCCAATTTAAGGGAAAATACCCCGCCAAGGGATAAACCAGCCACGGCAATCTTTTCATATCCTTTATCCTTTAAGAATTGATAAGCGTCCGTTACATCCTCCCACCATTCATCTGGTCCATATTGAACAAACTCCTCTGGAGGAACACCATGGCCTCGGTATTGAGGGCCATAGCATGTATAGCCATTTTTTTCTAGATATCGAGCGAGCATTCGGCAATCTGCTGAATTCCCGGTAAACCCGTGCAATAATAAAACAGCCCGTTCTCCGCCTTCAAAAAAGAACGGTTTTGGTAATACTCTCTTCATATTTCTACCCCTTCCCATTACTCATCATGCATGAATGAGTGCTAATGTCTACGATCATTATGTTTATATTAGTTTAAACAATCCTTGACTGAACTATCTATGTAAATAGAACAAAAGGCGCAAGCGCCCCGTTTAGCCCCGACAAGTAAATGTTCTGAAGAGAAAAAAATGGCGCTCTTTCCATTTTATTCTCTTCAGGTTATTTAACCTCGAGGGGCTGGGCGCTGGAGCTAGATTGAAATGCACAGACTTGAGTTTTCCACAAATGATTTATTTTATAATTTCGCTATAATATAAAAAAGCGTTGGAGTGTGACCAACGCTTGATATCCTAGCATTCAGTTTTAAGCGCCAAAGAAGGCAACTGCAATTGTTAGAACAAAGAATAGAACGGATAATACAATCGTAATTCGATGTAACACCGCATCAATACCGCGTGCCTTTTGCTTTCCAAAAAGCTGCTCAGCACCACCGGAAATAGCTCCAGATAAACCTGCACTCTTACCTGATTGCAGAAGAACAACTACGATTAAACCAATCGATACTAGAATTAATAACGTTACGAATAAAGCATGCACGAGACGACACCTCCTAAACGCACTTCACATTATCATAAATGTATCACAAAAAGTAAAGAGAGACAAGAAAATTAATGTTAAACGGTGTCGGTTGTTGATTGGAGATAGACTTCGAGAAGATAAACAACCAATTCTAGTATAGATGTACGTTCTTTTTGTTTGGAATCGAAATATTCCTGTGCTAGGCATCCAATTCTAGATCAAATCTACTTAAAAATAGAATTTGAGATATACAAAACTAAGCTTATCAACGAAAACTAGAGTGTTATCAACGAAATGTTCTCGTTATCAACGAAAATGGGACTTTATCTAACACTTTTACATGTTTATCAACGATTAGTAATGTTTTATCAACGAAACGACAAATTTTACCAAAAAACAAAGGAGTGCCCCATCCAAAGGGGGACACTCCTACAAAATTACTTCTTTAAGTTATAGAATGAATCAAGACCACCATATAGGCCTGTGAATCCTAACTCGTCCTCAATGCGAAGTAACTGGTTGTATTTCGCAACACGGTCTGTACGAGATGGAGCACCTGTCTTAATTTGACCAGCATTTGTAGCAACAGCGATATCAGCGATTGTGCTGTCTTCTGTTTCACCAGAACGGTGAGAAATAACAGCAGTATAACCAGCACGCTTCGCCATTTCGATCGCTTCAAACGTTTCAGTTAAAGTACCGATTTGGTTAACCTTGATTAGGATTGAGTTACTTACACCCTTTTCAATACCTTCAGAAAGCTTAGCTGTGTTTGTAACGAATAGATCGTCACCTACTAATTGAACTTTTCCGCCAAGGCGTTCTGTTAATAGCTTGTGACCTTCCCAGTCGTTTTCATCTAGACCATCTTCAATAGAGATGATTGGGTATTTCGCAACTAGCTGCTCATAGAAATCAACCATTTCAGCAGATGTTTTCACAACACCTTCACCTGTTAAGTGGTACTTACCGTCTTCTTTGTTGAATAGCTCAGAAGCAGCTACGTCCATTGCAAGCTTTACTTCTTCGCCTGGCTTGTAACCAGCACGCTCAATTGCCTCGATGATAGTTTGCAATGCTTCCTCGTTAGAACCAAGGTTAGGAGCAAATCCACCCTCGTCACCTACAGCTGTACTGTGGCCTTTTTCCTTTAAAACAGCTTTTAGGTGATGGAAAATTTCAGTACCTGTACGTAGTGCTTCTTTGAAGCTTTCTGCACCAACTGGCATTACCATGAATTCCTGAATATCAACTGAGTTATCAGCATGAGCTCCACCGTTAATGATGTTCATCATTGGAACTGGAAGAGTTTTTGCATTGAATCCACCTAGGTACTTGTATAGTGGAAGATCTAAGTAATCAGCAGCAGCACGAGCAGCAGCCATAGAAACACCTAGAATCGCATTTGCTCCTAGCTTCCCTTTATTTTCAGTTCCGTCTAAGTCGATTAATAATTCATCAATTGCTACTTGGTCCGTTACATCTAAACCAATGATTTCTGGAGCAATGACTTCATTTACGTTATCAACTGCTTTTTCTACACCTTTTCCTAAGTAACGGCTCTTGTCACCATCACGTAGTTCTACTGCTTCATATTCACCTGTTGAAGCTCCACTTGGTACTAGAGCACGGCCCATTGCACCTGACTCTGTATAAACTTCAACCTCAACTGTTGGATTTCCGCGAGAATCTAAAACTTCACGTGCATACACATCAATGATAAATGGCATTATATTCACTCCTATATTCTAATTATTTTTTTATTAAAGATGTCCCCGTCATTTCCTTTGGAAGTGATAGGTTTAGTAAATCTAAAACGGTTGGTGAGAGATCACCTAAGATTCCATCTTCTCTTAACTCAACGCCTTCTTTTACAACAATAACCGGAACCGGATTTGTTGTATGGGCAGTCATTGGAGTACCTTCCATCGTCGTTACCTCATCGGCATTACCATGGTCGGCTGTAATAATGGAAACTCCGCCTTTTGCCTGAATTGCGTTAACAATCTTACCTAAACATTCATCCACTACTTCAATCGCCTTCATTGTAGGCTCTAACATACCAGAATGTCCGACCATATCTGGATTAGCGAAGTTTAGGATGATTACATCATGCTTATCAGCTGCAATTTCATTTAATAAAGCATCTGTTACTTCATAAGCACTCATCTCTGGCTGTAAATCATATGTAGCCACCTTAGGTGAACTAATGAGAATTCGTTCTTCACCTGGGAATGGATTTTCCCGTCCACCATTAAAGAAGAACGTAACATGTGGATACTTTTCAGTCTCTGCAATTCTTAGTTGCTTTAAACCATTTTGTGATAATACTTCACCAAGTGTATTATCAAGGTTCGACGGTTTAAAAGCAACATAGCCTTGCACGGTTTCGCTGAAATGGGTTAAACAAACAAAATGTAATTGTTTAGGATGTTTTTCCCCACGAACAAACGATCTGAAGTCTTCATTTGTAAAAGTATTCGAAATTTGAATGGCTCGATCTGGTCTAAAGTTATAGAAAATAACGGCATCTTCATCTTGGATCGTTTGAACAGGTGTACCATCTGCCTTTTTCATAACGGAAGGTAACACGAATTCATCATGAATTCCATTTTGATAAGAATCCTCTATACATTCTAATGGATTAGCATAAGCAGGACCTTCACCGTACACCATGGCACGATATGATTTTTCAACACGTTCCCAGCGCTGATCGCGGTCCATGGAGTAGTATCTACCAGACAAAGTAGCAATTTCCCCTACTCCAAGCTCTTCCATTTGCGCCTCTAGCTCACCAATATATCGCTTCGCTGTTTGTGGGCCCACGTCTCTTCCATCTAAAAAACCGTGAATATAGACATTCGTGATTCCTTCAGACTTAGCAATCTTTAATAGTGCATATAAATGATGAATATGAGAATGAATTCCACCATCTGAAAGCAAGCCAAATATATGTAGGTTCGTTCCTTTTTGCTTCACATGATTCATGGCTTCAATAAAGGTTTCATTTCGTTCAAAATGCCCTTCTCTAATGGCCACATTTACTCTTGTTAAGCTTTGATAAACAACACGGCCCGCTCCAATATTTAAATGACCTACTTCAGAATTACCCATTTGACCTTCCGGAAGCCCTACCGCTTCACCAGATGCGGTTAGCATTTGATGAGGGTAGTTATTCCAGAGGTGATCGAAATTTGGCTTCTTCGCTTGAGCGACTGCATTTCCTTTCACTTCATCGCGTAAAGCAAATCCATCTAAAATAATTAAAGCAACAGGCTTAGTCATTTGCGACAGCCTCCAGTAGCTGTAAGTAAGAAGTAGCTTCTAAGCTTGCCCCTCCAACTAACGCCCCATCAATATCGGGTTGAGATAAAAATTCCTTGATGTTAGAAGGCTTTACACTTCCACCATATTGAATTCTCACTGAATCAGCAGCAGCTTGTGAAAATTTTGAAGCTACTGTTTGGCGAATATGAGCACAAACCTCATTAGCATCCTCAGCAGAAGCCGTTTTGCCTGTACCGATTGCCCAAATTGGCTCATATGCAATGACAGTTTCTTTTACCTGTTCTTCTGTTAATCCAGTAAGTGCCTTTTCAATCTGGCCACCTACAAACTCATTCGTTTGTCCTGCTTCACGCTGCTCTAATGTTTCCCCACAACAAACAATTGGTACAAGACCATGTTTAAATGCTGCTAATGTTTTCTTGTTAACAGACTCATCCGTTTCAGCAAAAAGCTCACGGCGTTCTGAGTGACCAAGAATTGTGTAGCTAACACCTAGGTCCTTAAGAGCTACAGGGCTATTTTCACCAGTAAATGCACCTTGATCTTCAAAATGCATGTTTTGAGCACCGATTTTTACATCCGTACCGTTTGTTAATTGCACAAGACTCTCTAAGAAAAGAGCTGGTGAACATACTACTGCGTCCACTTTATCCTGTGAAGGAACTAATCCTTTCACTTCTTCAATGAAGCCTTTTGCCTCGGAAAGGACTTTGTGCATTTTCCAGTTACCAGCAATGATTGGTTTACGCATATTTGACACCTTCCTTATGTAAGAGGAATCATCCTCTATTATTTATCATTTAAAGCTACTACACCTGGTAGTTCTTTACCTTCAATAAATTCAAGTGATGCTCCGCCACCTGTGGAGATATGATCCATCTTTTCAGCAAGGCCGAATTTTTCTGCTGCTGCCGCTGAGTCTCCTCCACCAATAACTGTGTAAGCATCCGTTGCGTCTGCTAAGGCTTGAGCTACTGCTTTTGTTCCATTTGCGAACGATTCTAATTCAAAAACTCCCATAGGACCATTCCACATCACAAGCTTTGATTCAGAGACAACCTTCTTGTAGATTTCTCTTGTTTCTGGTCCGATATCTAAAGCTTCCCAATCAGAAGGAATCGAATCAATTGCCACTACCTTTGTTTCTGCATCATTTGAAAAGTCATCAGCAACGATCGCATCGACTGGCATGTAAAAGTTTACACCCTTTTCCTTTGCCTTGTTCATGAATGAAAGGGCTAGATCAATCTTATCCTCTTCAAGTAATGATTTCCCAACATCATGGCCTTGTGCCTTAACAAACGTATAAGCTAATCCTCCACCGATAATGAGGTTGTCTACCTTATCAAGTAGATTATCAATTACTCCGATCTTGTCCTTTACCTTTGCCCCACCGATGATGGCAGTAAACGGACGTTCTGGATTTGATAACGCTTTTCCTAGTACTTCTAGTTCTTTTTCCATTAGAAAGCCTGCAACTGCTGGTAGATGTTCAGCAATTCCCGCTGTTGAAGCGTGAGCGCGGTGAGCTGCACCAAATGCATCATTTACATATACATCTGCTAAATTAGCAAACTGCTTAGCAAGCTCTGCATCATTTTTTTCCTCGCCAGGATAAAAGCGAACATTTTCTAGTAATAAAATATCACCTTCATTAAGCTTAGAAATACCTAACTCGGCTTCATCACCGTAAGCTTCATCTACCTTAACAACCGTTTTTCCACTAAGGTCACTTAAACGCTTGGCAACAGCATCTAAGCGAAGCTCTTCTACTACTTGACCTTTAGGACGCCCAAGGTGAGACGCAAGAATGACCTTTGCACCCTGCTCTGTAAGATATTGAATCGTTGGCAATGCAGCACGAATACGAGTATCATCTGTTACTTCACCGTCACGCATAGGAACGTTAAAGTCAACACGACAAAACACTCGCTTTCCTTTTAACTCGACATCACGAATTGATTTTTTGTTCATTTTACAGGATCCTCCCTCTTCATAAGAGACTAACTGATAGTTTGTTCTAGCATTTATCCTTTTATCCTTGTTAGATGGCTTGTTTGGAAGAGAAATATAGTTACATTTATGTACGTTAGATCATTTATCAACGATAATTGAGTGTTTGTCGACGAAAATGTGAATTTATCAACGAATTAACTAGACTTATCGACGATATTTCCACTTTATCAACGAAAACAGCACTTTCATCAACGAAATGACAAAATATTCCATACCACCGCCCAAAAAGCGTCCCCACACCAAGAATAAAACACACCACCAACATCTAGAAGGGGAGAAGGTCTTAACCCTACTCCCCAAATCTTTCCAATCTTATTATAGACGTTGTTTTGGAGTTAATCCATAACTATTATCCGGCATTAACGGGCATTAATCGCCTATTCTAGTTGGTAGCAATAGCAAGTAACTAGAATAGAGGAAACTGCCCCTAAAAGCCCGATTGGTTCAACTAACCATCAAATGAATATTGATGGAAGGTTCACCTTAAAGTCCCTTTTGCACCATATACTCAGCTAAGTCAACAACACGGTGCGAATAACCAGACTCGTTGTCATACCAAGAAACAATTTTCACTAAGTTTCCTTCAAGAACCATTGTAGAAAGACCATCAATTGTTGAAGAATGAGGGTCACCATTGTAATCGCTAGATACTAATGGCTCATCGCTGAATGCAAGGATTCCTTTTAGCTTACCTTCTGCTTCTGCTTTTAGAGCAGCATTGATTTCTTCAACAGTTACATCCTTTTCAAGCTCCACAACTAAGTCAACTAATGATACGTTAGGTGTAGGAACACGCATTGCCATACCGTTTAGTTTCCCTTTTAGTTCTGGTAACACAAGTGAAACAGCTTTTGCTGCACCTGTTGAAGTTGGAATGATGTTTTCAGCAGCTGCACGAGCACGACGGAAGTCCTTATGTGGAAGGTCTAAAATTTGTTGGTCGTTCGTGTAAGAGTGAACAGTTGTCATCATACCCTTTTTGATTCCGAACTGATCGTTAATAACCTTTGCAAATGGAGCTAGACAGTTTGTAGTACAAGATGCATTTGAAAGTACGTGATGATTTGCTGCATCATACTGATCTTCGTTAACACCCATTACAACTGTGATATCTTCGTTACTTGCAGGAGCAGAGATAATTACTTTTTTAGCGCCAGCTTCTAAATGTTTCGCCGCATCTGCACGGTCTGTGAAGCGACCTGTTGATTCAACCACGATATCAACACCAAGATTACCCCAACCTAGTTGTGCTGGGTCACGCTCAGCTAATACTTTAACTTCTTTTCCACCAACTACTAATGTGTTGCCATTTACAGATACTTCTGCATCTAAACGTCCGTGAACGGTATCATATTTTAATAGATGAGCTAATGTTTTTGCATCAGTTAAGTCATTGACTGCTACTACCTCTACGTTAGGGTTCTTTAAAGCTGCACGAAATACATTACGTCCAATACGTCCAAACCCGTTAATACCTAATTTTACTGTCATCTTATTTTCCTCCTCAAGAAAATGTAAATTAAATTTATTATTGGTAAGGGTTATCCCTTTACTAACTCTTTTGCTGCACCTTCATCTGTGACAATGACGGTATCATAACCTTGCTTCATAAAGGCTCGAATGGCTTCTGCTTTAGATGAACCTCCAGCCACTGCGATTACACATTTAGCATTCTTTAAATCGTCGAGTTGTATGCCAATTGTTTTCACTTTATGTACGACGTGTCCTTCTCGATTAAAGTAATAGCCAAATGCTTCTGCGACTGCTTTTTCTTTCATTATGCTGGCTAGATCAGTAGACGAAGTCTTCCTCCGTTCAGCCATAGTAATAGCATCTCCAATACCATGGACCACCATTCGGGCTGATTTTATTTGATCTAGTACCTCCTTAACAGATGGCTCTTCAATTAAAGATTGGTAGGCTTCATTGCTAAGTTGACCAGGAACATGGAGAAGGCGATAATGCCCCATTGCCTTTTCTGCCATTTTGGCACAAATGGTGTTAGCCTGATTTTCAACCTGCTCACCTAGTCCACCTCGAGCCGGAACAAACAGAATATCCTTTTGCTTTGGATCTGGACTCATTCGTTCTGCAACGGAAGCTAAGGTCGTACCACCGGTAACCGCTATGATCGTTTCATCGCTCATATATTCCTTCATACAAGTTGCAGTAGCTCTTCCCATCTCTTGCTTGACAAGGGTTGAGTGGTCACTGTCTCCTGCTACAACGACTACACGCTTAACATTCAGCTTCTCTTGTAATTTTTGCTCAAGAGTCGTCAGACCGGTAACTTCCTTCATCATTTCCTCTAGCTCAAGCAGTAGCATTTGTCCATCATCAGTGAGACTCATTCCAGTCGTTGTCATCGACAACAAGCCCTGCTCCTTGAAAAAATCGACCTCAGCACGAAGGACTCTTTCTGTAATATCTAATGCTGCAGCTAACGGTCTTCTTCCAATCGGTTCTGTTAACCGGATATACTGCAGAATTTGATACCTCTTTTGCATAATGGAAAGAAGGTCAGGCAATAATTTCTTTTGTACCTCTAGCAAGGATTTCATCTTTCCACTCCTTAATAGGAATATTTTTCTAGTTGGGACTTATAATGTCCCTTATAGACTTAATATGTCCCACTTGCGGTAAAAAAATTTATCCCCTTTACAAATTTAATTGTATCAGGAATAAATGGTTCATTCAACTAGTAGCTAGCCTAATTTTTGAATTAATTGTTTTTTAACGCTTTCACGATCTATGAGTCCATAGGCAATTTGTTCCCCATCAAGTGTTAAAACTGGAATCATCAACTGATACAGTTCTAATAATTGATCATCTTTATAAATATCCTTCTCCTCGATGATCACAGGGAATTCCTGAGCTAATTCGTTTATGATGACTTTCGCTTTATCACAAAGCGGACAGTTTTCTTTCGTATAAAATGTAATTGTAGATGTTTTCATAGTTGCTCCTTAATAGAGGATGTTCAAAAAGTCCGGTGAAAATGACACATCGAATTTCTTCGTTGGATTGCTTTTCCGTTCCTCACGTATTAATTGCATACGCTCCGGTACTCAAAGCTTCACCGCCTCGAACTTCTCGGTCCTTTTCATCCTCCTTTTTGAACACGTTCTAGTATTGTTTTCTAGCAGAAGAGGATGGGATATGAAGTTGCTCACGGTACTTAGTCACCGTTCTCCTTGAGACGTTTAAATCATGTTCCTCTTTTAATAGATTCGAGATTTTTTGATCGGATAGGGGCTTTTGTTTATTTTCTTGCTTAGTCATAAGCGAAATGATTTCTTTTACCCTTACTGATGAGATTTCCTGGTTACTGGTTGATTTAACTTTAGAATGAAAAAAGTATTTGAGCTCAAACACACCAGCAGGAGCTTGAACATATTTACCCCTAACTGTACGGCTTATCGTTGATTCATGTAATTCCACATCATTTGCAATTTCTTTTAGGGTGAGCGGCTCGAGATAGGCAACTCCTTTTTCAAAAAACTGTTCTTGCCTTTTGAGGATTGACTCTGTTACTTTAACCATCGTTCGCTTTCGCTGTTCCACACTTTGCCTGACCCAATTTGCTTCCTGAAACTTATTTTTCAAAAAATCATTGGAAGCTTGATCCATCGATTGGTTTTTCATATTTAGGTAGTCTTTATTAATCGAGAACGAAGTATAAGAACGCTCGTTTATGAATACTTTATATTGTCCTTTATGTTTTTCTATAAATAAATCGGGCACAATATAACTGATTTCAGCCTTCTTATATTCTGAACCAGGTCTTGGATCTAGCGTCTGAATTAAATTTAGTGATTTCTTAATTTCATCGTTGGAAATTTTTAGAGCCTTACTGATTGAATCCCATTTTCGCTCTGCAAGCTGTGTGAAATAATGCTCTACTATCTTTTGAATGACTAGTTTTTTCGGGTACTTTCTTCTTAATTGAATCAGTAAACATCCCTGCAGACTTTGAGCACCAATTCCAATCGGCTCTAGCTCGTCCTGAATATAGGTTAACGCTTCGAGTAGTTCTTCATAGGTATGGGGGGATTCAAGACTTAAGTCCTCTAACGACTCTCGTAAATAGCCATGATCATCAAAATTATCAACAAGGAACATAATTCTATGATGAAGTTCTAATGTAATCGATTGCAAGATAAGTTGTGATTGTACATATTCTGACAAGGTTGGTGCATGAGGAGCAGCCACCTCAAAATCTATTTGATGATTCGTTGATTTTATTTTACGAGACTTTCCCTTGTAGGTTGGTTCTTGAAGCTCAATAAACGGGTTTTCCAGTGATAATTCATTAATATAAGTAGTAAGCTCGAACGAAGTATACTGTAGTAACGTAATTGCCTGCCTAAGCTCTTTAGTTAAGGCAAGCTTAGTCGTTTGCTGCTGTACTAGCCCTGTTTTCACGATTCATCACCTCACTCTTATTTTACATCACTTGGCTACATATTAGAATGAAATTCAGAAATCGGTTTAATTTGGTGGAACCTTCCACTTGTTGACAATCAATTTAGGAGGGATTAGTTTGTCTGATACGTTTTCAGTAGATTACTTTGCGGAGAATTTGAGAAAGCATGTGGAGATGCATGCTGAGTTTAATGACCGTGTGGATGCCATGAATAGCTATTATCGATCGATTGTTTCAACTCTTGTTACAGAAAAGCTGACGAAAGGTTCAGAAACACTCCAGCGCATTCGCAATTTAGATGAGGCTTATACTACCATTAAGTCCCAGGAGTTTTAAATAAAGAATGAGCTAGTTAATTAACTTAATTCTATACTATAATAGTAGTACAACTACATTTGGAGGTTCCTATGACATTAACAAATCCTGTCGGACGCTTACGACTTATTGGTTTAATTGAAGGCTTATCTTATCTCATTTTATTAGGGATTGCGATGCCGTTGAAATATATGGCCGACTTCCCAATTGCGGTTACGATTACCGGAGCCATTCATGGTTTATTTTTTGTCCTTTTCTTGTTTGCCCTAGCTCATGTATTTTTTGCCTACCGCCAGTCATTTTGGTTTGGACTTGGTGGGGTCATCGCCTCACTCATACCTTTTGGAACCTTCATTTTAGACAAGCGTCTACAAACACTTGAGGATCCCGTTATTTTTGTAAAAAAACATAAAGATATGTAATAGATAAAGAAGAAGCCTCCGTTACGGATGGCTTCTTCTGTTATTCTCTGCAATAGCGGACTGATTTCGTCCATTTCTTTTTGCTTTATATAAGGCTTGGTCAACAAGATTAAACAATTCTGTGTAATGGATCGCTGTCTTTGGCATATTCCCTATTCCAATTGAAATCGTAATTACCTTTCCAGTTGGACTTGGCGTACTTTCTACTTTCTCTCGAATTCGTTCGGCAATTTGTTGTGCATCTTCAATCTCCGTATCGGGCAATAGAATTAAAAATTCCTCTCCACCTAAACGGAAGCATAAATCTAGGTCCCTTATTTCCTCTTTTAGGAGATTAGCCAAAAATTTTAACACCTCGTCTCCCTTTAAATGACCAAACTCATCATTCACCGCTTTGAAATAATCAATATCGAGAATTAAAACAGAATAGTTCTTGTATTTGTTCATCACCTTGTCAAAGTGACGACGATTATATAAACCGGTAAGAGAATCAAGAATCGATTGACTTTCTGCCAGGTCCACTTGTTCTTTATGGGCTTTGACCATCTTAAACATGGTAGTTTTTAATTCAGAAAGCTCTATATATCGATCTGGTATGACAGGCTGGCTTACATTCTTTCTCTCAGCTATGAATCTGGCATAATTGGCAAGCTGTTTAAGAGGATTAACAATGGCCTTCAATAGAAGAAAAGAAATAATAAAGATGAAAATGATAAATGGAATCGTATATTTCGCCACATTATTAGCTAATTCATATGTTGGGCCCATTACAGACTGAGCTGGGGTCTGACTCACTATTCCCCACTTACTTGTCTCGACATATGAAAAACCTGCCAGCATCTTAATTCCTTTTGTATTTTTAACCTCCGCTTGGCCTTCCTCTCCCTTAACGACCTTCTTAACCACATTATTTTGAATAACGTTCTCTCCAATACGTTCTTTTTCAGGGTGATAGATGATATTCCCTTTTGAGTCGACTACATATACATAGGAATCATTCATATGTTCTGGATGTAGACCAAGAGTCTCCTTGATACTGTTCTGTTCCTCCAAATAGATGGTAGAGCCAATGAATCCAAGGTATTCCCCACCATCATTAAAAACAGGATAAGAAATAAGCACCATTAATCTACCTGTCACTCCTATATACGGCTGAGAAATTAACGACTGTTTCTTTGTTAATGCTTCTTTTACTCCAACTGATTGTAACTGTTTACCGAGCAATCCATAATTAGGAGCTGTCGAGACGATAACCCCGTTATGATCTACAAAAAAAACAGAGTTAAAGAAATTGGTAGAGTCATATATTTTATTAATTTCTAGAGCCATTGTTTCTTGATTTCCCATGAGTAAAGAAACACTCTTTGCTCCTACCTCAAGGGTTCTAAACATATTTCTAAATAAAGAATCTGTTGTATCAGCTAATTTTTCTGCATAAAATTGATTTTCATGTAAGTAACTTTGCTCAAGATGCCCCTTACTTACAATAATACTTGAGGCCAGTCCACCAATACTCGTCCCAAGCATTGCGAAGGATATTAAAATTAGAATTAAGTTTTGTAGAGATATTTTTCGTTTCATTCTAGTCCCACCATATGAAGATTCTTTGTTGCTAGTATTAAATATATCGGCTTTTTTAAAGATTAATTGATATGTACAGATACAAAATAAAAGCATCCCATTTCAGAAATAGGATGCTTTTCGTTACTTATTCATAATTGGACGCGCTCGGAGGGATTCGAACCCCCGGCAGACGTAGTACCGGAAACTACCGCTCTATCCAACTGAGCTACGAGCGCATGTGTTTAGTGTGTGACTTATCTATTATATGAAAGAAATCACTACTTTTCAAGTAGGATTATATTGGATATAGTCGAACATATGTTAAAATTTATGTAACTAGGGTTAGAAAAGCATGAGAATTGGTTATGCTGAATATGGTAGTGAAGGGTATGATTGGACTCATCTTTGAATACATATAATGACAAGGGCTTTTGTTTGACCTTCATTGACCTTAGAGTTATGATAAATACATAAACTACTGAATGATTTTAAAGGAGGATTTCACGATGAATTTAATTCCAACGGTAATCGAACAAACAAATCGCGGTGAAAGAGCATACGACATATACTCTCGTCTTCTTAAAGACAGAATTATCATGTTAGGTTCTGCAATTGATGATAATGTAGCAAACTCAATCGTATCTCAGCTTCTATTCTTAGCTGCTGAAGATCCTGATAAAGATATTTCTTTATACATTAACAGCCCTGGTGGTTCAATAACTGCAGGTATGGCAATCTATGACACGATGCAATTTATCAAGCCTAAGGTTTCTACAATCTGTATCGGTATGGCCGCTTCAATGGGTGCATTCCTTCTTGCTGCAGGTGAAAAAGGCAAGCGTTTCGCGTTACCAAACAGTGAAGTTATGATTCACCAACCATTAGGTGGTGCACAAGGTCAAGCAACTGAAATCGAAATTGCTGCTAAGCGTATCCTATTCCTACGTTCAAAGCTAAACGAAATCCTAGCAGAACGTACTGGCCAACCAATCGAAGTAATCGAGCGCGACACAGAGCGTGACAACTTCATGACAGCTGATAAGGCAATGGAATACGGTCTAGTCGACCAGGTTCTAACAAAAGATAATAAGTAATGATAAGAAAAAGTGAGGAATTCATATCCTCACTTTTTCTTATTTTATAATGGGTTTGTATTTAGTCTACTACTCTTTTTGTATAAGTTGTTTTCTGAAAAGATTTTTCAATATAATAATAATGTAAACAACCAAGAGTTGGTTGGAGCGGAAGGCGTTTGACTCCTGCGGGAAATGAGGGAAGTGTGAGACCCCGCAGGCAAAGCCGAGGAGGCTCACGTCCCTCCCCGCGGAAAGCAAGCGCCTGCAGCGGAAACCAACGGACCAAATTATTAATTAAATTTAAATTAATAATGCAGCAAAATTTGCAGTAACCCACATCAATTAAAGTTGATGAACCTTTTCCTTTTTAACTAGCTCACTTAACTGAGACCATTTAAACTTCTCTCCATACACCATTACACCTTTCACATAGATACGTGATGCCAGGTATGCGATTAGCAAGATGGAAGCTAGTAAAATGACTCCACTAATAACTAGCTGAATCATGGTTATTTCCCCCATAACAAATTTAGCAAACGCAACAATCGGTGAGAAAAACGGGAAATACGTGGAGAACGTGACAAGCATGCCAGTTGGATCCATCATGGTCCTCATACCAACCATTAATGCCCCAATGACAAGAATCATAACGGGCCCCATTACACTTCCAAGGTCCTCCGTTCTTGAAATGACTGACCCTAATGCAGCAAAGCACAAGGCATACATTAAATACCCGCAAGAGAAGAAAAACATAAAAGCTACAATGAGACCGGCATCGATTTGCGATAAATCGAATACAAACCCAAATATATTAAATTGATCAACATTAAGCCAACCAATAAGATGAGCCACATAGCCCGCTAGGAAGAAGATAGAGACTTGGATTAATCCAGCACAAAGATTAGAAAGAACTTTTGCAAATAACATATAAATTGGCTTAATCTTCGTAATCATCACTTCCATTACCCTTGTTGACTTTTCACCGGTAATGTTCATCGCAATTCCTTGACCAAACATTAAGATAAACGTATACATTAAGAAAATAAATACATATACAATACCTAAGCTCCCAGTATTTTCAGCTAACATATTTCTCTCTACTGGTATAGTTGAAAATAACTCCGTTGTAATTTCGGGTGATAAAGAATGTCTATCTGTCACAGAAGAAATATATTGCTGTTGTAACTGGGTAACAAAAGGATAGATGACACTTGTATCTGGATATCGATTGTAGAAATAAGATACCACCGGAACGGATTGTTGCTCTTCAATAATAAGTAAATGATCTACATCCTGATCCTTGATTTTTTCCTTTTCCGCCTCAATATCTTCTGAACCGATGAGGGAGACAGTCCCTCCTTCTATTTCCGCTTCAATCTGCTCTATATTCACTTCAAAGGATGTTGAATTAACGACTGAGATTACTACATTTTCCTCGGATGTCATAAAATGATTATATGCAAAGAATCCCAAAATAACAGCAGAGATAACAATAGAAGTAATCTTAAATCCCTTAGATCTAAGTTGTTCTTTAAAATGAAATAAAAATGCAATCCATAATGGCTTCATATTAAGACCCTACCTTATCAATGAAAATTTGGTGAAGAGTTGGCTGTAAATACGTAACTTCTTTCACATGAATATCCTCTTGCTTTATCTTTGATAAGATATCTAATGGGTCCTGGTCATGGGGCAATGAAAGGGTAATTTTTTTCGCTTCCTGTACAAACGGATAGTTATGGTCTGTACAATAGGTGGCAATTTGATCAAGCTCTCCATACAGTGACAGATGCATGAATCCATATGATTTTTTAACTGTCTCAAGTTCACCAGAAATAACCGCCCGACCTTCCTTCATCAATACTACATTTTCACAGAACTTTTCCACTTGATCCATTTGGTGACTAGACATAATAATAACTTTTCCCTTTTGTTTTTCTTCCATAATGACCTCAGACAAAAGGTTTGCATTGACCGGATCAAGTCCACTAAAAGGCTCATCCAAAATAATTAATTCGGGATTATGTAATAAAGTGGCGATAATTTGAACCTTCTGTTGGTTACCTTTAGAAAGATCCCCTGCTAATTTATCTCTGTAGATTCCAATATCAAATCTTTCAATCCAGTAATCTATACTTTTCTTCACTTCGTCCTTTTTTAAACCTTCTAATCTAGCAAAGTACGATAGTTGCTCGGCTACTTTTGTTTTTGGATACAGTCCTCTTTCCTCAGGTAAGTATCCAAACGAGACATTCTTTAAGCCCTTTTGATTTTTCCAATGAACGCTCCCTTGATCAGGTGACACAAGTCCAAGCATCATTTTAATAGTGGTGGTTTTCCCCGCACCGTTTCTTCCTAATAGGCCAAAGACCTCCCCAGAGGATACTGAAAAACTTAATGAATCTACTGCTTTCTTATCTTTATAGGCTTTTGATAACTCTACAATTTCTAACAATGTATCTTCTCCCTTTGATAACGGCTATTTTAGTACATATGCACTATTAGTTTACAAAAATAAACAGTTAAAATACAACCATTATTTTCCTTAATTGTAAAAGAAAGAGTATACTGACAATGGACTAATCTTTGAACCAAAACCATTGCTGAGTTAATGGTGGATTGTGGCCAATTGTTGTAGTGAATACTGTTGGTTCACCATAATGAAATACAGTAACCTTTTTCTACGACGGAACACCACTATTCTTTATTTCCACAAAAAAATGAATGGCATCGCTGCCATTCATTTTAAATCGTCTGATTTACAAACTTCTCAAGTGCTTCTAATGCCGCCTGCTCATCGTGTCCGACTGCAGATAAAACAACTTCAGCTCCAGAGCCTACCGCTAAACTCATGAGACCCATAATGCTCTTTGCATTCACCTTCTTGCCATCTTTCTCAAGAAAGATTTCTGATGAAAAACGATTAGCTTCTTGAACAAACATTGCAGCTGGTCGTGCCTGTAAGCCTGACTTTAGCTTCACTTCGATTTTTTTCTCAACCATTTGTTTCTTCCTCCTTTGTATTTTGTTTACTTTATATTTTCTCCTGCACGGATTTTATCTGCAATTTCATCAATCTTACGAAGTCGATGATTAATACCTGATTTACTGATGGAACCACCCGATACCATTTCCCCCAGCTCTTTTAACGTCACATCCTGGTAGTCTACACGCAGCTGAGCAATTTCCCGTAGTTTATCTGGAAGTATTTGAAGACCTACTGTTCGATCAATAAACTTAATATTCTCTACCTGTCTGATAGCTGCACCAATGGTTTTATTTAAGTTAGCGGTTTCACAATTCACTAGACGATTTACCGAATTTCTCATATCTCGAACAATTCGAACATCCTCAAACCGAAGTAATGCCTGATGCGCACCAATTACATTTAAAAATTCAGTGATTTTTTCTGCTTCCTTTAGATACGTGATATATCCCTTTTTACGTTCTAACGTCTTACTATTAAGGTCAAACACGTTCATTAATTCACAAAGTGATTCGTTATGCTCCTGATAGAGGGAGAATATTTCTAAATGGTAGGAAGAAGTTTCTGGATTATTGACGGAACCACCTGCTAAAAATGCACCTCGTAGGTAAGAGCGTTTGCAGCACTTTTTCTTTGCTATTGCGGGTGAAATTTCTCGAATAAATTCAAAGCCAGTGTTGAGAATATGCAAGTCCTCTAATATACCTCTAGCATTTTTCACTAAGCGAACAATATATACGTTATTCTTCTTCAAACGCATTTTCTTTCGAACAAGAAGCTCGACCACTACATCATCATAAAACTTCTTTAACAGCGTGTAAATCCGTCTAGCGATCGCTGCATTTTCTGTTTGAATATCAAGTGAGAGCTGCTTATTTGAAAATGACATGGAGCCGTTCATTCTGATTAACGCAGCCAACTCAGCTTTACCACAACAATCCTTCACCTGAAGATTTGTCAGCTCTTTCTTTGTTTCTGATGCGAATGACAACTCTTCACCCCCTTAACCTAATGAACCATCTCATCCATTAGAATATTAGAGGATGTTTGAAAAGTTTTGTGAAAATAGTCGTCGAACTTCATAGGTGGCTCGCTTTTGATTCTTGCAGCCTCGAACTTCTCGGCGATATTTTCTTCTTTTTCTAACACGCTCTATTCTTATACGGTGAAAGTTTTACTCATATACGGTTTCATGCTGTTCTATTAATTTATATAAAAGAGAGGCTACCTTTCCTGTATCATGTCTGATGACTTCTCCATTATAATTAATTATTTTATCATGAATGATCTCTAAACCTAAAGAAGTTAATTTCGATGTGTCATAAATAACTGGTTTTGCTAATTCTTTTGCATAAAGCTCTTGAATGGATTCGGGAATTTCTTCATCATTAACAAGAATTTTATCGATACATGAAGGACCTATATGATTGTATAACGCTTTAACATGATCACTTGCGGTATAATCCAATGTTTCACCAGCCTGTGTCATCACATTACAGACATATATTTTCTGGGCCTTTGATTTACTTACTTCTTCTCCAATTTTAGGAACAAGCAAGTTCGGTAAGATACTGGTATATAAGCTACCAGGTCCAATGACAATCAGATCTGCCCTTCTTATTTCACGGATTGTTTCACTAAGTGGTTCAATTTTTTCCGGAGTAAGAAATACCTTTTTAATACGTTTCCCCGAATAAGGGATTTTTGATTCACCTGAAACGACCGTTCCATCCTCCATTTCAGCATGAAGGACAATACTGCGATTTGCGGCAGGTAATACTTTTCCTTTAACATTCATAACCTTACTCATTTCTCTAATTGCATGCATAAAATCTCCCGTTATATCGGTTAATGCAGCTAGTAGAAGATTACCTAAGGCATGCCCAGACAACCCACCGCCATTTTGAAAGCGATGTTGGAAGAGCTCTACAATAAGAGGCTCTACATCTGAAAGTGCGGCTAACACGTTCCTAATATCACCTGGAGGAGGTATTTGAAGTTCATCTCGTAACCGACCGGAACTCCCCCCATCGTCAGCAACCGTCACAATTGCTGTAAGGTGAACAGGATATTCCTTTAATCCTCTTAAGAGAACGGGAAGTCCTGTTCCACCCCCGATGATGACAATTCGTGGTTGTTTTTTCTTCATGTCATCGACTTTCCTTTCTCCTCTCAATATCACGATGGCTAACATGTGTCCGATACTCAGAACCAAAGTGTTGGGCAATTTTTTCAGATAAAGCAACCGAGCGATGCTGCCCACCTGTACAGCCTATGGCAATCACAAGCTGACTCTTACCTTCACGTTTATATTGTGGAAGCATAAAGGCTAATAAATCAATGACCTTTTCTAGAAATTTATTGGTCTCATTCCATTTTAGAACATAGGTAGACACTTCTTCATCTAACCCGGTTTGAGGTCTCATATGCTCAATATAATGGGGATTAGGTAGGAATCTAACATCAAATACTAAATCAGCATCAATTGGAATTCCGTACTTAAAACCAAAAGATAAAACATTGACCTGAAATACCTGCTTACTATGAGTAGCAAATTGTTTAATGATTTTCTCACGAAGCTCTCTAGGCTTTAATTCAGTTGTATCAAAAATAAGCTGAGCTCGCCCTTTTAATTCCTCTAAAAGCTCTCTTTCAAGCCCTATTCCTTCAAGAGGTAAACCAGAAGGAGCTAATGGATGCGACCGTCTTGTTTCTTTGTAACGCGTTACAAGAGTAGCATCCTTTGCATCTAAGAATAAGATTTGTGGAGTAATCCATGATTTTTCGGCAATATCATCGAGAGCCTCAAAAAGGCTGTCGAAGAATTCTCGACCTCGCAAATCCATAACGAGGGCTACCTTATTCATCTTGTTCCCTGACTCTTTCATAAGCTCTAAAAATTTCGGTAGTAGAGTTGGTGGTAAATTATCTACACAGAAGTACCCTAAATCTTCAAAGCTTTGGATGGCGACTGTCTTACCGGCTCCAGACATTCCTGTAATAATGACCATTTGTACATCTTGAATCGGCCCTGTACTCAACTTTTTTCCCCCTTACGATAGTAAAGTTCACTTTAGCTCGGATCTAAACGGTAGGCTAGTAATTCGAAATTAGACGTATATGTAAATGTTCCGTAGATCATCCCGGCTCCTTTTGCCACATAGTCAATGATATGATAATCACCAGGTGCCATTGGCAAGGAGGATACCTGTTCAAGATCGTGCCAGGACACAGTCCCCTCTTCAGACTCAGCTACATTCTCACCATCATAGTCTGTCGCAAGAAACGTAAACATCATCCACTCAGAAACAATTTGTCCATGATCCTGAATTGTGATCGTAAAAACTCCCTTGAGAGTAGGATTTTTGATAAACACTCCTGTTTCTTCACGAAACTCACGAGTCACCGTATCTCGGACCGATTCCCCTTGTTCCATTTTCCCACCAGGTGCTACATACCAACCGCGACTTGGCTTTTGTAACAAAAGAATTTGGTCGCCTTTTAGCAACACACAGTTCGTCACTCTTTGCATATCGTTCACCTCTTTAGGTTAGGTGCTATTATACTATTTATACTCTTAGCTTTTTCTATTCATTATACTATTATTTAAATATTGTAACAATGAACGAAACTTGAATATGGTGTTAACTTTTGTAGACTACCTGTGAATGAAGGACCTTTATTCAAGAACACTGCATTCCGCTGGTGATTAGATCTCCGAAATGAATAAGGTCTCCGGAATGTGCAATAATTCTGGAAATATGTAAAAAGGTAAAAAAATAGCACGGGAATAATCCCGTGCCAAAGTATATCTATAAAAGGGGGTCAATTACTTACTTTTATAATACCCCATCAATGTTTCACTCGTGTTACAAGAGAGTTAAAACATCATTACTATTTGTAAATTATTTGGACAAGCTGTTTATTCGCTTACCTTTTGCTTCAGTTCTTCTACAAGCTCTTCGACATAATGCTGAGCACTTTGAGCAGCAATACTACCATCACCAGTAGCAGTTACAATTTGACGTAATGTCTTTTCACGAACATCACCAGCTGCAAAAATACCCTCTACCTTTGTTTCCATTCGTTCATTTGTCTCAATATAACCCATGTTATTTGTGATACCTAGGTTTTCGAATGGCTTTGATAAAGGAAGCATACCAATATAAATGAACACACCGTCAGCTGAGAAGTTTTGCTCCTCACCTGATTCTGTATTTACTAATGTAACACTTCCAACTTTTCCATCTTGATCATTAATTTCTTTGATCGTATGGTTCCAGATAAAATCAATTTTGTCATTGGCAAAGGCACGTTCTTGAAGGATCTTTTGAGCACGTAATGTATCACGTCGGTGAACAATCGTTACTTTTGAAGCAAAGCGTGTTAAATACACACCTTCCTCAACTGCAGAGTCTCCTCCACCTACAACAACTAGCTCTTTCCCTTTAAAGAAAGCTCCATCACACACTGCACAGTAGGATACGCCACGTCCACCAAGCTCTTTTTCTCCTGGTACACCGATTTTCTTGTACTCTGCACCGGTTGTAATGATTACAGCTCTTGCTTTAAACTCTTTCTTCCCAGCAATAACGGTCTTATATTCTTTTCCATCAATGACTTCTTTAATATCACCGTAAGCATATTCAGCGCCAAACTTCTTAGCATGCTCAAACATTTTCGTTGAAAGCTCAGGACCTAAAATATGATCGAAGCCTGGATAGTTTTCAACCTCTTCCGTGTTTGCCATTTGCCCACCTGGCACCCCACGTTCAAGCATTAACGTACTTAAATTGGCACGTGATGTATATACAGCTGCTGTCATTCCAGCAGGACCAGCTCCAATAATAATCACATCATAAATTTTTTCTTCAGACATTACTCTCACTCCTTTGTCCAAAATCTCCATATACCTTAATATGAACTCGACGTTCTACTATTATCCTATAAAACACAGCCGAAAACGTCCATATATATGCTCAAATTAGGAGAGGTGGTTGGATAAGTTTTTTTGTGAAGTGTTAGTCAAACTTGTTTTGTGAGGATGACTGACTGATAGGTTCTAAACTGGTTTTGTGCAATTAGTTTGAGTTTGAGTGCAATTATCGTGCAAAGTCGTGCGATTATATCTCATTTTGATAACGCGAGTCGTGCGATTATGGTATTTGTTATTAGCTTGAAGGACATTTTCTCTCTGTTTCAGTGCTGGAAAGTCCTTCATCTGCTTCATGAAGGACTTTCCCCCTCTACTTCCTGCTTGAATTGTCCTTCATCTGCCTTATGAAGGACATTTCCCCTCTTCCTCCTGCTTGATTTGTCCTTCATCCGCCTTATGAAGGACATCCCCCCCTACTTCCGGCTTCAATTGTCCTTCATCCACCTTATGAAGGACAATTCCACTCTACTTCCTGCTTGAAATGTCCTTCATCCACCTTATGAAGGACACTTCCCCTCTACTTCCGGCTTGAATTGTCCTTCATCTGCCTCATGAAGTACAATTCCACTCTTCCTCCTGCTTGAATTGTCCTTCATCCACCTCATGAAGGACATTCCCCCTCTACACCCTGCTCGAATTGTCCTTCATCCGCCTCATCCATTCAATATCCACAATAAAAAGACTGCCACCACGGCAGTCTCTTTACCCATTTCTATATGAACTTAATAAATAAATGTACTTTCTGACCGTGGCACTGGAGATATTATAAGTACGTGATACGGCAGCCTGTGTGGTTGCTTTTCCAATCTCATCAAGGAATAAGTACTCGATTGCAGCTGCAAGTGCTGGTGTGTTGATTAGCTTCTTTTCAGATAGCTGTGGCATCACCTGAAACCATTGAGAGAGAATCGTTGAGAGATTACTACGGTCATGCTGATATCTCGTATATAGGAGATCTGCTACCAGAATTCCTTTTTGATAATGTGATGACTTCACAGAAACGGTTTGGTTTTTCTCTTTTAACTGAAGATAATAGCTAAGTAGCTCATCATCGCCTTTTTCTTCAAGTGGCAAAGATTGTTCCCAAGGGGCGCTTCCCTTCTTTTCAGGCGAAAGGAGTAATACCTTTTTCCAGCTGTATTGTGCCAGTTGCTCATGCTTCATGTGATAAGCAGATTGAGCTAACCAATAAAAATACGTTGCATCACCGTCATAGCCAGTCTTTTTCAAGGAAAGAAGCCATTGAAACGCTAAGTCATAGCGTCCGACCATTCCGAAAGTAGCACCAAGTTTATAACGGTGTTCCATTAACATCGGATGGACTACCTTTAAATGGTCAACTAAGTTATTGACCATCTCATCATTTCGTAAATAAAAATGAATGACTACCTTATTACACAATGCATGAAGATTACCTGGATTTTTTTCTAAAATATCCTCTAAAATAATCAATGCTTCATCTGAATTTCCGATGTAAAAATTAGCTAACGCTAAATTATTATAGGCTGACCAGAATTGCGGATGCCCATCAATTAACTCATGAAGAATATCAATAGCCCCGTGAAAATCTCCTTTTTCCATGAGCTCGCGCGCGTGGTCCTGTAAAAAGATAAGGTCATCCTCATCATCTTCCGAATCATCACTATCTAGTGATAAAAGTTCTAACAAATCTTCCGTATCCTCTAAAAACTCACCATCCGGTGAAAGTTCCATATATTTTAGCGCATGTCTTTTAGCCTCTTGAAATAAACCAAGGTGAGCAAAATTATTAGCGATGAAATAATAGCACTCGACCATATCAGGATCAAGTTCAGTTACGACAATTCGTAAATATTCAGTAGAAAGCTGATATTCTCCGACTTCTGATAAGACCGCAGCAAGCTGGCAAAGAATTATCGGTTCCTCTGGTTCTAGCTCATGAGCACGCTTTAGAAGCTGAATTGACCGCTCAAAATCTCTATTTCGATAGGCTCGCAAGCCCTTCTTATAAAAAAAATCTCCATCTAAGTGGAAGGGAATAACCACTGCATTTGCTTTCTCCCTAGTTGCTCCAACCTGTTTACTCATTCCTTCCTCCATTCCCTTTACAAAACCCTAAAATTTTTTATCTACACGAACCTTTTCATGAGTATTAATTATAACACACTTTTTAAGTGCCAGTCACCACCCGATTTTTGTCAAACAATGTCGATTCTCTCGTGAATTCTTCCCCCTTACAAAAAAATAAACCAAATAGCCGATAACCGGCCATTCGGTTTATTTTTTATGTCTTTGTTGAAGCGCTTCTAAGACACGATCTAGTGGAAGGTCTTGCTCCCTGAGAAGAACGAGTAAATGATACAGAAGATCAGAAACTTCCCAAGTAAGCTCCTCATGATCACGGTTTTTAGCTGCGATAATGACCTCACCAGCTTCTTCGCCGACCTTCTTGAGAATTTTATCAACACCTTTTTCAAATAAATAGGTTGTATAAGCACCCTCTGGACGTTCCTTTTCACGAGCCGCGATGACTTGCTCCAGCTCATTGATGATGGAAAAACGGTCACTACCACTAGCTTCCTTCTTTTCTCCAACCAATACATCATTAAAACAAGAATAAGCTCCCGTATGACAAGCAGGGCCAGCTGGAATGACTCCAACTAGAATGGCATCCTGATCACAATCGTATTTCATTGAAACAATTCTTTGAGTATGACCGGATGTTGCACCCTTATGCCACAGCTCCTGTCTAGAACGACTATAAAACCAAGTTTCTCCACTTTCAATTGACTTTTGAAGAGATTCCTCATTCATATAAGCTAATGTTAATACTTCCTTACTGACTGCATCCTGAACAATCGCAGGTACTAAGCCCTTTTCATCAAAACTAATTTGATCAATCTTCACCTTACTGTCACTCCTTTTTCACGTAAGTACTGCTTCACTTCCTTCACAGATGTCTCCTTGTAGTGAAAAATCGAAGCGGCTAATGCTGCGTCTGCTAACCCCTCATCAAAGGCTTCCTCAAAATGTTCAGCAGATCCTGCCCCACCTGAGGCAATAACAGGAACGGTCACAGCCGAACTAACTGCCTTTGTTAATGCCAAATTAAAGCCGGATTTTTCTCCGTCCTTATCCATGCTCGTTAATAGAATTTCTCCCGCTCCGCGACGAACTGCTTCCTTTGCCCAATCGACAACTTCCCACTCCGTTGGTTTACGACCACCGTGAGTGTAAACACGCCATGAACCTAGCTCTTCATCATAACGGGCATCTATCGCACAAACAATACACTGGGATCCGAAGAAATCGGCCCCTTCATTTATTAAGTCAGGGTTGACTAAGGCAGCTGTGTTAACCGATACTTTATCAGCACCTGCTCTTAAGATTCGTTTCATATCCTCTAACGCATTAATTCCGCCTCCAACCGTAAACGGGATGGCGAGTTGTGCAGCCACTTGCTCGACTACTTCTACCATTGTTTTACGTCCTTCATGTGAAGCCGAAATATCAAGGAACACTAGCTCATCAGCACCCTCTTGATCGTAAAACTTCGCTAGCTCAACCGGATCACCCGCGTCACGGAGTTCAACAAATTGAACCCCCTTTACGACACGACCATCCTTCACATCTAAGCATGGGATAATTCGTTTAGCGAGCATCGTATTCCACCTCTTTTACTGCTTCTGCAACGGTAAATTGGTTCGTATACAGGGCCTTCCCTACAATAGCGCCACCAACACCAACCGAAGTAAACTCTCTTAGCTTCTTTAAATCCGCAAGAGAACTTACCCCTCCGGAAGCAATCACCGTTTTCCCAGTGATTCTAGCAAGCTCCGAAACTGCCTCTACATTTGGACCAGATAGCATTCCATCGGTCGCAATATCCGTGAAAATAAACGTTTCCGCACCATGCTGTACTAATTCAAGTGCCAAATCCGTTGCTTTAATCGTCGAAGTCTCAATCCAACCCTCAGTTGCAACATACCCATCCTTTGCATCGATTCCGATGGCTATTTTCGCGCCGTATGTACGTAGCATTTCTTTTACAAATTCAGGGCTATTAATAGCAGCACTTCCTAATATAACTCGGTCGACACCCTGACTTAAATAATACTCAACATCTTCATGAGTACGAATTCCGCCACCAATCTGTACCTTAGCAGGTAGCTCCTTCGCAACCTGTAGTACATATTGATCATTCACTCTCTTTTTCGCCTTTGCCCCATCTAAGTCCACCATATGGATCCAGCTAGCCCCTTGCTCTGCAAATAAAGAAGCCATATCAAATGGTGAATCCCCATAAACGGTTTCCTGGTTATAATCACCTTGTATTAACCTTACACACTTCCCGCCACGCATATCAATCGCAGGATATACTGTAAAACTAGTCAATTAAAGCCCTCCCTTCTCCACAATCGCTGCATAATTTTTAAGAATGGCTACACCAAGGTCACCACTTTTTTCTGGATGAAATTGTGTCCCCAATACATTTTTCCGTCCCACAATCGCCGGCACCTGAACATCATATGAACTACTAGCCAAAACGACAGGATCTACCGTGTCAACAAAATAGGAGTGTACAAAATAAACATGACCTTCCTCTAAATCAGCTAGTAACGGATTTTCTTGGTGAAACGCTAAACGATTCCAGCCCATATGTGGTACCTTATATTTTTCACCTGTGTTTGTTACTCCTGGAAATCTAGCCACACGACCTTCTAATAAGCCTAGCCCTTTTGTTAAGCCATTTTCTTCACTTTCCTCAAATAACAACTGCATCCCTAAGCAAATTCCAAGTAACGGTTTACCAGCTTCGGTCTGTTCCTTAATAAAACCAGTTAGACCTGTTTCATTCAAAATCCCCATTGCATCCTTAAAGGATCCTACACCAGGTAAAATAAGCCCTTTTGCTTTTTCCAGCTCCTTCACATCACTAGAAAGTACATAGTCATATTCCAAGCGCTCTAACGCTTTACTAACGCTATACAAATTTCCCATTCCATAATCGATAATGCCAATCATTTATAACATTCCCTTCGTAGATGGAACTCCCTTAATACGAGGATCAATGGTTGTAGCTTCATCTAACGCACGCGCTAACGCCTTAAAAATCGCCTCAATAATATGGTGTGTGTTATGGCCATAATGAACGATTACATGTAAGTTCATTCTTGCTTCAAGTGCTAGCTTCCACAAAAATTCGTGAACAAGCTCGGTATCAAACGTTCCTACCTTTTGACTTGGAAAATCTGCACGGAACTCTAAATGAGGACGATTGCTTAAATCAACAACCACTTGAGCTAAAGCCTCATCCATCGGAACAAAAGCATTACCGTAACGCTTGATTCCTTTTTTATCCCCTAATGCTTCTTTTAAAGCAATTCCTAAACAAATTCCAATATCCTCTGTTGTATGGTGATCATCTACCTCCACATCACCTTTTGCGTCAACAGTCAGGTTGAATTGGCCATGCTTTGTAAATAAATCTAGCATATGTGTCATAAATGGAACGACCGTATCTAAAGTAGATTGGCCTTCTCCATCAATGTTAAATTCAAGAGTTATTTGAGTTTCATTAGTATTTCGCTCGATATGAGCTTGACGAGTTTGTGACATGATTTAATCCTCCAGTCGATATTCTACAGCACGTGCATGTGCTTCTAAACCTTCTAATCTTGCAAAAGCAGCGATTTTCCGTCCATTCTCTTGCATTGCCTTTTCACTATAAGAAATAATACTAGACTTTTTCGTGAAATCATCTACATTCAATGGGCTTGAAAACCTAGCTGTTCCATTCGTTGGTAAAACATGATTCGGTCCTGCAAAATAATCCCCTACAGGCTCTGAGCTATATCTTCCTAAGAAAATCGCTCCTGCGTGTTGAATCTTCCCTAACACATCCATAGGACTAGCCGTTAACACCTCTAAATGCTCAGGGGCTAATTCATTGACAAGCTGGATCGCATTCTCTAACGTTTCCGTTACATAAATGGCACCATAGTTCTCAATCGATACTCTAGCAATTTTTTCACGTGGGAGCGTTTGAAGCTGTTTTTCTACCTCTTCCTTTACCTCGTTTGCCAGATTTTCTGATGTCGTAACAAGAACACTAGAAGCTCGTTCGTCATGCTCAGCTTGAGATATTAGATCAGCGGCAACCTCAGCCGCTCTTGCCGTTTCATCAGCAAGCACAACAATTTCACTAGGTCCAGCAATCATGTCGATTGAAACATGTCCAAATACCTCACGCTTAGCTAATGCGACGTAAATATTCCCCGGTCCGACAATCTTATCAACTTTAGCGATGGAATCTGTTCCATATGCTAAAGCCGCAATTGCCTGCGCTCCACCAACCTTATAAATTTCTTCGACACCAAGTTCATTGGCTGCTACAAGCACACCTGCAGGTAATGTACCGTTTTGTTGAGGTGGTGACACCATAACAATTCGTTTCACCCCAGCAACTAAAGCTGGAGTCACATTCATTAAGACAGAAGAAGGATAAGCGGCAAGTCCACCTGGAACATAAACGCCTACCGAATCTAAAGCCGTAATTTTTTGTCCTAAAATCGTTCCATTCTCCTCCGTCGTAATCCATGATTCACGTTTTTGACGCTGGTGGTAATCCTTAATATTTGCAGCTGCCTCACGGATAATCGGTAGCATGCTTTCATCTAGCTCCTCATAAGCCTGTTCGATTTCGGCTTTTGAGACCTTTAATGAATCTAGTATTACTCGGTCAAACTTTTCAGTGAAGGAAAAAAGAGCTTCATCCCCGCTTTTTCTCACCTCGGTGATGATATCTAAAACGGCTAAACGTTGCTCATCTGTCCCTTGCTCAATCGTCCGTTTTAATGAAGCTGTGTTTGGATTTATAACGACTTTCATTGATTCCACCTCCTATTCAATGACTCTTGATAGCTTTTCAACAAGCTCATCAATAACTTGATCCTTCACCCGGTAGCTAACTGGATTAACAATCAACCTTGATGTAATATCAGCAAAACGATCAAGCTCAACTAACCCATTTTCCTTTAATGTTTGTCCTGTTGACACAATATCAACAATCCGGTCTGCTAACCCAATTAATGGAGCTAACTCGATTGAACCATTGAGCTTAATAATCTCAACCTGCTCGCCCTGCTCTCTAAAATAACTAGCTGCAACATTTGGATATTTAGTAGCAACCTTTGGAGCCACATCACGAATTACGGTATTTGGTAAGCCAGCAACAGCAAGATGGCACTTACTGATTTTCAAGTCCAGGACCTCATACACATCGCGCGCTTCCTCCATCATGACATCCTTTCCAGCAATTCCAACATCCGCAACTCCATGCTCCACATAAGTCACCACATCCATAGGTTTCGCTAAAATAAATCTCATGTTCGCTTCTTCTATATCTAAGATGAGCTTTCTCGACTCATCAAATTCCTCTGGTAAAGGATAGCCCGCTTTTCTCATTAATTGAACAGCTTCCTCAAAAATTCTACCCTTTGGCATCGCAATCGTTAGGAAAGATTTCATAGCTGCTTCTCCTTTCCTGCACTTCCTATAAAATAAGTCACTTCGCTAAACTTTGTTGTAAACGAATCGATATCACGTACTCCCTTAAGATCCTGAAGCACAACCTGTTTCCCTTGGTTTCGACGGTCCGTTGCATACTCAATAGCTGCTTTTCTTTGCTCTTGACTGAAAATGACACATTCCAGCTTTGCTTCACTACTGGTTTCACCGAGAGCCTCTAGTAAATAATCCAACCGGATTGCAAAGCCCGTAGCATCTGCTTGTCGCTCAAAACGTTCTAACAGCTGGTCATAACGGCCACCACTACAAATTGGATATCCAACCTTTGAAGAATACCCTTCAAACAAAATTCCAGTATAGTAGCTCATATGTGGTACTAGATTTACATCAAGCTTTACATAAGAAGTCACTCCATGCGCCTCAAGGGCATCCCATAGCTGCTGTAATTGTTCAACCGCCTGCTTCGCCTGATCATTTTGAACAAGTTGACTCGCTTTTTGTAAAATATCCCCTTCACCACGGAGCTGCAAAATAGCGAGAAGTCTATCCTGATCAATGGAGGATAGCGGCAAGCTCTTTACATGCTCCCGGTACCCTACATAATTCTTTTCATATAAATATCTCTTAATATCGCTAACTCTCTGCTCACTTCCGAGCACATCTGTAAATAACGCATCAATAAAGCCAATATGTCCGATTGCAACCGTAAATTCTGATAGTCCTGACTCAATCAACGAATGAATCATTAATGTAATAACCTCAGCATCAGCACTGGAGGAAGCATCACCAATAAGCTCCACTCCAACCTGTTCAAACTCAGCTGGTCTACCGCCCTCACGCTGCTGTGCCCGAAACACATTCGTATCATAAGCAAGCCGTAGCGGATAGCCTCCCGTATATAATCTTGAAGCAGCAAGTCTCGCAATCGGTGCCGTCATATCAGGTCTAAGGACAAGCGTATGTCCCTGCTGATCCATCAATTTAAATAACTGCTGATCTAAAATCGCAGAAGACTCCCCAACCGTTTCATAATATTCAAGAGTCGGTGTCTCTAAAAATTCATAGCCAAATCCCTCTATCACACTACTAACTTGGTGACGGGCTTGTTTCTTTAATTTATATAAATTCGGTAATGTATCTCTCATCCCAACTGGCTTTTCAAACATCTTTCGTTTTGACAAAAGATCACACATCCTTTCTATGTAAAAAATAGGCTTCTCTATTTCCGATCGAAACGCTTTAGTTCGCTAATATGGTAGAGAAGTGAAGTTATTTGTAGTTTACACGTTAACAGTAGGAGAGTCAACCGTTTTGGGCTAGGTTTTTATGGTGGGATTTTGTTGCTGGCACTGACTCTGTTGGATATAGATTTGTGCATATATTTAAAAAAACGTGCAGAAGTTCGTTGGAATCGTGCAGAAATCTATAAAGAACGTGCATATATCCTGAAAATCGTGCATAACGCTAGAATAAGTGACCACTACTAAACCTAAAACTAGCTCAGTCCTTTCTCCTGCTCTATCTACTTTCCCAATCAACCCCGAAATCGATTCTATTACCTCTATTATTCCCTATTTCCCCAACCGAAACAGAAAAAGCCACAAACTAATTGTTTGTAGCCTCTCTTGCTTCTCTCTGTTCCTTCGTATAAATGACTTGCATTGGATTACCTCCGACAAAGGATCCCGGCGGCACATCTCGATGAACAAGTGTCCCCGCTGAAACAATCGAACCGTCTCCAATTACGACTCCTGGAAGGATCGTCGAATTGGCACCAATCATGACTTCACTACCGATGACCACATCACCGAGACGGTATTCCTTAATCAAATATTCATGTGCAAGGATCGTTGTATTATAACCAATCACTGAATTACGGCCGACACTAATCTTTTCAGGAAACATAATATCGGGAACGACCATGAGCGCAAATGCAGTTTGCTCTCCAACCTTCATGTTAAGAAAGGTTCGATACAACCAGTTCTTCACAGACAAAAACGGAGTAAACCTTGCCACCTGTATGACAATGAAATTTTTAACCACTTTCCAAAATGAAACGGTTTTATATATTTGCCAAAGTGAATTGGCACCCTGTACGGGATACCTTGTCGTCCTTCTCACATTAGTTCTCCTCTAAAATCGCTAATAAGTCTCTCATATTATGAAGCATATAATCTGGCTTGAAGGATTGTAAGTAGTCGACACCCTTTAATGACCAGGCAACACCTGCCGTTTTGGTGCCGGCATTTTGCCCTGAAAGAATATCATGATGATTATCTCCAACCATGATTGCCTCTTCTGGCTTTTCACCAAGCTGAGCTAACGCCTTCTCAACCGGTTCAGGATCAGGCTTCGCGTTCTCCACATCATCTAATGTCACAACGACATCAAAAAACTGGTCAAGCTTGGTAAGCTTAAGACCCATGTTGACAGTGTGACGAAGCTTTGTTGTCACAATCCCAAGCTTATACCCCTTTTTATGAAGAGCTTCAATCGTTTCGTAGACCCCTTCGAACTCTGTCACGAGCTGATCATGATGAGAAAGATTATGCTCACGGTATGTCGTAATCATTTCTTCCACTCTACTCTCATCAATTGCAACAAATGTATCGTATAAAGGAGGTCCAATAAATGAAATGGCATCCTCACGTTTATACTGTTCTGGATAATAATGATCCAACGTGTGTAAAAACGAGGATATAATTAGTTCATTTGTATCAATTAACGTACCGTCTAAATCAAATAATAATGTATTAACTTTCATAAGTGGCTTCCTTCCTATCTACTGGTTGTACTCGGTTCCAAATCACGGCGACAACCACTGTTAGTATAATCGCAACAACTAATCGAATTAATAATAAAGGTAAAACGGGTATTCCAAGTGGAATAAAGATCAGTGTATCTTCAACCACAGCATGGCATGAAACGAGGAAAATAAATGCCAGTGTTAAGTCTTTTTTGCTCACGCCATCTTCCTTTGCTGCCTGAATCATAACCCCCGCACCATATGCTAGGCCAAATAATAGACCAGCTGCTAGAGTTGTTGACGTATTCTCCTTCATACCAAGCACTCTCGTAAATGGAGACATCCATTTTGAAAAGGTGTCTAACCATTTTAAATCCTTTAAAATTTGAATCACAACCATTAATGGAATAACAATGATCGCTAATTGCACAATTCCAATCAACGCCTTGGAGACAGCATCCATTAGAATGGGTAGCCAGCCAGTTATGACCTCTTCCTGTTTAGAGATGAAGCCATACTTGGCGAGCTCACCGCCACCCTTCCATACTAAATTAATGACAAGCCCCGATAATATTGCTAAACCAACTCGTACGACTACCGTTAACCAAACGCTAACTCCAACTCGTTTGGCAACCATCGATTCAACTAACATATTGTGTGAGAATGATAGCATGACAGCTAATATAAATACTTCTTTTACTGTTAAATCTAGCGTTAGAATTGCGCCAATCGCTGCATATAAATTTAAAAAATTCCCCAGTACCAGTGGAATGGCTGCATCACCTGAAAGACCAAGCCAACCCATTAACGGTTCAATCCCTTTAATCACCCATTGCAGAATCGGGGTATATTGTAGAATTGACACGATAATCGTAATGGGAAAAATAACCTTTCCTAAGGTCCACGTGGTTGTTAGCCCAACAATTAATCCCCGTTTTATACTACCTAACATCGTCTCTCCCCTTCTGCTCTCTACTTGTTGTCTAGGTATCGTTGACTAGAATAGCCCTTTACTCTTCGGAAAATTAATAAGCCAACCGCTAGTAGAATCAAGCCGATTGAAATCACCTGAGCAATGCGCAGTGACTCCGTCAGCATCAAGCTATCTGTTCGTAACCCTTCAATAAAGTAGCGTCCTACCGAATAATACATCACATAAGTTAAGAATAACTCCCCACGGCGAAGATTTGCTTTTCTCAATAGGATTAAAATAATGACCCCTGCAAAGCTCCAAAGAGATTCATATAAAAACGTTGGATGATAGTACGTACCATTTATGTACATTTGGTTGACAATGAATTCAGGTAAGTACAAGCCTTCTAAAAACTCACGAGTAACTTCACCACCGTGAGCCTCCTGATTCATGAAGTTACCCCAACGTCCTATTGCCTGACCTAAAAGAATACTTGGTGCTCCAATATCAGCCAGCTTCCAAAACGAGATTCCACGCTTTTTCGCAAATATTACTGCTGTGATTATTGCCCCAATTAACCCACCATGAATCGCCAAACCACCATTCTGAATCATAATGATTTCAGCTGGATGGGCTAGATAATAATCTAGTTTAAATAAAACATAATACAATCGCGCTGAAATAATCGCGATTGGAATTGCCCAAAGTACTAGATCAATAAAAACTTCTTTATCAAGACCTCTCCTTTGCGATTCTCGAACCGCTAGCCAAAGTCCAAGCATCGCTCCAGCCCCGATAATGACACCGTACCAATAAATTGTAAACGGACCTAGCTCTAAAAAGACCCGGTCTAATTGTGGAACACTCTCCATTTCCCCACTCTCCTATATCCTAATCTCTAGCTAAATTTTACATAGGCTCTCTTTATGTATGGCTGTGTTAAACATTGTTGTTGATTTTCGTTACAGGACACTCGCTTTCCACGGGGCGTGCGGTGAGCCTCCTCGGCATGCGCCTCCGGGGTCTCACCTGTCACGCTTCTCCCGCAGGAGTCTCGCGTCCTTCCACTTCAATCAACTCTGCTAAAAATCAACACTCTACTTTAACATAGCCTTATGTATAGCAACAATCTATACGAAAACAGTCTTTACATATCATCATGATCGCCGTCTTCAATGACATCTGTTAAACGACTTGAAAATTGTTCGGCTGCGTTCACTCCCATTTTCTTCAAACGATAATTCATCGCTGCCACTTCAATAATAACCGATAAATTTCGTCCCGGACGAACAGGAACGGTGATTTTCGTTACTTCCGTATCAATAATTTTCATTTTTTCATCATCTAATCCAAGTCGATCATATTGCTTGGCTTGATCCCAAAGCTCTAAATTAACGACCAGCGTCACCTTTTTATAAGATCGAACTGCTCCAGCACCAAACAACGTCATCACGTTAATAATCCCTAATCCACGAATCTCTAATAAATGCTGAATCAATTCAGGTGCAGTCCCAACAAGATTACCTTGGTCCTCCTGACGAATTTCCACACAGTCATCGGCAACCAATCGATGTCCACGCTTTACTAGATCAAGGGCAGTCTCACTTTTACCGACACCACTTTTCCCAATAATCAGCACACCAATTCCATATATATCAACAAGCACCCCGTGGATCGCCGTGGTTGGAGCAAGCATTCCTTCCAAGTAGTTAGTGAGACGACTAGATAATCTGGTCGTTTTAGTGGCTGAACGCATAACAGGCACTGCTTCGCGTTCAGAAGCATCCAGTAATTCCTGTGGTACTTCCATATCTCGAGATATAATAATCCCAGGCGTAATATCCGTGCAAAGCTGATCCATTCGGTTTCTCTTTTCCTCTAAAGGTAGCTGATCATAAAAGGACATTTCTGTTTTACCTAAAAGCTGAATTCGCTCCGCAGGATAATAGGTGAAAAAACCTGCCATTTCAATACCAGGACGTGATAAATCACTCGTAGTAATGGGTCGATTAATGCCTTCTGCTCCACTGATTAATTCAAGATCAAACTTTTCAATTAAATCCTTCGTTCGAACCTTTACCATTAATTCTTCCTCCTGCAACTTCTATAGTCAAAATTGATAATTATTTACGAAAACTATGTACAGAGATATTGTATCACTATTTAAGATACGGATAAAAGCCTATCAGCTTTTATTAACAACCTAGTAACCACATAAGGATTAACACATATTCTAGCAATTCCCGAGGACATTTCCTTTTCGGATAGGCTGATCATAATAGTTCCTTGCCGAAACATGGGCGGAGACTAACGAGAAGCGCATAATTTTCCCCTTGATTATAAAGCAAAAACGTATGTTCCAATGAAAGAACATACGTTTTAAAATCGTTATCCCTTTTTATTAAAAGGCTCTACCACAAATTTTTGAATTAATAAATTTAGCAACGAGATGATAATCGAAGCTAGGATGGCCATTCCGAATCCTTCGATCACAAAGGAATCTCCCATTAATGATTGGGCAATCCACAAGGTAATCGCATTGATGACAAATAAGAATAGACCTAATGTCATCACCGTTACTGGTAGAGTAAGCAAGATGAGGATCGGCTTTACTAAAACATTAAGTACAGCCAGTAGAATGCTCGCCAAAATGGCAGCCCCTATCCCCTCAATATAAAATGACTCAAAATAGCCTGCCACAACAATAAGGACCAAGCTATTAACGAGAATAGAGGAAATCCATTTCATTAGGAAATCACATCCCTCTCATTCGGAACGACAAACATCCATATCGCGTAAATAAGTGCAAAGGTTCCAAAACTCATAATCAATCCAATTACAAATATTACTCTTAACAAGGAGGCATCAATTCCCGTATATGAAGAAAGTCCACCGATTACCCCGGCTAACTTTCGGTCTGATCTAGAACGTGTTAGTTTATTCATTACCTTACTCCTTTTTCTTGAATGATAACCGAACCAGTCTTCGTATCAACATCAACCACTAAAGGATCCGTGCCTTCTACAGGAAGTGTTGTAAACTTAAGATACTTTTGAACGACCTCAAGCTTCTCTTCCTTTTTCATTACATCACGAATCTCACATTGAATGTTACCAATGTTCGTTTTCACTTCACCTTGAATACTTCTATGCTTCGGAACAAACATATCTACGTTTCCTGTAGTGGATTTAATTAATATGGTTTCACATCTAGCATCATTAATGGTACAAATAATATTTCCATTAAAGCTCTGCATATCCGCTTTTTTATACGATCCATCCAATTTGATCGTACCATTAATCGTCTCTGCTTCTACCTTTTGACTCTCTAAATTGGATAGTGTAATATGTCCATTTGCTGTTTCCACCTCAAGCTTATCTGTTTGGAAATGAGCCAAAGTTATCTTTCCATTTGCAGTTTTCGCTTTAAAATCCTTCACCAATAACTTTTCCCCATCGATTTGTCCATTAAACAATCGTACGGAAATCACCTTATATTGTTCCTGCGGTAAGTAGATCACCGCATTCACCTTCATTTTCTTCTTCTGAACAGCGTAACGAAGCTTGCCACCTTCTATTGAGAAAAGAACATCCTGAAGAAATGTCTTTCTAGCTTCTTCTTGGGACTCTACCTGGTATACCTTGGCATTGCATTCGACCCGAACGTCCTTTTCTGACCAGGGAACTAGACGTACACTTCCGTTTGCCACATCAATATCTACATCGGTTAAATAGACATCAGCATGCTGGAATATATGGTTGACTGAAATAGCTGGACCAAAATTGAAGTCTAGGTCAAAATCCTTAATCTTCTTAAACGCTTTGTCAACGAAATCTAATACAGTCTTTTTAATGGATGCTGATTTGGCTGACTTTGATTCATAAGCAGAATCCCCTTCATTCCAATTCACTTGAGTCGAAAGCTCAGTTATAAAAGATTCCTGTTTTTCCTCCATCTCCTGCGAGTCCTTTTCAAGCTTTTCTAACAAAGTCATCGCTTCTTCAGCCGTTAACTTTCCTTCTTCCACCATTTTTAAGATTCTTTTTCGCTCTTCTAAAATCGGCATACATTCACACCCCAATATTGATCTATTAGTAAGTTTTTAACACTTGAATTCCTTTTATTACATTCCATACAATGATGACCATATTTATTAAAAATGCTAATAAAAACCCTAGCAAAATAAATAGTCCAAACCCACCACCCGCATCAGCTAAAAATCCAAAGAAAACGAAGACGGGGATTGTAATAAGCGGAATAATGTGTGAGATTAGCGCTCGAGATGCGTGACGCTTAACCTCTGCATCATCTACAATAAAATAAACCGCAATGGGCAAAATAAATCCTGCGAAGAAAATACTAAAATAACATAATGAAGATATAAGCTTATTCGTGTTGTTTGAATCCATGTTATCACTACTCCTTTCTATTATTTACGATAAAGTATTACAGAAGTTTCATGGATTTAATAAATAATTTCTAATTGATGTTTTCGCAAACTTTGTTGCTTTATAACAAAAAGATTGAATTCATATTGGGTCCGTTGATCTCCGCTGCAGGCACTCGCTTTCCGCGGGGAGGGATGTGAGCCTCCTCTAACGAAAAGTGGAAGTGCCCGTTTAGCTCCGATAAGCAAATGTTCCTTCTAGAAAAAAAGGATGGTTTTCCCTTTTATTCTAGAAGGGTTATTTGACCTCGAGGAGTTGGGCACTGCAACTAGACAAGCTACGCCTGTGGGGTCTCACACTTCCCTCATCTCCCGCAGGAGTCGATTGCCTTCCACTACAATCAACTAAATGTTTTAAGAAAGGTAAAATATTAATCAAAAAAACTTTTCTATTTCAGTGTATTACTCAAAAAGTCGTAATTATAACTAGCTTTTGGACATATTTAAAAAGCTCTAGCCAAAAGCTAGAGCCCATGTAATCAGGATTGTCCAATTGATTCTAATTCTTTGATCCGTTTTACTGTTCGTTCACGGTCTCTCTCAAGGACCGGCTTTAAATACTTTCCTGTGTAGGATGCGTCTACCTTGATGACGTCCTCGGGAGTTCCAGTTGCTACAATTGTTCCTCCCTTGTCGCCGCCTTCTGGTCCTAAGTCAACGAGGTAATCTGCTGCTTTGATGACATCAAGATTATGCTCGATTACCAGCACCGTATCTCCATTGTCTACTAAGCGTTGGAGAACCTCAAGGAGTCGAGCAATATCATCCACATGCAGTCCAGTCGTTGGTTCATCAAGGATATACATGGAGCGACCTGTTGAACGACGGTGTAGCTCAGAGGCTAACTTCACTCTTTGTGCCTCACCACCTGAGAGAGTGGTTGCAGGCTGACCCAGTTTAACATAACCAAGCCCAACATCCACAATTGTTTGTAGCTTTCGACTGATTTTCGGGATATTCGTAAAGAATACTAACGCGTCCTCAACCGTCATTTCGAGTACATCAGATATGTTTTTATCCTTATATTTTACTTCTAACGTTTCACGGTTGTATCGCTTACCGTGACACACCTCACATGGTACATACACATCTGGGAGGAAATGCATCTCGATTTTAATGATCCCATCTCCACGACAGGCTTCACATCTTCCACCTTTTACGTTGAAGCTGAATCTTCCTTTTTTATAGCCGCGTACTTTAGCCTCATTCGTTGAAGCAAATACATCACGGATATCGTCAAATACACCCGTATAGGTAGCCGGGTTCGATCTCGGTGTTCTTCCGATTGGAGATTGATCAATATCAATGACCTTTTCAAGCTGGTCAATTCCTTTGACATCTTTATGCTCCCCTGGTCTAGCTTTCGCTCTATTAAGTTTTTGTGCTAAAGATTTATAGAGAATTTCGTTAATTAACGTACTTTTCCCAGAACCAGACACCCCTGTTACTGCCATAAATGTCCCTAGTGGGAATTTTACTTTCACATTTTTTAAGTTATTTTCCTTCGCACCAATAATTTCAAGATATCGTCCATCCGGCTTTCTTCGCTCGGTTGGAATTGGAATAAACTTTCGACCAGATAAATATTGACCAGTTAATGAATTGGGATCGTTCATTACCTCTTGAGGAGTACCCTGTGAAATAATTTGTCCCCCGTGAACACCTGCACCTGGACCAATATCGATTAAATAGTCAGCAGCCATCATTGTGTCTTCATCATGCTCAACGACGATTAACGTATTCCCGATATCACGCATACTTTGCAGCGTATGAATAAGACGGTCATTATCTCGCTGGTGTAGCCCTATTGAAGGCTCATCTAAAATATATAAAACTCCCGTTAATCTTGAACCAATCTGAGTAGCCAATCGAATCCGCTGGGCCTCTCCACCAGATAACGTTCCAGCTGCACGACTCATAGAAAGATAATCAAGTCCCACATTGATTAAGAAACCAAGACGTTCTTGAATTTCTCTTATAATCATGTGAGCAATTTTGGTTTCCTTTTCAGAAAGGGTAAGTCCTGTCACATAATTATAAGCTTCCGTGATTGAGTAGTTTGTCACATGACCAATATGATTATCTCCAACAAAGACCGCTAAACTTTCCTTTTTTAGTCGATGTCCGTCACAGGTAGGACAAGGTAGCTGAGCCATGTATTTCTCCATTTGCTCACGAATATAATCAGAGCTTGTTTCACGATAGCGACGTTCCACATTGGCAAAGATTCCTTCAAACGGCACATAGTTTTCACGAACCTGACCAAAATCATTTTCATAACGGAAATAGATATCTTCTCCATCACTTCCATATAAGATTCGATCCATTAAATGCTTCGGAATATCTTTAACCGGTAAATCCATATCAACACCATAGTGATCACAGACTGATTCTAAAAGCTGAGGATAATATTGTGAGCTCGTTGGCTCCCATGGCGCAATCGCATGCTCTCGTAAAGTCTTATCCCAATCTGGGATAACAAGCTCCATGTCTACTTCAAGCTTTGTTCCTAACCCATCACAGCTTGTACACGCACCAAATGGACTGTTAAAAGAGAACATTCTTGGCTCAAGCTCGCCGATTGAAAATCCACAATGTGGACATGCATGGTGCTCACTAAATAGATGCTCCTCTTCAAGATCCATCACATCAACCATTACTCGACCATCGCCAAGTCGGAGTGCCGTTTCTAATGAGTCAGAAAGTCTAGCAGCAACACCCTCCTTGACGATGATTCTATCAATTACAACTTCTATCGAATGCTTTTTATTTTTTTCTAGTTCAATATCCTCTGATAGCTCGACCAATTCACCATTCACTCGGATACGGACAAAGCCTTGTTTCTTAATATCCTCCAGTACCTTCACATGGGTTCCTTTTCTTCCACTAACAATCGGAGCTAAAATTTGTAGTTTCGTCCGTTCAGGATACTCCAGAATTCGGTCAACCATCTGCTCAATCGTTTGCGAGCTAATTTCTATGCCGTGGATCGGACATACCGGGCGACCAACCCTAGCAAATAAAAGGCGCAGGTAATCATATACTTCCGTTACGGTACCAACGGTTGAACGCGGATTACGGCTCGTTGTTTTCTGATCAATAGAAATCGCAGGTGAAAGTCCTTCAATCGCATCCACGTCAGGCTTATCCATCTGCCCTAAAAATTGTCTCGCGTAGGCAGATAGTGACTCCACATATCGTCTTTGACCTTCCGCATAAATGGTGTCAAAGGCAAGAGATGATTTTCCAGATCCCGATAAACCAGTGAGAACCACTAGTTGATCGCGCGGAATGGTAACATCTATATTTTTTAAATTATGGGCACGTGCCCCTTTTACAATAATTTTGTCCATTGCCATTTCTTATTTTCCTTCCGCTTTCAGTTCTAATAACAAGTCACGAAGCTCGGCAGCTCGTTCGAAGTTCAATGCCCGTGCAGCTTCCTTCATCTCCACTTCAAGGTTTTCCATTAGCTTTTTACGTTCTGGCTTAGATAAATTAGCAAATGATGGCGCTGCATCATATTGCTCCTCTGTTTCCGCCGCAACGGTTGCCCTGATTACATCACGTATCTTCTTTTGAATCGTTTGAGGAGTAATACCATGCTCTTTGTTATATGCTTCTTGAATTTCACGACGACGTTTTGTCTCATTAATGGCAATTTCCATCGAGTTGGTAATTTTATCCGCATACATGATCACATGTCCATTAGCGTTACGAGCAGCACGTCCGGTTGTCTGAATTAATGATCGCTCTGATCGTAAAAAGCCTTCTTTATCAGCATCAAGTATCGCAACCAGTGAAACCTCTGGAATATCTAATCCTTCTCTTAAAAGATTGATTCCAATTAGAACATCATATTTACCTAGACGTAAGTCTCGAATAATTTCAATTCGCTCAAGCGTTTTAATTTCTGAGTGAAGATAATTCACCTTAATGCCGAGATCCTTTAAATAATTCGTTAAATCCTCTGACATTTTCTTCGTTAACGTGGTAATTAACACCCGTTCATTTTTTTCAATTCTGGTATGTAGCTCACCAAGAAGATCATCTATTTGCCCTTTAATCGGACGAACATCGATGGTTGGATCAAGTAATCCGGTTGGTCTAATAATTTGTTCCACCATTTCAGGTGTATGCTCAATCTCATACGGCCCTGGTGTAGCAGATACAAATACAATTTGATTGATATGCTTTTCAAATTCATCAAACATTAACGGACGATTATCTAATGCCGACGGTAAACGGAAGCCATGGTCAACTAGCACAGATTTTCTTGCTTTGTCTCCATTAAACATACCCCTTATTTGCGGAAGAGTAACATGTGACTCATCAATGACAATTAAAAAATCCTTCGGAAAGAAATCTATTAAAGTATATGGAGTAGAGCCTGATGGTCGAAGGGTTAAATGTCTCGAATAATTTTCAATTCCAGAACAAAAGCCCATCTCTCTCATCATTTCAAGGTCATAACGAGTCCGCTGCTCAAGCCTTTGCGCTTCTAGTAGCTTGCCATTTTCACGGAGCTCTTCTAAACGAACCTCAAGCTCTGCTTCAATATTTTCAATCGCTACTTTCATCTTCTCCTCACGAGTAACGAAGTGGGAAGCAGGGAAAATAGCCACATGGTCACGGTCTGCGATGATCTCCCCTGTTAACGCATCAACCTCACGAATCCGGTCGATTTCATCACCAAAAAACTCGACACGAATACAATGTTCGTCACGTGAAGCTGGGAATATCTCGACAACGTCACCACGAACTCGAAACGTACCGCGCTGGAAATCGATATCATTGCGAGCATATTGAATATCAACTAAATCGCGTAATAATTTATTTCGTTCTTTTTCCATCCCGACTCGAAGGGAAACAACAAGTTCACGATATTCTTCTGGTGAACCTAAACCGTATATACATGATACACTCGCAATAATGATGACATCATTGCGTTCAATTAGTGATGAGGTAGCAGAGTGTCGGAGCTTGTCTATCTCATCATTAATGGATGCATCCTTTTCTATAAATGTGTCCGTCTGTGGAACGTAGGCTTCAGGCTGGTAATAGTCATAATAGCTAACAAAGTATTCAACCGCATTATTTGGAAAAAACTCTTTAAATTCACTATAAAGCTGGCCCGCAAGCGTCTTGTTGTGGGCAATCACTAAGGTTGGTTTATTAACCTCTTTAATCACGTTGGAAATCGTAAATGTTTTCCCTGTTCCTGTTGCTCCTAATAGCGTCTGATGTCTTTGGTTATTTCGAATTCCATCTACAATTTTTTGTATTGCCTTTGGCTGATCTCCCTGTGGAGAATAGGCTGAGACTAATTCGAACTGATCTGTCACTCGTGAAGCCTCCTATCCATCTTTTCTCTGTACTCTATTGTATCAATTACCGAATAAAAAACCAAGAAATATGCGAACGAATATTCGTTTTTTAATATTATTGTAAGGGTCGAATCATGTATTTGTGCAATTTTATCTGAGTTTCGTGCACTTCTGCTCTTAATATACAAATTATGTAAAATTCGAAGCGCAAAAATACGCCTTCCCCTTAAGGATAGGCGTAAATGTACTTATTTATAAATAAAACTGCTTGTTCTTCCTTATTTTTATAAATAAGACAAACAGAAAAGTTCCAGCAATAACCAAACTTAGGAAAACAATCCTGCTAACGTCAGGATGTTCATTAGATTGTAAAAGCTTCCGTTCACTCTCCACCATTTTCAAAGCATCAACGGGTTGGCTTAATTTCTCAGGTAAAATGATCTCACTCTGATTCATATAAAGAAATTCGGGAATTAAGCTAGTGTCATAATGCTTAAACCCATAGTCAAACAGAGCCATTGTATCTTGATACGGTTGATTTCTGCCATTTGCTTGTAAAGTAACGGCAATCAACTGAGTTTCTCCCCGCTGTGCAACTGTTACAAGAGTAAAACCAGACTTTTGAACATAGCCATTTTTCCCGCCAATGACCCCTTCATATGGGATCTCATGCATCATCCGGTGATGATTAACAAGGACCGTTTCCCAGGTCTCCCCTTTCCACGGGAGGGATACCGTTCGTATGATCTTCTCAAACTCTTCATTTTGCATAGCATATCTCATGATTTTCGCCATATCATAGGCAGTTGTGTAATGCTCTTCAGCAAAGAGTCCGTGTGGATTTACAAAGGAGCTGTCAGTCACCCCTACCTTTTCAAGAATAAAAGAATTCATCCGCTCTGAAAATCCTTCTACTGTCGAGTCCATATGCTCAGCAATCGCCACTCCCGCATCATTTCCTGAATTAATTAACAGTCCTTGAATGAGCTTATGAAGAGTTACAACCTCAGCTTCATTTAAATATACTTTTGTTCCCTCTACATTTCTAGCATTCTCACTAACTGTCACTTCGTCCTCTAATTGCCCTTCCTCAATTGCAACGATTCCAGTTACTAGCTTCGTAATACTGGCTGGATACATCTGCTTCTTACTATTTTTCTCATATAAAACTAATCCTGTTTTGGCATCGATTAGGATCGCACTTTCACTGTGGAGATTTAGATGTTCATCTGCCAGAGTAGGAGCAATTGACAGAAACTCAAATAATAAAAACATAATGACTAGGCTCTTGATTATCTTCATTTTCCAAAATCACTCCTGAGCACTTCTATATAAAATGATAGGGTAGACCAAACTAGTATATCTTAAATAGTTCTAGCAAATCTTGTTTTTTGGGGGTGCTTGAAAAAACAGACTCTATACACTAAGTCTGTTCACCTTGGGCTTTATAGTAAGCTTTTTACTTAATACACTATGAAACACCATTCCCATGATGACGAGCGTGACACCCATGAACGAGATCATAGATGGAAGCGGCATCGATAAAAAGAGCATTTCTCCAATAATGACAAATAGTATTTGGGATGATTGTGTGGCTTCAACTGCCGCAAGACGCCCTGGATCATCCTTCACCAACTCAGTAGCAAAGAAAAATAATAGTGTGGCAACAACCCCTGATGATATAGCAACCAAAATAGTCTGGATTACCTGACTACTGCTCGGTGCCCCTACTGTTGCATACCCCATGATGGCAAGAATCACCCACAATGGCATCGAGGCTAACGTCATACCTAGCACCCTCTGGAAGGTATCGAGCTTTCCTGTATAAAGTACCATCATTCGTCGATTTCCCAATGGATAAGCAAAGGCAGCAATTACAACGGGTAACACCCCTGTAAGCACTAAATGTAATGTGAGTCCATCCTTGGCGTTTTCAAGCTGTAGAATGATAATTCCAATAAAAATGAGACTCGAAAAAAGCAAGCTTTTGAGCGGAATGGTCTGTCGTTTTCCTTTGCCATCAAGAAAGAATGGTGTTAGCAGAATTCCCGCAATAATCGTAAATTGCCAAGTACCCGCTACTAACCAACCAGGCCCAGAAGCAGCCGCAAAGGTAATCGGACCATAAAACAAACCAAAGCCAATAAAACTCCAAATTAGCCATGGAACTGGCTTCGCGATTAACTCTTTAAGGAGTGGCTTCAAATTACCTCTTAACGCAACAATCATCACTAAAAAAGGAATCATAAAAAAATAACGGAGTGAGGCACTCCAAAGCCAGCTACCTCCAGAAAGCTCCATCGCACGGTTTAATATAAATGTGCAAGCGAAGAAAGCGGATGATAAGATACCAATTAAAAATGCCTTCATAGGAAAACCCCATTTCAGACTAAGTTTTTAGAAATTTCCATTTTTAGTTATCATACACCCACATGAAAGATTGTGCTATAAAAATGAACAAAAAAAGAGGGAATCCCCTCTTTTTAAGGCTGTTTTCTTAAACAAAACAGCCCTAACTAATCGTTACCTTATTCATCATAACAAGTGTCTCAAAAGGAACCGGCCTTTGATAATAGAAGCCTTGCCCGATATGACAGCCCACCTGCTTTAAATAGGCATGCTGGGATTCATCCTCTATGCCCTCCGCGACGATCCCAATTCCAAGCTCATTACTTAGGGTAATCATTGCTTTTACAATTGCCTGATCACCTTTGCTGTCCAAAATCTCCCTTATAAAAGCTCGGTCAATTTTCAAGAAATCAATAGGAAGATGCTTGATATAGCTTAAGGATGAATAGCCTGTACCAAAATCATCAAGAGCCGTCCATAATCCAGTTCCTTTCAGACGGGCAATTACCTTAACCGCAACCTCCATGTTCTCCATGAAAAGAGATTCTGTAATTTCAAACTTTAGCCAATTTGGATCAAAGCCCGTTCCTTCAATAATAGCCTCTACACGCTCAACAAATTCCTTCGATCTGATCTGCTCAGAAGAGATATTAAGGGAAAATTGGATAGGCCGTCTCCCCTGTTTAAGCCATTCTACCCCATCCAGACAAACACGCTCAATGACCCATTCCCCAATTTCAACGATTAACCCGGTCTCTTCCGCAATTGGGATAAATTCCCCAGGAGAAATCATCCCATAAATGGGGTGCTCCCATCTAATAAGGGCTTCTAGTCCAATAAGCTTACCCGTCTGTATATCATATTGAGATTGATAATGAAGCATAAATTCATTCCGTTCAAGGGCTTTACGCATTTCATTCTCTAGCATCAACTGCCTCGCTAGCGTCTTCCCATGATGACGATCATATACTTCAATCTTCGTCCCATTTCCCTTCGCCTTGTACATAGCCATATCTGCGTTTTTCAATAAGGAAGTCATATCCTTAGCATGAAGCGGATATAAGGAAATTCCAATACTCACCTGTACCAATACTTCTAGACCATTTATTTTAACCGGCTTTGCAATTGTTTCAATAATTTGTTCAGCAAGCTTTTCTACCTCAAATAAATAATGATTAATAGACTGCTGCGTAGTTTTTGGATAAATAATTAGAAACTCATCTCCACCCATTCTACAAGCAATCGCATCCTGGGCAATCAATGTATTAATTCTCTCTGCAAGCTGTTGAACCAGCTGATCTCCAACCTCATGTCCGTAATTATCATTGATTAACTTGAACCGATCAATGTCCATGTAAAGAAGTGCAAACACTCCATTTTTATGATGCTGATCGTTTTCTAAATACGATTTAGCAAACTCTCGGTTATAGAAACCAGTTAGTTGGTCCTTTATTAATAGACCTTCCATAATGATCGTTTGCGTAATAAGATGCGCCAAAGATTGAACATACTCAATCTCGTCTTCCGTGAAGACGTATGGCTTAGAATCTAATCCACACAAAGTGCCAATCATTTGATTATCCTTAGAAAATAATGGAACACCAAAATAGCAGCCTTCTCCACCTAGTTGTTCAGTGATCACATTAAAGGCTGTGTGGTTATTTTCTGAAAGCTTTGGTATGAAAAGTGGTTCACGACCACGATTTTCGACAAGCCTTCAGTATACATTGCTAAAGGGAAGAGTCGTTCCCACTTCTACTAATGTCTCATTTCGATTAAAAGCATCAATAAAATAGTTGGTTTTCTGGTCATTCACCGCGATAAAAAACGTATTAATTCCAACCGTCTTTTGCAATAAATCAAAAACGATCGATGAGCTTTTTTTAAGTACATGAAAATAATTGAAATCCCTTGGATGTGAGAACAATTCTGCTTCCTCCTCTCCATAGAAAATATAATCATTCTATATTCTCATTTTGGAACAAATGAAGCAGTTTATCTATCACCTTAGACTCCTATTTTTCAAGCCATATAGGAATAGACTCCTATACAGTACGGTGTTCCTATTAAAAAACTAAAAACCAAAAAAGCTTGCCAAAAGGTGTAACTCCTTTAGCAAGCTCTTGTTTTTTATATGGCCTTTGAAAACTTTTTATCGGTTTTTTTTACCACTTGATAGTCAACAAATTGTGGATATACTGACTCAAAAATAGATTTGAATTCAGGATTAAATTGTGTACCCATACATTCTAATACAATCTGCCTAGCCTCTTCCATTGTGAACGCCTTACGGTAGGAGCGATTGCTTGTTAAGGCATCAAACGTATCAGCAATGGCAATGATTTTAGAGTTAATCGGCATTTCATGATCCGCAATTCCTTTGGGATAACCCTTTCCATCAAACCTTTCATGGTGATATAGAATGTCTTCGACGATGTTTGAAGGATATCCAAGGTCCTGTGCTAAATCCGCTCCATTTTGCGAATGAGTTTTGATTAAATCATATTCCTCCATCGTAAGCTTACCATCCTTCGACAGAATCTCATGAGGGATATTAATTTTACCAATATCATGTAAAATTGAGCTAATTCTAAGTGACTCAAGATCAACCTTGTAACCAATCTTGCTCATATACGTGCCAATCATCATCGCATAGTCCGAAACTCTAATCGAATGCCCTCTTGTATAGTCATCCTTTGCTTCAACAGCAAGAATTAAGGTATTAACCGTTTTATCATAAATATAAGATGTGCGAATATACTGAGCGTTCGCCCGTACCACGAAATCCAAAATAATTAGATAAGTAAGTAAAAAGGTTAAGTCAATGATTCCTTGGATAGGAGCGATTTGATACCCACCAAAAAATGAAGTATAGATAGATACTAATATGGTAAAACCACTTGCTATGTAAAAGATCCTTCGTCTATTAAAAAGAATCGATGTGAGAGGTAAAAAGATCATCAAAAAGTAATTATAGAATGGTAAAGACAAGCTAAGGGTTGTGATCACAAAGCAAACGTTGATAAAAAGGAAGTCTGCCCGATATTTCTTAGGCGAAAATCGATGAATGACCGTGTACGGTATGAAACCAAATAACAATACGCCGAGTGTTATAAAAAAAGTCTGAGAAAGTTCGCCAAGTATGAACAGATAGACAGACGTTACTACTAGAGCACCCATTATACAAATTGCCCATAACGTTTTTAAAATCCTCTCAACCTTGAGTTCCATCCTGTCTTCACCCTTTTCTTCTTAGCATCTTAATTAAGTATCGTCAAGTTTCGACATATATTTCACTTAATTTTATAATAATTACTGATGAAGAAAAAGACTTGTTTTTTTTGTAAACCTAAATATTTTTCCAGTTAACTTCGAAGGTATTATTCCTCATACATCATTTTCTTTGTCATCCCACCATCAATAACAAGATTGATTCCCGTTATAAAGTCATTTTCTTTAGTAGTAAGGTATAAGCATGCTCTTGCAATATCATCGGGTACCCCTACCCTTTGTGAAGGATGCTGTTCATGATCCACTTTTCGTAGCTTCGAGTAATCTCCTGTTTCAATCCATCCCGGTGAAATTGCATTTACTGTGATATGATTTTCACCAAAGGAAGTTGCTAAGGCATGAGTAAGAGATACAATCCCACCTTTTGTGGCAGCATAGGCCTCTGATGATGGCTCAGACATAATCGCTCTTGTTGAGGCTATGTTTACAATTGCTCCACCCTCAGTATTTTCCTTCATATACTTCGCAGCTTCACGCGAACCAAGAAACACACTTCGAAGATTCGTATTAATGATATCATCCCACTCATCAATCGTTAATTCATAAGGAGATTTAAACTCACTCTTCCCAGCATTATTGATAAGGATATCAATTTTTTGAAAAGTATCCTTTGTCTTCGCCATTAGATTTAAAATATCGGATTCTAATCGGACATCGGTCTTAATAAAAGTGGCCTCTCCGCCATTTGCAGTTATCTGGTTTACTACTTCATTTCCTGCTGACTCATCGAGATCGGCTAGCACTACCTTCGCTCCACTATTGGCATACATCAACGCGATTCCTTTTCCAATCCCGTTTGCAGCACCTGTCACAATGACGACCTTATTAGTAAAAGACATCTAGATCTCTCCTTTTTAGTAATACGCTATCAGTTTTTAGGTTGAATCACAAATAGTTGGGCTAAGAGGCGCCCATCTTTTGTAGGAACTTTGCCGTTTTAAAGCTTAGTTAGAGAGTACTCACAGCCTAACTTTCGTGGAATTGCACGAGATTGACGCGGAATTGCACCAAAGTCAGTAAAAATCGCACAAAACTCCCACGACACCCGCCGGCGAGATGTATACCCACCCTTATCCAGGCTTGTATAACAAATCTTTTCTGCCCATTTTCTGCATATTATAGGCGAATACCCTCCCCATACAGGCAATTAACACATAAGGTATAACAAATGGACTTGGAGGTGTAATCATGAGTGCAGTTGGAGGATACGGTGCAGGCTTTGCACTAATCGTAGTATTGTTTATCTTGTTAATTATTGTTGGTTCAGCTTACGTTGGATACTAATCTAAGTTTTCAAAACTAATCAATATAAATCATAAAGGAGGAATTTATAATGTTCGGAACAGGTTACGGATATGGCGCAGGTTATGGTGCAGGATTTGGTGGCGGTTGTGGCTACACAGCTCCAGTAGCAGCACCAGCATATGGTGGCGGAAGCACGTTCACTTTAATCGTAGTATTATTCATTCTATTAATCATCGTTGGTGCCGCTTGGTGCTAATGGATTAATATAAGGAAAAGGCTGCCCTTGGGTGAGACTGCTGAAAAAGTCTCATTAATACCCTTGTGTTGAAAGGAAGAGGAAACTCTTCCTTTTTTGTATACATTTGATTCAGTTGGTGAGGGGAAATGGTATCATAGTGAAAGAATACATTAGAAAATTGGTGAAACTATGCTACCTAAAAAAGAATTAGTGCTCAGTTCATATAGTGCACTTTATGATATATTAATCCCGAAAGATCATTTCTTGAGGAAATTTAATAACCTAGTTGATTTTGAATTTATCTATGACGAGTTAAAAGATATGTATAATGAGGCATTTGGTGCTACAGCTAAATGTCCTATTATGATGTTTAAATTATTACTCCTTAAAGTAATGTACCCCATGTCTGATCGAGATTTAATTGAGAGAGCGACATTTGATATGTCATTTAAATACTTTTTAGATGTAGCACCCGAAGATAAAATTGTGCATCCTACAAGCCTAACGAAATTTAGAAAACTGCGTCTACAAGACGATTCATTATTAGATTTACTAATTAAAAAGACGGTTGAGATTGCCTTACAGGAAGGTCTGATTAAATCTAACCAGATTATTGTGGATTCAACCCATACGGACAGTATGTTTAACTCTAAATCACCCATTGAAATATTGATTGAACAGTCCAAACAACTTAGAAAGAGCGTTTATAAACAAGACGAAACCTATAAAGATAAGATGCCAACTAAGCCTGGTACGAATGAACTACTAGATCATATCAATTATTGTAATCAATTAATTGAGATCATTAAAAAAGATGAGAGATTATATATCAAAGAAGACGTGAAATTAAAAGCGAACTTATTAGAAGAGATCGTAAATGATGATATCGAACACCTGAATTCAACGGTGGAAAAAGATGCAAAAGTAGGACATAAGAGTTCGGATTCTTCATTTTTTGGATACAAAACTCACATCGCAATGGTTCCAGAGCGTATTGTAACATCGGCAATTGTTACAACTGGGGAACAGCACGACGGAAAGCAAGCAAAAGAGCTAATTGAGAAAGCTGTTGAAAACGGAATTGAGGTAAAAGTATTTATTGGCGATGGGGCTTACTCTGAGAAGGATATGATTGAATATGCGAAAGAGAAAGAAATTAAGTTAGTATCGAAATTAAGCAAGACTGTTTCAGAGGGAAACAAAAGGGCATCAGGAGAATTTCAATACAATAAGGATGCCGGGCGATATGTATGTACAGCTGGGCATATGGCGATTAAGAAAGCCTTACATGGAAAGAAGAAACATGCGACTGAAGGAACAGTATTACGAGAAACACACTACTTTGATATTGAAAAGTGTAAGGTTTGTCCACTTAGAGAAGGCTGTTATACAGAAGGAGCTGCAAGTAAAACGTATACCGTAACTTTGAAGAAGGATAAAATTCATGAAGAACACCAACTTTTTCAGGAAACAGATGAGTTCAAGGAGCTAGCAAAAAGCAGGTATATGATTGAGGCTAAAAATGCAGAGTTAAAGAATCGCCATGGTTTTAAAAAAAGCCAATCCCATGGTCTTTTAGGTATGCACATACAAAGTGCAACCACTCTCTTCGTAGTGAATATGAAACGAATTATTACGTTAAAGGGTTAGAAATAACCCTTTATTTTGCCTTTCAAAACACAAAATACGAAAAAAGATTAGGGAATGTTTAAAATCATCCCCTAATCTTTTTAATTTCATTGCGGTAACTTTAGATTGCCGATAATTTCAGCAGTCTCCCCTTGGGTAGCCTTTTTTTGTTTAAAAATATCATCGAAAAAACACGCCAGAATAATTCCAGCGTGTCTCTTCTTACTTTTCTATATTTCCAAAAGCATCCTGCAATATAAAATACGATGTTTTCAGTCTTTCTTGATAGCTAGGTAGATTCCACTCTTCCCATTGATATAAACTGTAAGCACTCTCGTCAGTTAGTGCTGCGGGGAAGGTTTGAGCAACTTTTCCATCATTTGAATGTACAACCCCTACTTTAATCCCTTCAATGAAAGCATCTGGAATTCCTTCTGCATTAGGTGCGTATAAATCTCCAATCACCTCGTGTTGGGAAGGGTCTTTAAAGTTAAGCACCATCCACGGTAACCTAACCTCAATAGATTTTCGATCTTTACTGATAGCAAAATCTGTTAAAGAATTGTAATCACCCGCTTGTGGATTTCCATTTCCAAACTGTAATTTTCCTGTTTCAGCAAGATCAAATGGTGATACGGTTTCGGTCCCATCCTCTCTTTTAATAATAAACTCTTTATTTAAAGCTAATCGAATTGGGAAAAAGACTCCATTATTCTTTTGATCAACATTTGGCACTTCAGGAATCATATCACGAACATATGCATAATCGAAATAGAACGGATCATAGTAGCTATCCACGAGTACTCGAGAGGTTTCCTCTCCAGTAAGCTGAAGAACAAAATCAATCCCTGAAACATTTACATCTGTCTCTGGAATAGTCGACTGTCCCTGATTAAGAATCGTATTAAATAACACGTAGGAATTGTCTTCATTCCAATTGATTGGCTCTTTATAATCTAGCCGCAAATATAAATATCGCTCATCATGATCCATTCTTATTTGTTGTATAGCTCCCGTTTCATCCTGATAGAGAACCTCAGATGATTCAGTCCAATCCTCTAACTGTCCATCTACTTTAATCTTAAAGCCTTCTTCTCCAGGATCAAAGCTTAAGAGACCAAAATTTTGTTCACTCGTTTGAATATTAGACCAGAACGGTCGGCGATTAGGATTATCATAATCCATCGTATTCCACGTTCGTTTAAACCACTCATCCTGCCAGACAAATACCATCCCACCTGCAAGATCTTCTTGAACAATGTCTTCAAACAATTTCACTAGGTTCATCCCTTGTTCGGTTTCTGATTGATGTCCTTGATCCTGGCCGTAAACGCTCCGATGGGTAATTCCTCTTGAGGCTGGTATCCCAAACTCCGCAACGACTAACGGCATTCTATGCACTTTTTTCATATCATTTAAATATCCAGCGTAATTGTTCTTCTCACCTCGATGGTCAATATAGTTCACATACTCTTCTTCAAGGTTTAAAAACTCCGGATAGTATGGATAGATATGATATGAAGCAAATAAACCAGTTTTTAATTGCTCAGTATGGTAGATGTTATTCGGATCAACCGTTACCATATCTTCTTTTGGATGTGGTTCAATTGGGTGGTCTAATAAATCAGTTGTTACCCAGTTTGTAAAGCTCATTGTATTTTGCCAATTATACGTCTCCGTTTCGTACGCAATTGTGAATTCGAGCATTTCTGCTAACCAAATCTCAAACGGATTAGCATTCTCTGTGTAGATGTAGTCTCCTTTAAAATCCTCCATACCCGCATGTTTATTATTTGTCTCTAAGACAACCTCAGGGTCCCACTCGACTCCCAACATAAGTCCAAGTACATATGGAGACACATCATAGTGGTACACTCCACTCGCATGGCCTGGTTGCTCTGGTAAATTAGCATTTCCGTGTAGCAAATCAACAATTCGAAGTATTTCAGCTTTAAACTCTTCGACATTCTCCTCTGAGAAAGCATCCATTGTTTCATAAAATACCTCTTCGTTCAACCATACCCCGTGGAATAAATAAATCCGCTCATCAGCTGTCTGGTTATATTCATAAAGAGCTTCATAAAACCCTGGAGGATGAATTGTGTAAACACGAATTGAGTTCGCATTCATTTCACCTATTTGCTCAAACCATCTTGCATACTCTTGCTTGGAAATACCAGCTTCACCTGGGAATGTTCCTGGTTTCCCCATCCCAATATTAACCCCTTTAATGAGCAGGTCCTCCCATTCCCCATCGCGATACACCTGTAAATAGGTTTCATTTGTTTTTCCAATCATAGAAACCCCATCTTCGGTGTGAATATCATGAACTTTTTGTTCTATAGGTTCTTCCGGCTTGTCCAAAATACCTTTTAAAATCCCATCCATCATCGGGACATACACCTTCCAGTAAAAAGGAACTGTACTGCCTTGTGGGTTTGATGAAAAATACTCTCTCCATTGCTTCAAACCAGAGGTTTTATATAAGTCTGGGACCTCTTCCTGGTCTGCATAATCACCAGCAAAGTAATACGTTTGAATCAGCGAATCCTGATGAATAATTGCAGGGAAAACTTCTGGAATATCATATTCCTGGAGCTGCCTTTTCCCTTCGCCATTTAACGGTAACGTATAAGTGGCTAGAATCTCATCCTCATTATAGGCAGTGACAACATCAAACCAATAATTATAGGTTTCTTCCCCTTTGCCACTCAATTGTTCTCGACCCTTTTCAGTGTAGTTAAATAATACTCCACCCTCTTTTAAACCATGCTCATCGATGACCACAATTTGATCATTTTCATCAGCAAATACTAAACCACTACCTGTAAAATCCCAAGCACGATCGTTCTGGGTTTGAAAATTAGATTTCACCCAAACTGGTACTTCTTCATCACTTAAATCCATAAAATAGCGACCAATCCAGCCACTCCATTGTAGGTTTAATAATTCGTAAAACTCTTCTCTTACAGCCTGCTCAGTAGGATCTGCAAATGTATTAAACTCGACAATCAGTGGGGTTCTGTTTTTAGTAACAGCCTCTTTAATGGAAGCCACCTCTTCACTCGTCATTCCCCCATACAAGCTTTCAGAACGTGCCCCCTGCTGATTTGTTCCGTAGAATTCTTCCTCATATACACCATAACCATCTGTGATATACATCAAATCATAGCCTGATAAATCCTCTGGAAGCTCTTTAATCTCAAACTCTTGATCATCTTTAGGATGAAATCCTACATAATCGGTTGTAAATTCGTAATCTGTTCCATCAGCTTGTACATATTTATTCTGATTAAGTAACCATGTAAAACCTTTATGCTCCCTGTAGGAAAAATCAGGAACTGTCTTATCAACAATTAGTACATTCAATTCTGCTTCTGATTTTAAATACCAGAGCCAAAATGGAGAAGCAATCAGTGCAATAAGCCCAAACATCACTAAAAAATACATATAAAGCCGGAATTTATTCTTAACTTTTTCTTTCATAAAGGACACCTTTCTTATGTACACCGTTTCTTTAAACCTAACGATAAATCTTCTCTTATTCTACTACTGTATCATCCCAAATTGCACGTGGATTTTTCAACGTGATATATTGCCAGGCAGTACTCGCAACGGCTGGCCACACATAGAATAGATATGGCTCCTCCGATTGTCTAGAATGGCTGTAAACAAGCCCTCCTGCAGGGTCAGTATCCTGCATCGCGAACATAGAGGCTAATAGATGATCCACATCTTTTTCCTGTCGTAAGAAAAGATTGATTACACCCCATGTTCCCTCTGTCCATACAATGTCCGGTGGTTCCTCATACCCCTTTCCATAAGGCTTATACCCTACTAAAGGTGCTTTTGTTTGATAGGCCATATTATAAGTAGATTCCGCGTCACTCTTTATCATTGTAGCATTCTGGACTTCAAATTTACTTAGGTAGCTGACTGCCGACTTCGCAAGCTCCTCTTCTCCAACAGCCAATAAGAAAATTGCCCCCCATGAATTAGCATCTAATGCTTCTGCTTGATCATGAATTCCCTGATTAAATCTACCTTCTTCTGTATTCCAATGATCTGTCAATAAAGCTTGCCGGATAGCATCGGATATTTCGTTATAGGTGTCATCACCAGTAAGCATACCAAAATCTCTAAAAAAGAAATAAGCATCAATATTATGTTCAGTAGAATACCAATCCACATCAGGACCACCCTTTATACTACCAGTTTGATGATCCTGTTGACTGAGTAAATACTGGGCGATGGACTCTGCAACTGGACGAAATTGAGAGTCACCAAAGGCTGTTTCATATTTTAGAATAGAATCCCCTAGCCAAGCAATCGAACCACTTCGCTTCGTTTCATCAATCGGACCTATATAAACATCGTAGGCAAAAGCAAAGGAGCCATCTTCATTTTGAAGCTCAGCAAGAGAAGATAGAATATTTGAAGCCCGCTCTTGATCTCCAGCGAGGGAAAAACTAATCACTGCTAGAGCATTATCATAAAGCCAACTTCTTCGGTGGATTGCTAGCTTACTTAAGGGGTCATCAGCAGGAACAGAATATGAACGAATCAGTTGATACTTATGTACTTCCGTTGTCCCGAGCACCACTTCATCTAGCTTACGAACCAACCTAGCCAGCTTCTTCCCCTGGACACTACTCTCTGTTTTAAAAGTCCCATCAACATCTATAGAGAGCTTTTCATATAGCTCTAGAACTGGGGGCGATGATACCTTATCTACCTCTGAAACCGAATAAATCCACACCTCATAATCAGAAAGACCATCAACACCTAATCCATTTTCATATTGTTCTAATGCTCTCAGATCCACCGTACCTTCTACACTACCCGTATACTCATCATGATAATCCTCCAAAAACTCAACCCCAACAGGATAAACAAGCGAATCCTGCTGCCCTCTCAACCAATCCAAAGACAGATCAGCCCGCTCCTCCAAAACAGCCTCCGAAAACTCACTACCTCCACCACGTAACCCAAAATAAATCAAAAAACCAACCACCAACACAGCACCACCTATAATCCCACACCGCCTCATCCACTTTACCCCTTCACCGCATTGGGGGACAGGCCCCCACTCCTTTAATGTGTTAAAGTCCTGACTTTGCTCTTATGCATAGAGTTACCTGTCTGTATGGTGATTAAACCTTAAGTCTGTAAAGGTTTCATACAAAAAAATTCCCTGCACCAATGAGGCAGGGAATCTTATAAAAACCATCAATCTTATAATTGATTGGTAATATTGTTAAGTTCGTCAGACGAGTAGGCAACCTGCTCGACAGCTTGGTTAATATCGACAACGATCTCTGTTAAGGCTTCCATTTCTTTTGCAATTTGGATGTTTTGCTGTTTAACTGCTTCCATTGACTTTAGAATTTGGTCAAAGAATTCGGTCGTTTCTTTCGTACGAACGGCACCATCTTTAATTCCTGATTGAACCTCTGTTGTTGTCACAGACATCTGTGCAGATGAACGATCGATTTCACTAATTAAACTGTACACCTCGGTAACTGCACCCTTTGTACTCTCGGCAAGCTTACGAACCTCACCCGCAACAACAGCAAACCCTTTACCATGCTCCCCTGCTCGTGCTGCTTCAATCGCAGCATTAAGAGAAAGAAGATTAGTCTGTTCTGCAATTGACGTGACCATCGTTGCAATTTCTTCGATTTTCTTAGAGCTAGCTGTTAACTTCTCCATATCAGCAGCAATCTTACTCATCTTTTGCTCGGAATCTACCATCACTGACTCTAGATTACGAAGACGTGAAATCCCTTCCTTGGACTTCACTTCAGTCTCAAGTGCGCTTGCAGAGCCTGACTTCGTTAACCCTTCGATATCCTTCGTCTTAGCTGCAATTTGCTGAATTGCCGAGCTTGTCTCTTCACTGATTGCAGCTAGCTCTTCTGCATTCTTTGCAACATTAAGCTTAATTGAGTTTTTAGCATCCTCTGCTTCTAAACGAATTCTTTCATTCTCTAATTCATACGCTTCAAGAACAATTTGCTGTTCAAAGTTAAAAATCTTTGAAACTGCAAGTACGGCATTCTTATAATCAGACTTGCTTTCTGTCTGCTCTTCAACAATCGCTAAAATAGATTCATATAGCTCTTGGAAAGCACATAAATACCATTTTGGCTGTAAGCCAATACGTACGTGAACATGCGCAATGATATAACGTTGCTTTATAAACGATTGATCAATCACACCATTAAACATTTCATAAATATGCTTCTCAAGTGTTTTCTTTAAACGGTCAATCGTACTATTATCATTAATAATCTTCATTAATGACGGTTGCTTGCCAATATTTTGATAAAAACGATTAACGATTGGAGATAGCTGCTCCTTTACATATGGCTGTAGAACCTTCAAATAAGAAAGGTGCTCATTCGTGAGACTAATCATTTGAATTTGCGTCTGATAATCACTCTTTGTATCGATTTCAATCCTTGTTTGTGATAAGAAATCATTTGCATGAGCAAATAAGTTTTCTTTTTTAGACTGTGATTTTCGTAACCCTTTAATCATGAGCTCATCCCCTTCTATTTTAAACCGTTAATTGTTCCATTTGCTTATGAATTGCTTCTAGTTCATGAAGCTGATTTAGTAGCCCTTCTGGATTTAATAGAGTTACTAGTCGATTGTTTAATGTAACAACCCCGTTTATATAAGGAGTTTCATCAAAAACCATTCCGGTTACTTCTTTTATATCGTCAGACGTCACACTAATAATTTCTTTTGCCTCATCGACAATTAACCCTACCGATGCATCATGGTGTTGCACTAAAATGATTTTATTTTTATCATCATCCAAGGTAAGTGCTTGTCCAAATAAAATCTGCATCATGTCAAATATAGGAATGATTTCTCCACGGAAATTGGTAATCCCCTGCATATACTCAGGCATTTTTGGTATTTCTGTAATAGCCTGAATCTTTTCAATCGAGATTACACTCGAAACCGGAACCCCGAATTCCTCTTTTCCTGACTTAAAGATTACATATTGATTCACCATCATGTTTTCCCCCTACATCCAATCTATTTTGTATCTACTAAATCTTTCTTGTTCACGGTTTCTATAAAGCGTTTCAACATTTTATCGTCATAATAAGTGCCACTATATTTGCTAAGCTCATGAATAGCCTCATCTTTTGTTAACGGGTTTCGGTATGGTCTATATCCAGTCATCGCTTCATAGCTATCTATGATTCTAATCAATTTTGCATGAAACGAAATCGACTCTGAAGTTAAACGAGAGGGATAACCTGTTCCATCCTCATTCTCATGGTGATGCTTGACCATTTCATAATCAATTTCATTAGGTTCAAACTGCATACGAAGAATATCTATACTATCTAAAGAATGATTCATTATATAGTTCCATTCGTCCCCATCAAGCTTGGAGTTTTTTAGCAGGATGGTAGAAGGAATCTTTAGTTTCCCCACATCATGTAAAAGGGCAGACCGAGCAATCAGCTCACGATCGGCTAGTTTCCATTCTTTTGCGATAAAATCTATAATACTCGCAACACGAACAGAATGCCGGTAAGTAGCTAAATCTTTATCTTTTAAAATGAGCAGTAAGTTTTTTACCCGCACATCTTTTCTTAAAAAGTTTAGCAAATGACATCTCCTCCCTTCCTCGTTTCTCCAAAATGAATTGCACGTATATACATGTTATTGTATATAAGCACTCATTTGTCGGATTATGGTTGGAAATGTCACTTTACGTACATGAATGGTCGAAATGCAGAAGCAAATGGTCTGAATACTTCAATTTTTATTGATTCAAAACAGACAACACCGTTTTAATTGTGTTGCGCGAAACCGGAATAGTAGCCTTGGAATCATGCTTTAGCTTAATATTATAGGCGCCATTAATCCAAGGTCTGATCTCATTTATATAATCAATATTCACCAAATAGCTTCGATGTGGTTTAATAAACTGTTGCTGATCATTAAAGGAATCTTCAAATTGCTGTATCGACATCTTCGCTTTAATTTTCCTCTTGTTAGTATGAATTACGAGATGCTTTTCTTCCTTTTCTGCATAAATAATTTCATAAGGATCTAAGACAACTATATTTTCGCCTTCCTCAATGATTATTCGACTGTTCGATGGGGTGGTCGACCTCATACGGCTGTTTGCAACCCGCATTCGATCCCTCACCCGTTTCAAACACTCCTTCAATCTCAACACTTCATATGGCTTTAGTAAATAATCAACAGCATTTAGCCTAAAGGCCTCTAGGGCGAACTGCTCATAAGCAGTACAAAAGACAATGAAGGGGCCACCATCTGGCTTAGAGCTTAATAACGTTGCTGCTTTCGTCCCCTCCATCTCAGGCATACGAATATCCATGAAAATTACATCAGGATGAAGTTGATCAACAAGTGCTAAAAGCTCCTTGCCGTCCACTGCGCTTGGTAAAAGCTCCAAATCAGGTTCCTGCCTTAGTAAATACTCTAGTTCTTCTCTTGCAAGTCTTTCATCCTCGGCAATCATTACCTTAATCATATCGCTTCCATCCTTTCTACAGTTTCAGGCAAAAAGAAGGAAATAGACGCCCCGCCTTCTGGAATATTAGAGATATGCAGACCTGCCTTTAATCCGATTAACATTAATAGGCGTTGATTGACATTATACATACCTACTCCATTTCCTTCCTTGCTTGATACTTTTTCATGCCCTAACCGGTCTAGTATATTCTTATGAATCCCTGTCCCATTATCTTCAATTGAAACCAACACACCACCGTGTCTCGTTGTAATCGAAACCTTGACCACTCCTCCTATTCTTCTACTGAGTAAGCCATGTTCCAAGCAATTCTCAATTAACGGCTGGATTGTAAAAGGAGGGATTAAAAAGAGCTCTGGATTCACATCTTCTGCTATATCGATTACTAGTTCAATTTGATCCTCAAAACGTATTTTAATAATCTCTAAATACGAATGAACATGCTGTAATTCTTTTACTAAAGGTACTAAGTCAATAGAAGAATAGTTTAAATTTAGCCTCATAAAATTAGCTAGCTGAACGGTTATATGTCTAGCGCACTCTGGTTTTACACGAATAAGACTGACAATCGAATTTAACGTATTAAATAAAAAATGCGGATTAATCTGTGCTTGAAGTACCCTTAGCTCAGCATCCTTTAGAAGATGACTAATCTCCATTTCTCTCGTTTTCGTAATATCCTCCATGATACATAGAATATAAGAGGAGTGGATTGGTTCTGGCAGAACTGAAATGGTAAGCTTAGCCCACCTGCTTGTACCATCCTTATGGAAAAACCGGCGTTCAACTTGGTAATAGCGTTCACCTTCTTTGACATCAAAGCCTTTGGGTACAATCTTTCCAATAAAATACTTCTCACTAAATCGGCTGAGCTCATCGCGAGAATAACCCAACAGATCTTCCAAGATCGGATTGGCTTCCACGATTCGTCCTCTATGGTCTAATAACGCAATGCCAAAAGAGGTATTGTTAAACATCGCTTCAATCTTATGAGATTTTTCAATAAGCTCCAATTCTTGCTGTCGATTATTGGTAATATCAGTAAATGAAAGTACAATCTCTTGCACCTCGTTATTTTGATTAAAATAAGGGATACCGTTAAGTGACAGTAATACAGGTTCTTTCCCATTCTTTTTATACAGAACTTCCATATTCTTAATCGGTCTTTTTGTATGACTGATTAAACTAAAAGGCCGTTGATCTATCGAAAGTGGCTGTCCATCTGGAGTATAGAAGCTCCATATGGGCTCAGTATAGCTCTTACCTGTGACGTCCTCTTCGGATAGAAAAAGAATTTCCTTTCCGATTCTATTAATAAAGGTAATAGCTCCTCTTGGGCTAAGTACAACAACTCCGTTAGGGATTGACTCTAATAGGAAGTTCAAATAGTGATTTGCCTCACTAATTGCCGTATTGTATGCAACCTGTTCCCCGTATTTCCGATCTAAATAAGCCACATTGATGAGCACCAAAAACAAAATAAAGATAATTGAAAAAGTGATACCAAGAATAGCCCATGAATATTCTAAGAACGGTATTGGCGGAACAGTATGTTGATGCTCAGAAATTTCATGCATATTGAAATAATGAACACTAACCGTTCCTATTGAAAAAAAGAAACTTCCTAATAGACTATTCCTAATAAATTGATCATTTGGATTGTTACCCACAAGTACACCTGCGACAGCAAATAATCCAATACCAATAAGAACTAGAATCATAGAGTTATTCTTAAACACAAGTTCCATATGATCAATCGCAAGCAGTGCAACATAATGAAGGCCTAATACACCACCGCCTATTAGAACCCCAGCAAAAGCTAATATGGAAATCTTCTGCTTAGGTTTTGATAAAAGATAGAGTCCTCCATAAGAAGTAATCACCGCGATCACTATAGATAAAATTAGTTGAAGCATATTATAAGTAAAAACGTGGTCATGAATCGCTAGCATGCCCACAAAATGCATGCATGCTATACTCAGACCTAACGTAATCGCTGCTCCAATTAACCAGGAGTGTGAATGTTGGGAACGTCTAGCTAAATAAAGAGCAGCAAATACACCTAGAAAAGCAATAATAAAGGACACTAACGCAAATAAAATAGTAGACGCCAACATTTCACCCCCATAAAATAAAAAAAATGTCGAATTACCATTAATATCGACAAGGTTTTAATAAAGTGAAGATTTTTAAAACAGAATTCATGATTCTCAATAAAAAAGCCATCGATGAAATCGACAGCCATAAAGCAAAAATCAAAGGAACTATTTTGTTTTTGCTTCTTATAATTTCCCCTAAAAAAAATCTTGCATTAAAAAAACACCTTAAAAGTGGTCCCTTTAAGGTGTTTGATCGTTATGAATATAAACTAAAAATCTAGCCAACTAACTCTTGATTCGCTAGCTTATGATCTTGGACAAAGAGCATTCCTAGCTCATGGTGCTCACCGTCATAGAGGGCACGTTGGACTAAGCGAGGTTCTCCGTTTTGATCGACCACTTCAAGTTTAACAAAGGCTCGGTTTTTTTGTAGGGATATATAAAACTCCTCAACACTTTTAACCTGGTTACCATTCACTTTCGTAATCAGCTCGCCAACCTGTAATGCCATTTTTTCTGCAGGGGATTTAGGAATAATACCAAGAATCACAAGGCCTTGGTCACGTCGTGAAAAATAAGTATAATCATCATCCTGGACACGTTGTTGAATCGTTAACAGCTCTCGTCCAAGCATCGCCAGTAAAGCAACAGCAATCGCGATAACCGGCACCCAGTAGGTTGCTACCGCTAAAATTGCGATAAAAATCCCTAATGCCACCACTCGCTTACCTGTAAACCGTACCGCTTCCTTCGGTAGACTTCCTCTCGTTTTTTGGAAAAATCCAATTCCAAACGGAAGTAAGCAGAGCGCAAACGATTGCTGCCCAACAGATAGTAGCGGCCACCATGGGAAAACAGATGACACGGGTGAACCAGGCAATAAAATAAAGACCGGCAACATCCACAGAAGATTCGATACATGCGCACCAACAATCCGACCTCGTTTACTCGTTTCTAATCGTGGTGAACTGAATCTTGATCCGTCCTTCATGATTAGAATTCCTTCTACTATTAGGAGAATTGCTAGTAATCCACTAAAGGTGGTCGGATGAATGAGAGTGAGCTCGTTGATTAACAAATCGATAAAGGTATTCCCTGTACTCCAATGTGGTAAAACCATCGATAATAAAATTGAAAGCCCTATAACATAGGCAGGAGATAGAAAGCGCAGTCGGAAGGTTAAGCCCAATAAAATGGTTACCACACCGATTAGAGCGATCCCTCCAACAGGGATCACAAATCCTACTCCAACTGTAATTAAAGAAATCAGTAAGCCCGCAAATAACCCGGCCGTTAACATAAGCTTCGTCTCACTAACCGAGTCAAAGATCCGGACATGAAATAGCTTTCTCTCTTTTTTCACTCGGTTATAGCCCATAGCTAGTGTTAAAAATAGAAATAAGTAAAGAATAGGATGTAAAAAAAACACCCCGAATCCCTTCAACACATCAATCATCCAGTTGTCCACAATATTCACCACTCTTCTACCTTCATTTTCCGAACTTATAGTTATTATTTATTTTAACAGATTGTTGACAAACAGTAATTGTTTTTTATTGGTAAGCGTCATAAAAAGATTCTATTGTTATATTAAGTACGCCCCTTTAAACAAAGGTGTTGATTTTCGTTGCAGGACACTCGCTTTCCGCGGGGCGGTCGGTGAGCCTCCTCGGCTTCGCCTGTGGGGTCTCACCTGTACCGCTTCTCCCGCAGGAGTCTCGCGTCCTTCCACTTCAATCAACAGTGCAAGTAATCAACATAGTTCTTTAACTTTGCATTTTTTAAAAATCTCAATTTTAAGACCATACAAAAAAGTATACCCCGATTGAGGTATACTTTCGACAATTTTCTGTTAAGTCCTGCTATCTTATTGGAATAATGATTTTAGAGCTGTTTCTAGTTGACGGTCATTCTTTACATCACGAACCTTATCAATCAATGCTTGCTGAATTTTCCCTGCTGTTTCCTTCGTAATGACTCCCGTTTGCTCGATCCCAACTGATTGCTGGAATGCTTTTACAGCTACTTCTGTTTCTGCACTGAAGTATCCGTCTTCACGTCCTGGCTCGAAGCCTAGACCTTTTAACATCACTTGCGCATTTTTAATTTGCTCATTATTCATATCAATTTTCAAGTCTTCTTCTGTAGAAATTGGATTAGAATAGAAGTAGGTCGGCTGTTCTACCGGAATCGTAGGCTCAATACCCGTTTCATGAATCCAATTTCCATCAGACGTTAACCACTTAAAGTAAGTAAGCTTAATATTACTGCCGTCTCCCATCGGAACAGCCTGCTGAACAGTACCCTTACCAAATGTTGTTTTACCGACTAGTTCATAGCCACCCGCTTCTTTCATCGCACCCGCTAAAATCTCAGAAGCAGAAGCACTACCTTCATCAATTAAAACTGAGATTGGATATGATTTCTTTTCCGTAATCGAGGAGAAATAACGCTGCTTCTCACCATTACGTTGTTCGATTTGAACATATGGCTTATCCTTTGGAATAAATTGCTTAAGCATTTGTTCAACACTTTGTAAGTATCCACCTGGATTTCCTCTTACATCAATGATCAGACCTTCCATTCCTTGGTCTTCAAGATCTTTTACTGCCTTTTCAAAATCAGGCGCTGTGTCTTCTCCAAATGATGTCACTTCAATATAACCAACCTTCTGGCCTTGGTATTCCTTCATTTCAGGATAAACCGTCTCTAGAGGAATTTCGTCTCTAATTACAGGAATTGTCATGACTTGAGTAGTACCTGGGCGTAAGATATCTAGGTTAACGGTTGTTCCTTTTTCTCCACGAATTTTCAGAACCGCTTCATATAGATCAAGCCCCTCAATACTTTCACCATCTACCTTTATGACTTGGTCATTAGGTTTTAAACCAGCTTTTTCTGCAGGAGAATCTTTAAACGGCGCCACAATCGTGACCTTTCCATCCACCATGCTTACTTCAGCACCAATTCCCTCAAAGGAAGATTCTAGTGTTTGGTTGAATTGTGCAGCTGTTTCCTTATCCATGTAAACCGAATAAGGATCCTCTAGCGTACTAATCATACCTTGGATTGCACCTTCGATCAGCTCGTTGCCATCTACCTCTTCTACATAGTTATCAGCAATTAGCTCATATGCTTGACCGATTTTTTCAAGACCTTCGGCTGTTAGTCCAGCTCCTTCGCCTGTTTGTTCAGAAGCAGCCACTCCGCTATCTCCAATTTGAAGAACAGATGAACTCGGTTGACCAAACTGATCTAAGACAAAGTATGTAGCTCCACTACCAACGATTAAGGACACGGTCATTAATAACGCAGTAATTCTTTTATTCATAAAAATCCTCCTCACCCAAGATCCAAGATACACGTTATGTACTATTTTAAGGCTTTTAGAAAAACTTAGCTAGCATGGAATCTTCCCCCAAGCTAGCTTTCATTTATAAATTGGAAAATTCCGCTCTACATTCCAAATGCTTACTAGACTATTCTTATGCAAAGCTTGTACCGATTATGAGTAATCATGAAAAATTAATCTAAAAGAAGAGCACGATCACTTGGATCGTGCTCTACAAACATTATAGCTTAAATCGTTTGATTTGATTACTCATTTCCTGTGCATGATTTTCTAAATCAAACGCTAGTTTATTCAACTGCTCCATTGAAGCGGTTGTTTCTTCAATCGATGCAGATACTTGTTGTGTACCTGCAGCTGTTTCCTGACTGATGGATGAAAGGTTACTGGCATTTGAAACGAGCACATCCTTTTCTTTCACCATGCTTTCCAACGATTCCGAAATCGAAGTAACAAGCTTTCGACTTGATAAAATCGCATCAGAGATCGTCGTAAATGCAGCTTCGGTTTCAGATACAGCCTGACCTTGTTGCTGCATCGATTCACTCGTTTGAGTAATTAAGCTCACAGTTTTCTTCGTTTCACCTTGCATCGTTTCAATAATCGTAGAAATATCTCGTAGTGAACCTTCCGTTTGTTCTGCTAACTTTCGCACCTCTTCTGCAACAACAGCAAAGCCTTTTCCAGCTTCACCTGCACGTGCTGCTTCAATTGCTGCATTTAGTGCAAGTAGATTAGTTTGGGAGGCTATTTGTGCAATACTCTTTACAATTTCACTAATTGAACCAGAATTCTCATCTAATGACTTAACGGCACCAACCATTTCATCTGAAAGTCTAGTCGTTTCTCCAAATTGTTTCTTTAATAATTGAACTCGCTTCATTCCATCCTCAGAGGAATTTGTCATCGTTTCTGAATTCACACGGATTTCTTGAGCTTCCTCTTCTACCTGTTTCATTCTACTTGACAGTAAATGAATGGACTCTTGGTTCATTTCAAATAATTCTGTTTGCTTACTAGCTCCACCGGAAATTTGTTCCATGGTCGTTGCAACCTCATTGGATGCCGCAGTATTTTGCTCGGCAGAAGCAACTAGTGTCTGGGAAGCATCTGTTACCTCAGTTGAAATCTTTAGAACACTTTTCATCACGTCATTCATTTGCAAAAGCATCGCATTAAAACTCTCGGATAACTGTCCAATCTCGTCCTGGCGATTAACTGGAACTACTACTGATAGATTACCAGCTTCCACTTCCTTCATATTCGCTTGAAGAGACTGGATTGGCTTTGTAATACGTCTTGATATTAAAAAGGAGATTAGTATAGCTATTGCCACAATAATGACAAATGAAATCAAGATTGGTGTTAATATCGTAGCACCCTTCTGATCAAGCTCTGACTTATATACAGTTCCTCCAATTTCCCACCCAGTCGTCGGATTTTCAACAAATGCCATTAACTTTTGTTCACCCTCAAACTGATAGTGAATAATCCCACCAAAGCCAAGCTCTTGCATTTGCTTGTAATAGTCCTCTTGTGTGATATCCTCTCCTATATAGGCAGGATTAGGATGCACTAAGTATTTTCCTGTGTTATCAATTAAAACAGCATAACCAGTTTCACCGACTTGCTCTTGATTAATCATCGTGGCTAACGTATCAAGTGAAATGTCAATCGACATAACTCCTACAAGCTTTGACCCTTGAAAGACAGCACGAGCAGCACTTACAATCGCCTGGTTAGTCGCCGTGTCAATATATGGATCTGTCCAAATCACCTTATCCGGACTTTCGACGGCATCCTGATACCACGGGCGACTTGTCGGATCATAATCAGCCGGAAGATCCGTTGGAGGATATAAAATCATTTCCTTATCCACTGTCCCTAAATAAACATTTGAAATGGCTTCTTCCACTTCAGCAGTTTCACCGAATGCCTTAAGTAAAGGTGCCTCATTCCCGTTAAAATTCTGAACCTCTGTCTGATTAACAAAACGGTTAATAACATTTTCATTTTGTTTGAAAAATAATTCAAATGTACTGTTCATAGAATACATTTGATCCTGAACAACTAATTCCAATTCTTCTGTCACAATCGAAACAGTGGAACGATATAAAACAAATGACAGTATAAGTATTGCTATGACTATTAAAGATAAAAACGGTATTAAGATTTGACGTTGTAGCGTTTTGGTAAAATAATTACTCTTTTTCTTTCTACTCATGCTCAATCCCCCTTATCTATCCATTATCGCAAAATTCAACAAATATCGACAGAGATTTTTTTATGGAAAATACTAGTGTAAGGGGCTGCCCAGTATGAACGACCTTTTCTATTGATTCTTACCCTGTTCGGGCATTCATCTACGCTATGAACGACCTTTTCTACTGATTCCTACCCTGTTCGAACGTTCATTGACTCTATGAACGACCTTTTCTTCTAATTCTTACCCCGTTCGGGCGTTCATCTACGCTATGAACGACCTTTTCTACTGATTCTTACCCTGTTCGGGCATTCATCGACTTTATGAACGACCTTTTCTTCTAATTCTTACCCTGTTCGGGCGTTCATCGACGCTATGAACGACCTTTTCTATTGATTCTTACCCTGTTCGGGCGTTCATCGACGCTATGAACGACCTTTTCTTCTAATTCTTACCCTGTTCGGGCGTTCATCGACGCTATGAACGACCTTTTCTGCTGATTTTTACCTTGTTCGGGCGTTCATCGACATTATGAACGACCTTCTCCCCTGTCTGGCTTTAACAATCAGAAAAAAACACAAAAAGAGGCAGGTTTCCCCACCTCTTAGTAACTCGTCCCTAAATACACCCGGTTCCGACCATTCTGTTTCGCTTTATAAAGAGCATCATCAGCCTCCTGGTATAAATCATCTGAGCCTTTGATCTCCTCTTGCTTTTGATGAACCGCTACCCCAACTGATATCGTTAACTTAATTTTCTTTTGATTAGGTAATAAAAATGAACGAGTTTCAACCGTCCTTCTCATTCTTTCAGCGATTTCCTCCGCCATTTCAGTAGAGCAACCAGGTAAAAGAATCGAAAATTCCTCGCCTCCATTTCTGGAAACGATGTCGCCTTCTCTCGTTAATTCCATTAACAGCGATGCAATCTGCCTAATGACTTCATCACCCGCAGTATGTCCGTACGTATCATTGATTTGCTTAAAGTGGTCGATATCTACTAAACAGATGGCACAGTCCTCTTGTTTCGCTATAGAGTTTGATAGCATTGAATTATAATATAAATCGAACGAGCGCACATTATATAAACCGGTTAAATGATCTCGCTGTGAGCCTTCTTTATATTGTTGAAATAATTCACTATTTCTCCTTACATACAAAACAAAATAGAATGTTAATATTCCGCCGACTAACGTACTAATGATATGCAAAAATGCATAGTCCAACACCGCTCGATAATCAGCTACCACGATATAGAGAGCTATGGAGTATATCATCTGACTGAAAACAAGGAGGAGGATCCATTTTTTCCAATCCGTTAATCTTACTCTATAAGAAATCCAGCTAGCCCCTATAGCCATGAACAGAATCATAAATAAGGAAATCATAGATGAGAAGTTGACATCGATCATAAAACGGCCTATTGAAATAACTATGGCCGCAATTATGGTAGGAAGAAATCCTCCGTAAAAAGCCACAAGAATAACTGGGATATGTCTGAGGTCTAAAAGAGTACTTTCCCCGACCTGAATGCTATAGTACATCAAGATGTTACCTAAGATCCCCGCAATAACTCCATCCAGTACTTTTACTCGAATGGATGATTGAAATGATAGCCTCTTATTTTGAAAAAGCTGTAACCATATGAATGTAAACGATATTAAAATCGCAATATTAACAACTAAATCACTAAACATGAAAATCCTTCCCTTTATTAATAAACTTATAATGTCAGAACTTTAAATATCTAAAAGGTGGACTACTAAAACTAATCCACCCATTCTACTACAATTATACTTTAAACGTACTCACTAGCTTTTGTAAATCCTCTGCTAATGCCACTATATTTTAAGAATGTACGGTTGTCTTTTGCGAAATCCCAGTACTTTAACTTCATGATGCTCACCTCAACCTATGTATTTATTTTTATATCGGAATGGTTTAAAAAAAATAAACGCCATACACCAATTGGCTAAAATTGGCGTAAGCGTTTTAGAATTAGCAGGAGCGCTACTTTCTTACCTTAAGTGCTTAAGAATAAATTTAACATTGAAAAGTAACAGGGTTGCTATCCTTTATCAATGTTAACAATAAGTTAAATTATATAAAGACAGACGTCGTCGGACAATAGGAAGCAGTTCCTATTGATTTAGTAGGGAGATTATTTTAATAAATATTTCGTAAAGCTTATTGCTTTTATTAACTTAGTAAAAAATCCAGAGTTGATTGGAGTGGAAGGTGCTTGACTCCTGAGGGAGATAGAGGGAAGTGTGAGACCCCACAGGCGAAGCCGAGGAGGCTCAAAGGAACTTCTGCTAAGGTCGCTCACGTCCTGTGAGCAACGCAGAAGCCAGCACATCCTGTGCAAGTCCGGAAAGCAAGCGCCTGCAACGGAAATCAACGGACTAACTTTTCAATCAAAAAACTATTTTAAAAAAACACAAAAAAGCCTAGTATTCAACTGAACACTAGACTTTCCATATTAAAAATTCAACCTTTTGCCAGTTGTTTTAAGGGATAAATGTTCGTTTCTGATTGGCAAGGATTTATTTATTTCTGAACCACTCTACGTTTAATTTGGCTTTCAAGGTTACGCTTTTCGATTTCCTCTTCAAGCATGGTTATAAATTCATTGTCTAATGCTAATTCGATTGCGCTAAAATAGGCCTCGATTAGCTCCTGATCTGATATCTTCAACTACATTTACCCCTTCTTTATTAATCTATTAACTGCTCAAGAAAAAGATTAGAAAGTCCTTATTGACCCTGTTCCTCTAATAAGGAGATTGCCTGGGATAGGCAATGCTGATAATACTCCTCTTTACCATCAAGACCTTTACCTAGAATGACAGCTTGGATTCTAGCAAAGTTATCAATGATGTGTTCAGATTTCATACCTCGACTGGTTAAGAGACTATTGAGCCATTTCGTATAGTCTAAAAAGACGAGCTGATTATTCAATGTAAAGGCTAGCTCTAAATGATGAAAATGATGCTGATTATCTTCACGGCATTTCATCCTGCCCCGCTCGCCAAAGCGTTCTAAGAGCTCAGGGTAAGCCTGATAAATATCCTCGACGACCTCATCAATCATTAACTCAATTTCCGGACTCAAGTAGCCACCACCTTAAACTGCTCCACCTTTGGAACAATCTGGGCAAGCTCTTGATCAGGATACTTCTTTTCTAGCTCATGGATTCTCTTAAAATCCTCACTTGTAACCCAATTCATATAGTCCTCGCGCGATTCCCATGTAATCTGCACCGTTAGGAAATTAGGCTTCTTTTGATTCTGTAGTAATTGAAAGTCAATAAAGCCATTCGCCTGATCCACCGATCTAGACCGATTTTTATAAATTTGAATGACTTCATCAACCTTCTCAACAACTGGAATCTCAAATGTTGAATGTACAATATACATGAAAGACCACTCCCATTCTAGGATTCTATTGGAAGAACAACCGTAAATGTCGACCCTTCACCTGGGATACTATTCGTTTCAATAATTCCACCATGATTTTGAATGATTTTTAAGCACACAGATAAGCCGATTCCGATTCCTTTATCCTTTGTTGTAAAAAATGGAGTAAAGATTCGTCTTTGTGTTTCGGAATCCATTCCTTTGCCATTATCCTGTACTGAAATTTCGATGGTATCTTTTGTTAACCTTGTTCTAATCGTAATATCACCTTGGTGTTTATTCGGGCTAACCTGAATCGCATCCATGCCATTTTTTACTAAGTTAAGTAAAACTTGCTTAATTTGGAGAGGATCAACCTCGATAACAGGAAGAATCTGCTCTTTCACATATTTTACCTGGCAGGAATTTCGAGATGCTTCATTTTTTGTACTTGTAATCACATCAGCTAATATTTTTTGGATATTAGCTTGTTTTTTCTCGGGTATCGCTGGGACAGTGGTGCTTAAATATTGATAGATTAAGTTATTGGCATGATTAATTTCATCTAAGGCGATATCAGCGTAATGTGCCTTACCTGTTTCTTTAAGATGGGGCTTTATAAGTTGGATAAACCCACGAATACTGACTAACGGTCGTTTTAACTCAGTGGCAATCGTTGAAGCAATTTTTCCAAATTTAGTTAGATTATCATGCTCCATCACTATCTTTTCCATCTTCTTTAACGTCAGCTCTAGCTGTTCTTGTTTTTCCAACAACGTTAAATTCTCATTTTCGATCTGGTTCTGAAGCTTAACCATAACTTCCTGAATTTGTTGGATACTCTCTTGTTTTTCCACACAGAACACATACAAACGTTCATCCGTTTCCCACTGAGTATAAATATCATAGAGAACCAGTGAATTGTGTTTGGTCATTAAGTTCAATTCAATTTTGGTCTTAGCAAAAACCGGTTTCAAAAACCGCTCTGCTTTTTTACGGCTCCCAAAATCAATGAGCTCTAAAAAGTTATCAACTACTGGGAAGTGGACCAGCGACTCATCAGATACCTGTAAAATCGTAAATTCTGAATCAATAATAAAGAGAGGAAAAGGAATAAGGGCAACTGTTTTGTTAACTGACTCCATGTAATTCTTTACACAGCTTGTTTTCTACAAGCAAATGATGAAGACTATTTAAATCTCGTATAACCTGGACATTCGTTGGTATATGACTCTCTAATGGAAACAAGGATGTGATTCTCCCTCCGACTAATATTTCAGGTTGGTAGTCCAACTGATTTAGTTCATTAACATACTCAATAAGCTTAGGGAGATTATAGATGATCGATATGGAAATCCCAATTACATCTGGTCTCCATCGATTCGTATAAATAATTGCATCCTTCACAGGAAGATTTGCACCTAGATAGCGAGTATTCCAGCCATTTTCCTTAAAAAGTGACGACACCATTCTAATTCCTAGTGAATGCTCCTCACCTTCAATACAAAAAAACATTCCTTTAAAATTTGAGTCATCTTGAAAGTCTGAAAGTAACACTTGGTAACGAGCTAACAACAAATTACAGACATTCGAGGCAATATGTTCATCCGCCACTGTAATCTCATTTAACTCCCAAAGCTCCCCTACATATCGCATCGCATTGGTGAGAACCTCTTCATAAAAGTATAAACTATCCCTCTTAGCACTCCAGCTAGCAATTAACTCCCAAGAGGACTGTTCATCACCTTCAAGCATGAACTCTACTAGTTTTTTCAAATCAAGCTCATTCATGATGTATTCACACACCTTTATCTAGTAAATAAAGGAGAAATGCTCCATAATATATCCAATCATTTAATTATAAAAAATTATTTAAAACTAGTAAACCCTTAATAGACTATCTTTTTTGGAATAAAAAAACACAGCCTAGTTAAACAAGAACCGAGCTGTGTTTATATCGTTTAGAAATTTATATAGTTTCTTGGGTTTACTGAATTGGATTTACTTTGCGTCCATGGACCTTTATGAAGCTCAAAGTGTAAATGTGCTCCAAAAGAACGACCAGTGTTCCCCATATAGCCAACTCTTTGACCTTGTTGAACTTCCTGACCATCTGAAACTTCACGGTTCTCAAGATGTGCATATATTGTTGTCCACATTTGACCATTCACGCTATGAGCAATAAATACAACATTCCCATAACTAGAAGAATAATAAGAACGAATGACCGTACCAGCTGCTGCCGCAACTACCGGTACACTAGCTCCCCTTTTCCCAATATCAACACCAGCATGAAGACGACCCCATCTTGATCCATAATTAGATGTAACCGGGCCTGCCGCTGGTACAATAAAACCAGTTGCACTTGGAGTAGTTACAGTTTGTCCAGCTTGCTCTTGTTCCTTCTTCTTACGGGCAGCCTCTTCTTCAGCACGTTTTATTCTAGCAAGTTCTTTCGTTATTGCTGCTTCTTGAGCCGCTAAAAGTGCTGCTTCATCTTCAAGTTCATGCATTTCATGCTGAAGCTCTTCCTGTTGTTGTTTAAGTTTACCCATCACTTGCTGTTTAGTCTGTTCCTGGGCCTTTTGCTCAGTTAGTAATTGCTCAAGCTCGACCAGTTTAGTTTCTAAATCAACTAAAGCATTGTTAAGCTCGGCCGTTTTCTGTTCAAGCAACAGCTTGTCCTCTTCATGCTTAGTAAGGATTTCTTTATCAGCTTTAAAAATTGTCGTGACAGCTGTCATACGGTCAATAAAATCACTAAAGTCTTGTGCACCTAGCAAAACTTCAAGATATTGAATGACTCCACCTGTTACTTGTAAGGAGCGAACACGTTCTTTTAGAAGCTCATTGCGCTCTTCAATTCGTTCTTGCACAACCACAATTTCAGCTTGCAAATCGGCAATATCTTGTTTGACAATCTCTATATTCTCTTGTTTATCTCGGATTTTCCCGTTTGTTTCAGCTTGTGCTAAATCAAGCTTCTTAATCTCAGCATTTAGCTGATTTATTTCACTACCAAGCTGATCATACTCATCTTCCATCACTTCTTTTTCAGAATTAATCTCTGACTTCTTTGTTTTGATTTCTTGCTTTTGTTCATTTAATTCTGATTTTGTATTGGCCGAAGCACTTTCGAAATGTAACAAGGTACCACCAAGTATTGTAAACATTATCATTATGAGCACAACAAACTTTCTCCTCAACGTATCGTTCCTCCTTGTCTCTCTATCTATTAAACTTTTAAAAACTTACGAACTGATAACAAACTTCCCCAAACTCCAATAAAAGCTCCAATTAATAAAAGAATTCCACTTAACTGAAATAAAAACGGTGTGCTTGGTAACAGGTTAAAGAATGTATTTTCCAGCTTAGGATTAGCCGTGTTATATAAATAGTTATAACTTGTAACGGTAAGGATGATTGGAAGGATCGCTCCAATTACTCCTAATAGAAGACCTTCGATAAAAAATGGCCAGCGAATAAATCCATTTGTCGCTCCAACTAACTTCATAATCTCAATTTCTTTACGTCTAGCGATAATCGTAATTTTTATAGTATTAGAGATTAAAAACATAGCAGTAAATAGTAAGCCGACGATGATACCGATTCCTATATTACGAGCAATTCCAATTCCTTGAAAAAGCTTTTCAACCGTTCCTTTTCCGTACAGTACCTTATCAGCATGGTTAAAACGCTCAATTTGAGTAGCAACCTTAATAACATCGGTTGGTTCCTCTGTTTTGACGATAAACACATCGTTTAAAGGGTTGTCCTGTTTAAAAAGTGTAAAGGACTCTCCTTCATCTCCCATACTTTCGATCAATCTTTGCAATTGATCATCCTTGGATGAATAGGTGACCGATTCGACCTCTGAGATTCGTTTAATATTGGCTTCAAGTCCAGCAACATCAGATTCAGTTGCTTCCAAGGCAATATGCACACTAATTTCAACATCAGATTCGATTGTTTTCGCAAACTGATTTAAGTTCATCATGATGGCTAAAAAGCTACCAACAAGTAATAACGTAACCGTTACGGCACTGACAGAGGCAAAGGTCATCCAGCCATTTCTAAATATATTTTTAATACCTTCACGGATGTGACGGGTGATGGTCCTAATTGTCATAGCCGTAATCACCCCTCAATTCATCACGAGCAATTTTTCCATTTTCAATGGCAATCACACGCTTCCTTACCGTATTAACGATCTCACGGTTATGCGTAGCCATCACAATCGTTGTTCCTCTATTATTTATCTCTTCAAAAATATTCATAATTTCCCAAGACGTTTCTGGATCAAGGTTTCCAGTAGGCTCGTCCGCAATCATTACTTTCGGGTTATTCACAATGGAGCGTGCAATCGACACACGCTGTTGCTCTCCACCAGACAACTCATGAGGAAGAAAACGAGCTTTATGCTTCAAACGAACAAGGTCCAATACATCCATGACGCGTCTTTTGATATTTTTTGGCTGTTCTTGAATTACTTCAAGCGCAAAAGCGACATTTTCATACACGGTAAGCGTCGGTAACAGCTTGAAATCTTGGAAAACCACACCAATATTACGTCTTAAATATGGAACCTTGCTTTCCTTTAGCTTCGCTAGATTGATATCGTTGATCGTAATTGTACCTTTAGAAGGCCTTTCTTCACGGTACATCATTTTAATAAAAGTTGATTTACCAGCACCACTTGGTCCTACGACATATACAAATTCGCCCTGATTTATTTTAACGGTGATGCCATTAACAGCAAGAACACCATTGGGATATGTTTTATAAACATCCTTTAATTCGATCATGTTAATTATCACCTAACTTTTTAAAGTAATTTATATTTTATGTTTGTGTATAAGCTAAAATTGATAAGTTTATATTTTAATCGAACATTTAACTTTTTAATTATAATATAGAAGTTCAGCACATTCGACATCAATCGACATTTTGACGAATATTGCCATAAAAACTAAAAAATAAAAGATACAAAATTTATTATACCATCAACAACCGCCATTTTTTGACTAAATTTTATTACAATTGTGTTTCATTGGGGAGATTTTGTAATAATACCGGGGATTATTGGGTAAATTGGAAGTTTCATTCGTCAAATTATTTATGAAAGAGGAAGGAGAGGATAAATAATGGAAATGGAAAGAAACCTTTGAAGGAAATTAAGGAAGATGAGATAGATTCGAGAAATGAGGATTGTGTATAAAGCGGTGGATAATGTGTATAAGTTTTTAGTTTGGAGAAAAGGTAATTAAACAGTATGTTATGGCTGAAAAAGTGATTTTGAAATTAGAAGTTTATCAGAAACGTAAGCCAGCTATTACTTTTAACTAAATTGCTCTGTTAAAGAACAGTGTTTATCTTTAGCAGAGTTGATTGAAGTGGAAGGACGCGAGACTCCTGCAAGGAAAAAGGAAAGAGCTTTTTCTCGGGAGAAGCGTGGCGAAGGAGACCCCGAAGGCGTTAACGCCGAGGAGGTTAAAAGGAACTTCTGCTAAGGTCGCTCACGTCCTGTGAGCAACGCAGAAGCCAGCACATCCTGTGCAAGTGCGGAAAGCGAGTGTCCTGGAACGGAAATCAACAACAAACTTTAACAGAGCCAACTAAATAAAGTGAACAAAAAAATAGTGGGCTTCAAATTAAGCCGCACTATCGTTTTTCTTATTTCATTGTCGCTAACCATGCTGCAACCACTTCAGCGTCAGAGCCTTGTAAAACACCCTTAGGCATAGAGCCCTGGCCTTCGTGGATAATATGTAAGATGTCCTCTTCTGAATACTTACTTCCAACGTTTTCAAGTGCTGGCCCAATATTACCTTCTAAGTTTCCACCATGACAGTTTGCACAGCTTTGTCGATACAGTTTTTCACCCTCAGAAACTTCAGTTGTACCGCCAGTTGTCGTTCCTCCATCAGTTGTCTCTTCCTGTGCTGTATCCCCACCGCCACCGCATGCGGTTAGAGTAAGTAGAAGACCTAATAGAATCACCATAACCTTACTTTTCATCTAAAATCCTCCTAGAATCATCTTAAGACTATTTTATCCTATTATTCCCTATTTATGTACGTTTAAAGCCTTCACCAAGCACCTCAGAGGCATTCATAACGACGACAAATGCAGATGGATCAATGCCTTTTACAAGTTGTTTCAATTTTGTGAACTCAGTCTGGTTCACTACACACATGAGGACAGGACGCTCTTGATCGGTATACCCACCAAATGCAGATAAACGGGTGACTCCACGATCAATTTGGGTGAGAATCCCCTTTCTAACCTCAACTTCCTTACAAGTAATGATGATGGCCATTTTTGAATATCCAATCCCTACCTGAACTAGATCGATGGTCTTACTTGTAACAAACAACGCAATTAATGCGTACATCCCACGTTCAAGATCAAATACGATCGCTGCGGTTAATACAATCATTCCATCAAGTAGAGCGACACAGGTACCAAGTGAAAGGCCGGTGTACTTATTAATAATTTGCGCCGCGAGATCGACTCCACCAGTAGAAGCCTTCCCACGAAAGACAATGCCGAGACCTAAACCGACACCGACTCCTCCAAATAAAGCACCAAGAAGGGGATCTAATGTCGCCGCATCCATATCCCTAGAGAGGAAGACAACAAACGGAAGAAAAATCGTCCCAACTAGACTCTTCACTCCAAAAGAGCGGCCAAGAAACACAATTCCTGCAATAAACAAAGGAACATTCAACGCCATCTGCACAAACGCCGGCTCCCAGCCAAAAACAGTATCCGTAATCGTACTAATCCCACTAACCCCACCAGATGCAATCTGGTTCGGTAATAAAAACAAATTAAACGCCAGCGCCACAACAGCCGATCCAACCAACACATATATGTATTCAAGCATCGTCTCAACCCGAGGATTAAGCACAACCTCATTCCGACTTCTACCCATAAACTCCTACCTCCAATATCACATCAACAAACACTTTACCGCTTTAAAGCTATGGGGGCCAGGCCCCCATAGCTTTAAAGTGCCGAAGTGAGTATATCACGGTGATTTTATTTTGTGAATGGCACTCAGTTAGCGTGGTAAAGGGGTAAATTAGTAGTGTGTTAACGTTAGTTTGTGACAAGAGGAGGTAGTCTCATTCAATATGAAAGAAAACAAAATAAAACCTCTTATCTAAAAGCGGATAAGAGGTTGATATAAGTAAATCTAATTTTATAATTTTGATCGTAAGTAAGCATCGATGAACGAATCTAAATCTCCGTCCATCACACTTTGGGTATTCCCTACTTCGTAATTAGTACGGTGATCTTTTACTAATGAATAAGGATGGAATACATAGGAACGAATTTGACTTCCCCAACCGATATCGTTCTTCTCACCGCGAATTTCATCAAGCTGTGCCTGTTGCTCTTCAATCTTACGTTGATAGAGCTTCGCTTGAAGCATCTTCATCGCACGTTCACGGTTTTTAATCTGAGAACGCTCTGTCTGACACGTTACGACGGTGTTTGTCGGAGTATGCGTAATACGAACGGCAGAATCTGTCGTATTAATATGCTGTCCACCCGCTCCACTCGCACGGTACGTATCAATCTTCAAATCCTCAGTTCGAATATCAATATCAATTTCCTCATTAAATTCTGGCATTACATCACAGGATACAAATGAAGTATGACGACGACCTGAAGCATCAAAAGGCGAAATCCGCACTAATCGGTGTACCCCTTTTTCTGCCTTCAAATAACCATATGCATTATGACCCTTTATTAAAAGCGAAACACTTTTAATTCCCGCTTCATCGCCAGGTAGATAATCAAGTGTCTCCACCTTAAACCCTTTACGCTCTGCCCATCTTGTATACATCCGAAGAAGCATCGAACCCCAGTCCTGAGACTCTGTTCCACCAGCACCAGGATGTAGCTCTAAAATCGCACTGTTTTTATCATACGGTTCGCTTAATAATAGTTGAAGTTCAAAATCATTAAAAGCACTTGTCAAAGATTTAACCTCTGAAACTAGCTCAGTCTTTAAATCTTCATCATTCTCTTCTTTTAATAATTCGTAAGTCAATTCTAGGTTCTCATAAGACTCCTGTAGCTCATTGAATTGATTAACCAATTCCTTTAGACCATTCGCCTCGTTAATAACCGTTTGTGCCTCTTGTTGATTATCCCAAAAAGAAGGTTCAGCCATGCGTTCATCTAGTTCACGTATGCGGGCTTCATTTTCTTCTAAGTCAAAGAGACCCCCTAAAGTCTTCTAATCGTTTTTCCATTTTTTCTAATTCATTACGAATTTCTGCTAATTCCATCTGGTCACCTCATGGTTTTATTTCAGTAAAGCTGTATTCATATATATCTTATTGCTTTTTACTAAAATCTAATTAAAACTTGGTCCGTTGATTTCCGCTACAGTCGCTTGCTTTCCGCGGGGAGGGATGTGAGCCTCCTCGGCTTTGCCTGTGGGGTCTCACACTTCCCTCATTTCCCGCAGGAGTCAAGCGACTTCCGCTCCAATCAACTCTAGTTTTTTAAATCAAGTCATTCAAAAAACTACTTATACGAAAACAACCTTCAGTAAAAAGCCTATGTCTTATTAAAAGACATAAGCTCGTGATTTTATACTATTTTATATGTTATTGTCCGCAGCATTGCTTATATTTCTTTCCACTTCCGCAATAGCAAGGGTCGTTACGACCAATCGTTACATCCTTCACGACTGGCTTTTTCTTTGGTTTTTCTTTACCTTCAGCATTTGGGATGACCGCTTGACCTTTTGCTACTTCCTGACGCTCTAGGTTGTTGCGGATCTGTGCCTTCATGACATACTTGGCAACATCCTCTTCAATCGAAGCAATCATGGATTCGAACATTGCAAAGCCTTCCATCTGATACTCACGAAGCGGATCAATCTGGCCGTATGCACGTAAATGAATTCCTTGACGTAGCTGATCCATTGCATCAATATGATCCATCCACTTACTATCAACAGCACGAAGCACAATAACCTTCTCGAACTCACGCATTTGCTCAGGCTCAAGCTGTGATTCCTTCTCGTCATACTTAGCTTTTGCCTTTCCAAAAATAAACTCAGAAATCTCTTCTGCTTCCTTGCCACGAAGCTCGTTCTCAGATAGCTCTCCTTCAGAAAGAAGGTTAGCCTCAGTGAAGTCAACAATTGCTTTTAAGTTCCACTCTTCCGGCTCTTCATTCCCTGGACAGTGTGCTTGCACCTGGCGATCAATCGTTGATTTAATCATCCCTTCAACCACTTCACGAAGGTTTTCAGAAGCCAGTACATCATAACGCTGTTTGTAAATAACCTCACGCTGCTGACGCAGTACATCATCATATTGTAAAAGCTGTTTACGAGAATCAAAGTTATTCCCTTCAACACGTTTCTGTGCTGACTCTACTGCACGAGAAACAATTTTACTTTCGATTGGCTGAGAATCATCCATGCCTAATCGCTCCATCATGGCTCTCATATTATCAGAACCAAAACGGCGCATTAATTCATCTTCCATTGATAAGTAAAACTGAGTTAAACCTGGGTCCCCTTGACGACCAGAACGTCCGCGAAGCTGGTTATCAATACGACGGCTCTCATGTCGTTCTGTTCCTACAACAGCAAGTCCACCTAAATCTTTTACACCTTCACCAAGCTTAATATCCGTACCACGGCCAGCCATATTCGTTGCAATGGTTACCGCACCGCGTTGACCAGCACCTGCAATAATTTCCGCTTCACGCTCATGGTTTTTGGCATTCAAGACATTATGCTTAATGCCTTTTTTCGTTAAGTATTTAGCAATCAATTCAGACGTTTCAACCGCAACTGTACCGATTAAAACAGGTTGTCCCTTTTGATGTAATTCATCAATATGCTCAACTACCGCCCGGAACTTTCCATCAATTGATTTAAAAATCAAGTCAGGTTTGTCATCACGTGCAATCGGTAGGTTCGTCGGAATCGCCACAACACTCATATTATAAATATTACGGAATTCCTCTTCCTCTGTCTTCGCCGTACCCGTCATACCAGAAAGCTTTTCATACATACGGAAGTAGTTCTGGAATGTAATCGTCGCAAGCGTCATACTCTCATTCTGAATCTCTAGACCTTCTTTAGCCTCAATCGCCTGGTGTAATCCATCACTATAACGACGGCCTTTCATCAAACGACCAGTAAATGAGTCAACGATGACTACTTCTTCATCCTGAACTACATAATCTGTATCACGATGCATACTAGCATGAGCCTTTAGAGCCTGATTAATATGATGTAAAATCGTCACATTGTTTAGATCAAAAAGATTTTCAATATTAAATGCCTTTTCAGCCTTTGTAATACCTTCTTCAGTCAGCTGAACAGCCTTCGTTTTCACATCATACGTATAGTCTTCTTCTGTCTTTAATGTACGAACAAAGCCATTAGCCTGGAGATAAAAACCAGTCGATTTACGTGCCGATCCCGAGATAATTAACGGTGTACGTGCCTCATCAATCAAAATCGAGTCAACCTCATCAATGACTGCATAATTAAGTGGACGCTGTACCATTTGCTCTTTATACAGCACCATGTTATCACGCAAGTAGTCGAATCCTAACTCGTTATTTGTACTATACGTTATATCCTTCGCATACTCCTCAATCTTCTGTTCACGAGTTAACCCATTTAAGTTTAATCCAACAGATAAACCTAAGAACTCATAAAGCTTACCCATTTCAGTCGCATCACGAGTTGCCAAATATTCGTTTACCGTTACAATATGTACACCTTTTCCAGAAAGCGCATTTAAATAAACAGGTAGAGTAGACGTTAACGTTTTACCTTCCCCTGTCTTCATCTCTGCGATGTTCCCTTCATGAAGAGCCACTGCTCCCATGATCTGTACAGGGAATGGACGCATGCCTAATACACGAACAGCCGCTTCACGAACTACCGCAAAAGCCTCTGGTAAAATGGCTTCCAATGTTTCGCCTGCTTCCACTCTACCTTTAAATTCAGCAGTTTTTAACCGAAGCTCTTCATCAGAAATTTTTTGTAAGTCAGGACCAAGTACTTCTACCTGCTCGACAATCTTTTGATATTTATTTATCTGACGTTGATTCCCATCAAACACCTTTTTTAACATTCCAAGCATTGAAAAACGCTCCTCTTTTCTTGTTTTCCCCGTATAGGATGTTCAATAAGTCCAGGAAAAATAGTCACCTGAATTTCTCCGTCGGCTAGCTAATTTTGTCCACCTTTTTGAACATTCATCCTTAAGGTAAAATGCTGCTAATATTATATATGTATCCAACATTAATATTACCATTAACTGAGAGTAGATGCCAATAATTACAGGAAAACTGGACACCTCAAGTTATACTGAAACACAAAGACGCAGCCGACAATGCGACTGCGCCATAATAAGCTTTAGCTCGGTTCAATAATTCCATATTTTCCATCTTTACGCTTATAGACCACATTGGTACTATTCGTTGATGAACTAGTGTAAACAAAGAAGCTATGTCCAAGCATATTCATTTGTAAAATCGCTTCCTCACTATCCATCGGCTTCAGATTAAAGCGCTTCGTACGAACAACCTCTTCTTCATCTTCGTCTTCTAAGTAAGGAGTTCTTGGCTCAACGCCATTGGTAAACATAAACTTAGGAGATCCCTGATCCCTCAGCTTTTTATTTACTCTCGTTTTATGCTTTCGAATTTGACGCTCTAGCTTATCAAGCACCAAATCAATGGCTGCATAGAGATCATCATGTTGCTCCTCTGCTCGCAATGTTAACTGCGTCATCGGAACGGTAACTTCAACTTTTTGCTTGTTATTGTAAACCTTTAAGTTCACATTGACATCTGCGTTCAGTCCATCCTCAAAATAACGGTCAAGTTTTCCTACCTTCTGCTCGACAAAATCACGCAATGCTGGAGTTACCTCAATGTTTTCACCACGAATGTTAAACTTCATATATGAAACTCCTCCTTTATACAAGCTATACATATATAATTCTACTTTACCCTGTCCGATTCCTCCCTAAACATCTTAAAATGTGTGAATTTTTTGTGAATTATGTTTATGTATAAAAAGTTGAGTTCATGACTAAGAAGAGAAGAAAGAAGAAAATAAATTAAAAGCACAAAAAGAAACACTCACCCCGTAGCCCGGAGTAAGTGTTTCGGTGTTGCTTTAATTTTCGTGCTTATATGATAAGCGATGAAAAAACAATCGTTTTTACGCGAGTGAGTTATCGTAGAAATTAAAGCTTAGTTACGTTAGAAGCTTGAGGTCCGCGGTTTCCTTCAACGATTTCGAATTCTACAGCTTGACCTTCTTCTAGAGTCTTGAATCCGTCAGTTTGAATAGCTGAGAAATGTACGAATACATCGTCTCCATCTTCGCGCTCGATAAATCCAAAACCTTTTTCTGCGTTAAACCATTTAACTTTACCTTGCATTGATACAACATTCCCTTCAAATCATGTACTGTGAACTCTGTCCACAATTCGAATATACCTAATATAACCCAAATAAGTCAAATTTAACTTTTCGTGGTTTTATGTGGATATTCGACACGTAAAAAAAGATTGAAAAACCCTGTAGAATCGTGTCTACAGGGTGGTAGTTTTGACTATTTTTTTTTGTCGAAGAAGGTACCATCCATTGAATTGGTGGAAGCATATGGATTAACATATTTTTGGTGTGAAACCTTTTGTTTCTTCAAGTTATTTAAATCTTTACCAATCATATTAAAAAGAGCTTTTAACTTTATTCTTACATCGTTATCTATGACTTGAATCTCCTCAACTAGAGCTTTATCTTTTTCAGTAGACGGAGGAGATAAATCTGGAAGAATAGTTTCTCTTTTATCAAGAAGAAAGTTAATATATTTGATATACTCATCTCTTTCTTCCTCGAGTGGTTGCTTTTCTAAGAAACTGTAAAGTTCTTTAGTTACTTGATGTAGCTTTTCAATCGGGCTCATTATGCTTGTCCGCTTTGTACTGGTTGTGATTGCTTAGCGATGATCATAGCTTCCTTCCACGTATCTCTAAATTCCACTACATATCCTTCAACTTCATCTAAAATGGATACATCATTTTTAACATTCGCATCAATCAACCTACGATACATATAATCATAAAGTTGCATTAAATTATTCGATATTTCAACTGTCTGATCTAGTGTAACCATCAGTTCATTAATAATATTTTGAGCCTTTTGAAGGTTCATATTTTTCATTTCTATATTCTTTTGTTCCATCCCTTGCTTAGCAAGCTTTATAAACTTTATACAACCATTATATAACATAAGTGTTAGTTGCTCGGGAGTTGCAGTTGTAATCGCATTTTGTTGATATGCTAAATGAGGTTGTTTATTAAAAGCCATTATAAAAATCTCACTCCTTCAGTTTTTATGCATTTCCTGCTCCGCCACCAAGAGCATTAGCAATATATGCAGCTTGTTCATTGGCACGTTGCATTGCCTTTTCCATGGCTGTGAATTGACCCCAATATCTTTCTTCAACACGGGTTAGGCGATCTTCAAAGGCTGTAATTCTATTAGAAATCCCATTCAATTCTCTACCAATACCATACTGACTACCCATAGAAGTGGTTTTTCCAGCTTGTCCCTCAATATCTGAAATCGTATTTTTAATAGAGTCTCTTAGACGACGTGCAATCCCTTTTTCACTAGTGGTTGAGCCGTCCGCATAGAACAATTGGTATAACGCTTCAGGGTCTTCCTCAATAATCTTACGTAGACGCTCTTCTCCGTTAAGCTTATCATCACCCTGCTTTGTAGGATTGAGTAAAAGCTTTCCGTTCTCAAGATAGTTAGGAGATGTTACAATCCCTGCTTCCGCTAAGAAGTCATATCTAGGATCTAACCCTGAAACTTTACCATATACAGCATTTCTGATCTGACTTAAGCCATTTTGGAGAATCGTATCTCTTCGGAGAAGACCACTTTTTGCCTTTTTCTCCCACTGTTCGATTTCTGTTTCAGATAATTGTTCACGTTGTTCTTTTGTTAAGGGGGCATATTCTTTATATCTATCTTCTTTTAACTTATCATCAATCTTTTTAATAATTTCATTATACTTCTCCATAAACTTCATGACAGAATCCATTACACCATCGACATCTGTACTTGAACTAATCGTAACTGGATTACCTGAAGCTCCATTATTTGTTAAGTCCTTAGCGGTATATTTTATACCATTAATGTCAAATGAATTGTTTTTAAAAGTCATCTGTAAACCATTTACTTTAACAACGGCATCTTGTCCAGCTGGCTGTCCATTTTGTCCTGCTACTAATGAAGGTGGAGTAGTTGCATTGTGGACATATTGAGCACCCGTTCCATCTCTAAATCCCAACTCATTCATTAGTTGAACAGCATCCTCATTTACAAGAGAAAGACTTGCTCCAGATCCCGTTTTGTTTTGGGTTAAAACAACCATCTCACGGTAGTCATTAATCTGTCCATCACCATTCAAATCTTCATTATCCAAAATATTTCCTTTAACTGCATTTACACCCAATCCTAAGTTATTAAACTCCCGAATGACGTCATCTATTGTCGCTTCTGCTTTCAAATTTAAGTCCTTAGTTCTAGCTGTCCCATCCGGATCGACTACCTTAAACTTAGCTGTAAATGCTTTTGCTGGCACAGGTGGAAAACTAAGGGCCACTTCAGAATTCCAAGATTCAGAAGTTGCTAACCTAAGCACTTCAAGTTGAGTAGTAGTATTCGGAGGTGCACCAACAGAGGTTGCAGAGATGATATTATCATTAGAGCTAGTTATTGACTTTTTATAAAAGGTTGATTGTTTTCCAACTCCATCAAAAATAAATTTATCTAATTCATCTAATAGAGTGTTTACTTCACGATAATTATCTCGTTTCCATTCTAATGTTTGTTTTTTCTGTTCAAGTTTATCTAGCGGCATTCTTTCCGCCTGCATTAATTGCTTTACAATTGATTGCGTGTCCATGCCTGAAGCTAACCCACTAAATCTTATTCCATCCATACTCATTTATCATTTCCTCCTCTTTGGAAGATATCTCGAATAGTTTCTCTATTTTTACTATCGGTTTCTCTTTCTAAATCTTTAATAGAAAAGAAAAAAAGAAGGATTTCCCTTCTTTTCATTAAGCCTTCTTATCAACCAAGATCCCTAAGAAATCCATCATTTTGGAAATCATGTCCAAATATTCTTTTGCTGGAATTTCTCTGATTACCTTTTCAGTTTCTTTATCAACAACTTTTACTGCTAATCGGTCTGTCTTGTCATGCACTTCAAACTTTAATGACGTAAAATGAAGGTCTAGCATCTTATTCGTTTGTTCAATCTTATCTTCAAGATTTGATTTAGTTATGCTTGATTCCTTTTTTTCCTTTTCTTTCTCTTCGTTATTTTGGGGAGAGACTTCTAACCGAGGTTTACTTTCAGCCACAACGTTTATTATTGGCTTGTCTGTTTTTGGAACTACATTTGTCAAAATAGGGGTCTTTACTATCTCCACCGAATTCCCTCCCTTCAGAAAAATTATCCACTCTTTGTATATATCGGAAATTTAAAGGGAAGTTTTTACATCAAAAGGAATATTTTTTATATATTTTTGTCACAAAAACAGGTCTAATTAACTATTACATTTTTAACGAATAAAAATGTAACACTTTCTTAATACCTGAAACAACATCCTTAATATCTTTGTCTGACATTTTCGGAAAGAGAGGAACCGTTATCGCTTGCTCATACCAGTTTTCAGCGACAGGACATTCACCTCTTACATGCCCTAACTCTTGATAATAAGGCTGCAAATGTACAGGGATATAATGAACATGTACGCCTATGTTTTCAGCTCGAATTGCTTCAAAAATTTCTCTTCTTCCTACTGAAAACTTTTCTAAATCTAATGTAATCATATATAAATGCCAGCCTGAGACTGTTTCTTCTAATTGATGAGGGGTATTCACACCATCAATATTACTGAATTCTTCGTTATAAAGAGTAGCTATTTCTCTTCTTTTTTCAAGGAATTGATCTAGCTTATCTAGTTGCGATATCCCCAGTGAAGCCTGAAGATCAGTCATTCGATAATTATAGCCAAGCTCAACCATCTCATAGTACCAAGGACCTTCATCCTTAGAGAGGTTTTGATTCTTAATACCATGTGAGCGAAATAGTCTAAGCTTTTCTGCATATTCCGATGAATTAGTAACAATCATTCCACCTTCACCTGTTGTTATATGCTTAACCGGATGAAAGCTAAACATCGTCATATCAGCTTGTGTTCCGACTTTTCTCTCCTGATATACAGCACCAATAGAATGTGCTCCATCTTCTATCACAACAAGATTATGTTTATGAGCGATCTCCAATATTTCCTTTATATCAACAGGCTGACCCGTGAAATCTACGGGAATAATTGCTTTAGTTTTAGAAGTAATCTTCCGTTTAATCTCTTTCGGATCAATATTATAAGTACGAGGGTCGATATCAGCAAAAACAGGATATGCCCCCATATACCTAGCACAATTAGCACTAGCCACAAACGTAATTGGAGAGGTAATAACTTCATCCCCTTCTGTGATCCCCGCTGCAAAGCAGGCTGCGTGTAATGCAGCCGTCCCATTTGTAAAAGCAACCGCATATTTAGCTCCTACATATTTGGCAACTTTCTCTTCAAATTCTGTAATTTTAGGACCTTGTGTTAAGTAAGGACTTTTCAACGTCTCAACTACCGCTTCGATATCCTCATCCTCAATCCACTGCTGTCCATAGCTTAAAAAAGAATCTCTTATAGGTTTCCCACCATGTATTGCAAGCATTTTTTTACCCTCCTAAAAAAGTCACCTATATTAGGTGACTTTGCTTCATCCACTCTTCCGTTCTACGAATTCCTTCTTCTAGTGAAACCTTAGGCTTCCAACCTAAAAGCTCACTGGCCTTTTGAAAATTACAAAGTAGCTTTTGAATTTCGCTTTGTGGATGAATATGTTCTACATGTTGAATTTTTTTCTGGTCACTTAGGACTAGCATCGCTAAGTCATTAACAGAAATATCTCTACCTAAACCAGCATTAACAATTTCACCATTTACTTTTTCTGAATATCCAGCTTGGACAACAAAATCAGCGCAATCATCTACAAATAGTAGATCTCTAGTTTGCGTACCATCACCATAAATTTGAACACCTTCACCAGCTAGTTTCTTCTTAATAAAGATGGCTACTACCCCACCTTCACCACCTGTTTTCTGAAAAGGTCCATATGTATTAAAAGGTCGAATGACAACAGTAGGTAATCCATATGCATGATAATATGAAAGCACCATATTTTCGGCAGCTATTTTAGATCCTGCATAAGGTGATGCTGGCTTAATAGGGTGTGCCTCGGTTATTCCTGTTTCATCTAAACACCTGTCATAAACCATACATGTACTCATAAAGACCATTTTAACCTGATGCTTTCTACATTGTTCTAACAGATAAAATGTTCCTAATGTATCATTATTGAAAGTGGTTCTTGGGTCATCTATCGAGTCTTGAACATTTATAGAAGCAGCTAAATGGTAGCATATATCAAATGTATTGCTCGAGAAGAGGGAGGCTAACAATCCCTCATCTTTTATATCCCCGTGGATAAAATCTTCTAAATCTGTTCTAAACTCACTAAGATTTTCTTCTCTTCCATTTGATAGGTCATCTAGTACCCAAACCTTATGACCATCGTGCAAAAGTTTTTTTGCGACCGTTCTTCCTATGAAACCAGCACCGCCAGTTAATAATACGTTCATTATAATTCCCCTCCTTCTAGAACAAATCCCAAGATGCAGGAGTTCCTTTCTTCACATGCTTTGACACTTTTTTACCAAGTAATTGCTCAAGATATTTGGGTGGCAATCCTTGTCCAGGTCGTATGGCTCGAAGGTTTTCTTTGGTCAATAGATCTCCTGGTTGTAAATCATGAGCGATATAAAGTGAGCGTCGATGCATCATAGATGGCTTCTCATCCTTCGTTGGACCATATGCAACTTTACCAAGACTAAGCCACGCCTTCTCTGCTTCCTCTACAAGCATTTTCATTTCAGCTGGTTCCATCGAAAACACTGAATCTACTCCACCTTCAACACGAGAAGTAGTAAAATGTTTTTCAATAACAGTAGCACCCAATGCAACACTTGCTACCCCAACTCCAATTCCTAACGTATGATCAGATAGCCCTACCTGACATTGAAAAAGCTCCTCTAAATGAGGAAGAGTATGTAAATTAGAATTTCCTGGTGAAGCTGGATAGGTACTTGTACACTTTAACAAGACAAGGTCTTTACAACCAGCCTCTCTTGCAGCTCTTACCGTTTCATCTAGCTCAGCAACTGTTGCCATTCCAGTGGATATAATCAGAGGTTTCCCCGTAGATGCTGCTTTTTGAATAAGTGGCAAGTCGGTGTTCTCAAAAGATGCTACCTTGTAGCAAGGAACATCCAATTCCTCTAAAAAGTCTACAGCCGTTTCATCAAACGGGGTACTAAAGGCAATCATGCCTAATTCTTTGGCACGCTTAAATATAGGCTCATGCCATTCCCACGGTGTATAGGCTTCTTGATACAGCTTATATAAGGAGTTTCCTTTCCAAAGATTATTCGGGTCATCAATAAAGAACTCTCCTGAATCAATGTCTAATGTCATCGTATCAGCCGTATATGTCTGAAGCTTTAACGCATCAGCACCTGCTTTTGCTGCTTCTTCAACAATTCGCAGTGCCTTTTCTAACGAGTGACTATGGTTACCGGACATTTCTGCAATGATAAAGGGCTTGTGGTTTTTACCTATTTTTCGTCCTGCAATTGAAAATTCCTTCATGTGATTAAATCCTCCATAATGGCTTGTATTAATGGATGTCTCTGTTTATTTTCACTATTAATCAAAGAAAGTGATTTCTCACTGATTCTCCTTAATACATCTCGGTGATGTATGACTTCATTTAAAGTATCGGCTATTTTCTCAGATGTTACACCCTCGTGCCATCCAAGATTCATGATTGCTCCATAATTAAATGCTGCATCAGAAGACATTCTTTGGTTTTCAGCAACAATTGTGACGATGGAAGGAAGCCCTAAATAACAACGTTCCCACATTGTTACCCCACCTGCACCTAAGGAAAGATCAGCAGTCTCCATTAGCTCTGAAAGAAAATTAATTTGTTGATGGTAATGATAATTATTTTTCATGCAAATGGATTGTATGTATTCCTTCTTAGGGTTCGCGTCTCCTACAACTACATGAATAGAAATAGGTTGAAAAGTTAGCATTTCTAGTGCCTTTAACGTCTTCTCTGTTTCGTTCGTCGGATCACTACCACCATAAAAGACTAATAAATTTTTAATAGTGCCTTCCCGGACATACCGCTTTCTACTATAAAACTCATCTCTTAATATTAATCCAGTTGGACCTAGAATTAACTCAGTATCTCGGTCGACTAATCCCTTATACCTGTTCTCGTAGTTACCGTAATAATTTTGGTCTAGTAACACATTACAACTATGCTTTCGATTTGCCAAGTCATCAATGACATACAGTTTCTTAATTTGGCTTTTAACTATTACTTCCCATATGTGATTGATTTCGTAATGATCAACAATGATTGATTGAATTCTAGCCTTATCTATAATCTGCAGTGTCTCGGCTGCATCATGCTCACTATCGAATTTTACGGTATTTGAAAGTGAAAATACTGTAAATCCACTAGCTTGAATCGTATTAATAATATTTCCTTCCAACGGACGACAAATAAAAAAGGAAGTGACTCCTTCCTTTTTTAACTGATGTGCTAAATTTAAACATCTCATTACATGGCCCGTACCAATTTGAACGGATGAGTCCACTCGAAAACCAATTTTCATAACAATCACCTATTTGACAGCTTTTTGCTCAATATGAGCATTAAGCTTAGCTATTTCAGGATGTTCTTGAAGATACTTTATCACCATTTTTGAAGATACTAGCTTGTCCCCTTCAAAATGTTCGGCTACCTTCGAACATACTTGATAGTCTTCTTCTGTGTCTAAAGTGATTCGGAGAGAAGGATCTTGTAATTGCTCAGCTGGTGTATAGGTTGAATGTGTAAACTCCTCTTCATGCTCATATCCGTAGTATGTAACATGCTCACGGTGATACGGTTCCTTCCCGTTTTCATCAATATACGTTAAAGCCTTAAATGAAAACATCTCTACTACTAAACCACGAGGTAAATTTTCTTGCTCTACTTTTATATAGTCGACTGGATGTAGTTTCATCTTTTCAACTAGTTCATTCGCCATTTCATAATCAACAAACGGGCAATCAGCGGTTACACGGATCACATAGTCAGGCTGATATGGCTTGGCAGCTTCCATGTAACGTGAAAGAACATCGTCTTCAGATCCCCGGAAGTAGGTTATATTGTTTTCATCGCACCATTTTGCAATAGGCGTGTCTCCATCTAAAGTTGATGTTGCTACAATGACGTCTGATATGTTAATTACTTGTCTACACCTAGTGATTACATAATCCAAAACCTTACTTTGGCCTAGTGGCATTAAAACCTTTCCTGGTAGTCTTGATGAACCCATACGGGCTTGGATGATAATAAGGGTTTTCAACAAATCAGCCCCTTTAACTATTCTTCTTTTATAAAGGTATCCGACGGGTAACGGACCATTTTAATCTCTTTCTCAGATCGACGAAATGGATATTGTTCTAATTCTTCTCCCATAGATTCTAGGAAGAACCAATAAAAACTATCCAATCCCGCTTCAATACTTAGAGTCGAAGCACCCCCGAACCGTGTATTGCATTCAATGATATGTATTTGATTATTGTTATCTATAAATAGCTGTAAAACAATATGTCCATAAAAAGTGAAGGCTTGTACAAACTGTTGTATGATGTTATTTATTTTTTCATCGTAAAAGGTACTAGTTATTTGTGATTCTCCATTAACAACGACTTCTCTTCTTCTTAGGATGTTTCCCTTTAATAGACCATTTTTATCGATATATGCATCAACACTAACTTCTACACCATTAATATAAGACTGGAAAATGGGATGATTAAGCTTTTTAGCGTACTCAATAGCTTCTTCTTTACTTAGATTGAATCCAATTGAGGATGATCCCGCACCGTAACGCTCCTTTACGACAAATAACCTCTCATCTAAATCATCTATGCTATCAGCCGTATGAATACAAGGTAAATCATTGCTTTTTAACCCTTTATAAAATAAATATTTGTCCAAACAAAAAGTTACCGTTTCTACATTTGAAACTATAACGGAAATACCAGCTTCCTTTAATACTTCTTTATGTTTTGCAAAAAAGGTAAGTTCACCGTCTCTCGTAGGAATTACAAATTTAATACCATGGTCCTTACAAGCTGTTATAAAGTCCGCGATGTTTATATCATTTATCTTAGAAAGTGGAATCATTCCATCAACAAAATAATAACCTATACAGGTTAGATCAAGGTCCGAGCCATACACCAAAGCTGATGGTTCAATTTGATGCAATGCTTTTTTAACTGCTTTTATTAAGGGTACTTTTTTTGAGATGCTCATGATTAAAACATTACTTGTTTCTTCTCTCATATGCATTTCCTTTCAGGGCATTAATTCCTCTAAGGAATAAATAATCCGATCCGCTTCATAGTGAGGTTCCAATCTAGTCTCCATATGATCACCAATCGGCCGAATAATTCGAATCGTTTTCATCCCAAGCTTCCTAGCCGTAATAAAGTCCTTATTAGGATTATCACCAATGTAAACACAGTCAGAAAATTCTAGACCTAAGCATTCAACAGCTTTTCGGTATGGAGTTTCGGCTGGTTTCCAGTGTTCATCGCCTAGGTCACCTGTTACGATGATGCAGTCAAAAACATTTTCTAGTTCTAGTGCTTTAATTTTTGACCACTGCATTTTTGAATTTCCATCTGTAACTAAACCTATTTTAACATTAGTTAATTTTAGATGTTTTAATAAAATGTTTGCGTCTTCATATAAAGAAAGAGTGGGTCTGTGTTCTCTATAAATTTGAACTAGATTGGAAATATTAGTAAGGATCCCTAGCGAATCACATACGGAATTGAAAATTCTACCTCTTCCATTCTTTTTCCATTCTTGAATAATTAAATCATATATAAAAGAAGTCTTTATATCACAGTGTTTTGAAAGTTCAGTAGCTACCTTATAAAAACCCGACATAACATATTCATGTTCAGTATAAAGTGTATCATCCAAGTCAAATATATATCCCTTGTACTTCATAGGTTTACTAGACATTTACTTAAATTGATTTTTTTCTCATTCAAGTCAATAAACAAACCGATAATGATTTCTATTGTTAGTTCGGCTTTATTTATTCTTATTTCACGTTTTGTGTCTGAAGGAAACTCAAAGAAAAATAGATTCTCGGTTATTGTTTTTATTTCTTTTCTTAGAAGCAAAACTATCCTCTCCTGAAATAATTTGTCTTTTTAGTAGCTTTTTCACCTTTATACTTTTTCACCTTTATAATTAAAATTCTATAAAACATAAATGCTCTGTATAAATAAGAATTTATTTCCTAAGAACCCCTAAATTTACGTAATTCTTCTGTTCAGTGTTTGCAATCCTCACATTCTAAATTCCTCCCTAAATGCCTTTAAAGATCTTGCAACCACTGCATCCATGTCATAATATTTATATTCTGCTAATCTTCCTATAAAAATTACATTTTCTAATCCCTTAGCTCTTTTTTTGTACTCATTATAACGCTCAAGATTCTCCTTTTTGGGTACCGGATAATAAGGAATATCTTTGCCTTTTACTTTTCTATCATAATCCTGCGGATATTCCCTAACAATTGTCGATGAAGGATGGACTTGGCCAGTAATATGCTTGAACTCTGTTATTCGAGTATAATCATATTCATTTGGATAATTGACTGTACCGACGCTTTGAAAATATTCCTTTTCGACGTTATCAAAGTGAAATTTTAATGATCTATACGGTAATTCTCCATATTCATATTGAAAGAATTCATCAATTTTTCCAGTAAATATAATCTTTCCATGAAAAGGGGAGTCAAAAAGTTTTGTTGTTCCTTTTTCCAAATCTACTTGGAGTACATCTTTATAATCAGTATTTAATAATATTTTTATATTAGGGGAGTCTAGAAGTTTCTCCACCATTCTAGTATATCCGTGTTTAGGAACCCCTTGATAGGCATCTTGAAAATATCGAGTATCTTTAGATATATAAATAGGTACTCTTCCCGTTACTGTCGGATCCAGTTCTTCTGGAGTAACACCCCACTGCTTTTTCGTGTAATGAAGGAATACTTTTTCATAAATATAATCAGCTAATAATTGTAATTCAGAATCCTCTGTTTCTTTTAGCTTTAAAATAGGTACTTTTACATTAAATCCAAATGTACGTATAAGCTTTTCCTCAATTGGACGTGCAACGCTTTCAGGAAATACCTCATATAAAGAATGGATATTAAAAGGAATAGGAATAAACTTACCATCAACAGATCCCATAACACGATGGTGGTATTCATGCCACTCAGTAAACTGAGACAAATAATTCCACACTTCTTTTGATCTAGTATGGAAAAGATGAGGGCCGTAATTATGAATTAATACACCCTCATTATCATATGAGTCATAAGTATTTCCAGCAATATGATTTCGCTTTTCGATAATAATTACATTTTTATTTAAAACATTAGCAATTCTTTCAGCAAATACAGCTCCTGCTAGACCTGAACCAACAATAATATAATCAATCACAAGAAACACCACCTTTTTTTAAAGTCTTCTTCATATTAAATATTCGACGTATGTTACACTCTGTTTTTTAATCTAGCCAATTTAAACGGTAGAATAATGGATAAAAGTATAGAAATGGGTATTGTTAGACCAAGAGATAGTAAAGATAACAAAAAGTGTTTTAGCGCAATTAATACAATATTTAAAGTTGTTAATGATCTTATTTCAGAAACTAAGTTACAAACAAATCTTTGTTTTGCAGGAATAGTCAAGGCAAATAAAAAAACATTATAAAATCCTTTGCCAGATAAATTAGTTACAGGAATGATAATTGCATCATACCCTTCTTGTTGAAGGAGCTTCACTTTATGCTTGTACTTAAATGATTGCTTAAATGGGTATATGATTATATTTGAAATATCTTTATATTTCTCGGCAAGCTTTGCACCATGCTCGTGAGTTAAAAGGTCAATTGTGTATCCTGAGAAGGATTTCTTTATTTCTAGCAAATTTTTATCTAGCTGTTGCATAGGAACAGATCTTATAATTAAAAGTTTCTTCACACTTAATATCTCCTATCTAAAAAATGTAAAAACTAAATCGAATGAAGTTCTCATCCTATTCACAAGTTCTGCACTAAGAGGTTTACGTTTCCCCTTAAGTTTTTCAGTATTCGAATAAGCTGAATAGAATGCTTTTAAATAGACCAGTGTTCTTTGTTCAAATGAATGGAATATACACTTATTAAATAGAGAGACTGTTTCTTTAATAGCAATATTTATTGGGTAATACTTCCATATAATCCAAAAAGCATTTCTTGTGTAATAGTACGGTGCTCTCCATGATGCTCTATTTACGGGTGAATACTTGTGATAGGAGACAATAGTAGAAAAAAATTTGATATGAAAACCTTCATTCATAATTCTAAAAGCAGTATCAAGCTCATTATGATAAAGGAAAAATTCCTCTGGATAGTACCCAATTTTTCTGAATAAATTACTTCTAATACCTACACCAGCACCATTAAATCCCAAGACATAATTACTAGCTGAAGCTATTGGATGATTGGTTTCATCTTTAGTGTCCCTTCTTATGTCATCATAAGTATAGAAATTTCTAACATCAAACGCTACTCCCCCCAGGTAAGGATCCTGTTCAAATTGTTCCACCATTAGAGTTAGAGCATTCCTCGCAGGAAATGAGTCATCATCAATAATAATGATATAATCTCCTTTGGCATTTTCAAAACCTATGTTATATGCTTCTATCCCTATATTTTTATACATTCGTATAAGCTTCACATCTGGGAATTCTGTTTCAACCATATCCTGAGTGCCGTCATTTGAAGCATTATCAACCACTATTACTTCAAAAGGATTATAGCAAACCTCATTTATTCGAATTAAACTTTCACGTACGTCTTCTTTTCTGTTCCAAGCTAGCATCACAATACTAACTAAAGGAGATTGATTGTTCATACTTGATTCCTTTCAATAGAGGATTGCTTATGTTCCATAAAACGCTGCTTTAAAACAGGTAGAAACACATTCTTATTAAAATTGTAAATATTCTTATAACTCTTTACATACTGAACATCTTCTTCATTTAGGATAATATTGAAATACTGATCCACATAAACATTAATATCATTAGAAAATTCTACTTCTAAAACATGCTGACATACCTTAATAACTGGTGTGTTATCCATATCATTACGGTGTAAATCTATATTGTGACACTGCTTATCCAATATATATTCGGTATATTGTTTATCTTCAAGATAAATGGATGTATTGAAATTGATCAAAATTTTCTCGACTACTGCACGTAAGATATGCGGAGCACAATTAGTTACTAATATAACTGACGATTGGTTTCGCATAAAATTTGTAAAGCGGTCCTCAACCTTTTCTCGCTCAAAAATGCGTCCGTAAATTGCTTCTCCTCGAACTCCAAGCAAAGCATCCTCAACCGCAAGCAATATTGTTTTTGCAACATTATATTGCTTGTTGTAGTTACACATATAGATTGCCTGATACATCTCTTCACTTAGCCGCTCTGCGAAGAGGTCTAATTTTTCTATTTCTAAATTAGATATAAAAAAGTTAATACGGTTCCTCCAAAAATAATATGTCGAGAAGGTATTCGCCTTTACCCCTGCCCCCATCTTATGCCACACCTTTGATGAAGACAAAGCTATCACTTTATATGCAGACTGTTTAAAACGGTAAAACCACTCTATATCATCCCAGTAAATAAAACAACTTTCATCTAATAAACCAACATCCTTGATTGCTGCCGTTCTAACCAATACAGAACATGCAGGGACGTAGTCACATTCTACTATTTCTGAAATTCCGATGTTGTCCTTTTCTCCTTTATAAAAAGGGTGTATATAAAACCTTTCCCAATCGATCTCGGCGCCTAATTCCTGTAAGTATTCTGGTTCATAATATGAATAAAGCTTTGAACCCACTGCTCCAACAGTAGGGTGTTCTTCCATGAACATAAAGGAGTTATAGAGGGCATCCTTATCGAGTATTACGTCATTATCCAATAAATGAGTATATTTATAATTATTAGCAAGTGCCCATTTAATGCCTGTATTGAATCCACCAGAACCCCCTAGATTTACGTTATTTACCAATAACTTAACCTGAGTGGGATATGTTCTTCTAATTGCCTCGACAGATTCATCGGAAGATGCGTTATCAACAACAATGATATCCAAATCTTTAAAAGAAGAGCTTAATACAGACTCTATACAATTTAGTACATCTTCTTTTTTATTCCAATTACAAATAACAACTGCAATAGATTTATTCACATTTAATTCTCCTTATTACCAAAACGGGATAAAATCTTTTGAATATACCAATTGTAATGACTCTAGAAAATGGGTAGCCTCTTCTCTTCCTGGCTGGGATGCTATTATAATAAAGTCGAATGACCAATCTTGAATATCTTCTGGATTATGGACCTTTACACCCTCAATCATTTTACCCCATTTATTCATATCCTTGTCTACAAAACCTTTAACCTTATAGCCTTCTTCAGTTATTGCATGATAAAGTAATTGCCCACCATTCCCAGCTCCCCAAATTAGAATATTACTATCTCTAGCCAATAGTACATGGTTCTTTAAGTAGGTAGCCTTTATCTTAGCGTCTACTAGACGTTGCTTTTGATTATAAGTGGAAGAAAGTTGATTAGAATGAATTCGATATTTCAATAATCTTTCAGTTAATTTATACATCTTTCCAAAGCCAGAGAGGCGAATAAAAAGTTCATAATCTTCAGCCAGTTGAAATTGGGGTTTGTACAACCCTGTAGCTAATATCGACTCGCTTCGAAACATAACAGAAGGGTGATTTAAACAATTACCTATAGGGAGTGTTTTACGAATTTCTTCATCGGAATGGGCACTATTATACCATTCTTGAAACTCTTGTATAATGCCACCTTTAATATCGGTTTCATGTGTAAACGTTTCAATATTAGAAGCAACTAGGACATATTCCTTATTTTGTTCTAAGAAATTAAATTGAGATTCTAATCTAGTAGGGAATGAAATATCATCAGCATCCATTCGGGCGATGTATTTTCCTTTAGCTAATTTAATCCCTTTATTAAGTGCACTTACAATTCCTTGATTTTCTTCTTGATATACAATAATAATTCTTGAATCTGTAAGTCTTTTTAAGTAATTACTCGTTCCATCTGAGGACCCATCATCTATAATTATAAATTCAAAATCCTTGAATGTTTGTTTTAAGATTGACTTTACCGAATCTTCAATCCATTTTAAGCCGTTGTATACAGGCATTAAAACTGTGATTTTAGGGGCCATATTAATACACATCCTTCAAAGAATATGGTGTAAATATAATAGGCTCTACCCCCTTGTTATATTTTTCTTTAATTGTTTGTCTTATTTCATTAAAATAGGCTAATGATCCTATGACAAAGACTGTTACATTCAATTCATATGCTTTATTTAGGGCTATAATTGGCACCCCATCTATATTCTTTCCCCATAATTCGCTATTACTATCAATAAAGTACTCTACTTTAAGACCGTGGAGTGAGATTATTCCAGCTAACTTTCTTCCAGCTTCACCTGCTCCAAAGATTGAAATAGTTTGATAACCAGCTTCACGAATTCGACTTACCATTTCATTTAAGACAGTGGCATAGTCTCCTTTATAATTCTCTTGAAGGTAGGATTGATAAAAATAAAATGGATACTTCTTTGTCACTACTCCTTGTGGCCAATAAGTACCTCCATACTCCCACCCATTCCTTGTGAACGATAAGTAGTCCTTAACACCCATTTCTCCCATCAATAATGTATCTTCATCCCTACATATTGAAGATACATGATCACTACCAAAATTGTCGTCATGAGTTAATTCTCCTAAGTTGATTGCCTCACTATATGTTGGTATATCGACTACTCTTGAAAGGATCATACCAATTTGTCGTTTTTGACTTAATAGGGAATTTTTTAATTGGGGCTTTTTGTTACATAAGTGATACCACATATCTTGAAATAATAGAACACCTTCAGCACATGCCTTTTTCCATTCTATTTCATCTTTAGTAGTAGGAGTTGACCCGGTAATAGGATAGAGCCTTCCACAATTTTTCTCTAGATAACCAAGAGTAGATCCATCTTCTCCCATTAATAATTCTTCAAAGATTTCGGGACTTCTCTTGATTGAAAGAATAACATCATTATTTTCCCCAGTATTTCCGACGAATCCTCGAATGTCCATACCAGCCAGCATTTTCTCAGTAGTTGCCTTTGTTCCCATTGAAATGAGGTGGGTTAGAAGACTCCCGTTAGGATCTAAGTTTTCTAAGGCCTTATCTAAGAAATACTGAATTGTTCCTCTAAAACCTATATCAACTGTAACTGCTTGACTTACATCCTCAATCATTTGAGTTAAGTAATTTTGGAGGAATTTTTGTTTTTCTCGAATATATTCTCTACTAATGTTTAGTAAGCTCTCTTCAGTGAGGCTTTCAAGAATATAATCCTTAAGTGTTAATGAAGTATTAAATTTAGTATTCCTTGCGTCTAATATGATTGTTTCAAAGTAAGGCCGAAGAGTTTGTGCTGCTTCAGTCTCTATGAATCCAAACATCTCTAAAAAATTACGAATAGTAATATTACGTAAATTAATATAGGGGTGGTGTCCATTTATAACTTTTTCAAAGAATATTTCTAAGTTTTCATCATCAATCACGCTATAAAATGTAGCTTTCCTTGAAACATATAAAGGCTCTACAGAAATTGATTCTCCTCTATGCTTTACTGCTTCTCTTATTACCATTGAGAGTAGATGTCCTTCTCTCATTAATGGGAACACATTCTTTTTATTCTCTTTCAAGCATAAATCCAAGATCCAATCAGCAAATAGACTTAAGAACGGACCTAATACACAAGCTCCAAACTGTACCCAAAACTTATCACTTCTTTTATCATTTACCATTGCACTAGATAATCTTCTTAAAGCAAAAAGTTCTGGTAATAATGTTTCATAGCGAACTTTTTCAAAGGAAAACAAATCGTCAATTTCTTGTGAAAGCACATTATAATGAATAACTCTTATACTGTAATCCTGTGGGACCTTTACATCAGCTAGAAAATTATCACCAATATGTAAAATAGATTCAGGTTTTAGATAAGGAACTGTCTCTAATAGTTTTTGGAATAATAGCCCACTTTGCTTAGATCCCCCCTCAACACTAGATACAAAAATCCCGTTAATCATATTTATATCCAACCCGTTAGTTACCAATATTCTCTCTATCTGTATTTTAGATAGGTACATGTCAGATAGTAAATATATAGGTATTTTTCTGTTAAAAAAAGAATTAATTAAGTCAAAAATCATCGGATTTAAATAACATACTTCTGATTCTATTTCTAGTTCAATCTCTAAAATGAAATCTTGAGTAGCTTGTGTGAAAGGTAATTGTTTGTATATATCTTCTAATGTGACCTCTTGAAAATCATAGGAATTTTCCGTATGTTTTTTTGTTCTCGCAACTCTCTCTGCTTCAATACGTAGTTGTTGGAACTCAAAAGGAGTATAACTCGTCGGTAATATTCCGGAATTTTTAGCTTTCTCGCCTACTTTTATAAAAACATCTATAGGTTTTTCACACGTTCTAAATAGCAAAGTATCAAAGATATCCAAACTTAGTAACTCTATGTCCGTTTCTAACTCTTGAATAAGTGCTAAATATCGATCGCATTTCCATCCATCATCTAAGCTATTCATGTATTCACCTTTTCTTTAAATCAGGTTTATTATTCAAAACTGTATATACCATAGTAAGGAATCTTAATATCCATATATTTCAATTGTGTAATTATCTCAAGTTCCCAATCTGAAACAATTAAAATAGCATCAGAGTTTACTGTTTGAATATCCTTTGGACCTATGATTTTGATTTGGTCAATGGAACTTCCCCACTTTTGACCATCGTTATCTACAAAATAAATAACCTTTATATTATGTTCTAGGAGTTTAGCTGCTACTGTTTTGCCTAATTCCCCAGCTCCAAATACCAAGATATTACTATAGTCCATTGTTTTAAAAAAATCTAAAATGAGGTTTAATTGGATTGGAAGAGTTTCTCTAATGGTTTCTCTCCTCATATATGCTTTGTCAAATTTATTCAGAATTCGTTTATGGAGATCTTTACTTTGCTTGGAATGATGTTTCCTAACCAAATCCTTATATATATTTTGAATCTCTTGGCCAAAAACAGAGGTGGGAGGTAAATCAGGGATTTTATTAGACCATTCCGTTAGTAAATTAGGTTCTTTTATAATTCTTTTAAGTATTACTTCAAGAGCCTCACTATTTCCCACTTCAAACATTGCACCAAATTCATCATGCAAATATTCAGGGATTCCTCCAATTCGTGATCCAATCACAGGAACCTTGTGACGCAATGCTTCTTGTACAACTAAAGGACCTGTTTCAGGACAAACAGATGGCACTACTAAAACATCAATAGAATTAAATATGTTTTCCAAATCGTCTGATTGATATTTCCCCTTAAAAATAATTCGATTATCCTGCTTTGCAATCTCTTCTAATAAACCTCTTCTAAAAGACGATGAAGAGTCACCGTATATATGAAGCTCTATATTTTCTTCTTTTATTCGTGCAAAGGCATCAATTAAGACATGTGGTCCTTTTATGATATATAAACCACCAATAAATCCGAAGATAAGCTTTTCTCTAGCTCGCTCCTCCTTTTTAAAATTCGGATTAGTACGGAGGGCTGGATATATAACCTTTATTTTTTCTTCTCTAATCCCCTCTTTTAATAATTTAGTTTTTAAGGATTTAGAAACTGCGATAATGACATCCACTTTATGTTCCAGTATATTTTTTATAAACATATATCGTTGTATACTTGCATCCTTAACTTCCTCAATAATTTCCTTCTGTTCAGCCTCATCAGTGTAGCAGCCTAGACACTTCTTTCCCTCGTTTGGTCCAGAACATAAGTTATAATGTCGATCCATTAAAAAATTCATCGGACAAATAGTCCAATAATCATGCAACGTTAACACTGTAGCGATCCTTTTCTCTTTTGCAATCGATATCAATGAAGCACCTAAATCAGATAAATGTTGAAAATTCACTATATCAGGTTCGTATTTTTCCAAAAACTGAATAAACTTATCTTCAATTTGTTCTATTTTACAATCCTCTAATAAATTTTTTCGATCGATGGAAATACCTAAATCTCGTTTAACCACATTATAGTGAATTTGGTCTGTATCCATGAACTCTTTAGGTGAATCTTTATCTACAATTATAAAATTAAATACCTGGTTTTGGTCATTTTGAATAACTAACTCTTCATTTAAAGTAAAAATATACCGCGACAAACCATTCAAACCGTAATAGGGGTAAACCTGTGCAATTTTCATAATTAATCCCTCGTTATTATCGAGTGTTGTAACTTTTTAATATAATCTCACTCCAAGACAATATATTAATCATTGTTTTAAGATTCATGTTTGATATTTGCTCTCGTATCTCTTTTTCAAAATCTCCCTCAAAGCATAAAATCAGGGTGTCTATTTGATTACTATTCTCCAAAAGCCAAAGGGGAGTATTAATAGGTGTACCTTGAATCTTATACCCATGTTTACGGACATCATTATCAAGAAAAGTAATGATAGATATTCCGTTACTTTGTAACTCTTTCATTAAGAAGATTCCAACTTGCTTTGTCCCAAAAAGAGCAACTTTTTTAATATTTGCATCTTTCAAGATTCTTGAAGGTTCTTCATTATATACTAATATTTTTTCTAGCCACATTCTAAAAAATTCAATATTTCGATCGTTATCTGTTATAATTTCTTCCTCAAAGTTCATAAAATTTTGTTTAATAATCTCTTTCTTTTCCTCTTTGGCAATCTTCATTGTGTTAGGATTTGATGAAAGCCCCCCTAAACGAAAAGTTGAGATGATTCGATCAACATAAGATGAATGAATGTCGTCTGTTTGAAAGCATTTTAGAAGAAATTCAAAATCGGCAGCAATCCGATAATTATCGTTAAAAGGTCCATGTTTTGAGAAGAGCCCTTTTTTTATAAATGTTGAGGGGTGTGGAGGCATTAAACCCTTCTCAAAATCCTTAAATTGAATAGATTGTCCCAGAAAATAGAAATATTCTGTTTCTTCATCCTTCATAAGAACATTGCCATAAACGATTTGAAGGTCTTTATTCTGTTGAAAAACTCTTACGATGTCATCAATGACGTGCTCATCCTGTATATAATCATCAGAATTTAAAAAGAAAAGGACGTCTCCAGTTGCTAGGTCAATACCCTTATTGAAGGCATCGTATACTCCATTATCTTTTTCCGATACAATCCTACTAATAAAATCTTTATGGCTTAATACAATGTCCATTGTTTTATCAGTTGAAGCCCCGTCCACTATTATATATTCAATATTAGGGTATGTTTGAGAGATTACACTTTGTATCGTTTGTTCTAAATATTTTTCACTATTAAAACAAGCTGTAATTACAGAAATTTTGATACCGTTACTACCCATTCTTTTCTCCCCAAGTTCAACAATTTTTCTCATTCATATTTTGAAATTAGTATTATTTACATAACGTTAGCTATTTGTTTGCTTTTTAACTTTCATTACTTATTACTTAACTACTCTTGTCCTGTAATAGTTTAAATCTCTTAAATGGTCCTGATAGGCATTTCTGATAGAATGGTTCCTTTTATCTTTTCGAGCTTTTTTAACTAAATATTCCAGTTTGTCATTACCTTTTATTTCCAACTTAATGACTTCCCAACCTGTTATAGCTAACAAATCTTCTATATTGTGTTGATGAAAATATGATAAATGGACAATTCTAAACCAGTAATCCCTAAAGGAAGGAAATCTCTGTCCTTAGTTCCCTTAATAGCTGTAAGACTAGGAATTGCAATATAAACCAATATGTCTTTATTAGTTTCCTTATATAACTTTTCTAACACTTGTTTTGGATGATAAAAATGTTCCAAAACATGGGACATAATAACCAATCTGTATTCTTTTAAATCTACGCTTTGTACGTCATAGAAGTCACCTATTATTGGTATATTGAACTGCTTTAGGCTTTCGTTATTTTCACCACCTGGTTCAAAAGCAGCTATTTTTTTGGAGTTATAAACCTCTTGAATTCCTATTAAGTTCCCTCCTCCACCAGCTCCGATTTCAACTACAGATTCAACTGTATTTACATAGTCATGAATGAAGAAAGAAATCTCATATCCTCTTTGTTTAAAGTTTTTATCATTATAATTTAAAGGAGATCCATAATATTTTTCATATTCGTATTTGTAAAACTATCTAACTCTTCTCTTTTAGGTATCGGATTAATATATATAAAACCACAGTCTTTACAAATTACAACTTTTAGGGGCATATTAAACTGAACTTTATGAGTTACGATTTTATACATTGAGCTCGAACATATGTTACAATTAATAATATACGTATTGTAAAATTCATATCTTTATCTCTACCCCTATTAATTTTCGTAGATTTATCTAAAGAAAATAATATAAACTAAAAAATTTTTACTTAATCATAGTATTCCAATTAAATAATCCTCAACTATTTCTAATCCCTTTTCTTCCAGTTGCTCGGCTATTTCTTTATACCAAAGGGAGGCAATAATGATAAATTCTCCTCGATAGTCATCTATAGCTTTAATTGGTATATCGTCAACTTTTACATTTAGTTTACTTTTATCATTGTCATAAAAAGAAGCAATTTTAAACCCCTTTGCTTGTAATATTGTCTTAATCTTTTGCCCATACTCACCTGCTCCGAAAATTGATATTTGGATTCTTTTTAATTTTTCTGTTCGTTCGTCTTTATGAAAGGGATAAAAAAAACCTTCATCCATCCTTGACTTTAAGTATCTTGAGAAGGGGTCTATTTTATCTTTTGTAAGTTTATCTAGTATATTTTTATCTTCCAAAGGTCTTGCTTTAACTTTCTTTTCTTGAATCACTTTTTCATATAAATTTTTATATGAAGTAGCTATTAATATGCTATCAAACCTTTGCTCTACTCTTTTTCTGGAAGCTACACCCATCATTAAAGCTTTTTCTTTATCTTCTAATATATAATTTATCCCTTCTAGTAAATCCTCTGCTTTATAGGGTTCTGCTAAATATCCAGTCTGTTTATGAATTATTAAGTCTTTGGGTCCAGTAGCATTAAAGGCGATAACTGGGGTTCCACTTGACATAGCCTCTAGTATAGTCTTTCCAAAGGCTTCTTCAATTGAGGGTGCAATAAATACATCCGAAGCTGAATAAACTTTAGCAAGTAATAAATCATTATTTACCCTACCAACATTTTTATAATCAACAGAGAAGTCAAATTTTTCTTCCTCATCGGATCCAAAGATTATTAAAAAAAAGTCTTCGGGATTATTAATATTTTTAATTGATTCTTCTAAATATTTAAAACCTTTCCTTTCATCCGATGAGGAATTTACTGCCCCAAATAACAAAACTTTCTTATCTAAAGGTATTCCAAGTGCTTCCTTTGATAGTTGCTTGTCTTGGGGTATAAATACATTCCTATTATCAATACAGTTAGGTATCATACTAATTTCAAAATTAGAAAATAAATAGCTTTTCTCCGCATAATCTTTTAACCAATTACTAATTGCAACAGGGTATATATTTTCTGAATAGGATAGCTTTTTTCTTGTAATCACCCATTTTGAAACATCCTCTATTTCTTTACTTTGGAGAAAATCACACTTGCCGCACCCATTCATAAATTTCATGCAACCAATTGAATAATGGCAGCCTCCTGTAAACGGCCACATATCTCTCATAGTCCAAATAATTGGCTTAGAGATCTTACTTAATATTTCGATACTCAAAAGGTAATTATTAATCCAGTGTAAATGAACTATATCAAAGTCATTAATTAGTTTAAGGATATCTTCATCAAATATCCCCTTACCCAAACTGAAAATATAATTGGAACGATTATTATATTTTGATAAAAGGAAGTCATCAAAATATCTAGAAAATGACTCTTCCATATTATGATTAATTCCTTTTGTAAAGCAATGGATATCCTTGATTTTTAAGCTGTTTTCATTTATATAAAAGATTGAATCTACGCCAATTTCTTTGAGGATTGAATGTAAAAAGAATGCTCCTCTTGCTGCACCACCACTAATATCCCCACTTGTTAGATGTAGTACTCTCATGTTAACACCTATCTTTTAGTAATATTTTGTTAGTCCTTTATCACAAACAACTACCACACAACTTATTAATCTAAATATTAGTCAGGAATTGTTAAATTAAATTAAAAATGCTTAAAGAATCTATCCGGATCTCTTAATAATTCAATGTTCCTTTTTATTTTTACTATACTCCAATTCCACCATTTAATAGAGTTCAGTTTGCTTATTTCTTCTTGAGTAAACCGATATTTTATTACTCTTGCAGGTATACCTCCTACAATTGCGTAATCAGGTACATCTTTTGTTACAACAGCACCAGCAGCGATAATTGCTCCATTCCCTATCTTTACTGAGGGCAGAATCACTACATTTGTTCCTATCCAAACATCATTACCAATTATAATATCTCCATTCTTATAGTAAGTAGCCATATCAAGTGAATCTTCTAATGATAAAACTCCAGTAACTCCTTCTTTTCCAATCACCATGTCTTCGTGAGAATACGCTATTGGATGTGTTGTAATGAAATCAACAGGATGGTTTAATTCTCCAATAACTACATTATCATTGATGGAGCAAAATGAACCTACTTTCTTTAATAATGAACCTGGATAACAATGTTTTTTAAATCCATAACTATATCTTCCTACTTCGACGCCATTAATAATTTCTTTCTTTGATCTATTGTTTGGAGCTTTACCTTGATATAAAAAAGTGTTAATGAAATGTTGGTTTTCTTTAAATCCCATTTCCATCAATTGACTACTAATTTCTTTATAGTAAGAACTGGCAACTAGTATAAGAAGTTCACTTGTATTTTCATTAAGTAATTCTACCGGGGGTTTTATAGGTACACCTCGATGAAAACTCCCCCATTTATCAAGATTATTATCAACAAAGTATTCAATTCTCTTAGAAATAAGGGTTAGTGATAATAGGGTGTGTCTATTTGCATTACCAGTTCCAAATACAACAATTTTCTTTTCATTTGAATATTCCTCAATTCTGTTAGCCAGTATCATGAGTCTCGAAAAGTCCAACATACTTTATTCTCCTTGCGGTTTATGATTACCAATACTGAAATTTTCAATGTATTCTCTTGCTTTTGTATGATTATTTTGAGTATAGGTAAGGCAAAGTTGAAAACATTTTTTTGCCTCAATTATATTAGATTTATATAGAGATACTTCTCCAAGATGAAAATAAGCCGAAACTAACTTCTCCTCATAATGGGTTACTGATATACTACCTTTAAAATGAATACTATGATATTTTTGAATAAATTTATTCAGGTAAGAATTTGCTAAATCATATTTTTGTAGAGACTTGTAAGTTCTACCAAGATAAAATATTACATCCAAGCTATGATCCAGTGTTAAAAATATATCTAAAAGACCCTCAAAGTCCTGTGAACTAAACATCCTTTGGCATATTAATTTAACTAAGGAAGGATCTTTTCTTAGCACCTTAATTAGTAGGTATCTTGCCTTGTAGTAAATATTAGTCTCTTTATACATACGTATTATTCTTTCTAACTCTTTTAAATGATAAAATCCAATAGCTTCATCGGCTTCTAACGATTTTAAATAGTTTTTATAAAAATAATAAGCTTTTTGAGAAGCTCCCATTTTTTCCAAAGATTTTCCCACGTAATTACTAACAATCGGGTCACTAACATCCGAGAAGTTATCTATAATAAACTTATATTTCTCATCAATATATAGAATCTGAACATACTTACTTCTTATATATTTCTCATTACATTTAACTATTTCTTTCTTAAGTAAAGTATTTAATAAAGAATCGAGGATTGGTTCAATATTATCTTTAAAGATTTCGGTTTGTTTATTATTGAATTTGGTGAAGCTACATTGTTGATTAATTGCTTTTATAAGCTCTTGAGAAGTAAAGGCTTTGATTATCCATCCTGATTTAAATTGAACAGGATAACTTAACACGCCATCTTCATGTAAAACTACTGAACGAACCCCTAACATTTCTGCTTCCACTATACATGTTGAAAAGGCAGTTATATGAACATTCATATGGCGTAAAACCGCCATTAGTGGATATTCAGTAGACTTTTGCCACTCTATTTTTCCTATTTCAATAAATGGCGATAACCTGTTTAATAGACTTTCTGTCTCAGAGTAATATTTGTCTAACATTTGTGGATGTAACCTTATAAACCATTTCCAATCACTTGGTGAATTTTCTATTACGTTTATGACCCATTCTGGTAAATTCTGATCCCAATCCCTGAGTCCATAAAGTGGCTGTAAAGTAATCAATATATTCATCTGATACTCTGATGAGCTAGTTACACTTTTTAATTTTTTATCGTATAATGAAATAATAGGGTTTAAGTTTTCATTCTTCTCTTTCCACAAATTAACCCAAGGATTTCCTCCAACTATTACCTTGTGGTTTAAGATATTATGGCTCCAATTTTCAATAACATTTTTTTCATAACCACCCCAACACCAAAAATAAGTTGGTAACAATTCAAATCCATTCTTAGGAACTGCAGACCATTGCCCATAGGCAACATGCAGGTCTCCCTGAAGTCCATGCTGAATGTCAATTGAAGGTATACCATATTCCTTACACGCTAGGGTAAAGGCCATTCCTATTTCACTGTAATAACAAACCATTAAACCGAGTTTGGGATTTACTTTAGAGAAAATAAGCTTAAAATAATCTGCTAATTCTCGAATCCGATTAACTCTATTAAGAAGAGTTTGTATATCTAAATCAAAATCTGCTCTTTCTTTCATAAATTTAAAAAATTCTTCGTGTAACTCTATAGAGCTATCTGTGTCAGATATTGGATAAGTAATATTCTCAAGTATGTAATTTATATGATGTTGAATAGATAGTGATTCAGTATGAGCTGGTTCTCTTAATTTATTGTCTTCTTTTATCTCTAAAACCAGAGAACCATATCCAAGCTCAGAACACTTGTCGATTATAGGGTCACAAATTCGATCATACCATATGTTATCAACCTTTATTTTCACTAGGTTAGTTGTAAGAAAAATAACGTCTTGTTGATTTATCAAGTTATCAATATCAATTTTATTTTGTTGGTAACTCTTTGCGGGATTCACAGAACCGCTATTCCTATTTGTATAAAATGAGTAGCTAATTAATATACGAAGTATTGGCCAAATAAGGAAGCCTCTTGATTTCCAACTATGAACTGGAAATTTCTCTTCAATCTCACTAATCAGCCTAAAAATTTCTATACGTGTCAATGTTCATCACCTATCCTACATCTGTTGCATGTAATTCTCCAGGTCTCTACTATTCCTAGTTCATAAAAGAATGCAATTCTTACTTTGTAGAAGATAAAGCTATAACTTTCAACTTTTCCTAGTGTTAATATTATTATTTAATTGCTTCAACATATAAAGAAATCTTAGGATGAGTATTATCAAAGTATTTGGTATTTCGCAATACAGGAGATTTACTTTGACCATATCCAGAAAGATAAACTTCTTGAAATCCGGCTTGTTTAATGTACTTTATTAACTTATTGGCATTCCACCAGTTGATGTGGTTTCCTGGATATTTACTTTGTAGTTCAATTGAGCATTTTGATATACAATAATCTAAAGCCTCATCAAAAGGCATGGTATTAAATAATTCCTCTAATTCTTCATCAGAAATTTTTTCTGTTTCCTTATCTGAATGTAAAACAGATGTCTGGCTTGCAAAATGATGTAAGAATATTTGATGGATAGATACTTGATTCATAGGAATAGCTATTTGTGCTCTTTCCATATTCTCCTTAACACTATAGGTATCTATCCAAAAATAATAGTCCCTATCACTTCTTTTAAAAGCACTATAATCCAATTCAATGTTTGGAGTTGTGGCTCTAAAAATTCCACCTTTTTTTAATACTCTAAATGCTTCATTAAATAAATTTTGTGCACTTGCATTTGGAATATGCTCAATTGTATGACTTGTATATACTACATGAGCTGACGAATCCTCAACATCAAGTTTCTTGTTTTCCAATAAATTCCACTGAATATCAATTTCGTTTTTAGAATACCACTCGGAAGAATAATCAACATTAGTCCAGTTTTTATGCTTAAAAGTTCCAGCACCTATATTAAAGAACTGCTTTTTTTCTATAGCATTTTTATCAAAAAGCTTACTATACAATGAGAGATCCTTACAATCGTCATTATCATCAGTAAAATTAATTTCCATTCTTACATAGTTCCTAATATTCATTTTGAAAAGTTGCTTAGATATCTCATTTGCATAACTACTTGTAATAATTATTTTTTCAAATTCAACTTCTTTTAATTTTGATGGGGGAATTACTTTAATTCCATTAATTTCAGTCCCCCATTTACTAGAATCATTATCGCAAAAGTATAATACATCGCTCTTTTCATCTAAATACTGAAGCGCATGAATACCAAATTTTGATGCTCCAAATAATATTATTCTCTCTGTCAAGACAACAACACTCTCCTAAAAATTCTTATTAAGAATCGGATTTATACATATCAAAAAATTATCTTCTATCTGTTCCTAAAATCCCCAAAATTCGACGCATACACTTATATATTATTTTCTATTAAGAATTTTACAATTTTCAAATCCATTTCAGTGTCAATATCATAGGAGCGTTCCCTCGGCATTTCGTAGGCAATTGTATCGTCAGTCAGAAATGTTTCATATTCTAATAAAAACTCCTTAGAAGCAATATAAACAGCCCCATTAAGTTCATAAGTCTTGGGGGCATCTTGTCTTCTATTAACAGTTTCTCCTTCTAGTATTGGCCTCAAACGATTATCAGATGTAACTTTATAAATCCAATGTGGGGGTTTATGAGCCTCAACCACAGAAACACAACTCTCACCTTCTTTATTTATAAAATACTCAATACAACCATCGATATCTTCAACTGTCCTTAAAGGAGATGTGGGTTGTAACATCATCACATAGTCGTAAGAGGGGAGTTCCATAATAGCATGTAAAATAGGAGAGACTCCTGGAGTGTCATCTCTTGCTAACTCAGTTGGTCTAGTAAATGGTACCTCGCAGCCATATTTTGCAGCAACCTGAATTATTTCTGAATCTTCAGAAGATAATATTAGTCTATCTATATACTTAGATTTCTTTGCTTCCTCAATCGTCCAAGCTAATAGTGGCTTATCTGAAATTATCGATAAATTTTTTCTTAATATTCCCTTGGAACCACCTCTAGCTGGGACTATTGCCAAAATTTTTCTGTTATTAATCATTTAGTCACCTGTAGTTTATCTAATATTTTCTTTAAACGAATTATATCCTGTTCTTTTAAGTGTATATAAGTTGGAAAATTTATCCCTTGTCTCGAGATTATTTGGCTATTTTTGTTAGAGTAAGTATATTGTTTATAAATATCCATATGAGATAAAGGGTAGAAAAATGGTCTTGAATCAAAGCCTTCCTGTTTAAGTTTTTCCAAAATAAAATCTCTTTTATCGCCAAAAATCAAGGCACTTACTAGCCATGTTATTTTTTTTCGATCAGGAAGACAATTTTGAAATTCTACCAGTTCTAAATTTTTCATTGTTTCACGATACATTTTTTCTATTTTTTCGCGCTTTCCAATGATAGCATCAATCCGCTCTAATTGTGCTACACCTAAAGAGGCTTGTAGGTTCGTCATTCTGTAATTATATCCAACCTCTTCATGCCAATATTTTCTATCCTTACTCATTCCATGGTCTCTTAGTAAGCGTAGTTTTTCGCTTAATTCGGAGCAATTAGTTACACACATCCCCCCTTCGCCTGTAGTGATAACTTTGTTTGCAAAGAAGGAAAAGCATCCAATATTTCCAAATGATCCTACTTTTTTGCCCTTATAAAGGGCTCCATGAGCCTCTGCACAATCTTCAACAACGAAGATACCATATTTAGTAGCTATCTTCATGATAGAATCCATATCACATGGTTGACCATACAAGTGAACTGGAATAATGGCTTTTGTCCTTGGAGTGATAGCTTTTTCTATTTCTATAGGGTCAATGCACCAACTATTAACTTCTATATCCACGATAACTGGTGTAGCACCAGCGTGTAGAATAGCATTTATCGTAGCAGCAAAAGTCAAATCTGGAACAATTACCTCATCACCTTCCTTAATACCTAACGCTTTTAAAGCAAGATGTAGAGCTACTGTTCCATTTGAAACTGCGATCCCGTATGAGACATTGCAAAAAGATGCAAAGGACTCTTCAAAAGCATTTATATATTTTCCACTGCTTGAAATCCAAGTTGATAAAAATGCGTCAGTTAAATATTTCAATTCATTTCCCGTTAAATCTGGAAATGAAACAGGTATATTTATCTCATTCCTATACTCAAAAAAATCTACAATTTGATTATTTTCATTCACAATAGGAATAACTTTTATTTTACTATTAAGTTTTGACATCATTTCTTCATAGCTTTCTTGTTGGCTAGCGAAAATAAATTCTGTACCAATAACATCTGTAAGCTTTGTTTCGAGGTTATTTCCTTTTAGTAACAGTCTTCGTATATCACCATCAGTTACAACCCCGAGCAGCTGTTTCTGCTCATTTACAATAAAGGCAATACCCTTTGCATTATTATTTATAACCAGAAGTGCTTCTAATAATGAACTTTTGTAATCACATATCATTTTTTCAAGCATATTATCCGCCCCATATTTTACTAGTAATCTAATATACCCTTAATTCTATTTAAAGAATATATAATTTGGTCGATTTCATTTTTCATTGATTCTAGTACTATTTTTGTAGCAGGTCCAAACCGCCTAATAAGTTTTAATTCATGATCTGTTGGAGGTAAATGCTGATCATTTGTTCCATCATTATGATGAACGTGCACCTGGTAAATATGTTTGGAAAATTCATCAATAAAATTTGTTATTTTTTCTCCTTCATAAACAGATGTTGTAACATTATAATGTCCAATATCTAACAAAATACCGAAGTTACTGTCATTAATTTCTTTCAGTAATAAGCTAAATTCTTTTTGTTTTGTCATTAGTAAGTAAGGGTATTTTGAAGGATGCCCTCCTGAATTTTCAATTGCAAAGCAAATTCCCTTTTCTTTAGCATACCTATTAATTTCACGACAAGAATTAATGAGCTTCTCAAATGCTTCTAGATACATGGATTCAGAAATAGTTATCTTATCAAATGAAAAGCCTTCAAAAAACTCTATTCGATTAGGATTAGTAATCATACCTGCATGTATAGAATAAATGGGACTTCCTATTTCTTTACACAAATCGATTGCCCTTTTCGCATGCTTGATAGATTTAAAACGAATATCCTCATTAATTGAAGACAAATTTAGGGCAAAAGGATTCTCGTGTGGGGGGAAATAATTATGAACAAGAAATTCCATTTGTTTATTTTGCTTTATAATCTCTTCTATATTTGATTGGTATTTATGAGATGAACCCAGTTCCACAAATTTTATATTATTCTCTTTATACTTCGCTAATACAGTATCTAGTTGAAAAGGATTCTTTATTGCTGAAGTTGAAACATAAACATTCACATTATTACCCCCTATCTTTAATTATTCGCCCCGGTACCCCTACAACAGTTGTATAATCTGGGATATCATTAACGACTACAGACCCCGCACCAACTATGACATGACTTCCTATACTTACATTGTCTTTTACAACCGAACCAATACCGAGAAAAGTAGAGTCCCCAACATTTACCCTTCCCCCGACTTTAACTCCAGGTCCTATATGACAGTGCTTACCAATAACCGATTCATGCTCAATAATTGCTCCTGAATTTATAATGGTATTACAACCAATATGACTCATTGTACACAGAATAGCACCTGCTGAAATGACTACTCCATTATCTATAATGGTTGTATTGTCAATTATTGCTGTACGATGATAAGTCCCATAAATAGGTAATAATTGGTTGTCAATAATATAGTCAAAGCATTCTTTTCGTTTCTGATTGTCTCCTAATGCGAGAATAAAACCATGATCAACATACTGTCCACTTATCTCTTCAATGGATTTAGTAAGTATTGGTTTCCCATAAATGTGTTCATTTTCACTTTTTTTATACTTATCCACAAAAGCAACAACATTATATTTTTCGAATGAATTCTCAATTATTGAGTATACAGATCTGCCATGTCCCCCTGCGCCAACAATTAATATCTTCATAACTTTTTACAACGCATCTCTCTGAAGGTCAACAGCAGAAATAGTAATTGCTGCTCCTTCTAAAATATCCTCTTTGGCCTTCGTATCAATGATTTCTAATCCATATATAGCTGATAAACCAATTGCTGAACGCTTAGCTGTTAGCATCTCTTCTTTGATAGTTTGTCCTTTTTGAATACTAACTTTAGCAAATAGTTTCTTTTGTAGTTTCTCTTTTGTCTCAACTTCACTTTTGACACTTACTTTTTCACCATTTCCTAATGCAGATTCAACATAACGAATTTGCTGTATAAGTTCCTTTAACTCAATAGGATCTAGTGAGGCCCTATGATCAGGACCTTCCATTGTTTTATCTAAAGTAAAATGTTTTTCAATTACCTTTACCCCTAGCGGAACTGTAAATGGAGCAATCCCAATCCCTGGCGTATGATCTGAATACCCCGTTAAAACATTAAAGTCTTTACTAATTGTTTCAATAGCACGAATATTACAATCAGTAGGAAGGGCAGGATAATTTGCTGTACAATGCATTACAACGAGTTGTTCATTGCCTTGATACCTTATTACATTAATAGCTTTCTTCAATTCTTCATAAGAAGTCATGCCAGTAGATAAAATAATTGGCTTTTGGGTCTTGGCAACATTTCGTAAAAAAAGCAGATTTGTACAGTCAGTTGAGCTAATTTTATATGCCTGTACTCCTAAGGTTTCTAACAATTCAAAGCTATCTTCATCAAAGGGGGTGGATAAAAATAAAATTCCCTTTACTTCACAATATCGCTTAAGCTCTCTTTGATCTTCTGATGATAACTCAAGCTTTTTTAACATTTCAAATTGAGTTTCATTTTGATTCGTAGTAACAAGCTGATAATTTGCCTTTGGCGCATTATCCGTAATAAGGTTTTTTGTAATAAAAGATTGAAATTTCACTGCATTAGCACCAGCTTCGTAGGCTACGTCAACTAAACGTTTAGCTAAGCTCATATCTCCATTATGATTTACACCTGCCTCCGCAATTACAAATACCTTTGAATTCTGATCAATTAAATAATCTCCAAGATAAAATCCTAGCTTGGTCAATCTAATCCCCCCTTTTTACTTTAGTATTAATACTGGTCTAAAGCCCGTATGTGGACTTACATCAGTGGTGGTTCCTGGAGCCCACCTTGTTGCATCAATACCGTGCCATTTCCCATAAGCACGAATTTTTCCGCGAACAGGTTTCATTGAATTACCTAAATTAGCATTAGCCCAAGTCCCTGCTCTTACCCCCCAATTCCAAACATTCTTGTCGCTAGGAATAATACTTCCTTGTAAATTTGAACTAACAACATATTGATCCCACTCATTATGTTTATCATCTGAACTTCCTCCACCCGAGAGTAGCCTTAAGCATGCTTCTATCTTGACACCCTCATCATTAAATAATTCTAGTACTTTACCATTTTCACTTCCAAAACCACTATCTCTAAGAGTATTCCATGAAACATAATTTTGAATCACTCGATCAGCTATTAATTTATATCCCTCTATTTCATCATCAACACAAATAAAATAAAAGTCTCCATCTGGTTCTGGTGTCGATTCAATAGGCAAGAAATCCTTTGATTCCCAACCAATTTTAGTAAAAATCCCTGGGCTATTAAAAAATGCCTTGTAATTACACCGAATCCTTTTTCCAATTCCAAGCTCTTTTACACTTTCTACTTCACTCAAGTGGAAAAGACGGCCATCTTTATTAATCTCGACACCATTAAATATAAATAAATTATCATCAAGAAGCTCAATTTTTATAGTGTGTAACCGGTCTTTCAAACCCTTTCTCTCATATAGTACTTGGTGGAAATCTGAAACAAATTCATGTGAAAGTAAACTTCCACCAATTGTAAATTTGTCATTGTAACCATCTATTGTAACCCTTATACCACTTGATTTATTATTTGGTTTTGCACCAATAATCTTAAAGGATGTTCCTTTAAATCTAAATATAATGGTAGCGTTTTTTGATGTTGCTTCATGATATGTAAAAATTGCCTCAGACTCTATTTCAACTTGCTTATCAATTGTATACTCTTTATAAGACCATTCTTTTGAATAGGTAAAGGTTCCACATGAATGTGTATATAACTTCGAATGTCTATTAACATCTTTATTTTTTAAAGTCGGATGTAAAGCTCCTTTAATAATCGGAGTTAGTTCATTATATACTTGCCTACATACATGTAGATAAGACCCAAAACTTTGAATGATCTTCGCAGCTTTCACTTCACTTTCCTGTATTTCCTTTAATTTAACAGCATTTTTTTTAAGTATTTCTAAGTGAACACGAGTTACTGGGGACACATATATATTGTAAAAGTCGTTTTGTAATATTGAATTAAATATTTTATCAAATTTTACAAATAATGATTGTAGGCTGTTGATTTTCTTTTTTTCAATACCATTATCTAATTTCTTAAATACTTGAAATATATCTGCATATAGCTTGACAAACTCTTCCATTTCCTTTTCCATTTCAATTATCTTTTTTAAAGTATTATGAAAAATAGTCTCTTTAGTTGTTTTAAACCAATCTTTATCCACTACCTTTTGATTTAACCTTTCGTTTATAATTTGTTGGAGGGATATAAAGGTTGTCCCAGTAATTACTGCTCCCCCTTTTGTTGTGTTTATAACCTCAAGAAACGGATATGCTTCAATATATTTCTCCATTAATAAACGCATTTGGTTAAAAGATGGATTAGTTTGTACCTTACCTCCATGAACATCACTAACATGAAAGCCACCCATTAAATCACTCTGTTGAACCTCAGCACTTTTTCCATCATCCCTAGGAATTTCTTTCGAATAAAACAGATTATCACGAAACGAAAAATTTTGTCCTACAAGAATAACAGGGTTTGCTCTCATTTTAGCAAGCATCTGTAAAGTAACAATGGCAATTGAATATGCGTCATCAACTACCAATGAGTAATCCATTTCTTCACCCTGATAATATGGTGTTATTTTATCTTGGCTTGTAATAACATGAAGTTTAGGACCTTTATACTTTTTTATCGTTTCATACCCAACACTTGAGCCATAGATCATCGGAATACTGTCTACAAATTCATCAATTAAAGAATGGTAAACAACAAAATTTTTTTCTTGTGGATCATATGTACAAAGTGCGTCGGGCATAATGTCGTTTGTAAGAAGTGCTTTATTGGCAGAACCAACAGCAAAGATATAAGCAAGGCCCTGCTTACTTATATTTTTAAGGTTATCCATTTCTTCATGTAATGATGGTCCTGCTGACACAATAAGCACAGGCTTATTTTCAAAAAACTTCCTCTTATCTTTTAATAAGTTTGGAGTCGTCAGGTTTGAGGACAAATTCATTAAACTATTTAAAGTCCAACGCATTGAAAATGCGAGTTCTGCAGCGAAGTTCATTTTTTGACGTTGAACTGTCTCTTTAAATGCATGAGTAAACCAGTGATACTTATCATTATAGATTCTTTCATAACTTGGTAAAACAACCAATAGTACGTTCTCTTGTATATTCTCAGAGAATTCAATTAAAAATTGATAACCTTTATCCTTTTGATTTCCTACAAAAAGTCCTTTTAAACGTTCGAGTGGTAATTCTAATATCTCTCTTTGATCCATAAAATTTTTAAAAATTAATGGTGAAGGTTCATATATAGTATATTGTTTCTTTGGATATTTTTTTGTTAGTAGCTCAATATGGTAACCAAGACCAATTCCATAAAAAAAAATATGGTCATAGCTGTTTAATTCTGCTTCATAGGAAGCCAAAATACGTTCAGCTTCTTTTAAAGGATCATACTTACTATGGATATATACTTGTTTACCATCAACAAGTGATTGAAGTGTCTTCATGCCATTTTTCGCTTCAACAACATTAATTTGGGGTTCGCTATCATTATGGTTATAATTACTTAATTCAACCAATAATTTGGGATTATATAAATTCAGAAATTCACTATTACTTTTTAACATGTGTACCTCCGGAATACCGTCTTAGATTAACCTTTCACTGAGCACCCAATCTCGTAATGTTTCTTTATTAATAACTTCCTTTTCAGTTGGTTTTGGAAGGCTTGTTCCAATTCTTATTGAATTAGAATAGGAGCTTTTTTTAACTCCAAATGAAGGAGGAATGATATACATCGTATCAGTTTCAATCGCAATACGTGACTCATCCTCCGTCATTAACTCCTCATATGACTTTTCACCTGGTCTAGTACCTATTTCTCTTATACTGACAGGTTTATAAATCAAATATTTTTTCTTAACTTCTTCAATAATAATCTCAACCAAATCCTTAAGTCTGATAATAGGCATTTTTAACACAAAGACCTCTCCACCATAAGCCTGTTCATTAGCCCTTAATATTAAAGAAATAGCTTGTGTTGGGGTCATCATATACCTGAGCATATTTTCATCAGTTACCGTTACTTCACCTTTCTCCATTATTTGATTTTTAAAAAGTGGTACGACAGAACCCCTACTTCCCATCACATTACCAAACCTAACTGCAGAGAAAATTGTCTGTTTAGGTCCCTTTTGATATTGGGTAGCTGCAATAAGTCTTTCAGCAGTTAATTTAGTTGCACCATATGTATTGGTTGGTGATATAGCTTTATCTGAACTCGTAAATAACACTCTTTTTACATTTGTAGCTAATGCTGCTTGTATGACATTTTGAGTTCCGATAACGTTAGTTTTTACAGCCTCAAAGGGATTATATTCACATGCGGGGACATGTTTAAGAGCTGCAAGATGAAACACATAGTCTATATCTTCCATTGCCCTAGTTAACCTTTGTTCATCACGTATATCACCTAACAAGAATCTTATATTATCATACTCTCCGAATTTTCCTTGAAGCTCGAATTGCTTGTATTCATCACGACTATAAATTCTTATCACTTTGGGCTTATGGTCTAGTAATTCCTGTAATAGATATTGTCCAATTGTTCCCGTTCCACCAATTATTAAAATTTTTCTTTGAAAGTACATGCTGTTCATTTATTTATCACTTCAATCTGAATTAAATTTTATCAATATTTTTTATATAATCTTTTAAAGAATCCTTCAATTCAACTAAGTTCTCCATAAGCTCATATTGAATAAGATCAGCTAATAAAATAGTATCTTCATTTTCCATAGCTTCTAATATGCTTGATAAGATTCCTAATAGGGATGTATTTGGCATCAAGAAAGTATTCGCATCATTATCCTCTATCAGCTCCTCAATACCATTTAAAGCCGATATAATCCATTGTAGAGCCTCAACAAACACAGAAAATTTGTTCCAAGTTTGCTGAGAAGAACCAATATATAGTTCTTCAACTAAGGCTTCAACTTCTGGAATGGCTTCATCAATGTAATCTATGATTGATTGAATTGTCCCAGATATTAGTTGTTCCTTCGTTTGTGTAACCACTACAATCTCATGAATTTCTTGGATATTTCCCTCTATCTGTTCTTCAAATTGATCATAAATCTCTTTTCCGTTTATCAAAAGATGATCAATAAAAATTCTCCTATCATTTAAATATTCATTAATTCTTCCAAAGATAGTATGTATATTCTTAGTTTCCAACTGCATAGTCTCATTTTCTATTCTTATTATCATATTGATAACCTCCGGTATAGCTAACTAATTTTAGTATCGACAAAATCCTACAATTTTAAAGGTCATTATTTAGATTTCTTGACTGTAATTAAAAAAAGTACTACCTCAAATGAAGTAGCACTTTTAAAAGTTATTTATTATCCTAGTAACTGTAGTACTGATTGTGGCTTTTGGTTAGCTTGAGCTAACATTGATTGAGAAGCTTGAGCTAAGATGTTAGTCTTAGTGAACTTCATCATTTCAGCAGCCATGTCTACGTCACGGATACGAGATTCAGCAGCTTGTAGGTTTTCAGCTGATGTACCTAGGTTGTTAATTGTGTGATCTAAACGGTTTTGGAATGCACCAAGCTTAGAACGCTCAGCAGAAACTGTTTCAATCGCATTGTTGATTGCAGTAATTGCTGCAGAAGCTTTTTCGTGAGTTGTTACATCTAGAGCTTTTTCAACTGTAGTGTTGTTTGTTCCAGTTGTTACAGTGTTAGAGCCTGTGAAACCAACACCTGAACCAGTAGTTGAAATTCCTAGAGATTGTGCACGCATGTCATTGATATCGATAGACATACTTTGGTTTTGGTTTGCACCAATTTGCATCTTTAATGATTGAACAGCTGTTCCAGAAACCCCGGCAGTTGCAACTGTCATACCAGTAGCACTAGTAGTATCAACTTGATTTGAGTTAACATTTACAGCTAAACCTGACGCATTTTCTTGACCAAACTTTTGCACGAAGCGAATGTTTCCATCAGAAGAAATTTGAACATCATACTTTTCAGCAACAGCTGTGTTGTTCTTTAAAGCTTCTACTAAAGAATCTGCATCATGGAAAGTAGCACCAGTAGCAGCAGTTGGGTTAGAAGAAGTACCAGAGACAAATTGGAAAGATGCAATTGAAGTTCCGTCTGTACCAAGAACCTCAAAGTCTTCACCATTTGCAAGGGCTTGAGTACCAATGTTAATTCCAGCTGCACTTGCAGTACCAGAGAATGTAAGGTCATAAGTACCACGAACTGCACTTACATTTTCACCAACATTACCATTTAACACTTTCTTTGTGTTGAACTCAGTAGTGTTACCGATACGGTTGATTTCAGAAGTTAATTGGTTGATTTCTTTTTGGATTTCGTTACGGTCCGCTGCAGTGTTAGTATCATTTGCTGATTGGTCAGCTAGCTCACGCATACGTTGTAGGATTGAGTGAGTTTCGTTTAATGCACCTTCAGCAGTTTGGATTAAAGAGATACCATCTTGTGCGTTACGAGTTGCTTGGTTTAAACCTTTGATTTGCGCACGCATTTTTTCAGAGATCGCTAGACCAGCTGCATCGTCTCCAGCACGGTTAATACGAAGACCTGAAGATAACTTTTCCATAGAAGCAGCATTTTGCTTATTATTGAATCCTAATTGACGGTACGTGTTTAAAGCAGGTACGTTATTATTGATAATCATTAGTGTTTCCTCCTTGAGTTTTATATCCACATCCATGTGGTTAATTTTTGTGAGCTAAGAGGTAGAAAAGTCGGCCGCCTTTATACCTCCTGTCCCTTACATTAAATATATCGACATGCTTTTAAATCTTTTAATAGTTTTTTAGAATTTATTTTTTAAAAATTTATCCTAATAGCTGTAAAACTGTCTGTGGCTTTTGATTAGCCTGTGCTAGCATACTTTGAGATGCTTGTTGGAGAATATTGTTCTTTGTAAACTTCAACATTTCTGAAGCCAAATCAACATCACGAATTCTTGATTCAGAGGCTTGAAGGTTTTCAAAATTAATTTCATTTGCTGAAATAGCGTGGTCTAATCTATTCTGTAATGCACCTAAATAAGAACGTTTCGCTGATACCGTTTCAATTGCTGAGTTAAACGAACTAATTGCTTGTTCTGCACCTGCCACTACATCCGTTTGATCAATACCTAATGATTCACTAGTCGAACTTGAGAATAATAGAGTCATCGCTTGTCCTGAATTAGCACCAAGTTGGAAGGTTAAGCCTTTATAATCGGCTTCTCCGTTCGGCCAAATTATATTAAAATTTTTTAAAGGATTATCCTCGTAATTCTCTGTATCTCCAACAACAGACTGCGCCGTTTTTTCAGCTCCACCATCAGCATCTAATCCACCTATCGCACCTGTATCATCATTGTCTAGATTCATTTCGGTTTCAATGAAGTTTGCTCCGTTGGTATTAAAGTCCGCTTCAAAACCAGTAAGACTTGCAAATGATGTACGATTTGAGATTGCTTGATCAAATGTAGAACCATTTTTTAAGTCTTCCAATACACCTTTAATTCCACCTGATGCATTCTCATGTAAATACCTTGTTGCCGCATATGCAACAGAGTAGTATTCAGCACTTGGGCCCGCTTCGTCTATACTATTACCTAGCGCATGACTTGTTAGTAAAGCACTTGTACTTCCTTCATTTTGTATATCAGCTTTAAGTCGTTCATCCGCACCATGGATAAATTCAGCTGTACCTTCTATAAACCAATAAGGGAGACCAGAGAAACCAATATCACTTGCCATGACCGAATGGACCATTTCATGGGCAATTACACGGTCATACAGGATACCTCCAGCATTATCTTTTGTAGAAGGAGTAAAGTCTGCCATATCTATTTTTATGACAGTATTATTTGCTTGTGCTAAAACATTATCTGGCCCATCTGTATATGTTAAGTCAAGCGTGATGCTTTCTCCGTTACCTTTTAAACCATATAAATCCTCAATCATTTTTTCACTCTCACGAAGCCAAGACTTTTTCAAGCCAGCAATAACCTTTTCTTGGTCAGTGGTACCCTCATAAGAATCCTTGTTGAGTAACTTTATCGTATTGAATTCAGTATTATTCGCAATTCGATCCACTTCATCTACAATTTGGTCTATCTCATTTTGAACTGATTTACGGTCAGTTGCTGTTAATGAGCCATTAGCAGCTTGTACAGATAACTCTCTCCCTCTCTGAATTAAAGCATGAACCTCTGACAATCCACCTTCTGCTGTTTGAATGAGTGAAATAGAGTCCTGGGCATTCCTATTGGCTTGCTGTAAACCTCTAATTTGCCCTCTCATTTTCTCTGAAATGGCTAACCCAGCTGCATCGTCTCCAGCTCTATTAATTCTTAAACCAGAAGAAAGTTTCTCCATAGAATGAGCAACATTCTTATTATTTTGGAAGTTAAAACGATAGGCATTCATAGCTGAAATATTGTTATTAATAATCATGTTTTCACCTCCCAACTAAACAGTAAAAAAGACACAGTGATTATCACTGCATCTTTTATATCGGCCAAAGAAACTAACTGCTTTACTATTATATAGTTATATTTTTTTAGACAATATCTTTAATAAATTGACCTGTGTCTGAGCTGCCCTATTATTTTCTTCTTGGATAGATAGGTATACCTCTTTCCGATGGATATCAATATGTTTCGGAGCATTGATCCCAAGCTTCACTTGTTCTCCATCGATAGATAGAACGGTTAGTTCAATATCATTACCTATTTGAATGGACTGATTAAGCTTTCTTGTAAGTACTAACACATCTAGCCCTCCTGACCTACCTTGAGGGATTTTTGTGCAATTAAGTGTTTGGTATGGTACTCTTTATGGGCCAAGACTACCTGTTTTCCCAAGTGCCTATTATTATTTATGACAATAGGGGCTTGCAAGTTAGCCGTTGTGTCTTCAAATGGCTCTTTTAAAGTTAGTATTGAATAAACTTCAACTTCATCCCTATTCTCAATTTGGAGTTGCTCTTTTGTCGAATCAATTAATTCGAATTCATAGTCAGGAAAAAACAAAAATGGGTTTGCAATTAGAAATCCTAAGTCCGGTGTTTCTACGGATTGTAAGATTGAGAAAGCACCCATATCCTTAAGTTGTAAGATTATAAACTTTTTTTCTTCTAAGAATCCGGGAATTCCAGTTTCAAATTGGATAAATGAATTATCCTCTACTTCAATTTCACCATGATATTTTGTTTGAAGCTTCATACTGACTCACCACTCTTCTAATATTTCTTATCTATATGATTCCCAATATATTCAATATCAATAAACGGCTCTTGCTTTAAATAAGTATCAATCTCCCAACGATTATATTTAAACTGAGGCGGATTCGTTTTGGAATCTATTTGAACTTTATTTGGTTCAATATTTATATCTACCTTAGTTGGTTCAATATTGATTTTAACCGCAAAATGTGAAGAAGGAAGATACCCCAATCCAGCCTGTTTTATATTTGGTTGAGAATTCTGTTTAGCTATTCTCGGTATCGCATTTCCTCCATTTTCAATTTTCATCATTTGATTTCCCTCTCGCGCAATCCTCGCTACACCTTCATACCATTGTCCCTTTGCTTTAGAAACAAATTGCTCGGTTCTTTCAAACACGTCCATAATTCCTACATCTTTAAAAGCCTGAGACTGATCGATTTCAAGTTGACCAGGTGTAGTTTTGATTTGAAAGTTACCTTCCTTTACATCTATTCTTAAATCTGCCTCACGTTGACGAATTTCAGTATTTGGCCTCGAGTGGTTCATTCCAATCTGAGCATTATTTATGTGATACCGGAGCGACGGAATGTTCATACGATTCTCCTTTCAAACTATGTAAAGAAAAAAGCCATCTATAGATAGCTTTTAACGTAGGAAGTCCATTAGACTAGGTTGTATGATTCTAGCTCCAGCTGCCAATGCTGCACGGTGGACTGTTTCCTGCTGTGTTAGGTTTATAATTACCCTCTCTGTATCAATGTCTTCATTATCAGACATAATTTTCTTTGCAATTACCTCGTGTTCGTCCACGCGTTCCTCGATCATCTCTGCACGGTTAAAACGAGCACCTAATTCAGAACGTTCGCGAACAATACCTTCTATACGGTTATCAAGCTTTGTTAAATAATCATCAATACTTTCACCATTATTGGCCGTTTTAAGTTCGTTTATCAAGTCAGTAACATCTTTAAATAATCCTGTGGAAAAAACTCGACTTGGGTTAACATTTACACCTAACTTAATACCTTTCATAACCTCGACTTGGACAGTATTATTATTTATAGCTACTCCATTATTATGATTGATAACGTATTGTTCAGAATTTAGTGTGATATCTGAAAAACCTGTAGTTCCATTATTATATTTAACTTGATTAGCATCTGTTACGGTAATTGTTTCTGTCCCATTCTTGTAAACTAAATCTGTTCCATTGGTGGAATCATATGAAAAATGGACTTCTTCTCCATTCACTTTTGTAAACATTATATTATGTTTTGAAGGGTCAGCTACTAGTTCTGAAACTGGTAGATCAAATTTAGTTAAATCTACTGGCTTATTCGTTGTATTCGTACCATTAAAAAGAAACTTATTATTAACCTTCGTATTAGCCAATCCTTCAATATGCTCTAACACCTGCTTAATTTCAGATGCAATACTCTCACGTTGAGTCTTTTCATACGTGTCATTTGAAGCTTGAACTGTTAATTCACGAATTCTTTGCATCGATAGAGTAACCTTATCAAGTGTCGTATCCGAATTCTCCATCCAGTTATAAACTTCACTTAGGTTCCGTTGGAATTGTTCGACCTCTGCTACTTCTGAGCGGTATCTCATCCCCTTCATCGCAACTACCGGGTCATCGGAAGGACGATTAATCTTTTTGCCGGATACCAACTGTTCCTGTATTTTACCTAGCTTTTCATACCCTTGACTAATATAGCGAAGATTAGTATTTGCTAGCATATTTTGAGTTACACGCATTTTAATTCACCCTACCTTCCGACAAGACCCATGCCGTTAATAATTTTATCAAGTATTTCATCAACAGCTGTTATATTTCTTGCTGCCGCATTATAGGCATGCTGGAACTTAATCATATTTGTCATTTCTTCATCCAAGGAAACATTACTTACAGAATCACGATTATATTGAACCGTATCTCTAAGTGTAGTAGCGTTATTTTTCATTCTGTTTGATTCAATACCATTTACACCCATTCGACCAATGATCTCTTGATAAAAACCTTGAAGAGATTTCGTTTCTCCACCAGTAGTCGAAGGATTAGTGTAACTTAGTGGCAAATCTTTTACTTCAGCAAGTTTATAGGCATTTGTACCATCACCAGCATTACCATCAAAAGAGGCTGCGATAAAGTCAGTATCTGATTGAATCTCATTTGAAACAGCTATGGTTTTAGAAGCACCTTGCCAATCATTTGCTGGAGCACCAGGAATTGTTAAAGTGAAAAAACCAAAGTTATCTAACGTGCCAGGATTAGAGATTTCTTTAAGACTTTCTCCCGCTGCATGTTGAGCATTAAAAGCCACTGCAAATGTATAAGCCATCTTATCTAAACTATCTAGCATTTCAGGGTACTCCCCCTTTACAAATGCCCCATTCTGATAGCCATACATTTCAACTAATGCATTTATTTTACCGTTAATTCCTGAAGTTTTATTTACGAATTCCGATGCACTATATGAATGAACAGTATCTCCTGCTTCATCTAAAAAGCTTATAGAGCTGACCGGGCTATCGGACACAGTAGGATCCTGGTAATTTGCTTTAATAGAAAGATTAGTATAGGCTTGACCATCAACAAGCTTTACAGGACCATTAGCTAGGCCACCTTGAGGGTCTGCTAAATAAATATTAAGCTTCCCTTCAGCAAGCCCATTAGCCATCCCTCCACTTGGAACCTTCTCCATGCGAACATTCACTAGTTGTGAAAGTTGGTCTACTAATCTATCACGTTCATCATATAAATCATTGGGAAGATAACCATGTGGTTCAATCTGCCCAATTTGCTTATTTATTCCATTAATTTGACGAAGTAATGTATTAACTTCATCCTCTGATGTACCTATTTCTTTTTGTAGATCCTTACGAATCGTATCTAATGAATTATGATAATATTGAAATGTTTCTGTTACAGAAATGGCTCTCTGTCTAACAACCGAACGTGCCCCGGAATCTTCAGGCTGAACTGCAAGATCTTGAAGTGATGACCAAAAACGGTCAAGTGTTGCAGCTAATCCGTCCTCTGAAGGCTCGTTTAAGATATCTTCCATTTGTTGAATTCCATTACTTCGATTATCCCAATATCCTAGTTTATTATTTTCTGAACGATATTGAGAATCAAGAAATTGGTCCCGCACTCTCTGAATCGATCCAGCTTTTACCCCAGTTCCAATTTGTCCCGGAATCATAGGACTATTTGTAGAAGGTGCCGGATATGATTCAGTTTGTTCAAAGTTTACACGCTGACGTGAATATCCAGGTGTATTCGCATTTGAAATGTTATGCCCCGTCACATATAAGGCTTGCTGCTGTGTTGTCATTCCTCTTCTAGCAGTTTCTAAGCCATGAAATGTTGAAACCATTTGATATCCCCCGTTTCTATGCTTTAGAGTCAAACATTGAACGCTTCACATGACTAGTTTGACCAGCTTGTCCTTTTTGATTTGAGTTATGATAATTCATTGATTCTTTTCTAGGCATTAATAAATCAATGGAGTAATTTACAAATTGTAGAGATGAAAAGATAAGCTCTTGGTTCAACTGATTTACCCTTTTCAATTCATGAAGTTGATGAGATAATTTCTGTCTTATTTCAAGTAGTGCATGTTGATTAGAAGAATCACACAAGGGAATCACATCAGACAACGTAGGCTCTTCACCCTCAAATTGATGACCACTAGCCAACTTTAGGACAAAGGTTTTTCTTTCTTCCTCTAATTGATTAAGTGCCATTATATGTTTATTTTCGTTTTGAATAACAGAGGTAAGAGAGTCAACATCTCCACTTTTAATGATCTCTGTTTTATTCAAAGCAATCTTATATAAGCTTTCATGAAGTTTTAGTATTTTTTCTAAGCAGTGAATTAACTTTTCAGAAGTCATGAGATCTCTTTACCTCCTTTACATTAAAAAATTAGGAATGGAAAAATCCAAAACCTAATTAATTTCTAGAATAGTATTGAAGTACACTCTTAGCAACTGCTTCCGCATCTACCTGGTAAACACCAGCTTCAACCTGTTGTTTTAACGCTTGAACCTTGTCTAGGCGTTCAGTTGCTACTTTAGAAGTGACCTGCATTTCCTTTGCAGCTGTTGATATCTCAACTTTATCAGCTCTGGTTGCTAACTTTTCACTATTTTGTAACTTGGCTACATTTTTCTTATATGGGTTAACATTTAGATTATTAATGTTATTTATTTTCACAATACGCACTCCTTCTCAATCCGATAAGGGTTTAATACTTATAGTATCGGATGAAAAGGTAAAAAGTTTACATATTTAGTGTAAATTTTTTCTTATCTTCTTAAGAAAGTAGCTGATTTCTCTCTTTTTAATCTTTCTTCCTCATCCTGAAGCTTTTTTAGATCAGTTTGAATTCCCTTCGCACAACTGTCACAAACTCGCCCCTGTCGAATAATCGTTTTACACTTTTCACAAGGATAGCCAAGATTCGGAAATTGAGCAAGTTTCAGTTTCCCCATTCTAATCCATTTAATTACTAACGTTTCTTCCACTTCTGTTGCTTCCGAAACCTCAACAAGGGTAGCCGTTCTGTTTTCCTTCTTGCGGATAAAATCATATACCTTATTAAATAAATCTTGTTCTTCCTTATAGCATGCAGGACATACATCCTGAACTGGAGTTGAAACAAAAAGCTTATCACATTGAGGACAATTTGCTAATTCTCCCATAATTACACCATTCCTTTTTTCGCTTTCTATGTTATCTATTATATCGACAAAGTTCGTCATACTTAAAGTGCAAAGTTTTGGAATGTTTTAGCTTCGGATGAGTGTTAAGGAGGAAATCTTGGAAGCACCGTTTTGGATTAATACTTTTGCGGCATGCCTGAGGGTTATACCTGTGGTGTAAATGTCGTCAATTAGGAGGATTTGCTTATCTCGTACATCTATCTCTGGAGTGAAAATAAATGGATTCTCACTAGAAAGACGGTCTTTTCGATTTTTCTTACTTTGCTTAATGTCATCTCTTTTTATTAAGAGCTCCTCAATTTCACAGCCTAACAATGTAGCTAATGCTTCTGCCTGATTAAATCCTCTTTCATTTAACCGTTCTGAACTTAATGGTATATAGCTTACAATATCTATAGAAGCATACTCTCTCTTATACTTCCTTTTCAAATCGGCACCAAAAATAGTAACTAGCTCATAATCTCCTCTAAACTTAAACTGATTTAAGATTGCTTTCATTCCTTCGTTATACTGATAAATGGACCGGTTCTTAACAGGATTCTCTCGCCAGTACACATCCTTATTCCAACGAACACAATCAGGGCACATTTCTTCAAATTGCCCCATTCTCCCACAACCCTCACAAATAGGCCTTTCTATCCTCTCCAGTTCCTTATCACATCTGTTACAAAGCTTGGGTTGCTCTAGCAATAGAATACTGCGCCACCCCACTGTCGCTATTGAGGTATGGCAAACTAAACATTGACTCACTTCAGCATCCCTCTTTCTAACGCTTCTTTATTCATAGAAATTATTTGCTTTCTTGCTGCAACCATCGATTCCGTTTTACCAAAATGAATATATACAACCTCTCCGCCAGGGTCAAGTGAACTTCTCCCCACTCTTCCCGCTATCTGCACTAATGCACTCTCTGTAAACACTCCATCATCAGCACCAAGTACTGCCACATCTGTCTTTGGAATCGTCACACCTCTTTCAAGGATGGTCGTCGTTAGAAGGATTGGAATTTCACCATTACGAAAGCTTGCAACTTTTTCCTTTCTTAAAGGATCTTTTGAATGGACTCCTTCAATTGATGGGGAGAATTTCTTTACCAACGGAATTAACTCTTCAAGAAGCTCAATCGAAGGCACGAAAACAAAAGCCTGTCTTCCTGCTTCCAACTTACACTTTATCCATTTCTCTATGACAGCAGGAACTCTCTTCTTCTGAATAGCCTTCCTCCAATTCCCACACCAAACAAAATCCGGAACAGGTAAAGGATGACCATGAAAGCGAGCCGGAATCGTTACAGATGGAATTTGCTTTCTTTCAATTTTTTGTTTCCACTTTGAATCAGGGGTTGCGGTTAAATAAATAATAGAGGAATTTTCTTTTCGAGCCTGCTGAACAGCCTGCTGTAGCATGGGATCAAAGGAAAAAGGAAAGGCATCGATCTCATCAATAACGAGACAATCGAATGCTTGATCAAAACGAAGTAATTGGTGAGTGGTTGTTATACAAAGTGGAGCAAGAGTTCTTGAATCAGAACTTCCACCAAAAAGAGAGTTCACCTCCACTTGTGGAAAAGCCTGTTTGATTCGAGGAGCCAGTTCTATGACAACATCTGTCCTAGGAGTTGCAAGACAAACATACTTGCCTTCACTCAGCGCTTTTGAAATCCCTTCAAACAACACCTCAGTTTTTCCAGCTCCACAAACAGCCCAAACGATCAACTCAGAATCACTAGAAACAGCCCTAACCAACTCACCAGAAGCCTCAGCTTGTCCCTTGGAAAGCTGCCCCTCCCATTCGAGAGGCGACAAGTACTGAAACTCTTTTACCGGTCCCGACCAGATAAGCAACTGCGTACATTCACTAACCCTCCCCATGGCAATACACTTTCGACAATAAGTACAAGTCTTCCCACACCATCCACAAGGAAAGCTCGCAAAAAGATCTTGGTTTCCACAGCGAGTACAGTAATAATAACCTTTTTCTTTTCTTACACCATCTGTGTATTCAATATAACCATGTTCATAATGCTCTTCTAATAATTCAGTCGAAAAGGGAATTTCACTTAGAAGTAGGCGTCTTCCTTGAAGATGTTTCTGAAGTTCAGGAGAAAAGGAAAATGAGGAATTTACAGTAGTAGGATAACTTTGAGACGAGGGAACTTTCTTTCTTTCAACGGATAACATAGATCCTCCTTTATAGTAAAGGAGGCCCCTAAAAAAGGAGCCTCTATTTCTTATACCATCCTAAACCAATAGCACCCTCACCAAGATGAGTTCCAATGACCGGTCCAAAATGACTGACAATCACTTCAACATTTGTATAGCTAGCCTCTAGCTCAGCCTTCAACTCATTTGCTTCCTCTACACGATTTGCATGTATCAAAGTAGCTAGAATTGGCTGACCATCCTTAGCATCTTCGCCAATTAATTCAAAAATCCTCTTTAATGCTTTCTTTCGTGTACGAATTTTTTCAAATGGTACAATCTTTTTGTCTTCAAAATGAAGAACCGGCTTAACCTGAAGTAAGCTTCCTACAAAAGCCTGGGCACTGCTTAATCGGCCACCTCTTTGTAAATGTGAAAGATCGTCCACCATAAAGTAGGCTCTTAACGATTTTTTCATTTCATCTAATCTTGCAATAATCTCCGCTGGCTCTTTGCCCTCTTCAGCAAGTCTTGCTGCTTCTAGCACATAAAAACCTTGTGGCATCGCACTAATTTCTGAATCATAGGCAAAAACCTTGAGATCTTCAACCATATTACCCGCAGCTATTGCTCCTTGAAACGTCCCACTAATACCGCTTGATAAATGAATGCTAATTACAGCATCATAGTCTCTTGATAACTCAGTATATAATTTCACACATAAACCAATTGCAGGTTGAGATGTCTTTGGTAGCTCTCCCCCACGACTAACCTTTTCATAGAAATCCTCTGTTGAGATTTCAACTTCCTCCTGATACGATTCATTACCAAAAACCACATTCAAAGGGAGCATATGTATATTCCATTTTTCTCTTAATTCCTTAGGGATATAGGAAGTACTATCCGTCACGACGGCTGTTTTCATTCGTTTACCTACCTTATTTGAGAAGTTTTTCCATACCTACTATATTAACATGATATTTGTCATATGTGCATAGGTATATTTATCATATTTATATGACAGTCATTTTGAAATAGTAATTTTCATATGAAGTTTAAACAAACGTTTAATTAAATCTATCATACATCTCTGCCACAGCAATGTTTATCGCTGTCTATGAAAAATCAACTTCAAAACACTCATTAAAATTATTATTTAAGAAAAACAAAAGGATAACCAAGGCTTATCCCTGATTATCCTCTTCCTACTTATTTTACCTCAACCCAACCATTTTTAATCGATACAACTACAGCTTGAGTTCGATCATTTACATTCATCTTTGTTAAGATATTACTTACATGATTCTTAACAGTTTTTTCACTTATAAATAGGATCTCACCAATACTTCTGTTACTCTTCCCATCTGCTAGAAGCTGAAGCACTTCACACTCACGGCGAGTTAATAAATGAAGCGGCCTTCTTACTTCTACTTCCTTCTTGAGCGTCCCTGTATTACTAGTAGCTAGACGACGATATTCCTTCACCAAGTTATGCGTTACTTTTGGGTGTAGGTAAGATCCGCCGTCCGCTACTACCTTAACAGCTTCCACTAACTGCTCAGCATCCATCTCTTTTAAAAGATAGCCTTGTGCTCCTGTTTTTAAAGCATGTGACACATAGTTCTCATCATCGTGAATCGACAAGATAATAACCTTTGTATCCGGGAACTGGCCAATTAACTGCGCAGTTGCTTCCACCCCATTTAAAGTTGGCATGTTAATATCCATAATGACAACATCGGGCTGATATTCTTTTACTAATCCTACCGCCTGTGTACCGTCATCACCTTCTGCAATGACTTCAAAATTGGCTTCAAAGTCTAATATTCTCTTTACTCCTTCACGGAATAACTGGTGATCATCAATTATGATAATTTCTGTTTTCTTCAAAAAATTTCGCCTCCCACAGCTATTCACTAAGCATTTAATGGAATCTTCATCATGATGGTCGTCCCATTGTTTGGACCAGTATTAATAACGAGTTGGCCTTCTAAGATCTCAATTCGTTCTCTCATTCCAATTAAACCAAAGGATTTCTCTTTTTTCTCTCCTATGTTAAATCCTTTTCCATTATCTTTCACCATAACTGTTATCTGTTTTTGTTGAATTTCTAGTTTAACGGTAATTTCCGAAGCATCGGCGTGCTTACATGCATTTTGAACAGATTCCTGAATTAATCGAAATAAAGCAACTTCAAGTTTTGAGGAAAGTCGTTTGTCGATGCCAAGATGGACAAAGCGAATGGAAGCACTCTTATTATAGTCTTCGATTGTATCTAAATATTTTTTGAGAGTTGGGACTAACCCTAAATCGTCTAACGCCATTGGTCTAAGGTCATATATAATTCTTCTTACCTCATATAACGCATTCCTGACCATTACACGTAAATTACGAATTTCTTGAATGGCTTCTTCCCCACTACGCTCACGATAGATCTTTTCTATTAAATCAGAGCGCATCATCACATTTGCAAGCATTTGTGCTGGCCCATCATGGATTTCTCTTGACAGGCGTCTACGTTCCTCTTCCTGGGCCTCGATGATTCTTAGTCCATAATCTTGTTTTTGCTTGGCATCTTCTACCAAATCTCCAAATGCTCGTAAATCACTATCTAAATAATTGAGCACTACGGATATCTGTCCGACTAACGCTTCCGCCCTTTCAATCGTTTCTGTTAAGCCTACTAATCGTCTTTCTATTTCATCACGTCGATCACGGAGTTGCTTTTCTTTTTGCCTAACAACAGTGAGATCCATTTGCAAGGAATGTGCTTTCTCATACGCTTCCCGAATTTCTTCTTCTGAGAAGTTCTTAAAGTGCTTACTAACATCAGATAGCCTTTTCCTAGCAAGTTTCGTATGAACCTCAAGCTTGTCCCCTTCATCAATAATTAAAAGCACCTGAGCCTTCAGTTCTTTCAACTCATTAGAAAGAGACTCGAATTCCTGACGAGACTGCTCACCAATTCGAAATATTTCATCTTTGCTAACTTCAACGGTATCTACCATTTTTTCTAAGATCTGATCAAGCATCTTACCATCAAGTTTTTGCTTTTTTTTCGCAGGCATATATATTCCTCCAACTTAACAGTACAAAAACCATCACTCTATTTCTAGCAACTTCGTACCCATTTATTCTTGCTTCTATTATAGGACAAAAGCTCTACATAACACCAATAATATTTACAATTCAATAACAAAAAGTTCGCAATACCAGATTCTTTTATGTCCGTAATTTGATAAAAAAAGTCCTAAAGGGAAAATTAAATAATTGAACGATGAATCTTGTCGAATTATAATGAAAAGAGTATGTTCTTTTGACGATCATCTTTTAATACTATTATATCGGTGAACCTCGCTGAAAATAGGGAGGGTAAAGCTATGCTGTTAAGCTATAAAACAATAAAAGGCTACGGTGAACACGAAATTACTATACAAAAATCACGATTCATTTGCTATGTTGATCGTGCCACAACAGAAGAAGAAGCACAGGAATTCATCCAGAAAATAAAAAAACAACATCGAGATGCCAACCATAATTGCTCAGCCTATTTAATCGGTGAAAACAACCAAATACAAAAGGCCAATGATGACGGTGAACCAAGTGGTACAGCTGGAGTACCGATGCTTGAAGTCCTAAAGAAAAAGGACCTAAAGGATACAGTTATAGTTGTAACGAGGTATTTCGGGGGGATCAAACTTGGTGCAGGTGGTCTAATCCGTGCTTACGGCTCAGCAACATCTGAAGGAATAAATCACGTCGGAATGGTTGACCGTAAGCTTATGTGTGTGTTTCATACAAAGATTGATTATACATGGCTTGGGAAAATTGAGAATCATCTTCACTCCTCTAATTTCTTATTAAAAGAGATCCATTACTTGGAAAATGTTGAGATTGAAACTTATGTAGAGGTGGGTCAAAACGAACTATTCCTAAACTGGATGACTGAATTAACAAATGGTCAAGCTCATATTACGGAAGGTATAACCACCTACTTAGAAAGTAACTGCGATAATTAAGGAGCCATACTAAATGAATAATAATAACAGATCGGACTTTATGAAAGTGAAGAGATCAAAAAGGAAGAAACTAAAATATTATCTTTTAGTCCCCATCCTGATTTTACTACTATCGGCGTCCACTTATGGAGCATTTCTCTACTTTAAAGCGAAAGAAACAGCAGATCGTTCCTTTGAAGAAGTCGAGGGCCGAGAAGAAGCAGTTAAAATTGTTAATCCAAAGAGTGATAATATTTCCATATTATTCATGGGTGTTGATGAAAGTGATGTGAGAGACTTTGGTGATGCTGTAAGAACGGATGCTTTGATCCTAGCAACTTTTAACGAGAAATTAAAGTCAGTCAACTTGGTAAGTATCCCTCGAGATTCTTACGTACATTTTCCCTTTAACGATGATATGGATAAAATCAATCATGCTCATGTTTTCGGAGGAGTAAAAGGTACGATTGAAACGGTTGAAGAATTATTTGATATACCTATCAACTATTATGTTAAATTGAATTTTAATGCATTTATCGATGTTGTTGAAGCATTAGATGGTATTACCGTCGATGTTCCAATCACATTCACTGAAATGGACAGTCAAGACCGGAATGGTGCGATCCATTTGGAAAAAGGAGTACAGACCTTAAATGGCGAAGAAGCACTTGCACTTGCTCGTACACGGAAAATTGACAGCGATATTGAACGAGGAAAACGTCAGCAATTAGTGATGGAGGCAATTATTAAAAAATCAGTATCCGTCGGCTCCATCACGAAGTACGGTGATCTAATTGATGCAGTAGGTACAAATATGAAAACAAATATGACGTTCAATGAAATGCTATCTTTCCATGATTATGCGACAACATCAGCCGGTCTATCCATAAACTCGCTTCAATTAGAAGGTGTAGATGAATACATCAATAAAATATATTACTATCGTCTAAATGAAGATTCAGTCCAAAATACTTCTAATCACCTTAAGAACCATTTAGAAATAATGAGTGAAGCAACTAATTCTCAGGTGGATAATAATGATCCTTCATAAAAATCCATTACAAAAGAAAACTAGGCCCCAAAAGCCTAGTTTTTTTATATTATTAATTTTTTCGAATTAAACGAAGCAAAAGGACTCCAATATCGGAGTCCTTTTGCTATTATTTTATTTGATTTTTAGCATAGGCAAAGCGAATATCTTTTACCATTTTTAGAATTGGCCGGTATTCTTTACCAATCAACCCAAATTTCTCAACAATTAGCTCAACTGCGACAAGGAGAATCGTTATTACTAAAAATGAGACCCACATTGTACCTTTTGTAAATATTACAGCCGAAACTCCAAATATTGCGCTCATTCCATAGATAATCAATACTGTTTGACGATGACTATAGCCAAATCGTAATAAGCAATGATGTAGATGCGATTTATCCGGAGCAGATAAAGGCTGCTTATTTACTATTCTGCGAATGATCGCAAACAAGGTGTCAGAGATTGGTACACCTAGGATTATAACCGGAATAATAAAGGAAATAGCTGTTACATTTTTAAATCCTAATAACGATAGAACTGATATCATATAGCCTAAAAACAAGGCTCCAGTATCACCCATAAAGATTTTAGCTGGGAAGAAATTATAAACTAGGAAACCAAGCGTGCTTCCTAATAAAATGAATCCCATTCCCGCAACAAAAGCATCTCCCTTTAAAATTGCCATAAAGCTAATGGTAATTAGCGCAATCGAAGAAACACCCGCTGCCAACCCGTCTAGTCCATCAATTAAATTGATCGCATTGGTGATCCCAACAATCCAGAGGATGGTCAAGGGAATACTTAGGAAACCAAATTGTAATTGAGCATCGAATGGCAAGTTAATATATTCCACCTGAAGTCCACTTAAGACAACAACTAGGGCAGCTGCTAGCTGTCCACCAAGTTTAATTTTTGCAGAAAGCTCATAAATATCATCTAAAATCCCCGTAATCATAATGATGATACTTCCCACCAAAATAGGTAAGAATAGTTCATTACCAGGCTTTAGGATGATAATACCAATAATAAAGCTTATATATATAGCTAGGCCACCCAATCGCGGCATAATTTTCAGATGAACTTTTCTTTGGTTCGGACGATCTGTTGCTCCTATTTTAAATGCAAGCTTCTTCACTAGTGGAGTGACAAGTACGGATGCAATAAAACAAAGTATTAAGGTCAAGTAAAGCATATAGACCCTCCTTATATGATTAGCGTAACCATTTTTAGTTAGATTTTTTCATGAGATTCTTGCATTTTTTAAATAATTTCCTCAAATAATGTCTAATACATAAACATCACAACAATGAGCATTATAGCATAAGATATACAATCTAAGAAACAATAAATTTATTAAATTTTATAGACCAATAATTCTGACCAATCAGAGAAAATGGCTTAAACACTTGTGCTACAACCATTAGACGTATGTAACGTAAAGAAAGTTTCATAGATTTTGCTAAAAAGTAAAATAGGAAAATTCAAAACATTCTATCAACTTTTTTACTTATAATTAAATTTTTACCTTATGAAAAATTGTCGAATTTTGATGTATCGTTTGAGGATATAAACATTCTCATAGTATACCATTCGGACCTTATCTGATTAGTTTGAGGGTGAAAATAAAAAATTCACTTCCTTCATGGGTACAGTAAGAAAGTGAATTTCATTATAAATTTCTATTCTTAATTTTTTTTACCTCTTGCTAAGTTGACCAACTTAAATTTAATAAACAGTATGATTGTGATACATCCTAATCCGAGGAAGCTTGCCACTAGTTCTAACCATTCGAAGGGTAAACTAATGATACTCCTCCACCCATACATAACAACCACTAATATGCCAAGGACAACACTATATTTCCCCAACCCTCTTTTAGTAACAACTGGCATACCCAGCATATAGTTTCCTGCCATTACTAAAAGTAATAGCTGGAAGAATGCACTAATGGTGGTTCCCCAAGCAATAGCACTAGCCCCGAGAAGATCCATAAATGACAAAATGATAAGTATATTCACACCGAAAACTGCTATGACCCCTGATAAAACTGGAAAAACGGATCTTTCCATTGCATAGAAAAACCTTGTTACAAATAAGTTTGCTGCATGGGCAAACATTCCAATAACAAATATTTTCAATAATCCTGCTGTCATTACCGTTGATTCTTTGGTAAAAGATCCATATTCAAAAATTAGCGTGGTGATTTCTTCAGCATAAAAAAAAGCAAATACAGAGGTTGGAACAATGAAAAGGAACAATTGCTTCATACCTCTACTATAAATGGAAGAAATAGCATCTAGTTCTGTTTTAGGATTTTTTTTCGCCAATAAAGGATAAATTACCGTTGTTACAGCTGTCATGAGAATTACCTGGGGAAGTTGGACAAGTTTTGAAGAGTAATTTAAAGCTGAAACGAATCCTTCATCCAATTGTGACGCAAATATACGATGAACCAAAAAGTAGAACTGAAGGGTGGCACCACCCAATAGTATCGGTATTCCAACTTTTAGAAAACGCTTAACTAGATGCAGTTGCTTAATTTTCCAGCGAAGAGTAAATTGTAGTTGTTGCTCTTTCCACACATAATAGACAAGCATCCCAAACATAAAAAAGGCACCTACTACACCCCCAACACTGTATGAAAAGGTATCCAGATAAGGGTTAAGTAAAACAGCAATCACTACTACAAGTAGATTAAAGACTAAAGTAGCTAATGATGACCTATAATATTGACCATTTACATTTTGTAATCCAGATAAAAACATGGACATAACCAGAAATAAGATAGATGGAATGATTACCAAAAATAGACTAGCAGTAAGTGATTGCTGATCAGGACTTAATCCTGGGAAAAAAAGTATAATTGCTTGATTTGAAAAAAGCATAAAAATTGTCATTAACAAAGCTGTTCCAACAAAAGAATAAGTAAAGATTAATTCTTTAAATTGTTTTTTTACATTTTCATTTTCAATTTTATTAAAAATACTAATAAAAGCGGTGGTTATGGCCCCGCCTAGAACTATATAAATGAAATTAGGAATAGTAAAAGCAATAACAACACTGTCCGCCTTAAAGGAAGTTCCGTAATGGTAGCTAATAATCATTTCTCTAACGAAACCAAAAAGCCTAGAAGCAAGGTTTAGTAATGTGACAATCCCAATTATTTTAATGATGTTTCTTTTACTCACTACCTTCACCTTTACTTCTTATTTAGTATGAATTCACGTAAGATATTAATAATTTCCTTCTTACCACTAACAAAAGGCGTTGGTTCAAATACCTTTGCTTTTTCTAATACATTCTCTAATCTTTCATGTTCATATAAAGATAAAATATGGCCAGCCTTCTCAAATTGGCTCACAATCTCAATTTGATGGTCATCATTGTGCTCCCCATACTTAATTAACCTCGGCACGGCAATCATAGTTTTCCCCATTTTAACGCCTGTAGTGATTGAACCTGTTCCACCATGGGTAATCACTAAATCTGATTTCTTATATAACTTTTCCATTTCTTCATAGCTCGTGAATGGAAACTTTTTAAAGTAAGGAGAATCATATTTTGTATGACCAATTTGAACAATTACTTCATCTTGAATGTTTCCTGATTTTACTTGTTCCTCTATTAGGTTTAATAATCTTGTGAATGGTAGCTCGTGTGTACCTAATACTACAAATATCAATAGATTGAACCTCCATAAACCGCTTTAGGATAGTGCTTCTTCATGGATTCCCACTGGACAATGAATAGGTCAGCAATTGGATATACAATTTTGCCCGACATCGTCGGAGTTGTCGTTTTAGCGAAACTTTCAATAAAAACAACCTTTTTCCCAAATAGCTTAGCTATATAACAAATAGGAACAGAAGTATGTGCACCCGTGGTTACAACAACATCTGGCCGTTCTCTTATAAAATAATAGAAAGACAAAATGGTGTTCCAAGTGAATTTGAAAAAGTATCGAAACAAATAATTTCGAGCCCCATACACTAAAAAAGAAATCTCATAGTCTTTTTTCAATTCTTTTGTTATTACTGATTTTTCAGTAATAATATGATAATCAAATTCTTCAAATAAAGGTTTTAACTGCAAAAGCTGTGTTAAGTGACCTCCAAGTGAAGCAATAAATAACACTTTTTTTCTTTCTTTCCTACTCATTGTTTCTACCCTCCAGTAGGAGAATAAACTTGCAACACACGTTCAATCAAATGTTCCTGATCATTTAATTGTGCTCGTTTCTCGCCCTCTTCTATTAATTGATTTCCTAAATCTTTATTTTTTAAAACCTTTAATAAACCTTCGTATAATGAATCAACATTTTTAGGTTGAATCAATACACCTGCTCCATCAGCTAGAAGATAACGTAAGCCTCCGACCTCACTACCAACTACTGGCGTATGACAAGACATTGCCTCTAATGCAACCAGTCCGAACCCTTCTAGATAAGATGGTAGTACAAATACTTCTGAGGCTGACATCCAGTTTGCTATTTCGGCTTGTGACTTTGCATCTAGTATATACGCGTCATCCATTCCTGAGATTTCATGTTGAATCCTAGTATAAAATGCTTCATTTTTCTTAGGCCCTAACAGATACAAGCTCACATTTGGCTCTAGCTTTTTCACTCTTTTATAAGCCTGTATAAGCTCGAGAAGTCCCTTTTGCTCAATTAAGTTCCCTACAAATAAAATCGGCTTTTGCTGATCGGGTATATGACAAATCTGTTTCGCTTGTTCTTTATCTATTGCCTTAAATACTTGGCGGTTAACTCCCATATTAATAATCGAGACTTTTGTTGCATCGATGCCAAAGTCCTCTTGCACCTTCCTCGATAAATCATGGCCAACAGCAATAATATGATCTGCTTCTATTAGTATACGGGTTGTCAACCTCTTAATAAAAGGTGACTTATTGGCCATTCGATCAAGATCTCCTCCATGTGCTGTAACAATTAATCTTTTTCGATAGAGTTTTTTATATAAAAGCCCAATTAACCCCGTCGGGAAAACATAATGAACATGTATAATATCATACGTACGACCTTTTATTAATAAATTAAAAAAGGATTCAATTATCCATATTATATACTTTTTAATAACATTCTTTTTTTGCATACTTGGATTCTTCACAGCAATGACATCTACAAGGAGACCTCTTTTCTCAAGGGCCTGCACCTGATTCTTAACAAAGATACCAAATGTTTTTGCTGCTTTACTTGGATACATATTGCTCAGAACTAAAACCTTCTTGGCTTTCATTTACGTTCACCTATCATTTGCAATGTTCTTACACCTTTTTCTGTTTCACTCTTCATTTTAGAGCATATCTGCTCTGCTTCTGTTTGATGTTGAAGCCAATCTTGTTTCATTGTTTCAACCATATCGGACAAATTAAGTTTTTGATTGATAAAATCGTCTATTTTAATATACTGATCTAGTTTGCTGATCGTGTCCATAAAATCGTGTACCTTTTGATGATACCCCACTCCAATAATTGGTGTCTTTGCTACAACAGCTAAAATTAACGAATGTAGCCTTGTTCCAATGATAAGATCCTGCTTAGCACAAAGGGAGACTAACTCATTGGGGTGTAAATTATCTTCTATTATGATGACTTCCTGTTTATTTTCCATTTCACCATATATGTCTCTCGTTACTTCTACATCCTGAGGATATTTGGTTGAAAAAAAGGTAATGTTCACATGATGTTTGTTTATTACATCATCCAGTGACTTTGCCATTCCTTTTATGTAGTTTTGATATTTAGTAGGATTAGCCTCTGGCCAATAAGCATGACTAAAATAAGGTACAGCCGTAACACCAATTTTACTAATAGTAGAAGATAAGTCTCTGTATGGTGGTGATTCAAGTGAAAAAGCTGGGTCACCAATTACACTAATTTGTTTTGAAACACCAATCTCTTTTAATAGGGTTTTTGATGGTTCATCTCTTACTGTCACGTAGTCACTAACCTTTGTTAGTTGCTTTATAAAAAAGCGCCCTGCTTTAGTAGTAATGGGACCCGCACCTACACCATAAATGACAACTTTACACCCTGCATAATGACCCATCACTCCAAGAGTACTATATAAAGGCGCATCCCTTTTATACATATCCATCAATAAACCACCGCCGCCAATGATGAGCACATCAAGCTCTTTCAACGTCGGATAATGATAGGATAAGGTAGCTATAATTGACTTCATCATACTCCCTTTTTTATGTAAAAGTTGGACTGCTTTAATGTGATGTCTGCTTCTTGTATTTTCTGGATTATTACTAAAAATCATGATATCTTCTTTAGGAATTGACAATTGATGAGTAAGTTGGTTTAATAAACCACTTAAAATTGCTTCATCTCCATTATTATCATGTCCGTAATTACCGATTATTCCGATTTTCATATAAACACCTTATTTAAATGATTTTTTAATCCGTGAATCCTTCAAGAAAAAAATGTAAAAAAAGATCGAATCATGTGTCAACCTTTTTATTATACTATTGTTTCTGTCTTATTTAAAAGAATCTTTTCTCATTCTCACTATTTATCAGTGTAGTCATTTATCATATTTCCAATCCATAAAACCTATACTTGGAGTTCCATAAATATTCTTCCCTCGGAATCATCAACAAGCTAATTTACTTATAAAAAAAGAAAGAACGAACACGATGGTTCGCTCCTATTGGTTGTAGTAATCCACTATCCCTCTATAAATAGATTCAGCATAGATTTCAGTAAAATTATCAGATTTAAGTTTAGCTGCATCCTCTTCATTAGTAATGAAACCCAGTTCAACTAATACACTTACAATATCTTGATTACGAATCACATAAAAAGCAGAGTCTTTCACTCCTCTGTCTTTCATACTTGCATTCGTAACAATTTGTTTCTGAACTGTCCTAGCTAACTTTGAGCTTTCGTAACCATTATCATTCATCGAGGAATCAAAAAACACCTCTGAACCTTTTGCTACTGGAGTTGCAGCATTTGCATGAATACTAATGAACAATTCAGCATAATTCTTGTTTGCAAAGTCGACCCGATCCCAAAGAGCGAGGGTTGTTGTATTATCGGTTCTGGTCATGACTACTTTTGCGCCTGCTGCAACAAGCTTTTCTTGGAGCTTCTTTGTTACATTCAGAACAATATCTCTTTCATACACTTGACTTGCTATGGCTCCTGGATCCTTTCCCCCATGACCTGCATCTAACACAATAATTCTGTCCTTTAATAACTGTCCATCTATATTTATCAGTTTTAAAAAAGACTTGTGAATATAACCTATTTTATTGTTATATAGTATCTTGGCCCAATACCCATTTAATTCGTAGATATTAACTACTTCTCCTAAAGAAAGTCTTCCAAGGAAAGCACCGTTATCTTCAGGGGTGGCTCTAACATTTATGTTTGTATTTCCAATGACTTTCCCTTTTACGATTATTGCACCTACTATAGGAAGCTTAAACTTGTCATCAATAGTTCTTGATAAAAATGCAGCAAATTGTGCTCTTGTTATGTCAGATTCAGGCATAAAACGATTATTACTACCGTTTGAAATCCCGTTCATATAAAGTTTCTGAATATATTCACTCGCCCAGTGGTCTTGAACATCGGTAAATAAAAAACTTCCACTTGATACGGCTTTATGTTCCAAAACAAAGGCATTTGACAGCACCTTGCTCATTTGTGCACGAGTTAACTGTCCATCAGGGTTAAAAGTACCATCTTCATAACCAGTAAATATATTCAACTGAAACGCTTGCTCAATCCAACCATTAGCCCAGTGATCATTTGGAACATCGCTAAATGTTGGATTCTCAGCGAAAAGCTCCTCTTCCCCTAATGCAATCACAATCATTTTAGCTGCTTGGGCACGTGAAACCTTTGCATTAGGACGAAATTCATTCATTCCCTCCTCAGTTTCGTATCCATTGATAATCAATTGGGAAGAAAGAAAACCTATTTCATCAAACGCCCAAAAATTAGATTGGACATCTATAAAGGATAGAGGAATAGTAGTTGTAGGAATCTGCTCCTCACTGACTTTTCTATCATATAAATTAACCTTATCCGATTGAATGGTAGTTGTTGAATTATGTAGTTCTTCAAAGTCTTCAACCTTCATTAAATAAGGCACATTTTGTTCATTACTTTCGTCAGCGAGGACTGTTCGTCCAAGAGATAAATTCATGCTCAGTGTAAGAACTAAGACTAAAGATAGGATCACTCTCATCATACTCACCCTTTCCATGAATCATTTACTTCTAATTAAAGCGTGCGTTAGTATAAAGAGGATAAAAAATGCAGAGTAGTTCTACTACATTTTAAGGTTCCTCTAGTAATCTCTTTATATTTTAGTAGACTTAGGTGCTAACATCAATACCTCTTAATCCATAAAAAGACAAACAGGAATCAAATATTTAGATTCCTGCTTGTTTAAGTAACAAACCTTTTTTATAATTTCATCAAATCATTTTAATTTAAATTATGGGAGTTATCTATATATCTAGTCATAAATAAGACAAAATGCTGTCTAGATATAGTTGTAGTTGGCCGAAAAGTTCCATCCTCGTACCCTGTCGTAATGCCCGCATGCTGAAGACTGTTAATATAATCTAAACCCCAAAAATCCCCTGGCGTATCACTAAAAGTCGATACTGTACCTTTTTGTTTTGGTAAGGTATAGGCAACTGATAAAATTTTGGCCATTTGAGCCCTTGTTAAATATCCATAAGGATCAAATGAACCATTATCTTTACCTTGTATAAATCCCATTTCTGTTGCTAATGCAACCTCTCTGTATCCATAATCCCCAGGTTTTAAATCAGAATAAGATGGCTGAAGTGTAGGTTCTACTTGAGTTAACCCCATTTCCCTAAGGATCATTTGTACAGCCTGAAGCCTTTTTACAGGTTGGGTCGGTTTAAACGTACTATCTTGATATCCTTTAATAATGTTTAAACCTGCTAGAAAGGATATTTCATCCTTATAGTCTGTAACATCTTTGAAGGTAATAGCATTAGCACTTTTTACGATTAGAGTCTTTTTATCACTTTGATGACCTAAATCATTGATCGTGTAAACCTCAATTGTATTGCCCGCCATTTGTGGTGGGATTACCACTGAAAAGGTGCCATCATTGTTCACAACGGTTGAACCCAGTATACCTGAGTTCCCCCCTATCTTATTAATATAAACAACTGAATGAGGGTCAGCTATACCTGAAATCATGCGGTCCCCTTGATTTATTCCTTGATTTAATGACAAGGGCATTTGATACTTGATGCTATAGTGTTTTTCTGACCAGTGGCCATATTTATCAAATAAACCAACATAAATAGGGCTTTCAGTATAATAGGTAAATAGTTTAGTTGAGCCAGTTGTGGATAAAGTTAGTAAGTGATTGGGAATAACCGCACCTTCTTCATTAACAAAAACGGCATCCATTTCAAGAGGATATCCACTTAGTTCAATGCTGACTTCAGATCCGTTATCAACATTTAATTTAAACCAATCTACATCGAATGGAAAATCAATTTTATCTTGTTGAATACTACCTCTATCTAACACATGAGCAGCTGATTTTTCATCTGAGATGTCGTTAGAACGATCAGGTACGGTGAGCAATAACGACTGATAAGCATTTACTATTCCAAATCCTGTTGAACCATTCCACTCTTCCCTGCTTACAGCCGAAGCTCCTTTTTGAAGAGCCCATGTAATTTCATTGGGTCCCCACATTGGATTTTTAGCCTTGAGAAGGGCTGCAATTCCACTTACAATAGGTGCAGAATAAGAAGTCCCCTCTCCACTTACATACCCACCCTTGAAGTTAGTACTAACGATATCAACTCCAGGGCTCGAAAGATCAATTAGTTCTCCATAGTTCGAAAACCCTGCTCTCTTCCCTAATTTATCAGTAGCTCCTACACTTATGACATAGGGGTATGCCGCAGGAAAATGTATAGTAGAACTCCCGTCATTACCGGACGCAGCAATAAGCGTTATTCCTTTCGAATAGGCTTCCTTTAAGGCATTTTCTTCTAGCTCACTTCTAGCTGTACTTCCGTAGCTCATATTAATAATGTGAGCGCCTTGGTCAATTGCATAATAAATGCCTTCAATAATATTACTAGTGGAAAGGAGACCTTCATGGTTAGCAACCTTTACAGGTAATATCTTTGCAGAAAAATCAATGCCTGTGATACCAATAGAATTAGCGTTAGCAGCAATTATCCCAGCAACATGGGTTCCATGGCCGTGATCATCAGAAGGATTAGAATCCTTATTTACAAAGTCATATCCAGGTAGAATTCTACCTGACAAGTCAGGATGGGAACTATTTATTCCTGTATCTAATACGGCAACTATAGTTGTTGAACTTCCTTTCATAAGGTCCCATGCTTGGCTCATGTTAATCTTAGGTAGATACCATTGATGGGAGTAATAGGGATCCTTAGGTGTGTACATGATTTCGTTCAGATATTCCGGTTCAGCAAATTCAACCTCTTCAAGAGCCTTTATTTCTTCTAGCTTAGTTAGAAAAGAAAGATGATTTGGAACTTGGACAACTCGGTACCCTTTTTCTCTAAGTCGTTCACTTAGGCTAATCTCTATAAGCGATATTTTTTTATAATCCAGCTCCACTTGGTTCTTAAGTTTTATTAAAATTCGTCGATCATATATGTCATCCACATCTATTAGTTGGTTATCTTCTATTTTATTATTCTCTACTTTTAAATCTAATCTATCAATTGTTTCCAATGCTTTAACATGTAGGGATGGTACTATTCCAGGAGTTACGAGGAGGAGAATTAAGGTAAGTATAAGTGATCTCATTATAAAATTCTCCTTTTTAATTTATTAATTTTAGCTAGTAGGAATCTATTAAACACAGTGCATTTAAACATTATTTTATCACATTTTTTGCAATAATATATTTCCAAAAGTTACTTAGTTACACCTATAAACAGCGATGATACTATTAACCTTACCAACCGAGGTTTTTTATTTTATATAAACCTTACTTTTCAGCTGATATCTCATTATGAGAAATCAGCTTTTTTCAATTTAGACGGAGTTGAATTGATTAGAAACAATAAAAGGAAACAAGATACTTATAGCAATACTATTTGAAATATGATAATTTAAAATTTGTGTGTGAAGTGATAATATATAGGAATTATTTCCATAATAGGGAATAGGAAGTTTAGAGGAGTGAAAAATAAATGAAATACGCAGTATTACTGCCTTGTTATAATGAGGAACTCACCATAGGTAAAGTGATTGATGATTTTAAAAGAGAATTACCCGAAGCAACTATTTATGTTTATGATAATAATTCGAAGGACCGAACTTCTGAGGTCGCAAGAGAACATGGAGCAATAGTTAGGAAAGAACTTCGTCAAGGTAAAGGGAATGTTGTCCGCTCAATGTTTCGAGAGATTGATGCAGACATTTATATAATGGCAGATGGGGATGACACCTATCCAGCCGAATTCGTTCACCAGCTAATTGAGCCTGTTCTAAATGGTGAGGCAAATATGGTGATTGGCGACCGTCTCTCAAACGGTACCTATTTTCAGGAGAACAAACGACCGTTTCATAATTTAGGAAACAATCTTGTAAAAGGATTAATTAATTCCTTATATAAGAGCAATATCATGGATATTATGACGGGGTATCGTGCGTTTGACAAAATGTTCGTTAAATCAATGCCTGTTATGAGTCCCGGTTTTGAAATTGAAACAGAGATGAGTATTCACGCATTGGATAAGCGATTAATGTTGAAAGAAGTAGCAATTGATTATCGTGATCGTCCTGAGGGCAGTGAGTCTAAGCTTAATACCTTTTCTGACGGGTATAAGGTTATAAAGATGATTTTTACTTTATTTAAAGAATATAAACCATTTTTATTCTTTTCAATATGGTCGGTTATTTTCACTATTCTAGGATTAGCTGTTGGGATCCCAGTTATTGTTGAATTCGTTCAAACATCCTTTATTACCAGAACTCCTTCTGCCATTCTTGCAGTTGGCTTGATTATTTCAGCTATGCTTATGTTTGTTAGTGGACTTATTTTAGATACTGTTAGCTCTGTTCATAAGAAACAGTATGAATTAGATATTAATCGCCTTCAGGAAAAAATCCGGAGGGAATTAAATGAATAGAATAAATATAACTGCTTGGACAAGCCTTTTCTTGGCTGTCCCTAGCAGTCTTTCATTAATTTTCTTTTACTATCCAATTCGAAATGTTTCGCTACTTTTAATTGGTTTAACTCTTATTGTGATATGGTACTTTATATATTCAATGTTTAAGAACAATGGGGATTTTTCATCAAGTAAATGGACAAACAGAACTTCAGTATTTTTTATCCTTTTACTTTCTTTATGGTTTCTCTTGGCTACAAAGAACCAACAAACACATTTATTAAATAACTCTAACTTTGTTCAGATTTTCACCTATATTGGTGCTATCTTTTCAATTTTTGTCATTCTCTATCAACTTCTTTATTTAATTCTAAAAACAAATATAAACAGGTCTGCACACAAACCTGTAAATAAACTACATATTGTGTACTATGCCCTGCCTATTACAATGGTATGGTTCCTTTACTGGATTGCCTTTTTTCCAGGGGGGATGACTCCTGATTCATTTTCTCACTGGGATCAGATAAACACTGGTGTATATAATGACTGGCATCCATTTGCCTACACTATTTATATGTTATTACTTACTCAAATATGGGATACACCTGCTATAATCGGCCTTTCCCAAATAGTCACCATTTCGTTCGTGATTGGATACAGCTTGTACAGATTCCAATTAGCTGGAATAAATAATAGAATCCTTTGGGTAGTTACAGCCCTTTATGCACTATGGCCAATCAATGGTATTTATGTAATTACTCTCTGGAAAGATGTATACTATGCGGCTTTCCTCCTTTTCTTCTTTATGATTATTTTTAATTTAGTGATCACAAAAGGGAAATGGATTACGACTACACCCAACCTCCTACTTGCTCTTATTGCTTCACTTGGAGTGGTCTTTTTTAGACATAACGGTTTCCCCGTATATGTGGTTGTCATGATTGTTTTATTATTCAGCTTCCGCATGCAATGGAAGCAATTAATGATTATTTCCAGTATCACGATATCGTTACATTATATTGTCTCTGGTCCTATTTTTGATGTTCTAAACGTTACACCCTCTAATCCTAATGAGGCACTTGGGATGCCAACACAACAAATTGCAAACATTATCACATATGGTGTGGTTACAAATGAACAGGAAGAATACTTTAATCAAATTCTGCCGATTGAAAAATGGGTTGAAAACTATCATCCTTATTTAACAGATCCCATTAAATTCGATCCTGATTATAATAGTGAAGTCATCATGAATGATACCGCGACATATTTTAGAATGTGGCTGGAGCTTTGTAAGCAAAACCCTTACCTAGCAATAGAAGCATTTTTAAAACAAACCTCGTTAGTCTGGCAGTTTGTTCAGCCTGAAGATCCAGGTTATACTTCCACTTATGTAACAAATATTTATTATGGAAACAAATATAATATTGAAAATATTGTCTTAAATGAAGCACTTACAACTAATTTACAGCGTTATTTAACTATCTCAAATACAACACTAAAACCTGTAATATGGCGTCCTGCTATCTATTCTTTTATTATTTTATTCTTTACTTTTGCAGCCTTTATTAAGAGAGATTGGAAGTTCGCCTTACCGATATTACCGATTGTTTTAAATACAGGTACCGTTTTCCTAGGATTACCAGCACAGGATTTTAGATATTTATATTCTAATTCGCTAATCACTTTTCTTGCCATCTTACTCCCTTTTGTCCATTACAGTCAGAAAGAGGAAAAAGCATGAGTAAACTAGCTCGGTCCATTGAAAAGAATAAAATAGGTATTTTGTTTATTCTTTGTGCGTCTATAAGTACAGCTATCGGGCAGTTACTTTGGAAGTTATCCTCCGGGTTACTAAACATATCTCTTATTGGAGGGTTCATATTTTATTTCATTGGAGCTGTCTTGATGATTATTGCGTTTCGCTTTGGAAGTCTCTCTGTCCTTCATCCTCTATTAAGTACGGGATATATATTTGCCCTTTTTCTAGGAATCTGGTTTTTAAAGGAAACGATCACGCTTAGTCAGTTAATAGGAATTGGGTTAATTGTTATTGGCGCTATTCTTATTGGAGGTGGAGATGATTAGCTGGTATATTCTTGTACTAATCATGACCCTTGCTGGAGCGATTGGCGGGTACTTTTTTAAGAGAGCCACACAGGATGGGATTGGTATCCATAGAAGATTTATCATAAATTTATTTGTTGGTGGTACCTTTTACTTTATAGGTGCCGTCCTAAATATTCTTGTATTAAGAAGTCTTCCGTATACGATCGTATTCCCATTAACATCCATAACTTATATTTGGACCATGATTTTGTCCTATTTCTTGTTAAGCGAGAGTATAACTTCACGAAAGATTGTCGGTGTTTTGTTGATTGTGGCTGGTTCCATTATGCTGGTTGTATGAGAAAAAGGCAGGGATTTGTCCCTGCCTTTTTATTTTTCACTGATTATTTCTTTTAAAAACTCCATTACTTCATCACGAAGTTCTGCATTCTGCAAAGCAAATTCAACGGTCGTTTTTACAAATCCAATCTTTTCTCCCACGTCATAGCGTTTTCCTTCAAAGCTATATGCATAAACATGCTGTAATTGGTTTAACCTTTGAATAGCGTCAGTTAACTGTATTTCTCCACCAGCTCCAACATGGTGTTCTTCTAAAAAGCGAAAAATATCCGGTGTAAATATATATCGTCCCATAATGGCTAAGTTTGATGGTGCTGTTCCAGCTGCTGGTTTCTCTACAAAACTGTTAACCTGATAAAGTCCATCCTTTTCGCTTAAGGGATCAATTATTCCATACCGACTAGTTTCTTCATCTGAAACAGGCTGTACCCCAATAACAGAGCTTTCCGTTTTCTCGTACTGCTCAATAAGTTGACTTAAGCATGGCTGTGTAGTCGATTGAACGATATCATCACCTAATAATACAGCGAAAGGTTCATTTCCTATAAATTTCCGTGCACACCAAACGGCATGTCCAAGTCCTTTCGGAGATTTCTGTCTAATATAATGAATATCAACTAAATTTCCCGAGTGTTGAACTTCCTTTAGTAATTCGAATTTTTCTTTTTCTAATAAGGTTTGTTCCAACTCAGGTGCATTATCGAAATGATCTTCAATTGCACGTTTACCTTTACCCGTAACAATAATGATATCTTCAATCCCAGAAGCAATCGCTTCTTCAACAATATATTGAATGGTTGGCTTATCTAAAATGGGTAGCATTTCCTTAGGCATTGCTTTTGTGGCAGGTAAAAAGCGCGTACCAAGGCCCGCTGCAGGTATTATCGCCTTTCTCACTTTTCTCATATCTCACACTCTCCTTTATTTCTGCTACTAACCATTATATCCAAAAGTAGACATCTTCCAACATTTTTAACAAAAATATTACTATTTTCGTCTTATTTCTTTCCCCTTTTGATAGTATAATAGAATTCGAACTAGTAATTAGGGAGGGGTGTAAGACAGTTTGGATAGAAAATTTTATAAAATAAGTAGTTTTATTACTCTAGTATTCTTGCTATTATCAACAATTGCAACTCCTATATCAGCTCAATCCTTAGAAAGTAGCAAGGATGTAATTCAATCTCTTGGTCTGTATGAAATGATGGAAGAAGAGACAACCATCTATACTGGGCAAGATACAGAAAAAGAGAAGGTTGGAACATTTTCTAAAAGCGCACAAATTCACGTGCTAGAAATGAAAGAGGGCTTTGCATATTTCCAGTGGGGAAATTCAATAGCTTATGTAGAAGAACAGAAAGTATCTAAACTTGCAGAAACAGAAACTGCAATTACGCAAATTACTACTTACGATACCGTTTCTTCGTACATTGATATTAGTAAAGAAATGTCACTCTATGATGAAGAACAGCAAAGTATTGTTACACTTACAGAAAATGAACAATATCCTGTTTATGACCAAACCGAAGATCGTTTTATTGTCTTAGTTGGAAATAACCTAGCATTCTTGAATAAAACAGATGATCTTGTTCTTCATACACAACCTGAAAATTCTGGTGAATCCGATGAAGCTACAATCGTAGAAGAAGATCCTTCTATTATTAAAGAGGTAACTAAAGACCTCAAGGAAGAAGCAGCACAAGATGCTAAAGATGATTCTACTTCCACTACTGAACAGGTAAGAGAAATCTCTAAGCAAGCACAGATAAAAACAACATCTGCTACTGTACAACCATCTTTTACATCTAGTACAAAGTTTTTTGAAGTAACAGCAGATCAACTTACTGTATACGATAATAGCTCTGGTTCACTAGTATATGTTGGTAGCCTAGAAAAAGGCGCAGTATTTGAACGTGTTGGGGACCTAGGAAACTGGCATAAGATTAAATTTGGTACTGGTTTTGGATATGTATGGAAAGCATCAACCGTCCCAGCTGAGGGGGCAAATCTAAAGTTAAATTCAAAGTCTGCTCAAGACAGAACGCTTACTGCGAACCAAACCTTAGAAGTGTTTGACAACTCGACTGGATCACTAATCCGTTTCGCATATATTGGAAAAGGCAATCAATATCCAATTATTCGTGATTACGGAAACTGGATTGAGATTGATTTTGCTGGAAGAGTTGGCTACGTACACAAAAACGGCATAAGCATCAACTTTAAAAGCAGTGATCGTTTTTTTAAGCCTTTAGTAGAACACTTATCAGTCTATGATAATAGCACTGGTAAACTTGTAAAAGTTGGGGTTCTAATGAAAGGACAAGAATACCCTAGAGTTGGGGACATGGGAAACTGGCATCAAATTAAATTTGGTACAGGGCTTGGCTTTGTATGGAAAGGTTCAACTGAGCCTTCTAATGGTCAATCTATCAAAAATAAAAACAACAAGTCTATTGGCAAAGAAAGCTTCATTCCAATGCTTGACTTAACTGTTTATGATAATACTTCTGGAAAGCTTGTCCCATATGGAAACATTCAAAAAGGAGTAAGCTATCCACTTATTTCATCAACTGGGAATTGGTATACGGTAGATTTCTCCGGAAGACATGGCTATGTTTATAAACCAGCTACTAAACTTCCATTTAAGTCCACGGACAAGTATTTTGAGGTATTAGAAGATAAATTAACCATATATGATAATAGCTCTGGAAGCTTAGTTTCAGTTGGAACACTGGTTAAAGGTCAAGTATATCCAAGAGTTAGTGATATGGGGAACTGGCATCAAATTAGGTTTGGAGATCGATTAGCTTATATTTGGAAGGATTCTACACGACCAGCCGATAGCTCATCGATTAAAAACTTGAATAACGGATTGAAAAATAGCGATAAAAACTTTGTTACCCTATCTAGCGTCCCAGTTTATGATAACACTAGTGGAACATTAGTTCCTTATGTATATCTTAAAGATCGTCAAAGTTATCCAATCATCGAGGAATCGGGGAATTGGTGGAAAGTCGATGTTGGTGGTAGATTAGGATACGTCCATAAGTCAGGTGTACAAGTAGGGCCTATCTTTAGATATACTAACTATTCTGTATCTATGAATGATATGTTGGCAACTCAGATGAAAAAGGGTCCACAGACTGATAAGTACAGAAACGATAAAACTTACGTCCATAAAGATTTTATTCAATTGGACGCAGTCACAGCTTCAACTGAACTACCTACTTTTCCAATGTATGGAGCGGTAACTGCTACCCACTTAAACGTACGTGAAGGCCCAGACACCTCTTTTTGGGCAGTAGGTGCCTTACGACAAGGAAATAGAGTAGAGATCCTTTCTCAAAGTGGAGATTGGTTTGAAATTAAATACGGAGCTTGGAGAAATGCCAAGGAACATGATGTACTAGCTTATCTTAATCCTTTAAACTTTAATCCGAGCGATAAAAGCTATTTCCAATTCCTACTTTTATCTGAAAGTGCAGGAATTTCGGTTAAGGAAGTAAATGAACGTATACTTTTCAATAAAGGCATTCTAAAAAATCAAGGACAAGCCTTTATTAATGCAAGTACAAAATATCAAGTGAATGAAATCTATTTGATTTCACATGCACTATTAGAAACCGGAAACGGGGCATCTGCTTTAGCGAAAGGTGTCTTAGTTTCAGAGGTTGCCGGGAAACCAGTTGAGCCAAAAATAGTCTATAATATGTACGGTGTGGGAGCATATGACAGCTGTCCAATGAAATGCGGAACTGAATTTGCTTACAAAAACGGCTGGTTTACTCCAGAAGCAGCTATTATTGGTGGAGCTGAATATATCTCTACAGGTTATATCAATAACCCTGATTATAAACAAAATACTTTGTATAAGATGAGATGGAATCCTCAAGTTCCTGGACATCATCAATATGCAACAGATATTGGATGGGCTGTAAAACAAGTGAACAATATTAGTAATCTTTATGGTTTACTAAATAACTATACCCTTGTTTTCGATGTGCCCGTTTATAAATAGGTAGCTTAAGAGAGTCACTTAGTGGCTCTCTTTTTGTATGTCATTTAAAGCTTATGTTCCATAATTTACATTTCGACAAATATTGTCGAATATTGCAGAATAATATTTAGTGAGACTTTGGTTGATAAACTATTCTTCCTGAAGAGAAGTTTATATATTGGGTAACCAGCTACTCTGATTAGAGTTAGCTGGTTTTTATTTATTCTGTGTTATAATTTTTACTTAAAAAGGGCTATTGATTTAATAAATAAAAAGTGGCAGTCTCAATGTTAGGAGACTGCCACTTTTATTATGGTGTAAATATTTGCACAGATTGCACTGGAACATTGTTCGGCATTTCTGTTGTTAGTAGAATCACTTTTCCATCCCAAGTAGTCATACCGTTAATCGTAGCGTCTACATACCATTCATCAGTAGTTGTAAATGTTTGATTATCATACGCTTTGATTTTATTGTCTAACCCAGTATAAAACCTATTGTTTAGAACATCAAAACCTATCGTTGAGAATGAATCAATCTTGGTCAAATATGTCATGTTCGTAGATTTTAACAAAGTTGAATTAAAGACTATTCCGCTATGATTAAAGATATACTTACCGTCCTTTGAAACCGTCATACCAATTGCTAAGTTATGCTCTCCATGATAAGGAGAATCATACGTACTTTCAAACCTTCCATTTGAGATATGGTATGCTTGAACATCTCTTGGAGAAATACTGGTTGTAATAGAATACATCATTTTTTGGCCGGGTTTCATTTCCAAAAAACTTGAATCATATATCGAAATGGAATCAACTTCTTCCATCGTAGTTCGATTGTAACTCTTTAGATTCGTCCACTGTCCAGAACCTGAAGAAACATAAAGATAGTTTTCATCAGCGACTATGTCATAAGGATCTATTAAAATATCGTATTCAGACCTTAGGGTGAAGTCTGTCGTATCAATGATAGCAATTCCACCCTCTTGTTCTTCATCCCACCAATAAGGACTATGTTGTCCTTTTAGCAAGGTAACGTAAAGCTCATTATTAGCATAGAAAATTCGTTCAGTTGGAAGTGATAAAGAGAGAGTGTTAATCTCTTGCGTTTCATAATTAACTTCTACCACATCACCGTATAGATCAATACCATACATAATCGGTAACTCAGGATGAAATACAGTTTCAGTTAGACGCTCACTTAAATAAAACTTTTCGGTTGTGACTGTTTCGATAGGTGCCATCTCTTCTTCTGGAACTGTTGGTCCAGTTGGTTCTGATGGTGTTGGTTCTTCAATGATTTCTTCTTCCACATATTCATAGACTGGTAAATGATCAGTTGGAATAATTGGCATTTGGTAAAAAGGAACACCGATATAAGGAGATAATAGTTCCTTTACATGGTCAGAAACTAGAGCAAAATTTAACCCACCCATCTCATAACCAAATGAAACAAGACCAATTACATACCCCTCCATGTTAAATAGAGGTCCACCTGAACTACCATAAGTTACAGGGGCTGTAAACTGAACCATGTCAACATCTAATCCTTCTTCGGCAAGATTTCTAATCCCACTTACTATTCCAGTAGAAATTGAATTCTGATACCCTAGTGGATTTCCAATGGCAATTACATCATCCCCTTTATCAACCTTTCCTACAGTTCCCAGTTTCAGCTGTTTAAGAGGAAGTCGATCAAAAGGTTTTAGTATGGCGATGTCCTGATCTACTTCATAATCAACAACACCTTCAATTTCATAAATATCCCCAGAATGTGTTGTCACTTCATAATAAGCCCCTCCATGAATTACATGAAAGTTGGTTATAATAAGTCCATTCGTTGTAACAAAACCACTTCCCTGAGAAAATAACTCCCCGTACTCGTCATATACATCAACCATAACGACACTTTCCTGCTTAGCTATGATTTCTTTACGAGTTAAGGGGGATGTCACTTCTGGTTTAAACGAATCATTCATATAACGTGCTAAAAAGGCTGCAAAATGCATTCGATGGATAGGTGCATTGGGCTTAAAGCTTCCATCATTATAGCCGGTTGTAATTTCGTTAGCAGCAAGTGCATGAACATATTCATATGTCCAATGCCCACTTTTTACATCTGTAAAGTCTTTAGATGCTTTTCCCGTCAAATTATAGGCGTTATAAAATATCTTTGCCATTTGTCCTCTAGTTAGTTTCCCGAAAGGATCAAATTTACCGTCATCTTTTCCTTGGACAATTCCAAGTACTGTCGCAATTGCTACCTCATCATACCCATACTCCCCAGGCTTCAGATCAGTAAATGGAATATAAGGAACATCCTCTTCTGATTCAATCGTAATACCAAGTTCGCGTAAGATCATCTGTACTGCCTGTAAACGATTAACTGTAGAATATGGCTTAAAAGTACCATCTTGATATCCTTTAATAATTGACAAACTAGCTAAATACTCTATCTCACTCTTATAGCTACTTACATCAGTAAAAGCAGATTTGTTCTGTTGCATACTCGCACTGACAATCTTTGTTGATTCTAAGCCAGGCAGAAGTAAAGTAAGTGAAAGGAAAAATATTATCAATCTAAAAGCCTTTAATTTCCTCATATGCCCACCTTTTTTCATTATTATTTGTCTCTAACAAGATTATTTTAGAGGAATTAAGCTTAATAAGCTTTAGGTAATTAGTGGGATATCTTATTATTCAATGCAAATAAAAAAATTTCGAACACATATCCTTACCACTTATGTAAAAAATAGAAAAGATTTTAAATAATAGGAGGGACTATATGCTTCATTTTATCCGTCACGAATTAACCAAACAAAATAATGAGAACATCATTATACTTTATATGAACCCTAATGATACAGAGTTTTCAAGGGAGCTTGGGGAAGGTCATAACAGAGATGATCAAGAGTTAAAGAATGCTGTGAAGTCCTATGTTTCCAAAAACCTACCCAATGTGAAAAAGGGTACTGTGAAAATAATGGTAGGAACGATGTTATTAGGGACAATTATATTAGGTGCAGGAAATGTTGATCGTGCAGGTGCCGAGGAACGTGGAATCCAAGCAGTAGAAACAACGACAACCCTTACACCCAAAGATGTGAATGATTTTAAAGATATAAACGATGAACATGAGTTTTATAAATATGTACGAGACTTAGCTCAAAAAGGCTATATAAAAGGGATTGCTGAGGATACATACGGTACATATCAATCAATAAATCGTGCACAAGCAGCCAAGATTATCGCATTAGCCGCAGGATATGATATAAGTACTTTAGAAAATCCTGGTTTTCGTGATGTTGTTGAAAACGGAACGGATGCAGAGTATGCATGGGCCTATCCCTATGTAGCTGCTTTAGAAAATGATGGTGTTTTAAAGGGGTACACAGTTAATGGAGAACGAGAATTTAGACCTAGGGAGACGGTTACACGTGAACAAATGGCTAAAATGTTGGTTAATGCATTCGAGCTTTCAGCAGAACCAATTGAAGAGCCAAATGATCCCGCTACTTGGTCTGATGGATATATCCAGACATTAATCAATACTGAAGTTACTACGATGTCCTTTGAGAACTTTGGAAAAACAAATAAAACAACCCGTGGTCATTTAGCCAAGTTTGTGTATGAGTCACAAATCGCCTATGGTACCCTTATCCCCCACACTGACATTACAACAGATGGATTAATTTATGATTTGGGAACCAGCACTCTCACACTTGGAGTCACTGATGCACTAAAGGGTATTTTAAATCCTACTAATAAAGATATTTTAGCTGACTCTGAGATTTCTGCAATGTTTAATGAAATTGATGAGTTTACAGAGCTACTGCGACTTAGAATCTTTACCGGTGGAGAGGTTGGGAATAATGCGGTTTTAGACGGTGGAGGAAATACAGTAAAGAACATTCAAGTATATGATAACAATGTAACTTTACAGAATTTATCGATTACGGATGAATTGGAAATTATTGAAGCGAACGGATTCTATGCTAATAATGTAACCGTTGATTACCGAACGATCATTAATGGTGAAGTAGTTGGTGCTCAGGTAGCAAACACGAACCCTTATATTTTTGAGAATTCTTCTCTTGGAAATTTACAGATTGAAGGTGCAAATGTCATACTCGAGGCACGAGGAACAACAACTGTAAACAAAATGGTAGTTGCTTCTGAAAGTGCCACTATTACGGGTGAGGCAACGACTATTGGACAAGTAGTGCTAACGGATGCTGCTACCAAGCTAACTGTTTCTCCTGGCACCCAAATTCAACAATTAATCCTACCAGCAAATAGTAAAGCTAGTGATATGATTACTAACTATGACGAAGTAAAAGCAGGAATTGCCAAGATTGGTGATACAGCAAATCCAGATTACAATGAAAATGCAACTGCAACTCAACCAGAACAGGCGGCTACAGTAGACTTTGATTTTCTAACAGGATTTAACACCATTCAAGCTAACGAAGAAGCACCATTTACCATTAAAGCAACAGCCACAAATGTTTCCCAAGACACTCCTGTTAGATATAAAGCAATACTAGTTAGGAACGATGGTACCCCTGTCGCAGACCAAACGATTAGCTATGAAGTTGAACCAGATCAATGGCTAACCTTTACTACCGATGAAAATGGAGTGGCATACTTCGGCCCAGAAGCGGGATTCACAACAGAGGGAATAGGTCTGCAGGATGGTATTACGACTGCCTTTAAAACAACCTTTACTGATGCTGATATTTACAGTCTTTCACTATCTTTAGTTAATGCGACAACACCGGAACAAACAATTGGAGAAGTGGCAGGATTAGACTTTGTTGTCTCGCACCCAGGTTCAGTTGATTTCTCTTTCGTTACTGGCTTCAATGATTTTACTGCTGGTGTAGAGAACCCATTCTCTATTTCCGCAACAGCAACTCAAGTGTCACAGGATCTGCTTGTCCGGTATAAGGCTATTTTTACAAATGAAGATGGATCACCAGTAGCAAATCAAACCATCGACTATGAAGTTGCAGCTGGACAATGGGAGTCATTTACAACCAATGAAGACGGAGAAGCATTTTTTGGTCCAGCAGAAGGGTTTAAAACGGATGATCTTGCACTCGCAAGTGGTGTGACAACTAACTTTAAAGCAACGATTGCAACAGCAGGCACCTATCATTTAAAAGTAGGACTTGTAGAAGCAGCAAATACAGATATGTATGTGGATAAGATGGGTGAGACAGTGGTTACTGTGAAGTAATGTATAGTTTTAAGTGTTCCATTTGGTGCCAGGCACCATCCAGAAAATGGGTGGTGCCTGGCACCTACTTATGGCACTTACTAGGTATGTTTTACCAATTGAAACTCCCCAAAAAAAATCTCAGGAATTCGAATTATTTATTGCGGTAAGTTTTTGGTTGACGAGTCATACACAGCATTTTCAAGTTGGGCTACCAAAGTTGTGTGACTCGTTTTTTTATTAAGACATGAAAAAGGTACCAGGCACCATCTAAATGTAGATGATGCCTGGTACCTTTTTCATTTTTAAGATTAGGAATTGTACCAACCAAAGTTTACCTTACTAAGAGTATACCCGTAAGATTCAGAAATTATTCATAAGATTTATCACTTGTAAAAATTTTTCTATAGATTTCTAAGTTTTAGCTAAATTTACTATTCATCTTGCTCATAGTCAAAAAATATAGTTTAAATTGCTTATTCCTTCGGCCAAACACTGATTATCACCAACTCCTTACTATATTTATTTTTGAATAATAAGTAAAAGTAAAGAATCTGTTGAGAAGATTCAACAGATTCGAACTTATCTCTAGACAACGTTTTAATACTCTAATATAAATCAGCAGTGAACAGCAACTTTACCAGGTCATTTGATTCTGTCGCAGGCTGAAAGTAGAGAACTACATCTTCAAATTTATATTCATTCGTTATGGTTTCTGACAAGGAAGATTTCATTAATCCTATTACTTCTTCTTCATTAAAATTAGAATTATAGCTTCTTAGTATCTCAATTGCAGCATTCAGTGATTGATCTGAAGTATCGTATATGTTAATCCATAGCTCTCGACTGTCGTCTTTAGTAAAGGCAACATTCATTGCCTTTTTCCCTTCAATTAGTACAATGGCATCCGTCTCTGGATGATTATCACCTACAACTATCTCATATTGACCTAAGAATAGATTGTTTAAGTGTTGAACTAATGAATTGGTGGTTATTTCAGGTTCAATATACTGATGTAAATTTATATCGTTGACCTCATTAGTAGCTAGATTAACTTTCATATTTTCACCGTGATTTGTATATAGGTATAAGGCATCTTCCCATATTCCATATATGTTGATACCATTATCAGCAGTAACAAGTTTTATTTCCTTCTTTTCAACAAGATGCTTCTTATATAGGGTAGGATTTTCCCAGCCCTTTGCATAATAAATAAAAGAATCTTTAGCAAATATATCTGAGTTCGGGTTAACATTGACGTCTAAAAGCTCTTTACCACTTCCATCTCTATTCATCTTATAAAGAGGATAATGGTCTCCCTTATTCTCTACATAAAAAACTAGATCATCCTCAACAGTGAAACTTGTTACAGGTATTTTAAACTCTGTTTTCTTCCCAGTTTGAGTGTTCAGCTTTGTAAGCCATCCCTCATAAAACTCTTCTTGAAACCATAATTCATCTTCGGATACCAAAAGCTCCATGTTGGGTTTATTATGTATTTTAGTTAATTGACTTCCATCATGCTTAACTTTGTATATAGCTCCTTCAAATTGACTATTAGAGCTCACGGAGAAATAAATCCAATTCGCTGTAACATTCATATCCGTGATATATATTGTTTCCATTTCTTCAGGTAATTTATTTGCATCTACAATGGTTCTGACTTGTTTACCTTCAGCATCTGAAGATATGATTTTTGCAAATTCTGTTTGAATGAAAAATTGATCCTTCCAAACAGCGATCTCTCCTACTGGAAGTGATGTCACTTGATGTTCTGTTCCTTCCAAAGTCATTACACAATTCTTATAGTCATAGGTATCATACCAATCTCCATCACACCAACTATAAAGATGATGATTATAGTATCCAAGTTCAGAAGCTTTCACTGATAATTCTTTATTCCCTTCTTTAAACTTAGGATCTAATGCTCTTGCAATGAATAAAGAAAACTGGACCCGAGTTGTTGGAAATTCAGGTTTATAAGAATTGTCCGGATACCCTGTTGTTACCTTTGAAAAAGTAAGCTTGTCTATATATTCTCTAGCCCAATGGTTATTTGCAACATCAGTGTAATTCTTTCCTTTTCCGATTGGCAGATCGAAGGCTTTGGAGAGGACCTTTGCCATTTGAGCTCTAGTTAAAGTACCGTTTGGATTAAATTTAGTAGAATCATTAATGATACCTTTTTGAACCGCCACCGAAATGTACCCGTAAGCCTCAGTTCCTTTTTCTATATCTACAAATGCTGGTTCTTTTAGATTAGAAGCATCCCACTTTAAAGCACGGCCTAACATTGTGATAGCCTGGATTCTTTTAACAGGTTGATTAGGTCTGAAAGTACCGTCTGGATACCCAGTAATCACATCTTTCTCAATTAAATACTGAATTTCTTCACTAGCTGAATGTGTTAGGGGTAAATCTATTAAATTCACTTCAGCATTTACTTCTTTACCAAGAATAAGCACTAAAAATAATGACATAAAAAGACATATCGCTTTCCTCATTGATGTGTTCTCTCCTTATATAAGTCTTATGATTACTATCAGAAACTATTATATTACTATATTCCAAATATAACATTTTCATTTCCTTTTAACTAGTTTTTCCAATACAAATATAACTTCTAAATAGAAATATTTTCAAAAAATTTACTGTCTTCTTCTAAAAACTATTGGAAAATTGCCGATATAAATTGTATAAAAAATGGAAAGGGGGAAATATACTGTGGAAACATTATTTGCTGGACTTATTTCAATATTGTTAGTGTTATTTATTCCGCTCCAAGTAGTATTTGCTATTAAAATTAAATTGGCTCTTTCTAAGTTAAGACGTAAAGAGCAGATTAGCGAAGAAGACGCAATTAAATTTTACGAAAGTATGAGAACCGTACTTTGGATTCCGTACACAACTAAATACTTTAATCGTATGCGTGAAGCTTACAACTACATTTATACTAGTCCTTTAGTAAGCTTTGAGACTAAAATGAAAGTAAATAAATCATTAAAATTCCGTCTAGTTAAGGGTATACCTCTACCTAAGCAGTACGATTCTGCCTCTTAAAAAGAATAACTAATTATTACTAAGTCCTTTTTCAATAATTATTTCTTGTAGACTATTAACGTTAGGAGATTCTACTTTGTTTGTAACCTTTTTACAGGATTTCACTTTTTCTAAGTTGCTTTGGTATTTCATTGTGTTTAGTGGGCTTATAGCTAGCAATTTTGTTGTGTTTTTTATTAGTAAGCTTTTGAAAGATCGAATCAGGTATCCAATTGTTGCGTTTATACTACAGATAATATTTCCTGGAACTGGTTACGCTTATTGCGGTTCGTTGATTCGAACGGTAATTACAGTTTTCCTGTTCGTTGTGTTTACTTTTATTCCACTTTTTGTAAGTGACAATGTAGCAGGAGTCCTATTTTTAATTACAGTTGTTGTCCCCGCCTTTTCAAGTGCTGCTTTCGCAAATAAAGCACACAGTGTATTAAAGGAAAAGAGATGGAAAACAAAGTACTCTGAAACATGTGAATCTTATCGGTCTCATCTGAATTTTTACATTAATAGAGGACATAACATCGCTGTTGATACTAATTTCCTTATGCATTATCAGAATTTATTGGAAGATTTCTATAAATCCTCTAGCGTTCATCTATACTTACATCCAAATGTCTTCGGTGAGCTAGAGGGTTTGAAAAAAAATCGCTTTAAGGAAGTACGAGCTTCTGCACAATTAGGTTTTGACTTACTTGAAACTTATCAAAAATCTAATAGATTGCAATGGACACGTATTGATCCAAAAAGTAAGAACTTTACTAATCCTGATCAAATTATTATTTCAGGAATATTTAATGAAATTGAATCAGGCAATCCTCTAGTATTTGCTTCACATGATAAAGGTGCTCGTATTCTTGCAAGGTCATTGAATATCCCTGTTGTAGATCCAGATTACAAAGTGCAAAAGGAAATAAAACCAACAGTAGAAGCTAACAAGCATTTAGAAATGTAAATAAAAAACTCTTTAGAAATTAATCTAAAGAGTTTTTTATTTTTATAATTGACGGACATAACCTTAATAGGTTGGGCCCTATCCTTCAAGCATATATACTACTTCAATTCTGTAGTAAAATACTCTCCAGTTTCCTTGTCATAGTATAGAAGGCTATTTTCCACTATTCCAAGGGGATGAACATATCCATGCGTTGAGATGATTTCTCCTTCTCCACTTCCATTCCCCTGTTGCTTATATAGATTCACCTCATAATTTGCTCCCGAATCATCATAATATAAATAATTATTCATATAGGTTATAGGTAGGTTGGGTAGATCGGTCTTTGCAAGTTGAGTTCCATTATGAGCCATATACATAATTTCATAATCTGAGTTTAGAAAATAAATACCATTAGAAAAGACTTTAAAATCAACACCATAACTTTCAGTTGTTAATAGTTCTGGGGTTGTTAGTGATTCAATATTAAATCTATTTAGATTTAGTTCATAATTTTGAAAATCATAGGCAGCAAAATAAATGTATCCATCAAAAAAACTCATACTCTCTGCAAAAATATTTGAATAAAGTATTTCTTTATTTGAACCATTTAAGTTCATTCGGGCAATTACCTTCTCCGAATAATCAAATTCTCCATCTTCAAGGAGATTACCAAATTTTGAGAAGTAAATCTTACTATCAATAATTGTAAAGGCTGTTAACTGTTCATCTAAAACTAATTGTCTATCTGAACCATCCTTCTTTACACGATACAACTTACCACGATATGTAGAATCATAATCATCTAATGTCTCACTAGTTAGTTCCGTATCCTCCAAGTAATAAATCCATTCACCCTCTACTAATACTTCACCTAAGATGGGAAATGGGCTCATTTCATAGGAACGGAAATTGTTATAATCAATTTTTGTTAAATTAACATAGTTCCCCCAATAGAATACATCTTCACTAAGGAAATCTTGATTGCTAGGTTTGAAATATTCATTTAATATACGTGCAGTAAACATAGCAAATTGTGCTCTTGTTAAATCGTTGTTAGGTTTAAATGCAACACCATCATATAGCTTTGTAACATCATGTTCAATTAAACCAGCAATTGCATCATAAAAAGGGTTTGACTTTGCTACATCATTAATTTGATACTCTTTATCTGAGTATAAATAGAATACCTCGCTAAGTAAAGCAGCTGTTTCTCCACGAGTCATATTGGTATAAGGTTGGAATTTCCGATCTTTAAATAGAAAGTCTGCTTTTCCACTCAAATAAAGTCCGGCTACTGCTTCAAACCCATCCATATCAGTAGGAACATCTGCGAGTTTAACACTTTGTAGCTCTTCTAATGAGTAATTAAGTGAGAAGGTTTCAATACGGTCAATCATTTTGGCAACATGGATTCGTTTCAACTTAACTTCTGGTCTGAAAGTACCATCAGGATAACCGTTAATAGCACCCTCTCTAACCATAAACTCAATAGCTTTTTGTCCCCAATAGTCAGAAGGGATATCTTTAAATAAAAGTGACTGACTTGATTGAGCATTTGATAAATTAGCTGGAATAATCATTACGATTATTGAGATTAATAATAACAGCTTAACTAACTTTTTCATTCTATTACTCCCCCATTTTGTAATTAAGATGTGAACTAGCACTATATGTAATTATATTTTTCCCAGATTCACCTCCTTACTAAGTACCTAAAAAATAGGTTAACCCTCCTATAAATCCAAAGCAATATAAGGTCTCTATCGAAATTAGACAAGTAGCTTAGCTTTTCATTTTCACTGGTTTGCTACTCTATTAATTTGGACCTAATAGTATAGAACTATAATATACATTACTAAATCAGGGAATGGATTTGTGTCGAACACTGTCGACTACTTGTAAAATTATAGTGAAAGATGTTGAAAAAACCAGACTAGGAAACCTTTACCACTGGAAAGCTTCCCAACGTTATCCCCATAAAGTGGCTTAAGCCCTTTTTATAAAGAAAAAGAAGTGCCTGGCACCATCCATTTTTAAGGATGGTGCCAGGCACTATATGAAAATTTTATTCTTCAGGCTTCTCACAGCTCTTACATGTAATGGTATCTAATCTCCATCTATTGTCCTCTTTCACTAATGTGTATTCATAATTAAACTGTTCTCCTGGAACTTCATTTTCACGTAGTGGTACATTAACTGTCGCTTTCACTAAGTTAGTAGAATCACTTGTTATTTTAAACGTATTTCCAGTTCCTTTCTCAGTAGCTTCAGTTAAAGGATACAGTAGATGTGGATCATTAAACCAAGCAATATTATAATCGTAAACCTTTTTCCAATAATCAAAATATTGTTCTGTATAGAATTCGGTTAGCATTGGCTTTAAATCTTCAAAGCTTGCTGGGTTTGTAGATTCCGCTTCAGGCTTAAACGTGTTATTCGCATGTTCTTCTGCTTCCAAAATGATTAGTCTAAACAGTTCTAATTGTTGATTTACTGAGCTACCTCCACCTCCGCCACTGTATGCCTTGGATTTAACTGTAACTGGGATTCTAATTTCTTTACCCATATAAGTTACTACGATTTCTGTACTGTCTTCCTGAACTAATTCTTTAGCTTTAACCATCCCTTTTTGATCAACTGTTGCAATACTTTCATCCATACTCTTGAATGTTAGTTTACTAAAATCCGTTATAGGTCTTTTAAAAAGCTCCTCTATTGTGATACCATCCTCAAGAACATCTTCTAAGTCTATACCAATTGGTTTCTTATAGATTCCCATCGTTTTTAATTGTTTACTAGCTCCTGAATCTAGTTTCAGGGTACTTGGCTCAACCTCAAATTTTTCAAGTTCAGTCACAATAATGTTGACCGATTTTTTCAATCTCTTTACACCTTTTTTATAGGTGATGGTTAACTCCCCAAGTTCTCCTCCTTGAGCTGATACATCAGCTAGTACATCAAACGAGTGGCTTCCTTTACTACTATTCTGTTTGACAGATAGAATCTCGTTGCCTTTAAGTTCAAAACTAACATCATCTTTTTCCATATTTTTTGTCTCGTCTTGTAAATCTAAGTCTTCCTTACTAAATTTAAAATACTCAAGATCCAAAGTCTGTTCTTCTCCTGGAGTAAGGATTACAATCGCAGGTGAAGTCATTAGCATATGCTCATCACAATTGGTAAGGGCTGCGAGCTCATCTTTGTTATCCCACAGAGTGTGAGTATGACCCATATTAATAATCTTTAATGCATCAAATGTAGCTCTAATCTCCTGGAAAGTTCCCATTCCTAGTCGATAACATATATTACCTTGGAGTTCTTTATCATCATTCCCTATCTCATCTGTATCACCAATACCTACTAAAGCATTAGCATATGCTTCACCATACAAACCGACTTCACCCTCTATCCCCCCGACACTAAGTTTAAGTATAGCTACTTTAACTCCAATTCCCGCTCCCGCTTTTACCTGAATTCCACCTTTTCCAGATAAAGTAGCTGTGGGTTCTTTAAAGTCAATTTTCTTCACTTTAGTAAGCTTCCCTTTCTCAGCAATGAGCCCTACTTCCATTTCACCTTCTTCTACCAACTTAACAGAAAAGCCAACAGTTAAGTCTGCTCTAACATGAACAAAGACTTCAAAGTTTGCTCCTGCAGGCCCATATACCGGTATATAAAAGGTTCCTAACAATTTCTTTTCTTCAAATGGTTCTGTTGCCGGTGAATCACCTAGAAATGCTGGAATACTGTGGTCAGTATAGATCCCTTGAAATGCTTTGTATGTTGCTGAACCAGATGCAATTTCCTGCTCAACCGTTAGTTGTGTCTCTAATGTAGGCTCTGTTACAAAAACAGCTTTTAGCATTTTCAATCTTCCCCAGCTATAATCAACATCCGTCACTAATGCTGAGTTTTCAAATTTCACCTCTCCCTCCACTAATACTTTCGTATTATTGATTGATAACTCCATATCACTTAATACTAGCGAAAAATCTCCTTCGTCATCACTTTGAATGGTAGTAGAGTTCTGGTTATTCTCCACCGTCTCTCCGTTTACAACCGGATGAAAACTAACTCCATCTTCTAATTTAATAGGAATTAAGTCTTCAAAATTAATATCTGTTACTTCTTGAATGTCTATCTCCTTAAACACTTCTGTTAGTTCAGGGTCTACCGTTTTAATTGTTGTAAGCCCATTAGCTGTATGGATGCTGATTACTTTCTCAGCAAAACCAGTAGGATAGGTTTCTGATGGAGGAATAACAAAGATGTCATCCTTTTTCAACTCTAGTATTTCTATTGGTGAATTTTTAAAAATAAAAGTGGAGTCTCCGTCCTTAATTTCCTCTAAATATTCGATAACATTTTCTTGAAGTTCAATGACTCCTCCTAAAAGGGTAATTTCATCTTCTGACATATCAATAGGTAAAGGTGTGGGGATATCTGGGCTGCTTGAATTTATACTATAATTGTATAGTCTATGTAAAATAGTAGCTGCTTGGCCTCTCGTTGAGGGATTCTTAGGTCTAAATGTATTATCCTCATGTCCAGTAATTAGCCCTTCTTTTACGGTTTTTGCAATTAAACCTCTTTCGTTCTGTATGTCACCCTTGTCCAAAAAGGTTAATTCGTTCTCAGAAATGGGGGTTAGCTTCAGAGTTCTAGCCATCATAATCGCCATTTCCTCTCTTGTTAATGGTTTATTAGGAGAGAAGACATAATTAGATTCATCCGGCTTGATAATTCCTTGTTCGACAGCAGCTTGGATTACAGAAAATGCCCAGTGATCAGCTTGTATATCATTAAAGAAAGGCTCAAAGCTTGTCGATTCGTACCCCATCATTCGAATAATCATAGCAGCAAACTGAGCACGTGTAACCTTATTTTCAGGCCGAAATGTCAAATCTTCATACCCGTTAATAATGCTTAAATCTACTAAACTATGAATAGCATCAGCCGCCCAATAATTTTCAATATCTTTAAAGTAAATACCTTCTAAATATTGATACATTCTCACAAATATAACAGATGCTTGAGCGCGAGTCAGATTTCCTTGGGGTTTAAAGGTTCCATCTAAGTGACCTTTTATTAATCCAGCTTGAGCAGCTGCTGCCACTAGCTTTGGAGCTTTTTTTATATTGTAGCTATCTTTAAAATTAAGCTCATCCTCATCTACTGGAACTAACTTTAATCCTTTAGAGATGACGATTGCCATATCCTCACGAGTCATGGATCGATTTGGATAAAACTTCTTATCCTTATCAAGCAAACCGTGTTCTAATGCTCCCTGAATAGAAGAATAAGCCCAATGATCTGTAGGGATATCACTAAAGGTTTGACTTTGACCATTAGAATCTATACCTAGTAATCTAGTAGTCATAGCAATAAATTGAGCACGCGTCACCTCATTCTCGGGACGGAATGTCCCATCTTCATATCCTTTAATAATTCCTAGTTCTATTAATTCTTGTATTGAATTTTTAGCCCAATGTGTTTGAATATCACTAAAATTCTTATCTTGGGCATTAGTTTCTGCAATAGCCTTAATTCCTGGTATAAATAAACTATGTATAAGTATGATTGCACTTATAAGAACAAAAACCTTCTTGACATTATTCACTTATTTTTCTCCTTTTTCTTGTATTAAGGAGAGCGCATATAGCGCCCTCTATTCTTAATTAATTGTACTAATCACTGTTTCAATTTGAGCATTGCCTCCAGTTTTAAGCATAAAAGAGTGAGACAAATCCAGTGTTCCACTTATTAGTGGGATGAGAAGGAAATCTAGGATTACTTCTTCTTTGGCCTTTAGTTCATTAAAGGAATACTCCAATTGGGTATTAGGAGAGAAGAAATAATTCTTCTTCCCTTCTTCTAATAACTTAAAATCTAGATAGTAAATAGATGTATCTGTAATATTCTCTAAACGAACCCTTACTCTATAAGCCATACCTGCTTCGGCTGTACCTTCAGCTTCAATATACATTTTAAGGGCATCATCTCCCCATACCTTGATTGGATCCTGAGTTATGAACTCTCCGTGGACAGGTACATTAAAATGATTTAAAGTCCCATTAAAATTAGCCCTTACATGGTAATCCCCTTTCCGATCTCCTCTTATATACCATTCATGATAGATGGTTTCTCCTCCTAGAATATCTCCAAGTTCTACTTCTAAAGTTTGAGATTCTGTTCCTTCAGCTAGGCTTAAGCCTTCAGGCAATTCTAGAGTAATCTTAGAATTAATGAGACTAAATGGCTCTGGAGAAAGATTTTGAATCATTAATTGTGCACTAAAGAACTCTTTCAACCAGCTAACCTCACCTGGGACGACCATATATGCAAGCATTGGTATGACTTCATTTTCCTCACTTCCTACTGAAATAAGGTAAGGATAAGCTTTATATCCACCATTTAATTCAACTGGTTCTGGGTTAAATATTCTGCCTTTGCTATTACCCATGAATTCAACGTCATGAAATTTCCCTTGAAATGCAAGGTGAGCTTCAAACTTATATGTCCATCGATTATCAGGATCATTGATATCAATTCCTGCAGCTTGTATTTCTTCTGGTTCCATCCGATTCACTTCGAAATCTGCTGCAATTAAATCTGATTTTTCTAGTTCAATCGTTTTTGAAGTTATATTTCGTTCTTCCACTAGAAACTGCTCTTTCATTGGAAGGTAGCCTTTTTTATAAATTAGAACATCATATAGTCCCGCTGGCAGCTCTTCTTTAAAATAACCACTGGATTTTTCAGCAAGTTCATTAAACTCGGTTTTTTCTTGCCGTTGAAGTAACACTTTTGCCCCTGAAATCATACTATTTGACCCGTATTCTTTTAAATTGAATTCAAAGCCTGTTTCATTCAGCAACACTTTTCCTTCAAAGGAGAATTCCTTTCCCTCATAACTTGCTGTAATCAGTACCTCTCCATCACTAATCCCTGTAACTAGTCCACTCTCACTTACCTCTGCAATAGTGGAACTCTCCACTTGATAGGTGGCTAAATGAGTAATATCTTTTTTAGTTCGGTCAGAATAGACGGCCTCTAAGGCTAATTGAGTAGTCATACCTTTTTCTAATTCAAAGGTTGTAGAAGAACTTTGCAGTTTTAATAAATATGGAACTACTTTTACCTCAGCTTGGACGTTACTACCTTGATAAGTAAAGCTGAGAGTGGAAAGACCTGTATTGGCCGCTTTTATTTTACCGTTAATGATTTGGATAACATTTGTGTTCGAAGACGTGACCTTCACTTCATTGGTTACATCCTTTGTTTCTCCGTTGTCATAGTGAGCCGTTACTGTGTGTTCAAGAGAATTATAGTGGGTGAGCTCATATTTCTCTTGGTTTAAAGCTAGCTTAACTAACGCAGGAACAGTTTCGTCTACGCTTACTTCAAAGGTTATAGATAAACCTTTATAACGAACAGTTATAGATGTTTCTCCATATTTTAACCCAATAATATGTCCATCTTGGACAATCGCAATATCAGGGTTTGAGCTTTCATAAGTTGCATGTTGGGTAATATCTTCTATCTCACCATTTTCATACTTTGCTTGTACACTTAGAGGTGATACTACTTCTGGTTTAACAGAATAGTAGTTAAGATTGGTGATAATAGATTGAATTGGGTTCTCTGGGTTTTCTGGTTCTGTTTGTTCAGCCGTTACGGTCACTTCCATCTCAATTGTTTGGTCTTCATATTGTACAAAGATAGTAGCTACACCCTGATTTATTCCAAATATATTTCCGTTCTCAACATAAGCAATAGTAGGATCTGAGGAATTATAGCTCACTAATTCTGTTACATCTACTTCATCACCATTTTCATAGAAAGCAATTACTTGAACTGGAGTAAACTTCCCCTCTTCAATAAAAAAGGATGTCTCTGGGGTTGTTATTCCGATAAGAGGATTGTTATGTTCTCCTTGTTCATCTATCACCGTTACAGTAAATGAAGCCGTTTTGCCTAGGTGTTCAATTGATACGGTCGTGTTTCCCCCCGCTAGTGCTGATACTTGCCCATTTATGATTTCAATGATTGAAGGGTCTTCAACTGTATAAGTAGCCTCGACTGAAATGTTTTCACTCGTGCCATTAGAATAATTAGCATATACCTCTAGCGGAATAGTATTATCTTTGTGCATTACCAGATCTTTTGCAGCTAAAGAAAGGACAGTTGGAGGAATCTCCTCACCTGGTGGCTCATTAAAGTTGAAAGTTAATGTTACATCAAAGGTCCCCTCTGTTTGTGGTAGGACGATATCATCATAGGAATATAACTCACCATCCAACGTAAAGGAATACGTTTCTTCAGGCTGATTAACATTCGTTAATGTCAAAGTTCTAGTAAAAGAAGAGTTTGCTTTATGTAAATGTTCTAATTGGAAACCGTCGCTATTCATATAGCTAACGTTTGTGTGATCGATTTCCAATGTTTCACCCGCTGTATAAATTTCATTAAGATCTAGTTCCGTATTAAAATTAGGTGATGTTTTAATATAAGTGTTATCATCAATCTCTAAATTTTTGACCATAAAAAGATGGAAATCATTAAGTGAAGCTTGCAAACCAAGATTATAATTCCCGGGATTCAGATAGATTATATCCTCTTTTTTATAGTCGTGCGGAAGCGACCAATTTCTTGAAGAATGTCGTAGTTGTAGATATCCATTAACATAATCGTGTCTACCCTGGTACTCAATTTTTAAGGAACCTAATTTTGTATCTTCAAAAGTGATTTCTTTCTTTTGTTCATAAGCACTTATCTCTTTAGAAGATATAAAAAATTCTCTATTTGCTTGTTGATACTCTTTCGTATAAGACGCATTTATTGTGTAAGGTCCTTTTGGTAATTGAAGAGTGTTTTCTTTTGATAAATTAACGTATGTAGAGTAGCCCCAACGTTCTAGCTCGATTCCACGAAAAAAATAATCAGGAAAAACAAGAGTAGTATAGGTATCATCAATCTCTACTTTCTTGGATAATTCTGAATCTAATTCAACTAAATGAATTGCTCCTTGATAGCTAATTAATGCTCTCAAGTCACTGTATCTCTCAAGATTTCCGGCATTAATGGTAATTTGAACTTGTTGAGTAGAATCATTAATACTTTCAACTTTTCGATCGTGACTCACATAGCTATATCCATTAAAATTCGGGTTATATCCATAAACCATTGTTTCTACATAGGAAGACTCTAAACTTTTTGGAACCGAAATAGTATAAGTTCTTTCTATTTCTTCTACTACATAGACCTTGAGGTATATACTCATATTTTTATAGGTAATTTCAAATTGAGTTTCACCAAGCTTACTTCCTTTGATTAAACCGCTTTCATAGGTAGCTACTGAGGAATCATTTACTACAACATTAATTTGATCGATGACAGTAAGAGGGTCAATTTCCTCATGATTTTCGAAAATGGTTAGATTTTTAACTAAATCAATCTTTTCACCCACCAAGATGAAGTTTTCAAAGTTTAATTTAACTTTAATATAGTCACCTACAGGTGTTGGAAGCGGTTCATCACTGTCTTCCATTTGAATTTTGATTCGATCGTGTCCTGGATTGATCGTCAACGGTGGCTCTGTTTCTGTTGCTTGTACAGCTGTCAGATTACCAAATAACTGGGTAGGAAATAACGAATAAAAAAGAAAAGAAACTAAAATCATTATTAATCTTAAATTCTTCATCAATGACTCCCTTTCTATTAATTTAAGACTTTAAAAAATATAAAACCTAGCATAGTTCTTAAAAGTGAAAATCACCCCTTTATTCGTTCTATTTAGAGAACATTACTTTAAGTATACCACTTATAGGTACATTGTAAATATTTTTAAGGTATTAAAATTAGAAGATAAAAAAGCACCAGGAACCATCCATTTTTTGGATGGTTCCTGGCACCTAATAAATAAACCTACTGTTTCGACGCATAGTCCGCCATCATTAAACCAATCGAAAAGTTTTGTTGCCATATACGATCGTAATAGTAAAGTGGTACTGGTTGTTCTACCACATACGGAGAGATTTCTGGTGTAAAACCAGGTTTCTTCATTGTACTAATAAACCAATCGGTATAGCCTCCTCCACTTGGATTAGATTGAGGGGCAACCATTCTGTATCCTGTTTTATTTGATATTTGTTTAGCCAAGGCATAATCTCTTGCATATCTAGCAGAATCCTGATGGAAATGCCAATATAAAATTTCACCAGATGAATGATAAGAGACGGCTGTTTTAAAATCATGTTGTAACGTAAATTGATACAATGCTATTACTTCTGGTTCACTTAATGGCTTATAACCTTTAAAATTCATATAGCTTGGTTTGCCTTTATTATTTCTGATATTGTCCCAATCCGCTGGGTATTGTCTGTTTAGGTCAACACCTCTTATATTAGCCTTCCATGCTGTAAAATCTGTTTTTCCGCCATTAATTCGTAGAACTTCATTTGGATTCTTTGCACTCTTATGTCCTTGTTGCACCAGCATGACACCGTCTGGATTTACCATTGGTACAAACCAAATGGAGGTTTTCTCTAGTAAGTCTTTTACATTATATTGATCAATTGTTTTTCCATTTGTATAGGCTAAGGCATAGGAATCAATCATTTCCATGACTACATTTGTTGTCATATGTTCACGTGCATGGTGTGAACCATTAATAAAGACTTCCTTAGGACCCTTACCAAGCTTTAATGCATATAGATTTCGTCCATCGACAGATTTTCCAATTGTGGTTAACTGAACTAAATCTGGATACATGATCTTTAGAGCTGTTAAATCTTTTTGCATTTGATAATAGCTATAAACTTGTCTTGGATTTACTATTTTTGCTGCAACAGTAGTAGTTGCCTTTTTGTAAATGTATCCAACTTTATTAAGAATGAAGACCTTATACCAATTTCCACTTTCCTCAATAATAGGGTAGGTTGTCCCTTCATTGATTGAAGCAAATGGTATCAATGTTCCAGAAGAGTTATCATAGACTGTTACATTCGTTAGTGTCTTAACCTGTAACTGCAATTGTGCTGCATGATTTTGTCCTTTATAACTTACTCCTGAAGCTGGAACAGTAGCGTCTTTCCATACATAAGCTACTGTATGACCGTACTGGATTTCATGCCAATTTCCAGCATCTTTCATTCGTTTATACTCCATCCCCTTTTCTAATTTTCCAACGGGGACTAACTTACCATTAATAGTTTGATAGATTGAAACGTTTTCTTGGATGGTTGTAAAGAATTTAGTATCTGGAGTAAATTCTCTGACAAAACCTGACTTATGAACAAATCCAAGTTTACCTGAGATATTGATTCCTACCCAATTACCGTAATCCTTAATAACTGAATAGGTTGAGCCTTTATAAACGACAGCAAAAGGAATTAGTTCTCCGGTTGAATTGTCAAAAACTCTGCTATCCTGTGTGAACCTCACTTTTAATGGAGAGGATGAACCTGCAGGAACACCTTCTGTTATTTTGTGAATCGGCTTCGTTGCTTCTTTCCATACAAAACCAAGATCAGATCCGAACTGCACTTGATGCCAATTCCCATAATCTTTTAATCTAGTAAATTCTTGATTTTTTAGTAATTTTCCGATAGGAGCTAACGAACCATTGTGCTGCTTATATACAGTAATATCCTCTTCCAACACTTTATAGAACTGATCTTCTGCAGTAAAACTTCTTTGAGTTCCTGGTTTGTATATAAATCCATAACGGCCACCTATGTTCACACCTAACCAATTACCTACATCACTAATAACAGTGATAGACTGACCGCTGTTGATCTTTGCATACTCAACTAAAGCTCCTGATGTATTATCAAAGACACTCAACGGTTCCGTAACTTTAACACTAAACATAGGTGAAAGGTTTCTTTGATTATTTAGAAACCCATTATTCGTTTTTTCTGTAGCTGCTTTCCAAACAAATCCTGTCTGATTAGCAAAATTTATTTGATACCAATTACCGTATTCAGCAACATAAGTGTAACTTTGACCTTGTGTAAGCATCCCAACTGGAGTAAGTGCTCCATTTTGATTCATATAAACAGGTATTTCTTTAGAAGGGGTAAAATATTTATAATTGATGTTGGATTCTTGTTCTACTTGGAGTTCCCTAACTCCACTTTTGTAGATATAGCCTAATCTCCCTCCAACTTCAACGATATACCAATTACCCGATTTATTATAATACTTATAAACAGTCCCCTCACCTAACGTTGCAAAGGGTACAAGGGAGCCACTAGAGTTATCATAGACTGAAACATGAGTAATAATGGATATCGATTTTGTTTTTTGTCCATTAGGTAAATCGCCGTTTCCAATGCTTGTACCATCAGAGGGTACCGTTCCCTCTTTAGTTACGTATCCAGTTAAGTTATTAACTTTTACCTTATGATACTCTCCAGCATCCTCTATGATTTCAAACTCCTGGCCTTCTAGTAAACTTCCTACAGGAGAAAATACACCATCCTGATCTTTCAGATACAATACAGCCTGATCCTCTATTACTTTAAAATATTGATCGAAATTTAAAGATTCCTTCGACTCTAGTAATTCATATTGAATTTGGTCTAAAGCAATACTATAAGTCTCATTTCCAATTAAAAAGGAAATAGTAGAATCAGTAATGTCATAAGCCGTTAAACTAGTGCCCTTGTTAAGGGTAACAAAAGTTGCTTGATTACTCTCGTTCAACAACTGTACATCAGATAGAAGCGTAATCTTTGTATCTGAGTCAGAGCTTATGGTTTCTATTTGTACATCAAGTTCTGAAAAGAGATTTAAATCCGCAATAGCTGTTTGGTCACCCAGTTTAAAGTAAAGGTCACTTTCCTTTATGGCATCACTTTTAACCATTGCACCTTTATGAAGTATTCCGATTTTTTCCAATCCATTTCCACTTTCTATTGAAATCGGTACATCTTCATTAGCGGAATAGTATTGACCTGATACTTGAGTATTTCCTAATGCGCTAGTAGGAAAACTTATAAATACTAAAACTAGAATGAGTAAATAGTGTAAGATATTTCTCGAAGTTTTCAATCCTGTTCCCCCATTTATATTTTTCTACTTTACCTATTATACAGTCTTTTGATTCTATTTGAGTGTATTAAATTGAATTGGTAGTTTTTGTGAAAAGTAAAAAAAGAAAAAGAAGGGTGCCAAGGAAGTGGTGCCAGGCACCACCCAGATTTTGGATAGTGCCTGGCACCATATATATAATCATTGGTTAACATCTAAAAAGTTTATACAAACATTACCATTAACAATACCAGAAAAACACCCGATATTAATTTTGACTATAAATGAGGAGGTGACATGATGATAAAGCCTTTTGGGTTACTCTTTATTTTCCTGAATACCATATTGCTCTTGCATCTATCCAGCACTTTTATTTTTCATGGTTTTGATCATGCTTTATATGAAGTTAAATCCGGTATTGGTTTAGTGTTATTAATCACAACGATCTTTACATTCTTAGAGCACGTAAAACATAGAGAGCAAGACTCCTAACATCCTTTCCTTATGTTACAAAAAGTCTACACTCCCTCAACTGCGTTTCTAACTCTTCTAAACTAAATAAAAACAATCCCCCTTAAAGTATTTATTTAAGGAGGATTGTGGACGTCTCTTTTATAATTTGGATAAGTACTTAATGTCTTTTTCATTATTTTGTTTTTAGTAAATAGCTTGTTTAGAAACTTAGTGTTTCATACTCTACTTCTGGAAGGAAAGAATTGAATGTATTTCGTTCTATTGGTGGGACCATCGGTGGAAGAAGTAAATACGAAATGTTTATGGCAAAAAAAGAACAGCCTACTGAGTGACTGTTCTTTAAAATGATTAGTTTAGAATCCCGAAAAGAGATAATACTTTTGCAGCCTGGGCACGTGTTGCTTTATTTCCTGGTTTAAATTCATCACCGTAACCAGAAACAAAACCTAATTCAGCAGCTGCGCTTACAGCTGTTTTCATTTCAGTATCATATTGGCTAATATCCTTGAAGTGATTTTCTTCTACTTCATAGCCTGCTGCATTTTTATATTCATATGCACGCATTAACATGGTAGCCATTTGAATCCTTGTGATTGGCTTATTTGGTTGGAACTCGGTTGAAGAAGCACCCTTAATGATCCCCGCCTCAAAAGCAGCTGCAATCTCTTGTTGAGTTTCGTCAGCTAAACCAGCTGTGTCCGCAAATGGAGATTTGTTTTCAGCTTCTAAGTTAAGAGAACGTGTAATCATAGAAGCAAATTGCGCACGTGTTACGTTACTAGTTGGATGATAGAGTGTATCGGCCTTTCCTTTCACAATACCGTTGTGAGCTAAATCAAATACATAAGGATTTGCCCAGTCACTTAAAGGGACATCATCAAAACGATCAGATACTTGGAGGATACGTCCTTCAGGTTTCAAATCAATTATACCACCCGAAGCCATTACATAATTTCTTAAAGCATCTGAATCAATGTCACCCATTTCCGTCTCGCCAATTGCAAGTTTGTCCATACCTTTTGCCTTAAAGCTATAGTCATTAGTTGTTATAGTGTAAAGTTTATCCTCTTCAATTGGAGTTCCATCTAGAAGCATTAAGTCAACAACTTCACCAGTTTTTGCTTCATGGTCAAACTTGTATGTGTACTTAAATCCAGCGATAGAATAGTCTAAACCATAACTAGAGATTTGATCATTCATGATTGCACGAAGACCTGCACCATTAACCGTGAATTTTTGGAGCATATTTTGGAATGGTTGAATCGTATATAACTCACCAAAAGTCACCGGACCTTCATCAAGACCAGCACGTACTCCCCCACCATTCATGATTCCAAAGTCAGAATCCATAGACCACACCATTGCATCAGCAATTAAATTTCCAATAGCATGATCAGAATAGGCACGGTCATTAAATGGGTAACGGTTTGAATCATAGTTGTATAAACTTTCTCCAACCACTTCATTCTTTACCGGAGCGATAAGTTCTTCATACTTATCAAGGATTGACTTTACAGTCGGATCTTCTTCTACATCTTGAGTGTTATAAACTAATTCTGTAACGGTCTTATCACGTACAATATCATGTGTAGTTGGATCTATTTCGATGTCTACTGCACCAAACATATAACCATATTCCCATGCTTGTACGACAGCAACATCATCATTAATAGTACCATCGACTACTTTATGATTGTGACCCGCAAAGATTACGTCTACTTCTTCATGTAAACCGTCTGCTTCCCATTCAGCAACATCACCAGTCATAACTCCGTCTACTACTTCTGCCGTGTTATGCGCAAGAACAATAATCGCTTCAACACCTTTTCCGACTAATTCCTCTGAGTACTTGTTAATTGCTTCTAATTCGTCACGAACCTCTAAATTCTCATTTCCATCTGGCTTTACCATGCCTGGAGTTGAAGTTGTTACAACACCAATGAAACCAATTTTAGTTCCAGCAATTTCTTGAATATGATATGGGTCTAATAAAAGCTCACCAGTCGATTTATCATAAATATTTGCAATGATATTTGGAAAATTCATCCCATCATACCCTGCAGTACCTTTACCTTTTGGATGTTCACCACCATTAACCATACGAAGATATTCTTCTATACCTTCATCAAATTCATGATTTCCCGCTGTCCCAATATCTACTCCGATTGCTTCCATAATTTCTACGGTTGGCTCATCTTGGAAGGTAGAAGAAATCATTGGAGAACCACCAATCATATCTCCAGCATGAATCACTAGTGTGTTTTCATTTTTTGCTTCTTGGTTTTTAATATGAGTAGCTAAGTAAGAGGCTTTTCCTACAGTGGCTTCTTTTTCACCATCTCCATCTAAATCAACAGTAGTTGTTTTATCAATTTGACCGTGCCAGTCATTTAAACTTACTAACTGGATTTTAATATTAGATGTCTGAGCATTTACAAATGTTTGACTAAATGGAGCTGCAAATGCACCAATTGTTAAAGCCGAAGCTAATGCAACACTCACAATCCCCTTTGCATTTTTTAAAATCATTAAATTCTCTCCTTTAAATTAAACTATGAATTATTTTAACTACATTATTAACCCTAGCATTCTATTATTATTTCAATGTAAACAGTATGTAAAATTATGGTTTAAGTTTGATTAATATCTTTAAAACGTTATGAAAAACAATGAAAAGGTGCCAGGCACCATCCAGTAAATGGATAGTGCCTGGCACCGCATTATCATTTTTATTCAAGATACTCTTTGATATCATCCACAAACTTAAACTTCATCGCTGGTTGGAAAGTAGGCATCTTGATTCCTAGCACTTCGTAATCAGGGTTTTGTTTAAACCAGTTTTCTCTTTGTTGATTCACATCTTCTAATTCAGCTTTGTAATCTCGAATTGCTACATAAACTTGCAAGGAGCCAGATAGAGCAGTGCTATATGTTTCTCCTGATAGAGTATGCAGTCTTGCTAAAGCAATATGCTGCTCTTGATAGATTCTTACACCTGAGTGGAAAGAAGGACCTATGCCACTAAAACTCCAGATAGGAAAAAGTGTATAACGGATTGGTTGTTCTGTTCCCACTGCACCGGATCCACGAACAATTATTAATAAGTCCTTTTTATCACTTAGAACACTAAAGCCATGGTCGTTCCTTCCTCGAGGATAGAACCCCGGTAAGCCAAAATGGCTAGGTGAATAAATAATTCCTGAAATTGGGGAGAACACTCTAAATAAATCCTGATATCCACTTGCAGTGTAAGTTCTTTTAGGCTTATAGGTTAGTGTTAGAGAATGCCTCGCGTATGCTTTCGAGTCAACGGTTACATCACTTAACATACTATCTAGATCAAATGAAGACTTTGGTTTGAAGTCATCATTTAGGTGACGAGAAAGAAAAACGGCAAAATGCTGTCTAGAGATTGGTAAATTGGATCTAAAGGTACCATCTGTATAACCTGTTGTGATTTGATAGTAATGTAGAGCATTAATATAATCTTGTGCCCAAAAATCATACTCAATATCAGTAAACGGTTGTTCACTCACCGAACCATGAAGAGAATACGCGGTTGCCAAAATTTTCGCCATCTGACCTCTTGTTAAAGTTCCCCAAGGATCAAAGTACTTTTCACCTGTTTTCGAATCAGTTTTACCAGATATAATCCCAAGTTGAACAGCTAAGGCAACCTCTTCATAGCCATAGCTACCCGGCCTCATATCAGTAAGATTCGGGTCTTTTAACTCAGAAGAAGTGACTTTAATTCCTTTTTCACGGAGAATCATTTGAACTGCCTGTAACCTTTTGATTGTATTGGAAGGTCTAAAGGTATCATCCTCTTGATAGCCATTTATAATACCTTTGGTATTTAAATAGCTAATCTCCTCCGTGTACAATTGCACATCATTAAATTGCTTCGGTGGATTCATTGTTCTAAACGCAGCCTCTAAAGGCTCAGATGTATTACCCGCTGTATCTAAAGCTTCGACTGAAATCAAGTAATCTGTTGAAGGTTCTAGTCCAGTTAGTTTAAATTCCATCAGGTATCTGATATTGTCCATAACAAGATTATTATTTAAATAAATTCTATACCTAACCTCTTCTGGTCGTTCAAAATCAGTTGCACTTGAACTAGTAAAAGAGACAAAATGATCGGTGATATCTTGAATGTTTATTAATTTTGTTTCCCATTCAGGTGATACAACATCCTCTACTTCTACAATCATTTCTTCACTCATATTACCTGCTTGATCTGTAGCAGTTATACCAAAAGCGCTACCAGAAAGATTTAAACCAATATCAACTGAAAAATGCCCATCTTCCGTTGCTACTGTTTCCTGAGTAAAATAACTATTTTTCTCTATGATTTGAACGGTCGATCCTGGTTCTGCCGTTCCAGATAACGTAGTTTTAGTATTTGTAACCTTCTCAACTACTGGAAGAGCAGGGCTTGTTATATCTACTACTTTAATGGTGCGTTCAAAACTTTTCATTCCTGATGAATTTGTAGCATATAAAACTAGTAAAGAATTGGCTGGCTGTGGTGTAACTAGTACCTCATATTTTCCTGAAGCATCCGCACTGCCTTCTCCAATCACCAATTCGCCATTTTTTATGGTGATAGATGATTCAGGATCCGAAGTACCAGAGATAATTTCGTCCTGATCGCTAACCTCTAGGGTACTAGGCGTTTCTGGTTGTTTTAAAACCTGAATATCTTGTACCTCTGTCCCCGCTCCTGTATTTGCAAAAACAAGATTACTAGGAAGTATGGAACTAACAATCATAAATATAAGAAAAATAGTAATGTATTTTCGTAATATCATTTATCTGCCTTCCCTTCATAATGCTTTTTCACCTTAGGATTATAACGTATTAGCAGCACCTGAGGGTTGGCCAATTTATGGGATGCATATATAACAAGGTGCCAGGCACCATCCAGTTTTTGGATAGTGTCTGGCACCCAGACTCATTAATTTAGTTCTTGAAAAAATAACCTTCCTCCATCTTATTCCAGCTAAAAAAAGAAAATAAAGTTCCAATCAACATACAACCTATCCAAACCAACAGTAACTCAATCAAAGTAATTTTGATTGTAAATGTACTCACTAAGAACTTAATTAATAAGTAATCAAGTACTAAAGGAATAGATAAAACCACTCCCGACAAAATGACAAACCTACGTTTACCCATACTTCTAATTTGTCTCCAGTCCAATTAAATGATTCCTCCTCACTTTAGTTTCTTTTATCATTATGACTTATTATTATCTTATATTTATATCAATCTTCTAGGAATGATTACATTCACAATTTATGGATGGTGCCTGGCACCATGTTTCTAATATGTTTTTATACATTATAGGAAAATTATGGTAAAAATTATTTTTCATTAAAGAGGAATTTCCATAAATTATCTCGAATAAAAACATGAATAGAAAATAGAAAGTAGTCGGAGGGATTGGATGAAGAAGTTTAGCAAGAAATTATTAGGATTTATCATGGTATTCACCTTATTATTAGGTGGGTTCGCATCACCAACTTCTACAGAAGCAGAAACCAACACGGTTAGTTATGTAGCATTAGGTGATTCCTTAGCAGCAGGGCAAACTCCTTATAGATCGTTTGGAAAGGGCTTTTCTGATTTTATTGCTGATTATTATGAAACACAAAGTTCACTAGAATTATATTCTAATAAGTTTGCTGTTTCAGGTTACACGACTGAAAATGTATTAACTGATCTTGTGGACAACAAAGTAGTGGATGGGCAAAAAATAAAAGATGCTCTTCAGGATGCTAATGTTGTGACAATAACTGCAGGAGCAAACGATGTAATAAAGGCTTTAAATATTGATAGAGAAAAGGGGACAATTTCTTTTAATCTATTAGAAGTATTAAAGATCATTCAATCTGTTCAAGATAACTACAACGAAATTTTCACTGAAGTGAAAGCTGCAAATCCTGATGTTGAAGTTTATGTGTCAGGTTATTATAATCCATTTCCTTATCTACCTGAAGCACAACAAGGAAAAGTCGATCAAGCAACAATGGCTTTGAATAATGCCATTAAGAAGGTTGCTGAAGAAAATGGCGCAACATTCGTTTCATTATTTGGGCTTTTTGATGATTCTCCGTCAACATATTTACCAAATGCTGCGGATATTCATCCATCTGAGGAAGGGTATGTGTTAATTGCAGATTCATTTTTAAAAAGCATGATTATTAACAATGCTCCAAAATTTAATGATGTTCTAAATGATAACTGGGCTTATAATGAAATCTCTTTATTAGCTGGCCAAGGAATTATGTCCGGAGTAACAGCTAATCAATTTGCTCCTTTTGAACCGATTAAAAGGTCAGATGTAGCAAAAGCTCTACTTAACGTTATTCCTTTAGAACAATCCGTGCCACCTAACCCAGGTTTCTCTGATGTACCTGAATCACATGATGCCTATTATGCAATTGCTAAACTAACTCAGGCAGGAATCTTCATTAAAGCAGAAAAGTTTAATCCGGATGCTCCTTTAACGAGAGCACAGATGGCTAAAGTTTTAACGCTTGCTCTAAAATTAAATGGAACTACACCTTCTACATTTAAAGATATTACTAATGATCATTGGGCTAAATCTTATATTGATGCATTAGTTTCATCTAACATAACAACTGGTTATACAGTAGACAACACGTTTAGACCAAACTTAAAAACAACTCGATCACAATTTGCTGTGTTTCTAGTAAGATCGATGGATACGAATTATATTGTAGAATAAAAAGAGTGCCAGGCACCACCCAAATATTGGATGGTGCCTGGCACCTTTATTGCGAATAGAATCGTTACCCGATGCTGCAACTACTAAAATCCCCTCATTAGTTGCTCGATTTACGGCATCTTTAATAGCCAATGATTCCGTGTCCGTTCCTAAGCTAAGGTTGATGATATCCATGTTGTTTGTAATTGCCCAATCAATGCCTTCGACTATATCAGTTGAAACACCCGTTCCATCTGCCCCGAGTACTTTTACTGAATAGATTTGAGCATCTGGTGCTACCCCTACAATACCAACATTATTGTGTTTTGCCCCAATAATTCCAGCTACATGCGTTCCATGCCCTTGATCATCATGATAAGAGCTCGTATTATCAACTGTTGATACACCACCAGCAATAGTTAAGTCGGTATGGGCTGCGATACCTGTATCAATAACAGCAATCTTCACTCCTGTTCCCGTATACCCATCTGTAAATGCCTGAGAATTTTCGTTTACGGCTTGGAAACTCCATTGTGACTCTTCACTAGTGATTGCTTGTGTTTGAAAATCCCCCACTGTTTTAAATACTATTTCCTCTTCTACATATGCAATGTTAGGGTCTTGTTCTAATTTATTTATATCACTTTCAGTGAGTGTAGTAGTTACTGCAGAGATTGTTTCAAGTTCATTCGTTTCTCCTATCCCTTCCTGAAGAACAGCTTGTTTTCCATCCTCATTTTTGTATACCACCACTACTTTTTCTACTGTATAATCTGGTGCTAATTCACTAGCTAATACTGAAGTATTTGAAACTAGTAAAGCAGATAGTAACCCCAATGAAATGACTTTTCTATATAACCGTCTTTTTTTGAGCTTCTTGTTTCGTTGTAAATCATTAAAATGTGTTAGGCTCATGAAGAATTCTCCTTCTATCTTTAATAGGTACTAATGGAATAAGACCATGGTATTGAAGAAATGACTTAAAAAACAGGTGGGATTCTCTTGAGTTGTAATCTACCCACCTTCGTCGAAATAAAAAAATGCAACCCTTGAAATAAAGGTTGCAATGAGAAAATAGATTCCTCAACGTTTGCAACCAGACGATCATAGCTTTTCAAAAAAAGCCGTAGACTCGTAGCTTTGCGTCCCTACCTTTCGATAGGTTTGCCATTAAAAACATAAGTATATGAAGTTGTAGTTATATTAACCTATTACATAATTACTAGATAACTTTATTTAACAACACTTTAGCATTACTCGTAAATGACTAAAAAATGGTAATAACTAGCTAGTAAGGAAAGAAATATTAGTAAAAAAGGTAAAATACCAGATACCGCCCTATAAAGGTTAGTATCTGGTATAAATTAGCAGTTTAAAGTTCATTCACTATCACTAATAGTCGAATCTTGAGAGATGGTTGTTTGTTCGCCAAGGTACTCCTTTCTTTCTCCGCTCTGATTAATATAGGTTCGTCGAATCGTCTCATACTCACCTTTTGTTAAATAAAGAGTATTAATAGTTGGTGCAAACTCATTCATGGCACCTAATGCATACAGGTTAGAATGTATAGCAGCAACAAATTCTAATGCATAACCACTTGTTGACATGTTAAATTGAATCTTTGCAATTTCATTTGAGGTAAAGTCTACTAACCCGTTTATACTAAGATCCTTGTTTCTCTCTAGGAAGTTATACGATGCATTCTTACCCTTTGCTGTATATTGTACATGATAAGAACCCTTCGGTACTTTTGTATTTGGATAAGTCAGAATGCTAAAGAGACTGTTTCCACTACGATCAACCGGGAGTAATGAAATAAATTCTTGTTCCATTTCATTATTAGTATAAGGATGTGATATTTCTAAGACCGTGTGCATTCCTCTTACGTCCATTTCTTTTACTGTTCCGTTAAGAATTTCATCTGCAGTGAATTCTCCAATATAGAGGACACCAGAATTTTCAATTGTAAAATAATACTTCTCAAAAGTTACTTCACCAAAGTTAGTAAAATCCATTCTAATCTCACCATTTTTAATTGAATAGTCAATGGTTGGATTTATAGAGGACCCAAAAACGCCATCTTCTTCTGTATAAGGGAATTGTTGAATATGAACGAATCCGTCCTTGATATCTGCACCTTTGAATATATATATACCTGAGCCAGGCTCCACTTCTATTGTTGGTGCGCTAGCTTCTCCACCCACTTTTTCAATATTACCTTTAACCAATTCGTAATCTTCTACAACCTCTTCTGCTCTAGCTCCTTCTGGGAGTATTAAATCCACTATTTTAGCCAAATCACCCAATGTTATTTTAGAGTTAATGGAACGTGTTTCAAATTTGTCAATCGTTCCCGCTGTTTCTATATTAATTTGAGTATCAGAAAGGATTGTTGCCTTCTGAATATTACCCTTACCTTTTAGTAGAAACGATTCTTTAGTTGAAACGGATAGTTCATTTACTGAAGCATCAATGGTAACTTCGTTTGCTCCTTCTTGAATCACAACCTTTGGAATAACTATACTCGAATCAGCTTTTATTCCAGTATTAGCATACACATTAAAAACTTGAACCGAAGTGGTTCCTAGTGTTTCAATAACCGCTCCTTCTTTCTTTACTTCTAATGCCTTTAATTTTGTATTTACAAACGTTATAGTAGTGTGTGAAATTGATTCAGATAAAACATTATAAGCGAATGAACTAGAGATTGTTGTACCACTGTGTATGGTAGATATAGTTGCCACTCTATCAGATAGTAATGTGTTTCCCTCTACTATAACTGTATCTGCATAGAAACTATTCTTAACATCCACCCCAATCACTAAATCTCCCAATATAGTAAGGTTCTTAACTGTGATATAGTCACCGCTTATAATAAGATCCCCGCTAAAACTAGCTCCTTTACCATCAAATATTGGGTTTGTTGCATCAATACTTCCACTCGCAATCATTTCAATGGACTCTACATGTTTAATAACAGAGTTCTCATCATGAAATTTTACCTTTGCCCCTTTTAGTGCACCTAAGTTCGTTGGGCTTAACCATTGTTTCCATTCATCCGCTAAGGTATAGGTGCCACTTTCTAATTCCACAGATGTGCTTGTAATGTTAACAATCTCAGATTCTATTACATTAGTACTCACTGCATTTTCACTTCTATACACAAATGCTGCAAGCTGACCACGAGTCACTTTCCCATTAGGATCAAAGGTATTCGCCGTCTTACCTGTTGTGATCTTGTTTTCAATAAGTGCTGGCAAATAGATAGCAAACCAGTCACCCTTATTCACGTCAATAAATGGGTTGTGAGCTAAACTAGTTTCTCCCAATCCAAACCCTAATGAGATGATTTTAGACATTTGAGCACGTGTTAACGTATTGTTAGGTTTAAAAGTATCACCATATCCATTCATAATTCCCTTATTTGCAATCGCAGCAATCGGACCATAGTATTCACTAGTAGGATCAACATCCTTAAATCCTGGATCCTTTACATTTTTCGTGTCTAATCCTAATGCCAATGCAATAATTTTTGCTGCTTGTGCACGGTTTACAGAATTATTAGGTCTGTAGGTTCCATCTCCGTACCCTTTAATAATCTCTCTAGATGCTAAGCTTGTAACGGCATCATAGAATACATCTGTTGATTTAACGTCTGGAAACGTTTTGATTCCGTTTGCCTTTGCTGCTATTGGACTAATTGAAAAAAGTGTATGAATTACCAAGATTGCTGCTAATGATAGATAAAATAATTGCTTGTAGCTAATTGATTTAATTCTCATATGAATCCTCCACTCTAGTTGTTAATTCCTATTTATTAAAATCTTTCAAGGCTTCGAGATATCCTTAATTTCCCAATCCCAATTGAAAAAGCCACCCTTAGGCAGCCAAAATAGTAGAAGTGATCATTTCTTAATTATGGCAACCCGACTATCATTGTCTATTATGACTTTAGACTCGTGGCTTTGCGTCCTTATTTTTCAATAAGTTTGCCTTTATATGTTATTAGTTTATAGGAGATATTTCATATTACAATTCTACTATAGATGATGCGGAAGTTTTGTCGTTTAGTGTCGAAGAAAGTATTTTATTGTGGTATGTCCAGTAAGCCATCTATTCCAATTAAAACCATAGTCATACCCTTTTAGACATTTTATTACTAAACGTAGATTAATAGTATATAATGTCGAATATAGTGGATCTTTTAACAAATATCTTCAGTAAGACTAGAAATATAGCAGTATTTTTTACAGCGGAGGTTATAACATCATGAACCAAAAATTATTGATAGGGATCTTAATCACTATAAGTATTATTTGTATTTATATTTGGAAAACAGTATTTAATATGGTTGATGAAAATACAATTGAGGGCTTGTTATCTAAATTCAATAATAATAGCATTAATCAAAAGGATGAACATGGATGGACATCACTTATGCAGGCTTCGTGGGATGGTGATGTTGAAGAAGTAACAGAGCTAATTAATAGTGGTGCAAATGTTAACTATTTTGATGATCAAGGACAAACACCGTTATTCTTAGCTGCACATCAAGGGCACACTAATATTGTAAACACACTAATTGAGGAAGGTGCTTCTGTTTCACTTAATAAGATAACGTCTGATAATACTGCTCCGTTATTTGTAGCAGCTGAAAATGGTCATGTTGATACATTTGACTTTTTAATTAAATCAGGTGCAACTCTGGATAAAGAACAACGAAGTAAATTCTATAATTACACTATGTTACATGCAGCAGTAAGGTATGGAAAATTTGATATGGTAGAACATTTAATAGAGCTGGGATTTGAACCAAATAGTAAGGATAAAGACGGTAATACACCCATTATGCTTATATTTGGAATGATGGATACTACTGCCCAAGATCTTATTCGGATGATTGACCTACTAAATATCGGTGGTCTAGAGTTAAACATTATAAATAATAGAGGAATATCACCTCTACTACTCTCTTATTATGAAGGTAAACAAGAGGTAACTGATTATTTGCTAAAATTAGGTGCTGAAGATGCCATCCAAACGAAAGAGGATGCATTAGAAGCACTGAATCTACTAGAAATTAACTCAGATGACGCATTCAGACAATCGATTTCATTTGGGGAAATTGGTGCAGTGAGGTTGTTCCTGCAAGCTGGATTTGATCCTAACATAAAATCCTGGGTTGGTAATAGTATTCTTTACCAATTGGCTTTTACTAATGAAGCTGAAATGATGAAACTACTTTTGGATCATGGGGCTGATATAGAATTAACCTATCATAATGGTATAACCCCCCTATGGATTGCCGTTTCACAAAACAATAGTGAAATAGTGGAGCTGTTATTGAGCTATGGAGCTCAAAATACACCAAACAATGCTGGTTGGACCCCTTTGATGGTTGCAGAAGATGAAAATAATGACGAAATCATTAAGTTGATTGAGCAATATCTACTCCAGGAGAGGAATCTATATAAATCGGAAACAAATCAGTCCAGTCCGATAGATCAACAAAATACTGACACATCCTTAAATAATGAGGAAAATGAAATATATGATATTCCTGAGTTTGCGGTTTATCAAAACAAAGAAATAATCGGTAGATTCTATACAGAAGAGGAAGCTATTGATTTTGCGAAAGAATTTGAAAATGTGGAAGTCTGGTATCCAAACTCTACTATATGGGATAATAAACCATCACGCGTTTATCAAAATGATCAATTTATAGGTGATTTTGACACAAAAGTTGAAGCATTAGAAGTAGCTTCACAGTTTGAAAATGCTAAAGTAGTAAATTTATTAACCCAGAAAGTTGAATGGGATTCCTATCCCCGTGAATGTAGAACATGTGAAAGTGCAATACAGGATGAATATTAAAGTTTAAGAAAAATGACCTGTATAGGTTTTCTTTATAGATTGTGCATACACCAAGCTAAGTAAAAATGGAACAGGAGAGGATACCCTCCTCCTGTTTCTTTAGTTGTTCTCTTAAATCTATTACCAGTTTTCTGTTGGGTGCCTAGCACCGGAATTTCCTCAAAACTTATGGATAAAATGATTTAATAAAAAAAGTAGAGGAAAGGAAAGAGAATCTATATGAAATATTTCACTTTGTATTTCTTCTCATTTTTGCGAATCTTTTACCAGCTAGCTGAATCGTGCCAGGCGAAACAGTGGAATAATCATGACACTAGACGACGCAAATTACATCTGAACCTTAGAATATATTCTGAAAGACTTTCCTCTTGGTTCTATTGTACCTTTACCAATTTTCTGGGTGATGCCTGGTACCCGATTCTCTCCTGGATGGTGCCTGCACCAATGTTCCAAAAAGTGCTATTCAAGATGAATGCTAAAGTTTAAGAAAGCGACCTGTAATGGTTTTTTCATAAATTGTACGAGCCATCCAACTAGAGCAAAAATAGATCAGGAGGTATTCCCCTCTTCTGATCCTTTTTTGGTTCTCTCAAACCTATTACCAGTTTTCTGGAGGGTGCCTGGCACCGATGCTCCGATGCTCCCAAAAAAATAGCTATTCTATGAAATAATATATAGTTGAATTGTTGATATATTCGCTTTAGATTAAAAAGCCCTGTAGAGTATTTATTCTCCACAGAGCAATTTAGTGATTTTTCACTTTTTAATCAGCCAGTTATTTGTAATTACCCGTTAGAACCTGCATGAATTCCCTCTGCTATTACAAGCTGCTCCGGATTCACTGTCCAGGCTCCTTGACCATCTGTCACAACCCATGTTGCCATTAATTGATACTCTAGTCCTTCAATAATAACTTTAGGAGGTGCCTGGCACAGATGTTTCCTAGAAAAAAAGCGATGTAGAGACTCCTCCACAACGCTTTTTTCTAAAACTTTCTTCTAGAGGGATGTCGACCTCACCTTATGCATTTTTCTAGGAAGTAATATCAACTGTCAATGTATACAGCTGACTATTGTTCTTCGTATCCTTAAATGTCGCTTCAATTGTATACGTCCCAATCTCAGCAGTTTGTAAGAAACTCGTTACATCTGCTAGGTTTAACACATACTTACTTCCATCGGCCACATATGTTAAATCCTTCGTTACCAGTGTTTGAGTTCCCTTTTTTATAGTTGCACGGACTTCCGATGTATCTAGGTTCACGTCATCTACAACTACTGATCCACCTGTCACTGCTGCTAACTGACTTTTTGTCAGATTTAATGTTGCTGTGGTTCCGGTTTCGAAGTTGGGTGCTTCTACACCTTCCGGTCCATCTACTGTTACCTGACCTAATTGTGGTGCTTCCGTATCATCTGCTGATACAACAACGGTCAATGTATACGACTGACTATTGTTCTTCGTATCCTTGAATGTTGCTTCAATTGTATACGTCCCAACCTCAGCGTTTTGTAAGAAGCTTGTTACATCTGCTAGGTTTAACACATACTTACTTCCATCGGCCACATATGTTAAATCCTTCGTTACCAGTGTTTGAGTTCCCTTTTTTATAGTTGCACGGACTTCCGATGTATCTAGGTTCACGTCATCTACAACTACTGATCCACCTGTCACTGCTGTTAGCTGACTTTTTGTCAGATTTAATGTTGCTGTGGTTCCGGTTTCGAAGTTGGGTGCTTCTACACCTTCCGGTCCATCTACTGTTACCTGACCTAATTGTGGTGCTTCCGTATCATCTGCTGATACAACAACGGTCAATGTATACGACTGACTATTGTTCTTCGTATCCTTGAATGTTGCTTCAATTGTATACGTCCCAACCTCAGCGTTTTGTAAGAAGCTTGTTACATCTGCTAGGTTTAACACATACTTACTTCCATCGGCCACATATGTTAAATCCTTCGTTACCAGTGTTTGAGTTCCCTTTTTTATAGTTGCACGGACTTCCGATGTATCTAGGTTCACGTCATCTACAACTACTGATCCACCTGTCACTGCTGTTAGCTGACTTTTTGTCAGATTTAATGTTGCTGTGGTTCCGGTTTCGAAGTTGGGTGCTTCTACACCTTCCGGTCCATCTACTGTTACCTGACCTAATTGTGGTGCTTCCGTATCATCTGCTGATACAACAACGGTCAATGTATACGACTGACTATTGTTCTTCGTATCCTTGAATGTTGCTTCAATTGTATACGTCCCAACCTCAGCGTTTTGTAAGAAGCTTGTTACATCTGCTAGGTTTAACACATACTTACTTCCATCGGCCACATATGTTAAATCCTTCGTTACCAGTGTTTGAGCATCCTTTTTAATAGTTGCACGGACTTCCGATGTATCTAGGTTTGCATCAGCAACAACTACTGATCCACCTGTCACTGCTGCTAACTGACTTTTTGTCAGATTTAATGTTGCTGTGGTTCCGGTTTCGAAGTTGGGTGCTTCTACACCTTCCGGTCCATCTACTGTTACCTGACCTAATTGTGGTGCTTCCGTATCATCTGCTGATACAACAACGGTCAATGTATACGACTGACTATTGTTCTTCGTATCCTTGAATGTTGCTTCAATTGTATACGTCCCAACCTCAGCGTTTTGTAAGAAGCTTGTTACATCTGCTAGGTTTAACACATACTTACTTCCATCGGCCACATATGTTAAATCCTTCGTTACCAGTGTTTGAGTTCCCTTTTTTATAGTTGCACGGACTTCCGATGTATCTAGGTTCACGTCATCTACAACTACTGATCCACCTGTCACTGCTGTTAGCTGACTTTTTGTCAGATTCAATGTTGCTGTGGTTCCGGTTTCGAAGTTGGGTGCTTCTACACCTTCCGGTCCATCTACTGTTACCTGACCTAATTGTGGTGCTTCCGTATCAGTTGGTGCAGGAATTTCACTTAAACTAATGTGTCCTTCTATACCACCCAAAGTTGCATTATTATAGTTTTTATCTTTTACAGCATCGTTGACAAATGGAACATCAACAATATCTCCATTTACGAATGATGTTTCAGGAATTGTTAATAACAACTCAGTCTTTTCAACATTCCATTCTACGTTACTTACTTCTAAAGAAGTAGTTATACCTCCACTCAGCTTAGAAACTCTACTATTGTCAATTAGCTCCGAAACCTCTGTTAAAAGTTTTGTATCTTCATGTAACTCTCCAGCAAATCTAACTTTTAATAAAGTAGTAGTTGATAACCCTCCAGGAATAATTACACCTCCTGTTAATTTAAACTTAGAAGGCACAGTAAATGTGACATTAGTGTCATATTTGTTATTTGATACATCATAAACATTTTCTCTAGATAGTATCAGTGAATCACCTAGATCAATAGAAGAGTCTACGTCTGTCATGATGGTTACAGCTATTGTTTTGGGATCCTGCTCAATCCATTGTACGCTAACACCATTCCCAAATAAGTTAGTCATTTGCTCGAGTTCAGATAGAACAGCGGCTTTTGATTCAGTTGCTAGTTCTTCATCAAATGTAATATTAATTTGGTCATATTTACTGAATACGTTGTTAAAGTCATTATCAATAGCATGGACTCTAATTATAAGAGGAGCAGATACATCATTTAAAGTTATAGATTGCGGCTGTGAAAGATTGTGAGCACTGTCGATCACAATCACTTTATAGTCGCCTGCTGTCAAACCTGTTGTAGGTATATGAATATCTGTATTAGCTTCACTCACAACTGCGTATCTAGCAACCCCATCGTTAAGTAATCGATCAAGTTCATCATTTGAAGTTGGATTTTCACTACTTGGTATTAGGTAAGCAACACCTGCTTCTGAACTTTGTATATCAACTGTTTCACTGATATTTACAGATGTATTAGTTGCTATTGTTACTGTAGGTGGTGTTGTGTCAACTGGTGGTGTCGGAACACTTGGCACCGGAGCAGGTACCGGTGACGGTGCTGGAGCAGGCGCAGGGGCCGGCGTTGTCACAACTTCTCCGCCCACTTTTTCAATATTTTCTTTAACTTGTTCGTAATCTTCGATGATATCTTCAGCACTTGATCCTTCAGGGACAACTAAATCTACGACTTTAGTATTTTCACCTATAGAAATCTTTGAATCTTTTGAAGTTGTTTCTAGCTTTTCAATCTTTCCTTCAGTTTCTAGTTTAACTTCTTTTCCTGATTCTATTTTTAGGTTTTTGATGTCCCCTTTACCATTTACAGTTAGTGCTTCTTTTGTAGCAACTGCAAGGTCTGTTACTGATGCGTCAATAGTAACTTGGGATGCACCTTCTTTTACTGTTACCTTAGGAATTACTACTCCCTCATCCGCTTTTAATACGATATTAGAAGAAATATTGAATTCGGTTACTTTTGTTGATCCCTTTGATTCAATTACTACACCGTTCTTAGATACTTCAATTGAATTCATATTTGCATTAGCAAAAATAATGACAGGAGATGAGGCTTGAATCTTGGCTGCCTTTAAATTTTCAGCCGATACTTTATATGCAAGGGATTTGTAGAAATAACCTGAGCTTTCATTAACAGTTGCAACAGCACTATCAGAGACAGAAGTGTTACCTTCTACAGAAATGTTATCGGAATAGAAGCTGTTCTTAACTCCACTACCAATCTCTAAATCTCCCTTTATTGTAAGGTTCTTAACTGTTACAAAGTCACCATTTACTGTTAAATCGCCACTAAGAGTAGCTCCTTTTCCATCAAATACAACATGATTTTTTAATGGGTTAGAAGAGTCTTCACTCGAAGTTCCACTCGCTGTAATCTCAAGAGATTCAATACCAACAATATTAGAATCTTTTAAAGAGATTTTAACGTTTGCCCCTTTAAGCACTGTAAGATTGGATGGGTTTAACCATTTCTTTAGATCCTCATTTAAGGAATATGTTCCACTAGAAAGTTCAAGAGTGGTATTTGTGATGTTAACAATCTTAGATTCTACTGATACTGGATTAACTGCAACCTCACTTCTATAAACAAATGCAGCAATTTGGCCACGAGTTACTTCTAAGTTTGGAGCAAATGTATCTGGAGTTTTTCCAGTTGTAATTTCACTAGAAATTAGACCAGGAAGATACTGTGCAAACCAATCCGTACTCTTTACATCTTTAAATGGATTATTGCTAAGTTCTCCTTGTTCTAATTTATAACCTAAGGAAATAATCTTTGCCATTTGTGCACGAGTTAATGGCTCATTTGGTTTAAATTGATCTCCATATCCACTCATAATCCCCGCATTCACAAGGGCAGCAACTGGCCCATAGTACCAATCTGTAAGGTTGGCATCTTTAAAACCCGGATTCTTTACATTCGTTGTATCAAGTCCAAGTGATAAAGCTACGATTTTCGCTGCTTGAGCACGAGTCACTGACTCATAGGGACGATAGGTTCCATCCTCGTATCCTTTAATAATGTTTCTTGATGTCAGGCTAGTAATTGCATTGTAAAAATAGTCATTCGGCTTAACATCAGCAAAACTCTTTACCTCGTTTGCATTCGCAGCTAGTGGTGCTAAAGATACAAATGTACCCGTGATCATGGTCGCTGAAATTGCAGCGGTAAATAACTTTTTATGAGACTTTGGATTGTAACTCATCAAATTCCTCCTTTAGTAGTAGTTCAATTTTATTACTTTTAAGGAAAGCAATCCCAGTGATATTTTACCAGTAAAACTATTATTTTGAAACCCGAAATACAATTTTTTTACAGAAAATTGTAAAAACATGTGGTTTTTCCTTAAATAATGTTTAATGTTAGTATAAATTTTATATATATTTGTATTATTTTGTAAATATTTGCACGGAACTGGGGTTAAATTAAGGTGTAATATACTATTCTAATATTTTTACTTATTATTACTTTTTTTAATAAATAGATAAAACTCCTTATATCCATAGAGAAAGATCAAATTACTAGGTAAATAGTTGTCTAAAATTCGAGGCATTTATATTAAATAAGAGAAGTTTTCCATAACTATACAATGATATATTCGAATCTTTTCATTATAATTATGTAATAAATTACTATTTTAGGAGGATCTAACATGTCTTATGCACTATTAACGCTACTCATTATTACAATATTCCTACTAGTCTATATCCTTAATGTACAGCTTAAACAACAAAAATGGATTAAACAAACGATCTTAGATTTTACTAATGAATTCAAGATTGACGAAGAAAAACAGAGGGAACGCTTAAATGGAATTAGAAGAAGAAACGAAGCTAAACTGGAAGAATTCCAATTAGAAGTAGTACAGTCAATCTATGAATCTTCAGAAGTATTAAATAAGACTGTAATGAGTGCAATATCTCAGAGCAAGGTAGAGACAAAAAAACATGCAGAAGATCTTATAAATGAAATAACGCACTTTAATATCGAGGCAAAAGAGATTCTCTCTCAAAACTTTAAAGAAGTTGAAAAAATTCTCGTTGATAAATTACATATATATTTAAACGAAGAAGAGGAAGAAATTCAATATTGGATTGAGAAAGTGACAATTACAGAATCATTGAATGAAAAAGTTCAACTATTAGAAACAGCAATAAATAAGTATCCAATGATTTCTCATTTTATCTCATCTTACCGAGAAACTTTAATATCCCTTTTCCAAGACTCAGATGACAAAATGAAAAAGAAAATCATTGAAAAACTTAATCATGCTGCAAGGATTCACTTAGACAATTGTAAGCCAGAAGATTGGTTGAGTGCTAAAGCTATTAAAGATGAAACACTTCGAATGGGTAATCAATTTATGAAAGAACAAGAGAATATTTTTATAAAACGCACAACCCATATATTAAACCAATTAGAAGTGCTCGTTTCAGAAAATAATACAGAAATAGACTTAAGCAAAGTTGAAGAACTCGATGAATCTATTGACCAAAATATTCTGAAACACTATCCAAGTTTAAAGAACCGATACCAGTTAATCTCGACTAAACTAATGGAGTATATCAATAAAGAACCTTCTAAAGAAGGTTTGAAGGCATATAACAAAAGTGCTATTCAAGCATTTAAAAGAGTGCATTCAAAATTTAACCAATTCGAATCCACTTATAAAATGGGGGAACGATTAAATGAATTATCCAACGAGCTTGGTGGTTGGGAGCATTCATTATTCACAACCCCAACTCAAATATATTTCCAAAGCGTCTATTCTGATATTTTTGCTAAACTATCACCTAATGCAAAACCAAAACTGACAGAACTCATATTAGATACAAGCACTAAAAAGGTGAACTAACTATGAAACAAATCCGACACCAGCAACGTCGATCTTTTCATTCAGATACTTCAAAATTCCATGGTACCCTATTAGGAGTTATTTCTGGCACATGGATGGCTGATGAACTATTCATTGAGCCACGAGAGGAAGAATACTTAGAATATGAAGAAAGGGCAACCTTATACTATCAAGAATTCCAGGCATCACAAACTAACAATCCAGACATCTCAATGGAGACAGCACGTTCTAATGGAGTGACAAACGAATGGGAAAGCTATCGTTTCTTTGCTAATGGAGATTTAAACGCACCTAGAGAAGTGTTTAATTATATTGATGATGAAGGAAACAACACATATTTTACTGAAAAAGAGATAGAGGATATACGGAGCTGGGAGGATGGAGCAGCTAAGCCCGTTCAAAATATTGAAGGGCATCACGTAGAAACAGTCCGTGAAAATCCAACCGACACAATGTTAGCAAGTGATCCAGATAATATAATATTGGCAACTAAAGAAGGACATAGAGAGCATCTTCATGGTGGGGATACAAAAAATCCAACTCAAGAAGAATATTTACAATATGTACAAACAAATGATGAAAAGTTCGCAATGACTTTAGATTATAATGAAGATATAATCACTCTAAACTTCTGGGAAGAAGGGGCAGCCTCTTCAGCTTCCTCCACAATCGTGTATCTAACAATTAACGAAGCAATGAATTTATATCGACTCAAAAAAGATCCACGTCCTTGGGCACAAAAGAAAGCTGATGCGTTACTTTCCGCAAAGGCCAACACCATTATAGGGCTTGGATTAGGTACTCTCAGTTTTATAACTAATGAAACGCTAACTATATGTTTAACTCATTTATCACTCGTTGGTGCTTCAGAACTGTTTATAGAAATGTGCACAATCAATGGAACATTCTTTGTCATGAGCATAGCTCTGGCTACATTAAATTTTATAAAAAATCGACAAAATGGAGAAACAAGGGACGAAGCACGAAAGAAATATATGAGTTCCATTATGACAGCAACAGCTGAACTCATTGTTTTTAGCGTCCTTGGTGTAGGATTAGAAATTGGTTTTGAGGCACTAGGTGGTCTTATCGTTGATGCATTTATACCAGATCCAACAGGAATTTTAATCGCACTAAGAGCTGGGTATAGTATCTTTAAACTAGGTAAGAAGTATTATGACTCTAAACAAAATCAACAAGCTTATACTATGTGCATCGAACTTCGACAAAAGCATGCATATGACCTGGCATTAAAGCAGTTCTAAATGTAAGATGAATGAAAATGCCTGACACCTTCCTTCTAATTTTTGAACTATTATAAAATATATAACTAAAACCAGGCTGTGGAGAATTTCTCGACAGCCTGGGCTAACTCTATTTGATTATTTAAGGGCAAACCACAAAACATCATCCCATTGACGATTCCACACAATTAATGGTTCATCTCCCTCGTTAACCAAGAATGCAACCCAACCTTCAGTTTCTCCCCCAACATAAAGATCTGCATCAAATCTTGGTTCAGGTTCTACTACACTAAAATAATCCTCATAAACTTTACCATCTTTACTCACCGCATCAAAATTAGTGAAATTAACGTCATAGTAATCGTATGTTAGACCCTCTAATTCTAATAACTTCACTCTGAATTTTGCAAGAATATACTTTTTACCTGTAGGTGCTGGATCATTAAACATATTTGCATCTTCTATCATTGACCATGCTGTGTTCCCATCCGTAATAATATCTGTTAATTCAATTTCGTATTTATGCTCGCCATGTAACCATTCATCGTCAACTGATACCGTCCAAGTTACTCCTTTTGTAGAAGGAATTGTTCTTGAGTTTTCAGGTTGAGGTCGAAAAGAAGGATCAAGAACACGTGCAAAAAATACTGCAAACTGAGCACGATTAACAATGTTTTTGGGTTTATATGTACCATCATCATATATTTTTGTAATGCCATTAGCAGCTAACGCACTAACATGGGTATAAGTGTCTGTGTTTTTTGGAACATCAACAATAGGACCTGTATAAGTTCCAGTTAAATTGTATGCCTTTGCTAAAACCATAGCCATATCAGCTCGAGTTAACCCTTCATTCGGAAAAAAAGATTTAGATTTCGGGAAAATACCTTCATCTACTAACGCGGAAATTTCCTTATAAGCAAAATAGTCCTTTGGAATATCTGTATAGCCTGGATCAGGTCTATTGTTCGTATCTAATTCTAAAGCACGAACAATCATTACTGCTGCTTGGACTCTCTTTACTCGGTCATTTGGTCCAAATTTTCCATTTTCATACCCATTAATAACTTTTAAATCTGTTAAATAACCAATCTCTGATTTTGCCCAGAAGTCTCCTGTGACATCAGGAAAACTTTTAGCAGCACCAGCATGTTCTGGTGTAAAAATACTAATCGCTAGAATTAGAGCTAGTATAATCGAACTAAATCTTTTCATATAATCATTCTCCTCCTTTTTATCTGTACCAAATAAAGGTAATTCTATAATACATACGAATTATCCTTTAATTACTCCTAAAATATAACAAAAAGTCCCTTTGCGTAGAGTAGTGCAATAATCCAACTCACTCCAAGTAATTGTCCTCCTCTTCTCCTCTCTCTTCTATATACAGGCAATAATGCTCTAGGGTTTGTTGTTCTGGTAAATTAAAGCATCTTATAACATCTGTATCATTAAAGAAAAAATAATTAATAGGTTGAATATTTTTATAAAACTTGTAGCTACTATACGGATAGTGTTCCATCTGTTTCACCATAGGAATCTTGGTACGAATGGGGTTCCGGTGAATATAGCGGCTTACGGTGAGTAGGGAATATGGGTCAGTGAAGGGCTTGCTTTTGAAGCGTTGGTCAAATACGGCGCCACTTCTTTTATAACGCTTGTTATAGTAATCAGCATAATGCTTTTGCATAATCCGAATAATCGCTGAAAGATGGGTTTTCTCCGTTTTTAAAAGTAAGTGATAGTGGTTTGTCATGATACAGTAAGTACAGATGGAGAGTGTGTATTGTTGATGAATCATTTCTAGTATAGTGAATAGGGCATTCATATCCGTTTCGTCATGGAAAATATTCTGTCGATTGTGACCACGATTATACACATGATGATAAGCTTCTGGTATCCAGATTCTTCTTTTTCTTCCCATATATTTAAAGAAGTGATTCCTTTTTCCATTTAATTGCTTCTTCAATCGCTTCATTATTAATGTTTTGTGTATTCATAAGATCACTAATTGTCCTAGCAACTCTTAATATTTTTACTTGAGCACGATTACTCCATCCATTTTCTCTACAAACCTCTTGAAAAGTTTGAAGTTGATTATTTGTTAGGTTTGAGGTTTCTTGAATTAAATGATAGGATACTCGATTGTTTAGTACTCCAAACCGATTAATTTGTCTTTTTCTCGCCTCTTCCACCCTTTTTCTTACAGTTCTAGAGTACTCACCACGTTTATCTTTTGAATGAAGTGGTACACTTTTTAAGGGAAGAATAAAATCCATGCGATCAAGGACTGGTCCTGAAATTCTTTGTTGGTATGCTTTCACCTGTTTCATCGTACATGTGCAATACTTTTGGTTAGAACCATAGTAACCACACGGGCAAGGGTTCGTTGCAGCAATAAGAATAAACTTTGCAGGATAAGTAACAGACTGCTTAGCACGGCTAATCGTAATTGCTCCATTTTCAATTGGTTGCCTAAGCATATCAATTGTTTTTCTTGAAAACTCCGCTAATTCATCTAAAAAAAGCACTCCATGATGAGCAAATGAAATTTCACCTGGTTTAGGATAGGTTCCTCCTCCTAGTAGTGATACTGCTGATGCCGAGTGGTGGGGATGACGAAGTGGGGGACGGTTTACTTGAGGTAAGGCTTCCCTTCCCAGTTGATAAAGTCCATATATATCTAGTAATTCTTGCCCTGATAAATCGGGGAGGATTGTTTTAAAAGCATCTGCGAGCATGCTTTTTCCACATCCAGGTGGACCTGTCATTAATATGTGATGTCCACCAGCCGCTGCAATTTCCAGTGCTCTCTTTGCTTGTTCATGACCAATGATATCATGGAAATCAACACTTGTTTCAGTATGGGTAATAGGGTTAATTGGTGATATTACTTGAGAGGGTGAAAGTTGAAAGGTTTCTTGCCCTTTTAGATGGGAAATTAAATGATCAATCGAGTTAATGGGAATGAGATCTGTTCCTATTATGGTAGGAAATAAACTCGTATCTATTATGGGATGATATATTTTCTTAAAGCCAAGTTTCATTGCGTTAGTCATGGTAGGAATCAAACCTTCAAATGATTTTAGCTCCCCTGATAAGGATATTGCACCAATGATACATACATCTTCTTTTATCTCTACATTCAAATGTCCAATTGCCTTCAAAACAGCAACAACAATGGCCGCATCGAATCCTGGACCAAACTTCTTAAATTCAGAGGGGGAGAGGTTTACGATAATCTTTTTAGAATGTATATCTGCCTTATGATAGTATAAAGTGCTGCAAACTCTTTCCTTGGACTCTTTAATAGAAGCATCTGGTAATCCAACAATGATGAAAGATTCCCATCCTGTCCTGGCACTGACCTCGACAGTCACCTTAAAACCATCCATTCCATTTAAACCGACTGTCATTACCCTTGTTTCCATACTTCTCCCCCCTTATAACATCTCGTATTGTCAAAACTTTTATAAGAAATAGGTTATAGAATACTGTGATAGAGGGCTTTATAAGCAAAAAAATTGCCACCCCCTGAATTCTAAGGATAATTGAGGTTACGACACTCTCAACAACCTTAGAAAGGAAGCGACAATTTGTACCCTCAAATTATAACCTATTTATTAACTTTTATAAACTACCAAGAACAAATTATTCGAACATTACTAACCTTACTTATTGGAAAAAATATGTTTGATAAACCGACTGAACAGCCTATAAATAAACCTTATCGTAAACTCCAGGTTGATGATCTGCCGATCATTGAAATTCCAGAAAAACAAGATTATCAAGTTCTCCTCAGGGAATACGTAGAGAAAAATGGTAAACCCTTGAAACCTGTACGCAGGCATAAGAACACAAAGGTTACGGTACCAAAATCTACGATCTGTCCAAAGTGTGGTGCTCCATCTACTTACCTTTATACCAATAATGGAGATAAAGGGCAGTATCAGTGTAAGGTCTGTTCCTGTCTGTTCAGTGATAAAAACCGTTTTTCAAAAGAAGCCGTATTAAAGTGCCCGCATTGTTCCAAAAATCTTGAAAAGATCAAAGAAAGAAAAGACTTTCACGTGTTCAAATGCAAGAACGATGAGTGTCCGTATTATCAAAAAAAGTTAAACGCGATTTCATCTAAAGAGAGAAATCAATTTAAAAAACATCCTCAGGCATTTAAATTAAGATACATTTTCCGTCAGTTTCACATTGAATTTCAACCACTGTCGAAGGATTCTCCAAAGAGACCAAAGGTTGATTTATCTAGGCTTCATGCTTCGCCACATACATTAGGACTGATATTAACCTATCATGTCAACTATGGCCTTTCGGCCCGTAAAACAGCTGCCATTATGCAGGATGTTCATGGTGTGCTTATTTCACACCAGACCATATTGAACTACGAAAACAGCGTGTCATTAATGCTTAAGCCTTATGTGGATCATTATCCATATGAACTATCTGATCAATTCTGTGGTGATGAAACCTACATCAGAGTAAACGGCCGATGGCACTACCTTTTCTTTTTCTTTGACGCGGTGAAAAAGATCATCCTTTCCTATCCAGTGTCAGCAAACCGAGATACAACGTCTGCCATTCGTGCAATTGATGAAGTGTTGTTAAAAATGAAAGACATTCCTGAGAACCTTACATTCGTGGTAGATGGTAATCCCATCTATCTACTAGCACAACACTTTTTCGCTCAGCACGGAATCTCATTTGATGTCACACAAGTTATTGGGCTAACCAATGAGGATGAAGTATCAAAGGAGTTCCGACCATTGAAACAAATTATTGAGAGACTTAATCGCACTTTTAAGAGCAATTATCGATCTACTCACGGGTTTGGATCGGAACATGGATCAGTATCCTATGTCACCTTATTTGTGGCTTATTTTAACTTTCTAAGACCACATGCTTCTTTGGAAGGAAAGGTGCCAGTCGTTAATCCAGAACTATTAGGGCTTCCTAATATGCCTGCACGGTGGACAAAATTGATTGAGTTAGCACAACATTGGATTGTAGAACAGACTGCCTAACTTTTTGTTTAGCAGAGCCCTAATTCAGCAATCGGCGGAGCGAACTCTTGACAAACCGAACTTACCAATGGTTTAAAATGGAAATAACCAAGGGCTATTTGGCTTGCCATCTTTTTGTCCCCTTCGCCCTTGTTAAACTACCATCAAACCATTGGCGTGTTTGTCAAGAGCGGTTGCGTGGCCCTCCATCCCAATAACTAGGAGAGGGTTTAAATCTTCAGGTAGTTTTCATAGAACTTTTGACACTACCTAACATCTTGCCTTATCTTACTCTATTAGTGTATTTATGCGCAAAATAGTAAAATTGAGATTTCGTATTGTTTGTACATGTAAAATTCAATTTTCTATTGGAAACTAGCATTTTCCTTTTTGGTATTTTAACTAAAAATGCTATTTTATTTATTAAAAAAAGGACCAAAGAGTATTATCTCTATTGATCCTTTTTTTGGTTCTCCCGAATCTATTTCCAGTTTACTGGAGGGTGCCTGGCACCGGTTTATTCCGGTTCTATTGAACCTTTATCAATTTTTTTGGATAGTGCCTTACACCGTATTTTCCCTTAAAAAGAAGCACAAAATAAAAGAGGACCAATAGAGTTTTACACTATTAATCCTCTTTTTGGTTCTTCCGAACCTATTTCCAATTTTCTGGATGGTGCCTGGCACCTTATTTTTTTTCCAATTTTCTGGAGGGTGCCTGGCACCAGGTTTCCATTGAACAAATAACAAGTCAACCTGGTGACATTGTAGTTGTACATACTGAGAAGCAAACGAGGCATGCAATTACTTTATCAGTAGCTACAATGCATTTTTTTGATTTTAACCAAATTAACATCGAAGATCAAAGAGTAATTGATTTTTTGCTATATCTTATTGACTGTGAATATCACACAAGAAAAAGCTATTAAGATATAAATACCGTTACTGATACACCTAGTGCAATTCGGTTTTCTTGTGCCTTTTGATCTCGGTATAGAACAAAAAACAGGTGGTCTTAAAACTTCAGTTCTAATGATCCTTTAACAATTTTTTCTGGAAGGTGCCTGGCACCGTATTTTTTCGGGTAAGAGCTATAACCTTCCTCTCATGTAGCTGGCATTTACTGTATGGAACCTCGTGCAGTATATATCCGAAATTTCATCACAGAATAGAAGGCATAAAGCAAAAGAGGATCAATAGAGTTTTATCTCTATTGATCCTCTTTTTGGTTCTCTCGAACCTATTTCCAATTTTCTGGAGGGTGCCTGGCACAGTACACTACGTATTGTTTGTACATGTAAAATTAAATTTTTCTGTTGGAAACTAGCATTTTCCTTTTTGATATTTAAACGAAAATGCTATTTTATTTATTAAAAAAGGACCAAAGAGTATTATCTCTATTGATCCTTTTTTTGGTTCTTCCGAACCTATTTCCAGTTTTCTGGAGGGTGCCTGGCACCAATGATCCCATGACACTCTTGTTCCTTGAGAATTTTAAAAAAACTTCATAATTGTAATGATATATTATGCACTTTCTTATTTACCGAATATTAAGTCTCTTTATTTTCACACAAAATGCCCTCTAGAAATAGAGGGCATTCTCTTTGTACCAAGTTTAGATAGTTATCTTTTAATAGAATTACCTTTTTCTCTACTTTTTCCATTCAGAAAAGAACTTATAAAGTAAAGTTTAATTTAATTTATTAAGGAGCAACTGTTACTTCTACAGTAGGAGCAAGAATGCTATTGCTATTATTAACTCCAGTTGGAAGTGTACCCCATGTAGCAGTAAATGTGTAATCAGCAGCAGTTCCGTTGTCATAAGTGTCTGTATCAGCCCAAGTTACAGGGATGTTAGCAGTTGAACCGTCAGCTAATCTCACAGAAATAGTTGTTGGTAGAGCAGCAATTACAGCTGCTGCAGTTGCATATTGAACATTTCCATCAGTAACTGTACCAGTTTGACTTAATGTAACTGGTGTATAAGAAGCAACAGAAAGCTGACGAGATGTTGCAGTTACTTTTACAGGGCTAGTAGCAAGTGTTACACCCGCTGTAGAAAGTACTAAATTAAACTCAGAATTCGCTGGAATTTGTGCTACAGTTGCAGAATCCGTACCATTACCAGTGAATGTAAGATTTCCAGACACCTTAGTAAAAGTTAATAGGATATCTCCGATTGCTGTAGTATCAGCAAACTGATCAGTACCATCAAGGATTACAGATGTTCCATATTGATCCGTTGCAACAACATCAGCAGCCGCATCTAGATCAGCAAATGTGAACACACCATTTGTAGCAGCATCAAAGTTAAATTTATCTAAAGTATCTACAGCTAGACCAGCAATAAAGTCAGCACCCTTACCATCTTCAACAACTGTTAATGAAGAAACTGTTGGTGCAGATTTAGAAACTGTCACTTCTTGGTTAAACTTCTCTCCAGTAGCATTAATCGTTACTGTCACAGGAACTGTGATTGAAGAGTTGTTACCATAAGTTGTATAAGCAGAAGAAACATCTAGTACACCATCAGTTACATCAGCTTGAGTTGTCGCATTTGTAGAAGTTACAGCATAATCTGTGCCATTTGTTAGAGTAACTTTGCTTCCATCAGAAAGTATTCCCTTAACTACTACAGTCTTATCGTATGCAGCATTATCAGTCTTAGTAGCAGCGGCTTCATCATAAACTGTACCAATTGCACCTACTTCGTAAGATACATACTCGGAGCCATCAGTAACACGTAGAGATACTTCTTTTGCACTGCTTACAATTGCACCTGTTGCGTCATGAAGTGTAACAGTGATTTTTTCAGATCCTTTAGTAGTACCACCTACAACAGAAACAGTCTCGCTTGTAGCAGCAATATCAGTATCTGCAGGAGTGTTAGAAATTGCTACAATGTTTGAAGTCTCATTTTCTGTGATAACAATCTTATTATCAGCTGAAAGATCTAACCAGTTATTCACTTGTGTAGCACTCATAACACGACCATATTGGTCTTCAATTACTAAATCACCAACTGCGATTGTCTTAGTTTGGCCAGCTTTGAATGTAGTGCTATAAGAACTCTTTAATCCTGTAACAATTACTGGCTTAGCAGCAGCTTTAACTTCAAGAGTTAAAGTGTCAACTGATTGAGTTGCATTTGAAATTGCAACGATTGAGCTATAACCTTGATTTAAGGATTGTGGTAAAACAACAGCTCCATTTTTAACAACTAGAGAACTAGTTCTATCAATGCCGTCAACAGAGATTTTAATACCACGAGTTGCATTTTTAACTAGGTTAATGTCTGTAATTAGGTTGCCTTCTTTATCAGTAACTGTAACTGGGATATCAGTTGTCTCACCAGCAACTGCAATTGCAGGAGCTGCAACGTCTACGTTATAAGCACGAGTTGATTCTGCTACTTCAACAGTGAAGCTGTCTGATTTACCAGAAGCTTTAGCGATAACTGTAACGATGTTACTTCCTTTTACAGGTGCACCTGTAAGTGCAACAACAACTTTCTTTTGACCATTAACTTCAATTACTGTAGCAGTTGCAGCAGCGTCTGCAACAGTTGGGTTTGATTCAGTTACTAAAAGTTCCCCTAGCTTAGAAGCATCAGTCACAACGTTTCCATACTGATCTTTAAGTTCTAATTCTACATAGAAAAGATCATCAGAAAGGTTAGTAGTCTCAGTTAACGTCTTAGCATCTTTATTATAAAGACCTTTAATCTCTACTTCAGAAACTTTAGCTTCAGAAACGGCAGTTACAGTAGCTGACGCTGTAGTAGCTGATTGAGCATGAATTAAAGTGAAAGTAGCTAACTTATTAGTTGTAGTATTATAGTTTCCTTCAATAGTAACAATTCCTGTAGCAGGGTTAACTGATACATTATTAGATGATGTTGTTAAAGATGTTGTCTTTGTGATATCTTCACCATACTGGTTAAGAACTCGATATCCAACTTGAAGGTCATCAATGTCAGTGTCTCCACCAACAGAGTCAACTAATGGTGCTTCTGAAGAAAGAACTTCAATTTTAGCAACCTTCTCGTCTTCAACTGTAACTGCACCAGTTAATGCTTCATCAGTTAAGCCTGTAACATTAACAGTATACTCACCTTTTGTTAGTTTACCAGCAAGTACTATAGTAGCTTCAGTTTTATCTTCATTCCAAGAAACGTCTGAAGTGTTAACTTTAACTGCGCCTTTTTTAACTTCAAATGTCGCATCTTCACCAGCAACTGCCTTATTGAATGATACTTTTAATGATTTAGCAGTAATCGCACTTACACTAGAAACCTCAGGAGCAACTTCAACTAATCCTAAAGCACGGTAAGCAAACACTGCTAAGTGTTGACGGCTAACTAGACCGTGGTTATCAAACCAAGTTCCGTTATCTTTACCAGTTGTGATTTCATTTTGAGCTAAGATTAGGATGTTTTCTCTGTGTGCAGCATCAGCTTGATCGATGTCGCTGAAGTTAACTTCAACACCTGGCTTAGCTTCTAAACCGAATGCGCGAACTAAGATTGTAGCCATTTCTTGACGGTTTAAGCTGTCGCTTGGGCGAAGCTTTGTTCCGTTTTCGCTACCTTTAATGATTCCTTCAGCTTTTAAAGCTGCAGCTGCTACTTTTAATTCTTGAGTAGCGTCAGCTGGAAGGTCATTAAATGATGTTAAATCAGATGGCACTTCAAGTTGATCCTTTAATGCACGGTAGACCATAACTGTAACTTGTGCACGAGTGATGTTTCTTTCAGGCTTGAATTCTCCATCTTCGTATCCTTTAATTACGTTAAGACCTGCTAATGCAGTAATCTCATTGAAATACATGTGATCAGCAGTCACGTCTGAGAAGTTAACTTCTGCAGCACTTGCTGCTACTGGTCCGATTGCAGATGCTACTACAGCAGCTGTAACAGTTCCAGCTAAAAATTTGCGGTAAGACTTTGGTTGGTAAGCCATAAGGGTATTTCCTCCTCTTAATATATGTTTCTTTTTTTCTATAAAACTAAGTTTGTACCTTAATATAAGGAAAGAATCTATTATAATAGCAATCTTTCAAACTTAGTTTATAAACCTATTAAATAGTATAGTTTTTCCATTAAAAGAAGTCAACATCTTTTCCTAGAAAAACTTCGGTAGTGAGCGGCTAACTCATTTACTACCTAGAACCTATTCTACAGTTTTTGTCACATATTGCAATACTTTTGGGGAATTTTTAGCGGTGGTAGTATTTTCATATAGATGAAATTTTACACAACAACGCATTATATGTAGTCTTTCCTTATATATGACTATATTTGTTACGTAATTGTAAAATAGCATTCTATTTTTATATGATATACTTCTAAATAGTTTAATAATTCGATAAATATTACATAAGGAAGTGACTCTACATAATGATTAGACGTATTTTATACGGAATAGTTACATGCTTTTTCAGTTTATTTTTATTTTCTAGTATTGCTTCAGCAAATTCTGATGTTAATTATGACAAATTACTCCCTGTCGCCAAAAAGTATGTCGGTATTCCTTATCAACATGGAGGAACGACCCCAAGTGGTTTTGACTGTTCTGGGTATATCGGTTATGTATATGACAATCTTGGCATTTCCCTACCTCGGACAACCTCTCAGTTGTATAACACAGGTGCTAGTATTTCAAAGGGTAATTTACGTGTAGGCGATCTTGTGTTCTTCAATACATCAGGAAGTGGAGTCTCTCATGCTGGTATATATATAGGAAATGATCAATTTATTCATAGTTCTTCTTCAAAAGGAATTTCTGTTTCTTCTATTAATGATCCCTATTATTGGGGGAAACGCTACTTAGGCGCTAGAAGAATTCTAGATATGCCCCTAGATCAAGGAGCTTTTAAAGATATCAGTAAGAATCACTGGGCCGAAGATGCCATATCTACTCTTGCTGAAGAAAATTTAGTAATTGGTTATGCTGGTAGTCAATTTAAACCTAATGATTATATTACCCGAGCTGAAGTAGCTGCATACCTTGCACAGTATTTAGAGTTGAATCTAGCAAATCGTTCTTCCATTTTTAATGACGTCTCATCTAAATATTGGGCTGTAGGGACAGTTAATGCATTATATAAAGAAGGTTATGTAAAAGGGAGTAATGGGAACTATAACCCGGAAGGCACCCTAACCCGGGACCAAATGGCAGCCTTACTTACAAGGGTATTTAATTTAAAGTCAGCTTCAACTCCTATTTCTTTCTCAGACGTATCTATTTCTCACTGGGCTTATAACGATATCCAAAGTCTAGCTGCGTCTGGAATAACAGTGGGGTATCCGGACCAATCCTTTAGACCAGATGAACCAGTTACTCGTGCACAATTTGCAGCATTCTTATACAGAGCCATTAAAAAATAAACCTACTTACATAATAAACCCCCAATCTCCAGCATATGAGAATGGGGGTTTTTTTATGACTACTTTAGATCTAATGTTCTTTTCAGAAATAAAGCAAAATGTGCTCTGGTGACATCAGTCTGTGGATTGAATCGATCGACAATCGTAATTCCATTGAAATACAATGTATTGATATCATCATAGTTGTAATAGATGGTGCCAATGTCAGCAAACACTTTTTTGGTAGCTGGTGTTTCATAGACATCACTGTATGCACGTACTAAAATTGACGCCATTTGTGCTCTTGTTAGGTATTCATTCGGACGATAATCACTACCCTGCCCCATTAATCCATGGGCCTCAGCAATGACCATTTCCTCATAACCTAATTGTCCGGGCTTCATATCCTTTTGCTTCGGCGTGTAGCCAGCAGGAAGCTCCAAATTAAGAGCATCGACCAAGATTTTAGCCGCATGACGGCGTAACAACGGATCTTTAGGACGATAGGTTCCGTCCTGATACCCATTAATGATTTCATTCACGTTCAAGTACGTAACTGCCGATAGTAACTCAGGGTCGTAGCTAATATCCGATAATAATGTAAGATCCGCATCATGTACAACATTAGAGGATGCGATGTACCCCTCAATCCCATTTGCTTTTATTCTGTACATTACATAGTGATTAGATGCATTTGCTGTTGGTTGATATGGCCCACCAATAATTTCAAATGGAGTATAGTGTTTTAACCTTTGCTTAACTTGACCATCAATTCCATCTCGTAAATTAGAGTAGGACGCTTGGGTATTAAACGTATAAACCTTATCCCCGACCTGTAATTGTTGGCTCGCTTTTGTATTTAGCTCTGGCCAGTTATATTGTTTGACTGGAAAGCTCATAATATCATTAGTTGGATATTCAATTGTAAATGTAGGAATATCTTTTACATTCGCAAAGCTATAATTACGGATCGCTTCATATACTCTCTCCTGATAAGGAGGCTTTGCTTGATCTATATTAGGATCATTCCGTTTGGATAGTCCGTTATAGGCCATAACGGCAAAGTACCAATGCTCCAGCATAGCAGGATTATGGTCATTTATTTTTGGAATTCTACCTGAATTAGCCCAGTTCCACTTCTCTTTTAATATTTGCGCACCAATCTCAATATTATAAGCGGTATCTGTCTCAAGTTGATTTCGGTTAATTCCACGACTAAGCATTTCTTGTTCAGTTAGTGTAACCTGCATGATTCCAATTCCTCCATCAGGAGTAATAATTGGATGACCATTTTCATCGAATTGCTGCATGCCCGTTTCAATAAAGGCAATGGCTTTTAAGATTTCAGCAGGAATTCCATATTTAACTGATGCTTCCTGCAACAGTCTCTTTGTTTCAGCAATGGATAATCTGTTTTCAAGATTTAGGCTTGCTTGATTAGTTTTGAACGTATCAATATTGGCATAGGTTAATTTTAATGTCTTTGATCCTCGGTTAAAACCCATATCCTCATGTTGAAGTAGTTTGAAATGAACCGTATCATTTGAATAACTGTCAAGCAACCATGATTGATGATCACCAAGCTGATCTGCCACATACCATTTATTAAAGTCATTTACCCCCTTAACATCACCAAGCTGAACACCGGCATAGGTGCCAGTGCCATCTTGGGCTGTTAAATAGGTCTGTTTACCTTGTAATTCTTTTGCCATAAATTGAAGGTCATAGTAACTAGAATCTCTATTATTATTCATATAATCTGTTAAATAAAATGGGATTGGAAGAGTTACTTTGTACTGACTTGTCTCTAATCTTGAGGAATAATAGCTTAGTACCTCATCTGTATCAAATGGATTGCCAATTTCCACGTTATGAGGGGTATGATGTTTAATTGCATCGTTCGAACCAAAAAGCTGGACATAGTCTTCTGCTGCAATCTCCTGAATTCTCCATTTATACTCACCGGTTGTCATCTCATCATGCGCTTTTGTATTCGGTAGCAGGCGAGCTTCTGCGTACTCCGAAGACATCCAATCTGCCGGGAGTTTATCTTCCTGATCTAAAATATGATAAAACGTGAAATGATGGCCGTATTCATGAGAAAGTGTTGTTGCCATTTTCTGAGTAGTGTTCCGCTCATTCCCGCCATATAACTGAATCACTCGGCCCTCCATTAACGTAACATCGCTTGTCCCATATTCATATTCAGCCAAATATTGCCCAAGCACACCTTTCCCAGCTGGATAGTCTGGATATATTTCAACGCTACCCAAAAGTGCTAGCTCTTTACCATGTTTATTCCTTAATAACTCTGCTTCTAATGCTATTAATTGATCCTGGGTATTCCACGCGGGGCTATAGCTTTTAAACGTAACGCCACTTTGGCCCTTGTATTCTGCAACCTGATGATATAAATCACTGTAGGATTGGACACTTCTACTTTCCGTTTGATCGACAACATGAGCCTCTCCTACTTGAGTAGTTAGTGAAAAGACTGCTACCAAACTTACCAGTGATGTAATGAGCCATTTCATTTCCCATCTCTCCTTCAACTAGAATTCTAGATTTATTTTATCATATTCTACTATTGTATTAGACGAATTTCGTCATTCTTTGAAGGAAGAGGTAAATAGTCTCATATTCTCTACAAAAAAAAGACTCTACCATAAAAAATCATGATAGAGTACTTTCTTCTATTATTTAGTTAATTCAACGGAAAGCTTATAGCTGTCGACACTAGAACGAGCGTAAACATCTTCTACTTTAATAAAGTAAGTTCCCTTTTTAACACTTACTTCACCGATTTCATCGTCACCGATACCGTAGTAGTCTAGCTTGCTTACTTGTTGACCCTTTTGATCGTAGATTGTAATGACACCATCTAGGTCAGATGAAAGAGTAAGTCCTACTTTTAATTTGCCATCACTAGCAACATCTACTTTATAGTAGTCTTTATCTCCAAATGCTACCCCACCATTTAACTTTCCTTCAGCTTTCCACTTATTAGCTCCATCTTTATGAAGGCTAATTGGTTGTGAAGGAATATTGTTCTTAACGACAGATTTAGCATCTTCATCCACACCGCTTGATTCATATAAAGATAATTCATATTCATTTACATTTGACGTGATTGAATAATAATTATCTACGACGATAAAATATCCCACATCTTTTCTAGCTTTAAAAGAACCTGCTTCTGGTTCATGATCAAAGCCTAAGTCATAGATAATACTCTTATTTGCTTCATCGTCACTGATTTGCATATTACCGTCAGTATCTTCAATGATCGATCCTACCAAGTCAAGAGGAGCTGTAATGCCAGCTGGTAGCTCAGACTTCTGCTCATCCGTTAAATCAACTGGCTTTAGCGAGAAGTTCACGGTTTTTTCATCTTGTCTATTTTTATAATAGAACATATCTGTATCATTTAATAAAGCAAAGTTACCCGTCTTCGTATCCTTGTCATTTAGAATGGTTGCACGAATTGGAGTATCGTTGTCCTCATTCGCATCTTCAGGTGCATCCATAAAATAAGTCGACGAGAACGTATACGGTTCAAATGACACTCTTCTTTCATTCATTAAGCGGACAAAATAGGTCTTCCCTTCTTCTAACGTAAGGGTTACCTTCACTTCATCACTACTCATTCCAAAGAATGGATCATAGTACATCCATGAATCATAGATAGACGCTAACACATTGTGGTCATACTCATAGACCATCATATTAGGAAACAGAGTATCTGTGGTAGGCATATTAAACTGATAGAACCCAGTCTTATCTACAGTAAACGTTAACCAATCATAATCGTATGCTGTTTGGAAATATCCCGTGAACTCTTCCCCAATATTTAAAGGAACAGCTGAATTTACAATTTGATCCGTTTCATCTGGCGTGAATTCTGAATAGTAATACTCACCTTCATGATCCATTCGAAGTGATTTCTTTAGGAAGTCTAGACGCTCTTGAACAGCTTCTTCCGTTACTTCCTCCATTGGTTCTTCAGGATAGTAAGGAATATCCATCATCGGATAGCCATCTTCATCCGGTGGTAACTGTTTTGTTGTTACTTTTAAATCGTATGGTTGGATCGAGCCTTTAATAGACGCTGCTTCTTCTGTTTGTGGCGCAGATTCACCGTAAATTAGGTAATATAAATCGTTATAGCTCACTGAATCTGTTCCAGTTACCTCAAGAATTAAATCCATTCCAGGCATAGCTTCAAAGGTTAAGACCTCTTTTTCACCGGAGCCATTCATGTTAGCCGCATCAATTGGATATGGCCAGTATTCTTTTTCATACTCTGGAAGCCATTCAGGTAGTGGCATATAAAATTCTTCTGCAAAATAAAGATTCATAGCCGTATTCACTCCAGGGATTGCCGACAAGTCGATTTCAACTAAAGTAGGCTCCTCAAAGGATAGCATAAAATAATCACTGTCATGACTCTCTTCTGCAACTAATTGTAATGGTAATGCAACATCCACTTTTGAATTAAACGGAAGCTTAGAAATACTAATAGGTTCTTCTGCTGTTGCAATATCCTCAGCAAGCTCCGTCGCACTTTGAAGTGTTAATTCATATGAAGATTTTCCATTCGGACTATAGTTTTCATTTCGGTCTTTAATTCCAATTACTAGAGTTCCATTAGAAGGTGCCTTAAATAATCTTCCTTCTGTTTCATCATACGCTGCATCGCCTACGATCACTGGTTCTTCACTAGTTGTTTCTCCTTCAGGATAGAAACGTAAAACTAACTCATGATCAAACTCACCAGATCCCATTAATGTAGATTGGATATATTCACCCTCTGCTACATTCACTTTAACGTAGTCAACTTCTTCTGGTGTCATTAGCTTACCTTTTCTAGAAGTAAAGTTATTGTCTAGGTTTAATTCTGTTGCTGTCTTTAAAATACTCTCATCGGACATTTTTTCAAAGGTTGGTAGCTTTTTAATGTCATACTTAAGTGCGGCAACAGGATTGACTAATCCCCAACCATATTCTAGATCAAAACCTTCTTTTCCTTTATCAGTAGCTGTTTGCTCTAAAATAGCTTCTACCTGATAAGTATTTAAGTCTGGGTATTTTGATTTAATTAATGATGCAACACCCGCCACAACAGGTGAGGCCATCGAAGTACCACTCATATTCACGAAAGTTGATCCTTTTACTGGTTCGTATAATGTACTATACACATCTTCACCAGGAGCGACTACATCAATTTGCGGCCCATATGTCGAGAATTCCGCTAATTTATTTTGGTCATTGGTTGCACCAACCGTAATGACCCCATCATAACCTGCAGGATAGTTATATTGAATAGCACCATCATTACCAGCCGCTGCTACAATGACAACACCTTTTTCAGCAGCTACTTTAATTGCTTCTTCTACTAATGGCATTTCGAATGATGCACCTAGACTCATATTGATTACATCTGCACCATTTTCCGCAGCATAAAGAATCGCATCGGCTAGGATATAATCAAAGCTTCCATTTCGTTCAAATACATTAATAGGCATAATCTTAGCTTTTGGGTTAATACCGTGGCCACCAATTCCATTGTCCTTTTCAGAAGCAATGATTCCAGCCACATGTGTCCCGTGATAATCAGCCATACCTGGATTTGCAGGATCCGCTACATTATATGGAGCTAATACTTTACTTTTTAATTCAGGATGATTCGTATCCACTCCACCATCAATAACCGCAACTGTCACTTCATGGTCCCCAGCAAGAGACAATGCTTTATCAATTTCTAATAAACGAAGCTGATACATATTATCAATTTTCGGATCCTTAGAGCCATATTGCTGAAGCTTCACTGCAGGTGCTGCAGAAATAACTTCACTAAACTCTTTGTATGCTTTCTGAACAGCATCCAATTTCTTCCCTTTTTTAATTCTTACTACTTCATATCCTAAATCCGGATAAGATTTAACCACATACGTTCCTAATTGTTTATGTACCTTAGCAGATAATTGTTTATGGTACTTTACAATTAATGTATCCTCGCTATATTGATCGGTTTGTTTCGTCTTGTTCACATACCCTAATTTACTTTGTTCCTCTGTTGATAACTTGAGTCGTTCCACTACATTGTAGGGCTCATCCTTCTTGTTGTTATAAACATTCCCAAGTGTATTTGCACTGGTCATACTCGGAACAACAAGTGATGAAGCAAGTCCAAGTGTTAACGCAGTCCTTGTCCATTTCTTCATACTACTCCTCCTTATCATCTCACTTATTCTAATAACCTTGCACTCTAGCAAAACAAACTTGCTAAAAAAGGGAAAGTTATCCATACTAGTGTATTGTAACATAGAAAAATTTGGAAGATAAGGGTTGGATTAGTTTTTTTTACTAAAAACTTAACCAAGAAATACAAGATGAAACACCTGCTAAAGAATGCTATACTGTTTCTATTAAATGTAAGTTGTGTTAGGAGCGAATAAAATGATTACTTACGTTAAAAAAATGATTGGTACGAAGCAGGATCGTCGTATCAAGAAGTTCTATAAATTAGTCGAAGAAATAAATAAGCTAGAGCCTGATTTTGAAAAGCTTTCAGATGAGGAACTAAAGCAGAAGACCCTTGAATTTAAAAAGAAGCTTGAAGAAGGGAAAACCATTTTTGATATTCAGGCTGAGGCTTTTGCGGTCGTTCGTGAAACATCTAAACGTGTGTTAGGAATGAGACATTTTGATGTTCAGCTAATTGGTGGAATGGTGTTAGCAGAAGGAAACATTACTGAAATGCCTACTGGTGAAGGAAAGACTTTAGTTGCATCCCTTCCTAGTTATTTACGTGCATTAGAAGGAAAAGGCGTCCATGTAATAACCGTAAATGATTATTTAGCCCGTCGTGACCGTGAGCAAATAGGAAAGATTCACGAATTCCTTGGGTTAACCGTGGGCCTAAATATATCGCAAATATCTCCTGAGGAGAAAGTGGCTGCCTATCAGGCTGATATTACGTACGGAGTAGGAACTGAATTTGGGTTTGACCATCTTCGGGATAACATGGTTTACGATCTAAACCAACGTGTGCAGCGTCCTTACCATTATGCCATTATTGATGAAGTAGATAGCGTATTAATTGATGAAGCAAAAACACCACTTATTGTAGCTGGAAAAACAGATGTTAGCTCAGAGTTGAGCTATTTATGCGCAAGAGTCGTACAATCGTTTGAACTTGATGTTGATTTTCAATTTGATGAAGAAACCAAAACAACTAATCTTACCGAGGATGGAATTGCAAAGGTTGAAAAAGGGTTTGGAATTGATAATTTATATGATCTTGAGCACCAGACCCTTTACCATTATGTCATCCAGGCATTACGTGCACGTGTCATGTTTAAAAGGGATGTAGATTATATCGTGAAAGAAGGAGCAGTATTACTTGTTGATATGTTTACAGGTCGTCCAATGGAAGGCCGTAGCCTTAGCAACGGTCTACACCAAGCTATTGAAGCAAAGGAAGGCTTGGAGCTGACAGCAGAGAATAAAATACAAGCATCTGTTACGATTCAAAACTACTTCCGTCAATATCCAACTCTATCAGGAATGACTGGAACTGCTAAGACAGAGGAAAAAGAATTTCAAGAGCTATATGATATGGAAGTTATCCAAATTCCAACCAATAAACCCATTATTCGTCAAGATCTCATCGATCAAATTTACGCTACGGTTGAGCAAAAATACCAGGCAGTAGCTCAAAAGGTAAAAGAAATCCATCAAACTGGACAGCCTGTATTAGTAGGAACCACTTCAATCCTTCAATCCGAAAAGGTAGCTGACTATCTAAAGGCTGAAGGACTTGACTATGAATTATTAAATGCCAAAAGTCTCGATCAGGAAATACGTCTAATTTCTTTAGCTGGACAAAAGGGTCAAATCACGATTGCCACCAATATGGCTGGTCGTGGAACTGATATTACACTTGGTGAAGGTGTATCAGAGCTTGGTGGTCTATATGTGATTGGAACAGAACGTCATGAATCACGTCGTATTGATAACCAGTTAAAGGGACGTTCTGGCCGACAAGGTGACCCTGGTACTACCCAGTTCCTTATCTCTATTCAAGATGATATGTTCCGTCGATTTGCTCGTGAAGAAGTAGAAAAGCTTACAAAGACGATTAAAACAGATGACTCTGGTCTAATTTCATCTAAGAATATCTATGAATTTGTCGATCGTGTTCAACGAATTTGTGAGGGTGCTAACTTCTCCATCCGAGAATACAACCTAAAGCTTGATAATATTATGAATGAACAGCGAACTACCATTTATGCTCTTCGAGACAATATCTTAACAAAAGAGGATGGATTTGCCCTAGCTAAGCCGATGATTCTCGGTTATCTTGATTACCTAGTTGATACTACTTGTGATCCTGAATTAGATTCAGAAGAGTGGGATTTACCAGCTCTTCAAGATCAACTTAATGAAGTGATCCCAGGAGAAAACATCACATTAGGTGAAGAGATCCTAGATGTGAAACAAGTAAAAGAACTGATTCAGTCTGCTGTTAGTCCATACTTCACCCTTTTGGACGAAAAGGCAGAGAATGAGAATCTACAGATGGCTGTTAAGCAACTTCTAATCTCAGTTGTTGATCAACATTGGTTACAACATCTTGACTCTATGGAGAGACTAAAAGAAGGTGTTGGTCTTCGCAGCTATAGCCAGGAAGATCCAATGAGACAGTATCAACGTGAAGGTTTAGAGATCTTTACCAATATGTATCATCAAATGGAACGAGATATAAGTATAAAACTGTCAAGAATGCTATAATAAGTATATAGACAAAAACGACCCCCTTTTAGATTAAAAGGGGGCTACGTAATGTAATGGAGGTTTGACCAAATGTTATCAATCTTTAATCGTAAAAACAAAAAGCCCCAGGGTAAGGAAGCTATTGTTGATTCCAAGGACTTATTAGAAGGTGAAGGTGTAGAGTCTTCTGATCTAGATGTCTATACAGAGCTTTCCTATCATCCAGCCATTGAAATGACGACAGAAGAGAAATATTATTATCAGTTTTTAAATAATGAGCTACCACCTCTAAAGGAAAACCAGTTATCCCTTTCAGGAATCGAACTTAAAAAGTTGGATAACGGATATGCCATCAATGCGTTTGTACGAAACACTTTAAATAAAACCATCAAGCTTCAGTCGATGCATTTATTGTTAATCGATGCAGATGGTAAACAGCTAGGTAGAAAGGAATTTGACCTTTCTCTTCTTGAGGAGCTTCCTCCACGAAGCAGTCGGCCTTGGTACTTTGTATTTGAGGATCAATACCTAACAGAAAAAGATATTCCAGCTACTGGTTGGAAGCTTGCATTTGAACTTAAAAGAGCTCATTCGCTTGATTTAGCAGATAGTTGGAAGGAAAACCTTTCTTCGGAAGAACAAGAAAAATTGGAGAAATTAGTACAATCGTTAACACCACCTAAAGATGGTGAAGTTAATTTCATGGGACTACAAATCAAGCACGCTGAAACAGGTGAATTACATGTAACCATGTTGATCCGTAACGGTAGTCATAAGAATATTAATCTACAGCAGCTGCCATTAATTGTCGAGGATGCCACTGGTGAGGTGGTTGCCAAGGGAGGATTCACCCTTGAATCCTTTGAAGTGAAGGCCAATACAAGTAAGCCATGGACATTTATATTCCCTGGTTCGCTTGTTGTTAAAGAAAATCCTGATTTGACTAAGTGGAAGGCTTATCCACCGCAGGGGAATTAATAAAAATAAAGAGGGTGCCAGGCACCATCCAGATTTTGGATGGTGCCTGGCACCTTAGTATCTGAAATTTTAATTTATGTTAAATGACAAAATCGAATCAGTATAATAGTTGTCATCAAAATAGACAAATCCATTTAAATGCCCCATATAATATCCATTAAAATTATCGGAGATTTGCTCAGTATTGCCTGCTAAATTTGTTACATAAAGCTCCTCTGCCCCAGTTTCTTCATTGTATCTGGAGTACATGACCTTATCATCAATCAGGTCAATAACAGCAACATCATTTACTATGTTTTGTATTACTTTACCTGATGTATCCATTACTATTTGACCCCATTCTTCATTGATATATAGAACAGCATCGTTCGAGACTTCCAGAATACCACCATCATATGCAACTGTATCGCTTGTAAGCGTTGTAAATTCTGATCCATCAGCTTTCATCTTGTGAATTCCATTTAGATCAGAATAGAAAATCCAATCCTGATTTGATGTTATTTGGATTGACCAAGTGTTTTTAATGGCCTTTTTTCCACTTCCATCTAAATTTAGAGAATACATACTTTCGTAGTGAACACTATAGACGAGTTTTCCGTTATTCATTGTAAAAGATGTCACGTCCTCATTCGATAATTCCTCTAATGAGCTTCCATCTTTTTTAATTCGGTAAAGATGCCCTTTTTCAATACTTCCATAATATCCGTAAAACTCAGTTTGATGGATAAAATATATCCAATCTCCTTGAACAAACACTTCATCCATGACAGGATACGGATATAAATTGACTGTTTCTTTTGTGTCACCTAAAGTCGCGTTCACACCATTATTACCAATCCAATATAGAACATTTTCTCCCACAAGTTGGTTTTTTACCGGTTTAAAGTACTCACTAACCGCACGACACATAAAAGCTGAAAATTGTGCCCTAGTAAGACTTTGATCTGGTTTAAAGTTTCCTCCATCATATAAAACAGTAAGATTATGATCAATAAGTGCTTGAATAGAAGATTTCGCCCAATGGTTGTTAGGTACATCATTTATCATAGTTGTAGTCTTAGGTTCTAATTCGAATGCCTTTGCCAAAACATACGCCATTTCTGCACGAGTCATTGTTTTATAAGGTTCAAATTTATTATCTTTAATAATCTCGTCAAATAGACCTGATTGAACAACTGCTTGGATGACATTATAATTCTCATCTGATTTCGGAACATCTACAAGACCTTGATCTTGAATCTGGCCTTCTAGATAATATGAATAATTGAATTTTCGGTCCATCATATGTGCAATATGAACTCTTTTCAAGTCACCTTGTGGTCTAAAAGTTCCATCATTAAAACCATTGATGATTCTATCCATTGCCAGGTATTCTATTTCTTCTTTTGCCCAATGTTCATTCGAAACATCTGAGAATATACTTCCTTGAGCAGATACCCCGGAATGAATGCCCATTACTAATACAAAAATAAATAAACCAATAAAACTTTTTAGCTTTTTCATTGAAACCTCCAGATTTTTATTTTATTACCAGTTATACTTATTCGTTCTTTATTAAGAATATCCTTTTAAATTACGAAAAAAGGTGAGAAAAGGGGAAAAAAGGTGCCAGGCACCATCCAGTTATTGGATAGTGCCTGGCACCTTTTAAGATCAAAAAAAAGAAAAGGCATCTATCTAAAAGATAGATACCTTTTCTTTCTGGGCTACCAACCGAGACTTTTCTATTTTTTAAAAGCAGAAGGAAATAATACTTCACTTATAACTACATTTTACCACTCAAGTCATAAGATAACAATTAATTTTTTTGGGTTTTAGCCGATAATTACTATTGTTATTATTTTTCGAATACTTCCATTTTAACCACTAGATATGCTAGTAAGATCGCTACATATACACTAACTGCAGGTGCAAAAAATACATGTCCTGCTGTATAGGCAATTCCAAGTGCTAGCACAAGTCCCGAACCGAATAAGACGATTTCTAAATTAAAATATTCCTTTAAATTCGTGATCAACTTCCAAATAATCCTCATGGCGAAATAGAGTAATGGGAGAAGAAATAAAATGGCTCCTAGAATTCCTAAATTAAAGAATAAATCATAAAAGTCCATTTCTACTGTTTTAGGGGTTTCTTCATAATTTCCACCATAGCCCATTCCAAAGAGCTTTTGTACAACAGGTGCCTCATCAAAATATAATTTATGCTGCTCTAAGAAATTTTCTCTACCACTCAAGAGCATATTCTCAATCCCTTCACTAGGGATATCATCTTTTGTAATCTCATTATTATCTACTTTTTCCTTCGATTCCTTAGGTACTACCCACCGAAGATGAACGGTCGTATTATAGTAGGTTGGTGTATGTGGAGTAATAAGCCAGAACCCAACAAGTAATAAGAGGTTTACAATGATGCTAATCAAGATAGCTTTCTTTCTAGTTTTTAGCCATTCGATCGCTTTCATGACTAGTGCAACACCTAGTACGATTGCAATGGCTCCATACCCTACCTTTGTTCCTAGGGATAATAAGGCATACATCATTAACAATACTGGTATCCAATAATAAGTGGTTTTCCACGATGTTGTTTTACGAACTGCATATAAAACAACAACTGTAAAACTTATAGCCATAATGGCTCCTATTTCATTTCCAGCGAAAAACCACCCCTGATGGCCTTTCTTAATACTCTCATAGCTTTTAATTCCTGTTCCCGTAAGTCCAGCAATTAGCATGACAGAGGCAACAATAGTCATGGATATATATACAAACTTTTGAACGGTTTGATCCCAGTCTATTCTCTTTTTTAGAGAACGGAATGCGAAAATATAAGCAAATAAGATAACTGGAAAATAGGCAAGCTTAGCAAGATTGCGTACTTCACCAAAAATCGAAACGGGATTTTTCATTGCAAGACTGATGACAAGATTGATAATAAAAAAGGCAGCCAGGATCACTAAATAAATAATGGCACGCTTTTTTTGTTTTTCATCATTCACTATAAAAAGATAAGCACCCGCCAACAATAGAACTAATAGTCGTATGATGATTCCAAGTGTTAGATTAACCTTTAAAGCAAAAATTGATAATGTCGTCAGGATATCAATTAATGGCTGAATCATTATATAAATTAGTAAAAAAGACTCGAATGAATGCTGATATTTACGTAAACTTGTAATCACGATTGTTTACCCCCTTATACACGATATCCAATTTAATTACCCTTCAATTTTGTTGATCGTTTAAGCATCTCCTGTAAAGATGATGTTTTCATTAGGATTAAGACGGTAAAATAAACCAAAGCTCCTAGCATCACCATAAATACTAAATATATAAATACGGGTAATTGTTCAATGAATTCTATATATTGAACTCCAAGTAAAGCTACTACCATTATGACAGTAGCCAAAATGATCTTGCTGTATTCTTTACCGATTAGCTTTATATTAAAGCCGCCTGTCATCTTATATAACGTCACAAATGTTATGACCGAGTAGACAAGACCCACTAAAGATGAGGATAGTGCCAAACCGGATGCACCCATTACGTTAGATAAAATGGCATTAAAGATTATATTACATACTATTGAAATAACTCCGATCCGGAGCATATAGTGTCCCTTTTCAAGCGTATAAAACCCTTTGGCAATTACAGCTTGTATACTATAAAACAACACCGAGCCTATATAAAACAAGGCATATTCTGTTGTCAACGCCGTAGCATTTGCATCAAATGCACCACGTTCATAAACGAGCTGAACAATCTCTTTCATTAACAACAACATTCCAGCTACAGCAGGTGCTAGGAATAGGAACATGTACATAAGTCCCTTCTCTATCCCTGTTGAAAAAAGCTTTGTATTCCCTTTTGATTTAGCTTCAGCTAAGATAGGGAAAATAATCGTTGCTATAACTACTCCAAAGATTGCTTGAGGTATATTAACCAGGCGAAATGCATAGTTTAAATTGGCGACCACACCTTCTCCTAATCTTGCAGCAAACAATGTATTAACAAATAGGTTGACCTGTCCAACAGCAATCGTTAACCCGACTGGTAAGAAAATGAGATAAAAGGCTTGTACTTCATGTCGGTCAAGTTTCTGACTCCATAGCATTAACTTAGATGGTTTAAAGTACAACACCTTGATTAAGAAGGAAATCATTGTTCCAACTAAATAGCCAATGGCAACTGAATAAATCCCTAATTCCTCATGTAAAAGGTAAGTACCACCAATCGTACAAATCACAACCACAGTTTGAGAAAAGGTAGAAAAAGAGAACTTCCTCTTTGCATCGAAATATCCTTCGTATACTGCATTTATACCGACTACCATAACCGAAACGAAATAAATGACTGCCGTCCAAATAGCAATTTCAGTACCGTGCTCGTTAAAATCAGGGTAGAGGAACCGAATCAATAGTGGAGAGAGAATCGCACCAATTAAAGATATAATGGCTCCGATTAAAAATGTTCCTTTTACCACATTCGTTAAATGAGAAAAGCCTCTGCCTTGCTCTTCAAATTTGTAGTAGCTTGGCAAAAAGGCATCTTTCATTCCAGTTAACATAAACAAAATAATGGCATTAGGAATTGTCATTGCAGCAATATAGGCATCTGCCATATAAGAATCCCCAAAAAATTGAGCAATGACTAGATCTCGAAGCATGCTAGAGAACTTTAATATAAAAGTCGATAGTAATAATAAAATACTTGCAAGCTTTAGCTTAGACATTGTCATTCCTCACTATTTCTTGATTACCCTAAGTAAGAACTTTGGAAGGATTAATTGTCGTTTCCAACGCCAAGGTTCCTTTATTAATCGATAAAGCCATTCTAACCCCAACTTCTGAAAGAAAAGTGGTGCTCTCTTTAAACGACCTGATACCACATCAAATGAGCCACCTACACCTTGATAAATAGAAGGGCTTAGCTTTTCCATATGATTTAAAATCCAATATTCTTGTACCGGGCTTCCTAGCGCTACAAAAATGATATCCGCTTGTGAGTCATTAATTGCAGAAGAAATGACGGTTTCATCCTTTTCATAGCCATTCATTGTCCCCACAATTTGAATACCAGGAAACTTTTCCTCTAGTTTTTCCTTGGCACTATCTGCAATTCCAGGCTTTGCCCCATATAAAAATATCTTTTTATGATGCTTCGTAGCCTCTTCACATAACCTTAGCATCATATCAATACCAGTGACACGTGAACGAATTTTTCCGCCTTTTAACCAGGAGGCAATGATAATCCCGATTCCATCCGGGATTTGATAAGTTGCCTTATTTAGTAAGTGTAATAATGTCTCGTCTTCTTGAGCCTTCATCACTTTTTCCGGGTTAATGGCCACAATAAACGAACTGCGATTTGAATGGATATCTTCCATTAGTTTAGCAGCTAATTCATCGTAATTATATGTTGAAACATCTACGCCTAAAAAATTTTCCTTCATCCTATCACCTATTCAAACAGAAGTCCCAAACTCTTAATTGTTTGGGACATTTTTAGAGTCACCTAGTGTATATACCTCAAATTGCTGAGAGTTCCACATATTTCGGTCAATGCAATTTTTTGTATCTAAGATAAATGTTGATCTCATGTTATCCTTTACTTGCTCAGGTTGTAAATATTTAAATTCGTTGTGATCAGTCAATATAACGATTAGATCTGCTTTTAATACTGCTTCATCTAAGAGCTGTGTTTGATTTTTCACCTTATTTTCTTTAATGTGTGGATCGTAGGCCGTGTAATCAATCTCAAGCTGATCCATATGATGTAAAACCTCTAGAGAAGGACTTTCCCTAATATCATCAATATTCCCTTTAAAGGCTAAACCGAATACGGCAACTCGCCCATTAGGAATTCCATTGCTCGTTAAAATTTCTTTTACTTTTCGAGCTGTAAACTCCGGCATCCCATCATTAATCGTACGCGCAAGCTTAATCATATTTGCTAGCTCAGGTTGTAATTCAACAAGGAACCATGGGTCAACTGCAATACAGTGTCCACCTACACCAGGACCTGGAAGATGAATATTTACGCGGGGATGATAATTCGCTAATTTTACAGCTTCCCACACATTGACGCCTAGTTTTTCACTAATCTTCGCTAATTCATTTGCAAAAGCAATATTGACATCACGATACGTATTCTCAATAACCTTTACCATCTCTGCCGTGGTTGCATCTGTAATATGAATGGTACCTTTAACAAATGTGCGATAAAGCTCTTCGGTTAAGCGACTAGATTCCTCATTAATCCCACCAACAATACGATCATTATTAACAAGCTCTTCAAATACTCTGCCTGGAATCACTCGTTCCGGGGAGTGGGAAATATATAATTCTGTACCGAATTGAAGATTGGTCTTTTTCAGGACAGGCATCATCACATCTTCTACCGTACGTGGCGGAACTGTTGATTCAAGAATCACAAGATTTCCCTTTTTCACAAAAGGAACAATGGATTCGGTTGCTGAACGAACATAATCAAGATTTGCTGATTTATCATCATTAATAGGAGAAGGTACCGCAATGATAAAAATATCCGCTTCCACTGGCGAAGTAGAAACCGTAAGTTTTTGACTATCTATTGCAAGGTTTAAACGTTCTTGAAGACCTTCCTCTTCTATATGAAGTTGCTTTTGTTTAATCATATTTACTGCTTTCTCATTAACATCCATACCGTGAACTTGTAGTCCATGGTTTGCAAACATGACAGCTGTAGGTAATCCAATATAACCTAAGCCAATTACACAGACTTTCTTTGTCATTAAAAATAGCTCCTTTTTAAACAGAAGTGTTTTTTCACTTGTTATTTATTATATCGAATAATGTAAAATGATGATAGCATTAAACGATAAAGTCAACGATTTTTCTCTTTTTCTTACTATTATTATGGTTCAATTCCTATAATTAATTGTAAAAGAATTTGTTAATTTCATTTTCCTCAATAATATTCGGTTGATTATATCTATTTTTGTAGGTTTCTCCTCCTCCCCTTCTCTTCTTAACGCATCAAAGCCATCCCTGGATTAAGATCTATCCACTTATATAATTTCAATTGATAGCCAACAATACTTATATATTCTCTTACTGTTATTTGGAGACTTTTTAAATTACCCCACCATTTTTCTGCTTTAAAATAATTACTTTCCACTGCTCTATACGTGAGATTTACTTCGTTGTCCTTAAAAACCTTATCAAAGGTTAGTTTTGTCCTTCGAGTATGGTAATCAGACGTAACTATAATCGCAGAAGTAAATCCGTGTTTTAGCATGATTTCCTTTGAGTAAACTGCATTTGTGTAAGTACTTGTCGCGTGATTCTCTAGGAGTACCTTTTCCTTAGGCAATTCTCTATACACCTTTTTTAAAAGTGTTCCTTTTTCATTAGCCCTTGAAAGTAATACATACTCAGCGTATCCTGCTTGGTGCAAGGTTATTGCCTCATCAAGTCTACCATTATCTCCACTTAAAACAATAAGCACATCTACGTTCTTTAAATTTTCATTTACTACTAAATACTCCCCTATCGGGATAAACTTGATGGCAACTAAAGATAAAAGCAATAACAAAACCAGACTATAAATTAGACGTTTCTTCATGATTTTCACCATCTTTATAAGAGGAATTTTTCAATGAAAAAAGGTCCCGCTAAGGACCTCAATGTAAGCCTATGTATACAATTAAGATTTTTTCAGTCGATCAATATGATATTTTGCTTCTGCTTTACAAGAATAATCGATGTCTGCAATTTCAAGATCTCTAATGAGCATTTCTAATTCATCCATTTGCTCTTGAGTAGGTTCCTCTGTGAGGATTTTCTCAATCGTTTCGTTTATTTTATTAGCTAGGTCTTGATGAAATTGAGGATCTGCTTTTAATTGACCATCTATTTTATTATACCAAGCTGCGTTATTAGATGCATACTCATTCCATTCAGTTACGAATTTCTCAAGATTGTATGCTTCTTTGCTCCATTGAATTGATTTCATATATTGCTCAAACGCTGTTGTAATTGATCTTGTTAAACTTATTTTAACTCCATTAGGAAGATTATTTATCATTAATACTAAATACCTCCAGACCTTTCTCTATCTAGTCAGCATCTTATCATATACTGACTTTATCTGACAAATTTTTATGAATATTGCATCATTAATTAGTAGTATATATAGTACCATTATGTGCTACTATTCATCAATCTATTAAAAATATACGTATAAAAGTTATTCTTCCTGATAGTTAAAGGACTGTGGGGTAAGATTACTTTTACCAAAATAGTATAAGATGGCTTGAACGATCCGGTGCGAGGCTTGTCCATCTCCATATGGATTAGAGGCTTTAGACATCTTCTCGTATGTGATTGGATCATTTAGAAGCTCATAGCCAAGCTTATAAATTGATTCTTCCTCAGTTCCTGCTAACTTTAACGTACCCGCATCAATCCCCTCAGGGCGTTCAGTTGTATCACGTAACACGAGCACCGGTACTCCTAAAGAAGGAGCTTCTTCTTGTACACCACCAGAATCAGTTAAAATAATATAGGCTCTTGCTGCAAAATTATGAAAATCGAAGACACCCAGTGGCTCAATTAAATGAATACGAGAATCATCCCCTAATATCTCATCAGCAACCTCACGAACAGCTGGATTTAGATGAACAGGATACACAACCTGAACGTCCTCATGCTCATTAACTAACCTTTTAATGGCTCTAAACATATTACGCATCGGCTCACCAAGATTTTCACGGCGGTGTGCAGTTAGGAGTATTAGACGATCATCACCTATCTTATCTAACACGTCATGCTGATATTCTGGTTTCACAGTCGTTTTTAATGCATCTATGGCAGTATTCCCAGTAATAAAAATAGACTCTTCTTTTTTATTTTCATTGATTAAATTTTCATATGACTGTTTTGTTGGAGCAAAATGCAAATCAGCCATTACACCGGTAAGCTGTCGATTCATCTCTTCTGGATAAGGCGAATACTTATTCCACGTTCTTAACCCAGCTTCCACATGACCAATGGCAGTTTGATTATATAGAGCAGCCAAACTTGCAACAAATGTCGTGGTTGTGTCACCATGTACTAACACGATATCAGGGTTAACCTTCTTCATGATCTCTTCTAGACCTTCTAAAGCTCGAATGGTCACCCCTGTTAAGGTTTGTCGATCCTTCATTATATCCAAGTCATAATCAGGCGAAATTCCAAACATTTCCATAACCTGATCAAGCATTTGGCGATGCTGAGCAGTGACTGTTACAATCGGCTCTATTTGTTCAGGGTATTTTTGTAGTTCCAACACTAGTGGCGCCATTTTGACTGCCTCTGGTCTAGTTCCAAATATCGTCATTACTTTTATTTTATCCATTATTACACCTACAATCGCGAAGTCTCAATATACTATATTCCATTAAACCACAACAACATCAGTTCTAACAAATACTAATAGGGAAAAATATCCTTATTTTAGTTTCAAGTCAACAAACTCTCTTCCAACTGAGTAATAAACAACACTCTCTTTTTTCGCTTCATTAGTAGAATAACAGTTGCGTCCGTCAAAAATAATGGGTGACTTCATCCACTCTTTATATGTAGATAGAGAAAGGTTTTTTATTTCTGGCCACTCCGTCACAATAAATGCGATGTCTGCACCCTCTAAAGCCTTTTCTACAGAAGCGGAGTAGTTAATTTTGTCTCCTAAGATCCTTTTTGCATTATTAGTAGCAACCGGGTCATAGGCAGTTATTTCGACCCCTTCGTTAAGAAGTTGCTTACATATTTCAAGAGAAGCTGCTTCCCTCACATCATCTGTATTTGGTTTGAATGCTAGCCCCAAAAGAGCAGCCTTTTTGCCCCTTAAAGAGCCCTGATATTCCTTTGCCTTCGTAACAAGAAGGACTTGCTGCTGATTATTTACTTTAATCACTGATTCTAATAGTTCAAATTTATGCTCCACATTCCCAGCAATTTGAATCAACGCTTTTGTATCCTTTGGAAAACATGAACCACCATATCCAATTCCTGCTTGTAAAAACTGTGGTCCAATTCGTTGGTCCTGTCCCACACCTTTAGCCACATCTTCTATATTTGCACCAACCTTTTCACAAATATTAGCGATTTCGTTTATAAAACTAATTTTAGTTGCTAAAAAAGCGTTAGAAGCATATTTAATCATCTCTGCACTATGTAAATCCGTTTTGATGATTTGGATTCCGAATGGTTGATTAATCTCCTCTATGATTGCAGCAGCTGCTTCACTGTCTGCACCGATTACAATTCGATCACCGTGAAAAGTATCATGTATAGCTGAACCTTCACGAAGAAATTCAGGATTTGATACCACTTCTACATGTAATTCAGGAGATTTTTTTTGATCAATTAAAGTCTTAATCCAAGCATTTGTTCCAACTGGAACCGTACTTTTCGTAACCACAACCGTATCCTTCTGAATATATGTTGCAATCTGATTCGCAGCATTTTTAATATAATCAAGATTTGCTGAACCATCTGTATGTTCAGGTGTACCAACAGCAATATAAATTACATCCGCACCACTATAGGCCATTTGCTTGTCCGTTGTAAATTGTAAGCGGCCTTGGTTTATATTTTGTTGAATTAATTCATCCAATCCAGGCTCATATATCGGAGAAATACCAGCATTCATTTTTTCAACTTTTTCTTCATCTATATCTAAACACGTGACAGTATGACCAATATGAGCTAAGCACACACCTGTTACAAGGCCAACATATCCAGTTCCAGTAACTGTTATATTCATTTACTTACTTCCTTTCGAAACGAAATCTATGCTAATTTTATTTTCTCAATAAAATCTCTACTTGCTCTACCTCAAATTATATGGCTTTTGAGTTGAGAGGACAACATTTTAACAAAATACATCATGAATCATAAAGGTCTATTGACTTTTATCCAATAAAACTTCACAACCTTATTCGGGAATATATATCTATTTAACCTTATCAACTTTATTTAAAATAGTTATATCTTCACAATAGGGAGCTTGAATTCATCTTGAAACATGATCATCTTTTACTAAAAATTGAAGAAATGCGAAGACTCTTAATTGAAATTGGTTTAAGCAAAGGGTTCAACTCCCCTGAAATAATGAAAATAAGCGAAGAATTAGATAAGAGGATTTTTGAATATCTAAAGGTGGAAAATTGGAGTTATAAAGATAAATCACCCTACAACGTTCTACCCTACTTTTATTAGTAGGGGTTTTTAATTTAACCGTACTAGTGGGAAATACAAAGTTGCTTGGGGCGATTACCAAAAATGGAGGATATGGAGTAGGTAGGATTTATGATGTTAGTCTAAAAAATGGACACGGTAAATTGGTAGAAATTCAGTATAATAAAACTAACAATTAATCGGGAGTGTCAATGAATGAGAAAAACATATGATAAAGAATTTAAACTACACGCAATCAAAATGGTATAGGAGGATGGCAAACGAATTGCCGAAGTAGCATGAGAGTTAGATCTAGTTGAACAGACGTTTCACAATTGGGTAAAGAAGTACAACCAAGGTAAAGAGGCAGCCTTTGTCGGAAGTGGCAATGTACAACATGAAGTGAAAAATAAACGTGATCTCCAAAAGCGTATCCGTGACTTGGAAGAGGAGAATGCGATCTTAAAAAAAGGCTATGGGCATCTTCGCAAAAGACCAGAAGTATTTTACGACTTCATTCACAAACACCGACACGAATTTCCTGTAGCGATGATGTGTACTGTATTAGGTGTTTCAAAGAGTGGTTATTTCTTGGGTCAACCGACCCAAGAGTGAACAAATAAAGAGAAGAGAACAACTAACCGCTCGTATTAAACGTATTCATTTAGAGTCTAGGAAAATATATGGTAGCCCCAAAATACAAAACGTTACAGGCACAAGGCATTCACTTATCCCAGAAGACCGTCACTCGAATCATGCATAAGAATCAAATAAGATCAAAGACAGTCAAAAAATATAAGGCGACTACGAATTCGAATCACACACTCCCTGTGTATCCAAACCTACTGAACCAGCACTTTCACGTTCAACGTCCAGGTCAGGTATGGGTTGGAGATATAACGTATATTTGGACAAGTGAAGGATGGCTTTATTTTGCCTCCATTATGGATCTGTTTTCACGTCGACTGATTGGTTGGGCCATGGGTGAACGAATGACCAAAGAGCTAGTTATAACGGCTTTAAAACGGGCCATGGTTACACAACCGCCTACACCTGGTTTGATCCACCATTCAGATCGCGGTGCCCAGTATGCCTCCAATGACTATCGGCAGTTATTGCGAGAGAATCACATCATTACGAGTATGAGTAGAAAGGGAAACTGTTACGATAATGCTCTTATCGAATCCTTCCTCAGTATTATTAAGAGAGAACTCATTTTCCATGAAAGCTATAAAACTTGAACTCTAGCCAAGCAGAGTATTTTTGAATACCTTGTCAGCTTTTACAACTACAAGCGTATACACTCAACCAACGGCTACTTGTCTCCCATTGCTTATATATCCAAGAATTACAAAGATTATTTGCTATAAAAACATTATCTCCACCCTCAATTAATCCAACACATGAATGAGACACAAAAATACCAGTTACATGGGTAGACACTCTCATCTTTTAAGAAATATATTATTTCACTATGGATCGACAATGTTCTTCTACATCTTCCCATTTCATAAATATACGTACAATATCTTCTTCAATAAGTTGCGAACCAGTTTGTACTTCAATAAATTCTAAGTCAGTATTAGCTCTTAATCCATGTTTCGCCTCAACAGGAATCTCTAAAACATCTCCAGGTTTCACATGACAGATTTCATCGTTTAATGCAAATTCACCATCACCTTTAATAATTGTCCAAACTTCCCTTCGAGCATAGTGTTTTTGATAGCTTAGGTTCTTACCGGCTTTTACACCAATTCTCTTTATTAAAACCTCATTTCCTTCTTCAAATTTTGTATGGTCCAGCACCCTATACCACCCCCATCGACGTTCTTCATACATCGGACGTTTGTCAAACCCATTTAATACCTCTTTTATTCGTGGACTGGCAGCCTTGTCGGTTACTAATATCCCGTCTGGACTCGCTACAACAACTGCATCTTTAATACCCAATATAGTTACAGGGATATCTAATTCATTTACTAAATGAGTATTCCTAGAATCATTACTGATAACCCCTTTACCAATCAGATTAGTACCCATTTCTTCTGTAAGAGTATTCCAAGTTCCAAGATCCTTCCAACTACCACTATAAGGAAGTACTACCATTTTTTTTGCCTTTTCAACTACTGCATAATCAAAGCTGATCTTTTCGAGACTTTGGTATTTTTTTAATAATTCATCATATCGGGTTGGCAAACCTTTATTTTGTAATATATCTATAATGTACTGAAGCTTAAAAGCGAAAACTCCACAATTCCATAAAGCGCTTTGATTGATTAAATCAACCGCTTCTTTCTCAGAAGGCTTTTCCTTAAAATGACTTACTTGAATATAGTCACTTTCAGTATCTTTTGTTGGAACTATATAGCCATATTTTGCAGAAGGATAAGTAGGACTTACTCCCATTAATGCTATATCAGCACCTGATTTCAATACTGTACCTTCTAATTCTTTTATTCTTTCAAAAAAGCTAATATCAACAAAAGGATCTACTGGTAAAACTCCTATTACTTCTTCTAAATTAGTACCCTTCATAGAATACAGGTAAGTCACAGCTAAAGCGATAGCAGGAAATGTATCACGACGTTCGGGTTCAATAACTATTGGAACATGATTGCCTAATTGGTTATGAATCATATCCACCTGAGCTTTACTAGTTGCAATTACTGTTGACTCATTCAATTGTAAACTTTCTAATTGTCCCCAAACCCTTTGAACCATCGACTCTAAGTTTCCACATTTTTGAGTTAGTACTCTTAAGAATTGCTTTGATCTAGAGTCATTTGATAAAGGCCAAAGACGTTTTCCTGAACCGCCAGATAATAAAATGAGCTTCATTATTTTCCTCCTAAAACACTATATTCTTTAATAATTTGATCGGGGTGATTTTTACACTGTTCACAAATAAAGGAATAAGCAAATCATTGTATTCTTTTGAATTAGTTAAATTGAATCAATATAATATTCCGTCAATGCCTGATACTATACTTTCAATCCAATCAATATTATTTAAGTACCATTCTATTGTTTCCATTATTCATTCTTCAAATGTATAATTGGGCTCCAAACCTATTTGAGCTTTAATTTTACTGTTGTCAATAGCATATCTTCTGTCATAACCTGGTCTATCTTTAACATGCTTGATTAAGGCTTCAAATTTTCCCCAATATATTAACAATAAGTTTTGCAATTTCAAGATTTTGCTTTTCATTATTACCACCAATGTATATATTTACCATGGCCTACCTTGTTCTAGAACAGTATCTATTGCAGAGCAATGATCTTATACATGAAGCCATTCTCTGATTTGTTTACCATCACAATATATTGTTAAGGATTTTTCTTTTATGCAATTATTAATTAAAAGTGGGATTCGAGTAAAAATTCAGTTTAGGATAATAGCTAGATTACTACTTCATAACCAATTTTGCTATAGTAAAGTACTTAATTCAGAACTTAATATAGATGTTTATGCCAAATGTAAGTATTACTTAACATAACTACTACATCCATTTTCCTGATAGAGTCTATTAAAAACAAATTCCTAATATTAATGCAATTAATACTAATGTTTTAGATAATCTTGGATGTATAACAACCTCTTGTTATATTTACAAAATTTTTTTAAATAATAGTTATCATAGTAGTTAATAAATAACATCTACCCAATATCACCATAATAGGAAAATAAGTAAATTTTCCTTTAGATATCTGAGAATCCAACTCCACTATCGGTAAATCGATAATTATAGTGAACCTACTCCATACGAAATTTCAATATTTAAATTAATATAATTTAATAACTTGTTAAAACCTGTAGTATTTTCAACTCTGTTTCTCATTATTGTAATTAATATATCACCATTATTTACTTCCATTGTATTAGTAGCGTTTTGATTTTTAAGACCAACTTATCTACTCCTAAAACTTTAGAAATATTATCATATAATCTCATAATTTTAAAAATGTATATAGGCTTTTCTATCAATAGTTGTTAATAAACCAAGTATAAACCTTTTCTATCCCTTCATTTAGACTAACTTTATGTTTCCAACCAGTTTCTCTAAGTAAATTCACATCTAATAGTTTCCTTGGTGTACCATCTGGTTTTGAAAGGTCATTCACTATTTTGCCATCATACCCCACAACCTTTCTTATAATCTCAGCAAGTTCTCTAATTTCAACGTCTTCTCCAATACCAACATTTACATGGATTTCATCATTATATTTATTCATTAAATGTATACAAGCATCAGCTAAATCATCTACATATAAAAACTCTCTTCGGGGTTTTCCTGTACCCCAAATGATTACTTCTTTATCACCATTCATTTTTGCCTCATGGAATTTCCTTATTAAAGCAGGTAGTACATGTGAAGTTTCTAGATTGAAATTATCATTAATTCCATACAAATTAGTTGGCATGGCTGAAATAAAATTACAGCCATACTGCCTTCTATAAAATTTACATAACTCAATTCCGCATATTTTAGCAACTGCATAAGCCTCATTTGTGGATTCGAGAAGCCCCGTTAGTAAATATTCTTCTTTTATAGGCTGTTGTGCCATCTTCGGATATATACAAGAAGAACCTAAAAACAACAATTTTTTAACCTGATACTTATACGCACTGTGAATAATATTACTTTCTATCATTAAGTTATTATATATAAATTCAGCTGGGAAGTTGTCATTAGCATGAATCCCCCCCACTTTAGCAGCTGCTAAAAACACATACTCCGGTTTTTCAACTTCAAAAAACTCTTCTACATCTGCTTGTCTTGTTAAATCTAATTTGTCAGAACCTTTCCCCACTATATCTGTGTACCCTTTGTTTTTAAGGCCTCTAACTATAGCTGAACCAACCATACCTTTATGGCCAGCAACATATATTTTCGAATTTCCCCTCATTTCAATTCACTCCTAATCAAACTCTCTTCTAATTCTTGTTTCTCTTTCTACTAATTTCATATCACTTTGAACCATGATTCTTACAAGTTCTTTAAAACTTGTCTTTGTAGGGTTCCAATTCAATTTAGTTCTTGCTTTTTCAGGATTACCTAGTAATTGCTCTACCTCTGCCGGTCTAAAGTATTTCGGATCAACCTCAACAACTACTTGTCCAGTTAATTTATCTATACCTTTTTCATCAATGCCTTCACCTTGCCAATCAATTTCAATGCCAACTTCCTCAAAAGCAAGTGTTGCAAATTCTCTTACTGTATGCATTTCACCTGTAGCAATTACATAATCTTCTGGTTCATTTGCTTGTAGCATTAACCACATGCATTCTACATAATCTTTTGCATACCCCCAATCCCTTTTAGCATCTAAATTTCCAAGATATAACTTTTCCTGTGTTCTTTTTTTTATGCGTGCCGCCGCAAGACTTATTTTTCTAGTAACAAAGGTTTCTCCACGCCGTTCAGACTCATGATTGAATAATATCCCATTTACAGCAAACATTTTGTATGCTTCTCTGTAATTCTTTGTAATCCAATAAGCATATAATTTCGCTACTCCATATGGACTTCTTGGGTAAAATGGAGTGCTTTCACTCTGTGGCACTTCTTGAACCTTTCCGAAAAGCTCGGAAGTGGAAGCTTGATAAATTCTCATTCTATCTTCATAACCTAAAAACCTAATCGCTTCAAGCAATCTTAACGTTCCTATACCATCGGCATCCGCTGTATATTCTGGCACTTCAAACGAAACTTTAACATGAGACATAGCAGCAAGATTATAAACTTCATTAGGTTTTATCTCCCTAATTAACCGAATTAGATTTGTAGAATCTGTCATATCTCCATAATGTAATTGGACCTTTCTATTAATATGCATATCCTTTATTAACTCATCTATATATAAATGCTCGATTCTCCCTGTATTGAATGATGAACTTCTTCGGATAATGCCATGTACTTCATACTCTTTTTCTAATAAGAATTCAGCTAAAAAAGAGCCATCCTGTCCTGTAATCCCTGTAATTAAAGCTACTTTTTTCATGATTAACCTCCACTGAAATTTTGTTTTTTGTAAAGTTGAATAAAAATAATTTTGACCTAATAATACTTTTTTTATTGGACGCATCCTTTAGAATATTAATCTTCCGACCACTGTTTTTTCGGGGCTATTACTATCATTTCTTTGTTATTATTTTTCATGCCCATCACCAACTAAAAATTACTATTAGCAATAATCATAGCCATAAAAATACCTAACCCCATCCTGATCTTTCTCAAATGGAAGAAAATTTAGCAAGCCGTATAAATAACTTTCAATCCACTTTTTCAATAACCCCTTGCTGCTATCTAGTTTGTCCGCCACCATTAGCGTATGGCTTATAGAGAGAATGTTGAAAATACAGTTCATAATACATGGATCTCATAACCATATTATCGGTACCATTTTAAATATGGTAAGTAAAATACATTAATATGCATTTTTACTATAGTAGCTACAAATTATATTTTTTTCATTTTCTATTTATCCGTTATTTTAGTTTTGGTAAATCCGCAATCTTCTCCACCCTTTTGTATGCTTAAACACTCTACATAGCAATAAACTACCGTTATTGATGCCTACCTACAATTTCGGAACAGGTAAAGGCTATAGTTTATCCGAAACGGTACAGGCATTTGAAAGAGTACCCAAAGAGATGTTCCATACCAGAAACACCTACATACATTTTCTATCGGTCAAACAGTTAATAACCAAGGTTAAGTAAAGTTAACAGCTTTTATAACTAAACATTAAAAAGCACCAAATGTTAAGCCCTTCTACAACTATACTATTAATAAGTTAGAGCAGTCTCTTCTTGAAAGGAGACCTAGTAAATTTCGATAAACAGTTAATTTTTGAAGGTAGGGTATTTGACCTAAAAAAAGCGGAGAAATTAGGACTAGAAATCTTGAGGATCAAAGTAAATAGTTCTTCTGACAAGAAATAGATACCAAGCTGTAATATTCATTTAGTGGCTACTTTTCTATCCCCCTTCCGTGACATAGTACCCGATGTACCCATAAACATGTCCTCCTTTTCTAATTTCTGTTACCTAACTGATAATTTTATACGATAAAATCTAGTTAATTTCTAGCCTTATATATAATTAACCAACATAACAACATTTATTTCCAAGTTTATAAAATAATTCAAGGTAACTTTTTCAGATGTAATTATTTTGACTCCTTCTCTTACATCTTCAAAAGGTCAATATTCTTCCGATGAAAATTGATTGAAGTTGCCTTTCTATGTAATGAATTTCCACTTAAACTTAATCTAATACTAATTCTTATTCCTGAAGAAGGAGAAAGAAATGAGTATAACTATCCAAGCAAAAAGTTTTGAAATAGAGGTTAGTAAAGAAAAGAATCTGCATTTATATGAAATTACATATTAATTGAATTGTAGATACATATTAAATGAAAATAGAAGAAAATTGTAGTTGGAATCGAAAGAAAATGGAGATTGAATTTGACAAAATACTTGAGAATCATTTAAACCCTTCAAAGTGAACACAAGCGTTTACTTTGAAAAGTTATTCTAACTTACAGAATTACAAGTATTAAACCTAGCATCAAATTGGATCTCCCTTTCTACATCACTGATAAAACGCTTAGGAATTCAATTGAAATAAGTGATCCATTTTTTATAAAGGTAGTGTGGAGGAAATTAGAACTCTTCCCTAACTATCTACTAGATTCCTTAACTCTTCCCAATTTTCTTCTGTCACATCGTTTCTCATAATCACTCGATCAGATGGAACAATTCGTATTCCCTCTTTTTTCCATCAACAAAAGTCACATAGTCTTACGTCGTATTTTTTCGAATTCTATAAAACTCTTCTAATTGAAGATATTGAAATTAGACAACAGTGCCCATAATTACAGTAAGTAAAATACCGATAATGGTTCCGATGTAATGACCTCCTTCCTGTATTAATTGTAAATTAATTAATAATGCAGTAGTGTTTGTTTAATAAGTTTTGTATGACCACCCACAAAAAGGTGCTTTTTATTATTTAATGCAAGAGACAGGCTAATAATGCTTTTTTAATAGTTATTTTCTGAATTTTTTAACAATATCATTTAAACAGTTTCAAACTAGTACGAAGAGTTGAAGATAATCGAAGACTCAAACAAGCGGTGAAAAAGTATCCTTATTCAACATTTCCCTTTGATTGAGTTAGTTTCTCACATATATATAACCTCGCAGGAGTAACCAGGTTTAAGAAGACAATTTTTAATGACTTACTTTAGGACTTCAGTCCCTATCTCCCCGTAACGTGACCTCATGCTATAATTATAGCAATATCCCTTGAAATCAGGAGTTAACACTATGAAACTAACTTTCAAAAAGTACCACATACTCATTAGTATTCTTCTTTTCACTCTATTTTTAAATAGTCAACTAAAAGCTTACGCAGCACCCAATACGATTGAAGTAGGTATCGATTTTGAGGAGGAGGATATCACTCCGCATTTATCGGTATACGTGGATCATGACAATTTATCAGAAGAAGAGATTCTTACCATTCAAGACAAATTTTCTCCGATGAGTGAGGTTAACATTGACGGTGATATGTCTAACTCTACTTATTGGATTAAATTCAATCTATTAAATACTAGCGACGTTCCAAAAGAGTTGTTATTAGAAGTAAAGAAGCCACATTTAAGTTTGGTTTCTTTGTATACTCCTTTAAATGAAACTCTGAAACTAGAGGAAACTATTGGGTACAGCTTGCCTTTCAACGAACGAACCATTAAACACCGTAACTTGGTCTTTACACTCAACCTAGAACCTTCCACCACAATCACTACATATTATTTAAAGATTAAAACAGATAGTTTTTTTCAGGCCCCCCTTACACTTTGGGACCCTACTTCTTTTGCCGTTAATCAATCTAATGATCAAATCAGTTACGGTCTATTTTATGGCACGATGATTGCCATGATGATCTATAACAGCTTCTTATTCTTTTCTCTAAGAGAAAGAACTTATTTGTATTACATTTTATTTATAGCTTCGTTCACCATCATGCAAGCAATCTGGGATGGCTTTGCCTTTCAATGGCTTTGGGGGGATTCCCCTTGGTGGGCACTTAGGTCTAACTCATTTTTTATACTCTGCTCATCGTTGTTCGCCATACAATTTGCTAAACATTTTTTACAGTTGAAAAGCATTGCACCGCTTCTATATAAAATGGTGAATGGTTTTACAATTGTTTGTGCCATTTCTTTAGTTACCCCTTTATTTTTAAGTGTTGGTACTTCCACTATGGTTAGTACGATTATCGCTACTTTTTTTGTTGTTTTTATTATTTTAATTGCACTCAAAGTAAGATTACAAACACGGGAAGCCAGGTTTTTTATAGCTGCATGGGCTTTATTATTAGTAGGAGTAAGCATCAACATTCTAGCTGCCTATAAAGTGTTTCCTATTAATTCGATTACGTTATTCGCTCCAAAGATAGGCTCTCTTGTCGAGGTGTTGGTCCTATCCTTAGGACTAGCAGATCGAATTAAAAGGATTACGATTGAAAAAGAATCGGAAGCAAAAAAATATTTCATGCAAGTCCTTCTTCAGCAATCCTTTAAACAGATGACTAGCTTAAAGGAACATCATTTATTAGCTGAAAGTGCTATAAACGCTCTAAGGAATCTTACTAAGTTTGAAAAAGGGGTATACCTTTCTAAAGATAAAACAACTTGGCATATTTTAGCTCAACATGGTGATCTATCAGCTGAGCAACCCTTCAATATTGATAACCAATTATTAGAACAAATCACGTATACACATGAAGTAGATCCAAAGATATTTGGGATACAACAGTTAAACGGGACATTCTTGTCTATACCTGTTGTCTGCCAGGACCATACTGGTCTACTCGTTGTTTATAGTGAGGAATTCTATCATTTAGATCCTGATCAACAAGAGAAAATTTTGCCACAATTCATGGAACAATTCACGGTTCTCATGGAGAACGTAATGAATTATGATTCGATAAAGAAATCAGCCATGTATGACCATCTAACCCAAGTATTAAATAGAAAACACTTCTTAGATCAAGCAAATATGGTTTTAAAGGAATCCACTGAAGTATCCGTCTTATTAATCGACATTGACCACTTTAAACAAGTAAATGATACGTATGGTCATACCATCGGGGACCAAGCCATTGTATTTGTGGCGAACAAAATCGCTGAAAGTTTGAAAAACAGTGGATTTGTAGGAAGGTATGGTGGGGAAGAGTTTATTGCAGTATTAACCAATACTAATGTACAGAGGACTATGGAAATCTCAAATGTATTAAGAGAATCTTTTCATTTGCATCCACTCACTCTTGATCACGGAATAGAGATCTTTTTAACGGTTAGCATTGGAGTCTCTCATCAGGGAGTGCGTGCGAATTCCTTCATAGATGAATTGATTCAGCAGGCAGACGATTGCTTATATAGAGCTAAAAACTTGGGTAGAGACAGAGTCGTGATTAATGAGCAACATAGGGACAGGGACTTTGTACCTAGCAAAAAATAGAGGAAAGGCGACGGCTCTGATCTAAAGAAAAGGACTGGATTTGCCGTTTCCTGTCCATGAAAAAGGAAGCATGACCTTTACCCATGCTTCCTCTTGCCAAATCACTTCATTTGAATTCATTTGTTGGATTGCTTTTTCCACTTAAACTACTGGATCATATTGCTGTCCGCCCTGTAAAGTATAACCTCTGCTTATTGCAACAAAGTCCCTGTCCCATCGTTTCTCCCTCGTTTCTCCTCGGACCCTGAGTCCTCTATTTCACCGATTTCTAGTCGTTTTGGACTTGTTGCGGACACTGAGTCCTCTATTAGAGCAATTACAGAGGAAATTACTCGTTTTTGAGCAAATAGAGGACTCTCGGTCCACTTTGTCGGCATTTTCATCGTTTTTACTAGCAATAGAGGACTGAGGGTCCGCTAGAATCCGATGCGTCCCCTCAGACCTCTATTTCACCGATTTCAGAGTAACTAGTTATTTTTACCTTTGCCTTTGCCTTTCTTTATCTTCGGTTTTTTGTTATTAGGTTTTTCGAAAGTCGTAAAGACGGTAAAATGGTCTGTTTCAGCAGTTACATATCCATCTGTAAACGTACCTCCAATTGATACATATTTATGTTTCTCGTCATCGTAGTAATAAATTTTAACTTTGCTAGAATCTTTATAACCTTCTACCTTGAACGTAATCGTTACAGGTGTTTCAAAGGCATCAATCACTGTTTCTCCTTGGGTAATGGTAAAGTCATAAACTGCGGATAAAGCTTTATTATTGTCTTCATATTTAGTAATAGCGATTTGTGCTGTTCCTTCCTCAGTCAGGTTCTTAGCAGGTATATCTAGTACCAAATCCTGCTTGGCTAATTGAATAACAGCGTAACGTTCTTTTAATGCTTCTACTTGGCCGCCATCTAGTTCTAGAATTATATTTTCATAACTGTTGGCTTCATCAAGGTTGATCTCAAGAGTTCCTTTTAACGCTAATTCTTCAATAGAGTCTCCATTAATTGTAGCTTTATTAGTAGATGGATCGAAGTCAGCCGTAACTTGAACGATTGGTTCACCACCTATATCCTCTTTCACTTCAACCACTCTCACATTGTCAATCACTACATGATATGGTACTGGAAGCTCAGCATCAGCTGCAACACGTCCTAAGCCGAATAATAGTTTGGCCGTACCATCTGTACTTACTTCTAGAATTGCTTCATAGTTTTGCATCGTGTTAGTAATGTCAAATGTTTGTCGCTCTGTCCCTTGAAGTTCAAGATATAACGGACGTTCTTCGTCAGCCTTTGCATCAAATGCAACTTTGTATGTTCCAGCCGTTAAGTTGATATTTTGGAACAAATGGATTTGCCACCAATCCCAACCTACTTGTTGGATTGTTGCTTGTAATTCACCATCTACAACAGAGAAGTCAGCAAGACCTGCATAGGCTTCAAATTCACCTTGGTTATGGATGTTCCAGCCTTCCAGCGGATTGTCACCATTCCCAAACTCATTAGTCGTGTCAAACCCGCCATCAATAACTAGGTTTTCTCCTACTTCAACCCATTCTTTTTCTGGCTCTGGGTCAGGTTGAGTCGCTTTCTCTTCCACTTCAACTAATTTCACATTATCAATCATGATATTGTATGGAGTAGTTAATGTTGGATCAGCACCAGTTTTTCCAAGACCAATTAATAACTGTTTAACCCCATCCGCACCAACTTCAATGATCGCTTCATGAGTTTCCATTGTGTCAGTAACTGTTATGGTTTCCATGTCACTACCAGCAAGTTCAACATATACTGGGCGTTCCAAGTCAGATTTAGCATCAAATGCAAACTTATAAGTTCCCACTGGGACATCTAAATTCTGCAATAATTGTATATGCCAGAGTTCCCAACCCACTTGTTGGACGGTTACTTGTAACTCACTATTGATTACAGAGAACGCAGCTTTACCTCCATTTGGATCATGGGCACCCATATTAAAGATGTTCCAACCATCCACTAATTGATCAGGAGCTGTACCAAATTCTGAAGTCGTGTCAAACCCGCCATCAATAACTAGGTTTTCTCCTACTTCCACCCATTCTTTTTCACCCGGGTCGGTCGGGTCTGTTGGGTCTGTTGCTTCTCCTTCAACCACGATTTCTTTTTCTAGAGTATTATTTTCATAGTTTGCTTCTACAATATTCTTTTGGTTGTTTACATTGACTTTAACAGTATTCGTTCCTGCTTTGGCAGTCCATGCGCCAGGAGATCCCCAGTCATCTCTTAAGCCCATTGTTACAGTTTCACCTGCTCCAATTGGTGTGCCGACTCCACCCCAACCAAGAACTGCTCCGTTTATATGCATATCAAAACCAACAGCACCATTACCGTCTTTTGCAGATGCATTTCCACGGTTTTCGACCACTAGTTGGAACGTTACGGTGTCTCCGTCTTTTGGTTGAGCTGGTTCCCAAGTGAAATCTTTTATCACAAGATCAGCTTTAGTCATCATGTTTATTTCATTGTAAGGGAACTGAACTTTAGATGAACCGTTTACACGAACATCAATTGTTGATTCCGGAGTTAGATTAACAACCTCTAACTGTACTTTTCCGTATGCAAAATTGTTATAAATCCCTGTTACATCTGCAGTATCAGCTGTACCAGAAATCGTTTCAAATCCAGTTGTATCATCTAATTGATGCGGAGCAAATAGCTCTGTGCGATCCACTGTTCCATCATTGTTAAAATCATAAGACAGTTTCACTTGTACTTCTGCATTTGCAGCTGCATCTACTTCTAATTGATAGGCAGTTGTCCCTGTTCCTTGGAAATCTCCAAGAACATCCGTTACTTCGTAAACTACAGTGTCATTGTCTGCTGTTAGCGTATCAATAACTGCTGAGCTACCTTGCTCTTTTAATAGCGTTCTAACAGGTAGTGATCCTAATGAACGTAAGAATAGCTCATTCGTTTTTGGCGGATCTTCTACAATAATTTCTTTTGTAAATGTATTGTTATCTAAATTCACTTCTTCAAACTGTCCATCTGTAGGGTTATTAACATGAGCAGTAATGGTGTGAGTACCTTTTGTTGCAGTCCAGCTTGTTGCTGGGGAAGTCCAGTCTGCACGCAACGTCATCTCTACCGTTTCGCCAGGTCCAATTGGGTTATCGATTCCACCCCAACCAAGATTCCCATCGTTGATATTAATAATCATACCAACAGCATCATCTGCTTTTTTTGCTTCAGTGTATCCTTGGTTTTGTACTTTAACTTTAAAAGTAACAATATCTCCAGTAGCAGGAACAGATGGATCTGTAATAATATCTGTTACCACTAGATCTGGTTTTGTAGTGTCTGCTAAGTTTGTATTTCTAACAGTTGATGCTACTGAATTAGCAGGAACCGTTAGCTCAACTGCTGGGCTAGATCCATCAACACTTGTAAAAGTAACCGTTCTTTCAGTGCTTTCCGGGTTAAAAGCCATATACGTCTTCACACCGTTTTTATCAAAAACAGCGTACATAGAAGCATTGGCTGTAACAGAACGATCTACATGTCCGAGTTCTTCAAAATTGGTAATCCACTGGTACGTATGTGCTTTCGTTTCACCATACTCTGCAGCATAATCAGTGGTGTTGAACTTTTCTAGAGCAGCAGCAGGATCATACATCGCTTGGTACTTCCAGAAAATTTCCGCCCACTCTTGTTCGACTCCACCATTTTCTTCTACCATTTTGTTATAGTTGGCTTCCATATAGGTTGGATTAAAGCCAAGGTAGAAGGAAGATGAAGTAATTGGAAGCATGTTAATTCCATGTACCTCTTCACTGTTTTTCGTCCACCATACTCGGTACTCAGCCCCAGACGAGAATACCATCGGTGCATACTCATACTCATATTCAGCTGGTAGATTCATATTATCAATATCAAACCAATAGTTATTAATTGCGTCTACTTCAGTCGTGTACATATAAATACCTGCATCACGAATTGCGTCATTTCCTGTAGCTTCACCCCACATAATCATTCCTGCCCATGCGTTAATCGATTCTGAGGATGACTCCTGATTGTTACCTGGCTCAGCCGTTACCGAACCATCACCACCATAAAGATCAGTTCCATTACCAGATGCCCAAGCATGGCCAGCATATGGATCAAAATTTCTAAGGTAAGGGAACATAGAAGTATCAGTGCGGTCCCAGTTTGCCATATCTTTAATTAAAAGCTCGACCATTTCATCAAAATTAGTAGTCGTCGCCCAATTGTAGTTCTGCTCTAATAATGCTGCGGCATAAACCCAATAACCCCAGTGGAAATGATGGTCATTGATTGCCGTATCAGCACCGAATCCATTTGGATAAGCAAGCAACGTACCCCAGTTGTCATCATAATAGAAGAATCTAGTATCACGATCAGCTGGTGCAGCAAACCAATCCGCTAATTCATTTTGCATCGCTTCTCTAAATTTAGTTGCGGCTTGTTCATCACCTAATTGTTCCGCAATCGGTAAAATTTGAGACAGACGATTTAAGTTTTTCCCTACCCAATAAGGTCCATCACCTTCTAGTCCTGGACGGATTAACTGAGATTCCGCCTCTACTGTATCTACTAAGTCTTGCAGTCTTTCTTGATCTGCACCTAGTGTCGGCATGTATGGAAGCATTCCGTGGTAAGTAAGGACTGTCGTTACTGTGTTGCCAGCAAAGGTCTTCATGGTTCCTCTAGGAGAATGATACTCATAGTCTAGTAAACTATCAGTTGTGTTTCTCCATTGATGAGGGTAAAGAGCCATAATCGTACTGTCAGATTTTCCAGCTTCTTTTAATTCTGTTGTGACAGAAAGATTAGTTGTTACTTTACTTGTTTGTTCGTCATAAGAATACTCAACGATAGAATCTGTAATAAATGCGTAAGCGTGTTGCTCATAAAATGCTAATGTTTCTGTGCTTGCATCTGGTAATACTGCAATAGATAAATAGTCTTCTCCAGAAGGAAGAGTTGCAGTGAACTTACTAGAGTCTAGTCCAGTCCAAGTTGTTCCTGCTGGGGCAAAAACACCATAATGATTCCCATTAATGGTTACTCCTAAAACATTGCTATTTTCATCTCCACTCCATAAAGTAGCTTGCCCATTAAGGTTTATTTGAGGAATTGTATTCGTGTAAGTTGCATAGATGTAGGGACTACCGTGAGAAATGGTCGTTTTTAATTGTTGAGATTTGTCAGCGCTTTCAAAAAGTAGGTCAACAGCCCAATCACTATATCCATCTACTAATGCTGCCTCAGCAGTTAGACCTTCTCCACCTAATACAAGGTCTCTACCTTCATCTTCATAGAGAGCATTAATAAAATCTTTTCCATCTTCTCGATTGTTCGGTTCAACCTTTACTTCAGTATAATCAATTCCTAATCCTTGATCATAGGCTTTTACAGCTAATGGATGAGGATAGATGGCACTTGAATAATCCTTCCAAATCGCAGAGCTCCACCATTCATTTGTAGGTACTGCTCCTTCAATATTGATTGTTTTATAAATATCACTTTGAGGACTTCCGTAGTTTAATCCAGCAATGGATGTTCTGTAATTACCAGCACCTACTGAAACAGTGCCTTCTTCCGCAGCCAAAACACTAGTGGCCGGAAGAATAGTAGATAATGATAGTACAATCATTGTTATGATGGTTAAAAACTTTTGTACCCTTGGTCTACGTATCACTTTTGGTTCCTCCTAATTTTAAAAATCATATTTTATTTATGTACAGTTGCTAAGAGTGGATCACCTCCTTAAAAACTTTGTAGACTTTTTATTACAAGTGTTCATGTGGAAAATCGATATATGTGGTTATAGGTATGGTTTATTCGAATAAGAAACGAAACCGGTTTCTTTTTAGAGTGTAAGCGCTTTCTAAACTGTTAATTGGTAAAGCACTTAACGCTGTAAACCACGACAAATCTCAACCATTCAATCTAAATAGTTTTAATTATTATAATATTTAAGTAATATATCGTTGTCAATTTGAGTAAAAGGGAAAGAATGATCGTTTTTTGTAAAACAAACTATTGCCTTATAATATATTATTGGGGTTTAACTGTATTCTACGAAACTGGTTTATAACGATGATTACTTACTGAAAAAAAGAGTTTTCTTCTGCTTTTTCCGTAAGTTGCATCTTATGAATTAAAATATTGTAATAATAAATAAATGTCGAAAAATTTGGTACGGAGGTGGTACGGAGGGAGGTGGTACGAAGGGACAGGGACCTCGTTCCAGCAATTAACGGAACTCCCCTCCTGAGGATGTAAGGACATGAGCGATGGTAACTTTATCCCTGCACTTGATACCTTGCATCACCTGAATACCTTTCCCAAACCGCTCGTCCCTTTCCTCCCAAGTTTTTTGCCCACACCGGATTCTAGCGGACCCTCAGTCCTCTATTTCTAGTATAATCAGTGAAAATGCTGACAAAGTGGACCAAGAGTCCTCTATTTGCTCAAAAACGAGTAATTTTCTCTGTAATTGCTCTAATAGAGGACTCAGGGTCCGCAACAAGTCCAAAACGACTCGAAATTGCTGAGATAGAGGACTCAGGGTCCTCATAAGAATCTGTGCTACGAAGGTGTTCTACGAAGGGACAGGGACCTCGTACCAGCATTTTATGGAACTCCCCTCCTGAGGATGTAAAGACATGAGTGATGGTAATTTTATCCCTGCACTAGATAACTCGCATCAACCCAAGTTGCTTTCTCATTCCACTCATACCATTAGCGGATCCTCCACCGCACTAAAAAAATGCCAGAGGAACAAGAACTGTTCCTCCGGCATTTGATATCCCTTACTGGAACGAAGTCCCTGTCCCCTCGTCCCTCCTCGTCCCTACTGTTCTTTCCGCGCCTGAAGATCCGCCAAAATCTGTGGATACATCTTATCTAATTTATAGAAAGCTAAGATAGCAATCTGAATCAAGGCAATAATGGCTGGGACCCAGATAAACAGGAAGTTGATCATGGAAATGGCCGAGTCTGTTTGCTCTGCAACTCCTCCGATATAGCCTCCAAGAGTTAAGCTCCACCCCATAGCAGCTGCACCTAGCCCCATTCCAACCTTCGTTCCAAAGCTTCCTGCACTGTAGACTAACCCTTCTGTTCTTAGTCCTGTTTTCCACTCACCATATTCAATAGTATCGGCTAGCATGGCGAAGAAGGAGCCCATGAAAGGAACGGTTCCAAAACCGCGAATGACAGATCCTATTAAGACGAGGGTAAAGTTTGTTGGATCGATTAACATCACAACGGTTCCTATTAGGCCGAGGAGGAAACCACCAATCATTGTATTTCGTTTACCAAACTTCTTAATAATGGGTGCAATTAATAGTAATCCAATCATGATTGGAAACATTCCAGCTATACCAAGTGGGCCAACTAAGCCTGGATCACCTAAAATGTATTGTGCATAGTAAATACTGAGGCCACCACTTAGCCCCATACCCGTATAGGACACGAGTGCAAATAAAACAAGTAATGCCCAATACTTATTTTTAAATAGTGCCTTAACCCCTGCTTTAATAGGGACAGTGGACTCAGAATTTGCAACGGCCACTACTCGTTCTTTCGTTGTCAAAAATGTAATATAGAATATGATACCAGATAAAACTCCAAAAATTGTAAAGGTTACAGACCAACCAAGTTTCCCTCCACCAAAGGCATCAACAAGAGGGATTGTTGCTAAGGTTACAATCATTCCACCAATTAATGCAGAGAACATACGGAATATATTTAACGTTGCCCGTTGATAGCTATCTTGGGTCATTCGAGCATTTAGCACACCATAAGGAATATTAATTGCCGTATAAATAATATGAACGACATTATAAGTGATTGCGATATAGATCAGCATAGCAACTGGACCTAAGTCGGGAACGGTAAAGAGCATGATGGCTGATATCGTATACGGAATGGCCATCCACATTAACCAAGGACGTGCTTTTCCATGTTTTGATCTCGTTTTATCGACGACTGCCCCCATCCCAATGTCTGTAAATCCATCTAATAATCTTGAGAGTAAAATAATCGTACCAACTGCTGCCGCTGAAGCACCTGCAACATCTGTGTAATAGAATACAAGAAACGTAGAAACCGCTGTAAAAACAAGATTACTAGCTAAATCACCGATACCATACCCGAGCTTCTCTCCAAATCCAATGTTACTTCCAACTGGTGTTATCTTTTCTCCCGAGGAAATTACCTCATCGTTTCTAACTGCCCCCATATGCCACCCTCCTAATTTTTTACATATGTTTTGAATAGTAGGAACTAAGAATAAAACGCTTACATATATAAGGAAATCGAAAACCTTGCAAGGTCTTCCTAACCACTGAAAATAATCAATGATTAAGAAAACCAACATTCAACAAGGTTATTTAAAGTAATTGTTAATTCACCACTTTTTCAGAGACAGCATCATTAAGTGTTGCTAAAAGTGCTGTTAGCATTTCTTCTGTAAAAGCTTCAATAAAGGAAACGATCGTACGAAGTGGCATATAACGCATCATCGCGACCATCATTTCAGACTGATCCCCTTCCATCGCTTCCATCATCGGACTATTCTTCTGCATTTCTTGAAGTGCTGCCTGAAGCACAGGTCCAGCTTGTGGGTGAGCCAAAATATCTCCCATCGTAGAAGTTCGATCGAATGTCACTGGAATGACTATGGTCGACTCTACCTTCACCGTTTCAGATAAACAAATCTCTGCAGACGACTTTCCTACAAGGATTTCAAATTCCCCAGTTTCTACATGCCAATCTTTAATGTCTACATTATAGTAAGCAAACGCCCGCTGATCTAATGTAAATTGAACTGTTTTTTCTTCACCAGGCTGCAATTCTACTTTTTCAAACCCCTTTAATTCTTTACTTGGGCGATTAACGGTGCTTTCAACATCACGAACATATAATTGAACAACTTCTTTACCAGCAACATCCCCTGTGTTTTTCACCGTTACATGAACGTTCACTGTATCTGTGTCTTTTAACTCTTTTTGATCAACAGTAATGTTTGTGTAGTCAAAAGTGGTGTAGCTTAGTCCGTAACCGAATGGAAATAATGGTTCAATCTCTTTGGTATCATAGTAGCGATAGCCTACGAAAACGCCTTCTTTATATTCCACCGTGTCCCCTTCCCCTGGGAAATTCAGATGAGATGGGTTATGGCTTAGTTTTTGTGGGAACGTTTCAGCCAATCTTCCAGATGGGTTTACTTCACCGAACAAAATGTCTGCTACAGCACCACCGAATGCTTGGCCCCCAAGGTATGCTTCAAGAACTCCTTTTACACTGCCTAGCCATGGCATTTCAATCGGTGCACCGTTACTTAACACAACGATCACATTTGGTTGAACCGCTGCAACCGCTTCGATTAAGCGTTGGTGATTTTCAGGAATTCGTAAATGTGTACGGTCATAGCCCTCTGATTCATAACGATCTGGTAAACCAGCGAATACGATTGCGACATCCGATTGCTGTGCTTGCTCTACTGCTTCAGCTATCAATTGCTCATCTACCTCATCAGATTCTAGCTTATACCCTTCCGCAAACGTAACCTTAGCAGCTCCTGCCATTTTCTCAATCTCATTAAACACGCTATCTAGCTGAGTTGGATTAACGTGAGAACTTCCTCCACCTTGATATCTTGAATGCTTACCGAATGCACCAACTACAGCAAGCTTTCCTTCCTTTTTCAATGGAAGAATTCGGTCCTCATTTTTCAATAGGACCATGCTTTCACTAGCGACTTTACGTGCGAGTACATGGTGTGCTGCTTGATCGTACGTTGCATTTTCTTTTTTCTCATCCACCGATTTAAAAATAACCGTTAACAGTCGCTCAACAGCATTGTTCAATACCTCTTCAGATAGAAGCCCATCTTTTACTGCCTGAACGATTTTCTTGTCTCCTTCTCCGTTACTTGAAGGCATTTCAAGCTCAAGACCTGCTGCTAATCCTTCCGCTCGCTCGTTTACAGCACCCCAGTCAGAAACGACGAAGCCTTCATGACCCCATTCGTCTTTCAAAATATCTGTTAACAAGGTTTTGTTTTCAGAAGCAAATTCACCATTTACCTTGTTGTACGCACACATGACCGTCCAAGGCTGTGCCTTCTTTACTGCCCCTTCAAAGCTTGCTAAATAAATTTCTCTTAGTGTTCTCTCGTCTACAATAGAATTGGAAGACATTCTGCGGTGTTCTTGATTGTTCGCCGCAAAGTGCTTCAAGGACGTTCCAACCCCTTGACTTTGCACCCCTTCAATATGACTGGCAGCAAGCTCGGAGGAAAGGAATGGATCCTCTGAAAAATATTCAAAGTTACGTCCGCATAATGGAGAACGTTTAATGTTAGCACCTGGTCCAAGAAGAACAGCCACATCCTCAGCTTGGCACTCTTCTCCTAAGGCAACTCCAACCTTCTGAATTAACTCACGATCCCATGACCCCGCTAAACCTGCAGCCGATGGAAAGCAAGTAGCTGGGACACTATCGAATATTCCTAAGTTATCTGAGCCTTGCTTCTGTTTTCGTAACCCATGAGGTCCATCTGTCACCATCACGGATGGAATTCCAAGTCGTTCCACTGGCTTTGTATGCCAAAAGTTAAGTCCTGAACACAAACCTGCTTTTTCTTCTAGAGTTAGTTCTTCTATTAGTTGTTGAATCGTTTCTTTTCTACTCATAGTATCCTCCCTGTAAACGTTTTTGTAATTTTCTTACTTCCAATTTTAACTAAAGAGATTCCATACTTTTTGTAAAAATGTTATATTTTTTGTATATCATTCACTATTTTTAAAACGCTTTCATAAATCCTTATACATTCGGAGGTTCATCATGAGTTTCTTTAATTATAAAGATAAAGAGGAAGTAGAATACTTTAGTAAACTCATCTATGAAATAACGTATATTCCAGTCTACTTTTACAACGAAGACAATGAGGTCGATATTCAATATCCCGCGAATTTCACAGTTAACCCTATTCACCCAGAACAGAAAGAGTTATTTACACAATTTGATTTTCAAAAGGATCCCTATGATGTACCAGTGCTACGCTCGACTACCTTTCTTGAAAACTATATCTCTATTCGAGTGGGACCGCAAAGCCCATTAAACGGGACATGGATTATTGGCCCCTCTTTATATAGAGAAGCCGCTGAAGAAACTTTGAATGGATTAATCAGTGACTTACAAATTAAAGTAGATAAGAAAACGTTATACGACTATTATCATACAATACCAATTGTTAGTAAACGCTCCCTCCTACATACTGCTCTTATTGCTACATACTTGTTATATTCTAAACGCCTTGATCTTACAGAAGTGATTCAGCTGGACAGTTCATTGGATTTTGATGGTAAACCAAAGGAAAATCCTGACCTTCATGTGGCGAAAAATAGACAGGAAATTTCGTTTCATACCACCTACGAAACGGAGCAAGCAACCTTTCAATGTATTAAAGAAGGTCGTAAAGAGGAATTACTGAGTAGAATAAACTTACCTGAAATGGAGGGAAAGCTTGGCATCCTTTCAAAGAAAAGCCGACTTCGTAGTGAAAAAAACTTAGCCATCTCTGCAATCACCTTAGCAACGCGGTCCGCAATGGAAGGCGGCGTGCAGCCTGAGCTTGCTTACACAATGAGTGACTTATACATTCAAGAATTGGAGGAACTAAAGGAGATTACTGCCATTCAAAAGCTATTACAGCAAGCCATCCTAGACTTTACAGACCGTGTAATTGAAGGAAAGCACCATACATACTCTCGTCCTATCGTTCAATGCCAGTCTTATATTTACAAACATTTATATGAAGAAATCTCACTAGCAGATCTCGCCAAAGTGGCAAACATGAATCCAAACTATTTATCTACTACATTCAAAAAAGAGGTAGGACTCTCCGTTACAGAGTATATTTTGCGGGAAAGGATCAAAGAAGCAAAAAAGCTCCTCTCCCACTCTGATTACTCCATTTCAGAAATCTACACCTGGCTGAACTTTCACGACCAAAGCCATTTTACAAAGGTATTTAAGAAGATGACAGGCGTTACACCGAAAAAGTATCGTAGCGGTACGAACGGTACGAAGGGACAGGGACCTCGTTCCAGTGATTAAAAAGTATTGGCAACTTATTGACCACGGATACAGTTCTATCGGTTTCTATCTATTCTACATGTACGTAAAACCGTCCACCTGGTCCCCGATAATACAATTATTAAAATGAATGTCGAAAGCTGTTTATTTAAAACCAAAGAAAATTATGTTAGGCTTTTATTGTAATAATTTAACAATTAATAGTAAGGTGTGGTGGGTAGTTTGGCTTTATTTATCGGGGTATTGGTATTGTTGATCTTCTGGGGAATCTTTGTCCTCTATTCCACTTTGTTTAAAATGACAAAAGTGGATTATGAGGATAAAGGTGGTATTCGTGTACACTATATTGAGTTTGAACTTTTATTTAGATTACTAAGTAGATTTCCGTTTGGTGTAATTAAGGGATTCACAATATTAATTGGAATCTCATTCGTTATCTTTGGAACAGTTTTCATAATTTAGGGGTACGAAGGTGGTACGAAGGGACAGGGACCTCGTTCCAGTAATTAACGGAACTCCCATCCTGAGGATGAAAGGACATGAATGGGAAAGCAGGGTCAGGACTTTGTCCCAATATACTAGAAGACAATATGCCATTTCCACCTGCTCCCTCGATTCGTACAATTGCAACTGGCTCTTTAATGAACATATTCACGAGACAAAGTCCCTGTCCCCTCGTGCCAAAAAGGATTGATTTAAATTGACCAAAAAATATGTATTAAGATTATTCTTTTCTATCATCATTATTTTCCTTGTATTCGTTACATATTCAGCTTTTAGCATTTGGTCCTTCAGTGGAAAAAACCAATTAGTTAAAACGGATGTTGCAGTAGTACTTGGTGCTGCCGCCTGGGATGGTGAACCATCTCCCGTTTTACGCGAAAGGATTAATCATTCCATCTGGCTTTATGAGAATAATTATGTAGATAAAATTATTTTCACCGGGGGGAAGGGTAAAGGAGACAAGTATGCAGAATCTGAGGTTGCAAGGGTTTATGCTATTAAGAACAATGTTAGACAAGAGGATATTCTAATTGAAACAAAATCAAGGATTACAGAAGAGAACATAAAATATGCTTATGAAATAGCATCTGAGAAAAACTTCAGCACATATACCATTGTAAGCGATCCTTTGCATATGAAAAGAGCAATCTTAATGGCAAAGTCTACTGGAATGGATGCATATTCATCACCTACACAAAGTTCCGTTTATAAAACATTAAAAAGTAAACTTCCCTTTTTCTTACGAGAGTTGTTTTTCTATATCGGTTATTTTTTTAGTTTGCCGTTTAGATAATGTTGCACAAAGAAAAGGACATCATGTTCTTTGTGAGTATCAATAAAGGCCATAAACAAAAAAACGCCCTCAGCTTCAGACAGTCCTAAATGCATTAATGAATCTTCCAAACAAGTATTGTATGGTGATTAGAACATGCAAGTACAGTAATGCTGCAACAGGGAAAAATGTGGCTTGAGGATAAAAAAGAGTTGCTTCAGGATAGAGCTATTAATATATGTAATTAATATTGGGATAAATCCAAAGAGGGAATAGGCTAATAGCTTAAACAAGTATCCTATTAATTTAGAAACATCCCATTTCTTTACAAGCTTATCTATGACTATAGAAAACCAGAGGACAAAAATAATATGTATTACTTCTGAGTTAGCACATGATAGAACTCCAAGCAAAATAAAAAGCTTGTAAAGATTAATTATCTCTACAAGCTGGGAGGATTAAGATAGGTTGATATTTTACAAGAAACATGGCTTACAAGACATACATCTTATATTAGTAATATATCATATTTTGTCGAATCGTGTCGATTTTAAATTAATGGAATTTTTTCCAGTTTTAGGTGGTACGAAGGGACAGGGACCTCGTACCAGCTATTCTACTTAACTCGACTAATCACACTCTTAGAAATTCCAGTAACTCTCGAAATTTGGCCTAAGGAAACTCCATTAAGAAGCCTTACCTGGGCCAAAATACCAACTCTTTGTTCTCGCTCCATCTGTTGAAGCTTGCTACTACTCTCTATACCTAAAGATAACAGATAATCCCTTACCTCCGAATCAGAAAGTTTCACTTCATATTCAAGACACTTGTCGGTATTACTTTCTTCCATGTATTCCCTAAACCATTGGATAGCTACCTTTCGTTCTCCTGAAAGCAAATTAAGTACCCAATCAATATCTACTATCCTGACATGTTCTACATAGTCATGAATACTTGTCCATCTACTATCCCAAACGGTTTGAACAATTTCTGCCTTTAAAGGGTTTTGGTGAATATAACGAAGAACCGTCCAAAAGTACCTCTTATCTTCTACATTCTCACTCTTATAACGTTCCTGAAACAAATGCCCACACCGCTCATACTTCCAGTTGTACCAAAGGACATAGCTTGAGCAAATTCTCATCATCACTTTTGATATCGATTCTTCACCCTCTTTTAATAAAAGATGAACATGATTATCCATCAAACAATAACCATATAGTTCAAATCCACAAATTCTCTTATACTTTGCAAGAATCTCTAAGAACTTCTTTTTATCTTCCTCATTCTCAAAAATCACTTGTCTATTAATACCTCTCATAATAATGTGGTAAATCCCCGTCCTGCTAATTCTCCTTGCTTTTCTAGGCAAACATAAATCACCTCCAACTGGTTAACGAAAAAATGCTCTTAATGAGGAATCATATAAAATATTTTCTTGGGATCTTGATTTGAAGCTGGGGAAAACTAAATACGAAGTAATAATAGAAGAGTAAAAGAGTTGAAATTTCGAGGTTGGAATTTATATTCTACACTTGTCGGGAATATCCCTTCTTACATTAACAAAAGTTTTTCGCATCTTTACTAATGGAACGAGGTCCCTGTCCCCTCGTACCTCATCGCTTTGCTCTCGCAGTAATCGAGTATCTTCAGTTACTTATACAAAATTAGTTCAAAACAGGCTTATTACAATCATCAATTGTGTAAGCCTGTTTTGGATTAGCTCTTCTTATTCCAGCCTAATTCTATAAAAAAGACTGTTTATCCTAATCTTTCATTATTTTGAAGAAAATAAGTTGTTAATACTTAACTTAACTAAACTATCATTTTTACTGTTCATAGCTAAATCCATAGGTCTCTCTAAGCCCCACTCGATTGTTCAGGAATGATTCATAAATATCTCTTTTTTGTGAAGAATACATTCCATATCTCTCGTTAAAATCAAGAGGTTCTCCTTGATAAAATGCATCAATTTCAGCCAGTTGCAAATAATCGTACACAACAATCCCTATATCAGTAAACATTTCACCTTCAGCTGGATTAAGGTTAGTATTGCTATATTTATATCCATAGCTGTCAATCATATCTAACAGTTCATCTACTTGTTGCTCGTCTACTTGAGCATCTAAATCAACAGTTAAAAATTGAGTATTTATCATCGTTAAAAGTGTTTGAGAATCCTGGAACATCTCTTCTGAAACACCCGTTTGGTTTTCCCCTGGAGTTAGGACATAATTAAATAAAATATAAGTTAATAAACAAAAAATTAAAAATGCCAACAAAGAAATGGTAACAATTTGGAATCCCCATTTAATAACTTTCATTATTGCTCCACCAGAACCTTAGATAGCCGCTTTTTCTTTTTACTACGAATGGATAAAATTCCTGAAAATAAAAGTGGCAGCCCTACTCCTAAAAAACCTAATGTTTCATATTGGCCTGAGAACACGAGCCCTCCTATAATCATGAACCATCCACCTAATCTTGGCATGATACCACTAATCATATAGCCTACTAGTGCCAGTCCACTATAAATGGAGGAAGTAATCAGTAATTCTTCCATAGCTTGTGAACCCATACTAATGGCTGTTGCAAATAACATTAGCGCAATTGCAAATGCGATCCCTAAAATGGCAAAAATATGTTTAAATACTGTTTTCAATTGACTCTCTCCCCTTTTGATATTCATGTTGTGTTTTGCTTTTTAAATCAACCGTATTAGAAATAAATAAGTATTTCTAGCGGTATTCACTTCTTCCACCGATGGTCCCAATCCCTTTATCAATAGGACGAAATACACTCACTCATTTCTTTCCTTCCAAACAAAATAAAAAGCCCCTAAACAAATAGGGGCTGTAGTGATCTAAACGTTAATAGATGCAACTGGCTGGCATATCGAATGATTTAGCCCCTTTAGTTTTGCGTCCTACTTTTTCAAGTAGTTTGCCGAATATTCAATTAGCTATTTTTACCTATGATTATTATACTATCACTTTGCTTAAAATGATAGATAATAATGTTTAAAAATCCTATCATCACTTTGGATTACAAGATTCTTTCACATAGTTATTTAGTAGGAGCATATCTAAATCATAGAAAGAACAAAAAAACTCTGTTACTTTTCTACTAATCGTTAATTTAGCATGATATGAACATTCTTTCTTCGGACTCTTTCTTTAATGTTTATGGCAAAAAAGAACAGCCTATTGAGTGACTGTTCTTTAAATGATTAGTTTAGAATTACGAAAAGAGATAATACTTTTGCGCCTGTGCAAGCCCATTAAACCTTATCCTTATAGGCAGAATGATTCCAAGGCACAAAGTCCCTGTCCCCTCGTACCGTTTATTCTCTACTATATTCATTATATAGAATTTGCCATTTTTTCAATATCAGATTGTAGCGAGCTTGGGAACGAAGTCCCTGTCCCCTCGTACCTGGAACGAGGTCCCTGTCCCCCCGTACCTACCCCACCTTCGGAAATTGGCGCATGTGGTAGGCAATTCTTTCGATTTGGCCTTCAGGGTTACGGACGAAGCGGATGAGTTCGGTTTGGTCTTTGACTACAGCCAGGAATAAGTCCTCACCAACACATGTGATTGGGAATGAAATGCCTTGGACATTTAGGTCCAGTTCACCTTCTTGGACAGTTATGGATAAGCCCATTCCTTCGTTTGAGGTGTATGTGCCTACGTAGTCGCTTAACTGTTCCTGTGAAAGTTCATGCTTTTCTGTAGGGAATGGTAATGCATCGACAGGGCGTTCTTCTAGGTCATTAAGTGCTCCACTCATGATGGTTGTGGCTGGAACGCCGGCAAGATTGGTTAAGATCATCCCTGTAATTCCTCTTTCTGGAATGATGCATAGCTGGGAGGCTATGGCTTTTAAGTTTCCGCCATGATCGACTAGAGTCGCACCGTGATAATTAGGAGTAATCATAAACCCATATCCATAATAGCGCCCTGGAGAGCATTCAATATATGGTGTAGTCATCTGTTTTACGGTTTCTGCCGATATAATCTGTTTATCTCCAACTCTACCATTGTTTCGGATAATTTCAGCGTACTTCAGCATGTCATTCACCGTGGATTTAAGGGCTCCCGCTCCTCTCATAGACGGAGACTCCCACCATACTGGTGCTTCATATACTTCCATTCCACCTTCTATCTTTCTAGCAGCATATAAGGAGGTGATATTTTCATAGTCTTGTAATTCTTCAATTTCAAAACAAGTTTGCTCCATTCCACACGGATCCAAGATATACTCTTTTACAAACTGTTCAAACGAAATGCCGCTGACACGCTGAACGATTGTACCTAATAAGGCATAGCAATCGTTAGAGTAGCTGAATTCAGTTCCCGGTTCACCCAGAAGGTCGAATTCCAATCCGGCGATAAACTCCATTAGCTGTTCATATGTATCAATTGGAGGCTGGGTATCATCTTTGTTGATATTTAGTCCTGGGTAATCGTTTGCTGAAGGGTCTTGATCTAGGCTTCTTTTCTTTGCATAGATTAACGAAGGAAGTGGTGGTAGTCCTGCTGAATGGGTCATGAAGTGATGAATCGTCATCTTATTTGTTGAATGTGTAGGTGTGGAGAATTCCGGTAAGTATTTCACAACCGGGTCATGAACAGATAGCTTGCCTTGTTCCTGCAGCTGCATGATGGCCATACAAGTAAATGATTTCGTAACGGAGGCAATTCCGAATACCGTATCCATTGTGACAGGAAGCTGCTGATTTACATTTCGGTATCCAAAGCCTTTTTCATAAATCTTCTCCCCGTTATGGGCAAAACCGATGGCTGTGCCGGGAATTTGATACTTTTCAATCAAAGCCTTTGCATGTACTTCAAATGCATTCATCGTAACCTGACTTTTCATTTGAACTCCTCCTTAAATTGTAATCATGAGAGCCAATTGTCAAAGTTGGCCCCCCTATTCTTCTTGACGATAAAAGGAATAATAATGCTTGCTTGTTTGATTGTAGGTGTCGACCCTTGCTTCGACGTTTACTTGATCAGTGACCATGACACCGGAAATCAAGGCATTTAAAATCGAAAATAGTGGCGGCATACCTTTCAGGCTGGTTGGAACTGGAGTAATGGCTCTAATCGTTATATCTGCCATGACGCCTACCGGAGACAGCTCGTTATCGGTAATCGTCAGCACTTGCGCCCCCTTTGCTTTTGCAGCTTTTACGAAGGAAATGGTCTGCTTCACATACCGTTGAAACGATAAGGCGACAATTAGCCAGTCTTCATCCACTTCCGTTAATAAGTAATTGGCGTCATCAATATCGCCTTTGAATAAAACTGTTTCACCTTTTACAATGTTTAAACTGTAGGCAAGCCAGTTAGCAGGTGCGTAGGATGTTCTTAGTCCTATCACAATAATCTTTTTCGCCTTCACAATGCTGTTTACTGCCTCCATAAACAGTGTTTCATCAAGCGCACCAAAGGTTTGCCTGATATATTCAATGTCCTGCTCCATGACATCATGGATAATATTATTCTGAGTCTTGATTCCTTTTTTCAGTGCCTGAATCGGATCGTCATCCTCTGGTAAAAGCAGAGCCTTCCGGATATCCTCCTGAAGGTTTGCATACCCTGAGTACCCTAAAGCAATGCTGCATCTGATAACAGTTGTTTCACTTGTCTCCGTTAATTTTCCAATTTCCTTAGCCGGATAAAGGGCAATCAGTTTTGGATTTTCAATAATGAAATTGGCAACAAGCTTAAGCCCTTGCGAAAGGTCATTATAATGTTGCTTAATTTGCTGTATGATTTTTTTCAATGAATTCTCTCCTATGACGTAAAATCCTATTTCGCTTAATCGTATTCAGGATCATATAGATGGCAGGCTACCACATGTCCTGGGCTTAATTCTATCGGTTTTGGTGCGACCTTTGTACAGATCTCCATACATGAACGACACCGGGGGTTAAACGTGCATCCACTCGGAGGATTCGATGGGTTTGGTACGTCTCCAGTTAGAATAATCCGTTCCTTTTTAACTGTTGGATCTGGTATTGGAACTGCCGACATCAACGCCTGGGTATATGGGTGTGATGGATTTGAAAACAAATCTTCCTTTGAGGCAAACTCTACCAACCTGCCTAAATACATCACTCCTATTTTATCACTAATATGCTTGACGACGCTCAAATCATGGGCAATAAATATATAGGTTAGCCCTAACTGATCCTGTAAATCCTGAAATAGATTCAAAATTTGCGCCTGAATCGAAACATCAAGCGCTGATACCGGTTCGTCCGCGATAATTAAGGACGGATTCACGGCAATAGCACGTGCAATTCCGATGCGCTGTCTTTGACCACCGCTGAACTCATGAGGATAACGTTCATATGCAGTACGGCTTAGTCCCACTTTTTCTAGAAGGCTGATTACCATATCCCTGCGTTCTTTTGAATTTTTGCCAATATTGTGGGTGGAAAGAGCTTCTTCGATAATCGCTCCAATCTGCATACGTGGATTAAGGGATGCATACGGATCCTGAAATACAATTTGCATATCCTTTCGAAGTTTTCGTAACTCCTTTTTTCCCATCGTGGTAACCTCGACACCCTTATATTTCACCGACCCTCCGGTAGGTTCAATTAACCGTAGGATACTCCTGCCTGTTGTCGATTTCCCGCAACCACTTTCCCCAACTATTCCGAGGGTGTCCCCTTCCTCTAGTGCAAAGGAGATCCCATCAACAGCCTTAACATAGCCGCTTGTATTCTTCAATATACCACTTTTAATAGGAAAGTAGGTTTTTAAATCTCCCACTTCAAGTAACATCGTGCTCATCATCCTACCTCCTTTTTCTCATGAATCCAGCATCGAACGGTTTGTTTCTCTAGTGAAATAAGAGGTGGATTTTTCTCAGCGCATATGTCCATTGCCTCTTTACAGCGACCTCGGAACGGGCACCCCTTTGTGATACCACCAAGGTTTGGAACATTACCTTCAATCGGGTCTAACCGGCTCTTTTGTTCTTCTAAATTTGGAATTGAATTAATAAGTCCTACTGTGTACGGATGTTTAGGAGACTTAAAAAGCGTATAAACATCCGCCTCTTCCACTATTTGACCGTAATACATAACCATGACTCGGTCTGCAATATCGGCTACTACGCCAAGGTCATGTGTGATTAATAGAATCGTAGTACTATATTGTTTTTTCAAATCATTCATTAAATCGAGGATTTGAGCTTGAATGGTCACATCTAATGCCGTCGTTGGTTCATCGGCAATCAGCAACTTTGGATTACAGGCCATCGCCATAGCAATCATCACACGTTGTCTCATTCCACCCGATAATTGGTGCGGAAATTCTTTAATAATTTTATCCGGCCTTGGGATTCCTACCTTTTCAAGCATTTGAATGGTCCGTTTTGTCGTTTCTTCCTTCGATGTGTTTTCGTGTAAACGAATTACTTCCCCAATTTGATCTCCAATTTTGTGAACAGGATTTAAGGAAGTCATCGGCTCCTGGAAAATCATCGAAATATCACGCCCTCTTATTTTACGCATTTGTTTTGGAGGCAGATTGTTCAATTGCTTCCCTTTTATTGTGATGCTTCCTTCAACAAATCCGGCATGCTTGGGGATCAGCCCCATAATCGAAAGCGCTGTTATACTTTTACCGCTACCTGATTCTCCTACCAAGGCAACTGTTTCCCCTTCTTTTAATTGAAAGCTGACATTATTCACTGCCGTGACTGTGTCTTTGGCACTTTTAAACTTTATATAAAGCTCATCAACCGTTACCAGCTCTGGTTTTTCATCTGCTTCTTTATTCCGTAACGCCGTAATTTCCTGCATAGAAGTCACCCGAATTCCCCCTCATGGCTAAAATTGCTTATATTATGTTTCCAGAATTATTTCAACCTTGGATCAAGCGCATCTCTTAGTCCATCCCCCAGCATATTAAAGCCTAATACGACTAACATAATCGCAAGCCCTGGGAAAAGAGACATCCACCATGCATTTAACAGGAAGGACTTCCCTACATAGGCCATCGCTCCCCATTCAGGAGTTGGTGGCTGTGCTCCTAACCCAAGGAAGCTCAATGCTGCTGCTGCTAGGATACTCGTACCAAATTGCAGAGTTGACAAGACGATTACAGGTGATAGGACGTTCGGTAAAATGTGCTTTACAATAATCTTAAAGTCACTAACCCCTAATGCTTTTACCGCTTCTATATATTCTTTTTCCCTGATTGATAAAACCGTTCCACGAACGACCCTTACATAGGAAGGGATGACAGATATCGCAACAGCAATCATCGCATTCGTAAGACCTACACCAAGGACTGAAATGATCGCAATCGCTAATAAAAGGGAAGGAAATGCAAGTAAAATATCCATGCCCTGCATAATATAAATGTCAATTTTCCTGTAATAACCTGAAATAACACCTAAAAGAACTCCGAAGATAGCAGCAATGGAAACGGCGACAAGACCCATCATTAACGATACGCGTCCACCATGCATCATTCTTGATAAGATGTCACGACCAAACTCATCTGTACCAAGCCAGTGTGCTGCTGACGGAGCTAAAAATCTATTTTCCATCTTCATTTCCTCAACTGGAAAGGGAGCTAACACGGGTGCAAACACCGATCCCATAATGAAAATCAACAAAATTCCTGCCCCAACTAAAGCTCCCTTATTTCTCCTAAGGCGTCCCCATACAAGAGACCAGTATGATTTTGGTTTATCTTCCTTAATACCTGGCAGCAATGCTTCTGCTTTTGTTTCTGTAGCAAGTTGACTCATAATCTGCCCCCCTTCCTATTCATATTTAATCCTCGGATCAATTGCACTATAGAAAATGTCTACTAGAAGATTAACGACGATGAAAATAAATGCCATAAATAAAACTAATCCCTGAATCGTAGGCATATCACGTGTGGCAATTGCATCAATCGCAAGGCTACCTATACCAGGTAAGGCAAATACAGTTTCCGTTACGACAGCACCTGCCAATAAGTGGCCAAATTGTAATCCAATTAGTGTAATAACCGGGATTAACGCATTTTGTAAGCCATGACCAAAAATTAAACGGTATGCATTTACTCCTTTTGCTTCAGCTGTTCTCATATAGTCCTGTTTGACGACCTCAAGCATACTTGATCTAGTCATCCTGGCAATATTACCTGCTGTTGCAAGACCTAATGTAATGGATGGCAGGATTAATGAGTAAATCCCGTCATACCCCGAAATAGGGAAAATTGGGATTTGGTAAGCAAAGATAAAAATTAAAAAGAGCGCAATCCAGAAGCCTGGTGCTGAAATACCTATTAATGAAATTAACATCGCCAATTGATCAAAAATTGTGTTTTGCTTTACCGCTGCAATTGTTCCCATCACAATTCCTACAACCGAACCAATGACCAAGCTATAGACAGCTAACTGAAAGGTTACCGGAAAGCGATTAATAATTTCATCTACCACATACTGATTTGTAATATAGGATTGACCAAGATTTCCTTGCAAGGCGTCTCCTATAAATAAAAAGTATTGCATGAGCAGGGGTTGATCCAGTCCGAGATCAGCCTTTAATTTATTAACAGCCTCTTCCGTTGCAAACTCCCCTAAAATATTCAGAACGGGGTCACCTGGTATGAGATGAATCATCAGAAAGACGAGAACCGAAACACCCCATAATGTGATTAACATCGTACCCATCCGTTTTAGTAAATATCTGGTCAAAGCAATTCCCCCCTTTTAAGAACAATGATAACTTAGGTCAGCTTTTATATAGGAAAGCCGTAAATTACAATGAAGTTGGGAAAGCACAGGACTCTCCCAACTCATGTTTCTACCTATATAAATTGTTTATTTCTCAAGCTTTACATCAGACCATATAATTGTTCCTGTAATTGGATGTAGCTTGAATCCTTCTAAGTCACGTACCGCTGTCACATTTTCACGAACGAATAATGGTACCCATGGCGCTTGTTCTACGATTATCATCTGTGCTTCTTCATACATCTTCATTCTTGCATCTGGATCCATTTCGACACGCGCTTTTTCAAGAATCGAAATTAACTCGTCATTTTGATAATGTACACGTGATGACAGATCTCTACCGAACATGGAGTGTAGAATGTCCGCATCATACCAGCCGTACGTCCATAGAAGCATTTCATGGACACCCTCAGGGCTTTGTGCACGGATTGTTGCATCCTCTTGAACGGAAATCTTCATATCAATTCCTGCTTCTTTTAACTGATTTTGCAGGATTTGTGCGATACGTTGCATCGTTGGCTCTTGTGTTACCCATAATTCTACTGATAGTGGCTTGCCGTCTTTCATGACAATACCTTCACCATTTGTTTCTGTATAACCAGCTTCCTCCAGTAAGCTTTTTGCTTGATCCAGGTTACGTGCATACATTTTTGCCGCTTCGTCTTCAACCTTTTGGCTATATCCAGGAATCGTTGGAGGTAATGGACCAAAAATCGGCTGTGCTGCACCTTCCAGTGCAAAGTCAACGATTGGTGTACGGTCAACTGCTAAGGCAATCGCCTGTCTAACTCGTAAGTCTTGGAAAACTGGCTTCTTATTGTTCATCCCTAGGTATACATGACCGTTTGCTAATGATTTTGCTAATTCAACGTTTGGATCTGCTTCTAAATCCTTAATATAGTTTGGAGGGACCGATAACATAACCTGTGAATTTCCACGCTTAAATTCTAGAATCCTAGTATCATCATCCGAAATGAAGCGGAAGACTACTTCATCAAAACCCGCTGCCCCTTTGTTTTGTGAGTATGGAGCTCCTAAAGTAAAATCATCATACGTTTCAAACGTAATGGAAGAACCTCTTTTAATTTCTTTTACTTTTAAAATACCTGCTGAACTAGCGTTGTTTCCAAACTCATCTCCATGCTCTTCAATCGCAGTTGGATCAAGTGGTGCCAGATAAGCTGTTGTGGCATTACTCAAGAATGGTGCGAATGGCTCGCTGAAATGCAATTCTAACGTTCTTTCGTCAACAACTTCCATTTTTTCTAAAGGACCTACCATATAGCTTGTTGGAGCAGACTCTATAAATCTTTCAAACGATTTCTTTACCCCTTCTGCTGTAACAGGTGTTCCTGAATGGAAGGTAGCACCTTCACGTAATACGAATGTAATCACTTTTCCATCACCGGAAAACTCAAAGCTCTCTGCTAATGCCGGTACAATTTTTCCATCTACATCAAAGCGAACGAGTGGCTCGTAAATATGGTTGTTCGCGTCATCCACCCAAGTTGTACGCTGCACATCGACCGTATCCGGCTCACGAACAGACGTAACGACAATGGTCCCACCTTCAGTTGCTGATTTCTCATCCGTACCCTCTGATGAATTAGGTTCACTGGATTCATCATTTGTTGTTGGAGCCGTATTCGTACAAGCGACTAATGCAAAAATAAAAAGTAATAACATGAAGCCTTGTAATAATGATTTTTTCATTAACTTTTCCACTCCCTTATTTTATAAAATACTTTGCGAAACAGCTTTTAACGGATACACATCTGTTTTGAGATTTGTATAATCAAAGGTTGTGAAATCTAGTGTTGTTAGACCTGGTGAATCAACTGTAATGATTTTGGAGCTGATTGGTTCAAAGCCTGCTCGGAAATGCTGACTAGATTTTAGCCCAATAATTTTGTACTCCTTCACATCAATTCCGTGAAGAGTAAAAATCTGCTCATCTAATGTCTGTGCTTTTACTGAACAGACGATGATATCAACTCCACCTGATTGAAGACGAACGGATCTTCCTAGGTTAATCCGTGCCCCTCTACCCATTGGAGAGGATTGAACAAATCGTCCGTCAGTTAAACATTTTATGTAAGCTTTGAAGGCAATCGGTTCACCGTGGAGGGCGTCCGTTTTTCCTCCAAGCTCCACTTCAATGCTTGCTCCAACCCCTGCTTGGAAAGCTTTGTCTACAACTTCAGGATCATAAATGAATCCAAACGCTGCTTTTTCAACTTTCTCTTCAAGCAAGGCTCGTAATAGGTAGGTGCCGTCACCCGGAGTACCACCACCAGGGTTATCGGAGGTTTCATTAAGTACCACAGGATACCCCTCATGCTGTAGAGCTAGAGCAATTCCCTCTTTTGGCAATGGCTGCTTTTTATAAAAGTCTTCCTTTCTCCCCCATATATAAGAGGCGACATCATTAGCGGCTTCCTTTGCCAATTCAGAGTTATTATTAGTTGTCACCAATACGGTAACGCCAATCTTGGATATATTGGTATAAGGGAATCCGTGATAGAATGTACAATCTACTACTCTCTCATTTTGTTCCCATTCCGAGCAGCGTTCATTTACATCTTTTGCAGGTGATAAGTTTGTTGTGGACGTTGGTATGATCATTGGTAAGGTGGCTAGATACATCGTTGGCTTGAGCTGCTTTTGAACGATACTTGTTATGGCATCGATGGCTTCCATTCCAATTTCGTATGAATCTGTATGAGGATATAGATTGTTTCCGAGTATAAGGTCGGCTTCATCAACCATGGTTTGTGTTACGTTTGCGTGAAGGTCTAGTGTAACGACGACTGGAATGTTATTTCCAACCATAGTTCGAATTTCTTTAAGGAGATCACCTTCTAGGTCCTCCGTTGTTTCAGTCACACCGGCACCATGTAAGGAGAGGCAAATCGCATCGTACTCTGTTTCAGCTCCAATCGCCTGAATGAGCTCGTTTTTTAGTGCAGCATATGTTTCGGCTGTAATGACACCTGCCGGATATGCAAAGGTTGCGAAGGTTGGAACGACTTCTATCCCTAGTTCTTCGGCCCTATCAATCATTCCCCCGAGATAATTTCTTACTTTACGGTTATTCTCAATCACTGCTTCTTTGAGATCCCATCCCCAAAGTCTAAATGCTTCCTCATCTGTTTTAACATTGGAAAAGGTATTTGTTTCATGAGCTATTTGTCCAATCAACACCTTCAAGCCTAACACCCCCATATTTTTCTTTTTATTTGGTTAAATCATTGTTGCCTAAACTTCTGATTTTAAATAATTCGAAGTTTATCATTTATTGTGTTCATTATACACACCCCCTACTTGTTTCACAATAAATTTATCAGAATATTTAAAATTATTTTACGATAAAATATGACAAACTTTTTACCTTTACACGCGCTGTTGACTCGCAACCTTTGGAAACTCGCGATAATGATACGTAATTCTAGCAACCTTTCCCGTCTCATCTCTATGAATCTGGATTAATTCTTTCATATCATTGACCGTTGCCAGGAGTTGATTCTCCCCTACCGCCTTTACCTGGTAGTTCACGCCTTGGGATATAAGTGTCGGCTTTCCAGCTTCACTGCCAATGGAAATTTTCATACCTTCATAGGAGACATAATCTCCTGTAAATTCTTCAAGAACTGCTTCAGGTAGCGTCATTTCTTCTAATTCCATATGAGACACATTAGCATCTCTTCCTTGATAGTCATTAATAGCAAGCTCCATAATCCGGGATGCTGGAACTGCTGCTAGGTTGGTTAATGTCACTCCTGTCAGCCCTACCTCTGGTAACACACTCATTTGTGCAGCAATCGCCTTTAAATTGCCGCCGTGCTCAACAAGTTTTGTCCCAAAATAATCAGGGGTAATCATGAGTCCATACCCATAATACTTCCCTGGCTCTACTTCAATTTGGTGTGCTGTCATTGCATTGACACTTTCTTCTGATAAGATTCGCTTGTCATTAACAACGCCGCCATTACGGAAGATTTCCGCATATTTCAGCATGTCAGCTGCTGTTGACTTTAAGAACCCTGCAGCGCGCATGGCTGGTGCATCCCACCAAATCGGCGCCTGATAGACACGTTTTTTACCATCTTCTACTTCTAACGCATAACTCATAGCAATATTTTGGTCATCCCCATACTCCTCAACTGTAAAGAAGCTACGAGTCATTCCAATTGGCTTTAAAATGTAATCATACACATATTGCTCGTAGGATTTTCCACCTACTCGTTCAATGATCGTTCCGAGTAAAGCGTAGCAATCATTGGAGTAGCTGAAATGTTTCCCCGGTTTTCCTAGTAGTTCTAAATCAAGCTCGCCAATAAAAGACATGAGCTGTTCATACGTATCAATATATCCGAGATCCTTTTCATCTACCTGAAGGGTCTTATGATCCTTGTAAGAAGGGTCGATTTCCATCGTTCTTCTAAGTGCATAGTACAAAGAAGACAAAGGTGGTAATCCTGCAGAATGAGTCATAAAGTGATGAATCGTCATCTCATTGACTGTGCTGGAGTCCTTTACGGTAAACTCAGGTAAAAATCTCACAACCGGGTCGTGGACCGATAGCTTCCCTTGCTCCTGAAGCTGCATAATGGCCACACATGTGAACGATTTTGTAATAGAGCCAATCCCAAAAACCGTATCCTCATTAACCGGTAGGGCTTCTTCTATATTTCGAAACCCAAACCCTTTTCCGTACACAATTTCTCCATCCTGTGCAAGTACAACAGATGTCCCAGGTATGACATACTTATCTACTAGCACCTGTGCTTCCTCTTCAAAACCTTTCAATTCTTTTGGCTCAGTCATTTTTTGTCCCCCTTTTGTTTTAATAAACGAAGTGACGATTTCGAAAAATAGTTCAGGTTCATCAATCGGTACATTGTGGCTACTATTCTCAAAAATTTTCAACTGGCACGATGGGATGAGTTTCGCGATTTCCTCTGACTCACAAATGGGTGTAATCCAATCGTGGCGTCCAGCCATAACGAGCGTAGGAATTTGAATGCTCGAAAGCTGATCAGTTAGATCAAATGTTCTTAAAAAATGCCCGAATCCTTGATTCAACGCCTCAAAGGAACGGTGCCCTAAAGGTGGTGCAGTTGAAGGGCTAATCGCTTTCTGCGAATATAAGGGAGCCATCACCTCATAGTACTGTTTGACATGCTCCTCTGATGAAAACGCACCATCCCATAAAACCTTTGCCATCTCCTTTTGAGCACCATTGCCATTCTGGTCAATAAACGCTTTTGCTTTCTCTAAAAAACGAAAGCTGGCTGAGGTTGTCAGTAACAAAAGACCGTGCAAGTTTTTTTGATACTTTAAGGCATAGCTTAAGGCTGCCATTCCCCCGTATGAGTGTCCTAATATGTAGATTTTCTTTAGACCGAGGTATTGCCGAAGTGCTTCAATATCCTCTACATTATTTTCAAGTGAATAGGAAGATTGAGGGCCTCTATTCGATAATCCGCTCCCACGATTATCGTTATAGACAAGCTGTGCTGTTTTGGCTAATTCGTTAAAATGCGGCTTAAATCCTAAATGGGTTCCACCTGGACCGCCATGTAGGATAAAGCAGACTGGCTTTTCTACCAACTTCGTCCCAACCTTTTCCCATCCGACACCTTCAATATCAAAGAAAATCCGAGTTCCATTCAAATTAGCGTACATGTACCTTCGCCTCCTGCTCTAGTAACTTAACAACAGCGAGGCTGAGGATTTTCACCCCGTTATGCAGTGCCTTAATATTGAAGCTCATCTTTGGATGGTGAAGTCCCGGCTGTAGTCCTGTTCCAAGTCCAACCATTGTCGCTTCAAGATTAGGATAGATAGTTTTATAAAAATGAAAATCCTCTCCTCCTGGTGTTACAGGGTTACTAGCGACATTCTCCTCTCCAAGGGCTTCTTTAATCACCTTTTGCACAATCGACTCCAACCCTACACTAGGCTCTGCTGCAACCATGCTCGCTAGTGTTTCAATTTTGACCTCCGCTTTATTTGCCGACCCTGCTGTCATCACAGCATGCTTTACTTGCTCAATCAGCTCTTCCATCACTTCATTTTCTTGAGCCCGAATATCAATCCCGAATTCAGCATAATCCGGTATGATGTTGATATTGTCACCACCTGCTTTTACGACGGTTACCTTAACCGATGCCGATTTCGTAGGATCCAACTTAATTGAGTTCACTGCTAAAATAATGGCTCCCAATGAATCCACCACATTGATTCCTAGATTCGGTCTTGAACCATGTGCCTGAACCCCTCTAATTTGGCCTTTTAAAAGAGTCGTCGCTCCGTGATAAATGGCTGGTGAGGCGACACCAAATGGCAGCTCCTGAATCGGCCGAACATGAGTACCTAATAAGTAATCAATATCATCAATAACTCCTTTTTGTATCATTGCTTTTGCCCCGTTACCCGATTCTTCTGCTGGTTGGAAAATAATTTTGACCCTTCCTTTTGGTGTAATACCTAGTTCCTTTAAGCAAATGATGCTGTACAGAACCATTGTTGCATGGGCATCATGACCACACGAATGGTTGGCTTGCCACTTACCATCTACCATTTGCCAAAGTGCATCAATATCAGCACGAATCCCAACCGTCGGACCTTCGTCTTGATTTCCCCAATATCCGACTACCCCTGTGTGATCATCAAAGGTTTCATATGGAATCCCTAACCGTTCGAGCTGTTTACACAGAAACGCCGTCGTGTTTACCTCCTCCCAGCTAATCTCCGGGTTTTCATGCAAATAATGATAGGTAGATTCAATCCTTTCTTCATTTTGTGAGATCCATTCTTGTATCCTTTCAATCATCGAATTCCCCCTTATATTTGTTTTTCAATGACATAATATTGGGCACCCGGGTCTTGGGCTTTTAGCATCCCTGTCACAACAAACCCTTTACTTATGGCATCCGTAAACAGGTATCGTAAATCGAAGCGACATTGCTTCGCGATATCCAGGTTTTGCTGTTTGATTTCCTGAATGTTGGAAGGTACAGCAATAAGATAGCCAGAGTGATCACCAATTTCCTGTTTATTTACAGGAGCATACCCCGACATCTCCAGAAGCACCGGGTAATGATTCACTTCAACCATGGTGCGAGATTGATGGGAAATAGCCTTTTCCACTCGTTCGGAGCAAATATCCCATTCAACTAAAAAACGGTCCGAAGGCAATCCCTGATTCAGCTTATCCTCCATAATTCCATAGTAGGCATTGATATATTGGCGAGAATATCCTCCTAATTTCATCAGGTTAAAATAGCCATTTCGTGCTTCAAGTGGGTCATATGTCCAAACAATTTTTTCATAGCCGCCTGTTGAAATAGCCCACTCCCGCTGCTTTAGTTTTAATCCTAAGCCGACACCTGCATTTTGATATTCCGGTAACACGGCTGTCATATGAGAAATAAGATAAGGATTTCCCCCTTTAAAACCTGGGAATCCATAAGAGAAACCAATAATTTTATCTTGATGAAAAGCTCCTATTACAACCCCTCCATGATGAAACGCTGCTACAAGCTGTGGTAATGGGGTTACTACCGACTGACTCCAAATCTTCTCCTGTAGCGCTACAATTTCTTTAATCTCATCTAGGTTGGTTACTTCCTTGTAAACAATTGAGCATGTAAGCCCCATTCTCTCCGTGCTCCCTTCTTTACTTAAATCCGTTATTACCGTTGAATTGGCCGGTTGTTGCTATAACTTTAGAAAACTCCTTTTCTTCTTTCACTAGATTATTAATTAGAGATTCATTCAATTCAAAACCAAACCCGGATTGAGTAGGTACTGTAATATAACCTGGTTTTGATAACATGACTTCAGGCACGATAATGTCTTCATCAAAATAACGGCTGGAAGCTGAAGTATCTCCTGGAATTGTAAAATTACTTAGGGTGGCCAGTGCAATGTTATGGGCACGGCCGACACCAGCCTCCAGCATCCCACCGCACCAGACTGGAATTTGATGCTGCTCACAATAGTCATGGATTTTTTTAGATTCCGTTATGCCACCAACACGGCCAACCTTAATATTGATAATCTTACAAGCTCCCATTTCAATGGCTTTCCTCGTATCCTCAACCGTATGAATACTTTCATCCAGACAAATCGGTGTTTGTAATTCAGCCTGAAGCTTTGCATGATCGATAATGTCATCATGAGCCAACGGCTGTTCAACCATCATTAAGTTGAACTGATCAAGCTGCTTAAGTAGCTCCATATCCTCTAACGTGTAAGCCGAATTAGCATCAGCCATTAAAGGTACGGAATATCCAAATGTATTTCGAATCGCCCTTAATGGTTCAATATCCCAACCCGGTTTAATTTTCACCTTTATTTTCCGGTATCCGTCCTGTAAAAAACTATCCACTTTTTCTAATAGTTTTTCAATCGTTGGTTCAATTCCAATACTTACACCAACCTCTATTTCTTCACGAGTCCCTCCAATTGCAGCAGCAAGCGTTTGATTGGTCTGTTTGCTATACAAGTCCCACACAGCCATCTCTAACACGGCCTTTGCCATATTGTTCCGGCGGATATACGAGAATAATTCAGAAATCTGGTCAGGGTGCTGAATCTCTGTTTCTAACAGCTTGGGAATCAGAAACTCTTCTAACATGTACCAAACCGTTCCCGTTGTTTCTTCGTTGTAAATCGGATAAGGCATAGCAACACTTTCCCCAATCCCGACCTTACCGCCACCAAAAGCATGAACAAGGATGATATCTTTTTCAGCTACCTTTCCAAAACTAGTTTCAAATGGAGCCTTTAACGGCATCTTTAACCGCTGGATTTTAATTTTATTTATTTCCAATAAACACACACCCTTTTCAGTATTTTTATAGTTTGAAATCCTGAGAAAAGCTTTAATTTAATTAAACTGTTTTGATAATGCATACGTGATGGATCGAGTATACGTTCTGTAGTTCATTCGGTGTCCTGAATTCATTCATGTAATTTCTAGAGCGGATAAAGGGAAAGGTAGTTAATAAGGGTTGGTCAGAAGTTAACACTTCACAAACGGTAAAGATGTAAAGTTTAAACTTTACGACCATTATATTACATATCTAGGAAAAAATAATACTTTTTTTAGAATCTTTTGATTATTGTGATAAAAAAAAGAAAGTGCCTGCTGACAGACACCTTATTCAAACATAACAATTCTTCACTCTTGTTTAAACAAACGTTTAACTAACATAAATCGGTAAATTTGATTAGAGTAGGCGATTATTAATTGCCAGTCAATTTAACTTTAAAGTTTGTTTTTTAATTGTTATTTGGCTATAGATTTTTTTAAAAAAGATAACGCAAAAAATTGCACCGCACTTTCGCTAGATCACCTCACAAATTACCGTTTCTTTCTTCTTTAGCAAATTCTTAGCTTCAAATTGCTGGTTGTAACCAAACCCTATTTATTACTTCGGAATTCAACAAACATAATAGATTCTCGATGTCTTTAATCATAAAAAAGGAAGCATAAAAGTATAACTCATGCTTCCTCACCCTGGAACGAAGTCCCTGTCCCCTCGTGTCGCACAAAATACTAGTCTACCATTATCTAAAAATGTAAAATAATGTTATAGGTTCCTACTAAACTAAAAGGACTGGAAAAATGATGAAGTGTAGTTATTGTAAGGGTTTTGATAGTATGGCTAGTTATATGTATTTAGATAAAAATAATAATTTAATGTCAGAAAGTGAGTTTTCTGCTTTTAAAATTCTTCACCCCGAAGAAGAAAATATAAGATTTCAAAAGGTAACTTTATGTGGTATTTGCTATGAGAGTTTAAGCAATCAAACAAATCGAAAGGTGAGCATTAAAAGAAAACCCAACCTAACTCCCTCACCAATATACAAAAATAAAAGTAGTAAGGTAGATCATTATTATATTTGTCCTTTCTGCCATACACATAATGAACCACTACGTAATACATGTAAAAGCTGTACACGTATCTTGTTTAGTACTGAATATGAAACAAAGAGGGGATCTAGTAAATCAACTAAAATAAACCAGTACCCTAAAAAGATGATTACATTGATAGGGGTTTTCATTTTTGTTCTTTACCTATTAACCAGAAATGAAACAGATCTAGTTCATAACATTGTAGATAGTACTACCAGTGAAAGAGTATCTTCAAATCAACCAGGTTTTTATGAATGGCCAGATGGCACAACATATAATGGAGAATTTCAAAATGGAGAGCCTCATGGAAAAGGAACGTTACAATGGGCTGATGGAAATATGTATACAGGTGAATTCATCGAAGGTAAAATTACTGGACACGGTAAGCTTATGTTTTCTGATGGTGCAGTATATGAAGGAAGCCTACTTGACGGGAAACCACACGGAGAAGGTACAATGAATTATTCTAATGGGTCCACTCTCTCGGGAATGTGGCTAAATGGGAAACCGAAATGACAAGGGGGGACGAGGGTCCCCCCTTGTATTTAAGTAATCCTCACTATTAGGATACAATTCCTTCAGTTAGTTCACCTGATCACCATGAACATTAATAAAATAATCACTTTGAGACAAAGTCCCTGTCCCCTCGTACCTTAGAGTCTCTGCAATCTCATGTTTACTTCAGCAACCAACTCTTCAACCAATGCACCTAATTGTTGGATACTGTCATTGTCTACTAATAGTTGAGATTCATCAAAATGACGCATGTTTACAATGACTTGGTCAGTTAGTGTTATTGCATGAAGACTTCTAAGAATCAAACGAAGCTGATTCAGAGCATTAAACCCTCCAACTACTCCGCCTTGGGCAGCAGCTATCGCTACCGGCTTCCTCTTAAAATGGTCAATACCTAAAAAGTCTAGAGAATTTTTTAAAGCCCCACTTATGCCATTATGGTACTCCGGAGTAATAATAAAGAATGCATCTGCCTGTTCTGCAAATTTAACTAGTTTTGCAACAGAAGAATTTAGATACTGCGATTCTTCCATTTTAAAAATAGGTAATTCTTCGATACGTAAGTCAAATATATTAACTGAAGCACCTTGTTTTTTAAGTTGCCCTTCTATAACTTGAGAGATTCCAAAACTGTTTGATTGTTCACGAGCGCTACCACTAATTACTAGAATATTCAATACTCCACAACCCTTTATGATTTATATAATTTACTTGTATTATATTAAGATAACTGAGAAAATTTGTAAACTAGTGCATTTTGAAATTATTTAATATGATAGATTCTATTAAGTTTATGGCGTTTATGAGGAAGTAAACCGAAAAGACTCAACAAAAACAAATAATCTCCTCATAAAACCTTAGTGATTTGATTTTCCCCAATTAAACATCACTCTTTTTTCAAACAGAAAAGCCGATCCAGAAGGACAGGTACAGCTTTTCAAAAGATTAATAGTCACAATAAGATAATCGAAGATACCTAATCATAATTTCCCTTGTGACGAACAATGCTCAGTTAACCCTACAGAAATCACTTCAATGGAAAGAGGTCCCTGTCCCCTCGCACCATCCCCTCGCACCGAAACAGGAAAACTTTTTTACAAAAAAAAAAAAAACACTTAGGTTCCTCATTGATAAAAAACAACCGAAATGGAAGAATATCTTTACTTCTTCACATTAAATAAAGGTAATAGAAGGAATGCGGAAAAAAAGAGAGAACTTTATAAGTATATGAGCTGTAATATTTTAGGGGGGAAGAACCTTGTCTATATTAATCACTGGAGGCGCCGGCTATATCGGCAGTCATACTTGTATTGAGCTATTAAACGCGGATTATGAAATTGTCGTTGTTGATAATCTAGAAAATAGTAAGTCTGAAGCACTTAAACGTGTAAAAGAAATCACGGGAAAGGAATTCAAGTGTTATCAGACTGACTTATTAAATAGAGACGCGCTTGAGGATATCTTTAAAGAGAATAATATTGAGGCAGTTATTCATTTTGCAGGTCTAAAAGCTGTGGGTGAATCTGTTGAACAGCCATTAAGGTATTATCATAATAATATTACCGGGACATTAATTCTTGCTGAGATTATGGAGAAATACCATGTACATAGAATGGTATTTAGTTCATCCGCAACGGTTTATGGAATGCCAAAACAAGTGCCAATTTCCGAAGACTTTGACTTACAGGCTACTAATCCATATGGAAGAACGAAGCTGATGATTGAAGAAATCCTTAGGGACCTATTTGTTTCTAATCCTAAATGGAGTATTGCTTTATTACGCTATTTCAATCCGATTGGTGCTCATGAAAGCGGCCGTATTGGTGAGGATCCGAATGGTATTCCTAATAACTTAATGCCTTATATTACACAGGTAGCAGTAGGAAAACTTAACGAATTGCGAGTTTTTGGTAAAGACTATTCAACGGTAGATGGAACCGGAGTAAGGGATTATATCCATGTCGTTGATCTTGCAAATGGCCACTTAAAGGCGCTTGAGAAAGTGATCCATACAAACGGTGTTGAAGCCTACAATCTTGGAACAGGTAAAGGCTATAGTGTACTTGAAATGGTAAAAGCCTTCGAAAGTGCATCTGGAAAGGATGTTCCTTATCAGATTTCTGACCGCAGACCAGGTGATATCGCTGAATGCTATGCAGATCCATCTAAAGCTAAATCAGAACTAGGCTGGGAAGCGAAAAAAGGCATTGAAGAAATGTGTAAAGACTCGTGGAGATGGCAATCTGAAAACCCAAATGGGTATGATAGCTAATATGAAAGAGGCTGGGACAAAACCTAATACCCTAGTCTCAAAGACGAGTAATCTCAAAATTAGTCTACCTATCAAATATAATACTGTTATCGTTTATTTTTATGTTATTAACTAGTTAAGCTGGAAAAACAGGGTTGTTCCATTGCGCTGCAGCCGCTCGCTTTCCGCGGGGAGGAATCTGAGCCTCCTCGGCTACGCCTGCGGGGTCTCAGCCTTTCCTCTATCTCCCGCAGGAGTCGAGCGGCTTCCGCTCCATTCCACTAGTTTTAAAAAAAGTATGCAAAATCAACAACTTAATTGAAAGAACAAATAAAGACCCGAACTAGTAGGTGAAAGATTCATCATATCACCTGATTGTTCGGGTTTATCACTGGCTGAAATACTTATGTCCCATCCCTTTTCACTTAGCCTCAATTCGGTTCTATCGTTGATAATATAGCCCAGAGACTTGGTCCTGCACCTTCTCCTGCTTCTTTAAGAGGTAATTCGACTGTAAATAAGAAGCCTTGACCTTCAATTTCTTTTGCTATATACATGATGGACGTTGAGTCAGCATCTTGAGCAATTAAATAAAATTTTGCATTTCGGAAGGTTTCTAAAAAGTGAGCTTCCGGCTTTTCTTCTATGACATTCTTGCCTTTCAGAGAAACCAGCATACTCTCCTTCAGTTCTTCATAATCTACATCTTTCCCTAGCACTTCAATGCTAGCAAGGAACGAAGGATCAGTATTCATGGTTACCGTATCCTTTTTTGGTCCTTCTTGACTAAATGTATAATCTTCTAATACATAAAGTGAATATCCAAATTCACTATTTGTTAATGTCGCATCCCGTAATTCTGCGGAACCTTCCACTAGAACCTCAATTTTCTGCTTTGTTTCTACAGTTGTTGTTTCCTCGCTACCTTCATTCGAATCTGACAATGTTTCCTCATTATCTTCATTTGATTCTGAAGATGTTTCTTTAGTAGAATCCGCATCTTCTTCTTCCGTTTCCGTTGCCTGGTCTGTATTTTTTTGAACATCAGTATCAGTATTTTTGTTCACTTCCGCAGGTTTTTCATCTACCTGTTCCACACTGTTTGCACAAGCCCCCAGGACTACTGCCATCATTACAGCTACTAGTACTAACCCAAACTTTTTCATATCCTTCACTCCTACTATAATAACTACTTCCAATCTATTCGACGAAGATTTTTAGGAAAAGTTACAAAGGATAACCTACTTATTTCAAATAAGAAACTTGTACAACTGTTCGGTCTGTTAGTATAACCTCGCAGAAAAAAGAACCGCCCATACTACTTGTATGAACGGCCCCTTACTTCCTATGCTTTTGTATAAATCAATTCAGGTCTTCCTATTGAAATATATTCTATATTATATTTTTCAACTTCCTTCAAGCTAAAGCAATTTCGTCCATCAATGATCATTGGATTCTTCATTAATGTTCTGTAGTTAGATAACGGAAAGTCTTTAATATCATCCCACTCCGTTACAATCATCGCAACATCAGCACCCCAAATGGCTTCTTCCAAATTATTGGCATATAAAATAGCATTTCCTAATATTTCCCTTGCATTAGGTATGGCTACTGGGTCATAGGCAATAATTTCAGCCCCCTCTGCTAGAAGTCCTCTTGCAATGACAATGGAAGCTGCTTCTCTCATATCATCTGTGTTAGGCTTAAATGCCAACCCTAGCATTGCTACTCTCTTACCTTCTAGTGAGCCTAGATGTTCTTTTGCTTTTTTGACTAATATTTGTTGTTGATTATTATTCACCTTAATAACAGACTCCAACAACTCAAATTTATGCTCAACATCACCTGCGATTTGCACTAGCGCTTTTGTATCTTTTGGAAAGCAAGAGCCTCCATAGCCTATCCCTGCTTGTAAAAACTTGCTACCGATCCTAGAATCCATTCCAATTCCCATTGCTACATCATCTATATTGGCACCTGTCTTTTCACAGATAGAGGCAATTTCATTGATGAAGCTTATTTTAGTGGCTAAAAAAGCATTCGATGCATATTTAATCATTTCGGCACTTTCTATATCTGTCTTTACAATAGGTATATGAAAAGGTTCATTAATTTCTTCAATTAAATTAGCTGCACTGTCACTCTCAGCACCAATTACAATTCGATCACCATAAAATGTATCATGTATGGCAGATCCTTCTCTTAGAAATTCCGGGTTTGACACCACTTCTACTTGAAAATTACTCAGTTTATAAAGATTAATGATGGATTTGATACGCTTATTAGTCCCTACAGGCACTGTACTTTTTGTGACAATGACCACATCATCTCTAATACTTCTTCCAATATTTTTTGCGGCTTCGTCTATGAAAGAAAGGTTAGCAGAGCCATCCTCATTCTCCGGAGTTCCTACCGCGATATATATGACCTCTGCCTTCATATAAGCCTCATGGAAGTCAGCTGTAAACTGAAGCCGTCCCGCTTCAATATTCTTTTTCATAAGGTCTTCTATACCCGGTTCAAATATCGGCGAAATCCCAGCCTTCATCCTCTCAACCTTCTCGGCATCTACATCCAAACAAATGACTTGATGACCTATTTCCGCTAAGCATACTCCTGTAACAAGCCCCACATATCCCGTACCGGTAATCGTAATGTTCAACGATAACATCCTTTCATAAGTAAGGTATCATTCATCAACTCGATCTTCCTACTTACAGGATATAATATGGTTTTTTTCTTACTTTTAAGTGGGGGTTAAATATTTGTTAAGAATGAAAGAACAGAATTATAGCTAAATTAAAAGAAGAGGAATCCGCTAATATTTATGCAGGTTCCTCTTCTTCTATCTTGTTATAAATTTAGTTTTGTTCTGTATCCTCATCATCCGTTTCCATTGATAGTGAAGGGCCATTTAAGAACTCTTTTAAAGCTCTAATATTTTCCTCTTTATCAATCTCGATTACAGACCCAGCATGTGAATAACTAGCCATTTCATATGATCCTTCAACTGGAACGGTTAGTGACTGTATATCACTTGGTGGTTTTAAAATAAAATCACGAGCCAGAGCTAGTCGGTCCATTGTCCCTATATTCGTTTCAATATATGGTTGAATGGTTCCCATTAATTTAGGTAATTTTGAGATACCATAAAGACCTAGTAATTCACTTTTTAGTGTATTGATAACTTGTTGCTGTCTTCTTACTCTTCCGAAATCTCCTTCAGCATCCATTCTAAATCGAGCGTAATCTAATAGCTCTTTTCCGTTTAGATGCTGTACTCCTGCTGTTAATACTACATCAAGCTCCTTTGACATATCTTTCTCTACATCGATTTCAATACCGTCTGGTGCTAATGTATTCACCATCATCTCAAATCCTTTGAAATCAATTACTGCATAATACTGAATATCGATATCAAAGTTCTCCTTGATCGTTTGTCTAAGAAGCTCTGCCCCGCCTAGGAAGTAGGCCGTATTAATTTTATAGCTTTTCTTACCTGGGATCTCAGCATAAACATCTCTCATCACTGAGACTATTTTACTGTCGCCTGTTTTCGGGTCATATTGAGCAATCATAATCGTGTCGGTTCTGGATTGCTCCTCTCCTCGTGAGTCCACACCAAGAAGCAGCACATTAATACGACCATTCTCATCCTTTTGTCCCGCAAACTCTTCTATTTCTACTTCCTCACCATCTGTAGTATCCGAATTCACGACATCTGAGGTACCAGCACTATTTAGACCTTGGTAATATTGGAAAACACTATAAGCAATGACTAATATAAATAGAGAAAAGATCCCAAGAATAATATTGCGATTTCTTTTTTTCTTTTTCCCTTTTTTTTGATTTTTGTAATCTATTCTAGAACTCATATTTCACCCTTCTTAACAAAAGAATTATAACTATTTGATAGTATCATAGTTTTGTATTTTTATGTAAAGAATATTTTTCCTCTAATAATATGTAAAAGGCCCCCATATAATGTTAAATTTTATTCTCCTATTCAAAGCTCTTTCATCCAATTTTCTCACTATAGTTGTGTCATTACAGGTATGCTCTAACCTATTAGGATCTCCACATGGGGCAAACCAAAATAACTACTATTGTCGAAAATATAGCTGCTACATGGAATATCCACCCCCCGCCTCCCCCAAACTACTAGTTTCTTCTAAGGAAAACTAGTAGTTTGGGGTAATCTATTAAGCCAAAACTTCCAATAAGGTGATGTGATTGTCTTCGGGAATTCTACTAAGATTATTTTACCGGCGGAATAATTGAAAGAAGCGCGCTTTTTGGAAGGATTTATAGTTGAAAGCTTATCAATGTTTTGCAACAGCTTTTGAAGTGGAAGGCTGGATTATAAAAAGTGCGCTAAAGGATATGTGCCTTTATATAAACCTAGATGAATATTATCAGGAAGGATTAATCGGCTTTTGGGAGGCTTATGAGCGTTTTGACTCCAGTAAAGGAGCATCTTTTCGTACTTTTGCATATTGGACGATACGAGGGAAGCTGCTTACCTATTTGAAGAAAGCCGATCGCAATGAGGAGCGTAAGGCATTTCTCTCCGATGCAGTGATCGAATCAACACCTGATGAGCAATTAAGAATTCCATTGGAGAGTGAACTAATCTCAACTTATTGTATAGAACTAACAGAAGCCCAAAAAACCTGGGTTTATAAAGCATTTATAGAAGACAAAAGTGCGATGCAAATTGCAAAAGAGGAAGGAGTTAGTCTCGAAACCGTCAAGTCATGGAGAAGATACGCATTAAAAAAGATCAGGATACAGATAGAAAGGAATTCTCTTTAATTTAAATGAAGCTGCAAGAGTTAGGGATCATTCTTGTAGCTTTTTTTATCTATCAGTTTTCAGATGATAGGGTCCTATTTCCCTACTAATTTTAATAACCCTTTCCAATCGTCCTCCGAAACATCATTTTTCATAATGACTCGATCAGATGGCACGATACGTATCCCTTCTGATCCATCTTTAAAAGCTACATAGTCATACGAAGTCCTCTTTCTTAATTGATGAACTTCTTCAAGCTCCACATACTGAAAATATACAACCGTCAACATCAGTCCAGTTAGCAGTAATCCAACAAAGGTTCCAATTATGATGACCTCCTTTACATCTCATTTTTTCGGAGATTTCAGGAATGATACAAAGATTTGCTTTTTTACAAGAACAGCCTTTGTATTAGTAAATGCATCTTACTAGTCAGAAATGACTATATTTGTTAAATTGTCAGAAAACTTTTGCGACCCTTTATTTATTCCAACGGATTGAAGCAAAGTTAACAACGTTGAAAGATTCGATCTAGGAACTACCTATAAAGTTAACAGAAGAGTACATGAGAAGAAGCTGACTCTAAAAGGTCGTTAAATGACGGCCTTTTAGAGTCAGCTTCTTGTTTATGTCTTAACTTATTTTAGTAAGCAATATCCCAGTCTTATCATCCGCTACCTTTAATCTTGGATAGGTAAAACAGGCTGGATCTTCTTGTTCCATTTCTGTAATGCGTTTCTCTAAAGCCTTTAATCCATGTTCAAAAGCAAAGGTTGCCGTTTGGAGCCATTCGTCTTGTGTAGAAGCCGAGTTTTTAATAAGCTGCAATCCATCACTTAGAAGAAGAAGCTTCTTTACATGATGTAAACGGACCGTGCCGAATTCAATAAAATTCCGAACCTGATTACTGCCATCGATTATACTATATCCATTCTCTTCATTTAGTTTATTTCGATTTTCTTGAAGAGTGGGCAATATTTCTGACTTCATTTTAGTAAAGGTGTCCTTTATTTTAGAAGCTGACCATTTGTTAGGGTTATCATCTTTCTTTTCACTCCATAGCCTTGTTAACTCGTTTATAGCTATTTTATCTAATCTGGAGATATGGTCGAAAGTCAATGTTCTTATTGAGTCATCATCGAACTGGATAAACAGCATGCAGTCTCCGGCGTGGACATATTCCATCTGGTTGTGTTCATTTATTTTTATAGCCGCTAGACCACAAGAGCTACGTTCGTATTTAGGAATGCTCTCCATACTTTGGCCGTTTAAACTAACGATTTTCTCTCCAAGGAGTTGATTACCCTCTAGAACACTAGACAGAAGACTTGAACTACCTTTAGAGATTTCTTCTTTAATCGTTTGTGAAGCGACCTTTCCTGAAACTCCACCTAACCCTGTTGCTCCATCTATCACCGCAAAGTTGTTAAGCGTATGGTCAAGAACGTATGCATCCTCATTTTCCTCTCCAACACCTTTTGTGTATATTACTTCGGAAGTAAACTCCAAGTAAATCCTCCTTTCCTATAGGTATTTATAAGTAACGAAGCCAATAATCATAAGAAGAATACCAATACCACTTACTAAAATCATTTTTCCATAGCTTTGATTAACTTTTGATAATAATATACTAAAACTAACATACGCAATGATCATCGTACCGTTTAAGATCAGAATGAGCATGGAAGCTTCTTTGAATGTTTTATCGCCTAACAAATTGATGGAACCTAACACAAAGCTAATGATTGCCACGAAGAAACCTAGTACTTGCAGGTTTTGGACCTTCATTTCCTCAAGCATACCCGTTGTTTTTTCAGTTCTTTGATTAATCTCAACTGTTGCTTTATTTAAGGTATCTTCTACATTACTAACAGCCTTTTCTACTTTTTTAAATAGCTCTAGTGATTTCACCATTGAGAGATAGTTTTTATAATCACTAATTCTCATCATATAGTCTATGCTCTTTGAATTTTCTGTATCAATCGCTTTATATATGGATTTTCTTGCTGCTTCAAACTGACCTTCCTGTGCTAAAATTCTCCCTTGTGTGCAATAGAATTTTGCATAGTTCGGGGATAAAGCAATTACCTTATCAATAAATACCCTTGCTTCTGTAATATGACTAGTCTCAATTCTAATATCATCTTCTAGAGCGGCTACTACTGATTCACAATAATTGTGCAGGACCCCAACATGATTGGGTAGTAGCGCGACCGCCTCCCTTGCGTAAAAGATGCTTAGCTTTAGATCATCTGTAGTTCCCAAGAATTTATATAGTAAGGAAAGAATATGAAAATGAACAGGAAATTCTCTAAAATAATCTATGTACTTATCCACAACCATTTTATACGAACTATAGTTACTGTTCCTTCGATGATGGAGACTTAAACCAAAAAAGGCCTTAAACCGAATTTCCAGCTCAATTTTTGAGTCATTAATAATATCTTCTAACTCGCTAGTATCTAAAATATCCTCTTCGGTTAGTTTTTTTGTGATTTTTTCTTCAAATAACCTTGTGTTAGTATCGGGAAGACCTTCGAGAAACTTTATAAAATTTCCATGAGTAGTTACTTTTGCTTCCATTAGTACCTCCAAAGACTTGCTAATTACCTTCTATTATAACAAGTTTTGGGATGTAGGTAACTAAAAGGACATGTAAAGCAGTTCGTTAAAAAGGAAATTTTACCATATAGACAATTTGTGAATTCCGCTTCATAGGAAGCTAATACGAAAAGAATGTCGGCTCTAAAGGAAGCCGCTGCGGAAACATCCATATTTCGTAATTTAAGCCCAGGCCAGCTTTCCATTCACAAAGTTAAGGCAAAAAAAAGACGTAGACATTCCATTATACTTATCGTTAAAGATTATTATATAGGAAAGACCGCTTATTTTGAGCAGTAGCATAGTTTAAAAGTATGGGCTTCTGGATTCAACATCACTATTCATGTAGTACTATTCCTCTATAAAACTTAATAGGAAGTAGTTTCTATAAGTACAATGACCATATGTCCCATAACGATTTTGTCCCATGTATAACAAACCATGACCTTCCAACTACAATATGTACACCGTAAGTGACATGCACAAATTACTTCATGAGTGTCTTCGACAAAGTTTTTGGGATATGAATACACTATGTTTACTCCGCTATCTGTTATTGTATAGCCTCCTATCATACTTAAATAGAAAAATCCCATCCAGCCATTTTGTCATTTTTCTACACAAACCCTAATATTTCACTTTAGGAAGTTCCTATATTAACAGTTGGTAATTCCTACCTATTAACATAATACTCTTCTATTTATACAATTACTGGTAGACCTTTCTATATTTTCAGGTCAAACCATACTACTAGGAGGAATTGGATGAAAAAGAAGGTTCTATCTGTATCATTGTCAGGCATTTTAGCTTTTGGAGCTTTAACGACAGTTGCACCATCAGCACTTGCGGTAGGAAATGGGCCCAATTATAACGGAAATGAATCGGTTCAGACTTCTATCCTACATACACATGAAGAATTGGTAGATTTTCTAAAAACTCAAGAGGCAAAGCAGGAAGCATTAAATCTAGAAATTATTGGACAATCGGTAAAAGGAAGAGACATCTATCTAGCTAAGTATATTTCAAACCCTGAAAATCCAACCATTCTCTTCTTAACCCAGCAACACGGAAATGAGCAATTGGCTACAGAAGGTGCACTTGAATTCATCAAACATTTAGGTACAAATAAAACGAAAGGTGTTCTTGATCAAGTCAACGTTCTCGTTGTTCCGATGCTAAACCCTGATGGAGCTATGGGAGATGTAAACTTCTCACTTGAAGATTATATTGCAGATGGTGGACGTCATCTTACTCGTTATAACGCAAATGAAGTTGACTTAAACCGAGAACACGCCAAGCCAATTGAAGAGATGCAGCCCGAACAAAAAGCATTTTATGAAAATGTACTTGAAAAATATGAAATCGATTACCTCATTGATTTACACCACCAAGGAACGAGAAGTGCCATTGATGGAGAATTAGTATCTGGCTCTATGCTATACCCACTCAATCCTGAAGTAAGTGAAGAGGTTGTTGAAAACTCTAAGAAGCTAGGTTCAGTGGTATATCATGCGATTGAATCAAAGGGCTGGGGCAAGATCGGTAAATATAGAGGTGGAACAGGGAATAATATCGGAAGAAATGGAATTGCAAGTAGATATGACATTGCTACCCTTCTGTTTGAGATGCGCGGGATGTCTGATCACGAATATGAACCCTATGTATTAGGACAAAAGAGTAACGGCTATCTAATTAAGCAATCTGTAGTGGCACTTGATGCATCCGTTAGAGCCATTGCTGATGGTTCAATCAATGATGCTGATACCTCATTCTGGGATGACCTTCCGTATCAGTACTGGATGGGTGAGGAAGAAGTAGAAGAAGACGAGTAAAGAGTATAGTGACGTAACTAGATTACTAGTTGCGTCTTTTTTATTTACGCCTAATATCGCTCAACTATTAGTAGTTTCATTAGAATGACTAGGGATATAAATAACCCAAGGAAATGGATTCCTTGGGTTTTTCTAAGGTAACATATTGTTTCTCAATATTTTTCAAAAACTATTCATTGCTCTATTAATGATCTTCTCTCGTTATGGCTATTTCTTCAAGCCATTCTAAAGCCGATGCCATCTCTGACTGTGATTCTAACCATGCTAAAATTTCTTTTTGTTCTCTTGACTTGTTCTCTCGTAAATTTAAATCCATTAATTTTCGACAAACGGCTGCATACTTCTGAGCGTCCCCATCTGTCCAAGCCTCTAGTTCATATATGACTCTATAAGTGATTTGAGAAAACATCGATTCGTCATTTTGACTATAGTCATTTTTAAATAGGTTCCAGAGGTCATCCGCCATTTCGCTCATCTCATCTAAGGTGACAGTTTTTTTAACTGATTCAAAATCCTCTACGTACATTTCCTCACCTCATTTTTTTAATTCACAATTTACCTTTTCTTGATAAAAGTAAAGGTATAGGTTGATATTAGGAAAACTTTCTAAAAAATTCACAACTGTTAGATCACAGCTTAGACAGGGTTCTAGGTAGGTAAATAAATGAACCTCTGCCTCTGTTTCTTTTGCGAATCTGTCACTTAATTCTTCCAATAGCATCGTTTCACAATCAATATGTCTTAACCATGCTTTATTGATTGAGCCTATATTCCCTAAGAAAGGAGGGTATTCCATATTTATATTTCTCGCAGGACCTACTTCTATATTCTTGTCGTATTTCCTGTTCTTCTCTTTTAGAACGGTGAAATCATTCTTCAAAGGAGAGTGTGGATCAGTGATCTTGCTAAAAGCAATTAACTTGTCCGTTATTTCTTTTCTCCATAGGAATCGTTAAAGATACCGTTTGTTACTTCATAATATATGTAACCATAATTCCCAATATGATTTTCTAAATTCTTTAAAAGCGTTGTTCCCCCTTGGAAGGTAAATAAATTGTTTTTCTTCGCGCGATCTATAGATGTGTTGAGTTTCATAGTAGCATCCACCATGTAACGATGCTCTCTTCCAACCTTAAATCTAAGACTTCCTCCCATTCGTAGTATCCCCCTGTGTACTTGCTAATAAACTAGCAAAAGTAATTTTACTAGCATTGAATTCTACTTAAATTCGACAATTCTCAACTATTTCCTTCAAGCACTTCAAGACCTATTCTTTAGGGAAAGTTAGCTTAGCAATGCCCTATTAAGATTTTTTGTCTATTTTCGAAATCCTTAACCCCTTTTTCCTTCAAATCACCTATATATAAGGTGAAGGGAGGTGAAACACCATGGCAACAGCATTCTTATCAGATTCACAGCTTCGTTTAGTATTTGAAACTGGTTTTGACGAAGAAGGAAAAGCAATCTACAAGAGTAAGAACTTCAACAACATTAAGACATCAGCAGACGTAGATAGTCTTTTCGCAGTGGCGACTAGCATCGTGAGTATGCAGCAGTATCCACTCAGCTCAATCGAGCGTAATGACAAGCACCTTTTAGGTGAGTAATGAGGAGGCTTAAATTTTAAAGAAAGGAGGAGACCATATTGGCTAAAACACTTCAATTACAGTTTTTAAATCAAGAAAATAAGACGGTTACGATTGGAATTGATAACCCGATTGAGCCTGTTGATCCAGTAGCGTTGAACGCTACGATGGATACGATTCTCTCAGCTAATGTGTTTGTAACTGCTGGCGGTGAACTTGTAAGTAAAAAAGGCGCTCGTATTGTTGAGCGTAACGTAGCAGAGGTCATGTAATTTAGTTTGGAGTCAGCATCACGTTGTGGTGCTGGCTATTTTTTTGGCAAAAAGGATTACCTCTAAAGGGAATTATACGAAGGTAATAGTTGCCAGACTATTAATTAGAGAACAGAGGCTATAGTGCATAAAGTTGAAAGGGATAGATTAAAAACCTACCCCTCTTTGTTTATTATTTTCGGTGGTGTTTTATTCTTTGCAACGTTTGGGGATTAATCATAGTTGAGGAGTTTAACTGAGGCAATATTTAATAATCAGTTCCTCTGTTTAAATTTCGCAATGTCTCTTTCATTCCGAACGGTTTTCTCCCAAATATGATCTTGGTCTGATTCGATATCTTTCAATTTACTCAAAATTTCAGAATGCTCTCTTTCATTCGTTTCCTTGAATTCTTTTAGCTCAAATTTAATATCTTCCATATCTTTCTTCATTGCTTCCATATCCACTTTCAAACTTCCTACCATAGATACTAATTGGGTTAATAAACCTTCCATACGTTCTACTCTTTCTTCGTTCATGTTCTCACCTCCCTTTCTAGTCATTTTACAATGAATTTTAATTACTAACTAGTAGATATTTTTAAGAATATAACACTTCAAATAATAATTTCATCTCTATTAAATTTTTCTTCACTTCTTTAACCCCTTTTTTCCCTTTTTTAACTATATATAAGGTGAAGGGAGGTGAAACACCATGGCAACAGCATTCTTATCAGATTCACAATTGCGTTTAGTTTTTGAAACTGGTTTTGACGAAGAAGGAAAAGCAATCTACAAGAGTAAGAACTTCAACAATATTAAGACATCAGCAGACGTAGATAGTCTTTTCGCAGTGGCGACTAGCATCGTGAGTATGCAGCAGTATCCACTCAGCTCAATCGAGCGTAATGACAAGCACCTTTTAGGTGAGTAATGAGGGGGCTTAACTTTTAAAGAAAGGAGGAGAACAAATTGGCAAAAACACTTCAATTACAGTTTTTAAATCAAGAGAATAAGACGGTTACACTTGGAATTGATAACCCGATTGAGCCTGTTGATCCAGTAGCGTTGAACGCTACGATGGACACAATTCTATCAGCAAATGTATTCGTTACTGCCGGTGGTGATCTGGTAAGTAAAAAAGGCGCTCGTATTGTTGAGCGTAATGTAGCAGAGGTTATGTAATTGAGTTTGGAGTCAGCATCACTTGGTGGTGCTGGCTATTTTTATCAGATAAGGAGGATGTTTGATGGAGCAACTTTTACCTTATGTTAGCGAGGTCGGATTTCCGATTGTAGTAACCCTTTACTTACTGCACCGGATTGAAGCGAAGTTAACGACGTTGAATGATTCAATCCAGGAACTCCCTGTAAAGTTACGAGAGTAGTGTAGTCTTTTGTTGATGAGCAGGTCAAAGGAATTCCTTTGACCGTTTTTATTTTTCATAGATTTCTAATCTCAGGTGATCAGGATCTTCAAAGAAGGTGAATCTTTTCCCAGTCAGCTCATCGACCCTTATTGGTTCTAAGACTATTCCCTTTGCTTTGAGCTCATTTACGGCAGCTTCTATATTTTCAACCTCAAAGGCAAGATGACGCAACCCTACCGCTTCAGGATAACTTGGTCTTTGGGGTGGATTATCAAAAGAAAACAATTCAATCTGATAGGTATCTCCAACAATAAGATCTAGCTTATACGAATCGCGCTCTGCCCGGTGAGTCTCATTTAATATGGTAAACCCTAACTTATTCACGTAGAAGTCCTTGGACTGAGTATAATCTGAACAGATAATAGCTACGTGGTGAATTTTTGTGATATTCATTGTAGAACCCCTCCTCAAAATAACTTTGTTTCTTAAACAAAGGGCTTTATAAAAACTTTGGAGCATATATTAACACAAATGAGACCTTACTCTGTGTTTTTAATCCCTACATCTTTAGTCAATATACCACAATACCAGGAATAGGCTTACCGGTTCGCTTTATTGATCATGACTGTTTATTCACCTTGCCCTCCCCCTCTTAACTCCTTATAATTCTATGTATCTAATTAGGAGCCTGAAAGGACGAATTATATGGGAGTCGCCACTACAAAAGATATACATACATCCACGGTTGAAACCAAAACCACTTATAAGATTTTATTTATTTTAAGTATTTGTCATTTATTGAATGACACCCTACAAACAGTCGTACCCGCAATGTTTCCGATTCTGGAGAGGTCAATGGGATTGTCCTTCACGCAGCTTGGATTGATTGCTTTTTGCTTAAATATTGTATCTTCTGTCTTGCAACCGGCTGTCGGTTGGTATACAGATAAGCGCCCCCTTCCTTACGCACTTCCAATTGGTTTAACGTGCAGTATGATTGGTATTTTAGGCTTAGCCCTTGCACCATCCTATTGGATGATTCTAATTAGTGTTGTAATAATTGGGTTCGGATCGGCAATTTTCCACCCAGAGGGTTCACGGGTTACTCATATGGCAGCTGGAAACAGGAGAGGGTTAGCTCAATCCATCTATCAGGTTGGAGGTAATTCAGGTCAGGCTTTGGCTCCTATCATTACAGCACTGATCCTCGTCCCTCTTGGGCAATTTGGCGCGGTTTGGTTTACGCTTGTTGCTGCGATAGCTGTCGGCCTCCTTCTTTATATCGCCAAATGGTATTCTCTACATCTAAAAGCTCAATCTAGGGTTAGGAAAAGGTCGGTTCAAGAAAGTAAATCCTCCATCTCCAAATCTATTAAACTAGCATTATTGATTCTGGTCCTTCTTGTTTTTGCACGCTCCTGGTATGGTAGTGCCATCTCTAATTTCTATACCTTTTATGCGATGGAATCCTACGGAGTTACCATAGCTCAATCTCAAATTTATATCTTTGTGTTTTTATTGTTTGGTGCTGCTGGTACGTTTTTTGGTGGTCCTTTAGCAGATCGATTTGGAAGACGGACGATGATTCTACTCTCATTATTGGGAGCAGCTCCTCTTGCAATAGCTTTTCCGTTTGTCGGACCCACTCTAGCGTTGGTCGTTCTGGCAATTACAGGTTTTATCTTATTATCTAGTTTCTCTGTTACCGTGGTGTATGCGCAGGAGTTACTACCAGGAAAAATCGGTACCATGTCTGGATTAATTGTCGGTCTCGCGTTTGGTATGGGGGCTATTGGTTCTGTTGCACTCGGGGTGTTGATTGATTCTATAGGGTTAACCTCTACTATGGTTGGTGTTTCCGTTCTGCCTTTACTTGGTTTACTTACGCTCTTATTGCCTACTGATCAAAAGCTACGGGAGTGGAGTCAGGAATAACTAACAAAAATACCTAAGAAGAGAAGGCATCCTCACCAACTAAGTTGATGGATGCCTTTTTCGACTCTATTAGCTCCTTCAATTAATTTATAATAAAGGTTTTGATCCATTCCAAAAAAACTAACCAGTTTATGGTTTTTATATACTACTCCAAACGTCCCCCTAATAAGTATTAAGTAGGATAAATAACTAATTTACTATCAAGGTAAATTACCCACCTCTACTCTACTGTAGTAAATAAAAACAGGTGAAAACAACCACCTTAGGGAGAACTGCGATGAAAAAAACTTGGCTGTTGGGATTTGGCTTTTTCAGTATCAGCTTGGGCTGGTCTTTGTACAATGGGTTTGTTCCCTTTTTTCTGAATGATTATCTGGCTAGTACTGCAGTTATTGGGTTTTTAATGACGCTTGATAATTATATTGCCTTATTCCTTCAGCCCTATGTTGGAACCAAAAGTGATCAGACAAAGACTCGTTATGGTCGTCGGATGCCCTATCTTTTGGTTGGGATTCCTATGGCTGCTTTATTCTTTAGTCTCATTCCTTTTCACACTAGTCTCGTTACATTAATTATTTTTATGGTTTGCATGAACTTATCTATGGCTATTTTCCGTTCTCCTACCATTGCATTGATGCCTGACATTACTCCTGAAGCAAAACGTACAAAAGCTAACGGAATCATTAATTTTATGGGTGGCTGTGGAGGGATTTTGGCGTTTAGTGTGGGGGCTTATTTGTTTTATATAGACGAGTCCTTACCCTTCTTAGCTGTTTCGTTGATGTTTTTAGTGGCGTTATGGGTAATATTTAAACATATTAAAGAGGACCGAGATGCCATTAATTACGCAATGACCCTTCCACCTAAGGTCAATTATAAGTCTGAATTGAATGCCCCTACTCTCTATTTATTGGCTGCAATTTTCTTTTGGTTTATTTCAATTCAAGGGATGGAAGCGTTGTTTACTTTGTACGGCGTTAATCAGCTCGGTTTATCAAGGAGCTCTTCTGCCTTTTCTTTAGCCTTTTTCTCACTTAGCTTTGTTTTATGCGCGATTCCTAGTGGTTGGTTAGGGGCAAAGTATGGGAAAAAGAAAACCATTTTAATTGGAATCCTTGGGTTGATCATTGTTTTCCTTCTATTAATAAGAGTCGAATCACTCTTTTCCTTACGGGCAATTTTATTGGCAGGCGGAATGTTTTGGGCGTTTGTTAATATTAATGCTTACCCTTATATTGTAGAAACCGGGAGTGAGCAAAGCTTTGGCACACGGACCGGCTTATATTATCTAGTTTCTTCCTTAGCGGCCATTACCTCCCCTCCGATTCTAGGATTACTGATTGATATTTTTGGATTTAGCATTCTGTTTTACGCAGCATCAGGAAGTCTGATTCTCGCCTTTTTGTGTATGCTTAAGGTTAGTAAGGATGTAGGGACGAATACTCCGTCTGCTGGGGTAAGTTAAGGTTTTTAAAATGAACGGGAGGAACCTGTATTGGAGCCTCCCGATTTTTGTAGGTTACGAAGAATTAGATAGGTGTAGTCAGGTTTAGCTACCTAATTAGAGAGAAAAGCAGAGGATTTTGATTGAGGATATAATGATTAGATTAATTTCCTAACCGCTTCTTAAGCTATTCTAGCTCTCTTTCCCCTTTTGCTGTCTCTCAGAAATAAAGTCTTGATCCATCCCGAGTGTGTTTATCTGATTAATTATCGCCTGATGGCGTTCTTCACTATTGTTTTCAATGAAATCCATTCTGTTTCCCCTAGAATCTTGCCTTTCAAGCATCTCTTCTACCATCTGAATTAAGAGTTTTAGCATTCCTTCAATTCTATCAAGCCTTTCTTCTATCATCTTTGTCATTACATTCACCCCCTTTTTGCTAAATTATAACTCATTCTTTATAATTTAGGTATCTAAGATATCTTCAAGATTGTAAAACCTTCTATACTAAATCGAAAAGAGGGATCGTATGAAAGTAGAGGAAAAAATGACTTCACCTAATTTTAGCCTGCAGGCAAATAACGGTGAAATGGTATCACTATCGGACTTTAAAGGTAAAAAGCATGTGATTTTATATTTTTATCCGAAAGATATGACACCTGGATGCACCACAGAGGCGTGTGATTTTAAAGAGCATCATGAGAGCTTTGCAGACCTAGATGCCGTCATTATTGGCGTGAGTCCCGACCCGCTTGAGAAGCACCAAAAGTTTGTAGAGAAATACGATTTACCTTTTCTATTATTGGTAGACGCGGATCATCAAGTTGCAGAAAGCTTCGGTGTGTGGACCTTGAAGAAAAATTTTGGCAAGGAATACATGGGAATTGAACGCTCCACCTTTGTGATTAGCAAAGAGGGAATCATTGAAAAGGCATGGAGAAAGGTCAAAGTAAAAGGCCATGTTGAAGAAGCTTTAGCTTTTGTACGTGAGAATTTGAGTTAATATTATTCCACTTCTTTTTGGAGGAAGTGGATTTTTTTCTCTCTTACTACTAGTACATGATTCCTATTAACTTTAGCACCATCATCATGTAAGCTAGATATAAAGATTGATAAAGGCAAAACTATTGAAAAGTAGTGACGCAAAGCTATAGGGACTAAGGAGATTCTATGTCTGCCAGCTGCCAACAACGGAGAACTTTATCAAACTTTAACTAGAGTTAAGGAGAGGATAAAGAATGAAGAGAATAAAGTCGATCGTTACAGCCGGGGTGTTTGCAGGTGCGTTATTGGTCGGGACATCTGCTTATGCGAATACGGATTCAAGAAGTGTTGAGTCTGGATTAACACCTGATGAGTTCTTTTATTTCATGGACAAGCTTGGTGAAAACATTGAATTATTTTTCACATTTGATGAAGACACCCAGTCTGCATTACTTTTGCAATATGCACAAGAACGTCTAGCTGAGTCTACTAAAATGATAGAAGAAGAAAAACTAGAGTATGTCAATAAACTGGTCGATGAGTATCTAAAAACACTAGAAGAAGCTGAAGAACTCGTTTCAGAAGTTATTCTCGATGAAACTGTTGATGAAGACACTAAGCAGCAATTAACCGAAGAACTTGAGAATACAACAGTTATTGATGAAACAATTCATGATTCATTAGAGGATGGACAACTGGACGAAGTCGTCGAAAAGACACTAGAAGTTAAACTTGTAGCAAATGTTATAAAAGGATTAGATCCTGAAAAAGTGACGACCCTTCGTGAACAAGGTCTTGGCTACGGACAGATTTCTAAAGTCATTGGACTTGCTGAAAAGTCTGGGAAAACTGAAGAGGAAATTTTAACTATGCTTCAAGAAGGCAAAGGGTTTGGCGAAATTGCTAAGGAGCTGCAGGTTGATTTATCGACTGTTGTGAAAAAAGGGAAAGGTCGCAACAAAGTAGTTGATGAGACAACTTCTGATGAAGAGGAAGCTTCCGAAGAAACAACCGAAACCGATGATTCCACACCAGAAGATGAAGTGGAAATTGAAGAGGAAGCTGAAGAAGAAACGGAAGTTGCTGTTGAAGAGGAAGAAACTGATGATGAAGACAAGCAAGTAGTCACTACTTCATCTGTTTCCTCAGAAACAACTACCGTTAAAAAGGAAGAAGCTGCTAAAGAAAAGAATGCCGTTGCCACAGAAAAGAAGAAAATTGCTGAGGAAAAGAAGAAGGCTGCTGAAGAACAAAAGAAAGCTACCGAGGATAAGAAAAAGGCCGCTGAAGAACAAAAGAAAGCTGCTGAGGAAGAGAAAAAGGCTGCTGAAGAACAAAAGAAAGCTACCGAGGATAAGAAAAAGGCCGCTGAAGAACAGAAGAAAGCTGCCGAGGATAAGAAAAAGGCCGCTGAAGAACAGAAGAAAGCTGCCGAGGAAGAGAAAAAGGCTGCTAAAGAACAAAAGAAAGCTGCTGAAGAGAAAAAGAATGAAGGAAAAGGGAATAAGCCAAATCAAGAAGCTGAGGAAGAAGAGAGTGAAGAGGAAAGTGAAGAAGACGAGTAAACCTATTCTTCTTTTGAAAGGACTTGTTACCCACAAGTCCTTTTTTCATTTTAGAAAGGAGTGATCCAAAACTAACGGTTCACTCCTTTTCCCACTTTTTATTTACCCGCTCTGCCTAACCGTATGATTCTGCTCCACCTTCATATGCCGGTTCATCGCTACAAACAACACAACCGCACTAATGAACAGTAACGAGCTCGTGATAAAGAATACAGCTGAGAATCCAAAATAAGCCGAAATCATTCCACCCATAAACGGACCGATGATATTACCTAAGAATCTCAGGCTTGTGTTGTATCCCAGTACCTCACCCTGCATGGAGATGGGTGCTTCTTGACGTATATAGGCAATTCTTACCGGGATGACTCCGCCAATCGCTATACCAAGAAAGAACCGGATGATGGTGAGCTGCCAAATATTTGTGACAAAAGCACCTGGAAGATATACGACCGCCGCAATCACAAGTAGAATAATTAATACCTTTATATAGCCTATATTATCGGCTAGTGTTCCCCATCTTCTACTCATCATTAAATTCCCAAGCCCTGCCGCTGAGAAAACGATCCCTGAGAAGAATGCTATATTTTCAGGACCATGTAGCTCACTAACATAGAGTGAAAGAATCGGTTGAATGCTAAAGTGAGCAATTTGGATCAGAATCGAAATAAACAGTACTGTCATTAACACAGGATTCTTTGCCATGTGAGCAAGGACTTCCTTACTTGTATAATGCTTGCTCGTTTCCTCTTTCGTGCCCGTTTTGTATTCCTTGGTAATCGTTACTAGAATCGCAGATATGAAGATAAACACGGCAACGGATTGAAATGTAGCCGCAAATCCGATTGAATCTGCTAGAACTCCACCAATCATCGGACCTAACAGAGCTCCCGTGATACTTCCTGTTTGTAACGTCCCCATCACACGCCCTGCAATTTCCTTAGGAGTTTGTGTAGAAATATAAGCCTGTGATAAGGATATAAAACCTGTACAAATGCCCATGAAAAGACGAAGGAAGAAAAGCTCTCCTACACTATTTACTAACCCCATTAAGAAAATGGAGATTCCTAATAATGTCGAGGTGAAAATCAATATCTTTTTTCTTCCGTACTGATCCCCTAATCTTCCCCAAATGGGCGAAAAGATAAAAGCTGTGACAAAGGTGATTCCAAATGTCCATCCGGACCAGTGTTGAACATACTCTGGTGAAAAATTGCCAAAGGATTCTATGTACAACGATAGAAACGGTAAGACCATCGTCATACTTCCTGCAATAAAGAAATTGGCAAACCACATGATCATTAAGTTTCTCTTTGCCATTTCTTTTTCTGTCATGATACGCCACTTCTTTCTTTTATGAAATTACTTCGCTACTCTAAATATTATGATACCGAAATATTTTCATGATGGAAATAGGTAATTCTTCTTTTCCTACTTTGAAAAAGAGAAAAGGTAGACTTCTAATATAGATGTCTACCTTTTAATGAGGTCTTTAAAACATTAGTGTTGATTTTCGTTACAGGACACTCGCTTTCCGCGGGGCGGGCGGTGAGCCTCCTCGGCTTCGCCTGTGGGGTCTCACCTGTCCCGCTACTCCCGCAGGAGTCTCGCATCCTTTCACTTCAATCAACTGTGCTAAGAATAAACAATGTGTTTTAACATAGACATTTTATAAAAAGTACCTAGTTGTCCCCGTTTATACTCAAGCAATCCAGTGCTTTCTTAGCATTCAAACGAGCTTCCTCAACTGTTTCTGATGTGGATAAAGTTACCGCGATTCTACGACCAACCTTTGTCACTGGTTTACCAAATATACGAACTTGCGTATTTGGTACGGCTAGTGCTTGTCCAACACCTTCGATTGAGTAATCAGCTAGCTCTTCTGTTGCTTTTAATGGACGGCTTGCTCCTGGTGTAACTAATGTAATTTCTGGAATAGGAAAGCCTAAAATAGCTCGAACATGGAGAGCGAACTCTGATAAGTTTTGCGTCACAAGCGTTACTAATCCAGTGTCATGTGGACGCGGGGAAACCTCACTAAAATACACTTTTTCTCCAGAAAGGAACAGCTCCACACCAAATAATCCAAAGCCACCAAGCTCATCGGTAATTGCTTTGGCAATTCTTTGAGCTTCAATAATTTGTTGTTCAGTCATAGCATGTGGCTGCCATGATTCGATATAATCGCCTTCCTTTTGAATATGACCGATTGGAGAGCAGAACATGGTTCCGTTCACTGCGCGAACAGTTAGAAGTGTGATTTCTGATTCAAAGGTGATGAATTCCTCGATGATGACCCTACCGTTTTGAACTCTTCCACCCTCCATAGCTATCTGCCAGCACTTGTTTAAATCATCTGCCGTGCGACAAACACTTTGGCCTTTTCCAGATGAACTCATTAGTGGCTTGACGACACATGGAAATCCGATTTCGTTTGCACCTTGCACAAACTCTTCGTACGTATCAGCAAATTTATAGTTTGCAGTTGGAAGCTCTAACTCTTCCGCTGCTAATCTTCTAATTCCTTCACGGTCCATCGTTAATTTTGCTGCTCTTGCTGTCGGAATGACATGGAAGCCTTCTTCTTCAAGCTTGATTAACTCTGATGTTGCAATTGCCTCAATCTCCGGAACAATTAAGTCAGGCTGTTCCTTCTCAACTACTTCTCGTAATGCAGCAGGATCCAACATATCAATCACATAGCTCCGGTGTGCAACCTGCATCGCTGGTGCATGTTCATAACGATCCACAGCTACTGTTTCAACACCTAAACGTTGTGCTTCAATGATTACTTCTTTTCCTAATTCCCCAGATCCTAGTAATAACACTTTTTTCGGTAAATACATCGAATGATTCCCCTCTCTTTACATCCCCTTATCATCAATTACATTATAACCGAACTATTTACATAAAAAAATAATAAATATTCGTATTTTAAAGTTTGGATTTCGGAGCAACTTGTATTAAAATTTATATTCCATACATTTTACGAACAATATAAGAATGCTCTTTTTAAAATGAACTCCTTAACCTAATACAAGCTCTCGAATGTTATAATAGTAGGAACATTCTCACTACAATTGGAGGACTTTGCATGCACTTCACTGAAAAGGAAATTGAGATATTAGAAATTCTTGAAAAGGACAGTCGTATATCGGTTGAGACGATTGCGAAGATCGTTGAACTTGAAGATCATGATGTTACAGATATTATAAAGAAGCTTGAGGATTCTAAGGTCATTGTAGCCTACAACTCTAAGGTTAATTGGAGAAAAGTAGATCGTCATGAAGTCGTTTCTGCGATGATTGATGTAAAGGTCTCACCTAAGCGTGATGTTGGTTTTGACGGGATCGCAGAAAGAATATATCGTTTTCCTGAGGTGAAATCTGTCTATTTAATGTCTGGAGCTTATGATTTGTCCGTTGTAGTCGAGGGGCAGTCCTTGTCAGAGGTCGGTAGCTTTGTATCAGAGAAGCTTTCAACGTTAGACTCTGTCCTATCGACTACCACCCATTTCGTAATGAAAAAGTATAAGCATGACGGGGTTATTTTTGAAGATGGTGACAAAGACAAACGAATCGTGGTATCACCATGACGTTGAATAAAACTCAATTCCTTTCTAAAACTGTTACAGATATGAAGCCATCTGGAATTCGACGTTTTTTCGAGCTAGCCTCTACAATGGAAGGGGTTATTTCGCTTGGCGTTGGGGAGCCCGATTTTGTCACATCCTGGTCGGTACGAGAGGCTTGTATTCTTTCATTAGAGCAGGGCCACACTTCCTATACAGCAAATGCTGGCTTAATCGAACTACGACGGGAGATTTCCACTTACTTAGATAGGTCCTTCTCTGTTAGGTACTCACCTGAATCGGAAATCATGGTGACAGTTGGTGCAAGCCAAGCTCTTGACCTAGCATTACGCGCAATCATTAATCCAGGTGATGAAATTATCATTGTAGAGCCTACCTTCGTTTCTTATGGACCACTTGTAACTTTGGCAGGAGGAGTCCCGGTTCCGATTCAAACGAAATCCGAGGATGGCTTTAAACTTCAGCCGGAACAAATTGAAGAAGTCATTTCGGATCGAACAAAAGCAATTTTAATTTGCTCACCAAATAACCCGACAGGTAGTTTATTAAGTAAAGAGGATCTCATACGAATCAGTTCAGTTGTGGAAAAGCATAATTTACTTGTCATCTCGGATGAAATCTACGCCGAACTTTCCTACGATGAAGCATATACTAGCTTTGCTAGCATTGATGGAATGTACGATCGGACCATCTTAGTTTCTGGATTTTCAAAGGGATTTGCGATGACAGGCTGGCGACTAGGGTTTGTAGCAGCTCCAGCAGAAATTTTACAAGCCATGCTTAAAATCCATCAATACACGATGATGTGTGCCCCAACCATGGCACAGCATGCAGCAATCGAAGCATTAAAAGGCGGAAAGCAAGACGTTCAAGAAATGAAAAAGAGCTACCGCCAACGAAGAAATTATATTGTTCACTCTTTAAACGAGATTGGTTTACCTTGTCATATGCCAGGTGGCGCCTTTTACGCCTTCCCTTCCGTCAAAAACTCAGGACTATCCTCTGAGGAATTTGCCGAACAGCTACTAATGGAAGAAAAGGTTGCAGTCGTTCCAGGAAGTGTGTTTGGTAGTAGTGGAGAAGGATTCATTCGATGTTCCTACGCCTCTTCATTAGAAAGCTTGCAAGAAGCGATTAAGAGGATGGGCAGGTTTATGAGGAAGTTGGATAAATAGCAACACCTCTGAGCATTTATAAATAAAGAAAGGGATAATTATGCAATTGGCATAGTTGTCCCTTAAACAAGTGAAAGTATTTTAAATGATGTTTTGGAAAAGAGGGTTTTCAGCGTTAGCTTCCAAGAGGTTTTTGACGAGGATGTCTTATTAAGGGAATGGACGGCAGATTCTCTCCATCTTATAATCATTGCTTTTCTTCCATTAACTTATCAATTTCTTCATCAGATAATATTCGGTTTCCTTTCTGCAAAGCACGTTCTAGAAGTGCCTTTTCATCGGAATCCGTTACTTCGTATACATTAGGTTCTCTGATTTGCTGGACTTCCATCAATAAAAATTTCCGTTCGCCAACCTGGATGTAGGGCTCACGATCATTTAGTGCATTCTTAAGTTCTTCACTTACAATCTTAATTGGTTTCACTGGCCATTTCCTCCTTTCTTATTGATCATTATTATAGCACATCCTTTTAAACTATCCTTGTTTATGATTCCCACCAATTGCCCAACTCCTCGGAAAGAAGGGAGAGAGCTTTTATTAGATCAAATAACCCTAGAAGGAACATTTGCTTGTCGGTGCTAAACGGGGCACTTCCACTTTTCGGTTGAGGAGGCTCACATCCCTCCCCACGGAAAGCAAGTGCCCGCAACGGATAAAATTTTAATATAAGAATATATTAAAAAGCAGAGCAGATGATAACAGTCGTACATCCTAATCATGCACATTCAAATCAATCGATACATCTCTATTCTTTATAATATCTATAATAATTTCATGGTAAGAGTTAGGTGAAAGCTGCATTCCAATTTGATAGAGTGGCAGCTCTTTTAATAGAAAGGCACTTTCACTCTTACCCAAATCTACGAGACTAAATGTTTCTGGATCAAGCTTTATAATTAAATAATACTTTCTAACCCCATCATCATCTGTAATTAAAATATCCCCTACGGTTGGTTTGGCCATGCCGTCATATGCGTAAATAAATTCCATTTAATTCACCTCATTCTCCCTTTAAAACTTGTAAAACGTATTTAATAGATTCTGTAATACTAGTTTGGACAAAAAACTAAAAGATTAGACGTCTTTACCTCGATTTAATTCCGAGCTTTCCTCTTTCCATACGTGATTACTTCCACTTTAAACAGGGTAGTAGTATAATATCGATTTCTTGATAATACTGTGTAATAGCCGCAATTTAAAAGGAGGAAAAGAATGAGTGGTCATACTGAAGCGATTGTTCAGCAATCGTTGGATGCATTAATGGAAGATGAAAGTTTTTTGAAAGATCTAAAAGACGAGACAAGGAAAAAGGCATTTACATCATTAGCTGCGATTCTTTCAACTCCAAATCATGTTCATAAGTCTTTTTTACGAATTCCGTTAGAGGATGGAAATGTCGTTCGGATTCCAGCTTATCGGGTTCAACATAATAACGCACTTGGACCTTATAAAGGTGGAATTCGGTTTCATGAGTCCGTGAATGAGGAAGAAGTAATTAATCTTGCTTCGTTAATGACATTGAAAAATGCCCTTCATGATGTTCCTTATGGAGGAGGTAAAGGTGGAGTTGTCATTAACCCACGAACATTCTCAGTTAAGGAATTACATCAAATTTGTAAAAAGTATGTTCAATACTTAAGTGATGTTCTTGGTCCTGATAAGGATATTCCCGCTCCTGATGTTGGTTCTGGAGAAAGAGAAATGGATTGGATGATGGCAGAGTATAAAAGCATTCGCCCTGGTGAGCCATACAGAGGAAGCTTTACTGGGAAAAGTGTTGTAAATGGTGGTTCTTTAGGACGAAGAGAAGCAACCGGAAAAGGTGTCTATTTTTCACTTCGTTATATGCTTCATGATTTCGTGAAAAGCCAAGCATCCTTCTTAACTAATACGAATAATGTATTTGCTAAAACAGCGTTAAGCTATGCAGATCGCCCACTTAGCATGGCTGTTCAAGGCTTTGGTAATGTTGGCTCTGTCGCAGCACTAGAAGCATACCACTGCACCCTTTTACAAAATAAAGTAGTGGCCGTTAGCGACCGAAATGTGACCTTATATAATTCTGGCGGATTAGACATCCCTGCTCTTATTAAGTTCACTTCTACCAATAAGGGAGATTTACCAACTACAGAGGAGGAACTTTCGGATGCGGAAATTACAGCAGAAATTCGTGATCGCGAGGATGTTCTCTATCTAGATGTAGATGTCATGATTCTCGCTGCGTTAGAAGATCAAATTCACAAGGATAATGCCGACAAAGTGAAAGCACAAGTAATTGTAGAAGGTGCAAATGCTCCTGTTACTAGTGAAGCTGATAAATTCTTAAGTGATAACGGCGTCATTATTATTCCAGATATTCTTGCCAACGCAGGTGGGGTTATTGTGTCCTACTTCGAATGGCTCCAAGGTCGTGAAACACAGTTCTACAGTGAGGAAGAAGTCTTTAAACTACTCGTCGATAAAATGAAAGCAACTATGGACACAATTCTCCCTCAATTCTTCGGAGATCCCTTCCCACTAAGGCAAAACTGCTACATCCATTCAGTGATGAAGCTATCAACTGTTCTGTATCGACAGGGAAAATTGTATTAACAAGAAGCAGTAATGACACTCAAAATGGTGTTGTTACTGTTTTTTATTAAGGATGAATAACTCTTAATTCCTATTAATATAGGGTATTGATTTCCATTCTATAGTACTTAGCTCCAATCAACCGGGTAAAAACAATTTTGCACACAAAAAACTCTAAAAGAACCCTTATTTAGTAAAAATTACCATTTTTTAAACTTTGTTAAAAACCTAGAGTTGATTGGAGTGGAAGGCACTCGACTCCTGCGGGAGATAGAGGGAAGTGTGAGACCCCGCAGGCGAAGCTTGTCTAGTTGCAGTGCCTAGCTCCTCGAGGTCAAATAACCCTTCTAGAATAAAAGGGAAAGGCACCCTTTTTTTCTAGAAGGAACATTTGCTTGTCGGAGCTAAACGAGGCACTTACACTTTTCTAGTGAGGAGGCTCACATCCCTCCCCGCGGAAAGCGAGTGCCTGCAACGGAAATCAACGGACTAAATTTAGATAAGTTTCTTTGTAAAAAATATCAAAGTAAGTTCGAAGTTCGTGAGAGAAATCGTCCGAATTTTTTAAAATACCCAATAAAATTTTGTAGCTAAAAATCACCTTCCGCTATATTATTAATCTAAGCATACAATCAGACATTGTAAATGCTCTTTATCACACGTCTCTCTTTTATTTTCTGAATTTTATAATTTTTACGAAGGATGGATGAAGGTTGGCATTGGAAACTAGAGAACAAACTATTTTTAATCACATTGGTAATAAAATTAAAACAGAGGACCGAGAAATTAATATTATTGCTAGATTAGAAGAACCGCTGATTGTCATTTTAGGAAATGTTTTAAGTGACGAAGAATGTGATGAGCTGATTCAGTTGTCAAAAGACCGAATGCGTCGTTCTAAAGTTGGATCCGTTCGCGGTGAAGAGGAACTAAGAACGAGTAGTAGTATGTTTTTTCAAGAAAGTGAAAATGAACTTGTTGCTAGAATTGAGAAACGAGTGTCTCAAATTATGAATATTCCTAATGAACACGGGGAAGGTCTTCAAATTCTTAACTATCAAGTTGGGCAAGAGTATAAAGCACATTTTGATTTCTTTGCTTCAACCAATAAGCCGGTAAACAATCCAAGAATTAGTACATTAGTCATGTATTTGAACGATGTGGAGCTAGGTGGAGAAACGTATTTTCCGAAACTAAATTTATTAGTCTCCCCGCAAAAAGGAATGGCTGTGTACTTTGAATATTTTTATGATAATCAAGAATTAAACGATTTAACCTTACATGGTGGAGGGCCTGTTCTCATTGGGGATAAATGGGCTGCGACACAGTGGATGAGGAGAAAGAAAATATAACGTAAAACTAGCAGTGTTACTCAGGCTGCTAAAATAGATGAATATAAAAGAGAGATCGACACTACTGTCAATCTCTCTTTCTATATATTAGCCGAATGTTTTTTCTATTAAATCAGCCCATGTTTGAAGAGTTTTGTCTTTTTCACCTTGAAAAATAGGATTTCCAAAGGCAAGTAGAACTCCGTCTAGGTCACGGATTTCAAATCGAAACCACGCTACTGCTCCTTCTGACCATCTCACATTTCTTGTGATGGTACCACCCTCTGCATCTACTGTATCTCTAGCTAGTTCGACTCCATCTTGGACCCAAATCACCGAGACAGGCTTCGTGAACGGTTCAACTGAAAGCTTGTAATTGATTTCTACACCGTTACCTTCAACAGACAGGTTCGTTACATCACTACCTAAGTGAACCTCTTTCCCATTAGCAACAATCTCAACATCTAAAACAGGACCACGTGTGACATAAGTCTTTCCTTGTCGGACTGCTTTTAATAGAGACTGTGCTGAGAGTTCTTCAGCCATTACATAGGTTGCCGGATCACCAATAACAGATGGTTGGCCACCCTTCTCATAGCTTTCGGTTGGAAGTAGATGTGAATCAGATCCCCCTAATCCAAATATACGGTAACCATCATTCCATAAAACATTCCACAGCTTCAATGCTTCCTCTGTCGCTATGACATTGTCTTTGAAAGTTGGATCATTCCAAATTTCGATGGTATCGATATCTGCTAATTTAGTATCTTGAAATTCCCATGCCCATGGCTTTAACATTGGATGGTTTACACTAAAGATTGCCCCAGATTCTTTTACTTCTTTTATGACACGATTCATGCCTTCTTCGGTTTGAATCCCGCCATCAGGACTAGTTGGTCGCCAGTCAATCCAATTTGATAATCCGAGTGCATTGAAATGACCTTTACCAGCTGTGATTTCCACCCCTGGGATCACGAGCACCTCATCTTTTAACCATTTAGTTGGAACAATATTATGATCGGTCGCAACAAAAAAGTCTAAGCCCATGTCTTTAGCTTGCTGCATGCCTGCACTTGGGGACATTTTCCCATCCGACTCTGTCGTGTGGGTATGAAAATCTCCTTTATACCATTTCTTTGTGGAAGGAAGAAGCTTCCCATCATCAAATTCTGTTAATTCAAATCCACCCTCGGAAAGTGTTGCCCAATTTTCTGTGTTACTTTTTTCAATATCTAATTCACCTAATCCATAATCATAAGTAATGTCATAGGTTGGTTCACTTTTATATGTAGGACAAAGAATTTCCACGGTCCATTCACCTTGTGTAATTTCACCAGCTACTGATGAAAAGCTTGTTGTACGCTGATCAGTCGATACATAGATTTCTTTTACTTCATTAATATAAAGTGATTGTACTCGCAACTGACCTTTAGGATCCCAGACGAAAATGGCCATCCATCCTTTTTTCGAAAATGATGCAGTTAGCTTTAACCAATCACTATTTGATTGAACCTGAAAAGAAGTAGAGATAAACGGTGTATTCACTACACCGTTTATCGAGTTTACAGAAGAAGTTGCCATACTCGAATCTCCCCTTATTTTGAAACTTTATCTAGTTCTCTTTGTGCTTCTTCTTTAGCAGCCTTTAATGCTTCCTCGGCAGAAATTCCTTCAATTTCCACTCTATCTGCTGCTTTTGATAAAGCATCAAATATTTTCCCACCAGTTGGGTCGATGAATGGTGGTGTTGCCTGTTGTGCTTGCTGTAAAGGAACTGCAATTTGTGGATTTTCTGCAGCAAATTCTTTATAAGCTGGTACATCTTGAGCAGAAATACGAACCGGAATATATCCTGTATTGATCGACCATTCTGCTGTCTTTTCAGCACTTGTAAAGAAAGTTAAGAACTTAAATGCTGCTTCTTGTTGAGCTTTGTCTGCAACTGCTGGTACAACTGCAACCTGTGCACCTGCATGAGGAGCTGCCGGTTTGCCTTCCCAACCTGGTTGTGGATGTGCTGCAACTAAACTGAAGTCTAGGTCACCTTGGTCACCACTTGAACCTGTGTAACCAGCTGCTTTTCCTTTCATTACATCATCAATTGTTTTATACCAATATTCCCAACCTTGACCACCAGAATGAATTCTCATTGTTTCGTCTTCATGAATAGCCTTACGGATGAATTCCCATGCCTCTACCCATTCAGGTGAATCAATTAATACTTCTGTTCCATCTTCACTTACATATTTTGCGCCATTACTTAGTGCTGCATCAATTAAGTTAGGTGAACCCCACATCGGCTCCCATCCATAAACTGTTACGTTGTCGCCATCTCTTTGTGTTAACTTTGCCGCTGCTTCACCTAATGATTCCCATGTAGCTAGCGCATCAGTAGTCAGTCCTGCCTGTTCAAATAAATCTTTTCGATAGTACATCACCTGTGTTGTCCCAAAAAGTGGAATCGCATATTGATCACCATCGATGGACCCTTGTTCGTAGAACGCTTTGACAAAATCATCAGGATTAAAATCTGGATTTGCTTCAATATAAGAAGAAAGTGGTGCTAATGCTCCTTTTGCTGCTAATGAGTTCATTGGATTGTTTTCTAGTAACGCAACGGCAGGAACCTTTTTAGAAGCAATTGCTGCTTGAAGCTTTTGAAGTGTTTCGTCATAGTTACCTTGAACTACACCTACTACTTCTACTTCATCCTGGCTGCTATTAAACTCACTAATAATGCTCTCCACATTTTCACCTAGTTTTCCACCTAAACCATACCAGAATTCAATTTCTACTGGACCATCTCCTGAACTACTAGATTCTGGTTCTGAGCTCGTTTCTCCTGCTGATGAACAACCTGCAAAAATCGACACCATCAGTAACATGGCAATCATTAATAAAGAGATTTTTTGCTTTTTCAATTTACTTCTCCCCTTTAGTGAGTTTATTTTAGCTAAAATTAGCCTTTTACCCCTTGATCACTAATACCTGAAATAAACCACTTTTGCGCGATACCAAATAAGATTAATAGTGGTAACACTGCAAAAGTACTGGCCGCCATGATCAGTGGCCATTGAATCCCATATGCCCCTTCTTGAATGAAAAACTGCCTTAGCCCCGTTGTAATTAATTGTTTTTCTTCACTATTCATGATTAATGTAGGCCATAAATAGCTGTTGTAGTTTTGAACGAAGCTGATGAGGATAAAGGTGATAAAGGATGGGATTGTTAAAGGCACAAAAATTTTCCTAAGAATTTTAAAGTGACCTGCCCCGTCCATCACGGCTGCTTCTACCATTTCCTTCGGTACTTGCATGAAAGCTTGCCTTAGTAAAAAGATTCCAAACACACTTACAGCATTTGATAAGATAAGTCCTCTATATGTATCTAGCATTCCAAAGTCTGCTAGGATCACATAACTAGGAACATATGTAACGGCTACCGGAAGCATGTAGGTACCAAGTACAATAGCAAATAGTAGATTTCTTCCTTTAAAATTAAACTGTGTAAAAGCATAAGCAATTAATGCAGAATTAACTACTTGAATCACAACGATACAAAATGCGGTGAACACACTGTTAAAAATATATAAGTCAAATGGCGCTAGCGTCCAGGCTTCTGTAAAGTGGTTCCACATTGGCTGCTCCGGCCACCATGTAGGTGGAAATTCAAAGATTTCGTCTTTCGTTTTTAGTGCACTGATGACCATCCATAGAAACGGAAAGACCATACATAAGCTTAGAAAAAGTAATAATACATGCTTGGCTACTGTCCCCACTAATTGTTTAATCGTCATGGTAATATTCATCCTTTATCATTGGTAATGAACCCATTTTTTTGACATAACAAATTGTATATAAGATAGAACCACTGTGATGACTAAAAGAACGGTGGATACAGTTGTTGCTTTACCCATATTGAATTCTTCAAAAGCGGTTTGATAGTACATGTACAGGATTGTCCGTGTACTTCCAGCTGGCCCACCTTGTGTTAATACCTGAATCTGATCATAGGCTTGAAGTGTATCAACTGTTGTGATGATCACTAGGAATAATGTTGTTGGTGAGACAAGTGGAATCGTAATATTGATAAACTTCTGAAACCCTGATGCTCCGTCAATTGATGAAGCTTCGTATAGGGCTGTCGGGATTTTCTTTAATGCATTTAAGTAAAAGATCATTGCCCAACCAAGCCCTTTCCAGACCGTCATGATAATAACTGCTGGCATTGCCCAGGTGGTGCTACTCGTCCATTCAAGGCCTGGTAGATTTAAACTAGTTAAAATGAAGTTCGCATACCCGATCTCAGGCTCGTAGATCCACGACCATACAATCGCTACTGCAACCGTTGGTGTGACCCAAGGTGAAAATAGCAGTGTACGATACATCCCCATTCCCTTACTATTTTTCAAAACAAGTAAGGCAAGGAGAAGCCCTCCAATGATTGTTGGGATGACTACCCCGAGTGAAAAATAAAGCGTTTTCCCGAGTACACCATAGAAGGCTGGGTCCGTGAATAAATCTGTATAGTTCCCTAACCCTACGAAACTATAAGTGGTACTAACAAAATCCCAATCTGTAAAACTAATATATAAGGAATAACACATTGGATAAATCCAAAATACGGTTAACGGAATCAGTGCAGGTAAAAGAAAAATTAGTAGAGTAACTACAAATGAAAGTTTAGGATTCCTCTTTCTTTTTTGCACAGGGTCGGACTTTGTTGTTTTGGTTTCGACTACTGTATTCAACGATTAACTAACCCCCTGTCTTGAAAATTAGCTTTCACTTTCTTTTTAGAGGATGTTCAAAAGAGTCCGGTGAAAATGACACTTCGTATTTCTTGGTTGGCTCGCTTTTCCGTTCCTCACGTATTAATTGCATACGCTCCGGTACTCAAAACTTCACCTCCTCAAACTACTCGGTCCTTTTCATCCTCCTTTTTGAACTCGCACTTTTACTCAATTTTCATAAATTCATATGTATAATCTCGAATCACTTCGTCGGCATTGAGTAAATGTTCTACAGGCTGATCTAATGATGAAACAATGCCAATACAACCGATAGAATTACCGTTTTTCCCTAAGAGCATATCTCCATTAGAATCACCAATCGTAATCGTTCGTTCCGGCTTGACTGACAGCTGTTCGCAGGCTGCATACACCATCTCTGGGAATGGTTTACCCTTTTTCACTGAATCATGTCCAATCACTGCTGAGAAGTATTGATCAATCCCTAGTATCTCTAAATGTCGCTTTGCTCGTTCGCTGTCGTCTGATGTGACAACACCCATCTTAATAGATTGGGCAGCAGCTTGTTCCAAGAAGGAAAGTAGACCTTTGATTGGTTTTACAGATGAACTCCAATCATATGATTGCTCAACTTCTACATAGGCCTCATTTACAATTTTAAAACCCTCATTCCACGGCATTCCTTTTCGATAAAGTGAGTATGTTAAAATTGAAATGATATCTTGCAATGACCCTATTGCGATTGGTCCCATCGGGTCCCATGAACCCTCTGCATAAGAAAATCCTATTGATTGTGCCAATTCATTTTTATCGTAATGCAAATCATTTCGATCTACGATTCTATCGATAAAGGTTTTTGACCACCCTATCCATAGAGTTCCAAAATCTAACAACGTTCCATCCTTGTCAAAAAGGATTCCATCTACTTCATAGGTATTTCCATTCACGATAACTTTTCCCATAATTCCCCCCTACCTTGTAATTGTGTGTTGTTATTTGCAAATATGTGTATTTGATTGCTTTGTTGTTTATTTTAAAACAATTGATGGGAAAGTCAACCATTTTTTTTGTTATTTCTTGATTAATTTTTAAGAAAGGCTCACCTAGACCAATAAAAAAATGCCCACTCTAAAGGGGCATTTTGTGTGACTAAATAACTTCTATTCCATTTTCAAGGTATTTCGTTAATATCGTTTTTTCCAGACCTGAATCCGTAATGATTCTATTAATTTGGTTAAAATCACAAACCTTTGTAAGGGAGATCACATCGAACTTACTGCTATCTGCGAGTACGATACATTGTCCCGCCACATCTAGCATCTTTTTCTTTACTTGTACCTCTCCCATTCCATAATCAGTTAATCCTTTAGTAAGTGAGATCCCACTCATACTCATGAAAAAGGTATCAATATGGAATTGTGATACAAACTCTTCAGCGTAGTCTCCTACCGTACATAATTCTTTGTTTCTTAGGATTCCACCAGCAAAAAGAATCGTATACTCTGGCATTTTTGAGAGTTCTTCCGCAATTGTCATTGAATTGGTTAGCACGGTAAGTCGTTCGAATTTGGTTTTTAAAGCTTTTGCAAATTCTGTATTCGTTGTACTTACATCAAGTGCAATGGATTGCCCTTCCGTTACAAATTTAGTTGCTTTTTCGGCAATCTCTCTTTTACTCTTTATATGTTTTGATTCTCTAACCGTAAACGTAAGCTCATGCCTATTGTCTTCAAGAACCGCCCCACCATGAACACGACGTAAGTGGCCTAACTTTTCAAGATGCTCAAGGTCTCGTCTAATGGTTTCAATTGAAACACCAAACTTTTCAACTAGAAACGAAACCTTAATTGCTTTATCCTGTTTAAGGAGATCCATAATTTTATCATATCTTTCCTTTGCAAACATAAAAAACCCCCTACCTTTACATAAAAAACACAACAATATACAACTAAATTAAACTAAATACAAATATACTACATAATATTTACACAAACAACAAAAAAATCTTGGGGATTTATTGCTGGTTATTTCGAGAAAAAAATTAGTTTTTAAGTTCTCCGCAGCTGGTAGAAGAGAATTTTCGCTAAAAAAAGAAATAAAAATGGTAAAGTTGTTTTAAGGAAACAATATTTTTTCAGATTACCACATGATGATCAACTCTATCATCCTGAGATGCATTCTATATAAAAAGAAAGTCAGTAATCAGGTAAATAGATATCATTTTAATGTTAAAATACCAGTTGAGTAGGGTAGTCTTCAATCATAAAGCATTTAATTTTTATAATTGAGTTTTTTTATTAGGGGATGGGTCATTTGCAACAAATCTTATGGAGAGTTTTGAATGTCGTTTTTTTCATGATATACCTTGCTATTATAGATTATTTTTTTGAAGGATGGTTGAAATATGGGCTACTGGGTTTGTGGTTTTTTATCTTTCCAATTAATCACTATAAGAAGAGGAAAAGCGAGAAAGACACATGAAATTAATTTTCATATGAAGAAATATGCGATTAATTAGAACACATGGTAATAGATTTGTTAGATTTAACGGAGGGCAATTTTTAGAATTAGACAAGCTGATACCAAGGATTCCACAAGACAAAAATATTAATCCTCAGTAAAACATTGATATGAAGATCATATTTCAATATTAATGCACTCCTATATAGGGTGCATTTTCATTTTGTATGTTTAGTCTCATCTTTACTGTAAATTCCAAATAATCCCTTTAATTATGCATATATACCCCCTCTTCAAAATATCGTTTAGTAACAGAGATATTAGGGGGATCACATGAAAAAGCTTACTGGGGTATTTATTGTATTTTTGAGCCTTTTTATTGGTGTGACCGTAATTGAAGCAGAAATTGGAGATCAATTAATTATTATAAATAAGGCAACTAACCAACTTGCCTTTTTTGAAAACGGAAGGCATGTAAAAACCTTTAAATTAGCTACTGGAAAGAGTAACAGTTTAACACCTGAAGGGATATTTCCAATCGTCAATAAGATTAAAAATCGCCCCTACTATAAGGATGGAATTCCAGGGGGAGATCCTAGTAATCCGCTTGGAGACCGTTGGTTAGGACTTGATGCAAGAGGTACGTACGGGACTACTTATGCTATTCATGGGAATAATAATCCCTCCTCAATCGGAACATACGCGAGTGCTGGTTGTGTACGAATGTATGATGATGATGTACGGTGGTTATTTGAAAAAGTTAATTTATATACAAACGTCGTCATTACCAATTCCTCCAAATCATTTGAAGCGATTGCTTTATCGGTTAACTATACACCTTACAGTAAGCTCCAGTCTGTTTCGGTTGATCAGAAAAGTCCCCAGCCGGTTGATATAAATGTCGTTGTGACGGCAAAAGCAAATCTGAAATCACAGTATCGTTTTTTTGTTGATGATGGCAGTGGTTGGAAGGCAGTTCAGGATTTTTCCGCCTCCTCTTCTTTTTCCTGGAAGCCCGAAAACCCTGGAACGTATCAAATTAAGGCTCAGGCGAAAAGTAATTCCTCGAAAAAAGAGTTTGATGATGAAAAAGTGATTTCATATGAAGTGTATGTCCCGGCAGCCATCACTTCTTTTAACGGTGGAAAAGAAGGTCCACTACCTATTAACAGTCAGATTGATTTTTCTACGGTGTCTAACAGTGAAATGGAAAATCTCGTTCACTATTCAATTAACGATGGTACTGAATGGGTGACAGTAAAGGATTTCTCAGAGGATGGTATGTATAGCTGGAATCCTTTGCAGCCTGGAACCTATAAAGTAAGAGTTCGAGTAAAGCATTCCATATCACAAGCGGAATTCGATGCGGAACAAGAGCTGGAATATACCATTTTTGAGCCTGCTAGTTTAGCATCCTTGGATTTGAGTTTAGATAGTCCGCAGCCTATCGAGAATCCTGTCATCATAAGTAGTTCGACGCAGGATGACTCTAACAATCTATTTAGATTTTTACTATTTCAGAATGGATCATGGTTCACCTTACAGGATTATTCCTCAAAGTCTAACCTGGAGTGGCAGCCCATTTCTTCAGGGGAATATAATATCAAAGTACAAGTGAAGCATATTCATAGCAAGGAGGAGTTCGACAGCGAAGAAGTAGTTGACTACATTGTATATGAGCCTGCAAGTGTGGGTGAAATTTCGGCGAATATAAAAGGTATTCAACTAGTGAATAGTAGAGTTGAGATTACTGCGCCTAAATCAGAGGCAATCGAATATCAGTTTTCCATCTATAACGGAATAGATTGGAAAATCATCCAACCCTATTCCGCTAACTCTAAACTAAACTGGTCCTCAACATCACCTGGTATGTACAAGGTGAAAGTAGAAGTAAAACATCAGCTCTCAGAAAACGACTATGACGATTCCCGAGAAGTTCCCTATTTATTTTACAACTCTCCCACTCACTACGCAGTGCTTTCAAAGTCTATTATTCTTCAAAGACGCGGACCATTTAAAATCAAACGAAAAAGCAATATAGGCTAGCGACTGCTTCACTTCAACACTTTAAAGCATTGGGGGTCAGGCCCCCAATGCTTTAAAGTGCTAAAATGTAAATGTTACTTTTTGCGTGACGGAAAGCGAAGTCTCCTTTACACTTATAACAAATAGTGGAAAAGAGGAGGTTTTTTATGCGTATCTTAATGGTTGGAGCTGGGGCTGTTGGTGGTTATTTTGGTGGCCGTTTGTTAGAAAAGGGTGAGGATGTTACGTTTCTTGTTCGTGGAAAGCGTAATCAGCAGTTAGCTGAACATGGTTTACGAATTGAGAGTGTGAATGGTGATGTTACGTTAAAGCCTAAAACGATTATGGTTGGTGAGCAGACAGAACCGTTTGATGTTGTGATTTTATCCAATAAGGCTTATCACCTGGATGCCGTCATGGAAGATATCACTGACTATGTTGGTGAATCTACGATGATTCTACCTCTTTTAAACGGAATCTCTCATATTGATACACTGAAGGTGCGGTTTGGAGCAAAAAATGTAATTGGTGGTTTATGTTTTATTGAAACAACATTGGATGAAAATGGTAGGATTCATCAAACTAGTCCCTTTCATGATTTAGTTTTTGGAGAACTAACTGGTGAGCAGACTGACCGTATTAATCGATTACAAAAGGCCACTAGTGGGACGAAGGCTAACTTTAGACTCAGTGATAACATTATGAAGGAACTTTGGCACAAGTACCTTTTCATCACTACCCTTTCAGGTGTAACCACTTTAACTAGGGCAGCCGTTGGACCTATTCTTGAGGCAAATGGCGGATTAAATTTATTTAAACAATTAGGTGAGGAATTAACAGCGATTGCTAAGAAAATGGATGCTCCGATTGATGCAGACTATGATGCAACTATTGTGAAACGTGTGAGTCAAATGGGATATGGAATGAAATCCTCCATGCAAAGAGACATGGAAAAGGGGCTTCCTGTAGAAGCGGATCACTTACAAGGGTATCTCTATCAACAAGCTGATGATTTTGAAATCCAGGTTCCACTTCTTAAAACCATTTATACTAATTTGAAGGTGTATGAATTAAATAGAAGATAAATGATAGTAGGACCGTTACTAGAAAAGTAACGGTCCTACTACATTTCGGAATATGAAATTAGTTTCTTGAAGAGTTTACCGCGGTCTTTGGTTGTGGATTTAACAATGAAGTTATTTAAGTATTTAACTCATCCCCAAAGTTTGTTGAATGCGTTTTATATCCTTTTTATTTTCCCAATTATCCTCCTTCAACAATTCAATATCTACTCCGTTCCCACTAAGCTGCTCCTTAAGATCTCCAAAGTCTTTTGCATTTTGAATTCTAAGTTCAGATAGCTCTGCTTGAATTAGTTCTTGACCATTTTTTAGTGCACCTAGCATCAGACCGTGCTCTTTTAGCATTTCACTATGACCTTTTAGGGTTTCGTCATGACTATTTAGTAATTGACTATGGTTGCCTAAGATTTCGCTATGCTCGTTTAAGATCACACTATGCTTTTCCAATATTGAACTATGCTCGCTTAGAATCACACCATGTTTTTCCAAAATCACACTATGCTCGTTTAGAATCACACCATGTTTTTCCAAAATCACACTATGCTCGTTTAGAATCACACCATGTTTTTCCAAAGTTATACTATGCTCGTTTAGAATTACACTATGCTCATTTAAGATGACGGTATGATTGTCAAGCTTATCATTGATTTGCTGCAGGATTGTAAAGATTTTTTCCTCCATTTTTCTCACCTCCCTTTTTCTAATTATATCATCAATGAAGGAAACCTCCATCTGCTAGAAGATGTAAATTCTTAATAAAATTTAAAGAAGTCCCCACTATCTAGTGGAGAACTCCTCAAGTAATCTTACTATCGATAAGTCACACTTATTACTTGTTCTTCGGCAGCTTTTTCTCCTTTATTCGTTACGTCATAACGTCAAGGATTTGCTTCTTATTCTCTTTTAATGGGATTTCATCTTTAAATCCTTAGTATAGTATTCAATGAAAACTTTCCTAAAGTGTATAAGCTAAAATGGCAAATCTTCATCCTCGTCATCGATATAAAAGTCATCATCTTCATCGTCTTCTTCATCAAAATGTAGATCATCAAAGAGGCTGTAGACATCAATCTCACTTATTTCTAGTCTTAGTTCCTCTAATTCATTCTCAAGAACTGCTTCTATTTCTCTTATTTTAGTAGATAAACTTGAAGGTGATAGCTTGAACTGTTCCGCATATTCCTTCTTCGATAGGGCGGGATCTTGGAATATGGTGGAATCAACTATATATTGAATGGCAGCTACATAAAGTAACGGTTTTGGAATACGTTTCGGCTGATTACGTTGACAGAACTTGTACCATAATGTGATGGCTAGATGAGCAACTTGTTTAGCTGCACCTTGTGTATCAAATCCTAATTTAACAAGCTCTGCTACTTGCTCATATGCTTCAGATTCCCATTCTAAATCTTCGATTAGGTCTTCTACAGTGCCAAAGAAGAGTGTATCTAGTATGGTGATAAAGTTTTCCATGTAAAAGGTTTCAATATCGTCAGACATTTCCTCTTCATAAATAGCCTTAATTGCTTGCTCCCCATGGAATGCATCGTCACTAGTAAAGTTCAGTACTTCTGTAAAAATCGTATAGGCTGAATCATACGGAACAAAAAAGCCAAATAGTCGTTCATCGATTTCATAATCACGTTCATTTAATAATGTGATTGAAAACTCTTTATTAGTAATAACTTCAGAAACCACATAGTGAATGGGTGACTCCCGTTTCACTACCTTTGCCATCATTGAAAAACCTCTTTCCCAAGTTTCAACAATCTGCTTGGTTCTCGGTCTTTTTAATTTTGAGCCATTACTTCTTATGTAATTAGTAAGAGCGGTCTCATCACTAAATAGACAATCTAATGCTATGAAGTGCTGTAAAATAAGAATCGCTTCTTTTGGCATTTGGTCTGTTGGGTATGAATCTAACATCTCTTCTATTTCAACTTCAAATTCTTCTAATGCGTAATACAAAATTTCTTCCTGCTGAAGTGCCAGTTCAGAGGACAATATATCTGTTAGTTGTGTCGGTTTCTTAAGCTGACAACATTTTTTATACTTTTTTCCACTTCCACAAGGACACGCTTCATTCCTATTAATTGTTTTCAATTTGAGCCCTCTCCCTCAATTATTACTTTCTTTATTTTAACATTATTACTAGATTCTTATATTCTTAAACACCCTAGTAAAATAATAGATTTAAAATCATAAAATTGCATAATGACTATCGATTAAAACCATTTAATAGAGTTGCTAGATCTATAAAAACAATAGCCAAGCCATAACAAACACCATACCTAGTCCTAAATTCCGTTCTGGGGTATAATAAGGGAATGGATATTTTTTGAACTTATTGAATGTTGCAAAATGGGAAAAGGAAGCGTGGTGATATTTATGCTTCAAAGTGAGTTAGCAAGAGAGCAGCTCCACTATTGTGCGAATGAGATTAGAACGGAGCTAAGCCCTGATATTGATTATGATCGAGATAAGATGAAAAAGGGCTTGAATTTATATCGTCAAGGCCGTGTTTATAATGCGGTGATGGAGGAGCGCTATATTGAAGCGAAGGTACAGGAGGAAGAAGTATATGATGTGACACTTGACCTAGATGTTTTTGTGTTGAGTCATTGCTCCTGTTCAGTTGAGGGCATATGCCGTCATAAACTTGCTGTTTTCTTCTATTCTTATGCGATGGTTGACCGAGTTGGGGTATTTTTCCAAGAGTGGAAAGAGAACAAAAAAATAACCATCACAAAAACTAGGTCTAAAGGACTACCTGGAGAGGAAGAAGAGAAAAAGCAAAGTTTTGGGGAAAGTGTAGGAAGCTGGTATTCGTTTTTTAAGAAGGAATATCATTTATATAAAGAAAAAGAAAAGAATAACCGATTTTCATTTAATGCCATGTATCAGTTTGAATCCGTATATAAAAACTTCTTCAATACCTTACGAGCAAATGCACCGACGACTCCGTTTATTAAGGAATTATTTATGATTCATGCGGCCAGTTTTACGATGCAAAGGTTAGTGGAGGAATCTGAGCAATCTAGACTTTCGCTCAGCAGCAAGGATAATTACGTATTTCCTTATGTAGACCAGTTACTTGATACGATTCACGAGAGGCTGTTAGATGTTCGAAAGCTGGCCGTTCCCCTTTCATCTGATACTCTTTTAACAGAAACAAAAGAACAAATTCGCGCTCTTCTTTTTTGCGGAAATGAGTATCAATATGAGCGACTAATGGCTTATTTTATGATTTGGAATACCCTTTTAAATCAGAAAAAGTGGATCATTGACGAGGAAACTACCCTGTTGAAAAAACAGGAAGGCTATATTGCCAAAAAGCAGTCTCAGGCGGTTGATTGCCAATTTGCGCTAGCACATATGGCATATCTTTTAAAGCAGGATCAAAAGGCCGTTGATTTATTAACAAAAATTCAAGGCAATTATATAAAGTTTTGTTATTTTTGGGCGGGTACGTTAGGAAACTCAAAGGAATGGAAGCGTCAAGAAGTCTGGTTAGCTCACACCTTAAACCTATTAAAGGATTATAACCAAACGATGATGGACTATTATTCCAAGCGAAATTTGACTCGCCAATTTTTACCGATATTTGCTGACCATTCTCAGCAAAATGAGCAATCCTCCCTCTATATCCATGCGATGAAATCACTACTTCCGTATAGCTATATGGAATACAATGACCTACTCCTTCAACAGGAGGATTATCAGGCATGGGCGGATTTACAGATGCTAGTTGGCTTTGATGTATCTGAGCATAGTCGAGAGCTGTTGAAACAAATTGAAAAAATTGATCGGAAAGTGTTACTGCCGATTTATCATAGAGCGGTCAATGATTCGATTGCTCAAAAATCTAGACCGGCTTATAAGCAAGCCGTTCGCTATTTAAAGAAGCTTCGTACTCATTATCGCCAGCTTAAACAGATGGATCGCTGGGATAATTTTATTCATCGTTTAGCTAATGAGCATAAACGACTGCGAGCATTTCAAGAGGAATTAGAGAAAGGAAAGCTGCTTCATGATTGAGATTAAGCCATTGGTTGGAAAAGCAGAATACTTGGACACCAAAGGAATGTTTATTTGGGTTGAAAATGAACAAGGCCGTGACTTAAGCATTGACGAGTGGAAGGACGCTGCTTTTGCACGTCATGAAGCAACCTTCTATGGAACGTTCGTAAAAAAACTCAATTGGAAGCGATATGAGGGAATTCTTCTTACCCCTTGGATGGCCTTGGATTATTTTTCGCAACCGAATTATAACTCCCTATTTCCACTTGATTGGGATGGTCAGGCTGTTCAGTTTCGTAATGTTGCTTCGACCTTAATGGATGCGATTGTCAACGGTGATTTCATGCCAGACTTTGATGAATGGAAGGCCGGACATATCGGCTGGAAGCACACAAAACTAGATTTGTTTGATACAGAAAAAGAATGGTTCAGCGCTGCCATTCAGGAATATATCCAATCGGACGAAGAGTTGCTGCACCTTTGGAGTGAGCTTCAACGCCGTTACCCTCTTTTACGAAGAAGCGGTGTAGCTGTTGATGAAGAGGATTGGCTTTTGAAGATTGGTTGGAAGGAAGACTCATCAAGATTCAGAGTTGGTTTACAGCTTGAAGAGCCGATTGAGGAAGGCTTTGACTGGAATTTATCCGTGATTCTTCGTGAAAAGGAAGCACCTGATGAGATCTTACTGGCTCATGAGGTCCGTGAATTGGACGAAGAGGATTCAGCAGATATTCAAAAAGCAATCGATCGAATTGCTACCATGGTACCTTGGCTACAAGGTGAGTCTGGATTTAAAACTACCTTATCTGAAATCGAAGCGTTTGAATTTCTAACAGAAGCAAGTACTGCCCTAACGAATGCTGGTATCGAGATCCTACTTCCTTCCTGGTGGCAGTCGATTAAGGTTTCTCAGCTTGCGTTAAAGGCAAAGGTGAAAAATACTCCAAGCTCATCTAGGCAATCTTTTGTCGGAATGAATGCGATTATCCAATACGATTGGCGTTTATCTACTAATGGAATAGATATTTCTGAAGAGGAATTCACCAAGCTTGTTGATGAAAAAAGAAGGCTTATTAATATAAGAGGTCGGTGGATTCGACTTGACCCTGGCTTTATTAAGCAAGTACAAACCATCATGCAAAAAGCAAATCGTGAAGGTCTTCGCTTTTGGGATGTCTTGGAACAGGAGTTACTAGAGGAAGATCGAGAGAAAAGCATAGAGGAACTAGAGAATGCTCAGCTGTTTAGGCATATACAAATCGAGCTAAACGATCAGCTTGCCGGAATGATTAAGAAGCTAACTGAAGTGAAGGAGCTTCCTAAGATTGAGATCCCTACTTCTCTTCAAGGTACACTTCGTCCTTATCAAAAGCATGGGGTGGAGTGGCTGTTATTTTTACGAAGCTTTGGATTTGGTGGTTGTTTAGCTGATGACATGGGGCTTGGTAAAACTGTTCAGATGATCACATATTTTTTATATGTAAAAGAAAACAAAAAACCAAAGCAGCCTGCTCTCATCATTTGTCCTACTTCCGTATTAGGAAACTGGCAAAAGGAGCTTGAAAAGTTTTCTCCTTCTTTAAAGGTTTATTTGCATTACGGGACAAACCGGAAGAAGGAAGCCGCTTTTCAAAAAGAGATTCAGGATGCAGATATTGTGGTTACCTCATATGGACTTGCCCATCTTGACGTCGAGGAACTTCAAGAGATTAACTGGAGTACCGTTTGTATTGATGAGGCCCAAAATATTAAGAATGCCGATACGAAGCAATCTCGGTCTGTTCGAAGCTTAACTGGTGAGCACCATATTGCGTTAACCGGTACACCGATGGAGAATCGACTTTCTGAGCTATGGGCAATCTATGACTTTATCAATAAAGGCTATTTAGGAAGTCTTAATCAATTCCACAAGCGCTATGTGGTACCGATTGAACGTGACCAAGAGGAGGAAAAGGTTCGACAGCTTCAACGAATGATTCGTCCTTTCCTACTACGAAGAACAAAGAAGGATGAAGAAGTTGCCCTAAATCTCCCGGATAAGCAGGAGCAAAAGGAATACTGTGCTCTTACGATTGAACAGGCATCCCTTTATGAACAGCTCGTGAAGGATACATTTTCTCAGATTGAAAGTCTGTCCGGTATGCAGCGCAAAGGGCTCGTGTTAAAAATGCTTAGCAAGCTCAAGCAGGTTTGTAATCATCCAAGTCTTTATTTAAAGGAAGAACAGCCAAAAGAGCTGTTAACTCGTTCGAATAAAATGGAGAAGCTTTCAGATCTTACTCAGCATATTAACGAGCAAGAAGAAAGCTGTATTATCTTTACACAGTACATTCAAATGGGAAATATGATTCGTTCATATTTGGAAAATGAATTTAATCAAACGGTTCGCTTTTTACACGGCGGAACGTCAAAGGTTGAACGCGACCGGATTATCCATGATTTCCAAGAGGAACAGCAGCGCTTTTTGATTTTATCCCTAAAGGCTGGTGGAACAGGGTTAAACCTCACAGCGGCTAACCATGTGATTCATTATGATCGTTGGTGGAATCCTGCTGTTGAAAACCAAGCGACAGACCGGGCTTACCGGATTGGGCAAACGAAATTTGTCCATGTTCATAAGCTGATTACCGCTGGGACACTTGAGGAGAAAATTGATGATATGCTCGAGAAAAAGCAGCAGTTAAATGATGAGATCATCCAAAGCGAAGGATGGATTACCGAGCTTTCGACGAGAGATCTCCATGAACTCTTCTCTTTACGATCGGATTGGAGTGAATAAATATGGCGAAAAAAAGTAAAGAAGAGATTAAAACAATTGATCCTAAGCACCGTGATAAGGCTAAAGAATGGCAAGAGCTATATGAGGCAATGTCACGAAAGGTGAAGGAGAAATAACCCTTATCCAACTATGGATTAACGGGTCATCTTCTGAAGTGGAAATAATAAATAAACGTACAAATAATAACCCAAAGCATGGTGATTTTTAATCATCATGCTTTTTCTCTTTAGGTAAATTTAGCCGGAAAAATTCTGTTACTTATTGGATAGGGGAAGTCTTTTTTTTCGATTATATAGTACGAGGTACATAAGTATTCCAACAATTCCTCCGACCGTGTCAATTATTACATCATGAATAAGCGGTGTTCGATCACCCGTGAAATGCTGATGTAGTTCATCTTGAACACCATATAAAAACACAAATAGACCAGAAGTGATCAAGCTAGTCATGACTCGATTTTTTAGAAATGTCTGCAGTGTCGCTCGAATGGTGAAGAAACCAAGTAGAAAAAAGATTCCGAAATGAGCTCCCTTTCGAATAAAGAACTCAATAAACGATGCAGCTCCTAGGTGTTTTACACTCACCAAATATCCCGCATAATCAAACTCAATCCAATGAAAGCCTGTTTCCACCCATTCCTCATTTATAAAATCTGTTAAAAAAGGTTTTACATCCTGTTCTTGATAAGGCTGTGAGGAAAACCAAAAAATAATCCCAGCTATCATTATGACGGGGATCCAATATATCAATCGACTCATACTCTTTTCCACCTTTTTACTAATTAATATGAGTCTACTACAGATGGTGTAATTAAAAAAGCCTCCTCTTCTTCGAGCAGACTCAAGGTATATCTATAAAATATAGCAAATCAACTTGATCCAACCAAAGAGGGAAATCCACAAAGGTATACTAAGACCAATCCCCCACAACAAACCTATCGAGAAATTTCCTTTGAAGTCATAATTCATACTTATCACTTCCCACGGACTTTTTATTAGGTATACCCATGCTTAGTGAAAAGTATTCCAAGTAAGTGCCTCACTATTTCTTCTCTAGTTTATTAACGGTTCTCTTCACTTCTCCTACCTCTTTAAATAACAAATTCACATCTGATTCTGTGTCGGTGACTCTTCTTCCTAAATCCATTCTCATTGAGGTCATAGTTTCTGTGAGTAATGTCATATGGTGCCTCATTAAATCTTTGATTTCTTGATGACCTGATTTTTGTCCTACTTCTAAGTTTTCTAGTCTTTCGTTTGTCTGTTTTTGGCCATTTTCTAAGATACCCAATCTATTGTTCGTTTGCATTTGGCTCGCTTCTACACTCACCAGTCTTTCGTTCGTTTCCTTTTGACTCTCTTCTACACTTCCTAATCTTTCGTTCGTTTCCTTTTGGCTCACTTCTACACTCACTAGTCTTTCGTTCATTTGCTTTTGGCTTGCTTCTACACTTCCCAGTCTTTCGTTCGTTTCCTTTTGACTCGCTTCTACACTCACCAGTCTTTCGTTCGTTTCCTTTTGACTTTCTTCTACACTTCCTAATCTTTCGTTCGTTTCCTTTTGACTCTCTTCTACACTGCCTAATCTTTCGTTCGTCTGCTTTTGGCCTTTATCTAGGGATTGAAAATTCACATGTATCTGCTCTTGGATGTGTACTAGTTTTTCAATAACAAATTTCATTTCATCATTCATGACAACACCCTCCATTTCTATTATTATACAAAGCATTTTTATATAATCAATGTGATTCATTTATAACAAATGACCAGCCACTAACCCTAAAAATAGTAGCTCTTACTATAGATGGTTTTTTCTCAAAAAAAACTAGCCAAAGTTATGGCTAGTATCAAGTGGGGACCTGACACTTACAAGTGAACAGGTTAGGTATAACGGAGAGAGTATTGATTTTTTATAATGAAGGTATAGAGGAAAATATTCTGGTGACCATAAATAATCCCCTACATCACCCCTTTCATTTCATTTGTAGATTCTTTGTCTTTAAACAGCAGCGACTTCCTTCTTATTGCTTAAGAATTTTACGCCTTCTGCGACAACTTCTGTTACATACACCTTTGAACCTTCTTGGTTCTCATATGACCTTGTTTGAATTCGTCCCGTAACACCAATTACGGATCCCTTTTTGCAGTAGTTCGCGGTGTTTTCTGCATTTTTTTGCCATAATGTACAGTTCAGAAAATCTGTATCATAATCACCTTGTTGATTTTTAAAATTACGATCAACTGCAAGTGTAATTGATGCAACTGCCTTCCCATCCTCTAAGTACTTTAATTCAGGATTTTTGACTAGTCTCCCTACTAGAATAACTTTGTTTATCATGAAATCTCCTCCTTAGTGCCTATCATATTTCAGAAGATTCAAACGGTAAAATTGACAAAAAGTAATTTCCACCTTGTTTTGTCTCACTAAAATCAGATTTTCTTCCTAGCAAAAAATGATTTTTGTTCTTGTAATTGCTATTAAAATTTAAAATCTACTAAATTTGACAGTTTTTTTCGACATTTGGAAGAGTGAAATAGGAGTACCGGTTTTCATAGCCGATACATAAGCCTTGAAGTGCGTGTAAAGATTGTGGTTGATCGTCTGAGGAATTGGGTTGTGGAGTGCCTTTTGAATAACAAATTACAGAAGGACCTGTTTTATGAAAGAGAATAGTTACGCTAACACCACAGTCTCCATTTTTGCCAAGATACAATAGTTCAATGGATGGAGCCTTCATTGGTTGATAGTTTCGAGCAGGCTCTTTAATAGTAGGAGGCTCCTCCTTTGCAAGAATTCTAGCAGACTGAAAAACGGCTTGATTAAATTTAAAGGTCATATCCTCCTTATTTAAAGCTTCCCTACTAGTCAGCTGCAAATGGACAGGCCCCTTCTGTTCATTACGAGTGTTTGATAAACCAAAAACGCGAATATCTGATAAATAGAAATCCTCCATTGTGTTCCTCCTTTTTATTTGGGTAAGAACTGGATGGTTGGACATCCAGTTCTAAAACTCTTAAGCTCTTGAGTGCTCTGGAGGTAGTGGATCTGCAGATTGAGTGAAAGAAACGCTAGAAACGCCTAAAAGTACTGTACAAACTAATGCAACACCTAAAATCCATTTTTTCATTTATTTGTCCTCCTTTCATAGGTTATATAAATATATTAACTTAAATAAAAAAAGATTTTTTTCGGCATTTTAATAGGTTATTATTGAATTATCTACATTTTTCTCAATTTTCCTACAATTTTCTTTTTAATTATTATGAGTTCGAATATTTATAAAGGGGAGATTCGATGTCTTTTAAAGCAGATTTCAACAAGATTGGCCCTGCAATTAAAGATTTAAGGAAATTAAAAGGATTAACACAAAAAGATTTGTGTGATGATGGCAAGATTATTAGTCAGGCACAGTTAAGTAGAATTGAGAATGGCTATACCTATGGATTATGGGATAAAATCTTTTTAATTGGTGAGAGGATGGGAATTGATTCAAATTATTTTTTCGAGATAGCTAAAAATACAGATACTGAGTTTGTTTTTGGAGCTAAGAACAATGTGAGAGAGCTTGTAGAGCGGAGAGAGTATGACCAAGTTTCAAAAATCATAAGATTACATAAGAAAAACCCTGCTTTTTATAACAACAAACAAAATCTTCAATTCTTAATTTGGCATGATGGTATTTGTACGTTTCAATTAACCAAAGACTTTAATCTTGCACATCAAATCTTCCAGGAAGCTTTAAACTTAACTTACACTCCCCCAAAGTATATTACTGAACAAGAGTTATCCATTATGAACAGTATTGGAGTTATATCTTTTGAATCGACTAACTATGATCTAGCTACCTCCACTTATAAAACTGCCTTAAAAGAAATAAGACATTCTCCCGTTGTAATCAATATAAAAGTCAAAATCAGATTACTTTATAATTTAGCAAAGGTTTCTTCAACAGTTGGAGAATACGAGGAGTCGGTTAACTGTTGTATAGACGGTATAAATATTTGCAAAAGAAATAGTTACTATTACCTTTTAGGAGAATTTTATTACCAGCTCGGTGTTAATTACTTTTTCAAAGAAGAGTATTCAAGCTCAAAAGAAACCATTCTTAAAGCTATTAAAGTCTTTGACGTTAACGATGATTCAGAAAATCTAAATAGGTCTTATAAAGCACTTGAAGAAATAGAAAAGAAACTTTCTGAGCAACTCAACCCATTTTTACTATAAGTCCCTTTCACTCTATCCCATCTACATTCTTAAAATAGTAGTAGCTGATGGTGCTATTTTGTCATGAAACATCACAATATATGGTACACTGAATGTAGATTAATTTTATAGAGGAAGGTAAGTGTCATGAATAAAAAGAAAAAAACACACGTTCCCTTTCGTTTGAACTTTTTGTTTTTTATGGTGTTTTTGCTGTTTGCAGCCTTGATTATGAGACTTGGGGTTGTGCAGATTGTATATGGTGAGGATTATCAAAAGGAAGTAAATCGTACTGAAAATATGCAGGTAAGTGTATCGGTTCCACGTGGTGTTATTTTTGACCGCGAGCATCGTGTTATTGTTGATAATGAAGCAAAGAATGCGATTACTTATACAAAACCTAAAGGTACAAAACCAGAAGAAATGCTAAAATTGGCAACTTCACTTGCTGAGCTTATAAATCAAGATACTGAGAGATATGAAAAAATCACAGAACGTGATTATAAGGACTATTGGATTTTAACTAGACCAGAGGAAGCGAAGGCGAAGTTATCTGAAGAAGAGATGAAAGAGAAGGATGCCTATGATCTTCAGCTCGATAGGATTACAGAAGATGATTTGGCTCAAATTACAGAGGAAGAGCTAGAAGTCGTGTCCTTTTTCCGAGAGATGGTTGCAGGTTCACAGCTTACTCCTAAAATCCTAAAAAAAGGACTCTCTAATCAAGAACTTGCCGTTATTAGTGAACAGTTAGCAAGTTTACCTAATATTGATATTACCACTGACTGGGACCGTGATCCTCATTTGGAAATTCTAAGATCTGTAGTCGGCAGCATTTCTTCAGCCGATGAAGGGCTTCCAGCAGATAAGCTAGACTATTATTTAGCCAGAGGATATAGCCGTGATGATCGCGTTGGGCGCAGTCAACTTGAAGAGCAATATGAAGAGGTTTTATCTGGCCAAAAGAAAATCATTAGTAATGTAACCGATAAAGCTGGGAATGTGCTTGAAACTAAAGTGGTCCATGATGGTTCTAGTGGGAAAGATCTCATTCTATCTATTGATTTTGGACTTCAAGCAGAGGTTGAAAAGATCGTAGAGGAAGAGTTACTTTCAGCCAAAAGAGCTGGTGGAGCAACATTCCTCGATCGAGCGTATGTCGTCATGCTAAACCCTATGACTGGAGAGGTTCTGTCCTTAGCTGGGAAAGAGCTTGTTAAAGAGGAAGGGCAAATTGTTGTAAAGGATCATGCCTTAGGTACCTTTACTTCAGCCTATACGATGGGGTCTGCTGTTAAGGGGGCTACCATTCTAACTGGGTTAGAAAAAGGACTTATTCAACCTGGAGAGTATATTTATGACAGACCTATGTATCTTAAAGGACCGGTTAAAAAGAGCTCTTATAGTACTTTAGGTTCACTAGATGATCGAAATGCTTTAAAGAAATCATCTAACGTTTATATGTTCAACATTGCTCTACGATTAATGGGTGTCAACTATAGTCCTTATATGTCCTTACCACTTAGACCCGCTGCACTGGAAGAGTTTAGAAGCTACTTCCATCAGTTTGGACTTGGGGTAAAAACAGGGATTGATTTACCTTCTGAAAGTACTGGGTATGAAGGGACTCTTTCAAACCCTGGTCTTATGCTTGACTTTGCCATCGGACAGTTTGATACGTATACACCACTTCAGCTTGCTCAATACGTTTCTACGATTGCAAATGGTGGCTATAGATTACAGCCACAGCTTGTCAAGGAAATCCGACACCCATCAAACGATGATCAGCTCGGACCTGTATTAAAATCGTTTGAACCAGTGGTGTTAAATAAGATTGATATGAGTGATGACCATTTAGCTCGAGTTCAAGACGGCTTTAGACGAGTCATGCAAGAATCCGGCGGTACAGCCACAAGTTGGTTTGGGGTTGCTCCGTATAATTCCTATAGCCCAGCTGGAAAAACCGGAACTGCTCAGTCTTTCATCTTTGAAAGAAAAGATGGTAAGGTGATCACCCATTCAACCTATAATCTAACATTAGTTGGTTATGCTCCATATGATAACCCAGAGGTTGCCTTTTCAATTGTCGTCCCTTATTTAGACAGAGATGATAACCCCGTTAACAAAAAGATTGGTCAGCGTATACTAGCCAAATATTTTGAGTTGAAAAATCAGAATGGTGCAGCAGCTACTGATCCAAACGTTATCATTGAAAACGACCCTACCCTAGAGGGAGAAGTATCAGAATAGAACAAAGAGGCTGGGACATAAGTATTTCAGTTAGTGAAAAACCCGAACAATTAGGTGATATTTTGATGTATCTTTCACCTGCTAGTTCGGGTCTTTTTTTGTTACTTTTCTAGATTTGTTTAAAATTGTATTCTTTTTTTTAAACTAGTGGAATGGAGCGGAAGACGCTCGACTCCTGCGGGAGATAGAGGAAAGGCTGAGACCCCGCAGGCGTAGCCGAGGAGGCTCAGATTCCTCCCCGCGGAAAGCGAGCGGCTGCAGCGTAATGGAACAACCCTGTTTTTCCAGCTTAACTAGTTAATAAGTAAGAAAAAAAACGAAAACAGTATTATATTGATAGGTAGACTAATTTAGAGATTATTTGGCTTTGGGACTGGTGTATTAGGTTTTGTCCCAGCCTTATTCAAAAATCTTATACTCTCTCATCTTTAATTATAAATGAGGTTTCTTTTAAACATTTCTTATAAACTCAATAAATGAGTAACCAAATAGGATGGTAACGCCTATTACATTCAGGATAATAAAGTAGTTCATAGCTTTAATCGCCTGTCTGTAAAAAGCGTATTTCTTAGATAGTAGCTGTAAACCTGTAAAATGAGTCTTCTTGTAGTTGTCTAGTACATCTTGATCACTAAGGTTATCAACGATATGAAGATATTCTTCGTCCGTTAAATACTTGCCCTTGTTTTTAAACCAGAAGATATAATTTGCAACCGGAATTTTCCCTGTTACTTCTTCCGTTATTTTATTTTGAATAATGCCTTCACCTGGTCTAATCGTCATAATCAAGTAGTAGACAATGTAGAAGGAAAATAGAAAGCTTGCAAATAAAAAGGCATAGGAAAAAATTCCGATCAGTAGCGATGTTTGTTGGGTAACATTAAATATGCCAACGAAATCCTTTAATAGCGTCGTAATTAATATAAAATAACCTGCTTGAATTGCCATCAGGATGCTTGCCTTTTGGTCCATCACTTCAATACGCTTTTCGACATGTTCAACAGAGCTTCTTATAAATTCAATTTTCTTATCAAAATCCATATTACCGAAAACTCCTTCTTGGGCTTTCCTTTATATTACATTAAAATTTTTAAAAAATGGTGGTTTTCTATCTATTAATTAAAGAGGACAGCTCATATAATATCTATAATAACAAGCTCTGGAGGAGTGGCTGAAATGGATAAGATTGAGATTTGGAATGAAGTGTTTACCATCATACCTGAAGTGGATTTCCCTAGCAATAATAAGCTAATTGATGATGTATTTATCATTTCTCAGTATTACTCAGAATTAGAGAGTGGTGGCCATGAAAGTTTGTTTACATGGTTTGGAGAGTATATACAGGAAATTGGAATAACTTCTTACATAAATAAATTAATACGGATTCTTGAGGAAGTAGAGGCCTATGATTATGCGAAAATTGTTAAGCAATACGGTGAAGAAATGTGGAGATTATACATTGCGTTAGAAGAGGATGAAATAGAGGAGGATGCTTTTTATCGTGTGATTGAGAAAGCAAATGGTGACTATTATGCACTTGATGGAAAACTTGCAGATTTGTTAGAATCCTATTTTGTGAAAATCTATGATGAATTAGTTCTGGTTATTAAAACTGCACCTCAGGAGTAAGGAGTAGGTGCAGTTTTTACCAATATAGTCCCTTTAAATTACCCGCTTCGCCCCCATATAGTACTGTGACCAATAGGAATGATCTATTGAGTAAATAGCAATCCCTTTTGAGCTTGTGGCTGATATATATTGATTATCTCCGATGTAAAATCCAACATGGGATACGACTCCTGGTACGTTGACACCAAAGAAGACAAGATCTCCCGGCTCAAGATTTGCTTTTGAAACGGGACTTCCCATTTTGAAATAGTCGCCAGAAGTGACTCTTGGCATATCGACTCCATGCTTATTAAACATATAATACAAAAAGCCTGAACAGTCGAACCCACTTGTAGTCGAGCCTCCCCATACATAAGGGATCCCTAAGTAATTTTGTGAATCCTCTACGATTGCGAGCTTTACTTGTTGCATTGATTTTTGTTCTGGTGCAGGCTGTGAGGTTGTTGTTCCCGTTTTAGGAATGGTTAAACTTTGACCGATATAAATTGTGTCAGCGGATAGGTTATTGGCTTGTTTTAACTGGGTAGTAGTGATTCCAAAGTTTTTGGCTATAAGTGATAGGGAGTCACCTGACTTTACCGTGTATTTGGTTGCGGCTGTCGCTGCATCTCCTGTCAGTTTTATGGTTTGTCCCACATAAATTTGATCTGTAGTTAATCCATTAATCTGCTTGATCTGGTTGACGGTTATATTGTATCTCTTCGCAATCACTGATAGTGAATCACCTGACTGAACTTTGTAGCTTGAAGGCGTTTCAGTTGTTGTAGAAGCAGTCCCTGTTACCTTTAACGTTTGACCTACAAAGATCATATCATTCGGTAATCCATTCATTCTCTTTAGTTCATCCACTGCTAGATTGAATCGCTTGGCTATGACTGAAAGTGAGTCTCCAGACTGAACCGTATAGCTTTGTTCGGTGCTTATCTTTTGATTGGTATTTGTTCCCTCAGCTACCTTCAAAGTTTGACCTGCAAAAATCATATCATTCGTGAGTTGATTAAGCTGCTTTAATTGTTCTACCGATAGATTAAACCGTTTTGCGATGATTGATAATGAATCTCCGCTTTGAACGGTATAGGTTACAGGCTGTGAGGTTGGTAGCTGTCCTGAAGGAATCGTTAATGTTTGTCCTACAAAAATAATATCTGAGGTTAAATTATTTAACTGCTGGATATGAGTAACGGTCGTATTAAATCTCTTCGCTATTGCAGATAGGGAATCTCCCGATACAACCGTGTATTTCGTTTGCTGTTGAGCTACAATTGAATCCGTTGTTGCTGCTTGTGCAGTGAGCGTATTACCTGCTCCAAAAGCTAGAGTAGTGACCACGATTGATCCTAGCATAACCTTTATAATATTACCGTTTACGTTTGGAACTCGTTCCTTTATATATTCGATTACGCTTGCTTGTAAGGTTACTTTTTTCTCAGGACCAGAATAATTATATTCGTCAGCAAATTCGGTCAAAGAGGGATCTAGAAATAGAAGGATTGTGCCATCCTTCTCAATTCGATGGTTCATAATCATGTTGGCTTCCTCCCTTTTTGCATAGTTTTTTCTAAAATGTAGTGATCTATGGGAGAAAAAATAAGGAAGATTCTCTTAATGAGAACCTTCCCCTGTCACTGGTGTTGTTTCTTGTACCCATTGTGAAAATGAATCCCAAAACGCAGGATTTTCCTGTTCTAAGCCCCAGTTTCCTGTTCCTTTTATTCCGTACTTTTCAACTAGATCAAATTTGGCTCGGATCGATTGTTCATTTTCAAACCAGACCGTATAATTGCCTGGTTGAAGAATTTTTCCATATACATTTAAACCAGGGTCTCCTTCATTAATTGTGAAGGTTGCTTTTGGAGACATGGTTGCTTCATCAAAGGTGACGACACCGTTGTACATCTGGATTGCTTGAGCGACATGCTCATTGGCCATTCCATTTCCTCCAACAGTTGATCCCTCTTTCCAGTAACGTCCATAGTGACCGATCCCCAGAACTATTTTATCTCTTGAAACACCATTGTTAATCGCGTATTGAATAGATTGTTCCACGAATTGGATACTTGCAACAGGACCTGGTTCACTACCTGTATAGCTTTCATCATAGGCCATGATCATCAGGTAATCAGAGGCATCTCCTAAGGCATTGTAGTCATAGGAACCATGCCAGCCAAGGGTGAAGTTCCTTGGATTTGCCGCTACTGCAACGGAAACCTCTTTATCAGCAGGTATTTTTGCTCTGAGCATTTTTGTAAACTCGGTATATTCATCGCGGTATTCATGGGTGACATTTTCAATATCAATATTGACTCCGTCTAAATTATAAATTCTAACCGCTTCGGCAATCTGGGTTGAAAGTTCTTCTCGGTTATCTAATGCTATTTCACCAAGAGCTCGATCCCAATGGTTACTTAAAAATGGCACGACCCGAATTCCATTACTCTGCATGTTTGCGATGAAATATCTGTCTAACACTTGAGTGAGCTTCAAGCTACCATCCGCATTAATATCAAAGTAAGTAGGAGCTACCACATTGATGGCGCCTTGGGTATTTTGCATTGTTTCCAAATAGGTATTCGAGCTGCCGTGGTAAAGATACCCCATATTAAAGGAGTGCTCCTCTGCAACTGCAGCTTCTGTTAAACCTGCTACTAACGGAACCTTAAGAACCTGCCCGATATATATCATGTCAGATGTAAGATTGTTTAGTGATCGTAATTCGCTTACGGTTGTCCCCAGTACAGTTGATATTTTCCAAAGGTTATCTCCTGATCCTACGACATAGCTTGAAACACCTGTTAGCAATGGCTTACTTGCATTGCCAAAGGCATCCCTTTGTTCAATCAGAATGAATGGCTTTTGACCGGCTAGTGAAGTTAAATCAATGGTTCTGGTAAACTCACCTGATTCATTTAGCTGAAATGTATGAGTAATCATATTTGGGCTGGTTTGCCCAGATATATGAACCGTAACCTGACTGTTTGACTCACCGATTCCCCGGATCTGATAGACATATCCCGTAGTTGTTTTAGTAAGCTGACTCGTTTGAATAACAGGTTGTATCGCTTCGGTATCCTTTTCAATCGTGTGTGTCATAGCTGGGCTTGTATTGCCAGCCACATCATGCTGAGAAACTTTTACATGAAGTGTCCCGTCAGAGAGGGATTGTAGGTTCAGTGGTAAGTGAAACCTGCCATCCACAACAAGTGCTGTTTCAGTCACACTCTCTATACCATCCGTGACTTCAATTGTCACAATTGCCCCTTCTTCTTGGCTCACTCCACTCACAATATAGGCGTCAACATTGGCTGAAGATACTCTTCCTTCTTCCATCACTTCCAATAACGTGATGTCCGCAACCTCTGTATCCTTTGTTAAACTGATTTCTTTTGTTATTCCTTTGTTTTCAAGAGCATCTCTCGTTATTACCCGACCTGTCAATTGGCCATCAGCAATCTTGGAAAGATCAGTTGTGATCGAAAAGCTACCGTCACTTTTGGCTGTACCATGATAGATGGTTGTGTTTACACCGTCTGTTAACTCTATTTCAACATCTGCATCAGGTTCGGTAATTCCCGAAATAATAAAGTCTGTGACAGAGCCTGTATTAGCAATTTGGGCCATTTCGATGTCTAAAATTTGTGGTCCTGCCTTATCTATTGCGACAAACTGTGAGTTGGTGTGACCTTTATTCCCAACCTCATCGATTTGATGTATGGCAAGCTCCATTCGATCACCTGTAAGAGCCGACACATTAACCTCTATTGTAAACGTTCCATCTCCTCGCACCTTTGATTGCTGGGTAAGTTCATATCCAGTAGCGTCCGTTAGAAGAATTTCCACTGTGCTTAACGGTTCACCTGTGCCTAATATTGTATAGCTCTCGACATTTTTTTGTGAGATTGTGTCTAATGGACTTAAAACTACTTGATTTGGTGCCACTGTGTCCTTTTGAATGACTTTAGTAATAACATTACTCTTATTATTGGCTTCGTCAGTTTGATAAGAGATGGCAGTGATGGCCCCGTCCTTTAAAGAGCTGACATTTATGTTGTCTGAAAAGCTGCCGGCTTCGTCAGTTTTGATCACTTTTGTGATCGTCTCACCTGTTAGATCTGCAAAAGAAAGATGGATATTTGTATTCGGTTCGCCTGTTCCTTGAACCTTATATGCTACTGCTTGTTCTTGGTTGATTGGTGCTAAATCAAAAAGGAGTAACTCTCCAACGGATACGTCCTTAACCGTCTGAGTGATATAGCTTTCACTTTCGTTACCTACTCGGTCAATACTTTTTGCCTCAAAGGTAATCGTGCCTTCGTTAAATACCCTTGCATCAACAATTAAGGTGAAATCCCCGTTAGAGTCAGCCGTTACTTGACGATTCATTTTGTTGATGTCATCACTAATGATCATTGTGATGAGAGCGCCAGGCTCGGTATTCCCGGATAGAACGACCGCATGCTCGTTATTGGCATTAATATAACTAGGAACCGTAACCGTTGGAAGATTAGGACTCGCTGTATCTTTCATAAGCTCTCGAGTACTAATATTGCTTTCATTACCATGAGCATCGGTTGCGACTAGCTTCACTAGAATTACTCCATCCGTTAATGCTGAGAAGTTTATGTTGCTTTGGTAGCTGTTATTGGTGACGGGTAATTCTTCACGGATGGTATTTTGATTTTGATCGATGAATTCGAACCGAATCGACGTCGCATCAGTAACACTTCCGCTAATTTCGAAAGCTTCTTGGTTTTTTGAAGTAACAGTTTCTGCATTGTTAAACACAATCCCGCTAGGACCTAATACATCCTTCGTTACGGTTTGGGTTAATGCCTCACTATTATTTCCTTCCTCATCGATTGCAATCGCTTGTATAGAAATGATCCCATCATTTAGAGGCATTAGTCCTTGTCTGATTGTAAAAGTACCATCTGCATCAGCGGTTACTTCATGCTGGATGGTTTGGTCTACTTCATCTGTAAAAGTTATTAGAACCCGTGCACTGGCTTCCGTTTTCCCTGTCAACACATAGGTTGCTACATTTCCTTGATAAATGACCGGAAGTGAAGAAAGACTCGGTTCTGCTGGAGCAGTCTGATCAGTGGCCGGTGCGGGTTCTGTAGGTACCGATTCGTCTAATTTTTGAACTGGAATGTGAAGCGCTTGTCCTATAAGAATGGTGTCGGTTGTTAACTGATTGGCTTCCTTAATGGCTGTGGTGGTCGTGTTATAGCGTTTAGCAATTAAGGAAAGGGTATCTCCAGCCACAACTGTATAAGTTTGGGTGGTTAATGGTTGTTCTGTTTCAGTTGCTGTTGTTGGTTCATCTGGTACTGATTCTGCATCTGTTGGTGCCGAATCTGCTGTTTCCGTTGCTGCTGAGGGTAGGGCAGCAGTCGTAGGAATGGTTAATGCCTGGCCGACATAGATGGTATCTGTTGTTAGGTTATTAGTACTTTTTAACGCGTCGACTGTTACACCGTATCGTTTTGCAATTAGAGAGAGTGTATCCCCTGAGACTACTGTATAGACTTCTGCAGTTGGTACTGGTTCTACAGTGTCTGTCGGAGTAGTTGGTTCAGGTGCTATCGTTTCAACTGGTGTTGGGGTCTCAACTGGTTCGGTTGGTACAGGTTGCGTAGGTTGAGTTTGTACAGCCGTTGGTATGGTTAGCTTTTGGCCGATAAAAATTACATCGGTTGTTAATTGGTTCGCACTTTTTATCGCATCAACCGTTACGTTGTATCGTTTAGCAATCAGGGAAAGGCTATCCCCTGAGACCACTGTATAGATTTGTGTTGATTGCTGATCAGGGGTTGCTGGTGCAGTGGGTGTAGGTTCAGCTACCGGTTCTGTTACATTGGTAGGTGTTGTGATTTGCTTTGGAACCTTTAACACCTGTCCAGGATAGATGTTCGTTGTCGTTAATGCATTCAATCGTTGGATTTCCTGTACGGTCGTTTGATAGTTTTTGGCGATTAGACTTAAGGAGTCCCCAGATTTCACAGTATATTGAATTGTATTTTGGTCTGTTTCGGCTGGTTCTGATGTCGGTGCAGGTGCCGATTGGGTTTCTGTCGTAGCTGTTGTTGTAACTGGCACCGAGATTAACAGCTTTTGTCCTATATAAATATTGTCACTTTTTAGGTTGTTTGTCGTTTTAATTGCATTAACAGAAGTATTAAGCCTTTTGGCAATAAGTGAAAGTGTATCGCCACTAACGACAATATATGAGTAAATCGGAAGTTTAATCGTTTGACCCACATAGATCACATCTGTTTTTAATCTGTTCATTTGCTTTATGTCAGTGACCGTGACATTATATTGTCGAGCAATGACCGACAAGGATTCACCACTTTTCACCTTATGTGTTAATAAAGGGATCCCAGAGACCGTTTGATAGGTGGGATTGCTTTCCGCACGAGCTTGATTAGGATTCATGTCACCCATTTGAATAATACCAACTACCATAGCTCCAGCAAGGATTTTTATGGTTTGAATTTTTATATTAGGATATTTTGCTTTTGCAAATTTTTTCGCTTCTTGAAGAAGACTTTCTCGTTTTTGAGGGTATTCCCCTAGCTCACTACCAAATTCCTCTTGAAAATCATTTAAGTAGAGCTCAAGAATATATTGATCTCCTTCTTTAGTCACTTTATAGTGTTTAAATTCCATACTCTCACCTCATCATCCATTTTCACTAATTTTAGTGTTTGTTGAGAGAGGTTGGTTCATGTATAGGATTTATGCGTTAGACACTTATGAGGTGGTTAAGTTATGAATCTGCTTATAGATCTCGACGATTTCCTCTATCCTCATTCGAACGAGTCCACTTGATGATGGTGCGACGAAATCAATGACCCCTTCTACCATTGATTGTGGTTGGACTCCCCATTGAATTTTCTTTTGCTTTGAAAATTCCTGGTACACTCCTTTTCCTACATAACAGGCCACCTTCGGCTTATATGTTTGCAGCTTTTGCTTAAGTAGCTCTCTTCCTTCTTCATATTCTTCCTTTGTAATCTCCAAAGCTTCCTTTGTAGGTCTTTCAACGATATTCGTTAAACCATATCCTAACTTTAGTAGATCTCGGTCTTCAGTTGTGTGATACAACCTTGGTGTAATACCTGACTGGTAGAGGATTTTCCAAAAGCGGTTACTTGGATTTGAAAAATGATTGCCGGTTTGGCCAGATTTTATGCTCGGGTTAAAGCCAATAAAGACTATTTTTAGATTAGGTGCTAGGTGGTCTGGAATGGGATACAGTTCCAAGTTTCTTCACCTCTTTTTTACTTTTATTTTAGCGTGAAAGTGGGTAAAAACAAAATATTGAGGATATACGTTATTTAGTTATCTGATTTCGTTATCAGAGTAGATTAAGTCATTCGTCCATTGTTTTTCAATCTGTTCTGAGTATATGATACAGATGAAACGTGCTATAATATGTACAAAAGCACGGAAGTAGGAGGATTTATGAAAACTTTTAAATTGGTGTCATTAAAGATTTCACATCCCCAACAGCAGGTTAGAAGTCAGCAGGTTGAGTTATTAGACGGACTCGTTATTAATAAAGAGGATGAGGAACGAAGATGGCTTCTTGAAATCTATGTTGACAAGGAATATGAGGAACTCTTTCAAAAGCTGAAGGACGACGAGCAAGAGGTAAAAGTCGCAGCAACTATCTCGAGAAAAGATAATGACCCCGCTTCATTTATCACGACCATCCAATCAGTAGCGGTGATGGAACATAATATGAGCGTTCTTTTTAACGGTGTATTGGTGGGGAAAGCAGACATGTCAGAAGCGATCTTAACCGACCTTATTGATGAAGGATTACAAGGAAACCACTTATTAGAAGAGTATAAAAAACGTGTGTACGAACAACGAAATACAGGTGTAAAGGTAAAATAGTTTAGCCCTTTAACGTAATGGGGGCCAGGCCCCCACCGCTTTACAGCGGTGAAGGCCTGGCCCTTTTTTATAGGACTTCTTTGTTTACTAGATTTTGCGGGACTGCTCCACTTAACGCCTGTAGTAGATTTTGAGCGGCTAACTCTGCCATTTTCATTCTAGTCTTTATACTAGCTGAACCGATATGTGGAAGGGCTACTACGTTTGGTAATGTTAACAAAGGGTGATCTAATGGGACCGGCTCTTGTTCGAAGACATCAAGCCCTGCAGCCCATATTTTCTGTTGCTTTAAAGCCGTATATAAATCCGCTTCGTTGACAATCCCACCACGGGCAACATTAATTAAAACAGCAGTTTCTTTCATGAGGGAGAGTGCCTTTGCAGTGATAAGGTTTTTAGTGTTTTCATTATAAGGAACTAAGATGACGACAAAATCTGAACGTTTTAATAGTTCTTCAAGCTCTAAATACGTTACGCCTAAGTTGGCTTCTGCTTCTAGCTTCCTTGAACGGTTATAGTAGAGAACTTCCATGTCAAAGCCTTTTGCTCTTTTAGCTACAGCCTCTCCAATTCTCCCCATTCCGACGATCCCAAGAGTTGCTCCAAATACATCCTGTCCAGTAAGCATCATAGGAGCCCAAGATTTCCATTGTCCACCTCGAAGGAATTCTGAAGCTTCTGGTATTCTTCTAGCTGTTGCCATTAATAACGCAAAAACCAAATCTGCTGTTGACTCTGTTAGAACACCCGGCGTATTTGTGACCATGATCCCCCGTTTACTGGCAGCTTCCACATCAATATTATTAAACCCAACTGCCATATTACTTATGACCTTTAAGTTTTTAGCCCCTTCTAACAACTTGTCATCAATTTGATCGGTAAGTAAACAGTATAGTCCATCCACTTCCTTGATTTGTTCAAGTAGAACCTCACGTGGTACGGGAATTTCTCCCTCCTCCCACATCGCAATATGGCAATGCTCCTCTAATTGCTCCACAATTTGCTTAGGCAGTTTCCTCGTAATATAAATACTTGGCTTCATCTCAAGCACCCTCTCCTCACATATCTCTCTCCCTTTATTTTACCAAACACTTTAGCACTGTAAAGAGATGGGGGCCTGTCCCCCAGTGCTTTAAAGCGCTGGGGGACAGGCCCCCAACACGTTAAAGCGATAAAATGTTTTACATTATTGGTGCAAGTATTTAGAATATTCTTATAGTACATAATCAAAGGAGGAGATATTATGGTTCAAACCTTATCAAAGGAAAAATTTATATATGCATTTAGTAAGGAGCATAGTCCAGCACTTACCGTAGCTCCTAAGTCGACAGTTGTTATTGATACATATGATTGTTTTCAGGATCAAATTAAGTCGAATACCACTGCTATTCAATCGATTGATTGGGATCAGATTAATCCTGCTACAGGACCTATTTATGTAGAAGGTGCAAAGCCTGGTGATATTTTAAAGGTAACTATTGATGGAATTGAGCTTGGTAAGCAGGGAGTAATGGCTGTTGGTCCAAACTTGGGTGTGATGGGTCATCGAATAGAACAGTTTGAGGCAAAGATTATTCCAATTGAAGATGAGATGGCAGTTTTCAATGATAAAGTTAAGATTCCACTTAATCCCATGATTGGCGTGATAGGGGTTGCACCTGAGAACGAACCTGTCTCTTGTGGTACTCCTGGAGCACATGGTGGGAATATGGATACTAAGTTAGTCACAACCGGCGCAACCTTATATTTCCCTGTTTTTCAAGAAGGGGCTCTATTCGGATTAGGCGATTTACATGCAGCAATGGGAGACGGAGAGATTGGAGTTTCCGGTATCGAGATTCCTGCAAAAGTAACGGTTACTCTTGATGTAATCAAAGGACAGAACATCCGCTTTCCATTTTTGCAAAATGAAGAAGGCCTGGCTGCACTTGTATCGGCCGAGACTCTTGACGAAGCAGCAAAGCTTGCGGTCGAAGAAATGATTGATTTATTACTACCACACACTGATCTTACGCTTAACCATTTAACGATGCTCATGAGTGCAGTTGGGCAATCACAAATCTCACAAATTGTTGACCCACTGTTAACAGCTAGATTTGTTGTACCACAATGGTTTTTAGATACTTACCAAATTTCAGCTTTTAAAGCCTAACAAAACCTTTACTACTTTAAAGGAATGGGGGCCTGTCCCCCGGTGCTTTAACGCACTGGGGGACAGGCCCCCACTACGTTACTGTGTGAAAGCTTCAATTTTTGACCAATCGAATAGGGAGCCCGGATCGTTTTTTCTAGTTGGGGCATATTCATCATGACCAATGATATGTTGACGATTTCGTTGAATACCCGGATTTCTAGATAAGATACTTTCAAGTAGCTTATTTAAAGATTCATATTGGGCATTTGTGTAACCAATATGAGAAGGATCTATGGATTGATAGGTATTAGCTGGAATCATCGAGGTCATTTCCTCTTGTGTCCCAATTGCTAATAGCTCAATACCAATTGAATATCCATTAAAAATGTCATCGTAATAAGGAAAGTCTGCCAGATACCCTGGACCTGCATGAAAAGCAATTCTATCTTCAGGAACCATCCTATGAATGGTGCCATCACGTTCAATTAAATAATGCGTGGAAAACCCATAATCAACAAAGATATTCGTTATATCCTCCATATTATAGGGATCCTTAGGGTTCACTGATCCATTACTCATAAAGTGGAGGACGACATGAGATATCGTACCCACTCGAGGTTTTGAGTTTTCTTCTGGAAGCAAGGTGTCGACTACCTCAATTCCTAAACCCTCTTTTATATCTGATTGGTCCGCTGCTTTCACAATAATCAGATGATTTTCCTTAATGTACACTCCCACTACCATTGCACTTATTAAACAAAGCGAAAAAAATACGATCCATTTTGGTTTCATCTTCTATTATGACCCCTTGTTTTTATAACGTTCTATTTTCCCATTCATTCTACCATATTAAAATTACTTTAACGAGTTAATGTAGTGGGGGCCTGTCCCCCGTCGCTTTAAAGCGATGGGGGACAGGCCCCCACCGCACTAAAGTGTCGCCTTCTTTTTTGTGTCATAGTATGATAAGGGTAAATTGATAGATTAGGATGAGATATTGGGTGATTAGTATGGTGCTTAGGTCAATTTCATTGTTATTTGTTTTGTTTTTGTTGGTGACAAATAGTACGGTTAGTTTTGCTCATAATGGAAGCTTGGATGAGTTAGGTGGGCATTTTCGTAATAGCGATTGTGTTTATTTGCTGCATGAGCCTACTTCACTAGTGCAGTCAGCTACAAATATAGAAGAATTGATTGTTTTGATTAAAGAATATAACAGCAATAACTGCAAGAACAGCTTAACAGAAGACCGTGTAGATCTAGGTGAATTTAAGCTTGGTGGTAGTGGTACTTCTAATAAAAAATCTGAAACATCTCAAGCTAGCACTGATTCAAGCCATTTAGAACTTGGGCAACGGTATGTTGCTACTCTTGATCGATGTGTTGACGGCGATACGGCTGTTCTCACTGTGAACGGAACATCGTATAATACACGTTTTTTATTTATTGATACACCTGAATATACGACACAAAAGGAGCCTTATGGCAAGGAAGCATCTGAGTTTACATGTGATTTTTTAAGTGAAGGAAATATATCAATAGAAACGGATGGAAAGGAACTATTTGATAAGTATGACCGCTTATTGGCCTGGGTGTTTGTTGATAATCAGCTTCATCAAGAGGAAATTACGAAGCTTGGTCTTGTCGAGGATTTTTACGATTACGGAAACTATCAATATGAGGATCTTGTTCGTAACGCAATGAAGCAAGCAGTCGATGATAAACTCGGGATTTATAGTGAACAAGAGGATACAAACACAAAGGGTTATGTTATTGCCGGAATTGGAGTCCTCCTAGCAATTTTAGTACTAGTTATTCGTAAATTATTTTAAATCTTCGTTAGTTTTTGCACTTATTTTCGTTCAAATTATTCAGATAATGTTAAAATAATACTAGAATTACCCATTATTTTTCCGAGAGATTAGGTGAAAAGCTTGTCTACTAGTAAGTTAAATCCCGTATTATCCCAAACAAGTGAAATTGATTATTATAAGCAGGAAAATGAAAAGCTTAGATCAGAACTGGCGACATATAAAGACAGGCTTGATGAACTATCTAACAGTCATTCGATGTTTGAACAATTATTTAATCACATATCAGATGCCGTTTACTTCTATAAAATAGATTCAAATGGATATGCTAGTAAATTTCTTGAAATTAATACAACCGCCTACCAAAGATTAGGCTATACTCGTGAAGAAATGCTAGGTCTATCACCTTTTGATATCGACTGTCATACAGAAGCAGAACTATTATCGTTGGTTCGTGACCATAATACTATTTTAGAAACTGCTCATGTCTGTAAAAATGGAGACCATGTTCCTGTTGAGATTTATACGAGCCTAATCGAAATTGGGGAGGAAAAATACTTCCTTTCTGTATGTAGGGACAATACAGAAAAAAAGAAGGTTGAACTAGAAATTCGAACTACTCGTGAACAATATAAGAGATTAGTAGAATCTTCTACGCATGGTATAGCTGTTTTAGAAGACGGAAAGTGGACCTATGCTAATGAGGCTACACTTAAGTTATTCGGTGCCAAAACTAAGGAAGAGCTTCTTGGAAAAGACGTTTACGATATGCTTCATCCAGAATTTCATGCCGATTGTAAAGCGATTATAAACAAAGGTGGAGTACATAAGAGACTGAAGCGAAACTGGACTACCTTAGACGGGAGAGAACTTCAAACAGAAGTAGTTTCCATCCCTTTTCCCTTTCGACAAGGTCAAGCGAATCAGTTAATCATTCAAGATTTGACCGAGTTAAAGCAGGCACAGCACATGATGATTCAAGCAGAGAAAATGAATGTCATCGGTCAGCTAGCCGCTGGAATTGCTCATGAAATACGAAATCCTTTAACCTCCTTAAAGGGCTTTGTTCAACTTTTTATTGCAGGGACAGTCCCGAACGATACCTTCCTATCAATCATGCAAACTGAATTAGACCGAATTGATATAATCTCCAATGAATTTCTGACTCTTGCTAAACCTGGGAATATAAACTTTATCCCTCTCAATTTAAAAGAGCTATTACAAAATGTCGTCAATCTACTAGAAACGGAGTTGTTTAGACATTCCGTTACCCTTGAAGTGAATTTTGACCATGGAGACGCACTCGTGAATGGAGAAGCAACCCAATTAAAACAAGTTTTTATCAATCTGATAAAAAATGCATTTGAAGTAATGCCTAATGGAGGAACCATTACCATTCACTTGGAATTGAGAGATACCTTTGCGTTTGTGTCGATTATAGATGAGGGCTCTGGGATGACAGAAGAACAACTACGCCGGATTGGAGAACCCTTTTTCACTACAAAAGAAAACGGAACGGGTCTTGGCTTGATGGTTTCGTACACCATTATTGAGAATCATAAGGGAGAGATAGGTGTAGAGAGTAAACTAAATGAAGGGACCACTTTTACAGTTAAACTTCCTTTATTGCAGTAATAAATAAATAAAAACCATAGCTATGATTGAAAAAATGTATTTTTCACATCCTTTGTCCTAAATTATTTAGGTCAAAGGCTTTTTTAATTGGTAGGGATTGGGAATTTTGTATCGTCGACAATATTCTGCAAAATCCTCACTTTTTACTTGTTAGTATGTTTGGTAGGGGGGATTTATATGGAAATTATCAAGCCTATAAAAGAAACCATCATTTCAATTCCAAACCTAGAAATCCGTAATGATATTAAACAATTCTTCACCTTTTTTCTGATTCAATCCATCGTTTTCTTACTGTTAACACCTATTGCGCTTGCTGTACCTGCCTACTTATTTTTACATAGTGCATCGGCTGCTGGATGGGCTGCATTTTTCCTTTTTATTCTTGCTAGCGTCGTGTTTCTAACGTGGCTATTTATATCAATTTTATTCTTTTATTCGGTTACAGATCCTAAAACTTGGCCAAGATATATTGCATTTGCTTGGCTTGTGATATTAATTGGAACCTTCATGACCTGGATTATATTTTTAGACTCACTATCATTAGTAGCTTAGTAGTTACAAAATTTTTTGAAATTCCATGAAACCTTTTTCTGAAGAATAAGTCTAATCTAGAAAAGGTGCTATGGAGGGTAAATCATGCATAATAAAACCTCGGTTAATTCAACTTATGAAGAAGAAATGATCATCTTAACGGACGAAGAGTTGGACCGTTTCTTAGATGAGGTAATCATTGATGCAGTGTTCCAATATTTTACCGATGATTGGTTTGAGTAAAATTAGCTACAAAGCGAAAAGCTTCCCTCAATGAGAGAAGCTTTTTCTTTTGTTTATAACGTTTTATTTTCAAGAATATACTCAATGAGCTTTAGAATATCTTCTTTATCTTGCTCATTGAAAAGCTTCTTGTTCATTTGTTTCAGATGCTTTTCTACTTTTTCCAATTCCTTGTACGCTTTCTCGCCTTTTGTACGCTCTACTTTACGAAGCTTTGCTAAAGTAGATGTAATCATTCCCTTATTTGCGTCAGCTGCTTGAACAAGTTCTTCCATGTTATCGATGGTTGCTTTTACAACTGAGACTGTTATGGATTGAACGCTCTCCACATTACCAAGTTTGTCAGTCGATCTGAATGTAACGATTGATTCACCTTCTGAGTCAATCACGAGACCTTTCTCAGAATCATACAACATCCAATCTCCATTGTTTAACTTGTACTCAGTTTTGATAACCTCAGTTAATTCATCTTTTGCCAAAAGCTCAATCTTAGCTTCATGGATGAATTCACCAGTTGAAAGGTTAGAAGTTGGTAGAGAAGCTTCTGTTGTTGGAGCCTCCGTATCATTTACTTCTAATACTCCATAAATTGAGAAGTGAGATACATACCCAATAATATAGTCTCCATCAGGAGATACTTCGGTCTTTTGATACTCCCAGTCCTTTGTATCTTCATTGTAATAAAAAATTCCTAGTCTTAGCTTTTCTTCTTCTGATAATGTTAGATCAATTGGCACTATGAATGGAACCAACTGTCCCTCAGCAAGTTCAGAGGATGGCTTAACATCAATAATATTGCCTGCTACTTTTAGTGAACTATTGGAGAATAATAGCTCATCAGGAGATACCGTTTTAACAGTTACATTAACAGGTTCACTACCATTAAACTCTATTCCCTCGAAATCAATTGTGATATCGCCGGGTCCCTCAACCATTTTATCTTCGCTTAAACTAACAGTTCTCTCGATTAGCTTAAAATCTTCCAAACTGCGTGGTTTTAGTTGAATTGTTCCATTGTATTCACCAGAGATTCCAGTGACATCCACGAGATCTCCATTTTGGAAAGCAAAGTCAGCGAATTTCAAACCTGTACGGTTATCCACACGAACTAGGACTGACTCACCATTCTTTGTTGCAGTGAATTCGAATGTTCCAAAACTGTTTACTTCTTCTAGATTAGAGATAGTCGCACCTTTAATCACTACTAACTGCCCCTCAGTAGTTTCTGTCAATTGTGAAGGTGTTAATTCTTTTGCAGCCGGTACTGTTTCAGTTCCGATTTTTTCTAAAGATGTCAGGTCAGAGATTTGGAATTCACCGTTGTATTCAGCCGTTTTACCTGAGATTCGAACCTTGTCTCCATTCACTAAACCTTCATCTAGACTTGTAAATACATACGAACCTGATGTTGAATCTTGAATATAGAAAGACTTACTTCCCCAAGCACCAGGTGTAGATGTAACAACCGCTTCAACAGTTACATTTGTTCCTAATTCAGCAGCGCGTGCTTCGGCAAGGGTTACTAAACCTAAGTCATCACCAGGCTCAGCTACTACTTCAGAAATACGACCTTCTGCTACATAATTAATTGGCTCATCGAATGATTCAACAAATTTCACAAATCCTTCTAGATCAGTCAATCCATAAATAGGATTTTCTCCTAATGCACGTAGCTTATATTTATCAGTTGCGTGCTCATACATATAATTATTTACTGTGACTGTGTATGTCTCAGTTTTATTAATCTTCTCACCATTTGGTAAGAAAATATCCGCTACCTTGTTAGTTGATCCATCCCAAGTATACTTAAACCCACCTACGGATACATCTGGACCATATTGTGCAGAAATTTGTGCATTCACAATCTGTTCTAGATCTGCCCCGCTGATTTCAACAGAAACTAGTACATTGCCAAATGGTTGAACATTGAATAGTTCTGACCAAGTAATATCACCTGCATTGATATTATCTCGGATTCCTCCACCATTCATTAGAGCGAAATCTGTTCCCATTGCAAATGCCATGCCATCAGCAATTAGGTTTCCGAGTGCATTGTCCCCTACAGCACCTTTCACACCATATCCACCTTTTAATTCAACAGCAGCTTCACCGATTACTTGATTCATAATCTCAGCAGTTTGTGCCTCGTATTTTGCTAAAATACCAGCAACTGTAGGGTCCGGAGTTACTCCATTTTGATCAACATAAACGAGCTCTGCTTGTTTTTTCACGATATCTTTTGTAGTTGGATCAATTTCTACATCGACATCTGCGAATGCCTTTCCGTAATCTAGCGCCTGTACAATTAGCTTGTTATCTACCATCGAATTTACAAGTTCATGGTTATGAGCAGCATAAATGATATCAACTGCATCATTCACAGAATTTGCAAGGTTTGCAGCATCTCCTGTTGCACTAGTTCCACTTTGGGAAGCTGGCATATGGGATAACACAATAATTGCTTCAATACCTTGAGCTTGTAATTCACCAACTGCCTTATTTACCGCTACTGTCTCATCAGAAAAGTAAATGTCTTGGATTCCTGATGGGATTACCATTGTAGCTGTTGCAGTTGTATTTACTCCAATAAAACCAACTTTTGTACCTTCTACTTCATAGATTGCATAAGGAGGTAGGATTGGCTGATTGGTCTCCTTTGACATACAGTTTGCACATAGGTTAGGGAAGTTCATTCCATCATAATTTGCAGTCCCCTTACCTTGTGGATGTTCTCCACCGTTCACCATACGAAGTAATTCTTGTGTTCCTTCATCAAACTCATGGTTACCTACAGTTCCGTAATCAAACCCGATTGCCTCTAGGATTTCAACTGTAGGCTCATCTTGTAATAATGCAGACACTGGTGAAGATCCACCAATCATGTCACCCGCGTGAACAATAAGTGTGTTTGGATTTGTTGCTTCACGTTGCTTTAAGTAAGCAGCTACATAATCCATTCTTCCTACCGTTTCGGCAGTTTCATCACCGTTTGTATCTAATTGATATTCTTGATCAATCTTACCGTGTAAATCATTTAAGCTTAATAATTGTAGAAGGATGTTATCTTCAGAACCATTTGGATCCTCTCCAACTGGTTGATCCGGGTTTCCACCCACTGCTGTATATCCATTTGCCTCAGCTTCTGCTGGACTTGCAAAGAATACACGCTTCTCTACAGGAACTTCAGCAAAATCTGCCGGATTTACATATTCGTTTGTATCTGAGTTCCCTACATAGCGAGATAAGCCTTTACCTTGTTCTCTAGCACGGAATTCAAATGGTAGTTCCATTAGAGGCTTTTCAGGATTCCAAATTCCTAGTTTTGCATCCTTTGCTTCTTTTACTGCAGCTTGGAACATGTTGTAATCAGCTACATCTCCAACTGGCCAGATGAAGTACGTTACCGCATTACCTGACTTCACCATTTCAAGATTAGTATTTAAACTATCTGATTTACGGATTACCTGTCCTAGTAGACGTCCATATGCATCAGTAGCTTCTTCTCCAACCTTAATGAGGACTTCATCCCCAGCTTTTAATAATGTGTTCATATATGCTTTAGCAGCATTACCATAATCAAGCTGGTTTTGGTCTAGCTCATTTTTTGGAGAGTGATAGGTTTCCGCTGTATCAATGTTCACATAACGAACAGTATTTGCACCTAACACTGGTGTTGCTAGCTTAATTGTATCTCCATCCGTTACGGATAAAACAGTGGATTCATACGTACCCGCTGCAGTTGGCGCTTCTGGCTGTTCTGCTGCTAATACAATGTCACTTGCTTTACGAGGGATGATTTGATATGAATCATATTGGCTTAAAATAGCCGTCACTTCATACCATTTACCTTCTTCTAAAGCATCGATTGCATTAGTTCCTTCTAATACACGTAAAGTGGTGCTGTTAAAGTCTGCATCAACGAATGATACATTATATCCACCACCAGCAGGTGAACTTGGTACAGAATTAACATAACCTGTAATTTTTACTAACTGTCCCTCTAACGGTTCAGCAATTTCTTTATTTTGTAAGTCTGATAATGTAATAGATTTTGGTTGAGGTAGAGTTTGGTTTTCTGCTAATACCTCAACTGTTCCAGCAGGCATAATTTCTTTTAAGCCCCTATATTCAGCAAGAGATCCAGTAACTTTTACCTTATCTCCCTCTTTTAATTCTTGAGATGTACTGCTATATAAGTTGATTCCACCTGTTTCATCTTGAATATAAGTAGAGAGTTTACCTCCACCAATAGCTGAGTTATCAGCAGTTACAATACCTTCTACTGTTACTACGGTATTGTTACTTAATTGACGTGCTTCTTGAATTGAGATGATTCCGGATGGGTCTGGTTGTGGGTCTGGAGTTGTACCACCTTCAAGGATTTCATAAGCACTTGGGTTTTTTAGTCCAGGAATCGTGTAATATGCTTCAAGACTACCTGTAATTTGTACTTTAGCACCAAAGTTGTTAGCGTTATCTACTAGATTAAGTGCTGTACGAATTGATCCTGATGGTAACTGAACAGGAATCATCTTTGTAATATCTGTTTCAGTTGGAGAATCAGCTAATGCTATATTTGTTGTTGATGTAAATGGAGTTTCTAAATCAAAGCTTTTAGAACCTGAAACTGTACCAACAATATAACCTTGTACTTTTGCTGTTCCACTATTGTTAGCAATAGCTTCTGCAACAGTTAGGTAATCTTTTATTGGTTCAGGTTCTTGGTTTGTGTTATCTATTGTATGAGAGCCTAAAAATGTAAATGTATCTATTGAATTTTCAATCCATTCAATAGAAGGATCAAATGAATCATTAGGGTTTATATCACCGGTCAAAATCGAAGCTTTACGTACTAAAGTTTTATCTGCTGTTATTCCACCCCATGATGAACCTGGGTCTACTCCAACTTGTCCAAACGAATCAATAACAGTCCCATTATTTTTTAATACGACTGCATCGTCACCGTTAAAGTTAGTTACAGAACCATTTATCAAATCTGCAACTAATTTAAGTTCTTCACCTGCACTTGAATGAGCTAAAACAAATACATCATTATTTGCAAGTGTTCCTGTTAATGCAACAGATTGTGAAGCAGAACTAGCCCCATTTGAATAGAGCTCTAATGTATAACTAGATAAATCAACATCACTACCCGTTCCATTGAAGATTTCAATAGCTTTGTTATAGCTACTACCCTCAATATATTCTGAGATAAATAGTTCAGTAGCTTGATTTCCCGCTGCCATTGCCCCCGGAATTGCCGGCGCAAAGAAGCTTACTAAAAACGTAAAGATCAATAGAAAACTAGTAACTCGTTTTGCAGATCTAAGCTTCATGTAGATCTCCTTCCACTTCGTTTTATTTTGGAATAAACCAATCGACTTCAATTAAAGATTGTCCTACCCCACCAAATTCTACTATAATACAACATTGTTAATTTAAGATTAACTTAATGTAAAAATGAGCTTTAAATACTAGTATTCTCTAATTCATCTCATGCCTTTAGTAGGATACTTTTCGACAAATGCCTGTAACTTCCCGAAAAAATCTATAAAGAAAAAACCATGTGAACAGTCACACATGGTTTTAAAAAGATTTATTTATTTTCTTCTTCATCAGTACCCATTCCGTTCTCGGTACCTGCATCATTTGTTCCTTCATCCATATTGGCACCTGGGTCTTCAGCCGTTCCTTCGTTTTGCTCACCTGGAGTACCTTCACCTTGTTCAGTATCACCAGGAGTTGTTTCATCGGCAGGAGTCATTTCATCTGTCTCCGTACCTGGTAGCTCTTCTTCCATTTCATTTTCTAACTCATTGCCTTCTTCTTCTAATTCATCAACTACTCCGTCATCCTCTGTTCCTGGAGGTGCCGGATCTGCATCATCTGCTGCACAACCCGTTAGCAAGAATGTAGCAAGAAGAGAACTAGCAAAAAGCATAAACCACTTTTTGTTCATATGAGACCATCCTTTCATAGCTATATTTTCATGACCAGCTTATATCGGTCCTTGATTATGTTGCCCAGAACTAGTCAAAACTTGCATGCGTTTTCTTGATTTTTAAAAAGAAAAGCCATCTCTCCAAATTTGGAAAGATGACTTCTGTTTTAGTCCTTCTTTTCTCCTAGTGCAAACATAATTTCTGCTTCACACACTAACTCACCATCAACCGTGGCTGTAGCTTTTCCTTTTCCAACAGGTCCCTTTAAACGAGTGATTTCAACCTCTAAACGTAATTGGTCACCTGGGATGACTTGTTTTTTAAACCGACAGTTATCAATTCCAGCGAAAAAGGCAAGGCGACCTTTATTTTCCTCTTTACTAAGCATAGCCACCGCTCCAACCTGAGCCAATGCTTCAACAATTAATACTCCTGGCATAACTGGGTAATCAGGAAAGTGTCCTACAAAAAATTCCTCATTAGCCGTAACATTTTTTAATCCAACTGCTCGTTTTCCTTCTTCCATCTCTAACACTTTATCGACTAATAAAAACGGATAGCGATGTGGGATGATTTCTTTGATTTGGTTAATATCCAGCATAGTTCAATCTCCTTTTTTTATGATTATTTAAGAATAAGCTCATTATGTACGAAAAGGGAAGGATTTTACTCCTTCCCTTTGTCTTCTATTGTTTCTTTACTAAATCAATGATATGAGTCCAGGTAGACTCTTTAAAAGCATCGTTAACTTCACCGGTCCCAATTACCCCATAGCCAACTGCTAGACCGGCCAATAGGCTTAACCCTATAAGAATAACAATAATGAGCAAACGTAGCCAAATAGGAAAAAGACGAATACGAATTTTAACAGGCTTATCCTTCTCAGCCTTTTCTTTTCGTTGTTTTTTGTTCTTTTTTACATCTTCTCTTGTCTTGCCTTCTACATTCTCTACGTTTGGCAGCATATCTTTATTCCCCTTCATAATACCTATCTTATCCCGTTAACAAGACCCATCATTTGATCGGCAATTGATATAGATCTTGCGTTAAATTGGTATGAACGTTGAGTATTAATCATCTCTGTCATTTCTTTTTGTAACTCAACATTGGATTGTTCAAGTGCCCCTTGTTGGACAGAAATATCATCTCTTACGATCGCAGAGAAAACATCTACCTCTAAAATACCTAAATTATCCAAATTAGGCAATCCATAAATGTTATTTCCTACTGACTCTAACAGCTGTGGACGCTGAATTTGTACAATAGATAAATCATAATTCTCAGTTGTTCCGTCTTGATAATTAACACTTAAAGCACCAGTATTACTAATCGAGAAACCGTTTGAACCTTGTCCAAAGATGATTGGTCCTGTTTCACTTAGAACGGGATGTCCATCACTTGTAACAAGTTGGGTCTCACCAGTTGGCAAAACTGAAAGACTAAAAGACCCGTCCTTTGTATACTGGACTTCGCCATCTACTTCTATTTCAAAAAATTGATTCCCTTTAATTAAAGCAACGTCCAAAGCGCGTTCTGTTGGTACAATATTACCTTGTGTCAGTTGCAGGCTAGTATGTGACACCTTAGCACCAGTACCTTGTCTTATTCCATTTGGAGTTAATCGGCCTACTTCGTTTCCAGCGATGGGTTGGTTATTAAATTGTTGAAATAAGAGTTCCTGAAAATTCGTTTCTCTTTTCTTATACCCAGTCGTATTAACGTTCGATATATTATGGCTAATATTATCCAATTGCTTTTGAAGCTGAGTCATTGTATTCGTTGCAGTAATCATTGAACGATTCATATTATCACCTTTTTACTATATTATAATCGGCCAATTTCATTGACAGCCTTATCCATGCTCTTATCATAAGCTTGGAGAACCTTTTGATTGGCTTCAAAAGCACGGAATGCTGAGAGCATTTGAGTCATTGTCTGGGCAGCATCAACATTAGATTGTTCGATAAAGCCTTGCTTTAATGAATACGTAACATCTTCATTTCCAATCGCTGTTTGGAGAGCCTGTCCATCTTCCGTCCTAAACAAGCCATTTCCTTCTTTAATTAACGCATTAGGATTTTGGGCAAGGACAATATTAATTCTCCCCAGCAGCTGATTGTTTTCAAGAATGGCACCGTCTTCTTGAAGAGAAAACTCCCCACTTGGTATATTTATTCTTTCATTGTTCTCATTTAAAACATAATAGCCTTCATTCGTTGTTAAAAAACCTTGGCCATCAATAGTAAAATTCCCGTTCCTTGTATATCGAGTCTCACCATTTGCATCTTGGACACTATAGAATAAAGATGATTTTTGACCCGTTACCTCGTCAACTGGCATATTAGCTTCTACTAATGCAATATCAGTTTGACGACCTGTATCTCGAAGTGCACCTTGTACAAAGCTCGGAATGGTCTCTTGAAGGTAAGAGCCTGTGTTAATGGACCCAATAGTCCTACCACCGCTTAAATGACGATCTGTATTAGGAACACCTGGATTATTGATCCGTTGTAATAATAGTTCAGGAAAAGCACGCATACTTGCCTGATCTGCTTTAAAACCTGGTGTATTGGCATTTGCCATATTGTTGGTCAGCATCTCTGTCATTCTTTGTTGTGAAAGCATTCCAGACGCTGCCGTATAAAAGCCTCTAAGCATACCGTTTCCCCTTTCGAACTTATCAATAACTCCATTATAACGGAGTTGTTAACGAATCTCACTAACCAAATTTAGCTATTTCCTATACAGAATTTCATCACCCAAAGCTACGTCGTGGAAGCTTGTCCATGCTATCAAGCATAATTCCAGTACCAATAGCTACACAATCCATTGGATTTTCGGCAATTAATACAGGTACGCGTAATTCCTCCGAAAGAAGGGTATCAATTCCATGTAAAAGTGCTCCACCACCAGTTAAAATCACACCGCGGTCAATAATATCTGCAGAAAGCTCAGGTGGTGTTCTCTCAAGAACCCCTTTAGAAGCTTGTACAATCACTGCTACAGATTCATGTAGAGCCTTTTCAATCTCTTCTGAACGAACTGTAACCGTTCTTGGCAAACCCGAAACCATATCTCGGCCACGAATGTCTATTTCCTCATTACGAGCACCTGGGAATACAGTAGCTACTTTGATTTTAATATCCTCAGCTGTTCTTTCACCAATTAAAAGTTTGTAATGACGCTTAATATAATGAAGGATTTCATTATCAAAACGATCTCCAGCCATTTTAATTGATGAGGCGGTGACGATATCTCCCATTGATAATACTGCGATATCTGTTGTTCCACCGCCTATATCAACTACCATATTTCCACTTGGTTGAAAAATGTCCATACCAGCACCAATAGCCGCAACCTTTGGTTCTTCTTCCAAATAAACTTTCTTTCCACCACTCTTTTCAGCAGCCTCTTTAATAGCCTTTTGTTCAACCTTCGTGATGTTTGTAGGGCAACAAATCAAAATTCGAGGTTTGGAAAGAAAGCCCTTTACATTAAGCTTGTTAATGAAATGCTTTAGCATTGCTTCTGTTACATCAAAATCCGCAATGACTCCATCCTTTAAAGGACGAATCGCAACTATATTCCCTGGTGTACGTCCAACCATTCGTCTAGCCTCTTCACCAACTGCAAGGACTTTCCCCGTGTTACGGTCAATCGCTACTACTGATGGCTCGTTAAGAACAATTCCTTTTCCTTTTACATGAATTAATACATTTGCTGTACCTAGATCAATTCCAATATCCCTTGCAAACATTCCTCATGTCCTCCTTGCAAATTTACAACGATAATATTCTATATGTTATATTATCACAATTTGACAGAGAGTATATGATTTCACATAAAAAATCAAGGAAAATTTGAAAGACTTTGTCGAATACTGCAAAAATAAAACTTAAAACCTACAACCAAACTTATTTTACAACCTCTTCATGCTCTTCTTTCTTATACTTTAACTTTGTTGCCTCTCCACCACGTAAATGACGAATTGATTTATGGTAATCAAGAATGTCCTTTACTTCATTCGCTAGTTCTGGATTGATCTCTGGTAACCTTTCCGTCAAGTCCTTGTGAACAGTACTTTTGGAAACACCAAACTCTTTCGCAATTACGCGAACAGTCTTTTTTGTCTCCACGATATACTTTCCAATCTTGATAGTACGCTCTCTGATGTAATCGTGCACACTACTCGCCTCCCTAATTTGGATGTGAGAAGTGTGAAATGAGACTCGTTTCGTTAGCTACGAAGAAGGAATTATGCTCGTTCATCTAAAGAAGAATTTTTATTTATTGGATCCTTCGAAGACAATTTACGACCCCTCACCTCAAACACTCTCTTTGTTAGGTTTGTAACAGTTTATTAGCTTGGTTGCGGATATATGCTAAAAAGTCAATTAGGACAAGGGTTTTCTCAGATTTTTTTGAAACTTTCGCCCTGTTAATGCAATATGTGCAACTTCCAATAAATAGTACAAATATTATCAAATGAGAACTTTTATAAGCGATAAAAATTCGCTAAATTTAATAGAGGAGTTGTTGTCGGATTGGGGGGTATTTTCTGGGAAATATGTCGAAGCTGTATTACTAGTTTGCCAATATATTAATTGCTCTTCTACAGATCATAAAGATAGAGTTATGTAATGGAAAGAACTTAGTTACTTTTAGACTCTATTAGCCAGATTGGGTTGAGATATATGAATCAAATTTAGACAAATAAAAAGTAGCACTGATGTTGAAAATAATTGAAGAATTTATTATTAAAAATAGATAGGCAAATATTCCATAGCAGGTATTAAAATAATGAGATCAATTGACGAAGAGGCAGTACAGATTTTAACCACTAATCTCTTAGATTTTATGAAAGGAAGCACAGATGAAAAAATTTTCAGTGCTTATCTATTTAACCAATTAACAGACTTATTTGAAACGGCGACAGTTCTTGAATGGTTTTTAGACTGGGCTCGGACTGAGGGTAAATGATAAAAAGCTACCAAATCGGTAGCTTCCTCTTCCTAACTATTTGCTATCATTAAGCCAAACTTCTCCGTCTTTGTAAGTCATTTGTTCAGGGTATCTTAAATCTAATACTTCCTCCTGCGCCTTTAATGAAGGTGGTGGTGTTGATAAGGAGACGACTACATTGGTAATTATGGCGGCAATCGCGCCGAAGATTCCTGCTCCTGTATCGATGATCCCTAATATAGTAAAGACTCCCGCTTTTGCTGCAAAAATATAGGCTAAGGTGACAGCTAGACCTACAATCATTCCAGCTGTAACTCCATATGCATTCGATCTTTTCCACCATACACCAAGGAGTAGAGCAGGGAAGAAGGTTCCGGATGCTAACGCAAAGGCCCATGCTACAATTTGGGTAATGGCACCTGGAGGATCAAGGGCTACTAGTCCTGCAATGATTGTAGCAATAACAATGGTCCATCTTGCCACAGCTAAGCGATTTTTTTCCGTTGCATCTGGCTTTAAGACACGATAGTAAATATCATGAGCAAATGATGACGATATAGCAATAAGTAGTCCACCTGCAGTGGATAAGGCGGCAGCCATTGCACCTGCAGCAACTAATCCTATGACAAAGACACCAAGGTTTGCGATCTCAGGTGTTGCCATTACCACGATATCACGGTCAATAATTAATTCAGACCATTGAAGAATACCGTCTGCATTTTTATCCGCAAGTTGAAGTTTTCCGGTATTAACCCAAGAAGCAGTCCAAGCAGGTAATTGATCAATCGGCTGTCCTGCAACGTTTTTCATTAAGATAAAACGCGAGAAAGCTGCATAAGCAGGTGCTGATAAATATAATAACCCAATAAATAATAAGGCCCATGCTCCTGACCAACGAGCGGCTTTCATCGTCGATACGGTGTAGAATCGAACAATAACGTGAGGTAATCCTGCCGTACCAGCCATTAAGGTAAATAAAAGAGCGAGAAACTGCCATTTTGTTCCTGACGTAAATGGAGCAAAGTATTCTGATACTCCAAGCTCCCGGTCTAGTGCACCTAGTTCACTCACAATGTTTCCATATGATATCCAAGGTAAAGGGTTTCCTGTTAATTGTAATGACATGAAGATTACGGGAATTAAATAAGCAATAATGAGGATGATATATTGAGCAACTTGAGTCCAGGTGATTCCTTTCATTCCACCAAATGCAGCATAGATTGCAATTAGCACAACACCAATCATCGTTCCAGTTGCTGCATTGATTTCAAAAAGGCGTCCAATTACTACTCCGGATCCTGATAGTTGACCAATAGAATAGGTGAAGCTAATGACAATAGTACAAATGGCAGCTATAATTCGAGCTGGATGACTTTCATAACGATCTCCAATAAATTCAGGAACTGTATATCTGCCATATTTTCTAAGCTGAGGAGCTAGTAAAAAGGTTAATAATAAATACCCACCTGTCCAACCCATAATATAGGCTAAACCGTTATAACCGAGGAGCATAACTGTTCCAGCCATCCCAATAAAGGATGCGGCACTCATCCAGTCTGCTCCAATTGCCATACCATTAAAAATTGGTGGAACACCACGCCCTGCTACATAAAATTCTGATGTTTCAGTCGCTTTATTATAGTAAGCAATTCCAATATAGAGAGCAAATGTTGCAAGAATAATAGTTAAGGAAACAAAAAACTGTAAATCCACGATCATTCCCCCTTTTCACAACAATCTTATTTAATGGTTTAATGTTTTTCCTATACTCAACTGCTCATTTTGCTTCTCATCAATTCCATACTTTTCATCGATTTTGTCACTTAGTTTAGCATTAATAAATAAGAGAATAATAAAGGTTAAAACAGCCCCTTGTGCTCCCATATAATAATGAAATGGAAAGCCTAGAAACGTAAATTTAGAGAGAGGCTCTGCGAAAAGGACAACCCCAAACGAAACGATAAACCAAATAATTAAATAAATGACAATATTCCTTGTCCGTTCACGAAAATAAGCATCTGCTACACTTTTATCAATTTTCTTCATTTTTTCACCTCCGGATAAATTTAAAAAGTAAAGATTGTTATTACCACTACTAGATATGTAAGCATCACTCCCTTTCAGTTTTTTATCGAATAGCAAAGATAAACTTCACTGTTTCCATGAACGGTGCTGGTACAAGGGCGATTTCAATAATGAAGTAGATAAATAGAAATAAAAATGGAACAATAAGCAGCTGGGGTTTTCCTTTTTTGAGTGTAAAGAAAACGGATAGTCCTGTGATCAGAAGGATTAATAGAAAGAGCATATACCTTTACCTCCTAGAGCTTGTGTGTAAGCGTTATCATTTTTTTTATGAAAATTAATAGAATGATTTCTTTCTTTAGTTATTTGAATATTAATAATTTTTTAATAACTTAATTATCCAAAATTATGCAATCGCCGTCAATATAACAAAATATTAATTCGCTCTACAAAAAACGGGACCCATCAACAATTTATGACGGGTCCCGCTACTTTATTTTTTCATATAGTTCAATACTTCTAGGTCGATTTTCCCTTGCTCTTGCTCTCGTCCCTCAAAGTTTTCTGTGTGAATATAGGTAGTCAATGCTTGAAATAGAATTTCATCATTAACTTCTGTGGTGTTCTCTAGATAACCATGACGATTTAATTGAGAGATAAGTTCTTCCCTAGTCTCGCCTTGAATTTCCAAAATGTTTTCTTCCCTTGTTGGTGCGAAATACAACTGCTGAAGCTCATAAATTCTGATGAGCTCTTTAATTGGATCGGGATGCTCATCAACACGAAGGTCCACAAAGCGGTCGTTGTATCCTGCATAGCCGCCTTTTTCTTTTACAACAAGAAGTGCAGCTGATTGCATTCCACGACTGTCACCACCAGCATCTTGTCCGGCATCTAGTGCTTTTAAAAGGCGTTCTGCTAATGTTCCCTCTGTATTTTCAAAAGTTTTCGCCATTGCTTGAACCGTTTCCTCACTAACAAGGATGTTACCTTGTGCAGCAAAGTGTTTACCTGTAACTCCGCCAGCCCAGTCATAGCATTTTTCACCTGTAAATGTTGCTGCATTACCTTCTGCATCAACGATACCCGCTTGACGGAATTCAGCTTGCTCATCCTCTTTTGTTAAAATGTCCAATGCTTCTTGAGCTGATTTACCAGATGCCATAAGCTCAAGTCCGTTTGGACCATATGTTGTATTGGCATAGGATTGTGTTGCAACTGCTCCCACTCCAGCTTTAGCCCAAGGTACAACCGAGCCAACTCCTAGAAATTTAGATTGAACAGCAATACCTAATTCTTTTGTTTTCGGATCAAATCCGACAATAGAAAATGTCATCGTAGTTTCCTCCTAATCTAGTGATTGAATCATGAGTTCAACTGCTTGCTGAAGATCATGCTGTGACCAGCTTGGTACTGAAGGCTGTTGAATACTGATTTCATGTGATGCAGGTATATGAACAAATCCTGCTCTCGTATTTTTATTATTTTGCTTTAGGTAGTGCAGCATATTATACATCACGAAATTACAAAGATAGGTTCCCGCACTATTAGAAATTGTCGCAGGAAGATTGTTTTCTTTCAGTACATTAACAAACTGTCTAATTGGAAGTGTCGAAAAGTAACCATCTGGACCGTCTTCTTTAATCGTCGCATCCTCAAGAATTACCCCGCTGTTATCTGGAGCACCGTCTGAGCAATTAATCGCAATACGTTCAGGCGTAATCTTCGAACGACCACCAGCCAGTCCTAAATGAATAACCACATCCGGCTGAACTTCTTCATATAACTCAATCGCGCGGACAGCAGTCTGGCTAAACTCTACTGGCAAGACTCTACCAACAATCTCATAGTTTCCAATAACCTTACCGTCTAGAGCCTTCGCAATCTCCTCAGTCGGATTCACCTTAAACTCCAAAAACGGCACAAACCCCGTCAACAATAACCTCTTCATCCTCAACTCCCCTTCCTTTATCGCACTAACGCAGTGGGGGCCTGTCCCCCGATGCGTTAATTGGTTAAAGCACTATGTTTTAGTAAGACGCAATCGATCCGTCGGTTCTGCTTTCGGTTCCACCGGTTAGGACACCTGTTTCTGGGTCACGCCAGATGATTTGTCCACGACCGAAACCACCTGTATCAAGCGCCACTTCAATCTGGTGACCTTTTCTTGCTAGCGCTTGGGCAAGATGTAGTGGGAAGTTAGGCTCTACTTGGAACTTCTTTCCTTCTGTCCATTGCCATCTTGGCGCATCTAGTGCTGCTTGTGGATTTAGACCGAAATCAACGGTATTCATGACCACTTGTAAATGTCCTTGTGGCTGCATGTATCCGCCCATTACCCCGAATGGTCCTACTGGGACATTTCCCTTTGTAAGGAAACCAGGAATAATCGTGTGGAACGTTTTCTTACCAGGCTCTAGTGCATTATCATGAGTAGGATCTAAAGAGAAGTCATGACCACGGTTTTGTAAGGATATACCTGTTCCTGGAACAACTACTCCAGAACCAAAGCCCATGTAATTACTTTGTATGAAAGAAACCATGTTCCCTTCTTCGTCAGCTGTTGCTAAATAGACAGTACCACCTTTAGACGGAGTACCTGGTTCAGGAGTAACAGCTTCCTCTCCGATTAGAGCTCTTCTTTGATCAGCAAATGATTGTGATAACAGGTCTTCTACTGATACCTTCATTTTTCTTGGATCTGTAATATACTTCTTCCCGTCTGTGAATGCTAGCTTCATCGCTTCAAATTGCTTATGTAGCGTATCTAGGTTATCTCTCTCAGAGAATTCGTATCCTTTTAATGTATTTAATGCCATTAAGGTTACTAATCCTTGGCCATTTGGTGGGATCTCCCAAACATCATAGCCGCGATAATTCACACTGATTGGCTTTACCCATTCTGGTTGATAGGCTGCAAGATCTTCTTCCGTAATAAAACCATTATGTTGTTTAGAGAACTCACTAATTTTTTTAGCAAGATTTCCTCGATAGAATGATTCAGCATTGGTTTCGCCAATTTCTCTTAATGTTGATGCATGTCCTGGTGAACTCCACATTTCTCCGATTTTTGGTGCACGACCATTTGGAGCAAATGTTTCAAACCAACCATCAAACTCTTCACCTTTTGCCATCTGCTTGTAGGCCTTATATGCATAACCCCAATACTTACCTAGAATTGGTGATAACGGGTATCCGTTTTCAGCATACTCAATTGCTGGCTTTAATACTTCTGATAATGGTAGCTTACCAAATCGCTTTGATAACTCTGCCCAAGCAGCTGGAACACCAGGAACGGTTACTGGGATTAAGCCAAGCTTTGGCATCGTTTCATGACCACGCTCTTTTACTGCTTCAATAGAAAGTCCTTTTGGAGCTGGTCCACTAGAATTTAAACCATGTAACTCACCTTTAACCCACACTAATGCAAAAGCGTCTCCGCCAATACCATTAGATGTAGGTTCAACAACCGTTAAGCAAGCTGCTGTCGCGATGGCTGCATCAATTGCATTTCCACCTTTTTTCATAATATCTAAACCAGCCTGTGCAGCTAATGGCTGAGAAGTAGCAACCATTCCTTTTCTAGCAACCGTTGTTACTCGTTGTGATGCATAAGGGTGTGATAAATAATCCACATTAATTCCTCCTCAAATATGTACTTTTAGACATTTCGCTTACCGAAACATTTCTCCCATAATTATATCAGAAAATTTCAAATGATACACTAGATTCCTTTACCACAGCAACACGTTAATACTATGGGGGCCTGTCCCCCATCGCGTTAAAGCGGTGGGGGACAGGCCCCCACTGCTTTAGTGTGTGAAAATTAAGCACAAAAAAACCTATCCTTTTGAGTGGATAGGCTTTTGCATCAAGTTGTTGCGTATAGCTTACGAGAATCTGAATTAGATTTAGATTAGATTATGCTTTTGCTTGTCCGATGGATGCATCTGGAGTGTCAGTTGTGTCTCCCTCAGCATCTTCTTCACCTTGTTCTGGTGTTTCTTCGTCAGCAGCATCTTCTTCTGTTTCTTCATCAGTTGCTTCTGCGTTTTCAGCATCTTTGTCGGCTTCTGTTTCTGCCTCAGTTTCAGCTGCAGCATTTTCGTTTCCTGCTTCCATTTCTTCAAGAGAAGCTAGAGATTTTTCAAAAAAGTCTAAAGGATTGACTGGCTCATTGTCTTTGCGAATTTCAAAGTGAGTATGAACACCTGCTTCTTCGTTATATAGAGAACGACCTGCAACTGCTAATAACTCGCCTTGCTCAACGTTTGCACCTTCTTCAATCTTTACATTTTCTAAAGCTGAGTACATCGTTGTGATGTTGTTGCCGTGATCAAGTTCAACCACGTATCCAAGTAATGGATCCTTAACTACTCTTGTTACTGTTCCACCTAATGATGCAACAACGTCAAAGCTTTCCCCATTTTTGCTTACAATATCGATACCTGTGTTACCAGCGTACGTATTATTATAGAATACTAGGGCAGCTTCCTGTTCCTCGGCACTTGCTTCGTCATCGTAGAAGTGCTTTTGGATTTCAATAGAATTAGGGTCAACGACAGGCATAGAGAATTTCTCTACATTGCTTACTACTGGTACAGACTCATCTTCCCCTGCAGCAGTTCCTGGTACATCTGTTTCTGTCTCTGTAGTAGGATCCGCTAATTCAGTCGTACTGTTTTGATACCATAATACGGCTGTCAGAATGATTGCTGCACTTAAAAGATAGATTGCCGGGAATACCCAACGCTTTTTAAAGAAATTTGTTTTTGACTTACGAGGATTTTTATTTTCTTCCTCTCTCATCATTATCATCACCTCAGCTATCAGTCTGAACACAATCTCTTAAATCTATACATCTTATAAAAAATTTTTTTAAGTTTATTTTTCGACAAAGTTAAAAAGATTATTCATAGAAAGCTGAGATTTTTTTATTTTGGCTGTTATCGTATACTTTGTTGCTATATTAACAGAAATATTAATTTATACTGGGTCCGATGATTTCCGCTGCAGGCACTCGCTTTCCGCGGGGCGGGCGTTGAGCCTCCGCGGCTTCGCCTGTGGGGTCTCACCTGTCCCGCTACTCCCACAGGAGTCGAGTGCCTTCCGCTCCAATCATCTCAGTGCTTTATCATGGCTTTTCAAATAGCAACAATCTTTACGAAAACAGCCTTTGTTTATTACTCTTAATTATCAAAAAAGCAGGATTTTACTACCATCAACGCTAATTTAAATAGGAGAATAATAAATAAGGAGTGATGGAATGAGTAGAAGACCACGTGTCTGGTACCCAGGCGCAATCTATCATATTACTAGTAGAGGAAATCGGAGATCAATTATTTTTAATAAGGAGAATGATTATCTAAAATACCTATCAATAATTAGCGAAACCCAAGTAGGTTCCTCTTTTCAACTTCATGCTTATTGCCTCATGCCAAATCACCTTCATCTATTACTCGAAACCCAAGATACCCCCATTCATCAAATCATGTGGAAGATCCAAACAACTTATGCACTTTACTTCAATAAGATCTATCAATTAGATGGACATGTTTTTCAAGGGAGATATGGTGCAAAACTTATTGATTCTCAAAAGTACTTCGTTGATGCTGGCCGTTACATTCATATGAATCCGGTCAATGCGGAACTAACCCAGGAACCCGCTCACTTCAAATGGAGTAGCTACCAATACTACGTTGATGGAAATCCCCCTACGTACCTAAACACATCCAAAACCATATCAATATTCTCCGGATTGGAAAACTACCAATACTTTGTAGAAAAAACAACCCCTTTAACCAATTAACGCATTGGGGGACAGGCCCCCAATGCGTTAATGTGGTGAAGTATTTAGTTTGTGTAGGCGGTTAGGCGGTCTAGGTATGGGCTTAGGTTGGTGATTTCGATTCCTTGGTAATAGTGGGTGACAATTTCTTGGTAGGTTTTACCTTGCTTTGCCATTCCATTTGCACCATACTGACTCATACCGACTCCATGACCGTATCCTTTTGTAGTAATAATGATTTGGTTGCCTTTACGTTCCCAAGTGAAATCTGAGGAATAAAGCCCTAGTAATTCTCGGACTTCTTTACCTGTGAATGTTTTGCCAGCAATTTGCACCGATCCTACTCGGTTTCCTTTGGTGCGTGCTGTGATGGTACCGATTTCGCTGCTATTTCCAAGTGAAACACCTAGCTTACTTTGGAAATCACTAACTGGGATTGTTGTACTTACTATATATTTAGGAGATTGATCTTCTCCCCATGAGCTTTGAACACTGCGTAGATATGGATATTCATAGGACCAATAGTCCTCTGAGTTTTCTGTAAACCCGTTACTCGTTGAGAAGTAGGAGGCATCAATTGGTTCACCGTCATACGTAATGATTTGTCCTTCTGTTTCATTCACTGCTTTTGTAATCTTCTCTAGGTTCTTTGTGAAGTCACTGTTCCAGTCCTCTTTTAAATCTGTATAATCCTTATATCGTTGATGCTTGACTGTATCTGTTACCTTGGAACCTTCAGGTGTTCTCACTCTTTTATCACTCAAAAGCTGCTGAACAATATAGGTACGTGCTGCAATTGCCTGAGCTTTTAGTGCCTCCATCTCAAATTCAGCAGGCATTTCAGAGGCAACAACCCCTATTACATATTGCTCGATAGGTATTTCTTCAATGACATCCTTCTCTTCCCGGTATACAGGCACCGAAACAGGAATGCTATTTTTCACTTCTGGTGTAGATAATACCTGAGGCTGTATGTCTTCTATTAATGATCCTTTCGTTTCCTCGGTAAATGGGATCACTAATAGGGTAGGGATAACTAATGTCAAAATAAATAATACTGAGCCTAGTATGATCATTGGTTTCAACGGTTTCACTTCTCCAGCCTCCATCCATTTGTTTTTTCAAGTTGCTTATTACATTTTTATGGAGGTGGACAAACTATTATGACTAAATCTCTCAACTCTTTTAAAACTTTTTAATAGAGTTACCTTTTATTCGTGTTCAAAAAGGAGGAAAAAAATAGCCGAGAAGTTCGAGGCGGCGAAGATTTGAGCACCGGAGTGTATGCATTTTATACATGAGGAGCGGAAAATCAAGCCAACGAAGAAATTCGACAGCTATTTTTCCCGGACTTTTTGAACATCCTCTTTTAGTCATAACGAGATAATTTCAGAAAATCATGTAATAGTACTGTAAGGTATTAATTATTTTTCATCAGCATAGAATAAGTTAACCATTTGTTCACAATTTCTCTTTTGGTACTTTTACTTGCTTTGTTGTTTTTAATAAATTTCATTTAAACTTTGTTGTTGATTTTCGTTCCAGGACACTCGCTTTCCGCGGGCGGGTTCTGGAGCCTCCTCGGCGCTTCTCACCTGTGGGGTCTCCTTCACCACGCTTTTCCCGCAGGAGTCTCGCATCCTTCCACTTCAATCAACTCTGCTAAAAATCAACACTGTACTTTAACACAACCTGGTTTTTAAAATAAAAATCCATTCAAAAAAAGGAAGCCAATGGCTCCCTTTCCTATTATGCATTAATATCTGAAATTTTCACTTCGGCTTCTGTTTGAGGAAGTTCTTCTACAATTCGTTCGATGTCTGCGCCTAGGCCTGCAAGTTTTCCATGGAAGTTTACATATCCACGATCAAGATGCTTGAGTTCACCTACACGAGTGTAGCCGTCTGCAACAAGACCCGCAATGATTAATGCGGCACCTGCACGAAGGTCGGTTGCAGAAACCTCTGCGCCCTGTAGAGTTCCTGGTCCACTAATGATCACGGAACGACCTTCAATTTTAATCTCACCATTCATACGGCGGAATTCTTCAACGTGCATAAAACGATTTTCAAAAACCGTCTCGGTAATCATACTGGTGCCTTTTGCTTTAAGCAAAAGAGCCATCATTTGGGATTGCATGTCAGTTGGGAAGCCTGGATGAGGCATTGTCTTTAAATCGATTGCCTTTAACTGTTCAGGACCAATGACACGAAGTCCATCTTCTTCTTCTTGAATAATAACGCCCATTTCTTCAAGCTTTGCAATGAGTGAGCTTAAATGCTCTGGAACCGCACCTTGCACATACACGTTTCCGCCCGTAATTGCGGCAGCAACCATGAAAGTCCCTGCTTCAACACGGTCTGGAATAACGCTGTGATTTGCTCCAGTTAATTGGTCCACACCCTCAATTTTAATTGTGCCAGTTCCGGCTCCACGGATTTTTGCTCCCATCTTGTTCAGATAGTTAGCTAAATCCACGATTTCTGGTTCCTTTGCACAATTTTCTAAAACGGTCGTACCTTTTGCTAAGGTTGCAGCCATCATCACATTTTCTGTTGCTCCGACACTTGGTGTATCAAAATAAACCTTAGCACCGACAAGTCTGCCGTTTACTTCCGCTTCAATATAACCGTTACCGACCTTCACTTCAGCTCCCATTGCTTCGAAGCCTTTTAAATGCTGATCAATAGGTCTCGATCCAATTGCACATCCACCTGGTAGTGCAATTCTTGCTTTTCCATTACGAGCAAGCAATGATCCCATTACTAAGACAGAGGCTCTCATCTTTCGAACATATTCAAAAGGAGCTTCTGTTAATAAGTCATTCGAAGCATCAACTGTAATGTTTCCATTTTCAAACGTAACTTCGGCATTTAGCTGTCGTAATACTTCATTAATCGTATAAACATCCGAAAGCTCAGGTACATCTGAAATAACACTTTTACCGTCTTTCGCTAATATGGATGCAGCGATAACAGGCAAAACGGCATTTTTAGCGCCTTCAACTTTAACAGTACCGTTTAACTGCCTTCCGCCACGGACGATGATTTTTTCCAAGGTATTCCCCTCCGCGTCCAATTTCTCTATATTAATATTCATCTTTTAAGGTTGGTGTTCCTACCTAACAGGTAAAACTCCGCCCAAGGTTGCTTTATAAGATCTTTTATTTTTCATGAGTCATTGATCTTTCTTTCCACAATCTTAGTATATGCAGTGACAGAGACAAATGTCTCTTCGCTCTTGAAATTCGTTAATCTAACAAAGATTTTTGTTGAAAGGTCCTTTCATTATGAAAAAACATAAAACCTATTCAATCTTATCATTGTCTTTATCTGGTATACAAGAGAATTTTGTAAAAAGCCAACGAACTTTGTCATAAAATATACTTATTTATCTGGGTAAGATGTCCCTTTCCAACCGCTTTCCAAATCCAAGAATAAATTACGTAACTAGCCTCTCTTTTATGAGGGTATCTGTTTAATTTGACGAGTGATTAAATAAAATTGTTACTAATAACATCCTATTATCTACCGTTCATTTTGTTCCCGCTCACGCTTTCTCCTTATCAACATTTTTTCCAATCATTCATATGACATACGTGGAAAAACTCGTCAAACTATATAAAAAATCCCCTATACACTTGTTACAGTATAGGGGATTTTTATTAAAAAAGCATCGGTAATTTTTGTGACCAAACTAAATAATCCAGGAAAAAATTACTTACGGTTGTACCAATCGTAATGGTCAATAATATTAATAATACTCGGGCCTGATATACTTGATTAGGTTTGATTAAAGCATCGATCCTTACTCCTTGGAGAGCCCACCATGTAATCACGATAAACAATAAATGCGAGATGATACTTATGAGAGCCTGTTGGCCAACAAACTGATCAACAACCACAAAAATTCCTCCTTTTTGCCTATTTTTCATTTCGTCTTAAGAGATCAAAAGGCGCAAGCGCCCCGTTTAGCCCCGAAAAGTAAATGTTCTGAAGAGAAAAAAATGGCGCTCTTTCCATTTTATTCTCTTCAGGTTATTTAACCTCGAGGGGCTGGGCGCTGAAGCTAGATTGAAATGCATAGACTCGAGTTTTCCACAAATGATTTATTTTATAATTCCCTAAACAACAAGAAAAAGAGGCTGTGCAAGCCTCTCATCTATCCACTATTGGAAAAAGTCTAAACCGAAGTTACCATTTTGATAAAAGATATCTAAAGCTACATTAGGGAAGATTCCTAGTCCGACTGTTCCAACTAAACAAAGGACTAATAAAATCGTAATGCTTACAGGAACTTTGATTTTTTCTGAATCATTAGCTGGACGGAAGAAGATCTGTCCAAGAAAGCCAAAGTAATACACATATGAAATGACCGTTACTCCGACCATGATACTAACTAATAGAAAGTGTTCCATCAGTAGGGCACCCGTAAAGATATTAAGTTTGGCAATAAACCCTGCTGTTCCTGGAATTCCAGCTAAGGAGATGATAAAGACACCAAAGGCAATGGCGAGTAGTGGTGATTTACGATAAAGGCCTGTAAACTCACTAATATCATCTTTACCAGATTTAGTCACAACAAGCTGCATAATCGCAAATGCACCGAAGTTCATAAATCCATATGCTAACAGGTAAAACCAAATTGAATCAAGCATAAATGGAGATAATGCCATAAATGCTACTAGTACATAACCCGCATGGGCAATACTTGAGTAGGCAAATAACCGCTTTACATTTCGCTGACGTAGGGCAATCGTGTTACCTACAATCATCGTAATTGCCGCAATAACCGCAATATAGTCTCCCATTGAAACGAGTAAGCTCGTTGTTCCACCCTCTGCAGGTGCTTTTGAAAAAATCGTTAAAAAGATTCTCAAAATGATAATGAATCCTGCTGTCTTAGATACTACACTCAAAAATGCAGTAACCGGCATTGGTGAGCCCTCATACACATCAGGTGCCCACATATGGAAAGGGGCAGAAGCTAATTTAAAGGAAAGTCCAACGAACACCATCACAAATGCAATAACTGCAAGATATTGATAATCCTCAGACATTAAGCCTTCAAAGCGTTTTGCTATTGTTGTTAAGTTAGTAGAACCCGCTAAGCCATAAATATAACTCATCCCGAATAGAGTAATGGCAGTTGAAATCCCACCATTAATCACATATTTCATTGCTGCCTCATTAGAAGGTAAATGCTTCTTTCTAAGTCCAGCTAAAATATATGATGAGATAGATAGTAGCTCAAGTCCTATAAATAATGTAATGAGGTCACCACTTGATGCCATCATCATAGCCCCAAGTAAAGCAGTTAAGAATAAGTAATAGAATTCTCCTCTATATTCTTCAAGCTTTTCTTTCGGGTTATAATCTGCTGCTAAGAGCATAACAAATGCTCCACCAATTAACAGGAGAATTTTAAACATTTTAGAAAAAGAATCTAAACGATACGTATTATCTAATAATTGAACAGCCGGTTGATCTAGCTGTGTAAAAAGAAAGCCTAGAGCAACGATAATTCCTGCAAGTCCCAGCCACGCAAATTGTCTACGGTCTACACTTGGCTTTAAAAATAAGTCGAGTAGAGAGAGAAGGGTTGCGACACCTAGAATGATAAATTCAGGGCCCATTGCTCCCCATTCAAGACTTAGTAATGTTTGTAAATCCATCCCTCTCAACCCCCTATTCCTAACATGATCGTTTCAACCGTCGATTGTAAAGGCACCGTTAATAATGAAGGATAAACTCCGATTAAGACAATTAACCCTAAAAGGATGAATACTGGTACCAGTTCAACACCTTTAATATCTGTTGTTTTTTCTAGTTTTTCATTTAATGGACCAAATGTCATATTTAACACTGCACGTAATAGATAAACAGCTGTCATAATAATCCCAATCGTACCGATCGCTGCAATGATTGGCATTTCTTTAAATAAACCTAAAAATGCCATAAATTCACTAACAAATCCTGACATACCAGGCAAACCAAGTGAAGCCATTGCCCCTGCAAGGATGAATCCAGAAGTTAACGGCATGTTTTTCGCTAATCCACCTAATTGTCCAAGTGTCGTTGTTTGAACTCTTTCATAAAGCACACCAACTAAGAAGAACAATAAAGCAGATATTAAACCATGAGAAACGACTTGGAAAATCGCACCTTGAATTCCTGCTTCATTTAATGCTGCCAGTCCAATTAAGACAATCCCCATGTGAGAAATACTAGAGTAGGCAAGAACCATTTTGAAATCATCCTGGATAAAAGCAAGGAATGCTCCATATAAAAGGTTAACCACACCAAGAATCGCTAAAATGACTGCAAAGGATTCATATTCTCCCGGAAATAATCCTGCACCAAAGCGAATTAATCCGAATGCCCCAATCTTTAAAAGAATTCCTGAGTGAAGCATAACGATGGATGGTGGTGCTTGAACGTGTACTCGTAACATCCAGCTATGTAATGGGAAAATCGGGAGCTTTACACCAAAGGCAATTAATAAGCTTATAAATAATCCCCAACGTAACTCAGAAGTGAAAGGAAGTACAATCTGTTCTGCATCATATTCACCGTTTAAAATTTGCCCTAAAAGATCAATATTGGTTGTTCCCGTTCTTGAAAATAACACGATAATGACAACCAACAAGATAGCCGAGCCGATCCCGTTATAAATTAAATAGCTATAAGCAGCTTTTTCTCTGTCAAAATAACCCCATTTTCCGATTAAGAAGAACATTGGAATTAACGTAAGTTCAAAGAAAATAAAGAATAAAATTAAGTTTTCAGCAGCAAACACACCAAGCATACCAACTTCTAATAATAAGAATAGTAGATAGTAACCTTTCCATTCCTTTTTAATATGAATGGCTGCAATGGATGATAATGTTGCTAAAATCGTCGTTAACAGTAATAAAATGAGTGAGAAGCCATCAATGCCTAACTCATAATCAATCGCAAATAAGCGACCCTTAAAGACTTCAAAGTTACCAATTTGAATCCATTCATACACCTCTGAAAACGAGGTTAATGCTTTACCTGCAAGATATTGTCCATATATAAGTAGGGCAATTGCAAGAGGTAGTATGGTACTAAGAAAACCTACTAGCTTTAAGGTTTTCTCCTCTGTTTTTGGTATAAATGCTAAAACTACCATACCTAGTAACGGAGAGAAAATTAAGAGTGAAAGTAGAAATGATTCATTCATCCTAAATACCCCCCTGTTAGTACGTAGATGATGAGAAGAAGAGCCAATCCTACAAATGCGACCGTTCCATAGGTTTGTACCTGCCCATTGTGAACCACTGATCCTATACGACCGACTGTTTTAACCAATGATCTAACTCCATTGATGATTCCTTCAATGAGGAAGATCTCAATATATTTTAGGAAAAGGCTAAACGTTTTCGTCGCGTAAACAACCGTCATTTTATAGAACTCATCAACAAAGTACTTATTATAAAGGATTCCATACCCGCTCGGGAAAGCTCCACTTAGCCAATCCCTCGGAATCGTTTTATTTCCATACATCATATAGGCTAGTAAAATACCACCTACTGAAACGATGGTCGCAACTGCCATAATCCAAAGTGGCGCATCAATATGATGACCAAGTGCATGATTATCAGCTGTTAACCAGTCCCCAAGGAATGTCCCAAACCACGGAGTGTTCACATAACCCGCAAAAACGGCTAACACACCAAGGATGATCATAGGGAATACCATTACAGCTGGTGATTCGTGTACATTCTTCTGGTTTCCACGTGGGTTCCCAGTAAACACTAAGAAGAACAAGCGGAACATATAAAATGCTGTAAAAAAGGCAGCAATAATGGCTAAAGTAAATAATCCATAATTTCCATGTGCCCAAGCAGCAACAAGAATTTCTTCCTTACTAAAGAAACCTGAGAATAATGGGACCCCACTAATCGCTAGCGTTCCAATTAAGAACAGTGGAGCTGTTATACGTAGCTTCTTCCAAAGCCCGCCCATCTCTTCAATATTTTGATTATGGACAGCGTGAATGACACTTCCTGCAGCTAAGAATAACAATGCTTTAAAGAAGGCATGAGTCATTAAGTGAAACACTCCTGCCACATAACCTGCAGATCCTAATGCAAGCATCATATACCCAAGCTGACTAACCGTTGAGTAAGCAAGCACTCTTTTAATATCCGTTTGAACAAGACCGATTGATGCAGCAAAAATGGCGGTAACCGCACCAATTGCAGCAACTGTATACAACGCGGTTTCACTAGCTGCAAACAGTGGAAATAATGCGGCAACTAAATATACACCTGCAGCTACCATGGTAGCGGCGTGTATTAAAGCAGAAACTGGAGTTGGACCTTCCATTGCATCTGGAAGCCAAGTGTGAAGTGGGAACTGACCTGATTTTCCCATGGCTCCAATAAAAATTAAAATAGCTGTTAAGGTAATCATTTCGTATGATATTGCCCCTGCATCTACTGCTGCAAAAATCTCATCATACTCAAAGCTACCCACCTGCCAGAAAAGAAGAATCATCCCGATTAGTAATCCGACATCACCAATACGAGTCATGATAAATGCTTTCTTCGCAGCAGCTCTTGCTTCTGATTTAAAGAAATAGAAACCAATTAATAAGAATGAGCCTAACCCAACAAGCTCCCAGAAAATATACGTTTGCAGTAGGTTTGGTGAAATAACCAATCCAAGCATCGCAAATGTAAATAGCCCGAGGTAGGCAAAAAATACATGAAATCGTTCATCATTATGCATATAACCTTTTGAATACATATGTACTAAGAAACTAACAAGAGAAACAATCACTAGCATTAAAGCATTTAATTGATTCACTTCAAAGCCCGCTGTAAGTTGAAGATCTCCAATTGTTAACCATGTGAATTCTGTTTTTACATTGGGAGATGTAAACCTAGTAACTAGGACCAGAATAGAATAGGCTAATGCGATCAACGTAAACAGCATGCCTACATATGCACTTCCTTCTTTCATCCGTTTGCCGAGTAGAAGTAGTGTTAAAAAGGAGGCAAGCGGAAAAAGCGGTATCAACCAAGCCATTTCCATCATTTTGTATCACAATCCCCTTTTTTTAGGATAAGAGAGTATTATTTGTTCGTTTACATATATACGAATTAAAAGTAAAAAGCTATTAAACCACTACTTACCAAAAGATATATTCTAAGTGGTTGGAGTTCGCTTTTTCATTACCTTTTCATCAGGTTCATTTCGTCCACATTTACGGTTGAGCGGTTTCGGTATAAGGCAATTAAAATGGCAAGACCAATTGCGGCTTCAGCTGCTGCGATCGTAATCGAAAACAGGGCAAAGATTTGGCCTGTAATGCCTGGTACCATTCCGTATTTACTAAAAGCCACTAGATTAATATTAGCCGCATTTAGCATAAGTTCGATTGAAATTAAAACAATAACCGTATTGCGCTTTGTTAAAGCCCCATATAGTCCAATGCAAAACAATATTAATGCTAAGACGAGGTAGGCAGATAACGGGATTGTACTCATTCGTCATTAGCCCCCTTCTTATCTTTTTTCGCTAATATAATCGCACCGATTAAGGTCACTAACAGAACAACCGATGTTAATTCGAAAGGAATAATAAACTTCGTATATAATGCCTCTCCAATTTGTTTCGTATTATCTACATGGAGATCCTTTGCTTGTGAAGAGAATTCAAGATTATAAATTCCAAAGTAGACTGAAATGGCAAAGGCCGCAATTCCACCAAAAATTAATAACTTTTTACCCCAGCTTGATTTAGGCTCACTCCGGTCATTATGCCTTGTCAGCATAATACCAAAGAGCATTATGATCGTAATTGCACCAGAGTATATCAGAATCTGTACAGCTGCTATGAATTCTGCTGACAGCAATACATAGATCCCTGCAATACTTATAAAGGAGAAAACTAACGCTATAACCATATGAACCACTTGGGTAAGGTTAATCATGAGGACGCCGCCTGCTATAGCGATTAATGCTAATATTAAAAATGCGATAAACTCGCCACTCATGCTTTATTCTCCTTCCGCATATTATTATCATTTTCGTCAAGCCACTCAAGGTTTTTAAACAACTCATCACGGCTGTATTCAGCAAGCTCAAAGTTGTTTGTCATAATGATGGCTTCAGTTGGACAAACCTCAGTACAGAGATCACATAAGATACAGATTTCAAAGTTGATATCATACGTATCAATGATTTTCCCTTTTTTGGTTGGGTCTGGATGTTTTTTTCCTGTTAACTGAATACAGTCAGTTGGACATATATTCGCACATTGATTACAGACGATACACTTTTCTGGGTAAAATTTTTGTATACCACGGAAGCGGTCCGGTAGAGGTAGTGGCTCGTTCGGATAATCATATGTTACTTTCTTTTTTGATAAGTTTTGAAGGGTATATTTTAAACCTTTCGCTAATCCAAGCATGCTTTTTTCACACCCCTTTTTAGTCATTCTTCTTTTAGACTTAATTTTATAGTTTTAGGTGTTTATTAGTTTTTTTCATATAGTGCTTTAAAGAGATTATACGTAAGTATCCTGTCCGTTCCATTGCGCTGCAGACACTTGCTTTCCGCGGGGAGGGATGTGAGCCTCCTCGGCTTCGCCTGTGGGGTCTCACACTTCCCTCATCTCCCGCAGGAGTCAAGTGTCTTCCGCTCCATTTCACTATCTAATAAAACATTAATTTCGAAAAACAAAAGCCTTTTAAAATGAGATTATTTTAGAAATAATTCCTTCATTAATGCAGTGAAGAAAATGTTACCTAGTGCAACTGGTAGTAGGACTTTCCAGCCGAATTCCATTAGTTGGTCTGCTCTTAGGCGTGGGAATGTGTAGCGAATCCACATTAGTAGGAATACGACGAACATGAATTTTAGTGCGAACCAGATTGCTCCTGGTATGAAGCCTAAGAATTCGAATGGAGGTAACCAGCCACCAAGGAATAAAACGGTTGTTAAAGCAGCCATTGCAAATAGATATACATATTCTGCAAGCATGAAGAATGCCCAGCGGAATCCTGAATATTCAACATGGAACCCTGCTACTAGTTCAGACTCTGCTTCAGGTAAGTCAAATGGCGTACGATTTAACTCGGCAACTGATGCAATAAAAAATACGACGAATGCAACAGGTTGAAGTAGGATAAACCACATTGTTTCACCCTGCGCCGCTACTATATCATTTAAATTTAAGCTTCCAGATAGCAGGATGACTCCAATTACGGACATAACAAGTGGAATCTCATACGAAATCATCTGGGCTGCTGCACGCATTCCGCCCATTAAGGCGTATTTGTTATTGGATGCCCATCCACCCGTTACAATTCCGATTGTAGTAATACCTGAGATAGCTACATAGTAAAGTAGCCCTACTCCAATATCCGCAAACTGAAATGAATCCGTAAATGGAATCGTTGCGAGTACCATAAAAGCTGGAGTGAACGCGATCACTGGTGCTAGCACGAACAATGGTCGATCTGCTAGCTTTGGAATCGTATCTTCTTTTAGTAGAAGCTTTAAAACGTCAGCTATTGTTTGGAGTAAACCCCAACGACCACCAACCTGATTCGGTCCGATACGACCTTGCATGAATGCCATTGTCTTTCGTTCAGCTAGGATACCGTATGTTACAAATCCTAATACCACCATTAGAAAAGCGGTTGCTAACCCAAAGAAGATTAAGAAATTTGTTAGACTTGGAGCTGATTGTAATAAGCCTTCGATCATTACCCGTCAACCTCCCCAAGTACAATATCAATTCCTCCTAATATAGCAATAAGGTTCGCCATATTCTCACCTTCAAGGAGCTTCGGTAAAATTTGCAGATTATAGAATGATGGTCTTCTAAATTTCAAACGATATGGTTCTTTTTTTCCATCACTTGAGATATAGCAACCAATTTCACCACGCGGCGATTCAATTCTTACAAATGCCTCTCCTTGTGGTGCTTTAATGATTTTCGGTACCTTTGCCATAATCTCGCCCTCAGCTGGAAATTGTTCAACAGCCTGCTCAACTATTTTTAGAGATTCTTCAATCTCTTCCATTCGGCAATGATAACGAGACCAGCAATCTCCTTCTTCTCTGACCGGAATGTCGAAATTAAAACGATCATAGATGGAATATGGCTCATCTTTACGAAGATCCCATTTCACACCTGTGCAACGTAGGTTTGCACCACTTAATGAATAAGCAAGTGCCTCTTCCTTCGTATATCTCCCAACACCTTTAACACGTGACATGAAAATTTCATTACCTGTTACAAGGTCATGATAGCCTGCTAGCTGCTTTCTCATATAAGGTACAAAATCGCGAACCTTCTCAATCCACCCTTCAGGAGCATCCCATTTCACTCCACCTACACGCATGTAATTAAAGGTTAACCGAGCACCTGAAAGCTCATTTAATAGGTTGATAATCATTTCACGCTCTCTAAACGCATAAAGGAACGGACTAACAGCTCCAATGTCTAGCAAATATGTACCATACCAAACTAGATGGCTAGCTATACGACCTAGCTCCATTGCAAGTACGCGTAAATATTCTGCTCGTTCTGGAACCTCTAGGCCCATCATTGTTTCAACAGCATGGCAAATGACATAGTTATTTGTCATTGCTGATAGATAATCCATCCGGTCTGTATAAGGAATAATTTGTGTATATTGTAAATCCTCAGCTAGCTTCTCTGTACCTCGGTGTAAATACCCAACTACTGGAGTTGCTTCAATAATGGTTTCTCCATCAATTTTAAGTACGATCCGGAAAACTCCGTGTGTACTAGGATGCTGAGGACCTACGTTTAGTAGCATTTCTTCTGTACGAATCAATGACTACACCTCCACATCGTATGGTTCATAGTCTTTTCTTAACGGGTGGCCGACCCAATCATCTGGAAGCATGATTCTTGTTAAGTTCGGATGATTTTTAAACGTAATACCAAGTAAGTCATAAGCTTCTCTTTCTGGCCAGTTTGCACCTTGCCATAGACCTGCCAGAGAGTCAGTGATTGGCTCATCGCGGTCAATCTTTACCTTTAACGCAACCGATTGACGATTTTTATAGGAATATAAATGGACATAGATTTCCATATGGGTCACATAGTCCGTCCCATGTAACTCCGATAGGTATTCAAACCCCAATTGCTCATTGTACTTTAAAAATTCAGCCACTTTGTAGTACATTTCTTGTTTTGCAATTAAAGTCGGAACATCCTTGGAAAGGCGATTAATATATGAATCTTCTAAAACCTCACCCAAGTGTTCGTTAATAACCTTCACATATTTATCTAAATAAGGCTGATTCGCTGACGGCTTTTGTTCTTCTGCAGGAGTTTCCGTATCTCCAGTCTTAGCAGTTTTTGCCTTTGCAGCGGCTGCCGCAGCTGCTTTGGCTTTTGCTGCAGCAATTGCCTTAGCTTTCTCATCATCACCAGATGCTCCATCGCTTTGCGCGGCTGCTTTTGCCTTTGCTGCGGCCGCTGCCTTGGCCTTCGCTACAGCAATTGCCTTCGCCTTTGCCTTTGCTTCGTCATCCATGTCAGCTGAATCAGTATCTGCGTTACCTTCTTGTTTAGCAAGTGCAGCCGCTTTTGCCTTTGCTGCTGCCGCTGCTTTCGCCTTAGCCACTGCAGCTGCCTTCTTTTTAGCTAGATCTGCATCATCTACAGAGTCAGTGCCAGCTTCTGCAGCTTGCTTTTCAGCTAAACGCTTTTGTGCTGCTTCCTTCGCCTTTTGCGCCGCTTCTTTTTTCAGTTCTTCTTTTGTTTTTTCTACTGGTGCTTCTTCTGAGTTTTCAGTAGCTTCTGCTTGGGCTTGTTTTTCAGCTAGCTTTTTTAATGCTGCTTCCTTCGCCTTTTGCGCTGCTTCTTTTTTCAGTTCTTCTTTTGTTTTTTCTACAGGTGCTTCTTCTTTACTTTCACCAGCTTCTGCTTGGGCTTGTTTTTCAGCTAGCTTTTTCATCGCTGCTTCCTTCGCCTTTTGCGCTGCTTCTTTTTTCAGTTCTTCTTTTGTCTTTTCTGCTGGTGCTTCTTCTTTACTTTCGGCAACTTCTGCTTGGGCTTGTTTTTCAGCTAGCTTTTTCATCGCTGCTTCCTTCGCCTTTTGCGCTGCTTCTTTTTTCAGTTCTTCTTTTGTTTTTTCTACAGGGGCTGGCTCCTCTGATCCAGACTCTGCTTGAGCTTTTTTTTCAGCTAAGCGGGCCATTGCTTCTTCTTTTGCCTTTTGGGCTGCCTCACGCTTTTGCTGTTCAAGGCTCTTTTCATCACTCATCGACTAGTCACCTGCTTCCCAGTCTTTGCTTCATAACGAATCTTTTCTTTCAATTTATTAACACCGTAGATTAAGGCTGCTGGATTTGGAGGGCATCCAGGAATATATACATCAACAGGGACAATTTGATCTACCCCTTTTACAACTGCGTAGGATTTTACATAGGGCCCGCCGGCCGTCGCACAGGATCCCATGGCAATTACCCATTTAGGTTCAGGCATTTGGTCATAAAGACGCTTTAATACAGGTGCCATTTTCTTTGTAACTGTACCAGAAACAATCATCACGTCAGATTGTCTTGGTGAAGTACGGAAGAAAGATCCAAAACGATCTAAGTCATAGTGAGATGAACCTACACCCATCATTTCAATGGCACAGCAAGCTAAACCAAAGGTTAATGGCCAAAGTGAATTACTTCTTGCCCATGCCTTTAGCTCTTCAAGTGTCGACATAAATACATTTCTTTGCAGCTCTTCCATTTCCTCAGGTGTTATATTTTCAAGTTTTAAATCCATTTCAGCACACCCTTCTTCCAAGCATAAATTAACCCAATTAATAGCATAATAACGAAAATTAGCATTTCAATAAGTGCAAATATTCCTAGGCTTTCATAAGCAACTGCCCAAGGATAGAGAAAGACGGTTTCCACATCGAAAATGACAAACATCAAAGCAAATATATAGTATCTAACATTAAATTGAACTCTTGCATCATGGAAAGGCTCAATTCCACTTTCATACGTTGTTTGCTTTGCTTCGCTCGGTTTATGTGGACGTAAAATACGACCAGCTGTTAATGCAACAACAGGCAAGATGACACCTAATAATAAGAAAATAGCAACAATCAGGTAATTATTCTGGTATAAATTTAATGAATCCATCTTAATCGCCTCCTTTTTCCTCAACCTTTTCCAATAAAGCTTTTACAATAATTTCATATTTCTTCCTTGTAACCGTAAACATTATATCATTTACAAATATATGTGTCGATAAACCTTGGACATTAGTTTACAAAAAGGGTGACGGTATTTTTCTTCCGTTTTATTCGGTAGCTCTAATGGATGATTTGTATACTATGCTGGTGTTAAAAAAAGTCCTGTTAGTTACATTTCACTATGTAGAAAAACATAAGATCTCACTTTAGATAGTGTTGGTAGGAGGGAAAGGAGAGTACACTCCTTTATTGTAATTATTAAACAAAATTAGCTGTATAGAAATAGTAAAAAGCCTTAGGCGTTTAACACCTAAGGCTTTTTGATTTATATACGTCCCGTGACTTTTAAACGGTTAATTGCACGTTGTAAAGCTAGTTCAGCACGACGTACGTCTGTATTAGCATCTTTGTCTTGTAATCGACGTTCAGCACGTTGTTTAGCTGCTTCAGCACGAGCAACATCAATATCTGTTCCGCGTTCAGCTGATTGGGCTAAGACCGTTACTTTATCAGGGCGAACTTCTAAAAATCCACCTGTAACAGCAACAAGATCAGTACTAGCTTCTTTTTTAAGTCGCACTGTACCAATTGCAAGTGGTGCTACCATTGGGATATGTCCTGGTAAAATACCAAGCTCACCACTTTGAGCTTTCGTGCTAACCATTTCTACATCGGATTCATAGACGGGGCCATCAGGAGTCACTACACTGACTTTGATTGTCTTCATATCATAAACCTCCTATGTCCCTTTTATTATACTTCGACACCCATTGATTTAGCTTTTTCAATTACCTCTTCAATTCTTCCTACTAGACGGAAAGCATCTTCTGGTAGGTGGTCGTATTTACCGTCTAAAATTTCTCTAAATCCTTTTACTGTTTCCTTTACAGGAACATAAGAACCCTTTTGTCCTGTAAACTGCTCAGCAACGTGGAAGTTTTGAGATAAATAGAACTGGATACGACGAGCACGGTGAACAACTAACTTATCTTCGTCAGAAAGCTCATCCATACCTAGAATTGCGATAATATCTTGTAATTCTTTATAGCGTTGTAATGTTGATTGTACTTGACGAGCAACATTATAATGCTCATCTCCTACGATTTCAGGTGCAAGTGCACGTGAAGTAGAAGCAAGTGGATCTACTGCAGGGTAAATACCCATCTCTGAAAGCTTACGCTCAAGGTTCGTTGTTGCATCTAAGTGAGCGAAAGTTGTTGCAGGAGCTGGATCCGTATAGTCATCGGCAGGTACATAAATCGCTTGGATTGATGTGATTGAACCTTTGTTTGTCGATGTAATACGTTCTTGTAATTGACCCATTTCAGTAGCAAGAGTTGGTTGGTAACCTACCGCTGAAGGCATACGACCTAGTAGGGCAGAAACCTCTGAACCTGCTTGAGTGAAACGGAAGATGTTATCAATGAAGAATAATACGTCTTGACCTTGGTCATCACGGAAGAATTCTGCCATTGTTAATCCTGTTAAAGCTACACGCATACGTGCTCCAGGAGGCTCGTTCATTTGTCCGAATACCATCGCTGTTTTCTTAATAACTCCAGAATCGCTCATCTCGTGGTAAAGGTCATTTCCTTCACGAGTACGCTCTCCAACACCAGCGAATACCGAAATACCACCGTGCTCTTGGGCGATGTTGTTGATTAATTCCTGGATTAGAACGGTTTTACCTACACCGGCACCACCGAATAGACCGATCTTACCACCCTTAATATAAGGAGCAAGTAAGTCTACTACTTTAATACCTGTTTCAAGAATTTCAACCTCTGTTGAAAGTTCTTCAAATGTCGGAGCTAGTCTATGAATTGAATCACGACGTGCACCTGCTGGTAGTGCTTCATCAAGGTCAATGTTTTCTCCTAATACGTTAAATACACGACCTAGTGTTACATCTCCAACTGGAACTGAAATTGGAGCTCCAGTGTCAGTTACTTCAATACCACGAACAACTCCGTCAGTAGAAGCCATTGCAATTGTACGAACCGTATCGTCACCTAGGTGAAGAGCTACTTCAAGTGTTAAGTTGATCGCAACTTCGTTCTCACCTGCAGCCGCATGGCTAATTGTAAGGGCGTTATAAATTTCAGGAAGATGTCCAGATTCAAACTGTACGTCTACAACAGGACCCATAACTTGGGTAACGCGTCCTTTTGTCATCGCTTTCCCTCCTAACTTACTAATAAGACTCTCTAAAAGTCTAAGTTTGGAAACTTTAGTTTAGTGTTTTAAAAAAACAGCTAGTCTGTTCCAAACCTTTGATTTATGTTTATTGTTGTTGAGCCGCAGCTCCACCAACGATTTCAGAAATTTCTTGTGTAATAGCTGCCTGACGAGCACGATTGTACTTTAATGTAAGGTTATTAATTAACTCTTTAGCATTATCAGTAGCACTCTTCATTGCTGTCATACGAGCCGCATGCTCACTTGCTTTTCCATCTAATAACGAACCATAGATTAAGCTTTCTGCGTATTGCGGAAGTAAAACTTCTAGAATATCCACTTGAGAAGGTTCAAATTCATAAGAAGTTAGCTTAGTTGAAGTTGTCGCTATATCCGTTAAAGGAAGAAGCTTCTTCTCGGTAACCTGATGCTCAATGGCACTTACAAAGTGGTTATAGTATAAGTAAATCTCATCAAATGTTTCATCAGCAAACATTCCAACTGCTTTATTTGCAATATCTTTAATGTCTGCAAATGAAGGTTGATCACCTAAACCAGTGATTTCCGATGTTACTGTTACTCCACGCTTCTTAAAGAAGTTTAGACCGATCTTTCCGATTGCAATAACAGCAAATTCGTCATTAGATTTATGACGCTTTTGCATCATCTGATAAGCTGCACGAATGATATTACTGTTATATGCTCCTGCTAACCCACGATCAGATGTGATAACGATATAACCCGTTCTCTTAACTGGTCTTGTTTGTAGCATCGGATGAGTGATATCAGTTGTGCCCGTGGAAACACTTGCAACAACCTCTTGAATCTTTTCCATATAAGGAACAAATGCCTTCGCACTGTTTTCAGCTCGGTTTAACTTCGAAGCTGATACCATCTGCATGGCTTTTGTAATCTGACTTGTCTTTTTAGTTGAATTAATTCTCGACTTTATGTCGCGTAAGGATGCCAAAGGTTTTCACCACCTTTTTTTTATACCTAAAGCATTATTTGTACAGTGTCATTACACCGTACAGTAAAGTGGCCAAGCAGCATACTATGCTGCTTAGCATGATCTATTACTCAGAAACAACAAATGTTTTCTTGAAGTCGTTAATCGCCTTAGCAAAGTCCTCATCGCTTGGTAGATCTTTAGTTGTTACGATGTGGTTTAGAAGATCTTTATGGTTGTGTTCTAACCATGTTAAGTATTCTTCTTCAAAGCGAGTGATGTCACCAACAGGAATACTGTCTAAGAATCCACGAGTTAACGCATAAAGAATAGCAACTTGCTTTTCTACTTTTAGTGGCTTATTTAAGCCTTGCTTTAATACTTCAACTGTACGAGCACCACGGTTTAGTTTTGCTTGAGTAGCTTTATCAAGATCAGAACCGAACTGAGCGAATGCTTCTAGCTCACGGTATGCAGCAAGGTCTAGACGTAATGTACCAGAAACCTTCTTCATTGCCTTAATCTGTGCAGATCCTCCTACACGAGATACGGATAAACCAGCGTTGATCGCAGGACGTACCCCTGAGAAGAATAAGTCTGATTGTAAGAAGATTTGTCCATCAGTGATAGAGATAACGTTTGTTGGGATATAAGCAGAGATATCTCCAGCTTGTGTTTCAACAAACGGTAGAGCTGTAATTGAACCTGCGCCTTTTGCGTCAGAAAGCTTAGCTGCACGCTCTAAAAGACGTGAATGCAAGTAGAATACATCCCCTGGATATGCTTCACGACCTGGAGGACGCTTTAATAGTAATGATAGCTCACGGTATGCTGCCGCTTGCTTAGAAAGATCATCATATACAATTAAAACATGCTTACCACTGTTCATGAATTCTTCAGCCATTGTTACACCAGCAAGTGGAGCTAAGTATAATAATGGAGCTGGTTGTGATGCTGATGCAGTTACAACGATTGAGTAATCTAATGCACCATTTTTACGAAGAGTTTCAACTACTCCACGTACTGTTGATTCTTTTTGACCAATTGCAACATAGATACAAATCATGTTTTGGTCTCTTTGGTTTAGAATTGTATCGATTGCAACAGCAGTTTTACCTGTTTGACGGTCACCGATTACTAACTCACGCTGTCCACGTCCAACAGGGATTAGAGCATCGATCGCCTTGATCCCTGTTTGTAGTGGTTCATGAACTGATTTACGATCCATAACACCAGGAGCTGGACTTTCAATCGGACGAGTTTTAGATGTTTCAATTGGACCTAACCCATCAACTGGTTGACCAAGTGAATTTACTACACGACCAATTAAAGCTTCACCAACTGGTACTTCCATGATACGGCCTGTACGACGTACTTCGTCACCTTCACGGATTTCCTTGTAAGGTCCTAAAATAACAATACCTACGTTATTATCTTCTAGGTTTTGTGCCATACCCATGACACCGTTAGAAAATTCTACAAGTTCTCCAGCCATGACGTTGTCGAGGCCATGAGCACGAGCGATACCGTCCCCAACTTGGATTACAGTACCCACATCATTTACTTCAATTTCAGACTGATAGTTTTCAATTTGCTTCTTTATCAGCGCACTGATTTCTTCTGCTTTGATGCTCATGAATTTCACCCCTATCTACTTGTTCAATAACTCTCGTTCTACACGAGCTAATTTACTGCTAACACTTCCATCATATATACGGTTACCAACACGAAGCTTCACTCCGCCTAATACTTTTGGATCAACAATGTTTTGAATTCTAAGTGATGTTTTGCCAAACTTTTTAGCAAAAGCTTGCGATAACGTAGATTTTTCATCTTCAGTTAACGCTCTTACTGTGTAAACCTTCGCATCTGCAATTCCTCTTGCATTGTTTGCTTCTTCAATAAAGAATTCAGCAACTTCAGGAATCACAACTTGACGATCACGATCAACTAGAATAAGTAAAACATTTAATACAGGAGCTGACATGTCTTTAAAGCTTTCTTTAATCAATGCTTTCTTTGTCACCCTAGTAACTTTTGGATGATTTAAGACAGATGTTAGCTCTTTATTGCCTTCGAATACAGACTTAACTGTGTTCAGTTCATTTTCAACTTGTTCTAATATACCCTGTTCATTCGCCACTTGAAAAAGAGCGGTTGCATAGCGCTTTGCTACTCTGCCATTACTCATCGTGCTTCTCCAATGTCTTGAATGTAGTCGTTTATTAGTTTTTGTTGGTCTTGCTCGTTAAGTTCTTTTTCAATAACTTTAGAAGCAATTAGAACTGATAATGAAGCAACTTGCTCACGTAAAGCAGCAATCGCTTGATCTTTTTCTTGGGCAATTTCTTTTACTGCTGAATCTTTAATTCGAGTAGCTTCGTTACGAGCTTCTAGAACAATACTATTCTTTTGCTCTTCACCAAGTTTCTTAGCATTTTCAATTAATTCTTGTGCTTCTTGACGAGATTGTTTTAACATTTCTCGCTGTTCTTCAACTAGTTTTTTAGCGTCTGCATTATTTTGTTCCGCTGATTGAATTTCGTTAGCAATTCTACCTTCACGTTCCTTCATAATGCCCATTAAAGGACCAAAAGCGAATTTACGTAAAAGAGCTAATAATACTAAGAATACCAAAAGCTGGAATATAATATCTCCCGTGTTTAATTTAAACGGGCCTGCTTCAGCAGCTAAAATGAATATATCGAAATTGAACGGCACATTGTTCACTCCTTTCGAAGAGTTCGATGTTTTCAGCTTGTTTATTATATAAAAACTAAATCTTTTACTGTTTTACATAAAGGAATGGCGAAGATTCTCTAGTAGAGACGACTTCGCCACTATTGAACTTTATATATGTTCAAATGATTATTATTGTCCCATTACCATGAACGCTACTACTACCGCGATGATTGGAATCGCCTCAACTAACGCTACCCCGATAAACATTGTAGTTTGAAGTGGAGCACGTAACTCAGGTTGACGAGCAATCCCTTCAACTGTCTTACTTACGATCATCCCGTTACCAAAACCTGCACCTAATGCTGCTAAACCAATAGCTATCGCTGCTGCTAATGCACCCATTAATAATTCCTCCTTAGTAATATAAAAAATGTATTATTTAAATAAATTTATTTTAATGGTCATGACTCACTTTGTGTGCCATATAGACCATCGTTAACATAGTAAAGATAAATGCTTGGATTGCTCCAATAAAGATACTAAATGCTTGCCATATCATCATTGGGATAAAGGCAGCAACCGAACCTATAATCCCTGAGAAAATACCAGTTTCAAATCCTGCTACAGCCATACCAGCAAGTAGCCCTAGTAATATTTCCCCAGCAAAAATGTTCCCATAAAGACGCAGACCTAACGTTAGCGTATTTGAGAATTCTTCAATAATCTTTAGAGGGAATAAAAATGGCATCGGTCTAAAATAATCTTTACCATATTCCTTCGCCCCTTTTAGCTTTATTCCATAGAAATGAGATAAAGCAACAACCATAACCGCTAAAGTAAGCGTAATGATCGGATCTGCTGTTGGTGACTTCCACCATAACTCATGTGATGTTTTATCAATAATTGCAAATGGTAGTCCAATCATGTTAGCTACGAATACATACATGAGAATTGTCATCCCTAAGGTTAGGAATCTTCCACCTGTGTTCCAATCCATCGTGCTATTAATAATATTCTTAACAAAATCCATAACCCATTCTATGAAATTTTGCACTCCGGTTGGGTATAAAGATAATGATCGAGTAGCCATAATAGCGATGATAAACACAATAGCAGCAGTAATACTGGTCATCATAATGTTGGACCAACTAAATACTAGCCCTAAAAATTCTACAGTAGGAGTTGAATGACCCAATGTGTGTTCACCTCTTTTCCCTGCCATTTAAAAAGAATTGGATTATAATATCTATCATAATAACAATGTAACTTGTCATTAATCCCAAAATTGCTCCAGCTATGTGAATATACTCTGGATAGCGGAGAGAAATCAAAACAACTAGGGCTCCTGAGGCCAATCTCGTAAATGTTCCAATTGACGATACGCGTTTTCCTTCAGCAATCGCTTGTCCAAATCGTTCAATCTTTCGAACCATGAGCCATAAATTATAGAGACTTAAGGTTGTACCAAAAATCAATCCCAGAAAGAAGGTTTGATAAGGAGTAAATCCCCAAGCGAGTACATAGGCTGCCAGCAAGAAAAGTATGTATTTCTTATGCCGTACGAAGATGTCTTTAATATCAGCCATGTTCTCATTCCCCTGAAAAAAAATGTCGGACTAGACGCAACATAGAATATATACCTGTCGCTAATCCAATCAGAAGGCCAATGACTAAGAAAAGAGGGAACGTCCCGATCGATTGATCTAACCATCTTCCAAGAAAAATCCCTACTAAGATAGAACCCACAAGTTGTGAAAGGATGGCTCCATACAATGCCATAGCTTGAATTGGACGCCGGTCATTCTTGTGCATAGTAACGCACTCCTTCGGCAATAACATTGTTATTTTTCATCTTAAGAAAGTTGTAAAAAACATTGATATCACCGGTTTGTAACCCTTATCATCATACCCTTTGTAAGCATACAATAGGGTATTGTCAATGTCAATGTGTTCCCACTAAAAAGTTATATACCCATTTTTTCTGTTTACAAAATGTTCACATTTTTTTATTTGTTTTTTATTGAGACTTTTTCAATAAACTACTCTGATCAACTTGTTATTCGCATTGTTTTTCAGGTGTGCGTTTTCCTCGTTGCTATTGCAAAGTGAGGTGCCCTTTTCAAACTGTTTTCCAGCAAGTCCAATAATCGTTTGTTGTCTCTCTCTCCCTTACTCTACACAACTCTTCCCTCATTATAAAACTCTTATTTATTCCCTACAAATACATCATCAATATTAATCATCGTCTCAATGGTATCTTCTTTACCTTTGTATTTAACAAAAATTAATCCCTTAAATGTACCACTTACTCCTATTTGATCCTTTGAAAGGTTCTTTTTATATAAACCTCTTGATAAGTTTTTAGAGTAATCTAGGTACTTTATAAATCTAAAGGTGTCCGGGTCGTATAAAGCAATTCCAAACTCATCTGCCCCACCTGGTAAATAGGCTTCATACGTAAATGTGTCTGGTGAGTCACCTGGTCCAAATTGAAAGCCCATAATACGCGGATAATCCGGCTCTTCGACTACAAATAAATATGGAAGGTGAATCGGATCCCCATCATCAAAGATCGTTAACCATTTAGAATAAATCCCTTCCTTAATCACAGATGGTGTGAGATCCGCGGATATGGTTATTTCCCGTTTCTCGCTTGGACCTAATGTAAAGCTTTTTGGCAGATGCCATTGTATTCCGTTTTCGAACATAGGTTGTTCAAAGTGATATTCCTTTTCCTTAGAGCTTTGGTTATCAACTGTTATTGTCACTTTTTTTTCTGTTCGAGAATCTTCATTATGAAACATACCAAATGAAAAGGAGCTAGGATAGATTAAGGTCTTTGCTTTGACTGCTTGATCAATCTGAATTCTACCTGCACCTTGAACGATTGGTTCATAATGTATCCCCTTTTCTGTTAACCTTTTAGCCGTATTCATAAGGGAAGCCTTTATTTGTTCAGGGCTCCAATCAGGATGCGCTTGCTTGATCAGGGCTGCAGCTCCTGCTACATGAGGCGCTGCCATACTTGTCCCTTGCAAGGCTATATACCCATTTGGAATTGTACTATTAATCGCAACTCCAGGTGCTACTACATCTGGCTTTACATCCCATGTATACGTAACCGGCCCTCTTGAGCTAAAGTCGGCCATACTATCTTCAATCTTTTTATACTGGGTATGAATGTACGGAGTTTCTTTTAGCTCTTTCTTTATATAGTCACCATCTTCTTTGGAAACCGAAACAACTGGTATGGCAAATTCCATTTCCAAGCCTCCAGCAAAGCTTCCTTTTACATTGTTGTAGATTACAGCACCAATAGCCCCTTTTTCTAAAGCATTAAACACTTTTTCAGTGAAAGGAATGACTCCCCTTTCTATTAAGGCAATATTTCCTTTTACACTACTTGGGATCTCTTCTGGATTACCCAAGCCCCCTTCAACAAGCTTTACCTCTCTATGAAAATCCCAAGGCAATGCACCTTGCATAGGAGTTAGCTCGATTTGTTTTCCTGTTGCTCCAAATGCTAGATAAGGTACTTGAATTGGAGGGGTGGAAGCACCAACAGAGATTGCTTTTGAGGCAGTCCCTGGTGAGCCCACCGTCCACATCTCAGGACCAGAGTTTCCACTCGAGGTTACCGCCACAATTCCATTTTCAACCGCCTTATTTAAGGCAAGACTCGTGGGCCAATCAGGTCCGTTGACATTATTACCAAGCGACAAATTGATTACGTCTACCTTATCTTTTATCGCTTTTTCAATGGCTGCAATAACTTGCTCTGATGTTCCCATCCCACCAGGACCAAGTGCCCGGTAAGCAATAATCTCTGCTTTTGGAGCAACTCCATGGATTTTCCCATCTGCTGCAATAATACCTGCAACATGAGTTCCATGCATCGTCGGCATTCCTTGCGAGGCTTTAGTCTCCATTGGATCCTTGTCTTGGTCGACTAAATCAAAACCACCTTTAAAGTTCCTTCTTAAGTCAGGATGTGAATAATCAACACCCGTATCAATAATCCCAACCTTGATTCCTTCACCTGTTAAACGATGGTTTTCTACATCAAGGTAGCTTCTAATATTCTCTGCCCCGATATAGGGCACACTTTTTTCAATGGTTGCCTGATAGGTGTGATTCGGAAATACTTGATTAACTCCAACCAGTTCGGAAACCTGATCAATTTGTTCCTTCTTCCCAGTCAGTGAAATCCCATCAAAAGCGGTATCAAAAACAGTAGTTATAGTAATGGAAGGAAACTCTTTTTTTATTTTTGAAATAACACTGTCTTTTTGTAACGTCTCTGTTAAGATAATCACCGACTCAACATCTTCACTATGATCAATCGATACAGGTGGACGCTCTGGATAAGTGAAGACAGAGCTCGCTCCGGACCAGCTCGTCGGTACAAATAGACATAATAGCAATGAAGTTACATACAATACTTTGACAATTCTACGCATCTATCCCACCTCATTCCATAGGTTGTACCACATATCCAGGTTCCATTCCCTCTTTAACACAGTAAAGGAGTGGGGGACAGGCCCCCACTCCTTTACTGTGTTAAATTATTTTGTTCCGAATAAACGGTCTCCTGCGTCACCTAGTCCTGGGACGATATAGCCGTGATCGTTTAGCTTTTCATCCATTGCCGCTAAATATATATCTACATCTGGATGCGCTTCTTTAACGAGTTCAACTCCCTCAGGTGCTGCAATGATACACATGAGTTTAATATTTTTAGCGCCGCGCTTTTTTAAAGAATTAATCGCTTCTACAGCAGAGCCACCTGTTGCAAGCATTGGGTCTAGCACAATGAAATCTCTTTCTTCTACATCACTTGGTAACTTTATGTAATACTCAACAGGCTGAAGCGTTTCAGGATCACGATACAACCCAACATGACCAACCTTCGCTGCTGGTATTAACTTCAGAATTCCATCCACCATTCCAAGTCCCGCACGGAGAATCGGTATTAAGCCTAGTTTTTTACCCGCTAGCATTTTTGATTTTGCAATCGCAACTGGAGTCTCAATTTCAACCTCTTCTAATGGTAGGTCACGAGTAATTTCAAACGCCATTAGGCCTGCAACCTCATCGACTAACTCACGAAATTCCTTCGTTCCTGTTCTTTTGTCTCGGATATATGATAATTTATGTTGAATCAACGGATGATCAAATACATAGACTTTACTCATTTCCTATCAGCTCCCTATTTTATTATTATGTATTCTCTGTTTTTTTACATTGGTGCCTTGTTCAAGGATGCTCGCTTATTTAGCTTGTCCTCCCTCAAACGGCACGATTATTCTTTTTTCTCACAACCTTCATTGATTTTACAGAAAAAGCTATCTTAGAGCAAGTCTCCTTAGTATCTCTTTTTCACTTGATTTTCTTCCACATTAAATAGATTGGTGAAAAAAAGGGTGATAAATCATATATGATCTATCACCCTCTTGAATGTATTATACGTTTGTATATAAAGGAAATCTCTCAGTTAAAGCCAATACTCTCTTAGCTGCTTCTTGTAACACTTCTTCATCTTCTGGATTACGAAGAGTAAGTGCAATGATTGCCGCAATTTCATCCATTTCATCAGGTCCGAACCCTCTAGACGTCACCGCCGCAGTTCCGATACGAACCCCACTTGTAACAAATGGACTTGCTGGGTCAAAAGGAATTGTATTTTTATTAACGGTTACCCCTACTTCATCCAGGACCTTTTCCGCTACTTTCCCTGTAATCTCAAGAGAACGAACATCCACTAATAAAAGGTGATTGTCAGTACCATCTGAAACAATCGTTAATCCCTCTTTTTTCAAAGCATCCGATAAGCGTGCTGCGTTCTCGATAATATTCTTTGCATATACTTTAAAATCATCCTGAAGTGCTTCACCAAAAGCAACAGCTTTCGCAGCAATAACATGCATAAGTGGCCCACCTTGAATACCCGGGAACACCGACTTATCGATTTGCTTTGCAAACTCTTCCTTACATAAAATCATTCCACCACGAGGGCCTCTTAATGTTTTATGTGTAGTGGTGGTAACAAAGTCCGCATATGGCACCGGATTTGGATGAAGACCTGCAGCTACTAACCCTGCAATATGCGCCATATCCACCATTAAATAGGCACCAACCTCATCTGCAATCTCTCTAAATTTCTGGAAATCTAGCTCTCTCGGATAAGCACTCGCACCCGCTACAATCAGCTTCGGTTTGTGTTCCTTCGCTTTCTCTAAAACATCCTCATAATTAATACGATGTGTCACTTCATCCACACCATATTCTACGAAGTTATATTGAATTCCACTAAAGTTAACATGGCTACCATGTGTTAAATGACCACCATGCGAAAGATTCATCCCTAAAACAGTATCTCCTGTTTGTAAAATTGTAAAATAAACCGCCATATTGGCTTGCGCGCCAGAGTGAGGTTGGACATTCGCATGTTCAGCACCAAATAATTCCTTTGCTCTGTCTCGTGCTAGATTTTCCACAACATCAACATGCTCACAACCACCGTAATAACGACGGCTAGGGTAACCCTCAGCGTATTTATTTGTCATGACTGAGCCTTGCGCTTCCATAACAGCTTGACTTACAAAGTTTTCTGATGCGATTAACTCAATCTTGTCTTGCTGTCTTTTCCGTTCAGCTTCAATTGCTTCAAATACTAGTTGATCCTGATTACGTAACGTACTCATGGTCCATCCCCCTTTTATATATAACGGCAATACCCCTATCATTTTAACATCTTTCTAATATGGATAAAAGACGAATTATTAATTATAGGATAATAATAATCGTTCGGTTTTTTACCAATCTGAATCATCGACTGTAGTTTCCTCAACCTGATCAGGAGTAGAGCGAAGAGCCAGTACGTAATACACCATCAAGATTGCCACATATACAATCCATGGCAAACTATAACCTAACATGGATAAAATGATGGCAATGATCGTTGGTACAGTGATTCCGTACAGACCCATGCTATACAGTTGTCCATAGCTATATCGCTTCTTCATAACCTTTGAAGCAATTAATCCGAATAACGCATATAAGAAGCCCATGATTAACTTACTTACAAAGAACCAGAACACAATCCCAAATCCTACTAAAACGAGTACCCATGATAAATAAGGGAGGAAATTAAGAATCATATCTTTATCAACATAAATGTCAGCTAAATCGGAAAAAGGAAACTCTGTTGTTTCAAAACCATCAACCATTATGAAAGAATCCTTTGTCACTAGAACCACCATTGAATATTCCTCTAAAAGCGACTCAACGTTGTCCGCTGTATATTCACCTGTGTCATCAATGATAAAGATTTCACTAGCCCCATCTTCCTCGAAGATAATTGGCTCATCACCTTCTACCGTTAATTCTCCATTTTCTAATGCAAAATAAGGTACATTTTCTTCAAGATTACCTAGGAATGAATTGTATGAAACGGCAGCACTTACAGCATGATAGACACCGCTAATTACACCTAACGTTAACGCTAATAATAATAAATAAAGAATGGATCTTTTAACACCTTCTTGCACCATGCTCGGGTATTCATTTGGCTTCATTACGGCATGTTTAAACTTACGAAAGAATGATTGCTTTGTTTTCACCATATTTACCTCACTATTTTTTATTTTAAGCTCTATTCGTAAAGATTGTTGCTAATTGAATAGCTTTGTTAAAACATTGAGTTGATTGGAGCGGAAGACACTCGACTCCTGCGGGAGATAGAGGGAAGTGTGAGACCCCGCAGGCAAAGCCGAGGAGGCTCACATCCCTCCCCGCGGAAAGCGAGTGACTGCAGCGGAAATCAACGGACCTAATATAAATGCATTCTTTGTAAAAATTCCAACAAAGTATGCGAAAACAGCCATATTTTATTATAACAGCAAATTGTATAATTTTAGCAATAAAAAAAGTAATCACCTCCAGTTAGCAGGAGAGATTACTATCTTCTTTTGTATATACGGCTCTGACACCACCAATTAATTTAGGTCTCGTGGTTGCCATTGTTACATGTGCATGACCCAGGTGTTTAATTCTTGCCCGGATTGGAACTGCGACATGCTTTAGATGCATACCAATAAAGGTATCCCCGATATCTATTCCAGCATCTGCTTTTATGAACTCTACTACAACAGGGTCAATAAAATGCTGAAACGCATACGTTGCCATTGCCCCTCCTGCTTTTCTAACTGGAATCACCGTAACCTCTTCTAGTGAGAGTCTATTCGCAGTCTCTCTTTCGACCACAATCGCGCGGTTAATATGCTCACAGGCTTGAAACGCTAGATGAGTTTTAGTTGATTTTGCAAGCGAAGAAAGCTCTTCAAAAATTAACCCAGCTACCTCTTCTGTTCCCGCTGTACCAATTCGCTCTCCAATCACTTCACTTGTACTACAACCAATGATGATTACTTTATTTTCTATTAGAGAGGCTTGATTTTTAAAATCTACAAGTATCTCTTGAAGCTCGAGCTTTAACTGTTCAAGTTCTAGTTTCATGTGTACACCCTATTTCACTTGAGCTGTATTTTCATAGCTTGTAATTTTCTCAACACGATTGGCATGTCTTCCACCTTCATACTCAGTCGTTAGCCATATTTTTGCAATTTCACGAGCAAGACCTGGTCCAATTACCCGTTCACCCATCGCTAAAATATTGCTATCATTGTGCTCCCTAGTAGCCTTCGCACTGAACATGTCATGAACTAATGCACATCTAATACCCTTCACCTTATTGGCCGCAATACTCATACCAATACCCGTTCCACATATTAATATTCCGCGATCAACTTCACCTTTTGCTACCATTTCCGCCACTGGTAAAGCATAGTCCGGATAGTCGACAGAAGTGCCACATTCACAGCCTAAATCAACATAGGAAACATTCATTTCCTCCAGAAGCCTTTTAATTTCTTCACGAATCATTAATCCACCATGATCTGATGCAATTGCCACTTTCATTTCTACACCTCATTTGATATCATTCTACCTTTTATACTATATGGTAACTGGTTCTTTTTCAATTTTCTTTCCAAATTAGCTACGCTATTATGTTCAACGATTTTGCTCAAGCTCCTTCAGCAAAGCCTTTACACATACATCTAGCTCCTTATAGGTTTCACGATATATTTCTAGTGGGCCTCCGTAAGGATCAATCACATCTCCAGGCTGATTATGGCTAAATTCCTTAATCGTATATATTTTAGGCAAAGCCTCAGGAAACTGCCGTAAAATAAGATCTTTATGCGAATGGGTCATCGTGAAAATATAAGTAGCCCAATCGACTAACTCACTTGTTAAAAGCTGTGAGGAATGCTGAACCGGAATCCCTTTCTCCAAAAGAGCCTGGGCTGTATGGGTTGAGGCTGGTTGTCCATCAGCCGCAAACACACCCGCTGATTTTATATGAATGCCCTCTGAAAGATGCTTCGCAATCGCTTCAGCCATCGGGCTTCTACATGTGTTTCCCGTACATACAAATAAAAGGTTCATAAAACAAAGTTCCCCTTCCTAACACCAATCTACCTATAAAGGTAATAATAGTTTAATACCAAATGCAAATAAAATACTCCCTCCAAGTGCTTCACCATATGAACCCAGCCATTCCTGTACTCTTCGACCTAACAAAAGTCCAGCCCAGGTTAGCACCATACTGACCAAACCAAACATTAAAATGGCTACAATAGGAGATACCTTATAAATCCCCAAACTCAGACCAACCGAAAAGCTATCTAGACTTACACTAAGTGCAAATATAATTAATCCAAACCCTTTTGGCGTAATCATTGGCTCATCATCCTTTTTAAAGGACGAAATAATCATTTGAATGCCAAGTAAAAGTAATAAGACGCCCCCAACGATAGATGCAATATTTCCAAATTGATGAGAGAGAAAATCACCAATCAGAATTCCAATTAACGGCATCCACATATGAAAAATACCAATTGTGATTCCTATGTAAAAAATCTGTTTTAATCGAAGAGGAATTAATCCCATCCCAAGCCCAACAGAAAAGGCGTCCATTCCTAGTGCAAATGCCATAATAAACAAAGTAAGAACTTCTCCGGGTATAGCTGACATATCTGTATTCGACCTCCTTGGACTTGCTAATTCAACTTATGCAAGTCCAAGGAAAAATAGAAGAATTTATTTTTCCGTAATAAATTGATGTCCGGCCGCTTTTTCTAATCGATTCATAATCGCTTCACCAATACCAGTTGTCTGAAACGCCTCACTGTAAATAAGATCAATAGGTTCCTCGTCAAATTTACGTAAAGTATCATAAAGACGATTGGCTACTGTGGATAAGTCTTCTCTTAATCCACAGGATAGAACTACATCTGCTTTGTACAATTCTACTGTTTCATCCGTTGCTAAAACTCCTACTTTTTTACCTTGGTTCATTTCTTCATATACAAGCCCCTGAATAAAAGCCTGGCTTCCTTTTACAATAAACAAGGGAGCATTCGGAGCATAGTGCGTATATTTCATTCCAGGTGATTTCGGACTGGAATCTTTCTTTGTTAAAGCAAGGTCTAGCGCAACTTCCCCAACTACCTCTTCAATCTGCTCCTTCGTAATGCCACCAGGCCTTAAAATAACAGGGATTTTCTCGGTACAATCAAGCACCGTCGACTCAACACCCACCCCTGTGATTCCTCCATCAACAAGCCCAGCAATTCTTCCGTTCAGATCATTCCACACATGCTCTGCTGAAGTTGGACTTGGTTTCCCCGATAGATTTGCACTAGGAGCCGCTAACGGAAGTCCCGATGCCTTTAGAATCGCTAGTGCAACCGGGTGATCCGGCATTCTAATAGCAACTGTGGATAAGCCAGCTGTCACTCGTTCTGAAACAGCATCCTCTTTTGCAGGTAGAATGAACGTTAACGGTCCAGGCCAAAATTCGTTCATCAGCTTCAGTGCAACTGCCGGAACTTCTGTCACTAACTCTTGCAGCTGGTGCTGATCCGCGATGTGGACAATTAACGGGTTATCACTAGGTCTTCCTTTCGCTTCAAAAATTTTAGTAACAGCTTCTGTCGATTTTGCATTCCCACCTAGTCCGTAAACCGTTTCAGTTGGAAAAGCAACAACCTCATTTTTTATTAATAATTGGGCTGCTTCCTGTATATGTGGATAAGATGTGGATAACTCCTCCTCCATATCCACAACCCATTTCTTCGTTTTCATTAAAAACACCTCTAATACGAACAGTTGATGAAACTATTAAATCATAATTGAGCAAAATTATAAACAATGTGATGTTTTTTATGGAAAAGTAGGTAGTTTATACACATAAAAAGAGAAGTTATCCACATTTTTGTGGATAACTTCTCTATCCTGTTGATAAGTTTGTGGAAATCTTAAATCACAAATTCCATAATGACTGTTTCATCAAGATGTAATGTTTCTTGTAGATGCTCTGTTTCCACTATATAGTTTGGAAGCTCTAGCTTGTCCTTTTGCTTAAAGCCTAATAAGGTAAAAAACTCAATCGAAACGATTTTATTTGTCGCTAAGTATAGCCTCTTTAATTCTTTTTCCTTTGCTAGCTTTAGGATTTGCTGAAACATGTCTAAAATTGTTGTCTGTTCCGCCTTTGGTGAAATAACGAGAGATCTGAGTAACCCCTCCTGCTCCACCCTTTGAATGCCTAATGTCCCTAATAAGTTCCCATCTAAATCTTCCATTACAATGAAATGATCAATCTGTTCTGCTAGACCCTTTGTGCTTACTTGAGCTTGTCCAAGAAAGGACATCATTTCTCCTAAATCCTTTGGTTCTGCAGTACGGATAATAGTCGTCGTCATTTCAATTCCCCCTCATTAAATTTACTGTTGGTATAACCTATGAGGTAGATTCAAAAAATAGAACATTTACTAGATTTGTTTATCCAAAAATTTTGGACAACCACTCGACTACAAAGAATTTCACTTCTACTTCTGGCTCTTCCTCTACTACAGTCGCCTCAGTTTGAGTTTCCCCACCCTTTGAAGCATCTACTGCATCCCCATTACCAAAATCTAAGAAGCAGAGCGGAGGAAATAGTACACACCACCAGTTGTTACCCTTTGCTTCACCAAGCGTGATTAGGATTGCCTCATATTCACCAGCAGGATAGATGTAAGAACCATATACCTTAGTCGGAAACTTCACCTGTTTGTCATATCCAACTGTGTAAGCTTGATCACTGTTTTGTTCCTTTAACACATTTTCAACAATCACTTCAATGTCACCAAGACGATCTTGAATTAAATCTCTCGCATCTTGAATTGATGTTAATTCCTCGACCCACTTTGTAATTTCTTTATTTACTTCGTCACGAACCTTTTGCTTTAACGCTTGATCTTCTGCTGAATTACTATTTGCTAGAATTCTAAGTCGGATCGCCTCATCCGGAATCACAACGGCCTCGTTTTCAGTAGCCATGGCTGGTTTCAAAGTTGTCGTTAAGGTAGCCCCAATAAATAATAATAGTACATATATAATTGCCAATTTAGTTAGTTTAGTTAATTTCATTTTTCTCTACACCGTCCCTTCACTAAAACAGTGTAGTCAAAAAACTAGAATCCTAAACTAGTAAATTAAAAAAATCTAGTAAACTTTTATTTTTTGGTTTTTTCCCTATTAAAACATCCGCTGAGACATGGCTTTTTTCATCGAAACATTAGGAATTGCACGAAAAGCGAAAGGAATTGAATTGCACAAACAGTAAAAAACAACCCGATCTGCTCGAGTTGCTTTACCGTATTAGATCATTGCATATACCATTCGATCTTTGCCATTAATATCATCCTGAACTTCTACTACTGCATTTGAAAAGGTTTGTTGTAGCATCATGGCCACTGCTTGACCCTGTCCAGCCCCTACCTCAAAAGCAACAATCGCTTGATCGTTTAGAACCAAAGGAAGCTCCTCCATAAAGCGACGATAAAAATCAAGACCATCCTGTCCACCAAACAGTGCTCGGTGTGGTTCATGATCCTTCACGACGTCTGATAATATATCATCATTTGGGATGTACGGAGGATTTGAAATCACAATATCTACCTTCTTACCAAGCTTTTGGATTGGTGCCAGCATATCTCCATGTAAAAAGGTGACCCTTGCACCTAGTTTTTCTGCATTTTGACGAGCGACCTGTAATGACTCTTCTGCAATATCAGTTGCAAAGGTAGTTAGTCGCTCTTCCTCTAATGATATTGTAATGGCAATTGCACCACTTCCAGTCCCTACATCGACAAGATCCAGAGTTTCTTTTGCCGGGAAGTGTCGCTTCATTCTCTGAAGAACACCAAGGACAAGTTCCTCTGTTTCTGGTCTCGGAATGAGAACCTCTTGATTCACATCAAAACGTCGACCATAAAACTCCTCATAACCGGTAATATGCTGAACAGGAACCCCTTTTTTATGTAATGTGACTGCCTCTATCAACGCTTCTTGCGCTTGGCTTGGTAAATCCTCTCTCATATTCATAAATAACTGAGTACGGTTATAGTCGAGTACATGCATTAAAAGAAGCTCTCCCGCTTTCGCTTCTCTCCCTGCTTCCTCTAAAAAAGAAGAAGCCCAATTTAGGGCTTCATACACTTTTGTAAACAATTATTCTGCCTGCTCCATACGTGAAGCTTGATCTTCCATAATAAGAGCATCAACCACTTCATCAAGCTTTCCTTGAAGAATCTGATCAAGCTTTTGAATGGTTAATCCAATACGATGATCCGTCACACGATTTTGCGGGAAGTTATACGTACGAATTCGCTCAGAGCGGTCACCAGTACCGACAGCAAGTTTACGATTTGCATCATATTCCGCTTGTACTTCCTGGTTAATTTTATCGTAAACACGCGCTCTTAATACTTTCATTGCTTTTTCTTTATTTTTGATTTGAGACTTTTCATCCTGACACGTAACCACCGTGTTAGTTGGAATATGCGTTAAACGAACTGCAGACATCGTCGTATTAACGGATTGTCCCCCAGCTCCACTTGATGCATACGTATCAACACGAATATCTTTTTCATGGATATCTACTTCTACCTCTTCAGCCTCAGGTAAGACTGCTACTGTAGCTGTAGATGTATGAATACGACCACCAGATTCTGTTTCTGGAACACGTTGTACACGGTGTGCCCCATTTTCAAACTTCATCTTAGAATAAGCACCTTTACCATTGATCATAAAGATGATTTCCTTATATCCACCTACACCTGTAGAAGAAGCTTCAATCACTTCTGGTTTCCAACCTTGTGCTTCTGCATAACGAGAATACATACGATATAAGTCCCCAGCAAAAAGGGCCGCTTCATCTCCACCAGCCGCTCCACGAATTTCAATAATTACGTTCTTATCATCATTCGGATCCTTTGGTAAAAGCAATAAACGCAAGCGCTCAGAAAGTTCTTCCTCTTGTTCTTCTAATTCACTAATTTCAAGCTTAACCATTTCACGCATTTCTGCATCAAGCTTTTCTTCTAGCATAGCCTTTGCATCTTTAAGCTGTTCGCGAACATCTTTATATTCACGGTAAGCCATTACTGTATCTTGTATATCGGACTGTTCCTTTGAATATTCACGTAGTTTCTTTGGATCATTGACGATAGCTGGATCACTTAACAGCTCATTCAGCCTTTCGTAACGATCTTCAACAGATTGCAATCGATCTAACACAATCATTCACCTCATTTTTTAGCCATAACATTCTAATTATAGTATAGAGAAATCAGGTAGTCAAAGCAAACTCTATTGGTGACAGTTAGTGGGGAAATGTTATGGAGAGGTAATTAAGCAATAGCTTAAGAACTAATCGCGTGAAGATGCGACATATTTGCGTCTACCACCACTTTTAACTAAAAATAAAGGTGGTGATTCACTAAAAATCACCACCTTTTGCCTACTACTACTGCCCACCATCCCCATCATGTACACGGACGTGTATATGATAACGTGGCATGGCTTTTGTTATATCATGAAGCAGTTTATGTCTCAGCTTATCTTTTTCATCTTTGGAATAGGATTTATTTGAATGCACGGTTACATACGCATTATCTCCATTGATAAATACCGAGCCAGGTGTCACCCCGTCATGGTTATCAACAACATCCCTAATTTTGTCAGTATCCGTCCCAAAATCTGGACGTGGTGCAGTTGCATCATAATAATTGACTGGACTTTGATTCGGTGGGAAAGCACCATCACCTAGAGGGTCTTCGTCACCAGTATCATTTGCTCTTTCATATGTCATAAGCTTTAGGCCATTTTGGTCTTCTGCTGTTTTCACATTACTGCAGCCTGATACAAGTAATACAACACTCAAAAATAAAAGCAGCTTTATTCTCATGATCATCCCTCCTATTGATAGGATAACCCTGAGCGAAAGCTGCTTTGCATGGAAAATATTACGAATTTAATGTTACTTGCTTAATAACAGGCTTGTTTCTTACTTCATGACAATGTCTACAACGAGGTTCATATGATTCAGACGCTCCTACTAAGATAATCGGGTCATCATAAGATGCTGGCTCGTTATTAATTAATCGCTGTGTTCTGCTTGCAGGAGAACCACAACCTGAACATACGGCATGAAGCTTCGTAACATGTTCCGCCACTGCCATTAGATCTGGTACTGGACCAAACGGCTCGCCTCGAAAGTCTTGATCAAGGCCTGCTACAATAACTCGGTGTCCTTGGTAAGCTAATTGTTGTGCAATCTCACCAACTTGTTCATCGAAAAATTGTACCTCGTCAATTGCTACGACATCCACATCTGCCGTTACTTGGTCTAATATTTCACGAGAAGAAGATACAGGGCGTGCTTGTACAGACGTACCATTATGTGAAACTACATTTTCTTCGCTGTATCTATTATCAATAGCTGGTTTAAAAACCATTACATGTTGTTTAGCATATTGCGTACGTTTTACACGTCGAATGAGCTCCTCTGATTTTCCAGAAAACATACTGCCACAGATGACCTCAATCCAACCGCTCTTTCTCATTTCGTACATAAGACGGTCTCTCCCTTTCTCGTCTTCACGTTTTGTTCAACTGAATGACTTCTTTTATTAGTATACTTGTTTCAGCGATTAGAAAATGACTAAATATCATTTTCCAGTTTTCCCACTAAGTATCACATCTATTTAAATAAGTAACTGTTTATCATAATCATATCAAGTAAAAAAGCAGACAAGGAATGAACTCTTGCCTGCTTTTTATACGGCATTGCTAATACTTCGTTTAGACAGTATTACTTAAGACCATATTTCTTGTTGAATCTATCTACACGACCATCTGCACTAGCGAACTTTTGACGTCCAGTATAGAATGGGTGGCATTCAGAACAAACCTCAACCTTTATCTCCTTTAATACAGATCCAGTTTCGAATTCGTTTCCGCAAGCACACTTAACCATAACTTGTTTATAGTTTGGGTGAATTCCTGTTTTCATGTTTTTCATCTCCTTCTGCCCTGAAACCGTTTTTGAATCAGAGTAAGTTTGTACACATATCGTAAGTGAGATCGTAGCAAGATGCTTGTTAAATCTCACTGCTAAAATCACACATGATGAAATTATAGCAGTACGATGACTCTTTTGCAACCACCTAAGAGAGAAGTTCTATTACCAATTTATGACCTAGCCGAGCTAGTCCCTTTTTTATCGTCTTCCATTAGCTGAAAGAATTCCTCATTCGTTTTCGTATTCCGTAAACGACGTAAGAAACGCTCAATAAAGTCTGGGGAATCGGTCATACCTCTTCTAATGGTCCAGAGCTTGTCTAAATGATCCTTTGTAATCAGAAGCTCTTCTTTTCTTGTACCAGAGCGACGAATATCAATAGCAGGGAAGATTCTCTTTTCTGCCAATGAACGATCAAGATGCAACTCCATATTACCTGTTCCTTTAAACTCTTCATAAATGACATCATCCATACGAGAGCCTGTTTCAACTAATGCAGTTGCTAGGATGGTTAAACTTCCACCTTCTTCAATATTACGTGCAGCTCCAAAGAAGCGTTTCGGACGGTGGAAAGCAGCCGGGTCAATTCCCCCTGATAGCGTTCTTCCACTTGGAGGAATAACTAGGTTATACGCTCTTGCTAAACGAGTGATACTATCCATCAGGATAATAACATCTTTTTTATGCTCAACCAATCTCATTGCACGTTCAAGAACAAGCTCAGCTACCTTAATATGGTTTTCAGGAACCTCATCAAAAGTAGAACTAACCACATCACCTGCTACGGAACGTTCGATATCAGTTACTTCCTCTGGTCTTTCATCAACTAGAAGAACAATCAGTTCTGCTTCTGGATGATTGGTCGTGATACTATTGGCAATTTCCTTTAATAGCATCGTTTTCCCTGCTTTTGGAGGGGCAACAATCAGACCACGCTGACCAAATCCAACGGGAGCAATTAAATCCATGATTCTTGTTGACGTTTGGGTAGGGCTTGTCTCCAAAATAATTTGACGATCTGGGTATAGAGGGGTTAGTGCTGGGAAGTGAACTCGCTCTTTGGCAGATTCGGGATTATCTCCATTTACAGCCTCTACATGCAAAAGTCCGTAATATCGTTCATTTTCCTTTGGAGGTCTAACTTTACCTGAAACCTTATCACCATTACGTAAGTCAAAACGTCTAATTTGTGAGGCTGATATATAAATATCCTCAGAACTTGGTGAATAATTAATCGGTCTTAAGAATCCGAATCCTTCTGACTGGATAATTTCTAAGACACCTTCCATAAACATAAAGCCGTCTTTTTCAGCCTGTGCCTTTAGGATGGCAAAAATTAATTCTTTTTTGGTGAGCTTGCTATAATAAGACACCTTAAAATTACGGGCTTGTTCATATAAATCCTTTAATTTCATTTCTTCTAAACTAGAAAGAGTAAGACCATTACTCATTTGAACACCACTCTTTTAACTTAATTATTGTACGTTACAATGCAAGCGCTTAGTTATCCATCTTTTCATAATCATGTACCTGAGAGAATAAAAAGGTAGAAACGATGGAAAGGAAAAGAAGTAAGAAGATTTCTTCGAAGTTATTTTGAAGAAGTTAATAAGCGAATGAAAATACGTAGCAATTCTTATTTTACCCCTATTACACCGATTTAATCAACACCTGGCTACTAGAAAACATTTTGACAGATTACGTGCTTGTCTTTATTTTGTTATCTAATTTTGTCAAAATAACTAGGAATACGTAAGAAATTGTTATTATTTTGTTTTTGGTAAATAGGCTGTTTCATAACTTTGTTACTCTTATTAACAAGAAGTTAAATTAAAACTCTTGTCCGTTTCTTTCCGTTGCAGGCACTTGCTTTCCGCGGGGAGGGATGTGAGCCTCCTCGGCTGCGCCTGTGGGGTCTCACACTTCCCTCTATCTCCCGCAGGAGTCAAGTGCCTTCCACTTCAATCAACTCTGAATTTTAACACAAAAAACAACAAAGTGCTTATAAACCTAAAAAAACATTAATACAATTTAATCTCTTAAATCTTTGAAATCTTAACTTCAACTCTTTATTAATGATTTCCACCCCAGGATGCCCGCTATCCGACGAAGCAAAAAACGAAGACTCCCCTTAGTTAGAAAGTCTTCGTTGCATAGTTGTAATTTTGATTAATATTAAATTAAGGCTTAAACACTAAATTAGGTTTTTTATTTAGGCTGTGTCGGCCGTCGATAAATCGGACGGTTCCGGATTTTGCACGCATGACGAGGGAGTGGGTGGTTCCTGCGGTTCCTTTGAATTGAACTCCACGTAATAGTTCACCGTCGGTTACACCTGTTGCTGCGAAGATCGCGTCATCACCTTTAACTAGGTCATGCATATAGAGAATACGATCTACGTCTTCAATACCCATTTTACGACAACGGATTAGCTCTTCTTCTGTTTGAGGAAGTAGCTTTCCTTGAATCTCTCCGCCTAGGCATTTTAATGCTACAGCTGCAATAACTCCTTCTGGTGCTCCGCCTGAACCAAATAGGATATCGACTCCTGTATGGTCAAAAGCTGTGTTAATGGCTCCTGCAACATCACCATCATTGATTAATTTTATACGTGCTCCAGCTTCTCTAATTTCTTGAATGATTTTTTCATGTCTTGGGCGATTAAGAACTGTCGCTACTACGTCTTCGATATCTTTATTTTTCGCTTTGGCTACTGCTAGTAAATTTTCATAAACAGAAGCATTAATATTTATTTTTCCAACTGCTTCAGGTCCAACCGCGATTTTATCCATGTACATATCAGGAGCATGCAATAGGTTACCATGATCTGCAATCGCAAGAACAGCAAGTGCATTCCATCCACCTGTTGCCACAATATTCGTTCCCTCTAACGGGTCAACTGCGACATCTACTCTAGGACCGTAGCCTGTCCCCAGTTTTTCTCCGATATATAGCATCGGTGCTTCGTCCATTTCCCCTTCACCAATAACCACAGTCCCCTTCATTGGTACTGTATCGAATACATCACGCATTGCAGAAGTCGCTGCATCATCTGCCTCATTCTTCAGCCCTCTCCCCATCCATCTCGCTGACGCAAGAGCTGCGGCTTCAGTGACACGTACAAGCTCCATCGATAAACTACGTTCCATGATAGTTTCTCCCCTTATCATTCTCTATTGAGTTTTGTATATAAAAAAATATGTTATACCAAATCGTGATTTTCTCACAATTAGTATAACATATTTTCTTCAATCATCTATTAAGAATTTTGTAGTTGTTCGATTTCTTGCTCTGACATACTTTCTCTCCAAATAACCGCACCAAGACCATTTAACTTCTCTACTAGGTTTTCATAGCCTCGATCAATATGCTCCAGTCCAGAAACCTCTGTAATTCCTTCAGCCATTAAGCCTGCTACGACAAGTGCCGCACCTGCACGCAAATCACTTGCTCGTACCTTGGCTCCTTGTAATTGTGCTGGACCATTTATAATTGCCGAACGCCCTTCCACCTTAATAGTGGCATTCATTCTTCTTAGCTCATCAATATGCTTAAATCTAGCCCCATAAATCGTATCTGTTACGACACCTGAACCATGTGCCTTTGTTAGCAATGAAGTGAATGGCTGCTGAAGGTCCGTTGGAAAGCCAGGATATACTAGCGTCTTGATATCTACAGTTTTTAATTGATCGCGACCTCTAACTAGAATTTTATCATCCTTTGTCTCAATCACTACTCCCATTTCGCGAAGCTTAGCAATCAATGATTCTAAGTGAAGTGGGATGACATTATCAATGACAACCTCTTCTCCCATTGCAGCACCTAAAATTAGATATGTACCTGCTTCAATTCGGTCTGGAATGATACTGTGACGGCAACCTTGCAAAGAGTCTACCCCATCAATACGAATAACATCAGTTCCTGCACCTTTAATTTTAGCCCCCATACTTGTTAAAAGTGTGGCAACATCGATAATTTCCGGTTCTTTGGCTGCATTTTCAATGATTGTTCGTCCTTTAGCTCTTACTGCAGCTAACATTATATTAATGGTAGCCCCTACGCTTACCACGTCTAGATAAATTCTTGCACCTCTAAGCTCATCTGCACGCAAATAAATCGCACCTTGCTCATTGGTTACCTTTGCTCCAAGTGCTTCAAACCCTTTTATATGCTGATCAATAGGTCTTGGTCCTAAATGACAACCACCTGGTAATCCGACTACTGCTTTCTTAAAACGTCCAAGCATGGCACCCATAAGATAATAAGAAGCACGTAATTTTTTTACTTTTCCGTTAGGTAGTGGCATTGAAATCATTTTTGATGGATCCACGATAATTTCACTATCATTTAAGGAAACAGTACCGCCAATTTCTTCTAACAAATCCGATAATGTTTGCACATCTGAAATATTTGGTAATCCATCAATAATTACAGGAGACTCAGCTAAAATCGTCGCAGGAATTAAGGCTACTGCACTATTTTTAGCTCCGCTAACCCGAACTGTTCCATTTAACTTGTTTCCACCTTCTATTTTAAGTTTTTCCATGTAAATCTCCCTTCCAATTTATGGTCGCTCACGAAGGACATACACTTAACGTTATTTTATCCCTTAGTTTACACGATTATGAAAAAAATATGTAATGAAAAGGAAAAATCGCGACAAAATATCTATTTTAACGAATTTTTTACTGTTATATTTAATTTCATTATTTTCATCATAACATGGCTTATTTAAAGAGGACACTAATATATTTTTATCGGGGTTAGGTGAGAAAAGGTGAGCGATATCATAATTTTGTATAGTATGTTTGTGTTGATTTTCGTTACAGAATTATCGCTTTCCTCGGGGCGGGGAATGGAAGTGACTGTAGCTTAGAACAAGAGATTGAATTTTTATTGGATTAAAACAAAAAGCAGCAGATGATATATATATCACCCACTGCTCCTGTATTATCGATTATTCCAATCAGCCAAAAACTGTTCAATTCCTTTGTCCGTTAACGGATGGTTAAATAATTGAAGGATTACTTTTAATGGTACCGTCGCGATATGTGCACCTCGTACTGCTGCTTCTGTAATATGTTGTGGATGACGAATCGAAGCTGCAATAATTTCAGTAGGGATATCATGAACTAGGAAAATTTCAGCAATTTTGCTAACTAGCTCTAAACCATCTTGACCGATGTCATCTAGTCTTCCAAGGAAAGGCGACACATAGGTAGCACCTGCTCTTGCTGCTAATAACGCTTGATTTGCTGAGAAGATTAACGTTACATTCGTCTTAATGCCTTCTGCAGTGAATACTTTTACTGCTTTTAAGCCATCTGGGGTCATAGGAACTTTTATTGTAATGTTCGGAGCAATTTTCGCGAGCTCTCTACCTTCTCTTAACATACCTTCTACATCTAAACTAATAACCTCCGCACTAACTGAACCGGATACTTCTGCGGTAATTTCACGAAGGCGCTCCTCAAATGTCACTCCTTTTTCTTTAGCGACAAGTGATGGGTTGGTAGTTACGCCAGAAAGAATTCCCAATGCGTTAGCTTCTTTTATTTCTTCAATATTAGCTGTATCAATAAAAAATTTCATACCGATTTCCCCTTTTCCCTGGTTTTAGTATGTAATCGTCTTTAAATATGTCTGTTTTAGCATATTACGCTTTTTTTACAAAGAAATTGAATCTATATTGTGTCCGTTGATTTCCGCTTCAGGCACTCGCTTTCCGCGGGGAGGGACGTGAGCCTCCTCGGCTTCGCCTGCGGGGTCTCACGCTTCCCTCTATCTCCCGCAGGAGTCGAGAGCCCTCCGCTCCAATCAACTCAAGGTTTTAACAATACTAATCAAATGCAATAATCTTTAGCTATGGAGCCTTACATATAGTAAGAAACCGCCCTAAAATAGGCGGTTGTCATATTTATGCACGGTTTGAAGATCCGAATTCTTTCATCTTTCCTTTAACCGTTTCTTTGATTACGTCGCGAGCTGGCCCTAAATATTTACGTGGATCATACATATTTGGGTTTGCTTCTAGTACTTCACGTACCTTGTTTGCTGAAGAAATTTGGTTTTCTGTATTTACGTTAATTTTCGCTGTTCCATAAGAAATAGCTCTTTGGATATCCTTTGTTGGAATACCTGTTCCACCGTGTAAAACAAGAGGTACACCTGTTGCTTTACCGATCTCTTCCATCTCTTTAAATCCAAGGTTAGGCTCACCTTTGTAAGGTCCATGTACAGAACCAAGTGCAGGTGCTAGACAATCAATACCTGTTCGAGTTACAAGCTCTTCACATTCCTTTGGATCAGCATAGATTACGCCTTCTGCAATAACGTCATCTTCTTGACCACCGACTACTCCTAGTTCAGCCTCGACAGACACTCCATGGAAATGAGCAAGCTCGACAACCTTTGAAGTTGTCTCGATGTTTTCTTCAAAAGGATGGTGAGAAGCATCGATCATAACAGAAGTAAATCCTGCATGAATTGCCTTTGCACATGATTCAAAGCTTGAACCATGATCTAAATGGATCGCAACAGGTACAGTTACCTTGTATTCTTCCATTAGCGCTTTAACAATCTCAACGATTGTCTTAAAGCCACCCATGTATTTCGCAGCACCTTCAGAAACACCTAAAATAACAGGTGAATTTTCTTCTTGTGCAGCTTGAAGAATCGCCTGAGTGAACTCTAAATTGTTAAGGTTAAATTGACCAACCGCATAACCTTCTGCTTTACCCTTTTCTAGCATTTCTTTCATTGAAACTAAAGGCATATTTTTGTCCTCCTTATGTATCCTAAATACCCAAACCTCTTAAAGTCCTATCTTTACTATTTTTCCCGATTAAAAAGCAATTATGTAAAAGGACCTATTATTTAGAGGCTTTTCAGTAAATAGCATACCAACTATTGTTAAAAACAGCAACGTTGAATACTTTGAGAACTACCTTTATGAGCGGATTGGCAGATGCTTCTTAACAGCTTCTCTTATTTCATCAATATCAAATGGCTTTGCAAAATGAGTAATAGCACCAAGGTCCTTTGCCTCTTGAATCATATCAAGCTCGCCATATGCAGTCATAATAATTACTCGAATTTCCTGATCAACTGCCTTCATTCTTTTTAATATTTCAATCCCATCCATGCCAGGGATTTTCATGTCTAATAAAACAAGATCTGGAGAATGCTTATCTACTATTTCTAACGCTTGATAGCCATTTGCCGCTTGAAATGTTTGATAGCCTTCCTTTTGAAATACCTCATTAAGTAAAATTCTTATGCCAAACTGATCGTCCACAATTAATATTTTTTCTTTCACAGCTTTCATCCCCCTGTTAGTAATTATTGTATCTAGAATACCTACGTCGTTCTTGCGAGTCTATCTATTTGTAATCAGAACTTGATATTCGTCAACATTATGCTAATGCAAATAATTCTCTTTTTATGCTAAAAATCCTCTTTTCTGTCGAAATTAGTTTCCGACAAAATCCTACTAATTTCTAGTTTTTTCTCCTTTTTCCTGTTAAATTTCTTTGCTAAAGGCTGTAAAACCTCCAATTTCGGAGTTCTTCCAATCCCTCTATTTTAAACAATACCTCCAGAAAAACAGCTTGATTCTTTAATACAGCCTAAGTTTTTGATATAGTTCGATATAATGGAAAGGCTTTGTTAAACCTTGTTGTTGATTTTCGTTTCGGGACACTCGCTTTCCGCGGGCGGGTTTGGGAGCCTCCTCGGCGTTTTACCGCCTGTGGGGTCTCCCTCACCACGCTTCTCCCGCAGGAGTCTCGCGTCCCTCCACTTCAATCAACTCTGCTAAAATCAACAATGTACATTAACATAGCCAATAGAAAAATTGGTAGGGTCAGGTGATTAGATGTTAAAAATGTTTACAACTCAGCTTCAGGGTGTTTTTAAAAAGATAGAGGAAAAAGAGGATGTTCATATAGAGGAAGGTGCACGGTTACTTTCACAAGCCTTAGTTGGAGATGGGGCTGTTTATGTTTATGGATTGGAGGAGTTACAGGCTGTTGAACTAACTGCCTTACTTGGACCAGAGAAATTAGAAGGGTTCCTTCCTTATCTTAAAAATGGGCAAGCTGTAGATGTTAAACCACTAGACCGAGTATTGATTTTTGCTAGAAATTCAAATGATGTGAAGGCTATTGCTCTCGTCAAGGATTTACAAGAGAACGGAATCCCTACAGTTGCCGTTTCTTCCATTCATAATCAAGAGGAAGAAGGGCTACATCAGCTAGCAAATGTGCATATCAATACTTATTTAACTAAAGGGTTGATTCCAGATGACTTCGGTAATAGGTATGGCATACCTACGTCTATGGTAGCTTTATATACCTACTATGGATTAATGTTTACGGTAAAAGAAATTTTAGCAGAGTATGAAGATGAAGAATAAGAAAATAGTAAAAAGCCCTCTTCGCCATGAAGAGGGTTTTTTAACTTATCTTTCTTGATTTTGCAGGGATGCTTGTACAAAATCTCTAAATAATGGTTGTGGTCGCGTTGGACGAGATATAAATTCTGGGTGGAATTGAGACGCTACAAACCATGGGTGATCTTTAATTTCAATAATTTCAACAAGACGTCCATCTGGGCTTGTTCCAGAGAAAGTAAATCCTGCCCCTTCCATCTGTTGACGGAATTGATTGTTGAACTCATAGCGATGACGGTGACGCTCATAGATTACTTCATCCTGATAAGCAGTAAAGGCAAGCGTTTCTTCCTGAAGCTTACATGGCTGTAGACCTAAGCGAAGTGTCCCACCTAAATCCTCGACATCCTTTTGTTCAGGTAATAAATCAATGATTGGATATGGCGTGTTCGGATCAATTTCAGCTGAATGAGCACCTCTTAAGCCAAGCACGTTTCTTGCATATTCAATGGAAGCTAGCTGCATTCCTAAGCAAATTCCGAGGAATGGTACTTTATTTTCACGAGCATATTGAATGGCAGCGATTTTACCTTCAATTCCACGGTCACCAAAACCACCAGGAACTAAGACGCCGTCTACATCATTTAAAAGCTCTTGAACATTTTGTGTATTTACTTCTTCTGCATTAATCCATTTTACTTCGATATCACTATCGTACGTATAGCCAGCGTGACGTAAAGCTTCAACCACAGAAATATAAGCATCTTGAAGCTCAACGTATTTTCCTACTAAGCCAATTTTCGTCTTCTTAGAGAGATTCTTTACTTTATCAACAAGCTCGCTCCACTCTGTCATATCAGCACCCTTGCAAGTTAACTTTAAGTGCTCGCAAGTAATTTGATCAAGACCTTGAGCTTGTAATGACAATGGCACAGAGTAAAGAGTATCTGCATCAATTGCTTCAATAACTGCTTTTGGATCTATATCACAGAATAATGCAATCTTGTCCTTCATATCTTGAGAAACCGGCATTTCTGCACGAACCACGATTACCGTTGGCTGAATTCCTAAGCTTCGAAGCTCTTTTACGCTATGCTGAGTCGGCTTCGTTTTCATTTCACCCGCCGCTTTAATGTAAGGTACTAATGTACAGTGAATATACATAACATTATCGCGACCAATATCACTCTTAATTTGGCGAATCGCTTCAAGGAATGGAAGGGATTCAATGTCTCCAACCGTTCCACCAATTTCAGTAATTACAACATCTGCATTCGTTTCGCGTCCTGCACGGAATACGCGTTCCTTGATTTCGTTCGTAATATGAGGAATTACCTGAACTGTTCCACCTAAATAATCACCACGGCGTTCCTTTTTTAGAACCGTTGAGTAAATTTTACCTGTCGTTACGTTTGAAAATTTTGTTAGGTTAATATCGATAAATCTTTCATAATGCCCTAAATCCAAGTCGGTTTCAGCACCATCGTCTGTTACGAAAACCTCTCCATGTTGGTAAGGACTCATCGTACCTGGATCAACATTGATATACGGATCAAATTTTTGAATCGTTACATTTAACCCGCGGTTCTTTAATAATCTACCTAAAGAAGCAGCCGTAATTCCTTTACCTAATGATGACACTACTCCACCTGTTACAAAAATATACTTTGTCATGTTGATCCCCCTTATCCTGTCTATCCGCACTTATACAGTCGATTCACTATGTAAACAACTCTCTTAATAAAGTGCCTTGTTTTTTAATTTTTATTAGAAAAGCTACCCTGTAAATGAGGGTGATCATTGACTGAGAACACTTATTTTCCACGGGATGAATTAGGAAGCCTTCTTGGTGCAAATGCTCCCGAGAGGCTTTTACCTAAAGGCATCTCTCGCAGTATTTTCGCGTCTGCCAATACGATCAACTGCTAAAAATATATACGGTTCTTTAACAGAAATCTGAAAAAAACCAACAAAAAAAGCAAAAATCACTACACCTTTTTCAAGGGAGCAATTTTTGCTTTTGTATGAAACGTTTAAAAAACGTCTGCTTTTCTAGAGCCCAAATATGATTTTATAGACAGGCCATACAAAAGTCAAGCAGAAGATTATAAGTCTTCTTCATCTTCTTCTAAATCTTCTAATTCCTCTTCTTCATCTAAATCTTCATCCTCTTCATCGAGGTCTTCATCAAGATCGTAATCATCATCTTCATCCAGAAGATCATCGTCTAGATCATCATCTTCTTCATCGTCGTCATCGTCATCGAGAAGATCGTCTTCCTCTTCTTCATCGATTTCATCCAGATCATCTAGTTCATCATATTCTTCTTCATCAATCTCATCGAAGTCATCTAAATCTAGATCGTCTTCATCATCCTTAGCTTTACGCTTCTTCTTAGGCTTAGCCGCAGGAATAATTTCTTCCTCAATTTGATCATACGGATACCAGCTTCTTAAGCCCCAGCGATTTTCACCAACGGCAATAAAGCGTCCATCTATATTTAAGTCTGTATAAAATTGAGACATACGTTTTCTAACATCTTCATCTGATAGCTCAAGTAACTTGGCGATCTCAGTAACTAGTTCTGGAAAGCCAATTGCCTGTTTTTTCGCTACCATGATTTCAAAAGCTAATTCAATCATTGATAATTGCTTAATTTGTTCCTGTGAGTAATTTAGTAAACTCAAGTCACAGCACTCCCTTTCTAAATACCTAAAAATAACCTAAAAGTCTATTATGTAGAATAAAATGCTATAGCAAACATACTTTTCATTATAAACAAAAATATACCAATTATGCTATATATGTGTAACGTTTTTTTTCGACTAGTAATTGACGCCACTAGAAGTTTGTCGAATTATCATAACATAGACTATAAAATAAGAGGAGTGAAATTCACTCCTCTTATTGATTCTACATATTCCTGCGGTATTGGCCGCCTACTTCATATAGTGCTCTAGTGATTTGACCTAAGCTCGCGACTTTTACCGTTTCCAGTAGTTCTTCAAAGATATTTCCACCGGATACTGCCACCTTCTTTAAACGATTTAACGCTTCGTCTAGCTCAGCCTGGTTCTTTTGATGGAAGGAGTTTAAGTTATCAATTTGCTGGACTTTTTCTTCCTTAGATGCACGAGCAAGTTCGATATTGTCTAACTCTTCATCAGATGGTGGATTCGGATTAAGATACGTATTCACCCCAATGATCGGTAGCTCCCCAGAATGCTTCTTCATTTCGTAGTACATTGATTCCTCTTGAATCTTCCCACGTTGATACTGAGTTTCCATTGCACCAAGAACCCCACCACGATCATTGATTCGTTCAAACTCTTGAAGGACTGCTTCTTCTACTAGATCTGTTAATTCCTCAATGATAAACGAGCCCTGCAGTGGATTTTCATTTTTGGTTAACCCGTGCTCCTTCGTGATGATCATTTGAATGGCCATCGCACGGCGTACAGATTCTTCAGTTGGTGTGGTAATCGCTTCATCATACGCATTGGTATGCAAGGAGTTACAGTTATCCTGAATCGCCATTAAGGCTTGTAATGTCGTTCTGATATCATTAAAGTCTATTTCCTGGGCATGAAGGGAGCGTCCACTTGTTTGAACATGATATTTCAGCTTCTGGCTACGCTCATTTGCTCCATACTTCTCTCTCATTACCACAGCCCAAATTCTTCTCGCAACTCGCCCAATTACTGTGTACTCAGGATCTAAACCATTGCTGAAAAAGAACGATAGATTTGGTGCAAAATCATCAATATTCATTCCTCGACTTAAATAGTATTCTACGTAAGTAAACCCGTTTGATAGAGTGAAGGCTAATTGGGAGATCGGGTTAGCCCCAGCTTCAGCAATATGATAACCAGAAATTGAAACGGAATAGTAGTTTCTAACTTTATGGTCTGTAAAATATTGTTGAATATCACCCATCATTCTTAACGCAAACTCGGTTGAGAAGATACAAGTATTTTGACCTTGGTCCTCTTTTAAAATATCAGCTTGAACGGTTCCCCGAACAGTTTGAAGTGTCCATTCTTTTACCTCGATATATTCTTCCACGGTTAAAATTCGACCTAGTTCTTTTTCACGCTTTTCAATTTGCTGATGAATCGCGGTGTTAAAGAACATCGCTAGAATAATCGGTGCCGGACCATTAATCGTCATGGAAACAGAGGTGGAAGGTGCACATAAATCAAAGCCGTCATACAGCTTTTTCATATCTTCTAATGTACAAATATTCACTCCACTTTCGCCGACCTTACCGTAGATATCTGGTCGGTAATCTGGATCCTCTCCGTACAAGGTAACCGAGTCAAACGCTGTACTCAAGCGCTTGGCTGTATCATCCTTTGATAAGTAGTGGAAACGGCGATTTGTTCTTTCCGGTGTTCCTTCTCCTGCGAACTGACGCTTTGGATCTTCTCCTTCACGCTTGAAAGGGAATACTCCAGCCGTATAAGGGAATGCACCCGGAACATTTTCCTTGTAAATCCAACGAAGAATTTCACCGTAATCCTTAAACTTCGGTAGCACGACCTTTGGAATATCTAATCCTGATAAGCTTTTCGATGTAAGCTTTGTCACGAATTCCTTATCGCGGACCTTTGTTACAAATTCTGTACCCGAATAGTTTTCCTTAAGCTTCGGCCATGTTTCTAACAGCTTTTTAGATTCTGGTGATAGTTTAAAGTCAAACTTTTCGCGGACCTCTTGCAATGCTTGAACTGGCTGTTCCTGCTCACCTAAAGCTTCTATCGCTCCATCAATTTGGAAAAGCTTACGAGCAGCTTCTGCCTGTTCTTCAGATTTTTTATGATAATTACGAACTGCATCTGAGATTTCACGTAAGTAGTAGCGACGATTATTTGGAATAATCACGTTTTGCTTTTCGACTAGATTCCCCTTTGAAAACGAAGTGCTCCAATCCTTTTCACATTTCGTATTAATCACATCTACTAAAGCTGCAAATAAGGAATTTGTTCCTTTATCATTAAATTGGCTAGCAATTGTTCCATATACCGGCATTTGAGAAAGGTCGGTTTCAAAAAGCATATGACTACGTTGATACTGCTTTTGAACCTGACTTTTGGCATCCTCAGAGCCCTTTCGTTCAAACTTATTTATGACAATTAGATCAGCATAATCAATCATATCGATTTTTTCTAGCTGAGAAGGGGCACCAAATTCACTTGTCATTACATACATGGATACATCACAAATTTCAGCGATTTCAGCATCCCCTTGACCAATACCACTCGTTTCTACAATGATTAAGTCAAAATTAGCAGCCTTTGCAACCGAAATCGCATCCTTAATTGCCAGCGACAGCTCCGTTTTTGAACCACGGGTGGCTAAACTTCTCATAAAGACGCGCTGATTAAAGATCGCATTCATACGAATTCGGTCCCCAAGTAAAGCTCCACCTGTTTTTTGCTTAGTCGGATCTACTGATAGTACAGCAAGCTTTGCTTCAGGAATCTCATTTAAAAAGCGACGAACGAGCTCATCAGTCAGAGAGCTTTTCCCTGCTCCACCCGTTCCGGTGATTCCAAGCACAGGTACATTTTGTTCAAGGTCCTTTACTTTTTGTAACACTGCCTGAATGTCCGGATTTTTCGTTGTTGCATTAACCTGACTCTCAGCGAGGGTAATTAATCTAGTAATTGATTGAATATTACCTTTTTGTAGACCTTCTACTTCATCTTCCACAGAAGTAACGGTTGGGAAATCACATTCCTTAAGCATTTCATTAATCATGCCTTGAAGGCCGTGCTTTCTACCATCTTCCGGGGAGAAAATACGCGCAATCCCGTAATCATGGAGTTCCTTGATTTCTCTTGGAATGATAACGCCGCCTCCACCTCCATAGATTCGGATATGGGAGGCATTACGCTCTTTTAAAAGGTCATACATATACTTAAAATATTCAACATGACCTCCTTGATAAGAAGAAACAGCAATTCCTTGGACATCCTCTTGGATTGCTGCTGTGACAACCTCTTCTACAGAGCGGTTATGACCAAGGTGAATGACCTCTCCGCCAGTCGCCTGAATAATTCTGCGCATGATATTAATGGACGCATCATGCCCATCAAATAGACTCGATGCTGTTATAAAGCGAATATGATGTGTAGGTTTATAAATTTCGACCATTATGAACCCTCCTCTAGCTTTTTTGAACGAACACCTTCTAGCAATGTGTTGATTTGTAGATTCGTATATTCTTCAAGTGTGTATAGACCTTGTAGGACCCATCTTCTGAAGCCCCACATTTGTCCTTGTACAAAAATATTATGAGAAAGTAGCTTTCTTTCCTGATCGGTTAACGTGATCTCTCCGTTTTTGACACAGCTCGATAAAATGGACTCGAACATCTCTACCATTTCTAATTCTTTTTTTAACACATATGGAAGGGCAACCTTCGTTAGTGATTTGGCCTCTTGATACATGACAAGTACCTCATCCTGCATTTCGTCCATCACGATAAAGTAGTTGGAGATCGCTTTTTTGAGATTCTCGATACTCCCTTGATTGGGATCAATATCCTCGTTAAGGCGCTCCCTCACCTGGTCATAGATCCGGTCACATACTAAGTAAAGGACATCCTCCTTTTGACGTATATATTCATAGAGAGTTCCGATACTAAAGCCCGCTGCCTTTGCAATTTCTCTTGTAGTCGTGCGGTGGAAGCCCTTTTCTTTGAATAAGGAAACAGCGCCTGTAATCATTTGATTTCTTCTGATCTCGATTAACCGTTCATCTTTCACAGATGCTTGAACGTTTTGATTCGTCATCTCCACTCACCGCCTATACCAGAGTTTTATGGCTTTATTTAGCTAGCATTCTTGAAATAACTAAGCGTTGAATTTCTTGAGTACCTTCATAGATTTGAGTGATTTTAGCATCACGCATAAAGCGTTCTACAGGATAGTCCTTTGTATAGCCATAGCCTCCGAAAACTTGAACCGCTTCTGTTGTCACTTTCATTGCTGTATCTCCTGCTAAAAGTTTGGACATTGCAGATTCTTTTCCGTACGGAAGGCCTTGTGATTCTAACCAAGCTGCTTGATAGGTTAATAGTCTTGAAGCTTCAATGCTTGTTGCCATATCAGCAAGCTTAAAGGCAATTCCTTGCTGTTCGATGATCGGCTTTCCAAACTGCTTACGCTCTTTTGCATATTCAACCGCTGCATCCAGGGCACCTTGTGCAATTCCGACTGCTTGAGCTGCAATTCCGTTACGTCCACCATCAAGTGTCATCATCGCTACTTTAAAGCCCTGACCTACTTCACCAAGGATATTTTCAGCTGGCACGCGGCAATCTTCAAAGATAATCTCAGTTGTTGGAGAAGAACGAATTCCTAGCTTGGCTTCCTTTTTCCCAACCGAAAAACCAGGGAAGTCTTTTTCAACGATAAAGGCTGTCGTTCCACGAGTACCCTGCTCCGGATTAGTAATGGCAAAGACTACGTAGAAATCAGCTACGCCACCATTAGTGATGAAGATTTTCGAACCATTGATAATATAATCATCGCCGTCCTTACGGGCATTCGTTTTCATTCCACCCGCATCAGATCCAGAAGAAGGCTCCGTTAATCCGTAAGCACCAATCGACTTACCCTCTGCCATCGGACGAAGATACTTTTGCTTCTGCTCTTCGGTACCAAACTTAAACAACGGCCAACCCGCAAGTGAAGTATGAGCTGAAAGAGTTACCCCCGTAGAAGCACACACACGAGATAGCTCCTCAATTGCAATCACATACGCTAGATAATCACTACCAATTCCACCATACTGCTCCGGCCAAGGAATCCCCGTTAACCCAAGCTCCGCCATCTTATCAAAAATGTCACGATCAAAACGCTCCTCCTCATCACGCTCAGCAGCAGTCGGAGCCACCTCATTCCGCGCAAAATCACGAACCATCTTCCTAATCATCTCATGCTCTTCCGAAAGTCTAAATTGCATAACCAATTCCTCCTCTTTCCTTTAGCACATTAACGTACCGGGGGCCTGGCCCCCATTGCGTTAATGCGTTACCTAGTTAAATTTTATATTTATAGATTTTTACCGATTACAATACGTTGAATTTCACTTGTGCCTTCATATATTTCACATATTTTCGCATCTCTGAAAAAGCGTTCGACTGGATATTCCTTTGTATATCCATAGCCTCCAAAGACTTGGATCGCCTCTGTTGTTACATCTACTGCTGCTTTTGAGGCAAATAACTTTGCCATTGAGGACTCCACCGTACATGATTGGCCTTTCATTCGAAGCTCTGCTGCACGGTAGATTAATAGTTTGGCAGCCTCTACGCTTGTCGCCATATCCGCAAGCTTAAATCCTATCCCTTGCTGATCAATAATCGGCTTCCCGAACTGGTGACGCTGTTTTGCGTATTCTACCGAATGCTCTAGGGCAGCTTCTGCAATTCCTAGTGCTTGTGCGGCAATCCCAATCCGTCCCACGTCTAAGTTTGCCATCGCAACCTTAAAACCTTCTCCCTCATTACCCAGGAGATTCTCTTGAGGGACCCTCGCGTTCTCAAATATCAATTCAACGGTCCTGGAACCATGAAGGCCCATTTTGTGTTCATCTTTACCAATAATGAGACCAGGAGTATCCTTCTCAACAATAAAAGCAGAGATTCCTTTACTACCAGCTATTTCAGGATTAGTTCTCGCAAATACGATATACGTATCAGCTTCCCCACCATTTGTAATAAACATTTTGGAGCCATTAAGAATATAAGAATCTCCTTCTTTAATAGCACGTGTTCTAAGACTCGCTGCATCTGACCCAGAGCTTGGTTCTGTTAGCGCAAAGGCACCTAAGTATTCACCTGAAGCAAGTTTAGGTATATACTTCTGCTTTTGCTCCTCCGTTCCAAAATATAGGATTGGATTAGTCCCCACAGAAGTATGAACAGATAAGATAACCCCAAGGGTAGCACTTACTTTTGAGATTTCATGAATCGCAATTATATACGAAACAAAATCCATCTCGGCTCCGCCATACTTCTCAGGAACCGGAATCCCCATTAATCCAAGCTCACCCATTTTCTTTAAAACTGGACGTGGGAACTCACCAGCCTCCATCCTAGGTACAAAAGGAGAAACCTCTCCATCAGCAAAATCTTGAACCATCTTCCTCATCATCTCTTGCTCTTCGGTGAATCTTAAATTCATGCTGTAATCCTCCTTTAACACACTAACGCACCGGGGGCCTGACCCCCGCTGCTTTAACGCGTTACTTTAGTGGGGGCCTGGCCCCCATTCCGTTAAAGCACTAAAGCCACTACCATTTATTGATACGTGTAAAATCCACGACCGGTCTTTTTGCCTAACCAGCCTGCCTTTACGTATTTACGAAGGAGTGGACATGGTCGATATTTATCATCTCCGAACCCTTCATGTAAGGTTTCCATGATGTATAGGCATGTATCTAAGCCTATAAAGTCGGCAAGTGTCAGAGGACCCATTGGATGGTTCATTCCTAGCTTCATCACCTCATCAATTGCTTCTACAGTTGCTACTCCTTCATAAAGGGTGTAGATTGCTTCGTTGATCATTGGCATAAGAATTCGGTTTGAAACGAATCCAGGGAAATCGTTCACTTCCACTGGTACCTTTGCTAACTTTTTCGTAATTTCTTCAATCGTGTTATACACTTCATCAGCTGTTGCAAGTCCTCTAATAATCTCAACTAGCTTCATGACAGGAACAGGGTTCATAAAGTGCATTCCAATTACCTGTTCAGGTCTTTTAGTCGCTGCAGCGATTTCAGTTATAGGTAGTGAAGATGTATTGGTAGCTAGTATCGCATGTTCAGGTGCTATTTCATCTAATTCAGCGAATAGCTTGGTTTTGATCTCCATGTTTTCCACAGCTGCTTCAATCACAAGATCTACTGCTTTAGCATTTGTTAGATCCGTTGAGCTTGAAATTCTATTTAATGTCGCTGTTTGGTCTTCCTCTGACAGCCTTCCCTTTTCAACCTGACGAGCTAAATTCTTCTGAATGACTCCCATACCCTTTTCCACAAATTCTGGCTTTAGATCATGTAGTGTGACCTCATATCCAGCCATTGCGCAAACCTGAGCGATTCCTGAACCCATTTGTCCGGCTCCAATAACCATGATTTTCTGAACATTCATCTCTAGCCCTCCTCTTTTTCTATGTATTTGAATTTCGCTTTAACCAATTAACGTAGTGGGGGACAGGCCCCCAGCACTTTACAGCGTCACCGCGATGGGGGACAGGCCCCCACTGCTTTAGTGTGTTAACGTGGGACTTCGATCATGATGGCGTCGCCTTGGCCGCCGCCTGAGCAGATGGAGGCGATGCCGATGCCGCCACCTCTGCGTTTGAGTTCGTGGGCGAGGGTGAGGATGATTCTTGCTCCACTTGCTCCGATTGGGTGTCCTAGGGCAACGGCTCCTCCGTTCACGTTGACTTTGTTTGGATCGAGTCCTGCTATTTCTTTGCTTGCTAGGGCTACTGCTGCGAATGCTTCATTTACTTCAAAGAGGTCGATTTCCTCTAAACTTTTTCCTGTTTTCTTTAGTAGCTCGTTGATGACTAGACCTGGTGTCTTCGGGAAGTCCTTGGCCTCGACTGCAATGGCTGTGTGACCAATGATGGTCGCAAGAGGTGTTCTGCCTTCCTGAATCGCTCTGTCTTCACTCATGAGGACGAGTGCCGCAGCACCATCATTGACTCCTGGAGCATTACCCGCAGTGATTGTTCCGTCTGCACCAAACACTGGCTTGAGCTTGCTTAATGCCTCTATTGATGTTTCTTTCCTTGGCGCCTCATCATTCTTGATGACAATTGGCTCTCCTTTTCGGACTGGAACTTCAATCGGAACAATTTCTTCTGCTAATCTTCCTGATGCAATCGCATCCACGGCTAATTGTTGACTACGTAATGCCCATTCATCTTGAGCTTCACGGGTTAGACCCATTTCGCTCGCTACTCCATTTCCATACTCACCCATATGAACACCCTCAAATGAGCAGGTCAATCCGTCATAAACCATTAAATCGGTGACGGCAGCATCTCCCATGCGGAGCCCAAAGCGAGCTTTCGGTAAAATATATGGAGCGTTACTCATCGATTCCATACCACCTGCAACGATCACTTCCTCATCACCAATTCGAATCATCTGATCGGCTAACGTTACACTTCTCATCCCTGAAGCGCATACCTTGTTAATCGTCTCCGTTTTGACGTTCCATGGTAAACCTGCATTTCTAGATGCCTGACGTGACGGAAGCTGACCTTGGCCTCCTTGTAACACCGAACCAAGAATTACTTCCTGCACTTCCTCTGGATTTACATTTGCTCGGTTCAATGCCTCTTTCACCGCAAAGCCACCAAGCTCTGCTGCTGTAAATGAACTTAGACCTCCACCAAATTTTCCAAACGGTGTCCGAACACCACTCAAAATAACTGTTCTAGTCATCCCCATCTCCCCCATCTATAAAAGTAAACGCTTACACAATCGCCGTGAAATTACCTATAAAATAAACCCTAAATCCATTCTTCCTTAAATCGACTGAACGCTCGCTCAACTCATTTTCAAAAAAGGGGTGTACGGCAATCGTACACCTCTTATTATATTCATAGATTACTAGACTTAGACTATCGTTTAAGAAGCCAATTCCTTCACTTCACCCACTACTGATTTTTCTAATATCTCAACAACATCTAGTGTTTGAACAGTTTCTTCTACTTCTTTAGCCTTTGTTCCATCACTAATCATCGTTAAGCAGTAAGGACATCCACTACTAATGACAGATGGGTTGACCGCTAATGCCTGTTCTGTACGTGTTACGTTAATTCTAGAACCAGCGTCCTCTTCCATCCACATTAAGCCTCCACCAGCTCCACAACACATTCCCGTTTCACGGTTACGTTCCATTTCCACTAGCTTCACACCAGGAATAGCTTTTAGAATTTCACGCGGTGGATCATACACTTCATTATATCGGCCTAAATAACAGGAGTCATGGAACGTAATCGTCTCATTCACTTCATACTGTGGCTTTAAGCGTCCCTCTTTTACAAGTTCTGCTAAAAGTTCTGTATGGTGATACACTTCTGCTTCTAGTCCAAAATCTGGATACTCATTCTTAAATATATTATAAGCATGAGGATCAATCGTCACAATCTTTTTAATCTCATTCTTTTCAAACTCTTCAATATTCTTAGTCGCAAGCTCTTGGAATAAAAACTCATTTCCTAAACGACGAGGCGTATCCCCTGAGTTCTTTTCTTTATTTCCTAAGATAGCAAACTTCACACCAGCTTCATTTAAAAGCTTCGCAAATGATAGTGCAATTTTTTGGCTTCGGTTATCGTAAGATCCCATTGAACCAACCCAGAATAAGTATTCAAATTCTTCACCTTGCTTACTTAGTTCTTTTACAGTTGGAATGACAACATCCTCACGAGCGTCTCTCCAATCCTCACGCTCTTTACGGTTTAAGCCCCAAGGATTTCCTTGACGTTCGATGTTTGTCATTGCACGTTGAGCATCAGCATCCATTTTACCTTCTGTTAAGACAAGGTAACGACGCATGTCAATAATCTTATCTACATGCTCGTTCATAACCGGACATTGATCCTCACAGTTACGACAGGTCGTACAAGCCCAAATCTCTTCTTCTGTAATGACTTCACCGATTAAGCTTGGGCTATACATATCAAGAGCACTTGCAGATTCTTCTACACCTTTACCAGAAGCCATCATCGCTAATTGGTTTCCTTGTGTGTTTGAAAATGCTACAGCCGGAACCCAAGGTGATTTTGATGTAACCACCGCACCTGTATTCGTTAAGTGATCACGCAATTTTAAGATTAAATCCATTGGAGATAGCATTTTTCCGGTTCCTGTTGCTGGACACATGTTAGTACAGCGTCCACACTCCACACAGGCATATAAATCAATTAATTGTGATTGAGTAAATTCCTCAATTTTTCCAACCCCGAATGATTCCTTCGTTTCGTCTTCAAAATCAATTTTTTCAAGCTTTCCTGGCTTTGAAAGACGGTTGAAGAATACGTTAGCAGGTCCAGCAATTAAGTGGGCATGCTTGGATTGTGGTACATAAACCAAGAAAGTTAACAAGAACAATAGGTGAATCCACCATGCGATGTAAAAAATGACAATCGATGCTGTTTCGCTAATTCCACCAAGAATAAAAGCAAAGCCAGAAGCAATCGGCTCACTCCATGTTAGAGGATGATCATGCCAAATGAGTCCCATCCCATTTCCTAACAGAACCGAAATCATCAAACCACCGATGAATAAAAGTACTAGGCCTGATTTGAAACCTCTTTTTAGACGAACTAATTTTTCAACATAGCGACGGTGGAAAGCCCATACGACCGCTATTAAAATCATAAACGTAACAATCTCCTGGAAGAAGGTAAAAGCAGGGTATAAAGGTCCTAGTGGTAAATGTGAACCTGGTGCAATCCCTTTCCAAATAAAATCAATCGCGCCAAACTGGACAAGAATAAATCCGTAAAAGAACATAACGTGAATAATTCCACTTTTCTTATCCTTTAATAGTTTTTTCTGACCAAATACATTGACCCATATTTTGTCCATTCGTTCCTTAAACTTTCCATCAAACTCCACTTTTCTACCAAGTTTAATGTAAGATAAGCGTGTCCGAATTAAGTAAATAAATAAGTGTGCAGCGTAAGCGGTTACAATCAAAAATGCAATTAGATTGACCCATAAAAGTCCACTCATGTGATGACCCCTTTCTCTGTTATATTCATAGTCGTTACTAAAACAGTATTAATTTTCAGACTACTAAGCTCCTACCTCTATTATAATATGAATGAGCATTCAGTCAATATGCTTTTATCTGTAAATGAATCAATTCTTTTCTTTAGGTGAAACTAATAGTCATTGTTAATAAGGAGGAATAGTAATGAAACTCGCACTACTCATACTTTTCATTCTATTTTTATGGATTGCAATTGATTACCGGCTTGGCCGATTTTTCCATATAAAAAAAGTTAAAAAACAAGAATACCCAATCAGGAATAGTGATATTTCCTTATTTATAACCGGTCAACAATTATATAAAGATCTTTTTGAGCAACTAGAGCAAGCTACGAACCATATTCATATACTCTTTTACATTGTTAAGGATGATGAAATAAGTAAGGAATTCTTAAATATCTTGAAAAAAAAAGCAAAAGATGGCATTGAAGTAAGACTTTTATTAGACTGGGTCGGAAGCAAACGGATAACAAAGAAAATGAAGAAGGAACTTAAAGAAAATGGAGTTCTTTTTTCATTTTGTCACATACCTAAGCTTCCTTTTTTATTTTATTCGTTAAATGAGCGAAATCATCGTAAGATTGCGGTTATTGATGGGAAAATAGGCTACCTAGGTGGGTTTAATATTGGTAAAGAGTATATAGGTCTTGACCCAAAATTCGGGGATTGGCGTGATTACCATTTGAAAATTGAAGGAGAAGGAGTACAGGATCTCCAAAAACAGTTTGTGTATGACTGGGACGATGCTACTAAAAAGAAATTACCTACTAACACAAACTTTTTCCCTACACTTCACAGTGGAGCTATCAAACATAAGATTGTGCCAACGAACGCAGTCTACCTTGAATCCGTTTTTATTAATCTCATTAAGGAAGCAAAAAAGGAAATTATCATTGGAACACCCTATTTCATTCCAAGTCATGCATTATTCACCGAGGTCCTTCAAGCAGCTAAACGCGGTGTAAATATTAAGGTCATCATTCCTTTTAAAGGTGATCACCCTTTAGTTAAAGAAGCTGCCTTTCATTATTTTAAGCCTCTATTAGACGCAGGCTGTAAGATTCACCGTTATTATTCAGGTTTTTTCCATGCAAAGGTGATTGTAGTGGACGATCAAGTGTGTGATATTGGAACAGCCAATTTTGATAAGAGAAGCCTTTACCTCAACCATGAAATTAACTGTTTGATCTATGACCAGCAGTTTATCCGCCAAGTTAGAGCGATTATGTTACAAGATATCGAGTCTTCAGAAGAGGTGACTTTTGAATTATTAAAAAATCGAACCTTCCTGCAAAAGGGTAAAGAGGCATTCTCAACCCTTGTTTCTGGGTTGTTATAAAAGGGGGCTTTAACCATGCGTATTCGATTTGGGTATGTGGCTACTGCCCTTTCTTTATGGGATAGCTCTCCTTCTAAAACGATTACCTTTACCAATTGGAAAAAGCTGAAGAAGGATGAACGGAAAACACGTCTCATTCAAATTGCTAAGCAAAATATCTATAACACCAAACGGGCGCTACTTTATAACATTGCCCATGAAATTGAGCTATATCGAATGTCTTCTTCTATTGTTCCATTAGCAACCCATCCAGAAGTAAAATGGAATTATATAAAGGATTTGCAGGAGGATTTCAAGGATCTAGGTGAGCTTGTGAAGCAACATCATTTACGGGTCAGTCTTCACCCTAATCAATTCACTCTTTTTACGAGTGATCGTGAACAAGTCACCTTGAACGCTGTGGAAGATATGAAATACCATTATAAGATTTTTAAAGCGATGGGCATTGAAGACCGGAGCTTAATTAATATCCATATTGGTGGTGCCTATGGGGATAAGGAACAGGCACTTAATCGGTTTGATGATAATATTAAGCTTTTGCCAGGACACATCAAAAAAAGAATGACCTTAGAAAATGATGATAAAACCTATACCACTACTGAAACGTTAAAGGTCTGTCAACGCCACGGAGTTCCCGTTCTGTTTGATTACCATCATCATCTTGCTAACTTGAGTGAAGAACCGTTAGAAGAGCTTTTACCTGAAATATATAAGACATGGGAAGAGTTTGGACTGATTCCTAAGGTTCATCTTTCTTCTCCAAAATCTGAAGGGCAGTTTAGACATCATGCCGATTATGTAAGCTTAGATTTTATCATGCCATTTTTAACTTTAGCCAAATCGATCGGCTCTGATTTTGACATTATGATTGAAGCTAAAGAAAAGGACCGGGCATTACTTAAGCTTGTGGAAGAGGTATCAAAGATTCGGGGTGTAAAACGGATTCGGGGTGGTACAGTGGAATGGTAAGCTAATACAGCAAAAAATCCTTCTCCGATGAAAGAGAAGGATTTTCTTATTTTACCCAAGGTAAAAGTGGGGATAACCAAGTGAACAACTTAAAGCCTAAATACACCCCAACAATCCCGGTGACTCCTGCTAATGCAGGAGGAGCAGGAATGGGAAGCTTCATGAGTGCAAACAGAAACCCAACGATAATACCTGTGAGTAAGGATAGAATAACTTCCTTCATAGATGACATAACATCCTTTCTAGCTAAACCTATCTACTTAGGACAGACGAATTTACATTTTTTCTGGAGCAGATACTCCAATCAAGGCTAATGAATTTTTCAACGTTATTTGTACCGTCTTCATTAACGCAAGGCGTACCTTACTTAGCTCAACTTGCTCGGAATCTAGAACCTTTTCCGCATTGTAAAAGCTGTGTAAGGTTGATGCTAATTCAAACACATAGTTGGTGATTCGGTGTGGCATCCGCTTTTCGGCTGCTTCCATAATCGCTGCAGGAAACTCACCAAGCTTTTTCAATAACTCAAATTCTTTTTCCGATTGAACAAGGTCAAGGTTTAATTCATCCGTTACTTGTAGATTCAGTTCCTCTCCTTGACGTAAGATGCTACTAATTCGTGCGTGCGCATATTGTGCATAGTAAACAGGATTCTCATTTGATTTAGACACGGCTAAATCCATATCAAAATCCATATGTGAATCTGCACTTCTCATTGCAAAGAAATAGCGCATTGCATCAACGCCTACTTCCTCCATCAACTCACGAAGAGTGACTGCCTTACCGGTACGTTTTGACATCTTTACCTTTTCACCGTTTTGGTAAAGCTGAACCATCTGAATGATTTCGACTTCTAACACATCTGGCCCGAAGCCTAATGACTGAATTGCAGCCTTCATTCTAGGAATGTATCCGTGATGATCTGCTCCCCAAATATTAATAAGCTTTTCATGTCCTCTTTCTAGCTTATCCTTATGATAGGCAATATCTGGTGTTAAATATGTATAAGACCCATCATTTTTTATTAACACACGATCCTTATCATCTTGGTAATCAGTTGAACGTAACCAGGTTGCACCATCAAGTTCAAAAATCATCCCTTTTTCACGGAGTGTGTGTAGCGCGTCATCAATTTTACCGTTTTCATATAGAGACGTTTCTGAATACCATAAATCAAAAGGTACACGGAAGCTTTCTAAGTCCTTTTGAAGCTTGGCCAGCTCATATTTTAAACCATATTGACGGAAGAATTGGTATCTTTCTTCTTCAGTTGCCTGTATGTACTTCTCACCAAACTCACTAGCTAACTGTTTACCGATCTCAATAATATCGGCACCATGATAGCCATCCTCAGGCATTTCCTTATCCTGACCCAGTGCCTGGAAATAACGAGCTTCCACAGAAAGAGCTAGGTTATGAATTTGATTTCCGGCATCATTGATATAGTATTCTCTCGTTACTTGATGGCCTGCTTTTTCAAGGATATTGCAAAGTGAATCCCCAACTGCCGCACCACGAGCATGACCTAAGTGAAGATCTCCTGTTGGATTCGCTGAAACAAATTCGACATTTACTTTTTCATTCTTACTGCCTGTTGCTTGACCGTAAGCATCCCCTGCTTTTAAAATGGTCGGAATTAAGTCGGCTAAATAACGATTATTCATATAAAAATTAATAAATCCTGGTCCTGCAATTTCAATTTTTTCGATGGAAGCCTTTGTCTCATCGATATTTTTAACGATTTCTTCTGCAATCGCACGAGGTGCTTTTTTTGCGACTCTCGCAAGCTGCATCGCCATGTTTGTAGCATAATCGCCGTGAGCCTTTTCTTTTGGAAGCTCCAAAATCACATCAGGAATTTGCTCTTCTGTAGCAAGTCCTGCCTTTAAAACCGCTGCTTTTATTTCTTGCTTTAGGCTTTCTTTTATTTGATCGACTACATTCATCATGATTCCTCCTTAAATTGAATGTCGAGCTTGTACAATCCGACTAATTGTCCTTGCATTCTTAGTGTATATGTTAAGCTGAACAGCCCGTTACGATTCTGTTCATCCCATGTATGATAAAGTTGTTCGGTGTTTGCGGTTACTTCTAACTTGATTTCAGGCGTTTCATGAATCCCTTTTGTTTTCTTATGAAGCTCAAACGGAATTCTCATATTAACCGAGCCTGACCGCTTAATCCAAGCCTCTTCTTTTCCCCATCTAATCGTCGTTTTAATCGGCCCTGTTCCTTCAAGCCTTTCATCAAACATTAAATAGTATTGACCTTCTTTTATGTAGTATAGACCCGTTGTTTCAAATGATAGATGGGTTCTGTCATCCTGATCCTTTATTTCACTAGAAAACAAGATCTCAACCGGGATCTTTATCGCTTGTCCCAACCTTCTCACATCCCTATCCAGTATAACTTTATAAGTATATAGATAACTCTGCAAAGTTTCAACATCACATACATGCAATGTACAAATTTCGTTCCGCGTACCTCTTTTCGAATAATACTTTGCGTTTGGTAAAAAATAGATATACTGAAAAAGGCACCCCATACCCCTGTGACGAGAAAAGACCTCCAAATTCAAGATCCTAGCATATCAATTGGTTATCCCCTAATTGTAGAAGGACAGCTCTATGAAACGGTTTTAGATGAGTTTTCTTTAGATCAGCAATGGTTGGTTCAGGAATTGCAGAAGAAAGGCATTCAAAAGCTGGAGGATGTGTTTTTTGCTTCTATCAATAGAAGCAAACAGTTGATGATTACGGAGAAGCAGCAGAAGATTCAGACGCCGCAGTTGTTTCATTAAAGGTTCGTTTTTAATAAGAAAAGCTACATCCTAGTTTTATTAGGGATGTAGCTTTTTTAAGCTGCTGTTTTCGGATAATCTGTATTTTTCACAAAGAAATGAATTAAATATTGGATCCGTTGATTTCCGCTGCAGGTACTCGCTTTCCGCGGGGAGGGATGTGAGCCTCCTCGGCTGTGCCTGCGGGGTCTCACACTTCCCTCATCTCCCGCAGGAGTCGAGTACCTTCCGCTCCAATCAACTAAATATTATAACATAACACATATATAAACCTAAATGTCCTCAAAGGACTTTTACAAACAATAACCTCTTTACTAAATCCCTAGTATATATATCTCAATCCTACTTCTTCAAAGCCCAACCTAATAGCATTTCACGGATGATTTTGCTTGCGGTGTTGGCTGTTTGTTCGGAATGGTCATAGATGGGTGCAACTTCTACTAAATCTGAGCCTACTACGTTAACATCTGAATGTGCAATTTCTTGGATCGAAGCTAGTAGTTCTTTTGAAGTAATTCCACCAGCGTCGACTGTTCCTGTTCCAGGTGCATGAGCTGGGTCTAGGACATCGATATCAATTGTTACATAAACAGGCCGGCCTGCTAGTTTTGGCAGAATTTCTTTTAATGGCTGATGGACTTCGAATTTTGAGATATGCATCCCTACATTTTTAGCCCATTCAAACTCTTCCTTCATTCCTGAACGAATTCCAAACGAAAAGACATTCTCAGGTCCAATAAGGTCGGCAGCTTTACGAATTGGAGTTGAATGAGATAGCGGTTCTCCTTCATAGTGCTCACGAAGGTCGGTATGTGCATCCATATGAATGATTGCTAAATCAGGGTACTTTTTGTGCATAGCTTTTATAACCGGCCATGAAACGAGATGCTCTCCGCCCATTCCAAGTGGATACTTGCCTTCTGCTAGTACTTGGTCTACAAATTCTTCAATCATCTCAATGCTTTTTTGTGGGTTACCAAAAGGAAGTGGAATATCTCCTGCATCGTAATATTTAATTTCCTCAAGCTCACGATCAAGGTATACACTATATTCCTCTAGACCAATCGATACCTCACGAATACGAGCTGGACCAAAGCGAGAGCCTGGACGATAGGAAACCGTCCAGTCCATTGGCATCCCATAAAGAACGACACTACTTTCTTCAAAATTAGGATGACTTTTTATAAAAACCTTACCTGAATAGGCTTCATCAAAACGCATGTAAAACCCTCCCTAAACCGAGTTTATCTATTATTTCGTTAAGTCACTAACAAACTTCGGTAAAACGAAGGCTGCTTTATGTAACTCTTTTGTGTAATATTTTGTATCAATTTCATGGAAACGGTCTTCTGCTACTTCAAGTGGATCGTATTTCTTAGATCCCATTGTAAATGTCCACATTCCACTTGGGTACGTTGGGATATTCGCAATGTAAAGGCGAGTTAACGGGAAGATTTCACGAACATCACGCTGTACATTTCTAATTAAATCCGGAGTGAACCAAGGGTTGTCCGATTGTGCAACGAAAATACCGTCTTCCTTAAGAGCTCTAGAGATTCCAGCATAAAAGCCTTTTGTGAATAGATTTACTGCCGGTCCAACTGGCTCTGTTGAATCAACCATGATTACGTCATACTCGTTTTCACTTTCTGCAATATGCATGAAGCCGTCGCCAACCTTCACATCTACACGTGGGTCTTCTAGCTTACCAGCAATTTCAGGTAAAAACTTTTTAGAGTACTCGATTACTTTGCCATCAATATCAACAAGAGTAGCCTTCTTTACGCTTGGGTGTTTTAATACTTCACGAATAACACCACCATCTCCTCCACCCACGACAAGGACGTTTTCTGGATTCGGATGAGTAAATAAAGGAATGTGTGCAACCATTTCATGATAGACAAACTCGTCTTTCTGAGACGTCATTACCATTCCATCTAGTAAAAGCATGTTTCCAAACTCTTCAGTCTCTACCATATCTAGCTTTTGAAAATCCGTTTGCTCCGTATGTAAGGTTTGCTTAATCTTTAACGTAATTCCAAAATTCTCCGTTTGCTTCTCTGTAAACCATAATCCCATATCATTCACACCTTTCTAATATATCCCTTAGCCGGGCTAAAGACTCTTTAACAACCGCTAATTCTTACTATGTTATCGTACCCGTTTGGGCCGAATAAAAACCATCTTTATCCCTTTATATGTAAAGTTAACCATTGCTGTAAAAATATTCAGCAAATCAAAGTATAGAGGAATCTATTAAAAAAGCAAGCAAAAATTTTCTGATATATTTTTGAAATTTTTTCACGAACTTTTTTACATCAACACTTTAAAGCGGTGGGGGCCAGGCCCCCACCGCTTTAAAGTGTTAAATTATTGCGATTTTGATTTAATTAATAGGTTTAAATAATCCGTTTTTTCTCAATACTGGTAAAGTCTTTGTTTTAATATCAGAATTTATATCAATTTGTAGTCTATTGTTTTACGGTGTTGGTAGTAATCTAGCTCCAGCACCCAGCCCCTCGAGGTCAAATAACCCTTTGACAAATAAAAGGTAAAACCGCCTTTTCTTTGTCAAAGTAACATTTGCTTGTCGGGGCAAAACGGGGCGCTTGCGCCTTTTGTTCTTTATTTTATCCTTTGGGATTTGTGGGCAGGTGAGTATGTTGGAGGTTATCACGAATAGACGATTAAGACTGACGTTAAAATATATCCGGGCCCTTTTTTTTATAGGGTTGTTTCTATTAATCTTAGGATTTGTTGGGGTGCTAGGGTTACTTCTTTACGCTAAGGTTGAAGGACCACCACCGCTCGCGGTTCCACAGTCGACTATTTATTATGGTTCGGACGGAACGATTATTGGTGAGAGTCATCAAGGTCAAACCCGCTATTGGGTACCCCTTTCAGAAATCTCACCCCATCTCGTGAATGCGACTATTTCAATTGAAGATAAACGATTTTATGAGCACCAAGGGTTTGATTATATTCGAATTGCCGGTGCGGCACTTGCGGATATAAAGGCTATGGCAAAAGTGCAGGGAGCTAGTACAATCTCACAGCAGTATGCCCGTAATTTATTTTTAGAGCATGATAAAACGTGGAAACGAAAGCTAACGGAAGCTCTTTATACGATTCGTCTTGAATTGAACTATTCAAAAGAACAAATTATTGAAGGCTATTTAAATACCATATATTACGGCCATGGTGCCTACGGAATTGAGGCAGCTGCTAACTTTTACTTTAATAAACATGCCAAGGAGCTGACCATAAGTGAAGCAACCATGCTTGCTGGTATTCCGAAGGGGCCTAGCCACTACTCTCCTATCGATCATCTAGACAATGCAAAAAGTCGCCAAGAAGTCATTGTAAGTTCAATGGTCGAAAATAGCATGATCAACGAAAAAGAAGCCCGACAGATTATGTCAGAACAGCTTAGCTTCCATGGAAGATTTGATGTGAAGAATCAAAATATTGCTCCTTATTTTCAGGATGCAGTGAAAGATGCATTAAAATCAGTCACCAGTCTCACTGATCGAACGATCCAAATGGGTGGGCTGAAGGTTTATACAACACTAGACCCAGAGCTTCAAGCAATCGCAGAAAAAAGGACGGAGGCGATTATTAATCCTGAATCAGAAATTCAGGCTGCCGTCATCGTCATGCATCCTTCTACTGGAGAAGTGAAAGCTTTGATTGGCGGAAGAGATTACACGAAAAGCCAGTTTAACCGAGCTACTCAAGCTAAAAGACAGCCAGGTTCATCGTTCAAACCATTTTTATACTATACAGCTGTTGAGCAGGGCTTCACCCCTTCCACCACTTTAAGAAGTGAATATACTACTTTCCAGTATGGGGAAGGGACCTACTCACCAAGTAATTACAACGATTACTATGCAAATGACAATATCACATTATCGCAAGCAATTGCTTTATCGGATAATGTATTCGCTGTGAAAACTCATATGTCACTTGGCGAACAAGCACTTATTGATACAAGTAGAAGACTAGGAATCTCTGGTGATTTACCAAAGATTCCTTCACTTGCACTTGGTACTTCTACAGTCAAAATGATTGATATGGTAAATGCCTATGGAATTCTAGCTAATGGTGGAAAAAAAATCGAACCAACCTTTATTAGAAGAATTGAAAATCATCACGGTGAAGTCATCTACCAAAGCGAGAAACCAAACGAACAAGTACTTGATAAAGACGCTGCCTTTGTCACGACCCATATGATGACGGGAATGTTTGATGAAAAGCTTAATGATTATACGAGGGTAACAGGGCGAACCATCAGTGATCAATTAACAAGAATTTATGCAGGAAAATCAGGAACAACCAGTACAGACAGCTGGATGATTGGCTATTCGCCAAAACTCGTAACAGGAGTATGGGTGGGTTATGACAGGGATCATACGCTTGATTTAACAGCCGAGAAGACCTATTCAAAAGAAATATGGGCTTCCATTATGGAGGAAGCACTTCAGGACGAACCTGTTCATGCCTTTAAACCGACATCCGGTGTGGTTGGCGTTTATGTCAATCCAGATAACGGGATGCTCGCCACCGAGACCTGTCCCGTTGTTAGATTAACCTATTATGTTAAAGGTACCGAACCAACTGAATACTGTCAGGATCATTTGCCTTATCAATATGAGGAAGAAGGACCACTTAATGAGGAAGACGAGGAAAAAGCAGAGCCTGGTCTTATAAAAAAAATAATGAATTGGTTTTCCCCATAATGGAAAATTTATTACAAAAACAAAAAACCGTAGAAGCCTAAAAGCTCCTACGATTTTTTGTGTCCTAGTCCTACAGTGTGTTAAGACTGTAAAATAAGTTTACTTTTTTTCACAAAAAAGCTCAATCAAAAATGAAAACGTTCATCAAAATGTCATAAATACGACTTTCTTCTTATATTACTTGTAAATCTTCTTTCAATTGTGCCGAAGAACGTTCCCACATTCCTTTATCATGCTTTTGTAAAAAATCGGCAAGAACTTTCTTAGACTTTTCATCCATATCATTCACGATAATTTTTCGCTTAAGTGATTTATCCATTTTATTCACGTGATCTGGTAAAGACTTGTAGCCTCGACGTATTTCACGATCGACTGTCATTTCACAAGCCGTAACTCCTGCATAATATGGACCATTTTCTGTACGTTCAATCGTCACCCATACTAACCAATACAATTTACCATTGGGAACCTTATCTCGATCTGGTAAAAACTTAATTCCCTTCTCGACCACACTTCTCGCGTGCATAGCTCCAATATCCACAAAAGCCTCTTCCGCTTCAGGGTCAACAAAAACAGGGGAAATATTATCTAAGCTAAGCGCTCCACCTGCACCGAAGCCTCCATGGCCGTCTGTTGGATCATTTTTTATAATATTAAAACCAATTGATTTCTTCTTTTTATCCTGTTCCATCGATTTGACCTCCTCTTTGTGTTCCATTTTAACGAATTCACCCATTCATATTCAACAAAGTTAGTACGAAGACGGTTAAAGTATCCGTAACAAACGGAATGACCGTATCAAAAATTGGTAGAATCGTATATTGGTCGAGTGGTGTAATGACTAGAATTAAGAAAATTATAATACCATACTGCTCATATTGTGTAAGTCTTGCACGAACGGACGGCGGAGCAAGATCCTCAACGATTCGATAGCCATCAAGTGGTGGAAAAGGAAGTAAATTAAATACAAATAACGCTACATTAATTAAGATAAACACATTAAAAAAACCATACAATAACTGCTCTGTCTCAACAGAAACACTATTATAGATTCCAAGCTTCATTAAGCCAAACCAGATTAATAATCCAATAAAAGCTAGAACTAGATTACTTAAAGGCCCTGCAATCGAAACCAAAACCCCAGCCAGTCTTGGCTTTTTAAAGAAGAAACGATTTACCGGTACTGGCTTAGCCCAACCAAAGCCCATAATAAATAGTGCGATTGTTCCAATCGGATCCAAATGTTTCAACGGTGATAGAGTCAGGCGCCCCTGGTTCTTCGCAGTAGGATCCCCGAACTTATAGGCAACATAGGCATGGGCAAATTCATGAAGCGTAAAGGCAATTAGTAAGGTGATCACAAAATAAATAATCGTTTGTAAATCCAAGCTTTGAAACGGAAGAAAATCCATAATATTCTCCTTTTCCACTCATCATTGTCTATCATTATACTATAATCCTAGCACCAATCATCCAAAAATATGTCATATATTATGTAATCATTCACTTTACCCCATTAACGTGATGGGGGCCTGTCCCCCAATGCGTTAATGCATGAAAGGAACCAGACCCCCAACCAGATTAAATCTTTTATTCTATTAATTTACCTGCTGTTTTAGGGCAGCAATATATTGATAGGCTTCCTCGATTTCTTCTTCTGTATAACGTTGCTTGCTTTTTAGGGTGAATACCTTTTCTTTCACTTCTTCTTTGTCTAGGCTTTCGAAGTATAAAACAGTAGATACAAGCTCTAAGAACCGTGAGCTTTGTTCATTCATAGCTTTCATACAGCCATTAAGATCAGGCAGCGTATAGTCATTTTGATTGAGGAACTGCTCTCCTACTTCCGTTAGTGTATAACGGTATTGAAAATAACCACCCTTTTTCTCTTTCATTTCCTGAAGAAAACCTAGATTACAAAGCTCCTCTATGCGTAGTGTTAATTCTTCGGAATACGGGCCATAGAAATGAAAATCATAACGCTCATAAAACGGGAACTGAAGCTTTTTTCCGATATATATCATTTTTTGAAGCTTTTTTCGTCCAATAATTTCCCCAGCTTCAGCAAATACCTTCATTACCTTTATATGATCCTTTAACAACTCACCAACACTCCTTACTCCGGCATTTATCTATATCTATAAGCCTTCTTCTAATACGGCTTCTTTAAAATTTCTAATATCTGTTCTTTCACTTTTCGCTTACTAGACAGATCCTCAATTATATCCTGAGGGAAATAAAGCTTATGGTCGGTACGACGCTTCCCTGAAATCGCCTCAACAATTTCGGATTCTCGTGATAGTTCACGCAATTCACCATTCGGCATTTGCAAATGAATTGGTAACCGTTCTTCCTCTTCTCCTGGTCGATAAAAGTCATAAGGTAAATCGGAAGAAGAATCTAAAACTAAGTAATATTCTGGGTCAATTCCAGCCTTTTTGAAAAGCTGAATAAGCTCCAACCACTGCTGCATTTGAAGATGTGGATTGAACTCCACATATTGAAATAAATTACGGTGAACAAATCGGTTACATAAGTCAGCTAGGACCTGATCATCCTCTTCCATCCATGCTTGGAAATAAAACAGTATAATAGATTCATCTAGCTTTAGATAATCCTGAACTGTAATTTCATTATTATACAAGGAATAGAAGTGTTTTGGTTCTGTTTTAAATTGGTAACCATCCTGATGTAAATGCTTGGCTCGATGTAGAATCTTGGTTAGGATCACTTCTGCACTCCGAGATACCGGATGAAAATAAACCTGCCAATACATTTGATAGCGACTCATAATATAGTCTTCCACCGCATGCATTCCACTCTTTTTAATAACAACCTGATCTTCCCTCGGTCTCATGACACGTAAAATCCGTTCCATGTCAAAATGACCATAGCTAACCCCTGTAAAATAAGCATCTCGCTGCAAGTAATCCATTCGATCGGCGTCAATCTGGCTTGAAATTAAACTCACAACCAGCTTATTTTCATAGGTTTTTTCAATCACTTCAGCTACCTTTTTAGGGAAATCCGCTCCCATTCGCTTCAAAACCTTATTAATTCCAGTGTCACCTAGAATAATCGCTCGTGTAAACTCCTCATGATCTAAATGAAACACTTTTTCAAAAGCATGAGAAAACGGGCCATGCCCTAAATCATGTAGTAATGCTGCACAAAGGCTTAATATCCGTTCATTGTCATCCCACTGTGGTCGCTCATGAAACACATCATCAATAATTCTGCGAATGATTTCATAAACACCTAAGGAATGATTAAACCTACTATGCTCTGCTCCATGAAAGGTCAGGTACGTAGTCCCTAATTGCCTAATTCGACGTAGTCTTTGAAACTCCGGGGTCCCAATTAAATCCCAGATCAACTTATCTCGTACATGAATATAGCGATGAACAGGATCTTTGAATACCTTTTCTTCACTTAATTTACCATTGGGATATGTCATTCTTTTACCCCCAGAACCGTTATAATTTTTTATAAATTTTATTATAGCTTCTTTTTTTCGATAAAAAAACCCGACTTTTGACATTTTACTCTGCTTATATTTGACAAAAAAGACGAAGAAGTACTGCTGCCTATTACTCCCTCAAGCTTTTCTCATACTTTGTTGCTAATTTCAAATAAATGATTTTTTTATTGGGACCGTTGATCTCCGCTGCAGGCACTCGCTTTCCGCGGGGAGGGATGTGAGCCTCCTCGGCTGTGCCTGTGGGGTCTCACACTTCCCTCTATCTCCCGCAGGAGTCGAGTACCTTCCGCTCCAATCAACTCAGTGCTTTAACAAAGCTATTCAAACAGCAACAATCTTTAAGAGAAAAGCCTTACAAATCTCTGTTTGCAATTGAAGCTTCTAAAGCCTTTTCTAAAATAGTCCCACTCTATTAAAAATGCCTCATCTACCATTAGATGAGACAGCTAATACATTTCAGATACTCGTTCTTCATGGAACGAATCTTCTTGATTGATGACTTCATTGATTTTCTCTTTATGATCCTCAAGTTGTTCCTTTAGCCACTCATAATAAACCCTTACTGCTTCTTTATTTTCCGGGTCTTCAAGCAGCTGAGTCATAATCTCTTTTAATCCATTTTCATTTAAATCTAGCGAGCTCCCTGCTTCTAATTGGAGCTTGTCCAATTCTTCCAAAAGGTCACTACTGATCACTTCATTTTGTAACTTTCCAAATTGGAGAAGTTCGCTGAAAAGCTCAGGTACCATTTCTAAAAGTTGCTTCAATTCTTCTCCGTTAATCATCGAATCTTCTTGAACAGCTTCTTGGGTACCCTTAACCTCTGATTCTCTAAATTCCTGGGGCACTCCATGGTCCATGTCCCCTTCAAGCTGTGTCTCCTTCTGAAAAAACCATCCAATTACGCCAAGCTCCATTAACAAAAATAGTAATAGAATTCTTCTGATCATGATGTCTCACCTCATTAATAAGCTTGACCATAAATTCCCACCACCATACAAGAAAATCTACCTGTTTGTATACAAAAAAACTCTTGCATATACAATACAAGAGTTTTCAACTTACTTCTTAATTTTGCCCTCTACTTTTTCAATCAGTTCATCTTCAGTAGGTGCAGAAACTGGACGGTTATTGACAAAAGCAAATGATTTTTTTCTCCCAGGTCCACAATATGACTGACACCCTATATCAATGGTTGCATCCGGATCAACCTTTTTTAATTTCGGTACCAAGGTTTTAATATTCGTCGCCTGACAATCATCACAAATACGAAATTCGTTTGCCATACAAGCAATCCTTTCTCTCTCAAATCCTATACGGTATTGTACCTTCTTCATTTCGACAATGCAAGTAACAGTCCCATACGGAAAAAGTAGTAATCTACTATCCTTATAAAAATTTATGGTATAAACCACAGCGAATCTGCCCATACTGCAGGTAAGGGGAAATTTGGGAACCTGGGTAATATAAACCCTCCCTTCCAATTTAATAACTTTTATAAAATACATAGATAGGAAGTGTAAAAGATGAAGATAAGACAAGATGCATGGTCAGAAGAAAATGACTTATTACTAGCAGAAACAGTACTGCGGCACGTAAGAGAAGGTAGCACACAGCTAAACGCCTTTGAAGAGGTAGGCGATATTTTAAATCGAACAGCATCCGCTTGTGGGTTCCGTTGGAATGCTGTCGTTAGGGAGCAATACGAGAAAGCACTAGCACTAGCTAAAAAACAACGTAAACAACGCCTGCGCACGATGGGACAAGGAAAGCCTGCAAAAAAGCAGCTACTATATACTCCACCAGAACCAGCAATGACAGAACCTACTAATATCGTAACACCTGTTTCTTCCACTACTAGTTTACCAACTACGTACATGCAAGAAACCGGTAGTCTATCTTTAGATGATGTCATTCACTTTCTTTCAGGATTACGAGGAAACCGATATAACGTCACCATGACACAGCATGAAAACGAAGCACTTCGACTTGAAAATGAACAGCTCGCACGTAAAAATGAAGAGCTTGAGAGACAGGTGCTAAAGCTTGAAAAAGATTCACAAACGATTGAAGAGGATTACCAAACCTTAATGTCCATTATGAACCGAGCTAGAAAGCTAGTTCTTTTTGAAGATGAAGAACGCCCTTCTACTAAATTTAAAATGGACCGTAACGGTAACCTAGAAAAACTAGCTGAATAAACTCAAAAAGCGGAAGCGCCCCGTTTAGCCCCGAAAAGCAAATGTTCCTTGAAGAGAAAAAGGGTGAACCTTCCCTTTTACTCTTCAAGGGTTATTTGACCTCGAGGGGCTGGGTGCTGGAGCTAGATTACTGCAACACCATAAAAAATCAATAAATCTATAAATCAGTAGCCACCTAGCTACTGATTTTTTCATATCAAAATCCTTTATGCTATAATTAGAAATCGGAAATGTAGCGAAGGAGATTAACAATATGTCACAACTAGATTCATTGCTTACCCAACCACGCTGGAGAATTATCGATCAATCCACATTAGGCTCACTATTTGAAGCGAAGCAATCCTTTGCAGTAGACGATACATTATGTGCCTCTGTTGGAAACGGCACCTCTCCCCCAACGCTACGTTCATGGGTTCATCCAAAAACAGTTGTCCTAGGAATTCAAGATACCAAACTACCTCATCTACTAGAGGCCGCCTCATACCTTCAAACACAAGGCTACCACGTCATTGTTAGAAACTCAGGTGGACTTGCAGTCGTTCTTGACCAAGAAGTTTTAAACCTTTCACTTATTTTTCCTGACACTGACAAAGGCATTGATATAAATCGGGGCTATGAAGCAATGGTTGAACTGATCACCTATTTACTAGCTGATTATGGTGCTTCCTTTGAAGCAGGTGAAATTGTTGGTTCCTACTGTCCAGGTAGCTACGACCTTAGCATCAATGGGAAAAAGTTTGCGGGAATTTCACAGCGGAGACTTCGCGGTGGGATTGCGGTTCAAATCTACCTCTGTGTAGCAGAAAGCGGCTCACAGCGCGCAGAAACGATTAAAAACTTTTACGAAATCGGGAAAGGAACAACAGAAACTAAAATTCACTTCCCTACCATTGTTCCTTCAACCATGGCATCTTTATCCGAGCTTCTCAATCAACAAATCACGATCCCTACCATTATGTTTTCTATCTTTTCCACATTAAAGAGACTCGGTGCAGACCTCGAAGGTTCGCAGCTTTCAGAAGATGAGCTACTCCGTTATGAGGAAAATATGAAACGAATGATCGACAGAAATAAAAAAGCACTGGAAGCTTAAACCTAAGCATTCAGTGCTTTTTCGCATTATAATGACTGCGCTGCAGTGATAAGAGCAAGTTTATAAACATCCTCTTCATTACAACCACGTGATAAATCATTAACGGGTTGATTCAAGCCTTGAAGAATGGGTCCAACTGCTTCAAACTTACCAAGACGTTGGGCAATCTTATAGCCAATATTTCCAGCTCCTAAGCTTGGGAAAATAAACACGTTCGCATCACCTTGAATTGGAGAATCTGGTGCTTTTTTAGCAGCGACCGATGGAACAAATGCTGCATCAAACTGAAATTCCCCGTCAAGAAGCAAGGTTGGATCGATGTCTTTCGCGATTTTAGTTGCTTCTACGACCTTTTCTGTTTCAGGAGAAACGGCTGATCCCTTCGTTGAAAAACTCAGCATAGCGACCCTTGGCTCAATTCCAAACAGCTTAGCGGTCTTGGCGCTTTCTACTGCTATTTCTGCTAAATCTTGACTATTAGGCGAAATATTAATAGCACAATCAGCAAAAACATATTTCTCCTCTTCCCTTACCATAATAAAGACTCCTGAGGTTTTCTTTATCCCTTGCTTTGTCTTTATTAGTTGTAAAGCAGGTCTGACCGTATCAGCGGTTGAATGGGCCGCTCCACTTACTAATCCATCTGCTTGATTCATATAAACTAGCATCGTCCCAAAGTAATTTTCATCTAAGAGAATTTGTCTTGCTTGTTCAATCGTAGCCTTTCCATTCCTTCTGTTGACAAAGGCCTGGGCCATTTCATCACTAGCAGCTTTTGCAGGGTCTACCACCTGAACCCCCTCTAGTGATAGATCTAATGAACTAGCTTTAGCATTAATCTCCTCTTCGCTTCCTAGCAGAATGGGTGTAAGCAATCCATCCTTAGCTAAGCGACTGGCAGCTGCTAGAATACGTTCATCGGTTCCTTCAGGGAATACAAGCTTTTTGTTCTTCCCTTTTAATGACTCTTTTATAGTTGAAAATAAACTCACACTTACTCCTCCTGACTTGTATTTCAAATATGTATAGCTTTATCAATGACATACCTACTATTTTTCCCTAATATACCATTTGTAATCGATAGATGTCACAAAATCGTTAATAATACAAATCGGTTATCTAACCATGTAATTGGGAAAACTATGATATAGTAGATTCATACATAGCTTTACCGAAAACACATAAAATTTTCATCTAATAAAGGAGTGTTATAAATGGAAGCAGCACAAACACTAGATGGCTGGTATTCCCTACATGATCTTCGTTCAATCAATTGGACAGCTTGGAAGAGCGTAACGGAAGAAGAAAGAAATGCAGCCATTTCAGAGTTCCAAGGATTATTAGAAAAATGGGGCGTTGCAGAAGCAAATAATGCTGGCAGTCAGGCCCTATACACAGTCGTTGGTCAAAAAGCAGACTTTATCTTGATGTTACTTCGTCCAACTTTAGAAGAGCTAAACGAAATGGAATTAGAATTCAATAAGACGATGCTTGCTGACTTTACGATCCCAACCTATTCATATGTATCAGTCGTGGAATTAAGTAACTATCTTCCAGCTGGTGAAGATCCATATCAGAACCCTCAAGTGTTAGCTAGACTTTACCCTACCTTACCAAAGGCAAAGCATATTTGCTTTTACCCAATGGATAAGCGTCGTAATGGTGAAGACAACTGGTATATGCTTTCGATGGAAGATCGCCGTAACATGATGAGAAAGCACGGCATGATTGGTAGACAATACGCTGGTAAAGTAAAGCAAATCATTACAGGTTCTGTAGGCTTAGATGATTTCGAATGGGGCGTTACCTTATTTTCAGATGACGTACTTCAATTCAAAAAGCTTGTCTATGAAATGAGATTTGACGAAGTTAGTGCAAGATTCGGCGAATTCGGATCATTCTTCGTAGGTAATATCCTACCTAACGAAAAACTTCCAGAGTTTCTTCGTTTATAGAAATAACAAGCTTTTGAGCAAAAATTGATTAACCCATAGTTTTCACTACAAAACTTCTTACTTTATAAGTAAGGAGTTTTTTTGTCATATTCTTTTTTCAATATACATAGTATCAAGTAGCGGATTTAGAAGTCCGAGTATTTATATTTTTTGCACCCTTTTCATTCACCGCCCATAAGCTAATGAAGGCTTTAAGTGTATGAATGAGGAGTGAGAAAAATGGCTGTTGTTGCTCATAACGAAGAAGATGTGAAGCTGTTAGCAAGATTGATGCGTGCAGAGGCTGAAGGTGATGGAAAGCTTGGGATGTTAATGGTTGGAAATACTGGGGTAAATCGTGCTCGCTCGGCATGCCTAGATTTCAAGAAAATCACAACCATTCGCAAAATGGTATACCAAAGTCCTGGAGGTTTTGAAGCAACTCAAAAGGGATATTTTTATCAAAGACCTAGAGATCAAGAAATTGAACTCGCTCGTAAGGTTTTAGCAGGTCAGCGTCATCATCCTGCAGAGTTTGCCTTATGGTTTTTTAGACCAGAAGGAAATTGTCCACAACAATGGTATAACCAATGGAATGCAGGAAGACATAAATCTCACTGTTTCTATAAACCAACTGCTGAAGATTGTCCTTCTGTCTATAGTTAGGCTTTTTTCTAAAACTTTGTTGCATTTTAACCACGAAATCAGCCTATAGTTAAAAATCATCTGAGAATAGGGAGGTTTTTTCATGTCTCAAAAATATTCACAAGCAAATCCTTATGCGTATTATGGTAATCAGGCGCCTACTGGTTATGGGAATCAACCTGTTTACACTCCACCTAGCACAACTTACAATCCTTATGCACAATCAGGTGGACCAATCCTTCAGCCTGGTGCACCAAATGTAGGTGTTCCAAACCCTGCCCAATACGTACCGGGTATGCTTCCATTAGAGGAATCCTACATCGAAAATATCTTACGTTTAAATAAAGGAAAACTAGCTCGTGTATACATGACTTTTGGTGATAATGTTCAAAAGTCATTCACAGGAATTGTAGAAGCGGCTGGCCGTGACCATATTATCTTAAGTGATCCACAAACAGGAATGAGATACTTACTATTAATGGTTTACTTAGATTATGTAACATTCGATGAAGAGCTTAGCTATGAATACCCAGGCTACACTGCCGCAGCAGTACCTGGCACAACACCGTTAACTTCCTATCCTCCTAGATGATGCTAAGCCTTTGATCTGGTTAGATCTCTCATTATATGTAAAAAAGCGGAAGTGGTTTTTGCACTCCCGCTTTTTTGTATATGCATCGACTTACAAATACCTCATTGCCCCAACTGCCACTAACACCCACGCAATTAAGAAAGCTAGTCCTCCAAGTGGTGTAATCGGGCCGAAGAACTTAATACCTGTCGTACTTAACGCATATAGGCTTCCGGAAAAGAAGAGAATTCCAACAAACATAATCCAGCCTGCCCACGTAAAGGATGCCACATTTGGAAACTTTCCGATCAGTATTGCAATAATAAATAAACCAAGAGCATGAAACATGTGATAAGTAACGCCGGTTTTCCATACCTCTAGCATTCTTTCAGAAACCTTACCCTCTAAGCCATGCGCACCAAAAGCCCCTAACGCCACAGCAATAAATGCATTGATGCTTCCTAATAAAATAAACAGTTTCACGTTTTTCACCTTTTCCTCTAGATTCTTCCTACATCATAATAGATTTCAGTAAAAAAACCAACGATTTACCCCAATATGGTAAAATAGAAAAGCGTAGGTGACCGGTTTTGCCCCGACAAGTAAATGTTCCTCCATAAAGAAAAGGTGATCTGCCCTTTTATTTATGGAGGGTTATTTAACCTCGAGGGGCAGGGCACCGAAGCTAGACAAATAGAAAAGCGGAAGTGTTTCTATAAAATATTCAGAAAGGAATGTAGCTATTGAAAAATTACACCATACAGCCTATTAGTGATAACGGATTAATTATTCAGTTTACAGGTGAAAATAATCAAGAGCTTCTCCCTTTTATCCACTCCTTAACTCAGCAGCTGTTGGACGAAGAAATTGCTGGACTGAAGGATATCGTCCCTGCCTTTGAATCATTGGCGATTTATTATGATCCACTACACTATACATACCAAGAAATGCAAACAAAATTAACACCGCTTTTACTGCTTCATGAAAACCACCATACACAAGTGACTAATCATATCGAAATACCAGTATGCTACGATTCTGCCTTCGGTTTAGATATAGAAGAAGTAGCAGCCAGGCACTCTATTTCAGTAGATGAATTAATTCATCTTCATAGCAATGCCACCTATCAAGTAGCGATTATGGGTTTTCTACCAGGATTCCCTTACATCAATGGTTTGCCAAAAACCTTACATACACCTCGAAAATCCACACCAAGGACATATGTACCAAAAGGAGCAGTCGGAATCGGCGGGACCTATACAGGCATTTACTCCCTACCATCACCAGGAGGATGGAATATTATTGGACAGACTCCACTCACTTTATTTAATCACAAGAGGGAGGAACCTTTTATTCTTCAGCCTGGTGATCAAGTCAGCTTTGTTCCTATATCAAAAAATGAATTTGAGCGGTTAACTAAGGAGGTTTAACTGATGAAGCAAATTGATATTAATTGTGATATGGCAGAAGGCTTTGGACATTATACGATAGGTAATGATGAGGGGCTTTTACAATACGTTTCCTCAGCCAATATTGCTTGTGGTTTTCATGCTGGTGATCCAAATATTATGAACGAAACTGTCTATCTCGCTAAACAAAAGGGAGTAAGTATCGGAGCACACCCTGGCTTCTATGACTTACACGGTTTTGGGCGTCGACCTTTTCAACTAAGTGCAGATGAAATTAAAAACCTAATGCTCTACCAGCTTGGTGCGATTAAATCCTTTTGCACCTATCATCAAGTCCCATTAGTACACGTGAAGCCACACGGAGCTCTTTATAATATTGCTGCTAAAGAACCTTATGTTGCAAAAGCCATTGTTCAAGCAGTCAAACAATTCGACCCCGCTCTAATCATTTATGGACTTGCTAATAGCGAGCTGATACAAGCATGTGTTGAATATAATATGCCGTATGCAATAGAAGCTTTTATCGATCGAACCTATCAGGAGGATGGATCGCTTACTCCAAGACAAATTGAAGGCTCCACTCTCCATTCAATTGAGGAATCCATTGAGCAGGCACTTTCGATTGTCTTAAAACAGCAGGTTACCACACTTAATGGAACAATCATTCCTCTTGAAGTAGATACTCTATGTATTCATGGTGATCATCAAGGAGCCATTGATTTGGCGATTGCTCTTCGTGAAGAGTTAGCCAAGCAAGGTGTCATTGTGAAATCATTAGAGGTACAAAAATGAGTAAAGCCATTTTCCAAGTCAAAAAACCTGGTTTAGCAACTAGCTTTCAGGATGCTGGGCGGTATGGTTTTCAGCGGTATGGAGTGGTTACCTCTGGTGCAATGGATCTTGAAGCTTTGCAGTGGGCAAATATATTAGTTGGAAATCCAGTTAATTCAGCCTGCATTGAAGTCTGCCTCATTGGTCCTACTCTCACCTTCCTGGAAGATGTAACCTTTTCGATTTGTGGAGCAGACCTTTCCCCAATACTTAATGGCAGACCTATAAAAGGTTGGCGCACATATAAAGGAAAAACAGGAGATGAGCTTGCTTTTGGAAAACAGGTATCAGGAAACTATGCGTATTTAGCAGTAAGTGGTGGTTTTCATAGTGAGATGGTGATGGGGAGTCAATCTACTTATGCGAAAGCTAATATCGGAACTGTGATTACAGAGGGTTTAACTATTAGCGGATTTCCGCAATGTTTACAAAGAAATAGAGGGTTAAATTCTGAGTTTATTCCAAAGTACGAGGATCATATAAAGGCTAAGTTTATTATCGGGCCTCATCAGTCGTACATCCAGCAGGATTCTATCACCCACTTTGAAAAGCAGTCTTTTTCACTTACACAAGGTGACCGAATGGGTTATCGTTTTCAGGCAGAAACACCGATTGAGACTAAAGATCAAGCAACCCTTCCTTCAGATCCGATTCCACTTGGGGGGATTCAAATACCACCTGATGGAAATCCAATTATTCTTCTCGCTGATCGACAAACAACCGGTGGTTATCCACGAATCGGAACTGTCATTTCAACTGACCTTTCCAAAGTTGTTCAATTACCGATGAGAAAAGGGACAGCTAGTTTTACGAAGGTAAGCATTGAGGAAGCACATCGTATTTATAAAAAACGTTATCTAGAAACGACACCGTACAAGTACATATAGTCCCCCATTTAACATGAGGGACTTATTTTTTAGCGAATCTGCAAGTATATTTGAAGTGCTTCTCGCATTTCATTTGAGCTTTGTTCATCAGCTACATGAAGTTCATAATGATCACCGTCAAGTCGACCCTCAAAGCCTTTGAAACCTTGAGTTTTTAGAAAATCATTTACATCGGTAATGTCCTCAGACTGTGTTAACAGTACTTTGTTTCCGACGAATTCTCCATTGACATATACATCATAGCGATCATGATTTAGCTTCATGTCCGTGTTTTCCATACCACCTGTAAGAATGACGGTATTATTTGAAGTGCTGTTAGGATTTGTTGTATACATGAATATCACCTCCCATTTTTACTTCGTACCATCATTTTCTCCTTAGATATTTGAAATATAGATGGTAAACTTTGCAGGAGGTGTTCTTTAAATGATTATTGGGAATTTTACTAAAGACTCGATCGATTAACACTGTCCGTTGATTTCCGCTGCAGGCACTCGCTTTCCGCGGGGAGGGACGTGAGCCTCCTCGGCTTCGCCTGCGGGGTCTCACGATTCCCTCTATCTCCCACTGGAGTCGAGTGCCTTCCGCTCCAATCAACTCAATGTTTTAACACAGCTTTTCAAATATCACACCCTTAAAAAAAGAGCCTTATTTAAAAATCAAACAAAGAATCTCCATTTGCGTCTTCATCTTCTTTGATGTTTTTTTTAGGTGTATTTTGTAAAGAATGAGAAGGTACTGGTGGAGTGAACATTTGTACATTCTTCGGTCGTTCTTGAATGACTAAGTCGCATAATGAACGGATTACTAAAAGATGATCGCGAACCTGTTCATCATCCTTAGCAAGAGCAGACTTTAACTCTTGATCCATCTTTTCTAGAATTTGCTTTAATGGTATATTCATTTGTTTCACAACCTTATTAGTTTATCAATGTTATCGTATCTTATATAAACATTATTATCAATGAACATGGAGGCTACTGATGAAGAGAACATGGTGGAAAGAGGCCGTTGTCTATCAAGTATACTGGCGCAGTTTTTATGACACTAATGGAGATGGTTATGGTGATCTTAAAGGTGTCATTGCAAAACTTGATTACATAAAAGAACTTGGTGTAGATGTAATTTGGCTCAACCCTTGCTATGAGTCACCTGATAAAGATAATGGCTATGATATTTCAGATTACTATGGAGTTATGGACAAGGCCGGGACTATTGAAATATGGGAGGAATTACTGAGTGAGGTTCATAAGCGTGGAATGAAGCTGATTATGGATTTGGTCGTGAATCATACCTCGGATCAGCATCCATGGTTTCAAGAATCTCGTTCTTCCAAAGAAAACCCTAAACGAGACTGGTATATTTGGAAGGATCCTGTTAACGGCAAGGAACCTAATAATTGGCGATCTTATTTTGCACCGTCTACATGGGAGTTTGATGAAAAAACAGAGCAGTATTATTTCCATTCATTTGCAGTCGAGCAACCTGATTTAAATTGGGAAAACGAAGAGGTACGAGAAGAAATTTACCGTATGATGCGCTTTTGGCTTGATAAAGGAATTGATGGCTTCCGGATGGATGTTATTAATTTACTTGCAAAAATTGACGGCTTTCCAAATGCGGACAACCCTCAGCATATTAACTACTTAGGAAACAATCCAGGTATTCATGAGTATCTTCAGGAAATGAATGAAAGAGTCCTTCGCCATTATGATATTTTTTCAGTCGGAGAAATACCATTTGTTACTCCTGAGGACGGGGTTTTATATGTAGGAGAACACCGTAATGAATTACATACCTTATTCCATTTTGAGGTGGCTGATGATATGCCCACCTGGAACATGCTTCGCTATAAGGAAATTCAACAAACCTGGTATGAGGGCTTATGGGGTAATGGCTGGAATTCACAGTTCTTAAATAATCATGACCATACAAGACAAGTAACTCGATATGGAAATGACGAAGAGTACCGTGTTGAGTCCGCCAAACTATTAGGAACCATGGTACACACGATGCCAGGAATGCCCTATATTTTCCAAGGTGAAGAAATCGGAATGACTGGGGTTCGGTTTTCATCAATCGAGGATTATAACGATATTGCCATGAAAAATAAATATAAAGAGGAAGTAGCCAAAGGTAGAGATCCACAGGAAGTGTTTGAAAGCTTACTTCCACTTAGCCGTGATAATTCTCGAACACCGATGCAATGGAATGATTCCGAACAAGCCGGTTTTACCACCGGGACACCGTGGATTAAGGTCAATCCAAACTATGAAAGTATTAATGTTGAAGCTGCACTGAAGGATCCTCATTCTGTCTTTTATTATTATAAAAGGTTGATTCAGCTTAGAAAAGAAAATCCGGTGATGGTGTATGGAAGTTTTACTGATTATTCAAAGGGGCATGATACGATTTATGCCTATACTCGCGAGCTTGAGGGCAAAACATGGTTGATTGTTTTAAACCATTCAAACGAGAATGGTGAATTTCCTTTACCAGACGCTTTTTCGAATAAAAAAATGGAACCAATCCTTCACAATTATGATACGATTACTAGTAAACAAACAAGCATTGAATTACGACCACATGAGGCCGTAATTTTGGAGTTGCAGTAAAAGGAGAAAGCTATGAAATCATTGTTAGAAGAAGCAAAACTAATCATTTTTGATTTGGATGGAACTCTTTATGAGGATACCGATCACTTTGATCATTATGCAGAGCTACTAAAGAAACAGTTACCTGAACATGAACAAAGTCTTTATGATCGCGATTATGAAGCTATGAAGGCTGGAAATCATATTGTTCAAATCGGGAAGGCTTATGATGTGGAAAAGGATTATGTGCTAACACTTGATCCGATGACTCTTAAAATAACCGAGGTTCACAACTGGGCTGGTGAATCCATCAACCAATCGGAAATTGGTTCTCTTTATCAGAAGCCACTTCAATTTAATTTTGAAAATATGATTGCAATTGGTGATGGTTGGTGGCTTCCTTTTGTAGCTGCTAAGCACTATGGAGTAAAAGATACGTATACAAGCTACAATCAGACTAAAGAGTATATGGTTACAGATCAGTTTGAATTAACCAAAACCCCAGGTCTTAAAAATGGCTTATTACAGCTTAAGGAAACTAAAAAGTTAGTCCTTTGTACCAATAGTGATATTGACGATGTAGGTAGACTGCTAAAAGAGCTTGAGCTAGATACCATTTTCGAACATATTTTACCTTCCTCAATGAAACCAACGAACACAGAGGATCATTTTAAAAAGCTCCTTCAACAATATGAATGCGAGCCAAGTGAAGCTGTTTCAATCGGTGATAATTTTATTAATGAGATCGCACCTGCTTTAAAGCTCGGTATGAAAGCTGTGTATATTCACCCATCTCATGAAGCTGAAGATCCACAACAACTAGTGGTGATACCGACTTTAGCTAATGTGTGGGCGTAGAAATTAGTCTTTTATACAAAAAGCAGTGAGATTCTGCTAGGGAACCTCACTGCTTTTTTATGATTCGCCTGTGGTAAGTTTGTTTTACAAATGAACTCCTTTAGATAGGTGAAGTGAGTATCCTATATAATGATATTTTTTACTATATCTTTACAAAATCCTTACAGCACCTTACACTAATCATACTTACAATTGAAACGGAGGGTGAAAATGCGTTATACAAAGCACATACCCAATATGTTTACCCTTGGAAATCTATATTGTGGCTTCTTGTCAATTGGCTTTGCCGCATATGGACAGTTTAATAATGCTGCCATTCTTATTTTAATTGGAATGATGTTAGATAGTATGGATGGTCGAATCGCGAGGATGCTAAACGTTGATAGTGAACTCGGTAAGGAGCTTGACTCGCTTGCTGATATCGTCACCTTTGGTGTTGCCCCGTCCTTTTTAGTGTATTATACATACTTTGATAAATTCGGTGTTCTCGGCTTAGCCATTGCTGGCTTGTTTCCATTATTCGGTGCCTACCGTTTGGCGCGGTTTAACATTGCTCCAACTAAGTCGTCTCTTTCTTATTTTGTTGGTGTACCGATCACGGCAGCCGGTGGAATTCTCGCATTGCTAACCTTATTCGGTGGTATGCTTCCACAAATCGTGACAACCGTCGTCTTTACGGCACTATGCTTTTTAATGGTAAGCCGGATTCGAATTCCAAGCTTAAAGGACGTTCCGCTTCCAAAATACGGTACCATCGTGACCCTTTTTCTAGGATGTCTCCTCTATTTAATTTACAGAGGAACCTATGAGCAATTTCCGTATCTGATCTACATAGCAACGCCTGTCTATATCGCCTATTTAGCTTATTTATTTATTAAGGTAAAGAAAAAATAAACCAGGTCCTGTTTATTACAAGGGCTTGGTTTATTTTTTTATTGTCCCTGCTTTTTTTCAAATCTCATACAAGGACTCCCAGAAGAGGTATGCACAGCAACAGATGGCATATGAGGTGTTTTAAAATTGAATGCACGACACCCTCTTGGAAAGCTCTTATCCCAGGTTGTATAAAAATGCTTACACTTGAAGCAATTTACTTGTGTTTGTGACATATTATCAATCCTTTTTGAAGCTGATCTAATCTCCGTTTCTAAAATTCCGCACTTGCCTATAGTCCATTTGAAAAAGACTACAATAGAATAATTATATAACATATCTAGACTCTTTAAGAGTATTTTTTGGCTATCCAAATATTAGAAAGGTGTGTAGCTTTTATGAATGAACCATCTAAGAAAAACCAACTGTCTTCTTCGCCTCAGGATCCATTCAAGCATGTGATGAAGTCTATGGATGATTTTTTTAATGCCAAACCATTAAAAGGAGTAATGAACTCAATTGATGACTTTTTTTCACGCTCTTTTGTTCCAAGCTTCCCTGTAGATTTATATGAGACAAAGGATGAGCTGGTCATCACGGCAGAAATCCCTGGAGTAAAAAGAGAACAAATTTATTTGGATATTGTCGGCAATACATTACGCATTTCTGTCGAACATGAAAATGAAATAGAAGAAACCAATACCGTTCAAAATTATTACAGACGTGAAAGAGCCTACCAACGTTCAGAGCGAAATGTTCAGCTTCCTTACCCCGTCTCTGAAAAACAGGTCAAAGCAAGCTATCAAAACGGAATTTTGAAAATTAGAGCACCCAAGGGGCAAAGACGGAAGAGTCGTATTCAGATTGAGGAGTAGGGTGTTTTGGGGGTTAGGTTAGTTAGTGTTTCGGCTGGGGTTGGTGCTGGGGTTGTAGTTTGGGCGGGGGTTTGGAAAATTAAGTAATTTCGTTGATAAATAGATGATTTTCGTTGATAAACTTGTGGGTTTCGTTGTTAAACGGAAAATTTCGTTGATACCAGACAGGTTTTCGTTGATAAACCCTACCTTTTCGTCGTTAACTGACTTTCAGCAGGGTTAAATCAATCTCTACTGCCTTGACCAAGAAGAAAAAACAGAGATTCGCAAGCCAAAAGGCTGCGAATCTCCTTTCTTATCTAGCTTTCGGCATCTTTTTAAAGATAAAGGATAGCAGAACCACACATCCCATATATCCAAACAAAGGATATAGATATTTTACAAGAGAATCAAAGCCAATCAAGCTAATAAAGTAACAAACAAGCAAGACCGAAACGATCACAGCCTTCTTCGGCGTATCGCTAAAAGAAAGCTTTCGGGCAATTCCGTATACGTTTCCAATTAACGTCGTATAAATTTCACTATAAATTACAATGATGAACAAGAGATGGACAACCGTTCCGATTAATTTAATGATTTCTCCCATTGGAATGCTGTAGGAGGTCATATCTGGAATCGTTATTAAAGCAAAATGGCTGGTGATTAGGATAAATGTTAGTCCAAGTCCACCTAGAAAGCCTCCCCATTTAATAATCCTCTCATTTTCACTATCCCTGCCGAGTGGTACAAGGACGGCTTGGCCGAGCACGAGGTTATATGCAGCATAGGCGAGCGCGCTTAACAGTACCTTGCCTATATTTGAGCTTTCACCATAATAACTAGATGCTTCTGGAAAAGCGGTAATTACGATTAAACTAAACAGGATCATTAAAGGAACAATAATCGAGTTTACCAACAATAGTCCTCTCATTCCACGAATAACAGCTATGTAACAAAGTACTAACGTCAACCATATCCCAAGCTGAGCTGGTAGCCCTAGCTGTTCTTTGAAGACAGCACCTGTTCCTGAAAGCATAACCGAAGTAACACCAAAGAGCATGACTAATAAAATGGCATTAACAAACCGGCCGATCTTCTCACCAAATAAATAATCATTTACCTCTTGATAGGAATTGGCATCAATTCGTTTCGCAATCAACATGGATTTCATTCCAATCCACACAAATAGATAGCCACTTATTAAAATTCCCACTAATCCAATCATGCCGTATTGTGAGAAAAACTGGACAACCTCCTTTCCCGTAGCAAATCCTGCCCCCACGATGGTTCCTATGTAAGTTGCTGCAACCTGTAATATCGCTTTTACGTCTCTCACTGTTTCACCTTCTCGTAAAGTTATTTATTACACTATATGTTTAAAAGTTGGTGAAAAGACGAGCTTTTTTGGTATGATGGATATGGCAGTTTTGTCTTATTTTAAATCAATTTGACGGAATTTGTTTTGAGAGCTAATAATCGCATATACTAGTACTAGTCATTACTAGTATTAGAGTGCAATTCATAAAGTGAGGTCTTACATAGTGAATATAGAGAATCCTAAATCACTGATTGTTATTTTTGGGGCGACTGGAGATCTAGCAAACCGCAAGCTTTTCCCTTCTTTATATCGTTTGTACATAGGTGAGAAACTATCTGAACAGTTTGGCGTAGTAGGCGTGGCGAGAAGACCTAAAACCAATGAAGAATTCAGAGAAGATGTAAAAGAAGCATTGCTTGAAGCAGGTCTTCCGCCTCAAGACGATGATAAAATTAATAAGTTTTGTACACATTTCTATTACCATCCTTTTGATGTCACAAGCAGTGATTCCTATTTACAGTTAAAAACGCTTTTAGAAAAATTAGACCTGGACTACCAAACAAGTGGGAATCGGATCTTTTATTTAGCGATGGCTCCTGAATTCTTTGGAACAATTGCATCTAATTTAAAATCAGAGGGCTTAACAAAAACTGAAGGCTGGAAGCGACTTGTCATTGAAAAGCCATTTGGCCGAAACCTCCCTTCTGCAGAAGAGCTAAACGAGCAAATAAGAAGTGCTTTTTCTGAGGATGAAATCTACAGAATTGACCACTATTTAGGAAAAGAAATGGTCCAAAATATTGAGGTCATTCGTTTTGCTAATGCACTATTTGAACCATTATGGAACAATCGTTATATATCTAATATTCAAATTACCTCAAGTGAGACATTGGGTGTAGGTGATCGAGCTAGTTATTATGAAAAGTCTGGTGCACTTCGCGATATGGTTCAAAACCATATGCTACAAATGGTTGCATTACTGGCCATGGAACCACCAAGCCGTTTAAACACAGAGGAAGTTCGCAGTGAAAAGGTAAAAGCGTTCCGCTCCTTACGAGCTATTTCAGTCAATGAAGTGGACGATTATTTTGTAAGAGGACAATATAAAGCTGGAACTCTTGGTGATAAAGAGGTCATTGGATACCGAGATGAATCCCAAACATTACCTGAGTCAAACACGGAAACCTATGTCGCTGGAAAGCTACTAATAGATAATTTCCGTTGGGCAGGCGTTCCTTTCTATATTCGTACTGGAAAAAGATTGAGTGTCAAATCAACAAAGATTGTCATTGAGTTTAAAAATCTGCCTATGAATTTATATTTCCCAGCTGGTGAAGAACAGCAACCAAATCTGCTTGTGATTCATATCCAGCCAGAGGAAGGGATCACCTTACATATTAATGCTAAGAAATCAGGTCCTTCCGGAGAGACCACTCCAATTAAAATGGAGTTTAGTAACCAAAGCACCGCAGGTATTAATACACCTGAAGCATACGAACGACTTATTTACGATTGCTTACGTGGTGATGCGACGAACTTTACTCATTGGGATGAAGTAGCTCTGTCTTGGAAGTTTATTGATTCCATTTCAGAGGCATGGGCCAATAAAAAGGCATCTTATTTCCCGAATTATGAAGCTGGTTCAATGGGCCCTGACCAAGCGGATATGTTGTTAGAAAAAGACGGATTCCATTGGTGGACGTTGAGTAATTAGAAGTAGAGTGTTATAGATTTTGTAGCCTACCTAGATTTTGGGTGGGCTTTTTTGTGTTTGTTGGGCAACCAACCCCGCACGACTTGAACCTCGTTTTAAGCAAGCTCAAACCAAAACCAATAAAAAAACCCCGTTTCCACTGAAACGAGGTTTTTCTACAGTATATTTATTCCATCCAATTCGTATGGAAGGTACCTTCTTTATCAACACGTTGATAGGTGTGAGCTCCAAAGTAGTCACGTTGTGCCTGTAGTAGGTTAGCTGGTAGTGTTTCCGTACGGTAGCTATCGTAGTAAGCGATTGCGCTTGATAAGCATGGTACAGGAATCCCGTTCATAACCGATACGGATACGATCTCACGCATAGCTGATTGGTAGCTTTCTAAAATTTCTTGGAAATATGGATCTAATAATAGGTTGGCAAGCTTTGGATCGCGGTCGTAGGCTTCCTTAATTTTTTGAAGGAATTGCGCACGGATGATGCAGCCACCACGGAAAATCATCGCGATCTCCCCATAATTTAAATCCCAGTTATATTCTTCAGATGCCGCTCTCATTTGTGCAAAACCTTGAGCGTAAGAGACAATTTTGCTTGCGTATAGAGCCTTACGAACAGATTCAATGAATGCCTTTTTATCGCCAACAAACTCTTTCTTTTCAGGACCGTTTAGAATTTTACTTGCTTTCACACGCTCGTCTTTAAGGGCTGAAATAAATCGAGCAAATACTGATTCAGTAATGATTGGTAGTGGAACTCCTAGGTCTAATGCACTTTGGCTAGTCCATTTCCCTGTTCCTTTTTGACCAGCTTTATCTAGAATTACATCTACCATTGGCTTGCCTGTTTCCTCATCAACCTTTGTAAAGATATCAGCAGTGATTTCTATCAGATAGCTATCTAATTCACCTTTATTCCACTCAGCAAAGATTTCGTGAAGCTCTTGAGCAGAAACTCCTACGATATTCTTCAATAAGAAATACGCTTCACTAATAAGCTGCATATCACCATATTCAATACCGTTGTGAACCATTTTCACGTAGTGGCCAGCACCATCTGGTCCGATATATGTACAACAAGGATCTCCGTCTACTTTTGCAGAAATATCCTTTAAGATAGATTCAACTAATTCATACGCATCTCTTTGTCCACCTGGCATAATCGATGGTCCTAAAAGAGCCCCTTCTTCCCCACCAGATACTCCAGTTCCAACAAATCGAATACCTTTTTCAGCAAGTTCCTTATTTCTACGCATCGTATCTGGGAAATAAGCATTCCCACCATCTATGATGATATCTCCCTCTGCTAATAAAGGAAGAAGCCCTTCAATCGTTGCATCCGTTGCTTTTCCGGCTTGAACCATGATTAGAATCTTACGAGGCATTTCTAATGATTCTACAAATTCTTCTAATGTATAAGTAGGTGTTAGTTGTTTACCTTCGTTCTCCTGCATCATTTGATCTGTTTTTTCACGAGAACGGTTAAATACAGAAACCGTATACCCTCTGCTCTCAATATTTAGGGCTAAATTTTTACCCATAACAGCTAGTCCAATTACACCAATTTGTTGTTTTGCCATAGCTTAACGTACGTCCTTTCCCTTGCCTATTTAAAGGCTATGTATGGTTAATGTCATTATTTATTCTCTATTCTATTATAAACGTAAAAACCCAAAATAAAAAATTCAAGCCACAAATTTATTATTTACTTTTTAAGTAATGGTTATCATTTAATCTAAAAATCTTTTTTTTAGCTCTGGAGTAGGTATCATGCATTGATCTCTTTTTCCAAACCATTTATATCGATTCCTTGCAATGATCGTATAAAAAAAATTTCTTATAGGCCGTGGAACTGCATACAATAGCAGGAGTCCTTTATAGCTTCCCCCTAGTTCTCTACATATAGCAAGGACAGCATCAGATTTCACAAAAACTTTATCATCCTTTGTCATAATCATACTATCAAAAACCTTAGCATCAAGCTTTTCTTTCTGTAAAAGCTTTTGTCCGGCATTAGATTGAAGTGATGCAAACTTTAGTTTCTCCTTTCGATCATGCTTTAACAAAAACTGAACCGCACCATTACAAAGATTACATTCCCCATCAAAGAATACGATCGGAGTTTTCATTCCTACTCACCCCTACTATGAAATCATCATCTAATTATCTCTAGCTAACCAAAAAAAGCAGAATATGTCTATAAAGATGAGTTATTAATGATAGCGCTTTATTAAAAACAATTATTTGGAATTTTTTTATTTTATTAAGATAATATTATTTCCAATTCTTCTTTATTCAACTAAAATAAAGGTATACACATTTTGAGGAGGAATTCCAATTGGATATTTTAACTACAAATTTGAAAAAATATGCAGAACTGACCGTTAAAGTTGGGTTAAACATTCAACAAGATCAAAGGTTATTAATTGCCGCACCTATTGTTTCTGCTCCGTTCGTTAGAGATGTAACCAAAGCCGCCTACCTAGCAGGTGCTAAGGATGTACATATCGAATGGGCAGATGAACAAATTACTAAGATTAAATTAGAGGAAGCTCCTGAGAAATCATTAACAGATTTCCCAGAATGGAAAGCTAAGGGCTACGAAGAAATGGCAAAGGATGGTTGCGCATACCTATCAATTGTTGCTTCAAATCCTGACTTACTTTCCGGAATCGATCCTGACCGAATCGCAACAGTAAACAAGACTTTTGCACAGCATATGAAAGAATTCAGAAAAATGACTCAATCCAGTCAAATCAGCTGGTGTGTGGTTTCTGTACCTACACAAGAATGGGCAGCAAAGGTGTTTGCTAATCTCCCTAAAGAAGATCAAGTAGATGCATTATGGGATGCAATCTTTACTTGTACTCGTTCAAACTTGGAAGACCCTGTTCAGGCATGGAAAGAACACGGAGAAAGCCTTCTCAGCAAAGTAGATTTCCTAAACAATAAAAAGTATAAAAAGCTACATTTAAAAGCACCTGGAACTAACTTGACAATCGAGCTACCTAACAAACATATTTGGGTCGGTGGTGGCGCAAAAACCGCGGATGGCGTTAACTTTATACCGAATATGCCGACTGAAGAAGTATTTACTACACCAATGAGAGACGGTGTTAACGGAGTTGTCAGTAGTACCAAACCGCTCATTTATGGTGGGAATATGATCGATGAGTTCACTTTAACGTTTGAAAACGGCAGAATTGTCAGCTTTACAGCTAAAACAGGAGAGGAAACACTTAAGAGATTAATTGAAACTGATGAGGGTTCACATTATCTTGGCGAGCTCGCACTAGTCCCACATTCATCTCCTATTTCACAATCAAATATATTATTCTACAATACTCTTTTTGACGAAAATGCTTCCAATCATTTAGCGATAGGATCGGCTTATCCAATCTGTATTGAGAACGGAACAAAGATGAGTAGTGAGGAACTAGCAAAGGAAGGATCAAATTCAAGTTTGACTCATGTAGACTTTATGATAGGGTCAGCTAATATGGATATTGATGCTGAAAATGAGGATGGAACGATAGAAGCATTATTTAGAAATGGTGATTGGGCTATATAAAAGAGGAAGAAGATTATAAAAAAGCGAGTTGATTTGTGTAAAGAATCACCAAAAGTCGGACTTTAACTAGTATTAAGATTGTGCTAAAGAAAAAGAGCCTAAAAAAAACACGATGCAAATGATTCCCGTGAATCTAGCATCGTGTTTTTATGTTGTCATGTTGAAGTAGGTGTTGTAGGTCAGACTTATTTTCAATAATATCAGCCAGTGAGTATTCATTTAGTACAGATAAATAAGAATCTACCGCTTCATGAAGTACATGCTTTAATTTACAGGCAGGACTTATAATACAGCCTTCTTTAGAAGGATCAAAGCATTCAGCCATATAGAAATCATCCTCGGTTTTTCGAATGACCTCGCCTATGTTAATCTCCTCAGGGTTTAGCCCGAGCTTCACTCCGCCATTTCTTCCTCTTACCGTTTCTAGATATCCTAGTTTTCCTAAATCATAAATCACCTTCATCAGATGATTTTTAGAGATTTGATAAACTTCGGCGATTTCTTTAATGTTAACTAGTCGATCTTCAGGTAAGGTTGCTAAATAAATAAGTACTCGTAACGAGTAGTCGGTGTAACTAGTAAGCCTCAAAGCGTTTCTCCTTTTTCCAAAAATTCTGTACTAATCATATCACAAAAATGCTTCGGATTTAGAAGTATTTTTATTTTTTTACATATTTGTAAATTAATATGAAAACCTTGAACTTTAAATATCATTCTTCTGTTTTACTAGTTTGATATTAGGGCACACTATTTCTATACCTACATGTAGAATACTGTTGCTAGTGTAAGAGTTTTATATACCAATAACGCTATTTTAAAAAAGCGATTTTATTCCATTTTGACTTGACTCATATTTCCTATTATTATAAGGTAGGATTTGATTATAAAGGTGAGGGGGAAAGATGATGCCGACTATCGTAATTTATAGTAGTACAGGATGTCCGTATTGTGAAAAAATAAAAACTGAATTAAAAGAATGGGGCTATACATACGAGGAACGAAATGTTACCGACAACCCTCAGTTCTTTGATGATCTTCATGAACAAGGTATGTTTTCTACCCCAGTCGTATTTATCGATGGTGAAGCCTTTATAGGGTATCGTCCAAAGAAGATGAAAAAGGCACTTGGTGTCACAGAAAATCAAGTCTCATCCACTCAATCTAGTGAAGTAGCACCTGTTTTCTTTGAGGAACCTTCGAACAAAGTGTTTGATGAGGTTTATGACTTTGTTGCGATCGGTGGAGGACCTGCTGGAGCTTCTGCAGCCCTTTATGCTGCTCGTGCTAGAATGAAAACATTAATCATTGATAAATCACCTACGTCTGGAACACTAGCAATCACTCATAAGATTGCCAATTATCCTGGTGTACCTGGTGAAGTTACGGGACAAGAATTACTAGAAAAAATGCATGTACAAGCGAAAGACTTTGGAACAACCATGATTCGTTCTAATGTACTTAGTGTAGATTTCTCTGATGATGAAATAAAAAAATTAGAACTACCAGAAGGTACAATTCAAGCTAAAAGTGTATTTATCGCAGTTGGTGCCAAGGCTCCTGGAAGCAAGATTAAAGGTGAAGAAGAGTTCACTGGACGCGGGGTTAGCTATTGCTCAACATGTGATGCAGCATTTTTCCAGGATCGTACAGTCGCTGTTGTTGGAGACACGGATGAAGCCGTTCATGAGTCACTTGCACTTGCTAAATTCGCTAGAGAAGTTCTTTTACTTGTGCCAACCAACAAGTTTAAGGGCGATGCCAATATTGATGAGTTAAAAGCTGCTGGTAATGTTACCATTTATTATAACCATCGTTTAAAAGAGATTAATGGGGATAAGAAAGTTAAAACACTATTAATCCGCGACGCTGAAAAGAATGAAGTAACATGGGAAGTGGATGGAGTATTTTTATACTTAGCCGGTTTAAAGCCAGGAACAGACTTCCTAGGAAATGCAGTTAAGAGAGATGCTGAAGGCTATGTTGATGTCGATGCGACACTTAAAACAAGTGTAGACGGTGTGTATGCTGGTGGAGATGCTAGAAGAACACCAATTAAGCAGGCAGTCATTTCTGCTGCTGATGGTTGTATTGCCGCATTAAGTGCCGATCAGCATGTTAATAAGCGTAAACAAATGAGACCACAATACAGTTAATTTCTAAGGGAGTTTCGACTCTCTTAGCTAATTATATATATTACATATTTTTTAGAGGAGGATAACCGATGCCAAAAGGAGCAACAGAAACTAAAACGCTCAAAGTTGGTGATAAAGCACCTAACTTTACATTAAAAGCACATGGCAATCGCGAAGTTAGTCTATCAGACTACCTTGGCAAGCAAAACGTATTTATCGCATTCTATCCTTTAGATTGGACCCCTGTCTGAGGCGCGCAAATGCCTTCTTACGAGGATGACCTCGAAGATTTTGAAGGCTTAAATACCCAAGTTTTGGGTATTAGTGTAGACAGTGTACCAAGCCATGAAGCATGGCAAAAGTCTTTAGGTGAAATTTCTTATCCATTATTAGCTGACTTCCACCCACACGGTGCAGTAACAGATGCTTATGGAGTTCGTCATGTAAACGGTATGTCAGAGCGTGCATTATTCATTATTGATAAAGAAGGAATCATCCGCTTTATCGACGTGCACCCAATTGACAAGCTACCAGAAAACGAAGAAATTCTAACTGAGCTTGCAAAGCTTGAGAATAGATAATTTTTTACGGTTTAGCGCTTTAAAGGAGTGGGGGACAGGCCCCCACTCCTTTACTGTGTTAAAGAGATTTATGCTTTTCGCGGAATTATTGGTTGAAATCGTGGAATTATGGAATTTTTCGCGGAATTAACGTTTAAATTACTGGAATAAATAATATTTTCGTGGAATAACCAAAATTTTCGCGGAATTCCCACCCGTAGCAGGTATTTCAAGGCAATATATAGAACCTACTATTACCAAATCAAAAGGAGTGAGCACTTGATTATAAAAAAACGGTCTGAACCAGTTAGATTATTAGCAAATGAAGCCTTGTTAAGGAGACTTTCTGCTGATTTTCCGCGTAGAAGTGAAATTGAAGAAGATTATCGAAGGAGGAAAGCAGGTTATAGAGGTGAACAAGCTTTAGATTACCATTTAAACATGATTCAGGACCCACACTTTTACATACTTCAAGATTTACGCCTCCCTATATATCACTCATTTTTTCAGATTGACACTCTCATTCTCACACCTCACTATGCTTTAGTTATTGAAGTTAAAAATATGGCAGGGACTCTTCTATTTGATACAACTTTTAATCAGATGATCCGTACATTCAATGATAAACAAGAGGGCTTTACGGATCCTATTTCACAAGTAAAGCGACAATCTGAACATCTTGAAACATTTCTAAAAACCATCTCATACTCCTTACCGATTAAGTCCCTGGTGATCATCAGCAATCCTTCTACCATTATAAAAACCGAAGATAAAGCGACTGCTAGAATCATTCAAAAGCAAGTCATTCATGTTCATCGTTTACTTACTTATATTAAAGAATTAACCCCGTCCTCCTCACCTCTACTTGATACAAAATCACTTAAAAAGCTCGCTAAACTATTAGTTAAATCACATACACCCCCCCTTCAATTTGATATGAAAGAAGCGTATGATGTTGTTCCGATACAATTAGCAAAGGGCGTCCAATGTCCACATTGCGAGTTCATCCCGATGAATAGAGTCTCAACAAGATGGAGTTGCCCGAGCTGTATGGAAACTTCGAAAACTGCACATATTCAAGCCATTCAGGATTATTTCCTTTTACACTCTCCAACGATTACCTCAAGTGAAGCAGAAAACTTCCTAAAAATTACTTCACTCGATCTCTCCTATCGCTTACTCTCAAATATGGATTTAACCTATAGTGGTAAAACAAAAGGCAGGGTCTATCATTCACCTTTTCATATTAAATAATTTTTACACTCCATGGATTTACCATCCTATTTATGTAAAAATGGTAGTTGATGATGAAACGAAGGGCGGCTGAGAAGCTTGAATGAGATTAAACGGATTTGTGTTTTTTGCGGATCAAGTACAGGTGCACATTCTAATTACATAGAGCAAGCTAAGTTACTTGGGGCATTTTTGGCAAAACAGGATATTGAACTTATTTATGGCGGTGGCAATGTTGGGGTAATGGGAGAAATCTCAAGAACGGTGATGGCTCATGGTGGGAAAGTAACTGGGGTTATTCCTAAACTGATTCATGAACGAGTGGATCATGTAGAGCTAACCAACCTTCATGTGGTAGAGAATATGCATGAAAGAAAGGCAAAAATGTACGAGCTATCCGATGGGTTTATTGCTTTGCCTGGTGGAATTGGTACACTAGAGGAGCTTGCAGAGGTGATGACGTGGTATCAAATCGGTTATCATGGTAAGCCAATTGCCCTTTATAATATTAACCAATTTTATGAGAAGTTCATCCAGCTTCTAGAACATATGGTCAATGAAGGATTTTTAAAAGAAGACTATCTAACCAGTATGATTGTGGATGAACATCCTCAAGGTTTAGTAGATAAAATGCGAGCGTTTGAAAGCAAGACCATAGATAAGTGGGGTTGAAGTTAGGCTGATTTCGTGAAGAAACCCGTAATCAATGTAATCACTCCACCTACGAGAAGTAAGAAATGAAAAACGATCAAGCTGGCTACTCCTTCTAGTGCCATCCATTCTCCAAATAAAGGAACTAGCAGGGGATAGCCTAAAATAGAAAAAAGAATAACAACTACTCCAGTGACTATTCTATTCTTCTTTTGTTTGGCTGTCATACGAATGCATAAAATCGTAATAATAATGGCTGCGATAATTAAGAAAGTAACTAGCATTTCTTCCACTCCTAAAAAAACAAGATCAATTCAAAAGAATTGACCTTATGTTTTCTTTATTTTTTATTAAGACCTTTATCTTCAATAAACTTTTTCATGTACATTCTTTTTGGAACCTTAAGTGAATGGGCCATCTGTGATGTCCATGTATCTGCCCGTTTACCATTCGTACGCTCTTTATAATAAGTAGAAATGGTTTCATTATATTGCTCAAGCTGGGTTTTATAAACACTTGGGTCCTGCTGGTATTGATCTTCATGATAAATATGTTCAAATGGTAATCTCGTTTTCTTACCAGAATCTGATGTCGGGTATCCAACAGATAAACCAAATAACGGAATGACACGATTTGGAGTATTTAATACCTTCGATACTTCTTCTAACTGATTACGTAATCCACCAATATAGCAAATTCCAAGTCCCATAGACTCTGCTGCCACTGATGCATTTTGAGCAGCCAATGCCGCATCAATCACAGCTACCATAAACTTTTCAGTGCTTTCTAATGACTCTTCTACAGGTAGATTCTCCATCTCACCCGCTACCTCATGACGATGAAGATCTGCACAAAACACGAAGAAATGACCATTATCTTCAACATAAGACTGATTCCCCGCAAGTGCCGCAAGTTCTTTTTTCTTAGCAGGATCCTTCACACCAATAATGCTATAGGCTTGAACAAAACTGGATGTAGAGGCAGCTTGAGCACACTCTACGATGGTCTTAATTTGCTCATCGGTTAAAGCGCGATCCTCAAAGCTTCGTATCGACCGATGATTTAGAATTGTTTCAATAACAGTGTTCATAATAACCTATCCCCTCCAAGAAATTCTAAGCTTCCATTTCATGATAAGGAAAAACTTCCATTACTTCAAATTTCTTGATTTTACGTCAGTTTTGAAGCGCAAATATCTGTATAAAAATAACTTTTTTCATCACTACTTTTTTTATGATAAAGAGAAAATAGTGGTAAATACTAATGTGGTAAAGGAGGATTATCACATGAAGGATGTTTCAAAAGTTTATTGGATTTCACTTGTTATTGCAATAATCTTTGTCTTATGGGGAGTTCTTGCACCTGAACATTTAGCTGGAGTAATGGATGTAACAAAGGGATTCTTTTTAACCCAATTTGGCTGGTTCTATCAGCTAGCTGCTTCCTTTTTCTTTGTATTTGCCTTGTTTTTAATCTTCAGCAAATACGGGAAAATCAAACTTGGAAAAGATGAAGATCAACCTGAATTTAACCGTGCAACTTGGTTTGCCATGCTTTTTAGTGCAGGAATGGGGATTGGTTTACTTTTCTTCGGAGTATCAGAACCCATTTCACACTTTATGAGTCCTCCATTTGGAGAAGGAGGAACACCAGAAGCTGCAAGGCTAGCAATGAGATATACTTATCTGCACTGGGGTTTTCATGCATGGGCGATTTATGCGACTATCGCACTTGGCTTAGCGTATTATAAATTTCGAAAAGGACTTCCCGGCCTAATGAGCGCGACACTTTATCCTTTAATAGGAGATCGGATAAAAGGACCAATAGGCACGACGATTGATACGATTGCAGTGTTTGCCACAATATTCGGTGTTGCCGCATCTTTAGGATTGGGCGCACAGCAAATTAATGGGGGCTTAAATTATGTATTTGGTATCCCCAATACATTTGCTACTCAACTTATTATTATTTCCATTGTGACAGTACTCTTTATCCTTTCAGCCTCAACTGGTATTCAAAAAGGAATCAAATATTTGAGTAATGCAAATATGGGTTTAGCAATCATTATCTTCGTCTTAGTGCTATTCCTAGGGCCTACAGTATTTGTTTTAGATCTATTTGTTACCACTATGGGTGATTATGTACAAAACTTACCTAGTATGGGGCTTAGATTAGCACCATTTTATGCAGAAAGAGCTTCATGGGTTCAGGGTTGGACCATCTTTTATTGGGCTTGGTGGATTGCTTGGGCACCGTTTGTTGGTACCTTTATTGCCCGCGTATCAAAAGGTAGAACCGTTCGAGAGTTTGTTCTAGCAGTAACAATTATACCAACGCTTGTCTGCGCAATATGGTTTGCTGTATTTGGTGGGACAGCGATTAACTTCGACTATTTGCAAGGTACCAATATCGCCGGTCAAAGCTTAGAAACGGCTCTGTTTTATATGTATGAGCAGCTGCCACTTACCAATGTTTTAATCATTGTAACTCTGATTTTAATCTCAACCTTCTTTATTACATCAGCAGACTCTGCCACATTTGTTCTCGGTATGCAAACAACATTTGGCAGTCTTAATCCGAATAATGTGGTTAAAATTACTTGGGGTCTTGTATTAGCCTTATCTGCTGTTGCTCTAATGGCATCTGGTGGTTTAAGCGCGATGCAAACAGCGATTATCGTAAGTGCCTTTCCTCTAACCTTTGTGCTGATCGCAATGTGCTTTTCCATGTTAAAGGATTTCAAAAAGGAAATACCGCCCGTACCAAAGAAGAAACCTTTGGTTTAAACTATAATAAATCGCTAGGAAATCATCCTAGCGATTTATTTGTTATTGCTTCTCGTTTTATAAAGATCTCTAGTTTTGATAGCAAGTTTCATACTCATCTTTCATCACCCAACTATCACAAGCTGAGCCATCTTCATGATAAATTTCTTTGCCAATTTCCCATTCAATATTTCTATTTTCACTTAAAAACTGTGGATCATCATTGACTATACTTAAAATATTTTCATCTTTCCATTCCATAGAAAAGCTCCATTTTGCACCACTAAAATATACCCTCTGATTTTCCCCACCCTTATCATGATCAGTAATTTCCACTAATATATTCACACCTCCAGCAGTCCCACCATAGGGCATGTGGTAGGCAGTTGCTGTATACTATCCTGTGGAGGAGTTTTCAACAAGTCCCTTAATGAATTCTCCTTCAATATTATCAAATGAATAAGAGTATGTTTCATAAGCTACTCTTAACCATTAAAAGAAGTCAATTAAGCTTGTCGTCCTGTTCGGCATGAGCTGCTCAAATAATGCGATGTCTGATGCTTCACCCTGTATGAATCCCGCTTCATATAAAAATTGCAGCTTTTGAGCCCCCAATAACGCGGCTGTTAATGCTTGAACATCTACCGAGAGCCCGTTTTCCTCCGGGTCTGCTTGAGTCACCAATCCATTAGCAAGCTTCAATGAAATCGTGTTCCATTCAGCGTGTTCATCCGTTATATGTAACACAATTTCTGACTCTTGTTTCGCAATTGGATACTGACTTAAGAACGCTTGAACATCAACAATTCTCGCCATAAAGTAAGGAACTACTTCTATTTTCACCTTTGGATTTTTTAATAAAAACGGTAGTTGGTCATCCTCCGTAAGCATCATCTCGACCTTATCCACCATGGAATCATGCTGACAGATGAAGTTCCAAAGCCCACTTCTTGCTTCCTCATCCACGTAAATAAACTCTTGAACATCCAATAGCTTTTCAGCATTTTTATATAACAGATATCCTGTCGGTGTGTTTTCAGAGTTTGTATATACGACAAATTGATAATCTGGTGAATACACATTGTTCTTCCACCAGGTTAAACTTCTTTTGAGCATACCGTTGTATTTCTTGGCAAAGCCCTCATATATCTCGTTGATCACGGAAAGATTCTCTAAGTTACTTAACCGACTTACTTTACCAGTGGTCAGCTTCATAAAATGGAGATCCTTCTTCTCAACCGTCACCTTCTTTTGAGAAAAACAGAACTCCCAGCCAAACCTTCTGTAAAAATGAAAATCAAATGGATGAAGAAAGCTAATTGATTGTCCATTCTCTTTCATTGACTGTAATGATTGACTTATCAGTCTTGAAACACTACCGTTTCTTCGATATTCAGGCCAAGTGGCAACTCCCGCTATACCTCCCATCGAAATTGGTTGGTTACCTAGAAAGATTTCGAGTGGAATAATATGTAGCTTTGAGGTTAACACCCCATTCTCAAATTCAGCCCACACTTCATGAGTCGTAAAGCTCTCTTTACGCTTTGGAAGATCCGCCTCGGCTACCTTGTATTGAAAAGCATATTGAGAAAGCTCCAGACTCTCTCTAAAATCATCTTCAGTTAGTTTTCGAATTTCACGCATATCGCTCATTTCTCCATCCCTATAAAATTTATCTCGATTTCCGAAATTTTATCATTGCAATATTCCCAAATACCTCCTACACTTATAACAACTTAAAAGTAAAGAAGGTTAGTAACATGAACTCATCTACGGATAATTTACAGGCTGTTGGTATTGCCGCCACCGCCGGTTCCTACTTAATCTGGGGTTTTCTTCCCCTATATTGGAAGCTAGTTTCAGATGTCTCACCAGGAGAAATTCTTGCACATCGAATTGTTTGGTCTTTTATCTTTATGCTTCTTATTTTACTAGCTGTTGGAAAGATTAGGCAATTAAAAGTTGATCTAAAAGGACTGCTTACCAATCGTAAAAGACTACTTGGTATTTCTGCAGCTTCCATCGTCATTAGTATCAACTGGGGTATTTACATCTGGGCCGTTAACACCGATCATGTGATTCAGGCTAGCCTTGGTTATTATATAAACCCACTTATCAGTATTTTACTAGGGATCCTTGTGTTGAAAGAAAAACTAACAATCTGGCAAACGATCTCATTTATTCTTGCCACAATCGGAGTGATTAACTTAACCATATACTTCGGAACAGTGCCCTGGGTAGCGTTAGCACTTGCTATAAGCTTCGGATTTTATGGATTAATTAAAAAAATGATTCAGCTTGGAGCATTAGTCGGGCTAGCAATTGAGACTCTATTAATCTTACCTTTTGCTCTATTATTTCTTGGCTCCGTTCATATCGGAGGAGAAGGAGTCTACAGCGCTGACTGGAATCTATCTCTCCTATTAATGGGTGGAGGAATTGCAACTGCCGTCCCACTTCTGTTATTTGCAAGTGGAGCAAAGCGGATTCCACTTTCGATGGTCGGTTTTTTACAATATATCGCCCCAACGATAATGCTACTATTAGGCGTCTTTCTCTATAAAGAGCCATTTACTGAAGCTCACCTAGCTTCATTCATCTGTATCTGGACCGCCTTAACAATCTATACTATTTCAAGAACTAAATGGTTTATTTCGATGGAAAATAGACTTTATACTAATAGGAAATCTATGCAAGGATAAGAGGGTTTAACTCTCTTATTCTTTTTTTGTGGGGCAAAGAATATGTGGATTCAAACCACCCAACCAGGAAACACCCCAAAACATAAAAATAAGAAAAGCCACGCTATCTCGACTTTTAGTACAAAAGCCTATAGCGTAGCCCTCCTTTTCTCCTACAACATATGAAGATGGTACTATTTTTATACCTCGATTTTTTCAGCAACAATGGTATAGGTCTTCGGTAGGCCTATGTCATGGACTTTATGATTCGGTTCCTCTTCTAACGTCCTTACCATCATTCCCTCTCGACCAAGGGAAGTGATCACTTCTCCTAACGTCCATTTACGCTGAGACACCTGTACGAGCTGTTCTTGCTGTTCACCCATATGCTTTGAAAAAGCAACCTGTCCACTTTCTACAAGGGGTGAAAAGTAATTACCTGTAACTTTATGCTTTTTACCAGCTGAGGTAATTAGCTTCGTGGAAATCGGATGAAACTCATGTAGGACAAAGATTCCACCCTTTTTCAAAAACGCCTTAATCGATTGAACGAGTGGCTGCAAATCAATAAAATAGTGAAGAACCCCAAGTTCCATCAACACGATATCAGCATTACCATTGAGCTTATCATCAGAAACGGAAAATACATCAGATTCTATGTAATCTAACTCTACTCCTGCCTCTTCGGCTAGGGCCTTTGCATAGGCCGCATTTTCCTTTGAAAAATCAATAATGGTGACCTCTGCTCCAAGCAAAGAAAGGGCTACCCCTTTAATTCCTGTGGAACCTAGTAAATGAACAATCTTCTTTCCTTTAACCTCTCCAAAATAGTGATAAAAAGGATGTAAACGCCATTCTGGATGATCCTTAATCTTCTCAGCCATCTTGGCAGGCTCGCCGTAACGCTCAACGAGAGCATTATATTGATCCTGATTCCAGGCGAGCTGATTTTGATGGGTGAGTTCCTGTTGAAGCTGAAATAAATGCTGATGGATTTCGGACCGATAAGTGTTCTCCTTATATAAATGAGCATATAAAGACTCCACCCATACTTCTTCGCCGTTCACCTTCACCGGTATATGATATGGATCTGTCCGGACCGTCACATTAAACTGACAACCAACCAGAATGTTCAAGTCTTCAAAAGCCACCATAAACTGTGCCTGATTTTTCGTCTTAGTGATTTCCCCGATCACATCTTTCTGAAAATGCTCATACACTTGTTCAAGTAAATCCCATTGAATCTGCACCGTTTCAACCTCAGATTCAATTTCCATTCCTTGTAGCAATAATGCGCTTGAACCTGTAAACCGGTAAGGTGTTAGCTCATTTAGTGTGACTCCAAATCGGACTAACGCATCTACTTTGCCCATTTTCCATTCCCCTCCTTTTCAAAAGAGATAAAAGGCTGACCCCTTTTGGATCAGCCACTGTTGATTATGCTTATTTTTCTTTTAGCTTCGTTAACATATCTATTGTCATTTTTTCTAAATTATATTCAGCTTTGAAGCCCCATTCTTCTGCAGCAGCTGACGCATCAATTGAATCTGGCCAGCTGTCAGCAATTCCTTGACGGACAGGATCCACCTTATAGCTAATTTCAAAAGAAGGGATATGCTTACGAATTTCAGCTGCAACCATTTCTGGTTCAATGCTCATTGCTGTTACATTAAAAGAGTTACGGTGCTTAAGTTTGGATGGATCTGCTTCCATCAGATTTACAATTGCATTTAAAGCATCTGGCATATACATCATATCCATGTAAGTTCCCTTATCAATATAAGATGTATAGGAACCCTTTTCAATCGCGTCATAATAAATCTCAACCGCATAGTCTGTTGTTCCGCCACCTGGAGGAGCTACATAGGAAATTAGCCCTGGGAATCGTAACCCTCTTGTATCCAAACCGAACTTCTGATAGTAGTAATCACATAATAGCTCTCCCGCTACCTTGTTCACCCCATACATCGTTGTCGGACGTTGAATCGTATCCTGTGGAGTTTGGCTTTTTGGTGTTATCGGGCCAAAAGCACCAATTGAGCTAGGCGTAAAAAACTGGCAGTTTAACTCACGACTCACCTCGAGAGCATTCACAAGACCACCCATATTTAAATTCCATGCTAGTAAAGGCTTTGCTTCTGCGGTTGCAGAAAGAAGAGCTGCCAAATGAATAACCGTATCCACTTGATATTTTTTCGCAATCTCACCCATTGCGTTTACGTCTGTTACATCTAGAATTTCAAAATGGCCATCCTTTACGACATGGCTGTCATTTTCACGAATATCTGTAGCAACTACGGAATCTGTTCCGTAGGTTTTTCTTAGCTTTTCGGTCAACTCGGTTCCAATTTGTCCTAATGCACCCGTCAATAATATCTTTTTCATGTAAAAGCTTCCCCCATTGCACCTGCAAGTTTTATCTCATGCTAATTACGAAATAATCCCCATCTCTTTGCCTACTTTTTCATAAATAGCAATTGCCTCATCTAACATTTCTTTTGTATGAGCAGCTGTTGGCATATTACGAACTCGACCTGTTCCACGAGGTACCGTTGGGAAGACGATCGACTTTGCATACACCCCTTCTTCATATAAACGTTTGCTGAACTGCTGTGTTAAAGCTTCCTCACCAATGATACAAGGAGTAATTGGTGTTTCACTATTTCCGATATTAAAACCTAACTTCTTGAGACCCTTCTTTAAGTAATCTCCATTTTCCCAAAGCTTGTCATGAAGCTCTGTGCTTTCCTGTAAAATTTCGATAGCTCTTTTACTAGCAGCCACATCAGCAGGCGTTAAAGAAGTAGAAAACAAGAATGGACGGCTTCTTACTTTTAACCAATCAATTAAGTTTTGCTTACCTGCCACATATCCACCAACTACACCAATTGCTTTTGAAAGAGTTCCAATTTGGAAATCAACTTTATCCTGAAGTCCGAAATGCTTAACCGTTCCAGCACCTTTACCTAATACACCAGAACCATGTGCATCATCTACATACGTCATAATGTCAAACTCTTCAGCAATTTTCACGATTTCAGGTAGTAACGCAACGTCCCCGTCCATTGAAAACACACCATCTGTAATGATCATGAGCTTATTATACTGACCAGATTCCTTCGCTTCTTTTGCCTTCGCGCGTAGGTCCTCCATATCAGAGTGGTTATAACGGATAATTTTTGCTCGTGATAAACGACATCCGTCAATAATCGATGCATGGTTTAACTCATCAGATAGAATCGCGTCATTCTTATCCATAACAGCTGAAATAGCTGCCATATTACACATAAACCCGGATTGGTAAGCAATAGCAGCTTCTGTTTTCTTGAATTCTGCAATTTTCTCTTCTAGCTCGATATGGATTTTTAGCGTGCCGTTGATTGTACGTACTGCTCCTGCTCCTGCACCGTATCGTTCCAATGCTTCTGTTGCTACATCCTTTAACCGTTGGTCCGTTGCAAGACCTAAGTAGTTATTGGAGGACAGGTTGATTAACTCTTTCCCATCAATCGTAATCATGGGACCATTCGGACTTTCTAGAGGATCGATTACATTATATAGGCCTCTTGTTTTTAGATCCTCTAGATTTTCATTTAAAAATAGATCTAGTGATTTACTTGACATGTTTGTACCTCCTAAGATTTTTTGTAAGCGTTTTATATATGTATTTATTAAAGTTATTATGTAAAAGCGAGTTGTTACTCGACTACTATAAGAGTATCATATTTTTAGTCAAAAGTTTCTTGTTGTATAATTCAAAAAACTTTTAAAGCTTGCCTAAAATAGCTTTTACAATAATAAGTTATCTTTTTCCTTAAATTTGTATAAATAAACAAGATGTTTATAATCCTATTAAACAGGATATAGTCATTTTATCTTTTATTTCTGTTAAACATGGTGTTGATTTCCGTTCCAGGTGTTCGCTTTCCGCGGGGCGGGCGGTGAGCCTCCTCGACGTGAAACGTCTGCGGGGTCTCACCTGTCCCGCTGCTCCCGCAGGAGTCTCACACCTTGCACTCCAATCAACTCTGCTAAAAATCAACTTGTTCTTAATTACAAAGCCTATTTTAAGAAAGAAAGGAATCATTTATGAAAAATGAAAAACTAGGAATTGTCTTTTATATTTCTGTAATTGTTATTGTGTTATTTGTGCTTTGGGGCTTTTTGGCACCTGAGATTCTTGCTGAATCTGCTTCTAATGCACTTAGCTTTATTACCAAATCATTTGGTTGGTTTTATTTATTGGCTACGTTCATTTTCTTAGCTTATGCTGTGTACTTGGCTTTTGGGCCTTATGGTCGTATTAAGCTAGGGGAAGATGATGAAGATCCGGAGTATCCTTATTTTACGTGGTTTGCGATGCTGTTCTCAGCAGGAATGGGGATTGGTCTTGTGTTCTGGGGAGTAGCAGAGCCAATTTATCATTTTATTACACCTCCTTTGGACATTCCAGGAGGAACACCAGCGGCAGCTCGAACTGCGCTTAGGTATTCTTTTTTCCACTGGGGACTTCACCCATGGGCGATTTATACGATTGTCGCACTTGCTTTAGCATATGCACAATTTAGAAAGGGAGAATCAGGACTCATTAGTTCTACCTTTAAACCGCTATTCGGTGACCGTGTAAACGGCCCAATTGGAAAAAGCATTGATACGTTTGCTACGATTGCGACAGCATTTGGAGTAGCAACCTCATTAGGACTCGGGACCCTACAAATCAATGGTGGGTTATCTTATATACTTGGTATTCCTAATACCATAGCTGTACAAATGTTAATTATTTTAGTGGTCACAGTCTTATATATGCTTTCTGCGACTACTGGCTTAAATAAAGGGATCCGTTACCTGAGTAATTTAAATTTAGGACTAGCGCTTGGACTCCTCCTATTCGTCATCATTATGGGTCCAACTGCGTTTATTTTTGACGCACTAACGACAACAATTGGTGATTATATAGGAGCTATCATTCCAATGAGCTTTCGACTAACTCCTTTTACACAAGGAACCTGGGTCGGAGCCTGGACCATTTTCTACTGGGCATGGTGGATTTCTTGGGCACCGTTTGTTGGGACCTTTATCGCCCGTGTATCTAGAGGGCGAACCATCAAGGAATTTGTACTTGGGGTATTACTCGTTCCGACTATTTTTGGTGCCATCTGGTTTGCAGCATTTGGAGGATCAGCTATCTTCTTTGATTTATTTGAACAACGAGGTATTTCAGAAGCAGTTAGCGCTGATTTAACAACTGCCCTTTTTATCACATTAGAACAGTTTCCATTAGCAGGCATCATCGGTACATTAGCGACGCTGTTAATTATCACATTCTTCGTCACTTCAGCAGATTCAGCTACTTTTGTACTTGGAATGCTAACATCAAATGGTGCATTAAACCCAGCCACCTCCACCAAATTAATCTGGGGAGTACTACAATCCTCCATCGCTGCCGTTTTATTATGGAGTGGAGGGTTAAATGGCTTGCAAACAGCATCTATTGTGGCTGCATTACCATTTGCCTTGATTGTCATATTAATGGTCTTTTCATTAAATAAGGCATTAAATCAAGAATTATATGATCAAAAACGGAAAGAACGACGAAGAATTAAAAAGCTAGAAGAGCTACTGAAGGAATCCGAGGCAACAGAAAGTAAGTAATCATAAAGACATAAAACCACCTACATAGGTGGTTTTTGTTTGTTTACGACCCCTTCGTCCGTTCTTTTCCTTCTTCTGTTACAGCGAATTTTCTGGTCATTGATTTAATTTTTTCAACTGGTCTAAACCGTAGGGCAGACCAATCCTCATCAATGGCAATCTGTCTTACAGGCTCAAACCCTTGATCCGCTAATAAACCGGCCACCGTTTCACGGCTACAATCTGAACCTTTATACACTTTCGAGGACTTCTTTGGATAACAAAGCCACAGCAAACCATCCTCTGCTAAGACTGGTAATCCCTTTGTCGCTAAATCCCTTATTTGTTCATTCGACGTCCCGAATACCTGTACGAAAGGGTACTCCTCCCCTTCTACGTTCGAATGTACCGTTGTCGGGAATGCTTTTAAAATATCGTCATATTCCTTTGGTGCGTGTAACACCAATACTTTATTGCCTTGTCCTTTATATTGCAGCTTTTTCAAAACAGGATGTAACTCAGTCAAACCGCTCACTCCTTACCTGGATTCTACACATATTCTATTTCTTTCCTTATACCAAATCAACTTCCTCCATAAATTCGGATGAGTTTTCCCCTGTTGAATTTTACCTTCTTTGACAATAGTGAGGTGTAGCGAAAACAGTCAGAGCGTAGTATGATGAGTCAAGATATGTTTTGAATTCGGTGATGATTGGGAGGGAATTAATTCATGAGCTTATTAACAGTAGAAGGTTTAGGACATAGTTTTGGTGATCGTACGTTGTTTAAGGATGTTTCCTTCCGCCTACTAGCTGGTGAACACATCGGTCTAGTTGGTGCTAATGGAGTTGGGAAATCAACATTAATGAATATTTTAACAGGGCAAATTGTATACGATACAGGTCGTGTGGAATGGTTGCCGACTGTTCAATATGGTTATTTAGATCAGCACACCGTGTTAACGAGAGGGAAAACGATCCGTGATATTTTAAGCGATGCGTTTTTACCTTTATTTGAGAAAGAAAAAGAACTAAATGAAGTAACTGAAAAGATGGGGACTGCTACCCCTGAGGAATTAGAAGAACTACTAGAGCAAATGGCCGAGATTCAGGACCGTCTGGAAGCTGGTGGATTCTATATGCTAGATATTAAAATCGAAGAAACCGCAAGAGGTCTAGGGCTAGATGCAATCGGGTTAGACCGCGATGTGTCTGCACTAAGTGGTGGTCAGCGTACAAAGGTCCTTCTAGCCAAACTATTACTAGAGCAGCCTGAAGTTCTTTTACTCGACGAGCCTACTAACTATCTTGATGTCGAGCACATCAGATGGCTGGTTGGTTACTTAAGAGAATATCCAAATGCCTTTCTATTAATATCGCATGACACGGAGTTTATGAATCAAGTAACAGGTGTCATTTTCCACCTTGAGTTCAGTAAGCTTACGCGTTATACCGCAACCTATGAAAAGTTTCTAGAGCTTGCTGAAATTAATAAAAATCAGCATATTAATGCGTACGAAAAGCAGAAGGAATTCATTAAGAAGCAGGAAGATTTTATTGCTAAAAACAAAGCTCGTTACTCAACTACAGGACGAGCGAAAAGTAGACAAAAGCAGCTTGATCGTATGGAACGAATTGACCGTCCTGAAACAGCTCTCAAGCCAACCTTTGAATTTAAAGAATCACGCGGTAGTTCACGTTATGTGTTTGAAGGTGAAGACCTTGAAATCGGGTATACGTTCCCACTACTTCCAAAGCTCTCAATGACGATTGAACGTGGTGAAAAGATTGCAATCGTTGGTTGTAATGGTGTTGGTAAATCTACTCTTTTAAAAACGATTTTAGGTAAAATTAAACCGCTTAGCGGAAAAGCTGTTCAAGGGGATTTCTTATATCCTTCGTACTTTGAACAGGAAGTAAAAGCAGAAAACATCACTCCAATTGATGAAATCTGGAATGCTTTCCCTAGCATGGACCAGCATCAAGTTCGTGCAGCATTAGCTAAATGTGGGTTAAAGAACGAGCATATTTCTCGTCCGTTAAGCCAGTTAAGCGGAGGCGAACAAGCAAAGGTTCGTCTATGTAAGCTACTGATGAATGAAAGTAACTGGTTACTATTTGATGAGCCAACGAACCATTTAGATGTAGTCGCAAAAGAAGAGTTAAGACGTGCACTCAAAGCCTATAAAGGCACCGTTGTCCTAGTATGTCACGAACCAGACTTTTATGAAGACTGGATTACTAAAGTGTGGGATGTTGAGGAATGGGCACAGGAGAGTGTGACGAAGTAGGTTAGTTTCGTAGACATTTTATTAACATGGGTAGTTGATTTCCGCTGCAGGATGCTTCGCTTTCCGGGGGGCGGGCGGCGAGCCTCCTCGGCGTGCGCCTGCGGGGTCTCACCTTTCCCGCTGCTCCCCCTGGAGTCTCGCACCTTCCGCTCCAATCAACTTGTGCATTTTTCAAGTTTCTGTTATTAACATATACAAGCATTACTTAAATATCTAATTTAAATAGCCCATTAAATCACTCAACAAGATTTAATGGGCTATTTAATAATTAACTGTAACAGTATTCTCGAATGCTAAACCAAAGTACATATTATTTACCACCTCATAAACGGACTCCTCATGCCCAATTGAAATGGCATAAGTATGTTTACTCGGTACCACTTCCTTTTAACTTTCTCCATTAAAATTTTCCCATACCTGTATAGGTTGGAGCAATTAGGAAAAATTACAAACAAATACATTATTAGGAGGAGTTCATTGATGAGCTGGGAAAACAAGCTTCCTCAATTTCCGGAGCCATATTGGCGTGATACAACCAAGCTTCCAAGCTTTCCGAAGCTTACTGAAGATAAAAAAGTAGATGTTGCCATTGTTGGTGGGGGAATATCAGGAATTACTACTGCTTATCTTCTTACTAAACAAGGTTTAAATGTAGCAATCATTGAGGCTGGTAAGCTACTGAATGGAATAACTGGACATACAACTGCTAAAGTTACAGCACAGCATGATATCATTTATGATGAATTAATTAGTCATATGGGAGAAGAAAAAGCTCGTCTCTATTATGAAGCCAATACAGATGCCCTCAAATTTATTAAGAAGACGACGAGAGAGCTTCATATTGATTGTGACTTTATAGAAGATGATGCCTATGTATATACGAATTCAGATGAAAAATTATCAAAACTACATAAAGAAGCTGCTGCTTATCAGCGTCTAAACATCTCTGGAGAACTGGTTTCCTCTATGCCCCTTGATGTTGAAATGAAATCAGCCATTGTTATGAGAAACCAAGCACAGTACCATCCGTTAGCTTTTCAAAAGGTGTTAGTAGAGAAGATTGTAGAAGCAGGTGGAAGTATTTATGAACATACAACTGCTACTGATGTTCAGGAGGGAACACAGCCCATCATCACTACTAGGGACGGGCATAAAATTACGTGTGATTATCTAGTCCAAGGCTCACATTTCCCGTTTTATGATAAAGCATTTTATTTTTCAAGAATGTATCAGGAGCGTTCGTACTTGTTGGCAGTCAAAACAAAGAAGGACTACCCGGGTGGAATGTATTTAAGTGCAGAAACACCTAAGCGCTCCCTTCGTTATACCACCTTTAAGGGTGAAAAGCTTGTCATTGTTGCTGGAGAAAAGCATAAAACGGGACATGGAATCAATACGATGAAGCATTATGAAGACCTTTCCATATTTGGAGATCAGTTGTTTGGCATTGAGGAGATCGTCAACCGCTGGTCTGCACAAGATATTACGACTTTAGATAAGGTTCCTTATATCGGGCCGATGAATAAGGATACACCAAATATCTTTGTAGCAACAGGCTACCGTAAATGGGGAATGACAAACGGAACGGCAGCAGGCATCCTACTTAGTGACTTAATTTTGCAAAAGGAAAATCCTTATGAGCAGTTGTATACGCCATCTCGTTTCTATGCGGATCCTTCTGTGAAACACTTTATCTCACAAAATCTAGATGTTGCTGGTCACTTTATTGCAGGTAAGGTCGGTATGGTTCACAAAAAAATAGAGGAAATTCAGAACAACGAAGGAGCCGTTGTAAAGGTTAACGGTCAACGAGCAGGCTGCTATAAAGATCAAAATGGGAAGCTACACGTTGTTGATACCACCTGTACTCATTTAGGCTGTGAGGTTGAATGGAATAATGGGGAGCGCACCTGGGATTGTCCGTGTCATGGTTCTAGATTTTCCTTTGATGGAGAAGTCGTCGAAGGACCGGCTACAAAACCGCTCAAAAAAATTGATATGAGTTAACTGTTCTATAGGTCGCATTTCTCATCTTATAAATAAGATTAACCGGTAGTAACTCCTTCACATATAATACTATGATTTTTAATGTGAAGGAGGTTTACTATGCGATATAACATTACAAGAGATTATATTGATCGTGGTAACTCACGTCCAGGTACTTCGAATAATACGATTCAGTTTATTGTGAGTCATGATACAGGTAATGCTGGTTCGACAGCATATGGAAACCGTAACTATTTTGATTCTGTACAACCATCTGCTTCTGCTCACACATTTATTGATGACAATTATATATTAGAAATTATTCCTCTGGATGAAGTCGCCTACCATGTCCGCTATAATGTATCAACGGATGACCGTCTATACGGAGCTGATGCTAATGATGCAGCAATTGGTGTCGAGCTTTGTTGGGGAGGTAGTATTAATTTTAATGAGGCCTATAAGCGATATGTATGGTATCATGCTTATTTACTAGACCGTTTTGGATTAGACCCTGATGAGGATATAGTGGCACATAGCACACTTGATCCTGAGCGTAGGAGAGACCCTCAAAACGCCTTACAGCGTTACGGAATCTCATGGAATCAATTTTTAGCAGATGTACGAGAATCGTATCAAACGATCTTCGTTGAAGGTCAGGATATGAGCGATGATCAACCCTCTGTTGGAGGTGTTTCAGTTGACCTTCCATTAGGTATAGGAGACGAAGGTCAGTTCGTTCGTGAAATACAACAGGAATTAATCCAAGCTGGATTTGCTCTTCCTCGATACGGAGTAGATGGTGTATATGGCCAGGAAACCGAAACTGCCGTCATGCGTTTTCAACGCCGATACGGTTTAACAGTAGATGGACTAGTCGGACCTAACACATTGAATAGACTAAATGAGGTGTTAGGAGCAAATAAACCTAAAAATGTATTTACTTTACCAGATGGAATCCTACGTTCTGGAGATGAAGGAGCTGAAGTAAGACAGCTTCAACGTGCATTAAAGCAGATTAATTTTGACCCCGGTGTTGTTGATGGTATTTATGGGCCTAATACAGAAGCAGCCGTAAGACGCTTCCAATCAAACTATAGAGCTTTAGCCAACGATGGAATTTATGGACCTAACACTAGAAAATATATCCGAATGGAACTAGAGGATCAATAGACAGCAAAAGGAACGAAGCCCATTTAAAAAGCCTCGTTCCCTTTTTTTATATTTTAAGCGATTCGCCGACTTTCGCTTGTGGATGGATTGTAATGGAATCTGTGTATTCCACTCTGGCAATTTCGCATTTTTCTCCTATTACTACATTTTTCCCTCTGACAAGCTTAGCCTTCGTTACCTCTAAGTTAACGTCATCACCTTCGATTAGATCTGATTCTAATATATCTGTACGCTGTTTAAAGAAGTTAATGATTTGCTTTATAATACCTGAGGAGCCATATTGTTTCACGACAATTTTTTCTCCACCGATTTCTTTTGCAAGAGAATAATGACCAAGCATTATTTCAATTAGATCAGCACTCAACAGCCCTTCAATTCGAATGCCTCCGTATGATTTAAAATACTCTACCTCGCAGCTATCTTCTACCTTTAGCATACCGTTCACCTTTACCTGCCCACCCGTTATTCTACCTTTTACATCACAACTACCATTTACCTCGTAATCTACTACTTGTATGTCTTTCTTAAATCTACCTGACCCGTTTACGATGATCTCATTTGACATAACATTACCTTCTAGAGAGGCACTTCCATTAATTTTTAGAGTAGAAGTATTAAGATCCCCCTCTATCGTAGCCGCACCATTAAATTTTACTGTATCTGCTTGAACTGCTCCTTCAATACGACCAGAACCATCAATCTTTAATAACTGGCATTCAATATCTCCTAACACTTTACCGCTACCATTAATTTTTACGTCCTCAAACTTTCCACCACCAGATGTCCCTGAACCATTAATCTTGATACTTTGAGTCTCTTTTAAGTCTGTACCCATTCTGACAACCTCCTATAAATTTAAATTTGAAAGTATGATTTTTAACTCATTTAAATAGTCAATCAAGCTAATCTTCAAGTGTATTGAAGCCTGATGTTGAATGATTAATGGACTCTCAGATGGTGTAAGCATCCAGACGATTTCATCTTCCTTTTGTAAGGCTACTAAATCGAAAGCCGTAGGATGCTTACTAAAGTCGATTTCTTTAAGAAAGGTAAGCTCCTGAAACAATCCTTTAATCTCGAGTTTGTGTTTTACTTCAATTTTTTCACACAAGTATAAATAGAAAATCTCATGAAACGAGGGTGCTTTCAGTTCTGAATTTATCGATTGAAAATAGTTAATCGTGTCCTCCTTGAGAACTTCTCGTAAATCTGTGAAGCTTACATTTACTTCAGATGGATTAGGCGAAAAGAACGCTGCTAGCTCTTCTAACGAATAAGCATCCTTTAACTCGATGATTTTCTGAATCCGCTCTAGAATCTTCCCCTTTGGAAAATAAGTCTCTTGCCCTGTAAAGCTTGATTTCTTAATAAACCAGCTCTCCGGAATCAGATCCATCCGCTTCCACCGATATAACTGACCATAGGAAATTGAGGTATGCTCCAATAGCTCCTTTTTGGATAAAAGTTCTTCGTTCATGTTTATTTCACCCCTTTGTAACAAAACATTGTTTTATTAATCTGGTACTAATGTAACATAACATTGTTTTGTTAACAACTTATATTTACAAAAAATCCCTAAAAAATGAAAAAGGGGCAATTTCTAATTGAAATTACCCCTTTTCACTATGACCTTGCTACCAATCGTAACCTTCTTCTTTTCATTTCCTCAAACCACTCTACTTTAGTCACATAATCTCCAATGGATACATTGGCATCACCGTAAAAGCCGTGAAAGTCAGAGCCTCCTGTTTTTAATAAGTTGAATTTATCAGACAACATTAACGCTTTTTGTTTATCTTCAGCAGAATGTAATGGATGCTCGACCTCAATACCTTCTAACCCTGCCTCTACCCATTCTTCAACTGCATCAAAGCTATTAAATTGACCTGGATGTGCTAAAATAGGAATTCCACCCGCTTCCTTGATTGCGTGGATTGCATCCTTAGCATCCACATATGAGATGGGGATAAAGGCAACACCAGGTTGTTCCGTTTCACTTCCTCTAAAAAATAGCCTCCTATATAGATCACCATAAATTTGATCCGTGTAGCCCTTATCTAGAAGAGCATGCATAATATGCTGCTTATACATTCCTGTTCCACCAATTGCATACCCTTGAACCTCTTCCCAAGTTATGTTGTAGCCTGCTTGAATAATCTGCTGTACCATTTGAAAGGATGCCTGGTGTCGCTCCTCTATTAGGCTACCGCACAAACGATCAATCGCTTCATGACCTGGAGTGATAAACAATCCTAACATATGAGCACGCGATTTTCTTTTATAATCATACGCTGAGATTTCAATCCCTGGAATCACTTCAACCCCATGTTTCTTACCAAGCTCCACTGCCTCTTGTAACCCCACCGTGGTATCATGGTCGGTAATCGCTAAATGGGTGACTCCATTTACATGTGCTAATTGGATGACTTCCTCTGTTGTATAAGTGTTATCTGATATTTTCGTATGACAATGTAAGTCAATAATCATAGACTTACCTCCGTCACAAAACTTACTCCATGCCTTTTAAATCCGAGTGCATCATAAAAAGCATGGGCATCAGTTCGAATGTCATTACTCGATAACATTAATTTATAGCTACCATTTTCAGCAGATATACGGATCGCTTTCTGTACCATCTCTTTCCCGATCCCCGTTCTTACATAGGAAGGATGAACGATTACATTTTCTAAAACTGCAAATTTTTGACCACCATGTCCGAGATTATCACAAATAATAAGTGAAAACGTTCCGACGACCTTGTCATTTTTTAAAGCCAAATACAGTTTATAGAACGGATACGTTCCAATCGTTAAAAGCATATTTCCAGCCTGTGCTAACGTCAAAGCATTGTCGGCATCTAATTCTTTTAACAACTCCAAATACAGCGGTATATCTTCTATATCAAGCTCTCGATACTTCATAAGAAAATTCTCCTTTATTTAAACTGTGACTACCTTTTTAAACAAACCATCCGCCAAATGATATTGTTCATCTATGACCGTTTCCATAAAATCTAAGTCATGAAAAATCCCTATCATACTGGTTCCCGCTTCTTTCAATTCCATAATCATTTCTTTTACTGACTCCTTAGATGATTGATCTAAAGATGCAGTCGGTTCATCTAATAAAAGGAGCTTAGGACGTTTTACCATTGCCTGTGCTAGGTTAAGTCGAAGTTTTTCTCCACCGCTAAACGTTCTCGGAAATGTATCCCATAGAGATTCTGGAAGTTTAAAGTGAGCCAAAATCATTTTTGCCTTTTCTCGTGCTGCATCCAAATCGACACCCATTTCCATCATTGCATCCATTACCACTTCTAGTGCCGTCACTCGTGGCATAACATTCAAGAATTGTGAAACGTACCCAATTTCATGTTTCCGAATTTTAATCATTTGTCTTTCTGTTGCTTGCACTAAATCAATCGGTCCAAATTGATCAGAATGGTATAAGATTCTTCCTGAGGTTGATTTATACGTTCGATATAGGCTTTTCAATACTGTCGATTTCCCAGCTCCACTTTTTCCAGTAATACCAAGGAAGCTTCCTTCTTTTAGCGAAAAATTAATTCCACTGCAAGCGATTATATGCTTCTCTTGTAAGTGATGCATGGTAAATGTTTTTTCTAAATCTTCCACTCTCATTAATTCCTTCATCATGCCCCTCCTTAACACTTATACATCTTCACCGTACAATTCAATGAATCTCTCAAGGTCATTTAATGTATCAAACCGCTCTATCAATGTTTCACGGTCCCAGTTCCACCATTCTATTTTTAGCAGCTTCTCTGCATAGTGCTTCGGGAACCGTTCACGAAGTGGCCTAGCTGGTACGCCCACCGCAATCATATAAGGAGGGATATCCTTTGTTACAACAGCTCCTGCTCCAATTACAGCACCAGTTCCAACTGTCACTCCCGGCATAATAATTGCACCGTGGCCAATCCACACATCATGACCAATCGTTACTTTATGAGCTTTACGCCATTGGAAAAACTCTGTGTCATCTTGTCCTAAACCATATTGCTCTCTTCGATAAGTTGGGTGGTGCTGGGTCACTCGCCACATCGGATGATTACCCGGATTCATTCGAACATGGGAGGCAATTGAACAAAATTTACCGATCTCTGCATATATGATTTGAGCATCGCCAGCGGTATAGCTATAATCTCCAAAAGTAGATTCCTGAATCATTGTATTTGGCCCAATTTCGGTCCAATTTCCTAGATCACTTAAATGCACGATTGAGCTTGGATGAATTGTTGGGCTTTCACTTAATTGTTTCATTGCAGTCTATCCTTTCAGCTTAAATTTCCGACTAGAGAAGGAAATTGATAGTTCATTTGACAAACAACAATACCATTAACTAAAACAGTTTTTAATACAGGACGTGTTCCTTGTTCAGACACAATTAAAAGGTCTGCCCTCTTACCCATTTCAATAGAACCCACTTCATTGTCGATTCCTAAAGCCTTTGCTGGATTGATTGATACCATATTAATAGCCTCATGGATTGGTAGGTTATGCTGATGATACAGCTTAAAAGCTGCATGTAACAGAGATGACGGATAATAATCCGAGCAAAGGATATCGACTGCTCCATTTTGGATGGCTTCTAAAGCTGAAAGATTTTTACTATGCGATTTTCCAAGGAGGGCATTAGGGGCACCCATTACCACATATAAACCCATTTCCTTTGCTCTCTTAGCGACTTCTAGTTCAATTGGAAACTCACTAATTGTTGCATTCCAGCTTTTCACGACTAACAATTTCTCAACCGTATCGTCATCATGAGAAGCAATTGGTATTCCGTTTTCTATTGCCAAATGGGCTAATTGCTCAATCACATCTGAATCTAATTTTTCCTGAAGTAAGCCATGTTGAATCATGCTCTCTGCTTGTTCTTCCGTATAATGACGATGTTCAACTAAGAGCTTCTTATGAACCTCAATATCACGGAATTGTCCTTGACCTGGCGTATGATCCATAAAGGATAGTTGATCAATCTTTCCCGCTTTGATTAATTCTTCAACATCATGTACGGCACTCGTATTCGAGATTTCATAACGAAGATGAGTCTTATGACGAATCAAATGCTGCCCTTTTGACCGTTCATGGATTTCCTTAATAAGATCCATCACCGTTTGGTTTTGTCTCATCCACTTTTTTGCATACTCTTCCATTAATGAAAGAGAATGATAGATAGTAGTAATCCCTTCTCCAACCAGTTTCTTTTCAAGTTCATAGAAGGAAACCTCTAACGGAAAAATACTACTTGGTCTAGGTTCCATTTCAATCTCAATGGCATCACTATGTGAATCTACTAAGCCAGGAATCACCCAGCTTCCATTTGCATCGATATCCCTTGAATGTACTGAAACCAATGATCTATCTTCAATGTTTACAATCATTCCATCTTCTATTTCAATGCAACCATTTGAAATAACCTTACTAGGCGTTACAATTTTTGCATTTACGATTCTAAATGTGTTGCTCATTTTCATCACCTCAAGGCTTTTTTATACGTGTAAAAGAGAGTGAACCAGTTGCTGTGTATAAGGATGCTCTGGATCTTCTAATACTTGATCTGTTAGACCATGCTCTACTATTTGTCCATGTCTCATCACAATCGTTCGATCAGCCAGCATCCTAATGACACCTAAATCATGCGAAACAACAATCATGCCCACATTAAACTCACGTTGAATCTTTCGAATTAAATCTAAAACCCTTGCTTGAACCGATAAATCTAAGCCTGTTGTCACTTCATCTAGCAATAAAATAGAAGGGTTGTTAGCAAGAGCTTTTGAGATTTGAACACGTTGTTGCATACCACCACTAAAGTTTTTTGGTAATTCATCCATCCTTGTTAGCGGAATTTCCACATGATTTAATAGCTCTGCAGCTCGTTTCCTGATATCTCTTACGTGAAAAGAGCCAGAAGCAATTAATTTTTCAGCAATATTTCCACCACTTGAAAATGACATCTTCAACCCTAACCAAGGATTTTGATACACCATTCCCATTAAGTAATTGCGAATATACCGTTTTTGCTGAGATGACTCTTCAAAAACATTAACTTCTCCCTCTTTATAAGAAGAAATTCTAGCTATACCTGATGTCACCTCATCATCAAAATATAAGCTTTTAACAAGTGAGCTTTTTCCAGACCCACTTTCTCCAACAATCCCCAAAATCTCTCCCTTATAGAGCTCAAGGTTAACATCCATACAAGCCCACACACTTCCACATGAGAGACAGCGATTGTCTTGTCCTGTAAACATTTGAGGTGTTTGACAGCTGGGGCAACCTTTTCCGTAACGCTTATTTAGGCCTTTTACTGTTAAAAGAGGAGTTTCAATCATTGTGATACCCCCTTTTTCTCCTGTTGAATTGAACAATAGCCAGTGTCAGAGCACTGGTATTTCTTATCTCCTGTATTCGAATCGTACAATTCATCAAGATACACATTTTCACTGCCACATAGATGACATGACAAGCCATTAAAATTTTCCACTTCAAATGGATAGTCTTCAAATTGTAATGGCCTTACATCAGTAAATGGAGGAATCGCATAAATCTTCTTTTCTCGACCTGCCCCAAAAAGGTAAAGCCCTTCAGCTTGATGTAGCTTTGGTAAGTCAAAACGCGGGATTGGACTTGGATTGAAAATATAGCGTTCATTCACCATACTTGGGTAATCTGCCCCAATGGTTATTTCTCCGTACAGTACAATGTCTTCATATAATCGTAGCCACATACTGCTATAATCCATCTCTGCATGCAACCGTTTTGTTTCACTTTCTTTTGCTTCTACTCTTCGCAATGGCTCTGGAAGTGGAACTTGCAGTACTAAAATTTGATCCTCGCGTAATGGAACCTCAGGTACACGATGACGAGTTTGGATGATAGTTGCTTCTTCAGAATCGTTTGTTGTTGGAATACCTGTGCATTTTCCTATTAATTGCTTAATGCTAACCGCATTTACACTATCATCATGTCCCTGGTCGATTACCTTCAATTTGTCCTGCTCACCAATTAACGCCAAGGTTAATTGAAGTCCCCCTGTTCCCCAGCCTCTTCCGATTGGCATTTCTCTTGAAGCAAAAGGAACCTGATACCCTGGAATAGCAATTGCCTTTATAGTGGCACGACGAATTTCTTTTTTAGAGCCTTCATCTAAAAAGGCAAAATTGTATATTTGCTCAAGCTGCCCACTCATGAAAATTCAACACCTCTCTATGAATGACTAAATGATACTTCATGACCTTGTTGGCCTATTTTATTACTTGCCTTTGTCCCTTCTTGAACTTGCCGGATCCGGTCAAGCATCGATTGGAAGGTAATATAGTGTGGAAGCTTCAAATGAGAGACAAATCCGTGTGCTTCCACACTATCGATATGTAATAGAACAAATTCCTCATCTTGCGTTGGCGTCTGCCCTGTTGTCGCTAAGCTTCTCTCTAAAATGGCCATCGCAATTGCCTTTACCTCGTTTTGACCAAACGTCAGGCCATAGCCGAGCATAAATTCGATTTCTCCTCGATTATTTTGTGTAAACGAGTTGATTGTTTCGACTTCTGTTACCATGATTTCCCCGATGTAAACAGAATCCTCTTCTTCCTTACTAAACGGATAAGGTATATGCACATCGGTGTACCCTACTCGTAATTCTCCAATTGTTGGGTGAACCACCCCATACCCTCTCATACTGCTATATGCAAGAGCAGTCATCGCTCCTGTTTCCCCTCTTGTTAAAATTTGCAAACGAGCAGAGCGAGGTGCTGGGAATGTCAGCTTTTCCCTTGTCACATCGAATGGCTCTGATTCATTTATTGAGACATTACCCAGTAACCCTTGCTCTCTTAAAAGCTCAGCTACTTTTTGATAAGTCACGTCACCCTCATCTATAGTTAAATCAAACTCTTCCAAAAAGTCTTGGAGAGGCTCTTTTTCCTCCTGTCGTAGATCAAAATTTAATAATCGATGCGTATAATCATAGGTAGGTCCTAGCAATTGTCCACCTGGTATATCCTTAAATGAGGAAGAAATCCGACGAATCACTCGCATTTTACTTGGATCTACGGTTAGTGAATATTGCGTTCTTTGTAAGGTTGAACGATATGCTCTTAACAGAAATGCAGCTTCTGCCGGATCCCCTTCTGACTGTTTTAAGGCTAGTGCCGCATATTCAGGAGCATACAGTCCTCCCTCACCCATAACACGGTCAATTAATAACCGAAATTGATTCTTTATTTCCGAGGTTTCTAACACTTTTTTCACACTTGAAAGTCGGTATTCTTGGACAAGTCTTGCTGCCTGTTCAATTGCTTTTTGGCCTCCGGTTACAGCTACATACCCCATACATGATCCTCACTTTCTAACTTCGTCGTTCTTGGGATTGCAATCATATCGCCATTTGATGAGACAATAATAAGATCAATGCCAATTGGAAACTCTTTGTTAATTTTCTTTCTAACCTTAATGAAATTGGAAGGTAGACCCTCTATATAACAACTAGAATTCTCTTTAATTCCAGGTCCAGACATCACTAGCTTCTTTCCGTGTGGCCCAAATGAAGATACCTCTTTTACATGAAAAATTAAAGTTGCGCTATTATGTGGGTCTGTCAAAGTTCCACACTTTACCTCATTCATTAAGTCCAGTAAGTCTCCTTCTGATAGGGAATATGGAATAAATATATAATCAGCCGTTTGTACCGCTTCAGTTGTACTAAAGGTACTCCACTCTAAATACTGTGCTGTTTTTCCTTTTTCATCACCTACCAAATGAAAAGATACTTCGCGATCAAGTAATGTATAAGCCAGTGCAATCAATTCTTTTGATAGACCAGTGTTCTCATCAATATATCTAGTGGACTCTTGAATGGAGACTATTTTCCCAGGCCTTGCCATACTATCAACTAGTAAACGAAAGATTTGCTGAGTGCCATGTATAAAATCAAAGGTTTCATTATTAACTTTTGGCATTATAATCCTCCATTGTGTCAAAATTCACTCTCGAACTAACCGCCATTGCTTGTTCTTTTTGATGTTTTCGTTTAATGGACATTGCCTCTTCCTCGAGTATGGGTAACCATTCCTGTACAATTGGTAAACCTACATTAAACACCGCATCAATGACTGCAATTTGATAGGAACGTTCAAATTCCTCCCCCATAATCGTTCCCATTCCGTACATACCATCAATGGAAACGGTACATTCCGTAACGAGAACCTCTCCCATGTAAAATGGTTGCATGGATACGGAATCTCTTACTTTTAACATAATTAATCCGGTCTTCGGTTTACGCTCTATTTTAATAACTACTAACTCTTCTGCTTGTAATGATAATTGCTTTAGTAATTCTGGATTTCCTTCCACTAAGATCTTGGTTAATTCTGATTTTTTCATAGATTAGACGGATCTCCTTTCCAATAATACTTTCAATTTTCTTTCACACATTCAATCTATCTTATTGACAAGTTACAAAGGTTACAGGTTTGTAAAACATACATTTACATCTGATTTAGAGGACGTTGCAGGTACTTTTTGTTTTGGGGAAACTAGCTCCTAGTATTTTAGTTTCTTTGTTTTCCGGAATGAACAAAAGGCGCAAGCGCCCTGTTTAGCCTCAGGCATATCAAATGTTCCAAGAAGAAGAAAAGGGCGAAATTCCCTTTTATTCTCTTGGGTTATTTGACCTCGAGGGGCTGGGGGCTGGGCGCTGGAGCTGGATTCAAATCCACTGACTCTAGTTATCCACAAATGATTTATTTTATAATTTGCTAAACAAAAAAAATACCAGACCTAGAGTCCGGTATTCTCTCTTATATAGTTGTTCTCAATCTAGATTTAATTCTCATCGCAATAAACTCTAAAATAATCGCGACGACTAAGATAAAGTATGTGATCGTTCCAATTTCACGCAAGTCATAGTAGAAGCCACTAGCCATGAACATATCAAATCCGATTCCACCCGCACCTGCTGCAGCTCCCATTGCGACAGCCACACCAAAGTTAATCTCAAAACGCATAAAGGTCCATGAAATTAAATACGTAATAGAGGACGGTATGACAGCTTGAAAGATGATTTGCCACCAGCTCGCACCACTAGCTTTTAATGCCTCAATCACACCAGTGTCTAATTCTTCAAATGACTCTGAGTAAGCTTTCGTTAAATAACCTACTGAGTGAAAGGTCATTCCAATAACAGCTGCGACACTGCCAAGTCCTGCTGCCACGGCAAAAATCAACACCCATAGTACCGTTGGAATTGCTCTAATAAAAGCAATGATCCCTTTAATAGTGTTAGACAACGCTTTATTTGATAGGTTTTGAGCAGATAACAATCCAAGCATAAGTGCGATTACTGACCCAAACAAGGTTGTAAGGACTGCAATTCCAAGCGTAATCAGCACCTGATAAGCAGCATGCCAAAACGTGAAATGAGAAAAATGGGGTTGAAAAAACATAACACCAAAATTTTGAAGTGTTGAAAACACTCCACCTATAAAACTAATATCCTTATAATCAAAGGTTATAAACCCATAGATTGTTAAAATAACTAGGCTAATTAAAGTGGTTCGAATCACCATTGTTTCTTTTGTAATCGGCTTGATTTTTATCCGTTTCACGGAAGATGACGGTATTTGACCATTTGGACCAGTTGCAACTGGCTTAACTTGAAACCCCACTACAAAATCACCCTTCTTACATAGTTTGAAATATATTCAATGATAAAAATAGAAATGATAATCGTGACTACAACTAAGCTTGCAGAATTGTAATCCAAGCTTTTGTAATAGAGATTGAAAGAGAATCCAATCCCAGTACCAGTTAAAATACCTACAAGCGTGGCACTACGTATACTGGTTTCAATCGTAAATAACAGCCAGCTAATCATTTGAGGAATACTAGCTGGAATGACAGAATGAATAATGATAGATAAATAGCTTGCACCTGTAGCCGTCAATGCTTCTACAGAGCTATTACTCACTTCATCGATGGTTTCGATAAAAGCTCTTGTTAAGAATCCAAATGATACAAAGAATAAAGCAAAATAGCCGGTTAACGAGCTTTGACCAAAAGAAAATAAGAGAATCATTGCCCAAGCTGCAACATCTATATTACGGAATAGTGTCGCAATTCCACGAGCAAACGTCCCAAGGAAATTATTGACTCTCGTCGTATTTGAACCTAAAATCGCAAAGATTAGGGCAAATAGACCTGCACCTGTTGAAGCAGCAAGGGAGATAAGAATGGTCTCCTGTAGTTTTCCCCAAATTCTAGGTAGCTTTTCAAGGGATTCTGCATTTGGATAAAAATTATTGACACCCCATGCAATTGCATCAGGAATAGATGTAAATCCTTTCACGATATCATATTCTGTTATCGCCATACTTCCGTACGTCACGAGTAAGAGGATTCCAATTAAAAGTAGTGAGTTGACTCTCTTCTTTAAAAAGAATTTATCCTGCATTTTTCCCACCTACATCAATCATCAGCTCATCTGCCTCTGATCCATAAATTTGTTGAATTTCATGATTTGTAATAAGGTTTGGTGGTCCATTATAGACAACCTTTCCCTTACTAACTCCAATAATCCGATCAGAATACCTAAGGGCAACATCAACTTGATGGAGGTTGATTAAGACCGTAATACCCATCGAGGTAGAAATGTTTCTCAAATGATCCATTATTACCTTAGATGAATTTGGATCTAATGATGCAATAGGCTCATCACATAAAAGCATTTTAGGATCTTGAATTAACGCTCTCGCAATCCCTACACGTTGCTTTTGTCCACCACTCAACTGATCGCAGCGCTTATACACTTGATCATCTAATCCTAATAACGATAAAATATGCAGGGCATGGCGTTTTTCTTCTTCTGTATAAATACCAAGTGCTCCCGTAACCACTGACTTGTAGCCGAGTCTCCCATGAAGAACGTTCTCAATCACACTTAAACGATTGACTAAGTTGTAATGCTGAAAAATCATCCCAATCTTCGTGCGCAACTTACGGAGTTCCTTCTTTTTTAATTGCAATACGTCCATTTCATCAAAGGCAATTTCTCCACTAGTTGAATCAATCATTCGATTAATACAACGAAGGAGAGTTGACTTCCCGGCTCCTGAAGGACCAATGACGGAAACAAACTCTCCTTCTTTTACAGAGAAGCTAACATCAGATAACGCTAACGTATCTTTCCCATATTGCTTTGATACATTGTTTAATTCTAATAACGTTGTCATGATAAACTCCTTTTTATTTAGGCTGTGTTAAACTTCGTTGTTGATTTTCGTTGCAGGACACTCGCTTTCCGTGGGGCGTGCGGTGAGCCTCCTCGGCTGCGCCTGTGGGGTCTCACCTGTCACGCTACTCCCACAGGAGTCTCGCGTCCTTCCACTTCTATCAACTGTGCAAAAAAATCAACATTGTACTTTAACATAGCCTTTATTTAAAAATGACAACTATCCACCCAAGTGTGATGACTTGCTGGATGGATAGTGCTTTGATTTTTTATAAATTAGTTACCAGATAACTCTCTTACTGGGTTAAACCAAGCATCTTCTACTTCTAAAAAGCGCTCTTGATCAGACTTAGAGAATAAGCCTTTAACTTCTGAATCTTTTGGAATGAAAATCGTTTGATCGTTTGCTACTTCATCAGAAGTGAATGCTTCTTTCATTGCAGCAACATCTTCTTCACTAAGTGTTTCTGTGTTTACAACGAATGGTGCATTTAATACTGGTGTAACTGAGATGGAAACAAATTGCTCACCAGGGATTGTGTTGAAAGGCTCTGCAGCATCTGCTAATACTTCGTACACAGATCCTGGACGATTCCATTCTCCTTCTACTACTTCAATGTAGTTCTTTACACAAACATCACAGAAAGCAGCAACGTCTGCTTTGTCAGTTAATAAGTTAACTGCAGATCCTTGGTGAGATCCACCATATAACACTTCACTAAAGAACGCTCCACCTTCTAATAAATCTTCAGCCGTCAATTCTTTATAGTCATCTTGCTTACTGAAATGTGACACGATTCCAGCAGAAGGTACTTTAAATCCTGAAGTAGAACTGTTAGAAACAAATGAGAATTTCTTGTCAGCAATGTTATCTATAGAGTAGTTATCTCCATCTTTGTACTCACCTTCATTACCTTTTTTAACATTTAACCAGCTGTAGTAAACAGCGTCATCTAACGTTCCAGATGCACCTGAAGATACAACTAATGGAAGTACTTTGTCATTTTTATTATGAGCTTCAACATAACCTTGAGCTCCCATGAATGCTACGTCAGCATTGCCATTTGCAATTGACTCGATTGCAATAATATAGTCAGTTGTTGTTTTATGTTCAACCTTTTTACCAGTAGCTTCTTCAATGACTTTACCTAGTGCATCACGAGAATCCTTTAAATCCGCACCTGATTCGTTTGGATACCAAGCAATCGTAATCGTATCCTTTTCACTAGACTCACTTCCAGTTTCTGTATCCGTACTTGTTGAACCAGTTGATGATGAACATGCTGCAAAAATTAAAGCGAACGATAAAGCTAACAATGATAAAAGTGCTTTTTTCATTAGTGGTGTTTCTCCTCTCGTTTTTCAAAAAATGTTTATAATCATCATTGGCAGAACCAATGTTGATGACAGCCTATATGTAGAATGACTAACATTCTAAAACTCTACTAAACACTTGTGCATATCCCCTCTAACTCGCGCGACACTATACTCAATCGGATGCCCACTTGGATGATTCATGATGCTTTCAATTTGTACAATCGGAATGCTTTCCGGTATCTCAAGAAAATCTGCATCCTTCATCATCGGAAGGCTCGCTTGGAAAGTAGAGCTTGAGCGGATAGGTCGTAATTGATAGTGTTCTAGTAAGATTCCATATAAGGAATGGAACTTATAGAAATGTTCTTCTAAATTCGGAACCTCTGATTCTGGAAAAACCGTTGTGGTAATCGAAATTGGTTTTCCATCGATATACCTTAGAATTTCAAGACGATATACAAACTCATTACCTTGTAAAGCTAGCTGCTCTTTCTCATTTGGAGTCGGTTCACCTTTTTTCCAATCTAGCAGTTTGCTTTTATGCTGAATTCCTTGACTTTCCATATTTTCAGAGAAACGAGTTTGAGACGACAATACATACAATATAGGTTTAGGTATCTGGTTGACATAGCAGCCCTTACCTTGTAAAGGAGTCACCCATCCTAGGTTAGTAATTCTAGCAATTGCCTGTCTCACTACATGCCTATTCACATTGAACTGACGGCAAAGCTCATTTTCGGATGGGATCTTTTGATCCACTTCATAAACACTTGAACGAATATTATGAATTAAGAACTCAGCAATTTCTAAATGCTGAAGAGGCTCCTCCCGAATTTTCGTCATTCTCTCTCCCCTTTCATCTGCTTACAAAACTTATACTAACTTGTTAACAAGTTAGTATGGTTAAGCTGTTGTTAAAAACTCATAAAGTTAAATGGGATTTGTACATATATGGAAAACATTTCATCCCCTTTTTTACAATTCATTTACACTTTAGACAATCAACTCCAAATAGGTAATTGCTGACTCACAGGTTAGTTACGAGAACCAAGCTAGAAAATGCGATCAGCAATTAGGATTCACAATATGATTAGGTAAACAAGAACCATCGAAAGTTTATTAGTTTGTAAAAATTTACAACAAAAAAACCCTTACCAGTATTCCTGATAAGGGGGTTGGTGTTATCTACTAACTTCCAAATTAAAGCTTAAATCGACTTACGAGCACCTGTAACTCTTCTGACATGGATGCTAGTGCCTGTGCGGAAGCAGTGATTTCTTCCATAGAGGCTAGCTGTTCTTCAGCAGATGCTGCCACTTCTTCTGAACTTGTTGTGTTAGATTGTGATAGGCTAGCAATCTCATTTGCAGAAGCAGAAACCTCTTGGATGCTAGCAGAAATTTCTTCAACGGTTGCTGTTACTTCTTCAACCTGAGGTGTAATATTTCTTGTACTTTCTAATATAACGTTAAATTTGGCAGATGTTTGCTCAGAAACCTTCACACCATTTTCTGCGTTATTCATCACTTCACTCATGATTTTTACCGATTCGGAAGTATCCTTTTGGATCAGTGTGACAAGGTTTCCGATATTTTGTGTGGATTGTTTTGATTGTTCGGCAAGCTTTCTGACTTCATCAGCTACTACCGCAAATCCTTTACCATGCTCACCAGCTCGAGCTGCTTCAATCGCAGCATTTAAGGCTAAAAGGTTCGTCTGTTCAGCAATAGCCGTAATGACGTTTAAGATTTCACCAATCTCTTTAGAGCGCTCTGATAATGTGCCGATCACCTGATTAGAACGATTAACGGATTCATGAATAAACTTCATTTGCTTCAGGTTTTCACTAACAATTTTCCCACCATCCTCTGCTTCTGCATTCGTTTGTCTAGATAGCTCAGACACAACCGAAGCACTTTCAGAGATTCTTACTACTCCTTCTAACACTTCTTGTAAAGCAGTGGAGTTTTTGTCCATCTTCCTAGTTGTTACATCTGCTCCACTAGCAATCTCTTGGATTGAAGCAGAAATGGTTTCAGTTGCTCGACTAGATTGCTCGGCACTTGCATTAAGCTGTTCGGCCGAAGCTGCCACCTGGTCGGCATTATTCGCAATACTACCAATCATTTCACTTAGATTGTTAGTCATTCGCTCAAAGGATTGATTTAATTCATAGATTTCATCTTTACTTTTTATGTTTATTTTTTCTACATTTAAGTCCCCTGAAGCTACCAATCCTACTACTTTACCAAGTTGGACAATTGGGTTTGCTATGAATCTAGAGATGATAATTCCGGCACTAATTGCTAATAATGCCGCAATAGAGCTAAGAATTAACACTTGTGTCACAGCTGCTTGAGACTTTTCTTTTGTTTCAGCTACTTTATTTACTAAGATATCGTCCGTCAACCACTTTTGAAAGGACTTTGTCTGTTCGATTAATTTATCACTAGTAGGTAAAAGTTGTTCTTTTCCATCCTTAATAGCTTGGTTTCTGTTTGTGTAGATGGAAGATAAGATTCGATTGGCATTTATACTAAACTCTTGATTAGAGTTTTCGATTTCATCTAAACGATCCTGTGTTTCCTGTAAAGTACCTAACTCTCTTGCTCTTACTATTAATTCATCAATCGAAGCATTGGCTTGATTCATCACTTCGATATAATCAGAATCTACGTACAGTAAGTATGCTGTATATGAACTCAACTGAACTTCCGTATGATACTGAATTTCTTGAGAAATAGACCTAATTTCAGATACCCTGTCTATCAAATAATCATATGCTTCATTCGTTTCTTTCATATTTTGGAATGAGGAAAAAGAGGCTAAACCAAAAATCAAAGTAACCAATATAAAACTACCAATAAGTTTTTGTTTAATGCTTATTTTCTTGCTAAATCTTTGCTGCATCTTTCGGTTCATGATGAGTTCTCCCTTTGCGATTTAGTATTCTAAATTAATTTCTTTGCTGCTCTGCCATTTCAGCATAAAAAAAGGCAAACAGAATTATCTCTGTTCACCATTATGGATCAGAAAATTATTCTTGGCGGCTAGGCTACCATAGCATCTACCTTAGGTCCTTCGCTTTGCGTCCTTATTTTTCAATAAGTTTGCCTTTTTCAATATTTTTAATGTAGTGCTAAATTTCACTATATCACTATATCATATATTAGTTAAAAGTACCTACATTTTTATGTCCGTTTTAAAAATTTTCAAGGAATAAATACCCACATCTATCATTTTCCAAAAACCACTAAAAAACCCCTTATTTGCTTTATATGCTAATAAGGGGTTCTGATTTTTTATAATGGTTGTAAAGCTACTGTATCTTTCTTCCTTAGCTCTTCTACCATGCTTAGCCATTCTGCTGGCTTATCTGGTAGTACTGAGTAATAAGTAGAAAGGAAATCAACTACTAGAGATGCTGGTAGTTCAGTTAGCTCTTCACTCATTGGCATGAAGCAAAGGTCTAAACCAGATACGGCTGCTCCATTGTTTTCCCATGAAGGGTGGACATATTTAAAATCTAGACGTTGGTAGCCTAGGTGTGATAATACTTCACGACGAACGAATGGATTCATCATGGGAACCCCACCGAAATCAAAGTCCTCTTTTTGATAAGGATCATAGATTTCAGCAAACATACCTTTAAGCTGCTGGCCACCATTTTCGGCAGCAAGCTTCTGAAGGTGAGATAAACGATTATTAGCCAAGAAGCGTCCTAGGCTTAGCCCCGCTTGACTTACGATCGTGAAATCAGTCATTGCTACATTCCACTGTGGATAGTAGCGGTACTCCGTGATTCCAACCACCTTACCTTCATGAACAGCCACATATACAAAAATAGCTGGATCCTCTAACGGCTCTTTCCAAAGGGAGAATTCTAGTACCTCTTCTGGAGGAAATACTTCTTTCATTAGATCGTGTAATTGCTTAAATAATGGATCGTCTATACTTTGAACTCTTACATATTCCATTGTTTAAATCTCCTTCTCTGGTAGATTATCCGTTAATTTTAATATCGTGCCAATCTGTATAAAGGTCTGTTCTGCGATCTCTCCACGTTGTAACCGATCCTTTTTCACGAACTTCATATAAAAGGCTTAAATCTAAATCTGCCGTTACAAGCATGTCATTATTCAACTCACCTTCAGCTAACAAACCTTGCGGTGGGAATGGAATATCGTTTGGCGTAATGATTGCCGCCTGACCAAAATTCGCTCTCATAAAATCAACAGTTGGTAGGGAACCGACTGTTCCCGTTAATACCACATACACTTGGTTTTCAATGGCACGTGCATGACTTGTGTAACGAACACGGTGGAAGCCGTGACGGTCATCTGTACAAGAAGGAACGAAGATTACATCTGCTCCTTTTGCTTTAGCAATTCGAACAATTTCAGGAAACTCTATATCATAGCAGGTTAAAACTGCGATTCTTCCTTTTTCAGTGTCAAACACTCTAAAATCATTACCCGCAGCCATATTCCATTCGTGTACCTCAGTTGGTGTAATATGAAGCTTTGCTTGCTCCTCCACACGACCATCTGGGTAAAATAAATGTGCAACATTGTATAACTTATCATCTCTGTTGATCACATGAGTACCACCAATAATATGCATCTTGTGAATTAAAGCTAATCTAGTAAATAACGTAATATATTGTTCAGTAAAACCAGGAAGCTCATTAATGGTTAAGCCTGTTCCATGATTACTGCCAATTGATAAAAGCTGTGTCGTTAAAAACTCAGGGAACAATACAAACTCTGAACCATATTCAGCTGCTGTTTTTACGTAATGTTCACATTGTGCAGCAAATTCCTCAAAAGACTGAATGGTATGCAAGTGATACTGAACTGCAGAAACACGATATTTCATCTATCTACCCCTCTCAAAAACAATTTAATTTGATTATAAACATTTCACATGAAATCTCAAGGGATATTGCTCAAATACATTAAATTCCACACATTTTAACCCTTTAAAGCAGTGGGGGCCAGGCCCCCACCGCTTTAAAGTACTAAACACTCTCTATATTTTCATTGAATATAATCCTGCAAGAAAGGTTTTGATTAGGAGATGTAGGCTTTTGTCTAGGTCTACGGGTAGGCCGAATGCTTGTTTTTGTTCGAGGGAGGCAAATCCGTGGAGTAGGCTTCGTAAGCCTCGTACGGCATGGATGGCGGCTTCCTCATCTAGCTTGTAATCTTTTAGGACTTGTATAATCAGCTCGACAATACTGTTTCCTGCTTGTTGGATTTCGGTGTCCTCTGGGTTGGGGGCAGCTAAGGTTAGTTCATATAGGCCTGGGTTTTGTCGTGAGAATTGTATATAGGCAATCGACATTGCATGAACGGCCTCGTCACCCGTTTTATTCATGACAGCTATCTTTAAAACATGTAATAACCGGTTCATACCAGTCAATGCTAATTCACTTCTTAAATCATCCAATCCTTCAATGTGGTTATACAAAGATGGGGTTCTTATATTTAATCTTTTGGCGAGCGTTGCAAGAGTAACGCCTTCCATTCCTTCATGATTGGCTAGCTCAACTGCAACTTCTATAATCGTTCCTTTATCTAATCCCATTCTTGGTGACATGCTTATCTCTCCTTATTTACTGCTCGAAATGCAGCTTCAATTGCTAGATCTATAGATTGTACTGGATCCTTTATCATTTTCCCGTGTCCTACCGCTAATAAACTTGGATTAAGCTCTCTAATCTTCTTGGCACTGTCTATCGCTACTTCCTTATTCCATGTTGCCATGGCTGGAAAAGGAAACACAAGGTTTAGCTTACCTGAAACAGCCAATCCTCCTTTTGTTTGAAAAGCATCACCCGCGACAAGCGCTTTACTTCTCGTATCAAAAAATGACATTGAACCTGGTGTATGACCAGGAGTGGATACCACCAACAACGAGCCAATCCGGTCTCCATCCTCTAACAATATATCTGGACGAGTTTTCACATTCTTCGGAACCCCACCTTTAATAGGCGTACCCGGTTCATTTGGATCAAGTGACTTATCTCCCACTAGCAACCGGGAATCTCGTTTAGAAAGATACACCGGAACATCAGGATATAGTTCCTTCAATGAATCTAAACCTAAAACATGGTCATCATGGGCATGAGTCAGAACAATCCTTACAATCGGTTTCCCAATCTCCTTCGCAGCAGCAACAATCCCCTTCACACTAAACTTCATTCCTGTATCTATTAACGTCAAACCATCCTCTTCCTCTACAAAGTAACAATTCACCGGAAAAATAGTCGGCATAAATGCTATTTGATAAATAGAACCAACACGAGTTAATCTCAAGTTTATCCTCTCTCCTTTTTAAAAACTAATATCATTAGTTTTATAATAAACTAACACCATTAGTTTTTACAAGAGGTTTTTACCATAAAGAAAATAACACCTCTAAAATGGGTGTTATCCTTGAACTTTCTCTTGTCGCCTAAATTGAATTTTCCGAATTACTTGATTAACCACCTCAGAGGAAACCAGTCCGATCGCAATTGCCCCTGAAATTAAAAAAACCTTTACCGCAGATTCAATCGCAAAGTTATACTCATTCGATACAATATTGCGCATCGCGTCATAAGCTAACCCACCAGGAACGAGTGGAATAATGCCCGCTACAGAAAAAATAATAATCGGAGTCTTATATCGTCTTGCGAAAAACTGACTAATGAATGCGATAAAAAATGCAGCTGCATAGGTTGCAATGACTACATCAACCTTAAATTCAACTAGTATAAAATAAATCATCCAACCTACCATTCCAACAAATCCACACTTCACCAAGCTAGTTTTCGGTGCATTAAATAAGATCCCAAAAGCAGCTGATGCAATAAAGCTTGTGACCACTTGTTGAATCCACATAGCAGCACCCCCATCTTAAAATAGTAAAATCACCATCGAAATACCGCCACCAATAGCTGTTGCTGTTAAAAAGGCTTCAGCACCTTTGGAAATTCCCGAAACCAAATGACCTGCCATTAAATCACGAACTGCATTTGTAATCAATAGACCTGGAACAAGTGGCATCACCGAGCCGATAATAATTTTATCTAGCTCCTGCCCTACTCCCGTCACCACAAATAATAAAGCCAGTAAACCAATCACTAAGGAAGCAGAGAACTCTGCGAAAAACTTAATTTCAATCGCACGATTTATATAATCAGAAACGATAAAGCCGATTCCTCCGGCTATACAGGCAGGGAAAAAATCGCTCCAACCACCTTGGAACATGACAAGGAAACATCCGCTTGCAATAGCAGCTGATAAGATTTGTAGCCACAATGGAAAAGATTCGTTGGAACGATCAACATGTAATAGTTGCTCAAGCGCTTCATCTAATGAAAGTTCCCCATTACTAATACCTCTTGAAATGCTGTTGACCACTGTGACTTTATGTAAATCCGTTGTACGACTCATAATCCTTACTAACTTCGTTGGCTCTGGACCACCTGTAGAAAAGATAATCCCAGTGGGCGTCACATAACTCTCGGAATAGTTAATTCCAAATGAAGCAGCAATTCTGGCCATCGTATCTTCTACCCGATACGTCTCAGCTCCACTCTGCAGCATGATTTTACCTGCTAGTAAGCATACGTCAATAATGTCATAGCGCCTTTGTTGTTCTTTTTCTTTCATGAGTATCACCCTAATTTGAATATTCACCTAAACCTACGGTAACATACCTTTATTTTTACAGCATCACTTTCACTCTAAATTCTTTGAAAAAAAGACAAAAAACCCTTAGCCAATATATGACTAAGGGTTCTACATTATTTCGAAAACTGTACACGATGTAAATTCGCAAAAATGCCACCTTTAGTTAACAGTTCATCATGACTACCTTCTTCAGCAATTCCATCCTCTGTAACCACAACAATTTTGTCAGCGTTACGAATCGTTGCAAGTCGGTGAGCAATCACTAGAGTTGTTCGATCCTTCGCAAGCTCTGCTAATGCCTGCTGAATAATCATTTCTGTTTCTGTATCTAGTGCTGATGTAGCTTCGTCTAGTATTAAAATCGGTGGATTCTTCAGGAACATTCTAGCAATCGCAATACGTTGCTTTTGACCACCAGACAGTTTAAGTCCACGCTCTCCAATTTGGGTATCATATCCAAATGGTAAAGAGTTTATAAAGTCCTCTAAATGTGCTCGTCTAGCCGCATCCGCAATTTGTGCATCTGTTGCACCTAGCATTCCGTATGCAATGTTTTCACGAAGCGTCCCTGTGAAAAGGAAAACATCCTGCTGAACAATTCCGATTTGAGAGCGTAACGAATGCTTCGTCATTTTTCTAATATCCATCTGATCAATTGTTATCGACCCTTCATTTACATCATAAAAACGAGGAATCAATGAACAAATCGTTGTTTTCCCAGCACCAGAGGGTCCAACGAATGCAACCGTTTCTCCCGCTCTAATATTTAGATTAATATGTTCAAGCACGGTCTTATGTTCATCATAACGGAAGCTTACATCGTTAAACCTAATGTCCCCACGAAGGTTGGGTACTTCAACTGCATCCTTTGCATCCTCCACCTCAGGCTCCATATCAATTAGCTCGGTAAAACGTTTAAAGCCTGCCATTCCTTTTGGATAAAGCTCCATTAAGGCACTAATTTTATCGATTGGACGTAGAAGCACGTTTATAAATAGAACGAAAGCTACTAATTCTCCATACGTTAATTCCCCAGTAAAGCTTAACCAAGCACCATACACTAACACGATTAGAATAATAAAACGAGTGAGCATGTAAACACCAGAGGAGCTAAACGACATAATTTTATAAGCATTTAACTTTGCTTGACGAAATCTCTGGTTATTTTTAGTGAACCTTGCGTTTTCAAACTTTTCATTTGTAAAAGATTGCACAACGCGCACACCAGACACACTATCTTCCACTCGTGCGTTGACATCTGCAATATCACCATACATTCTCTTCCATGCCTTATTCATCTTTAAGTTACAAAAAACAATCAGAAGTATTAAAAATGGCATGACGATAATCGATACAAACGCTAGCTTTACATTAATCGTAAGCATAATCCAAAATGCACCTAAGAACGTCATAATTGCAATAAATACATCCTCAGGACCATGGTGAGCAAGCTCTCCTAAGTCAAATAGATCGTTTGTAATACGACTCATAATATGACCGGTCTTCGTATTGTCAAAGAATCGGAATGACTGCTTCTGCACATGTTGAAACAGCTGCTGACGCATATCTGTTTCAATATTAATACCAAGCATATGTCCCCAATAGTTCACTACAAATTGAGCAAATGTACTCGTCATGTATAAAACAAAAAGTCCAATACTCACCCAAACAATCGCTGACCAGTTTTGAGTAGGGAGTAACGAATCAATAAACCACTGAACCGCTAATGGAAACCCAAGCTCCAAAAGGGCTACAAACACTGCACAACTAAAATCTAGCACAAATAACTTCTTGTGCGGTAAATAATAAGTAAAAAATCGCCGAATCATCTAGCTGTTCCCCCGTCTGTACTACTACTTTTTCTATATTGGAATTATATTTCTAATCTGACGGTTATACAAGGACTTATAACTGGACAGTTTTCCCAGAACGCATGGACTCATAGCAAGCCTCAATCGTTCTAATATTATTGATTGTTTGCTGCCCTGTATAAGAAGGCTTTCCACCTGTTAAAATAGCATTCGAAAAATGCTCGACCATCAACACATACTGATTACCACTAAAGGTCTCACTTCTTGTTTCTCCGTTTTCAGTTGTTACGATGATTTCCCCTAAACCATCCTCACGACGATCTGGTCTAAAGGCCATCGGAACAGAAATTCTCCCTTTCGTTCCTTCCACTGCATAAGGATCATTCATCGGCTGTTCAAAGCCAGAATAAATACTTGCGGTCATATTATTAGGAAACGTTAAAATTCCTGTCGCACTAGTATCAACTTGATAGGTAGGATGAATATTCGCATTCACATATACCTCAGTTGGCTCTTGACCAAGAATTAGCCTTGCAGAATGAATGCAATAACAACCTACATCCCAGACACTACCTCCACCTAGCTCCGCATTTAATCGAATATTATCGCTATCCTCAAGATTCAATTTGAAGGTGAAGGTTGATTGAAAATGCTTAACCTCTCCAATTTCACCACTCTCAATAATCTCTTTCACTCTCGCATGCAGAGGTTGAAATTGATACATAAAAGCTTCCATGAACAAAACATTATTTTGCTCACACGCATCCACCATCTCCTGCACATCCTGACTCGTTAAGGCTGCTGGCTTTTCACAAAGAACATGCTTACCTTTACTTGCCGCTTTAATTACCCATTCTTTATGTAGTTTATTTGGTAGTGGAATATAGACTGCTTGAATATTAGGATCATCTAACAGTGCATCGTAGCTTGAAAAAACATTTGGGATATCAAATTCCTTTGCTACTCCATGGACTTTATCATTACTACTTCCAATTCCGTATACATTTGCATTTGTTGCATTTTTTAATGCTGGAATAACTGCTTTTTGTGCGATATTTGCCGTGCTTAAAATCCCCCAATTAATCATAGAGGCACTCCCTTTCTGATTTTTCTATCTTTTATCATATATGAATTTGTAAAAACTGACAAAGTTTGGTTACAAACGGCATTCCTTTTTAACATGGTGTTGATTTTCACTCCAGGCACTTGCTTCCGCGGGGAGGGATGTGAGCCTCCTCAATCGAAAAGTGGAAGTGCACCGTTAGCTCCGACAAGCAAATGTTCCTTCTAGAGGGTTATTTGACCTCGAGGAGCTGGGCACTGCAACTAGACAAGCTTCGCCTGTGGGGTCTCACACTTCCCTCGATCTCCCGCAGGAGTCAAGCACCTTCCGTTTCAATCAACAGTGCATATTTAAAGGTTTTTTTCTAATTAAAAAACTAAAAAATGAGTAGCCAAAATTCAGCTACTCTCATCTTACCTCCTCGACCAATGCAATGGGCTTACCTCTGTCTCGGCAAATTCTAGTGAAGTCCGATATGGTCTAAACAACACTTGTTTATTCACGGCATATAAGTCCTGTGGACTACATAAGAACAACCCCAGTGCTTCCTTATATACATATCGATCGATTTCTTTGGCAGCTTCTTTCAACTTCAGTGGATTTACCTGAGCTGAAAATTTCTTAAACAATGCTTCAAGTTTAGGGATAATTGGCCCTGTTCGTAAAGCTCCATCTGCTCCAAAAAATTCACGATGAAAGAATGCAGGTGTGGCTTCCAAAAATAGTGACTCCGCACTGGCAAGGAGTAGATCCCAACTTGGTGTTAGCCTTTTCTCTGCAACTAGCCTCTTCCACTTCACCTCATCTTCAATAGGACAAATGGTGACCTGTATACTCATTTGTAAGGATTCCCTTAGTTGCTCTGCTAATGCTAAAGCTGGTTGTTCAAACTCCTTAAATGTAGCTATTTCAAAGGTTTTTTCTTGAGGCCAACCCGCCTCTATTAAAAGTCTTCTAGCTTCAGTTGGTTGGTATGTTCTTGGCTTTAGATCTTCTGGAAAATCGAGTGCCCATGGTGGTGTCAGTGCCGGAACTACGTCTGCATATCCAAGGAATCCTTCTTGGACAAGTCTCCCTCGATCGACTGCTAGGTTAAACGCTAGCCGAATTCGTTTATCATCATAGTCGACATCCTGCCTAAAACGATTAAAGAGTCCTGTTAACACCTTGTTCCCGTTCACATTGACTAAATTAGCATGCCTAGAAGCTAAAACCTTAGGTGCATCAATAGGTTTAACCCCTGTTACAAGATCAACCTGCCCCTCTGTTGTCACACATAAATGTAAGGCTTCATCTGGTGCTACATCATTACGAAACACAACGCGATCCAGTCTTGGTCCCCGCTTTTGATTCCAATAATAAGGATTGGCATCCAACACTACATAAGGAGCTCTTACCTCCTCTGTGGTAATCCATGTGGAAGAGAACGGCTCTTCATTGATAACAGCCTGCACATTTTGAATGGAAGAATATCCGTCTGATAAAACAAATGGACCCGTGCCCCACGGGCCAGAAGCATCCAGTACTCACCAATGTCCCTCTGCCGTACCGAGTGTCTTATAACCAAAACCGAGTTCCTGCCAAAACAGCTTATTGGCAAAATGATAACCACGTAACTTGCCTAACGCTAGTCCATCAGGCTTTGGAAAGTGAATTCTGACTTTATATTCATTAATGATTTCTAGCTTTCTCTTCTTCGGCAAATTCAACCATGTCCCTGGAGGATGAGGTGCAATCCATGGCTCCGCCTGTTCAAAGTTTCGGATCACATCTTTTATGGTAAACGGCTGACCATTATGAAAAATGACACCCTCTCTAAGATCTAGCTCTAATGTTTGTTCATCCAACCACTTCCACTTAGAAGCAAGTGAAGGAACAATTCGACCTACACGATCTGCTCGAACTGCCTCTTCCATTGTATTAAACAATACATAAAGCCAATTTAACGGCGAAGGATCCACTACATAAATCATTCCATTGCCCCTCATATAACAGCTCCTTTTTTAAAGATACTCATATATACTCGAGTCTTAATGAGGATATCCATCGTTAGGATGAATTTACAACAATTTATGGAATGCATAATAACCTAGCTGTTAATGAAAAATACGGAAGAACTGCTTTTTATTTTTTCGGCTCTGTTAATGTTTGTTGTTGATTTTCGTTCCAGGACACTCGCTTTCCGCGGGCGGGTTCGGGAGCCTCCTCGGCGCTTCACGCCTGTGGGGTCTCCTTCACCACGCTTCTCCCGCAGGAGTCTCGCATCCTTCCACTTCAATCAACTCTGCTAAACTCAACCGTGTACTTTAACACAGCCATACTTTTCAAATTGCTTTGTTTTACTGGAGGTGGATTTTATGGGAATCGAAGTATTCATTCTAGTCATTTTAATTATCGTAAACGCCTTTTTCGCTGCATCGGAAATTGCGCTTATTTCATTAAATGATAATAAAATAAAAGCCCAGGCTGAAAACGGAGATAAACAAGCAATCATGCTAGAAAATCTCCTCTCAGAACCAAGTCGCTTTCTTGCAACGATTCAAATAGGAATTACTCTGGCTGGTTTCTTAGCTAGTGCCTTTGCAGCGGAAACATTTGCTGGTCAACTAACAGGGCTTCTTATTAACTTAGGGGTTCCACTTAATCCAAGGCTTCTTGATACCATCTCCGTAGTTGTGATTACCTTATTGCTTTCCTATTTTACGCTTGTCTTTGGGGAACTTGTCCCAAAACGGCTAGCTTTACAAAAAGCGGAAGCAATCTCAAAATTTGCGGTAGCTCCTCTTTCCTTTTTACTAAAGGCATCCGCACCTTTTGTTAAATTACTGACCATCTCCACTAATTTAATCGTTCGTCTGTTCGGGGTTGACCCAAATGCTCAGGAAGAGAATGTAACGGAAGAAGAAATCCGTATGATGATTGATGTTGGAAAAGAGAATGGTACGATTCAAGAAGCTGAAAAGGTCATGATCAATAATATTTTTGAATTTGATAATAAAACCGTCTCAGATATCATGACACACCGAACCAATATCATTGCATTACCTATTGATGCAACATTATTAGAAACCGTCCGTTTCGTTAATATCGAAAAATACACTCGCTTCCCTGTCTATGAGGATAGTATCGATCGCATAGTTGGAATCCTACACGGAAAAGATCTCATTCAATTTGTAGAGAATTGTGAGGAAGCCAATTTTAATATGAGAGAACTGATTCGAGATCCCTTTTTCGTTCTTGAGTCAAAACCGATTGATATTCTCTTTCGGGATATGCAAAAGCATAATATCCATATGGCTATTGCGATCGATGAATACGGGGGCACAGATGGAATTGTGACGATCGAGGATGTCCTCGAGGAAATTGTAGGGAATATTTTTGATGAGTACGACGAACCTGATATGGATGAAGAAGCGATTCTTCAGAATGAGGACGGTACCTATATCATGCCAGGTACCACTAATCTCTATATAGTAGAAGACCTATTAAAAACAGAATTTCCAACTGACGATTATGATATTTTAAGCGGATTTTTAATTGGTCAACTGGGATATATACCAGCAAATGGTGAACAGCCTGTTATAGAGTATAAGAATTTTTTATTTACAGTGAAGGAAGTAAATGAAAAACGGATTATTAGTGTGGAAGTTAGTATAAAAGAGGAAGAGGAAACAGAAAAGGGAATGGAGTAATTACTCTTAACCCTTCTGTTTATTCTTATTAACCCTATGAATCGTAAAAAATAAAAATGCATTAATTGCAAAAAGCAGAGGTAGCAACATATTTAAAGGTTTAAACCCTCCTAGAATGCCAGAAACGAGAAATGCTACACTACCAAATGCAAAACAAATAGAAGTAAATAAATATAATTGATCTTGTGGAATTGGTTTCATAAAGTCTCTCCTAATCTTTGTTCACTATATTTTATCATGAAAAATGAAAAAAGGATGAACTCATTTGAGTTTCATCCTTTAATTCCCTAAGCTATTACTCACATTCTCTTCACTTTTCATTTTTAAAAGAGGTAGAATCAATAACGACCCTATTAAAAACAAAACACCAGAAAACAGATAAACTCCAGATAAAGTTAACGGTATTTTCAAAACACCGGAAGCGGACATTCCAACAACCATCATTCCCATGAACATCGGATTGAGCACTCCATTTACACGACCAACAAACGCATCGTCCGTATTACTCAAAATTAACGTGTTGATTCCAATATGAATACAAGGGAAGAATAATCCGTTAAACACTTGTAAGAGAATGGTGAGTGGTATTAGCGTAGACCAACCTATTCCGATTGTACTAATCATACTGGCCAAAATCCCAATGGTTAATAGTGCCTGCGGCTTTACTTTCTTCGCAATCACCATCACAATTCCACCACCGACAAGCATTCCCGCCCCGTTAGCCATCAACAACCATTGTAAGAAATCCTTAGACATCCCAAGATTCTCAATTGTAACGAAAATCATCAAAGGCTGAATCAATCCAACTGCTATACCACAGACTGCAAATACTCCCCCCATGACCTTTAACACCTTTTTAGACATCACATACTTAAAACCATCTATTAATTCTTTCTTAAAATTACTCGGCTCATCACTTTTTTCCTTTTCAAGATCACGTGGTAAAAATAACAGCACTACTGCTGAAAGTACAAACATTGCACCCATCACGCCGATGGATGTAAAAATTCCATACTTCTGATAAACAAACGTTCCAATTAACGGACCCACTACCATGAAAATGGCCATTAATGATTGGAACATCGCCATCACACCCTGTAGCTGTTCAGTCGGAACATGCTGCTTAAATAGTCTCATTGCAGAAGGCATCGAAAACTGTGAAAGAATCGCCGACACTAACGTCGCAAAGAAGATGGCGTACCATGACCCATACATCAACGCAAATAACACAACAAAGATTGAGACAGCTGAAAGAAAATCACACCACACCATCGTCAACTTCGGCTTCCACCGATCAGCAAAAGTTCCTCCAATAAACGAAAAGAGAAAAATCGGTGCAAACTCCGCAACCGAGATTAATGAAACATAAAGAGGATCATTGTTTGTGATATCTGTGACATACAAAAGAATAGCAAAATTCCTTATCCAAATTCCAAGTTGAAGCAAGAAGTTCGAAGCCATGATAGCAAGAACAATTCGATTCGCAAATATACTAGCAGGCTTCCCTGGCAGTATGGGTGCGCCTTGATTTTGGACCATTTCCACGGATCATCTCCACCTTTCCTAGGAGAATTATCATTGGAAATTAATTGGAAGTCAAGTTAATAAAATGTAAAGAGGATTTTAAGCAAATGCATGATAGATCCAGGTTGCGTGGAGGAAGAGAGTTACTGTATAAAGAGTGGTGGCTAGATAGGTTAGGTATTTGAACCAGATTTTATTTGGAATTTTATTTAAGATGATAAAAAGGTATAAAATGATGGAGAAGGATACTTTTACTGTTAAAAATAAAATCGGGTGGATCGTGTACAGTTCATTCATAATCGGATTAGCCTCTTCCATAACGGATAATTGAAGGCCGAAAAAAGAGAGAAGTCCGTCTAGTAAATTTAGTATGGCTAGGTAGTGAAATGTTCGTTTCATTTAAGGAAATCTCCTCTCAATTTTACATTTTGTTCTCATTAAAGAACACCTTGTTAAAATTAAAGACCCCTACAGGCAGGCCTTTATAAATTTATATTCGATTTATCTTTAGTAATACCGCGTAAAAAGTTACCAATCCTTGATGGCTTTTGACTATAATAACGTCTCCTAATTAGAAACCACACTACCCACACACCAATTGTGTTTTTAACCATATCAAATATAGAAAATGAGCGATACGGTACGAAATATTGGTGAATTTCATCTGAAGCTGCAAATACCAATGACACAACCAATGCAAAAATTTCTTTCTTCGTTGTAAGCCTTCCAAATGATAAAAAAGCAATAATGATTAAAAAATACAGTATTCCAAACTCGATTAGATGGGCTAGTTCTAGGGTGGCGCCGAAAATTAGGAATATATAGGAGTTAGTCCAATAGTGTTCATATAAACTTGGGTTAAATTTTGCTGATTGATACCAAATAAAAGCCATATATACAATCGGTACAAGCAATAGAATAAATCTCAAAATATATTTATTCATGTAATTCCTACTTTCAATGAGATAACCTTATTGAGTTTTAACAAATAATGCTTTAACTATACTTGAAATCCTATGGGTATATAAGCTTTTTATATCCGCAAAATATGATTCCTCAGCTTTATGCTTTTTTAATTCAACTAAGATTTCCTTTCTAGTTGGAATACACCAATTACCAAATTCAAGAAAGATATGCCGAAATGAATCATAGCTTAAAAATTGAAAGGCAATAAAGTCTTTATAAACCTCTAATTTACTAGCATCTTGGTTATTGAAGGTTGTGATGTAATTTTTGTCTTTGGCATAAGGAAATCGAATCACCTTATGTAGAAAAGGAAACTCTTTATAAAGTATGCTCAATGTTCTAATCATTCTTCTATATGTTTTATGTCTCCTAGCATCCTCTAGTAAAAGCTTATAATCAATGTCTTTTACATACATAATCAATTGTATTAAGTCTATATAGTATTTGGCAGAGTCTAAATTGTGTCTCCAGCCATGTAGACAAATCAGATAGAAAGTATGATAATCAGACAGTTTTTTCACATACTCATACCCTTCCATGTTTGAAGAACGCTTCCAGAACTCAGAGATTTCAAAGCTTGAGGTTTGATCCTTTACAATATTCCAATGAATTTCTACATTTAAAGGCAGTGGTGAACCAGGAATGTTCTTACTCAAACTAACGTGAAAATGGAAAGGTATTTGTTCATCTAATAAAATAAACCCTAGCGATTTAACACATTCAATAGCTGAAACTAAATCTTCTCTATTAATTAAAATATCAATATCAGAAGTACCTCTTGCTCCAATGTGACCAAAATAGTGCTCTGCAAACCCAATACCCTTTATTGGGATAACTTCAATAGACTTTTCTTCGAAGGCTGACAGAATCATTTTAAGTTGGTTCTTTATAAATAAATTCAAGTATAGTGTTTCCTTATACTCTTTATGTAGGTATTCCTGAAAAAAAACGGGAGTCTGATTTAATCTTCCTTGTCTATGTAATACATTATAAATTTGAGAGGAAATTCCATGCTGATCTATTTCATTGAGCAACCTTTGATAATATTCTGCTTGTTTTGGTAATACTTCTGATGGATCATATAGTTCACTAATGAATGTATCTAACATATCTCTCCTCCTTACCAGTTCTTTATAATGAACAATACTATAAACTTACTAAAATCACAATGCAAAATTTTATAAGTTTTAATTATTCAAACAGCATAAATTGTCGAAAACAACTTCTTTATTAAGAACAATTTTTTTTATATAATAATTATAACTGTATACTCTAGTTTCTTTATTTTCACCCTTGCCCGTTCGCAATTAGGAACATTCTTATTAATAAGGAGAACAAAAATGTTTAATTTAAATTTACTAATCGGAGAACATCATTTCCTAATTAAGTCTAAATCTAAGAGTACACTTTCCTTTTTCAGTCGAAATTACCAAACACATGAAGAGTCATCTGCAGATCCGGCTATCATAATCCATGTTGAGAAAGGATTTGGTGTTCCTTTTGTGAATTATAATGTGGTTGTTTCCAACGATGCTAATTCTATTAGCTTTACAAGAGCTGATTATCAAATTGTAGTAGACCCTAGTTATAGCACAGCCAGAATAAACGTTTATGATGAACTTGCTTTAAAGCACGCCCTATTAAACTTATATAGCTCTTTCATCCTACATCATAATTGGGGATTGTTGATTCACTCTTCTTGTGTAATTGATAAAGGAATCGCTCATATTTTTGCTGGTGCTTCAGGAGCAGGAAAATCAACTGCTGCAAAACTATCCTATCCTCGAGATTTGCTTTCAGATGAAGCTACGATTATTAAGGTGTCAAGCGATGGAATCACGGTTTTCCCGTCTCCGTTTCGTAGTGAAATAAATATGAAAAAACCTATGGATCCTGTTCCGTTATCATCCATTCAGTTTTTGCATCAATCCCTATACACCAAGAGAACAACACTAAAAAAGTCTAATGGATTGATTAAGTTAATAGACAAAGTGTTCTATTGGCCATATAAAGATGATGAATACAGGAGCATTATGCACCTTCTCCAGACAGTAGTTATGCAAGTTCCAACTTATGATTTAATGTTTAAAAAAGATCCAACATTTTGGGAGTTGATTTCATAAATGAAAAGTTATGTAAGAAGCCGTGAATTGGATACCACTCAAATAGAAGACGAATGGATTCTTTTAGATACAACTAGCTATACAGTAACAACTCTGAATGAAATCGGGGGTTTTTGCTGGAATTTATTAAATAGACCGATTACGCTCGATTCGATTGTTCAGGAAATCACCAAAAACTTTACTTTACCCTCAAAGTCCATAAACATCGATATCGAAGGATTCTTAGATGAAATGATAAAAATAGGACTTGTGAAACATGCAAATTGATTCTCATATCCTACAGGTACTACAAAAAGAAATAAACAACACAGGGTGGATTGAATTACCTGCTCATGGTACAAGTATGTTTCCGCTAATACGGGAAGGTGATATTTGCAAGTTTTCAAATGTAAATATTGACGTGATAAAAAAAGGTGATATTGTCCTTTTTCAATCAAGTACTGGAACACTGGTTTCTCACCGTTTTTTAACTAAAACAGTAATCGATGACGAAACAAAATACATATTCAAAGGTGATACTAATCTTGCACCTGATGAACCAATTGAGAGAAAGCAGATTATTGGTAGATTAGAAATCATTAATAAAAAATGGCTTAAAATAAGCCAAAATAACTTTATAAATAACTTATGGAAATGTGTCTTACTATTAATCCCCCAAACTTCCGGAGTTCTTAGATACTATCTAAATAAAGCAAACTCTAGTACATAAATATTTATGTTTGATAAAGGAGAGGAAGATTCATTGTGACTAAATCCACTTATACTGCCCCAATAGTCATTAGCCATCAGCCACTGAAATTTGAGACGATGATAAGTGGTAGCATGGAAACTGATTGCTTATCGAGCGAACTAATTAGTGATTACACTTACAGTCCAATATCTGAAAGATTTAATGAAGACGTCGTGGATACTAATCTTAATAATGATGGTGACTCTATTAATAACAATGACACTACTGTACCTAATGATGCAGGTTCTAATGTAGATAACAACACAGTGTCTGATCCTGACATTACTTCTGACAGCAGCGCAAACACAGATAGTGGGAATGATACTACTTCTGAGAACAGTTCTACCGATACTACTGTAACTGACTCTGCTTCTGACAACAGTACTGCCACTTCTGCCGAAACTGACACTGCTTCTGACAACAGTTCTGCTGCTTCTGCTGTAACTGACACTACTTCCGACAACAGTTCCGCTACTTCTGCTGTAACTGACACTATTTCCGACAACAGTAATGCCACTTCTGCCGAAACTGACATTACTTCTGAAAACAGTACTGCTGCTGCTGCCGAGACTGACACTACTTCCGACAACGGTTCTGCTGCTTCTGTAACTGAAGAAATCGCTAATGATGGAAATGATTCCTTAACTAACTGGGGCGTTGATAAAACAGAAGAAACTGACATCGTAGCTAATGAGGTTAAACACAATAGCATTGAGGAAGGTTGGGGTAAAGACTCTACCACTGGAGATAGTATTGAAAATGGTTGGGGAACAAATGGTACTACCATAGAAAATGAACATACAAACGGGATGATTCCTAGTACTAATACTTCTAATGAAACTATCTTAGGTAGCTGCAATGAACCTGATCACAATGAGGATAGCTCAGATGGTAGTTTTAAAGAGGCAACTACAACTGATACTGGATTTGATGATGAACAAGAAACTGAGAATGAAAATAGTCAAGATGGTGGAACTAGTAATTTACCTAAGACTGAGAATTCCGATGATGGAATTGAAAATCCTGCTACTGATCTCCCTACAGAAAGTAATGAAGATAACACGAGTGAAGGAAATCAATAAGATTCTGAAATACAAACAGCACCCTCCAGTATTCCTGGAGGGTGCTGTTTAGCTTGATTTACCTTAACCAATACTCTTTACATTTTGTATATTATTCACCAATATTTGTCCCTTTTCTAATTCAATAATTTGGTCTGCATGACGAATCGTAGACATTCGGTGAGCAATAATGATAATAGTCATGGACTGCTTTAATTTCTGCAAAGCACGCTGTATTTTTTCATCATTTTCTGGATCTAATGCACTCGTCGGCTCATCTAACACTAAAAGAGCCGGCTTTCTTAATAGAGTTCTTGCAAGAACAAGACGTTGTCTTTCCCCACCAGATAATCGTATCCCTTGGTCTCCAATTTCTGTCCCAAGGCCCTCTGGTAATCTTCTAACAAACTCCGCAGCTGAAGCGATTTCTAAAGCTTCCCACAATTGAGATTCAGTAGCTTCTGGATTCATAATTAACAAGTTTTCCTTAATACTTGTATGAAATAAAAAGGGGTTTTGTGGAACATAACCTACTTGTTTTCGATAGGATAATAAATTCTCCTCTTTTAATGGAATACCATCGATTATGACAGCACCACTCTCCGGTAAATTCAACCCCATTAATAAATCCACCAATGTACTTTTTCCAGCCCCAGACTCACCTATAACGGCCGTCATTGATTTAGCAGGAATTTCAAGACTAATACCTTGAAGTGCATAATGATGGTTACCTTTATATTTAAAATGGACATTCTTACACTCTATCTTTTCATTAATCTCCATATATTCTTGTGTAGGAATAGTTTTAATTTCCTTAGCCTTACTTGTTTCAGATTGGAGATCATACAATATTTTAAAAGATGGCAACATTAATGCTAGCTGTTGAAGATTAAATTGAATGGTTACAAATCTAGGCCATAGCCGGCCAAAAATAAGAATTACTATTAATAACTGATCAGGCCTTGTTTGAACGAAGGTTACTGCTAATAGAATAAAAGCGGAAAGGATAAAAGCTAATACAAATTTATAAATAACCTGAGAATTAGTCTGTATTTTAGTAAAATTCACTTGTTCCATGAGCATTTTACTGTTTAATGATTTAAGCCAAAACATACGGGATGCTTCTAATGAATTAGTCTTTATATCTTTAATTGCATGTAGATTATCTGACATACCTGCAAGATATTCTTGAGATAACTGAATATTTTCTTTTCCCAAATCCTTGGATTGTTTAACAAACCTCCATGAGAAAAAGGCCAGTCCTAACCCACAAATCACCACTAAACTAGAAATCTGTGGGGAAATCCAAAAGGCAAGTCCTATTTGCATAAGGGTGAATACAATGTTAGTCAAAAACTGCATAAACATCTTGATTCCCATCGTTACTCTAGTAATATCTTTTGTCATGGTATTAATGATGTAAGACTTTCTATTCCTTAAATAAAACTCCCATTTCACTTCCAATAAATTCTGGTATACTTGTTCCTTTATTTGATTCATAAATCCTTGTTGAAGCTTAATATCCCGGATCGTAATACTCCGCTGTAAGAAGTTTTGACATAGAACTAAAAAGAGATATGCTCCTAGAATAATAGTTAGCCCTATCATTACAGGAAACGAAGTAAGCCCATTAGATAATCCCCATAAAGTTGATGGACCCTCAGACAGTGAAAGGATACCACTAACACTAAGCATAGGGATTAAAAAAAGAATTGCTACCCCGTCTAGTAAGCTAACAACTACCATACCAGCTAGATTTATGTATAGGATTTTCCCTGAATATGAATATAGCTTTTTTATGTAGTGTAGTAGTTCTTTCACTGTACTGCCTCCTAAATGGTGCAAAGTTAAACAATAATAATAAATCCCTTTAGAATTGAAAAAAATTCTTCTCAACTTTTCTCTTATAGAATTAGAAGTTCTTCTTCAACCTGATTATAAGAAAGACTTCTATGTAATTGTTGATATAATCCTGGACGATGTATGAGTTCGTCATGTGTACCTGATTGCACGATCTTTCCTTCATCCATTACAACAATTAAGTCAGCCTGCTGTATTGTTGATAATCGATGTGCAATGACAATTGTCGTTCTATCTTCCACTACCAAATTCAAAGCTTCTTTTACCCTATATTCTGTTTCATTGTCCAATGCTGAAGTAGCTTCATCCAATAATAAAATAGGTGCATCTTTTAATAGAGCTCTTGCTATAGCTACTCGCTGCTTCTGACCGCCTGAAAGCCTAATACCTCGTTCGCCAATTTCAGTATTATACCCTTTTGGTAATGATTGAATAAACTCATGGATGTTTGCTGCCTTACAAGCCTGAATCATGTCTAGTTCCGATATATTGGGTTTAGCTAACTCTAAGTTTTCTCTTAATGTACCACTAAATAAAAATGTCTCTTGAGGAACATAAGCTATTGAACTTCTTAGCTCGGATACCTTCATATCAGAAATAGATTGATTATTTAATAATATTGAACCACTTTGAGGTAAATAAAGACCTTGAAGCAAATTTACTAAAGTCGATTTACCAGCCCCACTGGGTCCAACCAGTGCAATCATCTTACCAATCGGAAATTCAAAGTGTAGATTTTCAAACACATTACTATGTCCATCATAACTAAACGTGATATTGTTAACTCTTATAGAGGAAATAGGTGAAAGCTTTGATGGGGAATAGGACGGAAGTTCACTATATTCAGTTTTTTTCTCTAACAAATCTATGATTCTCTCCAATGCAGTTGCTGAGTATTGATATCCGGCCCATTGTCCTGCAAGACCAGTAAGTGGTGAAACCAAATAATTGACTAGATTGATGAAAGTAAATAGTGCACCAACAGTTATTACACTATTTGAAACAAAATAAGCTCCTAAAACCAAACTGGTTAGGAACGTTATAGATCCGACAGCTGCCCCACCTGTGTAAAACCAACCACGAAGTTTAGCATCCTTTAAATCTAATAAATAAAGCTCCTGTTGATAGCTTGAATACTTATTATGAAAAATCTTTTCCAATGTAAATGAACGAATCACCTGTAATCCATTAAATGTATCATTTAGATTTTTATTGATGTTACTTATTAAAGAAAGAACCTTGCGATTATTATTTCGAAGCAAGAAACCAAACACCGCTCCTCCAACCACTGCTATCGGGGAGAGTATCAGACTAAAGAGGGATAAACTCCAACTAATATTAACTAAATAAATAAAAGCAGCTATTGATATAATAGGAAATCTTACTAGATTTAATAGCCCTCTTCCTATTAACCCATCCACATAATCTAGATCATTTGTAAAATAGGATAACATTTCACCAGAATGGATTTCTGATGTATCTTTTCCTGATAGGATTAGCACTTTTTTATACAGGTCAATATTTAAGTCTCTCTTCACTCCATTGATAGCAATTGTTTCTAAGTAGATATCAATATAGTTAGTTATTATACTTAATAGTGTTAAACTAATTCCTACGACTAAGAGAAATTTTAATCTATCAAAATCTGCTTCAACTGCAGCATCCATAATGTTTCCAAAAAACCATGCATAACCTACTGCTAATCCAATATCAATGAACATGATAAAAAACATACCCATATATGCTTTTCTGTGCGTGTAAATATAAGGATATAAGGTTAGAAATGTCCTTTTGATTTCACTTAATGAAATATACTTGCTTACTTCTATATTATGTATAAGTGCTTTTACCTTCATCTATACACCTCTAAAGACAACTTCTATTCCATCTATTTTCTTCAAATATTTCCTAATAAAATCCTTAAGTACTTGATATTAGTAACCTGTTTACTTCAAGATTCTCAACTTATATTGTAACTCTAAAAGACTCGTTTCCTCTCGATAGGATCCAATCCCATAGTAATTAAGCCTTTCTAATGTTATATAAAAATAATGTCTCCTATCTTAATAAAGAGACATTATATAGAATAAAGTTACAGTTATCATTTTCATTAATAAAAGTAAATTATTACTTCCTGTTGGAGGGTGTTTATAAATACTTTCTTATTTAACCTTACCCTGCAACTTTGCTTGTCGTCCCTCAGTCCAAGGAGTTCGTAACAAATTTAGTGATCACTATTAACTTCATTATTCACGCTAAAAACATCTTGATTATAGTTTAATAAATCTCAATATTAGTTGAGGTCAATAAATAATTAATTTTTCCCATTTCCATTACCCCCACCATTACTTTTACGAGTACCTGTATATGGTTGATTAGGATAATTTATACCGTCATTACCAGTCCCAGGATGCTTTAAATTACCTCTTCCCTTATTCCAACTTTGTGCTGTTTCGAATTGTAACTTTTGATGTAAAAGCACTTTGGGTGCTTCATAAAGAAAGTTTGTCATTTTATCACCTCCTTACTTTTTTTAACGACTCAGCAAGCGAAATAATCTATTCTCTATCTAAAATGAAAATATCATTTTATTTCCTTCGCAAACTTAGCCACCACAGAATACCTCTTCATAACATCTGCACCTGTTACATAATAAGGTCCGCTTCTTAACCATGCATGTGCACTCATACTTCCATTTTCTTTGGCTGTCCCGAGATAAAGAGTACAATCTATATTTCGTTTTTCTAACATTTTCATCCCTGCAATTGCCCTCACTAAACATTTACTTTCCCAAAAGGTATAATCACTCATAATACCTATTGCCTGTGAAACACGTCGAATTACTTTCATTTCTTGGCTGCCTATCTGTTCCTTGGTTTCTTTCATTTGCTCTCCTAGAAAAGGAGTTATTTTAGAGAATGGAAGAGCTTTTAGCACCCTAGCCCAAGCTAAACTAAAGTACGCTTCAAATAAAAGACATTTCATATTATGGTCTAAAGATAGGAATAACTTTAATATCCTCATTCTAATCGCCTACTCATCAGTTTTCATACATTTACTTTAATCAAGTTTTCCTCATAAAGATGTTGTATAAAAGAAAGGACATGTTGCTCACACTCAGTTTTTTCTACTTCATACTTCTCCGTTAGACTTGATACCAACTGACTTATGTTTTTAGGAGTCTGGATCAAGTCCCAAATCTCTCCACCAACTTCCCCCAAGTTATAGTACTTTCCATTTTGAATACTTAACATTACTTTTTCTCCATCCATGTCACTGACAAGGTTTCCTTCAGATTGTTGAATTGCATCTTCTAATGTAATAAATTCAATTTTCAGCATTTTTATCACTCCTCTTTTCCATATAAATAATTAAATGTTATTGTTCACTAAAAAGAACAATAATTCAAATAATAAACTCCATATTTAAAATAGGAGTAAGAATTTCAATGCATCTTTGTTCTCAATGGAGAATAAACTAATAATAAAATATCATGAGTTCTCAACACTGTCAATACAAAACCACATGATTATCTAACTGCTTCCATTTGACTACTCAATAATTTACTAAACTTACTTTTAGTTTCAGAAGCTAGTTGTTTAAAGCTACCATGCTGAATAATTTGACCATTTTCTAATACTATGACTTGCTCTGCATTTCTTATTGTTGAAAATCGATGGGCAATTACAATGATTGTCATTCTCCCTTTTAACCGTTCTATCGCTTCTTGAATCTTCACTTCATTCTCCGTATCCAGTGAACTGGTAGCTTCATCTAAAACTAAAATTGTAGGCTTCCTTAGAATGGCTCTAGCCAAAACTATACGTTGACATTCTCCACCTGATAACCTTATTCCACGATCTCCTATTATAGTATCCAAACCCTGAGATAGCTTTCTTACAAAATCTGCTGCAGAAGCAAATTCTAGTGCCTCCCATAATTGATCCTCTTTAGCATCTGGCTTAATCAGTAGAAGGTTCTCTCTAATACTAGTATTAAACAAGAATGGATCCTGAGATACATATCCTATTGATCTTCTTAACGAAAGTATATCCTCATCATTTACTTTCTTACCATCAATTAAAATTTCACCTGATTCCGGTCGGTTTAGACCCATTAACAAATCTATTAAGGTACTTTTCCCAGCACCAGAATGCCCTACTATTGCAGTCATCTGATTACTCGGGATAAAAAAGTTTAGATTTCTTAAAGAATAAACTGGTTCAGATTTGTTGTATCTAAATGTTATATTTCGGCCTTCTAGACCTATTTTAATTGGCTGCGGGCTTACTAATTCATATTGATCCAAAGGTAATTCAAATTCTCTTTCCTTATTACACTCTCTTTGTAAATTGAAAATAAACTTAAAAGCTGGAATGGACATGGACAAATGTTCAAGATTTGATTGAATACTCGTAAACCTTGGCCATAGACGTGAAAATATTAGTAAAATGAGCAGTAGTTGTTCCTGCTTACCTTGAAATAATTTTAGTGATAAGAAAACAAACAAAGCAATAAGAAATGTTGAAGCAACCTTATAAAATAGTTGTGACCCTGTACGGAGTTTAATATAATCTATCTGTTCTTGACTCATTCTTGCTGTTAAAGAATGTAGCCAAGAAACGTGTGATTCTTCTAATGTATTACTCTTAATATCCTTAATTCCATTCAATTGTTCAGTTATACCGCCTAAATAGTTTTGAGCATGAATCGATGTTTGTTTTCCCAATTGCTTTGATTTTTTTATAAACTTCTTTGAGAAAAAACTAAGAATAAGTCCACTTAAAAGTACAAATATTGATAAAGTTGGTGATACCCAAATGGCAATTCCAACTTGAATTATTGTAAATACTATATTAGAAAACAATTGAAGTGAGAGTTTAACTCCTCCTATTACTTTAGCTAATTCTGTTGTCAATAAGTTGACTAAGTCAGTCTTCTTTTTCTTAATAAAAAAGGACCAATTAGCCTTTAATAAAGAACTGTAAATTTCAATTCTTAGACTACGACTAAACCCTTCATGAATCTTTACATTCTTAATGGTCAGATTACGTTGTACTAGATTTTGTCCCACTATAATACAAAAGTAAGTTGATAATATAATTAATAACCCTGCGGTTTCTGGTATTGACTCAAAAAACAATGAAAAACTTTTAAACTGGGGAATGATATCACTTGTATCAAGTATACCGCTAATACTAACTAATGGAATCAACAGCAGTATCCCAATTGCCTCCAATAGACTAAGCAGCACCATTCCTATTGAGTTTAGATATAGAATCTTACCCGAGGAACTATTTAATTTTTTAATATAATATAATATATATTTCATGAACCTAATCTCCCTTTATATTAGAGCATTCTTCCTCTTTATCCGTAAATACCATAAAAAAGGACGTAAAGGGAAGTAAAGAAAATGAAATGTTTTTGGTAATGGTAAGGTTTTCAAGTCAGTAGGGTACGGATGTAAGCAGCTTAGATTAAAGAGTAGTTTTTGTTTTATCGTTTTAATAGAAAGTAAATAGTTCTTATGATAATCTGAAACCTCTTTTTCTAGTGGCTCTGAATGTAAATTCACTTGCCGCTCCAAATAAAAAATAGTTTGCTGAGCATTTAATCTGGACTTCTTTTGGCTGATTAATGAGAGTAGCTTATGAGGAATCACCGTTTCCAGAAGCTCTGATACCAAGATTAAAGCTTGGCCGGTTAATTGTTTAGACTGATACTTCTTTAGTAAAGGCTTTAGTTTTCCTTCATTCAAACCAAGTTCAACTAATTTTTTTATATCCAAAAGCCAGCGGAGCCTAGACCAACCATGTCTGGTTCCATGCGTAATAAGGAACATAAAAAGATCTTCTTTGCCTAAGAAGTTAATCGTGGAAGAGGTCCTAAGGGAACTTTCTCTCCTCCGATTCCATAGATCTTTGAATTTCGGTTCGAAATCCGGACCCGGACTTAATCTCCAATGCAATTCTAACTTTATTCTCTTAAGAGGATGGAAAAATGTTATGTGATGATGGCGCCATTTCCAATCGCCTAAAACTGTTTCAATATAGTCATCCTTAACATAACCAAACTCCAATAATATCGCCTCAGCCTTATCCAGTTGATTAATTGGAATTAATGCATCAATATCACATGATGTTCTTAGTGAAATATCACCGTATAAACTATCAGCTAAGACTGGACCTTTCAAAAATAGTAAAGGAATATCATTCTTTATAAAACTATTATTAACAACATCCATTTCTCCACATAGTTGAAGCATAGATAATATATTTCTCTTATATTGTGATGACAGAGCCTTGAGCACTTGTTGAGGAATCCAATTAACAGCTTTAAGCTTTGGATAAATATAAGAATAAATTCGATGGTGAAATGCTAGATCAATAAATTGATTCCAATTATAATTCCCTTCAGTTACGTTCATGTTAATAAGTAGTTTTTCTTCCTTACTTATTATCTCTAGTAATAGTAATAGCTCCTTCGATACCTTCTCTAATTTAAGAACATTCTTAGATTGCAATTATAACACCTAACTTTCCATCTAATTCCTTCTATTACTTCCTACATTTCATTTAATCTTTTCAAGGATTAGATCAGCTAATTCATTTGCTGTAAATCTCTCGTTTGGTCTTTCAATTTTATAGAAATCTACCTTATTAGCCAATTGTGATGTTATATTAAAATGCCAATCGGTTAATCCTTGTTCTTTAATGAGAAATTGTCGATAAGTATGAAGATACAATCTATATAGCTGTTCGAGTTTTGAAATCTCTCTTATACATATTTCATTTTTATTATTTATATTTAACTCAAAGATTCCAGCAAGTTGTAATGGTTCAGAGTAAAAGTTTTTATCAACAGGAACAGCAAATTTATTCTCTCTTTCAAAAAGTGGACGATATTTTCCTTTGTCCATTCCAAATTCATTAAGGCTTTTTTCCCACAACTTTTGTTGGGGAAAAGAAGGATAAACAATTGATCTTTCTTGGGAAAGAGAAACAGCTATCACATCATCACTTAATAATTGATTTCCTCTACTTATAAAGGCAGAAGCCAGAGTGGATTTCCCAGCTCCAGAATCTCCGACAATTGCATAGGCTTTACCCATAATGGAAATTGCACTACCATGTAAAGGTAAAATACCCCTTTGCATTAATAGAACTCCCATGCATGTTCCTAATATATATAGTCGAATTTTTTCTTCATCTGAACCCTTTATTGGTGAAACGATAACTCTTTCTCCTTCTTCAATCAAAAAAATCGCTGTATTTGGAACTCTGAATATAACCGAATTCTTCCTTCCTTTAAAGTTCCCCTTTATACCTAATCGATCCCATTTCTCTGTTAATTCTCTAACTCTTATGATAACCTGTGGAGAATACTCCCCTGATTGATAATTGTTTACTTCAGGTAGTGGAATTTCACTATCTATTATTAATCCAAAAGCCTTGTAGACTATCTTGTTTTTTAAGGTTATATTCATATTTTTCACTCCATATAAACTTACTTTTAAAAAACCCTTATATCTCAATATAAGGGCCGCTGTTCTAATTAGTAGAGTCGGTTTAATATATTAACTTAACTATAATTCACGACATCGTGCTCATGTGCATCCGGATCCGGTTGAACCGCATCTGGATTCGCAATACCAGGACCTGCCATAGTCATACTAACATTTAATACTTCTAGAGATGGCTTTTTCCATTCCATTTTCATATTTTTCACCCCCCTTCAAAATAGCGTATTGTCAAAACTTTTATAAGAAATAGGTTATAGAATACTGTTATAGAGGGCTTTATAAGCAAAAAAATTGCCACCCCCTGAATTCTAAGGATAATTGAGGTTACGACACTCTCAACAACCTTAGAAAGGAAGCGACAATTTGTACCCTCAAATTATAACCTATTTATTAACTTTTATAAACTACCAAGAACAAATTATTCGAACATTACTAACTTTACTTATTGGAAAAAATATGTTTGATAAACCGACTGAACAGCCTATAAATAAACCTTATCGTAAACTCCAGGTTGATGATCTGCCGATCATTGAAATTCCAGAAAAACAAGATTATCAAGTTCTCCTCAGGGAATACGTAGAGAAAAATGGTAAACCCTTGAAACCTGTACGCAGGCATAAGAACACAAAGGTTACGGTACCAAAATCTACGATCTGTCCAAAGTGTGGTGCTCCATCTACTTACCTTTATACCAATAATGGAGATAAAGGGCAGTATCAGTGTAAGGTCTGTTCCTGTCTGTTCAGTGATAAAAACCGTTTTTCAAAAGAAGCCGTATTAAAGTGCCCGCATTGTTCCAAAAATCTTGAAAAGATCAAAGAAAGAAAAGACTTTCACGTGTTCAAATGCAAGAACGATGAGTGTCCGTATTATCAAAAAAAGTTAAACGCGATGTCATCTAAAGAGAGAAATCAATTTAAAAAACATCCTCAGGCATTTAAATTAAGATACATTTTCCGTCAGTTTCACATTGAATTTCAACCACTGTCGAAGGATTCTCCAAAAAGACCAAAGGTTGATTTATCTAGGCTTCATGCTTCGCCACATACATTAGGACTGATATTAACCTATCATGTCAACTATGGCCTTTCGGCCCGTAAAACAGCTGCCATTATGCAGGATGTTCATGGTGTGCTTATTTCACACCAGACCATATTGAACTACGAAAACAGCGTGTCATTAATGCTTAAGCCTTATGTGGATCATTATCCATATGAACTATCTGATCAATTCTGTGGTGATGAAACCTACATCAGAGTAAACGGCCGATGGCACTACCTTTTCTTTTTCTTTGACGCGGTGAAAAAGATCATCCTTTCCTATCCAGTGTCAGCAAACCGAGATACAACGTCTGCCATTCGTGCAATTGATGAAGTGTTGTTAAAAATGAAAGACATTCCTGAGAACCTTACATTCGTGGTAGATGGTAATCCCATCTATCTACTAGCACAACACTTTTTCGCTCAGCACGGAATCTCATTTGATGTCACACAAGTTATTGGGCTAACCAATGAGGATGAAGTATCAAAGGAGTTCCGACCATTGAAACAAATTATTGAGAGACTTAATCGCACTTTTAAGAGCAATTATCGATCTACTCACGGGTTTGGATCGGAACATGGATCAGTATCCTATGTCACCTTATTTGTGGCTTATTTTAACTTTCTAAGACCACATGCTTCTTTGGAAGGAAAGGTGCCAGTCGTTAATCCAGAACTATTAGGGCTTCCTAATATGCCTGCACGGTGGACAAAATTGATTGAGTTAGCACAACATTGGATTGTAGAACAGACTGCCTAACTTTTTGTTTAGCAGAGCCCTAATTCAGCAATCGGCGGAGCGAACTCTTGACAAACCGAACTTGCCAATGGTTTAAAATGGAAATAACCAAGGGCTATTTGGCTTGCCATCTTTTTGTCCCCTTCGCCCTTGTTAAACTACCATCAAACCATTGGCGTGTTTGTCAAGAGCGGTTGCGTGGCCCTCCATCCCAATAACTAGGAGAGGGTTTAAATCTTCAGGTAGTTTTCATAGAACTTTTGACACTACCCAAAATAGACCGTCTTAAAAACCTGATAAAAATTAGACTTTTCATCAACATTTTAAAATCTAATCCAAAAACATCGTTAGCTTTAGCACCATTTTTATATTTTGCAATGTATTGCTCCATAAGAGGAATATTTAGATAATGCTTGGCGAGAGGATCATTCACTACCTCTTGAAGTTCATTAATAAATAGATTCCAATTCGGGGTCATTCGATAAATACCATCTGTACCCTGTATTCCTCTAATCTTTTGATTAAGCCTTATGTTATCTGGTAATAACCCTTTTGTAGCCCTTCTTATTAAAGAACGATCAATGCCATTTTGAACATATTGGTTTTCAGGAACAGACAAACAAAAGTTAATGACCCTTAAATCATTGGTTGGATCACGATCCCAGACTTTATAACGTAAGGATAGCTTTGTTGAATAGGTTCCATTTATATTCCAATAGTAAAGATTATTAAACTGAAGTTTTCTAACTTCATACGAATTGGTTACAGATTTACCTGTTAAATCAACATTTTGCTCTTGAAGCTTTGTATATACCTTTAATTTTTCAGCAAAATTAGGGTTTATCATCATAGGAAAAACACTATCATTTGGATCATTAGTGCGAGCAAACTTATTTTTTATAGATGAGATAACCTTTTTTCTAACCAATTTTCCAATTCTACCCTTGGGTACACCTAAGTTTCTACTATATAATGAAATTTCTCTTTGTAACTTAGTCCATTTTAGCTGCTTAAATAGTAAAGCCTGAAAGTCAGTAGCCGGTCCCCAGGAAACTGTCCAGTTTCCTCTCTGCCCATTTAGTAAAACCCCAATATCTTTGTCGTAAGCTTTTTCATAAATTCCACTTAACCAATATGAGTTTTCAAAGAACTTATAAGGCATTTCTATTGTATCTAGCCAGTCATCTATCTCAGAATAAGGGTTTTTTTCATCAAAACTATAGAAGTTTGGCTCTATATTTCCTACATAATCAACAGTTGATTGTATAAAAGGTTTTTCATTCGCAACCCTACTTCTAGGTGTCCAATCTTTAAAGCCATCAACTGGAATATAACTAAATGTATGTAACTTTTTTTGATTTCCATTTAGCATGTTCGCAGCTATACTTGAAACTGAGCCAGAATCCAGTCCCCCACTTAAATGGGCACCTACATTTCTGTGTGTTCTCAATCTTGATTTCACGGCAGTTTTAAATACATCTAGAAATGCCTCTTCGTATTCACTGTTTGATTTTAATTTTATTTTTTTATCAAGATTAAAAGTACAATATCTCTTTATTACAACTCTCCCATTCACAACAGTAATACTATGTGAAGGCGGTAGCTGTTTTATATTATTATAGACCGTTGATGATGTATCAATAGATTCAAAATTCCAAGGAATTGCTAAGAACTCGCCTAACCATTCTTCATTAAATTCGTTTTTTATATATGGTAAATTTAGTAAGGGTTGAATAATTGTTCCAAAAGCAAACCTTTCATGACTAGAAAAATAATATAGAGTTCTAGCGCCAGAAAAGTCCCTAGCTCCAAATAATTTTTGTTTCTTTTCATCCCAGATCATAAAGGCAAAGTCACCAACTAAATATTTAGGTGATTCTTCTCCCCATTTCTCATATGCTAAGAGAATCAATTGACTATCAGGAATGTTATTTCTATATTCTTTTTTTACCTGTAGTGATTCAAATAATTCTTCTCGGTTATCAATTATGGCATCAGAAGTAATTGCTAATTTCTTCATATGACTATAATAAGGAAGCTCTTCTTCCACTGATTCTGGAGTTATCCACTGCAAGGAGCAGGCAAGAAAATAGTTTTCTTCTCTTATCATCTTAACAGCATCAGAAGGAAACTTTTCTAAGGAGGACATGAGTCCATTTATCTCTTCATTATTAATAGGTAAATTCCCGGTATTGATGGATCCAACAATTGCGCTCATTTATTCCTCCAACTCACTCTCGTTCTTTTTAAAGAACTTAATAAAATAAATATACGCTATTAAGAATCATGAGTCAACATTACTATAACCATTTAGATAAAATTTATATATGACCAATTTTTTAGTTTCCCCTTACTTTTTTATATATAGCACTACTGTATATACATTCAGGATATTCTAATAATGCAGGTAAACCATTACAAAGTTTATTTGTCTTTAATCTTCTATTTAGCTCCCTTAGCCATTTATGGTTATATCTATAGTTTGATGACCTTATATTAATAGTTGGCTCTTTTTCATTTAAAACATCATAGAATAGTTGATACCAATGTTTGCAGATGTCAAAAACATCAAAGTTCTCCTTCACATATCTAAAACCATTACTACCCAACCTTCCTCTTACCTCTTCATTTTTTAGTAACCAGATTACAGAGTTTATAAATTGCTTTTCTGATTCTATTAAAATACCTGTATTCCTATGGCTAACTGTATTGAGTAATCCATACCCCTTTTTTCCCACTACTGGAATCTTTATTGCTTCAAATTCAACTGCAGTCAGACAGAAAGTTTCATCTTTTGCAATATTTGCAACACCTATTTTAGCCTGTGACATCACCTTAAGTTTTTCTTCATTACCTAGGACACCAAACAATCTTATATTACGCTTTATATTTCCCGTATGGTCTGTTAGATAATGTACAAAGCTACTTTCATATTCTTCTTTTGCAATACCATATCGGCCTAACTTTGTATTATTATTGTAAAGATTCCCACCACCAATTATATATAGTTGAGCATTAGGAACTGCCACTTCGATTCGACTCCAACAACGCGCTAACACTTCAAATCCTTTAATTGGACTGATCGCACCAACATAACAAACAATGTTCTCTTTATTCTCAATACTACTATATTGAGGATAATTAGTTAAATCAATGCCATTGTATATGTAACATGCTTTTAAAAAAACTTCATGATCACGAAGACGATCATACTGTTCTTTACTAACTGTTATAAATCTTTTTACATAATTACAATTCCCAACATTTTTTAGGGAGTCGTGTGTTTCAAAATTATGTGACCAGATAAGTGTCTTTAATTTCAATTCATCAATAAGGTCATAAACCTCTTTTTTATATGTTAAACCTCGTATTATCAATATATCTGCACTTATGTGTTTAGCTAACTTAACCGCTTGGGTTGTGCTAAAACACTCATGTGTATTTATTCCCTTAGGTAATTTGTTAATGACTGGGGCTAAAATATGAATGTCTAAATCATCATATAATTCATGGAGATAATAACTAATAGTCCAAATCATGAACTCTGTTCCACCAATTCCAGGATTACCTCGTTTAGGATTAGAATAATCTACTTCTTTTCTTCTACTATTATCTAAATAAAAGCATATCTTCATGTATCTCTCCTATTACTTTCTATTAATCTATTCTCTATCTGAATTGGTACAATAGTAAAAAGAAGAATAATAACTTTTTGTTTCAATGTGAGATATGGGTTTTTCATTAAGCAAAGGAAATATTTTCTATATTCTCTTTTCATTAAATCTAATTCATTGGATATATTTACTAGATCTTTCTTTCCTTTTATGTAATACCAGAAAAATACGTCAGAATAGTTCGATAATGCCATAGCATATAATTTCTTATCATTGACTTGTTTAAAGAAATCAACTCTATGCTGAAGAGCATGAACTTTATCTAATTTTTGTTTGGTAAAAGGAGAGTTCAATATACTTTGTGGCCTTTTCACATAATAATAAAGCTTAAGAGGGATGAATGTAATCTTATTACACCTATAAAGTATTTGATGGGAGATTAATTCATCTTCAAAGATTCTCCTTTCAGGAAATTCAATATTAGAAAACAATGATCTCTTGTATAATTTATTCCATACCGTAATCCATTTAATTGTTTGTCCTGCTCCACTTTTACAAATCCCATCCTGGATATTATATAGGTGATATAGTGCTTGAATATTGGTGTAATTTTTTATTTCAAAATTTGAAAAACCCTCTATTTTTAATAGTTCCTGAGCATTAACTCTTTTGAAGTCACATACAACTAAATCGGCTTCTGTTTTTTGAGCAGTATCATATAAAATTTGATACATTTCTTCATGGATAAAGTCATCACTGTCTACAAAACTTATGTAATCGCCCTTCGCTATCTTTAAACCCAAGTTTCTAGCAGATGATACTCCATTGTGTTCGGTATGGAAAACCTTTAAACGTTGATCTATTTTTGACATTTCTTCACAGATTGCTTCTGACTTATCCGTAGAACCATCGTTTACTATTATTAACTCAAAATCACTCAACGTTTGCATCAGGACGGACTCAATACTTTTTCTTAAATATGTCTCTACATTATAAACAGGCATGATAACACTTATCTTAGGATTCATGAAAGATCCTTTCATTATATAAAATGTCCATTTTATAAAATCACTAATACTAGTAATGGATTAGATTTAAAATGAGTGCATTATAGCCCTCATGAAGCTTTTTGTACATTAGAGTTTCTTCCTCTTTTTTCTAATCTTATTCCATTAAATAACATGTTTAGAGTTGGAATCTTCTTAATTAAACTATTTGCAAGTAAACAAATGGTTATTATAAAGAAACTGTTTATATACCAGTTTGGGAAATGTCCGAAAAGTAATTCATAAGCTATCGTGAAAGTAGTGTGAGCAAAAACAAAATGTAAAGTCAATATAGAAAGTGATTCTTTCCCTATATAAGTTAGTAGCCTATTTACAAGATTTAGTTTTGATAAATATTTACATCCTTCAAGAACTAAAAGACTGCCTGATATTCCACCTAGATAAAATAACCAAATATTATGGTATTCCCTGGCAAACATACTAACAAAGCCATTGAAATAATATGAGCATATAAATATGGATAGTAAAAATATAACTGAAATAAGGTTCATCTTATTTCTCAGTAGCTCTAGTTGCTTTAGTTTATAGCCTATATATAAGAATGGTTGAACAATTAAGGCAATATCCATACTCCAAGGAAGGTGTATATAACGACTAATAATATATCCAGCTCCCCCTAAAATAAGGAATATCATCACTTGGAATATATTATTGCTATTACCTAACATACTGATCATTAGACAGAAGATTATTAATGAGCAAAATAAACATGTTAAAAACCAGATCGGACCATTTGGTAGAGTACCTACCTCTAAGCCATTACTCAGTATAATTCCAATAAGATTATCAGAGATGTCTGGTCCATCTCTACCAATATACTGTAGTAAAAACAAAAAAAACAGAGCAGTAATTCCCGTTGTAAAGTAAGGAACAAGCAGTGTCCAAAAACGACTCTTTATTAAACCCAAGACATTATTTCCGTACTTTGTTGAGCTAAATAAATAACCAGAGACTATAAAGAAAAGCGGCATTCTAAAACTGGCAAAGAAACTGTTAAAAGGGATACCCACATGCCCTCCAACTACTAATAGAATTGTGATTCCTCTTACTATATCTATTGTCTTTAGTCTCGTTGACATTACTCCACCCCCTCATTTTTTAGCATATTATACATTAGATTAATATAATTTGTAGCCTTAGTTATCTTTAAAAGTATCCCTGTATTACAATATGGTCTTTTTCAATTATTACCCATTAACCACTAAGTGTAGCTTTACTTTTTACACGGAGTAATGATCCTCCTAAGACTTTCTTTATATATTGGAATTCCTCTGTTTTATGAAACAATATTAAATAAATGATATTAGGAATAATTAAACAAACTATACCCTTGATTATTAAGGATAGAAAGCCCTGTTCCACTACTATTTGATTACAAATAAATGTTGTTAAAATACATGTCATTAATGTTAAGGCCCCAAAATAGGCGTATTTTGAAAAGTAAGAATATACTCTTTGCACAAATAGATTTTTATATACAATTACTGGTTGAGTCCAGAAAATAGTAGAAAGTGTACTTATTGTTGTACCCATAAAAATACCTGCAAGTCCAAAATATTTAACTAGGATTAATGATGCAACTAAATTTATTCCCCCCTCTATTAATGGCGCAAATTTATCTTGTGTAAATAAGCCAGCCTTGTTTTTAAAAATTGCTATAGCGGTTCTCATTCCCGTTAAATAAAGATTTATTAATATAAATGTAAATGTTAACCTATCTAATAAGTATCCTTCGCCTATCCACCAATTAATAAAGGGTTCAAGTAAATTAAATAAACAAATTATTATAATAGAAAATATCCAAAAATTCATCAAGTAGGTTATCTTAAATATTGAATAATTCTTATTTCTATTTTCAGTTGCAATTAAATTCCCAACGCTTGCATCTATTCCCCCCAAAATTGGATTTATTAAGGCGGTTATTTGCTGAGTTATCATAGTATAGTTTGAATATAGCCCTACTGTTGCTATCCCAATATATGATGAAATAAGTAAATTATCTGTCCCAAATACAAGAAAACCCCCAATGTTATGGAGGAATAATGCTTTTACATTTTTAATTAAGTTTTTCCTAGTTTCACTATCAAGTCTATATTTTATATTTGTTTTTATATAAGGATACCTTTTATCCACAACTCTACCGTTTGCAATATTTTGTATGATATATATGATTAATTCAACGAGTAAATATAAAATAAAGTCCTGGGTTAAGAGCAAAATAACGATTTTAATAATTGTTGTAATTATTTGATAGATTGTATTTAAACTTGTAATTATATAACCTCTTTGATCTGCAGTGATAAGTGACCATTTATGTGCATTAAGATAAGAAACCATACTCTTAGCAATAAATAAGAAATAAATAATTGTAAGATTAGAAATTGATGCTCCATCCTTTATAAAGTTGTGTAAAAAGGGGAAGATACAACAACCAATCAGTAGTATTATTAATGATAGTATCCAATAAAACTTTTTATATAACTGTACTAGTGCAATAACTTTCGGATGGTCCTGCTCTGCAAGAGGCTTGTAAAGTAAATAAACTATACTTATTCCAATTCCACTTTCAACCAATGCCATCATTGATAATATACTAGTGAGGAGCCCATTGAGTCCAAGATAGTGAATACCTAGACTATCAATAAATACCTTTCTAGAGATAAAACCTAATAAAACTATTATTAATTGTGATAGTATTCCAACATACATATTTCTAAATGAAAGTTTAGTTCTCATAATTAATCCTTTATATGCAAATTTTTTTGACATGTATTAATTATCTTACTGTTCTTATAATCTCACTTGCATATTTTTCATCTTTTAAATCTCCAACTTCATTTCCACCTGGGATTTCCCCGATATATTTATTGGATACTGGTTTTTTCTCCTTTGCCCCTAGTAGAAACCATTCATATTCGATATCTATATGACCTATATCTACCGCTTGATATCCTGCGACTGCTAAATCATAAGCAAGCACAGTTGCAGTTGGCCCTAACGCTATTAATATTAGTGTATTCTTATGATGCTTTTTGAGTTCCCTTAAAATCTGACCATAGCTGTCATATGCATTTATTGATGGACAAATAACTCTTTTTATGGATAGACAATTACTAAATAAATCATTACCTACACCTAGTCTACTTTTATTACCTTCAACAATGATTACATCTCTTTCCTTCCATAATGTCTTTAATTTATTAAATCTCTCTCCTGTTTTGTACTTATCAATTCGATCTATATATAATCTCGTCATAAGCGCATCATAATACATCTTTTTTTTATCCAACATTTTATAAATTCTGTATCTATTTAATTCAAGATAAGTTTTCCAATACTTCTTGGGTTTCTCCTCACACCAATCAATATTTTGGAAGACATCAGGTATGCATATAATAAGGTTACTTTCCTGGCTTTTTATTATTTCTCTTAGTCTATTTTTGAGTTCTTCGTTACATGGTTGAAATAGTAAATTTTTTCCCCTCATAAGGGAAAACTCCCCATCACCATATCTGCTTACACTTTTTCTATTATTAACAACCTCATATATAGTTTTATCTAACGAATTTACAATTGGAGGTTTTGTCGTAAAAGCTATAAGCCTGTTATAAAGGATTACTAAGAAATTTTTAAATGGAAGTAGAATGTAATAAACCTTTAGAACAGATCGTTTCATACTAACTCCTTTCTTAAAACTATAGCTCTTAATATAAATCTATATAAGAAAGGTTGAATTTTAGTAGCTATTAATAAAATTTTTACAGCTCGTGGATATTCTAATCTAATAGATAAAGTAAAGTAGTTATTTAAAATAGATACCACACTATAATATTCATTTTTATAGCTATCAAATCTATTATTAATAGAAATTAATCTCAAAACATGTAGACAGCTATCGGTAAGCTTTTTAACTATGAGCTTTTTTAATTCAGGATAATTATTCTCTAAAAAATTAAACATGTTATTATAAACTAGGACTGAATCAATTCTTATATTTTTAATTGCCTGATCCATTGTGCTATTTTCACGTTTTATATAATGATACATAGGTTTCCCAATGCAACCTACACTACTACTATTATGTATTACTCTATAAGTAAAATCTGTATCCTCATAAACAATACCTTCTGTAAATCGTATATCACCAATTACATTTCTCTTGAAAATTTTTGTCCATACTACTTCATCATAGAGATCTCCTTCGAGCATTATCCTCATAGCTACATTTCTATTGTAAATCTGCTTAGTATGGCCACCATTAACTATAGTCTTATCTGAATAATGAATAATGCTTGAACAGCTGCTAATTTCACAGTTATTCTCTTCACACAAATTAAGTAATAACTCGTACATTTCAGGTTCTATCCAATCATCACTATCCACAAATCCAATGTAATCTCCTTGAGCAATTTCCAAACCTGCATTTCTTGCTGAAGAAAGGCCACCATTCTGCTTATGGATAACTTTTATTCTACTATCTTTTTTCGAGTACCCGTCACAAATATTACCACAGTTATCGGGGGATCCATCATTTATAAGGATTAACTCAAAGTTGCGAAAAGTTTGTGACAATATTGATTCTATACATTTCTCTAAATAGGGCTCTACTTTATATACAGGAACTATAATACTAATTTTGGGTTTCATAATATACGTCCTTTCATTATATATTGACTAACTTATCTATTTGAGAGGGGATTGCCTGGAATTCTAAATTTAAATTATCTACTAGCATATTTTTGACATTGGGGGTTTCTATAAGGTACTGGATTTTTTTATAGAGTTCTTCTTCACTATCTTCAACAATAAATCCGTTATATCCATCTTTTATCTGTTCATAAGCACCAATAAAATTAGTAGTTATAATTGGCTTCTTTAAACATTTTGCTTCCGCTAGAGTTAAGCAATATCCTTCATGTCTTGAAGTTTGCACGTATAAATCAGCTTGCGCTATTAAGGGATATGGATTGGAGGTTGATCCGTATAAAATAAACTCTTCTTTTAAACCATAGATATCGATTAATTCTTCAAATGTTTGTCTATCATTTCCTTCTCCTATACAGTACCACCTCACGTTATATCCATTTTGCTTAAGTTTTGCCAGTACTTTTATTGCAAGATCTTGCCCCTTCTCTATTGATAACCTTCCAACAGTAACTATTTTTAGCCCTTCAAAGTCTTGGTCGAGAATAAGAGGATCCGAAGACATATCTTTGATTAAGTCATAGGGAACAATGTTATAAAAAACATCAGCTTTTTCTTTACATAAAGGGAGAATTGATATCAAACTCTCCTTTGCCTTTTTTGACACGATTAACAATTTATCAAAATCGCTATATAATCTTGTATATAATTTCTCATTAATGATATGCTTGGTTACATCAAAGTGAATCCAGGAGACTTTTTGCGCTGCATTTACTTTGTAGGCAACGAAATAATCTAAGATATCAGTAGGTCCCTGGTAACATACTGCAATATCATATCTGGTTTGGTCCTTTTTTATATTCTTAAATACATGTTTATAAAATAAGTATCTATCATTAAGTTTCTTTGATATGTAGTAGATTCCGCCAAATTCCAGCATTTTTAATAGTTTTCCATTATTAAAATACTCTCTTAATGTTAGTTGTGGGGGCTGCATAATCGCTGGCTTTATTTCTTCATACCAGTGGGCCTCCTCTACCCTTACCCAATCCGGAAGAGAATCTAAAAACCCCCCCTTCTTCTCTAAGAGTAAAATTGTTATATCAAACTTTTCTTTTGACATTATTGACAATAGGGATAATAGAGATTTTTCAACCCCTCCTATGTTCATACTAGATAGAACAAATAATATTTTTTTCAAAATAGTTCCTCCTAAAAAATGAAACTTAAAAATACCTCAAGTACCTTGAGGTATTTTTAAGAACCATCTATAACTGAATATAACTTTTCTAATTCTCTCGTAGTATCTACTTCTTCTTTTCTTAAATTTGAACTGAGTTTCTCTCTTAATTCTCTATTACCAATTAACCTTTTTATCGCTTCATACATTTCATTTTGGTTAAACTTTACAATATATCCTGTTTCATTCTGTTTTAGTTGTTCTTTAGCACCATTAAAGTCAGTACTTATTATAGGTTTACAAAGACTTCTTGCTTCCGCTAATGTTATGCAATACCCTTCATGCCGAGATGTCTGCACATACATATCACATTGTTTTATATATGGATAGGGGTTTGAGGTGCTACCAAGGAAAATAATATCATTCTCGATTCCATAATTCTTTGCTAAGTTTGTATATTCCTCTTTGGAATTCCCTTCACCAACAAAATACCATCGAACATTATACCCTTCATTTCTTAGTCTTGATAAAACAGAAATTGCTAAATCTTGCCCCTTTTCCTTGCTTAGCCTCCCAACAGTAAGGATTCTAATTCCATTATAATCATCAACAAACCCATCTTCCAAATCAGCTAATTTTAATATTGTTTTATTAGATAAAACATTCGAAAATATGTCTATTCTATCATTTAATTTAGGAATTAATCTTTTTAGCTTATCCTTACCTTCTTCTGATACTACAAAGATTCTATTAAACTTTATGTATATTTTCTTTGCGAAAAATTTATTAAACCCTATTTTTGTAATATCAAAATGAATCCATTGAACTTTATATTTTGCATTTATCATATTTGAAACATAATAAGAAATTAGATCCATTGGCCCAGCATAAGCAATAGCTAAATCGTAGTACCCTCCATCAAAAACTGAAAAATCTCTAAGGATATACCTCATATAAATACTTTTATCTTTAGTTAATTTTTCTATGAGGTAAAAAATAGTATAAGTGAACGCTTGTTTATATTCACCTGAAGTTAAAAATTCCTCGGCTAGGATTCTAGGGGACTTTTCAATTTTCCACTTAATATCTGTATAATTATCAAGTACTCTAATATTTACATGCGATGGAAGGGACTTTAAAAATCCACCTTTTTCTTCTAACATAAAAACAGTTATGTCATATTTATCCCTGGGTATTTCTGCAATCATGTTTAATAGTGCTTTTTCTGTTCCACCGATGTTCATATTGATAACCATAAATAAAATCTTTTTCTTCATTAAGAATCTTCCTTTTAACCAATTAATTTATATATCTTTTCAACTTCATCTAAATTCCCCTTCTTCTCTTCCTTCAAGTAGCTAACAACTCTATTATATAAATCTGAGTCATTTATAAACTTCATAATACCTTCAAAAACTGATTCAGCATCCATATTTACCACTAAGCCATTTTTCTGATCCACCATTTGATTATAAACGGCATCGAACCTCGTTGTGACTACTGGAGTATTTAGCATTCTTGCCTCTGCAATAGCTAAACCAAACCCCTCTGTCCTAGATGTTTGAACATATATATCAGAAGCCTTTATGTATGGGTAAGGGTTTGGTTTTACACCTAATAACTCAAAATAGCCTGTTAGGTTATTTTTTCTAATATATTCCTCTATTTGTCTTTCTAAAGGTCCATTCCCCAGAACATACCATTTGAAATTCACTCCGTGTTCCTTAAGTAATTTACAAGCTGCAAGTGCAATATCGTATCCCTTGGGATAATCAAATCTTCCAATAGTAAGAATTTTAATCCCCTCAAATTGACTTTCCTGCGATATATCTAGATCAGCCATTTTATAAATAAAATCTGGATTAATAATATCAAATATAACCTCTACTTTTGTTTTATACTCTGGAAAGGTCTCTTTAAAGATATCTTTTGCCGATTCTGACACAACTACAATTTTTTCAAACATGTCATAATAATTCTTTTGAAAGATTTTATCTCTCTTATCTAGACTGTAACTTGCATTAACCCAAGCTATCTTTTTAATAGCCTTCACTTTTTCTGCAACATAAAAGGTAGGAATTCCCTGTGCATAGCTAATTGCTACATCATATTCTTTTGGATTCACCTCTATTACTCCTGAAGTGCTCTTCCAAAAAAACCTTGCCTTCTCAGGATTACCGTATTTCCCCAACCGAATAGTTGAAGAGTATCTTAACCTTGAAAGCAATAGTTTGATTTTTGATTTATTTCTGATTGCTTGAATTACAGATTCTTTTAACGAAAGTTTAGTGTACTCTGTATATTCTAAAGGACCTAGAATATTTACTTCTGTAGGGACTAATTCCTCTAATACCCCACCATAAGTAAACAACATTAAATCAACATTGTATCTTGAGAAGTCTAATAATGATAGTAATGTTACTAAGCTTTTTTCTGCTCCTGCGCAATGTAATGAATCAATAACAAACAGCAATTTTTTTTTCATATTTCAACCTCTATTCATGAACAAAAGTAAGATTTAGATTCTTATAATTAAAGGGTTATCTCTTCTAGACCAGAAGCATCCTTCTTTAAATTTAATATTCTAATTACCTTTTTAATTATTAGATATAGCAAATATAAATACGGGGTTAGGTTAAATAAGAATAACTGAAATACAAGTTCAGGATGTTTCTTAAATACTTTATAATATTCATTCCTATTTTGTTTTATATACATTTGCAATTTTTTCCTATAAAATTTCTTCGGATCCTTCCCTTTATTTATTAATAGTAATCTGTAATGTATTAGAGAGGCTTTCAAAATTGATACTAATGATTCACTACTTAGATTTCCATAGTATTTATTAATAAATTTATGCCTTTCTAGCAAACCTTTAATAAAATCAAGGTTTTTAATAGTGTAAGTTGAAACGATACTATTATCTCGTTGGAAATAATAGCATAGAGGCTGATTTAACAAAACAAATACCTTTACCCTATGCAGAACTTGGTGAGCCCAAAATACATCCTCAAACAAAACACCTTTTTTAAAAGGAATATCTTTAATAAGGTTAGTTTTGTAGATTTTCCCCCATGCAAAATTCTTTACTTTTTCATTTTTTATAAGTTGCTTCATTAACTGTTCTTTATCTATTATCTGTGGTGCAGCATCTCTATCGTAATATCTGTTATCAAATAAAAATTTGTCTTCATAAGCATAATAAAAAGCTGATTGCACTACATCAGCATTAAGATTTAGAGCATTTTTGACTAATTCTTCAATCATATTGTGCTTTATCCAATCATCACTATCAATAAACACTATATACTCGCCCGTAGCCTCTTTCACTCCATAATTTCTAGCATCGGATAGTCCACCATTCTCCTTGTGAATTACTCTTATCCTCCGATCCACCTCAGCATACCGATCTGCGATTATCCCACAGTCATCAGGAGAACCATCGTTAACTAGAATAATTTCTAAGTTATAGTAGGATTGAGAAGTGATGCTTTCCAGACATCTGTGAATATATTTCTCTACCTTATAGATTGGAACAATAATGCTAACAAGTGGATTTTTATTATTCATATTGCTCCCCCTAAATAATTTGGTAGATTTTCTTCAATTCAGTATCATTTCTGAAATCTTTGGACCTACAATAGTCAGCTATTGTTCTTCTTATAGAATCACTTTGATATAAATACTCTATCCCTTCTACGATTCCTTCAACCGAAAGTTCACAGATATACCCATCAACGCCATTTATAACTTGGCTCTTTGCAGTAGTGTAGTTAGTAATCATAACAGGTTTTCCTAGAATTTGTGCTTCTACAACCGTAACCGCCTTCCCTTCATATCTAGAAGGCTGAACATAAAGATCTCCAGCTTCAATATATGGATATGGATTTATTCTTTTTCCTAACAAGAAAAATTGGTTTTCAAGGTCGTTTTCTTCTATTAATTTTCTTATCACTTGTTCATCCCCACCATAACCAACAACATACCATGATATGTTTTCATAGCCTTTATCTTTTAACTGTTTTAAAGCTTTTACTGCCTGGTCAATTCCTTTTGCATGTGATAGCCTTGCAACCGTAATTATTTTGAACCTTTGATCTTCTAACATCGGATTATCAACTATCTCCTTTGATAATGATTCAACAATGTCAGTAGATGTAATATTTTCAATGACTATTACTTTATTTTTCAATTCAGGATATTTTTTTATAAAAGCATTTTTACACTCATCAGAAACGGCAGCGATATAATTAAATTTATTCCACATTTCTAGATCCACTTCTGTATCTGTATCTACTGTTGAGAAATCAGTATGTATCCAAGCAATTTTTGTTTTTGCCTTAACCTTTTCCGCTACAAAGTAGTGAGGCCACAAATAGCTGATAGCGACATCGTACTCCTTCTTTGCTCTCGGAAGAAATAGAACTGCATATTTCCACATATATTGCATCTGTTTGTACCCAACCTCTGAAGAGCTACTCCGTATACTTGCAATCATCTTAGCAAGAATTCGTGAAACCCCTATAGGGATGTTTCCTTTTTTTAAGACCTCTGAGATTGACATTCTGAAGGTTTTGTAAGCTGGTATTTCATTTAATAAGTTTGGTTCATTAGGTAGTAACTTCATAAAATCTCCTGTGTGGCTGTAAAGCATTAAATCTACCTGATAGTTGTTATAATCAAATTTATTTAATAAACTAATGAGGCTTCGTTCTACCCCTCCTACCTCCATATCAAAGGAGGCGATCAATATATTCTTCATAACCCTCTCCACCATTACGTTTATATATATCTACTAGTTTAGATATCCCTTTTTCCAATGAGTATCCGCTTTCTTCAAAATACCTTGTAATTTTTGTAGTGCTTCTTTCTTTATTTTCTCTTAATTCAAGGATTTTTTCAGCCCATATTTCTGTAGATTCATTCAAAGTTAATCTTTCTATCAAACCTAATTGTATATCTGCTTCAGGCTGAATGGCTTCAGACACCAAACAAGGTACCCCACTTGCTTGTGCTTCTAATAAGACAAGACCTAACCCTTCATACTTTGATGGAAACACAAACACATCCATGGAATGTAGCAATGTGGGTATATCCTCTCTTACTCCTACAAATCGAATATTCTTAGAAATTCCATCTTGTTTAGCTTTTCTTTCTATAGCACTTCTTAAATCTCCATCACCTACCAATAATAGTTTTGCATCGGGCACTTTTTTTTGAACGTTTTTAAAAATATCAAGCAAAAATGAATGATTCTTTGGCTCAATAAAGCGTCCTATATGTCCAATAACTAAACTACTACCTATCCCTTGATTTAATTTAAATTCATTAACCTTTGCTTTGGGATTTTCTAGTAGTTGAGAGTAATTAATGATGTTAGGAAAGTAAGAGTACTTCCCACTTAGGATTCCTAATTCCCCAAACAAATATTTTCCTGCTTCTTCACTACATGCCAATAATTTAGTTGAGAAATTATTGATTATTAGTCTCATAGAATTTATATAGAACTTCCTAATTAAAGTGCTACTATAATCTTGAGTTGTATGTGCATGTGATATTCTTATTTTGACTCCTGCGAAATATGCTGCAATCATTGTTACTCCACAGTGGAAAAGTGTGTGTGCATGAACAGCATCGTAAGGACCATACCTTGTAATCGCTTTATATATTTCCTTAATAGATTGTGTCCTGGAAAGCATAATTACTCTTCCACCCAGCCTTTTAATCTCTTGATCATAATGTGCTTCTTCGTTACTAAATGATATAAAATCAAACTGAATCTTTTTCCGATTGATATTTCGATATACATTCATCAACATTGTTTCTGTACCAGCTCGATTCATAGCTCCTACAACATGAAGGATTTTTAATGGCTTATGATCCATGGTTTCTCCCTTTATCCCTAAGACTTATTCTCAACACTTTGGTTTTGCCATTTTATAAACTCTATAACAGTTTTATAATCTTGTAATTGATCCTTATCAATTCCTGTTTCTTTTAACTCATTTACAAACTCGATCCATTCAGTTTCAATTAGAACTGATTTCTCTTCATTTCCCTCGTATTTTAGTAATGTTTTTATATCTACATCTAACACAGTTGCTACCTTCTTCATTACATGAAGGGAAGGGTTCTGGTTTAGATCTCGTTCAATATTACTTAAATAAGACTTCGAAATTGAGGCACGTTCTGCTAATTCTGTTAACGTGAGACCTCTATTTTTCCGAATCTCTAATATGTTTTTTCCTATCATTTTTATCCCTCTATCATCCGCTTTTTTTCTTTATTTATAGGTTCTTCACCTCTAGCAAAATACTATCTGTTACACAGTCAACTACCCTTGACTGTTCTTCTTTAGTCATATTTGTACCAGAAGGTAAACATATTCCTGATTCAAATAGTTGATCAGAGATGCTTAAATTCTCTGAATGAGGGTAGTATCTTCTATTACGAAAAACAGGCTGTAGATGAAGTGGCTTCCAAACTGGCCTAGCTTCGATATTTCGTTGGACCATTAACTCTAGTATTTGATGTACTGATACTCCGGTTATCTTTTCTTCTATTGTTAATGTAGTTAACCACCGATTTGACACTGTTTCTTCTAACTCAGGCATAAATCTTATTCCTGGGATATACGCTAGTTCATCATGGTACAGTTTAAACACCTGCCGTTTACCTTGAACTCTTTCATCTAGTACTTTTAATTGAGCTCTTCCAATACCCGCTAGTATATTACTCATACGATAATTAAAACCAATTTGACTATGTTGGTAATGAGGTACTGGGTCTCTTGCTTGAGTGGCTAGAAATCTTGCTTTTCTCATAGCATCTATGTCATTCGAAACAAGCATACCTCCACCAGAAGTAGTAATAATTTTATTTCCATTGAAAGAGTAGATTCCAAACTTACCAAATGTACCACTTGGTTTTCCTTTATAAGTAGATCCGAGTGATTCAGCAGCATCTTCTATGATAGGAACGCCATAGTGATTACAGATTGATAGAATTTCATCCATTTTTGCGCTTTGTCCGTATAGATTCACAACAATGACTGCCTTTGGAAGCTTACCTTCGTATTGTGCATCCCTCATTGCTCTCTCTAATGCTTGAGGTGACATGTTCCACGTATCTGGTTCAGAATCTATAAATACTGGCTCTGCCCCCTGATAGATAATTGGATTAGCGCTTGCGATAAAGGTTAAACTGGAGCAAAAGACTGTATCACCTTTATCCACTTCTAATAAAGAAAGAGCCAAATGAATCGCTGCAGTTCCTGAACTAACGGCAACAGCTTCATTGACTCCTACATAAGAGGCTAATTCTTTTTCAAAGGCATCCACATGTGGTCCAAGTGGGGCAATCCAATTGGAATCAAATGCTTCCTTAATATACTGTAATTCCAATCCACTCATATGTGGTGGAGATAAATATATACGATTAGTAGCCACTGGTATCACCTTCCTTTTTTATATTACTTTATGCTCCAATTTATTAATAATCCTAGTAGGGCTACCTACCACGGTTTTAAGAGGCTGAATATCATTAATAACCGTTGACCCAGCTCCGACAGTCGACCAACTACCTACCGTTTTTCCAGGTATGACGGTAGCTGCTGCACCTATATGGACCCCTTCTTCAATTTTCACATTCCCTGTTAGAGTTGCATTAGGTGAAATATGAGCAAAATCTTCTATATGATTGTCGTGCTCTATTACGGAGGCTGTGTTGATAATACAATGGTTTCCAATATAGGCTCCCGAATTAACTACTGCATTCGGCATGATGACAGTTCCACTGCCTATTTTAGCTGATGGACTAATAATAGCTGAGGGGTGAATAACGGTTATATACCGATCCTCTTTTAATTCGAGTTGCTCTGTTATTCTTTTTCTTACTTGATTACTCCCTATAGCTATCAATACCTTTGTTTCTTCATTTGATAAATAATGAATAAAGGATAGTGGTGCATAGATAATTTCATTTTCTGTCCTACTTGAGTTAATCTGATCATCAAGAATAGCAATTAATTTATAATCCTTATTCATGTGAATAATGTCCTGAACTACTTTACTATGGCCGCCGTTTCCTATTATTATAATATTCATGTCACATACTCATTTCTTTTGAGCCTTTAAATTTTTCAATCGTAACATGTCCCTCTTGATTAATCCCCTCACGTTTAATCACTTTAATAATCGTTTTTAAGATTATATTGAGATCAAGAGCAAAGCTTTGATTTTCCACATACCAAGTATCTAATTTGAACTTCTCATCCCATGAAATTGCATTTCTACCATTTATCTGTGCCCATCCGGTAATACCAGGCCTTACAAGATGCCGTTTTCCTTGCTCCTTTGTATACAGAGATAGGTATTCCATTAATAGGGGTCTCGGCCCAACTAAACTCATATCACCTTTAATGACATTAAATAACTGAGGTAATTCATCTAAACTATACCTTCTTAAAAGTTCCCCAAGTTCCGTTAATCTCATTTGGTCTGATAATACATTTCCATTTTTATCAGTCTCATTTGTCATAGTTCGAAATTTGTAAAGATAAAATGGTTTCTCATTTAAACCAGGCCTAAGCTGCTTAAACAATATTGGTGTACCTACTTTTATTCTGATCATAAAGGCAGTAACTAAAATAATCGGTGAGAATATGGCTATGAGTATTATTGCAATACATAAATCGCTTATTCTTTTCAACAGTATTACACCCCAACTTTATTTGAAAAATTTTATTTTGAAGTTGTGATATTTATAAGAAGTTTATCCTTAATTTCTCCGATTATTTCTTTAACTTCTAAATGTATATTCTCTTTTTCATAATCTTTAATGTTAATAAGTAGTTCCTTAAGTTGTGTCAACGTAAGTTCATTAGAACCCCACATGTTTTATCCACTTCCTTGAATATAAAAAGGTCCGTGTTTTGTGCACGAACCTTCTTAACGTTATTTTTAAATGTAGTCCTAAAATTAGATTAGCTATTAGAATACTTCTCAAATATTCACCAGGTTAAATAGTCACTTTTATATATGATATTTAAAGTCATTACACTTTCATAGAAGTAGAACATAAAGTAAAAAATTAATATCATGTAATAAATAAATTTTTGATCTTTGTTGGTAAATAATTTAACGATCCAAGAGACTAGTAAAATTTGATAAAGATTAAAATAAATAGTAAATCTAGCAAAAATCCAGTTTTGAGTTGCTATTATCATAAACACTAATCCGATGATAGACATATTAACTATTATATCGTTATTCTTATTGATTTTATTAAATTTCTCTCTACCTAAAAATGCAATTAAAAGTGGCACTGAATAAATGATAACTCTTATTATATTAGCCCCACCCTCATTAATATTCTGATAATGTGCATACTGGGTATTCTCTATCGTACTAAATAAAATAGTAGAGAATTGATCAAATCCAATAACTATTATAATAGCTGAGAAGACCAATAAAGAAGTTGCCTTTGTCCAAGCCTTAGTCCTTACTAGAAAATAGATTGGAATAAGGATTAAAGCACTTTGATGAAATAGAGAAGCTATTATTACTAAAGTAGTATACTTATAAAACCTACCCTCTATTAAAAATTTCGTACCTAGAAAAATGATTGCTGCTGCCAAAGATTGTCTAATACCGTTCATTGTAACAAGGAACATACCACCTGTTATATATACATATAAGCTAATATCCAGCAATCTCGAGTATTTTCTGAGCACAGTGACAATTAAGATGTTAGTAATAATCGCTGTTACTAAGATCATAATCTGAGGATCTTCTGAAATACTCTGTAATATCATTTGTAATATTCCAAAGCCAATGTCTTTTTCCTTAAGAATGTAATCCCAGGTAAAATCCATTGTATTGTAACTATGTATATAAAAATAAGTATCACCAATATTATTCCTTAATCCTGAAACTATAACTAACGTCAACATTGATAGCATTGTAAACAAAATATTCGGTTTGACCATATCATGAGAGTCTACTAACTGGAAGTTTGATGCATATCTTGCAAAAAAGGCAAATAGAAATACTAAAATTAGTGTTAACCATAGTATTGACATTTTATATCTCCCTATGGGTTTAAATTTGCACAGTCCTTGTTTTTATCCTTATAAACGAATAAAGGATTAATCCGAAGGGAAGTGCCAGTAAAGTAAGTAACTTTTGTGGTGACTCTCTAAATAAATTAATATTGCCATCTAATAAACTACTTGATACATAATGAATTGCTTGCCTATATTTAAAAGAACATTTAACAAAGGGTAGTTTCATTAATTCTTTCCGGTAAAAAGCAAATCCTTTTGGATTTTTTCTATATTGATTAAACATATTAAGGGATGATCCATCTGGTAGGTACTCAACACAGCAGAGTACTTCATTCATTAATAACATTTCATATTTTTCATCTAACTTATAGTATTTATAGGCTAATCCTACATATCGTTCATTTTCAAAAATAGGATAAGGATATTCCTTTATTAGGTCAGTCCTATAAACAAGCTTTTTATCTCCTCTTACACCATGCTTATAGTACAGATTAAATAGAGTAGAAGTTTTTAACTCTTCAGGAAGTAGTGTTCCAATTACATTGTTATTTTTATCTGAATCCAAGCCAATCAGACCACTTACTCCTTCACTTCCATGCATATTCCAAAACATTATGATTTTCTGAACCGCATCCACCGGCATATAGTCATCAGAGTCTATACAAACATTTAATTCTGTTTCAATAAGTTTGTAGGCCGTGTTATGTGCACCGTGCATTCCTTGATTCTCTTGCCAGTGATAAATAATTTCAATTTCATCTTCTAATATCCAGTTATCAACAATTTGTCTTGTATTATCCGTGGAACCATCATCTATCACTAGCCATATGAACTCTTTATTTGTTTGATTTTTAAGGCTAGCGTACAACCTATCTAAGCAATATGCTCTATTATAAGTCGGTGTGAAGACTGTAAGTTTTTTCATAATTCACCCCACTAGTGATAAATATGATGCTTGCATATCCTTGGCTGTTTGCCTAATGTCATATCCATTTGCTATTAGAATGTTATTGTTAATTTTCCTATTAGGTGATATATTTCTTCTTATTGTCTGGATCCAATGATCCTTGTTACTCAATGAGTTAAAATGAATTAAATTTAATCCCATATCTACTTCAGTAGTTATAGTGTCTGATATGATACATGGTAAACCAGAGGCCTGTGCTTCAATCAATGTTACCGGTAATCCCTCATGTAGTGATGGGAAAACAAAAACATCAAAAGCTTGAAGTAAACAATGTATATCTTCTCGCACCCCTAGAAATTTAACTGAATCAATTAAATTATATTTTTTTACCTTCTGCTCTATTTCATTTTTAAGTACTCCTTCACCAACTAACACTAAAACAGCGTTTGGTTCATCAACTTTATACTCAGCAAATACCTCTATAAGGAATTGGTGATTTTTTTGATGATTAAACCTTCCAACGTGCCCCAATACTACTGTACTTTTTGGTATGTTTAGTTCTTCTCTAATTTCATTACGTGCAGTATCATTGTAAGCAAATTTATCTGATTCAATTCCATTGTTTAAGATTTTATGATTCATATCTGTCCTATTAAATAACCACTTCGCTGCAGTATTTGAGCAAGCAAAAAACTCGGTGGCACTTTTTGTAATAAAGGACCCTGCATATGTCTTATACATTCTTGAAGCCAACCCACCTTCACTCCGAGTATTATGACTATGCGCGATTCTCTTGGGAATATTTGCCTTTTTTGCAACCCTCAACACCAAACCACTCATCTTATCCAGATGTGAATGGACGATTTTGTACTGATTATTATTTTTAAAAAATTTATCCAGAGCTTTTACATAACCAAAGTGACCCACATCCGTGATATATGGAATTCTATGAATAACACCACCAAGTTCCCTTATCTCAGAGTCAAACACACCTTCTTTATTCGTTAGAAAATCGAACTGAACTTTTGACCGATCTATATTACGATAGAGGTTCATGATGAGTGTCTCTGCTCCACCTCGGTTCATATTTACTACTACATGTAATACCCTTAATGGACCGCCCACCTTACACCCTCCATTTCATTCATATAAGTTTGATAGATTCCTACTTTTTCATCCAATACCTTAGAGATACTGTAAGATTTTTGAACAGTACTTCTTCCACTGGATCCAAGACTTTGTGTGACTTTACTATCATGTGCTAGCAATAATAGTTTGTTTGCAAACTCATTAAGATTTTCTGGTAATATAATAAATCCATTTAGATTATTAACTAACTCCCTATGTCCTCGATTATCCACCGCAACAACCGGCAACCCACAAGCCATCGACTCCATAATATTTACAGGCAATCCTTCTCTTAAACTCGAAGCCACCGCTACATCACACATTGGAAGGATTTCCTCGATGTCGTTTCGATAGCCTAAGAACTGAACCATTTGAAGTACACCAAGTTCCTTTGCTAAATCCTTACATTGTTGTTGTAATACTCCTTCACCAGCAAGTAAAAGTTTTGCTTGGGGTACTTCTTCCTTTATCAAAGCAATTGCCCTAATTAGGAACTGTTGATTTTTATTTTTGTTAAACTCAGCAGCATAAAATAATAAAAAGTCATCTGGTTTATATCCAAATGACTTTTTTAATAACGGTTTTTCTTTTTCAGTTAAAGGCTTAAACTTATCTGTATTTACTCCGACTCCATGAACATGTTCGATATGAGGTACCTTTAGTTTTTTCGTTGCTAACTCATAGTCCTCTTGGTTAATAGTTATGAGGCAGTCTGTATGTTGTGCAAGGAACTTCTCAATTGGATAGTAGATTATCCAGTTTACTAATGGTGCACCCTTACAAAAGTGAAAGCCATGAGCTGTGTAAATAACCTTAGTCCCTTTCCTTCTAGCGTTACGTGCCGCTAAGCGAGCTAACACTCCACCCATTGGAGTGTGACAATGAATGATTTCATACTCATTTTGATCAATTACTGCTTTTAATTCCTTAAAAGCTAGCAGGTTCTTTCTATTAAATGGAGAACGCTGGATAGGAAGATTGAATTTTTGATCTACATAAGGTAATTCCATCTCTCCATGTGCTGCTACATGAACTTCCCAGCCTTGTTCCTTAAACCATTTTAAATAAGGTAAATGGAAGGCTTTAAAATGATAGTCGACTGTTGCACAGTAAAGTAATTTCTTTGCCATATCCCACCTAACTTAAAGCTTTCTTAGCTAATTCTTTCTCCATCACTGTAGAAAGATACTCTAGTAGGCTGTATTTAAGGTCTTCACGCTGCAACGCAAATTCAATCGTTGTTTGAATGAAGCCCATCTTCTCCCCAACATCATATCTAGTACCTTTGAAATCATAAGCATAGACAGCTTCGAACTGATTAAGAGTAGCAATCGCATCCGTTAACTGAATCTCCCCACCAGCTCCTGGCTTTTGATTGTTTAATATATCAAATATCATCGGGTTTAAAATATAACGTCCCATGATCGCTAAGTTAGAAGGAGCTTCTTCCTTTTTAGGTTTCTCAACTAGATTATTTACATTATAAAACCGTTCCCCAAGCTGACTACCATCCACAATTCCATAACGAGAAACTTCATCTTCTCCTACTGTTTGTACTCCTAAGATAGAAGCATTATATCTTTCATACTGATCCATCATCTGCTTTAAGCAAGGAGTGTCAGCCTGAACAATGTCATCCCCCAACAATACCGCAAATGGCTCGTTTCCAATAAATTTACGTGCACACCAAATTGCATGTCCTAATCCCTTTGGTTCCTTTTGTCGGATATAGTGGATATCTACTAGTTTAGAAGACTTCTGAACCTCTTCTAGTAATTCAAACTTTCCTTTATCTAACAGATTTTGCTCTAGTTCAAATGAGTGATCAAAGTGGTCTTCAATTGCGCGCTTCCCTTTACCTGTAACAATGATAATATCCTCAATACCAGACTCAATGGCTTCCTCAATTATGTATTGAATCGTTGGCTTATCAACAATTGGTAACATCTCTTTTGGCATTGCTTTTGTTGCTGGCAGGAATCTTGTTCCTAGTCCAGCTGCCGGAATAATAGCCTTCTTTACCTTCATCTCATTACACTCCTCTTAACTTGGTATGGATAACACTGCTTTTTGTTGTTTCGTTACATTATTTGCAAGCCTCACTAACCGATCTCTTAAAGTGGACCGGTCCATAGTTGAATAGTGGGCTAAAATTTCCTCGATTTCTTCTATATATAACTCAGCTGTTTTTCCTATATAAATTTTTGGATACACTTGTTGGTCCGTCACTTCATCCGCTTGTAGAAGCTCTTCAAACAACTTTTCACCAGGTCTTATCCCACTATACTCAATACCGATTTCATCAACGGAGTAACCTGATAGTTTAATAAGGTTTCGAGCAAGATCGTCAATTTTGACTGGTTCTCCCATATCTAGGACAAAAATTTCTCCACCTTTTGCAACTGCCCCCGCTTGAATCACAAGCCTTGATGCTTCCGGAATCGTCATAAAATACCGAATCATTTCAGGGTGAGTAACCGTTACTGGCCCACCTTTTTCAATTTGCTTTTTAAATAGCGGTATAACACTTCCTCTACTTCCTAAAACATTTCCAAATCGAACTGCTACAAATCTTGTTTTACTGTCTTGGTCCATATGCTGAACAATCATTTCAGCTAAACGTTTAGTGGCTCCCATGACACTCGTTGGATTTACTGCTTTATCAGTGGAGATCATAACAAAGGTTCCAACTCCCACCCAACTTGCAGCCCTCGCCACATTCATCGTTCCCATTATATTATTCTTAACAGCCTCTTCTGGATTTCGCTCCATTAATGGAACATGTTTATGAGCTGCAGCATGATACACCACATCCGGTGTATATGCACTCATCACATCCATCATCTTTTTAGGATCCTGGAGGTCAGCAATTTCTGTTGAAAACTCAATTCCTGAGTCTTTAAATGTGTCTCTTAATTCAATTTCGATTGAATAGATGCTGTTTTCACCATGACCTAACAGTATGAGTTGTTTTGGTTTAAACTTTGAAATCTGTCTAGAAATCTCAGAACCAATCGATCCTCCTGCCCCCGTTACAAGTACTACTTTATTAGTGACATATTCTGAAATGCCCTCGATATCTAATTCAACTGGCTCTCTACCTAACAAATCTTCTACCTGGACATCACGAAAGTTGTTAACAGTTAATTTCCCAGTAACTAAATCTTCAATTCTAGGGAGGATTTGCGTTTTGGCTTTTGTTTTAGCACATTCTTGAAAAATTTGATTAAGCTCCATCTTACTTAAGGAAGGAATAGCAATAATAATATGATCAATGGATAAGTCCTTCACCACTGTTTCAATTTGTTCAACTCCCCCTATAACAGGTAGGCCAAGTATATCGAGGTTATGCTTTTTTACATTGTCATCAATAAAAGCTACCGGTTGGAGATCACGGTCATTGTTATGTAGAAGTTGTCTCGCAACCATCGTTCCCGCTGCACCTGCACCTATAATTAATGTTGTCTTTTTATTTACTACCTTAAGGAAAACATTGTCTCGGTACATTCTCCACAAGAAACGAGAACCTCCAATAAAGAGCATGTGTAACATCCAAGTAACCGCTAGCTGACGGAAGAAAATCTCTTGAACCGCAATTTGCTGAATAACTGCTGTTGTTAAAATTGAATAAGTCACTACTTTAAAAATTATTAATAATTCCCCGATACTTGCATACTCCCAGGCTTTTTTATAAAGCTTATACATGGTTGAAAATAAATGATGGCTAATGAGGACTGTGATTGAACTAACTATGATAGGAAGTGTAATTACGTGTGTACTACCATTTACTAAAAAGCTACATAAATAAATAGCAGTTAAGACAATACATGAATCAATGAAAATAAACAGTGATAACCTCTGGCGGTATGTCATACTTTCCTCCTCTCTACTAACTAGTCTAGGGTTAGTGATCTCTTTTTTATTGCATAGTCTATAAATTTCCTTATCTCCTCTAGCTGTTCTTTCGAAGCATCCTGCTTGATATAACGGATAGCTTTCTTTATAGACTTTGGATACTTATCAAAATTCTCCATTAAAACAACCCTTTCTAATATTAAAGTTCTTACGTATACACTCTCTTACAGGAGAGGACATACATAAAAACTTTAAAATAATAAGGGCATCTAACCCATCCTCACATCACACTTTTGACAACAGGTGTCTAAGGTTTCTCAACCCACAGCATGACCGAGTGCCTCCATTGATACTGGTAAGGAGGCATCACCAAATTGTATTTCTTAGAACACATTAAATTCTTAATAAAGAACGGTTAATCTAAAAAAAAACTTCTTATTTTTCATTTAGTATGACACCGACTACCTTGGCATTGGCAAACTCTAATATTTTCTTTGCATCAATGGCTTTGTCTAATAGGGTTTTTCCTTTTTGAACAACTAGAATGACACCATCACATAAGTTAGCGAGTATTCGGGTCTCTGAAGATTCTATTACGGGTGGAGTATCAATTAGAACAATATCGTATGTATCTTTGATTGTTCCTAAAAACTCCTTCATTTCCTTTGATCCTAACATCTCTGCAGGATTGGTTGGAATCGGTCCACTTGCCAATACATCTAAACCAGTTATACCTGTATAACGAACAACTTCTGATAATGAAGCTTCTCCTTTTAATAAGGTCGATAGGCCCTCTTTATTTGGAAATTTAAATATTGAATGTACGTATGGATTTCTTAAATTCGCATCTACTAATAGAACCTTCCCTTTCTGTTGGGAAATGGATACAGCTAAGTTTGCTAACATAGTAGATTTCCCTTCATCTAATTGAGATGAAGTTATGAGGATCGTTTGTCCTTTACCCTCGCCCATTACTATTTGAATATTGGTCCGGATGGTTCTGAACTGTTCTGCTATTAATGAAGTAGGACTTGTATAACAAATCAGGTTTCGCTTCTTTTTCTTTCTAATAATCTTTTTAATGGAGTTTTTAATGATATTTTGTTTATTTTCCTTAATGGGTGTTGAGTTATTATGCATTTATGGATTCACCTCTTATCTCGATCTCCTGGTCATAATCATCATCTTCTCTTTTGGGAGCAATATTCCGCTTGTTCATGGAAGAGACAACCCCAACTAATGGAAGGCCTAAATACTTTTCTACATCAGTTCGTGTTCGAACACTATTGTCTAAAGAATCGAGGAGGAATATCAAACCAATCCCAGCTATTATACCAATTCCTAATGCCAATAACGTCCTATCGTTATCTTGGTAAATGGCTGTAATCTGACCTTCTTCTCTTGTTTCTGGGATAATCCTCATGTCTGTAAAGCCTAATAGACTTTTAATCTCATTTTGAAAGATTGCTACAGTGGTATTCACAATCTTTAAAGCTAGGTCAGAATCGAAATTGGTTGCAGTTACTTTCACAACTTGTGAGTCATTTATATTAAATGCATTAAGTTGTCCTGCTAACGCCCCTGATGACATATCCAAATCTAACTCTTCAATTACTTTGTCTAGAACAATTGGATCTTCAACAAGAACAAGTAATGTACTCATATACTCGGCACTTGTATTGACAACCATTCTCTTAGAAGCTTGGTAAAGGGGAGGTGCCTGCACGTAAATACTGTGAAGGTATCCTGCTAAAGTGAAGACTGCTGTAACGATAACGAGTATCCAAAACCTTTTTTTTATTACGTCAAAATATTCCTTTAAATTTATCTCCTTAACCTTTTCATTTAAGTTAGTTTGGGTATTGTTATCCATTTAAACCACCTTTTTTGAGGTATTGACATTAGTATAAAAAGAACTCTATAAAGAACATACTGACAAAAAAACAAAACACCTAATTGTATGAACTTCGATTACCTTATCCTCATTTTAGTTTTATATAAAGAACGTGTCAACAATATTTTTGTATTTTTTGTTCTTTAAATAGTTTGTTTTCAGTATTTTTATAAAGTTGATCTATTAGAACCAAAAGTATCCATCTTTCATTATATATATATAAATATCAACATTTATAAACAGAGTATAAATTTATTGTAATATTTCTACCTATCTACAATATAAATAAAGAAAAATTCATTTACAGGATAAAAATATTATTTTATAATTCTTAATAAAGAACGTATTTGGAAGAGGTGAAATGTTGAAGTTTATAACAAGGTCACTTATTGTACTTTCATTTATATTATTACTCTTTATCCCCAACCAAGCTAGTGCTAACTCAGACTCCTATACTAGTTACAGCTATTCTAATTCCTATGATTTTTCCTTCTCAAACTTATATTCCTTTCTCTCCAAGATTTTTATAGATGAAGATCAGTATATAAGTGGGACTTCCTATTGGGACAGAGACACGAATTACGATAGAGATTGGTGGGACCATCATGATGATAATAAGGATTGGGATTGGGGCTGGAAATGGGGCTACAAAGACTGGGATGAAAAAGATTGGGAAGATTATTGGAAAGACAGAAAAGATCGAGATGAAGACAAAGAATATGATTGTGAAAGAAATAAGTATGGAAAGTGCTTAACATCTGCAGAAATATGGAAGAAGTACTATTGTTGGCCGTGGTATAAATGGTAAGGGATCCTTTAAAGGACCCTTTATTTTTTTGGAAAAAATCCAGCTTGTCTGAATATATATAAGAATGTTACGGAAGGAGGGAATTTTTTGACCTTAAAAATGAAAATATTTACCTGGATCAGTCTAGTCGGAGGATTACTTTGGGGAATAAAGCCTCTGTATGATTGGCTGTTTTTAGATAGAGTCCTTCATACAGGCTATCAGTCATCCGATCCATTAGATTATGTAGAGTTTTTATTTCCTTTATTATGCCTAAGTGGATTGTTTGTACTTGTTTCTAAATTTAAGCTGAAGCTTACTTTTTCCATCACACTTCTCACGATTGCATTCGTTTTGAATTCAACATTTCATTTATTTGAGACTTATTACTCTTTATCTAGCGTCCCATATGGACTTTTATTTCTTCTACCTGGTACTGCGTTCTTATTTACAGGGGCACTCTCATTGGTTTTTCAGTTGTATAAGATAGAGCAGAATACTAAAGCAATATTTTACATAGCAATTGCTTTTTCCGTTAGCTCAGGCTTACTCTGTTTATTACCTTTCGCTTTTTTCTTTCTAACAGAAGGTGTCGTCACTGCTTTAACCGCTAGTATGATGACGATTATAGGCTTTTCATTCGGTTCATTCAGCATTCCTTTTCTCTTAAAGAGTCGTAAAACCAAAGTTAATATTTCTACAGAAATCACTACATAAGGTACAATAGAAAGAAACCATATAAAAGGAGCCACCAAAATGAAACAAGAATTGATTTCCCGTTTAACTACATATGTTAAGGTCGATACCCAATCTGATGCAGACAGCACGACTTGTCCATCTACACCTGGTCAGTTAACACTGGCAAACCTGCTTGTTGAAGAGCTTAAATCGATTGGCATGGAGGAAGTAACGATTGATGAAAATGGCTATGTAATGGCAACGCTTCCGGCTAACACCGATAAAGATGTACCAACGATTGGCTTCCTTGCTCACCTTGATACAGCCACTGATTTCACGGGTGCGAATGTAAATCCTCAAATCGTTGAAAATTATGACGGAAATGATCTTGTTTTAAATGAAGAATTAAATGTAGTGCTAACAGAAAAGAATTTTCCTGAACTGCCAAAGTACAAAGGCCATACGTTAATTACGACAGACGGGACGACTTTACTTGGTGCTGATAATAAAGCTGGAATCACTGAAATCATGACAGCGATGAACTACCTAATTCAAAACCCTGATATTAAGCATGGTAAAGTGAGAGTAGCTTTTACTCCTGACGAGGAAATTGGCAGAGGACCACATAAGTTTGATGTAGCTGCTTTTAATGCTAAGTTTGCCTATACAGTTGATGGGGGGCCACTTGGTGAGCTTCAGTATGAAAGCTTTAGTGCAGCAGGTGCAAAGATTACGGTTAAAGGTAATAGTGTGCACCCAGGGACAGCTAAAAATAAAATGGTAAACTCAGCTAAGATCGCAATGGAGTTAAACGGTATGCTTCCTGCTCAAGAAGCACCTGAATATACAGAAGGCTATGAAGGGTTTTACCACTTAATTTCCTTCAACGGGGATGTGGAACAAACTAAACTTTCCTATATTATTAGAGATTTTGACAGAGCAAGCTTTGAAAGCAGAAAGATTACGTTACAAAACATTGTAAAGCAACTCAATGAAAAGTACGGTGAAGATACGGTCCTACTTGAAATGAATGATCAGTATTACAATATGAGAGAGAAAATCGAGCCGGTAAAAGAGATTGTTGATATTGCCTATAAGGCGATGAAGAACCTTGACATTGAGCCAGTCATTGAGCCAATCCGTGGCGGAACGGACGGTTCACAGCTTTCTTATATGGGTCTACCAACTCCTAACATCTTTACAGGCGGAGAAAACTTCCACGGGAAGTTCGAGTATATTTCTGTTGATAATATGAAGAAGGCTACACAGGTAATTGTGGAAATCACTAGATTATTTGAAGAACAAAATTAAATAAATCGAAACCAAACCTACTCATATTGCGTATATGTGAGTAGGTTTTTTATGTAAAAAATTAGGAATTAGAGAGTGGAGTAAATATGAAGAATCCAAGTATACAAACAAACTCAAAGAAAGAATTCAATCCAAATGACGCCATTCTAGTGTTCGCTACTATAATATTTATTTGCTTAACTGTCATTTTTATTTTCATTGTGAAAGACATGTTTACGCTTGAACACTTTTTATCAATGAATGAGCCTTTAAGGATGGGAGTACTTTCAGTGAGTTCCTTAATAGGGATATTGGTTGTTGGTGTCATTTTAACATTTGTTACGCCTTCCAAATATATTGATGACACGAATAAAACCTTCCAGAATTACTCCCTTGGTAAGTTGGTTTCATTTTTACTATTAGGGGCCATTTTTGAAGAGTTACTATTGCGAGCCATTATTCAAAATGTACTATTGCTCCTAACTAATAATGAATGGAGCGCGATCTTCATCGCAACTGCACTATTTGTAGCTATACATACGCATTATTATAAAAAACCGATCATGCTTCTGGGTATTACAATTCCAGGCTTAATTTTCGGTTGGGTCTATTTTGAAACGGGTAATATAATCGTACCGATTGTTGTCCATTTCTTAGCGAATCTAGTCATGACACTCTTATTCAAATATAACTTGTTAAAATTAAAAGAGTAAGCAAAAAGAGCTTGAATCCAAGCTCTTTTCATACTACCAAGTATTATATAGTTTTAACTTCTCTCCCCGTTTTCACCTTACTACCCGACGTCAATAGCATAATTCCCATAAACAACAGCGCAATTCCAAACCAGGATACAATCGACAATCTCTCACCAACTAATACAACAGCAAGTAAGGCTGCTGTTAGCGGCTCGGCTAGTGAAAGTGTAACCGCTGTGGAGGAGGGGACAGCTGTTAGTCCTTTTGAGAATAAAACATAGGCAAGTCCTGTTGCGAGTAAGCCTAGGTGTAAACTGACGATCACACCTCTTACTGATAAAAACGAAGTAAGATCTATAATAAATAGAAACGGCGATAACATAATGGCACTCAAGGTAAACACAACCGCAACGACGCTGATCGGTGAGTATTGCTGAACGAGTTCTTTACTTACGATTGTATAAACGGCAAATGATAAACCAGCTCCTAGTGCTAATACCACACCCACTACATCCACCTGGACAGAGCCTGCTTTCATAAACAGAAGGAGACAGCCTAGAATTGAGATCCCTGTTGCACCCCACCATTTTCTTGTCGGATTTTTCTTTAGAAATCTCCATTCTATAAAGCCAGAAAGAATCGGTGCACTACCGATGGCTATGACGGTTCCGATGGCCACTCCAGTCATACTAACGGCTGAAAAGAAGAGAGGCTGGTAGCATGCCATCGAAAGTGCTGATATGAGGGTTACTTTAAATGGCCAGTTTTTCAAGCTGAGTTTTCGTGTCAAAAGGACAAATAGAAACAAAAACCCACCACCTACAGCTAAACGGACAGCACCTAGACCAACTGGATGGGTATCTTCTGGTGCTAGTGCTTGTGTGGTTCCAGTGGTTCCCCATAGAATAGCGGCTAGTAATATAAACATAAACGGTAATTTATCTCTCATCTTCTACCTTCTCCTCTTGACCTCTTTTACTATGGTTCTATAGGTATTCTTACTGTAACTGTTGTATGCTGTTCAGTTGAATCGAACGAAATTTTGCCACCATACTTCTTCACTATTTCTTTTATGATGGGCAACCCTTGACCTCTAACTTGATTAGGAGTAGCATGCTTGGTTGAGAAGCCTCTCATAAACACCTTCTCTAAATCCTTCTCCTCTATTTTTTGACCTGTGTTTTTCACTTCAACGACATAATGATTACCATCAATGGTACATCGTATTGATACATTTCGCTCCTTTTCAGGAAGCAGTTCGGTTGCTTCTATAGCATTATCCATGAGATTGGAGAGAATCTTTATTAGGTCCGTTGTTTTGATTTTGTCAAAAGTATCATGGCTAATCTCGAAATTAATTTGAATTCCTCTGTTTTGGGCAGCTAGCTTTTTCGTTTGAAATAGGACAGATAATACAGGGTTGTTTATTTTTAATGTAGCTGGAGAAACTGTTTGGGCCTCATTGAATAGATGTGTGACATATTCATAGGCTTGCTTATGATTCCCTAGCTTTAATAGCCCATGAAGGACTTGGATATGATTTATGAAATCATGACGTAATGACTGTACAGAGGAAAGTAGGGTTTGTGATTCTTTGTAATAGGTGTCCTCTGTATCTCCGATTTCTAGCTTGAGCTCACGTTGATACCATTTCTGAATGGCTATAAATGCAAGCAAAAGTAGAAGGACAAAAACCCCATTGAATACAAGGGTAGGTATACTGTTTGCTAACACTTTATTTCCTATATCATCTAAAACCTCTGAGCTAATATCAATTCCAAGGTAGCCAATAATCTCCTTGTTTTCATCAAAAATCGGCACTCCCACGGATATGTAACTTACTCCATATGTGGCATCATCAAGGATAGATGTAAAATAACTTTCTCCTCTATAAGCTAATTGAACCTGTTTTTCTGGAAGCGTACACACTAATCCTATTGGATATTCATCATCAGCATCCTCTGGCATGCCAACAATCATACCATAGGATATTTTTGGATTATCGATCTTCAATGTATAAACATATAAAGCCCCAATTTTCTCTCTAGCATCATTTAAGTAGCTTCTGATCTCCCAATAGCGCTCGTCCATTTCTGGATTCGCTAAAAACTCCTTGTATTCTTTAACGTCCATTGAAGCTGCAATGGACTTGGCATTTTCCAAGCTTTTTCTTGCAATTGATTCTTCCACAGACTGTTGGATATTAGAATAAGAGGTATATATATTAATAGCTGTAAATAGAAAAACTAACATAATTGATAAAACGATAATGAGCTTAATTCTTTTGCTTTTCATTTTCATCTAGTCCTTCTTTATTGATATGACTATCTTACTAATTTTTCTTACAATTTAATAGAGATAGGTTTTCCTTTTCTGATATTAAAAAATATAGTGCTCTCTAAACTGAACCTATAGTATGCTAATAACTGGAAAGAGGAGGAGTATGATGAAGTTTTTTATAAAATTGATGGTAGTGGTTTTTGTATGTATTGGACTTGGCTGGGGAATTTACTACATGGGTACAAATCTAGCTTCTGACCAGCTTGTTGGGACGCTCTCCTCAGAACTAGAAGCTAGTGGTGAAATGGAGGCTATTAAGCTAGAAATTGAAGAAGACCCTGAGTTGCTAGCCATTATTGAGGATGCTGCACAAGCCGATCAAACAAAGCTGCCGTTTACTACAAAGGAAGAGGCAACAAGAGTAGTGATAAAAAAAGTTGGTGTTTCTGAATTAATGAAAATCCAGGAGCAGGTTCAAAGTGGTGCCATGACGAAAGAGGAAGTTATTAGTAGATTAGAAGAAACGTTAACAGAGGAAGAAATCTTGGCGTTAAAAGTCATTGCCTATAAGGAGCTTCAAAATCGTTAAATATATTCAAGCTGACTCATTTCTGAGTCAGCTTTTTTTATTCCTAGATTACCATCTAGCCGTAAGCATTTTTCGGCGAGTATAAAACTCAACCCCATCTGGACCATTGGCATGAAGGTCACCATAGAATGAGTTTTTCCAACCAGAGAACGGGAAAAATGCCATTGGTGCTGGAACTCCGATGTTCACACCTAGCATACCCACCTCAATATTCTCTCTGAAATAGCGAACATTGCTGCCGTCCTGTGTAAAGAGGCATGCTCCGTTCCCGAAGTCAGATTGATTGGTCAGTTCAATTGCTTCCTCTAAACTTCCAACTCGGACTATGGAGAGCACAGGAGCGAAGATTTCATCCTTCCAGATTTTCATGGTAGGCAGTACGTGATCAAAGATCGTTGGTCCAATAAAGTAGCCATCTTGGTGATAAGCTTCATCTTTACGACCGTCACGGACTAGGGTTGCCCCTTCTTCTTCACCGCTGACAATATAGCTTTCTGTTCTTTGTTTATGCTCTGAACGGATTACTGGTCCTAAGAAAACATCTTCATCTAGGCCGTTTCCAATTGTAATTTCATCGGCTTTTTCATTAAGTTTTTGGATTAGTGGATCAACGACATCACCTACTGCTACAACGACTGCACACGCCATACATCTTTCACCAGCTGAACCGTAAGCTGCTGCAATGATTTCTTTTACAGCTGCATCTAAGTCTGCATCTGGCATTACGATGGAGTGATTCTTGGCACCGGCAAGTGCTTGAACTCGCTTTCCGTTGTTTGCAGCTGTTTTGTAAATGTATTCAGCAACAGGTTGAGACCCTACAAATGAAATCGCAGGTACATCTTTATGATGTAATAAACCATTTACGACATCATGAGCACCGTGAACAATATTAAGTACACCCGCTGGTAAGCCAGCTTCTGTAAATAGCTCGGCTAGACGGTTAGCCAATAGTGGTGTTCTTTCGGATGGCTTTAAGACAAAGGTATTACCAACAGCAATAGCTAATGGGAACATCCAGCATGGTACCATCATTGGAAAATTGAAAGGGGTGATCCCACCAACTACCCCAACCGGGTAACGATACATCCCTGATTCAATATTGGACGCAATATCTGGGAGCTGCTTGCCCATCATAAGAGTTGGAGCCCCTGCAGCAAACTCTACGCATTCAATTCCACGTTGCACTTCACCATATGCTTCTTTAAAGCTTTTCCCGTTTTCCATCGTTATTAGTCTAGCTAGCTCATCCCAGTTATCAACTAATAGCTGTTGGTACTTGAATAAAATACGAGCGCGCTTTGGTACCGGCGTTTTGCTCCAAGTTTTAAATGCTTCTTTGGCAGCTTGAACAGCGTCATTGACATCCTCGTTAGTTGAAATAGGTACCTGTGCAAGCTCTTCACCAGTTGCTGGGTTTGGTACGACTTGATATTGTTCAGTTTGGGATTCTACCCAAACTCCATTAATATAATTTTTTAACATTTGTGTTTTTGTTGTAGTCATGCTTATTTCCCCTTTCTTCTTCACTATCAGTTTATGAATCTTAGAAAATTGAATAAAGAACAACGGCTAAAAGTAAGACAATTGTCGGTAGGATAACACTTAATATAAATATTGGCCAGTAGGCACGTTTATGTGTCTCACCACAAATCGCACGAATAGTTGTAACAACATAACCGTTATGTGGGAGGGAATCAAGACCACCTGATGCGAGTGTTGAAATTCTATGCATCGATCCAGAATCTAAACCCTGTGCCATGTACATAGGAGCCAATATTGGGAGTGCAATCCCTAGTCCACCTGATGCTGAACCTGTAATTCCACAAATGAGCGTAACTGCAATCGCTAAGCCCATTAATGGAGGCCCAGGAATATTTACAAGTCCATCGACTACCGTATCAAAAGCAGCAACCTGTGCCGCGACACTACCAAATCCGACTACTGCACAAGTATTAGCAGCTGCAACAAGGGCATCCTGAGCCCCTTGCGCAAGTGCTCCCCAGAATTCTAGTAAATATTTAAACATTAACGCACATGCTAAGAATATTCCAGCCCCAAGTGATATTAAAGCAGCAGCTGTCGAAGAAGTAAATTGTGCTAGAGTATTCAATAAAGCAATTACCATGACCAGTGGCAGTAGAGCAAATACAATATGCGGGTATTGCTTTCCTTTAGGATTTGACTCTAAACCTGGTACTTCTGTCGAGAGACCTGCCGCCATTTCATTTATTGCCTTTGATTGATTTGGTAAAGAGAAGACTTCGCCGTTTTGTACCGCTTTTTTCACCATTCGACCGAGTAGTAGTCCACCTACAATCATAATGATGATTGCCATTAATACCCCAATCCACCCTCCAGCTGTTGGCTTGGTTTCAAAAAACTGTGTCGGAATTAGGTTTTGAATTTCTGGAGAACCTGGTGCCGTCATTGTAAATGAAATCGACCCGAATACTAATGCCGCTGGAATAAAGCGGTGTGGGAGATTTGCCACTTTAAATAAAGATACCGCAATTGGATATACCGCAAACCCTACTACGAACAGACTCACACCACCATATGTCATAATGGCGGCTGCAGCCACAACTGCAAATACTGCACGAGACGGACCTAAAGTATTTTTCACCCAGTTCGCAATACTATCAGCAGCCCGTGTTTCTTGCATAACTTTCCCAAAGATGGCTCCTAATAAGAAAATAAGAAACCAGTTTTTAAAATATCCTGTAAAGCCTGTCATATAATGGTCGGTTAATGCTGTTTCCAGGTTTAGTCCACCTGTTAACGCTACGACGATTGCACTTATGATTGCTGCAACAATGATATTAATTCCTCTCATTGTTAAATAGATTAATAGACCAAGTGATGCGATTAACCCAAGAATACCTAACATCTATGTTCCTCCTCTAACACGTCTGTGACTGTTAATTTACTTTTTCCTTGGTAGCAAATTGATAATCATAGCAAACTTTATAAAGCTCTTCTAATTCATTCTTAGTAGGAATTCTCGGGTTATTAGCAGGACTACCACTATCTATTGCATCATCTGCCATTTTACTTATTACTTGTTCAAATGCTTGTTGATCAATTCCCCAGCCTTTAAGGTTAGGAATATTTAATTTTTGACAAAGTTCTTTTACTGAGTTAACCGCAATATCTGCAGCTGCTTCATCTGATAGACCTCTTTGATCTGGCTGGAAAATCCGTCCTAAGTCAGCTAACCGATCAACACAGTGTTCTTTACTAAATTCTAATACTGCTGGTAGAAGCATCGCGTTAGAGAATCCATGCGGTACATGAAACAATGCCCCAATTGGACGAGACATTCCGTGTACTAAGCAAACAGACGCATTTGTAAAGGCCATTCCTGCTTGAAGTGAACCAAGAGCCATGGCTTCACGGGCATCAACATTATTACCGTCATTGTAAGCGGTTAAAATATTTTCTACTATTAACTTCATGGCTGAAAGAGCAACCGTGTCAGTCATTGGGTGTGCTTTTTTAGATAAGTACGCTTCTACCGCATGACTAAGGGCATCTACACCAGTGGCAGCTGTTACACTTTTAGGTGATGAAAGTGTTAATAGAGGATCCACAATGGCCACATCTGGCATAAACACAGATTGCTTGATCATCATTTTAATATCATTAGATGTATTTGTGATAACGGTTACATCTGTTGCCTCAGAACCAGTACCTGCGGTGGTTGGGATCGAGATATGCGGAATTGGTTGTTCACTTGCAAGCTTCTGACCACCACGATAGTCACCAATATACCCTCCATTTGTGGCAATAACAGCAATCGCTTTAGCCGTATCAATGCAACTTCCCCCACCAAGAGAGATTACTAAGTCGCATTTTTCTGCTAAAAGAAGCTCTAAAGATTCTGTCACATATTCATCGGTTGGTTCAGAGTTGACTCCAAGATAAACGATACTATTTATCCCTTGTTGGTCTAAATAATTACGGCACTTACCTACATAGCCAAGCTGATCCATAACTTTATCACTAACGATTAACGCTTTTTTCCCTCGAGCCAAAGCCTCCTTTCCTACATTTTCAAAAGCATTTCTTCCATAGAGAATAGTTTGTGGTGTTCGAAATACTGCAAAGCTATCCATACATAAACCTCCTTTTTATGATTTACCTATACTATAAGCAAGAACTGTGCCAAGGATAAAAAGTAGGTTTATCAAGCGGTATTATGTACAATTATGTAGACTGTAGACTACATATGTAGAAAAAGTGTAGCCGGTTAGCTACACTTTTTAACTTATTCCATATTTTTTTATTTTTTTATAAAGAGAGGTTCGATGAATCCCTAATATATCAGCTGCTTTTGACTTATTCCCACCGGCTTTCCTAATGCTTTCAATAATGATTTCTTTTTCCCTTTCATCGCCAAGGAACTTTGCCTCCTGTAAAACGGATGCTCTAACATCATCTCTATAAAATATTGTATATTGATTGCCTGCTCTAATGGCTTCTGGTAGATGGTGAAGATCAATAATATTTTGGTCCATTAAGGTGACAAGTCTCTCAATCGTATTTACTAATTCACGAATATTGCCTTTCCACATATAGTTCATGAGCGCAGATACTGCCTGAGAAGTGAATGATTTTCGATGTGTTCCATATTTATCACAAATTTCCTTTACATAATGAGAGAGTAAAACAGGTATATCCTTTTTTCGCTCACGAAGGGAAGGAATATGGAGTTGAATAATATTTAGCCGATAAAATAGGTCCTCTCTGAATTCTCCTCTATCGACCATTTTTCCTAAATTCCGATTAGTGGCCGCAATAATTCTTACTTGGATTGGATATTTTTTCGTCCCGCCAACACGTTCTGCTTCTTTTTCCTGTAGGACACGAAGGAGCTTTGTTTGCATATGTAAGGGCATTTCTCCTATTTCATCTAGAAAAAGAGTTCCGTTATTGGCCAACTCAAATTTCCCTGGCTTTCCTCCCTTTTTTGCACCTGTAAAGGCTCCATCTTCATACCCAAAAAGCTCTGATTCAAATAAATGCTCAGGAATTGCTCCACAATTTACACTTATAAATGGACCAGTTGCAAATGGACTTAGATGATGGATACTTTTTGCAAACATTTCCTTTCCGGTTCCACTTTCACCAGTAATCAGAACCGTGGCAGCTGTTCTGGCTGCTTTTCTGGCGAGTCTCTTAGTCGAAGTAATGCCATCACTGATTCCAATGATTTGATCTAAGGTAATCCTACTATCCTGTTCTTGTTTTACTGTTAATAATTGTGGATTCGAATGCTCTATTTGATGGTTTTTTTGGAGCCGTTCATAGATTTTATAAACCTCGGTGACACCTTCAAAGATAAGCATTCCAATTGCTCCAGCTACCTTCTCATCCTTCCAAATAGGAATACGGTGAACAACCATGTCCTGACCTTGAATATTTTGTAAGACTCCACGTTCAGGAATACCGGTTTTGACTGTATGATGAAGGTTAGTATTATCAATCACCTCTGTAACATGTCTACCAATAGCTTCTTCTCTACTTATTCCTGTAAAGCGACTATATGCTTCATTAAATTCTTGTAATATACCATTTTCATCAACTACAGCAATGCCTTCATAGGCACTATCCATTATAATGCTTAGGACTTCTGTGTTGTAATGTTTCTGTTGAAGTCGGTATATATATTTAGAAAAACCATCTAATAAATCTCTTCTAGTTAAAATTCCGCTCAATTTACCCTCATGATTGACAACTGGTAATTGATTAAATGGAAGGGAGTAAATATCTAATATAGAATCTGTCTCATTTATGATAGCTATATTACGAGTAGGAATCGTGTTGACCAGTTCATCTCCGCTAGGATTCTGCAAAAAATAGCTTAGGAGTCTTTTTAGAGTGATCATCCCGACAAATACTCCATTTTGGTCTGTAACAGGTAAACCATCAACCTCAAGCTGATTCATCATTTCTGCTGCATTACGAAGGGTATAGCCTACTTTTATACAATGTGGACTTGGTGTCATCCAATTTTTCACTTGTAAAAGATCATCTATTTGCTTCTCTGTATTACTCTGTAGATTTCCCTGTATTGTCAAAGCATTTTCCCTTCCTTCGACTAATATTATCTTTACTATAAAATACCATTTGAAACGCTTTCATGTAAATGTTTACATTTTTCTTATGGATTATATATGGAGTAGGCAGGAGTTTAAAGATTCATACATAATATTTAATCTAAAGGTGGTGCGAATTATGTTAAAAACAATCATTCGTCCTCGCGTTTCTGAAACAGATGGCGCTGGACATATTAACAATACGACTCTTCCAGTATGGTTTGAGGCAGGACGAGAAGAAATCTTTGAAATGTTTACACCTGATCATTCCTTTAAAAACTGGAGATGCGTCATACTAAATTCCAATATCGATTTTGTTAGCCAAATTTACTATGGAAAAGAAGTAGAGGTTAAAACGTGGGTAAGCAAGATTGGAAATACTAGCTTTACTTTGTATGAAGAACTATTTCAAGAAGAAAGGCTGTGTGCAAGAAGTACCGCTGTTTATGTGAATTTTGATTTTGATAAGCAGGCTAAAGAAGTTATACCTGAGGGAATCAGAAGACAATTGGAGAAGCATTTACTGGATACTTAAACTAGAAAAATAGCTTTAGTAACAAAGAGAGCCGATTAGCTAGGGGACACTGAGTCCTCTATTTTAACCAAAAATAGGATTTTCACACTTTATCGGACATTGGGTCCTCTATTTAGCCAATATAGGCTAAAAGTAGAGAAATTCTTCAAAATAAAGGACTGAGGGTCCTCATACCTTGGAAAACAGTACGTTTTTAGAAAAATAGAGGACTATATGTCCCCCACTTAGTCAAAAAGCAGGCCAAAAGCCTGCTTTTTCCCTTACATTAAGTTGTGGTTTTGGTTTGGCATACCCATCATTCCATACTGCCCTTGACCAGGCATTTGTGGTTGGTTGATGGACGCATAGCCAGTAGTCATTTGAGTCATTTCTTGTTGAGAAAATTGTGGTACTTGGTAATTATGTTGTTTGTTTTGATATAAGAAAAGTTCATAAGCCATTTCGATATGGTTTGGCACGCTGTCAGCAATGACACGACGTAACACCGGGTTTGTAACTTCTAGAGCTGCCATTGACATACCAGATACACTAGCTTTTACTAACCCTAATAAATGACCTGCAACCTTGCTGTCACTAATTTGATCAATGGATTGCATTGGCTTTGCTGGTTGGCTTTGTTTTAAGCCGTAAGTAACATTGTTGCTTTGCTTCATCATATAAGTTTTTGTTTCTTGAGAAGGCTTTTGGCCTGTTTGGAAGCATTCGATAGTTAGATTGTACTCTTCTAGCATGAAGTAGTATTGACGATCTAGGATATCAATTAATTCTTGATCCTTGATAAACATTCGATGCATCATGTATTGATCTAATGTGCTAATCATACAAGAGATGACCTCTTGCATATCTAACACTTCATGTCCTCCATGGTTCATCATATGTGGAACCTGAGTAGAATCTGGCATGTTGACATGGTTGGTTTGAAGCTGATTGTACTGTTGATGTTGCATGAAATTACCCCCATTAATGTAGTTTTGATACGGATATATTATTCTCTAAGCGGAGAAATCTATTTCATAATTGATTTGGTAATTGTAAGGTAGTTTTTTCCAATAGCAGTCCTTATAGATTTTTTTGAATAGAATTAGTTGAATTTCTAAATAAATGTAAAGCACTTATGACGAATTTTGTCTATAATTGAGGTAACGATATATGTAGAGTAAGGAGGGGCCTTCATTCATGGAACTCATAAGAGAACTAGAGCATAAGATTGAAGAGCTATATAGTCTGCTTGAAGCCTTCAAAAAATTGAATTCGAATATTGCCATACAGGATGTGTTTGAAAATATCTTGTATCAAATGGTGCAGGTTGTAGGAGCAGAAGCAGGTACTCTTTGGGTAGTGGATGAGGAACATCAATTCATTGAGGCAAGTGCAGCCTCAGGCCCCAATTCTTCAACTATTTTAAATATAAGGTTAAAAAAGGAAGAGGGCATTGTTGGTAAGGTGATTGCATCTGGTGAAGCACAGCTTATTGAGGATGTGTCAAAGGATCCTGCCTGGGCTATGAGGGTTGACCAGAAGAGTGGATTTGTAACTCGTTCGATGATTACCGTTCCTCTTATTGCAAAAGGGGAAGCAATTGGTGCATTACAGCTTCTTAATAAGAAAAATGAGACCTTTTTTACCGAACAGGATGTAAACCTTGCATTGGCATTAGCTAGTCAATCTGCCCTCGCTTTACATAATAGTCAAATGTACGATCATTTATATAAAATGTTCATCAGTGTGATTCGGACACTTGCCAAGGTATTAGATGCTCGTGACCCTTATACAGCAGGACATTCAGAGCGTGTTGCAAAATACTCAGTTTGGATTGCCCACCGTTTAGGTCTTTCAGCAGAGGAATGTGATGAGCTTTATAAGGCTGCCTTGCTTCATGATATTGGAAAAATCGGAATCTCCGATGAAGTGTTAAGGAAGCCGACTAGATTATCAAATGAAGAGTACGATTTAATGAAACAGCATACTGTCATTGGTGCAACCATTTTATCTAATATGGAACCAAAAAAATCGATGCTGCATGCCATTCAAACGGCACGATCTCACCACGAAAGAGTGGATGGGAGTGGCTACCCCGATCGTTTAGCAGGTGATCAGATTCCATTCTTCGCGAAAATCGTGGGAGTTGCCGATACCTTTGACGCGATGACAACGGTAAGACCCTATAGTAAGGGGCATACCTTTCAAGAGGGAGCAGCCGAGTTAATTAGATGTAAAAACACATTATTTGATCCAACAATTGTTGATGCTTTTACGGCTATTTTAGAGGAATGTGGTTATCAGCCTGATCAATATGAAAATGCTGGCTATAACAAGAGGGAGTTTCTATGAGTCAGTTTGAATTTCTATTAATTGGCCATTTGATTGGTGATTTTCTACTGCAGACATCATGGATGGCACAGTATAAAGCAACAAGATGGGTACCTTTATTAACGCATGTGACTGTCTATACCATTGTCATTGCAATCTTTGGGTTTCTTTCAGGAGGACTTTCAGTCTGGGGAATTGCCATTATCTTTATTGGTCATGTGATACTTGATCGGAAACGCTTTGTTACCTTTTGGGTAGAAAAGGTTCAGCGAGCAGAAGGACCAAGTAAGGGATGGCTGTCAATTGTCGCCGATCAGATTTTCCATCTCATTTTATTAGCCATCGCGATATATGTGTAGTAGGGGAGTTAGGTAGATGAAGCATTCAGCTAAGAAATATGTCATAGAACAAGATTTTCCACTCTCAAAGGAAAAAGTGTGGGAGCTGCTAGGTGATACTGACCGATTAAATCGGTTTATTGGCTTATTTCCTGTTACGTTTAGTCCTGCGGAAAAGAAAGGCTCTGACACCTTTTACCGATTGGCTGAAGCAAAAGTTGCAGGCTTAGTTCCAATCTCATGGCGAGAATATCCCTTCCAATGGGTGGAGAATGAATCCTATACAGTCGAACGTCGATATGAGAAGGGGCCCCTATATCACTTTGAAGGCGGAATTGAATTATTCCAACAAGAAAACGGGACAAAAGTCCGATTAATTGGTGAATTTACGCCCCGCAATATCATCGGCAAAGTAGCTCTTCCGTTTACAGGGGTCCGGTCCATGCATCTGACAATGAAATATCTGAAGGATTTTCTAGCTACCTCCAAAGAAAAACAACCATCCTTTACACCTAAAAATGTAACAAACAAAGTCAATCTTCCAGAATTAAATAAGCTAGAAAAACAACTTTATAGCATGCCGGTTAAAACGGACTACATCTCACATCTTCACCAACATCTCATTAGTAAGCTAGACCATGATGTGACTGAAATGAGGCCGTACCAGTTAGCACAGGCTTGGGATGTGGATCCAGAAGAACTCCTCAGACTGTTCTTATATGCCACAAAGGTTGGAATCCTTAATTTGAGCTGGAATTTAATCTGCCCTAATTGCCGAGTATCAAAGGTTCATTACCAGACATTATCACAGCTTGAAAATCAGTTCCATTGTGATTTATGTGGAATTAATTATGATACCAATTTTGAGAATTATGTCGAACTATATTTTTCGGTCCATCCTTCGATTAGAAAGGCATACGCACAAACATACTGTGTGGGAGGTCCAATGATTTCACCTCATGTGAAGGTTCAAAGGGTGATTGAAAAGGATGAGACCGTTGAGTTACCTATACCTAGAGGCCCAGAGCAGTTACGGATTCGGGTACTTCAAGCCAATCATATGTTGGAAATCAGCAAAAAATCAACCGGTAATGTAGAACCTGTTCCGCTTGAATATCGTGACACTGGTTGGTCACTTTCTAACATAGTGCTTGGGGAGGAAAATACGCTAATCAAGATTAAAAATACGAGTTCAGAAGATATCGTGGCGGTCATTGAGCAAAGTGAGTGGAGCCAAGAGGTCGTAACTGCAGCAAAGGTAACGGCTTTACAGGAGTTTCGTGACCTGTTTTCATCAGAAGTTTTAGCACCTGGTCAGCAGGTTGGCATCGAGAATGTCACCATTTTATTTAGTGATTTGCAAGGGTCTACCTCTCTATATGAACTCGTCGGGGACGCACAAGCTTACGGACAGGTTCGTAGACACTTTGATTATTTAACAGAATGGATCTCCAAGAATTCAGGTGGGGTTGTTAAAACGATTGGAGATGCGGTCATGGCTGTTTTCCATAAGCCTGAGGATGGCATGAGAGCAGCTCTTGATATTCAAAAATTTGTGTCTGAGTTCAATGAGAAGAACAGTGGAGAGATTATCTTAAAAATCGGGTTATATAGTGGTCCTGCGATTGCCGTTAATTTAAATGAACGTCTTGATTACTTCGGTAGAACGGTCAATAATGCAGCTAGGATCCAAGGGCAAAGTAGTGGGAATGATATTGTCTTTAGTCAAGAGTACTTAGACAGACCTGCCATTAAAACCATCTTAAATGAAGAAGACATCACTTTAGAACATTTCCAGGCTAGGTTAAGGGGAGTAGCAGATTCCTTAAACCTCGTTAGACTTCAATTTAAACATAAAAAATAGATAAGACTGAGGGTTAAAAGACCCTCGCTTATCTATTTTTTTGATTACGCAGCCTTTTTCAGCTTACTATTTTCCTGATACTTCTTAATATCAGCACGAAGTAGAATCGAGATAATAAACGCAAACGTGATCATACCAAGGAACACATAAAAGACTGGAATATAGCTACCGCTTGCTGCTCTAATTTGGTTTACTAACATTGGTCCAATAATCCCACCAAGAGACCAGGTGGTTAGAAGGTATCCATGTATAGCACCAAGCTGTTTTGTTCCAAATAAGTCTCCGATAAATGCCGGAAGATTGGAGAAGCCTCCTCCGTAACAGCTAACCACTAGTAAAATAAGAGCTTGGAACAAGAGAGCATTTGTTGTATTCGGAAGCACCGCGAATGCGACAATTTGAATAATAAAGAAGATGATGAATATATTGTAGCGACCAATATAATCAGAGGCTGTCGCCCAACCAAGTCTTCCCCCACCATTGAAAATCCCCATGATTCCCACCATGGTCGCAGCGGCAGCAGCAGACAATCCCACGACATCTTGTGCCATCGGTGATGCAACCGAAATCATCATAATTCCTGCACTTGTATTGATGAGCATCATCGTCCATAGCATCCAGAAGTGTTTCGTTTTCACAGCCTCTTGGGCTGTTAATTGTCTAAGGTCCTCTTTTACCTTTTTCTGAGCTGTGTCAGCATTTCCTTGTTTCATAGATTCTGGCATCCAGCCCTCTTTTGGTGGAGCAATATAGGAAGCACCGAGAATCATGACAATGAAATAGCATGCTCCTAAAATAAAAAAAGTCGTTGAAATGCTTGTTGTGACAATAAGGTTTGCAGCAACTGGAGCTGTGATCAATGCACCTGCACCAAATCCAAGGACAGCCATCCCTGTTGCTAGACCCCTTCGATCTGGGAACCATTTAACAAGAGTAGAAACTGGCGAGATATACCCAATACCTAATCCAAGTCCACTCAATAATCCATATGTAAGTAAAAAGGCAATTGATGAGTCGAGTAGGACAGCGACTCCGGAACCCACTTGACCTAACCCAAACAACACTGCTGCGATCAAGGCTGACTTCCTAGGACCCCATTTTTCAACGAATCTACCGAAACCTGCAGCGGTAAATCCTGCAAGAGCCATCATGATGGTGAAAGCTAGAGTTACATTCGTTTCAGACCAGCCCATTGTTTCAATGAGTGGCTTTTTATATACGCTATAAGCATAAGAAGCACCGATTGAAAGGTGAATTGCAATAGCGGATAGTGCAATTAGCCATCTGTTTTTTAATTTTGTATGAGTCATCATAATCCCCCTTAGTTGTTTAATTTTTCCAAGTATTATTTTATGATAACGTTTACATGCAAAATAGTCAAAATATTTTATTTTTATAAAAAATACACAATTGTTCCTTTTTATAAGTTATTCTAGTTGAAGAAGCACCTGTAAAAATTTACAAAACATTTATGATATTTTCGCAAACTATTAATATAAAACCGCTTTTTTTAAAGAATCTTTTTCGTACAATAAATAATAGGGAGTTAATAGGGGAGGAAACTAGAATGAAGCGCTTTACCAAGGAAGAAAATAGCTGGGTCCTTTATGATTGGGGAAATTCTGCATACTCTGTTATTATCTCTACAGCCGTTTTTCCACTCTACTATAAAGCATCTGCAACCGAGGCAGGTGTAAGTGCAGCCAATTCAACTGCCTATTTAGGTTATACCATTGCGATCGCAACCTTTATCTTGGCCATGCTCGGTCCTATTCTTGGAACAATTGCCGACTATCAAGGATTTAAAAAGAAATTCTTTAGCTTTTTCTTTTCATTGGGTGTGTTATTTACGGGAGCTCTTGCCTTTATACCTACTGATCAATGGCTTCTTCTATTAATCTTTTATACGGTTGCTGCAGTTGGTTCTGCAGGGGGAAATATATTTTATGATGCGTTCTTAGTAGATGTTACCACCGAGGAACGAATGAACCGGATCTCTACACGAGGCTTCGGGCTTGGGTATATCGGAAGTACAATTCCATTCATTATTAGTATTGGAATCATTGTATTAGCTCAAAATGAGATTCTTCCGATTGCAGTTCCGACCGCTAGTAAGATTGCCTTTGTCATCACAGCATTATGGTGGGGTATTTTTGCGATTCCGCTTCTGAAAAATGTTCATCAACGTTATTTTATTAAGAGAGAGCCTAATCCTGTCGTAAGTAGCTTTAAACGCCTAGGCAGAACACTTAAAGAAATTAGAAAATATCGAGCACTATTTTTATTCCTGCTTGCTTATTTCTTTTACATTGACGGAGTAGGGACAATTATTACAATGTCGACAGCTTACGGTTCAGACTTAGGAATCAGTCCGACTAGCTTGTTAATTATATTATTTGTAACACAGGTTGTCGCGGCACCTTTTTCACTATTATACGGAAGACTTGCTGAGAAATTTACCGGCAAAAAGATGTTGTACGTTGGAATTATCGTTTATATTATCGTATGTATTTATGCTTATTTCTTAGAAACCACTTTGGATTTTTGGATTCTTGCGATGCTAGTGGCGACCTCACAGGGAGGTATTCAGGCCTTAAGTCGTTCCTATTTTGCGAAGCTTGTACCGAAACAGCATTCGAATGAGTTCTTTGGTTTCTATAATATCTTTGGGAAATTTGCATCCATCATGGGTCCTTTACTCGTAGGGGTGACGGCACAGGTTACCGGAAATTCTAGTTTTGGTGTATTCAGTCTAGTGATCTTGTTCATTATCGGGATTATTATCTTAGCTTTTGTTCCTGAGGATAAGGTAGCATCAGCATAGTAAATGGCTAGCGGCATATTCCACTTCTCTTTCGTACATACTATATGAAAAAGGAGTGGATCGGCTATGTCTCAACGAAATAATGATCAATATAAGGTCGTAAAAGGTCCAAAGGCGAAGGAGTCAAAAGTAGAAGCCAGCTATGAGTATTTAACTGGCAATGAGACGTCTTCACCTAAGGATAAAGGTAAGAAATAATTTTCATATATTCATTCACAAAAAACAATTCTATAATCGGAATTGTTTTTTCTTTATTGTTTTAGAGGATCGGGCATTAACCAGACTATTTCGCAGAGACGTACAAAGAACGTTGATTCTCGTTCTTGTAGGAGGACGTGATCTGGTTTTACATCCATGATCATTCCGCTGACGCGACCTCTTGATGTTTCCATTACAACAGCTCTACCCACGAGTGTACTAACGGCGGAGTATACATAGGGTTCTACTACAATAACCTGCTCTAGTTGCATGGTTTGAGCCGGTTGCATGGGCATCATAGTCATCGGCTGGTTTCTATACATATGATTCATCTTATTCCCTCCAACTAGTATTAAATATAAAGGTCTATAAAAACTATCTATTATACCGATTAAAGAAATCTATAGATTCGAATACTATGACGGATCCGGCATAATCCAAACAACTTCACATAATCGTACAAAAAAAGTTGATTCCCGCTCTTGAAGTACAACATGATCCGGCTTGGCATCGATTACCATTCCTGACACATTTCCTCGTGTTGTTTCCACCACTGCTCGTTTTCCTACAAGTGAACTAACCGCAGAATATACATAGGGCTCTACCACTACTACCTGTTTTGGTTGCATCATCATTTGTTGGGGTTGGTTCACTTGACGGTACATCATATTATGCATTTTGTTTGCCTCCTTGTTTTAACATACACCTTCAATTTATGCAGGTGTGGGTAAATTGCCCTAGGCATCAATCTATTTTCTTTAACCAAGTACATGACCATTTGCCAGTTCTATTTATTTTCATCCTTCTATTGGATAGGTTAATATATAGAATAAGTGTTAATTACATGTTATTTTACGATCAATATTTAATTGAATATAAATGGGGGTTTAACCTTGAAACAGGCCAATGAGCTTTTTCAAGAAGCAAAGGATTTTATTACAATTTGTTATACAGAGCTAGGTAGAGAAAGTGAAATTAGTGATAGATTACGTGAAGTTGAGCTTCAAATTAATGAATTTGGTTATTACGTGCATAGATACGAAGAACTAGCCCATGGAGCAAAATTAGCTTGGAGAAATAGCAATCGATGTATTGGTCGGTTTTTCTGGCAAACGCTTGACGTTGTTGATGCTCGTCAATCTCAAACAGAGGAAGAAATATTTAAGGCTTTGCTTTTCCACATCAAAACTGCCACAAATAACGGAAAGATTAGGCCGATGATCACGGTTTTTAAACCAAATTTGAATGGTCAAATACGGATTTGGAATCATCAACTCGTAAGGTATGCAGGCTATGAGACCGAGGATGGTGTGCTCGGCGATCCTGCTTCGATTCCTTTTACAAAGGTATGTGAATCACTAGGATGGAAGGGTAACTATACGAATTTTGATGTTTTGCCATTAGTCATCCAAATTAATGATGAGGCTCCAAAGTGGTGTGAGATCCCTGATGAGACCATACTTGAAGTGCCTATTCACCATCCTGAATACCCAGCTTTTGAAGATTTACAGATTAAATGGTATGCTGTACCGATTATTTCTGATATGAAATTAGAAATTGGCGGAATTGAGTACATGGCAGCCCCTTTTAACGGCTGGTATATGGAAACTGAAATTGGTGCAAGAAACCTGGCAGATTCGTTTCGGTATAATCTGCTGCCAAAGGTTGCTTCCATCATAGGGTTAGATACAAGCAGGAATTCAACCCTATGGAAGGACAGAGCATTAGTGGAGTTAAATATTGCAGTAATCGAATCGTTTAAATCAGCTGGTGTGAGCATTGTCGATCATCATACTGCCGCAGCCCAGTTTAAGCGCTTTGAAGAAAATGAAGATAAAGCTGGACGAGAGGTTACCGGAGACTGGACTTGGCTAATTCCACCGGTATCACCTGCCGCAACTCAAATTTTTCATCACTCATATCAAGACAAGCTTGTTTATCCGAATTTCTTTTATCAGGAGCAACCTTACAGAACTAATGATGAATAAAAACCAAAAAAGAAGTGAAAAAGGATGTGCCCTTCTTCACTTCTTTACTTTATTGGGTTAGCTTGTTATTTAAATGGCGGTTCGACGCAATGTCGTTTTGACCATCTAATAAATGGTTCATTCCTCTTACTAATGTATCATCTTCTAATAAACTCCAAATATGATATCCAAAATCCTCTCTTTTCAAGAGAACTTCTTCCAACACTTGAACCGTACCAAAGTCATTTAATTCATGTGCACGGTTAATGGTCTTTCTCATCATTCCTTGAATTTTTATTTCATGCTCCAGGTCATTACGTAAAAAATCACGCATGGTATAGCGACCTTCAGCTTCATGCTTAATATAGGATATCTCATGCTGTGTGACTGGATGTGCAGTTGGTACCACCCCAAGCCTTGCTACCCGCTCACCAACCATATCTATATGTTTTTGCGTGACTTCAATATGCTCATCAAGGATATGATGAAGACTTCCGAAAGACTCTGCACCTTCTGTTAACCAATGGTGCTTCGTATATTGATGTAGAGCCACATTTAATGCACATAAATGCTCGTCTAGCATTAGTCCCATCTCTAATCGGGTATCGACTGGAAGACTTATTCCTGACCCTTCTTGACGTGCAGTTCTTGGTTCCTGACGTAAAATCATTTCATCACTATGTTGATTCATATGTCCTGGCATATTCGGATCAAATCCAGATTTAGAAAGCTTAAATTCTCCTGGTGAAAAACCATTACCACCCTGTGTTTGCATCTCATTTCCCCTCTTTTCTTAATAAATAATTGTAAAGGAGTATGTGAAACATGAAACGTCTCCTAACATCAATACTTTCCCCTTTATTCATATCGTTCAATATGCTAATTACTGTAAAGGCAAAGGACCCTCACATTACAAGGGTTGCTAACACCAAGACTGCAAAGCTACACTAAAATCAAAAAAAAAAGCTGATCCAGTGGATAGCTTTCTTCTAATAACAAATACTTTATATTAGTTGTGTTGTTGTTAATTCTGACAAACACTGCTGAAGACTTAAGGTTGTTTCACTTAATTGATTCAATAAAGATTCCTTCGGCCATTTTAGTTCTTTTTCTTCAAGGTCCTTCCATATTAAAAGTAGCATCCATATGGAAAATGCTGATGCATATAGGTAGTATCTATTTTTAAAGTTTTGTTTCTCTTTCTCTTCTGTTAATTGACCCATTTGATTGAGATAATGAGCTAGCACCTGATTTCTTAATTGACTAGTTATTTCATTCTTCGGAAATATAGGATGAGATAGATCAATTAGATGATAAAGATCCCAATAGGGAGAATTCAAGTGAGCATGTTCCCAATCTAAAACATACATCTTATTTAAAGAAAACGCATAATTACCAAGGTGTAAATCACCATGCGAAAAAACTTTTTCTGTTGAAAACTCCTGTTGATTCAGTAAATTATATAAGTGTTCAATTGTATCCATAGAAATACTTAAAGTATTCAGCTTTTGACTAATTACATTCTTATTACTAATGATATGGCTAATCATGTCCTCAATTAATGGCTTTGGCCCGTTTAGTCCTGTTAATTCTGCTCTATCTATAGATATTCCATGCCACTTTGCCATTAGATTCGTAACCTCTAATAAGGTCTCCTCATTATATGCATGCTGCAATGTTCCTAAATCCTCAATGATATACCAGTTTAAATAAGGTACATTATGAAGGGAATAGGAGAGAATCTTAGGATACATAGTTGGGTTTATGGATGTAAGGATATTCGTTTGAATCCAAATTTCTTTCCCTAACTGGTCATTATTTGTCAGCGGTTTAAAAATATAACTCTCTGTAGGAGTTATATAAATGCGCTCGACATACCTACCATTCATACCTTTGTAAAGTATTTCTCTTTTATATAACATTTCACTATTGAGTTCACCAGTTGGCAATACCACTTGATTTAATACGTTCAATTTTCATCATCTCATTCATTTTCATATCGTAACTATTGTCATTATATAATATCAATCTATTCCTATTCCTCTTTTAACAACAAAAAAATCCCAAAAATTCTTGGGATTCTAATCCTGCTTTATTATTGCTTCATTTCCATCCAGCTGCCAACATGGTGAATGGCAATTCCACCATATGCTGAATAGCTTGAATAATGGCGTTCAACGGCTTCCAGCTCTTGCTTCATATAGGCTTCTCCTTCTTCATAAAAGGAAATTTGGTCGCCCTCTTGGGTTTGTCCCGTTTCTACGCCAACCACGACAGGTTTTTCATATTTAGCTCCATAGGCGATTTCATTGCGGACAATCTCAATGATACTAGATGCTGAATCACGATAAGCCATGAGGGTAACACCATCTACTTTAGAAATGATCCATTCAGCTAGAATGCCTTTACCATACAAATTCTTATAGGTTATTTCATCAAACCAAAATGGCAGATCCATTTCTAATGGAAGCTGTAAAGCATCTGTCCTCGTTTTTGCCTTTAAAATGAGCTCTTGAAATTTTTTAATGGTGGTAGCTTGATTTGAAGTCCACCCGCTATACAAGTATGGCTCTACATCTAAGTGAACACCTGAAAATTTTTGTGAATCGGTAGATCCTGTTTGGTAATTTCCAAGCCAGTTCAACGTTCTATTTTGTTCGATATATCCTTTCGGTGCAACCCAAGATGGTGCCCCGTCTAAAGCATATACACGAATTCCATGTAGCGATGCCTTTTCAATAAAGCTTCTGTAAACTTTCATCTGTAGATCACGATCAATTTGGATATACACCTTATTGACCTGTTTACTTTTTAAAAACTCAAGGGTACCTGCTTCATCATTTACAAGCATCCATGGGTTCCATAGCCAAGTAGCCTGATCCTTTGTGGAGGCTTCTGTGTTTACCACTGTACTAAAAGTTAAAACAAAAATACTAAGCATCATTACTAGAATTTTTTGCATAAAAAAAAGTCCTCCATTCTGAAGCCCAAGGCCCCTAGAATGAGAACCTGGCAACCTGACGACCGTACGCAGCTGCGTTTAGGCTCATGGCTTTGCGTCCTTCCCTTTCGGTGAAGTTTGCCTTTTCAGTTAATTTGTTACCCTCATTATATTCTATCAATGGAGATTCGTATATTGTTTTTTAGCGGTTTCAGATGCTATAAAATTTGGAATTATTCAGCCTATCAACCTAGTCAGTTGATTCCGTTACAGGTATTCGCTTTCCGCGGGCGGTCTCGTGAGCCTCCTCGGCGCTCTGCACCTGTGGGGTCTCTCTCAACACGCTTCTCCCGCAGGAGTCTCATACCTTTCACTCCAACAACTTCAATTAAATTGGTTATTGTTTCAATACCCATTATAAAAGAACTTCTTCTATTGAACCCATAGTTTAAACAAGCCTTCTGTTACTCCTAGGTTGTACATATAATACACTCCAAATACGGCACTGATTACTCCCGTTGCTTGGGTAAATAGTTTGTTTATGCCTAGTTTTTTGGAGCTTAATATGAATGGTATTCCTAGAATGGTGGTGAAGCCTAGCATGCCTATAATGGTGCCGACTCCAAATATAAGTATGTAGAAAATACCTTCCCACATTCCATTTACTGTGCTCATTGTTAATAAAATCATGGCGGCACTTCAAAAGAGCAACTCTCTTCATGTAGAGTAGAGCCTTACAACTAGGGTAAAAATGCGGTTTTTGGGATTTTTATAAAACAACAATCTATACAAAAAAACAGCCTTTCCAAACCACTAATACTTACGCAGGCTGAGAAGTTCTTTTCCGAGCAGTTCCTTTCTAGCAAATAGATGAGCTTTTCCTATAAGTCCTTCTATTACTCTAGTATTCATACCGAGGATACGAACTACGATTCCGTTTCCCGGTACTGTAGTTAGACCGACTCTAGCAATCGTTTGATCATCAACCGATAAAAATTCATATAGTGAGTGAAGAAAACTTTTATTAATCAATGGATGAAATATCACGAGTGTTCCCACATGGGTGTATCCTTCCATCTGCATAATTCCCGTCATGTCTTGATCCGGTTCTAGTAATAGATGATCAAATAAAACGAGCTTCTCCTCTTTGTACACCTTTAATTTAGAACGAATCCAATCATATCGGAAATAGCTCCCATCCTCTGCCCAACCTGGTGTAATAATTTCGCTATAAATCAAACAGGCACTCTCTTTTAAATAGACGCTTGTTTCCTGAATAAACCGGGAATTTTCATAAGCGATGAGCGGATCTGGTACAAACTCTAGTACACTATTCTTGCCAAGCTTTATATTCATCATTTGAAGAACCGGCTTACGGACAGTCTTATATACCTTAGTTGATGATTGGGTAGTGACTGAGAGTTCCGCTCCGTCCTCTAGAGTAAGATTCGTCAAATACGTGTCACCATCTACATACCCACCCCCAACATGAATGAGATAAATGGACGGGGAGTGATCCTCAATATAGACTGGACGCGTAATTTTAAAAGCTCCCTCATAATAGCAATCTGAAATCATCGTTTTATCACGACGATTCCTTGCCGTTAACTCTAGTACACCGGTATGACTCATGATTCCAATCCGATGAGTAGAGCCTGCTTTTTAATCCATTCGACCACCTGTTCTAAACCCGTTTCGTCTTTTAAGTTAGTAAAAATATAAGGTCGATTTCCTCTTGCTGCTATCGTATCCTTCTCCATAATTTCTAAGCTCGCACCAACATATGGGGCAAGGTCGATCTTATTGATGATAAAGAGGTCAGACTTAATCATCCCTTGACCACCTTTTCGAGGAATCTTCTCACCTTGAGCGACATCGATAATATAAATAGAGAAATCAACTAGTTCAGGACTAAAGGTTGCGGCCAGGTTATCCCCACCACTTTCTACAAAAATCAACTCAACATCAGGATGCAATTCCTTTAATTCTTCAATGGCTGCAAAGTTCATCGAAGCATCTTCTCGAATCGCTGTATGTGGACAGCCTCCGGTTTCCACACCGATGACTCGGTCTTCTGGTAACACTCCATTTGTTATTAAAAATTTGGCATCCTCTTTTGTATAAATATCATTTGTGACCACAGCCATACTTAGTTCCTTATGCAGGGCTCTTGTTAGTTTTTCAACGAGCATTGTCTTTCCAGCCCCTACAGGACCACCTACTCCAATACGAATGGGTTCCATTCATTCTACTCCTTCGTTTAGTTAGATTTACGACATAAAAAGGCGAACATGTAAACGTTCGTGTCGCATTTGTGCAATCTCCAAGCCAGGACTAACGGCGGCAAAATCATTCTTCGATAATTCATAAATGCTATGAACGGCACTCTCTAAATGAGGCTGGACCTCCACTAATATTCTCTGTCCATCAGTTTGACCAAGCGGAATTCCTCTGACTGCGTTCTGAACAATCGAGGACATCGTAGAAAATAAATAGGTTTGCACGCAAGCTTCCTTTGGCACACCTAAATCATGCGCCACTAAAGCAAACACGATAGCGGAGTGTCCATATGCCTTTTTTTGTTGAATCAGCTTGAAGTACTCTTCTAAATAGTTGGATGGGTAAAGATCCATGCAGAGCTTTGCCATCCTCTCTCCAATCCGGCGATTCCCAAGTCTCGTTTCTTCCGCAAGGCTTGATACATATAGTCGTTCATCAAGCTCTACTACTTCAGCTAAATCTTCCCGTAAAAGAGCATCATAGGCGAGCTTACAGGCGAGACCATCAATAAATACAAGCTGCTTTCGAATATAAACATTAATAGCTTTAGCAAAGCTTTCTTTATCCGTTATAACTCCTTCTTGAATGTATGTTTCAAGTCCAAATGAATGAGAAAAAGCTCCTGAAGGGAAGTTTGAATCACTCAGCTGAAGGAGAGGGTATAAAAGATTAGCCATGGCTATGTCCGATATGACGAAATGCCTGCTTAACCGTTCTTTGTTCCCTTTCATATGGAATCGCTAGCTGCTGAAGAAGCTCTTCTACTAAATAATCATATTGAACGAGCATCTCATCTCCTTCAAATTGTGCAGGCAAATGACGATTTCCTAATTGATGGGCAATGTCCCCCATCTCGCCAATTGATCTTGGCTTGATGACAATTAAATCATCGGCTTCAACGGAGATGATAATCATATTCCGTTCATCCATGAATAAAACATCCCCGTCCACTAACTCCCGGTTTTCCTTTAAGCGAATGCCAAGTTCATTGCCATGGTCGGTTACAACACGTTGAATTCGTTTAACGAGATCATCGCTTCTCATATAAATTCTTTCTACATGAGGAGCTCTTTTTTCTAAGCTAGTTATATTTCCAACTATTTTTTCTATGATCATTGTCTATCACCTCAAAATAAGAAATATCGTTGTGCCATTGGAACAACTTCTGCTGGCTCACATGTAATGAGCTCTCCATCTACTTTTACCTCATATGTTTGCGGATCAACTTCAATCGTTGGTGTTTCACCATTGAATACCATATCCTTTTTTGAAAGATTACGAATTCCAGAAACAGTCTTCACTATTTTCTTGAGGCCTAGCTCTGTATGAACCCCTTTTTCAAAGGCAGCTTTGGAAATAAAGGTAATTGATGTTTTATACTTTGCACTTCCAAAGGAAGCAAACATCGGCCGATACAAAACAGGCTGCGGGGTTGGGATACTTGCATTCGGGTCTCCCATCAGGCTATGAGAAATCATCCCACCCTTAATGATGAGGTCAGGTTTTACTCCAAAAAAGGCTGGATCCCACACCACTAAATCTGCCAGTTTCCCAACCTCAATGGAACCAACATGCTCTGAAAGTCCATGGACAATAGCTGGATTAATCGTATATTTAGCTATATACCGTTTTATACGCTGGTTGTCTCCTATCCCTTGATCCTCTTTAAATTTACCTCGGTGCTTTTTCATCTTATCAGCGGTTTGCCACGTTCGACTGATTACTTCACCAACACGACCCATTGCTTGTGAGTCAGAAGAAATAATGCTAAATACCCCCATATCATGCAAGATATCCTCTGCTGCAATTGTTTCTTTTCTAATTCGGGAATCCGCGAAGGCAATATCCTCTGGTACACTTGGATCTAAGTGATGACAGACCATAAGCATATCTAAATGCTCTTCAAGTGTATTCACTGTATAGGGCCTTGTTGGATTGGTAGACGAAGGGAGAATATTCGGAAGGCTTGCTGCCTTTATAATATCCGGAGCATGCCCTCCACCCGCTCCCTCCGTATGATAGGTGTGGATCACTCTTCCTCCAATCGCCGCTAATGTATCCTCGACAAATCCTCCTTCATTTAAGGTATCTGTGTGGATTGCCACTTGAACATCATACTGATCAGCCACCTTTAAGCTATTGTCGATTGCAGAGGCAGTCGTTCCCCAGTCTTCATGAAGCTTTAACCCGATTGCTCCTGCTTCAATTTGTTCTTTTAAAGGAAGCTCACTTGAAGCATTTCCCTTTCCTAAAAAACCTAGGTTAATCGGAAATTCCTCAGCTGCTTCTAGCATTCTATGAATATTCCATGGTCCAGGTGTACAAGTGGTCGCATTGGTCCCTGTAGCAGGGCCAGTTCCACCACCAAGCATGGTTGTCACTCCCGACGTGATGGCTGTTTCAATTTGCTGTGGGCAGATAAAATGAATATGGGCATCAATTCCACCTGCTGTTACGATTTTACCTTCTGCAGCAATTACCTCTGTCCCGGCTCCAACAACAATATTAACTCCGTCCATTAACAACGGATTTCCAGCCTTGCCGATCGCAGCAATTAATCCGTCCTTCACACCGATATCCGCTTTATAAATCCCTGTATAATCTAAAATGATTGCATTGGTGAAAACAAGGTCCATCGTTTCATCACTCGTTGCAAGGGGGTGCTGACCCATTCCGTCACGAATGACCTTTCCACCACCGAACTTTACTTCATCACCGTAGGTCGTATAATCCTTTTCAATCTCGATAAATAGTTCAGTATCAGCTAAACGAACAGCATCGCCCACAGTTGGACCAAACATATCTGCGTACTGCTTTCGCGACATCTTAAAGCTCATTTACTTACCCTCCCTTGCTACCGAGCCATTCGTTAAATTGTTTAACCCATATACCTTTTGTTCTCCAGAGAAATGGACGAGCTCTACTTCCTTCTCATCTCCCGGTTCAAACCGAACGGCCGTCCCAGCAGGAATATTTAAATGCTTTCCGAATGCTTGGTCACGATCAAAACGGAGCCATTGATTCACTTCATAAAAGTGAAAATGTGAGCCAATTTGGATAGGACGATCCCCTCGATTTAATACGATTACTTTTATCGCCTGTTTGTGTTCATTACATAAGATTGGATCCTTTTTTAATACATATTCTCCTGGTATCATAGCCTTCCCCCCTTAACGAATTGGATCATGAACAGTAACGAGCTTGGTTCCATCAGGAAAGGTTGCTTCTACCTGAATATCAGGAATCATTTCGGGAATACCCTCCATTACATCCTCTCTTTTAAGGATCGTTGTCCCATATTGCATGAGCTGAGCAACGGTTTTTCCGTCTCGTGCTCCTTCTACTACCTCATATGTAATAATCGCAATCGCCTCAGGATAATTAAGCTTTAATCCACGGCTTTGCCTGCGTCGAGCAAGGTCTGCTGCCACTACAATCATCAACTTCTCCATCTCACGTGAAGTTAATTTCATTCCCGTTCTCCTTTCTCTGCTAAAAGAACTCTAAATTAGACCATCAGAATACCTTGAGTAATAATTAAATGAGACTAGCGAGCTAAAATCATCAATACCTAACATCGTATGTAATAAAACCTTACATATAAATTAACATGAATCAACCTGCTAAACAACTAAATTTTCTGAAAAATTAAATTAGGAATTTTTTTGAAATGAGGTAGTACCGAATAGAGACAGCGGTAGTTAACGGGGTGTTTTATGAAGATTCCAGGAGTAAAAACAAAAAAGAGCCAAAATTCAGCTCTCGTTTTTAATCGATTTTTTGATAAAGAAACTAGCAAGAATAAAACCATAACCAATATGTCCAATCAACCAAAAAGCAATTGCCTGGAAGGAGGTAATTGGTGGCGTTCGTTCAGACAATGCTGTCGTCGGATAGAGAAAGATTCCTATGAATAGACAAATTAAAACAGTCCGAATGATGATCTCACGATTGTTCCAACGGTATTTAGTAATAACCAGAAGTAAGATGATGGATAGCATAATTGAAATAATTAAATGCAGGAAAAACTCCACAACTTCTGATAAATGGATCTCCTTTATATAAGGGATATAATCAACATTTAGTAATAGGGTGTAAACCTTTGTCCCTACTTTTTCTTCAACTAGCTTTAAAAAAAGACCAAGTAAAACACCAGAAAAAATACCGATAATTGCTCCTTTAATTAAAATTCTCAAAGCTTATCCCCCTTTTTATCTTTACAAAATCTATACAAATATTGTACACATATATTATACTTTAACATAAATAGATTGTTCATTACGATTAGTTTGAAAAGGGGAATTATGAAAAAAATTATTGTTTGGTTTCGCAAAGATTTACGCCTCCATGACCATCCTGCATTATGGGAGGCAGCTCAGCAAGGAATGGTTATTCCTGTCTTTATATGGTCCAAAGAAGAAGAGATAGATCTACACGCTAGTCCAACGGCAAAGTGGTGGCTCCATCATTCACTAGTTGAAATAATAAAAGCCTTTTACTCCCTTAACATACCATTCATCATTCGTGCTGGTAACTATCTAGATGAGCTTCAAGAGGTAATAAAGGAAACAGGTGCAGAGGTTGTTTATTATAATGAGCGATATGAACCTAGTGCTATTCATAATGATGAGAAGACGTTAAATGGGTTAAAAGCATTAGGTATTCAGACCAAAACCTTTCGTTCTCATCTGCTTTATCATCCGTCGTATATACTTACTCAATCAGGGGAGCCGTACAAGATGTTTACTCCCTTTTTCTCTAGCCTTATGAAAGAGTCAATCCCTAGACCCTATCCAATCCCTAAGGAGATTTCTGGCTATAAAACACCAATTAAATCACTTTATGTTGAGCAACTAGACCTACTCCCTTTAGTAAGGTGGGATGAAAAGCTTCATCGCTACTGGATACCTGGTGAAGATTTTGCCATCAAGCAATGGACGCGCTTTCTAAAACAGGGGGTGCATCGCTATCCGGATGAGAGGGATGTACCGGCAGCACAAGCAACCTCAGGACTTTCACCTTATTTATCATCAGGAAATATTAGTGTAAGAGCGATTTGGTATGCTGCTAAAAGACATGTTGACGAGAACAAGGATGTACATGGTCAAGTTGATGCTTTTCTCCGCCAGCTGGCTTGGAGAGAGTTTAGTTATTATCAGCTTTGGCATCATCCATCAATCACCAATACTCCGCTACGTCATCAGTTTGAATCCTTTCCATGGATGAACCAGAGTGAACATCTAGATTGCTGGAAAAGAGGAATAACTGGTTATCCCCTTGTAGATGCAGGAATGCGAGAGCTATGGGAAACAGGTGCCATGCATAATAGAGTGAGAATGGTTGCTGCCTCTTTCCTTGTGAAGCATCTGTTAGTTAATTGGACCGAGGGATTGAGCTGGTTTCGTCATACATTGGTTGATTTTGATCCTGCTAATAATTCAATGGGCTGGCAATGGATTGCAGGAACGGGCTTCGATTCTGCACCTTATTTTCGTATTTTTAATCCCATCCTTCAAAGTGAAAAATTTGATAAGGATGGAGAGTATATCCGCACATGGCTTCCAGAGCTCTCAAAGCTCCCTGCACCTTATATCCACCGGCCGTGGGATGCACCCGCTGATATTTTAGAGGAAGCTAATATTGTTTTAGGTGAAACCTATCCCTTCCCTATCGTTGACCATACATCGGCAAGAGAGCGTGCACTTCGGGCTTATGAGGAGATTAAGTAATTGGCTTTTCTATTTGTAAGAAAAAGGTAAATCGTTGATAAAACTAGTCTTTTCGTTGATAAATTGCGTTTTTCGTCGTTAAGAGGTCAAGAATCGATGTTAAAAACAAAATATCGTTGATAAACTTAGTTATTTCGTTGATAAGTTACTTTTGACAGAGTCAATACTAACTATTTGTCTTCCTAAAACGGCTGAAATGAGTAATTTCAATAAAACAAATCTAAATTAAGTTGAAGAATCACTAGAATGCTTTAAAAGCACAAAAAGATGACATCAAAATCGATGTCATCTCTTTTTAGTTACGCTGAATGGCGCCCATACCCTCTAACAATACTTTTGCATCTGAGTTAAGGTGATTGATAAAATCCGCTTTTAATAAAAGTTGCTGTTTATCTTTTATCGCCAGTTTGACTGATCTTATATCAAAGTTTGTTGCGTATTTATTAACCGCACTAACAGTAGCGAGCTCACTTCTTGTTAACTGCTCCTGACCGGACTCCACTCTGCTTGTAATAAATAGTAAGAGCTCTCTTGCATTACCTTTTAACAGACTTCTATTCGCATTAAGTATTTCGTGATTTTCCTCGATGTATTTCCTAGCACTCACGAGATCCAATTCATCTACAGCCTTATTAATCTTGGAGATCAGTTCTTTAAGTTCCATATTCGAATTCCTCTCATCTATATATTATAAGACATTGCTTCCTTTAGTTTAGATGATGGAGGAATTTCTTTGAATAGGAATACCTTCCTATAAAAACTTGAACCTCTTAAATAGATGGCCAAAATTACCTTCTCTACTAACAACTACTTCTCCCCATACTGCTTATACAGTGATAGTAAATACCCCACTACGGCCTCTTGCTCTTCCTTGCTATACCCGCTTTGTTCATCAATCCAGAAGGAGTGTCCTTCACCTGTCACACGAACATCTCGGAGACGTTCACTAGACTGGTTCGCTTCGATTACCTTTTGACGTAAGTCACGGTCCACCATGGCCAATAAACTGTTTTTTGGATCTGGATTTACTCCTTTTATTATAGTATTCGTCATACCTAATTCTCCGTTCTGACCTACCGCAACGCCGCCGTCATGTAAATAAGGAACGGTCCAATAAAGTCCAATTAAGCTTGGCACTTTATAACCACCTGGAGAATTATCATGCCCAAACGCTAATTTAACTTGTTCTGGATCAAGATGCTCGGTTGGTACTTTTAGCACTTTTGGATTCTCCGGAAGTGGGACTGGTGTATCAGGAGCGTATAAATATGATTCTCCAAATACCTTTTCTGTTTTACTCAAGCCTTTAGCTCGTGATGGTTGTGTCCCCACTACTTTTGTTGAAATTACTTGATTATTCGTTAGGTTATTCCCAGCATGACAGCTGATACAACCAGCACTGACAAACACCTCTCTACCCTGGGCAATAGTCTCATCTGATATCTCGTACTTCGGTTTTGGTGGATTAATGGTGTTTTGCCAAGCACTGACTGCATAATTCTGTTCATTAAATGTAAATCCTTCCCCACTAACAAACACACCCGCTGGGGCTACTATAGAAACTTTTGGAAATTCAGGTTGAGCTACAATCTCATTCACACCTACCGCTCCCGGTGTCGGGTCTACTGACTCAAAAAATTCAGTCGGCTTCTCCTCCAAATTAGGATTGTATCGGAATTTTGGATTGGCTGCATTTTGCAGGATCATGCCCATGTAAACCTCTGGATCTATATCCACTAATTCATCACTGATTTTTACTTGGGTCAATGAATCTGCATTTTGTGCATGAACATTATTACTAAAGGAGGCTAACCCTTTAAAGGGTCCAGCAGCTGAAAAGCCACTCCATCCATATGGGTGGTCACCTAACGTATAAGCATCCGGGATTTGACATGGGTTGGCAATCATATCAACCGTCGAGTCGAAGTTTCCTCTTGGCCATTTGATTAACATTTGGTCTACTGCTTTCTCTAGTTCCTCCGCATCTGGCAAAGATGTCTGTTTACCTTTAGAGTCCACAATCTTCGGACTCGTTTCCCGTACATATTTTTCGATACTTTCTATTTGTGAATGGGAAAAGAAAGCCGTTGAATTGGTTGCCAATGCCATAATCAAACCTGCATTCAAATCAGCATTAGGGGCATTTTCAACCACTGTCTTCGTTACCGGATCAACGGAAGCATGACAGGCTGCACAACTGATTCCAACTCTTACTCTCCCATCACCCCAAGACATTGGCATTCCAAGCGGAGTTAGCGATCCCTTTGGAACATCAATTCCTGTATCTACTATATCTCCCTTTTTAAAGATTGTTTCACCAAGGGTAATATCCTCCGCTAGCTCAACCCTTAGATTGCTTGTACCCTCACCATTAAGTGCAAGAATAGCTTTCCCGATATTAGTAATTGACAGAGGACCATTGATTACTCCCATAATATCCGTTAGAAATACCTCATTGCCAAAAGTTTCTTTATAAAAGACCTCTCTACCAAGCTCAAGGAGCTCTTCATCTATTTCGATCGCCCCCTCCTCGAAGGTCTCTTCACTTGTGGTTACATTTCTTATTGATTCTGAATCTTTACTCACAAATCTTCCCCACACATCAACACCTTTACGGTCATTCCGAGTGTGATCATAGACCTTTTCTTGATCAGGGATCATCGCATATTCAAACTCATTTGTATATATAAAGATGGCTCCGACCGCGATAAGAGCTATTACTATGTATAAATAATACCTGCGCTTCATGTTGTCCTCCTTGAGTGTTCGGGATGATTTTTTTATTTTTACCTGTTTTGTCAAAATAATCACGATTCCCAATAAATGAATCTTGAATCTTGTTTCTTCTTTTAAACAAATGCTTTTTAATTCTTAAAACGAACTGGTTGCATTAAACTTGCTTAAATATTTTGATTATAATACGCTTAAAAAAAATCTAACTTATCAACCGATTAGAAGGGATGATGATATATGACTCAAAATGAAAATTTGAGCTGTGCGATTGGAAAGCCGAAGGAAATTAAAGCGGATGGTTCGTTTAATCGTCAGACAAACCGATTTACTACCCCATTTGGTCAACAGCCTGATGAATTACCAGTAGAAGCTGGACGCTATCGACTTCTTTGGTCACCAGCTTGTCCTTGGGCTCACCGAGCAGTTATTGTTCGGAAGATTTTGGGACTAGAAGATGCAATCAGCCTTGGTACAACAAGCCCGATGCGACCTCGTATTTCTCGTGTGGATTGGGAATTTTCTTTAGATGAAAATAATATAGATCCTGTGCTTGGAGTTCAATATATGAGTGAGGTCTATCACAACGCTGACCCAGAATATACGGGTCGTCCAACCGTTCCAGTAATGGTAGATATTAAGGAAAAAAAGGCCGTTAACAATGATTATTTTAAGCTGACTAACTATTTTGAAACAGCGTGGGCACCTCTTCATAAAGAGAATGCACCCGACTTATATCCAGAAGTCTTACGAGCTGAAATTGATGCATTAAATGAGGTCATCTTTCATGAAGTAAACAATGGGGTTTATAAATGTGGATTTGCCCAATCACAGGAAGCTTATGAAGAGGCCTATCAAACATTGTTTGCAAGACTTGATCAATTGGAGGAACATTTATCAACAAATCGCTTCCTACTTGGTGATTACATTACAGATTCCGATGTTAGATTTTATACAACATTAATTCGCTTTGATGCGGCTTATTTTACAGCGTTTAATACAAATCGTAATTTAATCCGTGAATTTCCTAACCTATGGGGGTATGTGCGTGATTTATACCAATCTCCTGGATTTGGTGAAACGACTGATTTTGATTCAATTAAAAGACATTATCATTTATCCATTACAATCTCACCTGATAAGGTCGAACCGACTGTTTTACCTTTAGGGCCAGAAGTTTCGATTTATGAAACTCCCCATAACCGAGCAGAGCTTAGTGGGAAAGCAGAGAAGTTCTTAATTCAAAAATAGGAGTCGAATACAATGAGTAATCTCAACATTCTCGATGCTAATCAGGATATACTTCCCTTTATTAGGGAACAAAGAATAAAAGCTTATAGTGAATATGCGAACGTGCTACCTGCAGATCATTGGAATGCTTTGAAGAAAGCTTTATCGAGTGATGCTGATCTTCAAGAAGGCGTAGAGATCATAGCTGCGGAATTAGATGGGAAAATAGTCGGGAGCATCGTGTTATTTCCTCCTAAATCAGATGCCTATGACGGATTGGTAGATGAATTGGATTATCCTGAAATAAGAATGCTTGCCGTTGATCCTGAAGCACGTGGAAAAGGCGTGGCAAATGCCTTAATTTCTGAATGCTTGAAGCGTACTAAGGAAAAAGGAATCCACTCAATTGGTTTGCATACTGGAGACTTTATGAAAAATGCCATGAGTGTTTATGAAAAATTCGGTTTTAGAAGATTACCTCAATACGACTTTGAGCCAGCAAATGATGGAATCATTGTTAGAGCGTACGTTTTAGAATTGAATGATTAAAAGGAGCCATGTGAACTGCTTAAGCTGCAGTTCACAATGGCTCCTTTTTTATATGATGACCTTCTCATAGGATTCTACTTGGTCCTTACCATTTTCTTTTGCTTGGTATAGAGCATCATCTGCCAACGAGATGAGTAGCTGTGGTTTTTCCTCATGAATCGGAATAATCGTTGCGACCCCAATACTCATTGTTAAATAGCCTTTTGGAGACTCTTTATGTTCAATCGCCTGGTTTCTAATCATTTCTTTGATTTCCTGTGCGACCTTCATTGCTTCCTGACGATCCGTAAGACTTAGTATGACAGCAAACTCTTCTCCGCCATACCTAGCAAAAGTAGCGTGACTATGACCAATACCTTGATCTAATGTCTGTGCTACAATACGTAAGCACTCATCTCCCTTTAGATGTCCATATAGATCATTATATTGCTTAAAGTAGTCAATATCTAAAAGGATTAATGAAATCGGTTTTTGTTCGTGTATAGCTTCATTCCAATCCTCTTTTAATCTTTCATCAAAATAACGTCGATTGGCTACATTTGTTAAGCCATCCTTAAAGGATAACGCCTTTAATTTCTTATTTGCCTTTTGTAATTCAGCAGTACGATCCTCCACCGTTTGTTCAAGCTCATTAGCCCAGTTTCTCAAGTAGACATGCGTGGCTTCTGCTTTCGAGAAGGTATTTGCTAGCTTTTGAGAATTTACTAATCCTAAACCTAGTACAAAGATTAACGAGCCTAAAGGAATCAATTCGCCTTTGCTTATATTTTGACTGTAATTATAAAGATCATGCAGGCAGGCCATTAATAATGCACCTCCACAGATCGTTGTAATAAATGAGCCTGATCTTTTACGAATATATGCTTTAATAAAGATAAAAAAGCTGTAAAAAGCTATTAAAATGGTATATGGTAAGTAAAATTTGACTGTACTAGTAAAGATAGAAACTGGACTAAATAGCACAATCAATGAACAAAATCCTGAAATGACTGCTACGGTTTTAGTTAATAATTTAGATGTTTCCTCCGGATAGGAATAATAAAGAAACAACATAAAGAATGGAACGCATAAGTAAAAAGATAGATATGTTAACTTTGTTTGAAGTAAAAACGGTGTTTCTGGGAAAATCCCCACAAAATAGACTTGACCAATAAAACTGATTCTTAATGCAATTAATATACAGAATAAACCAAAGAATAATGGAATATATTCTTTCTTTCGAAATGCAAATAAGGAGATATGATAAAGTCCTAGCAGAGAGAGTCCACCGAACATTAACATTTCAAATGCTATACTTCTTTCTCTCTCTTTTAATAGGTGACTTGCTTCGCCTAATACAAGCTCTCCTCTAATTGCACCTGAACGGTAATGAAAATTAGATACTTGAAGAACTAGCTCAATATCGTTTCCATTAGCCATAAAACTATGTACTGCAGGTTTATAGGCTGGTTTCTCTTCTACCTTTGTTCTTCCAACTACCCCATCGCCACCTATTAACTCACCATTTACAAATAATTTATAAGCTGATGGGATTTTAGAGATCTTTATTGCTAATAAATTTGAATCTGTTGTATCTATATTATTAATTTTCAATCGATACGTCGCATACCCAAGATCCATTTCATCTTCTTGTTCTAGTGTAGACCATTCGTCTGGAACGCTTACCATCTGACCTCTGTTGTTTATTTGGTCTGGTTCGATGAGCTCATTCCAAAAAAACTCCCATTCTCCATGTAAATTTAACGAGCCAAAATCAGAGAAAGACTCATTTTTAATATCTACTTCTCCATTTCTAATTGGGATGGTTTTGGAACCTTGTTGATCCTGTAGATTAAACATAAACAGAAAAGCAGCTACTAATACTAGAATAAAAATACCCTTCTTAAAGGACATGTGTTCCATGCCTCCCAACAACACTCTTAGTGAATGATAGAAAACCATTCTTTATATCTTTACCTATTACTTTTGGACTATATATGAACTTTATTTTAACAGGTATTACTAGCTATTTAACAATTAATCTTCGACATTTATCGACAGCTTTAATTATAACATTTTAGTCTATAATTGCGGAAAATTAAACATTATCTGCTGATTCTCCTAATGAAAGGCCCTAATGTACATTTCCACTAAGTATCCATAAAAATAGACCAAGTAAAGAAAAGCCTACTCAGTCCTTGTTTAGTCCATAAAAAATTTCTACCATCAAAGTTATGTAACTATAATAGTAACTCGCTCCCTCAATCCAAAATAAACGCCATCATTGATTTGTCATCTCTAAGATCCCAATCGATAAATATATCTCGAACTGAACGATTAAAGATTTCATGGAATTTCCCGTGGTGGTGAAAGTATTTTTTTTCTAATTCATCCTTTGTGATCTTGAGCTCTTCTTCAAAACCTTTTTCAATTAATGATTGCTCGATTCTGATTAAAATGCCTACTCGCTCGATTAAATAGATGGTTGGAGAAATAGGAGTAATGAATATTTGGTCAGGTATCTTTTGAACGAGCATACTAATTCTAGCTACTTCTTTCTCTAATAATGAAAGATTAACTGTGGAATCGGTTAAGGCCTGATTAAATTCTTGATCTATAATAAATATAATGACTCCTGAATTATTAGGGAAATTCCAATCATGATAGATTCCTTCTATCTCACAATCCAATGTGATTTGAACCATACCTTTTAATTCTTTCATTAAAGGGGTGATAATGAAGTTCCTTGCCTTTTCGACTTCGTTTCTCTGCCCTTGAGTAAGTAGTGCCTCTTCCATTGGAGAAATAAACCCTCGAATATAAACTACTACGAAATTCCTATTGATCGTAGTTTGACAAGATTGCGGGCCCTTCCCGAAATTTTGTCTAAGCAGCTTACTAGCATAACTACTAATCAAGTTCAAAGTGTCCTGTTCCATTTATGACCTCCTCTCACTCTTTATCAATCTGACTATATCCATATTTCCTTGGCTCTGTTGGATTCATAATAAGCATAATCACACTTTTATCCAGCTCAAAATCCCAGTCTACCAATACATCGACTACCTTATTTTTTAATATGGCTTGAAACTGATTCGTATTATGAAGATAGGTCTTTTCTAAATTCCGCTTTACTCTTCTAAGCAGATCACCATGACCAAGGCGAATTAATTCCTTTTCAATTCTGACTAATATTCCATTTCGAATGATTAAAATGGTACGTTCATTTAGTTGACAGGAATAGATCTCTTCTGGGACTTTTTGAGCTTGTTCACTTATTAATGAAATCTCTTGATTAATGGCCTCTTTACCCTTATATTCTTCATCAATATTATCTAATAGGGTAAGTGGCTCATCGCTAATACATGTAATCATTGCAGACTTATTATGTAAATTCCAATCATAGTAAACCTCTCTGATCTTTTTACCTGTTTGGATTTCAATATATGCCCGTACTTCAGGGGTAATGGATTCCATCAACTTATCTCTTAGTTGTAAAATCGTCATCTCTTGATCTTGATCTAAAAGTACCCGTTCAGAGGGTGATAAAAAATTCCTCATATAAATCGTGGTGAAAGTATATCCAATCGTCGTATTAACAGATTGAGGTCCTTTCCCAAAAATCTCTCTAAACAGCTTACCTATATATCCACTAATTTCTTTTTGTAAATGAACAATGGTTTCATCCATACTAGTACTCCTCCCCCGAAATAATCAATATTATAGTATGTTCTTTTTAAGGAGGTTAAAAACGGTTTTATAACAAATTTTAAAAAACCACGTGCTGGGCAATTTGCAAACATGTAGTTTAAATAACTTCACCTTACACTATATCCTTCACTAAATGACTGACCTGAATTAGCTTCACTTCTACCTCTACCATCAGTTCTATTGGAAGATTACTTGTAGGTAAATGTTCAATGAACCGATGAACTTGTTCGTATAGTTTACTCATTAATTCAAGGATTGAAGATACTAAGTCAATAAGTAATTGTTTATCAATAATTTGCCCCTCTAGTACAGTGATACAATATTCCTTTACATTGAGAATATTTAAAAAGGTTTCTTTGTAATTAAAATCTATTTCTTCTCCTATATGATATTTCTCTCCAATTAATTTGTCTATTTCCTCCATTAGTCGGTTCACTTCTACTAATATTTGTGAAGAAATTTGATCTAAGTTCTTGATAGACCGGGAGTATTCTAACTCCTTATAGCCTCTTACCTGTTGACTCATGTTGCCTAATCCCCCTTGTTGAATTTCAAAAAAAATAAGCCAAATTAGCAAAAAGGTATGTCCTTTTTGCTAATTTGGCTTACGTTTAGCTAACTGTCTAAATCATTCCTACCAAATCTTTATAAAATTTTTTCCGCATCTTTATATCAAACTATGGTGTTGCTTCTAGTTCTTGTCTGGTAAAAAAGCTTAATCATCTTTTTTACAAGATTATTTTATAAAAAATTCAAAACTGTGTAAACCCTTTAATGTAAGTAAAAAAATAGGTAGCACTCATCACACTGATAGTCCCAAGTCATATAAATGCCAGCAATTGTTCTTCCAAGGGGAAGGTGAAATTCATGTTTATGATTCATATAGATTTGTTTAATTTCAAATGATCGCTCTAATAAAAGCTCGGTGTAACCTCTTTGTATCAAGACCTTTTCCGTCTGTAGAAGGATTCCTTCATAACGGATGGCTAGTATGTTGGGAGTAATTCTAATCATTTTTAATTTGTCAGGAATCTTATGTGCTGCTGAAGAAATATTAACAATTACCTCCAAAAGCTGATTTGGAACCTGTCTAGCATCCTCCCAGTCAAGATGTAGGCTTTTATTTTCAACAAGTAGAATCCCAGTGTTAGAGGAATAGTCCCAATCACTAAAATAACGATCAAAGTGTAGATGAAGTAAATGATAGGCTTCTTCAGTGAATTGCTGAAATACTCTTTCCATTACACTATTTCTAAATTGTTGCGCCAACTTATGTTGATTTCTTTCAAGTAATACTTCTTCTGCCGGTGTAACAAAATTTCTCATATAAATGGTTAATCGTTCTGAATGAAAAGTGACATAACAGGTTTCAGGACCTTTTCCAAACCTCTTTTTTAACATTCTACTTAGTGTACTACCTAGCTGCAGGAGGTGCTCTTGACTAGCCATATGCAGCTTCCTCATGTGAATTTCCTCCTTTTTCCATAGAAAAAGGCCTAACTCCTCAAAAAGAAGTTAGGCCATGGAAAGACGATCTATTTAAATATAGTTTCTTCCATTTACCCATGCTTTTATTTATTTTTCATATCGTTGCATTTTTTAATTATTATTTTCCTCAAGTAAAACCATTGACAGCTAGAAAATGGTCCACAAATATTATACCAAAGAAAAATAGATGTTGCAAGAAAACAACCAATTATCAAGTGGGATTAGGTTCCACTTCTTTCTCATAGCTTGGTAAAAGTAAGGAGAATTTTGTCCCCTGTCCTGTTTGGCTAGTCACCTCAACGGAACCTCCCATCGACTCTACGATATGGTAAACCGCCATCATCCCTAAGCCCGTTCCTTGGTCCCCTTTTGTTGAAAAATAGGGTTCGCCTAAACGGCTAATTTGTTCTTTTGTCATCCCTATGCCGGTATCTTCTATATGAATTGTGACCATCTTCTGCTTTACCTCAGTGTATACTGATAACGTACCACCGCTCTGCATCGCTTCAATCGAATTTTTGAATAGATTCATTAATACTTGCTGCATTCGCTGCTTATTGCCTTCTATATAAAAGCTACTACTCCTGTAATTTATACTAATAGAATTAGCATTCGCTAAAGGTCGCATCACTTCAATGGAGGTTTTCAGTAAATCGTCTCCATCTATCCTTTGGTATTCTCCCGAATTCGGCTTCGTAAAAGCTAAATACTCTTTAATAATCGCTTCCGCACGGTCAATTTCACTTATGGCAATCGATACATATCTAGTAATCTTCTCTCGATCAATTTTGGGATCCGTCATCAATTGTAAGAAGCCTTTTACGGTCGTCATTGGATTTCTCACTTCATGTGAAAAACTGGAGGCCAAATGACTAACTATCTCCATCTTTTCTGTCCGCAATAAGCGCTCATGAAATCCCATATACATGGTCATTTTTTCCCATAACAGAACAATAAAGAAAAGCCCTGCTGCTTGTAGAATCATTTTAATGAATGCCATTTTAAACGAGATTGACTGATCATACAGATATATAATCACTACAATGCTAAGTAATGAGGTAAATCCACCGATTATAAGACTAAACACTAGCTTTTTTCGATAAGAAAGTGACAGGAAAAAGGGAGATACAATACTAATCACACTACCGATTAACACGGCTAATATAATGGTTGAATAGCTACCCGTTCCACCAATCCACAATCGATAACCAATATTCACTAGCATTAACCCAACAGTAATTAACCAACCACCATATAAACCAACAGCCATAATAGGAATCATCCGAAGGTCAATCATGAAGTCCTCATTTAAATGAATGGGAAAGGTGATACAAAATATTACAGCAAGAGAAGCTAGGCAAAATAGAAATAGTTTGGATACCTGTCCATTCTTTGCTTTTGTGGAAACTACCAGTATGAAGCATATAAAAATTAGAAAAAAGTTCAAAACAAGATCCTTAAGGATATCCATCAGTGTAATCTCCACCATTATAAGTAAACAAAAAAGCCAAAATAAGAGTAGAGCTTGCTCTACCTTATTTTGGCTTTAATATCTAGCCTCTTTTAACTAGATTCGTAACCTATATTTATTTTTTTAATAGAATCGTAAGTAAGTAGATCAGGGCATTTTTTCCCTCTATCCACTTATTATCATATATTAATTTGTATGAATATTCAATAGGTTTACGACTCACCTATAATGGCACGGGCTGCATGATAGCCACTTAGGGCAGCTGACAGTGTCCCTGGTCCTGGAAATGCTTGCTCTCCTACTATATACAATTGACGATGACTTGAACGAATACTTTTAGGTTTGATAATTGCATTTCTCACAGTTAGTGGAAATCCTCCAACTTCAGCCTTCCCGACAAACTTCTTATAGGTCTTAGGTGATCCTGCTTCAGCATATAAAATGTGATCCTGTATCGGAATGCTCTGATTAATAATAGTAAGTATATCTTTCATCAATCGTTCTTTTTCAAGCTTATATTGCTCAGTTGATATGGATAACCATGGGGATGGAATCGTATGAACAGACACGGTCATCATAATTTCACTCTCTACCTCACTACTCAATCGATCCTTTGATTGGTGAAAGGTGACATATATAGGACCATGAACATTTTTCAGAAGTTCTTGTTGGTCTTTAGTTGGAACAACTTGAATGGCAAAGGGGAGCTTGCGTTCTTTTAGCTCATTCACATTTTCCTTATCTATAAGGGCATCTATTCGAAAGGCTCCCCATGAAAATCCTTCTTCGTCTATATAGCTTGTTCTAGGTCCAAAAGATATCCCTGAATTATTTATGATCACATCATAGTGCCCATTCACTTTTTTGCTATGAACTTCCCACTTTTTTTGCTGTTTATTATAGTTCAGTTCCTTTACAGGTGATAATAAATGGAGAGTTGCTCCATAATCAGTCATTCGATTTGCAATTGTCTGACACAGTGTAGATAACCCGTTTTCAATGGCATAGCTTCCATTTCGATAAATCGTTAGAGCTAAACTAGAGGGGAGTAGAGCGGCGTTCTTCACATCTGTTTGCGCAGCATCCATTAGCTGTGCATCTAAAAAGTATCTAAGGGGAATTAAATTCTCCAGTTTGTACTTTCTTAGCAAATCCTCAACCGTCATGAACGCATATTTACTTAAACGTAAAGTATTTGTAGGAGATTGGAGGATTACATGTAGTAAACGGTTCAAATCGGCTAACCGTTGAATAGGTAAGTAGACTCTCCCTTTCACAACTTTTTCAACCGCTTGACCAATTCGGTGAAGCTCCCTCCAAAATGCAAGTACTTGGTCTTGTTGATCCGTAAATACATCTCGCAACTCTTGTTCCCATAATAAAGCATCCTGATAAATTGATATTTTCCCTGCAGGAGTCACTACATCCATTGGATGCTGTAGTTCTTCAAAGGAAATCGATACCTGTAAATCATTGAGGATGCTCCTTAGCACACCGCCTTCTTCCAGCCCGAATGCAATCGTGGCGCCTGTTGGAAATATACGATTCTTCCTAATATAAGCACCAGCGGAGCCCCCGACTGTTGAAGCTTTCTCCAATACTGTCACTTGAAAGCCTTCCTTAGCTAAATACGCCCCTGCTGTTAAACCACCTATTCCCGCTCCAATTATACAAACTGTCTTAGACAACTCAATTCGCTCCTTTGTTTCCGACTGCATGTAAGGAATTAGAAAAGGACATTATCAAATGTCCTTTTCTTTAGTATTCACTATTTATACATGGAAATAATCAATTGCTATAAATGGCTACTAAACTAATAAGATTTAAGCAATTTTAGCTAAGATTGAATCCATTCCTCCATCTAAGTCCTACTCTAATAATCCAATCAATAACCAATTAAGCCCACCAACAATATATAAAATTAAAGCAAGACTGTATAACATCTTCATTACGTGCGCCTTTATTTTTGTATAACGTTTGCATAGTTTTTCTATATATATTATACAAATACTATACAATTATAACAACAATTTTATCTTTTATTTTTAAATTTTATACAAATAGGGAAATTACGAAGCTTTTTTGTATAAATTATGTATAATTATAGTGAGGTGAAATCTTATGTACAATATTAAAAAGGTGTCCGAGCTACTAGACATTCCAACTGTTACGATTCGAGCATGGGAAACAAGATATCAGGTGATTTCCCCCACTCGTACGGATGGTGGGCACCGTTTATATAGCAAAAAGGATATTGATACACTTAGTTGGTTAAAGGAAAAAATGCAAGAAAACAATATAAAGATTGGGGAAGCTGTGAGGTTATTACAACAACAAACTAAACAGCAGAAGCCCATTATTTTCGATACTCCTAAGGGATACGATGGCTTAGTTGATCAGCTTTATGATGCATTGGTTGAAATTAATACCGAGCAAGCGAATGCTTTAACTGATCTTGCTTTCACCTTATATGACTATGAAGATGTCTTTCAACATATATTTGTTCATGTACTCTATAAAGTCGGGGATGAATGGGAAAAGGGAGAGATTACAACGGCCCAGGAACATTTCTCTTCTCAATTCATTATTCAAAGATGTACTCAGTTTTTAAGAATTCTGCCAACTGATCATTCTCTGCCAAAAGTACTTGCTTTTTGTCCTGAAGGAGAACACCATCATATTGGGTTACTGCTGTTTAGTCTATTCCTCAGAAAAAAAGGAATCGATGTCATTTACTTAGGACCAAACACTCCCCTTTCAGGGCTTACAGAATTAATAAAAAAGAAGGAGATTTCCATTATTGCCATCTCCTTAACAAACCCTCAACCATTCGATGAGCTTGAAAATTGGATTAAGAAATCCCTTAATACTGAACCTCATCTACAGTTTGTATTAGGAGGAAAAGCTATACAAGATACCGAGCTCTTCCATTCACCATCAGTAGTGAATCTTCAGAAGGTGGAATGGAACGAATGGTTTCAAGCAACGATTAGGTAAGACTTTCCCTTTTATAATCAGAAAAAGCAGCTGAATCAACCGTCAGCTGCTTTTATTGTTATTCGGCAATCGCGGTTATGACTAATCTTTCTTCATGCGTTCTTTTAAGAAGATTGTAATCTCCCGAGCATGTAATTAAATGTAGTCGTTTTTGAGAAGTAAACCCAAAGATTTCCTCAATGGGTCCCTCTTCAAATGGATAAGACTTTATAGAAATGACTTTATAGGTTACCTGTTTAGTTCCATCCGAAATGATAATTTCATTTTGGGTCGAGAGCTCATGTAAGTTCGCAAAACTACAAAAAGAGCGGTCAGCAATTTTGCTGACTCGCCCTTAATTTATTCATTATTTTTACAACCCTAGTGAAATATACTTAACCTCTAAATACTCCTCAATTCCATGATGCCCACCTTCACGTCCTAATCCACTCTGTTTAAATCCTCCAAATGGAGCTTGTGGAGTGGAAGGTAGACCATCATTTAGTCCAATTATCCCATATTCTAGTGCTTCTGTTAGGAGAATACCCCGGGAAATATTTTCAGTGAATACATAGGCCGCTAGTCCATAAATGGAATCATTAGCGCGCTTAATGACCTCCTCCTCTGTTTTGAAAGAGGTAACTGGTGCCAAAGGCCCGAATGTTTCTTCTGACATACAAAGCATTTGGTCACATACATTGGATAAAATTGTAGGCTCCATGAACAAGCCCTCTCTTACTTTTCCACCTATTTCAACCTTAGCCCCTTGCCCTACTGCATCCTTAATATGTGTTTGAACTTTCTCGATTGCAGCTTCATCTATAAGAGGACCTATATCTGTCCCTTCATCCAAGCCATTCCCCATTTTGAGACCTTTCACTTTTGCTGTTAGCTTATCTACAAAAGACTCATATATGGACTCATGAACATATACACGATTTGTACATATACATGTTTGCCCTGCATTTCGGAACTTTGCTTGGATGACACCATTAACGGCTTTTTCTAGATTGGCATCATCCATCACAATCACAGGTGCATGGCCACCTAGCTCTAAGGAAATTTTCTTAACTGTATTGGCTGAACCTTTCATTAATATTTTGCCTACTTCAGTCGATCCGGTAAAGGTTAGCTTTCTCACACGTTGGTCCTCTAATAAGACTTCGCCAATTTCTTGAGCGTCACCGGTAATGACATTCACGACACCATTTGGTATGCCTGCTTTTTCAGCTAGTTCTGCTAGTTTAAGAGCTGTTAATGGTGTTTGTTCCGCTGGTTTCACGACCACCGTACAACCGGCAGCTATTGCTGGAGCAACCTTTCGAGTGATCATAGCTGCTGGGAAATTCCAAGGTGTAATGGCAGCTACTACCCCAACAGGTTGCTTTTGAACAAATAGACGTTTATCTCTTCCTGTCGCAGGAATGGTTTCTCCGTAAATACGTTTTGCTTCTTCTGCATACCATTCTAAAAATCCGTTCGCATAGTTTATTTCACCTAAAGCTTCCTTATAAGGCTTTCCCTGTTCTAGTGTCATTGTTTTTGCTAGGTCTTCTTTATGTTCATTAATTAGCTCAAACCATTTTCGAATGAGAGCAGCCCGCTCATAAGCAGAAAACTTTGACCACTCCTTAAATGAATCGAAAGCAGCATCTATTGCTAGATTTGCTTCCCGCTTCCCTCCTTTGGGTACAGAAGCAATCACCTCATTTGTCGCAGGATTAAGTACTTCGATTAAGTCTAGCTCCTGTCCCATCCACTGTCCATTTATGTACATAGAATATCTTTCCACGTTAACAACCTCCCTTTTACCTATTTACCGTTTAATACATCTACTAAACTAATAAGCTTCCCTGTAAATTTTTTCAATTTCATCGACTGAAAATTTTCTCGGATTGTTTTTAAGGAGTCGTTCAATTTTGCTAGCGTCCTCTGCCATTGCTGGAAGCTCCTCTTCAGGAATATTAAATGCGCGTAAGCCTTTTGGTATATTAACAGCCTCACATAACCTACGCATAGCTTCTACTGCCCGATCAGCAGCTTCATAGTCTGATAGTCCACTCACATTCTCCCCAAGGGCCACAGCAATATCTCGGAACCTCTCTAAACAGCTTATCTTATTCCATTCCATCACATAGGTTAATAGCAAGGCATTACTCACACCGTGAGCAATGTGATATCTTCCACCAAGTGGATAAGCTAGCGCATGAACTGCTCCTACACCTGCATTACCAAATGACATCCCTGCCATTAAACTAGCTGTTGCCATGTTTTCTCTAGCCTTTAAATCATTTGGATTTGCATAAGCCTTTGGTAAATGAATAGCTATTAACTTCATGGCTCCTAGTGCAAGCGCATCTGTAATAGGTGAAGCATGAACAGAGATATAGGCTTCAATCGCATGGACAAGTGCATCCACTCCACTTGCTGCGGTAACAGACTTCGGCATGGATACCGTCATCTCTGGTGCCACAATAGCTACATCAGGTAAAAGATAATCACTGACAATTCCCTTTTTTAGTTGAGCTTCTTTATCTGAAAGAATTGCGATATTAGTCACTTCTGATCCGGTTCCGGCAGTAGTCGGTATGGCGATGATTGGCACACCTTTTTGAGGAACAAGATCTGTCCCAAATAATTCATGGATAGTTCCAGCAAAGTGAGCAAAAGCTGAAACACTTTTTCCAATATCGATGGCACTTCCCCCACCTAATGCGATGATTCCATCATACTCCCCGGTTCGGAATACGGAGGTGCATTCTTCTACAATTTCAATTTCAGGCTCTGGTTTAACACCTGTATATACTCCAGATGTAACCCCTTTCAATTTTGCTTGTACCTTTTCGACAACTCCAATACTTTGGAGGATTTCATCTGTTACAATAAGTGGTTTTTTAATCAGAAGACGCTCCACTTCTTCCTGTAATCGTTCAATGGATCCTGCACCCGTGATTAGCTTATTGGCAATCTTGAAAACTGAAATACTCATAGACCTTGCTCCTCCCCCTATCTATCTAATCTGAATTATCTAAATACTATTATATAATGTTACTAGTAAAAAATATAGAAGTAGCCACTCTAAGAATGAATGGCTTTAGCGTAAAGATTATATTTTTAAATTTATTACGACCATATTCTATTTGGTTGACTCGCCTTTCTTACCATCTATCAGCATCGTAGAGTTTTCCGTATTCCCTAATAAAGAATAAACATCCATTATTTGATACATAATAGGGATATTTATTAAAAATCAACTCCACGTAAGAAGTTAACTTTTGAGGTAGACAAGCTGGGGGAATCGGGATGGAGATTTATCAAGAAATTTGGGATGCAGACATGGATGGAAATGGTGTTCAACCGGTTGTAAGTACTGAAACTATCAATCATTCAGATGGATATGTTTGGGTCGACACAAAGAGGAGCCAGCTCATTTTTAAAGAAGTCTATATCCCTGACAGAAAACTAGGCAGTTACCAGTTAGTTGAAAAGCTATTTGATAATTATAGTTTAAACCAGAATAACCAGGAAAGAGTTTCTCCCTCTGAATCAAAAGAAATAAAAGAATTCTTAGTAATGGTGATTGATTCAGCACCCGGTCAATTAGCAAAAGGTTTTGTTGAGAAACAGTTTAATAAACAATTTAATCAGAAGGAATGGTTTACACATCTATATGACCTTTGGTTTAAACCGTTTAATTACGACAGTGGAAGGGATTTATCAGGATTTGAACATGTCTTTATCGGAGAACAAAAAGAAAGAAATCTAGTAGGTCACCATTTTTGGTATAAGTTTTGGCTTGAAGAAAGTGCTCGTTATAAAGATCAGGTTGAACGAGTCAGTTTGGACCACGATGATCAGCCCACTACTTCTGACTTTATTTCAATTAATTATCACCTTCATGCCTTTGATTATAAGAAAAGGAGATTGGTCGAATTACATAAAAGGAAATGTGCATTTTTTCTGGGGTTAAGTGCAGAGGGGCTGTTGGCTATGGGAACTGTGCGGGCAGCCTTTTCCGAAACTGATTCAGTTGATTTTATAATAAATAATATAAAGTATAAACTAAGATTGTATATGAGTCCTGATAGAAAAAGTATACGAACCTTATATCCTGTTTATGTTCGTTCATAGGCTTGTTTTTTATTAGTAGTAAGGAGTTTATAGGGTTAATTTAAATCTCCTAATACGATGAGGTTATTTTCACTTACCATAAAAAACTCCAACTAGAATCCTAGCTGGAGTTTTTTAATTTATTCTTTTGTCACTAAATAGGCTTTATACTCAGTCACACCTGCTTGTTCTACATAAACACCTAGTACCCAGTCCCCATTAGGAATTTCAATTCCGTCTTGAACCGTGCCATCCCAAAGGAATTCATGATATGGAGTTGGAGCATCAGTAAATGACCCTAATGTATCTACTAAACCACCAATTCCTCCAGCTGCAGTTAATTCATATAAATCATACTCTAGCACTTCCGCACCACCAGGTAAGTAAGCACCAACATAGTAGCCTTCTTCACCAGCGTTCTCCATATATGCACCAGTTACACGAGGGTAATCTGGTTCACCAACGAATAAGATAGTTGGCACATCGAATGTCTGAGAGCCATCACTCACAACAATCGTTCCTTCGTAATAACCTGGCTCTAACTTAGAAGTATCAACTTGAACATTGAAGTTCACTTTTTGAGACTTTCCAGGGTTAACCTTTGTATTTTTACTAGTCATTACTTTAATACCTTTTGGATTCCCAGCAAACTCTACATCAAAGCTATAATTCTTTCTTTCGTTTGAAAGGTTTTTAATTTCAAAGCTTTGTTTTTCTACTTGTTTCCCACTATCCTTCACAAACTTACCAAATGAATGGCTACCAGGAGCTACTAGTGTTTTCGTATTTAATGCATCAACAATACGGATGCTTCCTGCACCTTGTGAATTATGTGCATAAGCTTCGCCTGTTGCGGGATCAATGACATCAGCTGCTGTATTCATTAAAGCAGCTTTTACATCTTCAGTTCCCCAATTAGGGTTCTTCTGAAGTACTAATGCTGCTGCACCTGCTACATGTGGTGCTGACATACTAGTACCTTGTAGTGCTGCATAACCATTCCCTGGGAATGTACTTACAATATTGACACCAGGTGCAGATACATCTGGCTTAATCATCCAAGTTAATGTAACTGGCCCACGAGATGAGAAGTCAGCCATTGTTTCACCAACAGCACTATCAAATGCAATGTCAAACGAAATTGTGTTATTACCAGCTTCTAATTCAGCTAAAAGCTTTTGTCCATCAGAAAGTTCAGTTTTAATAGTCGGTACTGCCATACCTGGAACATCCGCATGCTCACCTGCAACATTGTTAAAAATAATTGCACCAACTGCTCCTGCTGCCTTAGCATTATCAGCTTTATCAACAAATGCAAAACCACCACGGCTGATTAAAGCAATTTTACCTTCAAGATCTTTTCCTTCAAAATCTTCTGCTGCTCCAAGACCTACATATACAAGCTCATACTCACCTTCATTTAAAGCCAATAACTCTTCATCAGAAGGGAATCCCATTACTTTCGCAGTTGGATATTCAACACCTTCAGAAGTTGAGATGTCTGAAGTATACACATTGTAAGGAAGCTGTGTAGCCCCTACAGAAATCGCTTCACGAGAAGTACCTGGAGATCCTACTGTCCAGTTATCAGGACCTGCGTTACCATTTGAAGTTACCGCTACAACCCCTTCAGCCATTGCCCAGTCTAGAGCAATTGAAGTTGCCCAGTCAGGGTTGTTTAATGTATTTCCTAAAGATAAGTTCATAACATCTGCACCGTCTTGAACTGCCATTTCAATACCAGCAACAACATCTTCAGTTGAACCACCATTCGGACCTAATACACGATACCCTAATAATGTAGCGTCAGGAGCTACACCTTTAATTGCACCATTTGCTGCTACTGTACCAGATACGTGTGTACCATGATATTGTCCTTCTCCCTCTTGTGGATCTGTGTCGTCATCCACAAAATCATAACCTTTATAATCACCAAATGCATGAGCTAAGTCTGGATGAGTATAGTCAACACCTGTATCAATAACTGCTACTGTTACACCTTCACCAGTGAATCCAGCATCCCATGCTTCGTTAGAACCAATAAATGGTGCACTATCGGCCATAGCTGGGCTGAACTCTTCTGCAGACACTTCCTCAGCAGAGATAACTTCAGCCGTATAGTGTACGTTTGGATATACAGCTTTTACACCAGGAACTGCTAATAGTTTAATAATTTCATTGGCTGGAAGCTCTACAGAGAATCCAGAAAATACATAATCATATTCTCTATTTACATCAGCAGTTTTAACTGCTGCTTCTAATGCCTTAACTACTTTTCCTCTTTCAGACTTTAGGTTCGCCTTTGATTGGCTTTTCCCTTTATGTTTTGCTTCTACAATCGATTCAGCATCTATCTCGACAATTACTGAAGTTGGTCTACTTGAGGATAATTCAATTTCTCCAAAAATTTCAGCTAAAGGTAATTCTCTAACTGATGTAGTTGATGTTTCATTTGCTGCTGCCCCAAAGCTAAATGTTGAAATAATAAGAACAAATGCTAAGAGACTAAATAAATTTCTTGAAAACTTTTTCTTCATCCTCTTCATACATCCTCTCTCTTAAATAATTGTTAAGAATCAATTCCGACCCTACTCATCCCCCTATGTAAAAAGGCACCCCCTAAACATTGAATAGTAAGTAAATTCGAAAAGTTCTTACATCCTATATAATTATAGATTTCTTCTCAATATCCTTGGTAAAATAGTCTTAAATTTCTGACTATTTACGACAATAAATATTGTACTTAATTCTCATAAAATTACCTAAAATTACATAATTTGATGGAATTATTAGTTTTTTACCTTTTACTGGAATTTACAGTAGGTCTATCATCCTGGTTTGCATTCAAATTCTGACAATGTATTTCATTTAAAAAGCAAATAAAAAAGCTGAATCCAATGGAATTCATTCCAGTTTGGATTCAACTTAATATAGGACATTAATCTAACTTTTATCTACTCACTCCTGTTTGCGCACTTTCCCTTTCCTGCAACCACTCGACTAGTTCCTTAGCTGGTAATGGTCGTGAGAAATAATACCCTTGGATCAGAGGTGTTTTTGTCATAGATATAATGAATTCCATTTGTTCCTTGGATTCTACTCCCTCAATGACTACTTGTAAATTTAACGAATAGCAAAGAGTTATGATTGCTTTTAATAGAGCTGAGTCCTTTTCAGATACTGGAATTCCATCAACAAATGATTTATCTATCTTAATAGTTGAGATTGGAATTCTTTTTAAATACGACAAGGATGATAATCCTGTTCCAAAATCATCAAGCGCAACAGATAAACCTAGCTCTCTAAACTTGCTAACCGCAGTAATGGCGTTTTCGATATCGTCGATGACACTTGTTTCAGTGATTTCAAGTTCTATCATATTACTATCAATTTTATAAGTAGATAGGTTTTGGCTAAGCATCATTAATAATCTTGGTGAAGTAACATATGGCCCCGGGATATTAATAGAAACTTGATGAAATGGAATATCTCCCTTTATCCAAGCTGATATTTGTTTGCAAACTGCTTGAATCACCCAGTCTGTTACATCAAAAATCTTGCCGTTATCCTCTAAAATCGGTATAAAAACACCAGGGGATATCATTCCTAACTCAGGATGCTTCCAACGTAATAATGCTTCTACCCCAGAAGTTTGTAATGACTTTGAGCAAACTTTCGGTTGATATTGTAAGAAAAGTTCATCATTCTCCATGGCTCTACTAATATCACTGACGATCTGTCTCTCAAAGCTAAACATATGAATAGCCGGATCATACTCTATTACCTCATGTTTAAATCTTATAGAAGGATCTTGAAGGACTGCCATACTATTGGAAAAGGTTTCCCTAGCACTCTTTTTTTGATCTGATTTAGCTATTGAACAGACCATATCAACCACAATATAGTTTTTATCTATTAAAATAGGTTTCTTAAAGATTGATAAGATTTTTCCCATTACAACCTTCATATTTTTATCTCTATCTTCTTCATGGTTAATTAGGGCAAATCGATTTCCTTCAATACGATATACCTTAATAGAAGCAGGCTTACATTCTTGAATTTGTTTACCTACTTCCTTAATCAATTCATCACCAAATGTATACCCTTGACTACTAATCCACCTCTCTAGGTTTTGGATGTGAAGGATGGCAATACTTGCAAGTTTCTTTGTTTGATTCAAATCTTGCTCAAATTGTCTCTGATTAGGAAATAGAGTGAGTGCATCGAAATGATGTAGGCGATATTCTACATATCGATCTAATAGGTTCGTTAAGCCTGATATAGCAAACAGGATTGAGATTCCAATCGTTATTACTATGATTAATAACGTGACATCCATTTCATGCATGTGTGATAATCTATCAATCATTGATTCTTCCACATAAAAGACAACTGCAGACATGCCCGTATAATGCATACTAGTTATTGCAACACCCATTAAGAGTGAAGTGACTAATTTAATTAGTATATTTCCCATGTACTTTTGCAAGGTAGAAAAAATATACAAGGCAACATATGAAACAGTAATCGCAATAGCTATAGATGCTATTAATATCCAAACTCGATAATAATAGCTAGCCTCCATCTCCATAGCAGCCATACCAATATAATGCATGGCTGAGATCCCGATTCCCATAATAATTCCTGCCATTATATATGGACGATGTGTTTTATATTTCCCATTTGCAATAAAAAAGGCTAAATACGAGGCACAGACTGCAGGGAGTATAGAAATAGTCGTTAGAAGCAGGTCGTATTCCATTGGAATTGGCAGCATAAATGCACTCATTCCAACAAAATGCATGGACCAAATTCCTAGTCCCATAGCAATAGATGAAAGTAAGAGCCAGAAGGATCTATGAAAGAAAGTATTTTGTTGCATACGCTGATTCATGGATAAAGCAGTATATGAGGCACAACAAGCTATCACAACAGAAAGAATAACGATTGAAAGAGAATATTCCCCATGGAGTATATGTTGATTATGCAAATCTGGTACAGAGAACATATTAATAACTACCTCGTTTGTTTTAATTTAGATTCTATATAACTTTTATATCGGCATAATATTGCATTTAATAATTTATTTTATTCAAAAAAACAACCAGGAAAATATATTCCCAGTTGTTTTATGAAGGAAATTTAGAAAATTGTTGCTAATATCGCTCCACCAACTGCACCTGTCACCACAATAATCCAAGGTGGGAGCTTCCAGAACACTAGCATGCTAAATAATATTGATGCAAACGCAAAGTCAATAGGACTTAAAATAGAACTAGTCCAAATTGGTTGATAGAATGCTGAAATTAAAATACCTACTACGGCTGCATTTACTCCCATTAAGGCCCCCTTTACCTTTGGATTCCGACGCAATTGGTCCCAAAAAGGTAATGTTCCTAAAATTAATAGAAAAGCCGGTAAGAATATCGCAACCGTTGCTAGTATTCCCCCTGTCCAACCATTCATGATAGCTCCCAGGTATGCTGCAAATGTAAATAAAGGTCCTGGAACTGCTTGTGCAGCTCCATAACCAGCTAAAAACGCTTCTTCAGTCAGCCAACCGGTCGGTACAAATTCCCGTTCTAGGAGCGGTAAAACAACGTGACCTCCCCCAAATACCAGAGAACCAGAACGATAGAAGCTATCGAACATCGCCACCCATTCAAGGGATGTTGCCTCTCTTAAAATTGGCAGAATGATCAGCAATCCGAAAAATAGCACTAAGCAAACAGATGCAAAGCCTCGTGTTATAGGAAATTGAACCCTTGAATCGAGCTCTTCCTTTTGATGTTTATAAATGAGGAAACCAATCAAAGCAGATAATAAGATAATTCCTACCTGTGTATAGGCAGTTTGCCAAAATAGAGTGACCACTAATGCCAACAGTGCGATAGCTTTTCTTTTCAGATCTGGTGTTAGCTTTTGAGCCATTCCTAAAATTGCATGTGCGACAACCGCAACCGCAACAATTTTTAATCCGTGGATCCAGCCTGCATCACCTACATTTAAACCTTGAAGTACTAAAGCAAAGATTATAAGAGCAAGGACAGATGGTAATGTAAATCCCAAAAAGGAAACAATTCCACCTAGAACACCTGCCCGCATCACACCTATACCAATTCCTACTTGACTGCTTGCTGGGCCAGGAAGGAACTGACATAGTGCTACTAAATCTGCATAGCTCTTCTCATCCATCCATTTCCTTCTTCGAATATATTCTTCATGGAAATAACCTAAATGTGCAACAGGACCACCAAAGGATGTAAAACCAAGTCTTGTAGAAACCATTAATATTTCTAATAAGGTTTTAAATAAATCTTGCTTTTCTTTACTAGGTTGATTCATATCTTTTCCCCCTCACTTATACTCATTATGATTTGGTTAGCTTCAGTTTCTTTATGTTTGCTCATAGTTTTATAGAAAGATGTATGTAATCAACTTTTCCCTAATTCAAGTTAGGACTTTTCCATTAGATTTTACCATCCGGATACCTGAAAGAACAAAACTCTCTATAAATCCGATCCTATATGAAAGTAAGAATTCATGCAAAAAATAAAAGAAGCTGTGAAAACAGCTTCTTTTATTTTCAATTATATTTAGGTAACTCCTTAGGCATATTGCTTATATTTTCTCATTTAAAACTTTGTTTTTTTTATCCAAAGGATTGGATCCATTTTTTCCACCTAGACCTAATGTTTCTGCTGTGGAAGTATGAATCTCCTGTAAAAGCTCGGGATGATCCATTAAGGATACACCATAAGAGCGAATCATTTCTTTAATTTTTGGCTCCCACTCTTCTGTGTAATCAGGGAAGCATTTTGTGATAACTTCAAGCATTACATGGACGGCAGTAGATGCACCTGGAGATGCTCCGAGTAGTGCCGCAATTGTACCATTAGCAGCAGTAATGACTTCAGTTCCGAATTGAAGAGTCCCCTTACCTGCATCGGTATCTTTGATTACTTGCACACGTTGACCCGCTACGACTAAGTCCCAATCTTCGCTTTTGGCATTCGGGATAAACTCACGGAGCTCTTCCATTCGCTGTTCTTTTGATAGCATCACTTGCTGAATTAAATATTTTGTCAGTGACATATTTTTTGCACCAGCTGCCAGCATAGTTAGGAGATTGTCTGGCTTTACGGAAGTGATTAAATCAAACATAGAGCCTGTCTTTAAAAACTTCGGTGAGAAACCAGCAAACGGTCCAAACAGTAGTGATTTTTTATTGTCGATGAAACGTGTGTCCAGATGTGGGACAGACATTGGTGGTGCTCCAACTTTTGCTTTACCGTAAACTTTTGCATGGTGCTTGGCGACAACCGCAGGGTTGTTACACACCATAAATATTCCACTTACTGGGAATCCACCGATATTTTTCCCTTCAGGAACACCGGCTTTTTGCAATAGGTGTAGGCTTCCTCCTCCGCCTCCAATAAAGACGAATTTCGCAGTATGTCGTTCAACTATACCGCTACCCTGATTCCGTACTTTCAGCTCCCATAAGCCTTCGCTATTACGTTTAATATCGTTCACACTGTGGTTGTAATTTATATCTACATTTTTACTCTTTAAGTGATCAAATAACATGCGTGTTAACGCACCAAAATTGACGTCTGTTCCAGAGTCGATTTTCGTTGCTGCTATAGGTTCATTGGATGTTCGGTCTTGCATCACAAGTGGTATCCATTCCTTTAGCTTTTCAGGATCCTCAGAGTACTCCATTCCTTTAAATAAAGGATTGTTTGAAAGCGCATTAAAACGTTTATTTAAAAACGCCACATTATCTTCGCCTTGGACTAAACTCATATGAGGCAATGGCATAATAAAGTCTTCTGGGTTTTTGATTAGCTTTTTGTTGATTAAATGAGACCAAAATTGCATGGAGACCTGAAACTGTTCATTCACTTTTATTGCTTTGCTAATATCTATAGATCCGTCTGGTTTTTCAACGGTATAGTTAAGCTCACACAATGCCGCATGACCTGTTCCGGCATTGTTCCATTCATTGGAACTTTCTTCTCCCGCACTTGAAAGCTTTTCAAATACTGTAATTTTCCAGTCCGGTGCTAATTCTTTGAGAAGTGTACCCAAAGTTGCACTCATAATCCCGGCACCAATTAAGATAACGTCTGTTTTAATTTCTCTTTCGCTCATTTTAACCTTCCTTATATTCCTATAATTCGCAGAAAGGATGTAGGCGTTCCTGCTTAGGCGTCACACCAAGCCATGGTGCGATTTAATCTGTCTCAATTATAACAATTTTATAGTATATTACAATTATTTATAAACCAATATATCTACTATTATATGATAATTATATCCTATTTAAAAGCTGGTAAAAAGTGTGATTTGTCCTCATAAGCTAGAAAACTAATAAGCCAGCATTTAAATCCCCCTTATTCCAATCACTTTAAACTGCTTTTCCCTAGCTTAATTACTTACTTTATTTTCGTAAATGTAACTAGCCCACAGTTAATGAAACCTAATAAATTGTGGGCTTTTTTTACAATTAGAATAAACATTCTGACCAAAACCAGCTTCTTGCAGTGAGTAATAATAACTTCAACAGCTATAAAAAAATTAGAATCTGTAAAAAAAGACAAATCCCCTATGCAAAAATTCAAAGGGGATTTGTCTTTCTTCTAAAGGCTCTGTTTTACATCAACTGCATAGTCGTAATACAAGTACCGTCTTCCTTAAAAGTAGATATCTCTGATTCTACCTGTTTACCTTCGTATTGAATCTTAACTTTATATGTCTGATCACGTGGCAACCATAAATCAACAAATCCATTATCATAAGACTGCATAATTTGGTCCACAACTACATTGCCTTCTGTGTCTTCTATATATATTTCAAAATCTTTATTTGCCAGTTCACCTTGACAACCTGTCAAGTGATGATTCGTTCAAGGATGAGTATAATTGATATAAGGAGCAATGGATACAAAGAATTCATCTTCCGGTAAGTCATAAGTGCTCTTCTCTCCATTACTATCAGTCACAATTAAATCCTCTGATGTAATAGAGGCACTTTGGTCTGTAATTTGACCTTCACTAAAATCACTGACTAGACTCTTAATCTCTTTATCTTGTTTTAATGAATTTTCATCATTTGTACCTGTTCCACTACAACCAACTAAAAGGATGGTAGCTAATAAGGTCATCCCCACGAGTGTCATCTTCATATTATGTTCACCCCATTTCTATTCTACAAATTCATCATACCATGACAATTCTTTTCCTAACCTTCTACATTTGAACTAATTATGACAATGTATCATAACGTTTTGACACCAGTTTTAAGCAAACTCCTTTGTCCATGCTAATCTAATTAAAAAATACTAACCCCATCCATAAAGTGACAAATTTTGCATAGTCTACACTAGTAGAATAATGGTAAAAGTTTACCAGTTAGATGGATATATTGTTTATAAGTTTTAAGGTGTAGGGGGACTTTTATGGGATATGCTGTAAAACGCTCGGTTGAAGAGATTGTTGATTCAAAGAATAAAACAGGTTCCTGGTTTACAAACTGGAAAGTAATCACATCAAGCATCTGCGTTATGGTCGCAGTTATTTGTGTATCCATTTACTATTATCAAATTAATCATTTCAACACTAATATTACAATAAACGGGATTAAAGTTGGCGGCCTTACGGTTGATAAAGCATTAAGTAAGTTACAAACCTCGGTTTTAAAAAATGAAGTTTATATTGGTGATCAACAAATTTTAGACGGATTAGATACAGAGATGAGATTCACAGAAGATGATTTACCTGGCCTAGATCATCTATTAGAAACTCAGTGGACATTTTTCCCGTCATTTAAGAAAGAAAATTATCCTTTAGTTCCCATTCAAGAGGACCAATACCGAAGTATCATACTAAAGTATGACTTGGAACAAAAGCTAAATGCTTTAAATCATGATTTAACTGCACCCTATGACTCTAATGCCATCATTGAACATGGTAACCTAGTCATCCATAAAAGCTTCGATGGAACAAAATATGATGTGAACCGTTTGTTACAGGACTACGAATCAATGGGATACGCAAGTGAGGTCCGTTTGACTCCAGTCTATCTACAACCGATCCGGGAAAACAGTGAACTTGTACAAAATCAAGTAGAAATGCTTAAAGAGCTACTTCAGACAACCATTGAATATCAAGTACAAGATCAAATTTTCTCTATAAAAGCAAGTGAGCTTATTAAGAATGCTTCCATCACGAATGAAAATACAATTTCACTTGACCCATTTTATCTTAAAAAGAAAATCACTGAAATTAATTCATCCCAATCTACTCTTGGAAAAAATTTTACGTTTACAACCAATTCAGGCTCTGTCATAACCGTTAAAGGAGAAGGTTACGGTTGGGCACTCGATATCGACAAGGAAACAGCAAGAATTCAAGAGGCATTTGCTAATGGAGAGAGATCCGTTTCTGCATCTAACATACACGGAAATGGATGGAGCAATGAGGGTTATGGCTATGAAACCTTCTCTAATGGTGGTATAGGAGACACGTATGCTGAGGTGTCAGTTAAAGATCAGCGCATGTGGCTTTATAAAGAAGGGAAAATGATCTTTACAACCCCTGTGGTTACCGGTAAGAAAAGTGCTGGGCAAGATACCTCACCTGGTGTGTGGTATATCCTCTATAAAAGAACTCCCTATACGCTTACTGGTACTTCAGCAGAAAACCCATATTCTATTAATGTAAGTTATTGGGCACCCTTTACGAACAGTGGCCAGGGATTTCATGATGCCAGCTGGCGTAGTAACTGGAGAAGCAATGCTTATTTAAATGCAGGTTCAAACGGCTGTGTCAATGTTCCACCTGGGGTAATGAAAACCGTTTATGAGAACCTAAGTGTCCATCAACCTGTAGTGATCTATTAGTAATTAAAAAGTCAGGTCAATTTGATTACCTGACTTTTTTATTTTTATAACTTCTTAATAGCAACTATCTATTCCTCTTAAAATGTGATTTTATCCTGACTCTAGTCTGACATTAGGTAGGATTCTGTCGATTTTTTCATTGTTTTCTCTTCTTGACCTTTACGTTAACGTCAATGCTATACTCGGAATAGATACTAGACTTGGAGGGATGTGATATTGAAAAACATTACCGAAGTAGCTAAGGAATTTAATATTTCAAGCCGCACCATACGTTACTATGAAGAAATTGGCCTCTTATCACTAACACGTACATCCACTAATCAACGACTTTTCACAAAAGAAGACATGGCAAAGATTAAGTTAATATTACGAGGTAAAAAATTCGGATTTACTTTAGATGAAATTAAAGAAATGGTCCTCTTGTTTGATCAGGATCGAACAGGAAAGAGACAGCTTAAACGTACGATCGAATATGGTAAAGACCGCATGAACGAAATAGATGAAAAAATTACAGAACTAATGGAAATGAAAACACAAATGGAATCTTTACTTGTTGAGTTTACAGAAAAGTTAAATAGTATGGAGGAGGAGTAATTTTATGAACAGTTCATTATTGTTAGAACGTAATGCACGAAAGTATCCCACTCAAGAGGCTGTGGTTAGTATGGGGCAGCGATTCACATATAAAGAGTTAGATCTTCTAGTCAATAAATTTGGAAGCGCTCTCAAACATAAAGGGATAGACGCAGGAGACAAAGTTGTACTATTTATGCCTAATGTAACGGAGTTTTTAATTACATACTTTGCTGTCCAAAGGATTGGTGCGGTTATTGTTCCTGTGAATGCAAAACTGTCTCAATCGGAAGTGGAATATATTATTGAACATACCGATGCCAAGGCATTAGTCGTACATGAAATGTTGTTTGCAGCTGTAAAGGACATTCAGTCACCAATGCTAAAGATTAAAACTGGGGCCGCTCACGGGGGATGGCATAGCTTTGAAGAAATCATACAAAATGGAAACGATGATAAAATTTCTTGTTTGTTAAAAGAAGATGATGAGTCAACCATTCTTTATACCTCTGGGACAACAGGCAATCCTAAAGGAGTCGTGTTTAGCTATCGCAATATCCTTACTGTAGCCAATATGATTGCTGTGGAAATGGAGGTTAAGCCAGAAAGCCGGATCCTTCTCATGATGCCATTAAGTCACTCTGCACCGTTACACTTATTTATGATGGCAGGAATGATTGTTGGCTCTACTCTAGTTCTTACACCTACGTTTACTCCGGAGCTACTCCTGGACACAGTGGAAAAAGAGAAAACAACACATTTCTTTGGGGCCCCTGTCGCCTATCTATTAACGGCAAATCATCCTCGCATTAAAGAAGCAGATCTTTCCTCGATGAAATGGTGGGTTTATGGAGGTGCTCCACTTTCAGCCAACGAAGTAAAGTTTGTTCAAAGTGCCTTTTGGACCAATAATCTTGTATGTGTCTATGGACTAACAGAAGCAGGCCCAAGTGGCACCTTACTATTAGGAGCTGAACACGAAGAAAAAGCAGGAAGTATCGGAAAGCGTGGAGCACTTGGAACAGAAATTAGAATTGTAGATCATGCTGGCGAAGATGTAGCACCAGGTGAAGTTGGAGAAATTGTGTTACTTGGAGAAGGCAATATGCTTACCTATTATAAGAATGAAGAAGCAACAAAGGAAACGTTTTTAGGAGAATGGTTGAAAACTGGGGACCTAGCTAGAATGGATGAAGACGGTTATATTTGGGTAGTTGATCGTAAAAAGGACTTAATCATTTCAGGCGGTGTCAATATCTATCCGAAAGAAGTGGAAGAAGCTATCCTTCAATATGAGGGAGTGACAGAGGTTGCGGTTATAGGTGTCCCTCATCCAGAATGGGGAGAAACCGTAAAAGCTATATTTGCAGCGAAAGAGCAAGTTCCAGATGCTGATCTAAAACTATTTCTTGAAAAGAAGCTAGCCAAATTTAAAGTGCCTCGATTATATGAACAAGTAGACGCCTTACCACGAAATGCATCCGGAAAAATCCTAAAACAACTTCTTCGTGAAGGGAGTGCCGTGTAAGTGAAAGTGCTACAAGATGTGAACACTAAAGAAAAACGCAACTTCTTCCAGAGTGACGAAACACTGGATTTAATTTTAAGAAACCATTTAGGTCCTGCATTTTATCAATATGCAAAAGATGAACTAACGGAATTTGGCGAGCTTTGCGCAAATGAAATCGATGAACGCGCCAAGCATACAGATCGTGAAGGACAACCAAGATTGAACCGTTATGACCGATTAGGTGAAGAAATTTCAGAGGTTTGGGTTAATGACGGCTACCGCAAAACAGTTCAGCAAACATATGATACTGGTATTGTAGGTTATGTCCATAAGGAAATCCCTGCCCTCGGTCATAAAGGAAATTATACGTATAGCTTTGCACAAGGATATCTTTTATCACAAAGTGAGCCTGGTTTTTACTGCCCTGTCACCTTAACAATGGCTACCGCCTATTTACTCGACCATTATGCTAATGATGAGATAAAGCAACAATTTTTACCAAAGGTATGCTCAACTGGAGATGAAGAACTTTTTGAAGGTGCTACCTTTCTAACTGAGCGCCAGGGTGGTTCAGATGTTGGTGCAAATGTGGTACGTGCAACAAAAGATGGTGATCATTATTACTTATCTGGGGAAAAGTACTTTGCCTCTAATTCCGGTATGTGTGGAGTTGTGATGGTGCTTGCAAGGGTCGATGGTGCACCTCAAGGCTCAAAAGGCCTTTCCTTATTTGCCGTACCTTGGCGAAATGATGATGGGAAACTAAACGGTATTCGTATACGCCGTCTAAAAGATAAGCTTGGGGTTCGTGCTGTTCCGTCAGCTGAGGTTGAGTTTGAAGGTGCAAAAGCATACCTAATTGGAAATCCCGCTCGCGGAATCAACTATATGATGGAAGCTCTAAATTTATCTCGTATTTGTAATTCTGTCGCCTCCATTGGTATTATGCGTCGTGCTTTTTTGGAAGCAAAAGAGTATGCAGAAAAACGAGAAGCATTTGGAAATCGTCTTACTCAATATCCAATGGTGCAAGATACACTAGGTAAGCTAGCAGCCAAACTTCATGTCGAAACAGCAACCATCTTTGACTCTATTAAACTATATGAAAGAGTAACTGATGGTGTTGCGACCGAAGAAGAGACCGTTTTAAACCGATTATTCATTGCCATTATGAAAAAAGAATCCGCAGAGCAGGCGATTCACTTTTCCCATGAAGCCATCGAAATGCATGGAGGAAATGGCTATATTGAAGATTTCGTCACTCCTCGATTACTTCGTGATGCCCAAGTATTAACGGTTTGGGAAGGAACAGCTAATATTCTTGGACTCGAAATCATTAGGCTGGTTAACAAATTTAAAGCTCATCTACTATTCACTCAAGAAATGAAAAATAGAGCGGACGCTCTTGCTAACAGTGAGTTAAAGACAACTGTACTATTGGAACTAGATCAACTGAAAGTAGACTTAGACCAATTTGCTAGATATGATGAGGCCCTTCAAACTTTTGAAGCTAAAATCTTTGCTAAACGAATGGCAGATATTTATGAAAGCATTATCGCTATTGAATGGGCAGATCAGTATCGAGGAAAGTTTGAGAAGCTAGCAGAAATTTATATAGAAGATACCTGGTCTCTCCGCAAACATGGAGATGAAATGAAAACCGTAAAGTATTTTTCCGATATTGTTTAAAGAGGATCTACGTCTTTCCTTAGAGCACTCCATATAGGCTGGGACATAAATATTTCAGCCGGTGATAAACCTGAACTATTAGGTGATATTTTGATGTATCTTACACCTACTAAATCGGGTTTTTATTTGTTACTTTCAATTGATTTGTTGATTTTGCTTACTATCTTAAAAATTAGTGTAATGGAGCGGAAGACACTCGACTCCTGCGGGAGATAGAGGAAAGGCTGAGACCCCACAGGCGTAGCCGAGGAGGCTCAGATTCCTCCCCGCGGAAAGCGAGTGTCTGAAGCGCAATGAAACAACCTTGTACATCCAGCTTAACTGGTTAATAAGTAACAAAGTAAACGAAAACAGTATTATATTTGATAGGTAGACTAATTTAGAGCTTATTCGTCTTTGAGACTGGTGTATTAGGTTTTGTTCCAGCCTCTTTCTATATGAATACTACCTAGGAATTATATAGCCCTGTTTGTCTAAATAGAATTTTAGAATTCCATTAAAGAGGAAATTCATGACGATATGACTACTTTTTTGGAGAATCAAGTGCTTGGTAGGACAATTGATATTTCCCGCCTTCAGCGACTTCTGAATGATATAAAGCCTTCATAGCGAAGTTTTTTTCTAAACCATGCTCATCCATTAACTGTCTTAAGCGCGCTTGTAATTCTGTATTATCTTTAATTAGCTGTTTCATTTGTGATTTAAAGTATTTCATGACAATTTCTTCCTTTCAGAATCCTGCTTCTACTATTAGTATAGCATTACAATTCTTACTAATACTTTATTTATCATTTGTCTCTGTTAAAATTGTTGTGATTCCGTTCCAGGACATTCTCTTTCCGCGGGCAGTAATTGAAGGTTATTTTAATTAGCGTGAGAAATCCTACCTTTTGGGCGCTTCCCACCTGTGGAGCCTCCTTTACTAGGATGTGCTGACTCTACTAAAAGCTACCACAGACGTGGAAACTTTTAGTAGAGGATTCTTTATATTCCCTTCCTTCCACTTCAGTTAACTCTGCTATAATCCAACACTGTACTTTAGCACATTCATTCTTGTGACTTAAATACAGTAATTGCTACCCTCTGCCCCCTGTATATTATCCTTTTATTACAAAAAATGAACAGAATCATTGAAAAGTCAGAAAAAGTAGTGACGATTGGGAGTATTATTTTACTACTTACAGGATTGGCAATGGGGGCTTTGAATCCAGCTCTATTTAAACAAATTTGGTACATTACTTCAATTATTCTATTCTTTATTGCTCTTTATTTAGCGGTTGGATTTGCTGGAAAGAGAACGAAAAAAGCAGTGGAAATGTTAAATGCTCATCAGGGGGATGATATCCCAATCGAAGTATCAACACTCAATAAATCCATTGGTATGACAGGTATGGGGTCGGCTCTAATTGCAGTTGTGATGATTTTCCTCATGTCCGTTAAGCCTTTTTAAACAAACTTATCTAAGAAGCTATTATACTTATTAAAAAAGGCGCAGAATCATTTCCGCGCCTTTTAATTATGCAGTATAAATATTACGAACATCTTAAAGTATTTATATTGTAGGGTGCAATAATCCTCTTATGACCAAGGTCAATTATAAGAACAAACACATTATATCCAATTAGATTGATGGGATGCTTATCGTCACAGTAGTCCCCTGCCCTTTAACAGATTGAAAGTCAATCGTTCCTTTATATTTTTCAATAATATTAAAGCAAATCATCATACCTAGTCCGGTTCCTTTGCTTTTTAAAGAATAAAAAGGCATTCCTAACATGGCTACTTCTTCTTCTGACATACCACATCCATGATCCATTACTTTAATGACAACAAAACTCTCTTCTCTTTCAGCCATTACCTGAATAACATCACCCGTCTCGGATGCCTCTATTGCGTTTTTAATAATATTTATAAGTAATTGTTTAATCTCAATATTGTTAGCAGAGATCATACAATCTCCATTTACACTTAACTCAATCGATTTATCCTGAATATGTCCATATGAATATAGCAAATCAGTTACACTCTGAAGGACAAGTTTTACATCAACTGTTTCAGTTACTTTATCTTTATCGGGTTTTGCAATCGTTAAAAATTGAGAGATTACTTGTTCAGCCGTATTTAATTCATTAATCATCAAGGTACATTGCCCTTTTTTCTCTTCGCTAAGAGTTGAATCTTGTTTAAATAGCTGCAAAAAACCACTCACAACAGTTAAAGGATTTCTAATTTCATGTGCAACAGCTGCTGCAAGTTGACCAGTTGTCTTTAAACGCTCAGATTGTTGGATTTGTTCATAATAGATTTGTAGCTTTTTTATACGAACATTCATTATATAGAAAATAAAATAGAGAATGATTTGACTATAAACAAAATTCACGAAATTCCCTACTATGTCTTGAGCTATATGCGGATACAAATCACCTTTGTCAAAAGCCATAATAAAACCAAATATAAAAATGGTCGAAACAAAGTTAAATACTAAAGAAAAATAAAAAAGCCTCGAGTCAAAATATAAGATGGAAAGGGCCGGAATTATACATAAGAAAATAAAGGTAGAAGACGTTTCTGGGTAAAAGATCAAAAGTGTATAAGTTAAACTAGATGCCACAATGATAATTTTCACCCTAAGAGAATGGGTCCTTTTTTTAGGGTAAAGCAATAAAAAAAGGGACAATATCACCACTAGGATGGTATGAATTATATATCCTACATCAGCTTTTCCCATCCGTGGATTATCAATGAATAACCCCGATAACATGATTGCTACTATTAGCCACCCGACAATATAATATGTTTTTCTATCAATAATATTCTCTTTCATATATACCCCAGCTTCAGTCCTTAATTTATATACTATAAAAAGTATACCTTTATTTTTGTAGAAAAGGAAAATAGTTACTAAAATTTAAATAAATGTTCTTTTATTAACCCCCAAAAGACCTTACCTATATTTCAGTGAGATTTCCCCTAACAGCGAAAGCTAGATCATTCAATTAAAATAGTCCATCTCTTCTAACGTCTTTAGTATTTACATAGCTTCTTTGATTATAAATATTTTGTTGACAACTTATTTAAGAGGTTATATATTGTTGATAATGATAATTATTATCAATACACTTTATTAAGGACGTGCATAAGAATGAAAGCTAGACGAAAAATCTCATTTATTACAACATTATTGATTGCTATGCTACTAGTTGCGCTAGTTGGTTGTGGAACTCAGGAATCAAGTTCACAATCTGAACCAGCATCAACTGAAGAGACTAAAACAGGAACAGTTGTTGCCGAAGAGGAATCAAACTATCCAATCGTGATTAAGCATGCATTTGGCGAAACGGTTATTGAAGAGAAACCAGAACGCGTTGCTACGATTGCATGGTCTAACCATGACGTTGCTCTTGCTCTTGGTGTAGTACCTGTAGGTTTTTCTGCTGCAAACTATGGAGTTCAAGATGGTAGTGGAATGTTACCTTGGACTGCGGAGAAATTAAACGAACTTGGTGAATCAAGCCCAAATATCTACCAGGATACAGATGGGTTAGATTTTGAAGCGATTGCTGATTCTAGTCCAGATGTTATTCTTGCAGCATACTCAGGTATTACTCAAGAAGAATATGATACATTAAGTGAAATCGCTCCAGTTATTGCTTATCAAACTACTCCTTGGGTAGCTTCATGGCGTGAACAGGTTACATTCAATTCAATGGGTATGGGAATGGAAGAAGAAGGTAAGCAACTTATTGCTGATACTGAGAAATTAATTGAAGATAAAGCAAGTGAATTTCCTGAACTTGCAGGTAAAAAAGCTGCATTCGTAAGCATCAGTGCTGCTGATTTATCTAAGTTTTATATTTACTCACCTGAAGACCCACGTGGTGGATTCCTAACTGAAGAATTAGGTATGGAATACCCTGAAAGTATTACAAGTCAAATTACTGGCGGTAGCTTTTATTTAGAAGTAAGTGCTGAGAATTCAGATATGCTTAACGATGTTGATATTTTCGTAACATATGGAAATGCAGAAACACTTGCAACTCTACAAGCTGACCCAATTTACGGAAAGATCCCAGCTGTTGAAAGAGGTTCTGTTGTTGTTATTGAAGATAATACGCCACTTGCAGCAGCAGGAACTCCAAGCACACTTTCTATCGAAGCTACAATTGATGAGTACTTAAACCTGCTCTCAGAAGCTGTAAGCAAAGTGAAGTAATATGGTGACTACATCCGTTTCACAAAATAAGCAGTTACTTATTCCGAAAAACTTTATAAAAGTATTAATATTTTCTATTGTCTTACTCGGAATATGTGTCTTGGCATCTCTTGCTTTCGGATCTCGTACAATTGGATGGAATGAATTAATGAATGGTTTATTTCATCCAGATGTACAGACCCACGGAGCAAATGTTGTTCGCCAACGAATTGCTAGAACTGTATTTTGTATTATGTGTGGTGCTGCATTAGGAGTTTCTGGGGCTCTTATGCAATCAGTCACTCGTAATCCTATTGCAGATCCTAGCATATTAGGAGTAAACACAGGTGCGGCACTATTTGTCGTTTGTGGTATATCCTTTTTTAGTATTGGTACAGCTAGTCAATACATTTGGTTTGCATTAGCAGGTGCAATCATAACTGCCATTTTTGTATTCGGAATTGGTTCAATGGGGAGTGGCGGTGCCACGCCCCTTAAACTCGTTTTGGCAGGAGCTGCGACAAGTGCTGCACTTTCATCCCTTGTTATGGCAGTTATGATTCCTCGCTCAAACGTTATGGATCAATTTAGATTTTGGCAGGTAGGTAGTGTTGGATCGGGAAATTGGGACTCTATTTCTATCTTTTTACCTTTTATGATCGTTGGAGTACTAATTGCCCTATTCACTGCACCAGCTCTAAACGCGATAGCATTAGGTGACGAGGTGGCTACAGGCTTAGGTGTTCGTACAGGAACACTTAGACTTATTGCTGCTTTCGCAGGAGTAGTATTATGCGGTGCCGCTACAGCACTTGCAGGTCCGATTGGATTTATCGGTTTATTAGCTACACATGTAATACGACTATTGATTGGTCCTGATTTACGATACATTATCCCGATGTCTGCCCTAACTGGTGCAATTATTTTAACGATATCAGATGTATGTGGTCGGCTTCTTGGTAGTCCTGGTGAGCTTGAGGTTGGTGTAGTCACAGCATTTATTGGGGCTCCAATCTTAATCTTAATTACTATGAAAGCGAAAATGAGAGCGCTATGATGAATGAAGCTATGAATCTTGTTATGGTAGGTAGAATAAAAAGACGTCGCCGTTTTGTCCTCGTGAACGTTATACTTGTGATTATTGCCCTTGCACTATGCTGGACCATGCTAATGCTCGGAAACACCATTTATCCTGTTCAGGATATCATACGTGTTCTAATGGGTGAAGAAGTGAAGGGTGCAACATTTGCAGTGGGCTCTATACGTTTACCAAGAATGTTGGCAGGTGTGTTTGCAGGATTTGCTTTTGGAGTGGCGGGTACTGTTTTTCAAACGATGCTGCGTAATCCTCTAGCAAATCCAAATGTCATTGGGATCACAGCTGGTTCAAGTGCTGCTGCAGTCTTTTGTATCATCGTTCTTCAAGCTAGTAATACCGTTGTATCTATTGCCTCCATTATTGGTGGGCTTACTACAGTCTTTATTATTTATTTTTTATCCAGAGGTTCTTCTTTTTCAATTGGTAGATTAATATTAATTGGAATCGGTATACAAGCGATGCTTAGTGCTGTTATATCTTATTTATTACTTATTGGTCAGCTACACGATATCCCTACTGCTATGAGATGGCTAAGTGGTAGTCTAAATGGTGCGAAGATGGAGAATCTTACCCCTTTGATTGTAACCGTTCTGATTTTCGCACCTGTGATTTTTGCACTTGGGAAACGATTAGATGTATTAGAGCTTGGAGAACAAGCCGCAACCTCACTTGGAATCCATACTGATAAAACGAGACTTGTACTTATCATTAGTTCTGTATTGATAATTGCGTTAGCGACTGCTACTACAGGACCTATTGCATTTATTGCGTTCCTATCTGGACCTATCGCAAAAAGATTAGTTGGTGCTGGATTTTCAACCATTATTCCAGCAGGACTGGTTGGCATCATCTTAGTGTTAGCATCAGATCTTATCGGACAATTTGCATTCGTGGCTAGATACCCCGTTGGTGTCATTACAGGCATTCTTGGAGCTCCATATTTGCTCTACTTGCTAATCCGAATGAATCGAAAGGGAGATTTATAATGAAACCAACACATGCTTATCAAGCTGAAGGAATAACTGCTGGTTATGATCATAATACGATCTTACATGATGTTAGTATTTCAATTCCCAGTAACAAAATTAGCATTATTATTGGAGCTAATGGTTGTGGTAAATCAACTCTGCTTAAGACGATGGCTAGGCTAATTAAGCCTACATCTGGGCAGGTTACGTTAGATGGAAAACCTATAAATAAAATTCCACCCAAGCAGTTGGCTCGTGTCCTAGGGCTGTTACCTCAATCACCTATTGTACCTGAGGGAATAACGGTTGCAGATTTAGTGGGGCGAGGAAGATATCCACATCAAACGTTCCTAAAAGGATGGACCAAACAGGATTATGAAGCAGTTACTGAAGCATTGGAAATGATGAAAATCACTGAATTTGCGGATCGTAATATTGATGAGCTTTCAGGTGGTCAAAGGCAGCGTGTCTGGATTGCGATGGCTCTCGCCCAACAAACAGATATCTTGTTTCTAGATGAACCGACTACCTATTTAGATATCACTTATCAAATCGAAATTCTTGATCTCCTAACCGATCTTAACCGAAAATACGGAACTACGATTGCGATGGTTTTACATGATATCAATTTGTCGGCACGTTATGCAGACTATATTTTTGCACTTAAAAAAGGAAAACTTGTCTCGGAGGGCGAGCCATCAAAGGTCATTACAAGTACATTGATTGAAGATATTTTTGGTCTCACTAGCACGGTCATTAAAGACCCTGTCTCGGGCTCTCCTTATGTGATTCCAATTGGACGTTATCATAATACATTGAGAGCACATTCTTAATATAATTCACCCTATTTATTGTACAGAGGTCGTGGACAGTCCCCATCTAAAAGGGTACTTTTCACGACCTCTGTTGCATAAGGCAGACATTTTTGTTATTACTTGTAGAAACCAAAATGAGTATGTAGATTAGTGTCTCCTTATATAATAGTTAAAGTACCATCTTATTGGCTCAAAAAAACTTACTTGTTTTACCACCAAGTAAGTTCCTATTCAAGATTAATCTTAGATGCTAATATTTCCTTTTGATTGATTTGTATTCCAATTTTCTTGTGCTTCATTTCTCGCCTTTAAAATCTCTTCTTGTTGCCTTTTACTTCTCTGTTTATCTATGAAGTTCTTCAATCCTGTACCAAATAGATTTAACCCTATAATCGTGATGGCAATCATTAATGCTGGAAAGAATGAAATCCACGGTGCTGTTCGTATATCCCTCAGGGAGTTAGAAAGCAAGGAAGGCCAAGTAAACGTTAGATTCTCTATTGTTAGCCCCACATCGGGGTCCCATTTCAGGTCTTGCGCTAAATATACTTGAACGATTCCAAGTCCACCTAAGAGGACCATAATTCGAGCCATGTCACTTATAAAAATATAGACAATTTTTTGATAAATATTCGGAAGATAATATCGTGTAATAATGTGATACCATTGTGTTCCCATTGATACTGCTGCTACCATATATTCTGTTTTATTAATTTTGGTGAATTCCTGCCTCATGATCTCTCCAATTCTTCCTATATCTAAAAGAGCGATCACAATCACAAGCATAGCGTAACGGCTATAAGATTCTTCTAAAGACGGAAGATTACCAACTAACATAACTAAGATTATAGTTGGTAAAAAAGAGAGCATACTGTTTGAGAAGCCCAGTAAATTCCGTGCACCCTTATGTATAGAAGCAAAATAACCAAATGGGATACTAATGAAAAACCTTAAAACGACTATAAAAAACAATTCCGAATAGGTATCATTAGCTCCATGGACAATGATGCTAAACAGATCACGTCCGTCTCGATCGGTTCCAAACCAATACTCACTACTAGGTGGAAGAGGAGCTCTTATTAACTTTCCATCCTCATCATAAGCAATTCGAAAACCCTCCAATTTGCTGTCAACAAAAGGCATAACCGGCCCCAGAATTGCCAACACAGCTATTCCCACTAAGATGAAAACTCCCAGCGCAAAGGCAGGATACTCCTTCATGAAAATTAGAACATTTTTGCTAGCCCTTCTGTAGGGAAATGTCTTTAGGAAATCATATATCCTTTTGAAGGTCCTGAATTTATTTGCATTAGAAATGGTCTCTTCAGATAATTCCTGATCAAGGCTAGTCGGTGCAATGAAGAATTTAATTATATCTGTAATCCATAGACTAATTAAAACTATTAAAAGGAACGGAAGTAACAGTCCAATTACTGTATACGTATCATTTGCCTTTATCGATGTAAGCAGCTGATAACCCGCACCTTTATAAAAGCACAATCTTTCAATGATTGGCAGACTACTTATTATGATTAACATTAGGGTCTGGGTGTAACCAAGAATGGTTGGCCATGCATTCCAGAGCAAATGCTTGAGAATGATAGGCAGTTCGCTCGTTCCTTTAGACATAGCGGTCCTGACATAATCCTTATCTTTCTCATTTAAAATAGATTGATAGGTTATATTAGCAATGTAAAAAATGGGTGTAATACTTATCATAATAAGAGGAAATAACAGGTTAAACCATGTTTCATGACCAAATATATCTATATCGAGGATATTTGCTCTCATTAATAACAGTAAGCCGTACTGAGCGGCAATTAGCAGAAAAAAGTCCGGAACTGTGCCAAAAACAACTTGGTTTAGCTTATGTATCTTATTCTGAACCTTTCTGTTCCTAACAATATAATGGAGAATTCCTAACGGTATCCCAAGTACCAAACTGATTATATATGCAGGAATAACGATCTTCATACTTCTTGCAATATGTTCAGCCACTATTTCATTTACAGGTGCTGAATGTTCGGATAACCCAAGGGATTGCTCACTAACTAACCCTCGATAATAATCAAGAACGGCCTGAAACATATAGCTCCAATCAGTCTTATTATCAAAGAATACATCATCTGTCGAGATCATAACTAAATAAATAATAAAGCCCGAGGCAAGGATGAGAAGTATGAAACTCCTCAACATTTTGTTCATTAGTAAGAGCATGATTTTACTCCTCAACTTAGAAAATTTTGGTAATTAACTGTTAGTTTAATATAAATCCAAATATTGTAAAAAATCAACTACTTTTTTTACAACCCTTACACAATAAAAAAAACACCCAAAAAATTAGAGTGGATTTCTAACTTTTGGGATGCTGTACATACGTGTAATCTTTTCTATTAAGTTGGCTTTGACTCAAAGCACTATATTATGGCTGAATCAGCCAACGATGAGCCTCAGTAAATAAAGGCCTCACGTTGCTTCGTGGTGAGATCCGCCTGGAATGACGTCGAATCTAATTCTGCTATCCTCTACCCCTGCTGCGGTCAGCGTCATATATGAATCGCCTAAAAAATATTTACTATCAATTTAACATTCAGCCAGACAGATTTTGCCTCTATTTATGGTACGGTTCACCTTGGTGTCTATATGAGGTTTGATGTTTGTATCTATTTTTACGAGTCTTTAAATAAAAATTAAACATTTGGGAAGCCGTAATATCAAGAAAAGAGTCCAACTAATTTTATTAGTCGGACTCTTTTTTGATTGCTTGTATAAATTTTGCGGCTCATTTGCGGCTCATTTGCGGCTCATTTGCGGCTCATTTTTTTAATTGATATTTACTGGTTTTAGATTGACCTTCTAAAACAATTTTTTCTTGCTCCCTTAAATCCTTAAGTATTCTTTTACTTGTAGCTGGTGAAAATCCACAAAGCCTCTCAACTTCTTTACGGGTTATATATTCATTTTTTGATAAATAATCTAAAATCATTACATTAGCTTGAATCTCATCAAAGTCTTTATCCTTTGTGTACTCAATATTTGCATTAAAACTTTCATATACTCTATGCGTAAACATATATTTATTTCTTGTTTCTCGTTGAAGAATATTTTTCTTCTGGAAAAGTTTGTTTAAAACATTTGATGCCGATTGAGTTGTAATTTGAGCTACCTCTGCAGCCTTACTTAGTGTAATCGTTTTATTTGATTTAATATATTTTAAAATACAGATTTCTGAAACTGAAAACTCACCGTTATTTTCTTGCTCTTTCGTAATGAACTTTAGAAATTCTATGTCTTCCAAGCTACTTCTTAATGTTAAACTTACTGCATCAGAATACAAATTATATTCAGGAGCTGACTTACCTAAAGAAAGCATATCCTTAAAAATTATATCTACACCTTGTCCAGAACGCTGAACGTATTTTAGCTTTTGTAGTGTTTCTGCTATCAATTTATTTCTCGGTGATGATGGATGCGTAATAATATTCGTACTATCAACCCCGGTTGGAAATGAACCTGGATTTTCTATACTGATTTCATTAGGAAAAAACTTAACAAAAATGGAAGAGTTACTCTCATAATCACGGTGTGAGATAGCATTAAGAAGTGCTTCTTGAACTACATTAATTGGATAATCCTGAACTTCTAATTTAAATAGCCCCATTTGAATATTCTTAATTCCGTTTCTATCTTCAAAAAATTGCTGAATTCTATCTACAGATTGAATTAAAGGAACCTTTAATTCCAATCTTTTATGATACTCCGTTTGACCTTCATTATAAGTAAGAATAATTATTTCCGATTGTGGGAGATATTTTGCTATCGCCTCTTTAGTACCAACAAATAACAATCCGGCAACAGTTAGCTTAATCTCATTATCTATAACATCTATCAATCGCAAGTCCTTTAAAAAAGTAATATTATCTGATTGGTACAAAGTAGACTCTTTATCTCGAGATTGTATTTTTAGTTTTAATCGCTCTACTTCAGTAAAATCTATATCATTTTTAGTAGCAGGTTCAATAATTTTTGCGGAGTAGTCCCCTTTAAATCCTTTTATATTATTAGAGGTATATTCTGATGGATAAAATGGCTTTGTATTTTTCCCTAATCTTTTATATACAACACCTTTTGAAGTAGCCACAATTTCTGGAGACTTTTGAATGGTTATTTTTAAAATATCTTTACCAGCAAACCCTATTACATCTATATCAGTAAAAAGCTTAGGTATAGTCTTGTCATAAATACTCTCAATAATAATCTGCTCATCATAATCATCACATCCGGTAATTTCTCCATCATCTTCAACACCAACTAAGATGATACCACCGTCTGTATTTGCAAACCCTACAGCTTCATTTGTTAAGATATTCATTAGTTCTTTTTTGTTAGCGGCTTTAATCCAACTTTTAAACTCTACATATTTAGATTCACCCTGTTGGATTATTTCATTAATATCCATTGAATACACCTCCTAACTTGATATAAGTATTATACCAAGATTAGCAAGTAAAACGGAAACAATAGATAGGAATCTGTCTAATTAAAAAACCTCATTTATTTATGGTACGGTTCACCGTAAATAGTTTAAGTGAGGTTTATATTTTTATAAACTTTAAAGAAGCGTATAATAAAGTAAAGGAGGTGAAAGCATGCTTACCGAAGAAATGAAGAAACAAATGGTTGAAGTGCTTCAAAAGAAAACGAACCCTGATTTCGTAATTTTATTTGGCTCGTTTGCAAAAGGAACTCCACGTGTTGAAAGTGATGTGGATCTTGCTTATTTCAGTGAGAAGCAGCTTTCATCTTATGACCGCTTTAACTTGGCAAATGATTTAGCACTTATTTGCGAACGAGAAGTGGATCTTGTAGACACACGCGAAATTAATACAATATTTTCCATGCAGATTTTTGAGAATGGTATACCTATTTATATACAAAATGAAAATGAATACACTCGTCAAAAAATAAAAGCGTATCGTATGTATGCTGAACTAAATGAACGACGAGCGATCATTATTGAAGGTATTAAAAATAGAGGAAGTGTGTTTGGCGATGAATGACGTCATTTTGAGTAAAGTTACAACAATTGAGCGTTGTGTGAAAAGAATTCATGAAGTTTACGAAGACAATCCAGAAAACTTATTAGACTTCACGAAGCAAGATAGTATTATATTAAACATTCAACGCGCCTGTGAAGCAAGCATCGATATTGCTATGCACATTGTAAGTGAGAAAAAAATAGGCGTACCTAAAGCAAGTCGTGAGGCATTTAAATTACTTCAGGAATCCGGGGTTATTGATGCAGCACTTGCAAAAACTTTAATGAATATGGTTGGTTTTAGAAATATAGCTGTTCACGACTATCAAGTGCTTGAATTAGATATTTTGAAAGCAATTTTAAACAAGCATGTTGATGATTTTAAAAAGTTTACGAAGACTATTTTAAAAATGGATCACTAGCTCCGTTTCGGGCACGTTAATTAACTTCAGTAACTAAACAGCTATTAAAAAGGAGCTGGCTTTTTATACGTAAAAGTAGTGTTTTCTTACTCATTCTTACTATCACAATTTTTATTGCTATTTTTTTTCAGACTCTGGGTAATCAACATTCCATTTCATCTAGCGATATATACGCTCTTATTGAAGCAGGGGAAATGCAAATTGATTTAACAACACTAGCTGATTTTGAATGGGATAACGCCCATGTATTTGGACCTTATACAACGGGTCAAATGATTGAAGACTCGACCGGGATTAAATTTCTGTTTGGTGGAATTGATGTCATGGAAACTCAATTCTTATTGGTATTTGCAAAAGGAGAAAAACCGAAAAAAACGATTTACCTTTCAAGGCAATATGGTGATTATAAAGTCGTAGAAAATAAATTTTTAGTTATCGAGGAAAATTTTTATTAATGATTAAATTTAAAACCACCTAAAATGTTGTAATATCAATGTTTTAGGTGGTTCAATTTTTAAACCTCATTTACTTATGGTACGGTTCACCCCGATTAATCCGATACGCCCGATATATTTGCTCAACCAATATCAACTTCATCAACTGATGAGGAAACGTCATTTTTGAAAAAGACAAAGCTTCATCTGCGCGCTTCATCACCTCATCACTTAAACCTAACGAGCCACCGATCACAAAAGCTATTTTACTTTTTCCATAGGTCGCTAGTTTATCTAGATCCTCTGCTAATTGTTCAGAGCTTTTCATTTTCCCTTGAATGGCAAGTGCGATCACATATGTATCTGGTGAAATCTTTTGAAGGATTCTCTCTCCCTCTTTCTGCTTGACCTGTTCCATTTCTGCTTCACTTAAATTCTCTGGTGCCTTTTCATCAGGGAGTTCAATAATTTCTAATTTAGCATAGGCTGCTAATCGTTTTGAATATTCTTCGATTCCTTGTTTTAAGTATTTTTCTTTCAGTTTACCAATCGTGATTATTGAGATATTCACAGCTTCCTCCTATTTACAAACACGTTATCCACATAACTTATCCACATATCCACATTTTCTATCCACATATTGTGTCAGAATATATGTTCGTCACAACATATATCGCGTTATTTTGACAATATTCACAGGTTGTTGATAACTTTTCTTCCTCTGTTAACAAATTAATTTCAGGTGCGATTTCTTTCTCATCTACCATGATATCAATGGCTAATTCAATATGTTCACTACAAACCTTTATCATATAGATCCCTCATTTTTTGTCGTTTTTTTTATTATACCTTATCCACATTTAAAAAATCATGTGGATAAAAGTTTGAATTCATATAAAAAAAGAAACAGGCATTGGCCTGTTCCTTGTTAATAAGATTCTTCCACTAGTCTCATCGTTGTGGATTGCTTTTCTCCTTGGCGATAGAACGTAACTTCCATTGAATCACCTATGTTCTTTCTATTGTATAAATGCTTCCTTAAGTCTAATGCATTTTCAATCTTTTCTCCATCTAATGCAACAATGACATCATAAACTTCTAGCCCCGCTATTTCAGCTGGAGAAAGTGGAACCACTTCTTCTATAAATACTCCAGCTATCACATCAGTCGGTAGCTTCAGGGTTTGCTGCCAATGATAGCTTGAGATATCAGATAAATTTCTTAATCCTACTCCCATGTAAGGACGTTTTACTTCTCCGTATTGCTCGATATCAGCAATAATTGGTCTTACAATCGTCGTTGGAATGGATAAGCCAATCCCTTCAACTGCTTCTTGAGCAATTTTCATCGAATTGATCCCAATGATTTGACCCTCAATATTAACAAGAGCCCCTCCACTGTTACCTGGATTGATCGCAGCATCTGTTTGAAGAACCTCTGCTTGCCAGTCAACATGGCCATCCATATCAAAATCAAGTGGAATCGTCCTTTCTGTTCCAGAAATGATCCCTTGTGTAACAGATCCAGAAAATTGTAGACCTAAAGGATTACCAATCGCAAGTACAGGTTCACCAGGTCTGACATTATCTGAGTTCCCGAATTCAGCTATCGTATCCACTGCATCTGCATCAATAGATAGAACCGCTAAATCAGTAAAAATATCACTACCTAAAATATCTGCTGGTACGCGAGAACCGTCCTCTAAACTAATTTCGACTGTAGAGGCTCCTTCAATCACATGATGATTGGTAACAATAAAGGCTCTTCCATCCTCTTTTTTGTATACCACACCAGAACCTGTTCCCGCTTCACCTGCCTCTTCCCAAAAGCCAGATGTTTGAATATTAATGACACCAACGACAGCTGCTGATACACGATCGACAGCTTGGGTCACCTGTGACACCACATTTACATTAATCGTTTGTCCAGGTATTGCTTCCGTAGTGCCTGGATTTTCATCTAACCCAGCTGTTTCATTTCCAGCTGGATTAAAATCATCTGTCGTGATTCTTTCAAAAGCCGGTAATCCAAAAATCATTAATAGTGCACCTAAAATTACTCCAACAGAACCCGCAAGAAAAAAACCTCCACGATTTCCTTTTTGCTTATTCCTTATGTGCTTGTAATCTTGATCATAATACCCCATTTTGCTCACCCATCCTTTCACTGATGAACCTATGATTAGGACCATTTGTGTATACTATACCTATAGTCTGTATATAATTCCATAGTATACACATTGTCTTTAAAATTATAATCAGAAGAATGGCAAGTCAAAACGTTAAATTGCAGTTAACGAAGTTGGAACTTTGGGGTCTGTATCAATCAGCTTAAAACGATGTCCAACACCCGTATCCTTTTCTTCTAAGGTTTGATGAACTGACATACGTGCTAAGTCTTTTAAATTATTATCCTGACTTAGGTGGGCTAAATAAATACTCTTGGTACGGTCACCAATTACATCTGCCATCGCTAGGGCAGCATCTTCATTCGATACATGACCCACGTCGCTTAAAATTCTTCGTTTTACACTCCAAGGATAACGTCCCATTCGGAGCATTTCAACATCATGATTGCTTTCAAAGACATATACATCCGCATTTTTAATAATCCCTTTCATACGGTCACTAACATAGCCAGTATCAGTTATGATTACTATCTTCTTTTCCCCGTGATGAAAGACATAAAACATCGGTTCTGCTGCATCATGAGAAACACCAAATGATTCTACGTCTAGATCTTTAAAGGTTTGAGTATGTCCCGTTTCAAAAATAAACCTCTGTTCAAGAGGTATTTCACCAATTAAGTGCTCCATTGCCTTCCAAGTCTTCGTATTCGCATATATAGGCAAATCATATTTCCTAGCTAAAATTCCGACACCTTTAATGTGGTCACTATGCTCATGGGTAACTAGAATTCCGCCTAATTCCTTTGGATTCACGTCCACCTTCTTGAACAATTGCTCCATTTGTTTCCCACTTAACCCTGCATCCACTAATAATTTCATTTGATCCGTTCCTACGTATATAGCGTTGCCACTACTACCACTAGCTAGAACGCTAAAATGTAAGCTCATTATTCTTCACTCCATTTTGCACTGTCTCGTATAATATGACCTTCAATCGCATTAACGAAATAGTTTTCTTTGTCATCGATGATAAAATGCCAAGTTGGCACAAACATTTGTGATTCTGCAATCAAGGTATAGTACCCTTGATCTATTTTAGTAATCGTACTTCCGGGCTTTAATTCATTACGAACAAACATGTTTTCTATTGCATTTAATGCAGTAAAACTTCCTGCCGGTTCTTCGTCAATCTCTATTTCCTCTATATCTGTTAACAGTGTCTGCTGATAGTCTATCATTTCATTTTTTTCATTTACAAAAATGTTTAATACGGCATTATTATTATAAAAAATGGTTCGATCATTATAATGCTGAAAAAAGATAAGCATCCGAGTTTGTTCTTCAAATCCCCAAAATACATAATCATCACCGTCTATTACATTCGCAGCAACAAAAGACTCTAGCCATTCTGGTGAGTTATCCGTGATTGGGATTGGCTTTTCAAATCTAGAATAAATTTTGGTCATATTCATAATTTGTGTGAGCTGTCCCTTTAGTGTCAGGGTGTCTTCCTCTGTAAACGTTCGGTTACTTCCCGTGATATAGGTCTCCTTGATTGGATCGTTTGGCAAAGTAGGGTAAGAAATATCATTTTCCAATAGTTGTTCTTCAAGAGTTGCTTCTGCGAGTAGCCCTAATTGGTTACTATTTCTTTTTTCAACAAATTGGGAGAGTAAGAACAAATCAAGGACTAGGAATACGATAATAAAAATGGTTTTTATTCTACTCCAATTCAATGATTGTTCCTCCTCTTTCTTTTATATTTTCATCAAATATAACCTTATGCCACTCACCATTCTGCTTCACAACCCAAATCGGTTCGACTGTAACCTTAGCACTAGAAAAGTCCTTCTTCAGCTCATAGGCAACTTTAGCATCCTCCAGTTGATCCATATCAACTTCCGTAATATTTTGTAAGATATCAATTAGTACATCCCCTGATGGAAGCTCCACTGCAGAGGTTTCACTATCGATTGATAAATGCAGCTTAAACATCGGTCTTATATAGGTATTAAATGAATTAGCTCCATCCCATGTAAGCTTAATTCGAGATAACCCGCTATAAGCATATACTGGTAACCCATGTATATACAGTCTAAAGGTCGTTGACTGTGAGAGTGGATTCCATTCTGAAAATTGATAGGAGTCTGTCCACCCACTATGGTCATTTACAAAATCAATACTCTTTTGAATCGTATCATGTGCACTAGACATGGATCGATCTGTCGCTGGAGCAGGATTTACATATTCAAGCATATCACTACTACTATTAATGAACATGGCTCTAGATCCATCTGAATAGGTGATTTCTCCTGTATTTGCAGAATCTTGCTTTACAAAGCTTTGATCGGTAAATAACGCTTCCTTAAAATCCTGACTAGGATATTTAATAGAATAATAGGTAATCTGATTCGCTTTTACTGGATTACTTTGTAAAAAGATACTATGCTTGTCATTAACTTGATACTCACTATACTGAGGAAATGCAATGGATACCTGATACACATCTTTGCTAAAGCTTTTATAAGAGAAATTATTTAACTTTGCTTGAAATACATTTTTACTCTTATAGGAGACAAAGTAAGCAACTGCATCCTCTTGTTGAGATGGAATCATTGGAATAATAACTCGATCAAAGGTTACCGAGCTACTAATTTCATCATCAAAATTAATAATCGTTTTTAACGTTTCCACGGATAGCTCTGATGGAAAGATAATTTCAATACCATCCTGACCATGAATAAGATTCAAGTATTCTTGACCAACCGCTATTGTAATATCAGATAATTCTTCAAATCTCCAAGTTCTCATATATTCCATCATGTCATTGACCGTCGTATGATCAGTGGCGCCATAATGGGAGCCATTTTTATGAAATAATACTTTCTCTGGAAATATTAAACTTGCTGCATCCCTTTTCTCTCCAATTTCAACATCACTTATGAATTCTGTGCTTTCAATGACCCCAAGATTGGGTTGATATGTCCATAAACTCCAAGTTAAAACAAGACTCATGATCACTAACATGGTTAATAGAAATGATTTAATGTTTTCGTAGTTCATTCCCAATCATCCTCAAACTCTTTTTCCACTGGCAGTGAAAAACGGATTGTCGTACCCGTTCCTTCTTCACTTTCTATCCAAATATGTCCTCCATGTGCGATAACCATCTCTTTTGCTATTGCAAGCCCTAGTCCTGTTCCACCTAGCTTTCTTGTTCTAGCTTTATCGACTCGGTAGAAACGGTCAAAAACATTATTAATATTTTCCTTTGGTATTCCAACACCCTGGTCCGTCACACTAACTTCAATAAAGTCTTCTTTTATATTTAAATGGAATTCAATTTGACCGCCCTCTGGTGAGTATTTCAATGCGTTAGAAATTATATTATCAAGAACCTGTGTAATCTTATCCTCATCCATCTCAATAAAAATTTCTTGATTAGGAATACTTCGTACAAAGGTTACCTTTTGATCCTTCGTTAATTCAAAACGGTCGATTATTCTATTTAAATAGGAAGGGAAATTCACCCAGTCCTTTACAAAGCGATAGTCTTTACTATCAAGCTTAGATAATTGTAATAGGTCATTTACTAAACGAATCATTCGTTCCGTTTCTGTTTGTGTCACATCTAGAAACCTTGGAGCGATCTCTTGGTCCTGCCAAGCACCTTCTGCTAAAGCTTCTAAATAACTTCTCATCGTCGTAAGAGGAGTCCTTAATTCATGCGAAACATTTGCAACAAATTCTCGTCTTTCTTGTTCAATCTTTTCCTGCTCGGTAATGTCATATAGGACTGCAATCAAACCATTTACTAATCCCGTTTCTTTTTGAATAACAGAGAAACTAACCTTTAGTATATAAGGCTTTTGCTTTGTACTGAAATCCAGAACGAGCGAATCGACTTCTTCAATTATCTTTTCAAGCGTATACTCCTCTTCAATTCCCAGTATGGTTAACACAGATTCCGCTAAGACCGTTTCACGTGAAACGTTTAGCATATCAGCTGCAGGATCATTGATTAGAATAATTCGACCCTTACGATCAGTTGCAATCACACCGTCTGTCATATGGGTTAGAACAGAACTGAGCTTTCTTCTTTCACCCTCAGTTGTAGCTTGTGCCTCTTGTAGCCTCTTTGTTAAATTGTTAAATGTAATCGCAAGCTGTCCAATTTCATCGTATCCATAAATTTTTACTTTACGGGTAAAGTTCCCCTTCGTCATTTCCAATGCTTGCTTTCTCATATCTGACATTGGCCTTGTAATCGTTTGTGCTAAGAAAATGCCCAGTAATGCTGTAATCGATAAGGCAATTACTGTTCCTCTAACAAATATATTATTAATTTGTTTTAACTGATCATAAATGCTTTCCATTGATGCCTCTAGACGAATTACACCGAGAACATTTGTCCCATTTTTTATAGGTACCGTTAAGACCAACATCCGATGACGTGTTTGTGGATCTAGCTGTACCTTACCTTGGTCTCTAAATCCAGCTACTAATGCTTGCTTCACAGGAATATCGGTAATTCTTTTTCCGATAAGTTGTTGGTAGTTGATATTCGTTGTTCCAATAACACGGCTGTTTTTATCGATGACACGCACATCAGCAATATCCTCTGAAAAGAAATCAAACAAAATGGTTTGGACTTTTTCCTCAAGTTTAGGCATTTTATCATCACGCTCAATAATCATTTCTTGCTCTAAATTATAAGCTAGGAGATCTACTCTTTCATTCAATGACTCAGAAAAATTAGTCACTAACTGCTTTTCAATTCTTTGAACAAAGTAAACCCCAATGATTTGCATGGCAATTAATATAAGTAATACATAAATTAAAACGAACTTAAAATGAATCGATTTAAAAAAACCGACTTGCTTCATCATCCTTTACTCCTGCTCTGAATTTCTAAGATAGTAACCTACACCTCTTCTTGTTACAATCCAGGTTGGGTGACTTGGGCTATCCTCTATTTTCTCGCGCAAACGTCTAACTGTTACATCTACTGTTCTCACATCACCAAAATAATCATAACCCCACACCGTTTGAAGGAGATGCTCTCTTGTCATGACCTGACCAATATGCTTCGATAGATAGTGCAGAAGTTCAAATTCTCTATGCGTGAGTTCAATCTCTTCCCCGCGTTTTGTAACAGAGTATGCATCAGGGTGAATGACGAGTGACCCGATTGTAATTTCATTCGTTTCAATTGCAACTTCTTGATTTGATTTCTGCTGATGGCGTCTCATATTTGCCTTTACCCTTGCCAGCAGTTCTCTTGTACTAAATGGCTTTGTCACGTAATCATCAGCACCTAGCTCAAGACCTAATACCTTATCAATCTCCGAATCCTTTGCTGTTAGCATAATTATCGGCATATCATGTTTCTTTCTGACTTCACGACAAACCTCCATGCCATCTTTTAAAGGAAGCATAATATCAAGTAGAATCATATCAGGCTTATATTCCTCTACCTTTTGAATGGCTTCTACTCCGTCATAAGCACACGTAACGTCATAGCCTTCCTTTTGTAAATTAAACTTTAGGATATCTGCAATTGGCTTTTCATCATCCACAACTAATATTCTTTTTTCCACGTTGGTTAACTCCTTACATTCTAATTTGAAGAAGCTTAAACTGTTATTCTATTATTAACTTTACCATTTCTAGTAAAGGAAATCACCTATTCACTCAAGGTGGTTGTTTCCATTTATAGAGACTGTTGCATACTTAGGTTTTTTAGACATTGTTTGTTCCATTAAGCTACTGAATATAGCACTAAAGCAACAATCTTTAATCAAATGAGCCTTTATAAGTTTACGGATTAAAAAAAATCCTCTAGTTAAACTAGAGGACTAATTTCTTACTTGCCAATGTAATCCATTGGATTTTGTAGTGTTCCATTTTTATAAACTTCAAAATGAAGGTGTATTCCTGTAGAGTTTCCTGTTGCCCCCATGACTCCAATGGATTGGCCACGAGATACAGTTTGGCCAACACTTACTGACATACTGCTTAAATGTGAATAAGTAGTCGTAAGTCCGTTGTTATGGTTAATCACCACTCGATTACCATACCCACCGTCATAGCTAGCTTGTGTAACTGTGCCATTATCAACAGCTAGTATACTTCGGTTACTTGGACGAGCAATATCAATTCCTTTATGCATTCTTCCCCAACGGTAGCCCATATAACTGGAGATATATCCTCCTACAGCTGGCCATGCAAACGAGCCTGTTCCACGTGAAGGAATAATCTTTGTACCTTTTTCAATGATTTCGACGGTCGGTTCTTTAACAACCTCTTCACTGATTGTCTGCTGCTCAACTACACGTCCATTTTGTTTAGAAACGACATAGTTTACTAGCTTTTCCCCATCTCGACCTTCTTGCTTCACTTTATTTTCGCCTTTAGGCTTATCTTTATTTTCAATAATTTCCTTACTATAAGGAATGTTCTCTCTAGCAAAAACTTCTTCTTTTACAATGATATTTACGAATGGCTTCAAGGCCGTAACATTCATTTCTTGACCAATTTTTATAAGTGAATCTTCCTCTAACCCTTTGTTAAGAGATAACAACTCCTCTAAAGAAAGATTATGGTCACTAGCAATACTTCCAAGTACATCACCTTCTTGTACCTGGTAGGTTTGTTCTTCTAGGACACCTTTTGATAAAAAGGTAAGAGCTTCATCTACAGATAATATCTTTTTTGGAGTAACTTTTTCTTCAGAAAATGTAACTTTTTCATTAAACGTTACGTCTAATATACGACGACCTTCTTCTTCAGTAAGAGGAGGTAATGTTGCTTCAGGATTACGAGATTCCAATTCAGCAAGTTTTTCTTCGGAAACATATTGAAGTTTCATAGACTTAATGACTTCTTCAGCACTTTCTTGACTATCTAAGAAGACAACAGGTTCTTCATTTACAACGATTGAATATGCATTAGCTACTAATTGAAGCTGATCGGAAAGCAATTGAAGAACCTGCTGATTATTTACATTAGCTCTAAAAACTTTTTCTTCTACATAGACTACATTACTATCTAAACCATATGAGAAGGTTGGATTTTCCTCTAAAAGCTTTTTTTCTTGATCTTCTATGTATTGTTCTACAATATCTTTATTATCTACAATCCCAATTCTTTCGTTATTCACATAAACATGGTATACCGTATCTATTCCTAAACTGCTATCTGCCGAAACCGTTCCGAACGTCAAAGTTGTTGCAACTAATGTTGTGATAGCTGTTCTTTTAAATAAATGGGATATACCGATAGATTTCTCTTGCTTATTAACCACGTTTCTTCCTCCTAGACCAAGGGCTACTTCTTCAACATAAGCGCCTACTGTATAAGTATGAAGTTTCTATTAGTACAAATAGACTAGCAAACTAGTATTTTTCATTGGATTAGTAATATTATCAAAATTGTCTCACTTTTCCACTTTAGCATAATCTGAATTAATTTAGGACAAAAATAAGAAATATGTAATATAACTGTATCATTTCTGTCATAATATGGTATCTACTTGTAATAAAATAGGATAATAGACTATAAGATAAAAGACATGCTTCTGATCTTGCATGTCTTTTAAAGATGGCTCGGGACGGAATCGAACCGCCGACACAAGGATTTTCAGTCCTTTGCTCTACCGACTGAGCTACCGAGCCAATATATGAAGTTGTGCCGGGACGATCTTTCCTGCTATTACCTTCGCCCCAATCTCAGGAAGCTTACTCAAGTAGCAGCTCGATTGGTGCGCTGATGCTTATTCGGACGTGCTCTACCGACTGAGCTACCGAGCCATATATATGAAGTTATGCCGGGACTTTACTTTCTCTTTATAACCTTCACCCCAATCTCAGGATGCTTATTCAAGCAGCCGCTCCATTGGTGTGCTGAAGTCATTTCAATGATGCTTACTCGGGCGTGCTCTACTGACTGAGCTACCGAGCCAATATATGAAGTTGTGCCGGGACTATTTTTCCTGCTACTACCTTCGCCCCAATCTCAGGAAGCTTACTCAAGTAGCAGCTCGATTGGTGCGCTGATGCTTATTCAATGATGCTTACTCGGGCGTGCTCTACCGACTGAGCTACCGAGCCATAAATTTGGTTATATAGGTAATGTCTATTTGTGTCCCAGACCCTATTTAAAATATTCAAACAAGTAATCGATTATTACTTTTATGAATAAGTTGGTGACCCATACGGGATTCGAACCCGTGTTACCGCCGTGAAAGGGCGGTGTCTTAACCGCTTGACCAATGGGCCATTTACTAATTAGAATTGGTGAGCCATGAAGGACTCGAACCTTCGACCCTCTGATTAAAAGTCAGATGCTCTACCGACTGAGCTAATGGCTCTTCATATAATGTTTTGTTCGATCTTGGTTTGCCTTCATTAAAGACGACCCAATCTCAGGATGTCTTTCAAGTAGCGGCTCGATTGGTTCGCTGATGCTTTTTCAATGAAGCTTATTCGATCGTGCTCTACCGACTGAGCTAATGGCTCTTTATATTATGTTTTGTTTAAATTAAATCTGCTTAAGCAACATGTACTATAATAGCATGGCTATTTAATAGAATGCAAGATTTCTTTTTATTTTTTCTTTTAATAGGATATTACTCCCACTTCCCTCATGGCTTTCTCGTGACTTTTTCCCTTTTATGTTGTTAGGATATGTATTATGATTGCTTTTTATATAAGTAAGCCCTGTCCAAAATAATTGAACAGGGCCCTTTTTATTTATTTCTTATTGCGGACCATATACACTTCTAAGCAGATTAGTTTGTGAACGATCTGGGCCTACAGAGAATATTGATAATGGAATTCCTGTAAGTTGAGAGATACGTTCTAGATAGTGACGAGCATTTTCTGGTAAATCATTAATACTCTTTACTCCAGTTATATCTTCTGTCCAACCAGGAAGCTCTTCATAAACTGGCTCACATTGTGCTAATACCTTTAAACTAGCTGGGAATTCTTCAATGATTTGACCATTATACTGGTAAGCCACACAAATTTTCAGCTTTTCAATACCTGTTAACACATCAATTGAGTTTAATGATAAATCTGTGATGCCGCTAACTCTTCTCGCATGTCTTACTACCACACTGTCAAACCAACCAACACGACGAGGACGGCCGGTTGTTGTTCCATATTCACGACCTACTTCACGGATTTGATGACCTATTTCATCATGCATTTCAGTTGGGAAAGGACCGTCTCCCACACGTGTTGTGTATGCCTTAGATACCCCTACAACATGCTTGATTTTAGATGGACCTACCCCATTACCAATAGTTACTCCACCAGCAATAGGATTAGAGGATGTTACAAACGGATACGTACCTTGATCGATATCAAGCATAACTCCTTGTGCACCTTCAAAAAGCACACGTCTACCATCATCTAATGCATCGTTTAATACAACTGATGTATCACACACATATTGTGCAATTTGTTGACCATACTCATAATATTCATCCAAGATATCTTCTATTTTTAATCCTTCTACCTCGTAGAATTTCTCTAATAAACGATTTTTCTCAGCTAAGTTATGGCTAAGCTTTGCTTCAAATTCTTCACGGTCTAGTAGATCAGCAATTCGAATACCAATTCTAGCTGCCTTATCCATGTATGCTGGACCAATTCCCTTTTTGGTTGTACCAATTTTGTTGGCACCTTTACGCTCTTCTTCTACTTCGTCTAATTTTAAATGATAAGGTAGAATCACATGGGCACGGTTACTGATTTTTAAGTTTTTCGTAGATACGCCTAAATCGTGTAAGTATTTCAATTCCTCTACTAATGCTTTAGGGTCTATTACCATTCCATTCCCTAATACACAAATCTTATCAGAATAGAAAATCCCAGAAGGAATCAGATGTAGCTTATATTTTTGTCCATTAAACACAATCGTATGGCCTGCATTATTTCCGCCTTGATAACGTGCTACAACCTCTGCATTTTCTGAAAGAAAATCAGTAATCTTTCCTTTTCCTTCGTCTCCCCATTGTGTTCCCACAACAACAACTGATGACATTTCAGCACCTCCACATATATTTACCTTATCTATAAATGTCTGTTCAAACAACTGTAAGTATACTTATATATTTCAAAAAAGTCAATTAAATCCGAACATTAATAATAGCACTTGTAATATTCGTTCGTTTTATTGTCAAACTTCCGTACCTTTTACTATTATACCCTAAATAAGAAAAGAACCCTCCTATAATGAAGGGTTCTTTCTACTATGCTGGTACTCCTGAATCTTCAAAACGCTTTTCTAAGTTTACGAATTTGTTGTATTCTTTCACAAAGGCTAGTTCAACAGTTCCAACTGGACCGTTACGTTGCTTTGCGATAATAATTTCTATAATATTCTTAGCCTCTGATTCTTTATCATAATAATCATCACGATATAGGAAAGCAACAATATCAGCATCCTGCTCAATACTTCCTGATTCACGGATATCCGACATCATCGGACGCTTATCCTGACGGGATTCAACTCCACGAGAGAGCTGAGAAAGAGCAATAACTGGTACTTCAAGTTCACGGGCAAGTTGCTTTAACGAACGGGAAATTTCTGATACTTCCTGCTGACGATTCTCTCCAGCTCGTCCATTTCCCTGGATCAGCTGTAAATAGTCAATAAGAATCATCCCAAGCCCGCTCTCTTGTTTCAGTCTTCTACATTTTGATTGAATTTCATTTATCTTAACTCCAGGCGTATCGTCGATGTATATTCCTGCATTAGAGAGACTACCCATTGCCATGGTAAGCTTTCCCCAGTCCTCGGATGTTAATTTACCCGTACGGAGGTTTTGTGCATTGATGTTGCCCTCTGCACATAGCATACGCATAACTAGCTGTTGGGCACCCATCTCCAGACTGAAAATAGCAACATTTTCTTCTGTTTTGGTGGCCACATTTTGTGCAATGTTTAATGCGAAGGCGGTTTTACCAACGGAAGGACGAGCTGCCACAATAATTAAATCATTACGTTGAAATCCTGCTGTCATTCTATCTAACTCTCTAAATCCAGTTGGTATACCTGTAATATCACCAACTCGATTATGAAGTAGTTCAATATTATCATAGGCTTCAACTAAAACATCTTTAATATTTTGGAAGGAAGCACTATTCTTTCTTCTAGAAACATCAAGAATCCCCTTTTCAGCCTCATTTAATAGGACATCTACCTCATCATCCCTAGCATATCCATCAGTTACAATCGATGTAGCTGTTCTAATTAACCTTCTTAGAATCGATTTCTCTTCCACTATTTTTGCATAATATTCTATGTTAGCTGCCGTTGGTACGGAGTTTGCTAGATCACTTAGATAAGATACTCCTCCAATTTCTTCGAGTAGCTTTAAATCAGCAAGTTCAGATGTTACCGTTACAAGGTCAACAGGCTCTCCTTTTTCATTTAAAGAAAGCATGACATTAAAAATTCTTTGATGTGAAGCACGATAGAAATCCTCTGGAATTAGAATTTCAGATGCTGTTGTTAAAGAAGATGGCTCTAAAAAAACAGCACCTAATACCGCTTGTTCTGCTTCTATATTTTGAGGTGGGGTACGATCTGCAAATACATCAGTCATAAATTGATTTCCTTCCCCTCTTTCTTGTTCTATTACTGATTGTATCAAATTTATACTCTTCATAGCACTTCCATTTTTAACATATTCAAAAATGATAGATAAAATAAGACATTGTTAAACTTTGGTGTAGATTAGAATGGAAGCAGTCTCAAGTTATAGTTGAACCAAAAAGTATAACCAAAAAGTTCGATAAAAAAGAGCAGCTATTCAATAGCTGCTTACCCATTATAGTTCTTTTACATGTACTTTTAAAGTTGCCGTAACTTCTGTATGAAGCTTAACTGGAATATTGGTTACTCCTAATGAACGAATTGGTTCATTTAGCTCCATTTTACGCTTATCTACTTTAATTTTATGTGCTTTTTGAAGCTCGTCTGCGACTTGTTTTGTTGTGATGGATCCAAAAAGTCTTCCACCTTCACCAGATTTGGCTGTTAGGTTTACCGTTAGCTGTTCTAGTTTTTCCTTAAGCTGTTGTGCTTCCTTTAATTCTGTTTCAGCTTCCTTCTGTTCCTTTTTCTTCTGTGCTTCTAATGTACTAACAGCTGAAGCATTGGCTTCAACAGCAAGTCCTTGTTTAATAAGGAAGTTATGTGCATATCCATCTGCTACATTTTTAACTTCACCTTTTTTACCTTTACCTTTAACATCCTTTAAAAAGATTACCTTCATTTCTCATTACTCCCTTCCTCAAGATATTCATCTATAGCTGCTTTTAATTTTAGTTCAGCATCTTCAATCGACATACCAGTTAATTGTGTAGCTGCATTTGTTAAGTGCCCTCCACCATCTAACGCCTCCATGATGACCTGGACATTGATATCCCCTAATGAGCGTGCACTTATACCCACTAAGCCATCCTGTCGATTTGCAATGGCAAATGAGGCAACCACTCCACTCATGGATAAGAGTGTATCAGCTGCTTGGGCAATCAGAACTTGATCATATTTTTCTTCCTGCTGTCCTTTAGTAATAGCAATGCCATTCTTATATATGGCGGTATTTTCTACTATTTTAGAACGCTTTACAAATACATCGATGTCTTCTTTTAAAAACTTCTGTACAAGGATCGTATCAGCTCCATGGGCTCTTAAGTAAGAAGCAGCATCAAACGTACGAGAACCCGTTCTTAACGTAAAGCTTTTCGTATCAACTATAATACCCGCTAATAATGATGTTGCCTCTAATATATTTAATTTAGAGCGCTTAGGCTGATACTCGAGTAGTTCTGTTACTAACTCAGCTGTTGATGACGCATAAGGCTCCATATAGACAAGCAATGGACTTTCAATGAACTCTTCCCCGCGACGGTGGTGATCAATTACGACAATTCGTTCCTGCCTTGACAGTAGCCTTTCATCAATGACTAATGATGGTTTATGTGTATCAACAACTACGAGAAGGGTATCTTCCGTGGAGAGCTCCATTGCTTGCTCAGGACTTATAAACCTTGACCAAAGCTCCGGATGTAACTTGACTTCACTAACTAAGCGTTGGACGCCTGTATCTAATTCATTCTTATCAATAACAATAAAACCTTCTTTTTGATTTGCCTGGGCAACCTTCAAGATTCCAATAGATGCTCCAATTGCATCCATATCAGGATATTTATGACCCATAATGAGAATTTTATCACTCTCAATGACAAGCTCTCTTAAAGCATGCGAAATTACCCTAGCCCTTACCCTTGTTCGCTTTTCCATTGGATTGGTTTTTCCACCGTAGAATTTAACTTTACCATTAGATCTTTTGATGGCTACTTGATCACCACCACGTCCTAAAGCTAAATCTAAACCAGATTGAGCTAGCGAACCTAATTCCGGCAGCGAAGAGGTGCCCGTTCCAATACCAATACTTAATGTAAGTGGACTACTCTGCTTAGATGTATGCTCTCTAACTAAATCTAATATTTCAAACTTCGTCTTTTCCAACTGGTGCAGGATTTGTTCATTAAAGATGGCGAAAAATCGTTCAGACGAAGTTCTTTTTAGAAAGACACCATTATCTGTAGCCCATTTATTTAAGATGGATGTAATCTGGCTATTGATATTACTTTTCCTTTGATCATCCATTCCTTGTGTGACTTCATCATAATTGTCTAAGTAAATAACACCTAGTACTGACTTTTCTTCCTCATATTGCTTTTCCAGCTGGACCTCTTCAGTTACATCAAAAGAATAGATAAGGCGCTCTTCTTTTTTATGAATGATCCTTAGCTTTCGATCATTTATATTAATAACTTCGGTTTCAACTTGATTTTTAATAATAGGAAGGATAACCTCAGCAAGTTCCTGAATAGGCTTTCCTATTAATGTCTCTTCCTCAAAAAAGGAAGCCATAAAAGGATTTGTCCATTCAATTTTAAAATCCTCATTGTAAAGGATAATTCCGATTGGCATTTCCATCAGTGCTTCTTCACCAACCCGTTTTACACGGTGTGAAAGAGTAGACACATATTGTTCCATATCCTCACGAAATAGTATTTCAGATCTTAATAGAAAAAATAATACAACACCCAGAAGTAAGAATCCAATTAGACCGAAGACCCATTGAAAAAAGCCAATGATTCCGATTAGAAAGGCTGTTAAAGCTATTAACATATACACGGGAATACGATAGATTCTCTTTTGGTGAAAATTAGGCATGTTTTCAGCTCCTAAACATGACTTTACTAGTTTATTTTTTACTCTCCACTCTGCTTCTTAAATTAAATCCTAAATCTATTATACCTACTAAACGAACAATATAAAGTAGTCCAGGAATAAGGAAGGATATTATTAAGATAGTAATGGGTATTCCCTTTGAAAGGTTTTTATGATAGCAAAAATAAAAGATAAACGAGAGTCCTTGTAAAATCATTAATAACTGCAAAATATGGTACAGGTTAAAGACTGCTAAAAATAACATGGATTCCTGATCCATCTTGAACATCATAGCAATCATTGCGAGTAAATAATACCAGATGAGACTTCTTGGTAATTGAATAGATCTAAATGGTGGCCATTTTTCAACTTTTTGTCCAAGCCTGCTAAGAATCTTAGCAGATATTAACTGAGTGATAAATGATAGAAATACACCAACAAATACAATAACTGTCGGCATTAATAGAGATGCTAATTCAAAAGCCTCTTCTAACTGGTCTAATTGACTTTGATTAATGGTCTGCCCTAACGCCTCCATCATTTCCCTGGACATATTTATTGACTCATCTACAATAGTTTGGACTTCCTCAATCGGATTAATGTCCATAACAACTGTAATAATCGCATAAATCACAAGTAACAATAATATATAAGCGATACTTCCAATTGAAAGGACTTCAAATTTAGAACGATTGATTTTATATAAGTAACCAATAACAACTCCACTTAGTCCAAATAGAAATGTGGAGGGCAAAGCAAGAACTGATCCAAACAACAAGGTGAGAATAACGGATGCACCAAATAATAGGAGTCCACTTTTCCATCCTCTTCTACTTGTAAAAACTACAAATGGTAGTGATAAGGCAAAGATTGTGATTGAGCCTAATAACGGTATATAGAGGGTTATTAAAAATAAAACCATATATAGTGCTAGCATGATAGCACCTTCAGTAAGTGCTTTTGTTTTTCCCATATGTCTCCTCTTTCCAAGGTCTATGTAACAATTAATACTTTGTGATATTATAACATACTCCATATCTTTTCAAAAAATAAAAAAGCAGCAAGGTTTCCCTGCTGCTCACTTTAATTATTCACCAGATACATATGGTAGCAATGCCATTTGACGAGCACGCTTAATTGCAACTGTTAACTTACGTTGGTACTTTGCACTTGTACCAGTTACACGACGAGGTAAAATCTTACCACGCTCCGATACAAAACGCTTAAGTAAGTCTACGTCTTTAAAATCGATCGTTTCAATACCGTTTGATGTGAAGAAACACACCTTTTTACGCTTACCTCCACGTCCACCTTTACGGAATCCAGCCATAATAAATGCCTCCCTTCTATAAGAAATTTTTAATCCGCTCTATTAAAATGGCAAATCATCATCTGAAATATCGATTGGTTCACCATTATTAGCAAAAGGATCTTCATCTATACGTTGATTTCGTTGGCTATTTTGGTTCTGATTACTACGCTGACCTTGACCTTGTCCATAAGAATAGTCTTCTTGTCCACCACCATAGCTTCCACCTTGGCCACCTTGGTTCCCTTGGCTTCCACCTGATTTTGGTTCTAAGAATTGTACACTCTCTGCATTTACTTCTGTAACATAAACACGTTTGCCGTCTTGTCCTTCATAGCTTCTCGTTTGAAGCCTTCCGTCAACACCAGCTAAACTCCCCTTTTTTAAGAAGTTTGCAACATTTTCTGCCGCACGTCTCCAAATTACACAGTTAATGAAGTCAGCTTCGCGCTCTCCTTGTTGATTCGTGAATGTACGATTTACAGCTATTGTAAATGTCGCTACTGCCACACCACTTGGTGTATAACGTAATTCTGGATCCTTTGTTAATCGTCCAACAAGTACTACGCGATTCATCATAAAATATCCAACTCCCTTAAAAATACTACTAAATAATACTATTTATTACTTATCTTCTAATGATACAACAATATGACGGATGATGTCTTCGCTGATCTTAGCAAGACGATCGAACTCCTGAACAGCTGTTGCTGGAGCGTTAACATTTACTAGCATGTAGTGGCCATCACGGAAATCGTTGATTTCATATGCAAGACGACGCTTACCCCACTGCTTAACATTTGTTAACTCAGCACCATTATCAGTTAAAATGCCGTTGAAACGTTCAACTAGCGCTTTTTGAGCTTCTTCCTCAATGTTTGGACGAATGATGTACATAACTTCGTACTTTCTCATTTCTGTCACCTCCTTTTGGACTAAACGGCCCTATTAAGGGCAAGGAGCAATATTTAATTACTCACAATTTTATATTATATCAGAGACAACTGCCATCTGCAACTCATTATCTAATGAATGAGATTTAGACATTGAATCTGAAGTGGATAACATCTCCGTCTTTAACGATATATTCTTTTCCTTCTAGACGAACCTTTCCTGCTTCTCTGGCTGCAACCATTGTTTTATTAGCTAATAAATCATCGTAAGAGACTGTTTCTGCACGAATAAAACCACGTTCAAAATCTGTATGGATAATTCCAGCACATTGTGGTGCCTTCATTCCCTTTCTAAAGGTCCATGCGCGTACTTCTTGCTCTCCAGCTGTGAAATAAGTAGCAAGTCCCAATAAGTGATAGGAAGCTCTAATTAGCTGATCCAAACCTGATTCTTCAATTCCTAATTCTTCTAGAAATGCTTTTTTCTCTTCTTTATCTAGTTCAGCTATTTCTTCTTCAATCCTAGCACAGACAACTATTACTTCCGCATTGTCTCCTTTTGCAAACTCTTGTACCTTTTGCACAAAAGGATTCTCAGATGGATCGACTACATCGTCCTCTCCCACGTTGGCTACATATAAAATAGGCTTAATGGTTAGCAAATGTAGTCCTTTAACAACCTTTAGTTGTTCGTCTGTAAACTCAACTGTACGAGCTGGCTTTTCATTCTCAAATGCTTCTTTTAGCATGACTAAAATCTCATGTTCAACAACTGCTTCCTTATCCTTTGATTTAGCAAGCTTTGCCACACGGTCAATTCTTTTTTCAACCGATTCCAAGTCAGCTAGAATTAACTCTAGGTTAATGGTCTCGATATCATCAATCGGATCTACCTTACCAGAAACGTGAGTAATATTCTCATCCTCAAAACAACGAACAACCTGACAAATTGCATCAACCTGGCGAATATGGGCAAGGAATTTATTCCCTAGACCTTCTCCTTTACTTGCACCTTTTACAATCCCTGCAATATCAGTGAATTCAAATGTTGTAGGTACTGTCTTCTTTGGTTTTACAAGCTCAGTTAATTTATTTAAACGATGATCCGGTACTTCTACAATTCCTACATTCGGATCAATGGTACAAAACGGATAATTTGCAGACTCTGCGCCTGCTTGAGTTATCGCATTGAATAATGTTGATTTTCCTACGTTAGGTAATCCGACAATCCCAGCTGTTAATGCCATATTCTTTCACTCCTCTTTCCGTAAAACTACTTTTCTAAGTATTGGTAACTCATTAAGTGTACAAGCTGACATGAATATTGATAAAACTAGCTCTCCGTAAACACTTTAACCTTTCCCAATTATAGATAGTAGCAACTAAAAAGACAAGCACTTCATCGAAAAGCTTGATTCCCCGATTAGTCCCGACAAGCAAATGTTCTGAAGCAGAGGAAAGGGTGATTTTTCCCTTTACTTTGATTCAGGTTATTTGACCTCGAGGGACTGGGGGTTCAAGCTAGACACATCGAAAAGCTTGATTCCCCATAACCCCTCTCCCCTTATGAATAAATTGAGCTTCATTCCTAAACTGATGACATCACATGTAGCAATGTAAAGATGATCTTAAGAAAAACAACAAGAGGCTGGGACATAAATATTCCAGCCAGTGATAAACCCGAACTATTAGGCGATATTTTATGTATCTTTCACCTACTAGTTCGGGTCTTTATTTTTTATCTTCAATTAAGTTGTTGATTTTACATACTATTTTTATAATCTAGTGGAATGGAGCGGAAGGCACTCGACTCCTGCGGGAGTAGCGAAACAGGTGAGACCCCGCAGGCTAAGCCGAGGAGGCTCACCGCCCGCCCCGCGGAAAGCGAGTGCCTGAAGCGCAATGGAACAACCCTGTTTTTTCAGCTTAACTGGTTAATAAGTATGAAAGAAACCGAAAACAGTATTATATTTAATCGGCAGACTAATTTAGAGATTATTCGGCTTTGAGACTGGTGTAAAAAGTTTTGTCCCAGCCCTAACATTTTTCTATATTAACTAAGCAATCATATAAACTACTTCCCAAACCATTGTCAGAAGGCTCATCAGAAGTTAAAAGATTAACCGTTCCTCCAAATTTACTCCAATTTCCTTCATCAATATTAATGGTGTTAGGATGAGCATTTTTCATGACCTTGACGATTCCAGTAATCTTTCCTCTATTATTAAATACCCTAACTTGGTCATCATCCTGTAATCCTTTTTCTTTAGCAATATCCTCTGATATTTCAACCTTTATTTGCTGCATTCCAGGAATAAGATGATAATTTTGAGAATGATTAGACCTCATCGGATGCAAAGAAAGTAACGAATAAGGATAACTTTTTGCTAAATCCGGATTACTGATCGGTGACTCTTTTGGAAAGGATAGAAGTAACTTCCTTAAATCATTAGCCCCGCCAGCTTTCGTAGAAGTAAATTCATACTTTCCAGTAGTGGTTTTAAATTGTTTATCCTCCCAAGGTACATCCTTTATCGGGAGACGAAGATGATGTTCATTCTTAAGTCTCTCTAGAGTGATACCTTGTTTCTTTAAGTCAGCAAGGCCCATCTCTATAAACTGCTCTCTTGTATAATTAAATTCTTCACCAAAGCCTAATCGATCGGCCAATTTCGACCAAACCCACAGGTCTGATTTAGCTTCTCCAGGTGCCTTTACTAATGCTTCACTATGATTGACATATCCATGGTACATAGAAGCATAATATAGGTCTTCTACCTCAAAGGAAGTAGATATTGGTAAGACATAATTCGCTAGAAGGGCTGTATCTGTTAAATATTGTTCTAATACAACTACCGTTTCAACCGCTTCGAATGCCTCTTTCACTTTATTTGTATCTGGAACCTGTGTTAATGGATTTCCACAGGTGACAACAATCATTTTTACAGGTGGTTCAGAGGCTGATAATACTTCTTCTGCTTGCTTCATCATAGTAAATTGACGTTGATTTGTTTTTCGATGTGGTAAGGTTAGCTCTTCAAAACTAAAGCTTTGTCCAACCTGAAGGTTTCCATAGTTGGCTCCTCCTCCTGGAATTCCAACATTCCCACTCATTGCGATTAACGCGTCAATCGTTCGGATTGTATTGCCTCCATTTTCATATCGCTGCATCCCTAACCCTAAATAAGTCGTTGTTGGACCATTCCCATAGATTTCTGCAAGATTTGTAAACACCTCTTCTGGAATTTCAGAATAACGTGCTAACTCCTCTAACGAAATTCCCGCTAATAATTCTTCTACATCCTCAAAGCCAATTGAATGTTCATTAATGAAAGAACGATCCTCTAAGTTTAACCGGAGAATTTCTTTCATCACTCCAAGTGCTAAAAAGGAATCCATCCCTGGCTTTATAGAGATATAGCGGTCTGCTATTTTAGCCGTTGCATTATATATAGGATCAACAACCGTAATGGTTGCCCCTTGTTTCTTTGCTTTTTGAAGATACTCAAATAAATGCATGTTTGTTCTAGCAACATTACGTCCCCAAACGATAATATGTCGACTATTAAAGATATCCTCTGGTGAATGACTATATGAATCTCCAAAATCCCACTTCTGTGCCTCTATTCCCGCTCCCCAACACAAACTCCCTACTACTTCAGTTACACCACCAAAGCAATTAAAGAAGCGTTTATCTAGGTTAATTAATAGGCCACTGTTTGAATAGTCATGACTGTGCAGAATAGCAGTAGATGAGTACTCTTCTTTAATCTCATTCATCTTCTTCGCAATTTCATTGAGAGCCTGCTCCCATGAAATCGGAAGAAATTCCCCATTCACCTTTTTCAAAGGAGTAGTTAATCTTTTTTCACTATTTGTTCTAGTCTCTAACATTCTCCCACGACCGCAAATTTTACCTTTTGTGATCGGATGGTCAGGGTCTCCCTCTACTTTGACAACCTTTCCATTTTCAATCGTTACATTAAATCCACAGCTATCCCAACAATTTAGAGGGCATGCTGACTTTACTATTTTCCCCATCTTACCTCTCTAACTCCCCTCATTCTCCCTCATGCTTCACTAATAGTTTCTTCATCTTCCTAACAAATTCTCTTCTAGGGATTAATACACTGTGCTGACAGCCTTCACATTTGATTCTTATATCCATGCCTAAGCGGATGATTTTCCATCTATTTGTACCACAAGGATGCTGTTTTTTCATTTCTACAATATCGTTTATACTAAACTCTTTTTCTTCCATGTCTATTAGCTCCTCTTCATCCCTTTTGCTGAAGCTTCTCATTATTTTCTGGTTCTTCATTTCGGTTGTACATCACGACGCGTGGGAATGGGATTTCAATTCCATTTTCATCTAACCGAAGTTTAATCTCTTTACGTAGTGCTCTAGAGATGGCAAAATGCTTCATTGGTAATACTTCTGATGTTATTCTGAGTACGACATCAGAAGCTCCTAACATTTGAACCCCTAATAGCTCTGGTACTTTGATCATATCCTCATATTTATCTGGTAGTTCAACTAATAACTCTTGAATCACTCTTTCGGCCTTTCCTATATCCCCTTCATAAGCGATACTGACATCCACAATTGCAACACTGTTGGAAATGGAAAAATTCGTTACATCAAGTATACTTCCATTTGGAAGTATGTGAATTTCACCGGTAAAACTTTTAATCTTCGTTATTCTTAATCCTATTTCTTCAACTGTACCTTCAAACGTACCTGTCCGAATATAGTCGCCTACTGAAAACTGATCTTCAAAAATAATAAAGAATCCAGTTATGATATCTCTCACTAGGTTTTGTGCGCCAAAACCTATGGCTAATCCTGCAACTCCAGCACCTGCCAATAATGCTGTAACATCTATAGTAAAAACCTCTAGTACCATTATAAAGGCAATAAAGTAAATTACATATGTTAAAATATTATCTAATAATCTTGTTAATGTTGCTTCTCTTCGCTCAGATACCCTTAAAGGACTTTTCGTTCGTATTTTAAAGATATTATGCAGGGCGACCTTTCCTACTCTTATCATAATTCCAGCAACTATAAAAATAAGTATAATTTTTATGATGCCTTGTCCAATTCCTAACCAGACCTCTTTATTTGTCATGTAATCTATAAAAGATTGATATGCATTCATGATAATATCCATCGTCATTTCCCTTTCTTAAACTCACAATTAATTATACTCTTTATTCTTCATTCCTATCGTATTTCCTGTTTATTAAAGGGGCATTCTTACTTTTGTGAACTCTGTTAAATCTTGGTGTGATTATATCGTTTCCAAGAGCAAATATAGATACCACAAATATATCATCATTAAAATTAATTGACACGTCAGGGTGATTTTCTTGCGAATAAAAAGCTCCCAGGTACCTCTGACAAGTCCCCTGGGATTAAAAGTGTATCTCATATAATAATGCTGCTTAGAAACGATTCAAGAGCGTTCTACGGTGTCTTATCCCCTATTCATTAAACAACCAACTATTCCAAAATGCTTAAAGGCTATAAATATACACTCCCCACCTCATACATCATACCACCTCATACATCATACCAAATCACTCATTCCCATTTGTAGCGATTTGCTATTGGATAAATAAGGATCGCAGCAACTAAATAGAGATTGATTAACCCGTATATCGGATACAGCACTGCAACAAGTGTAGAGAATCCAAATTTAGTTAAAGGAATCATAACAAGTAAAATAATCAACGCTACGATCCAGGTCGGCATTTGTATATATTGGCGAAATCTAGATGTTAATCCAAAGATTCCTGAAGCAGCTGTTGTAAAAATAGCTGTCCACAATAAAATAGTCATTAATATGATCATGCTATATGGATAATCCTTTAGAATGGCGAAAAGAGGAATTTCATATAAAACAATTTCATTACTTACTTGAAGTAATGACTGATTATAGAAAAAGGCAATTCCTCCTAATATTAATCCACTCCCAACACTTGCAATTACCGCTTCATTTTTATGTTTAATTTCTCTTCCTATTGCACCTACAACCGCAATTAACGCAATGACATTTAAGGCAGTAAACGTAAAGGCAGATGGCCAGTTCGATTGTTTGGTCCACTCTTCTAATCCTAAGGAGGATTGGTTTTTCATCATAAAAGTGACAATCGTCCCTATTAATCCAACAATCAATAATGGAATAATAACTGAATTTAATGAAGTCATTCCTTTAATATTCCAAATAAAAAGTATAACTAATAAACAAGAAAATATCACAATTCCAATCCAATAGGGAATATGAAATATTTCAATGGCTGCTCCGCCACCGGCTAACATTACCATTGTCGTTGTAAATAAATAAAAGATAATGACAATATCATATACACTGGAAAGCTTACTTCCAATTAATTTATTTAATATTGGTAAAAAATGCTCGGTTTTTTCTTCATAGCTAATCTTCATAATAACATAACAGCAGATTGAGAATAAAACCATAAATAAGAGAATAGCAAGTCCACTTTCAGCCCCAAAAAACTGCCATAATTCTCTACCTGATGCATATCCAGCACCAATCATTGTCCCTAAAATCAAAAACATCCATTTAATCCCGTTTCTCCACAACCCCATCTTCCTCCTTAAGAACATCTAGTTAATTTGGATAAAAACAAATCAGTATGTATAGATTGAAATATTTTTCCGTATACTGTTACTACTATTATTAAGGAGTGGAATCTATGAATCTAAGACCTAACTTTTTTGAAAAGAAAGGTGGAGAATCAAAAATTATTTTTGATGAAGACGGTGCATCCACTAAGATTGCCAAAGAAATCGTCAACCATTTACCCACTCGATCAAATATTCCAATTGCTATCGTTTGTATTGGGACTGACCGCTCGACTGGTGATGCCTTAGGTCCTCTTATTGGTACTAAATTAGAAGAAAAAGGTTCTCCCCTTTTCCACGTATATGGTACATTGGATGATCCGATACATGCTGTAAATTTAGAAGATCAGATACAATTCATTAATAGAGAATTAAATCAGCCTTTCATTATTGGTATTGATGCTTGTTTAGGAAGATTGAAAAGTGTTGGTATGATTACGGTCGGAGATGGACCGGTAAAACCAGGTGCGGGAGTAAAAAAAGAACTACCACCTGTTGGTGATATCCATATCACAGGAATCGTAAATGTAAGTGGATTTATGGAATTTTTTGTTTTGCAAAATACGCGCCTAAACCTTGTGATGAAAATGGCATCTATCATATCAGATGGAATTTTCGAGGCTAGCTTGTTATACAAAAGAAAACTTGTTACTAGAAGACCTACTGCGGTGGAGCAGTTAAAACCTATATAAGTACTTTTATTTTTTATTTAAAATTAAATCTCCATAAAGTATTTATAGAAATAATAAATGAAGCAGCAAAACAGTTAAAACCAATTTATAGTCTAACTTGTTTGATTCATGAATACTTAATTTTGAAAAGTAATTTACTTTCTAAAAGCAAAACACTTCCCCTTTATTTAGGAGGAAGTGTTTGATTTTGATGTTAAAAGTAATAAAGAACGGTAACAATTAATGCAACTATAAGTATACTAGGAAGTAAATTAGCCACTCTGATTTTCGTAATGTTTAATATATTTAATCCAATTGCTAAAATCATTAATCCTCCTGTAGAGGTCATCTCCACAATAAAAGAATCCATTAATTGTGTTGGTACAAAATGTTCAATCTGGTTAGCGAACAATGCAATTGAACCTTGATATAACATTACAGGTATAGCAGAAAATAACACACCCACACCTAATGTAGTCGTTAAGATTATACTTGTGAATCCGTCTATTAATGACTTTGTGTAAAGCACCCTATGATCCTGTCTTAGTCCACTATCTAAGGAACCAATGATTGCAAGGGCACCGATAACAAATATTAATGTTGCTGTAACAAAACCTTTTGCAATCTCACCCTTTGCTCTCTTCCCGATTTTCTTTTCAATCCATTGTCCCATATTTTCAAGTTTTTGATCCAAGTCTAAAAATTCACCTATGATGGCTCCCATTACTAAGCTCACAATAACAATTAAAAATTGGTCACTTTTAAGACCCATCTGAATTCCAAGTAAAGAAACCGATAATCCAATCCCTTGCATAACAGTATGTTTAACCTTTTCAGGGATTTTCGATAGAAAACTACCAATGAAGGTCCCTGCAATAATACATAATCCATTTACAATCGTCCCTAATAAAACCATCTTACTCTCCCTTTACAGTCTCATTCCTCACAAATTTCTTAGGAAACTGTCATAATCAAAAAAATAACCACATATATATAGTGGTTATAGTGTGTATTATTCATTCGCGTCTAACAGTTCCAAAATTCGATTCAAATCATCAGGAGAGAAAAATTCAATTTCAATCTTCCCCTTTTTCTTCGATTGTTTAATTAAAACTGATGTTCCGAATTTTTCTCTTAGGACTGTTTCTTTCTCTTTAATAAACACATTTTTTTCTTTTTTCGGCTTCAATGTTTCACGTGAAACATTTTCATTTAATTGGTTAACTAAATGTTCTAACTGACGTACATTTAGCTGCTCTTTAAGGATTTTTTCAACTACTGTATTAAGTTTTTCCTTTTTCCTTAAACCTAGTAATGCTCGTCCATGTCCCATAGACAGCTTACCTTCAGTGATATACATCCTTACTGTTTCTGGTAAGGATAGCAATCGAATATGATTAGCAATATGTGGTCTACTTTTCCCTAATCGTTTTGCTAATTGTTCTTGAGTTAAATCTAAATGTTCAATGAGAGACTGATAAGCTTGTGCTTCTTCAATAGGGGTTAAATCTTCTCGTTGGAGATTCTCTAATAAAGCTAGCTCCATCATTTCCTGCTCAGTTAATTCTCTTATAACAACAGGAATCGTTTCTAGACCTGCAGCTTTTGCAGCCCTAAATCTTCTCTCACCTACTACGATTTCATAGCCTTTAATACTCTTTCTAACAATGATAGGCTGTAAAATACCATGTTGGATAATAGATTCCTTTAATTCCTCTATCGCTTCCTCCTGGAAATGCTTACGAGGTTGATAAGGATTAGGTCGAATATCTTTAAGCTTAATTTCTTGAACTACCTCTTCTTTTTTAAGGTTAACATCTGGAAAAAAAGCATTAATGCCTTTTCCAAGTCCTTTAGCCATTTGCCATCACTTCCTTTGCAAGATCTAGATACACTTCTGCTCCTCTTGACTTTGGATCGTATATAATGATTGGTTTACCATGACTAGGTGCTTCACTTAAACGAATGTTACGAGGTATAACAGATTGATAAACTTTTTCTTGGAAGTACTTTTTCACTTCATCTATTACCTGAATTCCTAAATTCGTACGAGCATCAAGCATTGTCAAAAGAACACCCTCAATCATTAAATCGGTGTTCAAATGCTTTTGAACTAGACGGACCGTATTCAATAACTGACTGAGTCCTTCTAATGCGTAGTACTCACACTGAACTGGTATTAACACTGAATTTGATGCAGTTAAAGAGTTGATTGTCAGCAAACCAAGTGAAGGAGGACAATCTATAATAATATAATCATAATGAGCTTCAATTGGCTCAAGAGCTCTCTTTAACCTTACCTCCCTAGAAATAGTAGGGACTAACTCAATTTCAGCCCCAGCTAATTGGATTGTTGCTGGAATGATATATAAATTCTCAACATCCGTTGGCTTCACTACATCTTTTGCATCGGTATCTTCTACTAACACATCATATATACAAGCGTCAACGTCAGCCTTATCGATACCCACTCCACTAGTGGCATTACCTTGAGGATCTATATCAACTAAAAGCACTTTTTTTCCTAAATAAGCTAAACAAGCACCTAAATTTACCGATGTGGTGGTTTTTCCAACTCCACCTTTTTGGTTTGCAATCGATATGATTTTTGCCACGGTGTCACCTACTTTCAAATCTAACAAATTATCTATTAACTATATCATTTTATCATGAAAATTATAAAAGTGAGTTTTTTTGTTATTTTTTTTAGTAATTTTGTTCATGATACATATTACGCCCTACAGTTTTCCTACATTAGTGCAAAAAAAGAGCCCTTATTAGAAAGGACTCTGTGCTTAATCCATTATTTTTTTTGTATTTTAATGGTGATTTGATAATATTCTTCAAATTCCTCTTCAGTTGAATCTAGGTCTACCCCATTGTCCTGGACCATAGTAAGTGATTGACGAATAGTATTCATGGCAATTCTCATATCCTTACTAAAAGCCTTTCGTTTTGGTTTAGGCTTTTCAATCGATTCTTCTAATAACCTATTAACCTTGTTTTCTGTTTGCTTTACATTATATTGCTGCTCTATTATTTCTTTCACTAGCTTTATTTGCTTATCAGAATCTTTTAAAGGTATAAGTGCTCTAGCATGTCTTTCTGTAATTAGTTTTTGTAGTAATGCTTCTTGTACTTCCTCTGGCAGCTTTAATAGTCTAAGTTTATTAGCAACAGTGGATTGACCTTTCCCCAATCTTTGTGCCAAGGCTTCTTGGGTTAGGTTATGAAGTTCTAGTAATTTAGCATAAGCTATAGCTTCCTCAATCACTGATAGTTCTTCCCGTTGCAAATTCTCTATTAATGCAACCGAAGCAGTCTCTGCATCATTAAAATCCTTAATAATGGCTGGAATGGTATCCCATCCTAGCTTCGTAACAGCTCTAAAACGCCGTTCCCCTGCTATAATTTCATATTTACCTTGCTCATACTCACGAACAACAATAGGTTGAATGATCCCATGTGTTCTGATTGTCAGAGATAACTCGTGAATCTTATCATCATCAAATACAGTACGAGGTTGAAATCTATTAGGAACAATATCTGAAAGTGGAAGTTTTTTTATCTCTTCATTGTTTACCTTTTCTATCACTTCAATTTCTTCTTTTTCCCCAATGCCAAAAATTTTAGAAAAAGGACTTTTCATCCTCTACACCACCTTTAGTAACTCCTCATTATATATTCGATGCTTGTTGCTACTTTCCTTCTAGTAAAAATGTTTCACGTGGAACATTTTTACGAGCGACAAATGTCGAATAAGGGAAAATAGTCATATGCTCTAACTTTAATTGTCCTCCTATAAATTCTATCATGTTATCCGAAATTACATAAGAGAAAAATAGAAGGACATGGTTTTTTATTAACTGTTGCTAGAGAAATAATTTTTGCATGAACCATCTACTGAATAGGAAGCTTATTCGGTGTACCAGGCTTACGCGGATACTTTTTTGGCGTTTTATTTTTCTTTTTAATAATAAAAATAGAACGGTCACTATCTTCTGATGGTAATTTAAACTTATGCTCTTCTTTCAGCTCACCACCAAGAACATTAATAGCAGCTTGTCCTTGTTCAAACTCTTCTTTAGCTGAAGCTCCCTTCATTGCAACAAAGAATCCTTCTTGTTTTACTAACGGAAGACAAAGTTCACTTAAGACGGATAAGCGAGCAACTGCTCTAGCAGTTACAAGATCATATTTTTCCCTGAATGAAGTGTTTTGGCCAAAGGTTTCTGCGCGATCATGATAAAAATGGACATCTGTTAGCTCTAATTGTTTTGCTAGTTCATTTAAAAAAGTAATTCTCTTTTGAAGAGAGTCCACGATTGTAACTTTTAAATGTGGGAAACAGATTTTAATAGGAATACTAGGAAAACCCGCTCCTGCTCCTACATCACATATTGACATTGGTTCAGTAAAGTCAAAAAAGAATGCTGCCGAGATGGAGTCATAGAAATGTTTTAAATAAACTTCCTTTTCATCTGTAATGGCCGTTAAGTTCATTTTTTCATTCCACTCTACTAATAATTTGAAGTAAAGCTGAAATTGTTCCAATTGCTTTGGAGAAAGGGAAATCCCCTTCTCCTCAAGCAATGTAAGAAAGTTTTCTTGATTCATGTTAAATTCCTTTCTTAACATCCTTTATTGATTCGATACTCTGGCAATTTTTCCTTGCTCCAAGTAAATAAGTAAAATTGAAATGTCTGCAGGATTTACACCAGAAACACGGGATGCTTGACCGACTGATAGAGGTCTTACTTCTTTTAGCTTTTGACGAGCCTCATTAGCTAAGCTAGAGATCGCATCATAATCAATATCTTCTGGAATCTTTTTGTTATCCATCTTTTTCATTCGTTCAACCTGTTGTAGTGACTTTTCAATATAACCTTCATATTTAATTTGAATTTCGACTTGTTCTGCAACCACTTCTGAAATTTCTGTTTCAGCTGCTGCCACTTTACGTATATGCTCATAATTCATTTCTGGTCTTTTTATTAAGTCAGCACTCGAATTCCATCTTTTAATTCACTTCCACCAGCATCCTTAATCATCTCTTGTACTTCAGCTGATGGTTTAATAATCATTTGTTGTAGTCTTTCCTTTTCTATTTGGATCGCCTCTTTTTTCTTTAAGAAGCGATTATATCTTTCTTCAGGAATAAGCCCTATGTTATACCCAATTTCTGTAAGTCTCAAATCAGCATTATCATGTCGAAGTAATAAACGGTATTCTGCTCTTGACGTTAATAATCGATACGGCTCATTTGTTCCTTTTGTTACTAAGTCATCAATCAGTACTCCTATATAAGCTTGAGAGCGATCTAGTATTACTTCTTCTTTTCCAAGTGCTTTTGCTGCTGCATTAATCCCTGCCATTAGTCCTTGTCCGGCAGCTTCCTCATATCCGGATGTGCCGTTAATTTGACCAGCAGTATAAAGGGACTCTACTCTCTTTGTCTCTAGTGTAGGCCAAAGCTGAGTGGGTACAATCGAATCATATTCAATCGCATAGCCTGCTCTCATCATTTGTACATTTTCTAAACCTGGAACAGAAGCCAGCATCTTTAATTGAACATCTTCTGGCATACTTGTAGATAATCCCTGAACATAGACTTCCTGAGTGTTTCGCCCCTCTGGCTCAAGAAAAATTTGATGTCTCGGTTTATCATTAAAACGCACAATCTTGTCTTCTATAGATGGACAGTATCTTGGTCCCGTTCCCTTAATCATTCCTGAATACATAGGAGAACGATGGAGATTATCATCAATAATTTGATGTGTTTCAGGACTAGTGTATGTGAGCCAGCATGGAATTTGATCCGTTATATAGGTAGTTGTTTCATATGAAAAAGCTCTCGGAACATCGTCACCAGGTTGAATTTCTGTTTTTGAATAGTCTATTGAATGACTATTTACACGTGGTGGTGTACCCGTTTTAAACCGAACTAAATCAAATCCTAGAGCTTGTAAATGTTCAGATAGCTTAATAGAAGGCTGCTGATTATTAGGACCACTTGAATATTGTAGTTCTCCAATAATTATTTTCCCTCTTAAAAAAGTTCCCGTCGTAATCACGACAGATTTCGCTAAATAACGAGCTCCAGTATTTGTAATAACACCCTTACAGTGATCATCTTCAACAATAAGTTCCTCAACCATCCCTTGTAATAAAGTAAGGTTATTCTGGTTTTCGATTGTTTTTTTCATCTCATGCTGATAAGCAAATTTATCTGCCTGTGCACGTAATGCTCGAACAGCAGGACCCTTACCTGTATTTAACATTCTCATTTGAATATGAGTTTTATCAATATTCCTTCCCATTTCTCCACCAAGTGCGTCAATTTCACGCACGACAATCCCCTTGGCAGGGCCCCCTACAGATGGATTACATGGCATAAAAGCAACCATATCTAAGTTGATTGTAATCATTAATGTTTTGGCACCCATTCTAGCGGAAGCTAATCCCGCTTCAACACCAGCATGACCAGCACCAATAACTATGACATCATAATTCCCTGCATCGTAATGTTGCATTTTCTACCTCCTAATAAGACCTACTTCCCGAGACAGAACTGAGAAAATAACTGGTCAATTAAACTTTCATGAACGGCGTCTCCAATAATTTCACCTAGAATCTCCCAGGTTCTTGTCAGATCTATTTGAACTAAATCAATAGGTAAACCACTTTCAATTCCATTGATTGCATCTTCTATCGTTCTTTCCGCTTGTGATAATAAGGCAATATGCCTTGTATTTGATACATATGTCATGTCTTGGGCTTCAATGGATCCCGCAAAAAACAATGTTGAAATTGCTTCCTCTAACTGATCAATACCAATATCATTTAGAAGAGATGTTGTAATTAGTGGAGAATCTTTAACTAAATCTTTTACTCGATCCATATTTATTTTAACTGGAAGATCTGTTTTATTAATAATCGTGATGGTATTCATCCCTTTAACCGCTTCAAATAACTGTTCATCTTCAATCGTTAGTTCATCATTGTAGTTTAATACTAATAGTATCAGGTCTGCTTCCTTTAGAACCTGCCTAGATCGCTCTACTCCAATACGTTCCACAATATCTTCTGTTTCTCTAATTCCAGCCGTATCAAGCAAGCGTAAAGGAACACCCCTTACATTCACAAATTCTTCAATGACATCTCTTGTCGTACCAGGAATATCTGTTACGATTGCTTTATTCTCCTGTACAAGACTATTGAGTAATGAAGATTTTCCAACATTAGGTCTTCCAATAATCACCGTAGAAAGACCTTCTCTTAAGATTTTACCTTGCTGGGAGGTCTTCAGTAACCGTTCTATTTCAATCTGAACTTTCCTAGACTTTTCTATCAACACAGAATGTGTCATTTCCTCTACATCATCATATTCCGGATAATCGATATTTACCTCGACATGAGCTAAGGTTTCTAAAAGCTCTTGACGAAGCTTCTGAATCAAACGAGAGAGTCTACCCTCCATTTGACCTAGTGCAACATTCATAGCCCTATCTGTTTTTGCTCGGATCAAATCGATAACTGCCTCTGCCTGTGATAAATCAATTCGGCCATTTAAAAATGCCCTTTTTGTAAATTCACCTGGCTCTGCTAATCTTGCACCATTTGCAAGAATCAATTGTAGTACTCGATTTACTGACACTAATCCCCCATGGCAATTAATCTCCACAATATTTTCTCTAGTAAAGGTTTTAGGTGCTTTTAGTACAGACACCATAACCTCTTCTACTACATTCTCTGTTTTGGGATCAATAATATGCCCGTAATGGATTGTATGGCTTGCTACCTCTGTCAGTGATTTTCCTTTGAATATCTTGTTTGCAATCGGAATGCTATCTTCCCCACTCAATCTTACAATTGCAATTGCTCCTTCTCCCATCGGAGTTGATATGGCTGCTATCGTATCTAGTTCCATGGTTATGGTTTCACCTCTTCCTCTTCCTCATTAAATCTATCTATATTATCCACTTATTTTATCCACATCTTCTTTTAAATTTATTATTGCCTAATTCGTCTTCAATCAATCTTATCCACTGTGGATAACTTTTCCGACACAATTCACCATATTACAATTCTAACTTATCCACAACCCTACTGACAATAATAAAACAAAGAATCGTTGTCAATTTTAAAAGCTTTGGACATATTTCGATACTTTTACCACTAATCTAGTGTGAAATTTTAAGTATAGGAGTCCTAACAGCCTTTTTAAATAAAAAAAATCCTAGCTCCAACTAAATTGGAACTAGGATTTTTTGTTTATTTGATTGGTGAAATGACAAGATGACGATATGGCTCTACACCTGAAGAAAAGGTTTTTACTTTTTTATTTTTCAATAATGCTGAATGAATAATCTTTCTCTCAAAAGATGGCATTGGTTCAAGTGGGACATCTTTCCCCGATCTTAATGCCTTGTCTGCCAATCGACCCGCTAATATTTCTAACGTTTCTTTTCTTCTAGAACGATAATTTTCAGCATCAATGATGATGGTTGTAAATTGGTTTGTAAAGCGGTTATAAACTAATTGAGCTAAGTATTGAAGTGAGTTAAGAGTTTGTCCTCTTTTTCCAATAAGAAGAGCAATGTCCTTTCCTATAAGCTCGAAATTCACTTCGCGATCCTTCTCACTTACTGAAATTTCAACCTCAATTCCCATTTTACGAATTACATCTTCTAAAAATAGCTTGGCTTCTTTAATTGGATTCGGTTTAATTTTCACTTTAACGACAGAAAGCCTTGCTCCAAATAAACCAAGAAACCCTTTTTTGCCTTCGTCAATAATTTCTATGTCGATTTCATCACTCGTTGTTTGTAATTGAGCTAGGGCTGAATCAATTGCTTCATTCACACTTTGACCAGTAGCCGTTACCTCTTTCACTTTTTAACGTCCCCCGCTTTACCAGCAGCTTCTTTGATTTCTGGACCTTTAATTAAGAAAGTTTGAACAATCATAAAGATATTACCTACCACCCAGTATAAAGAAAGTGCAGCTGGGAAAGTTACCGCAAATATAATAATCATGATTGGCATAATCCATAGCATCATCGCCATTTGTGGATTTTGCATAGCAGCTCCACTTGCCATCATAATTTTTTGTTGAATAAAGGTCGTAATCCCTGCAACGATAGGAAGAATAAAGAATGGATCTGGTTCTCCTAAGTCAAACCATAGGAAGTTATGAGTAGAAATTTCTCCTGTTCTCATAATAGCATGGTAAAAAGCAATCAGGATTGGCATTTGAACTAGGATTGGCATACATCCTGCTAGTGGGTTTACCCCGTGTTTTTGAAATAATGCCATTGTTTCTTGCTGCAATTTTTGTTGTGTTTTTTGATCCTTAGAACTATATTGTTCACGAAGTTTTAGCATTTCAGGTTGTAATGCTTGCATTGCTTTTGAGCTTCTTGTTTGCTTAATCATTAATGGTAGTAATGCAAAACGTATGAGTAATGTTACAACAACGATTGATAAACCATAGCTCTCTCCCATTAATTCTGCAAAAAAGATAATTAACCAAGATAAAGGATATACAAAATACTTATTCCATATCCCTTCACTTTCCGCAGTGATTGGCACATTTACTTCCGTACAGCCTGTTAATGTTGCTAGAATAGCTAGCAGGCCTATTAATATTGCTAACCTTTTCTTCACTACTAATGAGTCCTCCTTTAAACATCAAACAATCTAAAAATAATTGCTGATTCTTATATTGAAGTCTTCTATATTCTTAAGAAAGACTCCTAAAAAAAATTTATAAATACTAGCTTAACAAAAGTATTGTACCATCTTTCATTAAAAATATCTTTTATATGGACAAATAAAAACATGACAAATTCAGCAACGATTTTGTCGAAAAAATTTTTTCTATCTTCGCAGCAAAATTTTTGCTCGTTTACAAACATGTTCTAATGAAGACTTTACCTCATGGTAATCCATTTCTGCAGTTGGTTTTCTAGCGATAATCACTAGATCCTTCCCGTTCTTTAAATAATCCTTAAATTCAAACATAACTTGTCGAACTAAGCGTTTAATTCGATTACGAGTAACAGCATTTCCAATCTTTTTGCTTACGGAAAGACCAATCCGAAATGATTCATTCTCTGGCTGATCTAATACATAAATGACAAATTGGCGATTCGCAGTAGAAATTCCTTTTTTGAAAACGGCCTGGAAGTCCTCATTTTTTTTAATTCTGTATTGTTTATTCATTTGATAACACTCCATTTTGCGATACAAGATGATATCTTTGCCATCGTACCTCAAAATTCTCTATTTTATACCCATAAATACACTACTTTTTCAGGAAAAATTTTTGTTGTAAGATCTTTATTTTAGAATACTTGGTTGCCACTGAGTTAGTCCAGGAGTCCGAGACTTATCAGTCTTATTGGACTCCCTTTCCACCTGAACTTACTAAAATCTCAAATCCCAATTCTCCAATAATTCGTTGCCTATATATTCCTAAGTAAGAAAAACTGAAAAAAAGACCACTGTTCAGACAGTGGTCTTAAGCTGATAATACCTTTCTTCCTCGACGACGACGACGAGCAAGTACTTTTCTTCCATTTGCACTACTCATACGGCTACGGAAACCGTGAACCTTACTACGCTTACGCTTATTAGGTTGGAATGTACGTTTCATTATTGTGACACCTCCTGAGGTTTTTTCACGCAATTAGAAATTCTAATCACATTATAAAACTAGGCAATTCCCTATATGAAAGGACCTAAGTTCATTCTTGATTCAGATCATATCTTATTTAGCAATCTAATAAAGTATAGGAATTGCTTAATTCAACAACAAATTACCCTTTGTTGTCTGATAGCCTTTTGTTATAAATATTTTTAGGTAAAAGACAGTCTTTATAATTATAGAGAACGAGTCTAATAAATGTCAACTCGATTTCCAAAAACCCAGTAATTTCTTTTTTCTTTTCGGATATTTTTCAATACTTGTTTGCTTCGGATCTTTAATTATTAACTTCAACCGTATGTTTCTCTGCTTTCCAAGATTGATCACTTAACATCACCAGACTCGTCTCTCTATTAAAAAATGACTTTTACACTGAATTTTAACAGAAATCAGGTTGGTCATAATTTTCCTTACACGCCATCTTGATTTCCAATCATAAAATAGAATCCCTCTTTTCCATCATTAGTTAGTCATTAACACCTACTAAACAAATTATTATTTTTCTTCAATCCATTTGGCCTCCATTCTAGGCTAAAGACTTCTACACCAAGATATTGGTTTTAGGAAATTTATCATCAACATAAGCTAAAATATTCGCCTGTGGATAATTAATTGACTCTTTTCAAACATAATTCAACAGTTATCGACAAGTTTTACACAGTATCTTGTATTGTGGATAATTTCTACCCACAAGTTGTTGTGGTTGTGGATAAGTATTAAAAAACCGTTGCATTACTGCATTTATTTTGATACTATAGTTATGTTTTCACTCTTAATTAATGACAATGATCAATTTATCTATCCACAGACTGTGGATAGATTGTGGATAGTTTATACAGAGGCTGTTAAAAAGGTTGTCCACAATTAGTGGATACTGTCGAAAACCCTCTTTTCTACTATATATATATTTACTAACATTGATTGTGGAAATGTATAGTTATTCATCAATATACAAATAGTTGTACAGTGGTTGTACAAGTAAGAATTTTGGGGCAAAGGAGGGATAGTTTGGAAAATATCTCTGACTTATGGAATAAGGCATTAAAAGAAATTGAGAAGAAATTAAGTAAACCCAGCTACGAAACATGGCTAAAATCAACAAAGGCACATGCGCTTCAAAAT